>NZ_CP193624.1:2536273-5072546 GCF_052936025.1 Saccharothrix hoggarensis | reverse complement strand
CGCCCCCACGTGCCACTGGCGCTCGGCACGGCGGTGATCTCGACCGTGCTGCTGCTCAGCCAGGTCGGCAAGGCGCAGTTGTACGTCGGCCAGGTGAACCCGCTCGTCGCGGTCGGCGCGGCGGGCGCGTTGCTGGCCCGCACCAGCCACCCGAGGTGGGCGGCGGTCGCGTTGGCGCTGGCGTGGCTGAAGCCGCAGTTCGGCCTGCCGCTGGCGGTGCTGCTGTTCGCGCGCGGGTCGCGGCGGGTCGCGCTCACCGGCACGGCCGTCGCGGCGGTGGCGAGCCTGGTCGTCGTGGTGCCGCTGGTGGTGCGCGGCGGCGGGATCGGGCCGTTCCTGGACGTGATCGCGGCGAACCTGGCGCACGCCGGCCAGACCGCGTACGGCGCGGTGGACTCGATGACCGCGCAGCGCGTCGACCTCGCCGCCGTCTGGTACCGGGTCACGGGCTGGCTGCCGCCGGGGGCGGAGGCGTTCGCGCTGGTCGGGGTGCTCGCGGTGAGCGCGGTCCTGGCCCGGCGGCTGGACCGGCTCGGCGAACCGGCCGCGGCCGACCTGCTCACCTGCCTGGCCGTGGTGGTGGCGGTCGTGCACCAGCCAGGTGACGTGCTGATCGCCGTGCCGTCGATGGCGGCGGTGGCGGTGCTGTGGTGGCGCCGCCGCGACCGGCTCGGCTGGCCGCTGCTGCTCCTGCTGGTCCCGTTCGCGCACCTGCACTTCGTGAACCTGGCGATCCGGGACGTGGCCGGCACGCGGGTCGACGTGACCGTCGACGGGGTGGCCGTCGTCGCGGCGTGGCTGCTGCTCGTCGCCTTCACGGCGGCACGCCGTCCGGTCCACTCGGGACGGACGTGACGGCGGTCGGCCAGCGGGCCGTGCGCGGCTCGCTGTGGCTGTTCCTGGTGAACGTGGTCAGCAAGGGCAGCCAGATGGGCGTCACGCTCGTGCTGGCCGCGTTCCTCACCGAGGAGGGCCTCGGCCTGGTGGCGCTCGCCGTGGCGCTGGTGAACATCGGCCAGGTCGTGCAGTCGATGGGCGTCTACGACGTGGTCAGCCGCACGGACCGCGATCCGCGCCGGGTGGCGGGCACGCTGCTCACCCTCAGCGCGGGCACGGGTCTGGCGCTGGCACTCGGGCTGGTGCTCGCGGCCGACGGCATCGCCCACGCGCTGGACGCGCCGTCCGTCGCGCCCCTCGTGCGGTGGGCGGCGTTGAGCCTGCCGTTCTCGGCGGTGGCCGGGGTGCAGATGGGGCTGCTGCACCGCGACCTGGACTTCCGCCGCCGGCTGCTCCCCGACGCGGGCGGCGCCGTGCTCGGCGCGGCGGTGACGATCGCGCTCGCGGCGGGCGGCGTCGGACCCCTCTCGCTCGTGGTCGGGCTGCTGTGCACGGCCGTCGCGCAGCCCGTGCTGGGCGTGGTGGTCGGGGTGCGGGTGCGGCCGGGGTGGGACGCGGGCGCGGCGGCCGAGGCGGTGCGGTGGATCGCGCTGGTGGGGCCGGGGGCGCTGGTCGCGGTGCTGCTGATCAACCTCGACTACCTGGCGCTCGGGCGGGCGCACGGGCCGGAGGCGGTCGGCGTGTACTCGTTGGCCTACCGGATCGCCTGGGTGCCGTACATCCTCGTGGCGGTGGTGCTCGGCGGTGTGCTGCTCCCGTTGTGCGCCAGGCTGATCCGGGACGGCGGAGAACTGTCCGAAGTGGTCGGTCGGGCGACGACGGCCGTGCTGGTGGTGACCGGCGGCCTCTACGCGGTGACGGCGGCGATGTCCGACCGCGTGGTCGTGTTCGGCGGGCGGTGGGCGGGCGCGGCGACGCCGTTGGCGCTGCTGTGCCTGTACGGCTTGGGGATCAGCCTCCTGCACGTCTGGTACCAGGTGCTGAAGGCGGCCGGGCACGCGCGCCGGTACCTGGCGCTGGAGGCCACGCACCTGGTGCTGCTGGTGGGCGGGCTGCTGGCGTTCACGTCGCACGGCGTGGTGGCCGTCGCCGCGGTGCAGGTGGCGGCGGCGTGGCTGCTGGTGCCGTGGACGTGGCTGGCGCTGGCCCGGCGGGGGCTCAGCCCGCCGCTGGGCGCGCTGCGCGGGGGTGTCGTGGGCGTGGTCGTGGCGGCCGGGTGCTGCGCGGCGGTGGCTTTCCTGGCGGGTGACGTGTTCGGCCCACCCGGTTCCGTGGTGGGCGCGATGACCGAAGGGGTCGTGTTGACGGTGGTGTGCGGCGTGGTCGTGGTGGCGGCGAACCGGGAGGCGTTGCGCGAGGTGCGGCGGTGAGGGTCGTGCACGTGAGCCAGCCCGTCGCGGCGGGCGTGGCCGGGGTGGTGCTGGAGTTGGTGCGGTCGCAGCGGGACCAGGGGTGGGCGGTCGCCGTGGTGTGCCCGCCCGGCCCCCTCGCCGATCGCGCGCGGGCCGTGGGGGTCGAGGTGCGGGAGTGGCCCGCCGGGCGGCAACCGGGACCGGGCCTGCTGGGGGAGGCGGTCCGGTTGCGGCGCCTCCTGCGCGACCTCGCGCCGGACGTCGTGCACCTGCACAGCTCCAAGGCCGGCATGGTCGGGAGGCTCGTCGTGCGCGGGCGTCAGCCGACGTTGTTCCAGCCGCACATGTGGTCGTTCCAGAGCGCCGGCGGCGTCGTGGGGCGCGCGGCCCGCGCGTGGGAGCGGCTGGCGGCCCGGTGGACGCACCAGTTGGTGTGCGTGAGCGACGACGAGCTGGCCCTGGGCCGTGCCGCCGGCGTGACCGGACCCGCCGAGGTGGTGTGCAACGGCGTGGACACCGACCGGTTCCGCCCCGCCGACCGGCTCGCCGCGCGGCGGCGGCTCGGCCTGCCCGACGCGCCCACGGCGGTGTGCGTCGGGCGTCTCGCGCCGCTGAAGGGCCAGGACCAGCTGCTCGCGGCGTGGCCCCTGGTGCGGGAGCGGGTGCCGGACGCCCGGTTGGTGCTGGTCGGCGAGGGGCCGATGGCCGAGCGGTGGCGGGCCGAGCACGACGACGCGTCCGTGCTGTGGTGGGGGCACGACGACGCGGTCGCCGACTTCTACGCCGCCGCCGACGTGGTCGTGATGCCGTCGCGGGCGGAGGGGATGGCGCTGGTGCCGTTGGAGGCGATGGCGTGCGGGCGGTCCGTGGTGGCGTTCGACGTCGGCGGGGCGCGGCAGAGCGTCGGGGAGGCCGGCGCGGTGCCGCCCGAGGGTGACGTCGCGGCGTTGGCGGAGGCGGTCGCGCGGCGGCTCGCCGACCCGGCGCTGGCCGACGAGGAGGGCGCGCACGGCAGGCGGCGGGTCGAGCTGCTGTTCGACCGGCGGCAGGTGGCCGACCAGGTCGCGACCCTGGTGGACAAGCTCGTGGTCGGTGTCCGGTGAGGCGGCCCCGGATCGCGTACCTGCTGACCCAGGACAGCGGGGGACCGGTGGACGTCACCGTCCGCCTCGCCCGCGCGCTGCTGGACACCGGTGACGTCGACGTGCGCGTGTTCGGCCCCGTGCCGCTCCGGGGTGCGGAGGCGGTGGCCGGGCGCCACGAGCTGGTGGAGGTCGGCGACAAGACCGACGTCCGGGCGGGCCGGCGGGCGCGGGCGGCGCTGCGGGCGTGGCGGCCGGACGTCGTGCACGCGGCCGATCGGCGGGCCGGGCTGGTCGCCGCCGGTCTGCGCCGGTCCGGGATCAAGGTCGTCCACACGTACCACGGCGTGCCCGACGACGTGGCCGAACCGTGGTTCCGGGGCGTTCCCCGCGCCGCAGGGCCTTCGGCGTACACGCGGGTCGTCCTGGCGGCCGACGCCGTGGTGGCCCGCGCCGTGCACCGGACCGTCGTGCCCGCGCCGGCGATGGGCCGGTTCCTGACCACCAGGCTGCGCGTGCCCGCCGATCGGGTGACGCACATCGACAACTGCGTGGACCTGGCCCACGTCCAGCCGCCGACGGGACCGGTGCGGCGGCTCGTGTTCGTCGGCCTGCTGGTCGAGCGCAAGGGCTTGGACGTGCTGCTGGACGCCCTGGCGAGGCCCGACGTGATGCCGCCCGACGCCACGCTGACCGTCGTCGGGGACGGGCCGGCACGTGCCGCGGCGGAGGTGCGGGCGCGTGCGTTGGAGGGCCGGGTGACGTTCCTCGGGTTCCGCGCCGACGTGCCGGACCTGCTGCGCCACCACGACGCCCTGGTCCTGCCGTCCCTGATGGAGCAACAACCGTTGGTGGTGGCCGAGGCGATGGCCGCCGGCAAGCCCGTGGTGGCCACCGACACCGGCGGCGTGGCCGACATGCTCGGCGCCCCCGGTTTCGCCTCCGCCACCGCTCCTGCCCCCGCCGACCTCGGCACCGCTGGCCTCGCCGCCCTCGGTCTTGGCACGGCCGGTGTCCGCACGGCAGGCCACGGCACGGCCGGTGTCCGCACGGCAGGCCACGGCACGGCCGGTCTCGGCCTCGGCGGCCCGACCTCCGGCGGCCTGCCGGTGGTCGGGCATGACGCCGGCCTGATCGCCGATGACCCCGGTCGGGGTGTCGACGCCCGGCCGCGGGAGGGTGCGCCAGGCGTGCTGCGCGTCGGCGCGCCCGGTGCGGGCGAGGATTACGCCGGCGCGCCCGGTGTCGGCGCGCACTGTGCCGGCGAGCCGGGTGTCGGCGAGTCCCGTGCCAACGAGGCTTGGGCCGGTGGTTTGCTGGCGGCGCCGGGTGACGTCGGGCAGTTGGCGACGCGGTTGCGGGAGTTGTTCGCCGATCCCGACCCCGGCCGCACCGGTCGCCTCCTCGCCGAACGGGCCCGGGAGCGGTTCGCGCCGGACGTGTGCGCCCGCCGCCACCTCGACCTCTACCGCCACCTCATGGGGTCGGCGCCGGTGGAGTAGTGGTCGGCGGCACCACCGGCGTCGTCGTGGGTGGCGGCGGTGTGGTCGTCGACGTGGTGGTGGTCGGGTTGGGCCCCGGCGGGGCTGTGGTGGTGGTCCTGGTCGGTGTCGTCGTCGCTGTCGCAGTCGCAGTCGCCGTCGTCGTGACCGTGGCCGTCGTCGTCGTGGTGGCCGTGGTCGTCGTGGTGCTCGGGGCGGTGGTGGTCGTGGTCGACGGCGCGGTCGGGCTGGTGGTGGCCGTGGTCGCGGGTGGGCTGCCGGGCTTCACGAGGATCAGCGCGTCGCCGGCCCCGATGTTCACGGCGGGCGGCGCGGGCGCGCCGCCGTCGAAGTTGACCAGCCCCGGCGGCGGCGTCACCGTCGCGATCCGGCCGGTCGGGTTCACCGCCACGTACCCGCCCGTGAACCGCCGGTCCCACACGCCGGACGGCAGGCGGTTCGCCGTCTCGGTCGCCTCTCCGAGCCGAGAGTCCTGGTACCGCGACCAGTCCGGGTGGCGGTAGTCCCGCGTCGTGGCGCCCGACCAGCACGTGTGCGGGCTCGCCAGCAACGCCGCGGTGGCGTAGCCGACCCGTTCCTCCCGCGTGCCCTTGGTGTGGGTGATCAGCAGCAGCCAGGACTCGCCGAGCGCGGCCTGTGACCGGAGTTCCTTCCACTCGTTGCCCTTGAAGGTGAGGAGTTCACCCGTTCCGGTGTCCCGGAGGCCGAAGTTCTCCTCCATCGCGCCGTCGTACCGGGAGTGCGCCGACCACCGGCCGGGGGTGAGGTGCGACTCGGACAGGTTGGGGATCAGCATCTTCCCGGCCTGCTGCAACGAGTCGCCCGCCGTGGTGAGGAACGCGTCCATGCCCTCGCGGATGATCCGGTCGGACTCGGCCGCGTCCCGCGCGCCCTTCAGCACGGCGGACGAGTAGTACTTCAGCGAGTTGAAGTCGTTGTCCGCCAGCACCCCGTCCCAGCCCTCGCGCACGACCTCGGCGGTGACGGCCTCGGCCCACGCCTTCTGGTAGGTGGGGTCCCACACGGTCATCTGCCAGTGCTTCGGGTACGTCTTCCACTCGATCCGGTGACCGGCGCTGTCCTGCGCGAACCAGTGCGGGCTCTCCCGCTGGGCCTTGAAGTAGCCCACGCCGGTGGGCAGCAGCGGCGCGTCCGCGTCGCCGATCACCGCGCCGGGGTAGTTCCGGGCGCTGGAGAAGTCCTTGTAGACCAGCACCTTGATCTTCGGGTTCAACGACTTCAGCCGGCGCATGGCCGCGAGCTCGGTCGCGTTGAGCACGACGAGGTCGTAGTGCTGCGCGGCGAACGTGATGTCGGCCGCGCTGGGCGGCTCGCCGATGCCGTACCACCAGCCGCACGGCGCGGCGGGCCTCGGCGGCGGCGCCAGCGGGTCCGGCGGCTTGGCCTGGCCGGACGCGGCGTCGAAGGTGCACCCCGCGCCCGGGATCAGCAGCGCGGCGGCGCACAACAAGCCGAGCACCCGGCGCGGTCGCCGGTTCAGCGATTCCTTCGGCACAACAGCTCACCCACCGTCTGCAACAGGATTTTGACGTCCAGCCACAACGACCAGTTGGCTATGTAGTAGTTGTCGTACCGGGACCTGTCGACAATCGAGGTGTCGCCCCGCAGGCCGTGCACCTGCGCGAGCCCGGTCAATCCCGTCGGAACCCGGTGGCGGGCCCAGTATAGCTCGTGGATGGCCGAGAACTCGCGAACGAAACCCGGTCGTTCCGGGCGCGGCCCGACGATCGACATGTCGCCCCGCAGGATGTTCCACAACTGCGGCAGTTCGTCCAAAGAAGTGCCGCGCAGGAATCGTCCGACCGGTCCGACCCTCCGATCGCCGACCACCGACCAGGTGACTTGGGAATCGTCTTCCCCTTGCATTCTCACGCTGCGCAACTTGTAGAGCACGAAAGGCTGATCATCCATACCCACCCGGACCTGTCGGAAGATCACCGGTCGGCCGCTCTCCAGCAGCACGGCCAGGGCGCACAGCGCGATCACCGGGGACAGCACGACCAGCGCGACGGCGGCCAGCACCACGTCCATCGCGCGCTTGACCCACCAGCTCGGCCTGCTGGTCGGCGCGGTGCCCAGCCGCATCAGCGGGTAGCTGCGCAGCCGCTCGATGTCGGGCCCGTCCTGGTACAGCTCGAACATCCGGGGCACGACCAGGGTGGTGCAGCCCAGCCGGTGCGCGGTGATGGCCGAGTCGACCACGGACGACTCGCGGGCGTGCGAGAACGCCAGCACCACCGTGCCGACACCCAGTCGTGTGATCGCGTCGGCCAGGTCCTCGTCCACCAGGTCCACCGGCAGCGCGGCGCGGTCGAGCGCGGGCTCCGGGTCGACGAACCCGACCGGGCGCAACCCGAACTCGGGGTGCGCGAGCATCGCGCCCACCAGGTCGACGCCGACCTTCCCGGCGCCGACCACGAGCGTGCGGTCGCAGCGGTGGAACCGGCGGCGGCACCAGCGGCCGAAGGCGAACACGGCGAGCCGCGCCGGTTCGCTCAGCCCGGCGAAACCCAGCACCGCCCACTGCGCCGCGACGGCCGCGCCGGGGTCGCCGCCCGCCAGGCCGAGCAGGCCGACCAGCGTGACCAGGGCGAACGCCACGGCGGTCGCGCCGGCGGAGCGCGGCAGGTCGTGGAACCAGGACAGCCACAGCCGCCGCCGGTACAGCCGGCACGCGGCCCGCACGCCCAGCAGCGCCGCGGCCACCACCGCGGTCCACCGCCAGTCGAGCGGGAACCGCGCGGTCACGACGGCCACCGCCGTCACGTCGACCGCGCCGAGCAGCACCGCCACCGCGTTCACCCGGCGGAGCAGGTCCGGCTCGACCGCCTCACGCGGCTTCGACCTCGGCTTCGGGTGCCGCCACCGCGACACCGGGGGCGAGGTGGTCGTCGACCCCGCGCCGTTCACCTCGGACCGCCCTGGACCGAGCGTGTCCCGTCCACAACACACCACATTCGGACGACGTCCTTCCCACCACGAACTCGATACTGGTCAACGCGCACTGGTCACTCGGTATGGATCACCCGTTCGAGATCAGTCGAACGGGGATTCCGGCGCAGTTCGGGCACGCCGAGCGGCGGCCTGGACGTTTAGTTCACTCTTTCGGTGAGCACTATTCCCCTTTCCGGTGATCTTCAGTTCTCGTTACCCGTGAGAATTCATCCGGCCGTGCGACCGGATACCCGCGGGGTGGTCGAATCTAGTCGCGGTGCGGAGGCGAATAATTCTGACCCGCCATCCACCACCAAGTGAAATGGGGCCCTTTGACCGTCGATGAAGGCGACGTGCGCACCACGTCGGAACGGGGCGGACCGGCCCGTTCCGACGCGAGGCGCACACACGCCCGAGCCCACGTCGTGCTGCCCGCCTACAACGAAGCCGCCTCCCTGCCGCCGCTGCTGCGCCGGCTCGCCGAGGTCGCGCTCACCGAACAGCTCACCGCCTGGGTCGTGGACGACGGGTCGTCCGACGGCACCGACGAGATCGCCAAGGCGGGCTGGCCCGGCCTCGACGTCCGGCTCGTCAGCCACCCGGTCAACCTCGGCCTCGGTCAAGCCGTCCAATCAGGACTGCGCGCGGTGCTGGCCGAGGCCGCCCAGGAGGACGTCGTCGTCGTGATGGACGCCGACGACACCCACGACCCGGAACTGATCCGGGTGCTGCGGGGCGAGATCGCCGCCGGCGCGGACGTGGTGATCTGCTCCCGGTTCGTGGACGGCGGCGACGACGCCACCGCGCCACCGCTGCGCCGGCTGCTGTCGCGCGGCGCCGCGGTGCTGTTCCGCCGCGTGCTGCGGGTCGACGGCGTCCGCGACTTCACCAGCGGCTTCCGGGCCTACCGGGTCAGCCTGCTCGCCCGCGCCGCCGGCCACTGGGGCGAGCGGTTGATCGAGGAGCGCGGGTTCGCGTGCATGGTGGAGCTGCTGCTGAAGCTGCGGCACTGCCGCCCGGTCGTGGCCGAGGTGCCGCTGACCCTGCGCTACGACCGCAAGCAGGGGCCGAGCAAGATCCGGATCGCGCGGACCGTCGGGCAGTACCTGAAGCTCCTGGCCCGCGACCGGCTCGCACCCGCGCCGTACCGGGCGCTGTGATGGGCGCGGAGGTAGCCCCGGACCACGGGCACGTGGC
Organism: Saccharothrix hoggarensis; assembly: GCF_052936025.1. The sequence continues at coordinate 5,063,561 of NZ_CP193624.1, read as the reverse complement.
GGTGGTCGGCGGCGGGATCTGCGGCCTGGCCACCGCCCACCGGCTGGTGCGCGCGGGCGCGCGGGTGACGTTGCTGGAGGGCAGCGACCAGCTCGGCGGGCTCGGCACGTTCTTCCCCTGGCGCGACCGCTGGGTCGAGCGCTTCTACCACTGCGTCATGCCGACCGACGACCACCTGCTCGGCCTGCTGGACGAGCTGGGCCTGCGCGACTCGATCACGTGGCGCCGCACGCGGATGGGCATGGTCGTGGACGGCCGGGACTTCCCGTTCAACACCGCGCTCGACCTGCTCAGGTTCACCCCGTTGGGTGTCGTCGACCGGCTGAGGTTCGGCGCGGTCTCCGTGCTGCTGCGCCGGTTGGGCCGCGGCAAGGACCTCGACGGCACGCGCACCGAGGACTGGTTGCGCGGCCTCTACGGCGACCGGGTGTGGGAACTGCTCCTCGCGCCGCTGTTCGGCGCGAAGTTCGGCGCGCGCTTCGGTGACGTGCCCGCGCTGTACCTGTGGCAGCGCCTGGGGCGCGAGGGGGCCGTGGCGGTGCGCGGGTACCCCGACGGCGGCTACCGGACCGTCATCGACGCGCTGAGGGCCTCGATCGAGGCCGGTGGCGGAGAGGTGCGGCTCGACGCCCCGGTGCGGCGGATCGGCGTCGGCGACGGCGTGCGGCTGGAACTGCCCGGCGGCGAGGTCGTGTCGGCGGACCGCGCCGTGTCGACGCTCCCGCTGCCCCAGCTGCGGCAGCTCGCGGACGACGACCTGGCCGCGCGGCTGCCGGACGTGCGGCTGCCGTACCAGGGCGTGGTGAACGCGCTGTTCTTCCTGCGCCGCCCGCTGTCGGGGCACTACTGGACGCCGGTCGTGCGGTCCGGCACGGACTTCGACGGCCTGATCCAGATGACGCCGCTCGCCGGCGTGGAGCCGTACTACGGGCGGCACCTCGTCTACGCGATGCGGTACACCGACCGGGAGTCCGCGCTGTTCCAGGAGGACGACACGGCGATCGCGGCGCGCTGGACCGCGCAGCTGCTGACGCTGCACCCGGCGCTCGACGCGGCGGACGTGGAGGAGGTCCGGGTGTTCAAGGCCCCGTTCGTGGAGCCGGTGTACCCGCTCGGGTACCTGGCGCGCCGCCCGCCCGTGGTGGTCGCCGGCACGCCGTTGCTGCTGGCGACCACCGCGCACGTCTACCCGGACGTCACGAGCTGGAACTCGAGCGTGGGACTCGCGCAGCGGGTCGTCGCGACGCTGGAGGGGGCACCACAACCGGTTCCGGGCTGACCGCCACCGGGTCGCCGCCCACCAGCCGGCGGAGCGCGGCGGCGATCCGGGCCGACGGCGAGCCCGTGCCGTACGGCGACGGGATGTGCTCCAGCCGTTCGCGGTGGCCCGCCACGTCGTCCAGCCACCGCAGCACCTCCGCGGTGAGCCGGGGCCCCGGCGGGACGAGCGTGCCGAACGTGCCCTCGATCTCGGGGCGCTCGGTGCTGCGGCGGACCACGACCACCGGCCGCTTCAGCACGCTCACCTCCTCCTGGATGCCGCCGGAGTCCGACACGACCACGGCCGCGCCGCGGGCGAGCGCCAGGAACGCCGGGTACGCCTGCGGCTCGACCACCGTGAGCCGGTCCAGCAGGGCGGTCAGGCCGAACGCCTCGACGCGCTTGGCCGTGCGCGGGTGCAGCGGCAGCACGACCCGCAGCGGCAGCCGGTTCAGCTCGCGGAGGATCGTCTCCAGGTTGCCGCGGTCGTCCACGTTCTCCGGGCGGTGGATCGTGGCCAGCACGTAGCCGTCGCGCTCCAGCCGGTGCGCGGCCAGGACCACGGCCTCCTCGGCGTGCCCCGGGAGCGCCGAGACCAGGGCCTCCACCACCGTGTTGCCGGTGATCGCGATCCGCTCGTCCGGGACGCTCTCGGCGAGCAGGTTCGTGCGGTTGAGCGCGGTGGGCGCGCAGCACAGGTCGGCGAGGTGGTCGATGGCCACCCGGTTGTGCTCCTCCGGCATCGCCCGGTCGTAGCTGCGCAGCCCCGCCTCGACGTGCACCAGCGGGACGTCGTTCGCGTTGGCCGCCAACGCGCCCGCGAGCGCGGACGTCGTGTCGCCCTGCACGATCACGGCGCGCGTCGGGTGCCGGTCCAGGACCTCGTCCACCGCCGCGACCGCCGCGCCGAGCTGCGCGCCGCGCCGTCCGCCGCCCACCGCCAGCTCGTGGAACCGGCCGGGTTGGCCGATGTCCCGGCGGATGCGGTGGTACATCGCGGTGTCGTAGTGCTGTCCGGTGTAGACGACGGTCGCGCTCGACCCCATCAGCCGGATCAGCGGGGCGAGTTTGATCAGCTCCGGTCTGGTGCCGCACACCATCGTCACGGCGCCGCCAGTTCCCTTGTCGATCGGACCCACCTCCAGTCGCGGATGACGCGCACCCGTGCGCGATCGCGGTGAAGGTTAGGGTCCGGGTGGTCGATTTCCCTTGCGCCTCAGTCGATCGAGTGAAATCGCGAGTGTTGGGCGCGTCGCGGTTCGATCCGTCACTACGGTGGTGTGTGGATCATTGTGACAATCGGACGGACTGAGGACGATGGTGCGGAGGTACGCGGCCCTGTCCGCCACGGCGTTGCTCGTGGCGGTGTTGGTGGGGCCGTCGCACGCGCAGGCGGGGGACACCGTGCTGCTGCCGGACCTGCGGCAGGCGCCGGTGGGGTGCGCGGGCGGTTTTTCGGGCAACCCCTCACGGTGCCACGACTGGGACGTCTGCCTGGTCGTCGACCGCTGGGCCCCGAACGGGGAGTGCGTGGCGTCGGCCCAGGGAGGTGGCGCGGTCCGGCTGCGGTTCACCACATCGGCGGACAACATCGGCGACGGTCCGTTGCTCATCTACGGCAGCCGGGCGTCGGCGAACCACCCGCGCATGACGGCGCGGCAGGCGTTCCAGTCCGCTGTGGACCGTTCGATCCCGGCGTCGTACGGGGAGGCGCAGCACGGGATACCGGCGACGATGTACTACGAGCCGGCGCCGTCGCACGCCCACTGGCACCTGCTGGACTTCGAGCACTTCCAGCTGCGCACGCCCGAGGGCGACACGGTGGTGACGGACCGGAAGAACGGCTTCTGCCTGGGCGACCGCTACGCCACCAACGACCTCCTCCTCAACCGCCCGGGCAGCGGGAGCGGGCCGGCGGCGGAGCTGGCGGAGACGCTGCGGATGAACCGGTGCGGCCACCACGCGCCGGAGGCGTTGACCGTCGTGCAGGGCATCTCGGTCGGGTACGGCGACGACTACCTGCACACCGTCGACTTCCAGTGGCTCGACATCAGCGACGTGCCGTCCGGGCGGTACGACGTGGTGAACGTCGTCAACGGCGACCGGTCGCTGATGGAGAAGTCGTACACCAACAACGCGTCGTCGTTGGCGATCTCGGTGCAGTGGCCGGGCGGTGCCACCGCGCCCCCGGCCCAGGTGACCGTGCCGCCGGAGGTGAAGCTGCTGCGGAGCTGCCCGGGGCAGGAGCAGTGCGTGGCGACGCTGCGCGCGTACCCGGAGCTGTTCGGCGGCGGGTGACGGGGGTCGGCGGCGGGAGCGGGCCGCGGCGTGCCGCCCTCGCGGGTGTCGGTGCGGGTGTGTCGATGCGGCTGCTGGAGCGGCGGCTCGCGCTGGGTGGTCCGGTGCCGGGAGCGTCGCGGTGGTGGTCCCGCCGGGGGTTCCAACGCTCGGGGTAGTCGAGCCGGTGGTCTCACCCCGTGGGGTCGAGCCCGCAATCCCTCACGCCGTGGGGTCGAGCCGGTGGTCTCACGTCGGGGGTCGAGCTCGCGGTCTCACGTCGGGGGGTCGAGGCGGCGGTTTCGCGCCGATTGGTGGAGCGCGCACGGGCGCGCGCTCGTCCATTCGGCGTAGTAACGATCGTCCTGATCGGCGTTTGCCGGTCCGGTGGTGCGGGAACTCGGTGCGTCCGGACCGGTGTGAGGAAGGGCGGTGCCATGTCGCTGTCCACCGAGAACCGCGTGTTGGCGGGGCGTTACCGGTTGGCGGGCAAGCTCGGCGCGGGCGGGATGGCCGAGGTCCACCGGGCGTGGGACGTGCTGCTCCGCCGGTACGTCGCGGTGAAGTTGGTCGACGCCCGGGACGACGTCGGCGGCACGCGGTTCGACCGCGAGGTCCGCACGCTGGCCGGCCTCTCGCACCCCGGACTGGTGTCCGTCTACGACGTCGGCGACTGCGGCGGCATGTCGTTCGTCGTGTTGCAGTTGGTCGAGGGCATGACGTTGGCCGAACGGCTGGACGACGGCCCGCTGTCGCACGTGACGGTCCGCGCGCTCGGCCACCGGCTCGCCGACACGCTCGCCCACGTGCACGAGAACGGCGTCGTGCACCGCGACGTGAAGCCGGCGAACATCCTCCTCGACCGGACGGGCGTGACCTACCTGGCCGACTTCGGCCTGGCCCGCTCGCTCGACGCGACCAGGCTCACCGACACGCGGATGGTCCTGGGGACCGCCGGCTACCTGGCCCCGGAGCAGGTCCGCGGCGAGGAGGTCGGGCCGGCCGCGGACGTCTACGCGCTCGGGCTCGTGCTGCTGGAGTGCCTGACGGGTCGGCGCGAGTACGGCGGCAGCGATCGGGTGGAGGCCGCCGTGGCCCGGCTGCACCGGCCGCCCGAGGTGCCGGCCGACCTGCCGGACGACCTGGTCCGGCTGCTGTCGCTGATGACGTCCTTGTCGGTCCGCCGCCGCCCGACGGCCGCCTGGTGCGCGGAGCAGCTGGGCGCTGCGGTGGTGCGGCCGGTCGGGGCGGGTCTGCTCGGTGACGGGCTCCTGTGCGGTGGCCGGCGGACCCCCGACCGGCAAACCGGTGAGCGGCAGGGCGGTGATCGGCGAGGCGGGGGCCCCGAGATCGGTGGTCGGTCTGCCGGTGGCGGGCGGATGGGTGATCGGCAGGCCGGTGATCGGCCGGCCGCGGCTGAGCCGGAGAGCGAGGGTCGGGCGCGGGGGCGTCGGCTGGGTGGGCCGTGGGCCGGGCGGGTCGGGGCCGAGTGGGTCGGGGGTTGAGCGGGGCCGCGCCGGTCGGGGTCAGGCCACGGTGGCCAGGAACCGCTCCACCGCGTCGGTGAACTCGGCCGGCCGTTCGAGGTTCGGCAGGTGGGCCGCGCCGGGGATCACGGCGAGCGTCGAACCGGGGATGGTGGCGTGCATCCGCCGGGCCACGTCGACCGGCGTGAACTTGTCCTCCTCGCCGACGACGACCAGCGCGGGCACGGTCGCGCGGGACAGCGAGTCGAGGTAGTCGGGCCGTTCCGCCCGCCCGCGCCAGGCCGCCGCGGCGCCCTCCGGTGACGTGCCGCGCATCATCCGCAGCACGTGGGCCGCCACGTCGGGCAGGGCGCGGACGTTGGTGGGCGAGATCATCTTGTCGAGCACCTCGTCGGCGTACGGGCCCATGCCCTCGCGGAGCACGCGTTCCGCCGCCGCGTGCCGGGCCGCGCGGCCGGCCGGCGTCTCGGCCTCCGGGAACGTGTCGGCGAGGATCAGCCCGCGGACCCGCTCGGGGCGCGCTCGGTGCGCTTCCATGACGATCTGGCCGCCCATCGACAGCCCGCACCACACCGCGCGCTCGACGCCGAGCCGGTCGAGCAGCCCGAACAGGTCGTCCGCGAACACGCCCAGCGGGGTCTTGCCGGGCACCACCGTCGTCTCGCCGAATCCCCGCAGATCAGCGGTGATGACCCGGTGACGTGGGGCGAGGCGGGCGACCTGGGGCGCCCACATCGAGCGGTCGAACGGGTGGCCGTGCACCAGCACGACCGGCAGCCCGTCACCCTGGTCGTCGTACGAGATGTCGATGTCGCCCACGCGCATGAGGCCCCCTCGGTCCGTTGACGTCCGAAGCCTAGGAACGCGACGATGCCCGGTGCAATAAGAACAATGCTCTCGGTGCAATGTGGGGTGGGCTCGTGCGCGACTACCGGGTGATCGCCGACCGGATCGCCGCCGACATCGCGGCGGGTCGGCTCAAGCCGGGCGACCGCCTGCCGCCGCAACGCCGGTTCGCCCGCCGGCACGGCATCGCGGGGTCGACGGCGGCCCGCGTCTACGGCGAGCTGGTCCGGCGTGGTCTGGCGGTCGGCGAGGTGGGCCGGGGGACGTTCGTGCGCGCCGCGCCACCGGCCGAGCCCGCCCTGGGCGAACCGGGGAGCGCGCGGGTGGACCTGGAGCTGAACTTCTGCGTGCTGCCGGACCAGGCGGAGCTGCTGGCGCCGGGGCTGCGCCGGCTCGTCGGCGACGGGCAGAGCGGTGGGCAGGGCGGCGGGTTCGGCAGTGGGCAGGGCAGTGGGCAGGGCGGTGGGTTGGGTGGCGGGTTGGGCGGTGGGCTGGGCGACGCGCTCACCCCGATCGGTGTGCGTGGCACTGCCGAGGCGCGGGCCGGAGCGGCGGCGCTGCTGACGCGGGGCGGGTGGGCGCCGGAGCCCCGTCGCGTGCTGTTCACCGGCAACGGCAGGCAGGCGATCGCGGCCGCGGTGTCGGCGCTGGTGCCCGTCGGCGGGCGGCTCGGCGTGGAGGCCGTCACGTACCCGGCGGTGAAGGCGATCGCGACGCGGCTGGGCGTCACGCTGGTGCCGCTGGCCGTGGACGACGCCGGTGTCGTGCCGGGCGCGATCCGGGCGGCCGGCGTGCGCGCCGTGTACCTCCAGCCGATCCTGCACAACCCGCTCGGCACCACCATGCCGGACCGGCGGCGCGCCGAGCTCGCCGACACCGTGCGGGAGTTGGACGTCCAGGTCGTCGAGGACGCCATCTACGCGTTCCTCGGACCCGACCTGCCGCCGCTCGCGCCCGAGCGCACGACCGTCGTCGACAGCCTGTCCAAGCGCCTCGCGCCGGGGTTGACGCTCGGCTTCGCCGTGCCGCCCGAGCACCTGGTGGAGCGGGTCGCGGCGGCGGCGCGGTCCGGCGGGTGGGCGGCGGGCCACTTCGCGGTCGCCGCGGCCTCGGGCTGGCTCGCCGACGGCACCGTCGAGTCCGTTGTGGACCGGAAGCGGGTGCTCGCGGCGGAGCGGCAGCGGCTCGTGCGGGAGAGGTTGGCGGGCTTCGACCTGCGGGCCGACCCCGGTGCGTACCACTGCTGGTGGCGGCTGCCGGAGCGGTGGCGGGCCGAGGCGTTCGTGGCCGCCGCCGCGCGCCGGGGCATCGCGGTCACGCCGGCCGCCGCGTTCGCCGTCGCTCCGGGGCACGCGCCGAACGCCGTGCGCCTCGCCCTGGCGTCCGCGTCGACACCCGTCCTGACCGCCGCGCTGGACGTGCTCGCCGCCCTCGCCGGCGGCAACCCGGAGGACGAACCGGTGGACTAGGCGGGCCGTTTGGCGTGGCGCGTGCCGGTGAACCCGTGACGCATGACCACGAGCGGCACGACGGCGGTGTCGGTTGACGCGTGGGGCGTGGACCTGGCCGCCGACCTCGGGGTGCCGGACGACCCGGCCGGGGTGGTGGTGTTCGCGCACGGGTCGGGCAGCTCGCGGCACAGCGGGCGCAACCGGGCCGTCGCCGAGTCGCTGCGCCGCGACGGGTACGCCACCCTGTTGCTCGACCTGCTGACCGACCGCGAGGAGCGCGAGGACCGCGTCACGGGCCACCTGCGGTTCGACATCGGGTTGTTGGCCGAGCGGGTGGCCGCGTCGGTCGAGTGGACGTCACGCCACCGGGTGACCAGGGGTCTTCCGGTCGGGCTGTTCGGCGCGAGCACCGGCGCGGCCGCGGCCCTGGTCGCGGCGGCCGGGACGTACCTGGTCAGGGCCGTGGTGTCGCGTGGCGGGCGACCGGACCTCGCCGGTCGGGCGCTGGGCCGCGTGCGCGCGCCGACGTTGCTGGTCGTGGGCAGCCGGGACGAGGAGGTGCTCGACCTGAACCGCGCGGCGGCCGAGCGGCTGACGGCGCCGCACCGGATCGAGGTGGTCCGCGGCGCGACCCACCTGTTCGAGGAACCGGGCGCGCTGGCCGAGGTCGCCCGACTGGCCGGCGGGTGGTTCCGGGAACACCTGTGAGCGGGCCGGACGCGGCGCGGTGGGAGAGACCGCGCCGCGTCCGGGGTCGTACGGCCGGGCGGCTAGCCGCGCCGCCACTTCTGGTTCGCCGTGCCGCCGCACTCCCACATCTGCAGGACCGCGTTGTTGGCCGGGTTCCAGTCCGCGATGTCGACGCACTTGTTCGCCTGCGGGTTCACCAGGTCGCCCGCCGCGGTCAGCACGAACTGCTGCGCCGGGTTGCCGCTGCACGTCGCGATCTGGACGGCCGCGCCGTTCGCGGTCGAGCCCCAGGCGACGTCCATGCACTTGTTGTTCTGCGTGCGCAGCGTGCCGCCGGTCCACTCCCACTTCTGGTTGGTGCCGTCGGTGCAGTCCCACACGATCAGGCGCTGGCCGTCGTTGAAGTTCCAGTTCGGCACGTCGACGCACTTGCCGTGCCACGCGCTGACGATCCGGCTGGTCGTGCTGGGCGGGGGAGTGGTGCCGCCGCCCGTGAACGGGGTCAGGATGATGCCCGCCGCACGCGGGTCGCCGTCGTGCACCAAGGACTCCTGCGCCTGCACGTCGTCGAACGCGAAGCCGTACGCCTTGCCGTCCACCATGTTCTGGTGCACCAGCCGCGAGTAGTTGTTGGTGATCGAACCCTTGTAGAAGTCGGCCGGACCGCCGCCCGGCTGGGTGTCGATGGTGCCGAGCGTGGAGCGGTGCAGCGCCGCGCACAGGGTCCGCGCGATCGGGCCGACGACCTGGTCGTTGGGCGCGTGCAGGGCGCCGTCGCAGCCCCACACGTTGGACGTGGACGGCTTGGCGAACGAGGCCACGTGCTGCCCGGCGGAGTTGGTGAAGTTCATGGTGGTGCCCGACGTGCGGCCGAAGTACCGGATGTCCGGCCGGTCGCCGAACGGCACCACGGTCAGCGTCTTCGTCGTGTACGCGTTCCACGCCTGCGTGATGTACGGGTCGAGGTAGGCGCGGTCGAACAGGCCGACGTCGGCGGCCTTGCCGGGCGCGAGCGCGCGCAGCACCGTGCCGTCGGACCGGGTGCGGACGGTGTTCGCCCAGCCCGGCTGGTTGCGCAGGCCGTTGAACACGTTGTCGCGGCCGTTGGCGACCAGCTCGCCGGTCTTCTTGGTGACGCCGCTCGCGCCCGTCACGGTGACCGCGTGCGGCACCGCGAACATGTCCACCTGGGAGCTGTTCAGCCACAGACCCGCGTCGTTGTAGGTGAACTCGCTCCAGTCGAACAGGATGTTGTGGTTCGGGTCGCCCGACGCCCACGGCGCGGGCTGCACCAGGCCGTCCGGCGTGAGGAAGAACTTGAGCTTCTCGCCGAACGACATGTAGACGCGGCCGGAGATGAACCGCGGCACGCGCAGGGTGACGCTGCCGCCGTTGGCGGGCCCGGCGATCGACACGTCCGGCGCGGGCACGGGCGGGTTCGAGCCGGCCGGCCACGGCGTGAACGTGCCCGCCTGGTTGACGTAGCCGAGCCGGCCGCCGGGCCGGATGTCGGTGCCGAGGACGTACAGGTGGACGGCCTCCGACCGCCCGCTGTTGTTGGTGACGGTGAGGGGCAGCAGGTCGGGGCCGATGGCCGCGGCCGGTGTGCCGGCGGCGGTGACCGCCGTGGCGACAGCGGCCAGCGCGACCAGCGCGCTCGACCACTTCGTTCGGATGCGCATCAGTGCGACTCCTCCGTGCAGGGCAGGTGTCCGACCTCCCGGCCGGTTCAGGGCAGCCGGGGGGCGAGCGCGGCGGACGTGGCGGAAACGACCGCCTCGTCCGTGAGAGCGCTTCCACGAGGGTTGCGCGCGGGTCCGACCGATGTCAATAGGGAACGTGATCCGGGTCACCGAGGTCCGATGTGGACCAGCGCCGGCCGTCACAGTGGTGGCATGACCTACGACGTCGACTCCGTCCGCGCCCGGTTCCCCTCGCTGGCCTCCGGGACGGCCCACTTCGACGGCCCCGGCGGGTCGCAGGTGCCCGCCGCGGTCGCGGACGCCGTGCGCGGCGCGATGACCTCGTCCCTGGCGAACCGGGGCTCGGTCACCGCCGCCGAGCGCACCGCGGACGCGATCGTCCTCGACGCCCGGCGGGCCGTGGCCGACCTGCTCGGCGCGTCGCCGGGAGGTGTCGTGTTCGGGCGCAGCATGACCCAGCTGACCTACGACTTCGCCCGCACGCTGGCCACTACGTGGCGGCCCGGCGACGAGGTTGTGGTGACCAGGTTGGACCACGACGCCAACGTGCGGCCGTGGGTGCAGGCGGCGTCGGCGGTGGGGGCCGTGGTGCGGTGGGTCCGGTTCGACCCCGAGAGCGGCGAGCTGACGCCGGCGGACGTCGCCGCGGCGCTGTCGCCGAGGACCCGGCTGGTGGCCGTGACGGCGGCGTCGAACCTGATCGGCACCTGTCCGGACCTGGCGGAGATCGCGGACCTGGTGCACGCCCGCGGCGCGCTGCTCTACGTCGACGGCGTCCACTACACCGCGCACCAGCCGGTCGACGTCGACGCGATCGGCGCGGACTTCTTCGCCTGCTCGCCGTACAAGTTCTTCGGCCCGCACTGCGGCGTGGTGGCGGGACGGCCGGACGTGCTGTCGGACCTGCGACCGGACAAGCTGCTGCCGTCGTCGGACGCCGTGCCGGAGCGGTTCGAGCTGGGCACGCTGCCGTACGAGCTGCTGGCCGGCTGCACGGCGGCGGTGGACTTCATCGCCGGGCTGGTCCCCTCGGAGGGCGACCGGCGGACCCGGATCGCGGCGTCGCTGGCGGCGGTGGGGGAGCACGAGCACCGGCTGCGGGAGCGGGTCGAGGAAGGGCTGGCCGCGCTGCCGGGCGTGGTCGTGCGGTCGCGGGCGCGGCGACGCACCCCCACCCTCCTGGTGACGTTCGCCGATCGCCCGGCGTCGGACGCGTACCGGTTCCTCGCCGGGCTGGACGTGAACGCGCCCGCCGGGTCGTTCTACGCGATCGAGGCGTCCCGGTGGCTCGGCCTCGGGGACGCCGGCGGGCTGCGGATCGGGCTCGCCGCCTACACGACCGACGCGGAGGTCGACCGGCTGCTCGCCGGCTTGGGCCGGTTCCTGGCGTCGGCGTAGCTAGCGACGGCTGCCGAGGCCGCGACGGGGACGGGACGGGTGCGTCGCCGGGGTGGGGACGTCGGTCGGGCCAGTGGCGGTGGGCGCGGCGATCGCGGTGTAGGCGGCCAGCCAGCCGGTGGCCCGGTAGTCGCCGCGCCGGGTGAACACGGCCACGCCGGTGTCCGCGTCGGGCGGCTCGTCGTCGGGCGCCGGGTACGGGACGGTCGCCGCGGACGTCGTGGGCGCGGTCCACGTCCGGCCGCGCCACGCGACGGCCGTGGCGCCCGTGCCGCCGGTGACGGTCGCCCGGTCGGCGTGCGCGGCCAGGTCGTAGGTCGTGGTGCGCTCGCGCAGCAGCGCCGTGTACCCGGCGTGGTCGAGGACGCAGCCCGCCGGCGACCGTCCCGGCGACCAGTCCGGCGCGCGCACGCCCCGGGCCACCGCCGAACGCCACAGCTCGGGCACGACGTCCTTCAGGTGGGCGCGGGTGGCCATCTCCTCGCACATCCACAGCAACCGGCCCGAGCCGCGGCCGGGCGCGAGGGTCCGCCAGCGGACGCGGTGGTCGAGGTCGGCGGCCACCACGGCGATCCACGGGTGCACGGTGCCCAGCACGCCCTGCGCGGCCAGCCACGCCAGGAACCGCGGCGCCTGCTCGTACACGGGGTGCAGGGTGCTCATCGGGATGCCGCCGGCCACGCGCCGACCGGACCGCCCGGTGCGGGTCGCCTCGAACAGGTGCGGCGAGCGGGCGGCCAGCAGCAGCGCCGCCCACGCCAGGTCGCCGGGCGCGGTGGTCGTCTGCGAGCCCAGGCCCTTGACCGAGGTCGCGTTGGTGATCTGCGACGTCTTGCCGCCCGCCTTGATCACCGTGGCGACGGCGGGCCGCACCGGCTCCGGCACCGGGATGCCCGCCAGGTCGCGCACCGCGACCGACAGCACCAGGCTGAGCGCGTTCTCGGCCTCGTCCGGGTCGTGCGGCACGGGCAGGAGGCCGAGCGTGCGGCGCAACCGGTGCCCGGTGTGGGTCGACACCATCATCCGGGCGGTCAGCCGGCCCAGCTCGGTGATCGCGAACCGGCCGTCCGCCAAGGTCAGGTGGCCCTCGGCGACGAGGAACTCCGCGGCCTCCTGCACCGGCTCCACGTCGTCGTCGCCCTGCGCGTGCGCGAGCGTCTCCACCCACCACGCCTGCGCGTCGTCCACCGTCCCGATCCGGCCCTGGAGGACTTCGGCCAGCACGTGGTCGGGCAGCGAGTCGCGGATGCGCGAGTACACCGAGTAGCCGGCCACCAGCCGCGTCTGCCAGTCGGCGCGCTGCGTCTCGTCCACGACGAGGTACGACCAGCCCTCGGTCTCACCGGCGCCGATGCGCCCCGCCCGGCCGAACATCTGGAGCACGGTGGACGTGTCGACCGGTTCGCCGCCGATCGTCACGTCCCGCACGACCACCGCCCGCGCGGGCAGGTTCACGCCCGCCGCCACGGTGGACGTCGCCACCAGCACGTCCGCCTCACGTGACCGGAACGCCCGTTCGGCGGCGTGCTTGTGCTCGTAGTCCGCGTAGTGCAGCCGCACGCCGACCTCCGCGCACACCCTGGTCAGGCCGTCCACGTCGTCGGCGGCCACGGTGTGCACGGCCGCGCCCCGGTCCGCGGCGATCGCCATCGCGGTGGACCGGACGTTGCGCTTCGAGCCGCAGAACACCAGCACGCTGCCGCCCTCGGCGGTGTGCCGGTGGGTCAGGTCGAGCACCACCTGCTCGCGCAGGCGGTTGTTCGCGGCGAAGCCCGAGGCGGCCGGGATCGTCGGCAGCTGCCACGTGACGCGCGACGGCCGCCACGTCGTGGCCACCAGGTCCGCCTCCAGCCACTCGGCGACCTCGGCGGCGTTCGAGACGGTCGCGGAGAGGCCCACGATCCGGACCGGCGAGTCCGCGCCGCGCACCCGTGCCAGCAGGGCTTCCAGCAGCGCGCCGCGACCGGGGCTGCCGAGGAGGTGGATCTCGTCCACGACCAGGCAGCCGACCTCGCCCAGCGCCGCCTGGAGCGAGCTCGCGCGGCAGATGGCCTCGAACTTCTCCGTGGTGGCGACCCAGAGGTCGGCCGCCTTGACCGCCTCGACGTCCACGGCGTACTCGCCGGACAGCCGTTCCACCCGCAGGCCTTGGGCCCGCCACGTCTCCAGCTCGCGGTCCAGCTCGTCGGTGAGGGACCGCTGGGGGACGAGCCAGGCGGCCTTGCGGCCCTCGTCCAGGATCGCTTTCAGGACGGCGAGCATGCCCATCGCCGTCTTGCCCGCCCCGGTCGGCGCGGTGATCAACAGGTGGGAGTCGCCGTCCACCAGGTGGGGCGCGGCCTGGGCCTGGGCGGGGTTGAGCACGGGGAACGGCAGGAACCGCGCCCAGTCCGCCGGCACCAACCGCTCCAGCGGCACGGGGTCGGGCACGGCGGTCGGGTCGACCGGTTCGTGCAGGTCCCACAGCATCGAGAAGGCGAGCCGGGCGGCCCGCGCGCCGTCGCCGACGACCGCGTCGCAGCGCTCCGGCACCACCCCGCCGACGTCCGACAGCCAGGCCGTGGCCGAGTCGGCGCACACCTCCTCCTGCTCCAGCCAGTGCCGCACGGACCGGAACGGCACGCCGGCGTCACGCAGGCGGGCGCGGAGCGCGTCGAACTCGGGCCGGTCGGGCAGCACCACGCGCGCGTCCACGCCGGGCGGCACGTCCGGCACGGTCAGCTCCGGGTCGACCGCCTTGCACCACCAGACGGGCCGCGACTCCAGCGCGGCGAGCGCGGGCGGCAACGCGGGCACGTCGGCCGACCGGCTCGTCGGGGCGAGCTCGGAGCCGCTGAGGATGGACCGGATGCGTGCCGCCATGGCGACGGTGGACACCCGCCGTCCCACCGCCCGAGGGGCCTCCTCGACCGCTTCGGACGCCGTGCCCGCGCCCTCCCCGGACTGGGCCGGTGCTGTGGCTGCGGCGGGCTCGGGCGCTGTGGCCGCGACGGGCCGGGCCGGTGCGGCGGGCGCGACCGGGGCCGCGGGCGCGGCTGGTGCGGTCGGTTCCGGTTCGGCCGGAGGACTCGGTGCCTTCGATCGCGATCCCGACGCCGGCGGTTCGGCCACCGGGGCTGTCGGCGCGCGCCGGGGACGCACTGCCGGCGTGGTGGACGGGCGGGGTGGGGCGGTGGGCGGTCGGGAGGCGCGGGCCAGGGCTTCGAGCTGCGCGTCCTCCGCCAGGCGGCGGGAGACGGCGTCCGGGCGCAGGTCGCCGAGCACGGACCGCTGCGCGAGCTTCAGCTCCCGCAGCGTGAACGACGCCGGGCACGCGGGGCAGACGACGGCGGCCTGCAACTGCTGCCTGCCGCGATCCGGGTGGGCCCGGTAGAGGCCGTGCAGCTCGCCCTCGCACTTCGGGCAGCGCCGGTCGACCGGCAGGGGCGACAGCTGCCACCCCGGCTCGGCGTACCGGGCGATCGCGGGTTCCGGGCGGACACCCCACCTGGCTTCCACGACCCCGGCGACGGACGTGTCCACCACGGGTGACCCGTGCTCCACTCATCGCCTCCGTCCCGGCCGCGGGCGGTCGACCCCGGCGGCCGACACGTGATGCTATGCCGACCCACCGACGGTCCGCGTGGACGAGGCCCCGGCCACCAGGACGGGGATGTGCTGCTCCTCCTCGGTCAGCGACCCGTGGTGGCCGACGAAGCCCGTCAACCCCGCCTCGACCTCCGACCGCACCAGCGCGAGCGACCCCTTGGCCGCCACCACCAGGTCGCCGATCCGCGGCCGCACGTGGTCGGCCACGGTGGGGCCGAACCAGCCCGCCGCGACCGCCTCCTCGCGCGACGCGATCCACGCCCGGTCGCCGAGTCGCCCGGCCCAGCGCGACCGGACGTCGTCGGGGACGTCGGTGTAGACGTGCCGGACGCGCGCCTCGCCCGCCAGCGCCCGCACGCCGTCCCGCAGCACGGGATCGGTGTCGCAGTCCACCCGGTCGTCGGCCACGACCATGCCGTGGTCGGCCGTCACGACCAGCGCGCCGCCGGGCGGCAGGTCGTCGGCCACGGCCGCCGCCAACCGGTCCACGAACCGCAGCTGCCACCGCCACGGCTCGCTGCCCGGCCCGTACACGTGCCCCAGGCCGTCCAGGTCGGCGTGGTAGGCGTAGCAGAGGACGCGGTCCGCCGAGCGCAACGCCTCGCCGACCCGCGCGACCAGGTCACCGAGCCCGAGCACGCCCTGGAACCGGCCGCCGCGCAGCACGGCCCGCGTCAGCCCGCTGCCCTTGTGGTCCCGCGGCAGCACGAGCCGCACGGCGACGCCCGCGTCGGCCGCCGCCTCGAACGCGGTCCGCCGCGGCTGCACCTCCTCCGGCACCAGCACCGACCGCAGGTCGACGTGCTCCGGCGCCCCGTACCGGTTCCAGCGCAACGCGTTCAGCACCTCGTCGCCGGCCGCGAACGAGTACCCGACCAGCCCGTGCTCCCCGGTCGACGCGCCCGTGCCCAGCGCGGCCACGCTGGACGCCGTGGTCGACGGGAACCCGGCCGTGATCGGCGGCCCGGCCAGCGAGGCGAGGAACGGCGCGTCGGACGCGTGCTCCCGCAGCAGCCGCCACCCGAGCCCGTCCACGAGCAGCACGCACACCCGTGCCGGGCCGGAGATGCCGAGCACGTCGACCATCCCGGGCACGTCGAGCCCGGCGAGCAGCGACGGCACGACGTCGGCGAGCGATCCGGCCCCGTACCGGGGCACCAGCGGGTCCATGCCGCCCGACCCTAGTTGGCGCGCGGCCGGCCGGTCCGCGCGCACGGTCCTCCGTGGGCGGCCGCAGTAGTGCGGGTCTCGGTTTCCCGTGGCCATTGGGCGGATTGACACACCGCGTCGAGCCGGTGTTACTTGGCTCATCGCGTCATGCGAAGGGGTGGGCATGTCTGACCCGGGGGAACGCTGGAGTTTCCGCTTTCGCCTTGTGCTGATCGCGATCATGCTGCTCGTCGGCGTAGCCGTGACCATGGTCTCCACCATCCTGGTCACGGAGGTCGACGAGTCGTGGACGCCCGGTTCGGTCACGCGCGGCGTGCTCAGCGCCGTGCTGGTCGTGTTCTCCGGCGTCTACGTCAACCTCATGCTGGCCGGGATCGTGAAGGTGTGGCGCGACCCGGAGTCGGCGAACCGGTCGTTGGACAAGACGCTCAAGGACGTCCGGGCGTGGCTGGGCGAGACGCCGAAGCGGGTCGGGATCGTGCTGACCGTCGTCGCCATCGTGGCCGCCGGCATCGCGCTGAGGCCGTCACCGCCGCCGCCCACCGGCCTCGAACCGGGCGAACTGGTGATCATGACCGCGTTCGACGAGGGCGCGAGCGACCCGCGGACGATGCTCGTCGAGCTGTGGAACCAGGTCCACCCGGCCAACCCGGTCAAGATCGTGCCGGTGCCCGGCGAACCCGACCAGCAGAACGCGCGGATGGTCAACGACGCCAAGCCGGGCGGCGCCCACGAGGCCGACGTGTACGTGCTCGACCTCGTGTGGCTGGCGCAGTTCGCGGAGGACGGCTACATCCGCGAGCTCGACCGGTCGAGGTTGGCCGGGCTGGACGACTTCGTGCCCAAGGTGTTGGGCACCTGCTCGCACCACGGGAAGTTGTGGTGCCTGCCGTTCAACACCGACTTCGGCCTGCTGTACTACCGCACCGACGTGCCGGCCGCCGTGAAGCCGCCGACGACGTGGGAGCAGTACTTCGGCGGTGAGGCCGGGGCCGCGGCGGCCGCCACGCCCAGTGTCGACGCGGCGAACGCGGCGGCGCTCGCCAACGAGGAGATCCTCACCGTCGTCGCGCTGGAGGCCATGTGGGCCGCGGGCGGCAAGGCGTTCGGAGAGAACGGGGACGTCGCGCAGAACGAGGACAAGACCGCCGTGCAACTCGGGGCGGGCGACGAGATCGGCCTCGAACGACTGGCCGCCGCGGCGCACGACGACGACGTCGTGGTGACCGGGGAGGTGCGGTCGACCACGGACGACGTCGCGGTCCGCACGTTCGCCGACGGGCGCACCCTGTACATGCGCAACTGGCCGGTCGCCCGCGACGGGCTGCCCGACCGGGTCGAGTTCGGCGTCGCCGCGCCGCCGACGCCGAGCGTGCTGGGCGGCCAGAACCTGGCGATCCGGGCGGGGACGGGCAAGCCGCGCGCCGCGCAGGCGTTGGTCGAGTTCCTGACCGGTGCCTCCAGCCAGCTGATCCTCTCCGAGGTGGGCGGCTTCGCGCCGACCAGGCAGTCCGCGTACGACAACGCCAAGCGCCGGGACATGCAGGAGTTGCGCACCGCCCTGAACAACGCGCGCCTGCGCCCGGTCACGCCGCACTACGTCGAGTTCAGCCAGGTGTTCCGCGACGGCGTCGCCGAGGCGATCAACGACCGGAGCGGGCGGCTGAAACCCGAGACGCTCCAACGGTTGTCGGAGATCCTGAACCAGTGACCGCGCTCAGTCGGCGATCGGCTTCCCGTTGCCCAGGAGCGGGTTGCGGCGGAACACGAACCACGCGTACCAGAGCAGCGCGAGGAACACCGCCGCGCCGCCGAACACCAGCACGCGCAGCTCGACCGACGGCGGCGACACCAGGCTCAGCGCCACCGACAGCGCCGTCGTGCCCAGGCCCGTGCCGCACAGCAGACCGGTGGCCAGGTGGTAGGCCGGGCGCGAGTGCAGGTTCCGGCGCCACTTGTTCCGCCCGCGCACCCAGCTCTCCCAGTGCAGCACGTCCGACGCGGGCAGCGCCGACCCGGCCGGCACGTCGTGCGCGGGCTTCAGCAGCGCGTTCACCTTCTGCTCCAGCTCCCACAGGAACCACCGCGCCCGGCCCAGCCGCTGCACCTCGCCGTACCAGACGAACCACACGAACAGCAGCAGGACGGGCGACAGGCTCAGGATGCCGGTGCGCAGGGACGCGTTCGACCACGACGCCAGCAGCCCCGAGTAGATGACCGCGATCGCGGCCAACCCGTACGTCATCACGGTCTGCTGCGTCGACACCGCGGCCACCAGCTCGGCGCGGATGGCGTTGTACTCGCCGAGCAGGAACGCGAGCCGCGCCTGCTGCTCGTCCACGAACGGCGCCGGCCCGCGCGACTTCCGCAACCCCAAGACACCCTCCCCGTCCCTCGGACGCCCAGCGTCCCACAGGACGGGCGACGGGGGGATCGGCTAACGCGGCACGATGCCGTTCAGGACCGTCGCCACCAACGCCTCCACGTGCCCCGGCGGGACCTCCACCGCCGACGCGGGGCTCCGGTACAGCCGGGGGAGCACCAGCTCGTGGCACGCGCCGACGACCAGCGTCGCCACGGCGTCCAGGTCGGCGTCCGCGGCCACCCGGCCCTTCTCCTGCTCGGACCGCAGGTAGTCGGCGAGCGCGACGTGCAGCCCGCGGCCGTCCGCCATCGGGTTGGGCAGCGCGTCGAACCGGGCGAACACGTCCGGTTGGCCCATCAGCCCCGCGAACGCGGGCATGATCGCGACGTGGACGGCCAGGGCGTGCGTGACGAACGCGTGCAGGTTGTCGGCGAGCGTGCCGTCCGCCGCCGGCCGTCCGATCCGCCGCTCCACCGCGCGGACGTGCTCGTGGAGGGCGAGCGCGAGCAGCTCTTCCTTGTCCGCGAAGTGGTTGTACAGCACGCCGACCGCCACGTCCGCCGCGCGGGCGATGTCGCGGACCGTGAGGCCGGCGGTGCCGCGCTCGCCGATGAGGCGCGTGGCCGCGGCGATCAGGTGGTCGCGCAGGCTCACGTCGCCGTCACGCAGCGCTGCTGCTCGTCGCGGTGCCATCGGGACGCATCGTAGGCGGGTGGAAGGCGAAGCCGTGCCCGGCCACCTCGGTGAGGAACGGCGCCGGGTCGACGACCTGGTCCACGTGCCACGCGCCGCGCGGCCGCCCCGGCAGCCGGTCCACCAGCAGCGCCGCGACCACGCCGGTGGCCCGGCTCTGCCGCCGTCCGCTGAACGCGCACGTCACCCCGCCCGCCGTCACGGTGACCGCGAACCCGTCGCTCCCGAGGCGCGCCCTGGCCAGCGGGCCGAGGCGGCGCGCGAACCGGGCGGCGGCCGGGAGCAGCGCGGTGAGCAGCCGGGAGTCCAGGCACAGCCCGGTGCGGACGTGGACGTCGAGGGTGTCGCGCAGGGTGTGCCGGTCGGGGAACGGGAACCCGTGCACGGTCCGCGTGCCGTAGGGCGCGGGGAACGGCATGCGCCACGACGGCCCCAGCGCGGCGAGCCCGTCGAGGGTCCACGCGACCGCCGCCGCGCCGTGCCGTTCGCCCCCGCCCAGCAGCACACCGATCTCGACGTCACGGGCACCGGTCAGCTCGACGCAGTGCCGGGCGAGCAGGTTCGTGACGCCGGGCGCGAGGCCGACGCTGAGCAGCGCGGTCGCGTCGCCCTCCACCGACCGGAGGGCGGCGAGGACCGGCTGCGACGCCGTCACGTCGAGGTAGTGCACGCCGCGGTCCAGGCAGGCGCGGGCGACGCGGACGTTCCCGACCTCGGCGCACATCAGCACGGCGTACGCGCCGTCCAGCGCGTGCTCCACGGCGGCGTCGTCGCGCAGGTCGACGCGGAGCGTCGTGGCGCCGGGGACCGACCTCGGGGGGTTCCGGCCCGCGACCACCACGTCGTGCGACCGGGCCAGGACGGCCACCGCCTCCCGCCCGACCGCGCCGTAACCGCCGAAGACGACGATCCGCGCCACGTCAGGCCGTCGCGGTGACGAGTCGGGCGGTGCCGCGCAGGCGCACCGCGTCCGGGCCGGCGTAGGGCGTGAGCGCCCGCGCCACGGCCCGGCGGCGTTCGTCCACTTCGGACGGTGAAGCGTCGCGCAGGGCGTGCCGCACCGGTCCCCAGCCCATGACGAAGTCGGTCGCGTCGGCGACGTCCCGGCCCCACACCTGGTCCGCCTCCACCGCCTCGACCGCCACGTCGGCGAACCCGGCGCCGGTGAGCACGCGCTCGACCACGGCCGGGTCGGACAGCGACAGCGGACCCGAGTCGGCGGACGCGGGCCACTCGCCGAACACGGAGAAGACGTGCGCGAGGTCGCCTAGGTCGCGCATCGACAGGAACGCCAGCCGTCCGCCGGGCCGCAGCGCGCCGCGGATGTTCGCGAACGCCGCGACCGGGTCGGCGAAGAACATGACCCCGAACCGGCTGAGCGCGACGTCGAACGCGTGCGGCGGGAACGGGTGGACCTGCGCGTCGCCCCGCTCGAACGCGACGTTGCCGACGCCCTCGCGGTCGGCCGACGCGCGGGCGCGGGCCAGCATCGGCGCGGACAGGTCGACGCCGGTGGCGTGCGCGGCGCGCCGGGCCGCCAGCCGGGTCACCTGCCCGTTGCCGCAGCCGACGTCGAGCACCCGGCGGCCCGGCCCGACGCCGGCGGCGGTCAGCAGCGCCTCGTTGAAACCGCTGTTCACGGCGTCGTAGCGGTCCTGGTGCTCGGCCCAGTGGCCGCCCTCGTACCCGTTCCACGCCTCGGCCTGGTGGGTGTTGACGATGCCCGTCACCCGCCGCCCCTCTCGTTGTGAACGCATGTTCATGAACGAGTGTTCATAACCCGACGAGGTGTTGTCAAGGCGTGGCCGGACTATCGTCGCGATCATGACCGTGATCCGCTCGCTGCTGCTGTTCGCGCTGGCCGCGCTCGCCGAGATCGGTGGCGCGTGGCTCGTGTGGCAGGGCGTGCGCGAGCACAGGGGCCTGCTGTGGATCGGCGCGGGCGTGGCGGCGCTCGGCCTGTACGGGTTCGTGGCGACGTTGCAGCCCGACGCCCACTTCGGCCGCATCCTCGCCGCGTACGGCGGGGTGTTCGTGGCCGGCTCGCTCGCCTGGGGCGTGGTCGTGGACCGGTTCCGGCCCGACCGCTGGGACTACCTCGGCGCGGCGATCTGCCTGGTCGGCGTGGCCGTGATCATGTACGCCCCGCGCTCGTGAGCGGGTACGGGGAACGCGCGTCGGCCTCGGCGAGGCCACCCGCCGCCGTCCGCGCGATCACCTCGCTGCCGTAGGCGCTACAGCCGCACGAGGGCTGCGTCGCCGAACTCACCCCGTGCGGCGAATCGTCACCGCGGGTTGCCGCGCGGGCGGAGGCGGCCCATCGGGAGCGGTGGGGCGGGGAGGCGGTCGCCGGGGTAGCCGACGACGTGGCCGAAGCGGTCCGAGCGGGCTTCCCACTGGTCGCGGAAGCGGACGATCTCGTCGTGGTCGCGGCCGACGAAGTTCCACCACATGACCAGGTCCTCGCCGAGCGGTTCGCCGCCGAGCAGGATGACGCGCGCCGCCGCGTCGCCGTCGTTCGCCAGGTGGAGGGTGGTCGCGCCGACGCCGAGGTAGCCGAGCGTGCCGCGGGGCAGCACCGTGTCGCCCAGCCGCACCTCGCCGACGTCGACCAGGACGCCGTGCTCGAACGCGGTGTCGACGTCGAGCGCGAGCCGCGCGCCGGGGTCGAGCACGAGTTCCGCGCCCAGCAGCGGGGTGAACGTCCGCACCGGGGACGTCTCGCCCGCCACCGTGCCGAGGAACACCCGCGCCGCCGCGCCGTCCAGCGCCACCACGCCGGGGACGTGGTGCTGGAAGTCGCGCGGCGCGTCGCGGTGGGCGTCGGGCAGCGCGATCCACAACTGCACGCCGTGCAACACGGTCGTGTCGGAGGTCGACACCTCCGAGTGGCAGATGCCGTGACCGGCGGTCATCAGGTTCAGCTCGCCCGGCCGCACCACTGCGTGCACGCCGAGGCTGTCGCGGTGCTCGATCTCGCCGCTGAACAGCCAGCTCGCGGTCTGGAGGCCGGTGTGCGGGTGCGGCGCGACGTCCATCCCGCCGCCGGCCGACACGTCGTCCGGGCCGTAGTGGTCGGCGAAGCACCACGCGCCGATCATGGACCGCTCGCGCTGCGGCAGCGTGCGGCGCACGGTCATCGCGCGCGGCCCACCCAGCGGCACGTCGCGCGGCGCCAGCACCTCGACCACCGCCGCGCCCGAGGCGCTCTCGCAGACCACCTCGGGCGGCTCGGTCTCCACGTTGCTCATCGCGACCCCGATCCAACGGCCATCAAGCCATCGTAGAGGCCGGCACGAGCCCTACAGGTTCCGCTGGTACTCCTCCCACGTCCGCTTCGGGCTCACCGCGGGCCCGTCGTCGGGGGCGCGGTTGGCCAGCCCGTTGAAGCCGAGGTAGTAGTCCCCCGCCTGGTTGCGCGCGCCGGTGGACAGGTCCGGGTCGCCGAGCGCGATGGCGTGGATGTGGTAGTCCCAGTCGCCCTGCGCCGGGGTGCGGACCCAGGCCGCGAACCCGACCAGCCGCAGCACCCTGGCCACGTTCGTGCGGGTGGTGGCCGTCATGCCGGACACCGAGATGTCCAGCGCGCCGCCGCCGTCGTGGGTGCCGGCCGAGCCGGGCACGCCACCGGGGTTGTACGAGCCCTGGGTGATGCCCAGCGTGCGGCCGAGCAGCCGTTCCGCCTCGACCAGCATCGCCTTGGTGCGCGTGTTCATCAGCGCGTTGTGGTAGGTGACCCGGCTGCCCGCCGACACGGACCGCACGACGGTGTACCGGCCCTCGCCCAGCAGCCGCAACGACGTCGGCCCCGGCATGCCGGAGGCGTCGAGGCCGGTGTAGCCCAGCGACCGCTGGTACGCCGCGTAGGCGTCGATCGTCCTGGTGCCGAAGTGGCCGTCGACGTAGGTCGCGGCGAGGAAGTTCTTGGCGTCGAGCGCCTGCTCCACCAGCAGCACGCTCGGCCCGCTGCCGGGGGTGATGGCGGAGTCGGCGCGGCGCGGGTCGATCTGCGCGGACTTGAGCACGGCCTCCATGTCGACCGTCCCGATCGCGGCGGCCCCCGACGGGGCGTGCGTCGCGGCGGTCGCGGGAACCGCGAGGCCGACGAACCCGACAAGCGCAGCGGCCAGTGCGGCGATCCTGACGTTGACCACGTCCACCTCCGGTCGACACCCGACGAACCGGGGTCAGTCAAGCGCGAACCGGAGCGGGCCGGCAAGAGTTGACCGCGAAGGCTTGTAGTTGGTTGGACATTGTCCGCCCGGTGTTCACGCGGGCACGCCGGCGGTGGACGTGTCGCCCCGTCGGCGAGCTGCCGGGCAGGCGGTGGACGTGCCGCCCGGTCGGCGAGCTGCCGGGCAGGCGGTGGACGTGCCGCCCAGTCAGTCGACGCCCGGTGGGCCGGACGTCAGCGGTTGGACGAGGGGAACCGGTTGCCCGTGCTGCCGAGCGCCAGCAGGTCGGTGTACTGGTCCTGCCACGACCGCTCGGTGGCCAGCAGGTCGGCCAGCCGCTGCACCCACGCCGCGTCGATCGGCGGAGTCGCGCCGGCCAGGTGCTGCCTGGTCTCCTCACGCGCCCTGAGCCAGTTGGCCAACGTCGGGGCGAGGACCGGTCCGCCTGATTCTTCCGCCATGCCGGAACCGTACTTCGTGCGAGCGGGGTGTGGTGGAGTAGAGTTCCCCGGGTTGGGGCACGAGCTGTCGGCATTCGGCCGGCGCGGTCCCCGATCCAGTCCGGCCCGGTACGTCCGGCCGGGGACGGGAGCACCGGCTTGTCGCCGGATCATCCGTTCACTTCATCACCTAGCCCCACGGCTCGCGGGCACGTCGGATCGGACAACCACGCCTTCGGCACGCGGGACGACGCCCGCCGCCTGCGTGGTCCGGCCCTGCCGGCAGGGGAGACGGGGTCGTCATGACGCAGCAGACCAGACCGGGACGTACTCAGGGCGCGGCCGTTGGCTTCGCCGACGCACGAGCGGCGGCGGACCGGGCGGAACTCGTCCAGCGCAACCTGGCCGCCCGCACCGTCGCGGACAACTCCGTCGACGCGATCGACTGCGCCGAGCTGCTGTCCATGCTCGGCCTCCCCGACCCGCCACCCGAGCACACCGCGCACCACGCGGTCGCCGCCGACTGACGTCCCGGCCCTCGCGTTCCGAGGTCCGTCGCGACGCCCGCGCGCGTCCGTTCGCCTGCGCTCCGCTCCGACGATCGGCCTAACTCAACCGGGTGAGCCGGCCGTCGGGGCGCATCAACCGCACCGCCCGGTGGGTAGCCCTCTCGGTGGGTGTCCACGAGGGACGCCTGTGGAGGAGGTTCGAGCGCAGATGGGCATTGGCGACAAGTTCGACGGTCTCAAGGACAAGGCCAAGGAAGCTCTCGGTCAGCACGGCGACAAGGCCGACCAGGGTGTCGACAAGGCCGGCGAGTTCCTCGACGAGCGCACCGGCGGGCGGCACTCCGAGCACATCCAGACGGGCACGGAGAAGGCCAAGGAAGGGCTGGACCGCTTCGGCGGGCAGCAGCCCGACCAGCAGCAGTAGCGCGGACACCCCAGAACGACCAAGGGCCGCCCTCCCGGAGGAGGGCGGCCCTTCCCCGTCTTGACTTCCGACGCGTCCTGCCTTCCGCGGTGTGCCTGCCTTCCGCGGTGTGCCGTCGGCGCGTCTTCCGCGTTCGACGGTCCCGCGGCACGCGGCCCCGGGACGAGGGCCGGTCGTGGCCCGCGGAGCGCACGGCCCCGCGGACGTTCCCGCTCGTGCGCCGCGGTCGGGTCACACCGGTCGCGTCACACCGGTCGGGTCAGACCGGTCGCGTCAGGCGGAGCCGAGGCGCGACGCCAGCAGCTGCTTGCCCTGCTCGGCGCCCTTGCGGCTCTCGCCCTGGGCGCGGCGGAAGAACTCCGCCAACTCGCTGTCGCCCGCGCGCTCGGCGTCGGCGATGTAGTTCTCCAGGCGCAGCGCGTTGCTCAGGCACGCCTCGACGAACCAGATGATGTTGTAGTCCTTGTCCTGCGTACCGGTCACCGGACCGGTCTCCGTCGTGGACACGTGACCTCCTCACTCAGTCGGCCCCGCGGGAACCGGGGCGGCCTCACTTGGTCGGCCACTCCGGGATACCCGTTTTCGGGCTCCTGAACGCCGACCGCGCGGCGACCCCCGACCGGGGGCGAATAAGTGCCGTACCCCTACGGATCACGTCCCTGATTGTTCCCGACCAGGTGTCACCCGACAGTGAGCGTGCCGCTTCGCCCTGCCGGGGCGGCTGTTCGCCTGGAAGGGAAGCACAGTGAAACGACCACGTCCCAGAGGCCTCGCGGCCGTCGTCGCGGCGGCCCTCCTGCTCCCGCTGCTCGCCCTGCCCGGTGCGGCGGAACCCGCCCGGTCCGGCACGGCGCCCGCCGCCAACTACGAGGGCGGGACGGTGCCCACCGGCTCGGACGCCGAGCCGTCGTTCTACAACGGTCAGCCCGCCACGGTCGACGAGTTCCCGGCGATCATCGCCGGCGTCCGCGAGGGCGGCACGCGCCCGCAGGGCCAGTCCTGCACCGGCTCCGTCGTCGCGCCCCGCAAGATCCTCATCGCGGCGCACTGCGCGGACGCGGCGGGGGACAAGAGCTTCGTCTACGGCTTGGACGACCTCAACGCGGGCGGCGGGTTCCGCACCGCGGTCGTCCAGTACAAGAAGCACCCGCGGTACGTGAACTTCGACCAGGGCTACGACGTCGCCGTGGTGACCGTCGCCGACGACATCCCGGTGCGCGGCGGCAAGTACGCCCAGGTCGCCACGTCCGCCGACGCGGGACTGGGCGTGCCGGGCACGAGCGGCCTCGGGTTCGGCTACGGCAAGAAGGACCACGACGACGCCCTGCGCGACGTCACGCTGGACAAGGCGACCCTGCCGATCGTGGACGGCGACCGGCAGTGCCAGGGCGTCGGCGCGGGCTTCAAGTCCGCCACGATGATCTGCGCCGGGTACGCCGACGGCAGCACCACGATCCTCCCCGGCGACAGCGGCGGACCGCTGATCGTCGGCGGCAAGATCGTCGGCGTCGCGTCCTGGAGCCGCAGCGACTTCCGCTGGTACAGCATCTACGGCCGGTTGACCAACGACATGGGCGACTGGGTCAAGCAGGAGATCGGCGCGCCGCAGCCCACGCCGGACTTCACCGTCGGCGCCTCGCCGAGCGCGCTGCGGGTCACCGCGGGCAAGTACGCGTCCACCACGGTCACCACGACGGCCGGGCAGAACGGGCCCGAGTCGGTGACGTTGTCCGCGTCGGGGCTGCCGAGCGGCGCGAAGGCCGTGTTCCAGCCGACGTCGGTCCAGACCGGCTCGACCGCGAAGGTGACGTTCGAGACCGCCGCCTCGACGCCCAACGGCACCTACGACGTGACCGTCACCGGCGCCAACTCGGCGGGCAAGACGGCCACGGCGACCGTGTCGCTCACCGTCGAGGGCGGCGGCCAGAACCCGCCAAGTGACTTCACCCTCGGCCTGTCGCCGAGCACGCTGAAGGTGGCGCAGGGCAAGTCGGCGTCCACCACGGTCACCAGCACGGTCGGGCAGAACGGGCCGGAGTCGGTGACGTTGTCCGCGTCGGGCCTGCCCAGCGGCGCGAAGGCCGTGTTCCAGCCCGCGTCCATCCAGACCGGCGGCTCCGCCAAGCTGACCGTGGAAGCGGCCGCGACCACACCGCCCGGGGCCTACCGCGTCACCGTCACCGGGACGAACGCGGGCGGTGGCACCGCGACCACCGCGTTGTCGCTGACCGTCGAGGGCCAGACCGGCGGTGACGTCGCGGTGACCGTGACCCCGGCCTCGGCGTCGGTGCAGCAGGGCTTCTTCGCCCAGTTCGCGGTGAGCGCCACCGGCGGCACGGGCTCGCTGACGCTGTCCGCCACCGGTCACCCGGCCGGCAGCCAGGTCCAGTTCACCCCGGGCACGATCGCCCAGGGCGGCCGCAGCGACGTGTTCCTGAACACGAACTTCCAGACGCCGCCGGGAACCTACCCGGTCACCATCCGGGCCACGTCGGCCGACGGCAAGGTCGGCACGGCGACGTTCACGCTCACGGTGACCCGCTGGGGCAGCAACGCCCTGCGGGCCGCGTAACCCCGCACCGCCCGCGCACCGCCCCGGCCGGATCCCCTTCCCGGCCGGGGCGTTCGCGTGCCGTCAGGTCGGGTGAGGTGCCGGGCCGGGGTGGGATCGAGCCGGGGTGGGATCGGCCCGCCGGAGCACGAGGCGGGCGCGGTCAGGCTGGCGCGCGATCAGACAGGTGTGGGATTGGCCGGGCGCGCGGGATGAGGCGGGGTGGGATCAAGCCGGGCGGGGCGGCAGCGGGCCGGCGTGGCATTGGGGCGGCGTGGCACCGGGCCGGCGTGGCATTGGGGCGGGATGGCACTGCGGCACGTGGCAGCGGGCGAGCGGGCTGGCGTGGCACTGCAGCGCGTGGCGGTGGGGCACTGGGGGCGGAGCGTGCGGGCAGGCGGCGTGCGCTTCGTTCCGCGTGGCTCAGGGGGCCAGTTCGGCCCACACGACCTTGCCCTCCGGCGTCGGCTCGGAACCCCACGTCCGGCTCAGCGCCGCCACGATGATGAGTCCCCGCCCGCGGGCCGAGTCGAGTTGGACCGGTCTTTGCTGCGGCATCGCGGAGGAGCGGTCGGTCACCTCGATGCGCATGCCGGACGTGGTCCGCGTCACGGTCAGCCCGATCGGCCCCACCGCGTGGTCCACCGAGTTCGACACGAGTTCGGTCACCACCAGGGCAGCGTCGTCCGCGAGGTCCTCCGACAGCCCCCAGGCCGACGCGACCTCGCCCACCACCCGCCGGGCATGCGCCGATGAGCCCGCTGTGGCAGGCAGCGTCACGGCCACCGGCACCGCTGGCTCGTTGCGCACATCCGCTCCCGTTGATCGGCCGTTACCGCATCGTCGCACA
The DNA here is from genome assembly GCF_052936025.1 of Saccharothrix hoggarensis. Next base: position 5,035,684 of record NZ_CP193624.1, on the reverse strand, counting down.
TCCTCCGCCCACGGCATCGAGTGGTGGCCACCACCCCCGTCCCACGGCGTGGCGTTCGAGTGGTGGAGGCACCGGACGGGGCGTGTGGCTAGGCTCGGGCACCATGGAGTTGCACGTGCGCAGTGAGGTGCGGGGCGTCTGGACGGTCCTCGCGGTCTCCGGCGAGCTCGACGCGGACACCGTCCCCGTGCTCTCCGAGCGCCTTGAGCAGGACACGGGCCGGAAAGTGGTGGTGGACCTCAGCGGGGTGCCGTTCATGGACACCACGGGCCTGTCGCTGATGCTCGACTGGCACCGCCGGCTGGACGGCGCGGGCGGGCAGTTCCGGATGGCCTGCCTGCAACCGTCCGTGCACAAGCTGTTCCGGCTCACCGAGCTGACGGAGGTCATGCACATCCACGACTCCGTCGAATCGGCGACCACCGGCACGCCGTAGCCGCCCGACCACGGTCGGTCGCCGAAGAGCACGAGCCGAGAGCACGAGCCGACGTGCCCGTGGGCGCCTGCCCGTGAGCACGCCGCGCGCACGGGCGGGCGGGGCCGCGTCGGTCAGTCCTGGTCGACGCCCAGGTAGAACGCGATCAGCCGGAGCAGGTGCTCGGTGTCGACGGGCTTGGTCACGTAGTCCGTCGCGCCGGACGCCAGCGACTTCTCCCGGTCGCCCTTCATCGCCTTCGCGGTCACCGCGATCACCGGGAGGTCCGCGTACCGGGACATGGCCCGGATCGCCGCCATGGTCGCGTTGCCGTCCAGCTCCGGCATCATGATGTCCATCAGCACCAGCGTGACGTCGTCGTACTGCTCCAGCGCCCGCACGCCGGTGATGCCGTTGTCCGCGTAGATGACCTGCAGCCCGTGCAGCTCCAGCACGCTGGTCAGCGCGAACACGTTGCGCAAGTCGTCGTCGACGATCAGCACCTTCTCGCCGTGGAACCGCATCGGCGCGGGCGGCAGCTCCGACGGCGCCACGAGCGACTCCGGCGTCGGGTCGGCGGGCGTCAGCAGCTCCGGCAGGGCGTCCGGCTCGACCTCCACGGGCGGCACCAGGCCCTGTTCGCCCAGCGGCAGGTACAGCGTGAACGTCGACCCGACGCCCGGCTCCGACCGCACGTCCAGCCGCCCGTCCAGCAACGTCGCCAGCTCCCGGCTGATCGACAGCCCCAGGCCCGTGCCGCCGTACTTGCGCGACGTCGTGCCGTCCGCCTGCTGGAACGCCTCGAAGATCACCGACAGCTTGTCGGACGGGATGCCGATACCGGTGTCCTGCACGTCGAACGCGACCGAACCCTCCACCACCCGGATGCGCAGCTTGATCTCGCCGTCGTGGGTGAACTTGACGGCGTTCGACAGGAGGTTGCGCAGGATCTGCTGAAGCCGGTGCTCGTCGGTGTGCAGCGTCGTCGGCACGTCGGGGTCGACCACGACCTCGAAGGCGAGGTTCTTCTCCGCCGCCAGCGGCACGGTCAGCGCCTCGACGTAGTTCACCACGTCGGAGACCCGCACCGGGTCCGTCTGCACCTGCATGTGCCCGGCCTCGACCTTGGTCAGGTCGAGGATGTCGTCGATCAGCTGCAACAGGTCGGTGCCGGACGAGTGGATGGTCTTCGCGAACTCGACCTGCTTCGGGTTCAGGTTGCCGTCGAGGTTGTCCGCCAGCAGCTTCGCCAGGATCAGCAGGCTGTTCAAGGGCGTCCGCAGCTCGTGCGACATGTTCGCCATGAACTCCGACTTGTACTTCGAGGCCGACGACAGCTGCCGCGCCCTGGCCTCCAGCTCGACGGAGCCCGCCCGCAGCTCCTCGGTGAGCCGCTGCGACTCCACCAGCAGGCTGTCCGTGCGGGCGTTGGCCAGCATGGTGTTCAGGTTGACGCCGATGTTCTCCTTCAGCTGGTCCAGCAGGTCCAGGTGAACCTCGGTGAACTCGCCGAACGACCCCAGCTCGATCACGCCCAGCGTCTCGCCCTGGAACACGACCGGCAGGATCACCAGGTTCGCGGGCGGCGCGGAGCCCAGCCCGGAACCGATCGCCAGGTAGCCGGGCGGGACGTCGGTGACCAGCACGGTCTTCTTCTCCACCGCGACCTGGCCGATCAGCGACTCACCGCGCTGGAACCGCGTGGGCCGCTGCCCGCCGCGCGGCGAGTACCCGTACGACGCGGTCAGCTCCAGCGCGTTCGACTCGGGGTTGACCAGGAAGAACGCGCCGTGCTGCGCCGACACCAGCGGCGTCAGCTCGCTGATCACCAGCGACGCCATGGCGTTGAGGTCGCGGTGGCCCTGCATCTGGCCGGACAGGCGGGCCAGGTTGGTCTTCAGCCAGTCCTGCTCCTGGTTCGCCCGGGTGGACGCCCGCAGGTTGCCGATCATCCGGTTGATGTTGTCCTTCAGGTCCGCGACCTCGCCGGACGCGTCCACGGTGATCTGCCGGGTCAGGTCGCCCGCCGTCACGGCGGTGGCCACGACGGCGATCGCGCGCACCTGCCGGGTCAAGTTCCCGGCCAGCTCGTTGACGTTCTCGGTGAGCCGCTTCCAGGTGCCCGAGACGCCCTCCACCTCGGCCTGGCCGCCCAGCTTGCCCTCGGTGCCGACCTCGCGGGCGACGCGGGTGACCTCCTGGGCGAACGACGACAGCTGGTCGACCATCGTGTTGATGGTGGTCTTCAGCTCCAGGATCTCGCCGCGCGCGTCGACGTCGATCTTCTTCGACAGGTCGCCGAGCGCGACGGCCGTCGTGACCTGGGCGATGTTGCGGACCTGCGAGGTCAGGTTGTTGGCCATGAAGTTGACGTTCTCGGTGAGGTCCTTCCACGTGCCCGCCACGTTCGGCACGCGGGCCTGGCCGCCGAGGATGCCCTCGGTGCCGACCTCGCGGGACACGCGGGTGACCTCGTCGGCGAACGCGCGGAGCGTGTCCACCATGCCGTTGATCGTGTCGGCGAGCGCCGCGACCTCGCCCTTGGCCTCGACCGCGATCTTCTTGGAGAGGTCACCGCCCGCGACCGCCGTGGCCACCGCCGCGATCGACCGCACCTGCGTGGACAGGTTGTCGGCCATGACGTTGACGTTGTCGGTCAGGTCCTTCCACGTGCCGGCGACGCCGGGCACCCGCGCCTGGCCGCCCAGGCGTCCGTCGGTGCCGACTTCTCGGGCGACGCGGGTGACCTCGTCGGCGAAGGACGACAGCTGGTCGACCATCGTGTTGATGGTCGACTTGAGTTCGAGGATCTCGCCGCGCGCGTCCACGGTGATCTTCTGCGACAGGTCGCCGCCCGCGACCGCCGTCGTGACCTGGGCGATCGACCGCACCTGCGCGGTGAGGTTGTTGGCCATGAAGTTGACCGAGTCGGTGAGGTCGCGCCAGGTGCCGGCGACGCCGGGCACTTGCGCCTGGCCGCCCAGGCGTCCGTCGGTGCCGACTTCTCGGGCGACGCGGGTGACCTCGTCGGCGAAGGACGAGAGCTGGTCGACCATCGTGTTGATGGTGTCCTTCAGCTCCAGGATCTCGCCGCGGGCGTTGACCGTGATCTTCTGGGAGAGGTCGCCCCGCGCGACCGCCGTCGCGACCTGCGCGATGTTGCGGACCTGGGAGGTGAGGTTGCCGGCCATGAAGTTGACCGAGTCGGTGAGGTCGCGCCACGTTCCGGCGACGCCGGGGACCTGCGCTTGACCGCCCAGCCGCCCGTCGCTGCCGACTTCCCGCGCGACGCGGGTCACCTCCGCCGCGAACGACGACAGCTGGTCGACCATCGTGTTGATCGTGGTCTTGAGCTGGAGGATCTCGCCGCGGGCGTCGACGTCGATCTTCTGCGACAGGTCGCCCTGCGCGACCGCGGTGGTGACCTGGGCGATGTTGCGGACCTGGGAGGTGAGGTTGCCGGCCATGAAGTTGACAGAGTCGGTGAGGTCGCGCCACGTGCCGGCGACGCCGGGCACTTGGGCCTGCCCGCCGAGCCGTCCGTCGGTGCCGACCTCGCGGGCCACGCGGGTGACCTCGTCGGCGAACGACGAGAGCTGGTCGACCATGGTGTTGATGGTCGACTTGAGTTCGAGGATCTCGCCGCGCGCGTCCACGGTGATCTTCTGCGACAGGTCGCCCTGGGCCACCGCGGTCGCGACCTGGGCGATGTTGCGGACCTGCGAGGTCAGGTTGTTCGCCATGAAGTTCACGTTGTCGGTGAGGTCGCGCCACGTGCCGGCGACGCCCGTCACCTGGGCCTGGCCGCCGAGCCGTCCGTCCGTGCCGACCTCGCGGGCCACGCGGGTCACCTCGTCCGCGAACGACGAGAGCTGGTCGACCATCGTGTTGACGGTGTCCTTCAGCTCCAGCATCTCGCCCGCCACCGTCACGGTGATCTTCTGCGACAGGTCGCCCTGGGCCACCGCGGTCGCGACCTGGGCGATGTCGCGGACCTGCGCGGTCAGGTTGTCGGACATGAAGTTCACCGAGTCGGTGAGGTCCTTCCACGTGCCCGCCACACCCGGCACGACCGCCGTGCCGCCCAGCCGGCCGTCCGTGCCGATCTCCCGCGCGACCCGCGTGACCTCGCCCGCGAACGTGCGCAGCGTCGCCGTCATCGAGTTGAAGCTCTCCACCAGCGCCGCCACGTCACCGCGGGCGTCGACCACCATCTCCTGGGACAGGTCGCCCTCGGCGACCGCGGCGAGCACCCGGCTCAGCTCGGCGGTCGGCCGGGTCAGGTCGTCGATCAGGCCGTTCACGGCGTCCGCCGCCGTCTCCCAGCCGCCGGTCGCGGTGCTCGGCGCGAGGCGTTCGGCCAGCCGGCCCTCCTGGCCGACCGACTGGCGCACCCGCACGAGCTCGCCGACCAACCACTGGTTGCGCTCGGCGATCTCGTTGAACACCTCGGCCAGCTCGGCCGTCACCCCGTCGCGGGGCACGACGAGGCGACGGCGGAAGTTGCCGTCCCTCATCTCCCGCATGGCGGTCAGCAGTCGGGCCAGGGTCACGTCCGTGTCGTCCTGGGCGGTCGTCACACGAGCCTCCGATGTCAGCGCAACTGGGGCAAGCCTGCCACTGTTGCACCCAACTTGTCCGATAGGTTGGGTCGACCCGACACACAGGAGCCGTGATGGCCCAGGGCTACCGGCAAGGCGCCGACACGGGCCTCGACCTCGACGCGTGGCGTCGCGTGGTCGACGGCTTCCACGAGGCCGTCGTCGTGCTGGACCCGGCAGGCGTCGTCCGCCTGGTGAACCCCCTCGCGGCCGTGCTGTTCCCCGAGGCGCGGCCGGGCTCGACGCTGCCCTCCGACGTCGCGGGACGTCGCCAGGAGGTCGGCGACGGCTGGACCGCCTGGTACCGGGGCGTCGAGGACTACCTGGACGAGGCCGCGCGGCGGTTGGCGCCGCTCACCGAGCGCGCGGACGCGCTGCGGACCGTGGTCGAGCTCGCGCCGGCCGAGCACACCGTCGTCGTGCTGCCCGCCGTCCGGGGCCGGTTGGAGTGGTGGCGCCGCACGCCCGCCGGCGACGTCGCTGTGACACGCACCACACGCCAGGCCGTCGCCACCGCGCCCGGCCTGGCCGCCGTCCTGGAGGGGACGGTCGACCACGCCGAGCTGACCGACCTGGGCGACGGGCCGTGGGGCACGTCCGGCGCGAACGGGGTCGGCGTGGCCGTGCCGCTGACCGACGGCGGCGCGCTCGCGTGCTTCGGCGGCTCGTGGAACGTCGACCTGCTCAAGCGGTACGCGGCACGGGCCGCCGCGGCGGTCGACGCGAGCACCCGGCTCACCGAGCAGGCGCGGACCGTGGAGACGCTGCGGGCGAACCTGCTGCCCACCGCGCTGCCCGAGGTGCCGGGCGTGCGCCTGGCGCGGGTGTTCGAGCCCGCGCACCGCGGGGTGATGGTCGGCGGCGACTTCTACGACGTCCACCCGCGCGAGGACGGCAGCGCGGCGTTCGTGCTCGGCGACGTGGCGGGCAACGGGCTGGAGGCCGCCGTGCACAGCGGCCGGGTGCGCCAGAGCCTGCACACGCTGCTCGTGGTGGAGCAGCGCCCCGCGCAGCTGTTGCAGCTGCTCAACACCGCGTTGCGGGCGGCGGGCAGCCGCCTGTTCACCACGCTGGTCGTCGGCACGATGATGGCCGTCCAGGCGGGCGGGCTGCGCCTGACCCTCGCCGCGGGCGGCCACCCCGCGCCGCTCGTGCTGCGCGCCGACGGGCGGGTCGACGAGGTGGCGGTGCACGGCGGGATCGTCGGCGTGCTGCCGGAGGTGCGGTTCCACCAGACGACCGTCACCCTCGCGCCGGGCGAGACGTTGCTGCTGTACAGCGACGGGGTGACGGAGGCGCGGAAGTACGGCGACCGGCAGGAGCTGTTCGGCGACGTGCGGCTGAAGGCGGCGCTGGCGGCGTGCGCCGGGCTGTCCGCCGAGGCGGTGGCCGAGCACCTGCGGCGGGTGGCGTTCGACTGGCTGGGCGACGCCGAGCACGACGACCTGACCTTGCTGGTCCTGCAGGCGGAGAAGCAGTAGCCCGCGGCCGGCCCGGCGGGATGGCGCGGGGCCGGCTCGGCAGGGTGGCTGACCGCCGGCGCGGCGGAGTGGCTCACGGCAGGCTCACGCGCGGCTCGCCGGGCCGCTGACGGCCGCGTCGGCGGGAGCGGGGGAGGTGCGGGTCCTGCCGGCGGGCCGGCGGTGGATGATCCACTCCGCCACGGCCACGTTGATCAGCCAGCCGGCGCCGAGCAGCAGCGTCCTGGTCATCCCGGTGGCCGGGCCGACCGCCAGCACCCACGCGATGGTGACGACCGCCTGCGTGCCCGCGCCCTGGGCGATCGCGTAGGCGCGGATCATCCAGGCCCGGTGGCGGCGGACGTCGCGGCGGCGGATGGCGGTGACGGCCAGGACGAGGCCCAGGACCGTGGCCGTCCCCGTCACGAGGCGGAAGGCGGCGAGGACCGTGCCGTCGCCGGCGGGCCAGGGGTAGAACAGGGTCATCCACAGGCCCGAGAGGCCCATGAGGAGCCCGCTGGGCACCAGGAACCGGCCCAGGGCGCGGTGGCGGGCGGGCCGGCGTCCGCGGAACCCGGGAGCGAACTGGAACGCGCCCACGAGGCAGTAGGCGACGGCGGCGAGGATGTGGACCACCACCGGCAGCGGCGCGGCGAAGAACCGCGCGTTGTCCGCGGTGACCTCCCCGCCGGCCAGCTCGGCCAGGCGGAGGGCGCCGCCGGCCATCGGGATCGCGGTGAGCGTGATCAACGCGGTGGGGATCAGCCATTCCGGCGTGCGGGACGAGGTCATGCGCCGAGTCTGGCGACGGCGACGTGCCGGTTCATCGGGAGAAGGGCCGGAGCCGAACCGTCCTCCGGGACGGTCGCGACTCGTACTTTCGGCTGGTGCTAGCGGCCGGACCCGCCTCGCACGCGGTGCGTCTCGTAGGCCCACATGGCGATCTCGACGCGGTTCCGGGCCCCCAGCTTGGCCATCAGGCTGGCGACGTGCGTCTTGACCGTGCTGAGCGTGATGTGCAGCTCGTCGGCGATCTCGCTGTTCGTCCGCCCCCGGGCCACGGTGACGAGCACCTGCTCCTCGCGGTCCGTCAGCGGTTCCACGGGCTGCGCGGGCGGCCCGGCGGGCCCGGTGGCGGCGAAGGTCCGGAGCAGGCGGGCGGTGACGGCGGGCGCGATGAGCGCGTCGCCGTTCGCGGCGGCGCGGACGGCCTGGGCGAGCAGCGCCGGCCCGGCGTCCTTCAGCAGGAAGCCCAGGGCGCCGGCCCGCAGCGCCGCGTAGACGTACTCGTCGAGGTCGAACGTGGTGATCACGACGACGGCGAGGGGGTCCTCCACCGCCGGTCCGGCGAGGAGCCGGGTGGCTTCGATGCCGTCGATGCCGGGCATGCGGATGTCGAACAGGCACACGTCGGGGCGCAGGCGTCGCGCCAGCTCCACGGCACGCCGCCCGTCCGCCGCGCCGCCGACGACCTCGATGTCGGGCTGGGCGTCGAGGATCATGGTGAGGCCGGTGCGGACGATCTCCTGGTCGTCGGCCACGAGCACGCGGACGGTCACGCGGCCGACCCCGTCCGGGGCAGCGTGGCGGTGACGGTCCAGCCGCGGCCCGGCCCCGGCCCCGCCTCGCACGTGCCGCCGAGCAGGTCGACGCGCTCGGCCATGCCGATGAGCCCGTACCCCGTCCCGGCGGTCGGCCGCGCGGCCGCGGTGTCGCCGTCGTCGCTCACGCGCAGGTGCACCGACGTGTCGTCGGCGGTGACGCGGACCTCGATGCGGGTCGCGTGGCGGGCGTGCCGCCGCGCGTTGGTGACCGACTCCTGGGCCAGGCGGTAGATCGCCGCGCCGACCGAGGGGTGCACGTCGCCGACGTCGCCGGAGATCCCCACCTCGACCGCCGGTCCCGTCCGGCCCCGGCTCGCGAGCTGCCCGAGGTCGGCGATGCGCGGGCTCGGGGTCAGGTCGGCGGGTTCGTCGCGGCGCAGGACGCGCACCATGGCGCGCATCTCGGTGAGGGCGCGGGACGCCTCGCCTTCGATCAGGCGCAGTGCGTCGGCCGCGGCGTCCGGTCGGGTCGCCGCGGTGGCCAGGCCGGCCTGGGCGCGGATCGCGATCGCCGAGACGTGGTGGGCGACCGTGTCGTGCAGGTCGCGGGCCAGCCGCTCCCGCTCGACCAGCTTCACCCGGTCCAGCTCGCGCGTCCGGACCCCGGCGCGGTAGCGGGCCGCCGTGCCCAGGGCGATGGCGGAGAACAGCACGCCGAGCCCGCCGACGACGTCCGCGAGGCCGGTCTGGCGGAAGGTCAGGGAGAGGGCCGCGCCGCCGAGCACGATCACCGAGCCGATCACGGCCTCGCGACCGGAACCCCACCGGAACAGCGAGTACACCAGGACCAGCAGGAACGCCGCCGTGTGCGGCTCGGGGCCGAACCCGCCGGTCAGCAGCGGCACGAGGCCCGTCGCGCCGAAGGCGAGGGCGACCACCGGCAGGGGGCGGGTCCGCCGCCACAGCAGCGCGGGCGCCAACGCGGCGGTGACGACCACCGAGAGCGTCGGCAGTTCCGGCCGCAGGAACCCTTCGAGCACCGCCGTCGGCACGAGCGCGCCGACGAGCGCCCAGTCCCGCCACACGCGCGCCGGCGGGTGGTGGGGACGGGGCTCGGCCCAGGTGGAGCGGAGGAGTTCCGGCACCCGGCGATCGTACGAGAGGCCGTCCGGGTGCGGATCGGTCGGAAGTACGAGGTGAGGACCACGAGGCGCACCCCCGCGAGCCGGTCGGGCGCTCGCGGGGGTGCGGGAGGGGTCGCGGAGCCGTGGCGTCACGGCCCCGGTGCCGGCACCTCCGAGTCGGCGTGCCGGGGCAGCCGGTGTGGCAGGGGGACCGGCGTCACCGAGCCGGTGTCAGGGCAGCCGGGTGATGTCCATGTACCAGTTGGTCTCCCAGGTCTCCCCGCCGTCCGCGGACATCGCCTGCTCCCAGCGCGCCGAGTCCGGCGTGATCCGCGACCACACGAAGCGGATGCGCACCGGGACGCCGTCCTGCACCTCGTCGCCGTGGAACGTGCCCACGCCGTCGGTGAACCCGCCGAACAACGGCGGGAAGAACACGCCGCTGTCGCTGCTCGCCCAGTTCAGGGACCAGCGGCCGGTCGTCGGGTCGAACAGGCGCACGGTGAGGCCGGACGTGCCGTCGGCGAAGGTGATCTCGTCGACGTTGCCCGCGCCGCCGAAGATCGGGCGCACGTCGGACGTCGACGCGAACTCCTCCCAGTCGGCGCTGCCGACCAGCCGCTGCTTCAGCCTGCGGTTGGCGATGGCCCAGCGGCCGATCAGGAAGTCGAAGTCACCCACTCGTCCCCGCCTCCACCTTGTTGCGGGTGGCGAAGAACCCGGCCGCCGCGGCGGCCAGCCCGAAGACCGCCATGATCGGCCACACCGAGTGGCCCACCTGGAGGAACAGGAAACCGCCGACGATCGGGCCGACCGCGGCGCCGAGGCCGTACATGAACTGGAAGCTGCCGATGTACCGGCCCTTCAGGTGCGCCGGGCCGGCCATGCCGGGGTAGGCGAACACCACGGGGCCGCCGATGATCTCGCCGAGCGTCCACAGCAGGGTGCCGATGACGATGACGGCCGGGCCGAGCGGCAGGCCGTACACCGCGACACCGATGCCCACCAGCGTGTACGCCACCGCGACCACGAGCTTCGGCTTCATGTTCTGCGTCTTCTTGGTGACCACCAGCTCGAACAGGATCACCGCGCCGCCGTTGAGCGCGACCGCGAGGGTGTACCAGAAGATCGGCACCCCGGACGCGCTCACGTCCAGCGGCAGCGTCGACATGTACTGGACGTAGACCACCGCGTTGAGGAACGTCGCCAGCAGGTACACGAGGTACCGCCGGTCCTTGAACACGTCGCGGTAGCTGCCGGTGGCGGGCGCCGGCGCGTCGTCGTCCGCCGCGGGCCGCTTCTCGTCGGCCTTGGCCGGCAGCACGCGGAACGCCAGCACCGCGTACGCCAGCGCCACCAGCGCTTCCACCCAGAACAGCAGCTCGTAGTTGTCGCCGCCGAGCTGGTAGAGCCCGAAGCCGATCAGCGGCGCGGCCGTCGTGCCGAGGTTCAGCCCGAACCGGTACATCGCGAAGACCATGACCTGCTGGTCGTCCGCGGTCAGCTCCGACAGCAGGGTCGCCGAGGCGGGCCGGTAGATCTGGCCGACCGCGCCGACCAGCCCCGCCGCCACCAGCAGCGTCGCGTAGTTCGGCAGGTACAGCATGGACCCGATCAGCACCGCCGACCCGGCCATGCTGAGCACGGTGGAGTTGCGCGCGCCCAGCCGGTCGGCCAGCGCGCCGCCGACGAGCACGCCGATCACGCTGCCCGCGCCGTAGACGCCCAGGGCCGTCGCCGCCTCGCCCGCGGAGTAGCCGCGGGCGGTCAGGAACAGCACCAGGAAGATGTTGAGGAAGCCACCGACCTTGTTGATGAACACGCCGCCGAGGACGGCCTTGACCGCCGGTGGTGACTCGACGAACGTGGCCCAGATGCCTGGGGACTTCTGCTGCTGAGTGGTCATGGCTCTTTCTGTTCTCCGCCTGGATCAGGCGGGCTCGACGGCGAGTGTCTTCTCCGCGGCGTCCAACCGCTGCGCGACCATCTCGCGCGTGTCGCCCACGGCGATGGCGAACGCGATGCGTCCCCAGACCGTGCCCTTGGGCGGCGGCGAGACCACCGCGCCGGGCTGGGCGACGGCCACGACCTGGTCGATGCCTTCCGGCAGCGCGTCCTCGTCGAAGCCGATGGAGCCGATGGTGGTGTCCTCGTGCTCCACGTAGAAGAACCGGATGCCGGCCACCTGCCAGTGCTGCGGCTCCAGGTCCGCGGGCAGGCCGGTCGCGGCGCCGGCGGCGGCCAGGCCGGGGTCGACGCCGGTGGCGAGCAGGCCGAGGTACGGGATCATGTCGCCGCCCAGCCTGCCGTTGACCTCGATGACCTTCGGCCCGGCGTCGGTCAGCATGAACTCCGAGTGCGTGATGCCGTCGGTGAAGCCGAGCGCCTCGTGCGTGGCCTGCAGCGCCTCCGTCAGCTCGACGTCGGACAGCAGGGGGTCGGCGGCGTCCACGAAGTGGCCGATCTCCTCCGCGTACGGGTGGTAGCCGACGACCTTGCGGCCGACGAACAGCGGCGTGACCCTGCCGTCCCGCACGACCGAGTCGACGCTGATCTCCTCGCCCGACACGAACTCCTCGACCAGGATCGGCTGGTCGGTGTCGAACACGACCGGCTCCGGGCCGCGCGCGCCCTCGGTGAACGCGAAGTTCGCCCGCAGCTGCGCCTCGTCCTCCACCTTGATCACGCCCAGGCTCGCGCCGAGGCCACGCGGCTTCAGGATGGCCGGGTAGCCGACCCGCGCCGCGGCGGCGACGGCGTCGTCCACGGTCTTGACCGGGATCGACCGCGGCTGCGGCACGCCGGCCGCGTCCAGCGCCGCGCGGGTCTGGCCCTTGTCGCGCAGCCGCCAGATCACCTCGGGGTCGCCGTTGCGCAGCCCGAGCGCCCGGGCCACGAACGCGGTGGCGTGGATGCGCACCTCGTCCCAGCACAGCACGCCGGCGAACGCCTCCTCGGCGTGCAGCTCCCGCGCGGCCTCCGCCATCGCCGGGCCGTCGGTCGTGCTCGGCAGCACCGTCCAGCCGTGCACGTGCTCCTTCTCCCACACCGGTTCGGCGGTCAGGAACAGGTGCACGCGGTAGTGGGCGCTGATCGACCGCAGCAGGTACTCGCGGTAGGTCCGCATGCCCGTGCCGACCAGGAGCAGCCGGGGCCGGTCGGACGTCTCGGGAGGGGTTGACATGGTGCCTCTTTCCTTCGTGTGGCGGGTGGTCAACTGCTGAACGACTTGGCCCGGTCGGTTTCCTCGGAGGTGACGGCGATGCGCCGGATGGCGTAGCGCAGCGTCGGCGGCGCCATCAGCGAGGTCACGACCGCGACCAGCACGATGACCGTGTAGGTCGCCGTCGTGACCACCCCGAGCCGGAGGCCCACCATCGCGACGATCACGCCGATGACGCCGCGCGCGTTGAGACCGGCTCCGAGCGCCAGTCCTTCCCAGTGGCCGAGCCGGCCCGCCCGCGCACCGAGGTAGGCGCCGGAGAACTTACCGATCACCGCGAGCGCGAGCACCACCGCGGCCGCGCCGAGCACGGCCGGGTGCCGCAGCGCGGTCAGGTCCATGCGCAGGCCGGCGGTGGCGAAGAAGATCGGCGCCAGCACCGCCATGACGATCGTGCGCAGCGGGCTCAGCCGCTCGCGGTTGAGCAGGCCGGACGAGCTGATCAGCAGACCGCACACGAACGCGCCCAAAATGGGCTCCAGCTCCAGCACGTGGGTGCCGGCCGAGAACAGCACGATGAGCAGCACCACGACCGCGACCGTGACGCCCGGTTCGTCCGAGCGGGCCGCCATCCCCATCGCGCGCTTGATCAGGGGACGTCCGAGCAGCAGCGCGAACGCGGCCACGACGATCAGCGCGCCGACCGACAGCATGACGTGGCCGGTGGTGAGCCCGGCGGTGGCCATGCCGGAGACGACCGCCAGCAGCGACCAGCCGACGATGTCGTCCAGCGCGGCGGCGGTGACGACGAGCTGCCCGATGTCGCGGTGCAGCAGGTTCATCTCCAGCAGCACCTTGGCGATCACGGGGATCGAGCTGACGCACACGGCGACACCGAGGAACAGCGCGAACGTCGGCCGAGCCGTGCCCTCGCCGATCATCGCCTGGGGCAGCAGGAAGCCCGCGCCGAACCCCAGGCCCAGCGGGATCAGCAGCCCTCCGGCGCTGACCCACGCCGCCGCCCGGCCCTGCCGGCGCGCCAGCCCGAGGTCGATGTGCATCCCGGTGAAGCCGACCAGCAGCAGCACCCCGAGCTGGCCGACCGCGTCGAGCAGGTGGATCTGCCCGGTGTCGGCCGGGAACAGCCAGCCGGACAGGCCGGGCGCCACCGCGCCGAGCAGCGACGGGCCGAGCACCACGCCGGCGGCCAGCTCGCCGACCACCGCGGGTAACCGGAACTTCGTAGCCAGCCGCCCCAGGGCGAAGGCGGCGCCCAGCAGCACACCGATCTGGAGCAGGAACAACAGCATCTGGTGCGCGCCGAGCGGACCCGGCGGCGCGGCGGCCAACAACAAGGCGGAACCTCCAGCGGAGAAAGTGGCGGACACCGCGCGAGGTCGCACGCGAACGTGGCGACCCGGCGCGGCGCGTGCGTTCAGTCCTTGTAGTACCAGTTCTCCGGGTTGATCATCCCGTACGGGTTGACCGGGCCGAACCCGCCGAGGGTGTCGGCCACCTCGAACAGGCGGATCGGGAAGTTCGGCGTGAAGATCACCGGGACCTGCTCGGCGATGTAGTCCTGGTACTCGTAGAGCACTTCCAGGTCGTCGCTGGTCACCGTGCGGTTGATCAGCTCGTCGGCCTTGGCGTCGCTGTAGAAGCCGAAGTTGCCGCCCGCCTTGGTCGAGAACAGGATCTCGCCGGTCGGGTGGTGGTACGCCCACCCGCCGTTCCAGCAGCACATCTCCCACGTGCACGGCGTGGTCGCGGTCGGCTCGCACGGCGCGTCCTCGGCGACCAGGATCGAGCCGTACACCTCCTGCAGCCGCAGTTCGATGCCCGCCTCGGCGGCGGCGTCGCGGAAGTTCTCCATCAGCCGGGTCAGGGCCGGGCGGCCCTCGACGTACCGCATGAGGATGCTGAGCTTGGTGCCGGCGGGGATGCCCGCGCCCGCCTCGCCGGGACCGGTGCCGGGCCGGACGCACACCGCGGGGGTCTGGCTGGTGTCCCAGCCGTTGGCCTCCAGCAGTTCCTTGGCGTGCCGGGGGTCGAACGGCAGCGGCCACGCGCCCTCGCGCTGGCGCGGCGAGACGTAGTCCGTCTTCGGGTACATCGGCACGGGGCCGTTCTGCCGGTACGCGTAGCCCTGGTAGATGTCGCGGACCGCGGTGTCCTGGTCCAGCGTGCTCTGCAACGCCTGCCGGATGTAGGTCTGCGCGAACATCTTCCCCACGACGGTGGGGTTGTTGTAGTTCAGCGAGATGTACCGGATGCAGAACGCGCTCTGCGGGTACATCGTGTACTTGCCCTCGAGCGGGTTCGGGCCGCCGACCATCGGGTCGACCGCGGGCTCGGTGGCGAAGCTCAGCGGCAGGTAGCCGACCTGGATGCCGTTCTCGGCGTCCGGACCGGCCTGGAGCATCTCGTACTGCTCCTCGTCGGAGAACGTCGGGATCTGCCGGAACTCGTCCAGGTACGGCTTGTTCGGGCCGGAGTAGTGCTCGTTCGGCACGAACGTGACGACGCCTTCGAGCGTGTAGCTCTTCAACCGCCACGGCCCGCTGACGACGCTCCAAATAGGACTGTCGGCCCACTTGGTGCGGTGCGCGTTGCCCTCGTCGACGATGTTGCCCTGCTCCGCCATCAGGTACTCGTAGACGGCCTCGACGTCGGCCAGGTCGCCGGAGGCGTTGGCCGGGCCGGCCGCGGTGCGGTCCCACGCCTTCGGCAGCGGCGTGATCGTGCTGAGCTGGTTGTACAGCACCCAGTGCTTCGAGTAGACCTTGTCGAAGGTGAAGTAGACGGTGTCCTCGGCGAGCTTGCCGTAGGAGGTCAGGTTGTCCGGGAAGTAGCCCGGCACGTACTCGCCGTACCGCGCGCCCTTGACCTTCATCAGGTTGACCCAGAACAGCACGTTGTCCGCGGACAGCGTCTCGCCGTTGGACCACTTCCACGGCTTCACCTTGATGGTGACGGTGAGGCCGTCCTCGCTCCACCGCGGCTCTTCGCCGATGCTCTGCGCGTAGTCGACGTTGGGCGTGCCGTCGCTGCCGAAGTAGTACAGCGTGCGGTACATCAACGCCTGGAACTCCAGGATGTTGCGGGTGCCCATGCGCTCCGCGGGCGTGAACGGGAAGATCACCGCGGGCGGGAAGCCGGGAGCGCACGCCCACGTGACGGTGCCGCCCTTGCGCGGTGTGCCCTCGGTGCGCTCGGTGACGGTGCTGGCTGATGTCATGGTCGGGTCGTTCCTGTTCTCGTGACGTGGCTGCGGGACGTCGCGGTGGACGTGGCAGGGGACGTGGCCGCGGAACGGGCCGGGGGAACGTGCCGGGAGTCGCGGCCGGACGGGTGGCCGCGCGCTGTGCCGCGAGGTCGGCCGGGGAGCCGGCCGGGAAGCGTGCGCCGGAGGACGAGGCGCCGGTGGCCGTGGCCCTGGCCGGCGCCGCGCGACCCGCGGACGTGGCGGGGGAACGCTAGTGGGCGGGGATCTCCTCGATGACCGACTCGCCGCTGTCGGCGTGCGCGCCGAAGCGCTCCCACACCTCGGCCAGCCGGATGCGGCCGTCCTCCAACACCTGCGGGGTGCTCCGGCAGTGCCCGGAGATCACCTCGCCGTCGTCCAGCACCATGCAGTACGCGAAGTCGAGGCTGCCGTCGGGCGCGCACGTGCCGGTGAGCGCGCCGCGCCGGGCGCGACCGCCGAGGAACTCGCCCCACAGCAGGTCGCCCTGCTGCCGGTAGACCGCGACCCGGCTCTCCTCGGGCGCGCCGTCGGCCACGGGGCGGAACCTCTTGCCGTCGTAGTTGATCACTGTCCAGGTCCCCCTCGGAGTTCGAGCGTGCAGCACTTGGCGCTGCCGCCGGATTTCAGGAGTTCGGAGAGGTCGACGCCGATCGGCGAGAAGCCGCGGCGCACGAGCTCGTCGGCCAGCCCGACGGCCTCCTGGGCCAGCAGGACGTGCTTGCCGTCCGACACCGCGTTGAGGCCGAACACCTCGGCGTCGTGGTCGTCGGCGAGCACGGCGTCCGGGTACAGCGCGCGCAGCGCCTCCCGGCTCTCCGCGGAGAAGGCCGCCGGGTAGTACATGACCTCGTCGTCGTCGAGCACCGCCAAGGCGGTGTCGAGGTGGTAGAAGCGGGGGTCGACCAGCTCCAGCGGCACGACCTCGCGGCCGAAGAACTCCGCCGCCTCCGCGTGCGAGCGCCGGTCGGTGCGGAACCCCGTGCCGGCCAGGACGCGCGACCCGACGACCAGGTAGTCGCCCTCGCCCTCGTTGACGAACTCGGCGTCACGGGTCGTGTAACCGCGGTCCGCGAACCACTTCAGGTACGCGGGACCCTCGGGGACGCGCTGCTCGTGCCGGAAGCGCGCGGACAGCACGCGGCCGTCCACGACGGTCGCGCCGTTGGCCGCGAACACCATGTCCGGCAGGCCGGGGATCGGGTCGATCAGCTCCACCTGGTGCCCCAGGCCGAGGTAGAGGTTGCGCAGGCGTTCCCACTGGAGGACCGCGATCCCGGTGTCGGTCGGCTTCTCCGGCCGCATCCAGGGGTTGATCGAGTAGGTGACGTCGAAGTGCTCGGGTCGGCACATGAGGTAGCGGCGGGGGCGCGCCACGCGGCGTCGGGTCTGCTGCGGCACGGGGTTGTCCTCTCGTGGTGGACGTGACCGGGGTCGGGCGCCGTGGGTGCGCGGCGCCCGACGCCGCTGATCCTGCTGGGGGTGGTGCTACTGGAACGTGACGTCGATCTTGGCGGCCAGGTCGTTCATCAGCGCGAACGCGTCCGCCTCGGACTCACCGGTGGTGCCCAGGAAGCCGATGATCGTGTTGCCCTCCGGCGGGCGCTTGATCAGGTCGCCCGGTCGGGCGGTGATCTTGAGCAGGAACACCCGGTCGGATTCGCTGACCTCCTCCGGCACGCGGACCTCGCGCACCACGCCCGCGTCGGAGATCAGGCACATCGCGGTGATGTGCGTGCCGGTCGGCTGGAAGTGCCGGACCGACGGCTCCCGGCCCGCGCCGATGTCCACGACGGCCGCGATGGGGTCGTGCCCGGCGGTGATCCGGGCGATGGCGTCGAGCCCGCCGCCGCCGACCCGTGCCGCGATCTCCAGCAGGTACGGCTTGCCCTGGTGGAAGCGGACCTCGGCGTGCATGACGCTGCGCCGCAGGCCCTGGGCGTGCGCGCCGGCCTTGACCACGGCGTGCACCGCGGCCAGGTCGTCCGCGCTCATCGACGTCGGCGCGTGGTGCACGTCGTCGTCGAACGTCCCGCCCTCGGCGGTGATCCGGTCGACCACCGAGCCGAGGTAGACCTCGTCGTCCCAGGCCACGGCCTCCATGAGGTATTCCTTGCCGTCCAGGAACGACTCGACCAGCAGGCCGTTGGGCCCCAGGTCGATGCCCTCGGCCTCGGAGTTGGCCCAGAAGAGGTCCAGGATGCCCGCGGCGGCCTGCTCGTAGTGCTCGGTGAGCTCCGCCTCGTCGTCGCACTTGAAGACGAAGTGGCTGCCCGCGCCCAGCGTCGGCTTGATGATGACCGGGTAGCCGAACTCCGCGGCCGCGGCCTTCGCCTCGTCCAGCGCGGTCACGTACCGGTAGCCGGGGATCGGCGCGCCGGCCTTCTCGTGCGCCTGCCGCATCAGGTACTTGTTGCGGCAGTTGAGCGCGGCCTCGACGCCGATGCCGGGCAGGCCCAGCGCCTCCGCGATCGCGGCCACCGCGATCACCGCCGCCTCGGAGAACGTGATCACGCCGTCGAACCGCTCGGTGGCGTGCCACTGCTTGGCGACGCTGATCATGTCGTCGATGTTCTTCGACCCGACCAGGCGGTAGCGCTCGGCGGGCCAGAAGTCCTCGGTGCCCTCCCCGTTGAGCACGTGGAGGTCCACGCCCAGCGCCTCCACCTGCTCGTAGCGCGAGTGGTAGTACTGGAGGTACTGGCGGGTCTCGATGGCGAGCAGCTTCATCGGGTGTCGCCTCCCAGGACGCCGTCGAGAGCGCCGCGCGACCCGGTGCTCTCGGTGACGGCGGGCAGTGTCGGGAACCGGAACACCGGGACCGCCTGCGGCATCTCGTCGTCGATCGTCAGGTCGACGCCCTGCAGCGCGAGGTCGTCGGCCACGTCCACGAGGATCGGCGCGGCGCAGGCCAACAGCGTCCGCACCTCCAGCAGCAGGTCGCCCGGCGCGACCGGCGAGTGGCCGTTGCTGCGGCCGTCGACCTTGTCGGCCAGCGCCCGCAGCCGGGCCAGCTGCACCAGCACCGTCTCGGCGGCCCGGCCCAGGCTGAAGCTGGGCAGGTCGTAGCAGAGGCGGAACCGCTTCAGCATCGCCACGGCGCGCTGCCGGCCCTGTTCGGTGGTCGGCAGGTTGCCGGACGTGTCGACGTCGACCAGCGCCAGCGCGACGGAACCGGCCAGCGCGTTCCACGGCTCGACCAGCCGCCGGGTCGTGGTGGCGGCCAGCGCGTCGCGGGTGAAGTTGGTGCGCTGGAACTCCGGCGCGGTCAGCGCCAGGTAGAAGCGCACCAGGTCCCGCGGCACCTCGGCGAGCAGGTCCGCGCTCCAGATGAGGTGGTTGCGGCTGGTGGAGAACTTCTCGCCGTCGAGGTCGTAGAACTCGTTGCAGACGTTGTTCTCCGGGGTGATGTACCGGTCGCCGTGCGCCAGCAGCATCACCAGGTCCATCAGGCCCCAGTGGTACACGTTGTCGAAGCCGTGGAAGTACACCAGCTCCGCGCCGCGCTCGGCGCGCCAGTGCTCGTCGGTCCCCGCCGTGTTCCGGCCCAGCTGCGTGGCGGTCCACCACGTGCTGTAGATCGACGCCGGCATCGCCTCGACCCACGGGTAGACGATCTGCCCCGGGGTCTCCGGGAACGGCGCGCCGATGCCCCACGTGCCGGGGATCGTGATCGGGATGTCCGGCAGCGGCTTGGCCAGCAGCTCGCCGATCAGCTGGCGGGCGTGCGGGCGCCACCGCGGCGTGCGGGCGGCGTAGTAGCTCGTCAGCCGCTCCCGGTACTCCTCCATCGGCAGCACGAGGATCTCGTGCTCCCGGTAGACCACCGGGTCCGACGGGTCGATGGTGTACTTCGGGTCCAGCAGCTCGTCGAAGTTGTTGGGGTGCCCGCAGCTCTCGCACGCGCCACCGCAGCTGCCGGTCAGGCAGACCGGGCACGTGCCCGTCACCAGGCCGTCGTAGAGGTACGCGCCCGCGTTCCTGGCGTACGGCAGCCGCACCGTGCGGAGCCGGAACCGGCCGGCCGCGTGCAGCTCCATCAGGAAGTCCACGACGGTCCGCCGGTAGCGGTCGTCGATCGGCGGCAGGCCGACCATGAGGGTGCCCATGGCGGCGAGCGAGCGCTCGATCTTGGCCGTGGAGGTCTCCACCAGCTCCTGCGGGGTGGTGCCCCGCCGGTGGGCCGTGGACACCACGTAGCTCTGGCTGTCGTCGGTGCACGTCGTGTAGATCACCGGGCGGCCAGTGGCGCGTAAGTACCGCGCGTAGATGTCACCCGAGAGGTACGGGCCCGCCATGTGGCCGACGTGCAGGTCGCCGTTCGACGTGGGGGTCGCGGCGATGACTATGGCGGGTCGGGCCTGGTCGCTCACGCGGCTCCTTCCTGGTGACGGGCCGCGAACTTGTCGGCCATCTCGGCGTCCCACCAGATCGCGTAGAACTGGAACTCCGCGTCGCCGCGGTTGACCACCTGGTGGTGCTCGTGCGGCGTGAAGTGCACGACGTCACCGGCCTTGAACGGCGACGTGCCGTCCTTGGTGATGATCTCGGCCTCGCCGGTCATGGCGACCCAGATCTCGTACTCGTGGTGACCGTGCGCGCCGGACTCGGCGCCGGGCTTGACCACGCACCAGGAGCCCTCGAACGGCGCGTTCACCAGCTCCCACGGCATCAGGCGCTGCGCGACCAGTCCGTTGTCCTGTTTGAGGTTCTCGCGGTCGAGGCTGCGGATTTCCATCATGGTGACGTCTCCCTCGTCGGCTCAGGCGGGTTGGGGCGTGCCGGTCAGCATCTCGGACACCTGGCGCGGCACCGCCGGGCTGTCCACGTCGGATTCCTCGCGCCCGGCGCGCAGGTCGGCGACGATCTCGCCGGACCGCACGGCCAGGACGCTGATCAACGAGTCCGCGATGCCGTGCGTGGCCTCGTTGACGCCCTGAAGGTAGACGCGCGCGGTGACCGAAGGCGGCAGGGCCATCCGGTAGTTGCGCGTCACGGTGAAGCCCTCGGCGCCGACGGACTCGGCCAGGGTGCGGGTCAGCAGCGGCATCCGCTTGTCGAAGCCGGTGCCGAGCAGCACCACGTCGCAGTGCAGCTCGGACTTCTCGCCCGTCTTGCGGTCCAGCAGCGTCAGCACGACGTCGTCGCCGTCGAGGCGGGTGTCGACGATCTCCGCCATGGTGATCATCGCCATGCGCTCGGTGCCGGTCAGCCGCTCCAGGTACATGGTGCGGTAGAGGTTGTCGAGCGTCTGCGGGGAGAGGCCGGAGTAGTTGGTCCGGTGCATCTCGCGCAGCAGCTGCTCGCGCGCCTCGGGCTGCGCCTTGTTGAACGTGTCGACGAACGACGGGTAGAACAGCTCGTTGGTGAACTTGCTGCTCTCGTAGCCGTTCAGGCCGATCGAGCGCATCACCATCGTCACCGTGGAGTTCGGGAAGTCCTGGTGCGCCGACCACAGCATCTCCGCCGCGCTCTGCGCGCCGCCGACCACCGCGATCCGGTGCGGCGCCTGCGGGTCGAGCTGGGCCACCCGGTAGGTGAACTCGGTGCTGTGGATGACCCGCTCGCGCGGCAGCGAGGCGAACTCGGCCGGCACGTGCGCGTCACGGCCCATGCCCACCACGAGGGTGCGGCAGGTCACCGTGCCGCCGTCGGCGAAGCGCACGAGCCACTGCGACACCGTGCCGTCGTCCTCGCGGCACGGCTCCACACCGACCACGCGGCGGCCGTGCTGGACGCGCACCGACTGCAGGGAGCGCGCCACCCACGCCAGGTAGTCGGAGATCTCCAACCGGTACGGCGTGAACGAGCCGAGGTTGATGAACTCGTCCAGCCTGCCGATCGAGTGCAGGTAGTTGACGAACGAGTAGTTGCTGCGCGGGTTGCGCAACGTCACCAGGTCCTTGAGGAAGGACACCTGGCTCTGCGACCACGGCAGCAGCATGCCGCGCTGCCACGCCACGTCGTCGTGCTGCTCCACGATGAGGGCGCGGGCCGCGAGGTCCGGGTCCAGCTCTTCCAGTGCGACGGCCAGCGCGAGGTTCGCCGGGCCTGCGCCTATCGCGAGCAGTTCTACATCCTGGTGGTCCAACGCAATCTCCAAGCCTTGTCGGGCGGTGGCGCCGGGTCGCGGCGCCACGGACGTGGGAGGGCTGAGCCGACGGGACCGAGCGCGTCGGCGCGCGGTCCGGCGGCACCGGGGCGGGCGCCCCGGTGCGGTCACCGTGTCGGCGGGGTCTAGACGGGCTCGGACGGGCGCACGAGCGCCACGATGTCGGCCACGGTGCGGGCCGCGTGGAAGGAGCGCAGGTCCAGCGTCACGTCGAGCCGGCTCTCCAGCTGGGACAGCGCGTCCAGCGAGCTGATGCTGTCCCACTCGTGCTGCGCCAGCACGGGGCGGTCGCGCAGGTCGTCGGCGGACACGTCCAGCGCCCCGCTGAGGATGTCCAGCACGGTCTCTTCCACGGCGGCCGTGGCTGCGGTGTCGGTCATCCCGGGACCTCGTTCCCTTCGAGTACCTTGATCCAGGCGGGTGTGCTCACGGCGTCACCGGTCAGGGCGAGGGTGAAGGCACCGTCGCCCGCGTCGGTGAAGCCGGCCTTGCTCCAGAAGCCGCTCGCGACGCCGTTCTTCTTGGACGGCACGAACCGGCCTTCCAACGTCGTGGCGCCGGCCTCGCGGGCCTGCCGGGCGAGCCACGCGGCGATCGCGAGCTCGACGCCGCGGCCGAGCACCCGGCAGCTGAGCACCAGGTTCTCCACCCGCCACACGTCGTCGCCGCACTCCACCCACGCCGCGCCGATGACGCCCTCGTCACCGAACCGGTCGGCGACGGCGAACGTGGCGACCAGGCGGCCGGGGTCGGCGATCCGCTCGGCCGTCGCGGCCTCGTCGAACCGCAGGCCGGTGAGGTTGAACTGGTTGGTGCGGGCGGCCAGCTGCGCCACCCGGGCCACGGAGAACTCGGAGGCCCGTTCGACGGTCAGCTCGACGCCCAGCGCGTGGAGGTAGTCCTCGGACGAGCCGAAGCCGCCTGCGAAGTCGCTGCGCAGCGCCCTGGTCCGGTACAGGCCCGGCCGCTGCCGGTCGGTGTCGGTCAGGTCCGGCACGTCGAACCACCCGTGGCTCAACAGCGTCCGCACGATGTGCGCCGGGTCGCCGTCGGCGGCCAGCACGGCCACCTCGGGCAGCTCCGCGCTCACGTGGCCGCGCTCGAACGGAGAGTCGTCCAGGAACACGAACGACTGCGTGCCCAGCCCCAGCGTCTCGGCGGCGCCGCGCAGGTTCTCGGCCTTCGGCCCCCAGTTGACCGCGGTGGCCGAGAACGCCTCGGGCCGCAGCAGGACGTCCGGGTGGGACGTCAGCGCGTCGTCCACGATCGCGGCGTCGTTCTTGCTCGCCAGCACCAGGATCACGCCCTGGTCGCGCAGCCGGCGCGCGGTGCGCTGGACCTCGCTGTAGGCGTTGCCGGGGTACAGCCCGCCGAGCTGCACGCCCTGCGCGCCGACCTCGCCGAGGACGCCGCCCCACAGGGTGTTGTCCAGGTCGAGGGCCAGCACCTTGCGCGACAGCCCGGTCTTGGCCTGCGCGAACCGCCGGACCTCGCGGGCCAGCAGGAACAGCGCGCCGTCCGTGTACGGCAGGTCGCCGTAGCGGTGCAGCCGGTCGTCACGGGCCGCGAACGGGGCGTCGGCGAGCACGCTGACCAGGTCGGCGACCGCGACCTGGCGGCTCTCCTCGGCCAGCGCCAGGATGCCCTCGTTGAGCCCGGCCCAGGCGCGGGCGACCGCGGCGCGGGACCGCCACCCGATCACGCTGTCGCGCACCTGCGCGGGCAGCGGGACCGTGTGGAGCACGACCGTGGACGTGAATCGGTCCACAGCGGACAGAACCAGGTCGCGCAGGTCCGCCAAGCGCTTCCGCACGTGCTCGGCGAAACCGTCGACGTCGACCGCGTCCCACTCGGGCGGCAGGAAGTACGACTCGTCCAGCAGGCAGGCGACCAGGTCCGGCTCGCCGGAGTCGGCGAAGCCGCCGGTGGCCAGGGTCAGCTCGAACATCCCGTACGGGCCGGGCTCGATCGTGGGCAGCACGCCCGCGCCGACCAGGCTCGCCCGCAGGATCTGCTCGAACGAGCCGATCGTGCACGTGGCCAGCACGGCCACCCGCAGCGGGCGCAGGTCGTGGTCCTCGGGGTCCAGCCTGGCCAGCAGCTTGCCGGCCTTGCGCAGCACGGCCGGGTCCTCGATCCGGGCCAGCGTCGTCCGCTCGGCGATCCCCGGCACGCGGCGGTCGGCGACCGCCCCGCGCAGGGAGTCGAGCAGTGCCTGGGTGTCGGTCAT
Source organism: Saccharothrix hoggarensis (assembly GCF_052936025.1). Next base: position 5,011,791 of record NZ_CP193624.1, on the reverse strand, counting down.
GCTCACACCCGCACCAGCGTGCAGTACCAGCGCATGCCGATCGAGATGCCGCACAGCGCCACCACGTCGCCGGGCTGGACGTCGCCGCGCTCGATGTGCTCGCCGAGGCAGAACAGCTGGTCCGCCGCGCCCATGTGGCCGTGGCTGAGGGACAGCTCGGCGTTGGTGTGCTCGACGGTGACGCCGAACGGCTCGGCGACCTCCTCGATCGTGTCCGCGCTGTCGTTGATGTAGATGACGTGCTTGAGGTCGTCACGCGTGAGGTCCGCGCGCTTCAGGGCGTTGTCGATGCTGTCGGTGATCCGCTGGTTGAGCGTCGCGACGAACTCCCGCAGCTTGGCGGGGTTCTTCTCGAAGTGCTCGTGGATGCGGGCGTGCCCGGGGGGCGCGTCCTTGGCGGTCCAGCCGTCGAGCGGGACCGGGGTGACCGCGCCGCCGACGTCGGTGCGGAAGAAGTCGGACAGGTCCGGGTCGGTGAACTGCTCGGTGGACAGCCACCGCACGTTCTCGTGGCCCCGCTTGATGACCGCGGCCACCGCGCCGTCGCTGTGCACCGCGTTGTTGACGTTCATCCGGTTGCGGTGGAACTCGCTGACCCGGTTGACCGCGATGAACAGCACGTTGCGCAGCTCCGGCTGCACGGCCATGAGGCCCGCCACGTAGCCGAGGCCCGTGACGCCGCACGCGCAGCCCTCGTTGAGCAGCAGGGTCTGGATCGTGCCCTCGACCTTGAGCTGCCGGGCGACGCCCGCGGAGGTGTCCCAGTGGTGGTAGTCGGGCACCTCGGAGGCGGCGACGACGATGAGGTCCAGGTCGTTGGCGCTCATCCCGAGCTTGTCGAGCGCGTCGCGCCCCGCCGCGGTGGCGAGGTCGGTCGCCGTGACGCCGTCGGGCGCGCGGTGGAAGGTGTGGTAGCCCCAGCGGATCACGCGCTCGGGGTCGCTGACGTAGTCACCGGCCGTCTTGGCGACGTCCCGGTCCTCGCCGGTGGCGTACCCGAAGCCCGCGACACCGAACTCCACGAGCTGGCTGACCATAAGTGCTCCTATTCGAGGCCGGACGTGTGCTGCCGGCGAAATCAGTCGGCGAAGAATCAGTCGGCGATGTACCTGTGGCGAAGCGAGTCCGCGAAGTGGTCGCCGCGGAGCTGTGAGAAGAAGTGGCGCAGTACCTCGCCCCCGTCGCTACCCCTAGCGTCGGAGGGCTGGTGACCTGCGGTGTCGGGATCGACGAGCCCTGGTGGAGATTATTCCCCAGCAGTCCTTGCGAACCAATTGAAAACGTTGATGCGGTCAAACGCCGGCATGGTTTTCCTGATGCCACCCATAGGGTTCACCGTGGTCGTCACGGAGCAGGGGCGCGTCGTCGCGTCCGGTAGTGCACCAGCTCCACGAGCACGCCGGCGGGCTTGCGCAGGTAGAGGAACGCCACCGTCATGCCGGGGCGCGCGCCCTGGCACGGCTCGGCGTCCACGGGCGTGAACCCGTTGCCGCGCAAGCGGGTCAGCTCCGCTTCGAGGTCGTCGACCTCGAACGCGATGTGGTACAGGCCCGGCCCGTTGCGGGCGAGCCGGCCGTCGATCGACGACCCCTCGGCCACCGGCGCCACGACCTCCACGGCGGGCAGCCGCGGATCGGGGCCGAACTGCCAGAAGTCACAGGACACCCCGTAAGGCTCCGCGACCCCGGCCTCCACTTTGGACAGACCGAGGGCGGCGAGCAGGACGCCGACGCCCTCCGCGTCACCGGTCGCCAGGCCCACGTGGTCGATGCCGAGGATCATGCCCCCACCAGCTCCCGCGCGGCCCGCCGGCTGGCGGCGAGCACGGTCTTGGCCGCGCCGCCGCTGCCGCCGGTGAACGTGAACACGCCGTCGCCGACGTGGTCGAGCCGCAGGCCGGCCGGCGTGCGGTAGCAGTCGAACGACGCCACCACGCGCTCCGGCGCGACCGGCTCGGCGGCCAGGCCGAAGCGCCGCCGGGCCACGTCCGCCACCCGTGCCGCCAGGTCGTCGTCCGGCGTCACCTGTGCCGGGTCGACGTCCCAGCGTTCGCAGCCCAGGCCGAGCAGCGCGAGCCCGTCGCCGTGCGGCCGCCCGTACAAGCCGGTGACGTCGTCGACGAACCCGCTGCGGCACGGCAGTTCCAGCCGGTGCAGCCCGTACTGGATCTGCTTGGTCCGCAACGTCCCGCCGTGCTCGACCAGCCGCGGCGTCCACGCGCCCGCCGCGACCACCACCGCGTCGAAACCCTCGGCGGACCCGTTGGCCGGGCGCACGGACGGCCCGGCCGACACCTCGGCGACCCGCTCGTGCCGCACCTCGACCCCGTTGCCCGCCGACCACTTCAGCGCGTGCTCGCGGAGCCGGGCGGGGGACAGGTGCCCGGCGTGGCGCTCGACCACGCCGACCGTGTCGTCCGCCACGTCCCGGAAACCGAAGCGCCGGGCCAGTTCCGCGCCCGTCACGACGGTCGCCGAGCCGGGCAGCGCCGCGTCCACGACGGCCAGCGACGCGGTCGGGTCCACTCCGGACGACAGGTGGACCGAGCCGATCTCCCGGTACCCGGTCCACTCCAGCAGGTCGTCGTCCGCGCGCAGCTCGGCCAGGCTCGCCGCCGCGTCGGCCGCGGCGGCGGGGTCGGTCTCGAACCCGCGGACCAGCCCCCCGGACGCCGCCGACGCGTCGGACGGGACGGGCTCGCCCGCGAACACCACCACGTCCGCCCGTTCCCGCCGCAGCCGCCACGCCAGCAGCGCGCCGGCGACACCGCCGCCGACCACCGCGACCCTCACGCCCGCCTCGCCTCGACGGCGCGGCGCAGGTCGTCGGTGAGGTCCGCGCCGCGCCGGCTCAGCGGCAGGGGGAGGTCGTCGCGGGCGAACAGCTCGCCGGCGAGCTTCAGCGTCTCCGGCGTGCCCGCGTACCGCGGGTACAGCCACAGCACCAGCGTGTCCAGCACCTTGTCGCCCCGCAGCCGCGCGACCTCCGGGATCTCCCGGAAGAACCGCTCCACGTACGGCTCGGTCAGCTCGCGCTGCTCCGGCTGCCAGAAGCCCTCGGCCAGCGACCACAGGTGGTAGCTCGACAGGCTCGCGTCCGTGGTGATCGATCGCCACGCCGCCTCCTTGGCCGCCGCGTCGGGACGCGCCGCCCGCGACTTGATCGCGAACTGCTCGGTGTGCGTGCTCGGGTCGGCCTCGTACGCGGCGTCGATCTCCGCCTCCGACAGCGCGCCCAGCACGGCAAGCCGGTACCGCGCCCGCCACGCCAGGTCGGCGTCCAGCTCCAGCCCGGCGGGCGGCGGCGTGCCGTCCAGCCAGCCGCGCAGCTCGGCCACGTCGGTGGCGAACTCGATCAGGCCGCGGCACAGCGCCAGGCCCAGCTCGTCACCGGGTTCGACGGCGGCCAGCCGGGCGCGGGCCGCGTCGGCGACCTTCGCCAGCGCGGCGGGCCGCAGCGCCGGGTCGAGGAACCGGTCGGCCACGTCGATCCGCGCCTGCTCCAGCACCTCGATGACGATCGACAGCTCGGTCTCCACCGCGAGCATCCGGGCCACCAGGTCGAGGTGGTACGCGGCGGGCACCGCGCCGTCCAGCACGCCCTGCAGCAGCGACGCCCACACCATCGCCCGGTTGATCGGCGCCAACGTCGGCAGCACCTCGGGCAGCACGGCCTGCGACGCCGCGTCGTAGCGGATCTTCGCGTAGGTCAGGTCGTTCTCGTTGAGCAGCAGGAACCTCGGCGCGTCCCGGCCCACCAGCTCGGGCAGCTCGGTGCGCGCGCCGTCCACGGTCACCCGCACGGTCTCGTGCCGCTCGCCGTACAGGCCGATGTCGATCGTGTGCGGGCGCAGCACGGGGTGCGACTCGGGCGCGGTCTGGACCACCGCGAACGAGGCGATCTTCCCGTCCTCGACGGTGAACTCCGGCGCGAGCGTGGTGACGTTGGCGCTGCCCAGCCACTTGTCGGCCCAGTCGCCCAGGTCGTGGCCCACGGCCTCGCTCAGCGCGGCGTTGAAGTCCGCGTACGAGGCGGTGCCGTAGGCGTGCCGGGCGAAGAACGTCCGCAGGCCCTCGCGCAGCTTGTCGTCGCCGATGTGGTTGGCGAGCTGCCGCAGCGCCGACGAGCCCTTGAAGTACGAGATGCGGTCGAGGTCGAGCAGCGCCGTCATCGCGTCCGGGCCGTCGATCCACACGGGGTGCGTGGACGGGCGCTGGTCGGCGACGTACGCCTGGCCCTTGCGGCGCGCGGAGAACGTGGTCAGCGGCCCGGTGAACTCGGTGACCTCGCTCGGCACCCGGTGCGCCATGTAGTCGGCGAACGCCTGGCCCAGCCACAGGTCGTCCCACCAGCGGTTGGTCACCAGCCCGGCCCACCACATCAGCGACAGGCCGTGCGCGATCACCACCGCGCGGGTCTCGTGCTCGCTGCGCGGCGCGGGCGTGCGGAACAGGTACAGCTCCTTGATCAGCACGCAGCCCGGGTGGTCCAGCGACAGGTAGCTGAACTCGGGCGCGAAGACCTGGTCGAACCGCCCGAACGGGTAGCGCACCCCGAACAGCCGGTGGAACTCGTCCAGGCACTGCCCGGTGACCTCGAAGATCTCCTTGATGTCGGCTTCCAGCGCCTCGGCGACCGACGCGCGGCAGTGCACGCCGAGCGGCACGCCGTCGTGGACGGTCTCGAAGGCGACGTAGGGGCCCGCCACCACGGTGGTCAGGTACGTCGACTGGGCGACGGTCTGCACGACCTCCCAGCGGCCGGGCGCGAGCCGCGTCGCGGCGCCGGTGCCGAGCACCGCCCAGTCCTCGGGCACGGTCAGCGCGAACGTGAACGGCGCCTTGAGGTCGGGCTGGTCGAAGCAGGCGAAGATGCGGGGCGCGTGGTCGAGGAACACCGAGCCGTAGACGTAGACCCGGCCGTCCGCGGGGTCCACGTACCGGTGCAGTCCCTGGGACTCCCGGGAGTACGCCATGTCGGCGACGACCACCAGGTCGTTCACGGCGGCGAGGTCGGCCAGCGGGAGCCGGCCGTCCTCCAGCGCGTCGACGTCGAGCGGGCGCCCGTTCAGCGACGCCTCCAGCAGGGTCGCCGGCTTGAGGTCGAGGAACGTCGTGGCGCCCGGCTCTGCGGCGTCGAACGAGATCTTCGTAATGGAACGAAATGACTTTTCACCCGTGGTCAGATCCAGCTCCACGTGGTACTCGCGAACACGCAACAATGCGCTGCGGGTGGCGGCTTCGAGGCGAGTCAAGCTGGCCATGCGCAGACCCTCTCCTGATTGGTGGAGCGATCGTAAGCGCGGAACGGGCCAAGTCAACGACTCGTTCTCACCACCGGCCGCCGGCCTATCGCAAAAGCTTATGGCGCGCGTTCGGGCGGACCTGGGGAGCCGTTCGGGTTACCTCGAATGGCCCTGTGGCTATGCTTTGCCCTCCAGGTGAGCTGCGGCGACGCGCTTCGGCACGCACATCCGCCACGCTTCCACAACCAGTTCCTCAAGTTCTTGGCGGTCGAGTCGGGCCAACGTCACACGGGCCCAGTTGTACCGCTCGTCGGACGGGACCGGCATGTGGAACTTGTCTGGGTCAGACGCAACCAACGCGGCCCGCTCCTCCTTCGGAAATGCGAACCCCATCGTCTGTTCATCCGGTGACAACGCGAGGTACACGATTCGTCCGATGCGGAATTTCACCCGGTCGTGAACCAACGCCTCTTCCGTGCGCGGGAGGGCGCGCGCGATGCGGCGGACGTCGTCCGCGGTGACCCCGGCCGACGGGGCCGTCCAGTTCCGGGTGAACGCCAGGTAGCAGTACTCGTCGATCATCTTCGCCAGCGAGCGGCCCGGCCGGCCCAGTGCCGCGGCCAGCTCCGGCTCCGGCGCCCCGGCCTCCGCGAGCAGGTCCGCCGCCCAGGACCGCGTCAGCGCCAGGTGCGCCCGGTAGGCGGCGCCGTCGCGCGCGCCGTGCAGCCGTTGCGCGATCAGGTTGTCCCACGGCGGCAAGGCGTTGGGGCGCAAGGCGAACAGCAGCTTGGACGCGGCGGTCGGGCCGAGCGTGCGGGTGGGCGCGGCGGGTGACGCGGCGAGGTCCGCGAAGGCCGCGGCCAGCCGTTCCACCTGGTCGTCGGTCAGGTCGGCCAGCCACGTGGCGTGGTCCGGCAGCTCGCCGTGCCACCGGTCCCACCAGGCGGCCAGGCTCGCGTCGAGCACCTTGGGCTCGCCGTCGCGCGGCTTGCGGATGCGGCAGCCCCAGGCGTTGAGCCAGACGTGTAACGCGTCGCGGTGGGCGGCCAGGGAAAGGTCGACGCGGGGAGCGGTGGCCGATTCCAGTGCGGCCCAGGACCGGTCGGGCTGGTCGAACCCGCCGAACTCGAGGACGGCGGCACGCAGGGTTGCGAGGTCGGGTTTCACGCCGTGGGACACTAGTTGAGCGCGCCGCCGCAGCTCGCGGCCCCGGAACGGGAACGCGTGTCACCCTTGCGCGGCAAGCGGCGCGTCGGTAAGAAGACAGCCGACGAGTTCGTGGTCGCACCCGACCTGCCGCGTCCAGCCCGCCCCAGCTGAGCGCACCCCATCCCACTTCCGCCGTGACGCCGTGGCACCGCCACGCCGTCGTCACGGCGGTGTCCTTGGAGTGTCCGGATGAGCGAGCAAGAGACCTGGTTGCTGGAGACCCGCGTGTTCAAGGTCAAGCCCGGCACGCGTGACGAGTTCGACCGCATCAGCCGGGAGGGCACGATCCCGCTGATGCGCAAGATCGGCATCACCGTGCTGGCGTACGGGCCGTCGCCGCTGGCCGACGACGAGTGGCACCTGGTGCGGGCGTTCCCGGGCCTGGAGCAGCGGGTGGAGCTGGCCCAGGCCCTCTACGTGCAGCCGGAGTGGGCGGAGTTCGACGGGCCGGTCGGCGACATGATGGTCGACTACAGCACGGCGCTCGTGCCGGTGCCCGAGCAGACCGTCAAGGTGCTCTCCGAGCCCGGCGCGTGGTCCTAGGATCGCCGCCGTGACCACGAATCCGCCGTACCTCTCGGCCATCGCCAACGTCGACGCCGACTACGTCCACTACCCGAAGCAGGCCATCGCGCTGCCCGACCACGACGTCGTCCTGCCGGACGCGTACCTGAAGTGGTACGAGGTGCGCGAGGCCGACGACGCGATCGGGGACGACGTGCGGGAGCAGGCGCACAAGTTCCTGCACGCCGAGGTGGCGTCGGGCGACCTCGCCATCTCGGGCGACCTCGGGTTCGTCATCCACCACCTGTGCCAGGGGACGTTCTACTTCCTGATCGTCTGCACGTGGCGGAACAACAACGAGATGTGGGAGACCGTCTACATCCGCGACACGACCCGGCACGACGACCTCTCGCTGATGGAGCCGGGCCGGCACCGCGAGACCATGTGCGTGTGGGAGATGGGCGTCCTGGTGCACGAGCAGCAGGCGTGGACCCGCTACCTGTACTCCCGGCGTGACGACGAGGCGAAGCTCGCCTACCTGGACGACCGGTTCACCGGAACCGTCTGACACCCGTCCTGACACCCCGTCCCGGCTGAGCGGCCCGCACGCGACGGCGGGCCGCCCAGCCGTGCCGGTGGTGGATCAGGGCGTCGCGCCGAGCAACGGCTGGTCGTCGTCGTCCTGCTCCTTCACCGGCGGCACGGCGGCCCGGCGCCGCCGCTTCCACCACAGGAACGACAGCGCGGCGACCGTCACCAGCAACGGCCACAGCATGTACGGGCCGGACACCGCGAGCAGCGCCAGCACACCGGCGAGCGCGACCAGCGCGGCCCACCGCGCCTTGCCGCGCGGCAGCAGCTTGACCGCCGCCGCCGTGCCGATCACGTACACCGTCACGAACTGGCCGGTGGTGAGCAGCACCATCGGCTTGGTGCCCGCACCGGTCACCACCACCGCGCCCAGCGCCAGGAAGCACCACGCGACCACGACGGCGAGGCTGCGGCGCGGCACCTCGCCCGCCATGCTGCCCCGCGACAGGCCGGACGGGAACGCGCCGTCCCGGCTCAACGCCGCGCCGAGCTTCGCGGCGGTGGCGTAGTAGGCGTTCATCGAGCCGACGGTCAGCAGCACGGCGGCGATCGCGGCGATCACCTTGACGTCACCGCCCAGCGACGTCGCGATCAGCTGCCCCAGCGGCGCCTCGGAGTCGGCGGCGGCCGAGCCGAGCACGGCGATGATCACGAACGCGACCGAGATGTACAGCAGGCCGACGATCGCCACCGCGATGGCGGTCGCCCGCGGCAGGTCCCGCTCCGGGCGGCGGAACTCCTGCGCCAGGTGGGTGATCGCCTCCCACCCGGCGAAGCTCCACACCAGCAGCGCCGCGGCTGGCCCGATCGCGGACCAGCCGTTGGGCGCGAACGGCGTCAGGTTGCCCAGGTCGATGTGCGGGATGGACAGCAGCACGGAGCCGAGCACGAGCGTGACGAGCAGGCCCGCCAGCACGAACTGGAGCCGGCCGGAGGCCTTCAGGCCGATCCAGTTCGTCACCGCCACCAACGCCATCAGGATGACGGCGGTGAGCACGACGGTCCGCTGCCCGCCGCCGAAGGCCTGCTCCACGTACGCCCCGGCGAACAGCGCGGCCGCCGTCGTGCCCGGCGGCACGGCGAAGTAGAAGCACCACCCGACGACGGTGGCGATGCGCTCCCCGAACGCCAGCCGGGCGTACGTGGAGACGCCGCCGGCGTCGGGGTAGCGCGCGCCCAGCGCGGCGAACGTCGCGGCGAGCGGCGCGGACAGCACCACCAGCCCCAACCACGCCAGCAGCGACGCGGGACCGGCGACTTCCGCGGCGAAGGCGGGCAGGGCGATCACGCCCGTGCCCAGGACCGCGCCCACGTACATGGCGGTGCCCTGGCCGACGGTCAGCCGACCTCCGGCGTTGGCGGTTTTCTCGGGCACGACGGCGAACCCTCCCAGGGTCGGACAACGGTGGCGCAGCGCCCGACCAGGTCAGACCAGGCTGCGGGCGATCTTGATCGCGGGGCCGAGCGCGTCCAGGTACGGGCGCTGGACGTACACCGCCGTGAACCCGTACCGCCGGTGGTTCGCGGCGACCTGCGCGGCGATCTCGTGCTCGGTGCCGAGCAGGACGAACGGCGAGTCCAGCACGACCTCGACCGGAAGCTCCCAGTCGGCGGCGATCCGCTCGGCGGCGGCGGTGCGGTCATCGGTCAGCTCCACGACCTGCACGAAGCTGTTCAGCTCGACGTCCCGGTCACCGGCCGCGGCGCGCACGAGGGCGACCCGGCCGTCGGTCTCGGCGGCGTCGATGATCCGGAAGTTGCCGGTGGCCTTGCCCTTGACGTGCAGGATGCCGCCGATGCTGACGATGTCGGCGTGCCGGGCGGCGAACGTCAGCGCGCGGTCGCCGGTGCCGCCGATGAGCGTGCGCGGCGCGCGGACGCCCTCCTCGGGGCCGAGGAGCGCGGCCAGCTCGTCCAACGTGGACCGCAGGTGGGCCATCCGGTCGTCCATCGGCCGCCACGGGATGCCGGCCGCGTCGAACTCCTGCTTGATGATCCCCGCGCCGAGGCCCAGTTCGAGCCGGTTCCCGGTCAGGCGCTGGATCGTCTGCACCTCGCGGGCCAGCATCCACGGGTTCCAGAAGGCGGTGTTGAGCACGTACGTGCCCACGGTCAGGCGGTCGCTCGCGTGCGCGGCGGCGAGGAGCACCTGGAAGGGCGAGGTGCGGTTGGGTCCCAGGTGGTCGACGGCGACGACGGTGTCGAAGCCGTGCGCCTCGGCGGTCTGGCACGTGCGCACCAGGTCGTCGTGCGATCCCGGCGTGGCTAACGAAATTCCGAAACGAAGGTCGGTCATCGCGTGTGCCCCCCAAGGCCCGAAACGGCGGAGGGCTCAGGCTGGGGCATCGCGCGTGGTGACGTCAATCGGCCAACCGGTAGCGACGGACAGCACGCATCAGCAATGCGTATCAACCCGATAGGGAATGGGACGCCGTCGCCGGCCGGGCCGGGTGATCCTCCAGATCAGGGCGGCGTCCCGGCGTCGTCAGAGGTCGAAGGCGGCCCGGAGGGTGAGCCCGGCGCCGACCGCCGGCACCAGGACGGCGGTCACGGTCGGTAGCGCGGTGAAGCGGTCGCGGAGGCGTTCGACGGCGGCCAGGCGGTCCCGCAGGCGCACCAGCAGCATCCCCACGCCGATCGCGACGACGAGCAGACCGGCCGCCCCGCCCAGCCAACGCAGGGCGGACCCACCGGCCGCCGCGCTCGTCGCGCTGACCAGCAGGCACAGGACCAGCACGCCGGCGGTGTGGGTGAGGGTCACCGCCGCGCCCACCGCCACGGCGTCCCGCGCCGTCCCCGCCCGGTGCGCCGCGATCACCCGGCGGTGTCCACCACGGCCCGCACGGTCACGCGGTCCGGGTGCACGGTGATCCCGTGGTAGTGGTTGACGGTGGAGTTGCCCATCGGGTGCGCCGCGGCCTGAGTCGGGAACACCAGCAATCCCAACAAGACCAGGCCGAGGGCCTTCACCGCAGACCGTCCAACGCCGCACGGGCGTGAGGCGCGTCCACGAACGAGAAGTGCGGGTTGACGCGCAACGCCTCGTCCAACACCGCCGCGGCCTCCGCGTCACGTCCCAGCGCGGCCAGGATCACGCCCCGGTGGTACAGGAACCCCGCGCCACCCCGTCGACAGCGCGGTAGGCGAACGCCAACGCTTCTTCGACGCCAGCCACGCCTTCGGCACCTGCAACGCGATGGTGTTGGCGTTGAACCCGCGCAGCGTGTCCTGCCCGACCTCGGACAGGTCCGCGCCGTACCGCAGGTCGAACACCCGCAGGTCGAGGAAGAACGGGTCGTCGGCCTGCCCGACGTACGCCTTCGCGCCGCCCTGGATGGGCGTGACGGCCTGGTCGCGCAGCGCCGCGTAGTCCGGCATCGACTTCGGCCCGCCTCGCGGTGGCTCGACGCGCGCGCACCGGGCGCGCGTCGAGCAGTCCGGTGGCCAGGGTCGTGGCGACGACCGCGGCCGACGCGGCGGCGACCCTGGTGGCGCGGTGGCCGGTGAGCGGTGTGGACACGCTCGATCCCTTCGGTGCGCGAGCGTGCTGTCACCGGGCAATTCGGCCGGCGGGCGCCTCCGGTTCACGTCGTTCGGGTTCGGCTCGGGGCCGGGTGCGCGCGAGGAGCTGGGCCTGACCGGAGCCGGGCCGCGTCTGGTGATCACCGACCTCGGCGTGCTGCGGCCCGACCCGCGCACCTGCGAGCTGGTGCTGACGGCGCTGCACCCCGGCGTGGACGTGGCGACCGCGCGCGAGCTCACCGGGTGGGACCTGAAGGTCGCCGACGACCTCGACCGCACCGAGCCGCCCACGGACCGCGAACTCGCCGTCCTGCGCGCGCTGACCCACTAGAGCGCGACCCACCTGGCAAACACTTCTCGGCACGACGAACAGGAGACCCGGTGCCGACCCACACCTACCGGCAGGACACCGCGTCGCACCCACCGGTGTCCTTCCCCGAGTACCGGTCCAACGTGCTCCGCGCGCCGCGCCGGCCGTTCGTGCTGCTGCCGCAGCGGCTGAACGAGATCACCGGGCCGCTGCTCGGCGAGGACCGCGTCGGCCCGCACGACAACGACCTCACCGTCGGCCACGACGGCGAGCCGCAAGGCCAGCGGATCATCGTCGCCGGCCGCGTGCTCGACGGGGACGGGCGGCCGGTCGCGGGCACCCTGCTGGAGGTCTGGCAGGCCAACGCCGCCGGCCGGTACCGGCACGACGCCGACCGCCACCCCGCGCCGCTCGACCCGAACTTCACCGGCGTCGGCCGCACGGTCACCGACGCCGAGGGCCGGTACTCGTTCACCACGATCCACCCCGGCGCGTACCCGTGGCGCAACCACGACAACGCCTGGCGGCCCGCGCACGTCCACTTCTCGCTGTTCGGCACCGCGTTCACGCAACGGCTGATCACCCAGATGTACTTCCCCGGCGACCCGCTGCTCGCCGAGGACCCGATCTTCAACTCGGTGCGCGACCCGAAGGCGCGGGACGCGATGGTGGCCCGGTTCGACCTCGACACCACCGTGCCGGAGTGGGCCCTGGGCTACCGGTGGGACATCGTGCTGCGCGGCAAGAACCCCACGCCCCTGGAAGAGGAGGACGACGATGAGTGAGCCCCGGGCCGGTCTCCGGACGACCCCGTCGCAGACCGTCGGCCCGTTCTTCTCGTCCGGCCTGGTGTGGGAGGACGGCCCGTTCGTCGTCCCCGAGGGCACGCCGGGCGCGTTCCGGATCGGGGGCACGGTCTACGACGGCGCGGGCGTCCCGGTGCCGGACGCGGTGGTCGAGACCTGGCAGGCCGACCCGGACGGCCGCTTCGACCACCCCGACGACCCGCGTGGCGCGGTGCGCTGGAAGGATTTCCGCGGCTTCGGCCGCTGCGCCACCGACCCGGACGGGCGGTACTCGGTGCTGACCGTCAAGCCCGGACCACTGCCCGTGGCCGGGGGCGGCCGGGAGGCACCCCACCTCGACGTGTCGCTGTTCTGCCGGGGCATGCTGGTGCGGCTGGTCACCCGGATCTACTTCCCCGACGAGGAGGCCAACGCCACCGACCCGGTGCTCACCTCGATCGACCCCGCCCGGCGCGCGACGCTCGTCGCCGAGACCGCCCCGCCCGGGACCGCCCCGTTCGGCTACCGCTTCGACATCCACCTGCAAGGGGAGCATGAAACCGTCTTCTTCGACCTCTGAGCACGGCCCCCGCACAGCCGGACCGCGCTCGCTGTGGGGCGCGCTGTTCACCGACCCGGACGTCGAGGCCGCCACCTGCGACCGGGCGTGGCTGCGGGCCATGCTCGACTTCGAGCGCGCGCTGGCGATCGTGCAGGCCAGGGCGGGCATCGTGACCGAGGAGGCCGCCCGGATGGTCGTCACGGCCATCGACGTCGGGCACTACGACCCGGTCGTGCTCGGCGAGGGCGCGCTGACCTCCGGCACGCCCGTCGTGCCGCTGGTCCGCGCGATCGGCGCGCACGTCACCGCCGAGGGCCGCGCGGCCGTGCACAACGGCGCCACCAGTCAGGACGTGCTGGACACGGCGCTGTCGCTGGTGTCGTACCGCGCGCTCGGGCCGATCCTGGCCGGGCTGCGGGCCGTCGCGGCGGAGTGCGAACGGCTCGCCGACCGGCACCGCGACACGCTCATCGCGGGCCGCACGCTCGCCCAGCACGCGCTGCCCACGACGTTCGGGCTGAAGTGCGCCGGGTGGCTGGTCGCCGTGGACGAGGCCGAGACCGCGCTGGCCCGCGTGCGCACGCACCGCCTGGCCGTGCAGTTCGGCGGCGCGGCGGGCACGCTGGCCGCGCTGCCCGACCACGGCGCCGACCTCACCGCGCAGCTGGCCGCCGAGCTGGGCCTGGCCGCGCCGCTGATCCCGTGGCACACCAACCGGACCAGGGTGGCCGAGCTGGCTTGCGCGCTCGGCGCGGCGTCCGGGGTGCTGGCCAAGATCGCGCAGGACGTCGTGCTGCTCGCCCAGACCGAGGTCGCCGAGGTGGCCGAGGGCGACGGCGGCACGTCGTCCGCCCTGCCGCACAAGCACAACCCGGTGCGGTCCGTGCTGGTCACCGCGTGCACCCAGCGCGTGCCGGGGCTCGTGGCCACGGTGCTGTCGTCGATGGCGCAGGAGCACGAACGCGCGGCCGGCGCGTGGCACAGCGAGTGGCAGACCGTGACGGAGCTGCTGCGGCTGGTCGGCGGGGCCGTGCGGGGCGCCCGTGAGCTGCTGTGCCGGCTGCGCGTCGACCCCGAGCGGATGCGCCGCAACCTCGACCTGACCGGCGGGCTGTTGATGGCCGAGAACGTCGCCGTGCGCCTGGCCGCCCGCATCGGCCGGTCGGAGGCGCAGGACCTCGTCGCCGAGGTGTGCCGCACGGCGGTCGCGGCGGGCCGGCCGCTGCGCGAGGTGCTGCTCGCCGACCTGAGGATCGGGCTGACGGAAGAGGAAGTGGACGACGCGCTGGACCCGGCCGGGTACGTCGGCAGCGCGGGGGAGTTCGTGGACCGCGCCCTCGCGGCGCACCGGGGGAGGGGGCGGCCGTGAAGCCGCACTACGAGTTGAGCGGGCCGGCGGACGCGCCGGTCGTCGTCCTGGGCAACTCGCTCGGCACCACCACCGCGTTGTGGGAGCGGCAGCTGCCGGCGCTGCACCGCGGGTTCCGGGTGCTGCGCTACGACCACCGGGGCCACGGCGGCACGCCCGCCGCGCCCGGCCCGTACCGGATCGACGACCTCGCCGACGACGTGCTGGAGCTGCTGGACGCCCTCGGCCTGGACCGCGTGTCCTACTGCGGCGTGTCGATGGGCGGCATGGTCGGCATGTGGCTGGCCGGGCACGCGCCGGAGCGCATCGAGCGGCTGGTGCTGTGCTGCACGGCGGCCACGTTCCCCACGCCCCGGCCGTGGCTGGACCGGGCCGCCGCCGTCCGGGCGTCCGGCACGGGCGCGATCGCGCCCACCGCGATGGCCCGCTGGTTCACCCCGGAGTTCCGCGACCGCTCGCCGGACGTCGTCGCGAAATTCCACAAAGGACTGTCCGAAGTGGACGACGAGGGGTACGCGGCCTGCTGTGAGGCCTTGGCGTCGCTGGACCTGCGGTCCGTGCTGCCCGCGATCGAGGCGCCGACCGCCGTCATCGCCGGCGCGCACGACGAGGCCACGCCGGCGGCGTGCGGACGGGCGGTCGCCGACGCCATCCCCGGTGCGACGTTCCACGTCGTGCCGGGCGCGCACCTCGCCAACGTGGAGGCGGCCGACGAGGTGTCGGCGATCCTGGAGGGCCACCTGTGAGCACGTTCGACGACGGCCTGCGGGTGCGCCGGGAAGTGCTCGGCGACGAGCACGTGGACCGCGCGTTGGCGGGCGCCGACCCGTTCACCGCGGACTTCCAGGACTTCATCACCCGGTACGCGTGGGGCGAGGTGTGGACCCGTCCCGGTCTGGACCGCCGGGCCAGGTCGTGCGTCACGCTCGCGGTGCTGGCCGCGCTGGGGCACGAGCACGAGCCGGCGCTGCACGTCCGGGCGGCCCTGCGCAACGGCCTGACCGCCGACGAGATCAGGGAAGTGCTGCTGCAGGTGGGCGTCTACGCGGGCGTCCCGGCCGCGAACCGCGCGTTCGCCGTCGCCCGGCCGATCCTCTCCGGCAGCTGAACCCGCGGGCGCGGGACGCCCCGGAACGCCAGGAGCGCCGACCCCCGGCAGGGGATCGGCGCTTCCTCGCGGGAGGGTTGGCGACCTTACTGGTTCCTGGCCTCGTGCTTGACCTGCTGGCCGGACTCACGGGCGTGCTGGCCCACGTCCTGCGCGGAGCCCTTGGCCTGCTCGACCGTCGTCTGCGTGGCGTCCTGGGCGACCTGCTTCACCTGGTCCGCCGCCTCGCCGACGACCGTGCCCGCCTCGTCCTTCAGCTTCTGCGCGGACTCGGTGAGGGCTTCCTTGACCGGCTCGACGGCGCCACTGGCGCGTTCGCTCAGCTGCCGGACGGCGTCCTGCTCGGCCCGCGTCGCCGGGATCAGCGTCGCGACCAGCGCACCCGCGCCGAACGCGATCAGGCCCGCCGCCAACGGGTTGCCGCGCGCCTGCTGCCGCGCCTGGTGCGGCGCGTTCTGCACGGCGTGCGCCGCCTCCTGCGCCTTGTCGCTCACCGTCGACGCGACGCCCTGCGCCTTGTCACCGACGGTCGAGGCGGCTTCCGCCGCCCGCTCGCCGACGGTGGACGCCATGCCCGACGTCCGGTCCTGCACCGTCGTGGCGGCCTGTGGAACCGTGCCCATGACTCGCTCCTTCAAACTGTTCAGGCCGTGCCGGGCCCGGTCCACCCGGCGCTGCGCGATGTTGCGCGGCCTGGTGTGGTCGACGATCCGGTTCGCGTCGGCGACCAGCTCGGCGCGGGTCCGGTCGATGTCGTGCCTTATTTGGTCGGGTGACGGGCCCATTCCGCGTCCTCCTTCAACGTCTCGATGGTGCGCTCCGGCTTGGGCGACACCTTCCGCATGCGGGAGCGGCCGGTGGAGAACAGCACCGCGCCGGCGATGCCCCACAGCACCGCGACGACCAGCGCCGCCCACCCCAGGCCCATGAACGAGCCCAGGGCGAACACGAGGGCGAGGCTGAGCAGGATCACGGTCATGTAGCCCGCGAACGCGGCGGCGCTGAGCATCCCCGCGGCCTTGCCCGCCTTCGAGGCCTCCTGCCGGATCTCGGCCTTGGCGAGCTCCAGTTCCTGCCGCATCAGCCGCGACAGGTCCTCCGTCAGCTCACCGATCAGCTGCCCGAGCGTCGCGCCGTCGTCGTGCGGCGACCGGCTCTCCGGCACCGGCGCCCGCGTCTCAGCGCTGGACATACGGCGATCCCTCCGGCTGGTAGGGCGCGCGGGGCGACGGCGCCGGGGTCGCCGGCACCTGCGGGGACGGCGTGCCGTACTGCGGCGAGGCCGGCATGCCGTACTCCGGCGTCGGCGTGGCGGCCGGCGTGGCGGTCGTCGGCGGCACCGCGGTGGGCGTGGTGACCGGGGTGGCCGGCACGTGGCCGGTGTACCCGTGCTGCGTCTCGCGACGCTGCTGGTCGGCGCCGCCGCTCATGCTCTTCGCGGCGCGGGCGACCAGGAAGCCGGCCACCGCCGCGCCGATCAGGAACGTCCCCGGCTTGCGCCGCGCGAAGTCCTGGGCCGACTCCACCAGCCCGCTCGCGCCCCGCTCGTCGAGGTACCGGGCCGCCTGCCGGCCCGCGTCGGAGACCTGGCGCAGCGCGCCCGCGGTCAGCGAGTCCGGACCCGAGCCGTCGGCCATGCTGCCCAGCTCGTCGGCGATCCGCTCGATCTGCCGCGACACCTTCCGCGCCTGCTCCTCGGCCTCGCCGGCGACGCGCTGCCGCATGTCGTGCACGACGTGCTTGGCCTGGCCCTTCGCCTCCTGGGCGACCTGGCCGACCTGCTCACGCGCCGTCGCACCGACCTCTCCGGCGGCCTGCCTGGCGTGCTGCGCCACGGCGGTGCCCTCCTGTTGGGCGGTCTCGCGGACCGCACCCGTCTGGTTCTCGTCCACGACTGACTCCTCACGATCGGGTGTCTCGACCAACGACCTACCCCGGTGGCGCGGAGCTAACCTTCTTCGCAATGACAACTGTCCGGTCGTGACGCGTCGGCCCGCGCCCCCGCGGGGAATGGCCGGGGAATGCGCCACGACCCCGCGGCCGGTGGTCGGCCGCGGGGTCGTCGTCGATTCGGTCAGGCGCGTCGGGTCGATTCGACCAGGTCGGTCAGAACGAGAAGACCGCGCCGGTTTCCTGCTCCATCACGCACCGGTTCGGGAATTCTTCCACGTACTGGACCGGTTCACCGCGCCACGATCCGAACGCGGCCGCGGTCACCGGGTTGTAGTCGAACGTGCAGATCTGGGGCCCGGTGCCGTCCAATTCGGCGAAATTGCCGTCCGCGGCCTCGATCTCACCGCAGGCGGCCTGGGCCGCCGTGTGCTCGCCGGCCGCCGGGTCGCAGGTCAGGCGCGTCGTCTCGACTCCGCGTCCTTCCTGGTAGACCGCCAGGACCAGGTCGGTCTCGGGCGGTGCGGCGGACGCCGTGCCGGTACCGATCAGCGGGGCGGCCAGGAGGCCGGATGCGAACAGGGACGCCATGAGGGTTCGTGTTCGTCGCATGGTTCGGGGGTGACCCGGTCCGCCGTCGCGTATTCGGCCCGATTCCGTTCTCACTGAGATGTCGTAATCTGTGAATTCACCTTTCCAATTCGCCCGGAATTCGTCACCAAGTGGGGTTCGCGGTGACTCCACCGTCCACGACCAGGTTGTTCCCGGTGATCCACGACGCCATCTCCGAGGCGAGGAACACGCACGCGTCGCCGACGTCGTCCGGGCGGCCCAACCGCCCCAGGGGCGCGGCCCGCGTCCACCTCTCGACGCCGTCCGGCCACTCCCGCGCCAATCCCGGCCGGTCGACCAACCCGGGCGAGACGGCGTTCACCCGGATGCCCCGCGGCCCGTACTCGAGGGCGGCCGACCGGGCGTGCATGATCACGGCGGCCTTCGACGCGCAGTAGTGGGCGTGCCCGGCCGCCGGGTGCGTGCCCTCGATCGACGCCACGTGGGTGACCGACCCGCCCGCCGGCAGCACGTCCGCCGCGGCCTGCGTGCAGCAGAACGCGGCCGTCACGTTGAGGTCGACCACGGCGCGCCACTCGGCGGCCGTCATGCCGGCGAGGTCCCGCACCGGCTGCACGCCCGCGTTGTTCACCAGCGCGTCCAGCCGCCCGCCCCACTCCGCCGCCTCGCGCACCAGCCGGTGGCACTCGTCCTCGACGGCGAGGTCGGCGCGCATCCCGGTGGCCCGGCCGCCGGCCGACGTGATCTCCGCGACCAGCGCCCGCACGTCACCGCGGTTGCCGTGTGCGACGACCGCCGCGCCCGCGTGCGCGAACCGCAGCGCGATGCCGTGCCCGAGGAGCCCGCTGGCGCCGGTCACCAGCGCGACCCGGCCCGCCAGGAGTCCCGTCACGATCACGCAGAGTAGCAAGACGGGTGCGGAACGGCAGCACCGCGCCGGTCCGGGTGGAGCGGCTCCACATCGACCGGGAGGCGATCGGTGCGTAACTTCGGTGGGGTGACCTCTGAGCTGCCCACCACCGCAGGAGCCCTCCGCGCGGCAGGCCACGTGCCGCGCGGTGTGAAGGCCGAGATCCGGGACAACCTGCTGGCCGCCCTCCGGGAGGGCCGCGACCCGTGGCCCGGCATCGTCGGTTTCGACCGCACCGTGCTCCCACAGCTGGAGCGCGCGCTGCTGGCCGGCCACGACGTCGTGCTCCTCGGCGAACGCGGCCAGGGCAAGACCCGGCTTCTGCGGACCGTCGTCGGCCTGCTGGACGAGTGGACGCCGGTGATCGCGGGCGCCGAGCTGAACGAGCACCCGCTCGACCCCATCACGCCCGAGTCGAAGCGCCGGGCCGCCGAACTCGGCGACGACCTGCCCGTGGTGTGGAAGCACCGCGACGAGCGGTTCGCCGAGAAGCTCGCCACGCCGGACACCAGCGTCGGCGACCTGGTGGGCGACGTGGACCCGGTCAAGGTCGCGCAGGGCCGCAGCCTGGGCGACCCGGAGACCATCCACTACGGCCTGCTGCCGCGCTCGCACCGCGGCGTCATCGCCGTCAACGAGCTGCCCGACCTGGCCGAGCGCATCCAGGTGGCGCTGCTGAACGTGATGGAGGAGCGGGACATCCAGATCCGCGGCTACACGCTGCGGCTGCCGCTCGACGTGCTGCTGGTCGCCACCGCGAACCCCGAGGACTACACCAACCGCGGCCGGATCATCACGCCGCTCAAGGACCGGTTCGGCGCCGAGATCCGCACCCACTACCCGCTGGAGGTAAGCGCCGAGATCGACCTGGTGCGGCAGGAGGCCGCCCTGGTCGCCGAGGTGGGCGACCACCTGCTGGAGGTGATCGCCCGGTTCGTGCGGCACCTGCGCGAGTCGTCCGCGATCGACCAGCGGTCGGGCGTGTCGGCGCGGTTCGCGGTGGCGGCGGCGGAGACGGTCGCGGCGAGCGCCCTGCGGCGCAGCGCGTTGATCGGGGAGAACCCGCCCATCGCGCGTCCCGTGGACCTGGAGTCGGTGCCCGAGGTGCTGCGCGGCAAGCTGGAGTTCGAGGCCGGCGAGGAGGGCCGCGAGCAGGAGGTGCTGGTCCACCTGCTGCGCCGGGCGGTGGCGGACACGGCGCGCTCGACGTTCGCCGGGCTGAACCTGCGGCCGCTGGCCGAGCTCGTGTCCGACGGCCACCCGGTGGCGACCGGCGAGCGCGTGCACCCCGGCGACCTGCTGGCCGCGCTGCCGGAGCTGCCGGTGCTGCACGAGGTGGCGCAACGCGTCGGCGCGGGCCCCAAGGACCCGGCGGGACGCATCGCGTCGGGCGTCGAGCTCGCGCTGGAATCGCTCTACCTGACCCGTCAGCTGTCGAAGGACAGCGACGACGACCGGTCGGTGTACGGGTGACCGGGTACCGGTACGGCCGGTACGTCGACGGGCCCGATCCGCTCGCCCCGCCGGCGGACCTGCGCGCGGCCATGGACGAGCTGGGCCGCGAGGTCATGGAGGGCGCCTCGCCCGACGCGGCGCTGCGCGAGCTGCTGCGCCGCGGCCTGCCCGGCACGCCCGGCCTCGACGACCTGACCGCGCGGCTGTGGCGCAAGCGCGCCGCCCTCACCCGGCGGCACCGGCTGGACGGCACGCTGCAGGAGGTCCAACGGCTGCTGGACGACGCGCTGCGGGCCGAGCGGTCCGCGCTGTTCCCCGACCCGGACGACGAGGCGAGGTTCCGCGAGGCCCAGCTGGACGCGTTGCCGCAGTCCACGGCGGCCGCCGTGCGGGAGCTGGCCGAGTACGACTGGCGGTCGGCGGAGGCCCGCGAGTCCTACGAGCAGATCCGCAACCTCCTCGGCCGGGAGCTGCTGGACCAGCGGTTCCAGGGCATGAAGCAGGCCATGCAGAACGTGCGCCCCGAGGACGTGCGCCGCATCCAGGAGATGCTGGACGACCTGAACGGCCTCCTCGACGCCCACGCCCGCGGCGAGGACACCGCGGAGCGGTTCGCCGACTTCATGCGCGCGCACGGCGAGTTCTTCCCGGAGAACCCGCGGTCCGTCGACGAGCTGGTCGACGCGCTGGCCGCCCGGTCCGCCGCCGCCCAGCGGATGATGAACTCGATGACGGACCGGCAGCGCGAGGAGCTGTCGGCGTTGTCGCGGCAGGCGTTCGGTGACTCCGGCATCGGCTCGCAGCTGTCCCGGCTGGACGCGTTGCTGCAAGGCCTGCGGCCCGGCGAGGACTGGGACGGCTCGGCCCGGTTCCGGGGCGGGAACCCGCTCGGCATGGGCGAGGGCGCGCAGGCGATGGCCGACCTCGCCGAGCTCGACGCGTTGGCCGAGCAGCTGTCCCAGGCGTACCCCGGCGCACGGCTGGAGGACGTCGACCTGGAGGCCCTGGTTCGCCACCTCGGCGGCGAGGCGGGCGTGGACGCGCGCCGGCTGGCCGAGCTGGAGCGCGAGCTGCGGTCGCAGAACCTGCTGGAACGCGCGCCGGACGGCTCGCTGCGGTTGACGCCGAAGGCGTTGCGGCGGCTGGGCGAGACGGCGCTGCGCGGCGTGATCGACAGCGCGCGGGCGCAGGGCCACCGGGACAGCTCGTCGGCCGGCGCGGCCGGTGAGCTGACCGGCTCCACCCGGCCCTGGCGGTTCGGCGACACCGAGCCGTGGAACGTGCCGCGGACCGTCACCAACGCGGTGCTGCGGTCGGCGGGCGGCCCGGTGCGGCTGGACGTGGTGGACGTCGAGGTCA
The DNA here is from genome assembly GCF_052936025.1 of Saccharothrix hoggarensis. The sequence goes on along the minus strand of NZ_CP193624.1, from coordinate 4,990,399 downwards.
GCGAGACCGAGCAGCGGTCGCGCGCGGCGGTGGCGCTGTGCGTGGACACGTCGTGGTCGATGGTGCAGGACGGGCGGTGGGTGCCGATGAAGCGCACCGCGCTGGCGCTGCACCACCTGGTGCGCACCAGGTTCCGCACCGACGCCCTCGAGCTGATCACGTTCGGCCGGCACGCCGAGACCGTCGACATCGGACAGCTGACCGCGCTGGAAGGCGCGTGGGAGCAGGGCACCAACCTGCACCACGCCCTGCTGCTGGCGGGCCGGCACGTGCGCCGGCACCCGGACGCGCAGCCCGTCGTGCTCGTGGTGACCGACGGCGAGCCCACGGCCCACCTGGAGACGACCGGCGACGCCGAGTTCCACTACCCGCCGCTGGAGCGGACGCTCGGCAAGACGCTGGTCGAGGTCGACTCCCTGGCCCGGCTCGGCGCGTCGATCACGGTGTTCCGCCTCGGCGACGACCCGAGGCTGACCAGGTTCGTCGACACGGTGGCGCGGCGTTCCGGCGGCCGGGTCGTCGCGCCGGGGGAGGACGGCCTCGGCGCGGCCGTGGTGAGCGACTACCTGAGGTCCCGCCGCCGGCGGTGACCGCGCGGGCCGGTCGCGACGGACCGGCCCGCGCGGCGCCGCGGCGTGACCGTCCACGACGGACCCACCGGGGGGCGCGTCACGCGACGGCGGTGCCCTCCAACTCCACCATGAGCTCGGGGAGCGCCAGCCGGGCCACGCCCAGCATCGTGCTGGTCGGCGCCACCCCGGCGGCGCCCAACCGCGCCGCCAGCACGCCGTAGTGGGGGAACAGCAGGTCGACGTCCGTGGAGTAGACGTTGAGCCGCACGAGGTTCGCCAGGGTCATGCCGGCCTCGCCGAGCACGGCCTCCAGGTTGTCGAGGCTCAGCGCCAGCTGCGCCGCCACGTCGCCGGCGTGCCGGGGCTTGCCGTCACCGCCCATCGAGGTCTGCCCGGAGCAGTACAGGGTCCGGGAGTGCCCGGAGACGACCTCTCCCTGGTTGTACCCCAGCTCCACCGACCACGTCCACGGGTTGACCGTCGTTCGTTCCATGACTCGAACAGCTCCATTCATCCATCGACAGCACGGACGCCCAGCGGCTCGACAGCCGCCCGTCTCCGACGCCGCGGTGGCAGCCTCCCAACGAATACACGACATCCTGTGTCGTGTATTCCGCTAGGGTTTTCCGGTGCGCGCCGACCGGTTGGTCTCGCTGGTGCTGCTGCTCCGGCGGCACGGCCGGCTCTCCGCGACCGCGTTGGCCCGCGAGCTGGAGGTGTCCACGCGCACCGTGCTGCGCGACATCGAGGCGCTGTCCGCGGCCGGCGTCCCGGTCTACGCCGAACGCGGCCGGCACGGCGGGTTCGCGTTGCTGCCGGGCTTCCGGACGGAGCTGACCGGCCTGAACCACGACGAGGCGCTGGCCCTCCTGGTGGCCGGATCACGGCGCGGCGCGCAGGCGTTCGGCCTCGGCTCGGCGCTCGCGTCGGCGATGCGCAAGGTGGTCGACGCGCTGCCCGAGAGCTACCGGGCCACCGCGGCGGGCGCGGCCGAGCGCCTGCTCATCGACCCGGAGACCGACCTCCTCTCGCGCCGGGTGGTCGCCGAGGAGGTGCCCGACGCCGTCGTGGCCGCGGTGCGGCGCGCGGTGTTCGCCGGGCACAAGCTGCGCATCCACTACGCGGCCGCGGGCCAGGCGGCGCGGTGGCGCACGGTGGACCCGATCGGGCTGGTCACCGTCCGCGAGCAGGGCTACCTGCTGGCCGCGAAGGCCGGCGAGGACCGCACCTACCGGCTGTCCCGGATCGTCGCCGCCGAGGAGCTGCCCGAACCCGCGCAGCGGCCGGACCGGGTCGACCTGGACCGGGCCTGGCAGGAGCGCGGCACGCGGTTCCGGGCAGGCGGCGACCAGGTCTCCGCGCTGGTGCGGGTGAACCCGGCTCGGCGCGAGGAACTGGTGCGCACCGCGGTGGCCGTGCTCGCGGAGGACACCGACGCGGACGGCCTGCTGCGGCTGGAGGTGACCTTCCAGGACAGGCGGCACGCCGAGTGGGCGCTGTGGCAGCTCGCCACGGGCGCGGAAGCCCTGGCCCCGCCGTGGCTGCGCGCCGCCCTGCACGACCGCGCCGCCGCGATCGCCGCCCGCTACGTGACGCCGTCCTGAGCACCGGGCGGCCGTCGCCGACGGCCCGCGGGCGGCCTCAGTCGCGCCGGTCCTCCTTGATCTCGTCCTTGGTCTCGCGCTCCCGCTCGGTCGACGCGAGCGCCTTCTCCGTCAGCGTGTCCGGCGCGACGCGGTGCTTGCCCGGCCGGGTGAGGGAGAAGTGCGACTCGTCCCGCATCCGCTCGACCATGTGCGGGTAGTGCAGCTCGAACGCGGGCCGCTCGGACCGGATGCGGGGCAGCTCGGTGAAGTTGTGCCGCGGCGGCGGGCACGTCGTCGCCCACTCCAGTGAGTTGCCGAAGCCCCACGGGTCGTCGCGGTCGGCCGGGTCGCCGAACCGGTAGCTGCGCAGCACGTTCCACACGAACGGCAGCACGGACGCGCCCAGCAGGAACGCCCCGATGGTGGAGATCGTGTTCATCAGGGTGAAGTTGTCGCTCGGCAGGTAGTCGGCGTACCGGCGCGGCATGCCGATGTTGCCCAGCCAGTGCTGGATCAGGAACGTCAGGTGGAAGCCGAGGAACGTGGTCCAGAAGTGCAGCTTGCCCAGCGGCTCGTTGAGCATCCGCCCGGTCATCTTGGGGAACCAGAAGTAGATGCCCGCGTAGGTGGCGAACACGATCGTGCCGAACAGGACGTAGTGGAAGTGCGCCACCACGAAGTAGGTGTCGGTGACGTGGAAGTCCAGCGGCGGCGACGCCAGGATGATGCCGGTCAGCCCGCCGAGCAGGAACGTCGCCATGAACCCGATGCTGAACAGCATCGGCGTCTCGAACGTCAGCTGCCCCTTCCACATCGTGCCGATCCAGTTGAAGAACTTGATGCCCGTCGGCACCGCGATCAGGAACGTCATCAGCGAGAAGAACGGCAGCAGCACCGCGCCGGTGGCGAACATGTGGTGCGCCCACACCGCCACGGACAGCGCGGCGATCGCGAACGTGGCGAACACCAGCCCCTTGTAGCCGAACAGCGGCTTGCGGCTGAACACCGGGAAGATCTCGCTGACGATGCCGAAGAACGGCAGCGCGACGATGTACACCTCGGGGTGGCCGAAGAACCAGAACAGGTGCTGCCACAGGATCACCCCGCCGTTCGCGGGGTCGAACACGTGGGCGCCGAGGTGCCGGTCGGCGGCCAGGCCCAGCAGGGCCGCGGTGAGGATCGGGAACGCCAGCAGGATCAGGATGCTGGTGACGAAGATGTTCCAGGTGAAGATCGGCATCCGGAACATGGTCATGCCGGGCGCGCGCAGGCAGCACACCGTGGTCACCATGTTGACGCCGCCGAGGATCGTGCCGAGGCCGGACACCGCCAGGCCCATGATCCACAGGTCCGGGCCGACGCCCGGCGCGTGCACCGCGCTGCTCAGCGGCGTGTAGGCGGTCCAGCCGAAGTCCGCCGCGCCGCCCGGCGTGAGGAACCCGGCCATCACGGTCAGCCCGCCGAACAGGTACAGCCAGTACGACAGCGCGTTGAGCCGGGGGAACGCCACGTCCGGCGCACCGATCTGCAGCGGCAGGATGTAGTTGGCGAACCCGAACAGGATCGGCGTCGCGTACAGCAGCAGCATGATCGTGCCGTGCATGGTGAACAGCTGGTTGTACTGCTCGTTCGACAGGAACTGCAGGCCCGGCCGGGCCAGCTCGCCGCGGATGAGCAGCGCCATCAGCCCGCCGACCATGAAGAACATGAACGACGACGTCAGGTAGAGCAGACCGATCTGCTTCGGGTCGGTCGTCCGGAGCAGGCCGAGGAGCACCGCGCCCTTGGGACGCCGTCTGGCCGCGCCGGGGTGCGTGATCACCGGTTCCGGCTTGAGCGCGGTCATGACCGCCTCCCTCGTCCCGACGACGTCAGCCAGGGGCCATGCTCCTCCCGTCCCGGGTGGGCGGCAAACGCTCAGCCCTGATCGGGTGCCTTGACCTGCTGCTCGATCGCGCCCGACGCCCGTTCGAGGAAGCGCAGCAGCTCCACCGGGAACGGCAGCACGAGCGTCGAGTTCTTCTCCGCCGCCACCTCGACGATGGTCTGGAGCAGCCTGAGCTGGAGCGCGGCGGGCGTCGCGGCCATCGTCGCGGCGGCCTCGGACAGCTTCTTCGACGCCTGGAGCTCGCCGTCCGCGGTGATGACGCGGGCCCGCCGCTCGCGTTCCGCCTCGGCCTGCCTCGACATGGACCGCTTCATGCTCTCCGGCAGCGCCACGTCCTTGATCTCGACCCGGTCGATCTCGATGCCCCACGACACCGCCGGGTTGTCGATCATGAGCTCGAGGCCCTGGTTGAGGCGTTCCCGGTTGGACAGCAGGTCGTCCAGCTCGCTCTTGCCGATGATGGACCGCAGCGCCGTCTGCGCGACCTGCAGCATGGCGAACCGGTAGTCCTCCACGTTCACCACCGCCCGCACCGCGTCGACCACCTTGAAGTAGACGACGGCGTCCACGCGCACGGTGACGTTGTCGCGGGTGATGCCGTCCTGCGCCGGGATCGGCTGCGTGACGATCTGGAGGTTGACCTTGCGCAGGCGGTCCACCCCCGGCACGACCAGCGCGAGGCCCGGACCCCGCAGCGCGGGCCGCACCTTCCCGAAGCGGAAGACGAGCCCCTGCTCGTACTGCTTGACGACGCGCGCGCTGCCCGCGAGCACGAGCATGACCAGGACGAGCACGCCGATGACGATGGTCAGGGTCATCGCGACCACCTCCCGTGGCCCCCTGCCCCGGAGGGTACGCCCGTCGTCCCGGCAGGTGGACGTTCTTCCGCCCCCCGGCACGCGAGTTAGGGTCGTTGACATGCAGACCTGGTCATCCACCCCAGTCCCGCGGGTAGCGGGCGAGCCGCGCCCGCTGAGGCTGTTCGACACCGCCACCGGCGAGGTGCGCCCGACCGCGCCCGGCGCCACCGCCAGGCTGTACGTCTGCGGCATCACCCCGTACGACGCCACCCACCTCGGGCACGCGGCCACCTACCTGGCGTTCGACCTGGTCCACCGGGTGTGGCTCGACAACGGGCACGACGTGCACTACGTGCAGAACGTCACGGACATCGACGACCCGCTGCTGGAGCGGGCCGAACGCGACCAGGACGACTGGGTGGTCCTGGGCATGCGGGAGACCGCGCTGTTCCGCGAGGACATGGTGGCGCTGCGCGTGCTGCCGCCGCGCGAGTACGTCGGCGCCGTCGAGGCGATCCCCGAGGTCGTCGAGGCCATCGGCAAGCTCCTGGCCGGCGGCGCGGCGTACAAGGTGGACGACGCCGAGCACCCCGACGTGTACTTCGACCACACGGCGACCGGCCGGTTCGGCTACGAGTCGAACTACGACGTGGAGACGATGAACCGGTTCTTCGCCGAGCGCGGCGGCGACCCGGACCGGCCCGGCAAGCGGCACCCGCTGGACGCCCTGCTGTGGCGCGCGGCCCGGCCGGGCGAGCCGTCGTGGCCGTCCGACCTCGGCCCCGGCCGCCCCGGCTGGCACATCGAGTGCAGCGCCATCGCCCTGAACCGCCTCGGCACGGCGTTCGACGTGCAGGGCGGCGGGTCGGACCTGATCTTCCCGCACCACGAGTTCTCCGCCGCGCACGCCGAGGCGGTGACCGGCGAGCACCCGTTCGCGCGGCACTACGTCCACGCCGGGATGATCGGCCTGGACGGCGAGAAGATGTCGAAGTCGCGCGGCAACCTGGTGTTCGTGTCGAAGCTGCGGGCGGAGAAGGTCGACCCGAACGCGGTGCGGCTGGCGTTGTTCGCGGGCCACTACCGCTCCGACCGGCCGTGGAGCGCGGAGCTGCTGTCGGCGGCGGAGGCCCGGCTGGCGACGTGGCGGCGGGCCGCGGCCCTGGCGTCCGGGCCGAGCGCGGTGGACGCGGTGGCGCGCCTGCGCGACCACCTCGGCGACGACCTCGACACGCCGCGCGCCCTGGCGGCGCTCGACGCGTGGGCCGCGGAGGCGTTGTCGACCGGAGGGTCGGACGCGACCGGGCCGACGCTGTTCCGCGCGGCGGTCGACTCCCTGCTCGGCGTGGAGCTGTAACCACCCCCGACGACGGCGGGGCCGCCCCCGAGGGGACGGCCCCGCCGCTGTTCACCGGGCTCAGACGTCGAGCGTCCAGCTGTTGATGTAGCCCGTGTCCAGGGAGGCCTGGTCGCGGACGCGCAGCTTCCAGGTGCCCGCGGCGGCCTCGGACGAGGCGTTCACGGTGTAGCTGCGGACGATGTTGTCGGCGCTGCCGCCGCTGCGGTTGTGCAGGTTGTAGACCGAGCCGTCCGGCGCGACCAGGTCGACGACCAGGTCACCGATGTAGGTGTGCCGGATGTCGACCTGCACGGTGGTGGAGGCCGAGGCGGTGCCCGAGCAGTTCAGCGTGATGGGGCTGTTCACGTCGGAGTTGTCGCCGATGGTCACGTCGGTGCCGTTGGTGACCGGCGCGCAGCCGCCGCCGGTGGTGGTGACGGCCCACGAGAACGTGGTGCTGCCGCTGCGCGACGCCGAGTCGGTCGCGGTCGCCGTCACCGAGTAGGTGCCCGCGGTCGTCGGCGTGCCGCTGATCAGGCCGGAGGCGCTGATCGACAGGCCGGCGGGCAGGCCGGTGGCCGAGAACGTGTACGGCGCGGTGCCGCCGGAGGCGGACAGCTGCAGGCTGACCGGCGTGCCGACGGTGGTCGACTGGTTGCCGGGGTTGGCGACGGCCGGGCCGCCGGGGGTCGCCGTGCCGGTGAACAGCAGCTTGTTCGGCGAGCCGGTGCCCGCGTTGGTGATCTTGTCCGGGGTGGCGGCGGCGACGATCGCCGCGTTCACCGTCGGCGGGGTGGCCGTGGGGTTGTTCGCCAGGTACAGCGCGACCGCGCCCGCGACGTGCGGCGACGCCATCGACGTCCCGCTGATCGTGTTCGTGGAGGTGTCGTTGGTCATCCACGCCGAGGTGATGTTCTGGCCCGGCGCGAACAGGTCGGTGCAGGTGCCGAAGTTCGAGAACGAGGCCCGCGCGTCGGTGCTGGTCGACGCGTTCACGCTCAGCGCCTCGGCCACCCGGGCCGGGGAGTAGTTGCACGCGTTGGCGTTGGAGTTGCCCGACGCCACGGCGTAGGTGATGCCCGCGGCGATGGAGTTGCGCACCGCCGTGTCGAGGGCGGTGTCCACGCCGCCGCCCAGGGACATGTTCGCGACGGCCGGCTTGACCGCGTTGCGGGTGACCCAGTCGACGCCGTTCACCACGCCCGCCGTGGTGCCGGAACCGGCGCAGTTGAGCACCTTGACCGCGATGAGCTGCACGCCCTTGGCGACGCCGTGCGCGGTGCCGCCGACCGTGCCGGCGACGTGCGTGCCGTGGCCGTTGCAGTCGGTGTTGTTGGTGTCGACGGTGTTCGTGCCCCACGTCGCGCGGCCACCGAAGTCGGTGTGCGTGGTGCGGATGCCGGTGTCGATGATGTACGCCCGCACGTTGCTCGCGGTCGTCGAGTAGTTGTAGGCGTTGTCGAGCGGCAGGTTCGCCTGGTCGATGCGGTCCAGGCCCCACGACGGCGGGTTCTGCTGCACCGCGTCCAGCGTCACCGGCAGGTCGGCCTGCACGAACGCGACCCGCGGGTCGGCGGCGAGGCGCCGGGCCTGGCCCTCGGACAGGGTGGCGTGGAAGCCGTTGAGCGCGTGCTGCCAGGCCGCGCGGACCTGGCCGCCGTACTTGCCGACCAGCGCGGACGCGGTCGACGCGGACGCGGACCTCGGCGACGCCGAGTCGTGCAGGGCGACGATGTACGAGCCGGGGACGGCGTCGGCGCGCTCGGCGCCGAGCACGTCGCCCTCGGCGGCCGCCACTCCGGTGTTCGCGAAGGCCAGCGCGGCGGCCGACACAGCGGCTAAGCCGAGCACGGCCAGTCTTCTGGTGGTGCGGGCGTCTCCCATGACGGGGTCTCCCTCGGGCAGGGCTGCTCGACCGCTCCGGCGGGCGCCGGTCGGCCGGGCGTGCAGGGTGGGGACGTTCGCGCGAACGGTGGTGAAGACCTGGTCACTTGCATCGTCGGGACAATTCCGACCCACCAGTAGAGCCGAAGGTCGTAACAGCGTTGACCGTTGACCTCAGGAACCGAGGTGCTCGTCCCGGTACGCCCGCCAGTGCGCGAGCAGGTTGGGCAGCTCGGAGTGGATGAACCGGAAGAACATCAGGGTCTCGCCGATGCGCTTCCCGGCGGCCGACTCGGGCCCGAGGACGTCGACGCCCTCCTTCAGCGGGCCCTCCCAGCGGCGGAACATCTGGTCGCGCCGGAACAGCGCCTCGTACCAGACGTCGTCGAACACGCGGTAGACGTCACGGCGGGTGCCGATCTCGCGCTCCCGGCTCACCAGGTTCACCTGGGTGAGGTAGCGGACCGCGCCGGAGATCGCGGCGGGTGAGACGCGCAGGAGGTCGGCCAGCTCGGCGGCGGTCAGCCGGCCGGAGTCGGTGGCCAGCAGGGCGACGAACACCCGCGACGGCATCCTGGGCATGCCGGACTCGGTGAACACCGAGGAGAAGCGCTCGATGAAGCGCAGCACCGCCTGGTCGTCCCGCTCGCGCTCGTCCACTTGGGTCACCGCCGGATCATCCCTTCGAGGTCCTCTGAACGGGTGGCAGTTTATACGCTTCCTTAACTTCACGAGTTTGTGAAATGACAGTAGCTTACTGCTCATGACTGCTGCGATATCCGTGTCGGGCCTGGTCAAGGCCTTCGGTCCGACACGTGCACTGGACGGGCTCGACCTGACCGTCCGCGAGGGGGAGGTGCACGGCTTCCTCGGCCCCAACGGGTCGGGCAAGTCGACGACCATCCGCGTCCTGCTGGGCCTGCTGCGCGCCGACGCCGGCTCCGCGTCCCTGCTCGGCGGCGACCCCTGGCGCGACACCGCCGCGCTGCACCGCAGGCTCGCCTACGTGCCCGGCGACGTCAGCCTGTGGCCGAACCTCACCGGCGGGGAGGTGATCGACCTGCTGGGCAGGCTGCGCGGCGGGTTGGACGAGAAGCGCCGGGCCGACCTGCTGGAGCGCTTCGAGCTGGACCCGCGCAAGAAGGGCCGCACGTACTCCAAGGGCAACCGGCAGAAGGTCGCCCTGGTCGCCGCGCTGGCGTCGGACGTGGAGCTGCTGATCCTCGACGAGCCGACGTCGGGGCTGGACCCGCTGATGGAGGCGGTGTTCCAGGAGTGCGTGAACGAGCTGCGCGGCCGGCGGACCGTGCTGCTGTCCAGCCACATCCTGGCCGAGGTCGAGGCGCTGTGCGACCGGGTCAGCATCATCCGCAACGGCCGCACCGTCGAGACCGGCACCCTCGACGAGCTGCGGCACCTCACCCGCACCAGCGTCTCCGCCGAGCTGGTCGGCGCGCCCGACGGCCTGGCCGGGCTGCCCGGCGTGCACGACCTGCGCGTGGACGGGCAGCGGGTGCGGTTCGAGGTCGACACCCACCACCTCGACGGGGCGCTGCGCGCGCTGGTCGGCAGCGGTGTCCGCACCCTGACCAGCCAGCCGCCGACGCTCGAAGAGCTGTTCCTGCGGCACTACGAGGACGACGCGCCGTCCCGCGGCCGCGTCGCCGGCGGAGAGATCGAGGAGGCGGTGTCGTCGTGACCGGGCTCGGCTCGCTGGTGCGCCTGGCCCTGCGCCGCGACCGGCTGCTGCTCGCCGCGTGGGTCATCGGCCTGGTCGGCATCACCCTGTCCACCGCGTCCACGCTGGAGGAGCTGTACGGCTCGGTCGAGTCCCGGCGGCAGCTGGGCGCGACGGCCGGCGGCAACCCGGCGTTCCTGGCCATGCTCGGCCCGCTGCACGACCCGTCGACCATCGGCGGCGTGCTGGCCTGGCGCTGGGGCGTGTTCGGCTCACTGCTCGTCGGGCTCATGTGCCTGTTCCTGGTCACCCGGCACACCAGGGCCGAGGAGGAGACCGGACGGTTGGAGCTGATCGGCTCCGGCGTCGTCGCCCGGCACGCGCCGCTGGGCGCGGCCGTGCTGGTGGCGCTGCTCGCGAGCACGCTGATCGGCTTGCTGGTCGCGCTGGGGCTCCTGGGCGTCGGCCAGTCGCCGGCCGGGTCGTTCGCGTTCGGGGCCGCGTTCGCGTCCGCCGGCTGGGTGTTCACCGGCGTCGGCGCGGTCTCCGCGCAGCTGTCCGAGGGCGCGCGCACGGCCAACTCGATCGCCGGCGGCGTCCTCGGCGTGGCCTACCTGCTGCGCGCCGTCGGCGACGCGGCGGGCGACCAGGGGCCGACGTGGCTGACCTGGCTGTCCCCGCTCGGGTGGGTGGAGCAGATCAGGCCGTTCGCGGGCGACCGGTACTGGGTGCTGCTGCTCCCGCTGCTGTCGCTCGCCGGGCTGCTGGCGGTCGCGGCGACGCTCGTGACCAGGCGGGACCTCGGCGGCGGACTCCTGCCGACGCGGCTCGGCCCCGCCCGCGCGCCCCGCTCGCTGCGCGGCGCGTTCGGGCTGGCCTGGCGGTTGCAGCGGGGCATGCTGCTCGGCTGGACGCTGAGCCTGTTCGTGCTCGGCGCCGTCTACGGGTCCGTCGCGCGCGGCGTGGAGCAGATGTTGGAGGCCAACCCGGCGCTGGAGAAGATCATCGCCCAGATGGGCGGCTCCGGCGCGATCGTGGACGTGTACCTGGCGTCGATCGTCGGCATCATCGCCCTGTTCAGCGCGATCTACGTGGTGCAGGCGACGCTGCGGCTGCGGACCGAGGAGAGCGAGGCCCGGGCCGAGCCGGTGCTGGCCACGCCCGTGAGCCGGTACGCCTGGGTGGCCGGGCACCTGGCGTTCGCCACCGTCGGGACGGCCGTGGTCCTGGCCGCCGCCGGTGTGGGCGCGGGCCTGGTGCACGGCGCCCGCGTCGGCGACGTCGGCGGGCAGGTCGTCCGGCTCGTGGGCGCGGCGCTGACCCACGTGCCCGCGGTGTGGGTCGTCGCGGGTCTCGCGTTGGCGTTGTTCGCGCTGGTCCCGAAGCTGGCGTCGCTGAGCTGGGCGGTGATCGTGGTGTTCCTGGTGCTCGGGCAGCTCGGCCCGCTGCTCCAGTTCGACCAGTGGGCGATGGACCTGTCCCCGTTCACGCACATCCCGAAGGTGCCCGGGGCGGACGTCACCGCCGGTCCGCTGGTGTGGCTGACCGCCATCGCGGTCGTGCTGGTGGGGGTCGGGCTCGCCGGGTTCCGGCGGCGCGACATCGGCTGATCTGAAAGAGCTCTTTCGAAAGAACTCTTCCAGGTCTACCGTCGGGGTCATGGAACTCCCACGGCCCCGACGGATCACCGACGTCGACGCGCTCAAGGCGCTGGCCCACCCGCTGCGCGTGTCGCTGCTCAACCACCTCGTGGCGGTCGGCCCGCGCACGGCGAGCGAGTGCGCCGAGGCGGTCGGCTCCACCGCGTCCAACTGCAGCTGGCACCTGCGGCAGCTCGCGAAGGCCGGCTTCGTGGAGCGGCAGGAGGCCGGTGACGGCCGGGAACGGCCGTGGCGCGCCACGTCGGTCGGCTACGACATCGGCGCGTTCGACGACGACCCGGAGGTCCGGGCCCAGCAGGACGCCCTCATCGCGTTGCAGCTCAACGAGGACAACCGGCTCACGCAGCGGTTCCTGGACCGGCAGCACGAGTTGCCGCGCGAGTGGCTGGACGCCTCCGGGATGCACGGCTACTCGGTCAACGTCACGGCCGAGGAGCTGTCCGGCCTGCTCGGCATGATCGACGACATCCTGCGCCCGTACCTCGTGCCCGTGCGCGAGGACGCGCCCGAGGGCGCCCTGCCCGCGCACGTCGGCATCCGCGCGTTCCCGCGATGACCGGCCCGCTGGCGGTGCCCGCGTTCCGGCGGCTGTGGGTCGCCGGGTTCGTCTCCGAGGTGGGCGACTGGGTGCTCCTGGTCGCCCTGCCGGTGTACGTCTACCAGCTCACGGGCTCCGCGGCGGCGACCGCCACGACGTTCGTGGTGGCGCTGCTGCCCAGCCTGGCGCTGTCACCGCTGGCCGGGGTGCTGGCCGACCGCTGGGACCGGCGGAAGGTGATGCTGCTCGTCAGCCTCGCCCAGGCGGTCACCCTGCTGCCGCTGCTCACCGGCGACCTCGTGCTCGTCAACGTGGTCACGGCGGTGCAGGCCGCGCTGGCGGCGCTGTTCGAGCCGGCCAAGAACGCGCTGCTGCCGACGCTCGTGCCGCGGGCGCAGGTGCCGGCGGCGAACGGGCTGGTGGCGGTCAACAGCACCGTGGCCCGGCTCGTCGGGGCGTCGCTCGGCGGGCTGCTCCTCGGGTACACCGGGCTGCCGGGCGTGGTGCTGGCCGACGTGGCGTCGTTCCTGCTCGCGGCGGGCCTCCTGGCGACCCTGACCACCGCCGACGCGGCCCGCGAGGCTCGTGAACCCGTGTGGCGGGCCTGGCTGGACGGACTGCGGGAGATCCGCGGACCGCTGCGGCCGATGGTGGCCGTCGCCGGGCTGATGGCGACGAGCCAAGGGCTGTTCGTCGTGCTGTTCGTGGTGTTCGTGACCGACCGGCTCGGCGGGGGAGCGGCCGAGGTCGGCGTCCTGCGCGGCGTGCAGGCGGTCGGCGGGCTGCTCGGCGGTCTGCTGCTCGGCGTGGCGGCCCGCCGGCTCGGACCGGGCCGGCTCCTCGGCGTGGCGCTGCTCGCGTTCGGCGTGGTCTCCGCGCTCGGCTGGAACGGCCCGTGGCTGACCACGGCGCTGGTGTTCTACCTGGCCGCGTTCGCCCTGGTCGGCCTGCCCGGCGTGATCGCGGGCGCCGGGCTGATGTCCGTGCTGCAACTCCACTCGGGCGACGACGTGCGCGGCCGGGTGATGGCGACGTTCCTCAGCCTCTACGACGCGGGCCAGGCGCTCGGCATGGTGCTCGCCGGCGTCCTCACGCCCGTGCTCGGCCTGTCCGCGCTCCTCAACGCCCAGGCCGGTCTCCACCTCGTCGCGGGCGTGGTGGCCCTGGCGACGCTGGGGACGGCGCGTCGGCGCGTCCCCGCCTGAGCAGCAGGACGGGCGGCACGGCCAGGACCAGGCCGGCCGGCACGAGGAACGCGCCCACCGGGTCCAGGTGGTAGAGCGGCACGAACGCCACCGGCGACACCGCCCCGCCCAGGAACCGCAGCGACTGCACCACCGACACGGACCCGCCCCGGTTGCCGCCCGCCGACAGCACCAGCGCGTTCAGGCCCACGATCACCGCCTGGCTGAACGCGCCCGCCGCGGCCCACAACGCACCCACCGCCACCACCGACGGCAACACGCCGACCCCGACCAGCAGCACCCCGCCCACCACCGCGCCCGTCAGCACGCACCACCGCGCCCCGACCCGGTCGATCAACCACCCGGTGAGCCGCGCGGTGACGATCCCGACCAGCCCGAACCCGGTCAGCACCAGCCCGCGCTGACCCGCGCCGAGCGCGAACGAGTCCCCGAGCCGCAGCGCGACCAGGAACGACACCCCGCCCAGGCACCCCCAGCCGACGAACCCGACCGCCGCCAGTCGCAGCGTCCGCGGCCGCCACGCGCTGCGCAGCCCCGGCCGGTCACCGCCGCGCGGCGGGTCGGCGGGCAACCCCGCCACCGCCAGCGCGCCCGCCACCACGGCCGCGCCGACGAACGCCCACCGCCACGACGCCTCCGCCGCCAGCCCGCCGAGCAGCGGCGCGGACGTCTGCCCGGCCGCCTGCATGGACGCGAACACGCCCAGCGCCCGCCCCAGCCGGGCCTGCGGCGTCACCGCGGCGATCGCCGCCAGCAGCAGGGGAGTGGTGAACGCGTTCGCCGCGCCCTGCAGCGCCCGCCCGCCCATCAGCACCGGGAACGACCACGCCACCGCGCACAGCAGCGACGCCACGACGTACCCGCCGTACGCGATCCGCACCGTCCGCCGCGCGCCCCACCGCTCGCCGAGCGTGCCGGACACCAGCATGAGCAGCGCGAACGGCACCAGGTACCCGGTCAGCGTCGCCGCCGCCGAACCCGCCGACACGCCGAAGTCCGCCCCCACCTCGGGCAGCACGGACGACGTCATCGCGCCCCCGAACGGCCCCAGGAACCCGCCCGCGTAGAGCGCCGCCAGGCGGACGCGGCCACGAAGCCCGGCCAAGCGAGACCCCCGACGTCGTGCGGCGCGCGTGCCCGGGTGGACCGGGCCGGTCACATGCCGGTCGGTCCGCGCCCCGGACCCCGCCCGCGCCGCCGCAGGTACCGCTCGAACTCGGCCGCGATGGCGTCGCCGCTCGCCTCGGTGATCTGGAGCTCCGCGTCGCCGCGCTCCTCCAGCGCCCGCACGTAGTTGCGCACGTCCTCGTCCTCGTCGGCCATCTCGCTGACCGTGCGCTCCCACTCCTCGGCCTGCTCGGGCAGCGCGCCCAGCGGCACCTCGACGTCCAGCACCTCCTCCACCCGGTGCAGGAGGGCCAGCGTCGCCTTCGGGGACGGCGGCTGCGACACGTAGTGCGGCACGGCCGCCCAGAACGAGATCGCGGGCACGCCCGCCTGCACGCAGAGGTCCTGGAACACGCCGACGATGCCGGTCGGCCCCTCGTAGCGGGAGCTCTCCAGCCCGAACTTGGCCGCCGCCGCCGCGTCGTACGCGGTGCCGGTGACCGGCACGGGACGGGTGTGGGGCGTGTCCATGAGCAGCGCGCCCAGGGTGACCACCGTGGTCACGCCCAGGTCCTCGATGTGGCCCAGCAGCTCGGCGGCGAACTTCCGCCACCGCATGTTCGGCTCGATGCCGTGCACCAGGACCACGTCGGTGGACGACCCCGGCGGCCGGCACACGGACAACCTCGTCGTCGGGAATTCCACCCGTCGGGTGATGCCGTCGACCATCCGGACGGTGGGACGGGTCACCTGGAAGTCGTAGTACTCGTCCGGATCGATGTCGGCCAGCGGCGTCGCGTCCCACGTGAGTTGCAGGTGCTCGATCGCCGTGCTGGCGGCGTCGCCAGCGTCGTTCCACCCCTCGAACGCCGCCACCATGATCGGGTTGGTGAGCGGTTTGCTGGGGTCGAAGGGGGTCTGGGCGGCCTGGTCCGGATCGGTCACGGCGTCAGACTACGACCACTGCCGCAGACCCGACGCCGTAGGCTTGGCGCATGTCGGATCGTGTCACGTCGCCTTTCCCGGACGCGCTCGCCGACCGCGTGGTCGTCGCCGACGGCGCCACGGGCGCCATGCCGCGGTCCGCCGACCTCACGCTCGACGACTTCGCAGGTCACGAGGGTTGCCACGAGATCCTCGACGTGACCGGGCCCGATGTCGTGCGGCAGGTGCGCCGCGGCTACCCGGAGGCCGGCGCGGACGCCGTGGGGACCGACACCTTCGGTGCGAACCCGACCGACCTCGCCGGGCGCGGCACCGAGGAGAAGATCTTCGAGCTGTCACGTCGGGGTGCCGAACCCGCCCGCGAGACGGCCGACGAGTTCGGCGGCCGGGGCAGGCCGTGGACGCGGTCCACGGCCTCACCCCGGCACCGCGCCGGCCCGGTCCGGATCGGGGTGGAGCTGTCCGACGAGCTGCAACCGGACCCCGAGCGGTCGCCCGACGCGTTCGTGGCGCACCATCCCGAGGCGAAGCACTTCAACGCGTGACCGACCACCGGGGGAAGTCGTAGATGACCGTCGAGGCTGTGCTGTGGGACATGGACGGCACGTTGCTGGACTCGGAGAAGCTGTGGGACATCCCGATCTTCGAGTTCGTCGAGAAGCTGGGCGGCACGCTGTCGCTGGAGACCAGGCACGCGATGGTCGGGTCCAACGTGGCCACGACGATGGCCCTGCTGTTCGCCGAGGTGGGCGTCACCCCGACGGAGGGCGACGTCGCCGACGGCGCGGCGTGGATCCAGCGGCGCACCGAAGAGGTGTTCCGGGCCGGCCTGCCGTGGCGGCCGGGCGCGCGTGAGGCGTTGCGCGCGGTGCGGGACGCCGGCGTGCCCATGGCGTTGGTGACGTCGACCGAGCGGAAGCTGACCGAGGTGGCGCTCGACACCATCGGGCGGGACCTGTTCGACGTGACCGTGTGCGGCGACGAGGTGGACGGCCTCAACAAGCCGCTGCCCGAGCCGTACCTCAAGGCGGCCCGGCTGCTCGGCGTCGACCCGACCCGCTGCGTCGCGGTCGAGGACTCGCCGACCGGCACGGCCTCCGCCGTGGCCGCCGGCTGCACGGTGCTCGTCGTGCCGTGCGACGTGGCGGTGGACCAGGGCGAGCGCCGGGTGTTCCGCGACTCGCTGGTCGGCGTCGACCACGTGGTGCTGGGTTCGCTCCTGACCGGCTGAGACCCGACGATCAGCGGCGCGGCAGCGGGCAGTCGCCGCACGTCCCGCCGCCGTCGAGCCGGTAGTACAGGCAGCAGCTCCGCCGCCGGAACGCCACCTCGCCGGGGAACGGGATGAACTCGCCCGAGCCCCGCAACGGCGGGTCGGCGAACAGCTCCGCGCCCAGCGCCAGGCAGTCCTCCGCCGGCACGCCGCCGCGGCTGACCGTGCGCAGCGCGCCCGCCGCGGACGACGCCGCGTTGCCCCACAGCAGCCCGCGCGCCACCGGCGTGACCGCGTGGATCGCCTCCACCACCGGCTCCAGCGACTCGGCGACGTCCACGCCCGCGACCGGGTCCTTGAGCCGGACCTGCACCCCGTCCGGGCCGTACCGCCACCACAGGTTGGCCGGGCGGACGTCCGGCGCGACGCCGTCCACGGCGCGCGCGGCGACGACCGGGCTCAGCAGGCGCGCCGTGTAGCCGAGGAAGAACAGCGACGCGGCGACCCGGCGTTCGGCGGTGCGGTAGCGGGCGGCGATCCGGTCGAGCGCGTCGGGCAGCGCGGGACCGCCGTCGAGCAGCGCCTCGCCGTCGTGCCAGCTCTCGTCGGGCCGGCCGAGGTCGAGGGCGAAGAACGGGCTCAGGCCGCGGATCTGCCGCAGGGTGGCCAGGACACGGGCGAACTCGGACACGTGACCTAGTCTGCCGCCGTGGACGCGCTGGGGTGGGGACTGGGCCTCGGGTTGGCCGCGAGCATCAGCCCCGGTCCGCTGTTGGTGCTGGTCGTGACGTCGGCGTTGAGGTCCGGGTGGCGGGCGGGCGTGCTGACGGCCTGCGCGCCGCTGCTGTCGGACGCCGTGGTGGTCGCCGTGACGCTGCTCCTGCTGGACCGCCTGCCGGGGCGGGCGCTGGGCGTGCTCGGCGTGGTCGGGGCGGTGTTCGTGGTGTGGAGCGGTGTGCGGACCGTCCGCGAGGCCCGGGCCGCCTCGCTGACGCCCGACACCTCCGCGACGGGGTTCGGCGGCGACGTCTCGGCGTTGCGGCGGGCGGTGGCGGTGAACCTGCTCAGCCCGCACCCGTGGGTCGCGTGGGCGACCGCGCTAGGGCCGCTGACCATCACGACCTGGCGCGGGTCGGCGGTGGCGGGAGCGGGGTTCCTGGTCGGGTTCTACCTCACGCTGGTCGGCGGCAAGGTGGTGATCGCCCTGCTCGTGGCGCGCGGTCGGCGGCGCCTCCGGGACCCGGGTTACCGGCGGGCGCTGGTGGCCGCCGGAGCGCTGCTGGTGCTGGTCGGCGTGGCGATGGGCGTGGAGTTCGCGGGCCACCTCGCGTAGTTGCACGAGAAGTGATGCACGAGTTATCGTGCACTATGTCGGAACCAGTCTGGGCCGATCTCGGGGCCGCCAAGGCGCTGGCGAACCCGTTGCGGCAGCGCATCCTCCGGGAGCTGGAACTCCTCGGCGAGGCGACGTCGACCGTGCTCGCCGACCGGCTCGGCGTGACCACCGGCGGCACGAGCTACAACCTCCGCGTCCTCGCCAAGCACGGCCTGGTGGAAGAGGCGCCCGAGCGGGCGCGTGGCCGGGAGCGGTGGTGGCGGCACGTCCGCCGGGACGTGCGGTTCGCCCGGCGTGGCGAGCAGGACCCGCGGATGCGGTCCGCCACCGACGAGCTGAACCGGCTCTGGCTCGCCGAGGACCTGGAGATGTTCGCCCGGTTCGAGTCGGCCCGCGCCGAGCTCGGCGAGTGGTCCGACGCCGTGCCCTACTCGCGTGGCTCGATCCGGGTCTCGCTCGACGAGCTCGCGGCCTTCTTCGAGGACTACCTGGCGCTGCTGAAGAAGTACCAGCGCCCCGCCGACCGGACGCCGGCCGGCACGCGAACCGTGCAGACCAGGTTCGTGGCCTTCCCCGACCCGGACACCGACCCCGACCCGGACGCCGACCCGGACCCCGGCCCGGACGCCGTCACCGAAGAAGGAGACGACACCACGCCCACCGCCTAGGAATCCCGGGCCGCCGAGTTGCCGCTCGACGGCCCGGGCAGCGGAAGCCGTCACACCTCGCCCACCGGGCGAGCACCAAGTCACCGCACTTCCACCGTCAGGAGAGCACTTCGTGCTGCCCACGCACAAATCGGCCGTCCTCGCGGCCTTGATCGCCGCCTGCGCGCTGGCACCGGCGCCGGCCTCCGCCGAACCGGCCGCGCCGACCACGACCGAGGTCACCTTCCCCAGCCGCGGCCACACCCTGCACGGCACGGTCGTCGCACCCGCCGATCACTCCGGCGAACGCCCCGCCGTGGTGATCGTCGCCGGGGCGGGCTCCACCCACCGCGACGACTACCGGCGCGAGGCCGAGACCTTCGCGCGGGCGGGGATCACCGCACTCGTCTACGACAAGGCCCCCGGCTACTCGCGGGCGACGAGCACGTTCGCCGACCTGGCCGACGACGCGCTGGCCGGCGTCCGCCTCCTCCGCGGCTCACCGGGCGTGAACCCGTCCCTGGTCGGGCTGTGGGGCCGCAGCCAGGGCGGCTGAGTCGTGCCGCTGGCGGCGTTCAGGTCGGACGACGTCGCGTTCGTCGTCACGGTGGGCGCGAGCGCGATGGACGCCGGGCGCACCCAGCTGTGGAGCAACCGCACGTACCTGGCGCACGCGGGCGTCAGCCCCGCCCTGATCGGGCCGCTCGGCCACAACGCCAGTCGCATGCTCATCGCCGCCGGCCTGTTCGGCGACACGGCGTTCGACCCCGCGACCGCGCTGGCGGACGTGGACCAGCCGTTGCTCGGGGTGTTCGCCGAGCACGACCGCTCGACCGCGCCGGGGGAGAGCCTCACCGCGTTCCGCGAGGCGCTGGACC
The DNA here is from genome assembly GCF_052936025.1 of Saccharothrix hoggarensis. Next base: position 4,971,122 of record NZ_CP193624.1, on the reverse strand, counting down.
GCGGCGGCAACGCGCACTACACCCTGCGGGTCGTGCCGGACGCCGACCACACCCTGCGCCGCAGCGCGGACGGCTTCGACCGGGCGCCCGACACGGCGGACTTCGCCACCGGCCACGCCGAGCTGATGACGTCGTGGGTCAACGCCCTCGCCGACGGCCCGCCGCGTCCGCACGCCGACCCGCCGCCGGCGCAGTCCGCGCGCAGCGAGCCCGTCGCGCCGCTCGCCTGGTACGAGTCGCCCTGGCTGCACGTGCTCGCGGTGGTGCTGATGCTGCCGGCGTTCCTGTCCCACCCGGTGGTCACCGCCGTGCGGCGGTGGCGCGGACGTCGGGAACCGGTGCGCCACCCCGTCGGCCCGCTGTCCGCCGCCGGGATCGTCACCGTGCTCGGCGCGCTCGCCTACCTCTTCCGGATCGTCCACACCGGAGCGAACCAGGTCGGGACGACCGTGCTGGGCCGCCCGCTGCCGTGGTTGGCGCTGCAACTCGCCGCCTTCTGCGTCCTGGCCGGGACGGCGCTCACGATCACCAGGTGGCGCACGTTCCCCGCGGCGACCCGGCTGCGCCTCGCGGCGCCGACCGCCGCAGGCGTCGTGTTCCTGCCGTGGGCGGCCTACTGGGGACTGCTGACGGTCTGACGACCGGCGGCGGTCACGGTATGTAGAACGTCATCAGGTCGCCGCGCACCGGCGGGAACAGGGTGTGCATCAGCTCGGCGTTCGGGCCGGGGTAGACGTCGGGGTGTCGCGCGGTCAGCCCCTTGAGGCCGTGCGGTCCGAACAGGAGCGACGGCAGCAGGTCCGGCGCCACGCCCGCGCCGCCCACCGCGCCCGGCGCCTGCATGGTGCCGCCCGGCACGACCGGACCCACCTCGCCCGCCTTGAACGGCAACCGCACGTGCGAGCGGTAGAACGACACCACCGCCTCGCCCTCCGCGTCGGCGAACCCGCCCTCCGCCAGCCGCCGCCCGAACACCGGGCGCAGGTGCTCCAGCACGGCGAGCGGGTCGCCGACGCGGACGTAGTACGACTCCGCCTCCTCCGGCGCGGGCCCCAGGAACGGCTCCAACGCCCCACCGGCCACGGTGCCCGGACGTTCGGTCACCTCCGCGGCCTCGGTCAGCGCGAGCAGAGCGTGCGCGGCGGTGTCGTCGACGGCGGCCACCTCGCACAGCCGCACGCCCTCGTCCGGCGGGGTGGTGCGGCCGGTGGCGACGGGCACGCCGTCGCGTTCCACCAGCCACTGCGTGCTGCCGTCCCGCGCCAGCAGCCACCGCCACAGGGCAGGGGAGTGCGGCATCCTCAGGTCGGCGCGCGCCTGCTCGGCGTCCTGGAGCCGGGTCATCGCGGGGATGTCGTCCGCGCCGGCCTCGCGCAGCGTGAACCCGGCCGCGACGGGGGGACGGCTCGTCACCGGCCGCGCGGGCGGGATCGGGATCGCGTAGGTGTAGCCGAACAGGCGGTAGAAGTACGGGATGCCGAGCATCACCTGCACCAGGTGGCCGCGCGCGGCGGACCGCGCGTGCGCCCAGTCCATCAACGAGCGCACCAGCCCGCGGCCCTCGTAGGCGCGATCGGTCGCGACCAGCTCCACCTGGCCCGCCGGGATCTCCAGCCCGTCCAGCACCAGCGTCTCGTCCAGCAGGGTCGCCGTGGACACCACCTTGTCGCCGTCCACGACGACCGCGCACGCCTCCCAGCCCGCGTCCGGGTCCTCGACCACGAGCCGGTGGTCCACCGCGTCCGCCGGCTCGCCGCGGTCGGTCAGCAGCGCCGCGATCCCGTCCAGGTCCTCCGGCCGTGCCGTCCGCAACACCAGCCCCTCGGTCATCCGGGCAGTGTCGCGAAGACGTCGTGCGTCACGCCATCGGATTTTCGGTGGCGGTGCGGCCCGCGCCGCCGCAGAATCCGCGCATGCCGTGGCTCCCCGCTGACTTCGCCCACCCGACCCGCGTCGCGCTCGACGCCGAACACCACCTGCGCCCCATCCGCGAGTCCGATGTGGACGTCGACTACCCGGCCGTGATGGGTTCGCAGGCCCGCCTGTGGTCGAAGTACGGGGAGAAGTGGGGCTGGCCGCCCGCCCACATGACCCACGAGCAGGACCGCGTGGACCTGGCCCGGCACGAACGGGAGCAGGAAGCGCACAAGTCGTTCAACTACGCGCTGTTCAACGCCGACGAGACCCGGCTGCTCGGCTGCGTCTACATCGACCCCGCGCCGGACACCGAGGCCGACGCGCAGATCTCGTGGTGGGTCGTGGACGAGCACGTGGGCACGGAGCTGGAGGAGGCGCTGGACGCGTTCGTGCCGGAGTGGATCGCCGAGGTGTGGCCTTTCACCCGACCGAGGTACGCGATCTAAGGTCCGTGCGGTGACCCCGCTGACCAAGTGGACCGTCGTCGCGGTCTGCCTCACCGTGCTGGCCGTGCTCGTGCCCTGGGCCCGGTACGGGGACGTCGACGTCGAGCTGTCGCGCCTGCCGTGGTGGTGGGCGTACCTCGGCGCGGCGGTCCTGACGCACGGTTCCGCGCTCGTCCCGGCCCGTGCCGCCGCACCCGTCTCGGGCCTGTTCGCCCTGGTCACGGTCGCGGCGGCGGTGGTCGTCGCGACCGGCTACGACCACGCGGCCGTCCTCTTCGACCACGTCGTCCCGACGGTCGGGCCGCGTCCCGGCCTCGGCGTGGCGTTCGCGGTGGCGTCCGTCGTGGCCCAGGTGGTCGGCCTCCGCGCCGGGGCGCGCGCCGCGCGGCCCGTCCACGCCTGACCGGGGTCCTGCCTGCCTGCGACCGTTCGGGGGATGCGAGGATCAGACCCCGTGAAGACCTTCGACGAGCTGTTCGCCGAGCTGAGCGAACGCGCACGCACCCGCCCTGAGGGCTCCGCCACCGCCGCGGCTCTGGAGGCCGGGGTGCATGCGCAGGGCAAGAAGGTGCTGGAGGAGGCGGGCGAGGTCTGGATCGCCGCGGAGCACGAGTCCGACGAGCGCCTCGCCGAAGAGGTCTCCCAGCTGCTGTACCGCGTGCAGGTGCTGATGCTCGGCCGCGGGCTGACGCTCGAAGACGTGTACAAGCACCTGTGATCCTGGAGGTCGCCGTGCTCGACGTCCGCCCCGGTCTGGAGGCGGACTTCGAGCGGGCGTTCGACGAGGCCCGCCGGCTCATCGCGCGGTCGCCTGGTTTCGGGTCGCTCGACCTGCGGCGTTCGGTCAAACGTCCCGGCCGGTACCTGCTGCTGGTGGAGTGGGAGCGGCTGGAGGACCACACCGTCGGTTTCCGGCAGGGTCCGCTGTACCCGCGCTGGAAGGCGCTGCTGCACCACTTCTACGACCCGTTCCCCGACGTCGAGCACTACCGCCCGCTCTGATGTCCGGGGTGGTCGGCGGGTTCGCGCCGATCTGGGTCCTCACGGCGATCGGGTTCCTCACCGCCCGGACGAACGTGCTGGGGGAGCGCGGCGAGGCCGTGCTCGGCCGGTTCGCGTTCCACCTGGCCATGCCGGCCGTGCTGTTCACCGCGCAGCTGTCCGGAGACCCGGCGAAGCTCGCCAACCGGGGCCTGCTGGCGTTCGTGATCAGCACGTTCGTAGTCGGCGCGGTGGGCGTGGTGGTCCAGTGGAAGGTGTTCCGCCGCTCCCTGCCCGACCAGGCGCTCGGCGCGATGAGCGGCGCGTACGTCAACTCCGGCAACCTGGGCATCCCGGTCGCGGTCGGCGTGCTCGGCGACTCGTCGTTCATGGTGGCCGTGCTGCTGTTCCAGCCGGTCGTGGTGATGCCGCTGGTGCTGGCCGCGGTCGAGGTCGGGTCCGGGCGGAAGGGGTCGGCGCTGCGGACGTTGGCGCTGCTCCCGGTGCGGAACCCGATCATCCTCGCGTCCCTGCTGGGGGTGGCGTGCAGCGCGCTCGGCGTGCGGCTGCCCCGGCTGGTGCTGGAGCCGTTGGAGGCGTTGGGCGCGGCGGGCGTGCCGACCGCGCTCGTGGTGCTCGGCATGTCGCTGAACGCCCGGCGCTCGCCGAACCCCGGCGGGCGGGCCGAGCCGGGCGTGGCGGTGGCGTCCAAGCTGCTCCTGCACCCGCTGGTGACGTTCCTGGCGTGCGTGGCGCTCGACGTCACCGGGCCGCTGCGGCTGGCGGCCGTGCTGTGCGCCGCCCTGCCGACCGCGCAGAACGTGTACGTGCTGGCCAGGCAGTACCGACCGGACGCCCGCCTGCCGCGCGACGCGGTGCTCGTCTCGACCGCGTTGTCGATGGTGACGCTGTCAGTCGTCGCGTTGCTGCTGCAGTAGCCCGACCACCTGGTCGTCGGAGGTCTGGTCGAAGCGCCGGTAGAACCGCCCGACCGCCAGGAAGTCCGTCCTCGGGTGCGGGCACACGACCGCGTCGGCGTCCTCCTCCAAGGCTTGAACGGAGTCCGCCGCGCCCACCGGGACCGCCAGCACCAGCCGGCGCGGGTCCTGCTGCCGCGCCTCACGCAGGGCGGCGCGGGCGGTGACGCCGGTGGCCAGCCCGTCGTCGACGACCACGACGTCCCGGCCGGTCAGCCGGACGGGACCGGTCCGGTACAGCTCCAGCCGCCGTCGCGCCTCACGGCGTTCGGCCGCGCACCGGTCGGCCAGGTCGTCGGAGGTGAGGCCGAGGGTGCGCAGGGCGTGCTCGTCGAAGATCGGGTCGCCCTCGGCGGTGACCGCGCCGACCCCGAACTCCGGGTGGCCGGGCGCCCCGATCTTGCGCGCCACCGCCACCCCCAGCTCCCCGCCGAGCGCCGAGGCGACCTCGAACGCCACCGGCACCCCGCCGCGGGCGAGCCCCAGCACCAGCAGGTCGGTCCACGACTCGTCGGCCAGGGCACGGGCGAGCACCCGGCCGGCGTCGGAACGGTCCGCGAACATCACCCGTCCATGGTGCGCCCCCGACCCGACCCGTGCGACCCCCGTGCGCGGCAGCGCCTGCCCACCTGCGCACCCGACCCGCGGGACCGCCCGGCGCGTGCGACGGTCCGCGGTGCGCGATCGCCCCTGCGCCCCGACCCACGCGCGCGACCCGACCCCTGAGACCGCCGGTGTGCGACCGCCGGTGTGCGACCGTCGGTGTGCGACCGTCGGTGTGCGACCGCCGGTGTGCGACCGCCCGCCTACCGCTCCCGCACGAACAACGACTGCGCGGAACGCCCCACCGGGCCGCGGACGTCGTGCAGGACGCTCGTCGCCACCCCGACACCCGACGGGCCGATCACGGTCTGCGCGTCCAGGGCGAACCACTCGCCGACCGGCTCCCGGTGCAGGTGCACGGTCAGGTCGGTGTTGATGGCGTACCAGGCCCGGATGTCGAGGCGGCTGGACACGCCGCTCGCCGAGTCGGCCACGGTGAACAGGCGTTGCGCCGCGCTCGGCTCCTCGCCCGCGACCACCCGCACCACCGGTCGGGCCCAGATCGTCGCGTCGCCCGGCGCGAAGATCCCGCCGCTGACCGACCGCCACTCCATCGCGGCCAGGTACCCGCCCTGCCAATGCTCCGGGACGGCCATCGGCGGACAGCCGGCCGCGGGTGGCAGGGGCTCGCCCTCGCCCGACGCCACGGCCGCCGTGTCCCCGGCGACGATCCGCCACGCGCGGGCGCGCAGGACCGGACGGCCGGCGTGCGCGAGCTCCGCCGCCAGCAGCTCCACCGAACGGCCCGGCCGCTCCACCGCCGCCGTGACGGTCAGCTCGGCCACCGGCACCGGGCCCAGCACCTCGAACGTCACGCGCGACAGCAGCGCCTCCGGCCGCGGCGCGCACCGCTCCAGCGCCCGCACCAACAGCGCCGACGGCGGCCCCAGGTGCTGGCTCTCGCTGCTCCACGGCCCGGCCGTGTGGCCGGTGGAGGCGAACCGGTCGTCGTCCAGCCGCTCGTAGAACGCGTCCACCCCGTCCGCCCCTAGCGCGTGTTTCAAAGGTGAGGTGATCGGCGGCGTGTCGATGGCCGGAACGTGGCGAGGTCTCCGGTAAGTGGTTTAGCGACCAAGCAAAACCGTTGTACCGGAGACCTCGTGGCCAGCGTAGCGGCAGCGGGGCGGGCCGACTTGACCGACGCGCAGTGGGCGCTGTTGCAGCCGCTGTTACCCGTGGGGCGCAAGCCGGGCCGTCCGCCGAAGTGGAGCAAGCGGCAGTTGATCGACGGCATCCGGTGGCGGGTGCGGGTCGGTGCCCCGTGGCGCGACGTCCCGCCCGACTACGGACCCTGGCAGACCGTCTACGGATTGTTCCGCCGCTGGCAGCGGGCCGGGATCTGGAGGCAGATCCTGACCGCGTTGCAGGCCCGCGCCGACGCCACCGGGTCGATCGTGTGGGACGTGAGTGTGGATTCCACGGTCATGCGGGCGCACCAGCATGCGGCGGGTGCGCGTAAAAGGGGGATCTGCAGGTCGAACCGCCCGACACCCCGACCGGCGGGACCGAGCCGGACGATCACGGGTTGGGGCGGTCGCGGGGCGGGTGGACCAGCAAGCTGCACCTGGCCTGCGAACAACGGCGGCGGCCGTTGTCGCTGTTGGTCACCGCCGGGCAACGCGGTGACAGTCCCCGGTTCGTGCCGGTGATCGAGGCGATCCGGGTGCCGCGTCCGGACGGGGGGCGACCACGCACCCGGCCGGACCGGATTCTGGCGGACAAGGCCTACAGCTCCAAGGCCAACCGCGCCTACCTGCGGCAACGTGGGATCAAGGCGACCATCGACCAGCCCTGCGACCAGGCTGCCCACCGCAAGGCCAAAGGCTCCGCGGGCGGGCGGCCACCGACGATCGACAGGGAGATCTACAAACAGCGCCACGCCGTCGAATGCGGCATCAACCTGCTCAAACAGCACCGGGCGGTGGCCACCCGCTACGACAAACTCGCCGTCCGCTACCAGGCCACCGTCCACGTCGCCGCCATCAACATTTGGCTACGCCACATCTGAAACACGCGCTAGTCCGCCCGGTCCAGCACGGTCTCCACGCCCGCGTCCGGCTCCGGCCAGCCCGGGTACGGCGGCGGCGTGCCGTCGAACGCCGGGCACAGCGCCTTGTGGTCGCAGTAGTCGCACAGCCTGCTCGGGTTCGGCCGGAAGTCGCCGGACTTCGCCGCCCGCAGGATGGCGTCCCAGATCGCCTCCAGCGTGCGCTCGAACCGGGCCAGCTCCGCCTCGTCCGGCTGGTAGGCCAGCGCCTGCCGGTCGGCCAGGTACATCAGCCGCAGCTGGCGCGGCACCACGCCCCGCAGCCGCCACAGCACCAGCGCGTAGAACTTCATCTGGAACAACGCCTTGGCCTCGCCGATCTCGCGCGGCGCGGCGCCCGTCTTGTAGTCCACCACGCGAATCTCGCCGGTCGGCGCCACGTCCACGCGGTCGATGTACCCGCGCAGCAGCACGCCCGACGGCAGCTCCCACTCCACCAGCAGCTCACGGGCGTCCGGGTCGAACCGGCGCGGGTCCTCCAGCCCGAAGTAGCCGTCCAGCAGGCCCTCCGCCGAGGCCAGCCACTCCTCCTGCTCCGGGTCGCCCTCGGCGAACAGCTCGGCGAACTCCGGCCGCTCGGCCCGCACCCGCTCCCACGCCGGGCCCACGAGCGCCCGCGCCGCCTCCGGCACCCGCTCGGCGGCGGGCAGCGCGAACAGGTCCTCCAGCACCGCGTGCACCACCGTGCCGCGCACCTGCGCCCTGGTCGGCTTCTCCGGCAGCCGGTCGACGGCCCGGAACCGGTAGAGCAGCGGGCACTGCTTGAAGTCGCCCGCGCGCGAGGGCGACAGCGCTGGCCTGCGCACGGGGCGCTCGGTGATCGTCGGCACTGCCATGGCCCAGAACCATAGGCCAAGGGTCCGACAAGATCAGGTCCGAACCGCGCGCGATCACGTCACGGCGGGCGCGTAGTCGGGGAGGTCGATCCGGCTGCCGATGCCCTTGCCCGCCCGGAGCATCAGGCCGAGCAGGAACCGGTTGCCGAGCAGGCCGTTGCGCATCGCCAGGGAGAACCGGCTCGGCGGCGCGAGGAACCTGCCCGCGCGGTCGCCGCCCTTCTGGCACCGTTCCGCGTAGGGGCGCATCCGGTCCTCGTAGCGCCGGAACGCCGTCCGGTGGTCCCCGCCCGCCGCGGCGAGCTCGCCCGCCAGCACGTACGCGCCGACGACGGCGGTCCCGGTGCCCATGCCGCCGATCGTGGCGCCGCACGCGGCGTCGCCGACCAGCGCGACGCGGCCCTTCGACCACGGGCGGACGTCCACGCGGCTGATCGAGTCGAAGTACAGCTCCGCCGTCCGCTCCAACGACGCCAGCAGGCGCGGTGTCCGCCACCCCACCCCGGCGAACGCCTCGGTGAGCAGCGCGCGCTGCGCGGCCACGTCGCGCCGGTCGTACCGGAGGCGGGGCGACCGGAACGCCACGAACGCGCTCGGCCGGTCCGGGCCGCCGCTGGTGGAGACGAGCCGTCCGGGCACGTTGTAGCTCACCGACTCCGGCTCGATGCCGAGGTCGTCGGGCAGGTCCCAGCTCGCGACGTAGTAGCCCAGGTGGCTGACGAACCGCTCCTCCGGCCCGAACACGAGTCCGCGGACGCCCGAGTGGATGCCGTCGGCGCCGACGACCAGGTCGAACGTGCGCTGCGCCCCGGACGCGAACGTCACGTCGACGCCGTCGGGGGTCTCCGCCAACGCGGCGACCGAGTCGCCGAAGACGTACTCGGCGCGGTCCTCGCTGTGCTCGTAGAGCACCCGCGAGAGGTCCGACCGCAGCACCTCGACGTCGCCTCCCGCGAAGTCCGCGGGCAGGTGGAGCACCGTGCGACCCCGTTCGTCGACGAACGTCATGGGGCTGCCGCCGGTCTGGACCTCGCGCAGCCGTTCCAGCACGCCCGTGCGGTCGAGCACGGTCAGGTGGGTCTCGCCGCGGAAGTCCACCGCCGCGCCGCCGCCGCGCAGGGCAGGGGCGATCTCGACGACGGTCGGCTCGAAGCCGTGGCGCGCCAGCCAGTGCGCCAGCGCCGGTCCCGCGACGCTCGCACCGGAGATCAGGATCCGCTTGCCCGCCATCGCCCACCCCTAATTGTGTCCACCGGAAGCAGTTGTTTTTTGTGTACTGTAGACACAGTTTTCGGGCGTGGGCAACACCGGAGGTGTCGATGGACCTGGCGGGCACCCTCGACCTCCTGTGGGGAGACCGCCCGGGGCCTCGCCGCGGCCCCAAGCCCGCGCTCACCCACGACCGCATCGCCCGTGCCGGCATCGCGATCGCCGACGCCGAAGGGCTCGCCGCCGTCTCGATGCAGCGCGTCGCCGCGGACCTCGGCTTCACCAAGATGTCGCTTTACCGGTACGTGCCGGGCAAGGCCGAGCTGGTCGCGCTCATGGCGGACCTCGCGATAGGCGCACCGCCCGCCGACGTCACGGCCCCCCTGTCGACCCACGCCGCCCCCGACGGCACGGCACCTCCCACCGCCGACGACCGGTGCGACCGGTTGCGCGGGTGGGCGCTGGCGCTGCTGCCCGGCTTCCTGCGGCACCCGTGGGTGCTGGAGGCCACCACCGGTCCACGCGTCGTCGGGCCGCACGAGCTGGCGTGGATGGAAGCCGCCCTGGCCCTCCTCGACGGCACCGGCCTCGGCGGCGCGGAGCGGATGGACGTGCTCGCCGTCCTCGCGGGTCACGTCCGCAACATCGCCCAGCAGGTGGCGACCAAGCCCGGCGGCGACACCGGCACGCGGTTCGCCGAGATCCTGACCGAGGTGGTGCGCGAGCGGGGCGACCGGTACCCCGCCATCAAGGCCGCGCTGGCCGACGCGACGGACGCGGCCCGCGGCGGCGCGCGGGACGGGGCGCTCGGGTACGGCCTCGACCTCATCCTCGACGGCCTGCGCGCCAGGGTCCGGTCCCGCGCTCCCGGCGCGGCGCGCGACGGCGATTCAACACAGTCCTGATACACCCCGCGCCCTAGGCTCTGGACGTGGCGACGACGGGGAGTTGGCGGCGGCAGGTCGGCCGGGACGGCGGGCTGCCGCTGTTCCGCGTGGCCGGGATACCGGTGCTGCTGTCGCCGTCGTGGTGGCTCGGCTCGGCGGCGATCGTCGTCCTCTACGCGCCGCTGGTCGGTCGCATCGCGCCCGGCACGGGCGGGCTCACCGGCGTCCTCCTCGCGGCCGCGTTCGCGGTCTTCCTCGGCCTCTCGGTCCTGGCCCACGAACTCGGCCACAGCCTGGTCGCGCTGCGCCTCGGCCTGCCCGTCCGCCGGCTGCGCCTGTTCCTGCTCGGCGGCGTGTCCGAGGTGATGCGCACGCCGACCCGGCCCGGCCACGAGGGCGCCATCGCCGTCGCCGGACCGGTCGTCTCGACCATCCTGGCCGGCGCGTTCGCGCTCGCCGCCTCGACGTTCCCGGAACCCGACGCGATCTGGCTGCTGATCGCCCAGACCGCGTTCGCCAACGCCGCCGTCGCCGTGTTCAACCTGCTCCCCGGCCTGCCGCTGGACGGCGGGCGCATCCTGCGGGCGGGCGTGTGGGCCGCCACGGGACGCCGCGCGTCGGGCACGAAGGCGGCCGTGGTCGGTGGCGGGGCCGTGGCGGCGCTGCTCGTCGCCTGGGCCGTCTGGGGCGTGCTGGACGGCGCCGAGGACCGCTGGATCAGGTTCGGCGTGTGCCTGCTGACCGCCTGGTTCGTGCTGGCCGGCGCGCGCGGCGAGCTGGCCGCCGAGCGCCGCAGCACCTGGCCGGACGGCCTCACGCTCGGCGAGCTGGTCCGGCCCGTGCTGCAACTGCCCGCCGAGAGCCCCGTGTCGGGCGCGCTCACCGCCTCCGCCGGCCGGGGCGTCGTCCTGGTCCGCGCGGACGGCGTCGCCGCCGGGCTGCTGGACCGGGAGATGGCGCGCCGACTGGCCGGCACGTCGCCGCACGCCCCGGCGGAGCAGGCGGCCGTGCCGATCCGGCCGGAGACCGTGCTCCTGGAGAACGAGAGCGGCGCCGAAGTGGTGGAACGCGTGCAGGGCACCGCCGCCTGGGAGTACCTGGTCGTCGACCTCGAAGGCCGGCCCGCGGGCGTGCTGCGCCGCGAGGACCTCAAGGCAGCGCTGGACCGCCGCTGAGCAGCCCGGCGTCCTGCGCCAGGATCGCCGCCTGCACCCGCGACCGCAGGCCCAGCTTCGTCAGCACCCGCGACACGTGCGTCTTCACCGTCGTCTCGCCGATGTGCAGCTTTCGCCCGATCTGGTGGTTCGACAGCCCTTCACCGAGGCACCGGAGCACCTCGACCTCGCGGTCGGTCAACGAGTCCAGCGCCGCCGGGCGCGACCGGGGCGCGGCCGAGGCGAACTCCCGCATCACCCGCCGCGTCACGCTCGGCGCGAGCACGCCGTCACCGGCCGCGACCTGCCGCACCGCCTCCACCAGCGCCGGCGCCTCCACCGACTTCAGCAGGAACCCCGCCGCGCCGGCCCGCAACGCGCCGCGCACGTACTCGTCCAGGTCGAACGTGGTCAGCACCAGCACCTCGCACACGCCGCTGAGCCGCCGCGTCGCCTCGATGCCGTCGACACCGGGCATCCGGATGTCCATCAGCACGACGTCAGGCCGCTCCCGCTCCGCCAGCCGCACCGCCGCCGCGCCGTCACCCGCCTCGCCGACGACCTCGATGCCGTCCGCGCCGCTGAGGATCATCACCAGGCCGGCGCGGATCGCCGCGTGGTCGTCGGCCACCACCACCCGGATCACAGCGGCAGCTCCGCCCGCACGACCCACTCGCCGTCGCCGTCCGGACCCGCGTCGAACGTCCCGCCGACCACGTGCGCGCGTTCCGCCATGCTCACCAACCCCGTCCCCGACCCACCCGGCCCGCCCGGCGGCCCCGTGCGCCCTCCCACCGAGTTGCGCACGACCACCACCAGCCGCCTGACCTGCCGTTCCACCACCACCGACGTGCGCGCGCCCGGCGCGTGCTTCAGCGCGTTCGTCAACGCCTCCTGCACGATCCGGTACGCCGCGACGTCCACCGCCACCGGCAGCCCGGTCACGTCCGCGCCGCGCAGCTCCACGTCCAGCCCGCCCGCGGCGGCCGACTCGACCAGCCTGCCGACGTCGGCCAGCCGCACCGCGACCGGCTCGTCCACCGGCTCGTCCGCCCGCAGCACGTCGATCATCATCCGCATCTCGTCCAGCGACCGCACGCTGTTCTCGCGCACCGACCGCAGCACCGCGCGCACCGTCTCCGGGTCGCCCTCGCGCATCGACAGCACCGCCTCGGACTGGATCGCGATCGCCGACAGGTGCCCGGCGACCACGTCGTGCAGGTCGCGGGCCATCCGGTTGCGCTCCGCGTTCACCGCCGCCCGCCGGTCCAGCTCGGAGATCAACGCGATCTGCTCGGCGCTCTCCCGGTGCTGCCGCACGTTCGTCGCCCACCACACCGGCACCACCAGCAGCGAGAACACCTGCAACCCGGCGTAGAACGACAGCCGCCAGTCGCCCACCACGGCGACCGCCCCGGCCACGCCCACCGTCGCCGCGGCCACGACGCCGACGAGCACCCGGTGCAGCCGGCGCGGGCCGTGCAGCGCGGTCACGAACAGCACGTCGATGGCCACCATCACCACCGGCATGCTCAACCCGAAGTGCAGGTCGACCGCCGTGGCCGAGGCGACGACGACCAGCGCCACCACGGGCGCGGACCGGCGGAACGCCTGGCCGACGCACGCCGCGGTGAGGATCGCGAACCTCGTCCAGAACGGGGTGGCCGAGTCCGGACCGCCCATCACCAGGTCCATGCCGAGCCAGTTGACCGCCAGCCCCACGGTGAAGAACGCCACCGCGACCAGCACGTCGCGGTGCGTTCGGCGGAGCTCCACCCCGTCATCACAGCACAGGGCCGCGCGCCGGGCGTCCTACGAACTGATGACCCGCCGTGGGTCGGCCCGACGACGCGCCGGGGCCGCCCCGACGCGCAGGCTGGAGCACGTGGTCGATCCGTTGGTCTTCGTCATCGTGGCGTGCGAGGTCGGGTTCTGGGTCGTCCTGGGCTCCGGGCTGCTGGCCCGGTACGCGCTGAACATGCGCCGGCTCGGCGCGGCCCTCCTGGTCTGCACGCCGGTGGTGGACGTGGTGCTGCTCGTCGCGACCGTGTTCGACCTGCGGTCGGGGGGAGAGGCGACGACGGCGCACGGGCTCGCGGCGGTCTACCTGGGGGTGAGCGTGGCGTTCGGGCACTCCATGCTCCGGTGGGCCGACCAGCGGGTCGCCCACCGGTTCGCGGGCGGTCCGCCGCCCGTCAAGCCGCCGAGGAAGGGGCCGGAGAGGGTGCGCCACGAGTGGCGCGAGTGGGGGAAGTTCGCGATCGCGTGGGCGATCGCGTGCGGGGTGATGCTGCTGCTGATGCACGTCGTCGGCACGCCGGAGCGCACACAGGCGCTGTGGGGGCAGATGTCCGGCATGACCCTCGTCGGCGGGATCTGGCTGCTCGGCTGGCCGGTCTACCACTCGGTCGTCGAAGCTGTCGCGGCGGGCAGGCGGTCCGCCCGGCGCTGATCTTCGCGGCGTGGCGCGTCGAGGGGTCGCGCCAGGAGGCCGCCAAGGGCGCCGCCGGACCACCGTGCGACCATCGTGCGCTGTTGACGCGCGTTTTAGCAGGAGGTTCGCCGCGGTGAGCACCGCCAGTGGTCCGTTCCAGCCGGGAGACCGGGTGCAGTTGACCGACCCGAAGGGACGGCACTACACGATCGTGCTCGAACCGGGCAAGGAGTACCACACCCACCGCGGCGCGTTGTCGCACGACAAGCTGATCGGGCAGCCCGAGGGCTCCGTGGTGGTGTCCGTGGGCGGCACGTCGTTCCTCGCGCTGCGGCCCCTGCTCGCCGACTACGTGCTGTCCATGCCGCGCGGCGCGCAGGTGATCTACCCCAAGGACGCCGCCCAGATCGTCATGTACGGCGACGTGTTCCCCGGCGCCCGGGTGCTTGAGGCCGGCGCCGGCTCCGGCGCGCTGACCTGCTCGCTGCTGCGGGCGGTCGGCGAGAAGGGCAGCGTGACGTCGTACGAGGTCCGCCAGGACCACGCCGACCACGCCATCCGCAACGTCGAGCAGTTCTTCGGCGAGCGGCCGGGCAACTGGTCGCTGACCGTCGCCGACGTGAACGAGCACGAGGGCGAGGTCGACCGGGTCATCCTCGACATGCTCGCGCCGTGGGACGTCCTGCCCGCCGTGTCGCGCAGCCTCATCCCCGGCGGCGTGCTCGTCGTGTACGTGGCGACCACGACCCAGCTGTCGAAGGTCACCGAGGCGATCCGCGAGCAGCAGCACTGGACCGAGCCGCAGGCGTGGGAGACCCTCGTGCGGCCGTGGCACGTGGTGGGCCTCGCGGTGCGGCCCGAGCACCGGATGATCGGGCACACGGCGTTCCTGCTGACCACCCGCCGGCTGGCCGACGGCGTCACGCCGCCCCGGCCGCAGCGCCGACCGTCCAAGGGCTGATCAAGGGCCTGAACAGCCAAAACGGCCCGCGCACCGAGAAGGTGCGCGGGCCGTTCGGGCGTCGGACCGGATCAGTTGGAGCCGCCGAAGGACCCGCAGACCTTCCAGTCCCCGTCCTCCTTGATCAGCTTGATCGTGTCGGACTTGTCCTTCATGAACTCCTTCATGTCCTCCGGCACGCCGGTGAAGGTGATGGTGACATTCGCCTCGGCGGTGTCGCCGGTCTCGGTCACCTCGCCGAGCGTGTACTTCGTCTTGATGTCCTTGTACTTCTCCGGCACGTCCTTGGAGGAGGCGGCCCCGATCTGCTCCTTCAGCTCGTCGAGCTTCTCGAGGTCCTTCTTGCACGTCAGGTCGCGGACGTTGTCGAGGTTGAGGTCGGCGCCCTTGTTCATCTCGGCCACGACGGCCTCGGCGGTGCCCTTGGCGCTGCCGCCGCCCAGGTTCATGATCAGCACGATGGCGACGACGATCACGACGAGGGCGCCGACGCCGCCCAGGACCCACGGCAGGGGGCTCTTCTTGGGCGGCGCGCCGTAGGGGTTGCCGAAACCACCCGGTTGGCCGTAACCGGGCTGGTTGAACTGGCCGGGTGGTCCGTACGGCTGCTGGCCGTAGCCGGGCTGACCGGGTTGCCCCGGCTGGCCCGGCTGCTGCCCGTAGCCGCCCGGAGGGGTGCCGTAGCCGGGCTGCTGCCCACCCTGTGGGAAGCCCTGGGGCGGCGGCGGGTATCCGCCGGGCTGCTGGCCGGGCACCGGCTGCTGGCCGAATTGGCCTGGTTGCTGGCCAAATTGACCCGGCTGCTGGCCGTACGGACCCGGCTGCTGCGGCGGGACGGACATCACGTTCTCCTAGAACTTTCCGCTGGTGGCAGTGGACACTGCCCGGACCACTCAGGTGTGACAGGTATGGGACGCACGGTAGCGGGTGGTAGGTGCCGGCTGACACCGATATGGAGCAACTCGTCCGGCCGAGCGGGCGGTATGTGTGATCACATGACGCCCGGGAACTCGCTGGGTGTCGGCTTTTGTCGGTGATCGCCGGTACCGTTGTGGGACGAACACGGGAGGAGGGTGCCGACATGCAGCACGGTCATCCCGGCAGCCGGCCCGATGAGGGCGGCGAGCTGAACAAAGGCAATAACCCTGGTGAGCTGACAGCGCAGATCCGGTTCCTCGAGGACGAGATCGCGTTGCTGCGTCGCAAGTTGACGGAATCCCCACGACACGTCCGCCTGCTGGAGCAGCGGTTGGCGGAGGCGACGGAGCGCGTCAGCCAACTGACCGAGCGCAACACGAAGCTCATCGACACCCTTCGAGAAGCCCGGAGCCAGCTCCTCGCGCTGCGCGAGGAAGTGGACCGGCTCGCCCAGCCGCCCAGCGGCTACGGCGTGTTCCTGGCACGGTTCGAGGACGGCACGGTGGACGTGTTCACGTCCGGTCGTCGCATGAGGGTCTCGGTGTCGCCGGCGGTGGAGACGTCGTCGCTGGTCCTGGGCCAGTCGGTGCGCCTGAACGAGGCGTTGACCGTGGTCGAGGGCGGCGACTTCGAGCGCACCGGCGAGGTCTGCACGCTGCGCGAGGTGTTGCAGTCCGAGACCGCGGACAGCTCGATCGGCCGTGCCCTGGTCGTGGGACACGCCGACGAGGAGCGGGTCGTCTGGCTCGCCCAGCCGCTGATGGACGCGCCGCTGAAGGCGGGCGATTCGCTCCTGGTCGACTCGAAGGCGGGCTTCGCGTACGAGCGCGTGCCGAAGGCCGAGGTCGAGGACCTGGTGCTGGAGGAGGTGCCCGACGTCAAGTACGAGGACATCGGCGGCCTGTTCCGGCAGATCGAGCAGATCCGCGACGCCGTGGAGCTGCCGTTCCTGCACGCCGACCTGTTCCGCGAGTACAAGCTGCGCCCGCCGAAGGGCGTGCTGCTGTACGGCCCTCCCGGCTGCGGGAAGACGCTCATCGCGAAGGCGGTGGCGAACTCCCTGGCCAAGCAGGTCAGCGCCGCCCGTGGCGAGGACCACCGCGAGGCCAAGAGCTACTTCCTCAACATCAAGGGCCCCGAGCTGCTCAACAAGTTCGTGGGCGAGACCGAGCGCCACATCCGGCTGATCTTCCAGCGGGCCCGGGAGAAGGCCTCCGAGGGCACCCCGGTGATCGTGTTCTTCGACGAGATGGACTCGATCTTCCGGACCCGCGGCAGTGGCGTGTCGTCGGACGTCGAGACCACGATCGTCCCCCAGCTCCTCAGCGAGATCGACGGCGTCGAGGGCCTGGAGAACGTGATCGTGATCGGCGCCTCCAACCGCGAGGACATGATCGACCCGGCGATCCTGCGCCCGGGCCGGCTCGACGTCAAGATCAAGATCGAGCGTCCGGACGCCGAGGGCGCGAAGGACATCTTCAACAAGTACCTGACGCCCGACCTGCCGCTGCACGCCGACGACCTGGCCGAGTTCGGCGGCGACCCGGTGGCCTGCATCGACGGCATGGTGCAGCACACGGTCGAGCGGATGTACGAGGAGTCCGAGGAGAACCGGTTCCTGGAGGTCACCTACGCCAACGGTGACAAGGAGGTCCTGTACTTCCGGGACTTCAACTCCGGCGCCATGATCCAGAACATCGTCGACCGCGCGAAGAAGGCGGCCATCAAGAGCCTGCTGGACACCAAGCAGCCGGGCTTGTCGGTGCGCCACCTGCTGGACGCGATCGTGGACGAGTTCGCCGAGAACGAGGACCTGCCCAACACGACCAACCCGGACGACTGGGCCAGGATCTCCGGCAAGAAGGGCGAGCGGATCGTCTACATCCGCACGCTCGTGACCGGCAAGAACCAGGAGTCGGGTCGGGCGATCGACACGGCGACGAACACCGGTCAGTACCTGTAACACCGCATCGCCGCAACACCGCAACCCGCCTGGAACGCCCGTCCAGCCACCCGGCTGGGCGGGCGTTCCGCGTGCGGGGCTGCCGACGGGGCGCACGCTCGGTGCACGGCCCACGCGGCGGTCGGCCTGGCGGCGCGGCGGCGTGGACGGCCCGCGTGGCGGGTCCGGGCGGCTCACGAGCGGGCGGTGACGAGGCCCGACTCGTAGGCGGCGATGACCAGCTGTGCCCGGTCGCGGGCCTGGAGCTTGTGCAGCAGGCGGCCGATGTGGGTCTTCACCGTGCCGACCGACAGGTGCAGCTCGCGCATGATCTCGGCGTTGGACAACCCGCGGGCGATCAGCGTCAACACCTCCCGCTCACGCTCGGTCACCCCGTCGAGCCGCACCACGCGGGGCGCGGGGGTGCGGGAGAACTCGGCCACCAGCCGGCGCGTCACGGACGGTGAGAGCAGGGCGTCGCCGCCCGCCACCACCCGGATCGCGGCCAGCAGGTCGGCCGGGGGAGTGTCCTTCAGCAGGAACCCGCTGGCGCCGGCCCGCAGCGCCGCGTACACGTACTCGTCGAGGTCGAACGTGGTCAGGATCAGCACCCGCGCCGACGACGACGAGCACACCTCGCGCGTCGCCGTGATGCCGTCCACTCCCGGCATCCGGATGTCCATCAGCACCACGTCGGGCGACGTCGCCCGCACCACGGACACCGCCGCCGCGCCGTCACCCGCCTCGCCGACGACCCGCAGGTCGGGCGCGGAGTCCACGAGCACCCGGAAGCTGCCGCGCAGGAGCGCCTGGTCGTCCACGACCACCACGTCGATCACGACAGCGGCACCTCGGCGCGCACCGCGAACCCGCCGCCGGCGCGCGGACCGGCCGAGAACGCTCCTCCGTACACCGCCACCCGCTCCCTCATCCCGATCAACCCGTGCCCGCCCCCGCCGCCGGCAGGCGCCCGTCCACCCGGCCCGTCGTCGACCACCGTCACCACCACCGACCCGTCGTCCACGACCACCGACACGTCGCACGACGCGGGCGCCGCGTGCTTGATCACGTTCGTCACCGACTCCTGCACGATCCGGTACACGGTCAGCCCGAGCGCGTCGGGCACCCGGCCGGAGACCGACAACGACACCGCGACCCCCGCCGGCGACGCCCGCGACACCAGCTCCGGCAGGTCGTCCAGACCGGGCAGGGGCGCCAGCTCGACCGCCGCGTCCTCCGACCGCAGCACGCCCAGCAGCCGCCGCATCTCGACCAGCGTGCCGCGCGACGCGTCCTCGATCACCCGCAGCGCGTCCACGGCCTCACCGGGCCGGTCCGCCGCCACGTGCGCGGCGACCCCGGCCTTGACCGTGATCAGGCTCAGGCTGTGCGCCACGACGTCGTGCAGCTCGCGGGCGATCCGCATCCGCTCCTCGACGACCGCCCGGGCCGCCGCCTCGGCCGCCTCGCGCACCTCGAACGACCGGCGGACCCGCGTCGTGCGGCCCAACGCCCACGCCGCCCCGACCACCAGCGTCACGAACACGCACAGCCCCACGGCCTCGGGCCACGGCTCGCTGATCAGCACGGCGACCCACGCCGGCCCCAGCGACGCGGCCAACGCGCCCACCGCTACCCGGTGCGAGCAGGTCGACGCCACCAGGTACAGGGCGAACGCCGTCGCCCCGTACGGCTCCAGCGTGACGTGGGCGACCGTGGCCACGTGCTGGGCCGTCGCCACGACCGCCAGGACCGCCACGGGCCACGTCCGCCGGACCGCGAGCGGCGCCCCGATCAGCAGCGCCAGCGGGTACCCCAGCCACCACGGCGCGCCGTTGGTCTCGGCGAACTCCAGGTACACGAGCACCATCACCGCCGCGGCGGCCACGTCGAGCACGTACAGGTAGGCGGTCGGCAGCAACCGCAGGACTCGCGACCTCACGGGCGGCACGGTATCCGGCCGTCGGGCGGGTCGCGTCGGACCACGGTCCGACCTCCGATCACGGACCCGGGTCCGATCCGCCGGGCTCCCGCGCCGGGCACGCTCGGCCCATGATCGAGGTAAGGCACCTGACCAAGCGGTACCGCGGCACCAGAGCCGTGGACGACCTGTCGTTCGAGGTGAAGCCCGGCTACGTGGCCGGGTTCCTCGGCCCGAACGGCGCGGGCAAGTCCACCACCATGCGCGCGATCCTCGGCCTGGACCGGCCGACCAGCGGCGAAGCCCTCGTCGACGGCCGCCGCTACGCCGACGTCCCGCGCCCGATGCACCACGTCGGCGCGCTGCTCGACGCGGGGGCCGTGCACGGCGGCAGGTCGGCGGGCGACCACCTCCGGGTGCTGGCCCGCAGCAACGGCATCGGGGACCGGCGGGTCGCCGCGGTCCTGGACCAGGTCGGCCTGGCGGGCGTGGCCAAGCGGCGCGTCGGATCGCTGTCCCTGGGCATGAAGCAACGCCTGGGCGTGGCCGCCGCCCTGCTCGGCGACCCCGGCGTGCTGCTGTTCGACGAGCCGGTGAACGGCCTCGACCCGGAGGGCATCCGCTGGATCCGCCACCTGATGCGCGGCCTGGCCCACGAGGGCCGCACGGTCCTCGTCTCCAGCCACCTGATGAGCGAGATGGCCCTGACCGCCGACCGGGTGATCGTGATCGGGCGGGGCAGGCTGATCCTGGAGACGTCCATGCGGGACCTGCAGGACAAGTTCAAGCGGGACGTGCTGTTGCGCACGCCGTCGTCGGACGCCCTCACGCGGACCCTCACGGCGGCCGGCGCGACGGTCCGCGCGGAGGACGGCGCGCTGCTCGTCGCCGGGCTCGACGCGCCCGACATCGCGGACCTCGCCTTCCGCGCCGGCATCCCCGTCCACGAGCTGACGCCGCGCAGCGCGTCCCTGGAGGACGCCTACCTCGAACTGACCGAGGACAGCGTCGAGTACCGCACCAAGGAGGACGCCCGATGACCGACGTGCTGGGCTCGGAGTGGCTGAAGCTCCGCTCGGTCCGCTCGACCACGTACCTGGTGCTGTCGATGGCGGCGGTCCTGGCCGTCGGCGCGCTGGTGTCGTACCTGATGACGGCCGACTGGGACACGTCCCCGCCGGACCTCCAGCAGAAGTTCGGCACGGCCGACCCCGGCGTCGTGGCGGTGCCGTTCGGCCAGTTCAGCCTCGGCGTGCTGGGCGCGCTGGCGATCACCTCGGAGTACGGCAGCGGCATGATCCGCACCGCGCTGGTGTCCGTGCCGCGCCGGGGGAGCTACCTGGTCGCCAAGACCGCCGTCGTGGCCGCCGCGTCACTGGTCCTGGCCCTGGCCACCACCCTGTCGGCCTACCTGGTGGGCGAGCTGATCACGGGCGACCGGCCGCGGCCGATCTCGGCGTACGACTCGTTCGGCGACGCCGCGCCGGTCCTGCTGGCGAACGTGGCCTCGATGGTGCTGGTCGCCCTGGTGGGCCTGGGCCTCGGGTTCCTGCTCCGGTCGACGGCGGGCGCGCTGGTGTCGCTGTGCGGCCTGCTGTTCGTGCTGCCCACGGTGACGTTGCTGCTGCCGGAGCCGTGGAACGAGCGGGCGTACTCGGTGATGGTCCCGGTCCTCGCGCCCCAGCTGGCGGGCGAGGTGCCCGACGCGCCGCTGTCGCCGGTGCAGGCGGGCCTGGCGATGGTCGCGTACCTGGTGGTGGCGCTGGGCGCGGGCGCGGCGACGTTGCTGCGCCGCGACGCCTGAGGACGGCTCGCCGCGGGACACGGTAACCGGCGGCCTCCCGGGGTCGCCGGTTACCGTGTCGGCGTGCCCGACTTCGCCCTCGGCCTGGCCGCCCTCGGCCGCCCCGCCTACATCAACCTCGGCCGTGAGCACGCGCTGCCCGACCACCGCGACGTGGACGCCATGCGCGCGCAGTGCCACGCCGTGCTGGACGCCGCGTACGAGGCGGGCGTGCGGCGCGTGGACGCGGCCCGCTCGTACGGGCGGTCGGAGGAGTTCCTGGCCGCGTGGCTGGCCGCGCGCGGGCACCGGGACGTGCGGGTGTCCAGCAAGTGGGGTTACGCCTACGTCGCCGACTGGCGGCGCGACGCGGCCACGCACGAGGTCAAGGAGCACTCGCTCGACCGGTTCACCCGCCAGTGGCAGGAGACGAAGGACCTCCTCGGCGCCCACCTCGGGCTGTACCAGGTGCACTCGCTGACCGACGACAGCCCGCTGTACGGCGACCCGGAGCTGCTGGTGGCGCTGGGGGAGCTGCGCGACTCGGGCGTCCGCCTCGGCTTCTCCACGTCCGGCCCGCGCCAGGCCGACACGGTGCGGCGCGCGCTGGAGCTGGAGGTCGAGGGTCGGCGGCTGTTCGAGGCCGTCCAGTCCACGTGGAACGTGCTGGAGACGTCGGTGGGGCCGGCGCTGGCGCTGGCGGCCGAGTCGGGCGCGGAGGTGTTCGTCAAAGAGTGCCTGGCCAACGGCCGGCTCGCCGTCGACCCGCCGCCGCGGGTGCGGGAGCTGGCCGAGGCGCACGGGGTGGGGCCGGACGCGATCGCGCTGGCCGCCGTGCGCGCCCAGCCGTGGGCGGACGTCGTGCTGTCCGGCGCGGCGAGCCCCGACCAGCTGCGCGCGAACCTGAAGTCCCGTGACGTCGAGCTGGACCCGGAGGAGCTGGCGGACCTCGCGGAGCCGGCCGACGGGTACTGGGCTACTCGGGCGTCGCTGGCCTGGGACTGAGCCGCCGGTCCGGGTCGACGGCGAGCCGCACGGCGCCCGAGTCGAGGTCGACGGGCCCGCGCGGCGGCGCGCCGGACTCCTCGTCCTCGCCGAGCATCAACGTCACCTGCCGCTGTCGCAGCTCGATGTGCTTGCCGCCGGAGAACAGGGTGGTGAACTCGTCCACCGCGGCCGCCGAGACCACCGGGTGGCCCTTGCGCCGCCGGACCGCCCGCCACACCTGCTCACCGGCCGCCAGCACGAGCAGCAGCAGGGCGAGGCCGGGGATCGACATCGCGAACATCATGCCCACGTGAACCACTCCAGGATCAGGGCCCGACCGTCCGGCACCACCGGCCAGTCGGGGTCCGCCGCCTTCGTCCGCACCTCGTCCAGGGTCATCCAGCCGCCCCAGGCCACTTCCTCCGGCTGGTGCGCGAACGGCCCGTCGCAGCGCACCTCGTAAACGTGCGCGACGTAGCGGATCGTTCCGTCGACGAACGGGGTCCGGAACCGGAACTGCGGAACGGCCCGCACGCCCAGCTCCTCGGCCAGTTCGCGCGCCGCGCAGTCGTCCGGCGTCTCGCCCGCCGCCACGACGCCGCCGCACGTCGGGTCGTACAGGCCGGGGTAGACGTCCTTGGTGTCGGTGCGCCGGTGCACGTACAACCGCGTCCCGTCCAGCGAGCGCACCACGATCGCCGCGCACGCGTGCCACAGGCCCTCGGCACGGACCCTGGCGCGCGTCGCCGTGCCCACCGGGTTGCCGTCGGGGTCCACCACCAGCACCTGTTCCACGCGAAGATCCTCCTCGGGTAGGACCGGCGCGTGCTACCCCGGGCCGACGCTCGCCGACGGCCCCGGTTCCTACCGTCGTGACGTTCGCGTCACGAGGAGGAGTTGTGCCCACATCCCTGCGGCTCGCCGTCGCCGAGTTCCGCGACCGACCCGGCCGCGCCGTGCTGCCCGGTGTCGCCCTGGTCGTCGGCGTCGCCTGCCTCCTGGCCGCCCTGATGCTCAGCGACGCGATGGTCCGGGCCACGAACGACGGAGCGCCGGTCGTGCCCGCCGGCGTGGACCTCGTCGTCCGCCCGCTCGTCGGCTCCGACGCGGTGCTCGACCAGGCGACCGCCGACCGGGTGGCGGGGGTCGCCGGGGTGACGCGGGTGCACCAGGTGCGGGAGGTCCGCGCGGACCTGCTGCTCGACGACGGCCGCGCGGCCGACCGCCGGGCCACCGCCGACGTCGAGCCGGACCGCGAGGAGCTGCGCCGGGTGCCGATCCTGGAGGGCCGCTCGCCCGCGCCGGACGGCGAGATCGCGGTCGACCGGGTCACCGCCTACGAGCACGGCCTCAAGCCGGGCGCGGCGGTGCGGCTGGCCGACGCGGCGGGCAAGCCCCTGGACGTCGTGGTCCGCGGCGTCACCAAGCGCGGCTCGGTCGGCGAGGACCCGCTGATCGTCGTCGGCGAAGGACTGGCCGCCAAGCTCGGCGCACCACCGGCGCCGAAGTCGCTGCACGTCACCGGCGGCGACCGGGACGCCGTCGTGCGGGCGGCCGGCGCGGGGTTCCGGGCGGACACCAGGGCGGACATCGTCGCCGAACCCGTGGACAACGGCCTGGAGGCCGTGCTGCTGCCGTTCAGCATCCTGGCGCTCGCCACGTCCGTGTTCGTCGCCTCGGCCACCTACCGCGCCGTCTACCTGCAACGCCAGCGGCACACGGCGCTCCTGCGCTGCCTCGGCGCGCACCGCGGACCACTCGTCTGGGCGAATTTGCTCGAAGCGCTGCTGACCGGCGCCGTCGCGGGCGCGGTGGGCGCGGTCCTCGGCGGGTCGGTCGGGTGGCTGCTGGCCAGGCTGTTCGACACCACGGGCCTGTCCGCGCTGCTCGGCGCGGTGGAGCTGAGCCCGTCGCTGCTGCCCACGGCGGGCCAGCTGGCGATCGCGGTCGTCACGGCGGGCACGCTGAGCGCGTTCGCCGCCGTCCGGCCCGCCCTGGCCGCCGCGCGCATCGCGCCGCTCGCCGCCCTGCGGACGTCCGAAGGCCAGACGCCGGACCGGGCCGTGGTGCGCCGCCGCCGCGTGGTCGGCTTGGTGCTGGTGGGCGCCGCGGCCGTCATGGCGGTGCTGGGCGTGGTCGCGAGCGGTTCGCTGGCCGCGATCTTCCTGATCCTGTTCTCCGGCATCACCGCCGTGTTCGGCCTGTTCGGCGTCCTCGGACCGGTCGTCGTGCCCGCGCTGGGCCGGGTCTTCGGCTCGGTCGCGAGCCGGTTCGGCGGCGCGCAGTGGAAGCTCGCCGCGGCCGAGGTGCGCCGCGTGCCGCAGCGGTCGGCGTCCGTGGCCATGCCGCTGCTCCTGGCCGCCGCGATGGTCACGTTCTTCGCCGTCACGGTCGGCTCGGCGCAGCGCGTGGAGGACGAGTTCGGCAGCGAGCCGAGGGCCGACGCCGTGGTGGTGGACGCGGGCGGGCGCGCGCTCGACGGCGCGGTCGGCGCGGCGGCCAACCGGCCCGAGGCGGAGACCACCGTCGTGCTCCACGGCGTGGACGTGGACCAGCGTGACGCGGACGGCCACGCGTACCCGGTGCAGGTCGTCGGCGCGGACGCCGGGGCCGTGCGCGAGTGGCTGACCAGGCAGGGCACGGACGCCGCCGCCTTCCAGCCGGGCGCCGTCCTGCTCGGCGAGCGGCACGCGGAGCGGCTCGGCGCGAAGCTCGGCGAGGCGTTCACCGTCGAGGGCCTGCCCGGCGGCGCGCGCACGGCGACGTTCGTCGGCACGTTCACCCCCTCGGTGCTCGACCACGCCGACGTGGTGCTCGCCGACCCCGGCCTCGCGCCCGCGTCCAAGGTGCTGGTGGCGTTCCGGCCCGGCGCGGACCCGGCGGCCTACCAGGCGGCCGTGCGGGCGGACCTCGCCGCATCGCCCACCGTGCTGGTGCGGACGAACGCCGACGTGACCGCACAGAGTCAGCGCTACCTCGACCTGGGGATCATGGTGCTGATGGTGCTGCTGGGACTGTCCGTCGCGGTCGCCGTCACCGGCATCGGGACCGCGTTGACGATCTCCGTGCAGGAACGCCGCAAGGAACTCGCGCTGCGCCGCGCGCTCGGCGTGACCAAGGGCGGCCTGCAAGGCGGCGTGGTGGCCGAAGCGGTGCTGTTGGCGCTGGTCGGCGTGGTGGGCGGCGGAATCTTCGGCCTGGTGTACGCCGAGCTCACGCTGGTCGCCGTCGGGGTGTTCACGTGGCCGACCGCCGCAGTGGTCCCGTTGCTGGTCGGAGGCGCGGGAGTGGTCGTGCTGGCGGTGCTCGCGGCCTTCGGACCGGCCCGCGGCGCGTCCCGCATCCGGCCCGCCGCGGGACTCGCCGCCGGCTGAAACGTGATCCCGGCACCGGCGCGATGTCGGTGGTACGTCGTAGGCTGCGGGGTATGCGGCGGATCATGGGAACCGAAGTGGAGTACGGCATCTCGGTGCCGGGTGACGCGACGGCGAACCCGGTGCTGACCTCGACCCAGGTGGTGCTGGCCTACGCGGCCGCCGCCGACATACCGCGGGCGCGCCGGGCGCGCTGGGACTACGAGGTCGAATCGCCGCTGCGCGACGCGCGCGGCTTCGACCTCGGCGCGCCCGGCGGCCACTCCGGCGACAGCGACGTCGAGGACCTGGGCGCGGCCAACGTCATCCTCACCAACGGCGCGCGCCTCTACGTCGACCACGCGCACCCGGAGTACTCCGCCCCGGAGGTCACCAACGCGCGCGACGCGGTGATCTGGGACAAGGCGGGGGAGCGGGTGATGGAGGAGGCCGCGATGCGCGCGGCCACCGTCCCCGGCCAGCCCCGGCTCCAGCTGTACAAGAACAACGTCGACGGCAAGGGCGCCAGCTACGGCACCCACGAGAACTACCTGATGCAGCGCAGCACGCCGTTCACCGCCGTGATCGCCGGGCTCACGCCGTTCTTCGCCACCCGGCAGGTCGTCGTCGGCTCCGGCCGGGTCGGCATCGGCGCGGCGGGCGAGGAGGCGGGCTACCAGCTGTCCCAGCGCTCCGACTACATCGAGGTCGAGGTCGGGCTGGAGACCACGCTGAAGCGCGGCATCATCAACACCCGCGACGAGCCGCACGCCGACGCGGACAAGTACCGCAGGCTCCACGTCATCATCGGCGACGCGAACCTCGCCGAGTACTCGACGTACATCAAGTGCGGCTCCACGTCGCTGGTGCTCGACATGATCGAGGCCGGCCGCCGGTTCGACGACCTGCGGTTGCAGGAGCCGGTCCGCGCGGTGCACCAGATCAGCCACGACCCGACGCTGAAGGTGAAGGTCGACCTGGCCGACGGCCGCAAGTTCACCGGGCTCGACATGCAGTTCGCCTACTACGAGCGCGCGGTGAAGTTCGTCGAGCAGGAGGGCTACGGCGACCGGGACGTGCTGCGCGTGTGGGGCGAGGTGCTCGACGCGCTGGCCCGCGACCCGCAGGAGTGCGCCGACCGGCTCGACTGGGTGGCGAAGCTGCGGCTGCTGGAGGGCTACCGCGCGCGGGACGGCCTGGCCTGGGGTTCGCCCCGCCTGTCGCTGGTCGACCTCCAGTACTCGGACGTGCGGCTCGACAAGGGCCTGTACAACCGCCTGGTGGCCCGCGGCTCGATGAAGCGCCTGGTCAGCGAGGAGGAGGTGCGCGCGGCGATCCTGTCGCCGCCCGAGGACACCCGCGCCTACTTCCGCGGCCGCTGCCTGGAGCGCTACCCCACGTCCGTGGCCGCCGCGTCGTGGGATTCGGTGATCTTCGACCTCGGCCGTGAATCGCTGGTCCGAATCCCCACGCTGGAGCCGCTGCGGGGCACGAAAGCCCACGTCGGAGCCCTGTTGGAGGCCTCGGACACGGCCGAGCAACTGGTGGA
The DNA here is from genome assembly GCF_052936025.1 of Saccharothrix hoggarensis. The sequence goes on along the minus strand of NZ_CP193624.1, from coordinate 4,944,217 downwards.
GGCGCTCACCCGGGGCTGATCAACGGACCCGAGTGGCAGGCGCACAATGTCGGGCCCGGTGGGTAATGTTGAACCCGCAAGGGCCGAGACGGCGGGAGGTCGACATGTCCCAGGAACAGGTCCAGCGGCAAGGCGGCGGTGACGGCGACGGCGAGGGTGACGGCGCGGCCGGCGCCGGCCAGGAACGCCGCGAGAAGCTCGGCGAGGACGTCGACGCCATCCTCGACGAGATCGACGACGTCCTTGAGGAGAACGCCGAGGACTTCGTCCGCGCGTATGTCCAAAAGGGCGGCGAGTAGAGCCGCGAGCGGGACGGGAGAAGAACGCACACATGGACCACAGCTCGACCGGGCACTACCCGGCCGCGTCGTTGCCCCCTGCCTACCTCAGGCCGGGGTCGTCGTCGTTCACCGATTTCCTCCGCGCCCAGGCGCCCGAACTGCTGCCGTCGTCCCGGAAGCTGCCTGAGGGCAGCACGGTGCAGGCGCCGCACGGCACCACCATCGTCGCGCTGACCTTCGACGGCGGCGTGGTGATCGCGGGCGACCGGCGGGCCACGATGGGCAACGTGATCGCCCAGCGCGACATGAAGAAGGTGTTCATCACCGACGACTACTCGGCGGTGGGCATCGCGGGCACGGCGGGCATCGCGGTCGAGATCGTCCGGCTCTACGCGGTCGAGCTGAGGCACTACGAGAAGATCGAGGGTGTCTCGCTCTCTCTCGACGGCAAGGCCAACCGGCTCTCCTCGATGATCAAGGGCAACCTCGACGCGGCCATGGCGGGCCTCGCCGTGGTGCCGCTGTTCGTCGGCTTCGACACCGACGCCGCCGACGAGCGCCGCGCGGGCCGCATCGTGTCCTACGACGTGACCGGCGGGCGGTACGAGGACTCGCAGGGCTACCAGGCCGTGGGGTCCGGCTCGCTGTTCGCGAAGTCGGCGCTGAAGAAGCTGTACAACCCCGACGCGGACGCCGAGGCGGCCACCAGGGCGGCCATGGAGGCGTTGTACGACGCGGCGGACGACGACTCGGGCACCGGCGGCCCGGACGTGATCCGGCGCATCTACCCGGTGGTCGTGACGATCACCGCCGACGGCGCGGTGCAGCTGTCCGACGAGCAGACGGCCACGCTGGCCGAGTCGGTCGTCGAGGGCCGCCGGACCAACCCGGCGGGCTGATCGCCGTGCCGAACCCCATCCCCACCCGCATCCGCCGAGCCCGGGAGCCGCAGCAGTGACGATGCCGTTGTACGCCTCACCCGAGCAGATCCTCCGCGACCGCTCGGAGTACGCCCGCAAGGGCATCGCCCGCGGTCGGAGCGTCGTCGTGCTCCGGTACGCCGACGGGATCCTGTTCGTCGCGGAGAACCCGTCCGCGACGCTGCACAAGGTCTCCGAGATCTACGACCGCATCGCGTTCGCCGCGGTCGGCCGGTACAGCGAGTTCGAGAACCTGCGGCAGGCGGGCATCCGGTTCGCCGACATCCGCGGGTACCAGAACGACCCGCGCGACGTGACCGCGCGGTCGCTGGCGAACGTGTACGCCCAGACCCTCGGGTCCATCTTCACCGAGCAGATCAAGCCGCTGGAGGTCGAGATCTGCGTGGCCGAGGTCGGCACCAGGCCCGAGCAGGACACGCTCTACCGGCTGACCTACGACGGCTCGATCGTGGAGGAGCCGCAGTACGTCATCATGGGCGGCCAGGCCGAGGCCACCGGCACCGCGTTGAAGGACGCGTACGCCGAGGACCTGCCGCTGGCCGACGCCGTCCGGGTCGCCGTGAAGGCCCTCAGCTCGGGCAGCACGACCACCGGCAACGGCAAGCCGGACCTGCTGGACCGGGGCAAGCTGGAAGTGGCCGTCCTCGACCGCGACCGGCCGCGGCGCGCGTTCCGCCGCGTCACCGGTGCCGCCCTGGCGGCCCTGCTCCCCGGTGACGCACCGGCGCCCGCCGCCGAGCCGGAAGCCGCCGCCCCGCCCGCGAAGGGTGGCCGGAAGAAGCCCGAGACGGATGTGAACCTGCCGCCGAACGACGACAAGCCGTAGCCGAAGGACGAACGGTGAAGGCCCTCCGGCACGCTGCCGGGGGGCCTTCACCGCGTTCAGAGGAAGGTCTTGACCAGCTGGTCGCGCCCTTCCGGGTCGCGCAGCACCACGAGGTCGACCTTCTTGGACCCGGTCCGCTCCTGCAGCCTGCCCAACGCCTCGACCGCCTCGGCAGGGCTGACCCGTGCGAAGGGGGCGCTCGGACGATCGAGTGCCCCCTTCACACGAGTCGGGGGATCACGGCCGGCTCAGGTGCTGACGAGCGGTGAGCGCAGCTCGGTGTAGTCCTTGGTCCGGTCCAGCGTGGTGAGCGCGGCCAGCAGGTCGGCGGGCGGGGTGACGAGCCGGCGCGCCTCCCGGTCCAGCCACCCGGCGGTGGTCACGACCGTGGCGGCGGTGCGGCCGTCCGGCTTGACGATCCGGTTGTGCAGGCGGAAGCGGGCGCCGTCCGGCGAGAGGCCGTCCAGGCGCAGCTCCACCACGGCGGTGTCGAGGAGGCGGAGTTCGGCGCGGTACCGGATGTCGTCGCCGTGGGAGATCGGGCCGAGCCGGCGGGCGGCGAACTCCGTGTCCGGGAAGCCGACCGAGGCGAAGAACTGCATCCGGTTGTCCTCGGCCGCGTCCAGGTACGCGGTGGTGCGCATGTGGCCGTTCTGGTCCACGTCCGCCCAGCGCACGTGGGTGGTGCTGGTGAAGGGCATGCGTCGAGTATGCGGACCCCCGCCGGCACCACCTCCGGCCGGTTAGGCGATCGCCTTGGCCAGCAACCGGCTCGTGCGCTCACGCACCGACGGCGTGTCCAGCCCGCGCACCACCACGGTGGTCCGCCGCCGCAGCACGTCGTCCACCTCGGTCGCCCACTCGTACCGCTGCGCGTGCGCCACCTGCGCCCAGATGTCCGGGCCGTCGGGGTGCACGCGGTCGAGGAGGGCCGGGTCGTCCAGCGCCAGCGCCAGCACCTCGTGGCTGACGGTGCCGTAGTGCGTGGCCAGGTGGCGCACCACGTCGTCCGGCAGCGACGGCAGCTCACGGCCCAGCTGCGCGGTCACCCGCTCGGGCAGCGCGGCGCCGGGCAGGGCCGCCGGCACGCCGTCGAACGCGTGCGACAGGTCCCGTCCCAGCGACTCGCCGACGCGGGCCAGCACCGACGCCCCGATCCGGCGGAACGTGGTCCACTTGCCGCCCGCCACGCTGATCATCCCGCCGCGGCCGCTGGTGATCACCGTCTCCCGCTTGGCGTGGCTGGTGTCGCCGGACCCGCTGTCGCCCGGAGCCCGCGGCAGCACGCGCAGGCCCGCGAACGTGTACGCCAGCTTCGAGCGGTCGAGGGCTTCGGCGGTGATGCCGACCGACGCCTCGGCCAGGATCTGGTCGACGTCGGCGGGCGAGCACCGCACGTCGGCCGGGTCGCCCTCGTACGCCTCGTCGGTCGTGCCCAGCAGGAGCTGGCCCTCCCACGGGATGGCGAACGACACCCGCACGTCGTCCACCGGGATGGTCATCGCCGCACGCCACGGCGTGTCCGTCTTCAGCACCAGGTGGGCGCCCTTGGACAGCCGGATGCTCGGCGCGGCCGCCGCGTCCTCCATCCGCCGCAGCACGTCCAGCCACGGCCCGGTCGCGTTGACGACCACCGACGCGTCCACGCCGAACGTCCCGCCGTCCACGCGGTCGCGCAGCTCGACACCCGTCACCAGCGACCCGCGCTTGCGCAGCGCCACCACCTCGACGTGGTTGAGCAGCACCGCGCCCGCCTCGGCCGCCGCCCGCGCCGCCGTGATGGCCACGCGGGCGTCGTTCATCTGGTGGTCGTGGTAGAGCGCCGCCCCGCGCAGCCCCTCGGTGCGCAGGTGCGGCACGTGCTCGACGGCCCGCCGCGCGGACAGCACCTTGCCCACGCCGTCGCCGAACCCGGACAGCGCCGAGTACAGCACCACGCCGGCGCCCAGCACGGACCGCGAGTGCGGGCCGCCCCGGTACACGGGCACCAGGAACGGCAGCGGCCGGACCAGGTGCGGCGCGAGCCGGTCGCCCAGCGCACGCCGCTCGGCGTGGTTCTCCCGCACCATCGGCACCGCGCCCGGCCCCATCGCCAGGTAGCGCAGCCCGCCGTGCACCAGCTTCGACGACGCGCTGGACGTGGCGCCGGCGAAGTCGCCCGCCTCCACCAGCGCCACCCGCAGGCCCGACCGCGCCGCGGCCCACGTGGTGGCGATGCCCAGCGCGCCGCCGCCGATCACGACCAGGTCGAAGGTGCCGTGTCCCAGCGCTTCGCGCGCCCTGGCCCGTTGCTCACTCATCGTTGTCGTCCTCGTCGATCCACCCGACGGTCCGCTCGACCGCCTTCTTCCACTTCCGGTAGCCCTTGTCGCGGGTCTTCGCGTCCATCGTCGGCAGCCACTCGGCGGCCTTGTGCCAGTTCTCCCGCAACGACTCGGTGTCCGACCAGTAGCCGACCGCGAGGCCCGCCGCGTAGGCCGCGCCGAGGCACGTGGTCTCGGCGACGATCGGCCGCACCACCGGCACGTCGAGGACGTCCGACAGGAAGCCCATGAGCAGGTTGTTCGCCGTCATGCCGCCGTCGACCTTCAGCGCGACGAGTTCGACGCCCGAGTCGGCGTTCATCGCGTCCACGACCTCGCGGGTCTGCCACGCGGTCGCCTCCAGCACCGCGCGGGCGATGTGGCCCTTGTCGATGTAGCCGGTCAGGCCCGCGATGACGCCGCGCGCGTCGGACCGCCAGTGCGGTGCGAACAGGCCGGAGAACGCGGGCACGAAGTACGCGCCGCCGTTGTCCTCGACGGTGCGCGCCAACGTCTCGATCTCGGCGGCGCTGGAGATCAGCCCCATCTTGTCCCGGAACCACTGCACCAGCGCGCCGGTCACCGCGATCGCGCCTTCCAGCGCGTAGGACGCGGGCTGGTCGCCGATCTTGTAGCCGACCGTGGTGAGCAGGCCGTTCTCCGAGCGCACCGGCTTGTCACCGGTGTTGACCAGCAGGAAGCTGCCGGTGCCGTAGGTGCACTTGCCCTCGCCGGGGGAGTAGCAGGTCTGGCCGAACAGCGCCGCCTGCTGGTCGCCGAGCGCGGACGCCACCGGGACGCCCTCCAGCGTGCCGGTCGCGGTGCCGTACACCTCGGCGGACGACCGGATCTCCGGCAGCATCGCCCGGGGCACGCCGATCGCGTCGACCAGCTCGTCGTCCCAGTCGAGCGTCTCCAGGTTCATCAGCATGGTGCGGCTGGCGTTGGTGACGTCGGTGACGTGGCGGCCGGTGAGCTTCCAGATCAGCCAGGTGTCCATCGTGCCGAACAGCACCTCGCCCGCCTCGGCCCGCGCCCGCAGGCCGTCGACGTGGTCGAGCAGCCAGCGGACCTTCGGCCCGGAGAAGTACGTCGCCAGCGGCAGGCCGCACTTGTCGCGGAACCGGTTCTGGTCGCCCAGCTCCCGGACGAGCTGGTCCGTGCGCGTGTCCTGCCAGACGATCGCGTTGTGCACGGGCTTGCCGGTGGCCTTGTCCCACACCAGCGTCGTCTCGCGCTGGTTGGTGATGCCGACGGCGGCCAGGTCGTGCACCGACAGGGACGCCTTCTGCAGCGCGCCGTGCACGACGTCCAGCACGTTGGCCCAGATCTCCTCGGCGTCGTGCTCCACCCAGCCGGGGCGGGGGAAGATCTGCCGGTGCTCCTTCTGGGCGACGGACACGATCGCGCCGCCGTGGTCGAAGACGATGCAGCGCGAGGAGGTCGTGCCCTGGTCGATGGCGGCCACGAAGGATCGGGCTGAGTAGGTGGTCACGGTGGCGCTCCTCAGTAGACGGCGATGTCGACGAGCCCGGCCAATGCTCCGCCGATCAGGGGACCGACGACGGGGACCCAGGCGTATCCCCAGTCCGATCCACCCTTTCCGGGGATCGGCAGGACGGCGTGCGCGAGGCGGGGGCCGAGGTCGCGCGCGGGGTTGATGGCGTAGCCGGTGGGGCCGCCCAGCGACATGCCGATGCCGACGACCAGCAGGGCGACGATCAGCACGCCGGTGCCGGAGGTCTCCAGGCCCTTGGTCTGGCCGGTGGCGAGGATGACGAACACCAGCACGAACGTGGCGATGGCCTCGGTGGCGAGGTTCTGGAACCGGTGGCGGATCTCGGGGCCGGTGGCGAAGACGCCCAGCACGTCGCCGGTGTTGGCGCGGAACTGGCCGAGGTAGGCGAGGTAGCAGAGGACCGCGCCGGTGAACGCGCCGAGCAGCTGCGCGGCCACGTACAGCGGGACGGTGCTCCAGTCGCCGTTGTGGATGGCGAGGCCGACGGTGACGGCGGGGTTGAGGTGCGCGCCGGACAGCGGTGCGACGGCGTACGCGCCGGCGAGGACGGCGAAGCCCCAGCCGAACGTGATCACCGCCCAGCCCGCGCCGTTCGACTTCGACTTGGCCAACACCACGCCCGCCACGACGCCGTTGCCCAGCAGCAACAGCAGTGCGGTGCCCAGGAACTCCCCGATGAAGATCGACTGGTTCGTCATCCACGCGCCCTCTCTGGCCTGAATGCCGTTCGACATTGTCGTACGGTGCGCGTGAATCCTGTGCCGACGCTCACAAGATGTCAACCCTCCCGCCACGGCCCGGCAATCGGGCCGGGTTCACCAGGGAATGGCGCCCAGCTCGCGCGAGATGGACCGCGCGGCCTCGCGGACGTAGGACACGAGCTCGGTGCGCGGCTGCTTCCTCGCGTCGCACAGCCGCTCGACCGGCCCGGAGATCCCGACCGCGCCCACGGTCACCGCGCGGCGGTCCCGGATCGGCGCCGCCAGCGACACCTCGCCGTCGACCAGCTCCTCGACATCACTGGCCCAGCCACGCTGTCTGACCTGCTCCAACTCGTCGCCGAGCCGGTCGAGGCCGGTGATCGTGGCGGCCGTGTACGCCTTCAGCGGCTCGTCGTCGGCCAGGCCGAGGCCGACCGGGTCGTCGGCGAGCAGGACCTTGCCCAGCGCGCTGGCGTGCGCGGGCAGGAGGGCGCCCACTTCGAGGACCTGCCGGGAGTTGTCCGGGCGGAACACGTGGTGCACGACCAGGACCTGGTTCTCGTGCAGCGTGCCGATGCGGACGCTCTCCATGCTGCGCGAGGCCAGCGAGTCCGACCAGTTCAGCGCGCGGGTGCGCAGCTCGTTGCCGTCGAGGTAGCTGCTGCCGATGTGGAACAGCGCCGCGCCGAGCTGGTACTTGCCCGTGTCCGGCGACTGCTCGACGAAGCCGACCAGCTGGAGCGTGCGGAGGATGCCGTGCACGGTCGGTTTGGGCAGCTCAAGGGCACGGGCCAGCTCCGCGACCCCCATCCGCCGCGCGCCACTGGCCAGCAGCCGCAGGACCGCGGCTGCCCGTTCGATGGACTGGATCGGACCGGGCACGCGATCACCCTACCGCGAAACCGTTCGACCATGTCGAACCGCGCCGGTGGGCGCGGCGGTTCACCCGTGGCGGTCGCGGACGGCCCGCTCCCACTCGGCCCGCTGGGCCGCCCAGGCCGCGCGGGAGCCGAGCGCCACCAGCAGGACGAAGATCACGACCACGACGGCGAGCCGGTGCTGCCCGGCCCACGTGGCGACGTCCTGCCCCTTCCAGAACCCCAGCACCGCGCACGTCAGCCACCCGACGCCGGCCGGCCCGTACCCGAAGCCGATCTCGGCCAGCAGCAGCAGGCCCGCCGCGACGGCGATCAGCGACCCGTGGAGGCTTCCGGGGTGGTCCACCAGCAGGAAGAACGTGCCGCCCATGAGCACCAGCACTACGGCCAGGAGACCTTTCACCCCGTCCACCCCCCGTCGATCCGGCCCGTGGCCCGACTGTAGGAAGGCGAAGACGGCGGCGGTGGTGGCCTGGCCGGAACCTGTCAGAGGTCCAGCGACCAGGTCTGCGCCTCCAGGTCGCGGCCGTACAGGCGCGCCGGCTCGCTGTCGTCCAGGGTGAAGCCGGCCTTCTCGTAGATGTGCCGCGACGCCGCCAGCCCCGACACGGTCCACAGCACCATCCGCTTGTACCCGGCCCGGCGGGCGAAGCGCAGGCACTCCTCGACCAGGCGCTTGCCGATGCCGAGGCCCCGGGCGGCCGGCTCGACCAGGAGCAGGCGCAGCTGGGCGGTGCGGTCGTCCACCCGGACGCAGAAGACCGAGCCGACCGGCTCGCCGTCGACCTCGGCGATCCACGCCGCCTCGCGGTCGGGGCTGTGGTTCTCGACGTACTCGGCCGCCACGCGGGCCACCAGCGCCTCGAAGGTCTGGTCGAAGCCGTGCTCCTCCGCGTACCGGACGCCGTGCCGGTTGACGACCCAGCCCAGGTCGCCCGGCCGCAACGGCCGCAGCACGTACGACCGCGGCGTGCCGGTGAGCAGCCGTTCGATCCGGCGCATCGCCGCCACCAGCGCGACGCGGTCCGAGGGCGGCACGCCGTCCAGCAGCGCCCCGACCTCGGCGTCGGACCGGGCGTTCAGGTCGGCGAGCACGGACTCGCCCCGCGGGGTGAGGGTGACGACGTGGCGGCGGGAGTCGCGCTCGGACGGCGTGCGGGTGACCAGGCCGTCGCGCTCGAACGCGGTCAGGATGCGGCTGAGGTAGCCGGCGTCGAGGGACAGCGCGGCACGCAGGTCGGCTGCTTCGCGGTGGCCGGCCGCCAGCTCGAACAGCACCCGGACCTCGGTCACCGAGTACGGCGAGGCCAGGTAGCTCCGGTCGAGGACGCCGATCACGCCGGTGTAGAAGCGGTTGAACGCGCGGACGTCGGCGACCGTCATCGTTGACTCCCTCAACAGAACAGTTGACGTAGTCAACCCTAGCTCTCGGGTCGGTAGACGGCCAGGGCCGCCGGGCGGGACCGGAACTCGAACGTGGCGCCGGTCGGGCCGACCTCGCCGTCCGTCGCGATCGCCACCGCGCCGTCGAGCAGCTTCACGTCCAGCCAGCGGGTCTCCAGGTGCCGGTAGGTGCGGCTGCGGTGCAGCGAGCCCAGCAGGGCGCCGGCGAAGAACCGCGCCCGCGAGAACCGGGTGTCGGCGCGGATGTACCGGACGTCCATCAGGCCCGCGTCCAGCGCCGGGCGCATGGTCGGCGCGAAGCCCTTCGGCCGGTACGGGCCGTTGCCGACGAACAGCATCCACACCAGCTGCGGCTCGCCGTTCAGCTCCACCCGCATCGGCCGGGACGTGTGCAGCACGCTGGCCAGCGCGATCGCCGCCGCCGGCCACTTGCCCCACCGGTCCTGCAACTGCTCGCGCAGCCGCACCATGTCCGGGTACCCGCCGAGGCTCGCCGTGTTGACGAACCAGCGGGGGCCGTCGCCGTCCACGGACACGGCGGCCAGGTCCACCAGCACGCCGTCACCCGCCGCGACCGCCCGCGCGCTGTCGTCCAGCCCGGTCACGCCGACGTCGCGGGCGAAGTGGTTCAGCGTCCCGGCGGGCACCAGCACCAGCGGCAGCCGGTGGGCCGCCGCCAGCGCCGCGACCGCCGCCACCGAGCCGTCCCCGCCGGCCACACCCAGTGCCTTCGGAGCGTGATCGGCGATCACCGTGTCGAGATCCTCGATTCCCACGATCGTGGCTTTCGGCCACTCGCGGGCCACGGCCTCGGTCGGGTCCTCGGCGCCCAGGCTGGTCGCGCCCAGCCCCGCGTGCGGGTTCACCACGACCACCAGGCCCTCGCCGTCGACCAGCGCGTCCAGCGCCCGGTGCTCGCGCGCCGACGCGGGCTCGGTCCGGCCCAGCGGCCACCAACGCCTGGTCAGCAGGCCCGCGCCGACCCCGATCGCGGCGCCGGCGGCCACGTCGGACGGCCAGTGCACGCCCGTGTGGACCCGCGAGTACGCCACCGCCGCCGCGACCGGCGCGACCGCCGCCGCCAGCTTGGGCGACTCCATCGCCAACGCCGTGGTGAACGCCGCCGCCGACGCCGCGTGCCCGGACGGGAACGACGACGAGGTCGGCCTCTTGGTCAGCCGGCGCGGCACCGTGAGCAGGTCGGCGGCGGGCCTGCGGCGCGGGAACAGGCGCTTGGCCACGAAGCTCGACCCGAAGCTCGCGCCCGCGATCGCCGCCACCCCGCGGAACGCGGCACGCCTGGTCACGCCCCTGCGCGACGCCAGCACGGCGGCCACGGCCAACCACAGCACGCTGTGGTTCGCGGCCCGCGAGAGCCGCTTCAGCGCGTGGTCCACGGGCGACGCGCGCAGCGCCCCCGAGCGCCGCATCAGGGCAAGGTCCAGGCGGTTCACTCGTCGAAGCACAGGAGAACGTTATCCGCGAAAACGGCGCGACGCCCGATTGGATCACTGAGGAAATCCGGAAATGCGCCTACTGTTGAGGGATGCAGCGGCGGATCTTCGGCATTGAGACTGAGTTCGGGGTGACCTGCACCTTCCACGGGCAGCGCAGGCTGTCCCCGGATGAGGTCGCGCGTTATCTGTTCCGCCGGGTCGTCTCGTGGGGACGCTCGTCGAACGTCTTCCTGCGCAACGGCTCTCGGCTCTACCTGGACGTGGGGTCGCACCCCGAGTACGCCACGGCGGAATGCGACGACCTCGCCCAGCTCGTGACGCACGACAAGGCTGGTGAGCGCATCCTCGAGGACCTGCTCGTCGACGCCGAGCGCAGGCTCGCCGACGAGGGCATCGGGGGAGACATCTTCCTGTTCAAGAACAACACCGACTCCGCGGGCAACTCCTACGGTTGCCACGAGAACTACCTGGTCGCGCGGGCGGGGGAGTTCTCCCGCATCGCCGACGTCCTGCTGCCGTTCCTGGTGACCCGGCAGCTCATCTGCGGCGCGGGCAAGGTGCTCCAGACGCCGCGCGGAGCGGTCTACTGCCTGTCGCAGCGGGCCGAGCACATCTGGGAGGGCGTGTCGAGCGCCACCACCCGGTCGCGGCCCATCATCAACACCCGCGACGAGCCGCACGCCGACGCGGAGCGCTACCGCAGGCTGCACGTCATCGTGGGCGACTCGAACATGTCCGAGGTGACCACGCTGCTCAAGGTGGGCAGCGCGAACCTGGTGCTGGAGATGATCGAGCAGGGCGTCCAGTTCCGGGACTTCAGCCTCGACAACCCGATCCGCGCCATCCGCGAGATCAGCCACGACCTGACCGGCCGCCGCACCGTCCGCCTCGCCGGCGGCAAGGAGGCGTCGGCGCTGGACATCCAGCGCGAGTACTACGAGCGCGCGGTGGAGCACGTGGCCAAGCGGGCGCCGGACCCGATGGCCGAGCGGGTGCTGGAGCTGTGGGGCCGCACGCTGGACGCGGTCGAGGCCGAGGACCTGTCCAAGATCGACCGCGAGATCGACTGGGCCATCAAGTACCGGCTGATGGAGCGCTACCAGGCCAAGCACGACATGGACCTGTCCAACCCGCGCATCGCCCAGCTCGACCTCGCCTACCACGACATCCGGCGCGGCCGGGGCATCTTCGACCTGCTCCAGCGCAAGGACCAGGTGGAACGGGTCACCGACGACGGCGAGATCGAGGCCGCCAAGGACACCCCGCCGCAGACCACGCGGGCCAAGCTGCGCGGTGACTTCATCGCCGCCGCGCAGGCCGCGGGCCGCGACTTCACCGTCGACTGGGTGCACCTGAAGCTCAACGACCAGGCGCAGCGCACCGTGCTGTGCAAGGACCCGTTCCGCGCGGTGGACGAGCGCGTGGAACGGCTGATCTCCTCGCTGTAGCGCGAGCCGCGGAAGGCCCCGGGCCGCGGGTGGTCCGGGGCCTTCCGCCGCATCCGTCGAGGTGAGCGCGCTGGTGGCGGCTGTCGCGGGGCCCGTCGGCCGTGGTCCGGGCTGCACCGGCCTGCCCGTTGGCCCGCCCGACGCCGGTCTGCCGGGCTGCCTCCAGGACGGCCTTCCGGACGGTGGCCTCACCAGCGGCTGAGGCGGATCAGCTTCAGCTCGACGGCGGTCCGCACGGCGGCCGTGCGGGTGTCGACGCCGAGCTTGTCGAAGATCCGCACCAGGTGCGTCTTCACCGTCGCCTCGCTGATGAACAGCGCCTTCGCGATCTCCCGGTTCGACAGGCCGCGGGCGAGGTGGTCGAGGATCTGCACCTCCCGCCGGGTGATCGCGGGCGCGGGCGCCCGGTGCAGCAGGCGGTGGGCGATGTCGGGCGACAGCACGGTGCGGCCGGCGGCGGCCTGGCGGACCGCGGCGGCCAGCTCGTCCGGCGGGCAGTCCTTGAGCAGGTAGCCGGTCGCGCCCGCTTCGACCGCCCGGACCACGTCGGCGTCCGAGTCGTACGTGGTCAGCACGACGACCTGCGGCGGGTCGGGCAGGGCGCGGATGCGCCGGGTGGCCTCCACGCCGTCGATGCCGGCGCCGAGCCGCAGGTCCATCAGCACCACGTCCGGGTCCCGGGTCGCGGCGTGGCGGACCGCGTCCTCGCCGGTGGCGGCCTCGCCGACCACCTCGAAGTCCCGGGCCAGCAGGCCGGCCAGGCCGAACCGGACCACCGGGTGGTCGTCCACCACCAGCACCTTCAGCGGCCCGGAGCCGGTGGAGGGGTCTTCTGCCGGGCCGTTCGCGGGGCCGGCCGGGCCGTTCGGCGGGCCGGTCACGGCGTCGGCACGCTCACGGCCAGCGCCGTGCCCTCGCCCGGCGCGCTCTCCACCGTCATCGTGCCGCCCAGCTCGGCCACCCGGTCGCGGATCGCGTCGAGGCCGTACCCGCGGCCAGGCCCGGGGCGGGTCGTGGCCGGGTCGAAGCCGCGTCCGTCGTCCCGCACGTCCAGCGTCACCGCGTCACCCAGGTAGGTGAGCGTGATGACCGCCGTGGTGGCCTGGGCGTGCTCGCGGACGTTGGCCAGCGCGCCCTGCGCGACCCGCAGCAGCGCCACCTCCACCGGCACGGGCAGCGGGTACGGGTCGCCCTCCACCTCGACCCGGTCGCACAGCCCGCGCAGCGCGTCGGTCAACGTGCGGCCCTCCAGCGGCGACAGGTCGCGCACGAACCGGCGGGCCTCGGCCAGGTTCTCCTTGGCGACCTCGCGGGCCCGCGCGGTGTCGCCCAGCTCCAGCAGCAGGGTGATGCTGGACAGCCCCTGCGCCAGCGTGTCGTGGATCTCGCGCGCCAGGCGCTGCCGCTCCTCCAGCGCGCCCGCCTGGTGCAGCAGCCGGCGGCGGTCGAAGAACACCGCCGCGGTGATCACCGCGACCCCGACCGGGCCGAGCACCAGGCTCGGCTCGAACGCCTCGGCCAGCCGCACCTGGGTCAGCACCACGGCGGCGGTGAGCACGGCCGCCAGCGGCACCGCCACCCGCGGCCGCAGCTGCCGCAGGCATTGGAAGAACAGGGGGATCGCGCACCAGCCGAAGCTCGGCGCGAGCCACACCAGCACCAGCCACAGCCCGAGCACGGCGGGCAGGGCGTTGGTCCAGCGCACGCCCAGCGGGTACGCCGCGCCGAGCACGGCGGCCGTGACCAGCACGGCGGGCGCGACGCCGTGGTACGCGACGTACCGCGCCGCCGACGCCGTCAACAGCACGTAGAAGCCCGCGTGCATCGCCCGGTGCAGCCACACGGGGCCGACCCTAGGCCAGGTCACGGCGCTCCGGGTCAACCGATGGGTTGAACCGGGGTCAACCGGAACCACCAGGTCGGGACGCCCCGCCGGGACGAGTCTGGGTGCCACACGACGGGATGAGGAGAGTGCGATGCGCAAGACCACGATCGCGGTGCTGGTGGCGTTGTCCGTGGCGGGTGCGGGTGGCTACGCGGTGGCCGAGCAGGGCGCGGCCGACCGGCAGCACGGGCGCAGCGGGGTCGCCGTGCGGACCACGACGGCGATCACGGTGGACGCGGCGGTGCGGGCGGCCCAGGCGGCGCTCGACGCCGCCGAGAAGGAGGGCCAGCGGGTCACCGTCGCCGTGGTGGACCGGGGCGGCGACGTGGTCGTGCTGCTGCACGGCGACGGCGCGGGCCCGCAGACCGAGGAGTCGGCGCGGCGGAAGGCGTTCACGTCGGTGTCGTTCAACGCGCCGACGTCCGAGCTGGCCGGCCGGGTGACCGGCGCGGGCGCGACGCTGCGGGACATCCCCGGCACGTTGTTCCTGGCCGGCGGCGTGCCGGTGGTGGCGGACGGCGCGCCCGTCGCGGGCATCGGGGTCGGCGGCGCGCCGAGCGGCGACCTGGACGAGCGCTTCGCGCGGGCCGGCCTCGCCGCGATCGGCGGCTGACGCGAGCGGTGCCGGGCGCCGGGCGACGCGGCGGCCTGCTGGAGGGCGCCTGACGGTGTGCCGGGCGCCGGCGACGCGGCGGTGTGCCGGCTGAGGCCAGAAGGTGTGCCGGGCGCCGGGTGACGCGGCGGCGTGCCGGAGGGCGGCTGACGCGAGGCGTTGCGCCGGAGAGCGGTGTGACAGGGGGTTGATCGGCCACCCGCCCGGGTAGGTGGAACGGGTGGCCGACTTCACCCTGACGAGGATCGACACCGGTGACGTGGAGCTGCGGGTGAGCCACGGCGGTTCCGGGCCGCCCGTGCTCCTGCTGCACGGGCACCCGCGCACGCACACCACCTGGCGGCACGTCGCCCCGCTGCTCGCGGCCGACCACACCGTCGTGTGCCCCGACCTGCGCGGGTACGGCGGCTCGGGCAAGCCGGAGACCACGGCCGACCACACGCCGTACTCCAAGCGGGTGATGGCACGGGACCTCGTCGCCCTCATGCGCGAGCTGGGCCACGAGCGGTTCGCCGTGGTCGGCCACGACCGCGGCGGGTACGTCGCCACCCGGCTCGCCCTGGACCACCCGGACCTGGTCACGCACCTCGTCGCGCTGGACGTGGTGCCGATCGGGTCGGCGCTGGCCCGGTGCGGCCCGGAGTTCGCCCGGAGCTGGTGGCACTGGTTCTTCCTGGCCCAGCCCGACGTGCCGGAACGGGTCATCAACGCCGACCCCGACGCCTGGTACCACACCGACCGCAGGCCCGTGGACGACGACACCCTCCGCGCCATGCACGACCCGGCGACCGTCCACGCCATGGTCGAGGACTACCGCGCCGGCCTCGGCGTCGACCGCGCGCACGACGACGCGGACCTCGCCGCGGGCCGCCGCGTCCGGTGCCCCGTGCTGGTCCTGTGGGCGGAGGACGACGACCTGCCGTCCCTCTACGGCGACGTGCTCGGCGTGTGGCGCGACTGGGCCGACGACCTGCGCGGACGCGGTCTGCCGTCCGGGCACCACCTGGCCGAGGAGGTGCCCCGCGAACTGGCCGACGAGCTGCTGGCGTTCTTCCGGGCAATCGGCTGAATGGACCATTCACCCGGACCGACGGCGGGGATGGCGTCACGGGGGTCTCGTCCGGGGTTAGGGTTCCCTGGTGGCCATCGCACGTGCCGAACGGCTCGTCAACCTGGTGCTGTGCCTGCTCTCGACCCGCCAGTACCTGACCGCCGAGCGCATCCGCGCCATCGTCCCCGGCTATTCCGACGCCGCGACGGACGAGGCGTTCTTCCGCATGTTCGAACGCGACAAGACCGAGCTGCGCGACCTGGGCGTGCCGTTGGAGACGGGCCGCAGCGCGGGCTTCGACGCGATCGACGGCTACCGCATCGCCCGCCGGGACTACGAGCTGGGCGACATCGACCTGGAGCCGGACGAGGCCGCCGCCGTGGCGCTGGCCGCCCGGCTGTGGGACTCGCCCCAGTTCACCGGCGCCGCGCACGGCGCGCTGATCAAGCTCCGCGCCGCGGGCGTGGACGTCGACCAGGACGTCCACGTGCCGGTCGAACCCAAGGTCCGCACCAGCGAACCCGCGTTCCCGCCGCTGCTCGCGGCCGTGCAGGAGGGGCGCGTGGTCGAGTTCGACTACCGCCGCCCGTCGCCGGTCGAGGTCCGCACGCGCACCGTCGAGCCGTGGGGCGTGGTGGCCTGGCGCGGCCGGTGGTACCTCGTCGGCCACGACCGCGACCGGAACGCGCCGCGCTGCTTCCGGCTGTCCCGGATCGTCGGCGACGTCCGCGCGGTCGGCAAGGCGGGCGCGGTGCGCCGGCCCGACGACGTCGACCTGCTGTCGTTCGTGGCCCGCACCCAGCCCGCGGTCGACCAGACGACGGCCACGGCGAAGCTGTGGGTCGCCGAGGGCCGCGCGCAGGGCGTGCGCAGGCGGGCGCGGGTGCTCGGCCGCCAGGAGTTCGACGGCGAGCCCGGCGACCTGCTGGAGATCGAGCTGCGGTTCCCCGACTCGGCCGCCTCCTGGATCGCCGGGTTCGGCCCGGCGGTCGTCGTGCTGGAGCCGGAAGTGCTGGCCAAGACGGTGCGGGAGAAGCTGCTCGGCGCGCTGCGCGGTGCGGGGGTGCGCGCGTGAACGCCGCCACCGACCGCCTGCCCCGGCTGCTCGCCCTGGTGCCGTACCTGCTGGCCCGCCCCGGCGTGCCGATCGACGAGGTCGCGGAGGACTTCGAGGTCACGCCCAAGCAGATCCGCCGCGACCTCGAACTGCTGTGGATGTGCGGCCTGCCTGGCTACGGCCCCGGCGACCTGATCGACCTGTCGTTCGAGGGCGACACGGTCACCGTCACGTTCGACGCGGGCATGAGCCGGCCCCTGCGGCTCACCGCCGCGGAGGCGACGTCGCTGCTGGTGGCGCTGCGCGCGCTGGCCGAGACGCCCGGCGTCGCCGACCAGGCCGCCGTCCAGCGGGCCGTGGCCAAGATCGAGGCCGCCGTGGGGCAGGCGCAGCCCGCCGGGGTGGCCGTCGGACTGGCCGTGCGGGAGGCCCCGGAGACGGCACGCGTGCGTGACGCGGTGTCGGACGGTGTCCGGCGCGGGCGCGCGCTGCGGCTCAGCTACTACACGCCGTCACGGGACGAGATCACCGACCGTGTCGTCGACCCGATGCGGATGCTGCTGGTCGAGGGGCGCGGCTACCTGGAGGCGTGGTGCCGGGCGGCGGATGGCGTGCGGCTGTTCCGGCTCGACCGGATCGACGCCGTGGACGTGCTGGACGAGCCCGCCGCCCCGCCGCCGCACGCCGAGCCCACCGACACCTCGGAGGGTTTGTTCAAGCCCGACCCGTCCCAGCGGACGGCCGTGCTGGTGCTGGAACCGGACGCGCGCTGGGTCGCCGAGTACTACCCGACGGACGGGCTGGTCGAGCTGGAGGAGGGCCGGGCCCGCGTCCTCATGCGGTACGCCGACACCGCGTGGATGGTGCGCCTGCTGCTCGGGCTGGGCGGTGAGGCGCACGTCGAGCAGCCTCCCGACCTCGTGGCGGAGGTCGCCAGGCAGGCGGAGGCGGCATTGCGCCGGGCGGATCACCTCCCGGCAACCTGAGCCCAGTAACGTGGGTCCCGTGCCGTACATCCCGACCCTGGCGTTGATCCTGTTCGGGCTGGTCGCGCTCGTCGCGGTCACCGTCCGAGTCATCGGGTCCTTGCGCCGCTTCCGCGCGGCAAGCACTCTGGTGGGGGACAGGGTCGGCGACGGCGCCGGTCTGCTGAAGGCGCGGTTCGCCGCGCTCTCGCTGGCCGTCGCCGAACGGCGTCCGGATCAGGCCCGCCAGGGCGAGCCCCGCGTACCATCGGTGGACCGGGGGAGACAGGAGGACAGTCGTGGGTTCCCTCGGAGCTACTGAGCTGATCATCATCGCCGTGGTGATCATCCTGCTGTTCGGCGCGAAGAAGCTGCCGGACATGGCCAGGTCGATCGGCCGCTCGGCGAAGATCCTGAAGGCGGAGACCAAGGGTCTGCGCGACGAGGACGACCAGTCGCAGGCCAACCCGGCCACCACCGCCCAGCAGCAGCCGCCCGTCGCGCCCGCCCCGCAGCAGCTCCCGCCCGCGCAGCCGCCGGTCGCCCAGCCCCAGGTCGTCCAGCCCCAGGTGGCCCAGCCGATCGAGAAGAGCGCGCAGAACCTCGAGAACAAGCAGAACAGCAACTGACGAGCCAGCGCACCAACGAGAGTCGAAGGACGGTCCGCACGGTGGGGGCAAGTCCGGTCCGGTGGTGGTCCCAGCGCCGGGAGCGCCGCAAGGTCACGAGCCGTCGGGCCAACCCCGACGGCACCATGTCGTTGAAGGATCACCTCTACGACCTCCGGCACCGACTCGGGCTGGCGCTGCTGTTCATCGCGCTGGGCGCGATCTTCGGGTGGTTCTGGTGGAGCTGGCGGATCTTCGGCCTGCCGAGCCTCGGCGACATCGTGATCGCCCCCTACTGCGGCATCCCGGTGGAGCAGCGGCTGACCCAGAGCGGCCAGGGGTGCCAGCTGCTCCAGACCCAGCCGTTCGAGATCTTCATGATCCGGTTGAAGGTCGGCGCGGGCGCGGGCATGGCCCTCACCGCGCCGCTGTGGCTGTACCAGGTGTGGCGGTTCATCGCGCCCGGCCTGTACGCCAAGGAGCGCCGGTTCGCCGTGGTGTTCGTGGCGTGCGCGTCGGTGCTGTTCGTCGCCGGCGCCACGCTCGCGTTCTACGTCGTGCCGCAGGGCCTGTCCGTGCTGGTCAGCTTCGGTGACGAGAAGTTCATCACCGCGTTGACCGCGGGCGAGTACATCAGCTTCGTGCTGGCGTTGCTGCTGATCTTCGGGGTGAGCTTCGAGCTGCCGCTGATCGTGGTGATGCTCAACCAGGTCGGCGTGCTCACCTACGACAAGCTGCGGCGGTGGCGGCGCGGCATCACGTTCGCCCTGTTCATCTTCGCCGCGATCGCGACGCCGGGCACCGACCCGATCTCGATGGTCGCCCTCGCGGTGGCGCTCACGATCCTGTTCGAGCTGGCCATCCAGATCGCCCGCGTCCACGACAAGCGGGCCGCGCGCAAGCGCAAGGACGAGGGCTGGGACGCCCTGCCCGACGACGAGGCCGCGCCGTTCGAGTACACGCCGTCCTCGATCGACGAGCCGGACCCGCGGCCCGCGGCCGAGCCGAGGCGGGGGCGGCGCGGTGCGAAGCCGGAACCGGTGCCCGCGGCGGAACCGCCGACGCACCCGAAGTACGACGACGTGACCTGAGCCGGCGCCTTTGTAGGCTTCGCGACCATGTCGACCTCAACGCGGGTGGCCCTGCTGGTGTGTCCGGCGTCCGGCAAGGGCCGGGCGGCCCGCATGGCGGGCACCGTCGCGGGCCGGCTGCGCGCCGTGGCCGACCGCCTGGACCTGCACGTCGCGGCCACGGCGGAGGGCACGGCCGAGCAGGCGCGGCGCGCGGTGGCCGACGGGGTGGACGTGCTGGTGGTCCTCGGCGGTGACGGCGGCGCCCACCTGGGCGTGCAGGCGTGCGCCGGGTCGTCGACCGCGCTCGCCGTGGTGCCCGCCGGCACCGGGAACGACCTGGCCACCGCGCTCGGCGCCACCTCCGTGGACGACGTGGTGGCCGCGCTGCGCGACGGCGTCCGCCGCCCGCTCGACCTCGGGCGCGTCGAGGGCGGGCCGTGGTTCGCCACCGTGCTGTGCGCGGGCTTCGACTCGGCGGTCAACGAGCGGGCGAACGCGATGCGCTGGCCCGCCGGCCCCCGCCGCTACGACCTGGCGATCCTGGCCGAGCTGGCGGCGCTGCGGCCCGAACCGCTGGTGGTGGAGACCGAGCACGACGTGCTGGAGCTGGACGCGCTGCTGGTCGCGGTCGGCAACACGACCAGCTACGGCGGCGGCATCCCGGTGTGCCCGGACGCGTCGCCGGACGACGGCCTGTTCGACCTGACCGTGGTGGAGGCCGCGCCGCGCCGGACCCTGCTGCGGATGCTGCCCACGCTGCGCACCGGGCGGCACGTGGACCACCCGGCGGTGCGCACGCTGCGCGCGAGGTCCGTGCGGCTGTCCGGGACGTCCTGGGTGGCCTACGCGGACGGGGAGCGGATGAGCGGCGTGCCGCTGAGCGCCACCTGCGTGCCCGGCGCGCTGACCGTCGTCGCCGCCGAACCGCAGGCCGCCCGGTCGGCCGCCGAACCGCAGGCCGCCCGGTCGCACCCGGACCAGGCGCAGCCGGACCAGGCGCATCCGGACCAGGCGCATCCGGACCAGGCGCAGCCGGACCAGGCGCACCCCGCCGAGCCCAGGCGAGGGGACGCGGCGTCCGTCACCGGTGCCGGCTGAGCACGTCCCGCCTGCGCCACGACCCGCGCGGCTCGGTCGTGCCCCGGTCGTACAGCCACCCGGCAACGCTCAGCACGCCGTTGGCGGCGTCCAGCGGGGTGCCGTGCGCCGACTCGACGGTCTCGATCTCGTGCCTGCCGCAGTCCCGGATGGCGTCGCAGCGGACCGAGATCTCGCCCTCCACCCGCCACGGCGGCGGCCGGGTGAGGACGTGGCGGTGCGGGTCGCGCGGCGCCGACACGCGGACGTCGAAGGCCAGCTCCTCGGCCTCGGCGCGGCCCGACAGCCCCGCGTAGGGCGCGCCGGGCAGGTGGTCGAACACGAGACCGCCGCCGGGTCTGCCCAGGTGCCCGGCCAGCCGCTCGACCCGCGCCGCGGCCTGCCGCAGCACGTCGAGCACCGGTCCCGCGTCGACCAGGTCGGGGAACACCCACCGGAGGTCGCCCTCCGCCAACGGAATCGCCTCCACGGTCCCGAGTGTGCCGCACCACATCCCATGATGGGCTCTATTGCTTCAGTGGTGACCAAAATCCAGGATCGGCGGTCCGTCCCGGATCTGGAGCGATTTTGTCGGTCCCGTGTGACAGCCTGGAGAGGTGTCAAGCACTTCGCGGTCTCCGGCCGACTCGTACGCGGATTTCCGCCGCCGCTCCTCCCGGCCCAAGCTGGCCGACTTCCTCGGGGTCATCTCGTTCGACCTCGACCCGTTCCAGCAACGCGCGTGCGAGGCGTTGGAGGACGGGCACGGCGTGCTGGTCTGCGCGCCCACCGGCGCGGGCAAGACGGTGGTCGGCGAGTTCGCCGTCCACCTGGCCCTGTCGGAGGGCAGCAAGTGCTTCTACACGACACCCATCAAGGCGCTGTCGAACCAGAAGTACGCCGACCTGGTGGCCCGTTACGGGTCGAAGAAGGTCGGCCTGCTGACCGGTGACACGTCGGTCAACGGCGACGCGCCGATCGTCGTGATGACCACCGAGGTGCTCCGCAACATGCTGTACGCGGGCTCCTCGACGTTGTCCACGCTCGCGTACGTCGTGATGGACGAGATCCACTACCTGGCCGACCGGTTCCGCGGCCCGGTGTGGGAGGAAGTGATCCTGCACCTGCCCGAGTCCGTGCGGCTGGTCGGCCTGTCCGCCACGGTCAGCAACGCAGAGGAGTTCGGCGAGTGGCTGGTCGAGGTGCGCGGCGACACGACCGTCGTCGTGGACGAGCACCGGCCCGTGCCGCTGTGGCAGCACATGCTGGCGGGCGGCCGGATGATGGACCTGTTCGCGGGCGACGCGCCGGACGGGCACGCCCGGATCAACCCGCAGCTCCTGCGCCACACCGAGGACCTGTCGCGGTTCCACGTGCCGTGGAGCCGCAACCGCAACAACAAGGACCAGCGGGGCAGGCCGCCGCGCGGGTCCGGGTTCAAGCCGCCGTCGCGCGTCGACATCGTGCAGCGGCTGGACGGCGCGGGCCTGCTGCCGGCGATCGACTTCGTGTTCAGCCGGGCGGGCTGCGACGCGGCCGTGACGCAGTGCGTGCGGGCCGGGTTGCGGCTCAACTCGAACGACGAGGTCGAGCAGATCCGCGAGGTCATCGAGGAGAAGACCAAGGACCTGCCGCAGGGCGACCTGATGGTGCTGGGCTACTGGGAGTGGCGGGAGGCGCTGGAGCGCGGCATCGCGAGCCACCACGCCGGCCTGCTGCCCGCGTTCAAGGAGACCGTGGAGGAGTTGTTCGTCCGCGGCCTCGTGAAGGTGGTGTTCGCGACCGAGACGCTGGCGCTGGGCATCAACATGCCCGCCCGCACGGTCGTGCTGGAGAAGCTGGTCAAGTACAACGGCGAGGCGCACGTCGACCTGACGCCGGGCGAGTACACGCAGCTCACCGGCCGGGCGGGGCGGCGCGGCATCGACGTCGAGGGCCACGCGGTGGTGGTGTGGCAGCCGGGCGTCGACCCGAAGGCGGTCGGCGGGCTCGCGTCCACCCGCACGTACCCGCTGCGGTCGTCGTTCCGGCCGGGCTACAACATGGCCGTCAACCTGGTGAACCAGCTGGGCGCGGCGGCGGCGCGGGAGATCCTGGAGCAGTCGTTCGCGCAGTTCCAGGCGGACCGGTCGGTGGTGGGCCTGGCCCGGCGCATCGAGCGGAACCGGGAGGCGCTGGGCGGCTACGCCGAGGCGATGACGTGCCACCTCGGTGACTTCACGGAGTACGCGGCGCTGCGCCGGCGGGTCGCCGAGCGGGAGAAGGCGTTGGCGCGCCAGAACACCTCGGCGAAGCGGGCGGAGGCGGCGCAGTCGTTGGAGCGGCTGCGCAAGGGCGACGTGATCGCGGTGCCGTCCGGGCGGAGGTCCGGGTTGGCCGTGGTGATCGACCCCGGTCTGGAGCCGCTGGGCGAGGCGCGCCCGTTCGTGGTGACGGAGGACCGGTGGGCGGGCCGGCTGTCGTCGGCGGACTTCCCGATGCCGGTCGAGGTGCTGGGGAAGATGCGGCTGCCGAAGCAGGTGGACACGCGGTCGCCGAAGTCGCGGCGCGACCTGGCGGCGTCGTTGCGCGCCACCGGGATCGTGGCGCCGGCGATGCGCAAGCGGCGGTCGACGGCGGACGACGACGCGGAGCTGGCGACGTTGCGGCGGGCGTTGCGGGCGCACCCGTGCCACGGCTGCGAGAAGCGCGAGGAGCACGCCCGGTGGGGCGAGCGGTACCACCGGTTGCTGGCCGAGACGGAGCAGGTGGAGCGTAAGGTCGCGGCGACCACGCACTCGTTGGCGCGGGAGTTCGACCGGATTCGCGGCCTGCTGCGGGAACGCGGTTACCTGCACGCGGAGGAGAGCGGGCCGGGCGAGGAGGTCACCGAGCACGGCAAGCGGCTGACCAGGCTGTACAGCGAGTCGGACCTGTTGGCGGCGGAGTGCCTGCGGCACGGCGTGTGGCGAGACCTCGACCCGGCGGAGCTGGCCGCGGTGGTGTCGGCGCTGGTGTACGAGGCGCGGCGGGACGGTCCGCTGGAGGCCAGGCTGCCACCGGGGAAGGTGTCGGACGCGTTGACCGCGACGGCGCGGTTGTGGGCGGAGCTGGAGGACGACGAGCGCCGGCACCGGCTCGACCGGACGCGGCAGCCCGATCCGGGGTTCGCGTGGGCGGTGTACCGGTGGGCGCGCGGCGAGTCGTTGGAGAAGGTGCTGTCGGCGGCGGAGGAGAACGGCGCGGAGCTGGGCGCGGGCGACTTCGTCCGGTGGTGCCGGCAGGTGATCGACTTCCTGGACCAGATCCGGGACGTGGTCGGTGGCGGGGACCCGGTGGGCGCGTCCGCCCGAAAGGCGGTGGACGCGTTGCGCCGCGGGGTGGTGGCGATGGCCACCGTTTGACAAAGCTTTGCGGGGCGGGTGGGTACCGTCCGCACAGCTGTGGTTTGATCGCGCCCGCAAGGCTTGAACACCGCTTTTCGAAGCACGCACTTGACCAGACCGTTTTCCAGACCGACCGTCGGAGGCCGAGCATGACCAGTCCGTACGGACCGTCCGGAGGGAACGACCCGCAGCCGCAGTGGGGCCAGCAGCAACAGCCCTACGGTGGTGGGTACCCCGGCACGCCGTCGGGTGGTTTCCCCGCTCAGCAGCCCAACCCCTACGGGCAGCCGGACCCGTCGCAGCAGCAGTGGGGGCAGCAGCCCCAGCAGCCGTACACCCAGCAGTACCCGGCCGGGTACGACCCGAACAACCCGCAGTCGAACCCGTACGGGCAGCCGCAGCAGGGCCAGTACGGCCAGCCCGGCCAGTTCGGTCAGCCGGACCAGTTCGGCCAGCAGGGGCAGTACGGCCAGCCCGGCCAGTTCGGGCAGCCGGGCCAGTACGGCCAGCAGCCGCCGAAGAAGTCCAGCGCGGTGCTGTGGGTGGTGGTCGGGATCGTCGTGCTGGCGGTCGCGGCCGTCGGCATCCTGGGCTTCGTCGCGCCGGGGTGGTTCACCAAGAAGGAGTTCGACCAGGCGGCCGTGCAGACGGGCGTGGTCGGCATCCTGAAGGACGTCTACAAGATCCAGGACGTGGAGGGCGCGACGTGCCCCGCGGGCCAGGAGGTCAAGCCGAACACCACCTTCGAGTGCACGGTGAAGGTCGGCGGCAAGGACAAGACGGTCAAGGTGACGGTGAAGACCGAGGACGGCGAGTACGAGGTGGGCCAGCCCGCCGGCTGAGTCCGAGACTTCCGTCACCGAGGCCGCTCCCGCTGTGCGCGGGGGCGGCCTCGGTCGTGCGTGCGGTCCGGAAAGTCGTTCGCAAGGCGAGCGATCCCTGCGGCACCATGCCGGGGTGACCGATCACGACGTCCGCGTGCTGGACGAATCCGAGTTCCGGGCCGCGCACACCCTGTTCCGGGGCGCGCTGCACCACCCGCCCGCGCCCGACGACACGTGGAAGCTCGTGCGCGAGTCGTACGAGCCTGGTCGCGCGTTCGGCGCGTTCGTCGACGGTGAGCTGGTCGGGACGGCCCAGTCGTTCCCGTCGCGGCTGGCGGTGCCGGGCGGCGCGGTCGTGACGAACGCGGCGGTGAGCCGGGTCGGGGTGCGGGCGGACTGGACGCGCCGGGGCGTGCTCAGCTCGGTGCAGCGGGCGCAGCTGCGGGGGCTGCGGTCGGCGGGCGAGGTCGTGGCGACGCTGCGGGCGTCGGAGACGGCGATCTACGGCCGGTACGGGTACGGGGTGGCGACGCGCTTCCGGTTGCTGCGGATCGACCGGCGGCAGGCCGCGCCGAGGACGCGTCCCGCGGGCCGGGTGCGGTTGGTCGACGGCGAGTCGGGGGAGCGGATCGCGCGGGGCCTGTTCGAGGAGCTGTCGCCGCGGCGCGCGGGCACGATCGCGCGCTGGCCCGCGTGGTGGGCGTTCAACGTCCGGCAGGCGGCGGCGGAGGACAACCTGAAGCTCGCGGTGAGGTCGGGGGCGTCGGGCGACGACGGGTACGTGGCGTTCAAGGTGACGCCGGGCGTGCACGACGCGACGGACGAGAAGCCGACCACGTTGAGCGTGCTCGACCTGTGGGCGCGGGACGCGGAGGCGTGGGCGGACCTGTGGCTGTTCGTGCTGGGGATCGACCTGGTGGCCGAGGTGACGGCGTTCGGGCGGCCGGTCGACGAGCCGGTGGAGTGGCTGCTGGGCGACCGGCGGGCGTGCCGGGTGGCGGACGTGGCCGACGAGACGTGGTTGCGGCTGCTGGACGTTCCGGCGGCGTTGGCGGCGCGGACCTACGCTGCCGGTGAGCCCGTCGTCCTCGGGGTGCGGGACACCTACCTGCCGGAGAACGCGGGGTCGTACCGGGTGGCGGCAGACGGTGTGACGCGGGTGGACGACGCGCCCGAGCTGGTGCTGGACGTGGACGTGCTGGCGTCGGCGTACCTGGGTGACGTGTCGTTCTCGACGCTGGCCGCGGCACGTCGGCTGGACGTGGTGGAGGCCGGGGCGTTGGCGCGGGCGGACGCGTTGTTCGCGGCCGCCGAGGTGCCGTGGTGCGGCACGTACTTCTGACCGGCGCCGGGTGACGGGTCGGCCGCGCACGCGGGGGTCGGCCGGGTTGACGAGTGGGCCGCGCCCGCCGGGGCGGCGGTGGTGGGGTTGGCGTCGTGCTGCGGTCAGCGGCGCTCCAGCGCGGCCAGTAGGCGCGGCAGGGAGCTGCCCAGGCCCCAGCGGCGGGTCAGCTCGGCCACGCGGTCCGGGTCGGCCGGCGCGGCGGGGACGGTGTCGGGGCGGTCCATGACGATCTCCGCGTCGGTCGCCACGCTGACGACCGTGGGCGCCACGGCGAGGTAGTCCTGGGCGTTGATCAGGGCGGTGCGGGCGCGGGTGGTGAGCTTGCGGTCCCGGCCGTCGTGCACCGCGGCGAGCACGGCGTCCAGCGAGCCGAACTCGCTGATCAGCTTGGCGGCCGTCTTCTCGCCGATGCCGGCCACGCCGGGCAGGCCGTCGGACGGGTCGCCGCGCAGCACGGCCATCCCGGCGTACGCGCGGCCCGCGTCGTGGACCGGGAGGGCGTACTTGGCGGCGAGCTCCTCGGGGCCGAGCAGCTCGGCCTTGGCCCAGCCCCGCCCCAGGTACAGCACCCGCACGGGGGTCGGCTCGTCGCGCACGACCTGGAACAGGTCGCGGTCGCCGGTGATCACCTCGACCGGGTCGGCGGTCTCACGGGCGGCGAGCGTGCCGATCACGTCGTCCGCCTCGAACCCGGCGGCCTCGGCGGTCGCGATGCCGACCGCGTCGAGCACGTCGAGGATGATCGGGACCTGCGGGGTGAGGGTGTCGGGCACCTCCTCCTCGCCGTCGGCGGCGCCCTCGGCCACGCGGTGCGCCTTGTACGACGGCAGCGCGGCCACCCGGAACTCCGGCCGCCAGTCGGCGTCGAGGCACGCGACCAGGCGGCCGGCCTTGCGCTCGGTGATGACCTTGGCGATCGTGTCGACGAACCCGCGCACCGCGTTCACCGGTGTGCCGTCCGGCGCGGTCATCGACTCGGGCAGCGCGTAGAACGCCCGGAAGTAGAGGCTGGCGGCGTCCATCAGGACCAGCGGGTTGCTCACCCGGGACAGCTTGCCAGAGACCACCGACAGCGGGGGCGGGTCGGCGCGGGGTGTCGCCGTGCCGGAGATCGCGTGCGATCGGCCGCGCACCACTAGGCTGCCCGACATGTCGACCCATGTTGGGCCCGTCGACGTGGACGCCCTCCGCGCGCGCCTCGACCGGGCCACCGCCGCGGCGTCCATCGCGGGCGTGGACGCGTTGCTGATCGCGCCCGGTTCCGACCTCCGCTACCTCATCGGCGCGGGCGGGTCGTCGTTCGAGCGGTTGACGTGCCTGGTGCTGCCGGTCGGCGGCACGCCGGTGCTGGTGGTGCCGAAGCTGGAGCAGCCGGGCTACGCGGGCGTCCCGACCGACGAACTCGGCGTCGAGATGGCGCCGTGGGTCGACGGCGAGGACCCGTACGCGCTGGTCAAGCGCGCGGTGACGGGCAGCCGGACGGCCGTGTCGGACATGATGCCCGCGCTGCACACCCTGCGGCTGCGTGACGTCGTCGGCCCCGACCAGGTGTTGACCGGTCCGGTGCTGCGCGAGCTGCGGATGCGCAAGGACGCCGCCGAGGTGGCCGCGCTGCGCAAGGCGGGCGCGGCGATCGACCGGGTCCACGCGCGCATGGCCGAGTGGCTGCGCCCCGGCCGCACGGAGGCGGAGGTGGGCGCGGACATCGCCGCCGCGATCGTCGCCGAGGGCCACACGGCGGCCGACTTCGTCATCGTCGGCTCCGGCCCGAACGGCGCCTCACCGCACCACGACGTGTCCGATCGGGTGATCGAGGCGGGCGACGTGGTGGTGGTCGACATCGGCGGCCCGGTGGCCGAGGGCTACAACTCCGACTCCACCCGCACCTACGTCATCGGAGAGCCGCGCCACGACGACGTGTGGGACACCTACGCGGTGCTCCAGGCGGCGCAGCGGGCGGCCGTCGAGGCGGTCCGGCCCGGCGTCACGTGCTCGGCGGTGGACGCGGCGGCCCGCGAGATCATCGCCGACGCCGGTTTCGGCGAGTTCTTCGTGCACCGCACCGGTCACGGCATCGGGCTGGACGTGCACGAGGAGCCGTACATCGTCGGCGGCAACGACCTTCCGCTGGAGCCGGGCATGGCGTTCAGCGTGGAGCCCGGCATCTACCTGCCCGGACGGTGGGGCGCGCGGATCGAGGACATCGTGGTGGCGACCGAGGACGGCGCGGAGAGCGTCAACCACCGACCGCACGACCTGGTGGTGTTGCCGGCGTGACGAACCTGGAACCCATCGACCGGGCGATCCTGCGCGAGCTCGCGGCGGACGGCCGGTGCAGCTTCACCGACCTCGCCGAGCGGGTCGGGTTGAGCGTGTCGGCCGTGCACCAGCGGGTGCGGCGGCTGGAGCAGCGCGGCGTGGTCCGCGGGTACGCGGCGCGGCTGGACGGCGACGAGGTCGGCCTGCCGCTGACCGCGTTCATCTCGCTGACGCCGATCGACCCGGCCGCGCCGGACGACTACCCGAAGCGGTTGGAGCACCTGCCGCAGATCGAGGCGTGCTACTCGGTCGCGGGCGACGCGTCGTACGTGCTGCGGGTGCGCGTGGCGTCGCCGACCGCGTTGGAGGAGCTGCTGCGGCAGATCCGCGAGGTGGCGAACGTGTCCACCCGGACGACGGTGGTGCTGTCCACGCCGTACGAGGACCGGCCGCCCGCCGTCTGACCGCTAGTCGAACAGCCGGCGCCAGGTGTCGGCGAAGCGGCGGAGCACGTCGCGGTCACGGCGGTCGGGCGCGCGCTTCAGCAGGCGCATGACCTCGTCGTCCCTGGCCGGGCGCACGGACTGGACGAAGTCGCGGGCGACGGCCACGTCCACCTCCTTCGACACGGTGGCCACGGCTTCGACGTCGCCCATCCGCCGCACGAAGACGTGGTGCGCCGACACCGGCCGGTACACCGGTTCGGCGTCGTCCCCGGTCTCGGGCGCGTCCACGGTCGCGGGCCGCACGACCACGCGCGGGAACCCCGAGAGCGGCGCGTCGGCGGACTCGCGGCGGTACGACAGCTCGGCCTGGCCGTCGCGGGTCGTCAGGTCGGGGAAGGCGTAGCCGTCGGGCCTGGCGATCAGCACCACGCCGGCGGGCGGCCGGGCGTGCGCGATCCGGGACGCCACGTCGTCGTCCGGCATCGTGGTGGGCAGCCAGATCCCGTAGGCCACCGCGGCGACGGTGACGCCCGCCGCGACCAGCCGCAGCACCAGGCCGTGGGCCATCGTGGCGGCGGCGAGCGCGAACGGCACGCCCACGGCCGGGATGGCGAGCCACGACGGCGGCTTGGCCGGTTCGACCGACTCCAGCACCGCCTCGTAGAACACCACGCCGACCAACCCGGCCGCGGTGACCAGCACCGCCCAGCCGACGCGGCGCAGGGGCGTGGCCGTCAGCGGGCTCGCGGCGGCGGTGAACGTGCCGATCAGGAACGCCACCGCGAACGGGCCGAGCAGGCCGATCGCCACCAGGACGGGGCTGCGGACGAAGAACCCGAACAGCACCAGCCAGCCGACGACGGTGGCCGACAGCGCCATGACGATCCACACGGCGGCGATCTGCGCGGGCACGCGTAAGTCGATCACCCGCCCACGGTCCCGCGCGGCCGGCCCGCCGGGCATCGGTGGATCTACTCAACCGGGTGGCCGAGTCGTGCGCGGCCACCCGGCGGAGCGATCGTCACGCGGTCGGGTCGTCGCCGGTCGAGCCGGCACGCGGCCGGATCGACACCGGTCGGGCCGGCACCGGTCAGGTCGTCACGCGGTCGGGTCTGCGGCCATCGGGTCGGCTTCGATCGGGTCGGCCGGGATCGCGTCGTACGCGGCCTGGACGCGTGCCCGGGCGTCGGCGTCCACGGGGAACTCGACGTCGTCGATCCGCGACACCGCGACCACGCCGATCGAGTTGGTCAGGAACGCGCCGCGGTAGCGGCCGACGTCCGCGAGCCGCACCACCTCCCGGCGTGACGGCAGCTCCCGTTCCAGCAGTTGCATGGTGATGCCGTGCAGCCAGTCCGCCTGCGGCCACACGACGTCGCCCGCGTCGTCGAGGAACGCGATGTTGGCGATGGCGCCCTCGACCACCACGCCACCGGCCGTGAGCAGGGCGTCGTCGTACCCGGCCGCGACGGCGCGCTTGCCGTGGTGGAGCTGGCCGAACCCGCCGATGTGCTTCACGTGCGGCAGGGGGCGGGTGTAGTCCACGGACAGGAGGCGTTGCGGGGTCGCCGGGGGAGAGGCGGGCGGCCGGACCACCACCATGACCGACGGCGTTTCCATTCCGAAGACGACGACCCGCACGGCGGCGTCGCGGACGTCGCCGAGCGCGTGGGAGATCAGGCCGCGGACGTGCTCCGCGTCCAGCCCGGCGCCGTACAGCTCGCGGTTGGCCTCGTCGAGCCGCCTCAGGTGCCGGTCGAAACCCTTCACGCGGCGGTCGCGGACCTGCATGGCGGTGAAGTGCCCGTAGTTGGCCAGCAGACCGGGCACGAAGTGGTCGACGGTCGGCGGCTCGCCGTCGATCTCGATCCTCAGCACGGGCCGAACCGTAACGCGTGCGGGAATCGGGGGTCACGGGTCGTCGCCGCCGACCGGGGCGGTCGGGGGTGGACGGTCCGGCGCGGGAGGTGGGGCACGCCCCACCTCGTCGCCTTCGGCCCCGGCTTCTCCGGCGTCGTCCTCGCCTACCGCCTCGTCACCCTCGGGCCGGGTCACCGCGACCAGCACGGCGGGCTGTTCGCCGTGCCGGCGCAGGACCTCCAGCGGCAACCCGGCCAGCGCGAGCACCGAGCCCTCCGGGAACAGCTCGCCGTCCAGGTCGAGCGTGCCGCTGAGGACGACCACCAGCGCGTCCCGCCACTCCCGGGCGTCGTAGGGCAGGACGTCCGGCACGGTGACCACGCGGACGTCGAAGGTCACAGCGACGCGGGCAGGCCGAAGAGCGGGAACCGGTCCGACGGGAACGTGAGGACCTCGGCGATCGCGTCGCCCTCGATGCGCAGCACGTCCATCGCCGCCGGCTTGAACAGCTCCTCGCCGGGCTTGCGGACGTAGTTCGCGAGGGCGGGCTGGCGGTTCGCCCTCGTCTCCAGCACCTTCCACTCGCCGAACGCCTCCGGGCCCACCATCACCGGCGTCCAGATGTCGACCACCACGTCGCGCCCGCGGTACCACTCGGGCTGCGGCGGCATGCTCCACGTGACGTCCTCGCGCAGCACCGACGCCATCAGCGCCATGTCACAGCGCTCGGTGGCCTCCACGAGCTTGCGAATGACCGCCTTCTCACGCGGGTTCGGCTCACCCGACCAGTCGGCCCGCTGCTCCGGCAGGTGCTTGCGCATGGTGACGCGGGCGCGTTGCAGCGCGCTGTTCACCGCGGGCACGGTCTCGCCCAGCAACGCGGCCGTGTCGTTCGCCGGCCAGCCCAGCACGTCGCGCAGCACCAGCACGGCCCGCTGCTTCGCCGGGAGGTGCTGCACCGCGGCCAGGAACGCCAGCTCGATCGTCTCCCGCGCCACGACCTCCGCGTGCGGCTCGGCGTCCAGCAGCGAGTCCGGGAACGGCTGCAGCCACGGCACGTCCGCGGCCGGCATCTCCTCGGTCGTGGCCAGCGGCGGCCGCCGGTTGATCACGTCGAGGCACGCGTTCGTGGCGATCCGGTACAGCCAGGCGCGGAACGACGACCGCCCCTCGAACGTGTCCCGCGCCCGCCACGCCTTGAGGAACGTCTCCTGCACCAGGTCCTCGGCCTCGTCGAACGAGCCGAGCAGCCGGTAGCAGTGGACCCGCAGCTCGTGCCGGTACCGCTCCGCCTCCGCCGTGAAATCCACCGTCATCGCTGGAACCCCACTCATCGTCACCCTCCGGGCTTGTACGGTGACGTGCCGGTCGCACGCCGCACAACTTGAGACCCGGCGGGCGCGGAGAAGTCATCGGTCACGTCGGAATCGGGGGCGCTGTTGATCGGGGGCACGGGGTTCCGCGCGGTGTTCGCGGTGCCGGAGTTCCGGGTGCTGTGGTCGGCGGCGGTGCTGTCGACCGTGGGCGACCAGCTGGCCCGCGTGGCGCTGTCCGTGCTCGTGTTCCAGCGCACCGGGTCCGCGGCGTGGACCGCGTTGACCTACGCGTTGACGATGCTGCCCGCGCTGGTGTCCGGCGTGCTGCTGAGCGGGCTGGCCGACCGGTACCCGCGGCGGACGGTGATGGTCGTCGCCGACGTGGTGCGGGCCGCGCTGCTGGCCGTGATGGCCGTGCCCGGCGTGCCGTTGCCGCTGGTGGCGGCGCTGCTGGTGGTCGCGCAGCTCGCCGAGTCGCCGTTCGCCGCCGCGCAGGGGGCGCTGCTGCCCACCGTGCTGGGCGACCGGTACGAGGCCGGGCAGTCCGTGCACCTCATCACCCACCAGGCCGGGCTGCTGCTGGGGTTCGTCGGCGGCGGGGTCGTGGTGGCGTGGCTCGGCACGTCCGGCGCGTTGCTGGCGGACGCGGTGACGTTCGCGCTGTCGGCGCTGCTGCTGCGGTTCGGCCTGCGGCACCGGCCCGCCCCGCCGTTCGTGCCCGCCGCCCGCGTGCGGATCAGGGCCGGCGCGGCGCTCGTGTGGCGGGACAAGCGGCTGCGGATGCTGGTCGGGCTGGGGTGGCTGGCCCTGTTCACCGTGGTGCCGGAAGGGCTCGCCGCGCCGTTCTCGGCGGAGGTCGGCGCGGGCGCGGCGGGCGTCGGCCTGCTGCTGGCCGCCGACCCGGCCGGGATGGTGCTGGGGACGGTGCTGCTGCGGTTCCTGCCTGCGTCGGCGCGGGTGCGGGCGCTCGGCCTGCTCGCCGTCGCCACCGCGTTGCCGCTGGTCGGGTACCTGCTCGCGCCCAACCTCGTCGGCGCGGTCGCGCTGCTCGCGGTGAGCGGCGTGTTCAGCGCCTACCAGGTGACGGCGGGCGCGACGTTCGTCCGCCTGGTGCCGGACGAGCAGCGCGGCCAGGCGTTGGGCTTCGCCCGCAGCGGCCTCGTCGCCGCGCAGGGCATCGGCGTCGCCGGCGGCGGCCTGCTGGCCACCGCCACGGGCTCGGCGGCCACCGCCATCGCCGTGGCGGGCGTCGCGGGCACCGTGCTGGCGCTCACCGCCACCGCCGCGTGGTCCCGCGTCGCGCCCGCGGCCGTGAACTGACCCCGTGCCCCGCGACCCGCTGTGGCGCGACCGGTCGTTCGCGCTGCTGTGGTCCGGGCAGTCGGTGTCCCTCATCGGGTCGCAGGTGACCGTCGTCGCGGTGCCGTTGGTGGCGGTCGCGGCGCTGGGGGCGGGGCCGTGGGAGGTCGGCGTGGTGGCCGCGTGCGGGCGGTTGCCGTACCTGGTGTTCGGGCTCGTCGCCGGGGTGTGGGTGGACCGGCTGCCGCGTCGGGCGGTGGCGGCGGTGTGCGCGGTCGGGCAGGCGGTGGCGCTGGCGGTGGTGCCGGTGGCCGCGGCGGCCGGGGTGCTGTCGGTGGCCGTGCTGGCCGCGGCGGTGGCCGTGGCCGGGTCGTTCGCCGTATTCGGGGACATCGCCGGGCTGGCGCTGGTGCCGATGGTGGTGCCGCGGGACCGGTTGACGCGGGCGCAGGGGGCCGTGGAGGTCAGCCAGGCCACCGCGCAGGTCGCGGGACCGGCGCTCGGCGGGTGGCTGGTCGGCGCGGTCACGGCGGCAGGGGCGTTGCTGGTCGACGCGGCGAGCTTCGTCGTGGCCGCGGTGGCGTTGGCCGGGGTGCGGGTGGCGGGACCGGCGGTCGGTCGGGCCGACGCGTCGGCGCGGGCCGGGATGGGCGCCGAGGTGCTGGCCGGGCTGCGGGCCGTGTTCGGCCACCGGATCCTGCGGCGGGTCACGCTGTGCACCGCGACCCACGTCTTCTGGTTCAACGCCTTCGGCGCCGTGCTCGTGCTGCACCTCGTCGCGGACCTGGGCATGACGCCGTCACGGCTCGGCATGACGCTGTCGGTGGGAGCGGTGGGCGGGCTGGTCGGCGCGCTCGTGGCGGCCCGGGCGGGCGAGTGGTTCGGGCGCGGGCCGACGATGGTCGCGGCGATCCTCGTCACCGGGGGCGGGCAGGCGTTCGTCGCCGTGTCGCCGATGGTGGGCGTGGCGGTGATGTGGTTCGCGTTGCAGGTCTACAACGTGCACCAGGTGCCGGTGCGGTACGAGGTCACGCCGTCCGCGCTGCACGGGCGGGTCAACGCCACCATCCGCACGGCGGTGTGGGGCTGCGCGCCGGCGGGGGCGCTGGTCGGCGGGCTGCTGGGCGACCTGGTCGGGTCGCGGGCGACGCTGGTGGTCAGCGGCGTCGGCGCGGCGCTGGCGTGCCTGTGGCTGGCGCGGACACGGGTCGGCTGACGGCGGTCACGGGTCGACGGACCGTGGTCACGGGTATCTGACAGCGGACACGGGGTCGGCTGACGGCGGGCACGGGCGGCCGGCGGCCGGGCACGGGTCGGTTGACGGCGGACACGGGTCGGCTGGGCGGGCGGGCCGCGCCGGCCGCGGGGAGTCGGAAGGGCTCGCCGCGGCCCGCGCCTGGCCTCGGGTGGCGTAGGACACCCGGATCTTCGCGTTGGTCACCGTCGCGTGTCGCACCCGGCATCACCAGATCTTGTCGCGCATGGCGGCGCACCTCCCCTCGACGTGGTTCCCGACTCGGACCGGATCACCGGGGGTCACCAGATCTTGTCGCGCACGACCACACCTCCCACCCGTCTCGATACGTGCCACAACGGCTGCTGACCTGCGGTTTCACCAGATCTTGTCGCGCACGGCAATCACCTCCCGTGGTTTGCGTCACCCCGCTAGCGGCTGACATCCGCGCAGGTCACGAATACTGTGACCCTCCGTCCGGGCACCATGACGGTCCGGGGTAGACGGTCGCGAGGAACCATGGACAGAGCGCGTTCGACGTCGTCGGGCGATCGACGCTGGTCACTATGGTCCCTGCCCCGACGGGCCCTCGTGTACGTGCTGTCGGTGGAACTCGTCGCGGTGCTCGCCACAGCGGCCACCACCGCCTGGCCGGTGCCCGCCGGGTCGTGGACCACGTTCGCCGTCCTCGTCGCCTGCGCCGCCCTGCACCTGCACTCGTCGCGCTGGATCGAGCGCGTCCGCCGCGACCACAGCCACCTGCCGCACGTCGACCTGTGCAGCATCTGGCTCGTGGCCGGCGCGCTGGTGCTGCCGCCGACGCTCGCCGTCGCCCTCGTCGTGCTCGTCTACGCGCACCGCTGGTGGGTCGTCGGCCGCTGGGACGCCTCCCGGCCACCCCACCGGTGCGTGTTCACGACGTCGATGATGGTGCTGGCCACGCTCGCCGCGGGCGCCGTCGCCGGCGCCACGGGCCTGCGCGACCACCTCCAGCACGGCCGGCCGACCGGCGCGCTCGACCTCGCCGGCCTGGTCGGCGCGGGCGCGGCGCACTGGCTCGTCAACACCGCCCTGGTCGCCGCCGTGATCCTGCTGACCGTGCGGCCCCGCTCGGTGAAGGACGCCGTCGGCAGCGGCGCGGACAACCTGCTCGAAGCGGGCCAGCTCGCGATGGGCGGGTTCGTCGCCCTCGCCGTGGCGCTGTGGCCCGGTTTCGCGCTGCCGATGGTCGTCGCGGCCGTCGCGCTGCACCGCACGGTGCTGATCCACCAGCTGGAGCTGGCCGCCCGCACCGACGCCAAGACCGGCCTCCTCAACGCCGAGGCGTGGCACCTCCAGGCCAAGCTGGAGCTGCAACGCACCCGGCAGCAGCCGCCCGGCGCGCGGGTCGGCCTGTTCATGATCGACGTCGACCACTTCAAGGACATCAACGACACGCACGGCCACCAGACCGGCGACCTGGTGCTCCGGCGGATCGCGGTGGCGCTGGAGTGCGCGGTGCGGCGTGGTGACGCGGTGGGCCGGTTCGGCGGCGAGGAGTTCGCCGTGCTGCTGCCCGGCGTGGAGCCCGACGAGGCCGTGGCGATCGCCGAGCGGATGCGCTCCGAGGTGCACCGGGTGCTCGTGGACGACGGCGAGGGCGGCGTGGTGGCGGGCCTCACGGTGAGCATAGGCATCGCCGTGTGGCCCGAGGTCGCCGAGGACACCGTCGAAGGGCTGCTCGCGGCGGCCGACTCGGCGCTGTACGAGGCCAAGCGGCTCGGCCGGGACCAGGTGCAGACCGCGGGCGGCCGGCGCAGGTCGCCGTGGACCCCGGCGGCCCGCTCGGAACGGCCCGGCGTGTAACAACCGGGTCTCCCTGCCGGATCTCCTACAGGTCAGGCCGTCGGTGGCGTAGTTTCTGCCCGCTACCACCGACACGGTGGACTCCAGTCGTTCGCAAGGGTCGTGAGCCAGTGGACCTCGGTGCCCCGCACGGAATCCGCTTCCGCTTCGAAGCGGGGCTGCTGCGTGCCGTCCTGCTCGACGTGCACCGCAAACCACCGGTGGACGCGGGTGAGTCGTTGACCGCGGAGGCCGGCGCGCGCGACCTGTACGTCTCCGAGACCCGTGACGGGCACGTCCGCGCGGTGCTGCGGCAGCGCTTCGACCTGCCCTCGCCCGCCCGCTGGCGGCTCGCCGTGGACGCGCCCGCCGCCGAGACCGGCGACGGGGTGCGGTTCGAGCTGCCGAACTCGGTGTCGCTGCTGGTGTCCGGCTCGTCGCCGTGCGCGGTGGACGACGGCGGGGTGTGCGTCGACCTGCCCGCGGGCGAGTCCGAGCTGACCCTCGCGGTGACCAGCGAGCCGGTGTTCGACGTCGGCGACACGGTCGTCGTGTGCCGCCCGGACCAGGTGCGCGAGGCCGCGGTGGTGGTGTCGTGCCTGCCCGCCGACCGGCTGACCCCGGTCGTCGCGCTGAGACCCGACGACGTGTCGTCGCACCGGCACGACGCGCTGCTGGCCGACGTGCTCGCCGCCGTGGGCGTGCGCCGCGTCGTGTTCCTCGCCGAGTTCCCGGCCGAGCCCGACCGGCCGCTGTTCCCCGACCTGCCAGACCACGTGCACCTGCCGTGCGACGACCCGGTCGGCCTCACCGCCAAGGCGTGGGAGCTGCTGCGCGGCGACGGCGGGCCGGACCGCACGCTCGACGTCGCGCCGGACGCCGACTTCGTCACCGCCCTGTTCACCGCCCTGCGCACCGGCTCGGCGCTGCGGGTGGACGACGACGCGCCGCCCGTGCCGTTCGATGACCACAACCCCGACGACGGTGACGAGGCCGTGCTGGTCGAGCGCACGGGCGACGCGGACGACCTGGTCGCCGCCCTCTACGCGCACCACCGGTCGGCCCGCCTGGTCGTCACGCCCGCGCCGGACCTGACCGAGGTCCGCGCCGTGGTGGCGGAGGAACAGGGCCGGGTCACCGCGGCCGCCGCCGCGATCGGCGACGCCGTCAAGGGCATCGGGTTCGTCGAGGCGCTGTGGCGGTACCTGTCGACCGGCGGGCACGACCCGTTCGCGGCGGTCGAGGCCGTGGTCACGGCGCAGGTGCCCGCCGAGGCGGTGGCGGAGGTGGGCGACCGGCGGCTGACCGCGTTCACCACCGGCCTGCCCTACCCGTTCGTGCACACCGAGGACGCGAACTGGGCGCGCAAGCCGATCGGGCACGTGGTGGCCGACCCGGCGCTGGTCGTGCTCACCGAGCTGCACCGCGCGGGCGCGGCGCGGGAACCCGGCGCGTTCGGCCTGGTCTTCGACTCCGGCACGTTCGCCGAGGCGCCCGAGACCGCCGCGTCGCCCGGCCACCACACCCACCCGATCGTGCTGCCCGAGTCGGACGCGTCACCGGACGTGCTGCGCGAGCTGGCCGCGGACCTGCCGGTCGAGCTGGTGTTCTTCAACTGCCACGACGGCGACGCGATCGTCCTCGGCGGCCGGCCGCTGCCCGACGTGGACCTGCCGGTGGAGCTGCGGCACCGGCCGATCGTGTTCAACAACTCCTGCCGGTCGTGGACGGGCCTGGGCCGCGAGTTCGTCCGCGCCGGCGCCCGCGGCTACATCGGCACCCTGTGGAGCATCCCGGCGAACCTGGCCGCCGGCTTCGCCCGCACCGTCGTGCGGCGGCTCACCGCGGAGGAGACGCCCGCCGCGCACGCCATCGTCAACACCGGCACGCCCGGCGGCATCGAGCGGTCCTACCTGTACGTGGGCACGGTCAACGGCAGGCTGGACCAGTGGCGCGACCGGTCCACCACCGACGCCGAGGCGGCGCTCACGGGGTGCGAGCTGCTGGCCGCCGCCGCGCGCGGCCGCACCGGACCGCTCGCGCCCGTGCTGCGCCGGGAGATCACGGCGTTGCGGCGGGTCGCCGAGGCGGGCGGCGCGGCCGACAGCCCGTCGTTCGCCGACGTGCTGCTGGCCGAGCTGGAGCTCGAAGAGGACGACGACCGGGCCGCCGCGCTGGTCGAGCGGATCGACGCCCTGCTGGAGGGCTCCGACCTCCCCGACGACGAGGTCGAGCCGCGGTGGGCGACCAGGTTCGCGTTGACCGGCGCCCGGTCGGAGCGGCGCGGGGAATACCCCGCCGCGCTGGCGGACTTCGAACGGTGTGTGGGCTTGGGCGACGCGTGCCGCGACCGAGCGGACGTCCTGCTGCGGATGGCGAGGCTGCTGGTGGACGAGGGCAGAACCGACGAGGCCGGACAGGCGGCGCGGCTGGCGCGCGAGGAGTACCGGCTGAACGGGGACAGACCGGCGCTGCTCGACGCGGTCACCGTGCTCGACCGGATCGGCGACCCGGACCCGGACACGGCGGTCGACTACGCCGTGGAGGGCCACGACCTGGCCGCCGAACTGGGCGACCGGGCCCGGCAGGCGGCGTTCGCGCTGGCCGAGTGCGAACGCCGGCAGGCCGCGGGCGACCTCGACGGCGCGATCGACGCCGCGTCACGGGCCGTGGAGCTGTTCCGGGCCGAGGGCGACGACCGGCAGGAGCTGGCCGCGCTGCGCCGGCTCGGCGCGTGCCACCGCGACCGCGGCGACCTGGAGACCGCC
Organism: Saccharothrix hoggarensis; assembly: GCF_052936025.1. Next base: position 4,905,590 of record NZ_CP193624.1, on the reverse strand, counting down.
CAGCACTACGCCGCCGTCGGGCTCGCCCGCGCCGAGCAGCTGGGCGCGGCGGCCGAGGTGGCGTCGTTCCACGACGACCTGGGCGGCGTGCTGACCGCGCGCCGCCAGCACGGCGAGGCGTTGGGGCACTACCGGCACGCGGTGGAGAAGCTCGTGGCGACCGGCGCGTGGGAGCGCGGCGCGGAACTGCTGCCCCACCTGGCCGTGGGCGCGGTCCGGGCGCGCGACCCGGAGGCGCTGTGGACCGCGGCCCTGTGCGGCGGCCTCATCTGCGAGGTCGCGCCGCGCGAGGTGTGGGCGTCGGTGGTGCCGCTCGTGGTCGACTCGATGAAGCGGGCCATCGAGACCGGGCCGCTGGAGCTGACCCAGCGCGGCATGACCGACTTCGCCAGCGCCGTGACCGCGGGCAAGCGCGAGGACATGCCGTTCCAGGTGGGGCTGCTCGCGGACGTCGTGGTCGTGCTGCTGGCGTGGCTGATGGACCGGGTCGACCCCGGCATCCAGGCGTTCGCCCGCGAGCTGGACCGCACCAGCGGTGGCGTGCTCGACCTCGTCGGCTACCTGTCCGTGCCGTACACCGAGCGGGCACGCCACCCCGGCGTGGTCCGGTCCCGGCCTACCAGTGACGGCCCGCGGTGAGGTCGTCCAGCTCCGGCCGGGACAGGTGGAGCACGCGATAGCGGACGTGGTCCTCGGAGACCACGCCGGGCGTGGCGTCCGGGGTGTCGCGCCACAGCGTGAAGTGCACGAGCTGCCAGTGCCTCGGGTCCATCGCCACGGCCGTCGCGTAGACGTCGGGGTGCGCCGTGCGCTGCTCCAGGTCGGCCAGGGCCCGGTCGATCGCCTCCGTCGGGTCGTGGTCGGCCGGGACGTGCTCGACGCGCTTGGTGGCGGCGGTGGGCGCGCCGGAGCCCGGGTCGGCGTCGTACGCGCCGCCGGCGCCGTACGCCAGGCCCACCCAGTGCTGCACCGTCGGACGGCCGAAGTCCGTGCTCAGGCCCCGGAAACCCGGCCCCCACAGGAAGCTGTTCATGCCCTCGGCGGTGCGCCACAGGTAGAACGGCGAGTACTGGTTGACCGGTGAGCCGTCGACGCCGCGCTCCCGCACGCAGTACGCCTTCAGTCCGAGGCCGGGGAAGGCGTCCAGCGCGGAACCCCTGGTGGCGACACGGGTGCGGATGATGCCCATGTCGTAGTCGGCGGGCAGGGTGATCTCGTAGTGCATGGCGTGCATGGTTCAACTACCCCCATAGGTGGCCGCGGTGCGCGGGTACAGGTCGCGGTAGGCCGTGAGCCGGCCCCACGGCGTGGTGACGGACTCCGCCCGGAGCAGGCCGTGCACGAGCGCCCGGGCGAACACCACCCGTGCCGCCGTCAGCACGTCGTCCGCGGCGGCGTCGTGGGTGCCGGTCGAGGCGGCGAACACCGTGTCGCCGTCGGTGAGGCCGTGTGCGGGGCGGACGGCCAGCGCCAGGCCGTCCTGGGCGGCGTTGGCGACGCGGAACAGGTCCGGCACGCGGGCGTTCGTGACGACCACGCCGATGACCGTGTTGAACGGCGGCGCGTCGGTGAACGGCGGCACGTGACCGGACGCGGCGGCGCGCGCGGCGTCGAGGTCGTCGCCCCCGGGCTCCGGGAACTCGCCCGGGAGGCCGAGGCGGGCGGCGAACGGCAGCCCGGTGTCGAAGTCGACCGACGGGCCGACCGCGTTCAGGGCGGCGACCACGCCGACGACCGCACCGCCGGGCAACGTGGCGCTCGCCGTGCCGAGACCGCCCCTCAGGCTCGCGTTGAGCGCTCCGGTGCCCGCGCCCACGTTCCCCTGCGCCACGTCCACGCCGGCGTTCCGCACCGCCTCCGCGCCCTCGTCCGGGCCGGGGCGCGCGTGGAAGTCCCCGCCCCGGCCGAGGTCGAACAACGCGGCGGCGGGCACGAACGACCCCAGCTCGCGGGCCGCGCCCCCGGCCGCCGCGAGCCCGTACGCGCTGCCGCCGGTCAGCACCACACCGCGCACCTCGCGACCGCCGTGACGGGGATCGAGCGCGGCCGTGTCGCGCGTCGCGGGCCCTCCGCCGCGGACGTCCACCGTCGCGCGCGTGCCGGGCGGGAACAGGACGGCCGTCGTGCCGGTCAGCGCACCGCCACCGGCCCGCGTGGCGTGTCCCGCGCGCACGCCGGGCACGTCGGTGATCGAATTGCGCACGCGCCGATGTTACGGACCGGTGGTGTCCGGGCGCGTAACGACCGGTGAGAAGCCGGCGATGGCGCGGGCAGCGGGGTTCGCGGTTCCAGAAGGCGGCACGGGGGCGGAGGAGCGGTTGGTGGCGGAACGTCGGGCGCTGTCCATCGGGGTGACCGCCTTCGAGCGGCACGAGCGCCTCGACTTCGCGCCCGACCACGTGCGACGACTCGGGAAAGCGCTTGCCGACCTCGGCTACGACGTGCGCGCGGTCGCGGAGGAGACCCTGTCCGGCGGCGACCTGGGCGCCCTGGTGACCGGGACGCTGACCGGGGCGCGGCACGACGACCTCGCCGTGGTGCACCTCGTCTCGCACGGCGAGCAGGGCGACGGCGGGTCCACCGTGTTCGCGCTGGGCAGCGACGGGCGGCCGCACCCCGACACGAGCGTCGCGCACTGGCTGACCGTGCAGCAGGCCACCGAGCGGCCGCCGACGCTGTTCCTGCTCGACCTGTGCTCGGCGGGCACGTCCGCCCGATTACCGTGGCAGGTCCGGCTGGAACGACCCCTGCGGGGCTGGGTGATCGCCGCGTGCGGACCGGCGGAATCCGCCTACGACGGCCGGTTCACCGACGCCGTGGTCACCGTGCTGGAGGCGGTGGCGACCGGTGAGCTGGACATCGACCCGAGCATGCCGCACGTGCCGCTGACCACGGTCGCCCGCGCCATCCGCCAGGAGGTGAACCGGCGGGCCGAGGCGGACGACGCGTTCCCGCAGCAGGTCACCGCGAGCCTCGTGGACATCAGCGCGGACGTCGAGCCCGCGTTCTTCCCCAACCCCGCCTACGACCCCGGATCGCGGTCGAGGTTGCGCGCCTCCGTCGACCCCGGCGTGCTGCCGTTCCTCGACGACCTCGACGAGGGGCTGGACGCCCGGCACTTCCTGGAGCGGGCCACCGGCCTGGGCAGGTTGACCGACACCGGCTCCGGGCTGGTCGGCTGCTTCACCGGCCGCGACCGGGAACTCCGGCGGATCTCGCCGTGGCTCAACGTCGGCGACGAGCCGCTGTGCGTGGTCACCGGCAGTCCGGGCGCGGGGAAGTCCGCGCTGCTCGGCGTGCTGGTGTGCGCCGCGAGCCCGTCGTTGCGCGACGCGACCAGGCCCATCTGGGAGGACGTCGCGCAGCCGCCGCTGCCGGTGGCGGACCTGGCGGCGGTGCACGCCCGCCAGCGCGGCCTGGCGGCCGTGGCGGCGTCGATCGCCCGCCAGCTCGGCCTGCCCGAGAACTCCACACCCGCCGACCTGGTGACCGCGCTGCGCGACCGGTCAGTCCGACCGGTGCTCGTGCTGGACGCGCTGGACGAGGCCGACGACCCGGACAGCCTGGTGACCGGTCTGCTGCTGCCGCTGACCGACCCGGACGCGCCCGGCACGCCGGTCCGCCTGCTGGTGGGCGTGCGCCGGTACGACGCGTTCGCGCCGCTGTTCGAGCGGGCGTGGCTGGTGGACCTGGACCAGGTCGACCGGTGGGTGTTGGAGGACAACCTCTTCCACTACGTGAGCCGCCTGCTGCGCACCACGGCCGAGTACCGCGAGGACGGCGGGGTGGTCGGCGCGTTCGCCCACGCGGTCGCCAGCGTGCTGGCCGCCCCGGACGCCGACGGGCGGCGGAAGTGGGGCCCGTTCCTCGTCGCCGGCCTGTACACCAGGCACTTCATCACCGCGAACGCCGAGCGCGTGGTCACCGACCCGGCGTCGGCCGGCGACCTCGGCCGGCGCGTGCCCACCGACCTGCGCGGGGTGCTGGAACTCGACCTGGAGCTGGAGAGCGGCCAGTTCTGGCTGCGCCCGGTGATGACGGCGTTGGCGCACGCGCGGGGCGCCGGGATGCCGGTGTCCGTGCTGACCCGGATCGCGCACGTGTTCGCCGACGCGGACCGGCCGACGCCGCGGCCGACCACGGCGCAGATCCGCGCCGTGCTGACCGCCGCGAGGTTCTACCTGCGCCAGTCGATGGACACCGACCGCAGCAACGTCTACCGGCTGTTCCACCAGGGCTTGGCGGACACGCTGGCCACGCCGTCGCCGGAGGTCGCGAGCGCGCTGCTGGACGCCCTGCTGTCGTCCCTCGGCGCTCCGGACGGCCGGGACTGGGACGCCGCCGAGCCGTACCTGTTCCGCCACGCCGCCGCGCACGCCGCCGACGCCGGCCGGTTGACGGAGGTCGAGACCGACCCCGGCCTCCTCCTGCACCCCGCGTCGTCGCCGGCCCTCACCGCCGCGGCCGACGACTCGCAGGCCGCCGAACCACTCGCCGCCCGTGCCCGCCGCTACGCGGGCATCACCACCCCGTCCGCCCTCGCCCTCGCCGCCGCCCGCGCCGGTGACACGCGACTGGCCGTGCGCGCCGCGACCATGCCGGGCCGCCCGCCGCTGACCTGGCAGCCCCGCTGGACCGCCGGCTCGCCCGTGGCCGCGAACCCGGCGCCGACGGAGGTCCCGGAGGAGGCCGAGTTCGAGTCGATCGCCATCTCCGCGGACGGCACGCGCGTGGCCGCGGTCGGGCCCGGCGGCCTGGTGACCTGGTCGTGGACGGACGGCACTCCGACCGACTGCAAGGCCTCCGCGGACATCGGAGGTCACCTGGTGCTGGTGCTGGACAACGGCGAGATCGTCGTGGACGGGCCGGACGGGCTGGTGAGCATGCGGGACACCGGCGTCCACAGGCTCGGCAAGATCGCCCGGACGCGGTTGGAGGCCGCCATCCCGCTGGGCGACTCGCGCTACCTGTGCGTCAGCACCGGAGGCGAGGTGCTCAAAGTGGTGCGGTCCTACCTCTTGGGTGTCAGCTACGAGGCCTTGAAACCGCACAACCACGCCGGTTCGACCTGGGCGGTCGGCTACGGCGAGGACGGCGCGGTGGTGGCGAACCTGGACAGCCGCGGCCAACTCGTGTTGTCGGAGAACGGGCGCACCTTCCACAACCTCTACCCGGTGGACCGGCCCGTCACCGCTTTCGCCGTCAGCCCGGACGGCGGGCGGCTGGCGGCGGCCACCGAGGACGGCTGGGTCGGTTTCCTGGACCGCGGACGCGACGAGACCTGGAGGCGCTCGGTGGTGGTGGGCAGCGCGGTGACCGCGATGGCGTTCGCCCCGCACGGCGCCGGGCTCGCCGTGGGATGCCAGGACGGCAGCGTGTTCGTCGTGGCCTGGGGCGGCATGCTCGTCGGCCCGGCCAAGGTGTCCGACCGGCCGATCACCGCGATCGCGATCAGCGGCCGGGCCGAGCGGGTCGTCGCCCACGACGGCCGCCGCGTGCACTGCTTCGAACCGGTCAGGGGCACGACGTTCCCCGTCCTCGCGCCACTCCTGTCGGATCGGGGTCGGGCGTCGGCGGACGGAGTGCCGGTCGCGACGTCGTTCACGGACTTCGACGGGCACACGGTGGTTGCCTTCGCGGACGGGTCCTTCTCCCTGGTGGACGTCGACACCGGTGAAGCCCACCGTGCGATGAACCTCGACACGCCCGCACGCGACCTCGTCCCGGTCGAAATCGGCGGCTTGCCGGGACTCTTGGTCGAGACCGCCGACGGATACTGGCTCACCCACGGCCACGTGAGCCACGAGGCCGGCCCGAGGTACCTCGGGGACGCGGAGTGGGCCTCCGCCCGGTTCCGGCACCGCGCGCCGACGACGCACATCGGGCTGGACGGGCACTTGGTCGAGGTCGTGTCCCGCGGCGACGACCTCTCGACCCGGGACGTCGTCGGCGGCGTGCCCGCGGCACTCGGCGAGCACCCCGGCTGCCGGGTGGTGCACTGCGCGTACGTCGACGACCGCCCGCTGGCGTTCACCGGCGGCGACGACGGGTGCGTGCGGGTGTGGGACCTGGCCACCCGGCGGTTGGTCGACACGCTCGACGTCGGCCGTCCGGTGTGGCGGATCGACGTCCGGGACGGCCGGCGGTTGCTGGTCGGCTCGGGCGGCGAAGTGGTGGCCTTCGAACACTTCACGGGAAGCGGGACATGACCTCGGTTCTGGGCGTGCACGGCATCGGCAACTACAAGTACTTCCGGCGCGGCGGGTCGGCGGAGGAGGCCGCCGCGCTGCTCGCGGAGGACTGGCGCAAGGCGCTGCGGCGCGCGCACGTCGACCTCGACGTCGCCTACTACGCCCACCACCTGCACCGGGGCACCGCCCAGGGCCCGCAGGACGACCCGGCGACGTTGGAGCCGGGCGCGCAGGAGCTGCTGCTCGACTGGACGGGCCTGCTGCGCCGGGGTTCGAGCGTCCCGCAGGGTCCGCGCACGGTCCGCGCCCGCCAGGCCGCGGACTGGATCACGCGCAACTTCGGCCCCGCCGCGCGGCTGTTCGCCATCGCGTTCTGCCGCGAGGTGCACACGTACCTGTCCCGGCCGGACTCGCCGCGTCGCGACGCGGTCCGCCGCACCGTCGCCGACGCGATCGCCCGTCGCCGCCCGAACGTGGTCGTCGCGCACTCGCTCGGCAGCGTCGTCGCCTACGAAACCCTGTGGGCGCACCAGAACCACGACGTGGACCTGCTCGTCACCATCGGCAGCCCGCTGGCGATGCCGGGCGTCGTGGCGCCCCGCCTGCACCCGGCCGCCACGGCGGGCGGCACGCCGCCGCGCGTGCGCCGCTGGGTGAACGTCGCGGACGTCGGCGACCTCGTGGCGATCCCGCGCACCGGCCTGCGCGACCACTTCCCGGGGGTGGAGCGGGACGTCACCGTCACGATCGGGGAGTGGGACTTCCACACCGCGACGGGGTACCTGCGCAACCCCGAGGTGGCCGCGCTGGTCGGCTGAACGTCCGGTCAGGCCGTCGTGACGAGCCGCGCGCCGATCTCCCGCACCACGGACGCCAGGAGGTCGACGTCCTCCTCGGTCGTGCGCCAGTTCACGATCGCCGGCCGCAGCGCGACCATGCCCCGGTACACGGTGGTGCCCGCGTACACCCGGCCGTCCTCCACCAGCTCCTCGCCCAGCCGGCGGTTGAGCGCGTCGAGGTCCGCCTCGGGCACACCCGGCGGCCGGTAGCGGAAGCAGACGATGAACACGGTGATCGGCGCGAGGAGTTCGAGGTCCGGCGCCTCGGCGATCCGCCTGCCCAGGCGCAGCGCCAAGTCCTGGTGGCGCTCCACCATCGCCCGGTGGCCCTCGCGGCCGTACGCGCGCAGCGTCGCCCAGATCGGCAGGGCACGGGCCCGGCGCGACGACTCCGGACCCAGGTTGTTGTAGTTGACGAACTCGTCGTCCGGCTCGGGCAGGTACGGGGCGTTCCACCCGCCGAACGCCCGGCCGAGGAACGAGCGGTCCCGGACGAACGCGACACCGCTCTCGTACGGCACGTTGAGCCACTTGTGGCCGTCCGCGGCCACCGAGTCGGCCCGCTCCACCCCGCGCACCAGCCCCGCCGTGCGCGGTGACAGGGCGGCGAACAGGCCGAACGCGCCGTCCACGTGCAGCCACGCGCCGTGCCGCTCGGCCAGGTCGGCCAGCTCGTCCAGCGGGTCGTAGTCGCCGCCGTTGACCTCGCCCGCGTTGCCGATCAGCACCGCCGGACCCGACCCCGCCAACGCGTCGTCCAGGGCCGCCACGTCGAGCCGGCCCGCGTCGTCCCGGGTGAACGTCCGCACCGCGTCCCGGCCGAGTCCCAGCAGTTGCAGGGCCTTGCGGCTGCTCGGGTGCACGTAGCCGCTGGAGAACACCGGCATCCGCGGCAGGCCCGCGAGCCCGTCCGCGGTCACGTCGACGCCGTGCCGCTCCGCCCACCAGAACCGCGCGCACGCCAACCCGGTGAGGTTCGCGAACGTCGCGCTCGGCGTGAGCACGCCGCCGTACGTCGCGGGCAGGCCGAACAGCTCCTTCAGCCACCGCAGCACCACCGTCTCGGCGCGCGTGGCGAACGGCGACGTCAGCCACAGGCCGGACGCCTGGTCCAGCAGGGACGTCACCCAGTCCGCCGCCTGCGCGGCCGGTGTCGCGCCGCCGACGACGAAGTGGAAGAACCGGGGCCCGGACGAGTGCGTGGCCGCCCGCGTGCCGATTCGCAGCAGGTCCGCGATCGCCGTCATGGTGCCGTCGCCCGCCTCGGGCAGCGGGGCCGTCGAGGTCGTCGAGCAGGTGGACGTGCGTGGCGTCGCGGACCGGCAGGTGCGGCAGCGCGTCGAGGTACGGGCGCGCGGCCCGTGCGACCATCCCCAACGCCTCGGCGGCGTCCTCCCGAGCGTTCAGCGGATCACCCATCATGGCAGGGTAGACGGCGATGGCGCGACGCGGGCGGTTCCGGGGCAGGGCGGTCGACGCCGAGGTGGACGCGTTCCTCGGCCTCCGGTACGCGGAGCCGCCGTTCGGCCCGCGCCGGTTCGCCGCACCCGTGCCGACCGACCCGGCGGACGACTGCCCGGAGTTCGGGCCGATCGCGCCGCAGTCCGCGCGGCTGCCCGGCGCGCCGGTGTGGCGGCCGGGCGACGAGGACGTGCTGACCCTCAACGTGTGGACGCCGTCCACTCCGGGTGGGCCGTGGCCGGTGGTGTTCTACGTGCACGGCGGCGCGTACGCGTTCGGCTCGTCCGCCCAGCCCGACTACGACGGCGCCGCGCTGGTCCGTGCCGGCCTGGTCGTGGTGACGTGCAACTACCGGCTGGGGTTCGAGGGCTTCGGCCACGTGCCGGGCCGGCCGGACAACCGGGGGCTGCTCGACCAGCGGGCCGCGCTGCGGTGGGTGCGGGAGAACATCGCGGTGTTCGGCGGGGACCCGGACGTCGTCACGGTCGCCGGCCAGTCGGCGGGCGCGGCGTCGGCGTTGTTCCTCGCGGCGTGGGAGCCGGTGCGGCGGGTGATCGCGCACAGCGTGCCGAACCGGTGCTACACCAGGGGTTTCGCGCAACGGGTGGCGGAGTGGATCGACACCGCCACGCCGGAGTCCGCGGTCGCGTCCGCCGACGCGCTCGTCGCGGCGCAGCGCACCGGGCCGTTGAGCCACGACCCGGTGCTGTTCGGCCCGGTTGCCGACGCGCTGCCCATGCTCCGCCCGGACGTGGACGCGCTGCTGTGTCACACCGACGTCGAGTACCGGCTGTTCCAGGAGGTCGGCACGTTCCGCCCGCCGGCCGACCTCGCCGCGCTCGGCCGCGCGTGGGGCATCCCGGAGCACGTCGTGGCGGCGTACGCGCCCCTCCCCGACGCGCACGTGCGGCTGGCCGGCGACTTCGTGTTCGCCGAACCCACCGCCAGGCTGGCCGACGCGCACGGCCGGGCGTTCCTGGCGAGGTTCACCCGGCCGCCCGCCTGGCACACCGCGGACGTGCCGTTCTCGTTCGGCAACCTGGACGGCGCCGACTTCCTCATCGGCGGCCCGGCCGGCGCGGAGGAGCGCGCTCTGTCCCGCCGGATGCTGCGGGCGTGGGTCGACTTCTGCGCCACCGGCGACCCCGGCTGGACCGGCGTCCGGCACTGGGGCGACGAGGTGCCGTCCAGGCGCGAGGCGTGGCGCGGGGTGGACCTCTCCGCGCCCGTGGACCACCCGGTCAGCGGAACCGGCGCTCGCCCGCCTCGACCGGCACCGTGACGGTGTTCTCCGGCAACGGTTTCGGGCAGGTGCCGTACGGGCTGAGGCCGGCGGGCAGGTTGATCGCCCGGTTGAAGTCCAGCACGACCTCGCCCGCCGTCGGCGCGGGCACGGACAACACGCGCCAGTCGGCGGTGGTGTCGCCGTTGGTCGGGTCGTGGAACAGGATCTGCGCGCCGTCACCCTGCGCGTGGACGACGAGTTCCTGCGGCCGGCCGGCGAGCGTGAACCGGACCGCGCCGAGCGCCGTCAGGTGGTGCTCCAGACCGGGCAGGGCACCGTCCACCTTGGACGGTCGGGGCGGGTCGTAGGGCTGGAAGTCGGCCCGCACCACCCAGTCCGGGCTCACGTCGAACGCGGGCACGCCGGTGAAGCCGACCAGGTCGGGCGCGTGCGGGTCGCGCACCCGCAGGCCGTGGCGGCCGGTGCGGAGGATGATCTCGACCTTCGTGTCGCCCTCGCCGTCGACGAGCAGCGACCCGGCCTCCGCGACCACGTGCTCCCGGACGCCGTCCCGCACCACCTCGCCGTCGGTGCTCCACTCGCCGGGCACGCCGGGGAACGCGCGGGGCGTCGCGTCGAGCCAGTGCAGCGCGGTGAGGGACAGCCAGCCGTGCGGCGCGCGCAGCGCCTCCTCACGTGCCGCGTGCCACCGGACCCAGTCGGCGGTGAGGTCTTCGACCGTCGTCATCACGTTCCTCCCTCGTGGTTCGTCCACCATCGAACCACCGGAGGGGTGCGGTCGCCGGCGCGTCCACCTGGTGACCACCGGCGGCCGGGACTTGACGCCCGCGCACGGTATGGCGCACCGTCCCCGCGCACGGTCTGGCGCATGGACTCGCGCAACTCTCGCGCAACCTCCGCGCGGGCGGCCCGAACCGACCCGGCCGACACCCCGGACCACCACGTATCGTGGCCGCATGGCCAAGGCCGTTGGTGAGCAGATGGGTGTCGTCACCGCGCTGGTTCGCACCACGTTCCTGGTGAACGCCGCCTACGCCGACGCGGCGCGGCAGTACGGGCTGACGCCGCAGCAGGGGCAGTTGCTGTGCGTGCTGATGGCGCGGCCGTACGGCATGGGCGAGCTGGGCGCGGTCCTCGGGCTCGCCAAGTCGAGCCTCAGCGGCCTGGTGGACCGGACCGCCCGACGCGGCCTGGTCCGCCGCGAGGCCGACCCGGCGGACAGCCGCGCGGTCCGCGTCGAGCTGACGGACGAGGGCAGCCGCCTCGCCGACGTGTTCTACGCCGAGACGTGCCGCCGGATCGAGGAACTGCCGTCCGGTCTCGACGACGCCGAGCGCGGCGTCCTCGCGGACCTCCTCGCCCGCGTGGTGCGGGACAACGAGGTGCCGCCCGTCTTCCTGGCGCTCAACGAGCAGGGCTGACCCGGGCTGGGTTCGACGGGGTGGAGCCGCCCCGCGAACCGACCCGGCCGCGCGAAGTGCCGGCGTGAACCCTCAGCGGGGGTCGTCGCGCTCCCGCCGCACGGTGACCTTGCGGCCCTTGATGGTGGCGCCCCGCAGCGACGCGATGACCTGCTGCGCCGCCGCCTCCGGCACCTCCACCAGCGAGAACCGGTCGGCGATCTCGATCGCGCCGATCTCGCGGCCGTTGAGCCGCGCCTCGCCCGCGATCGCGCCGACGAGGTCCTGCGGCCGGATGCCCGAGCTGCGTCCCGCGCCGACGAACAGCCGGGTCATGCCCGCGGACGGACGACGCGGCTTGCGCGGCTCACGCCGCTCGCCGCCGGCCTCGCGGCCCCGGCGGTCGCCCGACGGGCCGGACCTCGGCACGTACTCGGGGATCTCCTCCTCGTCGGCCGCCGCGCCGGTGGCCTCGTGCGCGAGCTTCACCGCCGCGAGCGCCACCTCCATGACGTCGAACTGGTCGGTCAGCGTCTCCACCACGACCCGGAAGCTCTCCAGGTCGTCCTCCAGCAGGCTCTCGTGCAGCGCGGCCCTGGTCAGCTCCAGCTTGCGCGCCCGCAGGTCCGCGATCGTCGGGACCTTCTCCATGTGGATGCGCTGCTTGGTGACCCGCTCGATGGTCTTCAGCATGCCGTGCTCGCGCGGCTCGGCCAGCGTGATCGCCACGCCCTCGCGGCCCGCCCGCCCGATCCGGCCGATGCGGTGCACGTACGACTCCGGCGCGGACGGCACGTTGTAGTTGACGACGTGCGTCAGCTGCTCGATGTCCAGGCCGCGCGCCGCGACGTCCGTCGCCACCAGCAGGTCGGCGGTGCCGTTGCGCAGCCGGGCCATCACGCGGTCGCGCTGCTCCTGGCTGATGCCGCCGTGCAGCGACTCCGCCCGGTAGCCGCGGCCGTTCAGCGTCTCGGTGAGCTGGTCGACCTCGTCACGCGTGCGGCAGAACACGATCGCCGCGGTCGGGGCCTCCACGTCCAGCACGCGCCCCAGCGCGGCCGGCTTGTGCGCGCGCGGCACGACGTACGCGCTCTGCCGCACCTTCGGCGCCTCGCCCGGCTCCGCCTGCTCGCGGCCGATCGTGATGCGCACCGGGTCGGACAGGTGCTGCCGGGCGAGCCGGTCGATGCGCCCCGGCATGGTCGCGGAGAACAGCACCGTCTGCCGCTCGGCGGGCGTCTCGGCCAGGATCGTGTCCAGGTCCTCGGCGAAACCCATGTCCAGCATCTCGTCGGCCTCGTCGAGCACGACGACTTCCAGCCGCTCCAGCTTCAACGTGCCGCGGTTGAGGTGGTCGACCGCGCGGCCCGGCGTGGCCACGACGACGTCGACGCCCTGCTCCAGCACGCGCAGCTGCCGCCCGATGGGCTGGCCGCCGTAGATCGGCAGCACCCGCGCGCCCAGCTCCCGCCCGTACCGGTGCACCGCTTCGGAGACCTGCACCGCGAGTTCCCGCGTCGGCACCAGCACCAGCGCGAACGGCGCCCGCGAGTTCCGCTCGCCACCGGCCATGCGCTCCAGCACGGGCAGCGCGAACGCGGCCGTCTTCCCGGTGCCGGTGGCGGCCTGTCCGAGCAGGTCGCAGCCCTCGGTCAACGGGGGGATGGCCTCGCGCTGGATGGGGGTGGGCTCCTCGTAACCGAGGCCGGTCAGCGCCCGGAGGAGTTCGGGGCGCAACCCGAGGTCGGCGAAGCTGGTCCGGTCGTCGGGCTCGTCGTTCATGCCCTCAAGTCTCGCTGATCGTCCCTGAACCGCTCGGTGAGGGGGGTCCGCCGCGCGGTTGACGCAACCGATGAGTTGCCATACGGTGGCAACCGTTGGGTTGCTACTTGTGGGAGGCGGCAATGGCTTTTCCGGATCGCATCGAGCGGACCGTGGAGGTCGCCCACCCGCCGGCCAAGGTGTGGACCGCGCTCACCACGGCCGAGGGGTTGGGCGCCTGGTTCGGCGACGAGGCGACGATCGACCTGCGCCCCGGCGGGGCGGCCCAGCTCAGGTGGGCCGGTGGCGAGACCGCCGACCTGCGCGTGGAACGGGTCGAGGAGCCGACCGCCTTCGGGTTCAGCTGGCGCATCCACGGCCTGCCCGAGGACGACCCCCGCCGGACGTACGTCGAGTTCACGCTCGAACCGGTGGGCTCGGGCACCCGGCTGACGGTGGTCGAGAGCGGTTTCGCGCAGCTGCCCGAGGACGTGCACGGCACGGCCTTCGGCGGCAACTCGCGGGGCTGGGCCAGCGAGCTGGGCGACCTGGTCGACTACCTCGATGCCGCCTGAGACCGAGGCGGTCGCCGAGCAGGTCTTCACCGCCCTGGCCGATCCGACCCGGCGGGCGATCCTGGCGGCGCTGGCCGCGGGCGGCCCGGCCACGGCCACCGACCTCGCGGACCGGCTGCCGATCACCCGGCAGGCCATCGCCAAGCACCTGGCCCTGCTGTCCGAGGTCGGCCTGGTGACGGCCGAGCCGGGGGAGCGGCGCCGGGTGCGGTACCGGCTGCGGTCCGCGCCCATGCGGGTGGCGCAGCAGTTCCTGGCCGCGCTGGCCCGCGACTGGGACGGCCCGCTCGACGCGCTGAAGGACCACCTCGACCGGCAGTGAGGCCGGCCGCACGGCAGTTCCACCACCACGCGCCCGGACCGGGCGCGGACCAGCACCGGAAGGTGGGCAGGACACAGTGGACACGACCATGAAGACCCCTCCGATCGTCACGCCGGAGGAGTGGGAGGCGGCACGGCTCGAACTCCTCGTGAAGGAGAAGGAGCTGACCCGCGCCCGTGACGCGATGGCCGCTCAGCGGCGGCGGATGCCGTGGCTCGCGGTGGAGCGGGAGTACGCGTTCGACGGGCCGGCGGGGCGGGCGAGCCTGCTCGACCTGTTCGAGGGCAGGCGGCAGCTGATCGTCTACCGGGCGTTCTTCGACCCCGGCGTGGACGGCTGGCCCGACCACCCGTGCCGGGGCTGTTCGATGGTGGCCGACCAGGTGGCCCACGTCGCCCACCTGAACGCGCGGGACACCACGCTCGTCTTCGCCTCGCGCGCGCCGCAGGCGGACATCCGGCGGGTGAAGGAGCGGATGGGCTGGACGATGCCCTGGTACACGCTGACCGACGGGTTCGACGCGGACTTCGGCGTGGACGAGTGGCACGGCACGAACGCGTTCATCCGCGACGGCGACCGCGTGTTCCGCACGTACTTCGTCAACAACCGCGGCGACGAGGCGTTGGGCAGCACGTGGAGCTACCTCGACATGACCGCGCTGGGGCGGCAGGAGGAGTGGGAGGACTCGCCCGAGGGGCATCCCCAGACCCCGCCGTACGCGTGGTGGAACTGGCACGACTCGTACGGCAAGGACACCGCCGCGTCGGAGACCGCCGAGCCGGCGGAGGACCCCCAGGGGTCGTCCGGGTGCGGTTGTCGCTGAGCCGGCCTGCCGTCCGGGGAAGTTAAGCGGTTAAGCTCCGCTGGTGACGCCACTGCGCTGGGGAGTTCTCGGGGCCACCGCCCGCATCGGCTCGCGGGTGGTGCCCGCCCTCCACCGGACGCCCGGCAACGTGGTCGTCGCCGTGGCGAGCCGTCCGGGCCGCCAGGCCGCGGCCGCCGAGGTGGCCCGGCCGTTCGGGGCGCGCGTCCACGACGGGTACGACGCGCTGCTGGCCGACCCGGGGGTCGACGCGGTGTACGTCGCGCTGCCCAACACGCAGCACGTGCCGTGGACGTTGCGCGCGCTCGGGGCGGGGAAGCACGTCCTGGTCGAGAAGCCGATGGCACTGTCCGAAGTGGACTGCGTGCGGGTCGAACGCGCGGCGGCCGACCTGGTCGTCATGGAGGCGTACATGTACCGCTTCCACCCGCAGCAGCGGAGGGCCGCCGAACTCCTCGCCTCCGGTGAGATCGGCGAGCTGCGGGTGGTGCGGTCCGCGTTCGCCTACCCGACCGCGCCGGAGGGCAACATCCGGTTCGACCCCGCGCTCGGCGGCGGCGCGACGTGGGACGTCGGCTGCTACGCGTTCGACGTGCCGCTGTGGGCGTTCGACGCCGAGCCGCGGTCGGTGCGGGCCAGGTTCCACACGCGCGGGGTCGACCTGAGCGCCGTCGCCACGCTCGACTTCGGCGACGGCCGCTCGGCGGTGCTGGACTACGGCCTCGACTACGGGCCGCGCGCGACGTACGAGTTCCAGGGCACGCGGGGCTCGATCTCGGTGCGCAACGCGTGGACCCGACCGGACGAGGAAGGGCTGATCACCGTCGTCACGCTGGACGGCGTGCGCGACGAGGTGGTGCCCGCCGCCGACGCCTACGAGCACCAGGCGGCGGCGTTCGCTGAGGCGGTGCGGGACGGCGTCACGCCGCTGGTGTCGCCCGCGCACTCGGCGCGCACGGCGCGGGTCGGCGAGGCGTTGGCGCGCTCGGCGGCGACCGGCGCCGACGTGGACCTCCGCCGCCGGCCGTGACGGGTCGGTCGGGCGCGGGACGTCAGCGGACGGTGGCCTCGCGGAACCCCGCGAGCCACCGCCGCACCTCCGCGGGCGACCGCAACCGCACGTGCGGGAGGTCCGCCAGCACGCCGGGGTAGGTGGCGCGGTGCCTGCGGTGCGCGCTCCACGCCCACCCGATGACCGAGTCCGGCCCGAACAGGAACGCCCAGCGCTCCCGGTTGCCGTTCCACAGCTCGGTCCGGCGCACGATCCGGCCCACGCTGCGGCGCAGCAGCCTCGGCAGGAATACCCGCGGCGGCATGTCCAGCCACACCAGCAGGTCGGCGCGGTGCCACAACACCTCCGCGGTCTGCCGGACGAAGTTGCCGTCGACCACCCACGCCGGCCCGTCCGTCGCCTCGGCGAGCCGCTGCCGGTACTCCTCGACGGGCGGGCTGGTCCAGTCCGGGCCGTGCTGGAGGGCGTCCAGCTCGACGTGCGCACCGCCGACGAGCGCGGCGAGCTCGTTCGCCAGCGTGGTCTTGCCCGCCCCGCTGACGCCGAGGAGGACGATCCGACGTGGTCGTTCCCGCGTTGTCACTGCGAACTCCTGCCCGCGTTGGTCCCGATCGGCGCTAGCAGTCTGCCGGCCACGCCACCAAGCGACCCCGGGACCAGCAGCGGCCGACGGCCTCGGCGCGCACGGTCGCCCCGTCGAACACCGCCAGGCCGATGGTGCTGTGGCCGGAGGCGCGGCGGTCGCCGAGGGTCGGGATCGCCGGCGCGACCCCGACCCCTTCCACCGAGACCCACGCCACGGGCCGACCGGACGCCGCTTCGTCCAGGCGGTGCAGGAAGCGCAGGCGGCCCTCCGGCGAGAGCCGCGACAGCGCCCACGTCGTGGTGACGACCGGCAGGGCGTGCGCGGGAACGCGGGCGAACGCGTCGGGCAGGAGGTCCACGACGTCACCGCGCAGCAGCACCGGGGAGACCGCCGCGGCCAACGCCGTCTCCGCGTCCAGCCGCGCGACCCGCTCCGACCGGTCCGGCGCGTCCGGCCACAGGCAGGCGCGCAACCACCGGGCGTCGTCCGGGTCGGTCACGTCGAGCGGGTCGGGGTCGACGCCGACGCGGGCGACGATCTCGGGCAGCGCCCGCGTCGGCACGGGCCGGTCGCCCACGACCGAGCACGACACGCGCACGGGAGACGCCGGGTCGCCCAGGGACTGCCCGTTGCCGTAGGCGATGGCGACGCGGTCGACGACGAGGTTGAAACCGGCCGCGCAGCCCACGTCGACCAGCCCGACCGCGTCCGCGCCGACCCGTCGCGCCACCTCGGCGACGGCCGGGTACAGGACGGCGCAGCGGCCGGTCTCGTCGGTCCGCGGCTGCCGGCGCGCGGCGATGGCCGCGACCGCGTCGGCCATCCGCACCAGCACGTCGATCGCCGCGCCGGCGGCGGCGTCACCGTCCCCGGCGGCGTAGGCCGCGGCCAGCGCGGGCGCGCGTCCGGAGAGGGCGAGGTCGTGCAGCGCGGCGAGGACCAGCGCGGGCTGACGCCTGCGCGCCGGCGCCGCCTCGATGGCGCGCAGCGCCTCGTCCGACCCGCTCAGGGCGAGGGCGACGCGTTCGTACAGCGGCGACGTCCCGGCGGCGTCGACCTCGGCGAACTGCCGGTAGACCTGCGCGAGCGTGCGAGCCCTACCCATGAGCGCGGAGCCTTCCCGTGATCGTCAACCGCGGTCACCGCACGGCTTTCGCGGCGTGCCGGGCGTGCTGGGCGTGCAGGGCCGTCAGGGCGGAGGCCGTGGCGAAGCCGAGGACCGGGTCGGGCCGGTCCGAGAGCAGGCTCGCGTACAGCGGCCGGTAGTGCGCGACCTTGCGCGGGGTGCGCCCGTCGCTGCCGTGCGCGTCCAGCAGTTCGCCGCCCCGGAACGCGAACGCGGTCATCGCCGTGTGGTCCAGCCACACCTCCACCTCGCCGCACGTCACCACGGTGGACTTGCTGCTCGCGCCGGTCATCCAGTCGGCGCGCAGCCGGGCCGTGCCGACCGCGCCGCGGGACCGGAACGACGCCACGGCCCAGCAGCTCGCGCCCTCGTCCCGCAGCGAGGTCACGTCCACCACGTCGACCAGGCGGGACAGCACGGACAGCTGGTTGATCCCCGAGTCCGCCCACGCCGAAATGTACGACGTGAACGCCCGCTCGCCCTTCAGCACGTAGGGGTCGTAGAACGCCGACGTGACGCCGGTGACCGGCCCCCACTCCGGGTGCGCCGCGATCCGGGCCGCCGCCCACTCCACCTCCGGCGAGAACGCGAAGTGGTGCGCGGTGAACAGCCGGTCCCGCACGCCGTCCAGGCCCGACAGCCGGTCGAGGTCCGCGGGGTCGAGCACCAACGGCTTCTCCACCAGCACCCGCGCGTCCGAGGTCGTCAGCACCTGCGCCGCGAGGTCGGCGTGCGAGTCCGCGGGAGTCGCGATCACCACGAGGTCCGGACGGTGGGCGGCCAACGCCGACGTCACGTCGCGGTGGTGCGCGGGCACGTCGCCGCGGAAGACGGGCGGCTCGGCGCGCGGGTCCACGGTGAACACCAGGTCCACCCCGGGCCGGTCCGCCAACACCTCCAGGTGGGTGCGGGCGATCGTGCCCACGCCGACCAACCCCACCCGGACCCGCTCACCGGTCGATTCCACGTCCGGCAGTATCCCCCGGCACGCCGACGAGCCCACCGGGTGTGGGGAACCGGTGGGCTCGTCGGCCGGCGGGAGGCCGGCTCAGTTCACGCAGCCGTCGACCGCGGTGGGCTCGCCGGGGCTCGGCACGGGCGTGACGCCGGGCCGGGCCGTCAGGAAGTCCCCCAGGAACGCGCGGACCTCGCCCTGGTCGGCCGTCAGCACCGCGCCGGCCTCCGTCGTGACCTGGTTGTCGTGCGGGATGGTCGCGGTCCGGACCCTCGGGCCCTGCGCCAGCAGCCGCAGGAACTCCGGCAGGTCCCAGGAGGGGTCGACGTGGACCGAGCTGCGGGCCAGCTCCAGCAACGGCGCCAGCTTCGCCGGGTCGGACACCGAGGCCGCCTTGGCGACCAGGCCGTTCAGGAACACCTGGTGCCGCGTGACGCGGTCCAGCTCGTGGTGGGGCAGGCCGACCCGCTGCCGCAGGAACGCCAGCGCCTGCTCGCCCTGGATGGTCTGCCGGCCGGCCGGCAGGTCGACGCCGGAGAACTCGTCGCGCACCGCCGCCCGCAGGCAGACCTCCACCCCGCCGACCGCCGCGGACAGCTCGGCGAACCCCGCCATCTCGACGGCGGCGTAGTGGTCGATCGGAACCCCCGTGAACGCCTCGACGACCTCCACCGTCGCCCGCGCCCCGGCCGCGTCGGCGTCCTGGCCCGCCGCGGCCTCGTAGGCGCGGCTGTAGGCGGAGTTCAGCTTGCCGGGGCCGACGCCGGGGATCTCGACCTGCAGGTCGCGGGGGAGCGACACGACGTTGACGGCGCCCTGCCCGTCGACGCGGGCCAGCACCACCGAGTCGGCACGGGGGCCGGGGCCCGCGTCCAACCCCATCAGCAGCACGGTCTGCGCGGTCGGCGTGGCGGGCGGCGGGGTCGCGGGCTGGACGCCCGCGTCGGGCGCGCCGCCCCGGTCCAGGCTCAACGGGACGATCACCGCGACGGCGGCCGCGACGGCGGTGAGCGCGGCGGCCGCGACCAACGCGAACGGCCGGCGGCGCGAGCGCCCGGCGTGCAGGTTCGCGAGCACGACGCGGTGGTCGACCGCCTCGGCGGCCTCCGCCGCGATCGCCTCGCGGATGAGAGCTTCCTGGTCGGTCATCGCAGCACCTCCGCCGGCACGTCCTCGTTGACCCGCAGCGTCTTGAGCGCCCGGGAGATGTGACTGCGCACGGTGCCTTCCGTGCAGCCCAGGATGCGGGCGATCTCGGCGTCCGTGCTGTCCTCGTAGTAGCGCAGCACGAGCGCCGCCCGCTGCTTGCGCGGCAGCACGGCGATCCGGGCGCGCATCGCGTCCCGCTCCGCGTGCCGCACGGCCGGGTCGGCGACCAGCGGCGACAGCTCGTCGAGCGCGGCGTGCGTGGAGGACACGTCCCGCGACGACCGGAGCCGCCGCCACGAGAGGTAGTCGTTGGTCACCATGCGCTTCACGTACAGGTAGGGCGCGTCCACCGCCCCGATGCGCGCCCACTTCTGCCGCGCGCGCAGGAGCACGTCCTGCACGATGTCCTGGGCGAGGTGCTTGTCGCACGTCAACGCCGTGGCGTAGCGCAAGAGTCGATCCAGGCGATCGGTGACGAACCGGTCGTAGTCGTCGTCCCGCACGTCGCCCCCTTCCGGTGCCGCTGTGGGTCGGTTAGCGCTCGGGAAACCCTTCGGAGGACGCGTCACGTTGAACCGACCGGGTGTGACCTGTGCCACGTGACGGCGGGCACGTCGGCGTCGGCGGCCCGCCGGCTGGGGTCGCCCGGCCGCCGTTCTTGATCGTGGTGAACAGGTCACTTCTCGGGCCGGAGCCTGGCTGGGCGGCCCGCGCACGGGGTACTTTCCGGTCGCCCGTCGCAGACCACCCAACCACGGGGAGCCCATGCGATTCCTGTTCCGCCCGCCCGCCACCGAAGCCGGTGGGCTGCTCGCCCTGCCGTGGGCACAGCCGCTGGAGGAGTGGGACGAGCGGCTGCTGCTGACCGTGCCGCAGCGGGGCATCTCCCGGCACGTGGTGCGGTTCGTGGCCAGCGAGGGCCAGGTGTACGCGCTCAAGGAGATCGCCGAGTCGCTGGCGCGCCACGAGTACGCGATGCTCGGCGACTTCGAGAAGGAGGGCCTGCCCGCGGTGTCGGTGCTGGGCCTGTGCGTGGACCGCCCGGACGACCAGCAGGCGATCCTGGTCACGCGGTACCTGGAGCACTCGATGTCCTACCGGTACCTGTTCTCCAGCCCGCGCGGCGAGCACTCGGCGGACCGGCTGGTGGACACGCTGGTCGAGCTGCTGGTGCGGCTGCACCTGTCCGGCACGTTCTGGGGCGACTGCTCGCTGTCGAACACGCTGTTCCGGCTCGACGCGGGCAACCTGGCCGCCTACCTGGTCGACGCGGAGACCGTGGAACGCCACCCGATCCTGTCCGCGGGCCAGCGCACCTACGACGTGGACCTGGCGCGCGAGCGCATCGGCGGCGAGCTGATGGACCTCGAGGCCGGCGGCCTGCTGCCGCCCGACATCGACCCCGTCGAGGTGGCCGACAGCGTGCCCCGGCGTTACGCCGCCCTGTGGGACGAGGTGACGCGCGAGGAGTTCTTCCGGCTGGACGAGCAGCGCTACCGCGTCGCCGAGCGCCTGCGCCGGCTCAACGACCTGGGGTTCGACGTCGGCGAGGTGGAGCTGGTCACGTCGGACAGCGGCGCGCGGCTGCGCGTGGACATCCGCGTCGCCGAGAGCGGCCAGCACCGCCGCGAGCTGTTCAAGCTCACCGGTCTGGAGGTGCAGGAGGGCCAGGCCCGGCGCCTGCTCAACGACCTCCGCTCGTTCCGCGCCTACCTGGAGCAGCGGGACGGCCACCCGGTCCCCGAGACCACCGCCGGCCACCTGTGGCGCAACGAGGTGTACGACCCGGTGGTCGCCGCCGTGCCGCCCGACCTGCTCGGCGTGCTCGCGCCGGCCGAGCTGTTCCACGAGGTGCTGGTCCACCGCTGGTACCTGTCCGAGAACGCGGGCCGGGACGTGGGCACGACCGCGGCGCTGCGGTCCTACCTGGCCACAGTGCTGCCGGGGCAGGACGGTGACCAACCCGACGACCTGACCGACGACGACCTGGCGGACGACGACCTGGCCGACAACGCGGAGGACGACCCGGCGGAGGACGACCCGGCGGAGGGCGATCGACCTCCCGGGACGGCGGGTGCCGGGGCGTCGCGGCCGGTCGCCTAGATTCGCCCCATGATCTTCGGGATCGCCGCCCTCGTCCCCGCGCTGTTCTTCGTCGTCGGCGTGCTCCGGGACCGGCGGCGGCTCGCGAACGCGGTGTGGCTCGGCGTGACGCTCGTGTTCCTGCTGCTCTGGCTGGTCTTCGGCGCAGCGGCGAGCGACGGGTGGCCCGCCGCCGCGGTCGCGATCGGGCTGGTGGCGGTGCTGCTGGGGCTGGGGCTGGTGCTGCCGGTCGCGTTGATCGCGAACGGCGTGCTGCTGGTGCGGCGGGAGGGTTTCCGCCCGGCGAACCTGCTGTCGCTGCTCGCCGGCCTCGCGATCTTCGGCGTGGTCCTCGCGTTCGGGTTCGCCACCGCGCACACCGGCCCGGTGGTCGACGTCGTGATCGGGTCGCTGCTGATCGTCGCCGCGTACGTCGCGTTCCTGTTCGTCAGCCTGCTGCTGTACTCGATCGCCTACGGCAGCGTCGGCCGCCGGACGGGGTTCGACGCGATCGTCGTGCTCGGCGCGGGCCTGATCGGTGACCGCGTGCCGCCGCTGCTGGCCAGCCGGCTGGACCGCGCGATCCACGTGTACCGCCGCGAGGTCGACGCCGGCCGGGCGCCGCTGCTCGTCGTCTCCGGCGGCCAGGGGTCGGACGAGGCGGTGTCCGAGGCGGCGGCGATGCGCGAGTACCTGCTGCGCCGCGACGTGCCCGACGACCGGATCGTGCCGGAGGACCGGGCGACGACCACCGAGGAGAACCTGCGGTACAGCGCGAAGCTGCTCGTGGACCGCGGCTGGAACGGCCGGGCGGTGGCGGTGACCAACAACTTCCACGTGTTCCGCGCGGCGGTGCTGGCCCGGAGGCTCAAGCTGCGGATGCAGATCATCGGGGCGCCCACGGCGCGGTACTTCCTGCCCAGCGCGTTCCTGCGCGAGTTCGTCGCGCTGCTCGCCCAGAACCCGGTCACGCATACCGTGACGTGCGGTGCGCTGGTCGCGCTGCACGTGGCGCTGACCCTGGGCTGAGCGGCGTCACACCCGCACGGTGAGCGCGGCGGTGTACCCGGCGGACACGTCGCCGGCGACGTCGGCCAGCTGCTCGTCGTGCCCGTCGCGGAACACGGTGTCGCTCGTCAACGACGTCCGCGCCATGTTCCGCACGCTCTGCACGTACCCGGCGGTGCCGTAGACGGCCTTGCAGACGTCCTCGGGCAGCGCGAGCTGGGACGTGGTGATCTTCGTGCCCGCCTTGGTCGCCTCGGCGAGGCTCGGGTAGACCTCGAAGTGGACGTGCGGCCACCGTCCCGAGTAGGCGCCGGGGAAGACGCTGGTGAACGCGAGCCGGCCGGACGGGTCGGCCTCCTGCACCCCGCGCAGGTAGTCCTCGTCCGTCACGCCCGGCGAGTACAGCGAGTACCGGCCGTCGATGTCGCAGTGCCACACGTACACCGCCGCGCCCGCGAGCGGCGCGCAGCCGGCGTCCAGCACGGTGAGCTCGATGCGCAGCGGCACGCCCTCGGCGGTGCGCGAGCCGGTGCCGGAGCTGGTGCGGATGTCACCGCGCACGATGCCGGACCTGGTGAGCACGTTCGGGCCGTTGGACCCGTCACCGGGGAAGGGTCCGGCGCTCTCGGCCGGGATCACGTCACCGCACCCGCCGGCGGTCGTGGGCGGTGACGTCGTCGCGGGCGGGTCCGCTCCCGTCGCGCACGCCGTCAGCGAGGCGAGCCCCGCGCCGCCCAGGAGCGCGAGGGCGTGCCTGCGGGTCACCGCGGCGAGGTCGAAGGCGAGTCCGCGGTCGTGGATGGGGGTCATGTCCTCCACAGTGACCCCGAATCCCGTGTCCCGCCTGCGGAACGCCGGTCGGATTGCCCGCGGGCGCGGCGCCGCGGTCAGAACGGGAACTGGGTGGGGGTGCCCGCGATCGTGACCCAGCGGGTGGTCGTGAACGCCTCCACGCCCCACCGCCCGCCGAACCGGCCGTAATCACTGGCCCTCACCCCGCCGAACGGCGCCTGCGGCTCGTCGTCCACGGTCTGGTTGCCGACGTGCACGATCCCGGTCCGCAGCCGCCGCGCCACGGCCAGACCGCGCCGGGTGTCCTCGGTGAGCACGCCCGCCGTCAGGCCGTACTCGGTGTCGTTGGCGAGCGCGATGGCCTCCTCGTCGTCCGCGACCGCGATCACCGTCACGACCGGCCCGAAGACCTCCTCGTGGTGGACCCGCATCGCGGGCGTGACGCGGTCCAGCACGGTCGCCGGGTAGGCCGAGCCGTTCGGCTCGCCGCCTCCGGCACGGACCCGCGCGCCGCGCTCGACGGCGTCCGCGACCAGGTCGGCCACCCGTCGCGCCGAGCGCGGGTCGATCACCGGGCCCACCACCGTCGCCGGATCGGCCGGGTCGCCGTGCGGCAGCCGGGCGACCTTGGCGGCCAGCCGGGCGGTGAACTCCTCCGCGATCGAGTCGTGCACCAGCACCCGGTCGGCCGACATGCAGATCTGGCCCGCGTTGGTGAACCCGCCGAACGCCACCGCGTCCACCGCGTGGTCGAGGTCGGCGTCGTCCAGCACGAGCACGGCGTTCTTGCCGCCGAGTTCCAGCACGGCCGGCTTGAGGTGCCGGGCGGCGAGTTCGCCGATGATCCGGCCGACCCGCGTGGAGCCGGTGAAGTCGACCGCGCGCACCCGGTCGTCGGCGATGAGCGCCTCGGCGACGGCCGCCGCGTCGGCCCGGTCGTTGGTGACGACGTTGAGCACGCCGTCCGGCAGACCCGCCTCCCGCAGCACGTCGGCGAGGAACAGCCCGCTCGCGATCGGGGCGTCCTCGCTGGGCTTGAGCACGACGGTGTTGCCGACCGCCAGCGGCGTCGCGATCGCCCTCGTGCCGAGGATGACCGGCGCGTTCCACGGCGCGAACGCCGCCACCACGCCGACCGGCTCGCGCACCGCGAGGGACAGCCGGCCGTCGACCTCGGTGGTGAGGACGTCGCCGACCGGCCGGGTCGCGGCGGCCGCGGCCTCGCGCAGGATGCCCGCCGCGAGCGCGACGTTGAAACGCGCCCACCCGGCCACGCCGCCCACCTCGGCGGCCATGACCGCGACCGCCTCGTCGACCCGCGCCTCCAGCACGTCGGCGGCCTTGAGCGCGATCCGCCGCCGGGACGACGGCGGCAGCGCCGACCACGACGGGAACGCGGCGTGGGCCGCCTCCACCGCACGGCGAACGTCCGCCGGCCCCCCGGCGGCGACGGTCGCGTACACCTCGCCGGTGTGCGGGTCGAGGTCGGCCGTGGTCCGCCCGTCGGCGGCCGGCACGTCCCGACCGCCGAGGTGGAGGCCGCGCTCCAGGATCATCAGGGCTCCGTTCGCCCAGCGAAATACTGTTCGCTGAGGACACACAGCCTGTCGGTCCGTCCCGCCCGCCGTCAAGATCGGCCTACGATGAATCGCACACCGCGACCGCCTCGGTCCGGACCGACCAGACGGGACCAGACCGTGCCGGACGTCGCCCCCACCGAGGCCGCGCCGGGCCCGGTGACAGGGGCCGGCGCGGGCACGTTGGAACGCGGGCTGGCCGTGTTGCACGCCGTCGCGAGCCACCCCGAACCACGCCTGCGCCGCGGCGACCTGACCAAGGCGACCGGCCTGCCGAGGTCCACCGTGGACCGGATCGCGGCGACCCTGCTGCACCTCGGGTACCTGCGCGCCGAAGGGCCGGACCTGCTGCTCTCCCTGCGCGCGATGGAGCTCGGCAACGCCTACCTGGCGTCGTGCGGCCTGGTCCACCCGCTCGCGCCGCTGCTCACCCGGCTCGCCGACGAGCTGGACGAGTCCGTGACCCTGACCGTGCCCGACGTGGACGGCGTGCGGCTGATCGCCCAGTCGACCCGGCGGCGCGCGGTGTACCTCGCGTTCCACGTCGGCGGGGTGCTGCCGGACGACCGCACGGCCGCGGGCGTCGTGCTGGCCGCGACGTGGCCCGAGGAGCGGTTCGCGGCGTGGCGGCGACGCCGGGCCGGCGACCCGCTCGACGCGGGCTTCCCGGCCGTCCCGCCGCTGACCGCGCCCCCCGACGACCGCGAGGTGCTGTTCCGCGCCCGCGTCGCGGAGGCCCGTGCGAAGGGGTGGGCGCTGGACGACCAGTGGGTCGAACCCGGCCTGCTGGCCATCGCCGCACCGGTGCACGACCCGGCGGGCCGGCCGGTGGCGGCGGTGAACGTGCTCACCCACACCAGCAGGCACACCGCCGACACGTTCCCGGACACCGTCCTGCCCCGGCTGCGGGTCGCCGTCGCGGACATGGAGGCAGCCCTGCGCCCGCCCGCCACCACCCCCCGACCAGCCACCACCACCAAAACCGCCGCGCCTGCCGCAGCGGCGGTCGATGCCGCCGCCGCCACCGCCGCCGCCGCAGCCGCGCCCGCGACTGAGGCCGCTACCACTCGGGCCTCCGGGGTCGGGGCCGATGCCACCGCGATCGGAACCGCCGGGGTAGGCGGGGTCGGGACTGGAGTCGCCGTGACCGGTGCCGCTGGGGTCGGTGCTGTGGGAACCACCACCATCGGTGCCGCCGGGGCCGGGGATGCCGCGATTGGCGCGAGGGTGACCGGGGCCGGTGGCACCGGGGTCCGGGGTGCTGAACCCACCGCCGACGACCTCCGGTCGGCCAAGGAGGCGCTGGGCATGGAGTTCCTCGAAACGCTGGCCCGCGGCCTGGCCGTGTTGACCGCGTTCCGCCACGCGCCGGACGGCCTCACGATCTCCACCGCCGCCGAGGCGAGCGGCCTGCCCCGCGCCTCCGCACGACGTGCCCTGCACGTGCTGTGCGACGCCGGTTACGCCTCGACCGACGGCCGGAAGTTCGCGCTGCTGCCCCGGGTGCTGGACCTCGGCTACGCCCGCCTGGCCCCGCTGACCGTGTCGGACATCGCCCAACCCCACCTGGCCGACCTGGCCGCCGCCGTGGGGGAGTCGGTGTCCCTGGCCGTCCTGGACGGTGACCAGGTCCGGTACGTCGCGAGGGTCGCCGCGGGACGGGTCATGCGGGTCGACATCACGGTCGGCAGCCGGTTCCCGGCCCGGGCGACGTCACTGGGCCGCGTGCTGCTGGCCGCACGCCGAGGCACGCCGGCGGACGACTGGGCCATCGTGGACGAGGAGCTGAACGAAGGGCTGCGCTCGCTCGCGGTCGGCGTGCGTGACGGGTCGGGCGCGGTGATCGCCGCGGTCGGCGTCGCGCTGCACGTCGGCCGCACCACGCAGGCGGAGACGGCGGCACGGCTGCTGCCGCCGCTGCGGCTGGCCGCCGCCCGGATCGAGGCCGACGTGGCGGTGGCGTTCGACCAGGCGCAGCTGGTCGTCCACTGACGGCCGCCGCGGGCCGGGCGCACGGTCGTCGGCCGAGCGGCGGCCACGCCAGGGCGATCACGACGACCGGTGACGTGGCCGTGCTCGTCGCGGCCGGGCTGGTCGGCGGGGGTCGCGCGGCGGGGTGGACGAGCGCGAAGTCCTCACCGCCTGGCGCGCCCGGTTCGAACCCCGCGGGACGTGAACCGGCGTCCGTCCTCATCGGTCCGAACGCGCCGGCGGGCGGTCCGGACGAAACTCCTCTCCGGTGCAGTTTGCGGCTCGCCACGCCGGGTAGTCGGTCGGCGTCCGAAGTGGTACCTCTTCCGCGACGCACGGGAGTCGAGATGACCCGACCCGACACGGCATCGACGCGCACGCCGGTCCAACTGGCCGCCACGGCCGTGGGCGCGGTGTTCCTGGTGGTGGGCATCGCCGGGTTCATCCCCGGCGTGACCACCGACTACGACACGCTCCAGTTCGCAGGCCACGAGTCCCAGGCCAAGCTCCTCGGCCTGTTCGCGGTCTCCATCCTCCACAACATCGTCCACCTCGCCTTCGGCGTCCTCGGCCTGGTCATGGCGCGGACGGCGCGGGGCGCCTTCGGGTACCTCGTCGGCGGCGGCGTGATCTACCTGGTGCTGTGGCTGTACGGCCTGGTGATCGACCACGACAGCGCGGCCAACTTCGTGCCGGTCAACACGGCCGACAACTGGCTGCACCTGCTGCTGGGGCTCGGCATGATCGCCCTGGGCTTCATCCTGGACCGCTCGTCCCGCAAGGGCGGCGCCCGAGTCCGGTGACGAGTCGTCCGGGCGGTGGAGCGCCGCCCGGACGGTGACGTGCCGCTCGACCGAGCCGGTGGCGGCTCCACGGACCCGACCGTGGCCGCCACCGGCTCGCAGGCCTGTCGTGCGACCGTGCTCGTCCACCCCAGGGCAGTCCACCCCCAGGCCGTCCACCCAGGCCGTCCACCCTCTGCCGCGCGGCGACATCTTCCGCCGCGCGGCAGGGGCGGCTGCGTCTACACGTCGTGGACCATCGTCCCGCCGTCGCGGACCGCCCCGTCGACGGCGGCGGCCTCGACCACCTCCGACAGACCGGTCGCCAGCCGGTAGACGCGGACCGTTTCGGCCGCGATCCGGGCCGTGCTGTACCGGGCGTCCACGCGGTCCGCGGCGGCCACGCCGTAGGCGTCGCGCCGGGCGGCGTCGGCCAGCAGCGGGCGCAGCACGCGGCCGAGCGCCCTCGGGTCGTGCGGCGGCACCAGCAGCCCGGTGACCCCGTCCACGACCGTGTCGGTAGCCGCGCCCGCGGTCGCGGCGACCACCGGCACGCCGCACGCCATCGCCTCCAGCGGCCCCACCCCGGCCGACTCGTCGTGCCCGTCGCACACCACCACGTCGGCGGACCGCAGCAACGCGGGCATCGCGGCGCGCGGCACCCGGCCGACCAGCCGGACCCGGTCGCCCACGCCGTGCGCGCCGGCGTGCTCGCGCAACCGCCGCACGTCACCGGGCCGACCGCCGACCACGACCAACTCGGTGTCCCACAACGACCTCAGCACCGCGATCACGTCGTCGGCGCCGGACGCGGCCGCCACGATCCGGTGCGGCGCCTGCCGGTTGAGCCGCGGCCCCTCCGGCTTGAACTGCCCGCTGTCGACGCCCGGCGGCACCACGGAGATCCGCGGTCGCGGCACGCCGAGGCGCACCAGCGTCGCCCGCTCGTCGGTGCAGCCGGCGACGACGCGGGTCGCCTCGCGCCCGATCAGCCGTTCGGTGGACACGCGGGCCTCGGGGACGTCGTGGTCGCCGTCCTCCTGCTCCACCGCGCCCAGCGAGTGGAACGTCTGCACCACCGGCACGTCGAGGCCGTTGGCGGCCAGCACCGAGGCCACACCGGACGTCCAGTAGTGCGCGTGCACCACGTCCGGCGGGTCGGCCCGCCACTGCGCGCGCAGGAACCGGGTGAACTCGTCCAGGTGAGGAAGCAACTCGTCCGGGTGAAGTGCGCTGGGTGGTCCGGCCGGGACGTGCACCACGTCGTAGCCACGCCGGGTGCGCACGTGGTCGGGCGACCGGACCGAGTCGCGGCGGGTGTGCACCACGACGTCGTGGCCCGCCTCCGCCAAGGCCGCCGCGAGGTCCGCGACGTGGACGTCCTGACCGCCCTCCTCGGCGTCACCGAGGACGGGCAACGGGTTCGCGTGCGCCGAAACGACCGCGATTCTCATGGGTTCCTCCAACCGCTGTTGCGCGGTGGCCGCGTCAAGCCTGATCAGGCTGTCGTCTCAACCCAACTTCGCACCGTACAAGCAACCCCGCACCCCCGCCACTCAGCGCGACCGGGTCCGTGACGGACGGTTGACGGCGCCGTCGCCGGGTATGGAGTGGACGACCACCGACCGACCGCCCGACCCCGAGGAGTGACCATGGCCACCGGTGAGACAGGTTTCGACGACGTCGCCTACGACCTGATCTCCGTGCAGTACCACGCGCTCAAGGCGGGCCACGACTACGGCCAGTACGTGCGTGACGCCGAGAACGCGGGCCGCACCGAGATCGCCGAGTTCTTCCGGCGGGTGATGGAGGAGGACTCCGCGCGCGCCAAGCAGTGCCACGAGTTCCTGAAGGAGCTGACCGTCGGCGGCGACGCCGGCCCGGCCGCCACCTGACCGGGGCGGGGTGCGGTGCCCGCCATGCGGGTCGTCGTGCTGTCCGACACCCACGCGCCCCGGCGGTGGAAGTCGTGTCCCCCGGAAGTGGCGAAGCACCTGCGCGGCGCGGACGTCGTCCTGCACGCCGGTGACGTCTGCGTCGCGCCGGTGCTCGACGAGCTGGCGCAGTACGCGCCCGTGACGGCGGTGTGCGGCAACAACGACGGCCCGGACGTCGTCGCCTGGGGCGCGCCGGAGACCGTCGAGGTCGACCTGGCCGGCCTGCGCGTGGCGATGGTCCACGACAGCGGCCAGGCGACCGGTCGCACCGCCCGGCTGCGCCGCCGGTTCCCCGCGGCCGACCTGGTGGTGTTCGGCCACTCCCACATCCCGATGGACGTCACCGGCGACGGCGTGCGGATCTTCAACCCCGGCTCGCCCACCGACCGCCGCCGCCAGCCGCACGGCACGGTCGGGCTGCTCGACATCGCCGACGGCGTGCTGCTGAAGGCCCGGATCGTGCCGGTGACGTAGCCGCCGGCGGCCCGTCGGCGCTGGGTAGGGTGCCCGGTGTGAAGGCCGCACCGCTGATCCCCGACCGGCCGGGGACGCCCGTCCGGCACGGTGGGGAGCCGACCGACCGGACCCCTTCGCCGACGCGCGCCGCGGACGCGTCGTGAGCGGGTTCGGCCACCGCTCGCCGCGCCGGACGTCGCCTGCGGGCCGGGTCGTGGCGGGGGCGGCGTAGTGAGCCGGGTGGGGCTGGGGACGATCGCCCGCGAGTGGGGGCGGATCGGCTGCGTCGGGTTCGGCGGGCCGCCCGCGCACATCGCGCTGCTGCGCGACCTGTGCGTCACCCGGCGCGGCTGGCTCACCGACCGCGAGTTCGAGGACGGCGTCGCGGTCACGAACCTGCTGCCGGGACCGGCGTCGACGCAGCTCGCGATCCTCTGCGCGTGGCGGCTGCGCGGCGCGGCGGGCGCGCTGCTCGGCGGCGTGTGCTTCATCGTGCCGGGACTCGTGCTGATCCTGGCCCTCGCGGCGCTGTTCCTCGCCGACGACGCGCCCGCGTGGGTGACGGGTGCGGCGGCCGGCGCGGGCGCGGCCGTGCCCGCCGTGGCGGCGCACGCGGCGTGGGGGCTGCTCCCCGGCAGCCGGCAGCGCGTCGGCGCGGGCCGGGCGGCCCTCGTCCGGTGGGTGCTGTACCTGGTGGCGGGCGGGGTCGCGGCGGCGGTGACCGGGCCGTGGCTGGTGCTCGTGCTGATCGCCGCAGGCCTGGTGGAGATCGCGGTCCGGACGCCGTCCGGCCGCCGTGCCGCGTGGCCGGTCGTGCTGGCGCTGCCCGCGGCCGGTGGCGGGCTGGGCGCGGTGGCGTGGGTGTCGGCCAAGGTCGGCGCGCTGTCGTACGGCGGCGGGTTCGTCATCATCCCGCTGATGCGGCAGGACGCCGTTCACACGTACGGGTGGATGAGCGACGCCGAGTTCCTCAACGCGGTCGCGCTCGGCCAGATCACGCCGGGACCGGTCGTGCAGACGGTGGCGGTCGTCGGTTACGCCGCGGCGGGGCTCGCGGGCGGGCTGCTGGCGGCGTTCGTCGCGTTCGCGCCGTCGTTCGCGATGGTCATCGCGGGCGGCCCGAGGCTCGAACGGCTGCGTGACAACGCGAAGGCCCAGGCGTTCCTGACCGGCGCGGGAGCCGCCGCCATCGGGGCGATCGCCGGCACCACGCTGCCGCTGGCCTGGTCGCTGCACGAGCCGTGGCAGTTCGCGCTGCTCGGCGTCGCGGCGCTGTGGCTGCTGGCGCTGCGCAAGGGCGTGGTGAGCGCGCTGGTCGGCTGCGGCGTCATCGGGGCTTTGGTCGCGCTCTTCTGAGCGGGCACTCCGGCACAGGCGGGACACCCCGGCCCACGGGCACGCGCCCGTGGGCCGGGGTCACCGCCTCAGTCGCCCATCGCGGCCCGCAGGGAAGCCGGCCGCATGTCGGTCCACACCTCGTCGACGTGCGCCGAGCACTCGTCCTTCGTGCCCGTGGTGCCCTCGGCCCGCCACCCGGCGGGCACGTCCTGGTGCGCGGGCCACAGCGAGTACTGGCCCTCGTCGTTCACCAGGACCTGGTAGGCGATGTCGTCCCTCATCCTTGCTCCTCCTTGACTGGCGCCACCGCGTACCCGCGCAGAGTCGGGCTGACGGTGACGAACACCGTGATCAGGAAAATCCCCACCGCGCACACCAGGACCGCGGTGCGCGCGGACAGCAGTTCGGTCAGCACGCCGCCGACCAGGGGGCCCAGCGCGCCGGCCGACCCGACGACGACCGCCATCACGCCGCTCATCCGTCCCCGCAGCTCGTCCGGGGTGAGCAGCAGCTGGTGCGTGCCGATGGTGGTGTTGGCGGTCGGCGCCAGGAACGTCATCACCGCGAACAACGCGCCCAGCAGGTACGCCGACTGCACGACCAGCGACAGCGGCGTCAGCAGGCACAGCACCCAGAACACCGCCGCGATCGACTTGTGCGGCCCGAGCCTGCGGTGCAGCCGCGGCGCGACCAGCGCGCCGAGCACACCGCCCACGCCGAGCATCGCCGCCATCACGCCGATCTCGCCCGACGACGCACCCCGGCCCTGCGCCAGCACGATCACCACCAGGTAGAACGCGGTGAAGAACAGGTTCAGCACCACCGCGCACCCCGCCGTCACCCGGATCTCCGGGCGGCCCCACACCCACCGCAGGCCCTCGCCGATGGACTTGAGGATGTGCGGCCGGGACACCACCCGCTCGACCGGCGGCACCCGCAGGAACAGCAGCGTCACGAACGCCACCACGTGCGTCACCAGGTCCAGCAGGAACGGCAGCCACCGCGCCACGGCGAACAGCACGCCGCCGAGCGCCGTGCCGGACATCTGGCCCAGCGACGACCGGGCGGTGTTCATCGCGACCGCCGTCGCGAGCTGCGAGTCCGGCACGAGCCGGGGCAGGCACGCGTCCTCCGCCGGTTCGAACAGCGCCCGGCACACGCCCAGCACGACGGCCACCGCGACCAGGTGCGGTATCGACACCGCGTCCGCCCACACCGCCACCACCAGGCCGGCCAGCGCGAACGCCTGGGCGGCCTCGCAGGCCAGCATGATCCGCCGCCGGTCCCACCGGTCCACCAGCGCGCCGGCGGGCAGCCCCGCCACGAGCTGCGCGCCGGCGTCGGCGGCCAGCACCAGCCCGGACGCGGCGGGCGAGCCCGTCACCGCCAGCACGAGCAGCGGGAACGCGATCATCGAGGCGCTGAAGCCCACCTCGGCGACCGCCTGGCCGCCCCACAGCAGCGTGTAGTTCCGGTTCCGGGCCAGGGACGTGGTCACAGCGACCCCCGGCAGTCCGCGGCGATGGACCGCAACGCCTCGGCGAAGTCGGCCGCCACCGCCTCGACCTCGGCCGGCGGGTGCACGGCCGGGTGGTAGTACCAGGTGAAGCCGAGCGTCTTGCCGGCCTCGCCGACGACGTCGAGCAGGTGGTCGCCGACGTCCTCCGGGTCGTGCTCCCGGCCGACGGACGGCAGCACGGCCCGGCACAGCCCGGTCGACTCCTCGCCGCCGTCGAACCGGCCCAGGTAGTTGAACGCCACGGCGGGCCGTCCCGCGTCGGGCACCCGGCCGTGCTGCCGCAGCGCGCCGTAGCCGAGGCCGTTGCCGGGGATCGCCCGCAACTGCCGCCGCACCGCCTTCACCCGGTCGCGCCAGGTGCCGTCCGGCACGTCCACGACGACCGGGTACACGGTGGTGAACCAGCCGACGGTCCGGGTGAGGTCCACGTCGAGCACGTCCTCGCGTCCGTGGCCCTCCAGGTCGACCGCGACCCGCGACGACCCCGTCCACCGGGACAGCGCCCACGCCAGCGCGGCCAGCAGCACGTCGTTGATCCGCGTCCGGTAGGCGGCGGGCGCGCCGCGCAGCAACGCGTCCGTGTCCTCCTCCGACAGCTCGACGGTGGTGGACGCGGTCGGGCCGACGGGCGCCGGCGCGGTCGGGAACGGCGTGGTCCAGTGCTCGACCTCGTCGTCCAGCCCGCCGTCCAGCACGTGCGCGGACAGCTTGCGCGACCACTCCTGGTACGAGGTGGTCTTGGCGCCGAGGTCACCGCCCCGGTAGGCGGTCTCCAGGTCGTCCAGCAGGATGCGCCACGACACCCCGTCCACCACCAGGTGGTGCCCGACCAGCAGCAGCAGCGGCTTCTCGGCCGCCGACCGCCCGGCCCGGAACAGCACCGCCCGGAACAGCGGGCCGGACGCCAGGTCGAACGACGCGTGCACCTCGTCGGCCACCGCCTCCAACCGCTCGACCCCGTCCACCACGGTCAGCACGTCGTCGTCGCGCACGTCGTCGTTGTGCTGCCGCCACACCCCGTCGACGAGCGCGAACCGCAGCCGCAGGGCGTCGTGGTGGGCCACCAGCGCGCCCAGCGCGCGCCGCAGCGCCTCGACGTCCACCGCCGGGCCCAGCTCGACCAGGTGCGACTGGTTGAAGTGGTGCGGGTTGCGCCGGCCCGAGGTCAGGAACCAGTGCTGGATCGGCGTGAGCGGCACGTCGCCGACCACCGGGGCCCGGTCGGCGGAGGACGTGGCCTCCACCGTCACGTGCGGCGCGAGCGACGCGACGGTCTGGTGGGCGAACAGGTCCCGCGTGGCGAACCGGTACCCGGCCTGCCGGGCGCGTGCCACGACCTGCATGCTCAGGATCGAGTCGCCGCCGAGCGAGAAGAAGTTGTCCTCCACGCCGACCTCCGGCACGTCCAGCACGTCCGCCCACACCGCCGCCAGCGCCTCCTCCACCGGCCCGGACGGGGCGACGTACCCGGCGGTCACCGCGGCCGAGAAGTCCGGCTCGGGCAGGCGCGCCCGGTCCACCTTGCCGTTGGGGCTGATCGGCACCGCGTCCACCGGCACGAACAGCGACGGCACCAGGTAGTCCGGCAGGGTCTCGCCCAGGAAGTCCCGCAGCCGCGAGACGTCGCCGACGACGTACGCGACGAGCCGCTTGTGCCCTCGGGCGTCCGACCGCGCCACCACGACCGCCTCGCGGACGTCCGGGTGCCGCAGCAACGCCGTCTCGACCTCGCCCAGCTCGATCCGGAACCCGCGGATCTTCACCTGCTCGTCCGCCCGTCCGACGAACTCCAGCACCCCGCGCGAGGTCCACCGGACGACGTCGCCGGTGCGGTACATGCGCGACCCGGGCGGGCCGAACGGGTTCGCCACGAACCGCTGCGCGGTCAGCCCCGGCCGGTCCAGGTACCCGCGCGCCAGCCCGACACCGGCGACGTACAGCTCGCCCGCCACGCCGATCGGCACCGGCCGCAGCGCGCCGTCGAGGACGTGCGCCCGCGTCCCGGGGACGGGCCGCCCGATCGGCGGCACGCCGCCGGGCACCAGCGGGTCGCTCCACGACGCGACCACGGTGGACTCCGTGGGCCCGTACGCGTTGACCATGCGCCGGCCGGGCGCCCACCGCCGGACGAGGTCGGCCGAGCAGGCGTCACCGCCCACGATCAGCGTGCGGAACGCCGGCAGCGGCACGTCCGGCACGGTGGCCAGCGCGACCGGCGGGATCAGCGCGTGCGTCACGCCGTGCGCGTCGATCACCTCGGCCAGCTGGTCGCCCAGCAGCGGCCCCGGCGGCGGCACGACGAGCGCCGCGCCCGCCGGGAGGGCCAGGCACAGCTCCAGCACCGAGGCGTCGAAGCTGGGGGAGGAGAACTCCAGCACCCGGTCGCCCGGCGTCACGTCGAAGTGCGCGATGGCGGACGTCGCGAACGTGGCCAGGCCGGTGTGCGACACCACCACGCCCTTCGGCCGCCCGGTCGACCCGGACGTGTAGATCACGTACGCCGGGTGCTCCGGCCGCACCGCGACGCCCGGGTTGGTGTCCGGCAGGCCGCTGACGTCCACCGGCCCGTCGAGCACCACCAGCGGCCGGGCGTCGGCCAGCATGAACGCGATCCGCTCCGCCGGGTACTCGGGGTCGACGGGCAGGAACGCCGCGCCGGCCTTGAGCACCGCCAGCTCGGCCACGACCAGGTCCGCCGAGCGGGGCAGCCGCAGCGCGACGATCCGCTCCGGCCCGGCGCCGAGCCCGACCAGGTGGTGCGCCAACCGGTTCGCCCGCGCGTTCAGCTCGGCGTACGTCAGCTCCGCCGCACCGGTCAGCGCCGGCACGTCCGGGGTCTCCGCCGCCCGCGCCTCGACCAGCTCCACGAAACCGGGCCCGGCCACCGCGGGCCCCGACGAGCCCCACCGGGCCAGCAGCTCCCGCTCGTCGTCCGGCAGCACGGGCAGCGCCCACAGCGGCCGGTCGGCGTCCGCCGCGATCCCGGACAGCAGCACGCCCAGGTGCTCGACCATCCGCTCCACCGTGCCCGCGTCGAACAGGTCGGTGTTGTACTCGACCGACCCGTGCAGCGCGCCGCCGTCCTCCTCGGTGAACTCCACCGTCACGTCGAACCCGGTGCTCACCACGGGTTGCGGCACGTCGACCGCCGCCAGGCCCGGGAAGCCCTGCGCCTGCGGCGCGTTCTGCAACGCCACCACGGCCTGGAACAGGGGCGTGCGGCTGGTGTCGCGGTCCGGCTGCACCGCGTCCACGACCCGCTCGAACGGCACGTCCTGGTGCGCGAACGCGTCCAGCACGGTGTCCCGCGTCCGGGCCAGGAACTCCGGGAACGTCGCCGAGGGCTCGATCCGGGCCCGCAGCACCACCGTGTTGACGAAGAACCCGACCAGCTCCTGGGTCTCCGGCCGGTCCCGCCCGGACGCCACCGTGCCGACGGCGAAGTCGTCCTGCCCGGACCAGCGGTGGAACAGCACCTGGCAGGCCGCCACCAGCGCGGTGAACAACGTGCCGTCGACCGCGCGGGCCAGCTCGCGCAACCGGTCGGCGACCGGCGCCGGCACCACGAACTCGGTCTGCGCGCCCGCCGTCGTCTGCACGGGCGGCCGGGGCCGGTCCGCGGGCAGCTCCAGCGCGGGCACGTCGGCCAGCCGCCCGCGCCAGTAGTCGAGCTGCGCGTCGAGCGGCTGCTCCCGCTGCCAGGCCGCGAAGTCGCCGTACCGGATGGGCAGCCGCGGCAGCTCCTCGCCGCCGTACAGGGCGGCCAGGTCGGACATCAGCACGCCGCCGGACCAGCCGTCGGTGATGATGTGGTGCATCGTCAGCGCCAGCACGTGGTCGTCCGGCGCGAGCCGCGCCAGCGCGGGCCGGAACAGCGGGCCCTCCGCCAGGTCGAACGGCTCGACCGCGGGCAGGTCCTCGACCACCGGGAGCACCACGTCCGACGGCGGGCGCACCACCGCGACGGGCAGCCCGTCCACCGCCGGGAACGTCGTGCGCAACGCCTCGTGCCGCGCCACCAACGCCGTCAGCGCGCGTTCCAGCCGCGGCACGTCCAGCTCGCCGCGCAGCCGCACGGCCAGCGGGGTCACGTACTCCGTGCCGCCGGGGGAGAACTGGTCGAGGAACCACAAGCGCTGCTGGGCGAACGACAGCGGCCCGTCGCCGTCGACCCGCGGGATCACCGAGGCCGGCGAACCGCCGGGCAGGTGCGCCGCGAGCCGGGCCACGGTCGGGTGGTCGAACAGGTCGCGCGGCGACACGTCGAACGCCGCCCGCAGCCGCGACACCACCCGGATGCTGGAGATCGAGTCACCGCCCAGCGCGAAGAAGTTGTCCTCCACGCCGACCTCGGGCAGGCCCAGCACGTCCGCCCACACCTCGGCGACCAGCCGTTCCGCCTCCGTGCGCGGCGCGACGAACCCCCCGGCCGCCGACGCCTCGCGCTCCGGGGCGGGCAGCGCGGGCCGGTCCAGCTTGCCGTTCGCGTTGAGCGGCAACCGGTCCAGCGCCACGTACGCGGTCGGCACCATGTAGTCCGGCAGCACCCGCCCGGCGTGCTCGCGCAACCGGGCGGCGTCGACCGGCGGCCCGGCGGGCACGTAGTACGCGACCAGCCGGTCCTCCCGCACCACCACGGCGGCCTGCGCCACGGCGTCGTGGCCGGCCAGCACCGCCTCCACCTCGCCCAGCTCGATCCGGAACCCGCGGATCTTCACCTGGTGGTCGGACCGGCCCAGGTAGTGCAGCCTGCCGTCCACCCACCGGGCCAGGTCGCCGGTGCGGTACATCCGCTCGCCCGGCTCGCCGAACGGGTTGGCCACGAACCGCTGGGCGGTGAGGCCCGGCCGGTTGAGGTACCCGCGGGCCACGCCCGGCCCGGCCACGTACATCTCGCCGACGACACCCGGCGGCACCGGGTGCAGGTCGTCGTCCAGCACGTAGACGCGAAGGTCGGGGATGGGCACGCCGATCGAGCCGTCCGCGTGCGTCCACGTGACGTGCACGGTCGTCTCGGTGATGCCGTACATGTTGATCAACGCGCCGGAACCGCGCCACGCGTCCAGCTTGGCCAGGTCGAGGGCTTCACCGCCGAAGACCACGTACCGGACGTTCAGGTCGGGCGCCTCGGTCAGCAGGGCGTAGAACGCCGACGGCGTCTGGTTCAGCACGGTCACGCCCTCGTCGGCGAGCAGCCGGGCGAAGTCGCGCGGCGACCGCGTGACCTCGTGCGGGACGACGACCAGCCGTCCGCCGTGCAGCAGCGGTCCCCACAGCTCCCAGATCGAGAAGTCGAAGGCGTAGCTGTGGAAGAGCGTCCACACGTCGTCCGGCCCGAACCCGAACCAGTGGTCGGTCTCGGTGAACAACCGCACCACGTTCGAGTGCGGCACCACGACCCCCTTGGGCCGACCGGTCGAGCCGGACGTGTAGATCACGTACGCGGCGTTCTCCGGCCGCACCGACACCTCCGGCGCGTCCGCGGGGAACCCGGACAGGTCCGGCAGCGCGTCCAGCGTGGTCGTCGGCGCGGCGTCGGCGACCGTGGCGGCGATCCGGTCCGCCGGGTACGACGGGTCGAGCGGCAGGTAGGCCGCGCCCGCCTTGAGCACCCCGAGGACCGCGACGACGAGGTCGAGCGACCGCGGGAACGCCAGCGCCACCAACGACTCCGGCCCGGCGCCCACCGAGATCAGGTGGTGCGCCAACCGGTTCGCCCGCTCGTCCAGCTCCCGGTAGGTCAGGCTCGCGCCCTCGAACGTCACCGCGGGCGCGTCCGGGGTGCGCGCGGCCTGCGCCGCGAACAGGGACGGGACCGTGTCCTCCACCACCGCGCCGGCCGACGTGCCGTTCCACGACACGAGCACCTGCCGCAGCTCGGCGTCCGACAGCCACGGCAGGTCGGACACGCGTCGGCGCGGGTCCGCGCCGATGGCGTCGAGCAGCCGGTGGAACCGGTCGCCCAGGGCGGTGATCGTGCCCGCGTCGAACAGGCGCGGGTCGTAGGTCAGCTCGACGTGCAGCGCGTCGTCCACGTGGGCGCGCACGGTGAGCGGGAACGTCGTGGTGTCCAGGCCGTCCACCTCGCCGACGCGCGGCGCGCCGTCGGGCGTGTCCTGGTCCACCGGGTAGTTCTCGAACGCGAGCAGGCTGTCGAACAGCCGGGCGCCCGCCCAGCCCTGCACCCGCGCCAGCGACACGTGGTCGAACCGGCGGGCCTCGGTCTGCGCCTCCTGCAACCGGCGCAGCCAGTCCGGCAGCTCGGCGTCGGGGTCCACCGACACCCTCGTCGGCACGGTGTTGATGAACATGCCGACGATCGACTCCACGCCCGGCAGCTCGGCCGGGCGGCCGGACACCGTGCTGCCGAACACCACGTCCCGCTGTCCCGACGTGCGCGCCAGCAGCAGCGCCCACGCGCCCTGGACCAGCGTGTTGACCGTCAGGCCGTGGGCGCGGGCGACGGCGTCGAGCCGGTCGGCGGGCAGGTGGAGCTCGACCTGAGCGGAGGACTCGGCGCGGTGCGCCTCGGCCGGCGGCCGGTCGAACGGCAGGGGGGTGGGCGCCTCGAACCCGGCGAGCACACCGCGCCAGAACGACTCGGCGGCGGCGTCGTCCTGCTCGGCGAGCCAGGCCAGGTAGTCCCGGAACGGCCGCCGCGCGGGCGCCGTGCCGCCGGCGTACTCGTTCAGCACCTCGCCGAACACCTGCGCGGTGCTCCAGCCGTCCAGCAGCACGTGGTGCGAGGTCCACAGCAGGTCGACCTCGGTGTCCGAGACCTTCCCGACGGCGAGCCGCAGCAGCGGCGCGGTGGTCAGGTCGATGCCCGCCGCCGCGTCCGCCGCGACCAGCTCGTCGGTCACGTCGGCGTAGGTCACCGGCACGGTCACCCCGCGCCGCACGACCTGCACCGGCTCGTCCAGCCCTTCCCACACCACACTGGACCGCAGGACCGGCGTGCGGTCGACCACCCGCTGCCAGGCGGCGGCGAGCCGGGCCGGATCGTCCACTCCGGACAGTCGCACGCGCACCTGGTTCACGTACGCCGTGCCGTCGTCCACGAGGCTGTGGAACAGCATGCCCGCCTGCAACGGGGTGAGCGGGTAGACGTCCTCGACGTCGCGGTCGACGATCCGGTCCACCTGCTCGGCGGTGAGGCGCGCCAGCGGGAAGTCCGACGGCGTGCGGCCCCAGGCGTCCGGGCGGGCGCAGAACGCGATGATCCCGCGCAGCGCGTCGGCCATGCGGTCGGCCAGCGCCCGCACCGCGGCCTCGTCGTGGGCGTCGGTGGAGTACTCCCAGTCCACGACCAGCTCGCCGCCCGACACGGCCGCCGTGATGTCGAGCAGGTGCGGGCGGGTCAGGTCGTCCGGCACCTCGCGGCCGTGGTCGGCCTCGGTCAGCTCGTCGTCCCACTGGCCGAGGTAGTTGAAGCACACGCGGGGCAGCGCGCCCGAGACGCCGCGGTCCCAGTACTTCAGGGCCTCGTAGCTCAGACCCTTGTCCGGGACGGCGCGCAGCTGCTCCTTCACCGACTTCAGCGCGGCGCCCCAGTTCCCGGCGCCGCCGCCGTCCTCCGGCAGGCGCAGCGCGACGGGGAACTGCGCGGTGAACCAGCCGACCGTGCGGGAGAGGTCCACGCCGTCGAACAGCTCCTCGCGGCCGTGGCCTTCCAGCGCCACCAGCGCGCGCCCGTCGAACGCCGCCGCCAACGCGGTCAGCAGCACGTCGTTGACCTGGGTGCGGTAGGCGTCGGGCACGACGTGCAGCAACGCGTCCGTCTCGGACCGGGTCAGCCGGACCGACACGCTCCGCGCGGACCCCGCGGTCGTGGGCACGGGCTCGTCCACCGGCAGGGCGGCCCAGTGCGGCAGGGCGGCGTCGAACCGGCCGTCGCGCACGTGCCGGTCCAGCCGGCGCGCCCAGTCCGCGAACGCCGTGCTCCTCGGGCCGAGGTCGCCGCCGGCCAGCGCGGTGTCCAGGTCGGCCAGCACGATCCGCCACGACACCGCGTCCACCACCAGGTGGTGCGCGGTGACGAACAGCCTGCCGTCCTCGAACAGCACGGCGCGCAGCAACGGGCCGTGCCGCAGGTCGAGGCTCGCGCGGGCCAGGTCGGCCTCGGCGGCGAGGTCGTCGCCGGACGCGAGGCGGAACACCTCGGCGGACTCGACGTCCGCCACCTCCTGCCGCCACACGCCGTCGACCTGGCTGAACCGCAGCCGCAACGCGTCGTGGTGGGCGACGACGGCGCGCACCGCGTCACGCACCGCGGCGGGCTCGACGTCGCCCAGCTCGACCACCACCGACATGGTGAAGTGCGCCAGCGGGCCGTGCTCGGTGAAGAACCAGCGCTGGACCGGCGTGAGCGGCACGGGCCCGGTGACGGCCTCGTGGGTCGTCCCGGCGTCCTCGGTGACGGCGAGCGCCAGGTCGGCGACCGTCTGCCGCAGGAACACGTCCTTGGAGGTCAGCTTCAACCCGGCCTGCCGGGCGCGGGACACGACCTGCATGCTCAGGATCGAGTCGCCGCCGAGCGCGAAGAAGTTGTCCCGCGCGCCGACCCGCTCGACGCCGAGGACGTCCGCCCAGATGCCCGCGAGCGTGGTGGCGACACCGGGCTCCGGCGCCACGTACCCGGCCTCGGTGAACGTCGGCGTGGGCAGCGCCCGCCGGTCCACCTTGCCGCTCGGCGTCGCCGGCAGCGCGTCCATCGGCACGAACACCGACGGCACGAGGTAGTCCGGCAGCCGCTCCTTGAGCCAGCCGGCCAGGTCGGCGGCCGTGCCCACGGTGTAGGCGACGAGCCGCTGGTGGCCGTTGTGCTCACGGGCCACCACGGCGGCCTGCGTGACGTCGGGGTGGCGCAGCACCGCCGCCTCCACCTCGCCCAGCTCGATCCGGAACCCGCGGACCTTCACCTGGTCGTCGTCGCGGCCCAGGTACTCCAGCGCGGCCCCCCGGCTCCCGCCGGCGACCCAGCGGACCCGGTCGCCGGTGCGGTACATGCGCGCGCCGGGCGGGCCGAACGGGTCGGGCAGGAACCGCTGCGCCGTGAGGCCCGGTCGGTTCAGGTAGCCGCGCGCGACCTGCGCGCCGCCGATGAACAGCCCACCCGGCACGCCGACCGGCACGGGCCGCAGGTCGTCGTCCAGCACGTGGACGACGAGGTTGGCCAGCGGCCGGCCGATCAGGGGGCGGTCGCCGACGACGGGCGCCGCCACGGCGTCCACCGCGGTCTCCGTGGGGCCGTAGTAGTTGTACGCCGTGGTGCGCGGCGCGCGGGCCAGCTCCCGCCACAGCGGGTCGGGCAGCGCCTCGCCGCCGAGCATGAGCACGGAGGGCACGTGGTCGCCGTCGAGCAGGCCCGCGGGCAGGAGCTGCTGGACGTACGACGGGGTGAGGTCGAGGAAGTCGATCCGGTGCTCCCGCACGTACCCGACCAGGGCTTCCGGTTCGAGGCGGACGTCGTCGGCGAGCACGTGCAGCTCGTGGCCGTCGGCCATGAGCAGCGGGCCCTCCCACGACGTGTCGAACGAGAACACCGCGCTCAACGCCACCCGCAGCCGGCGCGCCGAGAACGTCCGGCGGTGGTCGTGCAGGAGGTTCGCCAACTGGCGGTGCTCGACCACCACGCCCTTGGGCACGCCGGTCGAGCCGGACGTGTAGATCACGTAGGCGGCCTGGTCCGGGCGTCGCGGCACGTCCGGCCTGGTGTCGGGGAAGTCGGCGAGGTCCGGCGCCGCGTCCAGCACGAGTGCCGGCTCCGCGTCGCGGAGGAGGAACTCGACGCGCTCGCGCGGCAGGCCGTCGTCGATCGGAAGGTACACCGCGCCCGCCTTGTGCACGGCCAGGATCGCCACCACCGAGTCGGCGGACCGCGGCAGCGTCACCGCGACGATCCGCTCCTGCTCCACGCCCTCGGCCAGCAGGTGGTGCGCGAGCCGGTTGGCCCGCGCGTCGACCTCGGCGAACGTGAGCCGGACGTCGCCGCACACCAGCGCGGTGGCGTCCGGCGTGCGCCGGGCCTGCTCCTCGAACAGGTCGGGGAACGCGAGGTCGGGGACGACCAGCCGCTCGCCGTGCCCGTCCGGCTCGTCGTCGAGCAGCAGCGACAGCTCCGCCACCGGGCGGTCGGGCCGCTCGGCGATCCCGGCGAGCAGGGCCACGAGGTGCCGGGCCATCCGGTCGACGGTGTCCGCGTCGAACAGGTCGGTGCTGTACTCCACCGCGCCGCGCAGCTCGCCCGCCACCTCGCCGAACTCGAACGTGAGGTCGCACGTCGAGGTCAGCAGCGGCAGCGGCAGCTCCGAGACCCGCAGGCCGGGCAGGTCGGGCACCTCGGCGCCGGTGTTCTGCAGCAGCACCATGACGTCGAACAGGGCGTTGCGGCTCGGGTCGCGGTCCGGGTGGACCGCCTCCACCACCCGCTCGAACGGCACATCCTGGTGCGCGAACCCGTCCCGCACGGTGGTCCGCACGTCGGCCAGCAGGTCCGTGAACGGCCGCCGCGGGTCCACGGTGGACCGCAGCACGACCGTGTTGACGAACAGGCCGACCACGTCGTCCAGCTCGGCGCGCCCGCGCCCGGACACCGCCGTGCCGACCGCGATGTCGTCCTGGCCGGTGTACCGGGCCAGCAGGGCCTTGGTGGCCGCCAGCAGCGCGGTGAACAGCGTGTCGCCGTGCCGTGCCGCCAACGCCTTCACCGCGCCCGCGACCGGCGCGGGCACGGTGAACTCGTGCATCGCGCCCGCCGTGCCGCGCACCGCCGCGCGCGGCCGGTCCGTGGGCAGCTCCAGCGGCGGCACGCCCGCCAGCCGCTCGGCCCAGTAGTCGACCGGAGGCTCCGGCCGCCACGCCGTGAAGTCCACGTACTGCACCGGGAGCGGCGGCAGCTCCTCGCCCGCGTACAACGCGCCGAGGTCGCGGGCCAGCACGCTCGTGGACCACCCGTCGGTGACGATGTGGTGCAGCGTCAGCACGAGCACGTGGTCGTCGTCGGCCACCCGCACCAGGCGGGTCCGGAGCAGCGGCCCGCGGCGCAGGTCGAACGGGGTGCCGACCTCCTCGCGCAGCACGTCCTCCCACGAACCGCCCTCGACGGTCAGCGGCACGTCGAACGGCGCGTGCACGACCTGCACACCGTCGTCGAACGTCGTGCGCAGCGACTCGTGCCGCGCCACCAGCCCGGTGACGGCGCGCCGCAGCGCGGCCAGGTCCAGCGGCCCGTGCAGCCGCAGCGCGGTCGGCGTGACGTACTCCGTGCCGCCCGGCTCGAACTGGTCGAGGAACCACAGCCGCCGCTGCGCGGGGGACTGCGGGAACGCCGGGTCGACGCCGTCGCGCGGGACCACCGGGATCGGGTCGACCTCACCGCGGCCCGCGTCCTCCAGCACGGCGGCGAGCCCGGCCACCGTCGGGTGGTCGAACACCGCGCGCGGCGACAGCTGCACGCCGAACGCCTGCCGCAACCGCGACGTCACGCGGAT
This sequence comes from Saccharothrix hoggarensis, assembly GCF_052936025.1. The sequence continues at coordinate 4,861,190 of NZ_CP193624.1, read as the reverse complement.
GCTGAGGATCGAGTCGCCGCCGAGGCGGAAGAAGTCGTCCCATGCGCCGACCCGCTCCAGCCCGAGCACGTCCGCCAGCACGTCGGCGACGACCTGTTCCGCGTCGGTGCGCGGCGCCACGAACTCGCCGGCCAGGTCGGGTTCGGGCAGGGCCCGCCGGTCGAGCTTGCCGCTGGGCGTCAGCGGCAGGTCGTCGAGCACCACGACCGCCGCCGGCACCAGGTAGTCCGGCAGGGTCGCGGCCAGCGCGTCGCGCGGGTCGGTCTCCGGCGCGCCCGTCACGTACCCGATGAGCCGGTTGTCCCGGACCACCACGGCCGACTGGTGCACGCCCGGCACGTCCAGCAGGGCCGCCTCGACCTCGCCGGGCTCGATCCGGAACCCGCGGATCTTCACCTGGTCGTCCGCGCGGCCCAGGTACTCCAGCACGCCGTCCACCCAGCGGACCCGGTCACCGGTGCGGTACATCCGGGCGCCGGTCACGCCGAACACCTCGGCGGCGAACGGGTCGGCCACGAACCGCTGCGCGGTCAGGCCGGGCCGGTCGAGGTAGCCGCGCGCGACCTGCGCGCCGCCGACGAACAGCTCGCCGGGCACACCGGGCGGTACCGGCCTCAGGTCCGCGTCCAGCACGTACGCGGCGAGGTTGGGCAGCGGCCTGCCGATCACGGGCCGGTCGCCGACGACGCGGGTCGCGGCCGAGTCCACGGCCACCTCGGTCGGCCCGTAGTAGTTGAAGCCCTCCACGGGCGAGTCGGCGATCTCCTGCCACAGCGGCGCGTCGACGGCCTCGCCGCCCAGCATGACCTGCCGCAGCCCCGAGTCCAGCAGCCCGGCCCGCACCAGCTGGCGCGCGTAGGACGGGGTGAGGTCGACGGTGCCGATGCCGTGGTCGGCGACGTACCGGACCAGGGCCTCGGGGTCGAGCCGCAGCTCGTCGTCGATGACGTGCAGCTCGTTGCCGGCGGCCAGGAACAGCAGTCCCTCCCACGACGTGTCGAACGAGAACGTGGCCGTGACCGCGAACTTCGTCCGCTCGCCCATCAGCGCGGACCGGTTGGCGTGGAACAGGTTCGCCAGCTGCCGGTGCTCCACCACGACGCCCTTGGGCGTGCCGGTCGAGCCGGACGTGTAGATCACGTACGCCGCCTGCTCGGGCCTCGGCACGACCGGGGGCGGGGTGTCGGGCAGGCCGGTCAGGTCCGGCACGGCGTCCAGCGTCAACGCCGGCGCGGCGTCCCGCAGCAGGAAGGCGACGCGGTCGGCGGGCAGCCCCGGGTCGACGGGCAGGTACACCGCGCCCGCCTTGAGCACGGCCAGCACCGCCACCACGAGGTCGGCCGAGCGCGGCAGCTTGACGGCCACCGTCCGCTCCGGACCGGCGCCGCGCGCCAGCAGGTGGTGCGCCAACCGGTTCGTGCGCGCGTCCAGCTCGGCGAACGTCAACGCCGTGCCCCGGAACACCAGCGCGGTCGCGTCCGGCGTGCGGCGGGCCTGCTCGGCGAACACCTCCGGGTACAGCGCGGACGGCATCTCGCGCGCGGTCCGGTTCCACTCCACCACGACCTGGCGGCGCTCGGCCTCGGACAGCCACGGCAGGTCCACGATCCGGGCCCGCGGGTCGGCCGCGATGGCGTCCACCAGCTCCCGCAGCCACCCGGCCAGCCGTGCCGCGGTGCTCCGGTCGAACAGCTCGGGGTCGTAGGCCAGGTCGAGGTTGAGCCGGTCGGTGAGGGACGCGCTCAGCGTCAACGGCAGCGTGGCGTTGTCGACCGCGTCCACCTCGACCACGCGCGGCCCGTCCGCGGCTTCCTCGAACGGGTAGTTCTCGAACACCACGACGCTGTCGAACAGCCGCGCGCCCGCGCCGGACCCGATGCCGGTCAACGCCTGGATCTCCGCCAGCGACGTGTGCTCGAACCGCCGCGACTCGCTCTGCGCGGCCTGCACGTCGCGCAGCCACGCGCCCACCTCGGCCGTGCCGTCCACGACCACGCGGGTCGGCACGGTGTTGATCAGCATGCCGACCATCGACTCGACGCCGGGCAGCTCCGCCGGACGGCCGGACACCGTGCTGCCGAACACCACGTCGGCCTGGCCGGACACCCGCGACAGCAGCAACGCCCACGCGCCCTGCACCACGGTGTTGGCGGTGAGGCCCGCGCGCTGCACGGTGTCGGCGAGGTCCAGCGAGAACGCCACCGACTCGGACGCCTCGGACCGGTGGGCCCGCGTCGGCGGCCGGTCGAACGGCAACGGCGTCGGACCGTCCACATCGGACAGGACGGTCCGCCAGTGCGCCTCGGCGGCCGACCGGTCCTGCTCGGCCAGCCACCGCAGGTAGTCGCGGAACGGCCGCCGCGCGGGCAGCCGGGCGGGCGTGCCGGTGGTGATCGCCCGGTACTGCTCCAGCACCTCGCCGAACACCTGCGCGGTGCTCCAGCCGTCGAGGATCACGTGGTGCGACGACCACACCAGCTCGACCCGGTCACCGCCGAGGGGCGTGACGTCGACCCGCAGCAGCGGCGCGACACCGAGGTCGAAGCCGCCTTCGGCCGCCGCCCCGGTCGGCAGCTGGACGTGCCGGTGCACGACCTGCACCGGCTCTGCCACCCCGTCCCACACGACGCTCGACCGCAGCACGGGCGTGCGGTCCACGACCCGCTGCCACGCCTCGCGCAGCGCCGCCGGGTCGGTGACGCCGTCGAGCACCAGCCGCATCCGGTCCACGTACGCGCCCGGCTCCACCAGGCTGTGGAACACCATGCCGGCCTGCAACGGCGTGAGCGGGTAGATGTCCTCCACGTCGGGGCCGGCGAGCGCGTCCACCTGGTCCTGGGTGAGCCGGGCCAGCGGGAAGTCCGACGGGGTGCGCCCGCCGGCGCCCGGCCGCGCGCAGTGCGCCACGATCTCGCGCAGCCCGTCCAGCGTCCGCTCGGCCAGCCGCCGCACGGTCTCGCCGTCGTGCACGTTCTCGCTGTACTCCCAGGTCAGCTCCAGCTCGCCGCCCTCGACCAGGCCGGTCACGTCGAGCAGGTGGCTGCGGGGCTCGTCCGGCGGGACGTCCGCGCCGACCGCGTCACGGCGGGCGCGGTAGAAACCGCCGTCGGCCACGTCGAACCGGCCGTGGTAGTTGAACGAGACCTGCGGCAGGCGTCCGCCGTCCGCCGTCCCGAACGACAGCGCCTCGAAGCTCAGGCCCCGGTGCGGCACCGCGCGCAAGGCCTCCTTGACCGACTTGAGCGTGCGCTCCCAGTCGGTGTCGCCCCCGTGCGGGTCGCGACGGGTCTCCAGCACCACCGGGAACTGGGTGGTGAACCACCCGACCGTGCGGGTCAGGTCGACACCCGGCAGCAGCTCCTCGCGGCCGTGGCCCTCCAGCGTCACGCCCACGGCGTCGCGCCCGGTCCACTCGGCCAGCGCCCGGCCGACCGCGCTCAGCAGCACGTCGTTGACCTGCGTCCGGTACACCGGCGGCACGGCGGTCAGCAGCGCGTCGGTCGTCGCCCGGTCCAGCCGCACGGACACCGTCCGCGTGGAGCCGGTCGCGTTCTCGCCGTCCCGGTCCACCGGCAGCGCCGCGGGCTCGGGCAGCGAGCGCCAGTGCTCCCGCGCGTCGTCCAGACCGCCGGACCGCACGTGCTCGGCCAGCCGGTGCGCCCACTGCGTGAACGACGTGCCCACGGGTTCCAGCGGCACGTCCCGGTAGGCCTGCTCGACGTCGCCCAGCAGGATGCGCCACGACACGCCGTCCATCGCCAGGTGGTGCACGGTCAGCAGCAACCGCGGCCGCTCGCCGGGGAAGAACACCGCGCGCAGCAACGGACCGTCGCCCAGGTCGAGGCTGCGCTGCGCCTCCTGGACGGCGGTGTCCACGTCCGCGTCGGTGGCGACGCGGAACACGTCCACCTCGCCGTCCGCGACCTCCTGCGCCCACTGCCCGTCGACCTCGCGGAACCGCAGCCGCAGCGCGTCGTGGTGCCCGACGACGGTCCGCACGGCGTCGCGCAGGGCCGCCGCGTCCACCCCGGGCTCCAGCTCCACCAGCAACGTCATGGTGAAGTGCGCCAACGGCCCGTGGTGCGCGAAGAACCACCGCTGGATCGGCGTGAGCGGGGCGGGGCCGGTGAACACGCGCTCCGGCGCGGCCTCGGCCGTCCGCGTCACCACGGGCGCCAGCTCGGCGATGGTCTGGTGGCGGAACACGTCGCGCGAGGTCAGGTGCAGGCCCGCCTGCCGCGCCCGCGACACCAGCTGGATGGACAGGATCGAGTCGCCGCCGACGGCGAAGAAGTTGTCGTCCACCCCGATCCGCTCGGCGCCGAGCACCTCGGCCCAGATCCGGGCCAGCTCGGCTTCGACCGGGGTGCGCGGCGCGACGAACTCGCCGTCGCCGACCGCCTGGGGCGCGGGCAGCGCCGCCCGGTCCACCTTCCCGTTGGGCGTCAGCGGGATGCGGTCCAGCTCCACGAACGCCGACGGCACCTGGTACTCCGGCAACGTTCGCCGCAGGTGTTCCCGCAGCTCCCGCACGTCCACGGGCCGGGTCGGCACGAGGTACCCGACGAGCCGGGTGTGCCCGCCGTCCTCGCGGGCGACGACGGCCGCCTCGGCGACGTCCGGGTGGCCCAGGAGCGCGGCCTCCACCTCGCCCGGCTCGACCCGGAACCCGCGGATCTTGACCTGGTCGTCGGTCCGCCCCAGGTACTCCAGCACGGTGTCGTCGTCCGCGGGCACCCACCGGACCCGGTCGCCCGTGCGGTACATCCGCTCGCCGGGCGCGCCGAACGGGTTCGCCAGGAACCGGCTCGCGGTCAGGCCCGGCCGGTCGAGGTAGCCGCGCGCCACCTGGGCGCCCGCGATGAACAGCTCGCCCGGCACGCCGACCGGCACCGGCCGCAGGTGATCGTCCAGCACGTGCGCGGTCACGTTGCCGAGCGGTCGGCCGATGACCGGCCGGTCGCCCGTGATCCGGTAGGAGACGGCGTCGACCGTGGTCTCCGTGGGGCCGTAGAAGTTGTGCGCGCGCAGGCCGGTGGCCACCAGGTCCCGCCACAGCGCCGGGCCCAGCGCCTCGCCGCCCAGCAGCAGCACCTTCGGCCCGTTCCCGGCCGTCAGCAGGCCGTCGGACAGCAGTTGCCGCACGTACGACGGCGGCAGGTCGAGCAGGTCGATCCGGTGCTCCCGCGCGTACCGGAGCAGCGCGGCGGCGTCGAGCCGGACGTCGTCGGTGAGCACGTGCAGCTCGTGGCCGTCGGCCATGAGGAGCACGCCCTCCCACGACGTGTCGAAGGAGAACACCGCGCTCAGCGCGACGCGCAAGCGTTCGCCGGCGAACGTCTCGCGGTGGTTGTGCAGCAGGTTCACCAGGTGCCGGTGCTCGACCACGACACCCTTGGGCAGGCCGGTCGAGCCGGACGTGTAGATCACGTACGCCGCGTGGTCGGGCCGCAGCGGCACGTCGGGAGCCGTGTCGGGACGGTCTGAGGTGTCGACCGGCGCGTCGATCACCCGCACCGCGCCGGAGTCCTCCAGCAGGTAGCGGCGGCGGGCCTCGGGCAGGCCGGGGTCGACCGGCAGGTACACCGCGCCCGCCTTGAGGATGCCCAGCACGGCGACCACCCAGTCGACGCCGCGCGGCAACGACAGCGCGACGATCCGCTCCGGCTCCACGCCCTCGGCGAGCAGGTGGTGCGCCAGCCGGTTCGCCCGCGCGTCCACCTCGGCGAACGTGAGGCTGACGCCGTCGCACACCAGCGCGGTGGCGTCCGGCGTTCGGCGCGCCTGCTCCGCGAACAGCGCGGGGAACGTGGTCGCCGGCACGGCCAGCGCGTGCCCGCGGCCGTCCGGCTCGTCGCCGAGCAGCATCGACAGCTCGGCCATCGGCCGGTACGGGTCTGCGGTGATCGCACCCAGCAGCGCGACCAGGTGCCGGGCCATCCGGTCGACCGTCGAGGCGTCGAACAGGTCGGTGCTGTACTCGGCCGACCCGCGCAGCCCCTCCGGCGTCTCGGTGAACTCGAAGGTCAGGTCGAAGTTCGACCACGGCCGCGTGAGCGGGTGCTCCTCGACGCGCAGGCCGGGCAGCTCCGGCAGGGCGCGGCCCGCGTTCTGGAGCACGACCATCACGTCGAACAGCGGCGTGCGGCTCGGGTCGCGGGACGCGCCGACCGCCTCCACCACCCGGTCGAACGGCGCTTCGTGCGCGAACGCGTCCAGCGCGGTGCGGTTGACCTCGGCCAGGAACTCGGCGAACGACCGCGTGCTGTCCACAGTGGACCGCAGCACGACGGTGCCGACCAGGAACCCGACGAGCCCGGCCAGCTCCGGCCGCTCCCGGCCGCTGGACACCGTGCCGACGGCGATGTCGTCCTGACCGGAGTACCGGGCCAGCAGCAGCTGGCACGCCGCCGTCAGCGTCGTGAACAGCGTGGTCTCGTTGACCCGCGCCAGCTCCGCCAGGTCGCTCGCGACCCGTGCGGGCACGGTGAACTCGTGCGTGGCGCCCGCCGACGTGCGCTCCGCCGGGCGCGGCCGGTCGGTGGGCAGCTCCAGCGGCACGACACCGGCGAGCCGGTCGACCCAGAACCCCGTGTCGACCGGACGTCCCTGCTGCCAAACGGCGTAGTCGGCGTACTGCAGCCGCGGCGGCTCCGGCGTGTCGCCCCGGTACAGCGCGGCGAGCTCGTCCACCACCACGCCGAGCGACCAGCCGTCCACGACGATGTGGTGCGCGGTCAGCAGCAGCACGTGCGAGTCGTCGGACTCGGTGAGCAGCGCGGCCCGGAACAGCGGCCCGCGGCGCAGGTCGAACGGGCGGTCCAGCTCGGCCCGCAGGTCGTCGGTCCCGCGCAGGTCGAGCGGGACGTCCTCGTGCACCACCTGCACGGGTCGGCCGTCGACCTGGTCGAACGTCGTGCGCAGCGACTCGTGCCGCCGCACCAGCCCGTTCAGCGCGTCGGACAGCCGGGCCACGTCGAGGGAACCGGTGAGCCGCAACGCGATCGCGCTGGTGTACTCGGTGCTCTCGGGCTGGAACCGGTCGAGGAACCACAGCCGCTGCTGGCCCGCGGACAGCGGCAGCGGCCGGTCGCGCGGAGCGGGCGGGATGACGTCGGCGGCGCGGGGCGCGGCCCGGCCCGCCAGCCGGTCGCGGAGGCGTTCCCGCAGGTGCTCGGGGAGCGCGGAGATGCGGTCGTTCTTGGACGCGGTCATGTGGTCACGCCTCCCCGTCGGCGACGGCTTCGGTCGCAAGGGCTTCGAGATCCGCCAGCACGAGGTCCTCGACCAGCTCGGCGAGAGCGGCGACGGTGCGGGCGGTGAGGACGTCACGCGGGGAGAGGTCGACGTCGAACGCCGCCTTGGTGCGTGCGGTGATGTGCAGGCCGCGGATGGAATCGCCACCCAGGGCGTAGAAGCTGTCGGCGACGCCGACCCGGTCGACGTCGAGCACGTCGGCCCAGATCGCGGCGATCGCTTCTTCGGTCTCCGTCCGCGGCGCGACGTACTCGCCGGACGTGACCGCGTCGCGCTCGGGCGCGGGGAGCGCGACGCGGTCCAGCTTGCCGTTCGCGGTCAGCGGCAAACCCTCCAGTGCGACGAACGCCGCCGGGACCATGTGGTCGGGCAGGACCCTGGCCGTGTGGTCGCGCAACTCCGCCGCCGTAGTCGGCTTGTCCGGCACGTAGTACGCCACCAAGCGGTGTTCGTTCGCCACTACAACGACCTGGGCGACCGAGGGATGCGCCCGGACCGCGGCTTCCACCTCGCCCAGCTCGATCCGGAACCCGCGGATCTTCACCTGGTGGTCGGACCGGCCCAGGTAGTGCAGCCTGCCGTCCACCCACCGGGCCAGGTCGCCGGTGCGGTACATCCGCTCGCCCGGCTCGCCGAACGGGTTGGCCACGAACCGCTGGGCGGTGAGGCCCGGCCGGTTGAGGTACCCGCGGGCCACGCCCGGCCCGGCCACGTACATCTCGCCGACGACACCCGGCGGCACCGGGTGCAGGTCGTCGTCCAGCACGTAGACGCGAAGGTCGGGGATGGGCACGCCGATCGAGCCGTCCGCGTGCGTCCACGTGACGTGCACGGTCGTCTCGGTGATGCCGTACATGTTGATCAACGCGCCGGAACCGCGCCACGCGTCCAGCTTGGCCAGGTCGAGGGCTTCACCGCCGAAGACCACGTACCGGACGTTCAGGTCGGGCGCCTCGGTCAGCAGGGCGTAGAACGCCGACGGCGTCTGGTTCAGCACGGTCACGCCCTCGTCGGCGAGCAGCCGGGCGAAGTCGCGCGGCGACCGCGTGACCTCGTGCGGGACGACGACCAGCCGTCCGCCGTGCAGCAGCGGTCCCCACAGCTCCCAGATCGAGAAGTCGAAGGCGTAGCTGTGGAAGAGCGTCCACACGTCATCGGGGCCGAACCCGAACCAGTGGTCGGTCTCGGTGAACAACCGCACCACGTTCGAGTGCGGCACCACGACGCCCTTGGGCCGACCGGTCGAGCCGGACGTGTAGATCACGTACGCCGAGTTGTCCGGCCGCACCGGCACGCCCGGGTCGGTGCCCGGCCAGGCGGAGAGGTCCGGGAGGCGGTCGAGGGTGGTCATCGGCCGTGCGTCGGCGAGGGTGTGCGCGATCCGGTCGGCCGGGTACGCCGGGTCCAGCGGCACGTACGCGGCGCCGGCCTTGAGCACCCCGAGGACCGCCACGACGAGGTCCGCCGACCGGGGCAACCGCAGCGCCACCAACGACTCCGGCCCCGCTCCCGCCGCGACGAGGTGGTGCGCGAGCCGGTTCGCCCGCTCGTCCAGCTCCCGGTAGGTGAGGCTCGCACCCTCGAACGTCACCGCGACCGCGTCAGGCGTTCGCGCGGCCTGCGCCGCGAACAGCGACGGGATCGTGTCCGCGACCACCGTGCCGGCCGACGTGCCGTTCCAGTCGACCACCACCTGCCGCACGTCGGCCTCGTCCAGCCACGGCACGTCGGCCACCGGCCGGTCGGCGTCGGCGGTCAGCCCGACGAGCAGGGTGCGCAGCCGCGCGCCGAGCCGTTCCACCGTGGCGGCGTCGAACATCGCCGGCTCGTACCCGAGCAGCACCCGCAGCCGGTCGGCCGGGTAGACGGTGGCGCTGAGCGGGAAGCTGGTCGTCTCCACCGCCGACAGCTCGCGCAACCCGAGGTCCGCGCCGAGCTCGACGGGGTAGTTCTCGAACACCACCACGCTGTCGAACAGGTCGCGGCCGCGCTCCACGCCGCTCCAGCCCTGGATGCGCGTCAGCGGCACGTGCTCGAACCGGCGCGACTCGACCTGCCCGTCCTGCACCTCGCGCAGCCAGTCGCCGACCGGCGCGGCGCCGTCGACCCGGACCCGCACCGGCAGCGTGTTGATGAAGATGCCGGTGATCGCGTCCACGCCCGGCAGGTCCGCCGGACGCCCGGAGACGGTCGCGCCGAAGCACACGTCCCGCGTGCCGGAGGACCGGGCCAGCAGCAACGCCCACGCGCACTGCACGATCGCGCTCGGCGTGAGCCGGTGGCCGCGGGCGAACTCGTACAGCCGCCGCGACTCGGCCTCGGTCAGCTCGACGGGGAGGCTGCGGGACGACGTGCCGTGCGGCGCGGGGCGGTCGACGGGCAGCGGGGTGGGCGAGTCGAACGTGCCCAGCACGCGCCGCCAGTGCGCCTCGGCCGCGACGTCGTCCTGCCGCTGCCCGAGCCAGGCGACGTAGTCGCGGAACGGCCGGCGCTCCGCCGGTTCGCCGAGCACGTCGGACAGGACGTGGAAGACGCTCCAGCCGTCCAGCAGCACGTGGTGGAACGTCCACAGCACCTGCACGCTGGTGGGGGAGAGGCGCGCGATCGCGATCCGCATCAACGGCGGCGCGCCGAGGTCGATGCCCTGCTCGCGGTCGCTCGCCAGCAGGTCCCGCAGCCGGTCCGCGCGGGCGGCGTCGTCCAGGCCGCTCCAGTCGAGGAACGTGAACGGCACGCGGACGTGCTCGTGCACGACCTGCAACGGCTCGCGCACCCCCTCCCACAGCACGGAACTGCGCAGCACGGGCGTCCGGTCGACGACCCGCTGCCAGGCGCGCGCGAACTCCTCCGAGTCGGTGACGCCGTCCACCACGAACGTCGTCTGCTGGAAGTACACGCCCCGGTCGCCGAGGCCGTGGAACACCATGCCGGCCTGCATCGGGGTGAGCGGGTAGGCGTCCTCGCCGGTGATCCGGTCCACCTCGTCCTGGGTGAGCCGGGCCAGCGGGAAGTCGGACGGCGTGCGGCCGCCCACGCCGGGCTGCGCGCAGTGCGCGACGATCGCGCGCAGGGCGGCGGCGAACCCGTCGGCCAAGCCGGTGACGGTGGCCTCGTCGTGGGCGTTCTCGCTGTAGTGGAAGGTGAACTCCAGCCGGTCGTCGCGCACCTGGCCGACGACGTCCAGCAGGTGCGGGCGCGGCGCGCCGGGGTCCGCGGACAGCTCCAGGTCGCGCTGGTCGGCGTCGAAGCGGCCCAGGTAGTTGAAGCCGACGGCGGGGTCGCAGGCGGGCGCGGTGCGGGCCAGGTGGCGCAGCACGCCGTAGCCGATGCCGCGCCGGGGCACCGCGCGCAACGCCTCCTTGACGGACTTCAGCGCGTCACCCCAGTCGCCCGCGGGCACGTCGAGCGCCACCGGGAACACGGTGGTGAACCAGCCGACCGTGCGGGACAGGTCGACGTCGGGGAACAGCTCCTCGCGGCCGTGGCCCTCCAGGTCGACCAGCACCCGCGGCCGGCCGGTCCAGTCCGCCAGCACGCGACCGAGCGCGGTCAGCAGCACGTCGTTGACCTGGGTCCGGTAGACGCCGGGCACGTCGCGCAGCAGCGCGGCGGTCTCCTCGGCGGTGAGCCGCACGGTCACCTCGCGCTCCGAGGCCGCGGTGTTCGGCCCGTGCCGGTCGCGCGGGACGGCGGTCGGCGTGGCCGCCACCTCCGTCCAGTGCGGAAGCTCGTCGGCGAAGTCGTGCCCGGCCAGGCGGATCGCCCAGTCCCGGAACGACGTCGTCTTCCGTCCGATCTGGACGGTCTCGCCCGCGCGGGCCTGCCGGTACGCCGTGGCCAGGTCCTCGACCAGCACGCGCCACGACACGCCGTCCACGACGAGGTGGTGCGCGGTCAGCTTCACCGAGCGCTCGCCGACGACGTCCGCCCGCAGCAGCGGGCCGCGGACGAGGTCGAAGCGCTCCACCGCGAGCACGTCCACGCGCAAGACCGGACCGACGACCTGGCGGTCGCCCTCGAACCGGGTGCGCAGCGCGTCGTGGTGCGCGACCAGCGCGTCGAGCGCGGCGCGCAGCGCGGGCACGTCGACCGGCTCGGCGAAGTCGGTGACGACGGACTGGTCGAAGTGCTCGGGCCGCACGGTGTGGTGGTGCAGGAACCAGCGCTGGATCGGGGTGAGCGGCGCCTCGCCGGTGACCACGCCCTGGTCGGCCGCGGGCGGCAGGTCGCGCGTCACGTGCGGCGCGATGGCGGCGATGGTCTGGTGGGCGAAGATGTCCCGCGACGTCAGCACCAGGCCCGCGCGACGGGCCCGGGTGACGACCTGGATGCCCAGGATCGAGTCGCCGCCGAGCGCGAAGAAGTTGTCCCGCACGCCGACCCGCGCCGCGCCCAGCACCTCGGCGAACACGTCGGCCAGCACGGCTTCGACGGCCGTGCGCGGTGCCACGTAACGGGTTTCGGTCCGCTCCTCGGGCGCGTCGGGCAGGTGGTCGCGGTCGAGGTGGTCGAGCCCGACGAACGTGCTCGGCACGGCGTGCGCGGGCAGCACCGGGCCGAGGAACGCGCGCAACCGGTCCGGGTCGACGGCGGGCGTCACGTACCCGACGAGCCGCTTGCCGGCCAGGACGACGGCCGCGTCCACGACCTCGTCGTGCCGCCGCAACGCCTCCTCGACCTCGGCTGGGTCCACCCGGATGCCGTTGACGCGCACCGCGTCGTCCGGCGGGAACGCGAGGTCGGCGAGGCCGCTCAGCGGCCGGTCGGGGTCGTCCACGACGAGGCGCAGCACCGCTTCGACGTCCTCGACCACCGAGTCGATCGTGGCGGCGTCGAACAGGTCGGTGTTGTACTCGGCGGTCAGCGCGAGGTCGTCGCCGCGCGGCCAGAACTCCACCACCAGGTCGAACCGCGCCACCGGACGGGGCAGGTCGTGCTCGGCGGCCGTCAGCCCGCCGAACGACGCGTCGCCCAGCAACGGCTGGTGCAGCGCCACCACGGCCTGCACCAGCGGCGTGCGGCTCGGGTCCGGCTCGGGGCGCAGGTGCTCCACGACCCGGTCGAACGGCACGTCGTCGTGCGCGAACGCGCCCAGCGCGGTGTCCCGCACCTGGTCGAGGAACGCGGTGAACGGCAGGTCAGGGTCCACCCACGAGCGCAGCACCAGCGTGCGGACGAAGAACCCGACCGCGCGTTCCAGGTCGGCCCGGTCGCGGCCGGAGCTGACCGTGCCGACGGCGATGTCCCGCTGCCTGCCGCGCGCCGACAGCACCACCTGCACGGCGGCGGTGAGCGTCATGAACAGGGTGGCGTCGTGCGCGCGACCCACGTCGGCGAGCCGCCGGACCAGGTCGGCGGGCAGCGTCCGCCGCCGCACCGCGCCGGACGTGGTGCGCGCCGCGGGCCGCGGCCGGTCGGTGGGCAGGTCCAGCGCCTCGATGCCGGCCAGCCGGTCGCCCCAGTACGCCGGGTCGCCGCCCGGTCGGCCCCGGTCCCACACGGCGAAGTCCGGGTACTGCGCGGTCGGGTCCGCCGGCTGCCCGCCCGCGTACAGCTCGGCCAGCTCATCCAGCAGCACGCGCACCGACCAGCCGTCCGTGACGATGTGGTGCTGCACCAGGACCAGCAGGTGCTCGTCGGGCCCGAGCGGGCGGAGGACGGCACGGGTCAGCGGTCCGCGCCTCAGGTCGAACGGCTCGGCCAGGCCCAGCTCGTCCGCGTCGGGCTCGCCGTCGGCGGCGGGCAGCACGCGCAGCGGGATCGTGCCGTGCGGCGCGACCACCTGCACCGGCTCGTCGTGCAGCACGTCGAACGTCGTGCGCAGCGCGTCGTGCCGCGCGGCGAGCGCGTCCAGCGCCGCCGCCAGCCGCGGCACGTCCAGCGGACCGGTCAGCCGCACCCCGGCGGCCGTGTTCTGCTCGGGCGAGCCGTCCAGCGAGAACAACCGGCGCTGCGCCGACGACAGGGGCAGCGGGCGCCCGCGCGGCACGGAGGGCAACGGCGGCTCGGCCTGCTCCGGCAGCGCCTCGGCCAGCGCGGCGACCGTGCGGTGCTCGAACATGGCCCGCACCGGCAGCCCGCCGAGCCGGGACAGCGCCCGCACGGCCAGGATCGAGTCGCCGCCCAGGGCGAAGAAGTCGTCGAGCGCGCCGACCCGCGGCACGCCCAGCACGTCCGACCAGACCTCCGCGACTCTGCGCTCACCGGCCGTGCGCGGCTCGACGTACCCCTCCGCGGCCTCGCCGACGACCGGCGCCGGCAGCGCGGCCCGGTCCAGCTTCCCGTTGGGCGTCAACGGGAAGGCGTCCAGCGCGACGAACGCGGACGGCACCAGGTAGTCGGGCAGCCGCGCGGCCAGGTCCTCGCGCAGCCCGGTCACGTCGCCGACGACGTACGCGACGAGCCGCTTCGGCTCGTCCCTGGCGACGACGACGGCGTGCTCCACCCGCGGGTGGGCGCGCAGCAGCGCCTCGATCTCGCCCGGCTCGACCCGGAAGCCCCGGATCTTCACCTGGTGGTCGGCGCGGCCCACGAACTCGAGCTGGCCGTCGTCGCGGGTGCGGACGACGTCCCCGGTGCGGTACATGCGCGCGCCGGGCGGGCCGAACGGGTCGGCCACGAACCGCTGCGCGGTCAGGCCGGGCCGGCGCAGGTACCCGCGGGCCAGGCCGACGCCCGCCACGTACAGCTCGCCCTCGGCGACCGGGCGGAGCTCGTCGTCCAGCACCCGCACCTCGGTGCCGGGGATCGGCCGGCCGATGGGCGGCGTGCCGCCGGGCGCCAGCGGCTCGCTCCACGACGTGACCACGGTGGACTCGGTGGGGCCGTAGGCGTTGACCATCCGGCGTCCGGGCGCCCACTTCGCCACGAGGTCGGGCGGGCAGGCGTCGCCGCCGACGACGAGCGTGCGGAACTCCGGCAGGTCGACGTCGGGCACGGTGGCCAGCGCGACCGGCGGGATGAGCGCGTGCGTGACGCGGAAGTCGGCGATGACGGCGGCGAGCTGCTCGCCGAGCAGCGGTCCGGGCGGCGGCACCACGAGTTCCGCGCCGGCGGGCAGCGCCAGGCACAGCTCCAGCACCGAGGCGTCGAAGCTGGGCGAGGAGAACTGGAGCACGCGGTCGCCGGGGCGCACGTCGAGGTGCGCGATCTCGGCGGCGGAGAACGCGGGCAGGCCGCGGTGCGTCACCACGACGCCCTTGGGGCGGCCGGTGGAGCCGGACGTGTAGATCACGTACGCCGGGTCGTCCGGGCGGATCTCGACGTCGGGCGGGGTGGCCGGGTGGTCGGGGAGGTCGGTCGGGTCGTCGAGCACCAGCAGCGGGTCTGCGTCGGCGATCATGAACGCGATCCGGTCGGGCGGGTAGTCGGGGTCGATCGGCAGGTACGCCGCGCCGGTCTTCAGCACCGCGAGCCGCGCCACCACGTTGTCCACCGAGCGCGGCAGCGCGAGCGCCACCACCCGTTCCCGCCGCGCCCCCTTGGCGATGAGCAGGTGCGCGAGCCGGTTGGCCAGCTCGTCGAGTTCCCGGTAGCTCAGCACCCCCTCGGCCGACCGCACCGCGGGCGCGTCGGGGGTGCGTCTCGCCTGCGCGGCGATCAATTCCGGCAGAGTGCGGGCGTGCGTCATCGCGGGAGGTGCCTTTCTGGCTGAAGCGGGCGCGCATTAACCCTTGCGCGGAGTTTCAAACCTGCAATTCAGGACAGTGTCGCGACCTGCCTGCGGGCGAGCCGCCCGCCGATCTGGATCCACGCGATCCGGCCGTCGCCGGGGTCGCGCAGGAAACGCCCGGTCTGGTTGGTGTCGCCGGTGTCGGAATCACGCATGGCGAACACGAGGCCGTCGAACAACGACAGGTCCGCGAACGGCTCGCCGTCCACGGTGAGCGCCAGGCGCTCGCGGTCGGCAGCGCGCACGGCGTATTCGACGTCCCCGTTGCGGAACCGACCGGTGCAGTCCGGCGGCGGGGGGATCGGGTGGCGCAGGCCCCGCATTCCATCGTAATCCGCCACCGGCAGTCCCGCCGCGACCAATTCCGGAACCAGCTCGCGCCACAATGCGAAACCGCTGCTGCCGTTGGTCGTCAGGGCGACCGCCGTGCCGTCGGCGGGGTTGATCCGGAGGTGGCACGAGGTGCCGTCGGCGGTGCCGTCGTGGCCGACCCAGCGGACGCCGTCGCGCTGGTACAGGGCGAGGCCCAGGCCCCACCCGTCGGCCATGCCGAACGGCTCGGCGTGCGGTGCGGGCGTCCGCATCAGCTCGAGGTCGTCCGGGTCGATCAGGCGCGGCCCGCGCCCCGCGAGCATCCGGCCGAACGCGACCAGGTCGGTGGCGCTGGCGGCGAGGGCGCCCGCGGGCGCGTCCACGGGCGCGAGCGACTGGCTCACGGGCACCGCGCGGCCGGTGGCGGTGTTGACCGCGTGCCCCGAGACGACGTCGGCGTCCGCGCTCGTGGTGAAACGCGTGCGCAGGCCGAGCGGGCGCAGCAGCACCGCTTCCACCGCTTCGGACCAGGTCATCCCGGTGGCCACCTCGATCAGGTGGCCGATCATGGAGTACCCGATGTTCGAGTAGGAGAAGTTCGCGCCGGGCCGGTGCAGGGGGTGCAGTTCGCGGACCGCCTGCCGGACGTGGCGGCGCAGGGACGTCGTGCTGACGTCGTCCGGGTCCGACGGCAGGCCGCCGGTGTGGCTGAGCAGGTGGCGGAGGGTGAGGCCGTCGGCCGCGTCGGGGAGGTGCTCGGAGATGGGCGAGTCGAGCTCGAGGTCGCCGTCGGAGACGAGGGCCATGGCGACGGTCGCCGTGAAGGTCTTGGTGATGGAGCCGATGGGTACGGCGGCGTCGGGTGGCAGCCCCACTTCGTGCGTCCACGTGCGTCCGCCGTGGTGCACGGCGAGCTGCGCTCCCGGCACCAGGTGCTCACGGGTCAGCCTCGTTAATCGTGCGGCGATCCGGTCGGTGTCCATGCGTGATCCTCTGAGAATGAGCCAATGCGGCTGCGGGAACCAAGGTAGACGGTCACGGGCAGTTCGTCGCGACCGCCGAATGGAGGATCCTCGGAATGGTCATTCCCTATTTTGCGGGTCGGTAACCCGGCGTCGGAGCCAAACTTTAGTTGGATTCACTCGAACGGTGGGGTTTGGACCGTCGCGTCTCGTAAGTAGCCGCAGTACGCGAGGGTTATTCGCACTCGCGTGGCAACGCTTCAGGGTGATCCCCGACACGCTGCCGCAAGCGATCAAAAATGCGTTCGCTCTCCATTGAGACGGCGTTATGCGGCGTGCATCACGTCGCCGTAACCTTAGCCGCCAAGCATCGTTTGTGGTTACCCGCTCGTAGCCGCGGACGTCCACCGGTGGCGCCGCGCGGCACGGGCGTGATTACGCGTGCCGGGGAGTGCCACTCACGCCTCGGGTGGTGCTTCAGGAAGTACAGCACGCACGCCGGCGCCTGGCAGGCGTGCGACGAGACCCGGCCAGGTCCGGCACGCAGATTCACCACTTCGGCGGCAGGGGCGGCTCACGCGGAGGGTGTCGCCAAGCGGACGACGCGCGCCTCCGCCCCGCCGAGCGCTCTGCGTGCCGCCAGGCGCTCTGCGCGCCGCCACCACGTGGCCGCGCGGCACCGGCGCTGGAACCCGCCCGCCGCGGGGTCGTCGGCGAGGGACCACGAGTGGTGCGTGGTTCGCCGGCGAGCGGAACCCGCCTCTCGCGCGCGGTCCGCCGGCGAGCGGATGAACCCGGCGGCGCGCGGTTGGCCGGTCAGTCGCGCTGGACCTCCAGGTGCAGCGCCTCCATGCGGGCGTCCAGCTCGGCCGCGATGGCGGCCGTGTTGGTCAGCTCCTCCACGAAACCGGCGGGCACCTTGTCGTCGTACTTGTAGTACAGCTTGTGCTCCAGCGTCGCCCAGAAGTCCATCGCGATGGTCCGCAGCTGCACCTCGACCTTCACGTGCTCCACCCGGTCGGACAGGAACACCGGGATGCGCACGATCAGGTGCAGGCTGCGGTAGCCGTTGGGCTTGGGCGCGGCGATGTAGTCCTTCGTCTTGAGGATCTCCACGTCGCTCTGCCGGGCCAGCATGTCCCGCACCCGGTACACATCGGACACGAACGGGCAGACCACGCGCACGCCCGCGACGTCGTCCAGGTGCTCGGCGGCCAGCGCGAGGTCCGCGGGCAGGCCCTTGCGCCGCAGCTTGTCGAGGATCGCGTCCGGCCGCTTCACCCGCTGCGTGACGTGCTCGATGGGGTCGTGCCGGTGGACGAGGTCGAACTCCTCGCTGAGGATGCGCAACTTCGTCATCAGCTCGTCGACCGCGAACTTGTAGACCACGAGGGACCGCCGCAGCAGGTCATCCGCGACGCCGATGTCCATGGGCCCAAGATACCGGGGTCGCGCTCGGCTACGATGCCGTTCGTGGACACCCATTGGCACGTGGTTCTCCCGCCGCCGGGCGCCTGACCGGGCGCACCCGCCGACGCACGCCACCACGCCTGCTGATCACCGACCCGCCGTGACCGTCGACCGGTCGCGGTGAGCGCTGACCGCGGTGCGCCCGTTCGCGTCCTCTTCTCGTCTCGCGAACGGAGACCTCGTTGTCGACCCTTGTCCTGCACAGCCCTGCCCGTTTCACCCGCGGACCGCTGCCGATCCTGGCCGCGTGCTTCCTGTGGGGCACCACCGGCACCGCCAGTTCCCTGGCGCCCGCCGGCGCACCACCCCTGGCCGTCGGCGCGGCGGGCCTCGTGCTCGGTGGCGGTCTGCTCTTCGCCACCGCGCGGGGCACGCGTGCCGTGCTGCGGACCGCCGACCGGCGGTTGCTCCTGCTCGGCGCGCTGACCGTGGCCGGGTACGTGCTCGCGTTCTACCCGGCGGTCGCGCGGACCGGTGTGGCGGTGGCCACCACCGTGGCGCTGGCCACCGCGCCGATCGTGCTCGGCCTCCGGTCGCGGCCCCTGCTCACGTCGACCGCGGTGGTCGGCTGCGCGGTGCTC
The DNA here is from genome assembly GCF_052936025.1 of Saccharothrix hoggarensis. The sequence continues at coordinate 4,842,936 of NZ_CP193624.1, read as the reverse complement.
GTGCTCGGCGGCGGTGACGCCCACGTCGACCTCGTCGGGGTGGCGCTGGCGTTGATCGCCGGCCTGTCGTACGCGGCGTACTCGGTGATCTGCGCCCACCTGATCGCGCTCGGGCACCCGTCCCGGGCGGTGGTGGGCACGGTGTTCGGCGGCGCGTCGGCGCTGACCCTGCCCGTGCTGCTGCTCGTCGGTGTCGGCTGGGTGGCCGCCCCGGCGGGCCTCGCCGTGACCGCGCACCTGGCCGTGCTGACGACGTTCGTGGCGTACCTGCTGTTCGGCCACGGGCTGCGGCACACGTCCGCCGCGGCCGCGACCACGCTGACGCTCGCCGAACCCGCCGTGGCGGCCGTGCTGGGCGTGGTCGTGCTGGACGAACGCCTGCCGCTCGTGTCGTGGTGCGGGATGGGCGTGCTCGCGCTCGCCCTCGCGGCGCTCGCCCGGAAGTGAGGCGGTCGGCCGGCGTCCCGAACCTCGGGGCGTCGGCCGACCCCGTTCCGCTAGTCGGTGCGGGCCGCGCCGCCGCCGAGGCCGAAGAGGATGCGCTGGATGACTTCCGGGTCGACGTCGGGCTCGTCGCCGAGCTGCTCGGCGGCGGGGGAGCGACGCGGTTCGCGGCGGGGCAGGGGGACGGACGAGGCGTTCATGCCGGACGGCAGGGCCAGCTCGCACCACGCGAGGCGGCCGCCAGCGGTGAGGTCGACCAGGCCCGCGCGCGAGCCGGCCAGCTCGGGCGGCAGGGCGACGCGGTTGCCCTCGACCTCGACGACGAGGTAGGCGCCGGTGAGGCGCAGGCGCACGAGGAGGAAGCCGGGCGCGCGCCGGTCGGCCACGTCGACCGCGGCGCCGACCAGCCGGCGAACGGTCTGCGCGGCCTCGTCCTGCATCGCCCGCAGCCGCCACTCGCCCAGCGAGAAGCGCACGAACATGTCCGCGACGTTCACCGCCGTGGGCAGCGCGACGAGTCGAAGGTCGTCGACCTGTTCGGTCTGGGCGTTCACACCGATCCTCCTCGCCTGCGTCCGGCGCGTGTTGCGCCAGATGGTGCCATGAGTGCGTCCGATGTCACCCACGTGGTCTACCGACCGTGAGCGGACTGTGTCCGCATCGAGCTCTAAAGCTTCAGTGTTCACCAAAGGACAGCTCTGGTTTCACTACCTGCTACGGCTGGGCCGGGCTCGTGGTTCACCTCGGGTCACGGCGACGCCCCGGAAAGTACCGAAATGCGGGGTCGAATGGAATGAGGCTCGCGTTAGCCCGGTCGTGTGACTTGACCAACCGAGCGTAGGCGGGGGTCGCAGGCCTCGGAGCAGCTCGAACGGGTCCTGCGAGCCCTGGACGGCGCGAAGGGCCCGCCGGCGCTCGGCGGACCCTTCGGGAAGTTCCGGTGTGGCTCAGGCCTGCTTCACGGCCTCGATCTCCAGCAGGATGGTGATCTTGTCGCCGACGGCCGCGCCGGCCGGGCCGCCGGTCACGCCGAACTCGCGGCGGCTGATCTCGGTGGAGGCGGAGAAGCCCGCGACCTTCGCGCCCTCGAAGCCGTCGCCGAAGCCGTTGACCTCGAGCTCCAGGGACACCGTCTTGGTGATGCCGCGCAGGGTCAGCTCGCCGTCGACGAGGAAGCCGTCGCCGTGGGCGCGCACGCCGGTGGAGGTGAAGGTCAGCTCGGGGTGCTTCTCGACGTCGAGGAAGTCCTCGCCCTTGACGTGTGCGTCACGCTGGGCGTTGCGGGTGTCGATCGACGTGGTGTCGATCTTGGCGTTGACCGTCGACTCCAGCGGGTTCTCGGCCGTCACGATGGTGCCCTCGAACGTGCCGAAGTGGCCGCGGACCTTGGACACGCCCAGGTGGCGGACCACGAAGGAAACGTCGGAGTGCACCGGGTCGATCGCCCACGTGCCCGTGAGGTAGCCGGGGATCTGCACAGTCTGCGTGGTCATGATGGTCCTTCTCGGTTGGTCTGGTTGAACTCTCAACTGAACATAGCGCATTCTGGTTGAGGGTTCAACAACGCACGTATGATGGGTGCCATGAGCGACGTGCGGTGGTTGAGCGCCGAAGAGCAGCAGGTGTGGCGTGCCTTCATGACCGCCGTGACCAAGTTCACCGGACACCTGGACCGGCAGTTGCAGCGCGACTCCGGCATGCCGATGGCGTACTACGAAATCCTGGTGGCGCTGTCGGAGGCGCCGGAGCGCGCGCTGCGGATGAGCGAGCTGGCGACGGTGTGCCACTCGTCGCGGTCCCGGCTCTCGCACGCGGTGGCCCGGCTGGAGAAGGAGGGCTGGGTCGAGCGGCGGGCGTGCCCGTCGGACCGGCGCGGTTCGATCGCGGCGCTCACCGACACCGGGTTCGAGGTGCTGGAGCGGGCGGCGGCGGGGCACGTGACGGCGGTGCGGGAGCACTTGTTCGACGTGCTGACGCCGGAGCAGCTGCGGTCGTTGGCGGAGATCAGCCGGGCGGTGGACGCGGGGTTGACGGTGGAGTGCGCCCAGGTGGCGCGGGAGGACTTCGCCGACTTCTAGGCGGATGGGCGACAGGGGCGCGGCAGGGCACGGCGGCGGTCGCGGCACGGCGGCGGTCGCCGGCAAGGGTCGCGGAGGTCGCGGCGGGGTCGCGGCAAGGGTTGCGGCGGGGTCGCTCGTTCGGGGTAGCGGCGGTCCGATGTGGACGCATCCGGCGCAACAGCCGTGGGCCGAGCGGAGCAGGCCTGCGACGATGTCTCACCATTGTCATACCGGCCCGTTAGCATCCGCGCCGTGGGAGCGAAGCTGGGGACGTTCGCGCGCCGGGTCGCCGGCGCCGGCCGACGGGAGTCGGCCAGTGCGAGCGCGGCCGCGTTGGGGCTGCTGCTGCTCGTCGGCGCGGCGCTGGGTGACGGCATCTCGCGGACCGCGGTCGAGGTCTCGGACGGCCTCACGTGGCTCAACGACGACCAGCGCGGCGAGGTCGTCCAGGTCAACCCGAGCTCCGGCACCCCGCAGACGCGGTTGCAGGTGAGCGGCGCGGACGCGCAGCTGGAGATCGCGCAGTCCGACGACGCCCTGATCGTTCTCGACCGGCGCACGGGCCAGATCACCGTGATCGACCTGGCCACCCTGCTGTCGTCCGGTCGCAGGCAGGCGCCTCCCGGTCCGTCGGCGAAGGTGCTGATCGCGGATCACCGGGTGTACGTGGTCGACCGCGCGGCGGGCACGGTGCACAACGCGGACCCGGTCACGTTGGCCGACATCGGCTCGCCGTGGTCGGCGGGTCAGCCGCTGGCGGACGTCGTGGCCGACGACGGCGGCGTGCTGTGGGCGGTGGACCACGGCGGCAACCTGCACGCGCTGGAGTGGTCCGAGGCCGAGCAGGGTTTCCTGGAGCGGTCGAACCGGCCGGTGCCGGGCGCCGGGCCGCGGACCGCGCTGGTGCCGCACGAGCGCGGGGTGACGCTGCTCGGGCTGGAGGGCGGCGTGGTGGTCCGCGACGGCACGGGCCGCGACCTGACCGCGAGCACGGCGACGTTCCCCGGCGAGGTGCTGGCCGCGCAGACGAGCCCGACGGGCCTGGTGCCCGCGTCGGTGCCGGACGCGTCGGCGGTCGTGCTGGTGAGCGGTGACGAGGTCGTGCGCGTGGACATGACCCGGTTCGACTGCCCGCGACCGGGGCGCCCGGCGGTGTTCCGCGACCGGGTCTACGTGCCGTGCAAGGGTTCGGGCAAGGTCGTGGTGCTGGACCGGTCCGGCGAGCGCGGCGCGGAGGACGTGCCCACGGGCGGGTCCGGCGACCCGGCGCTGGTGTTCGACGACGGGCGGTTGTTCATCAACACGCCGGGCGCGGACCAGGGCGTGATCGTGGACGCGGACGGGGAGACCCGCGGGGTCGTGATCCGCAGCCCCGACCTGCCGGTGCTGGACCCGGAGCGGTCGCCGATGCCGAGCGTGCCGAGCCCGCCGCCGCCGCGCCCCGACCCGCCGACGCGGGACAACCAGCGCGGTGGTCCGAACGCGCAGACCGGCGGCGGCGAGCCCACGACGACGACAGCCGTTCCCGCGCCCGTGACGACGCCGCCGAGCGCCGCGTCGGGTGCGGTGCCGGCGCGCCCGGCGGGTGTGACGGTGTCGCAGCGCAGCAACAACGGCTCGTCGGTGGTGGTGTCGGTCGGCTGGACGGCGGTGCCGGACGGCGGCGAGCCGATCTCCGGCTACCAGGTGACGGGCACGGGCGCGTTCTCCGGCGGTTCGCAGGAGACGCGGGTGACGGGCACGTCGGCGGACCTGGTGCTGCCGTGCGCGGGGACGACGTTCTGCGCGAGCGGCAAGGTCGACGTGGCCGTGGCGGCGTACAACCGGTTCGGGCTCGGCGAGGCGGGCACGGCGTCGTGGACGGTCCGGCCGGCCGCGCCGGCGCCCACCACGACCGCGGCGCCCGCGCCGACGACGACGCAAGCCCCGATCCCGACGACGACCACGACCCCGCCGCCCCCGCCGCCGCCGACCACGACGACACCGCCTCCACCACCGCCGTTGCCGACCGGGGGCGTCCGGGTGATCGACGTCGTCGGCGCGGGGTCGCACCTCTACGAGAAGCGGGTCACGACCGCGCCGCCCGCGGACTGGGCCGCGCACACCGGGTCGTGCGAGGTCGTGAACGTCGACTACTCGTACGCGGCGCCGATCCCGTGCTCCGGCGGCACGGTCGTGATCCCGGTCGAGCCGGGCCCGAACTCGCTGGTGGTGCGCGCGTACGCCGCGTCGGGGTCGGGCTCGGTGGATTCGCAGGTGCGCAGCGTGCCCGTGCGGGAGCCCATCGACGACTGCGGCACCAGGCTCTGCCAGCCGAAGAGCGCGCCGGCGTCGGCGGAGGACAGCCGGCTGGTCGGCGGCGGAGTGGGGCTGCTGGCGACGGCGCTGCTGCTGGCGCTGCGGAACCGGCGCGACCCGCGTGACCGCGACGGCGCGACGGCGGAGTGAGGCCCGCACCGCTGCGGCCGTGACGTCGGACGTCCCCCCGATCCACCGATCGCCGGTGATCGGTGACGTTCGGCGCGGTCGCGGCGATGTGGGTGGGTGACGGCATCGGCGGCACGAGGGGCGACAGTGACTACTACGGCGGTTCCGGCGATCGGCGAGGACGAGATCGCGGCGTTCCGGGCCCTGCACGCGCGGCTCGGCGACGCGGTCGAGTCCGCCGTCCGGGGCAAGCGGGACGTGGTGGACCTCGTGCTGGTCTCGCTGTTCGCGGGCGGGCACGTGCTGCTGGAGGACGTGCCGGGCACGGGCAAGACGACGCTCGCGCGGGCCGTCGCGGGCGCGTTGGGCGGTGTGTCGCGGCGGGTGCAGTTCACGCCGGACCTGCTGCCCTCGGACGTCACCGGCACGTCGGTGTACGACCCGCAGACCGGTGAGGTGCGGTTCCGGGCGGGGCCGGTGTTCGCGAACGTCGTGCTGGCCGACGAGATCAACCGGGCCGCCGCGAAGACCCAGTCGGCGCTGCTGGAGGTGATGGAGGAGCGGACGGTCACGGTCGACGGCGTGGCGCACGCGGTGCCGTCGCCGTTCCTCGTGGTCGCCACGCAGAACCCGATCGACCTCGACGGCACGTACCGGCTGCCGGAGGCGCAGCTCGACCGGTTCATGCTGCGCACGTCCATCGGCTACCCGTCGGTGGAGCACGAGATCGACGTGCTGCGGCCGGGCAGCGGCGCGGGCCAGGTGGGCGCGGTGCCGACGGTGAGCAACCCGCACGTGGTGGCCGAGCACGGCCGGCGGCTGGCGACGCTGCACGTGGCGGACCCGTTGTTGCGGTACATCAGCGACATCGGCACGGCGTCCCGCGAGGACAGCCGGTTGCGGCTGGGCGCGAGCACGCGCGGGCTGCGGGCGTTGGTGCGGTGCGTGCAGGTGTACGCCGCCGCGCAGGGCAGGCACTTCGTCGTGCCGGGTGACGTGCAGGCGTTGGCGGCGCCGGTGCTGGCGCACCGGTTGGTGCTGACCCGCGAGGCGCAGCTGGCGGGCACCACGACCGAGGAGGTGCTGGCCGACGTCCTCGCGGGCGTGGCGGTGCCGAAACCGGTCGCGCGATGACCCGGGTGCGGCTGACCGCGCGGGGAGCCGGCGCGGTGCTGCTCGGCGTGCCGCTGGTGGCGGTCGGGCTGTGGTGGCGTTATCCCGGCGTGGTCGGGCTGGGCGCGGCGCTCGTCGTGCTCGTCGCCGCGGGCGTGGTGTCGGTGCTGTCGCGGGCGCAGGTGGCGCCGAAGCGGACCGTGCGGCCGCGGACCGTGCAGCGGTTGGGCGGGTGCAGCGGGGTGGTCGAGCTGACCGGCACCAGCCGGCGGTTCCCGGTGCTGTTCGACGCGACGGACCAGGTGGCCGGGACGGTGGTGCCGGTGGACATCCCGCTGCTCGCGCCGGGGCAGCGGGTCAAGGTGGAGTACGCGATCCCGACGCACACGCGCGGCCTGCTCCGGATCGGGCCGCTGACGGTGGACCGGCGTGGCCTCGCGGCTCTCGCGCGGGCACGCACGGTCGTCGGCGAGGTGGTGGAGGTGCGCGTGGTGCCGCGGGTGCTGCCCGTGCGCGGCCTGCCCGGCGGGGTGCGGCGCGGGCACGTCGGCGCGGACGAGCGGGTCGAGCGCGGTGGCACGGACCTGGTGGGTTTGCGGGAGTACGTGCCCGGCGACGACCTGCGGCGGCTGCACTGGGCGACGTCGGCGCGCACCGGCACGTTGATGGTCCGGGAGGACGCCGACCCGGCGCGCCCGCACCTGGCGGTGGTGCTGGACGACCACGCCGACGGCTACGCCGACGCCGGCGACTTCGAGGACGCGGTGGAGGTGGCCGCGTCGCTGGTGACGGTGGCGGTCGCCGAGGGGCACCCGGTGCGGCTGGTGTCGTCGTCGGGCGCGGTGGACGTGGAGCTGCCGGCGGGCGCGGTGGACGCGGACGCGTCGGTCGTGCTCGCGGTGCTGGCGGACCTGAAGGCCGCCGGCGAGCGCGTCGCGGCCCGTCCGCTGCCGATTCGCGACCTCGACGTGGTGGCGGTGGTGTGCGGGTCGGCGGTGGACCTGTCCGCCCTGCTGGTGGAGGCGGGGCGGGCGTCGGTGGGCGTGGTGCTGGTGGTCGATCCCGTGCCGGAGCGCCCGGTGTCGGCGGTCGGCTCGGTGCTCGTGCTGCGCGCGGCGAAGGCGGAAGCGCTGCTGGACGCGTGGAACACGGCGGTGTCGCGGTGACCGTGCGGCTGTCGTGGTCGGCGTTGCTGCTGGTGGTGGCGGCGTCGCACCTGGGCGCGGGGTGGCAGGGTCACGTGCCGTCGCTGGTGTTCGCGGGAGCGGCGCTGGCGGCGTTCCTGTGCCTGCCGCTGCTGCGGTGGCGGCGCGTGCCGTCCGGGCCCGCCGTGCTGTCGCTGGTGGGGTTGGCGCTGGCCGGCGGCTACTGGGTCGCGCGGGGCTCGGCGATCGGCTCGACCGACCCGGTCCCCGTGCTGCTGGACCTCGTGCCGCGGCTGCTGACGGCCGCCCGTCCCGCGCCCGCGACCCCGGAACTGCTGGTGCCGGGCGCGTTGCTGGTGTTCGGGGTGTCGCTGGTCGTGGTGCTGGTGGCCGAGCGCCGCGGCCGGTCGCTGCTTGCTCCCGTCGTCGGGGCGGCGGTGCTGTACACGTGCACGGCGCTGCTCACGGCCGGTCGCGCGGACCGCAACGGGTTGGTCGCGGTGGGGTTGGTCGCGCTGGTCGCCGTGGGCTGGCTGGTGGTGGACCGGTGGGAGGTGGGCGGCCGAGTCCTGCTCGGGCTGCCCGCCGTGCCGGTGGCCGTGGTGGCGCTGCTCGCCGTCGTGGTGCCGTCCGGAGCCGCGTTCGAACCGCGTGAGCTGGTGGAGCCGCCGGTCGCCGACCTCGGCGTGGCGAACCCGTTGCCGCAGTTGGCGTCGTGGGCGAACCTCGGTGACGCGGAGCTGTTCCGGGTGCGCGGGCCGGAACGGGCGGTGCGGCTGGTGGCGTTGTCCGACTACTCGGGCGCGGCGTGGCGGGCGGCGTCGCTGTACGGGCCGATCGGCGCCGTGGCCGCGCCGGACCTGCCGCCCGGCGCGCGGGTCGACGAGGCCGAGGTGGAGATCACCATCGCCGGTCTGCGCGGCAGTTGGCTGCCCGCGGTGGGGCGGCCGACCGCCGTCACCCTGGACGGCGCGGTGGTCGACCCGGACTCGGGGTCGTTGGTGCTGCTGAACGAGGTCGCGCCCGGCCTGCGGTACCGGGTGCGGGGGGTGCTCGACGTGCCCGACGACGCGGACCTGCTCGACGCCGCCGTGCCGGGCGGGGAGCGGACGCGGCGGTACCTGGCGTTGCCCGGCCTGCCGTACTCGCTGGCGGAGTACGCGCGGCAGGTCGTGCGGAGCGCGCGGACGCCGTACGAGCGGGCGGTGGCGATCGAGCAGGTGGTGAAGCAGGGGCGGACGCCCGACGCCAAGGCCCCGGTCGGGTCGTCGTACGCGCGGTTGGAGCGGTTCCTGTTCGGCGCGCCCGGTGAGCCGGGGGCGCAGGCGGGCACCGCCGAGCAGTTCGCGTCGGCGTTCGCCGTGCTGGGCCGGGCGGTGGGGTTGCCGACGCGGGTCGTGGTCGGGTTCCAGCCGGTGGCCGGTGAGGAACGGGTCGTGCGGGCCGCCGACGCGACCGCGTGGCCCGAGGTGTACTTCGCGGGTTGGGGCTGGGTGCCGTTCGACCCGGTGGCGGGCGTGTCGTCGGGCGGCACGAGCGCGGCGCAGAAGCGTGAGGTGCTGGACCGGTTGGCGTCCATCACCGCCGGCCCGACCAGCACCCCGACGTCCGCGCCGCCGATCGTGACGCCGTCGAGCCCGGTCGCGGACGCCGCGGAGGCCCCGGCCGGGTCGCGGCGGTGGATCGGCTACGCGGTGCTGTCCGCCGTGCCGCTGGTGCTGCTGCTGGTGCTCGGGCTGGCCCGGTACGCGCGGCGGCGACGTCTGCGGGCCGCCGGTGCGACCGGCGCGTGGGCGTACGTGCTCGACGGCCTGCTCCTGGCGGGCCAGTCCCCGCCACCCCACCGCACCGCGCCCGACGTCGCCGCCGACCTGCCGGGGGAGGTGGCGGGGCACGCCTTGGAGTTGGCGCGGCTGGCGGAGTACGCGGCCTTCGCGCCGACCGGACCGACCGGGCCGACCGCGCCGACCGGGCTGGCCGCACCGGCCGGGCTGGCCGCACCGGCCGGACCAACCGCACCGACCCGACCGACCGCATCGGCGTATGGGCCGGGTAGTCGGCTTGGGGATGGCGGTCCGGCGGGTGGGTCGGCGATGGCGGACCCGGCGGGTGGGCTCGGAGTGGTGAGCCCCGCCGGTGCCAGTGGTACCTCGGACGGCATCCGTGGCGTCGGCGCGGTCGGTGTTGTCGATGCGGCGGGTGGTGGGGCCGGCGGCGGTCCGGCTGGCGGGGAGCGGGCTTGGTGGTTGGCTCGCCGGGTTCGGGGTGGGGTGCGGCGGGGCGTTCCCTGGTACCGCAGGGTGTTCTGGGCGGTTGACCCTCGGCCGTTGCGGCGGCGTTAGCCGTTGCGCACGGCGCACGTGCGGGCTGACGCGCCGCGTTGCGCGGTCGGGTCGGACAGGCCGATGGCCAGCACCTGGAAGCAGTACTGCGCCGCCGACGGCTCCAAGCCCTCCAGCACGTGGGACGTCGCGCCCGCCGTCACCGTCACCAGGGCCTTGGCGTCCGCACCCGTCACGTCGACGATCACGAACTGGGCGTTGCCCTCGCTCGGGTCCGTCCAGAACAGCTCGATGCGGTCGCCGTCGTCCTCCAACCGCTTCAGCACCGGCGTGAACCTCGGGTCACCGCCTTCCGGCATGCCCGCCGCGGACGTGGCTGTGGTGGTGCCCGCCGACGACGCGGCCGACGACACCCCGGACGACACAGCGGTTGTCGACGTCGGCGCGGCCACCTCGGCCGACCGGCCCGGCAGGCTCAACGCCACACCGACGGCCACACCGATCGCCACCGCGCCCACCGCCGCCGGCGTCCACGAACGGCGTCGCCGGCGCGGCGGCGGCTCGGGCAGCTCGACGATCGGCGGCGCGGGCGGTGGGACGACCGGGCGGGGCGTGGTGTGGTGGCGGACGGTCAGGTCCGCCAGGTCCTCGGTCCACGTCCGCACCGGCTCGGGTTCCAGCTCCGGCGCGTCGGCCTGCGGTTCCGGCGCGTGCTCCGCAGGCCGGGGACCGAAGTCCGGCAACGACGTCGGACCCTCCGGGTACTGGTCGGGCGCCTCGCGCGGCACGGCGGCCGTGTGAGGCGGGTCCACAGTGGACAGGCCGGTCGACAGCGCGGCCAGCGCCGCCCGCAGCGCCGCGGCGTCCGGGAACCGCTCCTCCCGCGCCTTCCGCAGGCACCGCAGGATGATCGCGATCAGCTCGGCCGGCACGTCCCGCCGCAGCAACGACCTCGGCGGAGCCGACCGCACCCGACCGAGGTAGCCGAGCACGGTGTCCTCGCCCGGCACGTCCGACGCGAACGGCGGCCGCCCGTCCAGCAGCGTGAACAACGTCGAGCCCAGCGACCACAGGTCGTCCTGCGCCGCGGGCGCCTGCCCGTCCACCATCTGCGGCGCGGCGTGCCGGTAGCTCACCAGCTGCAACGACGCCGTGTGCGCCGCGTCCGCGCCCCGCGCGATGCCGAAGTCCGCCAGCACGTACGACGTGGGCAGCACCAGGATGTTCTGCGGCTTGACGTCCCGGTGCAGGATGCCCTGCCCGTGCGCGAACGCCAGCGCGTCCGCCACCGCGATCCCGGCCGCGACGACCTCGGCCACGGGCAGCGGCCCGTGCTGCTGGAGCCGGTCGTGCAACGACCCGAGGTCGTAGTACTCCATGACGATGCACGGGCGGTCGGCGATGACGCCGGTGTCCAGCACGGTGACGATGTGCGGGTGCTGGCGGCCGAGCCGGACGGTGATCTTTAACTCGCGCCGGAACCGGTTGACGGTGTCCGGGTCGGTCACGTCCAGCACCTTCACCGCGACGTCGCGGCCCAGGCCGTCCTGCGTGGCCCGGTACACGGTCCCCTCACCGCCGTGCGCGACGAGCCGGAAGTCGCTGTAACCCGGCAGGGTGACCGCGGTCGACCCCGGCAGCGGCGGGACCGCGGGCGCCGCACCCTCGACGGGCGGCGGCGGCGCCCAGGCCAGCAGGTCGTCGGCGTCGTCGGAGGGGTGCACGGCGCGAATCGTATCCGCCGCTCCCGCCGTGGAGGCCCCGCTCGCCGAACGGTGATCCGGCCGGTGATCGGCGCGACACGCACGCCGACCGGCCCACCCGCTGCCACGCCGCCCGCCTGGTCGCGGCTAGCTTGTGCGCGGGCGGGTGGTGCCGACGTGCGGTTCCGTGCGTGCGGCCGGCAGTGCGGTCGGGCCTGCGTCGTGCCGCGCGGTCGGGACGTGCGGTCCGGCGTGCGGCCGGGACGTGCGGCTCGGGACGCGAGGCCGGTTGTGCGCCGGGACGTGCGGTCGGGGTGTGCGCTACGGCGTGCGCCGGGACGTGCGGCCGGGACGTGCGGCGCTGGACGTGCGCGCCTGGCGTGCGGCCCGAGGCCCGCCCGAAGGGTGCGGCTGATCATGCGGCTGAGAGGTCGCGGTGGGGGAGCGGGGTGGACGCGGGGTGGGTGCGGTGCGGGAGGGTCTGCGGGGGAATCGGGACCTGGTGGTGCTGGCGGGCGGGTCGGGGGTGTCGAGCCTCGGCGCGCAGCTCACCCTGATCGGGTTCACCACGGAGTTGGCCGGGCTGGGCGCGTTCGCCGTCGCCGGTCTGTTCGTGGCCGCCGCCCTGGGCGCGGTGGCGGGCGCGCCGCTCGCGGGCTGGGCGGTCGACCGGTTCCGCAACCGCCCGTTGCTCGCCGGCACGGTGTTCGCCCAGGTCCTGCTGCTCGTCGGCCTCCTGCTCGGGCACGCGCACCTGCCGGTCCTGTACGGCCTGATCGCGTTGCTGGGGCTGACCGGCGGCATCGTGCGCACCTGCGGGTCCGTGCTGATCCCGCTGACCACCGGCGAGGACCACGCGATGCGCGGCTACGCCTGGCTGTCGTCGGCGGAGAACACCGGTTCCGTGGCGGGCACCGTGCTGGGCGGCCTGATCGCGGTCGGGCCGGGGATCGAGGCGGCGCTGGTCCTCGACGCGGTGGCCACGTTGGCGCACGTCGTGATGGTGCTGCGCCTGCGCGTGGACCGCGACCCGCGCCAGGACGACGGCGGCCCCGCCGGGCCGACCAGCCCGTGGAGCGGCCTGGTGCTCCTGCGCAGCGACCGGCTGCTGCTCGGTCGGGTGGCGGCGCAGACCGTGGGCGGGGTCGCGGTGGCGATCGCGCTGGTCAACGAGGTCTTCCTGGTGCACGGCCCGGTCGGCGGCAACGACTTCACCTACGGCGTCATGCTCGGCTGCTGGACCGGCGGCACGCTGATCGGCGCGGCGGTGAGCCGCCGCTTCACCACCGCGCGGGCGCTGGTCGCCGCCTTCGCCACCGGCAACCTCGTGCTGGGCGTCGCGTTGGTCGCCCCGGCGCTGGTGCCGCACGCCGTCGTCAACGGGCTGGCGTGGATCGTCGCGGGGGCGTGCGGGGCGGTGCAGAACGTCACGCTGAGCGGGCTGGTGCGGGTCCGGACGCCGGACGCGCTGCGGGGCCGGGTGTTCGCCACGGTCGGCGCGGTGACGGCGGGCGCGGGCACGGTCGGCCTGGTGGCGGCGAGCGCCGTCGTCGGCGGGGCCGGTCCGCGGGGCGCGCTGCTGGTCGCCGCCGCGTTCGCCGCCCTGTCCGGTCTGATGGCGTGGCTCGTCGTCTTCCGCCGCACCCGGATCCCCGCACCGTTCGAGTCCTACGAGCCCGCGGAGGAGCAAGCGGACGGCGCGGCGGACGCCCAGGTCGACGGACCGTCCCGGGTGAAGCCCGCGGCGAACGCGTTGCGGATCGGGACGAAGTAGGGCCGAGCGCTTCCGGGTGCGGCGACGTCACCGACCCCGCGAGCAGCCACGGCGACGACGTGCCCGGCCCGCCGGCACCCCGTGGACAGTTCTTGGACTGAACGCCGTTCGTCCGGTACCGATGGGGCGCATGACCGCGTCCCCGTTCTCCCGCCGGAACTTCCTCGCCGCGTCCGCCGTCGCGTGGCTGCCGGCCGGGGTCGTGACGCCGGGCGACGGCGGGGGCGACCCGCCGCCGGAGTTCCCGCCGGACGTCGACCTGCACCGCCAGGGGTACGAGAACTGGGCGGGGCTGACCGCCACCCTCGCCACCGACCTGTGGGGCGCGTCGAAGAACCTGCTGCTCCACGTCAAGCCGACCACCCTGCGCGACACCGCGAACGGGTGCGCGGTGCTGACCAGCCGGGCCGAGCTACAGCGCGTCGTGAGCGACTTCGCGACGTTCTACCAGGACCTCCTCGCGGCGCACGCGGACCGCGGCCTGTTCCCGTGACGGGGCAGGTGGAGATCCGCGTCGGCGGGCTGGACGACCCGGCGCACGTCGACGTGCCTGGCGCGCGACCGCCCGCGCTGTCGGCCGTGCGGCCCCGCGAGGACCACCCGGAGTGGGACGTCGCCGTGTGGTTCGACGTGCTGACGTTCCCGACCGCGCCCGGCGCGGCGGCGTTCTACCGCGAGCTGGAGCGGTTCTTCCTCACCCGGTACACCGGCGCGTACGCGGCGACCCGCGTCGAGTGGTCCAAGGGCTGGGGCTACACGACCGAGGCGGCGTGGGCCGACCCCGAGGTGCTGACCGCCACCGTCCCCGACTCCTACCGCCAGGGCCCGAACCCGTCGTGGGACGCCGCGCTCGCCACCCTCCACGCGTGCGACCCGCACCGCGTGTTCAGCAACCCGTTCCTCGACGTGCTGCTGCCCTGACCACGCGCGGCGACCGTCATCGCCGCTCGGCGGACACGGCGAGCAGCGCGGACACCATCACGTTCCGGGTCAGCGGAACCTTGAAACCGTTGCCCGCCAACGGTCTCGCCGCCGCCAGCTCCTCCTCCGCCGCGCGTCGGAACGCCTCCTCGCCCGGCGGCGCCCCGTGCAGCACGTCCTCCGCCCGCCGCGCCCGCCACGGCTTGTGCGCCACGCCGCCCAGCGCGATCCGCACGTCGGCCACGACCCCGTCCTCGACCCGCAGCACCACCGCCGCGGACACCAGCGCGAACGCGAACTCCGCCCGGTCCCGGACCTTCAGGTACCCCGACCGCGCGCCCGGCGGCAGCGGCGGCAGGTCGACCGACGTGATCAGGTCCGAGCGGGACAGCACGGTGTCGCGGTGCGGCTCGTCGCCGGGCAGCCGGTGCAGCTCGACCAGCGGGACCGTCCGCCTGCCGTCCGGGCCGAGCACGTGCACCTCGGCGTCGAGCGCGGCCATCGCGACCGCCATGTCGGACGGGTGCGTGGCGACGCAGTGCGCGGACGCGCCCAGGATCGCGTGGTGGCGCGTGCAGCCGCCGAGCGCCGAGCACCCCGTCCCCGGCTCGCGCTTGCCGCACGGGCTCGACAGGTCCCGGAAGTACGCGCACCGGGTGCGTTGCAGCAGGTTGCCGCCGGTCGTGGCGAGGTTGCGGATCTGCGGGGACGCGCCGGACAGCAGCGCCCGCGCCAGCACCGGGTAGTCCCGCCGCACCACCGGGTGCGCCGCCAGGGCGCTGTTGCGCACGGTCGCGCCGATCCGCAGCCCGCCGTCCGGCAGCTCCTCGACCGAGTCCAGCGGCAGCCCCGTGACGTCGACCAGCACCTCCGGCGCGGCCAGGCCCCGCTTCAGGTGGTCGACCAGGTTCGTGCCGCCGGCGATGAACTCGACGCCCGGCCAGGCGGTGGCGGCGACCGCGTCGTCCACGTCGACCGGCCGCCGGTAGTCGAAGCGCGACCGGATCTCACGGTCCACGGCTGCTCCTCCGGCTCGGCGTTCCTCCGGGGCTTCCCGCGCGCCGACCCCGCAATCCACCGTCACGGGTGACACCGACCCATCACACATCCGATGTATCGACGGTCGATCGCCTCGCCTCAGCCTAACGAGCGCCTTGGGGCTTCCCACACTTCGGATGTCTTGTTAGCGTCACCGCGATGGCCCGGCGGTGGAGGAAGCGTATGCGTGCGAGTGCGGACCCCCGGACGCTGACGCTCTGGTACGACGAGCCCGCCACCGACTGGGAGCGCGAGTCGCTGCCCATCGGCAACGGCGCGCTCGGCGGCGGTGTCTTCGGCACGGTGGCGCGCGAGCGCGTCCAGCTCAACGAGAAGACGCTCTGGACGGGCGGGCCCGGCTCGGCGGAGGGCTACGACTTCGGCAACTGGACCGGCCCGCGCCCCGACGCGCTGCGCCACGTCCGGGAGCTGGTAGACCGGGACGGCCGGGCCGCGCCCGAGGTCGTCGCGGACGCATTGGGGCAGCGTCGCCGGGGGTTCGGCGCGTACCAGCCGTTCGGCGAACTCGTGCTGGACCTCGCCGACCCGCCCGCCGAGGTCGCCGACTACCGGCGTGACCTCGACCTGACCCGCGCGGTCGCCTCCGTGTCGTACCGGGCCGACGGCGTGTGGCACCTCAGGGAGTACTTCGCCACCGCCGTCGACGGCGTGATCGTCGCCCGGCTGTCGGCCGACCGTCCCGGCCGGATCGGGTTCACCGCCTCGATCACCGCGCCCGACAACCGCACCAGGACCACCACGGCGAGCGGCGGCCGTTCCACCTCCACCGGCGCGTTGCACGACAACGGGATGCGGTTCGAATCGCAACTCCAAGTGCTCACCGAGGGCGGCACGCGCACCGACCACCCCGACGGCTCGATCACCGTCGCGGGCGCCGACAGCGCGGTCCTCGTGTTCGCGGCCGGCACGGACTACGCCGACGCGTACCCGACCTACCGCGGCCCCGACCCGCACCGGCGCGTGACGGAGACGGTCGACGCCGCGTCCGCGAAGGGCTGGGCACGGCTCCTCGACGCGCACGAGCGCGACTACCGCGAGCTGTTCGACCGCGTCCGGCTCGACCTCGGGCAACGACCGGTGGACGTGCCGACCGACGAGCTCCTGCGCGGTTACGCCACCGCGTCGCCGTCCGACCGGCGCGCCCTGGAAGCCCTGTACTTCCAGTACGGCCGCTACCTGCTGATCTCGTCCTCACGGCAGGGAACGCTGCCCGCGAACCTGCAGGGCGTCTGGAACAACTCGGTGTCGCCGCCGTGGAGCGCCGACTACCACGTGAACATCAACCTCCAGATGAACTACTGGCCCGCCGAGACGACGAACCTCTCCGAGACCACCGCGCCGCTGTTCTCGTTCGTGGACGCGCTGCGCGAACCCGGCGCGGTGACCGCGCGGGAGCTGCACGGTTCCCGCGGCTGGGTCGTCAACAACGAGACGAACCCGTTCGGCTTCACCGGTGTGCACGACTGGGCGACCGCGTTCTGGTTCCCCGAGGCGGGCGCGTGGCTCGCGCAGCACTACTACGAGCACTACCTGTTCACCGGCGACCGCCGGTTCCTGCGCGAGCGGGCGTACCCCGTGATGCGGGAGCTGGCCCGGTTCTGGCTGGACGGGCTCGTCGTCGACCACCGTGACGGCACGCTGGTCGTGTCGCCCGGCTACTCGCCCGAGCACGGCGACTTCTCGGCGGGTCCGGCGATGTCGCAGCAGATCGTCCGGCAGCTGTTCGCCAACGTCGTCTCCACCGCCGACGACGTGGGCGACACGGCGTTCGGGGCGGAGGTGCGCGCGGCGCTCGACCGGCTCGACCCCGGCACGCGGATCGGCTCGTGGGGCCAGTTGCAGGAGTGGAAGGACGACCTGGACGACCCCGGCAACACCCACCGGCACGTGTCGCACCTGTTCGCGCTGTTCCCCGGCAACGCCATCAGCCCGCTCCGGACCCCCGACCTCGCCGCCGCCGCGAAGACCTCGCTCACCGCGCGCGGCGACGGCGGCACCGGGTGGAGCAAGGCGTGGAAGATCAACTTCTGGGCGCGGCTGCTCGACGGCGACCACGCGCACCGGGTGCTGGCCGAGCAGCTGATCGGCAGCACCACCGCGAACCTGTGGGACACGCACCCGCCGTTCCAGCTCGACGGCAACTTCGGGGCGACGTCCGGTGTGGCGGAGATGCTGCTGCAGAGCCAGGACGGCGTGGTGCACGTGCTGCCCGCGTTGCCGGGGGAGTGGCGCGACGGCTCGTGCGCCGGCCTCCGGGCGCGCGGTGACGTCACGGTCGACGTGCGCTGGTCCGGCGGTGTGGCGCGGGAGATCGCACTGGCCACGGGGCAGGACGGTCCCGTCACCGTTCGCGGCCCCCTGTTCCGCGCGGACTTCCGGCTGGTGGACGAGCGGACCGGGCAGCCGGTGCCGGCGAGCGTGGACGGCGACGCGGCCACCTTCACCGCGCGCGCCGGACACCGTTACGTGGCAACGGTCCCGCCCTACTGACCCACCCTCCCGTCGATCCGCTCGCGGAGGAGGTCGGCGTGACCGTTGTGCCGCGCGTACTCCTCGACCAGGTGGACGACCACCTCCCGCAACGGGATCGGCGCGTGGTCAGGGTCGCCGGCGCCGAGGACGTCCAGGTCGGGCGCCTCGGCCACGAACCGCTCGGCGAACGCGACCTCCGCCCGCCAGGTGGCCCACGCGTCCCGCACCACGTCCGGGTCGGCCGTCGCACCGCCGAACGCGACCTCCGCCGACGTGTAGTGCGGCACCACGTCCTCACCGGCCATCACCCGCCGGAACCAGTGCTGCACGACCTCCGCCAGGTGCCGCACGAGCCCGAGCAGCGACAGGTCCGACGGCGGCACGGACCGGCGCGCCAAGCCCTCGGCGTCCAGCCCGGCGCACTTCAGCTCCAACGTCAACCGCTGGTTCCGCAGGTAGCGCGCCAGGGTTTCGCGCTCCCCGGCGTACGGACCACCGGCCTCGCGCGGATCGTCCTCCGGACCGACCCACATGTCCGACCAGCCGAACTCCCGCCGAACCTCGCCGTCACCCGTCATGGGCGCGATCGTCGGCGGGCGGGCGGAAGCGGCGCAACCGGATAAACCCGGCCGCCGGGGCCGGACGCGGCCGGTAGCCTCGGCCGGCAGTTCGATGGCCGAGCTGGGAGGGGCCGCCGCGGCGCACGTCCCGCGGCTGCGGGCGCTGCTCGACCGGCCCGACGACCACGGCTGGGTGCGGCTGCACGTCCCCGAGGCGTTGTGGCACGCCACCGGCGACGCGGACGCCGCGCTGCCGCTCTTGACGGCGGTGTGGCCGGTGAACCCGCACCTCCGCGTCCCGGCTGTCCGCTGCCTGGCCGTCATGGGCCCCGCCGCGGCGCCCGCCGTCCCGCTGCCGCGTGACGAACTGGCCCGCACCCGGCGGCACACGCTGAGGGAGACCGGGTGGAGCAGCGACCAGGTGCGTGCCGACGAGGAGCTGGTGCGGTTGTGCCGGGACGTGCTCGCCGCGATCGGCGGCTGAGCGTTCCACCGCGGGGGCGCGGTCCCGTGGGCGCCGGGAACTGGTGCGGCACCGCCGTCCTCCCCTGGGAATGCGGCCGGCGGACCGGAGCGTGTGCTCCGGTCCGCCGGGGTTCGCCGCAGGGCAGGTCAGCTGGTCGTGCCGGTGACCGAGGTCCCGGTCCGGGTGACGTGGTAGGTCACCTTCGCGCCGCTCCAGTAGTGGAACGTGAGCGTCACCCGCGCGCCGTCCGCGACCTCGGCGAAGAAGTCCGACGTCAGGGTCGTCACGTTCGTGGTGTAGTTCGGCGCGAACGCCCGGTCGAACTCCTTGTACGACGTCCAGTTGTGCGGTCCGGCGTTGCTGCCGTCCGCGTACTTGGCCTCCATCGTGGCGAGCTGGTCGCCGCGGAACGCGGTCGGGATGGCGAACGCGCTGGTCGTGCCGGTCGCGTTCTGCAGGACCGGCGTGTCGTGGGTGATCAGGTTGATCCGCCACGGCACGCCCTGCGAGAACCGCGCGGACAGCGTCGCGTTGGTGCCGTACGCCCGCGATCCGCTCAACCGGGTGATCGCGGACGCGGTGATCGTCAGCTGGTCGCCCGTGACGGTGTAGTCGGTGCCGCGCACCAGGTCCGTCGTGCCGTGGCGCAGGCCGAGGAACGACGTGCCGTTCAGGTTGAGCGTGAGCGACTTGTCGGTGATCGCCGACGACCGGGCGCTGAACACCTGGTCCGACGACGCCGTGCCGGACCGGGTCGTCCAGCTCGACTTGATCTGCGCGAACAGCTCCGGGTCGCTCCACTGGAACGACGTGCGGCCGAAGTGCTGGCCGTTGTCCCACAGCATGGTGGTGATCTTCTTGGCGCGGGCGTAGTGGCCGAGGAACTCGAAGAACTTCAGCTTCTCGCCCTGCTGGATGGTGCCGGTGTGCCGGTCGAAGCCGAGCAGGCCGTACTCGCCGATGATGACCGGGATGCCCTTCGCCACGAGCGAGTCGTGCACGCGGTCGAACGAGTCGGTCAGGTCCTTCTGGGCGACGGCGTCGAACCGCGTGCCGCCCGCCACGTTCACGCTGAACGGCCAGTAGCCGTAGAAGTGGACCGTCGCGATGATCCGCGGGTCCTTCAGCGCGGTGAGCGTGGTGGTCAGCTCGTCGATGCGGGCCTGGTCGGCCGACGTGTGCAGGGTCGGCAGCACCAGCAGGCGGGTCGCGTTGGCGCCGCCGGACCGGCGCACGATGCCGTGGAACGACGTGTTCAGCTCGTGCAGCAGCTCGGCGTTCTGCGCGGCGCCGGAGCTGTTGCTGAACTGCGGCTCGTTGACGCTCTCCAGCACCAGCTTCGGCGACGAGTCGCGGAACGTCGTCGCGATCTGCGTCCACGCGGCGTTGTAGCGGGCGAGCACGCCGGCGCGGTCGGCGGGCATGTTCGCGATCCACTGCCACGAGTCGTGGTGGATGTTCACCATCACGTAGAAGCCGTCCGCCAACGCCCAGTCGACGACCTCCTTGACGCGCGCCATGTACGCCGGGTCGATGGTGTAGCCCGGAGCGGGCCCCTGGTGCTGGCCCCACGTCACCGGGATGCGGATGCTGTTGAAGCCCTGCGCGCGGATGTTGTCGAGCAGCGCGGCGGTGACGCGCGGGTTGCCCCACGACGTCTCGTCGCTGCCGGTGGCGTCGAGCGAGTTGCCGAGGTTCCAGCCGGGCTGCATGGCGGCGGTCGCCGCCATCGCGTCATCGGTCGGCGGGGGAGTGGTGGTGGTCGTCGTGGTGGTGGTCGCGGTGCCGCCGGTGCACGTGACACCGTTGAGCGCGAACGACGTGGGCGCGGTGTTGCTGCCCGTCCACGAGCCGTTGAAGCCGAACGACACCGTGCCGTTGGTGGCGATGTTGGCGTTGTAGCTCGCGTTGGTCGCGGTGACCTGGCTGCCCGACGTGGTGACCGTGGCGTTCCACGCCTGGGTGACGGTCTGGCCGGACGGGAACGCCCAGGTCAGCCGCCAGCCGCTGACGGGGTCGCCGAGGTTCGTCACGGCGACGTTGCCGGTGAAGCCGCCCTGCCACTGGCTCGGGACGGAGTACACCACCTTGCAGCCCGCGGCCGCCTCGGCGTTCGTCACGGCGACAACGCCCATGCCCGCGAGCAACGTGGCCATTCCGCTCGCCAGCAGTCCCACCCGCCGACGAATCTTTCTCAACCTGCCACGAACATCGGACATGACGCTCCTCGTTGATCGCCGGCGGCAGCGGAAGGGGAGGGAACCGGGCGCGAACAGGCGCGGCGACGTGTTCCCGCGCTGCCTCGCCATGATGTTGACGGCACGGGATGGGCAAGGCAAGAGTTTCGACGCTGATCGACGGTCCACGCGACACGGCAATGCGGACTTCGCGTATCCATTCGAATTGTTCGACGGGAATTCGGCGCGGCGTTCGACGGGATCGTCGAACGCGTTCGACGATCCCGTGGTCGAAGCCGGGTGGGCCGACCGCCGGCCTGCGGACCGGGGGTTCGCCCGATCGTGGAACCGGGGATGTGGATAGGTTGCCGCCGTGCCCCGCCCCATGATCGGGGTCGTCCTCGCGGCGACCGGGAGGTTGGCGCCGCTCGGCGCCCCGTTGGAGTTCGTCGCGCGCGCCCTGCCGTGGCCCGCGGACGTGGTGCTGCGGGACAGCGGCTCGACCGCCGAGGGCGCCCGCGCGGCGACCTTGTCGCTGGTCGAGGCCGGGGTGCGGGTCGTGGTGACGTTGGGCGGCACGGCGACGCTGCCCGCCGTCGTGGACGCCTGCGCCGAGCACGAGGTGCCGTGCGTGTCCACGACGCTGCCGTGGCAGGTGTTCGCCTCCGACCGGCGGCGACCGGGCTGGGCGTTCCACTTCTGCTGGGGCGTGGACGACATCGCGTCCGTGTTCGCGGACCTGTGGGAGCACCTGGGCCCGGCGCGCGTGGTCGGGTGCGTGTGGAACGACGGCACGCAGGGCGCGGCGCTGCGGCGGTGGTTCCGGCCGGTGGCCGCCGCGCGCGGGCACGCGCTGGTCGACCTGCCGTACCGGGAGTCCAGCGGCGTGGTGCCGGAGGTCGGCGACGTCGAGGTGGTCACCAGCGCCGCGACCGCCGCCGACCTCGCCGCGGTGGTGCGCGCCCGGCGACCCCGGCTGGTGACGTGCTCGCGCTGGCTGACCTACCCGTTCGGCGTGGCCCGGCACGGGCTGGACGGCGTGGCGACGATCGTGTCGTGGACGCCGGAGCACGACCACGTCGGCGGCGGGCGCACGCCGCGCGACCTCGTGCGCGCGTACGAGGAGGCCACCGGCTCGCCCTGGCTGCAACCGCTGGGGCTGGCCCACGCGCTGTTCGAGGTGGCGACGCACGCCGTGGGCGCGGCGGACTCGACCACGTCGGTCCGCGAGGTGCTGGCGACCACCCGGTTGGCGACGATGGCCGGGGTGCTGGACTGGACCCGCGGCCCCGCGCCCGGCGTGGCGACCATCCCGTTGGCGGGCGGCCAGTGGCGCGACGGCGACCGACGTGACGGCGACAACCGCGATGGCGGCAGGCGTGAGGGCGACCGACGTGACGGCGGCCGGCCGTCGCTCGTGGTCGTGGACAACCGCCGGTCACCGCTCGTGCCGGTGACCGGCGAACTCCGGGTCGGCTGAGCCGTCCCGCTCAGCCGTCGGTGATCGTGAAGGTGAACTCGTACGCCACGTCCGCCGAGTCGGAGCGCACCGCCTTGCCCTCGCCGCGCGCGTTGGCGTAGGCGCCGGTGCCGCCGGTGATCGCCATCGTCGCGTCGCCGAAACCGGCCGCGATGCTCTTGTACGTGCGCATGCCGGAGAGGTGCAGTTCGCCGTCGGCCAGGCGGAACGTGGACGTGCAGTGCGTGGTCACCGCGGGCGGCACGTCCACCGTCACCTTCACCACGCCGCAGTGCGAATGGCCCTCGCCGACCCGCGTCGTGCCGTCGGCCGCGAACAGGTCGCCGCCGCTGACGAAACCACCGCCGACCGCGGGCGCCGCGGGCGCGGACATGAGGCCCCGCTTGGCGACCACCTCCACCGTCGCCTCGTCGGTGCGGACGTGGTCGGCGCCCAGGAGACCACCCGCGAGGGCGAGGACGAGCCAAGGTCGGACCTGCACAACACACCTCCGTGAACAGCGGATCACACACCGTCATGTGGACGATAGTGCGCGGGCGCGGTTACCTGGGATCGTTCGATGGCGTGCCACTGAAGGCTGAACGCGGGACATTTCCGGTGTTTCCGCTGCACACAGCGCCACATTTCCGGCGGTCAACTCCACCAAGGGCGGAAAATGCGAATCAAGAGTGTGAACAAATCACGGATGTGAACAATCCTGCGCATTATTGGGCCGACGAGCGGATCGACCCGGCCGGAACCCGCTGATAAGACCTTGGCATGACGAGAACAGCAGTCGTGACCGGGGGTGGGACGGGCATCGGCAGGGCGGTGGCCGCCGACCTCGTGAAGCAGGGCCTCGACGTCGTGGTCACCGGTCGGCGGGCCGACGTGCTCGCCGCCGCGGCGGCCGAGATCGGCGCGCGGGCGGTGTCCTTCGACGCCGCCGACCCGGCGGCCGTCCAGGCGGCGTTGGCGGACCTGCCCGAGCGGGTGGACGTGCTGGTCAACAACGCGGGCGGCAACGTGGCGCGCCGCCGTCCCGCGCCGGACGGCCTGGCGGACGTGCGGGAGCTGTGGCTGGCGAACTTCGAGGCCAACGTGCTCAGCGCCGTGCTGGTCACCACGGCGCTGGAACCCCGGCTCGCCGACGACGCCAGGGTGGTCACGATCGGCTCCATCGCGGCCCGCCGCGGTTCCGGCAGCTACGGCGCGGCCAAGGCGGCGGTCGAGGCGTGGACCGCGGACCTCGCGTTCTCGCTGGGCGGGCGCGGCATCACGGTCAACGTCGTCTCGCCGGGCGTCACCGAGGAGACGGAGTTCTTCGGCGGCCCGCTCTCCGGGGAACGGCGGCGCAAGCTGGTCGGGCAGCCCGCGAACGGCCGCGCCGGCAAGCCCGCCGACGTGGCCGCCGCCGTGGTGTTCCTGACCTCGCCGGAGGCCGGCCACGTCACCGGGCAGGTCCTCGGCGTCAACGGGGGCGCCGGGCTCGGCCGCTGACCCGCCCCTACCGTGTCCGCATGAGGGTGTGCGTGTTCTGCGGCTCGTCCAGCGGGCGGGTGCGGCATGTGGAGGTGGCGGCACAGGTCGGCCGCACGCTGGCCGAGCAGGGGATCGAGGTCGTGTACGGCGGCGGCCGGGTCGGCACGATGGGCGCGCTCGCCGACAGCGCGCTGTCGGCGGGTGGGTCGGTGGTCGGCGTGGTCCCGCGCAGCCTGGTCGGGTGGGAGGTCGCGCACCAGGGGCTGACCAGGCTGCACGTGGTCGAGTCGATGCACGAGCGCAAGGCGTTGATGGCGGAGTCGGCCGACGCGTTCATCACGCTGCCGGGCGGCGCGGGCACGTTGGAGGAGTTCTTCGAGGTCTGGACGTGGGCGCAGCTGGGCCTGCACGCCAAACCGGTCGCCCTGCTCGACGTGGACGGCTACTTCACGCACCTGCTCCGGATGGTCGACCACATGGTCGAGGAGGGGTTCCTGAAGCCGCCGTACCGCGACATGCTGCTGGTCGACGACGACCTGGGCCGCCTCCTCGACCGCTGCCGCGCCTACCGGCCGCCCACCTACACCTGGTCCGACGACGCCCCGCGGCCGTAGCGCGGCGGCCGGACCCCGCGTGGCGAGCCCCGCGTGCCGAGCCCTTCCGCGGTCCGCACGTCGTCCGGAAGACGCACCCGGCCGAGCACGGACGTGAGGCGTGCGCGGGTTGGGCGTCGTGGGTCGGAGAATGGATACGATCACAGGTCGGACGAACGTCGGCCCGATCGGATGGAAAGGAAGAACGTGGAAACGCTGGAGTTCCAGTCAGAGGCGCGTCAGCTGCTCCGGCTGATGATCCACTCGGTGTACTCGAACAAGGACACGTTCCTGCGCGAGCTCGTGTCCAACGCCTCCGACGCGTTGGACAAGCTGAGGTTGGAGACGTTCCGCGACAAGGACCTGGTCGCGGACACGTCGGACCTCCACATCGCGATCGAGGTCGACCGGGCGGAGCGGACCCTCACGATCCGGGACAACGGCATCGGCATGACCCGCGACGACGTGATCGGCCTGATCGGCACGATCGCGAAGTCCGGCACGGCGGAGTTCCTCCAGAAGCTGAAGGAGAGCCAGGACGCCGCCTCGCAGGACCTGATCGGCCAGTTCGGCATCGGCTTCTACTCGTCGTTCATGGTCGCCGACAAGGTCACGCTCGTGACCAGGCACCCGCGGTCCGCCGAGGGCGTCCGGTGGGAGTCCACCGGCGAGGGCACCTACACGATCGAGGACGTCGCCGACGCGCCGCAGGGCACCGCCGTCACCCTCCACCTCAAGCCGGCCGACGCCGAGGACCACCTCGCCGACTACACGTCCACCGCCAAGATCACCGAGATCGTCAAGCGCTACGCGGACTTCATCACCTGGCCGATCCGGATGGCCGCGGGCGAGGGCGACGACGCCGAGCCCCAGACGATCAACTCGCGCAAGGCGCTGTGGGCGCGGCCCGCCTCCGACGTCAGCGAGGACGAGTACGCCGAGTTCTACCGGCACGTCAGCCACGACTGGAACAAGCCGCTCGAGACGATCCGCATGCACGGCGAGGGCGTCTTCGAGTACCAGGCGCTGCTGTTCATCCCGTCGCAGGCCCCGCTCGACCTCTTCATGCGCGAGCGCAAGCGCGGCGTGCAGCTCTACGTCAAGCGCGTCTTCATCATGGACGACTGCGAAGAGCTGATGCCGGAGTACCTCCGGTTCGTCAAGGGTGTCGTGGACGCGCACGACCTGTCGCTCAACGTGTCGCGCGAGCTGCTCCAGCACGACCGCCAGATCCAGCTCGTGCGCCGCCGCCTGGTGAAGAAGGTCCTGTCGACCGTCAAGTCGCTGATGGCGGACAAGCCCGAGTCGTACGCCACGTTCTGGCGCGAGTTCGGCGCCGCGGTCAAGGAGGGCCTGCTCAGCGACCCCGAGAACCGCGACGCGATCCTGGACGTCGCCTCGTTCGCGTCCACGCACGACGCCGAGGAGCCGACCACGCTCGCCGCGTACGTCGAGCGGATGAAGGACGACCAGCAGCACGTCTACTACATGACCGGCGACTCGCGGGCCACCGTGGAGAACTCGCCGCACCTGGAAGCGCTGCGCGCCAAGGGCTTCGAGGTGCTGATCCTCACCGACCCGATCGACGAGATGTGGGTCGACGCCGTGCCGGGGTACGGCGGCAAGACGTTCCAGTCGATCGCCAAGGGCCAGGTCGACCTGGAGACGGAGGAGGAGAAGGCGCAGGCCGAGGAGCGGCAGAAGGACTTCGCCGACCTGCTGGCGTGGATGACCACCGCGCTCGGCGACAAGGTGAAGGAGGTGCGGCTGTCGTCGCGCCTGACCACCTCGCCCGCGTGCGTCGTCGGCGACGCCCACGACCTGACCCCGACCCTGGAGAAGATGTACCGGGCGATGGGGCAGGAGCTGCCGCCGGTCAAGCGCATCCTCGAGCTGAACCCGGACCACCCGCTGGTCGCCGGCCTGCACAAGGCGTTCTCCTCCCGCGAGGACCACGGCGGGCTGGCGGAGTCGGCCGAGCTGCTGCACGGCATGGCGCTGCTGGCCGAGGGCGGAGACCTGCCCGACCCGGCCCGGTTCGTCCGGCTGCTGTCCGAACACCTGGAGCGCGCGCTGTGACGTCCGGGGCGTGAACGTCGAGGGCTCCCGGTCGACGTGACCGGGAGCCCTCGACCCCTCGTGGCACCCCGCGCGGTCCTAGGACCCGATCGTCAGGCCCTGCCTCCTGCCGTACTCGACGGACGCCTCCTGCCAGCTGCTCAACCCGTCGTACAGGGAGGTGCCCGAGGTGTACGCCTTGCCGGCGGTGTCGGCGAAGATGCTGTTGGCGTACACCTGGAACGGCAGGTACGACCAGCCCTTCACGACGTTGCGCGCCTCCTGGGCGAAGATCGCGTTCGCCTTCTGGCCGCCGAAGTAGGGGAACTCGGCGCCCAGGAACTCCGGGGACGACAGCTCGGCGGTGGTGGCCGGGAACGCGCCGCCGGCCACGCGCAGCCCCACGCCGTCTTCCAGGGTGGCGTACCTGAGGAACGCGTAGGCCAACGCCTTGTTGTCGCTCGCGGCCGGGATGGACAGCGCGCTGCCGCCGTTCTCCGCGCCGGCCTTGTCGCCCGCGTCCCACTGGGGCAGCGGCGCCACGCGCCACTTGCCCGCGCCCGACTCGACGCCCGACTGCAGGTTGGCCGGCATCCACGCGCCGGTCACCAGCGTGGCGATGCGGCCGGAACCCAGGGCCTCGAACCACTCGTCGCTCCACGACGCCACGGGCGCCACCAGCTTCTCGCTGATGAGCTGCTGCCACAGCTGGGTGTAGCGCTCGACGCCGGGGTCGTCGGCCAGGTCGATCCGCACCTTGGCGCCGTCGACCCGGAACGGCCTGCCGCCCGCCTGCCAGATCATGCTGGTCGTGAAGCCCGCGTCACCGGTGTCGTTGGTGATGAAGACGTCCGGGTCCGCCGCGTGCAGCGCGCGGGCGGCCGCGACGTACTCGGCCCAGGTCTTGGGCACCGCGACGTCGTGCTCGTCGAACAGCTCCTCGTTGTAGAACAACGCCATCGGGCCCGAGTCCATCGGCAGGCCGTGGAGGCCGCCTCCGGTCTGGACCGACGACCGCGGGCCCGGTGTGAACTCGCCGACGAGCTTGTCCGCCTCGAACGACGTCAGGTCGGTCACCGACCTGGCCAGCGCGAACTGCGGCAGCGCGTAGTACTCGACCTGCGCCACGTCCGGCACGCCCGAGCCGGCCGCGATCGCGTCCTGGAGGGCGGTGTACTGGTCGTTGCCGGTGCCCGCGTTCCGCAGCTCCACCTCCACCCTCGGGTACTTCGCCTCGAACCCGGCGACGACCTCCTCCAGCGTCGGCTCCCACGCCCACACCTCGATCGTGCCGCCCGCGTCCAGCGCGGCCTGGACGTCCGCGGCGGTGAACCGCTGCGGCGCGGCCCCGGTGTCGTCGGAGCCGCAGGCGGCGAGGACGAGCGCGAGCGCGCCGGAGACGGCGGTGAGCACGGTGCGACGGCGGTGTCTGATCACGGCGGGACCTTCTCGGAGGCGGGAGCTTGTCGGTGGAACCCGGAGGAGCACCCGGCCGGTCGCACCCACCCACCGTCCCTGGATCGCAGGTCGCGGGGTGCACTGCGCTGCTCACTCGCGCCGCGTGGGCGCTACCGGTGCTCCTCGGCGTGGTTGCGCAAACATCACCGGCTGTGATCGCGGGCGGCGGGTGGGGCGGCGGAAGACCGGTGGTGACCGACGAAGATGTTTACGCAAACATTTCGGGCGCAATGGTGGCAGTGCGATGCTGTGGCGTCAAGGTTCCGCGTGGAAGCGGGTTGTCATCACCTTGGTAGGAGTTCCGCGGTGGCGGTGGCGGTAATGCGCCGAGGATGAATGCCGACTGCGTCATCTGTCGTAGTCGAGGTGTGTCACACGGCGTCTTCCGCGATGAGCCCGCATCTGCGTAACCGAAACTTGCGAATTGTTTGCGTAGCCTTTCGGGGCCGCTTCTGTGTCGTGTGGACGGTTGCGCGCCCGTGCGCGCCGATGGCCGGAACGTGCGCGTCGTCGCATCTCAACTGGGGTTTCTTGCGCGCCTGCGCCGTCGGCGGCCGGGTGGGCGTCACGCCGAGTGAGTGCTCCGGCTGGACGTCGGGATTGTGACGGACGCGCCAGGTCGGTCGAGCAGGCGCAATTTCGGTGCTTGCCAGACCGATCTGTTTCGGTTGATACTGCTAAAAGTTTCAGGCCGGACAACTCCACGTTGACCCCGATCGAGCCGCCTTCTCGGTCACCGGGTCCAGCCCTCCACCCGCGAAGCGGCGGGTGCTCGCAGAAGGTGCCACCAGATGAAACTGACATCGAGGTCAGTGTCACGAGCCGTGCTCGTGTCGGCGGTCGTGACCGCCACGGCGAGCGCGGCGGTTCTCGTCGCGACGACGTCCGCGAACGCCGCCACCACGCTCGGCGCGTCGGCGGCGCAGAGCGGCCGGTACTTCGGCACGGCCGTGGCCGCGAACAAGTTGGGCGACGCGACGTACGTCGGGATTCTCAACCGTGAGTTCGACATGGTCACGGCCGAGAACGAGATGAAGATGGACGCGACCGAGCCGCAGCAGGGCCAGTTCAGCTACGGCAACGCGGACCGCATCGTCAACCACGCCCGCAGCCGGGGCATGAAGGTGCGCGGGCACGCCCTCGCGTGGCACTCGCAGCAGCCGGGCTGGATGCAGAACATGTCCGGCACCGCGCTGCGCAACGCGATGCTCAACCACGTCACCCAGGTCGCGACCTACTACCGCGGCAAGATCCACTCCTGGGACGTGGTCAACGAGGCGTTCGCCGACGGCGGCACCGGCGCCCGTCGTGACTCGAACCTCCAGCGCACCGGCAACGACTGGATCGAGGCGGCGTTCCGCGCCGCCCGCGCGGCCGACCCGGGCGCGAAGCTCTGCTACAACGACTACAACACCGACAACTGGTCGCACGCCAAGACCCAGGGCGTCTACCGGATGGTGCAGGACTTTAAGGCCCGCGGCGTGCCGATCGACTGCGTGGGCTTCCAGGCCCACTTCAACAGCGGCAACCCGGTTCCCAGCAATTACCACACCACGTTGCAGAACTTCGCCAACCTCGGCGTCGACGTGCAGATCACCGAGCTCGACATCGAGGGCTCCGGTTCCACCCAGGCCCAGCAGTACCAGGGCGTCGTCCAGGCCTGCCTCGCCGTGACCCGCTGCACCGGCATCACGGTGTGGGGCATCCGCGACAGCGACTCGTGGCGCGCCTCCGGCACCCCGCTGCTGTTCGACAGCTCGGGCAACAAGAAGGCCGCCTACAACTCGGTGCTCAGCGCGCTGAACAACGGCACCCAGCCGACCGGCACCACGCAGCCCACCACGACGACGCAGCCGACCAACCCCGGCGGCAGCTGCACGGCGACGTACGCCGAGGGCCAGAAGTGGAGCGACCGTTTCAACGGCCAGGTGACCGTCACCGGCGCGAGCAACTGGGTCGTCACCGTGACCCTGAGCAGCCCGCAGAAGGTCATCGCGACCTGGAACACCACCGCGACGTGGGACAGCTCGGGCACCGTGATGACGGCCCGTCCCAACGGCAACGGCAACGTCTTCGGCTTCACCGTCCAGCACAACGGCAACTGGAACTGGCCCAGCCTGTCCTGCCGAACCGGCTGACCCACTGCCCGACCCAACCAACCCACCCGTGACAGTCGCGGGTGCTCCGCAGAAGGTGTGCGAAAAAATGAAGCTGACATCGAGGTCAGTGTTACGAGCCGCGCTGGTGTCCACGCTGGTGACCGCGACCACGGGCGCCGCGGTGCTCATGGCCACGTCCGCCAACGCCGGCACCACCCTCGGCGCGTCGGCGGCCGAGAGCGGCCGGTACTTCGGCGCCGCCGTGGCCGCGAACAAGTTGAGCGACTCGACGTACGTCGGCATCCTCAACCGCGAGTTCAACTCGGTCACGCCCGAGAACGAGATGAAGATCGACGCCACTGAGCCGACGCAGGGGCAGTTCACGTTCACGAACGCCGACCGGATCGTCAACCACGCGCGCAGCCAGGGCATGAAGGTGCGCGGCCACACGTTGGCGTGGCACTCGCAGCAGCCGGGCTGGATGCAGAACATGTCCGGCACCGCGCTGCGCAACGCGATGCTCAACCACGTCACGCAGGTGGCCACGTACTACCGGGGCAAGATCGACTCCTGGGACGTCGTGAACGAGGCGTTCGCCGACGGCACCACCGGCGCGCGGCGTGACTCGAACCTCCAGCGGACCGGCGACGACTGGATCGAGGCGGCGTTCCGCGCGGCGCGCACCGCCGACCCGGGCGCGAAGCTCTGCTACAACGACTACAACACGGACGACTGGACGCACGCCAAGACCCAGGCCGTGTACCGGATGGTGCAGGACTTCAAGACCCGCGGCGTCCCGATCGACTGCGTCGGCCTGCAGTCGCACTTCAACAGCCAGAGCCCGGTGCCGAGCAACTACCAGACCACGCTGCAGAACTTCGCGAACCTCGGCGTGGACGTGCAGATCACCGAGCTCGACATCGAGGGCTCCGGCACCACGCAGGCGCAGAACTACGAGCGCGTCGTCAAGGCGTGCCTCGCGGTGACGCGCTGCACCGGCATCACGGTGTGGGGCATCCGCGACAGCGACTCGTGGCGCGCGTCGGGCACCCCGCTGCTGTTCGACGGCTCGGGCAACAAGAAGCCCGCGTACACGTCCGTCCTCAACGCGCTCAACCTGGGCGGCACGTCGACGTCGACCACCACCACGACGACCACGACCACCACGACGACGACCACCACGACCCCGCCTCCGGGAGGGTGCACCGCGTCGGTGTCCCTGAACTCGTGGAACGGTGGGTTCGTCGCCACGGTCAAGGTCACCGCGGGCGCGTCGGCGATCAACAGCTGGACCGTCACGATGGCCCTGCCGGCCGGCACGACGGTCACCAACACGTGGAACGTCCAGCGCAGCGGCAACAACTGGACGAACGTGAGCTACAACGGCCGGCTCGCGGCCGGTCAGTACACCGAGTTCGGCTTCCAGGGAACGGGTTCGGCGGCCGGCTTGTCGCCGACCTGCGCCGCAGGCTGATCGCACCGGTCACCGACACGGCCCGCCGGGTTTCCGGCGGGCCGTGTCGCGCGCGGGCTCACGTGCGTTCGCGGGTCAGGCGGCGCGGGTCGCTCCGGACGCCGTGGTGTCACGGCTCGGGCGGCGCGGCTCGGGCGGCGCGGATCGCTCCGGGCGGTGGTGGCGCGCCTCGGGCGGTGTGGGCCAGCGGTGCGGGTCAGGCGGCGTCGGCGGCGGCTTGGAGGGCGGCGATGTCGATCTTGCTCATGGTTCGGAGCGCGGCGCCCGCGGCGGCGGCCCTGGCCGGGTCCGGGTCGGCCAGGAGCTTGCTCAGGGCCGAGGGCACGACCTGCCACGAGAGGCCGTAGCGGTCCTTCAGCCAGCCGCACTGGCTCTCCTCGCCGCCGTCGGCGAGCAGCGCCTCCCACAGCTCGTCGACCTCGGCCTGGGTCTCCCGGTTGACGTGGATCGAGACGGCCTCCGTGAACCGGAAGTGCGGGCCCGCGTTCATGGCGGCGAACTGCTGCCCGTCGAGCTCGAACGTCACCACGAACGCCTTGCCGTCCGGCCCGTTCGTGACGCCGGTGACCTTGGAGTTCTCGATCACCGACGTGTAGAAGTTCGCGGCCTCCTCGGCCTGGTGGTCGAACCACAGGAAGGTGGAGATGTTCGACATGGTCGTGTCCTCTCGACTCGGTCGTGCTCGCTCTCTGCCCAGTGGACGGAGCCGACCCGAGCTCCTCGACATCACCGGCCAGAATTCTCCGAGGTTTTTCCGCGCCCGCCCGACGCCTGCCGTGCGTCGCCGTGCGCCAGGGTCCTGACCTGCCCAGCGAGTGGGAAGAACGCCTCCGGCACGCGGCCGGCTATGTACTGACGGTCACTTTCCGGTGTACCGTCCCGCCGAGCCTGGGAGCGCTCCCAGGCGTTTGTCGAGATGAGGAGGGGCTCAGTGAAGCGCTCCACCGCCGCACTAGCGGCTTGCGCGGTGGTCATCGGCACCGCGGCGACAGTCCTGCCCCAGGCCATGGCCGCCGCCCAGGGGTGCCGGGTGGACTACACCGTCACCAGCCAGTGGCAGGGCGGGTTCCAGGGGGCCGTCAAGCTCACGAACCTCGGTGACCAGGTCAGCGGGTGGTCCCTGACCATCGCGTTCCCGGCGGGCCAGCGGGTCACGCAGGGCTGGAACGCCACGTGGTCCCAGTCGGGCACCACGGCGACCGCGACCAACGTCGACTGGAACCGGACGCTGGGCACCGGCGCGTCGACGGACCTCGGGTTCGTCGGCTCCTGGACGGGCAGCAACCCCGTGCCCACGTCGTTCGCGCTGAACGGCGTCGCCTGCACCGGCTCGACCACGACGACGTCCACGACGTCCACCACGACCACGACGACGACCACGAACCCGCCGGTCGGCACCACCCCCGTCGCGATCAACGGCCAGCTGCGCGTCTGCGGCGTCTACCTGTGCAACCAGTACAACAAGCCGATCCAGCTGCGCGGCATGAGCACGCACGGCATCCAGTGGTTCGGCAAGTGCTACAACAACGCGTCGCTCGACGCGCTGGCGACGGACTGGAAGTCCGACCTGTTCCGCGTCGCGATGTACGTGCAGGAGCAGGGCTACGAGACCAACCCGAGCGGCTTCACCAGCCAGGTGAACTCGCTGGTCGACATGGCCGAGGCCCGCGGCATGTACGCGATCATCGACTTCCACACCCTCACGCCCGGCGACCCCAACTACAACCTGGAGCGCGCCAAGACGTTCTTCGCCTCCGTCGCCTCGCGCAACGCGGCGAAGAAGAACGTGATCTACGAGATCGCGAACGAGCCGAACGGCGTGAGCTGGGCCGCGATCAAGAACTACGCCGAGCAGGTCATCCCGGTCATCCGCGCGGCCGACCCCGACGCGGTCGTCCTGGTGGGCACCCGCGCCTGGTCGTCGCTGGGCGTCTCGGAGGGCTCGAACGAGACCGAGGTCATCAACAACCCGGTCAACGCGACCAACATCATGTACACGTTCCACTTCTACGCCGCCTCGCACAAGGACAACTACCGGGCGACGGTGAGCCGGGCGGCCGCCCGCCTGCCGCTGTTCGTCAGCGAGTTCGGCACGGTCACCGCCACCGGCGGCGGCGCGTACGACCAGGCGAGCACCGCGGCCTGGCTGAACCTGCTCGACCAGCTCAAGATCGGGTACGCCAACTGGACGTACTCCGACGCGAACGAGAGCAGCGCGGCGTTCCGGCCGGGCACCTGCAACGGCAGCACCTACACCGGCAGCAGCGTCCTGACCGACTCCGGCGCGTACATCAAGAGCCGGATCAGCACCCCGGACAGCTTCCCGACCAGCTGACCGGGAACCGCGAAACGGGGCCCCGCCGACTCACGGCGGGGCCCCACCCGTTCGTGGAGCCGGCAGCCAGGGCGTTGTCCGGCGCGGTCGTGCGGTGCG
The DNA here is from genome assembly GCF_052936025.1 of Saccharothrix hoggarensis. Next base: position 4,809,276 of record NZ_CP193624.1, on the reverse strand, counting down.
GCGTTGTGCGGTGCGGCGTTGTGCGGCGGAGTCGTGCGGGTCAGGGGGCGGTTCGGCCTTCTCCGGCGGGCTGTCGGCGGATCGTGACGAGCTCGCTGGCGTCCTCGTCGCGCAGGCGCCGGAGTATCGACGCGCCTATCCGCTCCGCCTGCGCCTTCGCCAGCTCCGCTTTCACCCCGGCGAACAGGTCGTCCACGGTGACGCGCCACAGGTCCCACCAGCGGGTGAAATGCGTGGTCGTCAACGGGGCGCGCTCGTTCAAGGCGAGGTGCACGCGCAACGCGTTCCGGCGATAGGCGCCGGTGCGGAACAGCACCGTTTCCCAGAAGTCCGCCATGACCGGCAGGTGCTCCGCCAGGTCCATCCGCGCGACGTCGCGGAACACCGGCCCGAGCAGGTCGTCGGCGAAGGCGCGGCGGTAGAACTCCGTTACCAGGCCTACGACGTCGTCCCGATCGGCCAGGTCGCGCGGCGGGCGGTCCGTCACCGGGCGCCACCGGGCGGCGCGACGCGGTGCGGCCGGGCGAAGTGCATGGTCAGACGGTAGCAAAACGGCTCGGCGGGGCCGTCGCGCGGCTCGCCGGAGTGGTTTGGACGATTGCGCGGGAATACGCCGGCGCTGATTCGCGTCCGCGTGGAATCACCGAGGTCGCGCCGGTTCCGGTAATACACCATTCACGAATGCGGAGCGCCGGGCGACCGCGCCGGCCGTCCGCTATCCCGTGATAACCTGACGTGGTCGAGGGCGACGGCGTAAAAGCAGTGTGAATCCGCGTTCGTGGCGGGCGCATTGTTTGTGTGCCTACACCACCGGCGGAAGGCGGGCAATAGCCCAACCGGACTCGCATTCCAGGCGCATTGGACGGAAATGGTGATGAGCGCCACTGTTCCCGTCACCGTCGAACTGCTCGGCCCGGCGCGGGCGTGGCGGGGTGGCGCGGAGGTGGACCTCGGCACGGCTCGCCGCCGTGCGGTGTTCGCGCTGCTGGCCCTGCGCGCCAACCAGGTCGTGTCCAAGGACGAGTTGGTCGACGGCGTCTGGGGCGACGCGCCGCCGTCCACGGCCGAGGCGAGCCTCTACACGTACGTGTCCGGGCTGCGGCGCGCGCTGGAACCCACGAGGTCGAAGCGGTCGGCGGCCGTGGTGCTGGTGTCGGCCGGCTCGGGGTACTCGCTGCGGCTGCCCGTCGACGGGCTCGACGTGGACCGGTTCGAGCGGCACCGCTCCCTGGCCGCGACGCTGGCCGAGGTCGACCCGGAGGGCGCCCTGGCCGAGCTGGACCGGGCGCGGGCGCTGTGGCGGGGCGAGCCGCTGTTCGGGGTGCCCGGCCCGTTCGCCGAGGCGCAACGCGCGCGCCTGCGCGAGCTGTGGCTCGCGGTCGCGGAACGGCGGGCGGAGCTGGCCATCACCCTGGGCCGGCACGCCGACGTGGTCGCGGACCTCTCCGCGCTGGCCGGCGCGCACCCGTTGCGCGAGGACCTGCGCGCGTTGCTGATCACGGCCCTGCACCGCGCGGGCAGGCAGGCCGAGGCGTTGGAGGTCTTCGAGGACGCGCGGCGCGTGCTGGTGGAGCGGCTGGGCATCGAACCGGGCGCGGCGCTGCGGGACGCCCACCGGCGGGTGCTCGCGCACGATCCCGGAGGCGACCCCCTGCCCGACCGCCTGCCCGACCCCGTGCCGACGAGCCGGCCGGACTCCGGCCCGCCGCGGGTGCCGCCGCCGTCGCGCGGCGCGGTGCGGCCGGACGGGACGCTGGTCGGGCGGGAGCGGGAGCTGGACGTGCTGCGCCGCGCCGTCGCCGACGTGGTGGCCGGCCGCGGGCGGTGCGTGTGGGTCGAGGGCGAGCCGGGCATCGGCAAGTCGGCGTTGCTGGCGGCGGGTCTGGCCGGCGCGGCGGACGCCGGGTGCCGGGTGGCGTGGACGGCGGCCGACGAGTGGGGGCCGCGGACGCCGTTGCGCGTGGTGCTCGACTGCCTGGAGGTGACCGAGCAGTCCGGTGACCCGCGGCGGGCCGGGCTGGCGCGGGCGCTGCGGGAACCGGCGTCGGGCGACCCGGTGCCGGTGGTGATCGACCGGCTCGTGGCGCTGGTGACCGAGCTGTGCGCGGAAGCGCCGCTCGTGCTCGTCGTGGACGACCTCCAGTGGGCGGACGAGGCCAGTGTGCTGCTGTGGCACCGGTTGTCGCGCCTGGTGCCGCGGCTGCCGCTGCTGCTGGTCGCGGCCATGCGGTCGGTGCCGCGTCGTGCGGACGTGGAGCAGGTGCGGCGCGCGGTGCTCGGCGCGGGCGGTGACGTGCTCGGGCTGCGGCGGTTGTCGGAGGACGCCGTCACCGCGCTGCTGGCCGGGATGGTCGGCGCGGCGCCGGGGCGCAGCGTGGTCCGCGTGGTCGAGTGCGCGGCCGGGAACCCCTCGTACATCAAGGACATGGTCGACGCGTTGCGGCGCGACGACGCGCTCGACGTGCGGACGGGCGTCGCCGAGAGTCGGTTGGGCGAGGACGAGGAACCGTCGACCTCGCTGGTGGCCGCCGTGGCGCGGCGGTTGGGCTTCCTGTCGCCGGAGACCGCGGACGTGCTGCGGGCGGCGTCCCTGCTGGGCGCGGAGTTCGCCCTGGGCGACGTGGCGACGGCGCTCGCGCGGCCGTCGTCGGAGCTGATCGCCGCGGTGGAGGAGGCGACGGCCGCGGGCGTGCTGGACGACTCGGGGCCGAAGCTCGCGTTCCGGCACGTGCTGATCCGCAAGGCGCTGTACCTGGGCACGCCGGCCGCGGTCCGGACCGCGTTGCACCGCCGGGCCGCGGAGGCGCTCGCGGTGGCGGGCGCGTCGGTGGAGCTGGTCGTCGAGCAGCTGGCGGCGTCCTCCGGCGCGGTGGACCCGTGGGCGGTGGACTGGCTGGTCGCCCGCGGCACCGCGCTCGGGAAGCGCGCGCCCGACACGGCGATCCGGCTGCTGCGGGCCGTGGTCGACGGCACGGCGCTGGACGCGGAGCACCGGGAACGGCTCGCCGCGCTGCTGGCACGGCTCATGTACTGGCTGGGCCGGCAGCCCGAGGCGGAGGCGCGGTACGTGCTGGCCCGCACCAGGGACCACGAGCGGGCCGCCGAGATGCGCTGGATCCTCGCGCACGCCGCGTTCCGGGACGGCCGGGTGGACGAGGCCGTCGACGCGTTGCGCGCGGCCGTGGACGACGCCGGCACGCCGCCGGTGTGGCGGGCCCGGCTCGAATCGCTGCTCGCGGTGGTCCAGCGGGACGGGCTGAACGACGTGGCGGCGGCCGAGGAGACGGCGCTGAGCGCGTTGCGCCGCAGCGAGGCCGTGGGCGACGACCTCGCCATCGCGCACGCGTTGCAGGGCTTGTGGCAGGTCGGTTCCGTGCGCCGGGACCACGTCGAGGCGCTGGCGCGGGTCGACCGCGCGTTGGCCGTCACCGGGGGCCGGTCGGACTTCGTGGAGCTGCGGCTGGGGCTGCTGGAGAACAAGGTGTTCACGCTCCAGAACCTCGACCGGCTCGCCGAGGCGGACGACGTGCTGGGCACGGCCCGTGAGCTGGCCCGCGGCGTCACCGCGCCCGGCGTGCGCGTCGCGGCCGCCGTGCAGGACTACTGGCGCGGCCGGTGGGACCAGGCGTTGGCCGAGGGCGACGACGTGCCCGCGTCGGGCCCCGGCACGTCGTACGGGTTGCGTGAGCGGGGCGTCGCGTTGCTGGTGCACGGCGTGGCCGCGCTGGTCGCGGCGCGGCGCGACCGCCCCGACGTGGCCGAGGCGCACCTCGCCGCCGCGGCCGGGCACCCGCTGACGACCCGCGCCGACCACGAGCACGGCGACTTCCTGCTCGTCGCCAGGGCGGTCGCCGCAGAGCGGGACGGCCGGGTGGACGAGGCGTTCGCGCTGCTGGAACCGTTGCTGCGGGCCGAACGCGGCCACATGGTGCTGCGCCACCAGTGGTTGCCCCACGTGGCCCGGCTCGCGGTCCGGCACGGGCGGCGCGACGTGGCGCTGCGGGCGCTGGAGGGCTGTGCGGACGAGGCCGCGCGGGAGCGGACGCCCGCGCGGGCGCACAACGCCGCGACGTGGTGCCGGGGGGTGGTCGAGGGCGACCCGGCGCCGGTGCTGGACGTGGCGGCACGTCTCCGCGCGGCCGGTCGGCCGGTCGAGGCGGCCGAGGCGATGGAGGACGCGGCCGTGCTGCTGGCCGGTCGCGGTGAGCGGGAGGCGGCGGACGCGGCGTTGCGCGAGGCGCTGGCGGGTTATGACGGGTTGGGCGCGGCGCACGACGTGCGCCGGGCCGAGGAGCGCGTGCGCCGGGTTCGGCGGGAGGCGTCGGGGGAGTGGTCAGCGGGATGACGGTGGCGGTTCGGGTCGAGCTGCTGGGAACGGTGCGCGCCTGGGCGGGCGAACGGGAGATCGCCCTGGGGTCGTCGCGGCCGCGCGCGGTGTTCGCGATGCTCGCGCTGCGGACGGGTGGCGTCGGCCGGGACGAGCTCGTGGCGGGCGTGTGGGGCGCCGACGCGCCGGCGACGGCCGAGGGCAGCGTCCACACGTACGTGTCGACGCTGCGGAAGGCCCTGGAGCCGGACCGGCCGCGCGGCACGCCGTCCAGCCTGCTGGTGTCGGTGGGGTCGGGGTACCGGCTCGTGCTGGAGGCCGAGGGCTCGGACGTCGAGCGGTTCGACGGGTTGCGCGACCGGGCCCGGCGGCAGCTGGCCGGCGGTGACCCGGAGGGCGCGCGGTCCTCCTTGGACACCGCGCTGGGCCTGTGGCGCGGCGACCCGCTGTCCGGGCTGGCGGGGCCGTTCGCCGAAGCGGAGCGGCGCAGGCTGGCCGAGGCCCGCACGGCCGCGCGGGAGCTGCGGGCGGAGGCGGCGCTGGCCGCGGGCGCGCACGCCGACGTGGTCGCGGAGCTGGCCGCGCTCGTCGCCGAGGAGCCGTTGCGGGAACGCGCCCGTGAGCTGCTGATGCTCGCCCTGCACCGGTCCGGGCGCAACGCCGAGGCGCTGGAGGTGTTCCGCGACGGCCGGCGCGTGCTGGTGTCGGAGCTGCACGTCGAGCCGGGGCAACGCCTGCGTGCCGTGCACGCGCAAATCCTCGGCACCACGGGGTCCCGGGGCGAGGAGCACGCGCGGCGCGACGAGCGGGCGCCGTCCGCGCGACCGCCCGCGCCCCGCGTCCGGGGGGAACCCGACCCCGGCGCCGAGCTGGTCGGGCGGACCGCCGAGCTGGCCGCGGTGCGGCGGCTGGTGGACGACGTCACCGCCGGGCACGGCCGGCTGCTGTGGCTGGAAGGCGAGATGGGCATCGGGAAGTCCGCGATGCTCGCCGCCGTGCTGGCCCACGCCCGGCGGCACGGTCACGAGATCGCGCACGCCGTCGCCGACGAGCTCGGCACGCGCTTCCCGCTGCGCCTGGCGCTGGACGCCTTCGCCGTCGAGCCGAACTCGCCGGACCCGCGCCGCGCCGCGACCGCCCGGGCGCTCGGGCAGGAACGGCCCGCCGGGTCGATCTTCGCCGACTCCGACCCGGTGTTCGGCGCGGTCGACCGGCTGGTGGCCCTGGTCGAGCAGCTGTGCGCGGACGGGCCGGTCGCCGTCGCGCTCGACGACCTCCAGTGGGCGGACGAGACCAGCGCCCACCTGTGGCACCGGCTGTCCGCCCTGGCGCGGCGCACCCGGCTGCTGCTCGTCGGCGCGGCGCGACCGGTGCCGTACCGGGCCGAGATCGCGCGCCTGCGCCGTGACGTCGAGTCCGGCGGCGGCACGGTCTTCGACCTCAGGCCCCTGGCCGACGGCGACGTGGCGGGGCTCGTCGGCCGGCTCGTCGGCGCGACGCCCGGCCCCGGCCTGCGCACGATCGCGGCCCGTGCCGGCGGCAACCCGCTGTACGTGCGGGAGGTCGCGGACGCGTTGGTGCGCGAGCAGGTCGTCGAGGTCGACACCGGCGTGGCGGACGTGTCGGCGCACGCGTTCGACCGGGCGCCGATGTCGCTGGTGTCCGCCGTGACGGGCCGGCTCGACTTCCTCACCGACCCGACGCGGGAGGTGCTGCGGTGGTCGGCGCTGCTCGGCGGCGAGTTCGTGGTGGGCGACCTGTCGGTGGTCCTCGGGACGCCGGTGTTCGACCTGGCCGCGCGGCTGGAGGAGGCCATCGCGGCGGGCGTGCTGCGTGACGCCGGGCCGCGCATGGCGTTCCGCCACCCGTTGATCCGGCAGGCGCTCTACGAGGGCACGCCCGCCGCGCTGCGCACCGCGTTGCACCAGCAGGCGGCGCGGGCGCTGGCGGCGTCCGGCGCGCCCGTCGACCACGTGGCCGAGCAGCTGCTGGCCGCGTCCGGCGAGGTCGGGTCGTGGGTGCTGGACTGGCTGGTGGAGCAGGCGCCCGCGCTGGTCTACCGCGCGCCGCTGGTGGCCGTCGACCTGCTCCAGCGGTGCCTGTCGTCGTCGGTGGCGCGGGACGAGCGGGACGCGACGCTCGCCGCGCACCTCAGCAGCGCGTTGTTCCGGATCAACCGCGACGCCGAGGCCGAGGAGCACGCCCGCCGCGCGCTGCCGCGCCTGCGCGAACCGGACCGGATCGCCGAGGTGCGGTGGACGCTCGCGTACATGCCGTACCGCGGCGCGCGGGCCGAGGACGCCGTGCGGGCGTCACGGGAGGCGTTGGCGGACCCGGTGCTGTCGGACCGGTGGCGGGCGCGCCTGCTGTCGTTGCTGGCCCTCGTGCAGCGGGCGGGCATCGGCGAGCTGGACGGCGCCGAGGCCAGCGCGCGGGAGGCGATCGAGGCGGGGGAGCGGGCGGCGGACCCGTTCGCGATCGCCCAGGCGTTGGAGGTGCTGTGGCAGGTCGAGGCCGTGCGCCGGGACTACCCGCGCGCCGTGGCCTACCTGGACCAGGCGCTCGACGTGGTCGGCACCGACGTGAGCCTGACCGACCTGCGGTTGTTGTTGCTGGACAACAGGATCTTCACGTTGCAGTGCCTCGACCGGCTGGACGAGGCGAGCCGCAGCCTGGACACGGCGTTCGACATCGCCGGGCGCGGCACGCCGGTGGCCGGGCTGCACCTGGCGGCGGCCGTGCACCAGTTCTGGCTCGGTGGCTGGGACGACGCGGTGGCCCGGCTGGGCACCGTGCTCGACGACCCCGAGTTCACCGGGTACGGGCTGCGGGAGGGCGGTCCCGTGCTGCTGCACGGCGTCGTGGCGCTGATCGCGGCCCACCGCGACGACGGTCCCCGGCTGGACGCGCACCTGTCCGAGGGCCTGAACCTGCCGCTGGTGACCGAGGCGTACCGGGAGAACTGCGACTTCCTCATCGCGGCGCAGGCCATGGCGGCGGCGCGGGACGGCGATCACGCGCGGGCGGTGTCCGTGCTGGGCGCGATCCTCGACACCCGGTACGCGGACATGATGCTGCGCCACCAGTGGCTGCCGGAGCTGGTCCGCCTGTCGTTGGCGGCGGGTGACCGCGCCACGGCGCGGGCGGCCGTCGAGGCGTGCGAGGCGGAGGCGTCGCGCGAGACGAAGGCGGCGCGGGCGGCGGCGGCCGCGCGGCGGTGCCGGGCCGTGCTCGCGGAGGACCCGGACGCCCTGGTGCCGGTCGCCGACCACTACCGCGCGGTCGGCCGGACGTTCGAGCTCGCGCAGACGCTCGACGACCGGGCCACGTTGCTGGCGGGGTGCGGGCGGAGGGCCGAAGCCGACGCCGTGCTGGCCGAGGCGGTCGCGTTGTACCGGGGTCTCGGCGCGGAGTGGGACATCCGCCGTGCCACCGAGTCCGTGCGCGCTCGCTGATCGGGTCCGGATGTCGCGGGCGGCGTGCCCGGGAGCGTCGGGGGCGGGATGCCGCCGGGTGCCGCGGCCGGGTGCGCTGGTGACGGCCGGGGTGGGGCGTGCGCCGGGTGGGCGGGCGTTGTGGCGCGGGGTCGCGGGTCGCGCGTGGGCGCCGGTGTGGCCGTGCGGTCCGTTGGGTGTGGCGGGTGTGGTGGCCGCTGTGGTGGGTCGCGGGCGGGGCGCCGGGTCGGGTCGGGTTCGGCGCCCCGGCTTGCCCGTGCGGTCAGCGTTCGGGGGCGGCGTCCGGGTGGTCCGGGTCGTGGGCGCCGTCGATCACGCCGTCGGGCGACATGACCCAGCGGGTGTCGGTGGCCGGACGGGTGTCGGCGGCCGGGCGGGCCGGGTGCGGGGTGCGGGCCTTGGCGCGGATGCCCCGCAGCGCGAGGTCCACCACGTGGCGCAGGGCCGCGCCGTCCTTCCCGGTGATCGGCTGGTCCACGTCAGATCATCCCCTTCCTCAGGGCGTAGGCGACCGCGTGCGGCCGGTTGCGCAGGTTGAGCCTGGTGGTGATGCCGTAGAACACGTTCTTGATCGTGCGCTCGGAGTAGGAGAGCCTGCCCGCGATCTCCGCGGTGTCGAGGCCGTCGGCCATGAGCCGCAGCACGTCGGCCTCCCGCGCGGTCAGCCGGTTCGGGCCGCCCTCCGAGGCCACGACCTGCCGTTGCAGCCGCTCGACGTGCCGCAGCAGCTCGGCGACCATGGTCGGCGGCATCACGCCACCGCCCGACGCCGCCGACAGCACGCTGCGCAGCACCACCTCGTCGGTCACCGTGGCGCGGGGCAGCACCGCCACCACCCGGCACTCCACGGCGGTGAGGACGTCGGACTCGCGCGGCTCGTCGACGACCAGCACCACCGGCGCGCCGACCTGCGCGGCCGCCCGGCGCAGGCGGGTCGCCACCTCCTCGCCCAGCCTCGGCACCGCGACCAACGCCACGTCGGCCTGGGCGTGCTGCGCGCTGCCGAGCACCTGCACCTCCGGCCGTGTGCCGAGGTAGGCGATCAGGCCCGTCATGCTGAGGTGATCCGCCGCCTGGACTGCTACCCGAACTCGCTCCACCGCTGCCTCCCACAGTCTTGCGTTGCGGGTTCGAGTCTGCGGTGCGCGGCTTCACGGGGTCTCAACGCCGTCTACAAGGATTCTTCACGTCCGACGGCGGTTCTTCAGAACCGTTGAGAACAGTGGCGCACCGCACTCAACACGGTCCGACGCACCTGGTCAAGGGCTCACGACGGCCGCCTCGCTCCAGTGCTCGTGCAGGCCGAGCAGCAGGGCCGCGACGTCCTCGGTCGGCCGCCAGGCCGGGTAGTCGCGCCGGAACTTGCGGGTGTCGGTGATCCAGCACCGCACGTCGGCGAACCGGTGCTCCGGCCGGTACTCGAACCGCACCGGCCGCCCGGTCAGGTACTCGTACTGGGCGATCAGTTCCAGCACCGACGCGCTGCGCTCGCGCCCGCCGCCCGCGTGGTAGACCTCGCCGGGCCGCGGGGCCAGGTAGAACTGCCAGAACATCTCCGCCAGGTCCCGCGCGCCCAGCACGTCCCGCACCTGCTTGCCGCCGTGCCCGATGACCGGGAACGCCGCACCGCGCACGGCGCTGCGCACCAGGTGCGACAGGAACCCGTGCAGCTCGACGCCCGCGTGCCGGAAGCCCGCCACCGTGCCGCAGCGGAACACGCCGACGTTCATCCCGAGCCGCCTGCCGTACTCCTGCGCGGCGAGGTCGGCGGCCAGCTTCGACACGCCGAAGAACGTCCGGTCGGCCCGGTCGAGCCGCAGCGACTCGTCGAAACCGTGCTCGTGGAACGGGTGCGCCGGGTCGATCTCCCACCGGGTCGCGGTCTCCACCAGCGGCAACGTCTCCGGCACGGCGCCGTAGACCTTGGTGGTGGACACCACCGCGACCACCGCGTCGGGGCAGTGCCGCCGGACCGCCTCCAGCACGGTGACCGTGCCGAGGGCGTTGACCCCGAAGTCCACCAACGGCGACCCGGTGGCCCACTCGGCGCTGGGCTGCCCGGCCGCGTGCACGACCAGCCGCACGTCGGAGCCGTACTCGCGCAGCACGTCGCCGATCGCCGACTCGTCCCGCACGTCCACGGAGTGGTGCCGGTGGTTCGGCAGGCGGGACAGCTCCGCCACCTCCCCGGCGACCGCGCCGTCGCCGAAGAAGTCCCGCCGCATCAGGTTGTCCACCCCGACGACCAGGTCGAACCGCGGGGCGAAGGCCCGCACGGCCGCGCCACCCACCAACCCGGCCGAGCCGGTGACCACGACGACATCCACGTGCTGCTCCTCTTCTCAGGTCTACAATGGACGGTCACGGGCGGCGGAAGAACTCCACCTCGCCCAGGGCCACGTGCCGGCCCGGTTCCAGCCCCGCCGCGCCGCGGACGACCAACCGGACCCGCACGACGTCGCTCACGCCCGTGTCCGTGCGCTGGGGCCCGCTGCGGTCGCCGAGGACGACCGGGATCGTGCGGTGCGTGCCGTCGGACGCGGTGACCACGACGTCCAGCGCCGTCGCCCTGGCCTGCCCGGCGAACACCGCCGGCTCCACCCCGGCGCCCGTGTGGACGACGACCGACAGCAGGCGGAACGGCGTGGTGAAGGTGAACTCCACCGCGTCGCCGACCGCGGGCGCGCCCCAGTACCGGTTCGACAGCCCGTCGACGGCGGCGGACGCCGGGTGCCCGGCCACCTCGGCGGTGGCGGTGGCGACGCTCGGCGCGACCGGGGCGGGCGTGGCCAGCCGGTCGCGCAGGTCTTCGAGCAGCCGCAGTGCGGTCGGCTGGAACAGCACCACCGCGAGGGCCAGCACGGCCACGGCGAGCAGCGCCACGAGCCGGCGCAGCCACCGGGACCGGTCGCCGTGCCACCTCCAGCGCCGTCCCGACCGGCCGCTGTGCCTGCGCACGTCGCCGCGCAGCGGTGCGGCGCACCGGCGGCAGAACCGGCGTCCGGGCGGGTTGGGCGTGCCGCAGGACGGGCACGGCGGCCCGGTCACGGTGTCCGCGGCCGCGGCCGTCCGCAGCGGTCGCCGCGGCACGGGACGCGCCGGCGGCACCGGTCCGGGCTGGTCGGGCAGCAGGGCCGCCGCGGTGGGCGGCGCCGGGTCGGGCAGCACCGAGTCGAGCGTCAGCTGGGGCAGGTCGGGTTCCGTCGGCAGCTGGTCGGCCCACCCGAGGTAGGTGCCGCAGTTGCCGCAGAAGTCGTCCCCGTCCGGCACCGGCGCGCCGCACTGGGGGCACTGGCGCACGTCAGCCACCGTCCACCACCTCCACCACGCACGTCACGTGCACCGGCCGCACCGACTCGACCAGCGCCTCCACCCGGTCCCGGTCGACCACCCCGGACCGGCCCGGCCGCACCCGCACCACGACGGCGTCCGACTCCGGGACCGGCAGGTCGGTGTCCGGCCGGTCGGACCACGTCACCCCGGACCCGTCCACGACCTCCGCCCGCACGTCCAGGCACAGCTCCAACCGGGCTACCAGGCCGCGCGCGGTGCCGCGCAGCCGGTGCAGCGCCACCGCCCGGCCGACGACCTCGCGGCGCAGCGGCTCCGGCCACGTCGGGTCGAGGTCGGCGGCGAGCCAGGACGCCAGCCACGGCACGAAGTCCGCCGGCGCGAGGTCGGCGTCGAAGTACGACGACAGGTTGTCCAAAGTGGACAGGATGGCCGACAGGACGGCGTCCAGGCCCGAGGTGAACCGCTGGGCGAAGTCGTCGGCCGCGTACAGGGCGGGCAGCATCGCGCCCAACGGGTACCGGTTGGGCAGCTCGGGCAGCGCGGCGCGGCTCACGGCCCCGTCACCACGATCTGGTGCTGGTAGGAGAACACCAACGCGTTCGGCGCCACCTCGACCCGGTCCACCGGCGCGCCACGCGCGCCCGTGACGGGGTTGGCGGGGAACAGCAGAACCTCTTCCACCAGCCGCACCCCCGGCACGTTCTGCAGCACGGCGAACACCTCGCCGAACTGCACCGGCCGGCCGAACTCCCACCCGACGCCGTCCGGCCCGCCGCGCAACGGGTTCAGGTAGCGGTAGAGCGCGTCGGCCGCCTCCTCCCGCACACCGAGCCCGTCGGACGACGCCGCCAGCCGGGCCACCACCGTGACGCCCTGGTAGCGCGGGGGTTCCACGACCAACCTGGTGCCGAGCAGCCGCCGTTCGTCGAGCCGACGTGCCACCGCGCGCAGGACCTCCTCGGACGGCACCAGCTGCTCGAACCGCAACCGGTCGCCCTCGTCGGCCACCGCGTCCGGCACCACCAGCACCCGCGCGCCGCCGCCCTCGGCGGGCAGGCACCGCACCCGCGCCAACGACGGCGCGGCCAGCCGGGCGATGTGCTCGTGGTCCTCCGCCGTGACGGCCCGTTCCTGCACCCGCAGCTGGTGGGGCGCGCGCAACTTCGCCTCGTCCACGGTCTCGCCGTCCACGCCGCCGCTCGCGGCCTCCCGGTTCTCCACCGCCGCCACGTACGGCACCGAGCTGCGCAGCACCGAGATCGAGCCGCGCGCGACGTTGCCCGCACGGCCGCCGCCGGTCCGGTAGCGCGGCACGTGCACCACCGAGCCCTTGGCCGGCACCGCGCCGTAGCGGCGCAGCGTCCCGTCCGCCTCGCGCACCGCCGGCGGGAACAGCACCTCGCCGCGCGTCGCGTCCAGCACCACGTGCCGGTCGTCGGGCCCGGACGCGCCGAAGTGGTCCACCGCGGTCCAGTCCTGCCACCCGTCCTCCGCCGACACCCGCACCACCACAGGGTCACCGTCCAGCAGCACGGGGGCGCGCGGCAGCGTGAACCGCTGGCCCGGCACGCCCGCGGACTCGCCCAGCCGCACGTCGACCTCCGTCTCGGCGTGCTCGGCGACGGTCGTGCCGCCGATCGTGAACGCCTCCGCCTCCCGCACGGTCGGCGACTCGCGGTAGAACGGCTGGTCGGGCTCGGGTTCGGTGACGCGGCAGCGCAGCCAGCCCGCGCGGTGGCCCGCCACCACGGACGCGGTGTGCCCGGCGGGCACGTGCAGCACCACCTCGCCGGGCCGGTTGAGCCCGCCGGTGGAGTCCTCGTCGGCGCCGCACGGCACCCAGTCCTGGCCGTCCCACGCCTCCCACACCAGCGGCGGCTGCCGCGGGTCGACGCCGATGCCCTCCACCCGGCTGTCCAGCCGCAGCACGACCACGCACCGCGGCACGGCGGCCGACAGCCCGAACAGCGTGGCGTCGCCGGGCGCGGGCGCGGCCTGGAAGCACGGCACGTCGCGGCCCGCCTCCAGGTCGCGGGTGCGGTCGGCGTGCTCACCGGACGCGGTCCGCGTGACCAGGCGTTCCAGCGAGCACGGCACCACGGCCAGCTCGTCGGTGGTGGCGAACACGACCGGCTCGCCCAGCTCGGCGCGTTCGGTGGCGACCTCGGTGCCGACCGGCAGCAGCACGGTCTGCGGCTGCGGCGCGGACAGCCAGAACGTCACGTCCGCGCGGGCCGCGGCCGGCGGGAACAGCGTGATGCCCAGCAGGTCGAGGAACGCCAGGTGGTTGCGCTCGGGCACCCGGTTGAGCCGGTAGACGAGCTGGTCGACCATGTGCGCGAACGTCTCGATGAGCGTGACGCCGGGGTCGGACACGTTGTGGTCCGTCCACTCCGGACAGCTCTGCTGGACGTACCGCTTGGCCTCGTCCACGAGCTGCTGGAAACGCCGGTCGTCGAGGTTCGGTGCGGACAGCGCCATCAGTCCGCGCTCCCTTCGGCGGGGATCGTGTAGAAGGGGAAGACCAGGTTGCGCTGGTCGTTGGTGGTGCGGATCGTGTACCGCACGTCGATGTAGACCGTGCCCACGTCGACCGAGTCGAACGCGACGACCACGTCGTCCACGTCCACGCGCGGCTCCCACCGCTCCAGCGCGGCCCGCACCTCGCGGGCGATGTGGCCCGCCGTGGCGCCGTCCGCCGAGGCGAACACGTGCTCGTGGATGCCGCAGCCGAACTCCGGCCGCATCGGGCGCTCGCCGGGCGCGGTGCCGAGCACCAGCCGGATCGCCTCCGCGATCTCCTGCTCGCGCTCCACCATGCCGATGCCGCCGGTGGGGCCGACCCGCAGCGGGAACGCCCAGCCACGACCGATGAAGTTCACGTCACGCTCCGATCCGGACGGTCAGCGCGCCGACGATCACGTTGGCCTGGCACGAGGTGCGGTCACCGACGCGGGCCGCGGGCAGGCCGCCGATCAGCACCGGCGGACCGGCCGAACCCGGACCGGGCACCAGGACGTTCGCCGGGCTGAGGGCCGCGTGGGGCGGCACCACGCACACGTGCGTGCTGCCGATGACGGCGGCCGGTCGGCCCTCGATGAGCACCGAGGACACCAGGACCGCGGCCGGGGGCGGCGGCGGACCGACGGCGCCGCCGTGGGACGTCTGGTCACCGAGCCGGACGGCGGATGGCATGTCGACCTCTCTTCGCGATCAGGGGGTTCAGGGTGCGAGCGGGGGGTTGAGGTGCACTTCGGCGCCCTTCAGCACGGCCCGGAGCCCGCCGTCGACCGTGGCCGACTTGACGCCCTTGACCGACACGTCGGTGCCCTTGACCGACACGGTGGCCCCGTTGACGCTCACCGAGCGGCCGTTGAGGACCAGGTCGCCGCTCATCGCGTCGACCGTGATGCCGCGGCTGGTGAGCGTGATCGCGCCGAGCGGCCGACCGCCGCCCGGACCGCGGACCTGGATGTCCACCTGCCCGGTCTTCTCGTCGAGCGTGATGTCGAGCCGCTGGTCGCCGGTGGTGAGCCGCACGCCGGCGGCGGTCATGCCGTCGAGCAGGTCGAGCCGGTTGCCGCCGCGCGACACCAGCGACCGGCGGTTGACGCGGCCGCTCTTGCGGTCCACCAGCGGCACGGCGTGCGGCGTCGGCTGGTCCACCCCGTTGTAGAGGCCGCCCAGCACGTACGGCCGGTCCAGGCTGCCCTGCTCGAAGCCGACGAGCACCTCGTCGTTGACCTCGGGGCTGAACACGCCGCCGCCGCGCACACCGCCCGGCTGCACCGTGCGCACCCAGTCGGTGACGTAGTTGTCGTCGAGCCACGGGAACTTCAGCCGCACCCACCCGCGCTCGCCGCCGACCTCCTTGATGTCGGTGACGATCGCGGTCGCCAGGCCCGGCATCCGGCCCGTGCGCGGCGCCGCGCCGGCGGTCAGGCCGGCCAGCGAGCGGTCCGGCGACGTGCTCACCGTGACGATGCTGCGGTAGCCCTCGCCCGGCTCCAGCACGTGCCGCACCGACGTGGCCGTGTACCGGCCGCTGAACGCGGCGCCGACGCCGCTGAGCGTGATCGGCACGCCCGCCCGCAGCTTCGGCTCGCCGTCGGCGACCGCCTCGATCTCGGCGAAACCGGCGCTGGCCGCCGCCGCCAGCGACTGCGCCACCACGGTCGTCTCCGCCTGCGTGGCGTACGGCGTGTCCGCCACCAGCGTCCGCGCGCCCGCCCGGAACGCCTTGCCGATCACCGTCGGCGACATGCCCGGCGCCACGGTCGTGCTGACGACGGCGGGCGCCACGGCCACCAGCGCCTTCTTCGTGGCCACGTCCCAGCCGCGCACCTCGACACCGCTCACCTGGTCGACGCTCGACAGGGAGGCGCGCACCGACCGCAGGTTGTCGCGGTGGTGCAGCACCAGCGGGTTCACGTCCGCGGACGTGCCCACGGGCGGCGCGCCGGCCGCCGCGCGCGGCTTGACCAGCTCCAACGCGCCCTGGTCGTCCACCTGCACGACCACGCCGTGCTCCTGGGCGATCAGCTGCAGGAACTCCCAATCGGAGATCGCGGGCTGGCTGATCTGCCGGTACGTCACCGCGGCCACCTCGATCCGGCCCACGGTCAGCCCGGCGCCCTTCGCCACCCGCCGCACCACCTGGGCCGCGGTCGTGTTGCGGAACGCCTCGACCTTCCGGCCGCGGAACAGCCGGTGCGCCTTGTTCATGGCCCGGATGACGGTGAACGAGCCGGTCGAGTCCGCGTCCGCCTCCACCGCGGTCACCTCGCCGGTGAACAGCGGCTCCGTCCCGTTGTCCAGCACGCTCGACACGGACACCCGGACCGGCGTGCCGATCTCGATGGCGGCATCGGCGAGCAGCTCGAAGTTGTCGTCGTGGTAGGTCAGCACGGCGGAGTCGGGCAGACCCACGTTCTCGTCCACCACGCAGCTCACCAGCCGCTCGTTCCACGCCTCCGTCAGCGAACCCGCCCGCACCACGGGCAGCGCGGCGAACGCCCGGCCGACGTTGCTCATCGCACCTCCTCCACCGCGGGCACCAGCAGTTCCACGCCCGGCGCCAGGGACATCGGGTCGTCGATGTCGTTGGCCTCGGCGATCACCCGCCACGCGGTCGCGTCGCCGTACTCGCGCCACGCCAGCTCCGGCAGGCTGTCCCCGGCCACCACGCGGTGCGTGCGACGGGCCTCGCGCGACCCGGACGTCGGGTTCTGACCCGGCACGTCGGACCCGGCCTCCTCGATCGACAACCCGCACCGGGCGCGCAGCGGCTTGCCGTCCACGTCGAACAGCGAGTAGTCCACCGACAGGTTCGACAGCACGCCGTCGAACGACGTCGTCTTCGCCGTGCCCCACTCGAACCGCACCCACGGGCTCGCGGGCTTCTTCTTCGCCCGGCTCTTCTTCGTGGGCACGCACGCCAGGAGCAGCTGCTCGACCCGGTTCTCCACCGAGTTGTCGTGCGTCGCGGTGGCGTCGAGGAACACCTCGACCGACAGCGTGCGCGGCCCGCTGCCGACGAACTCCGGCACCGCCGTCTGCCCCGCCATCCGCGACGGCCTGCGCCGCCACTCGACGTTCTTCGTCAGGCTGAGCGAGTTCGGGTTGAACTGGAACTTGACGCTGGCGAGCCGACCGCCCGGCCGCGCGCCCACCTTCGCGGGCGGCTCCATGATGACCAGCTGGGCGCGCGTGAGGCTCGCGCCTGCCTTGCCTGCCACGACGTGCTCCTCTCAGGACGCCTGGATGCCCTCGTGGGCGAACTCGATCGTCTCCACGGCGGCCTGCGAGGTGGCCGGGTCGAACGACGGGCCCTGCCACCGGACCGGGACGATGCCCTGCACCTGCCAGCTCGCGATCGTCGTCCCGTCCGGGGTGAGCGCGACGATCTCGCCGTCCTTGCGCTCGACCCGCTTGACGACGTCGTTGAGCCACTTGACGACCTTCGCCGTGTCGCTCGTGACCGGCCGCGTCATCGTGATGTTCGACCACGTGATGCGGGACGGCAGCTGCCACGTGAAGCCGTTGTTGCCGCCCTCGGCGAACTGCTCGACCTCCATCTGCGCGCCCATGCCGTCACAGGTGTGGAACGCGCCGAGGTCGTTGCCCGCGATGGCGAGCCGGAAGAAGACGCTGGTGGCGAAGATGGTGTCGGACATCGGGCTCTTCCTGGTTCGGCTGGGTGTTCGACGGGTGGGTGGCGCGGTCAGCGGCGGCGGTCGTGGAGCCGTCCGGCCCGCTCCCGCCCGTGCCGCACCTCGGCCCGCAGCAACCTGCTGACGGGGTCGATCAGCGAGCGGGCGAGCTGGTCGAGGTCGGCGCGGGACGGCGCGTGGTGCGGCTTCGCGTCGTCGGTCTCGTCGTCGCTCTCGGGTTGGGTCTTGGTGGTGGCTCTGGTGATCGTTTGCGCCGGGGTGGGCGTGGGGGTCGGCGGTCTGCTGACGGGTCGCGGTTCGCTCGACGCGCCGGTCGCGCGTTGCACGGTCGGCAGACGTGGTCTCGGTGGTGTGGTGGGGAGAGGCGGTGCCGTGACCGCGACCGGCGGGTACGCGGGCGCCACCGGCGGGCCGGGGGTGTTCTGCGTCGGGTGGGTGGTCGGCCGCGGTCGCGGTGGAGCGGGGCGGACGGGGGAGCGTTGCGCGGCCCGCTGGACCTGGGGTTCCGGGGTCCAGCGCACCGGGACCACCTTGCTGGTCGGGTTGGTCCGCGGCGGGGGTGCCGACGTCTCGATGGCGCTGCGGAGGACCAGGGGGCGGTCGGCGATCAGTGGTGCGGTGCGGTGGCGGGTGAGGTGGGCGGTGGAGCGCTGGGTGGTGGCGAGCTGGGTGGTGGAGCGTTGGACGGTGGAGCGCTGGACGGTCGGGTGGGGAGTGGTCGAGGTTCGGGTGGGTGCCAATCGGGCGACGGGCACCACTTCGGGACGAGGGGACGTTCCGCGACGACCGCTGTCCGACCGCTGGTCCTGCCGCCCGGCCGGCCGGTGATTCGGCCGCTGTTCCGGCTGACGATCCGACCGCTGGTCCGGTCGCTGGAGGGGCAGTGGTGCGACCGGCGCGGGGTTGGCCTGAGCCGTGGTGCTGTCGGCCGGGTTGCTCTGGGCCGGGTTGGTGTGGGCCGGGCCGGTGTGGGCCGGGTTGGTCCGCACGGGGTCGGGCTGTGCGGGAGTGGGTCGCACCGGATTGGGCTGTGCGGGACTGGGTTGCGCGGGACTGGGCTGTGCAGGACTGGATTGGGCGGGACCGGGTTGCGCGGGACTGGGCTGTGTCCGGACCACCGGCGGGACGGGTGCGGTGGAGGTCTGGACGGGGGTGGGGAGCCTCGGCCCGGTGGGGTCGAGGGCTGCCGTGGGTGGGATCTCCGAGATCGGCGCGCCGATCCCGATCACCGGGCGGACGGCCGACGCCTCGTTCCGGGTCTCGCTCCGCGCCGTTTTTCGCTGCACCACCGGGATCGGTGACGAGTCGGCTTGCCGCTCGGCGGTCGCGGACGTCCGGGGCGGCTCGCCACCCCGGACCACCGGTGCGGGAGCGTCGGTGGTTGCCCGCTGCACCGTGGGTGGTGACGCGGGGTGCGTAGAGGTGGCGGGGGCACTGGGGTTGGTGTCGGCCGGCCGGACTACTGGTCGCGCCTGCTCTGGGGAGGATGGCTCGCCGGGAGTTCGCCGGACCGCGGGTGTCGGAGTGGTCGGGTTGTCGGGCTTGGGCGGGACTGCCGGTCGGGACGTCGGGGTGGCCGGGGTGGTGAGCGTCGGCTGGGCGGCGGCGTTGGCCTGAGCCCGTTGGACGGCCGGCGGAACCTGTGCCGGGTTGGCCGGGGAGTTGGTGGCGGGGTTCGTCCACTGGGCCCGCTGCACCACCGGCCCGGCGGTCAGGGGCGCGTTGTCCGGAGCCACCACCGCGCTGGGCGGCAGCTCGGTCAACGGCTCGCCCAGCAACGGCGCGTCGGTCCGCGCACCCCGCTTCACCGACCGTTGCACGATCGGAGCGGCACCACCTGCCGATGCACCACCTGCCGACGTGCCACCCGCCGACGGGTTGTTACCTGACGCGTTGCTGCCGGAGGTGGAGGGAACCGGCGTGCTGCTCCCTGGCGTACTGGTGCCTGCCGTGCTGCCCGCTGCTGCGGCGGACGGCTTGGGTCCGCCGGCCGCGCCCCGCACCACCGGCACGGGGCGTGGCGGTGTGACGTCACGCCGGGCGACCGTCAACGGCTGTCCCAGCGGCCGCAGGGCCACCGGACCGACCGACGACCGCTCAGACGACCGCTCGGACGACGACTCCGGCAACCGTCCCGACAGCCCCGACAGCCCCGACAGCCCCGACAGCCCCGACAGCCCCGACAGCCCCGACAGCCCCGACAGCCCCGACAGCCCCGACAACCCCGACGGCTCGGGCGAAGCCGGGTGCGCCGCCGCCCCCGACGCCACGGCCGTTCCTGGTGCCGTCCCCGATGCCTTCACCGACACCAAGGGTTCGGATCGTCCCGTCAGATCCGACGACGACCGTGATGACTCCGGCGGCTTCGGTCGCTGCGGCTGTGGTGCCGGCGAGGGCTGCGACGGGTCCGGCGTGCCGTCCGGTCCCGGCGTGTTCCGGTACCGCAGCGCGACGGTGAGAGATTCGCCGCCGTGCGCCTCGCTCGGGAACCCGGTGGGACGGGCCAGGCCGTGGATCACGCCGCCGGGCGCGTCCGCGGTCACGGAGTGGCCCATGGTCGTGCCGAACGTGTGGTCCTGCCACGACGTCAGGCCGTTGCGGAAGCGCAGGCCGTCGCTCACGGGCATCGCCGCGCGCTGGATCACGCCCTCCATCGGCGGTGCCGCGCGCCAGCCGCCGCTCGGGGCGGGACGGGGCGCGGCAGCGGCGGTCGCGGTCGCCGGCGGTTCCGGCTTGGCACGGCGGAAACGGGACCAGAAGCTCATGGGTCACCCCCCTTCGTTCACCCTCGTGTTGATGCGCGCGATCTCCCGCACCCAGCGCAAGCGCTCGTGGTGCTCCATGTCGAGGATCTCCTCGCGCGGCCAGTGGAAGTGGTAGGCCACGTACGCGACCTCTTCGTGCAGCCGGTCGGCCGCGTACGTCACGATTCCCCCAGGCGACCACCCGCCAGGTCGACCTCGAACGCGCTGCCGCACGACGGGCACGTCACGCCCGCCCTGGTGTGGCCCTCGCTGTTGATGCGGCGGTAGAAGTCCTGGAGGAACGCGATGTCGGTGGCGAACATGCGCTCCACGACGCCGACGTTCACCTCCTCGACGTCTCCCAGCTCGGTGATGACGGTGCTGAGCAGCAGCACGCTGAGGTAGCCGGGGTTCTCCTTGACGCGCAGGTCGATCTGCGGGCGGAGCTCGTCGCGCGCCGTGGCCAGGCGCATCCGGCCGTGCCGGTGCACCACGCCGTCCGCGTCGACGTACCCGCGCGGCAGCTCGAACTCGAACTCGGTGAGGGCCGCGGGCTCGCGAGGGGCCTCGGCTGCCCGTTTCGTCGGCTCGGCCAGCTCGTCCAACGAGTCGAGGCCGATCACCCGGCGGCGCATCAGTCCTCCAGGGTGATGTCTTCGAAGGTGATGGTCACCTTCTCGGTGGCCGCGCTGGACTCGCCCGCCTTGAGCGACGGGCCCTCCCACCGGCTGACCCAGCCGTTGACCAGGTTCAGCCGCCGCTCGGTCTCACCCTTGCTGTTCATGATCTCGATGGTGATGTTCTGCCGCGCGGACTCCACGTCGCCCTTGTTCAGGGTTTCCTTGAGCCACTTGGTGAACTCCTTGCTCTTGTCCATGCCGCGGGTGACGGTGATCTCGCCGCCCTTGCGCGCGCCGGGCTGCTTGCGCAGCAACGGCTTGCCCTGCGGGGTGACCTGCGAGATCTCCACCACGTCCTCTTCGACGGTGACCCCGCTGACCTCCTGGAGCGATTCGACGACGTACGCGCCGAGCTG
Organism: Saccharothrix hoggarensis; assembly: GCF_052936025.1. The sequence continues at coordinate 4,788,247 of NZ_CP193624.1, read as the reverse complement.
GAGGCCGAAGATGTGGGTGGAGAGGGCGTCGCCTTCTGCCATGGCTGTTGCCGCCTTTCAACGATCAGGTGATCGGGTGGAGGGGGTGGTCACTCGCTGACGAGACTGGTGTTGTCGGAGAACTGCGACAGGCGGAAGACGACGAACTCGGCGGGCTTGACCGGCGCGACGCCGATCTCGCACACGACCTGGCCGAGGTCGATCGACTCGGGCGTGTTGTTGTCCCGGTCGCACTTGACGTAGAACGCCTCGGCCGGCGTGCGGCCGAACAAGGCCCCCTGGCGCCACTGCTCGGTGAGGAACGCGGTGATGTTGCGGCGGATGCCCGCCCACAGCCGGTCGTCGTTCGGCTCGAACACCACCCACTGGGTGCCGATGAGGATCGACTCCTCGAGGAAGTTGAACAGCCGCCGCACGTTCAGGTAGCGCCACGCCGGGTCGGACGACAGGGTGCGCGCGCCCCAGATCCGGATGCCGCGACCGGGGAACGACCGCAGGCAGTTCACGCCGACGGGGTTCAGCAGGTCCTGCTCGCTCTTGCTCAGCGCCGTCTCCAGGTCCACCGCGCCGCGGATGACCTCGTTGGCGGGGGCCTTGTGCACGCCGCGCTCGGCGTCGCTGCGCCCCCACACGCCGGCGACGTGCCCGGACGGTGGGACGAGCGCGTTGCGGCCGGTGGCCGGGTCGAACACCTTGATCCACGGGTAGTACAGCGTGGCGTAGCGGGAGTCGTGGTTGGCCTCCTCCATCCGCCACGTCCGCACGCGCTGCGGCGACAGCCCGGGCGGCGCGTCGAGCACGGCGACCCGGTCACCCATCCGCTCGCAGTGCGAGATCGCCGCCTGCTGCACGGTCTTCACGCCTTCGAGGTCGATCAGGCCCCGCTGGTACGCGCTCATCAGGTCGGGCACCGCGACCATGGTGACCTCGTCGACGTTCTCCAGGCCGCCGAAGCCGGTCCGGGCCTCCGGGTCGCCCACGTACTCCTGCGGGTCGACCTTCGCGGGACCGGGGGCGACCGGCGCGGGCAGGCCGACGGACTGCTTGTCCGGACGGGTCAGCGCGGCGCCGGACGCCTCCGTGACGGAGATCAGCTTCGAGCGCTCGGTGACGTGCGTGACGACGTAGTTCTTGAGGTTGCGGCGGGTCGAGACGTCGTAGGTCTCCACGACCCGGTCGCCCTGCCGGACCAGCAGCCGGAAGCGGTCGTCCGGCGGGTTCTCCCCTTCGGCGTCGGCGACCTCGACCGTGACGTCCGCGCCGGCGGAGGGCAGCGCGGCGATCCGCAGGCCGCCGAGCGCGGCGGGTTCGGGCGCGACCGGCTCCGTCGTCTGCGCCGCGCCGCCCACCCGGACCACGTACGCCGAGCCGCCGCCGTTGGCGAAGTAGCCGTAGACGGCGTGCGCGAGGTAGGCGCCCTCGATGAAGCCGCCGAAGTGCTGGACGTACTGGTTCCAGTTCGCCACCAGGGTCGGCTGGTGGAAGGGGCCCTGCTCGGCGAAGCCGACGAAGGCGGCCACCGCGGTGCCGACACCCTCGATCGGACGTGCCCCGGTCTGGACCTCCTCCACGTACACGCCGGGGGAGAGGTACTGCGGCATGGTCGCTCCTTGTCCTTGACGCTTCTTCCGCTCTGGCTCCACCAGCCTGCTGTGGATCACCGTGCGGGGGCAGGGCCGGCGGGCTCGGGCGGGGGCAGAGCCTTTGCCTGAACGGGCATCGCGGACGGGCGGCCGGTCGGCGCGCACGCCGAAGCGCCCCGGCACCAAGGGTGCCGGGGCGCGGTCGTGGTGATCAGGCTCGGGCCAGGTCCTTGGCGATGGTGATGCCCATGCGCCGGTACAGCTCGGCCAGCACGCGCCGGTACGCCTCGTCCGGCGTGAGGAGCTGCTGGCCCGCGGCGAGGAGGCGCGGGTTGATGAAGTCCGCCATGCCCTGCTTGGTCCGCGGCGTCGCGGGCAGGGTGAACGAGAGCGGTCCGCCACCGCCGTGGGTCTGGGCGTCACGGATCGGTGGCGCGCCACCGGCGTGCATGTACGCGCCGCCGCCGTAGTTGCTGTCCCTGCCGAAGTTGACGCCCGAGCTGAGGACGCCGACCGCCGCCCCGCCGGCCTCGGCCGGCGCGTACCTGATGGCGTCCGGCGAACCGGACAGCAGGTAGGTGAACTGGGTGTCGGGCTCGCGGTCGGTGTTCACCAGCCCGATGCCGCGGGAGGCGCCTGGCCGGAGACCTTCCCGGCTGATCGCCGGGAGCCTGCGGCGCTTGGTGAAGTGCGCGTGCACGTCCACGGTGGCGGGCAGCGGCGCGACGCCGGTGAACCTGGCTCGCAGCGCCGCCGTGTCGATGTCGTCGTCGGAGCTGTACTCGTCGGACGACGACGCCGGCGCGTTGCCGCCACTGCCGCCGATCGCCATCGCCGTCGCGGGCGCCGCCGCGGCCTCGGCTCGCTGTTGGCGCTCCTGCTCCTCCAGGTCCGCGATCTCCCGGAGTTCGCCCGTCATCAACCGGCGCAGCTCGCCGATGAGCCGCCTCTTGGCGCGGGTCTGGGCCGAGCTGAAGACGGACAGGGTCCGGGTCGCCTGGTTGCGTTCCCACTCCTCGATCGCGTTCGTCAGCCGGGTGAGCGTGTGACGGCGGCGGCCGACGTCCGAGGCCTTCAGGGTGGAGTAGTCCTGGGCCGCGCCGGCGATGGCGGGCCAGAACGACTGCGGGTTGCCGCTCGAATCCAGCCCCACGGCCTCGTTGACGGCCGGCTCCAGGCTCCAGACGGCCGGTGTGCGCTGCACGGCCGGAGCGCCGCCGTCCGAGTGCGCCCCGTGACCCGCGTGGCCCGCGTGGCCCCCGTGATCGGCGTGACCCGCGTGGTCTGCGTGACCCCCGTGATCGGTGTGTGCCGCCGGCGGGTCGTTCCGCAGGACACGGGTGGCGTTGGCCTCGGCCGCCTTCTCGAAGCGGTCCGACGGGTCGCTCCGGTGCAGGCCGTCGCCGTGGTCGGTGCCCGACACCGGGCCCTGGCGCTGCTGGATGACGTGGGTCAGCTCGTGCGCCCAGGTGTGCGGGTCGTTGCCGTCGCGACCGACGACGATGTGCTCGCCCGACGTGTACGCGCGTGCGCCGATCTCCTCCGTCGAACGGACCGCGGCGGCGTCGGAGTGCACCCGCACGGTGGAGAAGTCCGCGCCCAGGCGGGCCTCCATGTCGGTCCGCAAGCCGGTCGGGAGCGGCCGGCCGGGACGTCGCAGCACGTCGGGAACGGTCGACCGCTGCACGGTCGGCTCCTCCGACACCTGCTCCACCTGCCGTGCCAGGGCGACGAACCTGCTCGTCGCGGCGTTGCCGACCGCGCGTTGTGACTCCAGCACCTCGGCGTGGCCGTGCCCGACGTGCTCCGCCGCGGGAACGGGCCGGACGGGGTGCGCCTGGGCGTGTTCGGGTGGGTGGTCGTGTGCGTGCATTTCTTCCTCTCGTGCGTCGACCGGGTGATCGGTCGGCCGGTCACGGCTGCCGTGCCGCGAGCCACGGGCCGAACTCGTTCTCCAGCACGAGCCGGCCGAGCTTGCGGTACTCCTGCTGGATCGCCGCGACGATGTGGGACATGGCCACCGGGCGGTCAGCGGCGGCGGCCAGGTAGGCGGCGGTCACGGCGCACGCGCGGATGGAACCGCCGGCGAGGTCGAACCGCTCCGCGCAGAACGCCAGGTCGAGGTCGTCGGACCGGGGGACGGCGTCGCCGAGGCAGCGGTCCCACAACGCGTGGCGCTGCTCGGCGTCCGGCACCGGGAAGTCCGCGATGACGTCGATCCGGCGCGTGAACGCCTCGTCCACATTGGACCGCAGGTTGGTGGTCAGCACGGCGATCCCGTCGAACGACTCGATGCGCTGCAACAGGTAGGCCGACTCCATGTTGGCGTGCTTGTCGTGCGAGTCCTTGACCTCGGACCGCTTCCCGAACACCGCGTCGGCCTCGTCGAACAGCAGCACGCCGTGCACGCCCGCCGCCTCGGTGAAGATCCGCTCCAGGTTCTTCTCCGTCTCGCCGATGTACTTGTCCACCACCGACGACAGGTCGACCACGTACAGGTCCATGCCGACCTCGGCGGCGACCACCTCGGCCGACATGGTCTTGCCGGTGCCCGACTCGCCCGCGAACAACGCCACCACGCCACGTCCCCGACCGCCGCCGGGCCGCATCCGCCACTGCCCGAGCACCCGTTCCCGGTGCCGCACCCGCAGGACGAGCTCGTCGAGCTGCTTGCGGGTCGGACCGGGCAGCACGAGGTCGTCCCAGCCGACGGCGGGGTTGATGCGCCGCGCGAGCTTCTCCAGCCCGGCCCCGTTCTGCGCCCGCACGCCGGCGCGGACGTGCGCGAGGCCCACCGGGCGGTCCTCCAGCACGGCCAGCCGCGTCGCGACCGCCACGGCACGGGTCACCTCGTCGTTGCCCAGCCGGTACCCGGCGAGGTCGGCCACGAGCGCGCCGTCGACCTCGGCGCCGGAGGCGTCGGCCAACGCCTCCGCCCACCGCCGCGCCCGCTCGTCGGGGCCCGGCGCGGGCACCTCGACCGACACCACCGGCCGCGCCGACCAGTGCGGGTCCCAGTGCCGCCTGCCGTGCAGGACCAGCGGCACGTCGCCGACCAGCGCGGTCACGTCGCGCACCAGGCCGACGCGATCCGGCGCCGGCGGCTCCAGCGGTCCGAGCACGAGACCCGCCCCGCGCAGCCGCGCCTCCCGGACCGCCGCCGCGAGCGGTGGCTCACCGTCCGCCAACGCCGCCACGTCCAGCACCACGGCGTCGTGCCCGGCGGCGGCCAGCGCGTCGCCCGCCACCCGCCCGCCGTCGCCGTCGCGGTCGCGCAGGTAAACCGGCGACAACCCGGCGCGCAGCGCGCCACCGAGCCGTCGGGCCAGGTCGGACGACGGCTCCCGCCCCGCCCGCACGACCCGGGCCGTGCCGCGGAGCGCCGCGTCCGGCTCGTCGTCGCCGAGCAGGTGCGCGACCACCCGGTCCGGCACCCGCAGCACGCGGGACAGCGCGGGCAGCCCGCCGTCCACCACCTCGACCAGGCCGCCGGCCACTAGCGGCGCGGCCGGGGCCAACCGGAACCGGGCCGGGTCCGCCGCGGGCAGCCCGCACAGCTCCAGCGCCAGGCCGACGGTGGGCCGGCGGCGGGTGACGTCGTCGTTGAGGTAGGCGTAGAGCCGTTCGAACCGCGGGTCGACGTCCGGGGCCATCGCGACCAGCAGGAACTCGACGTCCACGGGGTCGAGGTCGAACCGCCGCGCGAGCCCGAGCAGGCGCGGGCCGGGGTCGGGGACCATCGCGGCGAGCGGCCCGAGGTCCGGTTCGGCGTCGGGCGGCGCGAGGGGCCGCCCCGGCTCGTCCAGGATGCGCCACACGGTGTCGGCGGTCAGGTAGAGGCCACGGCGCGGGTCGTCCGGGTCGGGGTCGTGCTCGACGCGCTGCGCCACGGCCCGGCGCACCCGCCACTCGACGCCGGCCAGCCTCGCCCACAGGTAGGCCAGGTCCGGCGCGTGCGCCTCGGTCGACACGGCGGTCACCGGATCGGCCCGCCGCGTCGGCGCCGGTCCTCGGGCAGCGGCCGGGTGCGCGGGGCCGAGAACCCGCCCGCGTCGCCGTCCGAGCCGCCCGACCCGTCGTAGCGCAGCCTGCGCCCGCCCTCGGTGGGGCCGATCAGCACCAGGCCGTCGGCGGCCGGGTCGGCCGGGGTGACGGGGCCGACGACCGGCGCGGTGACCACGACGTTGATCGCGGGCCGCAGCTCGCCGCCGAGCGCCGACCACACGTCGGTCGCGGCCCGGCCCTCCGACACCGAACCGCCGGACTCGACGCCGACGGTCAGGCCCGCCTCCGCCAGCGACCCCGTCAGCCACGCCGACCGCAGCCGGTTCGTCGCCGCCAGGCACGCCAACGCCTGCGACAGCAGCCGGTGCTCGTCCTGCGACCGGTTCGTCCACGCGGTCACCAGGTACGACAGCCGGAACCAGCGCGGCGGGCCCCGGTGGCCGACCAGCTCGTCGTCGGCCCGCACGGACACCGAGCCGGACGAGCGCCGGCTCAGGTCCTCGCGGATGTCGTACAGGAACACGTTGACCGTCGGGGCGTTGCGCCGCGCCACCCAGTCCGTGGTGGGCGGGTCGAACGCCAGCTCACCCCCACCGCCGGGCACGCCGCCGTCCGCGAGCAGCCTGCGCAACCCCTCGTCCACCTCGTGGATCACCGGGAACCTCCGCGTTCGTCTCGGGTCACCGGCGCCGGACCACGTCGGGCGGCCCGATCGAACCGGGCACGACGAGGAACGGCGTGGTGACCGGCTGGAAACCGGGTCCGCTCGCGGTGATCGTGCGCGGACCCGTCGCGTCCTTGGCGAGGATCAGCAGCTGGGCCGTGAACCCGCCGTCCGGGCGCGGCAGCGTGGCCGCGGCGGACGCGGTGATGCCGGGCGACCACGACAGCCGGACCGGCACGCCGGGCGGGAAGTCGACCCCGCGCACGGACGTGACGAACCCCGGCTCGCCGATCGGCGGCACGGCCACGATCCGGGGCAGCAGCACCCGCATCGGCGCGGTGGCGACGTTGTCGGCAGGGTTCACGTCCGTGCCGGTGGTGCGCAGGGCGCCGCGCACGGTGGTCTGCAGCGGCACGTTCGGCGCCAGCACGACCTGCACCACCTGCGACGCGCCCGAGGGCAGGTCCGGCAGCGCGCAGCCGGTGTTCGAGCACCCCGGCGGCAGCGCCGCCACGGGCACCCGCGCGGGCAGCTCGAAGTCCAGCCGCAGACCGGTGGCCAGGCCGCCGGAACCGTTGCGGACCGTGTACGTCGCCGTCGCGCGACCACCCACATAGGACGGATCGGGCTGCACGACCACGGTCACCGACGGCCCGGCGAGGGGCGGCGGCGCGGGAGCGGGCGGCGGAGGCGGGGGCGGCGGCGGCACGGCGGTCACCGGGTCGCGCACCGGCACGGCGGTCGTCGCCGCGTTGTCCGACGGCAGCACGTCCAGCACCGCGCCCGCGACCGACCACGTCACCTCGCGCCGCCCGGCCACCACGCCGACCAGGTCGACCGCGATCACGGCGGTGTCGCCGGGCGCGAGCACGCCGAGGTCGCAGCGCACGCCGTCCACGTCGCACGTGCCGCGATCCGGGCGCAACGCGGTCAACCGGACCCCTTCGGGCACGGCGGCGGTCAGCGACGTCCCGGGCGACGCGGCCGGGCCGCGGTTCACGACCTCGACCTCCAGCGTGGTCGTCGCGCCGGTGTCCGCGTCGGGCACGTCGGCGGGCGCCGTGACGGCCAGGTCCACCGACTGCTGCCACGACGGCTCCTTCTGCCGACCGGGCAGGGTCGACGTGATCCGCCGGACCGCGCCCGTGGCGAGGGCCACGACGACCAGCTCCTCCGGCGACCGGAGATCGCCCGTGCGGCGGGCGGTCAGCACGACCCGCTCGCCGTCCGGGGCGAACGCCACGTCACGGGGCTGGAACGGGCCGTCGGGAGACCCGGTCAACGGCGCCGAGCACGTGTCGCGGCCCGCGGGCAGCAGCACGCGGCACTCGTCGTCCTCCACCGACACCAGCAGCACGCCGTCCGCCTCCCGGTTGAACGCCAGCGTGCGGCCGTCCGGGCTGAACACCGAGCTGTCGTCGGTGACCTCGCAGTCGAACCCGCAAACCGCCGCGGACACGTCCCGCTGCCCGTCCAGCGCGCCCGCGCGGGCCGTCCACACGTGGTTGTCGCGGACCTCGGCGGTGGGGCCGTCGAACACGCGACCCCTGGTGAACGCGAGCGTGCGGCCGTCCGGGGACCACGCGGGCTGCGTGTCCTCCTGGTCGGCGACCTCGGCGGGCGGCACGAGCCGTCCCGTCACCGCGCCCGTGGCGACGTCGACCACGACCACGCGGCTCGGACCGCCGTTCGGCCGCACCCCGCCGGGCGAGCGGCGGGCGAACGCCAGGGACCGGCCGTCCGGCGACCAGGCCGCGTCGAACTCCCAGTCCGTCGCCCGCCGGTCCGCCACCTCCAGCCTGCGCTGGTTGCCGCCGTCGGCGTCGGCCAGCCAGATCCGCTGCGCCCGCGTGCCGTCGACGTCCTCGAACCGGCTGAACGCGATCGTGCGGCCGTCGGGGGAGTAGGACTGCCGCTGCGTCCACGGGTCGAAGCCGGGACGCGGCCGGAACAGGAGGTTCGGGTCGTCCACGCTCTGCGGGTCCTCCCGCAGCACGACCACGCCGAGGTCGCGCGGGTCCGACCCGTCCGGGCGCACGTCCTGCAGGGTGGCGGTGAACCGGGTCGCCGCGCTGGTCCGGGCGACGACGAGGTGCCCGCCGCGCGCGTCGACCAGCCACGTCGGCGAGCCGACCGCGCGGTCCTCGGCCAGCAGCAGGCCGGGCGGCGCGGTGACCGGCAGGCCGGGCGACGTGTCGACCCGGTGCACCTTCTCCACGTTCGGGTCGGCCGGGCACGAGCACACCTGGTCGAAGCTGAGGAACAGCAGGCCCGCGCCGTCCGGCAGCCACGCGGGCGAGCGGCCGGCCCACCCCGCCTGGTCGCCGCCGAGCAGCGGCGCGCCCACGTCCCCGCCGTCGAGCACGCGGAGCCGTCGTCCGTCGGCGCCCTGGTCGAGCGTGTAGGCGATGCGGTCGTCACGGGGGTTCCACGCCGGCTCCACGGCCGCGCCGACCGGTTCGTCGGTGATCCGGGTGACCGGACCGCCCGCGACCGCCCGCCGGTACAGCTCCGCGCCGCCGTCGCGGTCCGAGGAGAACGCGATGCGCGCGCCGTCGGGCGAGAACGTCGGGGACGTCTCGTCGTCCGGTGTGTCGGTCAGCCGGCGCAGGCCCGTGCCGTCCGCGCCCACCAGCCACAGGTCGCGCTGCCCGCCCTCGGCGGAGTCGAACACCACGGACCGGCCGTCCGGCGACAGCTCCGGGTTGCCCGCGTCACGGCCCTCGGTGAGCCGGCGCACCGACCCGTCCGCCGCGCGCAGGTACACCTGGGGCGTCGGCGCGTCGCGCAGGCTGGTGAACACCACCAGGTCGCCGCGCGCGGACACGTGGTCGTCGTGGTGCGCCGGTCCCGCGCCCAGCAACGGGTCGCCGGCGCGCAGCTGGTCCGGCACGGGGTTCGTCACCACGCCGAGGCTGCGGTGGCCCGTGCCCGCGTACGCGATGCGGCCGACCACCGGCGGTTCGTCCTGCCGCGCCGACGCCGACACGGGCGTGGCGGTGTCGTGCACCACCACGACCACACCGCACAGCACCAACACCGCGGCGGTCGCGGCCGGCGCGGCGAGCGGCCGGGATCGCAGCCATCTCAACAAGGTGTCCACCTCCGTCTGGGACTCGCCCGAATCGTCGCCGCGACCGGCGGGCCGCGGCGAGGTCCCGGCGGGCACGGCGCGGGAAGAACCGGTGACCGTTCGGGCAAACCGGGGCCGTGCCGGGCCGTGCGGCGTGGACCGGGCCGTGCGGCGTGGACCGGGCCGTGCGGCGTGGACCGGGCCGTGTGTGAGGTCGGATCAGGGCGTGCCCGGGGTCAGATCAGGCCGTGCCGCATGACGTACCCGACGGCGTGCGCGCGGTTGCGCAGCTGGAGCCGCGTGGTCACCTCGTGCAGGACGTTCTTCACCGTGCGCTCGGAGAACGCCGTCTTCGCGGCGATCTCGGCCGTGTCGAAGCCCTCCGCCACCAGCCGCAGCATGTCGGCCTCGCGCGGGCTGAGCGTGGACAGCGTCGGCCCGTTGGGGTCCAGCACGCTGCGCTGCAACTGGTTCACGTGGTCCAGCAGCCGCCCGAGCAGGTCGCCCGGCAGCACCGCCTCCCCCTTGGCCAGCGCGGAAACCGTGGCCACCAACCGGTCCGCGTCCGCGTCCGCGCGGCGCAGCACGGCCGTGACGCCGCAGTCGATCGTGGTCTGCAACGAGTCCTGGTCGAAGCGGCCCACGACGAGCCCGGTGCGCGTGGACGTCGAGTGCCGCAGCCGCCGCAGCAACCGGACCGCCTCGTCGTCCACCTGGTCCACCACGACCAACGACACCTGGGCGCGCGGCTCTTCCTCCGGCCGCAGCACCTCCACCTCCGGCCGCGGGCGCAACTGGTAGGTGATCCCCGCCCGCAGCACCGGGTCCTCGGCGTACACCGCCACCGGAATCCTGTTCATGCCACCCCTCCCTCGAACCCGCCGTGCACACGCTGTCGACGCCATCGTGGGCGCTCGGAGGGCGAACGGGCAGGCGCGAGGGTGCGTCGGTGCACGGACTTGCCCGTACCGTGCCCTTTTCTCCCTGCCGGACACCGGCCCGCCGTGCCTACCGTTTCGCGGGTGACCACAACGACAGAGTTCGGACTCCCCACCGTGGTTGTCACGCCCGGTCAGGAGACCAGCACGACGATGACGGTGCGCAACGACAGCGAGATCGTCGAGGCGTACGAGTTCGAGGTGGTGGGCGACTGCGCCTCGTGGACCTCGGTGGAACCGGCGCGGCTGTCGCTGTTCCCGGGCACCTCGGAGGACGTGGCAGTGGTGCTGCGCCCGCCGCGGTCACCGTCCGTGCGGGCCGGCGAGGTGCCGCTCGCGGTGCGGGTGCTGCCCGCCGAACGACCCGAGTCCGTCGTCGTGACGGAGACCACGGTGATCGTCGAACCCTTTGCGGCGCAACGGGTGCGGCTCGTGCCGAAGCGCCGTCGGGCCTGGCGCAGCGCGCGCTACCGCGTCGAGGTGCACAACGGCGGCAACACGCCAGTCTCGGTGACGCCCGCGCTGCCCGAGGCCGACGACCACCTGAAGCACACCGTCACCGACCGACCGACCACAGTGGACCCGGACGGGCGGGCCGACCTCGAACTGCGGGTCCGCGTCGCGAAGCTGCTGTGGTTCGGCAAGCCCGTGACGTGGCCCGTCCGGCTGGACGTGGTCGCGCTCGCGGCCGAGGACCGGCACGAGCACGAGCTGGCCGGCGAGCTGGTGCAGCTCCCGATCCTGTCCCGGTGGCTGCTGTCGGCGCTGGCGACGCTGTTGGCGTTGCTGTTGCTGTGGTTGCTGCTGGTGCGCCCGGCGGTGCGCAGCGCGGCGCGCGAGGCCGTGGACGACCGGGCGCAGGAGATCGCGCAGGCCGCACCCGCCCCCGTGCCGAACCCGGACGCGGCCGCCGACCAGCCCGCCGGCCAGGAGCCGGGACAGCAGGGCCAGGGGCAGGGCCAAGGGCAGGGGCAGGGGCAGGGACGCGGCACGGGGGTCGGCGGTGGTGAGCAGAGCTCGGCCACCATCGAGGTCCGCACCGGGGCCGACCAGCAGGCCACGGGGACGTACGTGGTGCCGGAGGGCAAGGTCTTCCGCATCACCGACATCGTGCTGGCCAACCACCAGGGCGACGAGGGCGTGCTCACCATCGCGTTCGGCGAGCGCACGATCACCACGATCGCGCTGGAGACGTTCCGCAACCAGGACTACCACTGGGTGACGCCGATCGACATCCCGGCGAACGGCACCGTCACCGCGACCGTGTCGTGCTCCAGGCCCGGAACGCCCGCGAGCGGGCGGCAGGCGGCGGCGTGCGTGCAGCTGCTCAACGTCAGCGGCGAGCTGGGCGACCTGCCCACGTGAGCCGGGGGCGCGGTTCCGCGGACCACGCCACCACGCCACGACACCGCCGGCGTCACCTCGGAGGAGGTGACGCCGGCGGCTTTCGCGTGCTCGGGTCGGCGGGCTCAGGCGCCGTCGGCGCGGCGGTTCCACTCGTCGAGGAGGGCGTCGATCCACGCGAGCATCAACTCGGCGGTCGCGTCGTCCCGCCGGCTCCGGTAGCGGCGCAGCTCGTCGCACGCGGCCTCCAGCTCCACGTCCAGGTCGGACGTGGCGAGGTCGTCGGGACGGCTCACCGCTTCGGCGCGCCGTCGTGGGCGCTGCTTCGGGCGTTGTCCCGGGCACCGTCGCGGCCGTCGTCGCGGCCGTCGTCGCGAACGCCATTGTGGGCGGCGTTGTGGGCGGCGTTGCGCGCGGCGATCCGGAAGGCCTCGATGTACTTGGGCAGCTCGACCAGCGCGCGTTCCCACGTGCCCGCCGTCACCTGCTCGGCGAACACCGTGTCCACGGCGAACTGCGCCACCTCGGGGGCGATGCCGTCCACCTCCGCGTCGCGCAGCCGTCGGGACACCTCCAGGCGGTGCACCCGCGACCGGACCACTTCCAGCGTCCGGGTCAGCTCGGCGATCACCCGCTCGGCCTCGTCCGCCTCGACCACGAGCCAGCCCTTGTCGGCGAGGTCGAGGAACAGGTCGCCCGCGAACCTCTCCCGCGCGGCGCCGTCCGCCACACGACCTCCGTCTTCGTCGGGTCGCACAGCCATCGCACCTCCGTACGGGCACCGGGCCGGCACCGGTCCACCCGGAACCCCTGTTCGCCCTGCACCAGGGATGTCGATTGAGCCCATCACGTGGGAGCGCGCTGGTACAGGCCGTGGGCGCAGGTCTGCCCGTCCTTACCTCGTCCCGGCTCCGGTCAGTGCCCCGGACGGGAGCGGCATTGGGCCGATCGGGTGACGCTGGTTGAACTCTGAACCACTCGGACGTGCTGTCCGTGGGCTTCCTGCGTGAGGGTTCGGGGAGGGGACGACATGGCGACGACGACGGGTGACGGGCTGCGGGTCCGGGTCCTGGGGCCGGTGCGGGCCTGGCTCGACGACGTGGAGCGGGACCTGGGCGCGGCCCGGCGGCGGACCGTGTTCGCGGTGCTGGCGGGTCGCGCCGACCGGGTGGTGTCGCGGGAGGAGCTGGTGGACGGCGTGTGGGGCGACGCGCCGCCGGCCGGGGCGGTCGGCAGTCTGCACACCTACGTGTCGGGGCTGCGGCGGGCGCTCGGGCCGGCGCGGGGCGCGCTGGTGTCGCGGTCGGCGGGGTACTCGCTGCGGTTGGCGGAGGGCGCGCTGGACGTCGACGTGTTCGAGCGGCGGCGCGCCGAGGGGCAGCGGTTGTTCGCGGCGGGGGAGTGGGCCGGCGCGCGTGCCGCGTTGGGCGAGGCGTTGGCGTTGTGGGAGGGCGTGGCGTACGAGGGGTTGTCCGGGCCTTACGTCGAGCTGGAACGTCGACGGCTCGGCGAGCTGCGGCTGGGCGCGATCGAGCTGCGGGCACGCGCGGCGCTGGGGCTGGGCCGGTTCACCGAGGTGATCACCCAGGTCAGGCCGCTGGTGGACGAGCACCCGTGGTACGAGTCGCTGCGGGAACTCCTGATGCTCGCCCTGCACCGTTCCGGGCGACCCGCCGAGGCGCTGGAGGTGTACCGCGACGCCCGCGACGCACTCCTGGCCGACCAGGGCTTGGAGCCGGGCCCATCACTGCGCCACCTCCACCAGGTGATCACCGCGGAAACCACGGCCCCGCCCCACCAACCGGCCGCACACACCCCGCACGCCGCAGATCACCCGACGGCCGCGCACGATGCCTTGGCAGGCCACCACCTGCCGGCCGCGCATGACGCGTTGGCCGGGCACCACCCGATGACCGGGCCGCGCGTGCCGGCGGGTCACACCCCGCTTGCTGGGCACCACCTGCCGGCCGCGCACGACGCGTTGGCCGGGCACACCACGCTCGCCGGGCACCGCGCACCGGTCGCCCAGCACGCGTCGGCCCTTCCCACCCACTCCGCGGAAACCACCCGCCCCGTCCCGGCGGGATTCGTCGGCCGGACCGGGGAGATCGCGCTCCTCCGTTCACTGGTCGCCGACGTGCGTGCCGGCCGCGGCGGGGCGGTGTGGGTCGAGGGTGATCCGGGGATCGGCAAGTCGGCGTTGCTGGCGCTGGCGTTGGCCGGTGTCGACGGCGACGGCGCGCGGGTCGCCTGGGGCGTCGCGGACGAGATGGGACGGCGGTTCCCGCTGCACGTGATCACCGAGTGCCTGGACGGCGTAAAGGCGTCACCGGCGTCCGGCCGGCGAGGCTTCGCGGGCGCCGACGCGGCGGCGGTCGAACAGGTCGTCGCGGTGGTCGAGGCGATCTGCGCGGACGCGCCGCTGATCCTGGTGGTGGACGACCTCCAGTGGGCCGACGACTCGAGCCTCCTGGTGTGGCACCGGCTCGTGGCCGTGACCCGGCGGCTGCCGCTGCTGCTGGCCGCCGCGAGCCGTCCCACCGCCGGTCGGCGCGACCTGGCCCGGCTGCGACGCGGTGTCGAGGCGCGGGCCGGTCACGTGGTGGCGCTGGGCCCGCTCGACGACGCGGACGCGGAGGACCTGGTCGCGCACGTGGTCGGCGGACGTCCCGGCCCGGTGCTGCGCGGGATCACCCGACGTGCCGCCGGAAACCCGCTGTACCTCCGCGAGGTCGCGCACGGCTTGGTGGCGCGTGGCGCGGTGCGCGTCGTGGACGGGGTGGCGGACGTCGACCCGGCCGCCGGCGACGAGCTGCCCGGTTCGCTGCTGGCCGCCGTGGGCCGGTCGCTCGACTTCCTGTCCGAGGACGCCCGGCAGGTGTTGCGGTCCGCCGCGTTGCTGGGCGTGGAGTTCCGGGTGGGCGAGCTGGCCGCCGTGACGGGCCGGTCGGTGCTGGACCTGGCGTCGGTGCTGGAGGAGGCGGTGGCGGGCGCGGTCGTCGTGGAGGCGGGGGAAGAGCTGGCCTTCCGGCACCCGTACCTGCGGGAAGCGCTGTACGGCGCCATGTCCGCGCCGGTGCGGGCGGCGTTGCACCGGCAGGCCGCGCAGGCGCTGGCCGACGCGGGCGCGTCGGTCGACCGGGTGGCGGCGCACCTGGTGGCCGAACCCGTGCCGGTCGACGCCTGGGTGCTGGACTGGCTGACCGCGCACCACGCGGCGCTGGCCGCCCGCAGCCCGGGGATCGCCGCCGACCTGCTCGGCCGGGCGACCGACACCGACCCCGCGGACGCACGCCAGCGCACCACGTTGTCGACCGCCCTGGCCACCCTGCGACACGCCGGCGGCCTCGAATCGGAGCAACGGCCCAGGGGAGCGGCGTTCCACCACGGCGTGCACGGACGGCGGCTCAACCGACGTCCCGTCCCCGACCGCTCCTGCCACGCGGACACCGCGACCGCCGCGTTCTGCCGCGCCACCGGGCCGGACCGCTGAGCCGCCGGACCGCTGAGCCGCCGGACCGTTAAGCCGTCGAGCCGGAAGCGCGGGAACGCCGGCACGAGGGCAGGTGTCAGCGGCCGAGCGCCGCGCGCACCTTGCCGACCACCGCGTCCTCGGCCCGACCGACCCGGCCGTCGGCCGACGCGACCTCCGCGCACATCGCGACCACCGCGTCGGCGAACGCGTCGGCCTGCGCGGCGGACCTGGCCGACAGCAACGACATCGAGTCGCGCAACGCGGCCAGCACGCCGTTCTCGACGTCGACCACCGAGCCCGCGGGCAGTTCCGGCGCGTCGGAGCCGACGACGTGGCGCACCTCGGGCGGCAGGGTCGCCATCGCCCGGATGCCCGCCCGGCTCTCCTGGTCGAGCGCGCCCTCCTCCGCGACCGACACGAGCACCATCGCGCCGTAGACCGCCGTGCGCAGCGTCCGGCCCTCCTCGTCCGTGTAACCGCTCATGCCGCAACTCTAAAGGGACGCCGACGGCCGCACGCCCGGTTCGGCGGATCACCGCGGATCACCACGTCGACGACCTGCCTGAGGCTTGTCGGAGCACAGCGCGTTCCAGCACGTGGACCGGTGCCCGACGGCCGACCGGCCCATGCGTTCCGCACGTCCGCGACATGCGCGGGGCACTGGCCGCGTGAGGGTTGCACGACTGAGGATTGCACCCCGTACGGCCCACCAGCCGAGGAGTTCGCATGAGCGATCCCGTGACAGCCGGTTCCCTCCGGGGACCTCTCGCCTTCCGGAGGCACCTGCGCGCCGAGGCGGGCGGGGACGACACCGTGTTCCTGTTCTGCCAGAACGGTGTCACGGCCGTGCGGTCGGCGTGGATCGGCGCGATAGCCCCGTTGCTGGACGGCACGCGGGACCTGGACGCCCTGGTTCGCGCGAGACCCGCGGGCATGGACCCCGACGACGTCGCCGGGCTCGTGGACGGCCTCGTCGACGCCGGTTTCGTCGCGGCACGCCCGCCGGCCGCCGTCGACGAGGACGAGCGGGCCCTCGCCTATTGGGACGCGTGCGGTGTCGACCTGCACGCCCTCGGCGCCGCCCGCAAGCCCCGCGTCGCCTGCGTGACGTTGGGCAGCCGCGCCGAGGGGGAGTCCGTCGTGGACGCACTCAGCGCCGCCGGGCTCGACCTGGTGGACCCGTGCCAGGCGGACCTCACGGTGGTGCTGTGCGAGGACTACCTCGACCCGCGCCTCGCCGAGCTGGACGCCATGCACCGCCGAACCGGCCGGCCGTGGCTGCTGGCCCGCCCGGTCGGCCCGCAGGTGTGGATCGGGCCCGTCCTCGAACCCGGCCGCACGGCGTGCTGGCACTGCCTGTCCCACCGGCTGTGGGGCCACCGGCACGCCGAGGCGTGCGTGCAGGCGGTGCTCGGCGCGAACGGCCCGGCCAGCAGGCCGACGTCCGTCGTGCCGCCGCTCGGCTCGGCCGCCGCCAACCTGGTCGCGCTGGAAGCGTCGAAGTGGCTCGCCGGCTACCGCCACCCCGGCCAGGACTCGGTGTGGGTGCTCGACACGCTGCGGATGCACGGCGAGCTGCACGAGCTGCGCCGCCGCCCGCAGTGCCCGGAGTGCGGCGACCCGTCCATCGTGGCCCGGCGCGGCTGGCAGCCGGTCGTGCTGCGGTCCGCTCTCAAGGAGTCGGGCACCTGCCACCGCACCCTCACGCCGTGGCAGATGCTCGACCGCTACCGGCACCTGATCAGCCCCGTCACCGGCGTGGTCAAGGAGATCGGCCGCGACTCGCGCGCGCCCGCGTTCGTCAACTCGTTCCGGTCGGGGCTCAACGTCGCGCGCGGCGTCACCGGGCTCGCCGGGCTGCGCGAGGAGCTGCGCGGCGAGAACGGCGGCAAGGGCGTGAGCCCGCTGGACGCCGAGGTCGGCGCCCTGTGCGAGGCGGTGGAGCGGTTCTCGGCCAACTACCAGGGCGACGAGATGACCGTGCGCGGGTCGCTGCGGTCGCTCGGCGACAACGCCCTGCACCCGAACTCGACCATGCTGTACTCGGACCGGCAGTACGAGGAGCGCGTGCGCTGGAACCAGCGGCACGCCGCGTTCCAGCACGTCACCGAGCCGTTCGACGAGGACGCCGAGGTCGACTGGACGCCGCTGTGGTCGCTGACCGAGCAGCGGCACCGGTTGCTGCCGACCGGGATGCTCTACTTCGGCGTGCCGGAGGCGGTCGCCGGGCGGTCCGTGCGGGCCGACTCCAACGGCAACGCGGCGGGGTGCAGCATCGAGGACGCCGTGCTGCAGGGCCTGCTGGAGCTGGTGGAGCGGGACGCGGTGGCGCTGTGGTGGTACAACCGGCTCAGGGTTCCGGGTGTCGACCTCACCGCGTTCGGCGACCCGTGGGTGGAGGAGATGCCCGACCAGTACGCCCGCCTCGGGCGTGAGCTGTGGGCGTTGGACCTGACCACGGACCTCGGCGTGCCGGTGGTGGTCGCCCTGTCCCGCGTGGTCGGCGGGCCGCGCGAGGACGTCCTGTTCGGCTTCGGCGCGCACCTCGACCCGCGGGTGGCCCTGCGCCGCGCGGTCACCGAGCTGAACCAGCTGCTCCCGGCCGTGCTGCACGGCCCGCCCGCGTTCGACGACCCGGACGCCACCGCGTGGATGCGCAACGCCACCGTCGAGAACCAGCCCTACCTGTGGCCGGCGTCGGGGCACCCGCCGCGGCGCCCCGCCGACTTCGCCCACGTGCGGCGGCCGGACGTGCGCGACGACGTGCTGGCCCTGGTCGACGTGCTGCGGCGGCACGACCTCGACACGCTCGTGCTCGACCAGACCCGGCCCGACATCGGGATGCCGGTGGTGAAAGTCGTCGTGCCCGGCCTGCGGCACTTCTGGGCGCGGTTCGCGCCGGGTCGGCTGTTCGACGTGCCGGTGCGCATGGGCCTGCTGGACCGACCGACGGCCTACGAGGACCTGAACCCGTTCCCCATGTTCCTGTGAACATCTGAAGAATTCCGCGAAAATCCCTCGTCCCTATTGTGGGCGAGGGATTTTTTGCATGCCCGACTGCGCCGATCGGCCGCCTGCGTGATGCACACAAAAGCTGGTGAGAAACGCATGTGTTGGCTGTGCCTGAAGCACTTGGAAAAGGAGGTTTAATCGCGCAGAATAATGTCAGACAACGCGATACCGGGAGGGCCAAGATGCGCCAGACTGTTTCCGACAACGTTTTCGCTCTTTTCGCCGACCAGGCCGACGAGGTGTCCACCGGGGGCCGTCCGCGGTTGGTGATCGACCGTTTCGACCAGTGGAGCATCCGCGCTGAAGCCGCGGTGGCGCTCACCGGGGCGTGTTACTGCCGCGTCGAGGCGCTGTCCGCGTAATCCGGCTGCCCGCCCGGTCCGCCAGGATCGACTTCACCGGCCCGGCCCGCCTGATCAGCCTCGGTTCGCCTACCCGGACCGACTGCCTGATCACGCGGGTCGGGCCGTTGTGCGTGGTGAATTGCCGGTATTGGTCGTTCCTGGCCGATTTCGCGACCCATTTCGTGATGGGGTATGCACGCTGCGTTGTGAGTGGGGTTCGCAAAGGCTTGATCGCGATGAACGGCGCCCGTGACAACTGGTCGACCCGAGGCCTTCTGCAAGCTCAGCGCTCGTCGGCCCGATCCTCGCTCGCCGTGCCCGCGCCCAACGTGCCACTGCCCGGCGTGCCCGCGCCCAACGTGCCACCGCCCAACGTGCCACCGCCCAACGTGCCACCGGCCGCCGCGACGGCCTCCGCCTGGTCCTGCTCCCGGCACGCGGCCAGCGCCCGCACCGGCAGCGCGGCGTGCAGCCGGAACGTCCCACCCTCCTCGGGCCCGGCGACGAGCGTGCCGCCCAGACGGCCGACCCGCTCGGACAGGTTCCCGATGCCGCTGCCCGGCGAGTGCGCGTCCGCCCGTTCCGCGTCCACGTCGCCCACCCCGTCGTTGACGATGTCGAGGTGCACGTCCCCGTCCGCGGTGCGGCGCACGGAGATGTCGCAGTGCTCCACCTTGCTGTGCCGCAGCACGTTCGTCACGCCCTCGCGCAGCACCACGGCGAGCACCGTGCGCACGGACGGCGGCAGGCACTCGTGCTCCACGTCCACGGTGACCTGCACGTCCGCCGCGACCAGCACCGCCTCCGCCGACCTGGCCTCCTGCTCCAGCGACAGCTCCTGGTCGCCGGTGGCGACCGACCGGACGTCGGCGAGCGCCTGCCTGGTCAACGCGAGCACGTCGACCAGCTCGGCCGCCGCCCGGTCGTGGTCCACGCTCAGCAACCTGGTCGCGAGCTGGCTCTTGAGCGCGATCGCCGACAGCGTCATGCCGAGCAGGTCGTGCAGGTCGCGGGCGAACCGCAACCGCTCCTCGGCCAGCGCGGCGCGGGCCAGCCGCCTGCGGGTCGCGTCCAGCTCGGTCGCGAGCCGGGTCAGCCAGGTCAGGCCGAACACGACCAACCCGCTGATCACGGTCGCGGTGACGTTGAAGACGATCGCCGCGGGCGTCAGGCCGAGGCTCGCCTGGATGCCGACCACGCTGCCCAGCACGCCGGCGAACACCGCCCACCCGGCCAGCGGCGGCAGCACCAGCAGCGCGCTGCCCGCCAGCATGCCCGGCATGCTCACCCACGCCTCCTGCAGCGCGAGGAGCGGCAGGTAGATCAGGGCCGCCTGGACGGCCAGCAGCCCGTACGCCAACGGCGGCCGCAGCCGGGCCGTCGGGTGGCTGAAGTAGAGGAGTTGCAGGGCCAGCAACGCGCCCAGGTGCCCCACGGTCAGCGCGATCTGCCACGCCTCGCGGGTCAGGTAGAACGCGTGCACGACCGCGCCGAACGTCCGCCCGGCCAGCACGGTCGCGAGCAGCGCCCTGATCCGGCGCGCCTCGCCGTGCGACCAGCGCCCGCCCTGGTCCTCGGCCGGCTCGTCGTCCCACGTCTCCTCGGCGACGGGGAACTCGACGTGCAACCGGTGGCGCTCGTCGGAACCCCGGCCCGAGCGCAGCGAGCCGCCGAGCCGCTCGACCTCCTCGGCCAGCTTGTCGAGCCCTTCGCGGTCGGCCTCCGGCTCGCACGGCAGGGCGCCGCTGCTGACGATGTCCAGCGACACCGCCTTGTCGGTCTGGTGCACGGCGATCTCGCACTGCCGCACGTCGTTCTGCCGCAGCACGTCCGTCACGCCTTCGCGCAGCACCCTGGCCAGCGTGGCGCGGGTCCGCGCGGGCAACGCGTGGTGGTCCAGCTCGACCCGCACGGCGATGTCCGACGCGGTGAGCAGGGACTCGGCCGTGCGCGCCTCGCGTTCCAGCGACACCGTCCGGTTGCGGCGGGCGACCGCCCGCACGTCCGCCAGCGTGCGCTGCGAGACGTCGATGATCTCGGCGAGGACGGTCCTGGTCCGTTCACCCGACTTGGTGATGAGCCGGTGCGCCAGCTCGCCCTTCAGCGAGATGTCGGAGAGGTTGAAGCCGAGCAGGTCGTGCAGGTCGCGGGCGAACGCCAGCCGTTGCTCGGCGACCGCCCGCACGGCCAGCTCCGAGCGCGCCCGGTGCAGCTCGCCGACCAGACGGGTGAGCCTGGTCAGCAGGTACACCTCCAGCGCGAAGCCCGCGACGCTGGCGGAGAGGTAGACGACGTCGATGGACAGGCCCGTGGCCTCGTACTGCGCCCACGCCGAGATCGCCACGATCGCCGCGAACAGCGGCCAGGCGAACCGGGGTCGCAGCACCAGCAGCGCGCTGCCCGCCAGGAAGCTGGGAAAACCCAGCCAGGAGTACTTGAGGACGAGGACGGGCGTGTAGACGAGCACGGCCTGCGCGGCCAGCACGACGTGGCTGAGCCGTGAGCGCAGGTCGGTCGACGGGCGGCCGAAGTAGCCGAGCTGGATGCCCAGCAACGCGGCCGTGCACAGCACACCGACGGTGGTGGCCAGCGGCCCGACGGCCGCGCCGGAGGCCAGCATCTCGGCGAGGCCGACCACCCAGTACGCGCCGAAGACGACCGTGACGATAGTGGTCGCCAGGTACCACGCGAGCCGCGGTCGGCGGTCCGCACTCGCCGTTCCCAGCGGTGCGGTGGTCGCCGGCCGCTGGTCTGTGGCGCTCTCCTGGGAATCGGTGCAGGTCAAGCTCACCCTCCGTCCGCGCGGGGGCGGGCCGCCCGTGCGCACCCCCTGAGGCTGACACGGGTGCTGCCCGGTTCCGAGCCTCCGCGACGACCACCCGTTCGGCGCAGCGGCTCCCGTGCTGTGCCCCCAGCTTCCACGATCATGAAAAACGCACGTCCAACCGATGGGGCGTGACAATACCCCGTGGGACGCCTGGTGGGGGCCAGGTCGGATGAGGTGTCGCGGTCCGGCGCGGAGTTGTGGCGGCACCGGTCGGAATGCGACCGGAAAGCCGGCGGGAAATCGGCGGGTGTGTTCCGACGAACGCGCGCCGGGTGACGCCGTTCGGGTGAAACCTGTCGTCGAACAACAGCGCCCGGACATCTCCGCGTCACCCGGCCGACACCCGCCCGACATCAGGAAGAACGGCGATGTCGTATTTTCGCGAGTTTTCCGGGGGTGACGCGCGGCAAGGGGCAAGGCGGGCGCGCCAAGGCGAGCCGGATGGTGCGGCGGCCGGGTGGCGCGGCGAGGGCGAGGGCGGGGAGCACCCCGCCTGGGGGCGGACGAGTCACCGCCCGCCTGCGGTTCGGGCCACAGGCGGGCGGGAGTCTTCCGCGATCGGTCAGCGCAGGGCCAGTCCTTCCGCGGGCGCGGGCGCGGAGGGGATGTGGAACAGGTCGGTGAACAGCTCGAACTTCTCGAACGGGCCGGTGATGCCCACCGCGCCCGTTGCCACGGCGTCCGCCGGGCTCAGGCCGCCCGTCAGCACGTCCAGCATCACCGGGCCGCGCGGCTGCAGGATGAGGTCCGCGTCCGGGTGCGAGCCGCTGCCGACCCGCAGCTCACCGTCGTCCACGACGGCGTGCACGACCATGTCGGGGTAGTGCAGCTCGTAGACGACTCGCACACCGGAGGCGTGGTCGCCGCGGAACGTCGTGTAGAGCGACAGGATCGCCGAGTCGAGCGTGAACACGTCCTCCGGCCCCGGCCCGCCGAGCGACCGCGCGCCCCACAGCCCGAGCTGGAGCAGCACCGGCTCCAGCTCGGCGCCGTACTCGGTCAGCTCGTAGACCACCGAGGCGTCCGGGGCCGGCTCGACCCGCCGCCGCACGACCCCGCCCTGCTCCAGCTCGTTCAGCCGGGCCGACAGGATGCTCGCGGGGATCTTCGGCAGGCCCCGGCGCAGCTCGGTGAACTTCTTCGGGCCGAGCACCAGGTCCCGCAGCACGAGCGGCGCCCAGCGCTCGCCGATGAGCTCCAAGGCGCGGGCGAGCCCGCAGAACTGGCCGTAGGTCCGAGTGGTCATGACTGTTCCTCACATCCCAACGTGGTCACGCGGCTCGATCGCCTTCGCAGAGCAGGTTCCGGTGCAGCACCTGCAGTTCGTCGCAGGGCTCGACGCCCAGTTCGCCGTTCAGCCGCGCGCGCAGTTGCCGGTAGGCGGCGAGCGCGTCGGAGCGCCGCCCGCTGCGGCCCAGCACGCGCATGAGCTGGCTGTGCAGCGCCTCGTCCATGGGGTTGCGCGAGATCAACGAGCGCAGCTCGCCGATCAGCTCGTGGTGCGCGCCCGCGCCGATCTCCGCCTCGATGCGGAGGTGCAGCGTGCTGCGCCTCTCCTCGGTGAGCTCCAGGACGTACGCCGAGAGCACCTGCCCGCACTGGACGTTGCCCAGCGGCGAGCCGGACCACAGGTCCAGCGCGGCCCGGAAGCAGCGGGCGGCCTCCGCGAAGCGGCCGTGGTCCAGCAGCTCCCGGCCACGCCGCTGCAACGCCTGGAACTCGAACACGTCCACCTGCTCGGGGGAGATCCGGAGCACGTAGCCGGGCGCCTTGGTGACCAGCATCGGCTCGCCGAACGGGGCGAGCTGGTTCTCCTCGATGCACCGGCGCAGTTGGTAGACGTAGGTGTGCATGGTGGTGCGGACGCTGCGCGGCGGGTTGTCCGCCCACAGCTCCCGCACGATCGAGTCGATGTGCACGACCCGTCCCGGCCGCCGCACCAGCATCCCGAGCAGCTGGAGGACTTTGGGCGTGGTCGGCGCGTGGTCGACGCCGTTGCGCCGGATCTCCAGCGGGCCGAGCAGGGTGAACCGCACGGCACCGCCCGGCGGTGTCGGCGGTTCGGGGAGTGACGAGCCGGTCAGCTCGTCGGA
This sequence comes from Saccharothrix hoggarensis, assembly GCF_052936025.1. Next base: position 4,764,889 of record NZ_CP193624.1, on the reverse strand, counting down.
CAGTGGATCTTCGGCGTACATCGCAAGCGCCTCCCACATGAGGTCGTGAGGTGCGTCCGGACGCGGGTGGAATGTGGTGACCTCCACCACTGCGGCGGTGTCGGAAGGGACTGCACGACACTGACAGACGGCCGCTGACCTGGACCAGTGAGCCGTCCACCAGACCGAACCTGCATCCGTCCCGCGCGGCCGTGAAGTTCACACAGTGGGCGCGTGATCCGCGCACTGGCCCGCCCGCCCCCGGCGCGCCACGATGAACCGGATTCGCCCTATTCGGCAGGAGCGTTGGTGATGAGCGCACATCTTCCCGGCTGCTGCCGGGCGTGGGTCCTGCCGTGATGGAACTGCGCGACCGGAGCCCGCTGGGAACGATCCCACTGTTCTCGCTGGCGGAGGACAGCCTCCTCGAGTTCGGTGAGGACGGCGTGCTCGTCGCGATCACCCGCTGGGGCGAGTTCGACCTGTCCGCGGCGACCCCGCTGGCACGGGAGGCGCTGCGCCGCATGGCGTTGGGCCCCGTGTCGCTGGAGAACGTCGGCGTGCCGACCACCCCGGCCGGGGCGGTCACGCCCGCGTGGACCGGCGCGGACGACGCGTCGCTGGACGCCATCCTCACCCGGCTCGCGGGCTCGGTGGTGCGGTCGCTCGGCCTGCGCGACGGCATGGGCCCGCTGCTGTCCGTGGTGCCCGTCGCCTCCGCGCCCGTGTTCGCGCACACCCCCGTCGACCTCGAACGGCTGGTCCGGCTGTCCCGGTTCAGCGCGCTGCGCTCCCGCGACGCGAAGCTCACCGTCGAGTCGCCGTCCACCGGGTACCACGCGGTGCTCGCGCAGCCGTGGGCCGTGCGCGTCGCCGCGGCGCTGGGCCGGCCGACCGCGGTCGCCGAGCTCGCCGCCGAGACCGGCGTCCCGCTCGACGTGGTCGCCGAGGTGGTGGCCTACCTGGTGGGCGCCGGCCTCGTCGTGGTGGCGGACCAGGAGGGCCGGTTCGCCGAAGACGACGACCAGGTGCTCGGCCTGTGGTCGTACGAGGAGCTGCTGTTCCACGTCAACAGCCGCGACTGGCGGGTGGTCGGCGCGGGAGAGGCGGTGGAACGCCCGCCGGCGCCGCTGGTGAAGGACGTCGGCGCCGCGACCGGCATCCTGCTGCACAGACCCGTGGCCGCCGAGCCGTCACCCGCCGCGGCGCCGGTGCGCGCGTTCGACGCGGCACTCCTCGGCGAGCTGCTGTTCCGCACGGCCCGCGTCACGTCCGTCGACACGGTGCGGCGCGGCGGCACGCGGCGCGAGGTGACGCGGCGGCCGTACTACAGCGTCGACTGCCTGTACGAGCTGGAGCTGTACGTCACCGTCAACCGGTGCCGCGGCCTGCCGCGCGGCATCCACCACTTCGACCCGGTCGGGCACCGCCTCGTCCCGGTCAACGACGACCCGGCGGACGTGGCCGCGATGCTCGACATGGCGATGGTGGCCGCGGCGTCCCGGCGCAGACCCGCGGCGCTGATCAGCGTCACCGCGCGGGCCGACCGGATGGCGTCCGTGCCCGGCGGGCTGCCCTACGCGCGCACGCTGCTGAACCTCGGCGCGCTGCAGCAGTCCCTGTTCCTGACCGCGGCGGCACTCGGGCTCACGGCCCGCGCCGTCGTGGTGGACGCGGGCGGCCAGGTCGGCCGCGCGCTCAAGCTCGACTGGCCGTCCGAGGTGGGCGTCGGCGAGTCCATCCTGGACGTCGCCCGCTGATCCGTCCACTTCGGTCACCGGCCCGGAAGTGGTTGTGCCGTAGCACGTGGGGCGCTGTGGCGCGCCTCCCCGCCGGCGTGCCGACCACCGTCCCCGGTGGACCTCGATCGCACGTCGAGCGAGGCGCAACCGCGGTGGGTTTGTCTGGCACCGACCAGAGGTGCACGACGTATCCGAGGGGGCGGACCCGATGCGATCAGGACCACTCGCCGTAGCGGCGGACAACAGAGACCTCTTCCGGCCCGCGGTGCCGGAGGACACGACGACACCGTTGCGCTCGGCCGTGCGGCAGGCCATCGCCTGCATGCACGAGAACTACCGGGAGACGATCACCCTGGGCCGGCTGGCGGCCGAGGTGTTCGTCAGCCCGTTCCACTTCTCCCGCGTCTTCGCCAAGGCCACCGGCATCACGCCCGGCCGCTACCTGACCGCCGTGCGGCTGTTCGAGGCCAAGCGGCTGCTGCTGACCACGTCCCTCACGGTGTCGGACATCGTGTGCAGCGTCGGCTACAGCAGCACCGGCACGTTCACCAGCCGGTTCACCCGCGCGGTCGGCATGACGCCGACGCAGTACCGCGACCCGCGCGTCGACGAGATGCTGGTCGCGCTGTCGCCGAACCTGCGCCGCCTGCCCGCGCTGCCGGTGCTGGAGGCCGCGCGCGCCGCGGCGCCCGCCGCCGGCACGGGGCGGATCACCGCGCGGGTCGAGCTGCCCGCCGACGCGCCGCCCGCGACCGTGCTGGTCGGGGTGTTCGCCGAGGCGATCCCGCAGTGCGGCCCGGTCGCGTTCGGCGTCGACGTCGTCGCGGGCAGCGGTGACATCGAGGTCCTCGGCGTGCCGGACGGCAACTGGACCGTCATCGCCGTCGCCGAGCACGCCGCCGACGGCGGTCCGGCCCGGTTCTCGGTCGCCGCCACCCGTCCCGGCGCCGCGCGCGGCGAGAGGGACCTCCGGCTCGCGCTGCGCGCACCGCGCCCGACCGACCCGCCGATCGCGGTCACCCTCGCGCCCACCCGCTCCGCCCCGGCCGCCCGCACGGGCGCCGCCACGGCGTCGGTGGTCGCCGCGGCCTGATCCCGGAACGCCGCCGCCACGTCCCAGAGGGGTTCGCGGCGTGCGGTGTTCCCGCGCCGCGCCGGAACCAGCAAGGGCGGAGTAGTCGCCACCCACGTCGCTGGAGGAGCTTTGTCCCACAGCGTTGCCACCTCGTCCCGAAGGAAATGGGGGAAGTGCCTTGAGTAATGGATGGCGCTCGCTCAGGCGCCGAATCCTGACACCAAGCGTCTCCGAGACATCCCTGGTGAAGCGCGGTTTTCCGCGCAAGGACGCCGCCTCCCAGGAATTGCTGGAGACCGTCGGTGAGAAGTTCCTCACCGGTTACGCGAACGCCGTCGAGGCACGTTCACCGGCGCAGGCCGAGGAATGGCTCGAAACGATCCCCGCGCGCTTCCGCGGTTTCGCCTACGAAGGCGCCGGGATGGGGTACGCGATGCTGGACGGCCTGCCCGGCGGCGGCCGGCGGCACGTCGCCGACTTCCTCGCCGGGCCCGCCGAGAAGCACACGTACATCGTCTACGTGGGCATCGGGTGGGCCATGGCGCGGCTGCCCCGGTTCCGCTGGCCGTCGCCCGACGGGCTGGACCCGCTGCTGCGGTGGCTGGTGCTCGACGGCTACGGATTCCACCAGGCCTACTTCCGCACCGAGAAGTACGTGCGGCGGCAGTACCGGGAGCCGGCCTTCCCGTGGCCCGGCGGCCGGTACTCCGAGTACGCCCAGCGCGGCATCGACCAGGGAATCGGTCGCGCGCTGTGGTTCGTCTGCGGCACGGACGTCGACCTGGTCGCGTCCACCATCGCGGGCTTCCCCGAGCACCGCAGGTCCGACCTGTACGCCGGGGTGGGCCTCGCGTCCACCTACGCGTGCGGCGCGACCGACGACGAACTGGCCGAACTGGTCCGGCTCGCCGGGCCGCACCGCGGACCGCTCGCCCAGGGCAGCGCGTTCGCGGCCGAGGCCCGCGTCCGCGCCGGCCTGCTCATCCCCGAAACCGACCGCGCCACCAGGGCGATCTGCGGGCTGCCCGCCGAACGGGCCGCCGCCATCACGCAGGAGGTGCGCCCCGCCGTCCCCGTGGACGGCGTGGTGCCCGCGTTCGAGTCCTGGCGGCAGCGCATCGCCGACGAAGTCCTCACATCCGGAGGTGTGGCCCCATGACCGCGACGACGAGCCGGCTGCGCAGGCACCTGGCGGGCTTCGTGGCCGTCGCGCTGGTGATCAGCATGTACCTGGTCGCGCGACTGCCCGGGATCTCCTCCGCGGAGGAGGAGTCCCTGGCGTCCCGCTACTCGTTCACGCCGATGACCATCGCCCTGCCCGAAGCCGCCAGGCACCAGTCGATCCGCACGGTGAACCAGGACTACGAGCACATCAGCGCCTGGATCTCCTCGGTCGGCGCGGCCATCGCCATGAACGACCTCGACGGCGACGGCCGCTCCAACGACCTGTGCCTCGTGGACCCGCGCAGCGACCAGACCGTGGTCACGCCGACGCCCGGCGAGGGCGGTGACCGGTACGCGCCGTTCGCGCTGTCCGAGTCGCCGCTGCCGATGGGCGCCTACATCGCCCCGATGGGCTGCGTGCCCGCCGACCTGAACGAGGACGGCCGGATCGACCTGCTGGTCCACTACTGGGGCCGCACGCCCGTCGTGTTCCTGGCCAAGGACGGCGCCGGCCCGCTCAGCGCGGCCTCGTACCGCCCGGTCGAGCTGATCCCCGGCGACCACTCGGCGAACGGCGTCTACAGCGGCCCGGTGTGGAACACCAACGCGGCGACCGTCGGCGACTTCGACGGCGACGGCCACCAGGACGTGTTCATCGGCAACTACTTCCCCGACGGCAGCCCCGTGCTGGACGAGCGGGTCGCGGGCGGCGTCGAGATGAACCGCTCGATGTCCCACGCCGACAACGGCGGCGGCAAGTACGTCTTCCGGTTCGTCGACGGCACCTCCGGCGCCGAGCCGGGCGTGACGTTCGCGCTGGACGAGGAGGCCATCCCCGAGGAGGCGCGGCACGGCTGGTCGCTCGCGGTCAGCGCGACCGACGTGGACCACGACGGCCTGCCCGAGCTGTACATCGGCAACGACTTCGGCCACGACCGCCTGCTGCACAACCGGTCCACGCCGGGCGACGTGCGGTTCACCGAGGTGAAGGGCGTCCGCGGGCCGAACGACCCGAAGTCCAAGGTGCTGGGCAACGACAGCTTCAAGGGCATGGGCGTCGACTTCGCCGACTTCGACCACGACGGCCTCTACGACCTGTTCGTCAGCAACATCACCACGTCGTGGGGCATCGAGGAGAGCAACTTCCACTTCGTCAACACCGCGGCGGACCGGGCGGACCTGCGGGCCCGGCTGGGCGGCGGCGAGGCGCCGTGGACCGACCGCAGCGCGCAGGCCCGCACCGCGTGGTCCGGGTGGGGCTGGGACGTCAAGATCGCCGACTTCGACAACAGCGGCGACCCGGTGATCACCCAGGCGACCGGGTTCGTGCGCGGCCAGGTCAACCGGTGGCCCCAGCTCCAGGAGCTGGCCGCGGCGCACGACGCCCTGCTGGACAACCCGGCGTGGTGGCCGAACCTGCGTCCCGGCGACGACCTCGCGGGCGACCAGACGCTCCACTTCTTCGCCAAGGGCCCGGACGGCGCCTACACCGACCTCGCGCCGCGGCTCGGCCTCGCCGTGCCGGTCCCGACGCGCGGCATCGCCACCGGTGACGCCGACGCCGACGGCAGGCTCGACTTCGCCGTCGCCCGGCAGTGGGACGCGCCGGTCTTCTACCGCAACACCAGCCCCACCACCGGGTCGTACCTCCAGCTGTCGCTGGTGGACGAGAAGGGCTCGGCCGTCATCGGCGCCCAGGTGACGGCGACCGCGGCGGGTGTCACGCACGTCGGCCGCGTCGACGGCGGCAGCGGCCACTCCGGTCGCCGCAGCCACGAGGTCCACATCGGACTCGGTGGCGTCACCGGTCAGGTGCCGGTGCTCGTCCAGTGGCGCGACCGCGGCGGCGAGCTGCGGACGCAGGAACTGTCGCTGGCGTCGGGCCGGCACACGATCGAACTCGGCGCCAAGGCCGTGGAGAGGTGAACGACATGGAGCAGCAGCAAGCAGCAAGCCCGCCGAGGCACCAGCCGAAGGTCGTCATCGCCCTCCGCCGGTTCGCCATCTCGATCACCATCTTCAACATCATCGGCTACACGGTCCTCGGGTTCGAGCAGCCGTGGACGTACCCGTTCATCGCGCTGGCGACCGCGTACGCCACCGAGATCGGCCTCGAGCTGATCGGCGCGCGGTCGCAGGGCCGCGCGCCCCGCTTCCGCGGCCGGGGTCTTCGGGGGCTGGTGGAGTTCCTGTTCCCGGCGCACATCACCGGCCTGGCGCTCAACATGCTGACCTACGTCAACGACCAGGTCCTCGTGATGATGTTCGGCGTCGTGGTGGCCGTGGGCGCGAAGTGGGTGCTCCAAGCGCCCGTGCGCGGCCGGCTGCGCCACTACATGAACCCGTCGAACTTCGGCATCACGATCATCCTGCTGGTGTTCCCGTGGGCCAGCATCGCGCCGCCGTACCACTTCACCGAGAACGTGGACACGTGGGTGGGCTGGGTGATCGTGGCGATCATCCTGGCGTCCGGCACGCTGCTCAACGCCAAGCTGACGCAGCGGATGTGGCTGATCGGCGCGTGGCTGGTGACGTTCGTGCTCCAGGCCGTCGTGCGCGGCCTGCTGTTCGACACGGCCATCCTCGGCGCGCTGAGCATGATGACCGGCGTCGCGTTCGTGCTCTACACGAACTACATGGTGACCGACCCCGGCACCACGCCGTCGAAGCCCGCCTCCCAGGTGGCGTTCGGCGCGGGTGTGGCCCTGGCGTACGGGTTCTTCATGGTCGTGCACGTCGCCTACGGCCTGTTCCTGGCCACGGCGGCGGTGTGCCTGATCCGCGGTGCGTTCCTGTGGGGCGTGCACTTCGTGGAGAAGGCGCGCTTGCAGCGGGAGACCTCCGAGCTGGAGGCCGTCGTCAACGCGACGCAGCCGGAGACGGTCGTGGCGGCGCCGGTGGCCGTCGAGCCGCCCCGTGAGGAGTCCAAGGCCGTGGCGGCATGACCACGGCGCCGACCGAGGTCCGGGAGGGCCGGCGGGTGCCGCCCGGACCGCCCCGGCGGGCCACCCCCGGCCTGCTGCGGCTGCTGTTCACCGACCGGCTGCGGCTGATGTCGGACGGGGCCCGGTACGGCGACGTGGTCCGGATCGCGATCGGGCCCAAGGCCCTCTACCTGGTCAACGGGCCCGAGCACGCGAAGCACGTGCTGGCCGACAACGCCACCAACTACCACAAGGGCATCGGCCTGCGGCAGGCCAGGCGCGCCCTCGGCGACGGCGTGCTGGTCAGCGACGGCGAGGCGTGGCGGGCCCAGCGCAAGGCCATCCAGCCCGCGTTCCAGCCCAAGCGGATCGCCGCGCGGGCCGGGCTGGTGGCCGCCGAGGTCGACCTGCTGGCCCGCCGACTGCGCGAGCACGTCGGCGGGCCGCCGGTGGACGTCCTGCACGAGATGACGTCGCTGACGCTCGGCGTCCTCGGCCGGACCCTGCTGGACGCGGACCTCGGCCCGCACTCCTCGCTCGGCCACTCGTTCGAGGCCGTGCAGGACCAGGCGATGTTCGAGGCCGTCACGCTCGGCCTGGTGCCGCGCTGGCTGCCCACGCCGGGGCAGGTGAGGTTCCGGCGGTCGCGGGCGGACCTGCGCCGGATCGCCGACGAGTTGGTGGCGGGCCGCGCCGCCGGCCCGGACGGCGACGACCTGCTGTCCCGCCTGGTCGCCCGGTTCGCGTCGCCGGAGGAGGTGCGCGAGCAGCTCATCACGTTGCTGCTGGCCGGGCACGAGACGACGGCGAGCACGCTCGGCTGGGCGTTCCACCTCCTCGACGAGCACCCGGACGTGGCGGAGCGGCTGCGCGCCGAGGCGGTCGACGTGCTCGGCGACCGGCTGCCCGAGGCCGACGACCTGCACCGGCTGCCGTACGCGGTGCGGGTCGTGGAGGAGGTCATGCGGCTCTACCCGCCGGTGTGGCTGCTGCCCCGGGTGGCGCTGGCGGACGATGAGATCGGCGGCTACCACGTGCCCGCCGGCGCGGACGTCGTCGTCGTGCCCTACACGATGCACCGGCACCCGGAGTTCTGGTCCGACCCGGAGCGCTTCGACCCGGACCGCTTCCTCCCGGAGCGGGCCGAGGGCAGGCCCCGGTACGCCTACATCCCGTTCGGCGCGGGGCCCCGGTTCTGCGTCGGCAACGCCCTGGGGCTGATGGAGGCCGTGTTCGTCCTGGTCGTCCTGTCCCGGGAGGTGCGGCTGGCGAAGCTGCCCGGCAGTCCGGTGACGCCCGAGGCGATGTTGTCGCTGCGGGTCCGGGGCGGCCTGCCCATGACCGTGCACACCGCGTCGGACGGCCCGGCCGACCGACGGCCCACGAGGAGGTAGTCCGGTGTCACCGACAACGACCGACGCGGAAAGCGCCGGGGTGCTGACCCTGGAGGCGTTCGCCGACACGATCCTGCCGGGCGCGAAGCGCTCGCCCGACGACCGCGCGATCGCGGGCGCGGCGGACGGGCCCGGCGCCGTCGAGGCCGGCGCGCTGGACCTGCTGAACACACCCGCCACCGGCGTGACGGCGGGCCTGCCGTACCTGGCGCAGGCGTTGAACGCGCACGCCGCCGGGTACGCCGAGGAGCACGGGCTCGTGCTGGACGACGACGTGCCCGCGTTCGTGGCGCTGCCGTTCGCGCACCGCACCGCGCTGGTCGCGCGGCTCACCGCGCCGGGCCACCCGGAGAAGGACGGCTGGGTCGCCCTGGCGCTGTTCAGCAACATGGCCTACGACAGCGCGGCGCACCTGCACACCGCGGAGGCCATCGCGGCCGGCCACCCCGGCCTGCTCGCGATGGGCTACACCGCGCCCGACCCGGACGGCCTGTGGCGCTTCCCGCGGTTCTCCTACCGGCGGGTCCTCGCCGACCCGCACCCCGACACGACGCCCTCCGGGAGCCCGGCATGACCAGCAGCAGCGAGCAGACCGACGTCGTCGTCATCGGCAGCGGCTTCGGCGGCGCCATCCCCGCGTACCACCTGGCGGCGGGCGGCGCGAAGGTGACCGTGCTGGAGCGCGGGCCGTGGCTCCAGTCCGAGGAGTTCGAGCACGACTACCTGCTCGGGTCGTCCTACACGCGGGCGTTCGACTTCGTCGTGGGCGACGGGATGAGCGTGCTCGGCGGCAACTGCGTGGGCGGCGGCAGCGTCGTCTACTTCGCCGCGATGCCGCGCGCGCCGCGGTTCGTGTTCGAGCGGCACGGCTCGATCGGCCGCCGGATGTGGCCGGGGGAGATCACCCGCGACACGCTGGACCCCTGGTACGACCGCGTCACGGAGGCGCTGCCCGTCGCCACGCAGACCTGGGACGACGTGTCGTACGCGGGCGGGCTGTGGGCGGCGGCCTGCAACCACTCCGGCCGCACCGCCAACCCGGCGCCGGTCGCCGTGGACAACGACCGGTGCGTGAACTGCAACTTCATGATGGCGGGCTGCCGGTTCGACGCGAAGCGCTCGCTGCTCACCAACTACCTGCCCGCGGCCCTCGCGCACGGCGCGGAGATCCGGCCCCTGCACGAGGTGCAGCGGTTGGAGCGCACCGACGACGGCGGCTACCGGGTGCACTACCAGGTCGTCGACGGCGAGGACTACCGCGTGCACACCGGCGGCGGCGTCATCGAGGCCAAGATCGTCGTCGTGGCGGCGGGCGCGGGCGCCACGCCGGTCATCCTCCAGCGCTCCGAGCCGTCGCTCGGCGAGCTGCCGCACGCCGTCGGCCGGTACTTCTCCGGCAACGGCGAGCGGCTGAACACCGCCGTGATCAACGAGGAACGGGTGCGCGAGGTGCTCGGACTGTCCCGTGAGGACGGTCTGGTGTACGCGGCGAACCACATCGGCAAGGGCCCGACCGTGGCCAACTGGGACAAGCTGGACGGCTCGCTGCCCGAGTACGAGCGGTACTCGTTGGAGCAGCTGTACTTCCCGCCCGGCCTCGGCACGATCCTGGCGCAGACGCACGGCGGCGAGGAGCCGCGCTGGTTCGGCGCGGCGAAGAAGGAGATGCTGTCGAAGTGGGCCTCCTGGCTCACTATCTTCCTCATGACCGAGGACGACAACGAGGGCGTCTTCGGCCCGCCTCCGCCCACCGGCAACGCGTTCCGCATCTCGCAGCAGATGCTGGGCCGCGGCCCGCTGAGCTACAAGCCGACCGCCAACACCCGGCGCGGGTGGGCGCTCGCGGACGCCGACTGCAAGGCCATCCTGGAGAAGGACGGACTGGCGACGGTGGAGCCGTGGACGAACGACGTGGTCGGCGCGTACACCGTGCACCCGCTGGCGTCGTGCCGGATCGGCGACGACCCGGCCACCTCGGCGCTCACCCCCGGCCACGAGCTGCGCGGCCACCCCGGCATCTTCGTCACGGACGGCTCGGCGGTGCCCGGCGCGCTGACCGTCAACCCGGCCATGACGATCGCCGCCCTCGCCGAGCGGGCCGTGCCCGGGATCGTGCGCGCGGCGCGGGAACGCGGTGTGGACGTGTCGTACGGCGCGCCCGCGCCGGACGGGTCCACCAGCGGCCGGCGGGGCGTGCTGAAGCTGTCCCCGGTCGCCGGGCACTGAGGCGGTCGCCGTGGCGAACGCGTTGGTGCGCAAGGCGTTGCACCGGACACTGCGGGACGTCCGCCACGTGCGGTGCGTGCCGCCGCGTCGGGCGACCGGCCTCGTGCGGCGGGTGTACGACCAGGTGGAGCGGGACTTCGGCGTGCTCGCGCCGCCGGTCGCGCTGCACTCGGCCGCGCCGGACGTGCTGGCGGCGAGCTGGGTGCTCCTGCGGGAGTCCCTGCTCGTGCCGGGCGGCGCGAGCCGGGCCGACCGGGAGGTCGTGGCGGCGGCGGTGTCGCGGGCCAACGCGTGCCCGTACTGCGTCGAGGTGCACGGTCTGGCGCTGGGTTCGCTGGGGCACGGGTCGGCGGCCGACGCCATCGCCGCCGGCGACCTCGGCGCGATCCGCGACCCGGCCGTGCGCGACCTGGCGCGGTGGGCGGTGGGCGGCGGTGGCGCGGTGCCGGAGGGCGCGGTGCCGGAGAGCGCGGTGGCGGGGCTGTCGGCGGTCGCGACCGCGTTCCACTACCTCAACCGCGTGGTCAACGTGTTCCTCGACCCGCAACCGCTGCCACCGCCCGCGCGCGGGTTGACCGCCGCGCGGGCCGTGCTGGGCCGCGTGCTGCGGCCGGGACCGGACGTGACGCCCGGCGCGTCCCTGCCGCTGCTCGATGCGACCGGTGACGACGTCCTCGACGCCGTCGGGAGGACGATCGACGCGGCCGCCGCCGACGTCGTGCCCGACCGCGTCCGCGGGCTGGTGGCGCGGCAGGTGGCGGAGTGGGACGGCACGTCGCCCGCGCTGGGACCGGCGTGGCTGGACGGACCCCTGGCCGAACTGTCCGAAGTGGACCGTCCGGCGGGACGCTTGGCGCTGCTCACGGCCAAGGCGTCCTACCGGGTGACCGACGAGGACGTGGCGGACGTGCGCGCCCTCGGGGCGGACGACCGGGCACTGGTGACGGTGGTGTCGTGGGCCGCGTGGACCGCGGCGGCGGCACTGGCGCCGAGGACGGCGCGCGAGGAGAAGACGCCGGCCGTCGCCGGCGGAGACGATTGACCTGTCGCACCGGGAGCTTCGTCACCGGCACGACCGGACACCCCCGAGACGCACCGGCTCTCGTCGTCGGTCTCGTGGCCCCGGTGCGACGGTGCGGCGGCCACCCGAAAGGGCCCTTCCCCCCTGGCCCGGTCGGGTGGCCGCCGTCCCTCCCAGACCTTCCGGCGAGAGGACCAGACGGTGATGAGCTTGCAGGACGTGGTCGCGGACCTCACCGCCGACGCGGTCGAGATCGACGCGTTGGTGGCCGACCTCGACGAGGCGGGTTGGGACGTCCCGACCCCGGCGCCGGGCTGGGCCGTCCGGCACCAGGTGGGGCACCTCGCGTTCATCTTCCGCATCGCGGGCCTCGCGGCGGCCGACCCGAACGCGTTCACCGCCATGACGAAGACGATGACCGCCGGGTTCGACGCGGCCGTCAACGGCGCCCTGGCGGGCTACCTCGGCACGCCCGGGCCCGAGCTGCTCGCCCGCTGGCGCGCCGAGCGGGACGCGGGCATCGCCGCGCTGGCCGCCGTGCCCGCGGACCGGCTCGTGCCGTGGTTGGTCAACCCGCTGCCGCCGGCGATCCTCGCCGCCGCCGGGATGATGGAGACCTTCGCGCACGGGCAGGACATCGCCGACGCGCTGGGGGTGCGCCGCGAGCGCACCGACCGGCTGCGGCACATCGTGGCGTTCGCCGTGCGGGTGCGCGACTTCGGGTACCAGGCCCGCGGCCTCACGCCGCCGGACGCCGAGTTCCGGTTCGAGATCACCGCGCCGTCCGGCGCCCTGTGGGCGTTCGGCCCCGAGGACGCCGACCAGCGCGTGACCGGCAGCGCCGAGGACTTCCTCCTGCTGGCCACCCGACGGCGGCACCGCGACGACGTGGACGTGCGCGCCGAGGGCGAGTTGGCCGACCACTGGCTCGACGTCGCCCAGGCCTACCGCGGTCCGGCCGGTCCGGGTCGCGCGCCCGGCGCGTTCCGGGCCGTCCGGGCCTGAGCGGAGGCGACCGACATGCCCCAGCACTACCTGACCGACGCCGACGGGACCGTGCGCGGACCCGGCGCGAAGCCGCCGGAACCCGCCGCCGGGCCGCTGCTGCCCGCGCGGGCCGGCCTGCGCGAGGTGATGAGCCGGTTCGCCACGGGCATCACCGTGCTCACCGCCGGCGGCGAGCACGCGCACGGGATGACGGCCAACTCGTTCACGTCCGTGTCGCTGGAACCGCCGCTCGTGCTGTGCTGCGTGTCCCGCGTGGCCCGGATGCACAGCGCGATCGTCGAAGCCGGCTCGTACGCCGTGTCCGTGCTCGGCGCGGACCAGCGCGACGTGGCGCGGCACTTCGCCGACTGGCGGCGTCCCGGTGGGCTCGCCCAGTTCGACGCGGTCGACTGGACGCCCGGCCCGCGCACCGGCGCACCGCTGCTCGGCGGCGCGCTCGCCTGGCTGGAGTGCGCGCTGGACTCCGTGCACGTCGGCGGCGACCACTCGATCTTCGTCGGCCGCGTGCTCGCGTCGAGCGGCACGGGCGGCGACCCCCTGTTGTTCTACGGCGGCGACTACCTGCGGTTCGACGACCGCTTGCGCGCCACCGCCTGACCCCCGACCACCCGCAGGGAGGGAACCCCGATGAGCACCGAAGACCGCACCGAGGACCGCACGGCGGACCGCAACCCGTTCGACCCGCACGGCGAGCCCCGGGACGCCGCGCAGGTCGCGGGAGACGTCACCGACGAGGCCGTCGCGCACGCGCCGTGGCCGCTGGGCGGCGCGCGGCGCGACGTCCCGATGTCCGGCTTCGCGCGGGGCATCCGGTGGTCGGACATCCTGGCCGACATCGAGCGCGACGAGCGGGCGCGCCAGGCCCGGACCAAGGACGCCGCGTGACCGTGCACAGCGAGACCGGCGCGCGGTACGCCGAACCCGACGACCGGTACGGTCGGGCGCACCCGCAGCGGACGGGCGACGCCCGGGTCATCCCGTTGACCCGGGCGCTCGACGCCGCGCCGGTCGTCGCGCCGGAGCGCCCGGTCCCGCCACCCGCCGCCCCGACCCCGCCGCGCACGATGGCGGCGTTGCGCGAGCAGCGCCGTGACGAGCGCGCGCGGATCGTCTCGGGTGACGCGGACGCCGTGCGGCGGCAGCACGCCCAGGGCAAGCGGACCGCCCGGGAACGGCTGGAGGCGCTGCTCGACCCCGACTCGTTCGTCGAGCTGGAGCCCTACCGTCGGCACCAGGCCGCCGCGGCGGGTCTGGCGCACCGCCGGCCCGCCACCGACGGCGTGGTCACCGGCTCGGGCACCGTCGACGGCAGGCGGGTGTTCGTCTACGCGCAGGACTTCACGCTGTTCGGCGGTTCGCTGGGGCAGGCGCACGCGGCGAAGATCCACAAGGTGATGGACCTCGCCATCGCCACCGGGTCGCCGATCATCGCGCTCAACGACAGCGGCGGCGCGCGCATCCAGGAGGGCGTGCTGGCCCTCGACGGGTACGGCGGCATCTTCCGCAGGCAGGTCGAGGCGTCCGGGGTGGTGCCGCAGATCAGCGTGGTGCTCGGCCCGTGCGCGGGCGGCGCGGCGTACTCGCCCGCGCTCGCCGACTTCACGTTCATGGTGCGCGACACCGCCCGCATGTACCTGACCGGACCCGACGTGGTCGAGGCCGTGACTGGGCGGCGGGTCGGCCACGAGGAGCTGGGCGGCGCGGACGTGCACGGCACGTCGTCCGGGGTGGCGACGGTGGTGCACGACGACGAGGAGAGCTGCCTGGAGGACGTCCGGCACCTGATCTCGCTGCTGCCGTCCAACTACCTCGACGTGCCGCCGGACAGCGGGTCCGTCGGCGCCGAGCACGACCGCAGCGAGCGGTTCGCCGACATCGTGCCGGTCGAGCCGAACCGGCCGTACGACATGCGCGAGGTGTTCGCCGAGCTGGCCGACGACGGCGACTTCTTCGAGGTGCACGAGGGCTGGGCGGGCAACGTGCTGTGCGCGCTGGCCCGGGTGGACGGTCGCGTGGTCGGCCTGGTCGGCAACCAGCCGGTGGTGATGGCGGGCGTGCTCGACGGCCCGGCGTCACAGAAGGCGGCGCGGTTCGTGCGGTTCTGCGACGCGTTCGGCATCCCCCTCGTGACGCTCGTCGACGTGCCCGGCTTCCTGCCCGGCGTGGAGCAGGAGCACTCCGGCATCATCCGGCACGGCGCCCAGCTGCTGCACGCGTACTGCGACGCCACCGTGCCGCGCGTGCAGGTGGTGCTGCGCAAGGCTTACGGCGGGGCGTACATCGTGATGGACTCGCGGTCCATCGGGTGCGACGTGTCGCTGGCCTGGCCGACGAACCAGATCGCGGTGATGGGCGCGGAGGGCGCGGTGAACGTGCTGCACCGCCGTGAGCTCGCCGCCTCGGCCGATCCCGCCGCCACCCGGCGCGACCTGGTCGCCGCCTACGAGGCCGAGTACCTCGACCCGTACTACGCGGCCGAGCGCGGCCTCGTGGACGACGTGATCGACCCGGCGGAGACCCGGTCGGCGGTCGCCCGCGCGCTGGCCATGCTCCAGGACAAGCGCAAGCCGGGGCCGTCGCGCAAGCACGGCAACCCGCCGACCTGACCACCCGTCGACCGCGGTTCACGCCCTGCCGCGGTCACGCCCCCGCGGTCACACCACCGCCGAAGCGAGACCGCTCGCCGAAGCAGGACCGCCGAAGCGAGACCGCCGACGCGAGTTCACCGAAGCAAGACCGCTCGCCGAAGCAGGACCGCCGAAGCGAGACCGCCGACGCGAGTTCACCGAAGCAAGACCGCTCGCCGAAGCAGGACCGCCGAAGCGAGACCGCCGACGCGAGTTCACCGAAGCAAGACCCCCGCCGAAGTTCAGACTTACCGCCGCCGCGACCACCACCAGCGACCTCACCGGGAGGGGCCCGTGCGCCCGTCGTACCACCCGCCGCCACGCCTGCGTCACGCGGCCGTGCCGCGGGCAGCCGAGCACCTTCCCGTGAGCGCTGTGTCGAGGAGGCGATCCCATGGCCGCGGCACCGCGTCTCCAGCTCACTTCGGGCCTGGACGTCCTGGAGGAGTGGGCGGTATCGGCGTGCCAGGCTGACCGCGACGTCGTCTACGAGGTCTTGTTCTCGATGACGGACGGCTCGGTCTTCCTGGTCTACGACATGTTCCGGGTGCCGCGCCAGGCGGACCGGTACGTCATCCTGGTCAAGCACGACCTGGTCGTCCGGGTCGCGATCCGGTGGGCGGAGTCGTCCTTCGACATCGCCTACGTCGGCGAGCTGAGCGGTGACGACCAGGCCGTCGTCTGGTGGTCCGCGCTGGACGATTATTGACCGGCCGACCACGTGCGCCGGTGGTCGCCCCGCCCGGGGCGATCACCGGACCGGCTCACCGCGCCAGCAGCGACCGGTGCAGCGACTGGAGCTCGTCGGACGGCTCCACGCCCAGCTCGTCCAGCAGCCTGGCGCGCAGGCCGCGGTAGGACTCGACCGCGTCCGACCGCCGCCCGCAGCGGCCGAGCACCCGGATGAGCTGCCCGTGCAGGCCCTCGTCCAGCGGGTTGGCCTCGGTCAGCGACCGGAGCGTGCCGATCAGCTCGCGGTGCAGGCCGCCCGCGATCTCGGCCTCGATGCGCAGCCCGCGGGTGACGCGCTGCTGGTCGAGCAGGTGCAGCGCGTACGCGGACAGCGCCGGCCCGCACCGCACCCCCGACAGCGGCGGCCCGGACCACAGGTCCAGCGCGTCCCGGAACGCCCGCGCCGCGCCCGGGTGGTCCCGGCGCGCCATCAGCTCGACGCCCCGCTGGTGCAGGCTCCGGTAGGCGAAGACGTCCACCCGCGCCGGTTCCAGCTCCAGCGCGTACCCGCACGAGCTGGTCAGCACCCGCGCCGGCGCGAGACCGCGGCGCAGGTGGTGCACGTAGGTGCGCAGGGTGCGCCGGACGTCGTGCGGCGCGTGCTCGGGCCACAGCTCGGTGACGAGCGCGTCCACCTGCACGGGCCGGCCGGGTCTCGTGGCGAGCACGGCGAGCAGCGGCAGCAGGCGTGGCGCGGTGGGCGTGCGGTCCTCGCCGTCCACCCGGACGTCGAGCGGACCCAGCAGCGCGATGCGGAGTTCTCCCGTTCCCATGTTGTCCCCCAGCGGTCGGCGGTGTCGCGGTTGACGGTCGCAGATCGCCGGCTGGGCGGACAGTGTCCTCACCACCTGGGACTACAGGTCTTCCACCCTCGTCCGGGGTGCGCCGCGCATGAGCTGTTCGGCCCAACGCGCCGGGGACGACGGGCTCAGAGCCACTCGGCCTCGGTGGCGATGCGGATCGCGTCCACCCGGTTGCGCGCGTTGAGCTTGGTGACCACGGCGGCCAGGTAGTTCCGGACCGTGCCGGGGGAGAGGTACAGCTCGGAGGCGATGTCGACGACCGTGCGGCCGCGGGCGGCCAGGCGGAGGATCTCGACCTCGCGCGGCGTGAGCGGAGACTCCTCGGTCTCCCACGCGGACAGGGCCAGCTCGCTGTCGATGACCCGGCGGCCGACGGCCACCGACCGCACCGCGTCGGCCAGCTTCTCCGACGGCGCGTCCTTGAGGAGGAAGCCGTTCACCTTGGCGTCCAGCGCCCGGCGGACCGTGCCGGAGCGGCCGAGGGAGGTGAGGATCAGGGTGCGGCACGTGGGCAGGCGCTGGTTCAGCTCCCCGGCGGCGGTGAGGCCGTCCTTGCCGGGCAGGTCGATGTCGATGATCGCGACATCCGCCTTGGCTTCCGCGGCGGTGGACACGATCTTGTCCCCCGAGGCCACTTCGGCGACGACCTCGATATCCGGTTCCAGGTTCAGCAATGCGGCCAGCGCACCGCGAACCATATGCATGTCTTCCGCCAACAGGACTCGAATCACGCCGTTCCCCCATACCCAAGAAATCCTGCCCAGTATACCGAGCACCCCTCGGTTCCTGCGCAACCTACGGGTCCACGCTGGTCGTCCGAAGGACAGTATGGCGGGAGAATCGGTCCTCCATTGCTACGAACGGGTGATTTCCCCGCCAACGGAAATCAATCGAGTCTCCAGCGGGATGAAATCACTGTGCGATTGCCTGGTGCCTCACCGTGACGACGGGTACCCCGGATGCCCGCATCGGCCGAGTTGTGCGGAGGACGGTATGGCGGGTTTGACTGGTGCGCTGCGCAAGGTCCTGTTGGCGCCGTCGTTCGCCTCGGTGCGGTTCGCCGAGCGCGGGTTCCAGGCGGCCCCCGGCCCGACCTCCACCCGCCTCGAAGCCGTCCCGCAGGCCGTCGTCGCCGGCTTCGAGTGGGGCGTCGAGGCGCCGCCCGCGTGGGAGCTGGAGGCCCGGCTGGAGATGGTCGAGCCCGAGCTGCGCGGCTTCGCGTACGAGGGCGCCACGATGGCCTGCACGGTGCTGGACGTGATGCCCGGCGGTCGGCGCGACCGCACGGCCGAGCTGCTGCGCGGCCCCGGCCTGCCGCACCTGTTCCTCTGCTACATCGGCATCGGGTTCGCGATGGCCCGCCTGCCGCGCCCGCTGTGGAAGAAGGTGCTGCCCGACCTGGACGGCGTGCCGCACCACCCGGTCATGAGCTGGCTCGCCGTCGACGGCTACGGCTTCGACCGCGCCTACTTCGAGACCCGCCGCTGGGTGGACGAGCAGCGCGAGTTCGAGCCCTACCCGTGGCTCGGCGCGCCGGACTACTTCCCGCGCGCGGCCGACCAGGGCGTCGGGCGGGCGCTGTGGTTCATCCACGGCGCCGACCCGGCCGCGGTCGCCGAAGCGGTGCGGCGGTTCCCCGAACGTCGTCAGCCGGACCTGTGGAGCGGCGTCGGCCTGGCCGCCACGTTCGCGGGCGGTTGCGACCGGGTCGGCCTGACCCGGCTGCGCGAGGCGGCGGGCGAGCACCACGACGAGCTCGCGCTCGGCTCGGTGTTCGCGGTGAAGGGCCGGGCGCACTCGGGCTTCGTGCCGACGCACGCGGTGGACGCCGCCGCGGCGCTCACCGACCTCACCGTCGCGGACGCGCTGGACCTCGCCGACCGCACCGAGCCGGGCGGTGACGCCGGCGCGACGCCCGCGTACGAGGTGTGGAGGAACGCCATCCGCGAGAGCTTCACCGTTCGGGAAAGGCGCCTGTCGGCGTGACGCGCGTGTCGTCGTCATCGCGTTTCGCGCGCCCGAACCGACGTGCGGCCGCGGTAGGGCCAAGTGGCGGACCCGGTGATAGACATTGCGCGCACAGGATTGCGGGCAGGGGAGAGGCAAACGGAACATGATCAGAGTCCTGGTCGCCGAGGACATGCACATCGTCCGCGGCGCGCTGGTCGCGTTGCTGCACCTCGAACCGGACATAAAGGTCGTAGCGCAGTGCGCGAACGGCAACGACATCGTGCCGCTGGCGTTGAAGTCCAAGCCCGACATCGCGGTCGTGGACATCGACCTGCCGGGCAAGGACGGCCTCACCGGCGCGGCCGAGCTGTCCGAGCTGCTGCCCGAGTGCCGCACGTTGATCCTGACCAGCATGGGCCTGCCCGGCACCCTCCGCCGCGCCCTGGCCGCGCGGGTAAGTGGTTTCCTCAGCAAGGACCTGCCCGCCGAGCGGCTGGCCGAGGCGGTGCGGGGGATCGCCGCGGGCAAGCGCGTCCTCGACGGCGAACTGGCGCTCGCCGCGTGGGACAGCGAGGACTGCCCGCTCAACGACCGCGAGGTCGAGGTGCTGCGGATGGTGGCCGCGGGGTGCGAGCCCGCCGAGATCGCCGCGCGGATGCACCTGTCCACCGGGACCGTGCGGAACTGGCTCACCGGCATCGTGCAGAAGCTCGACGCCCGCAACCGGGTCGACGCGATCCGGATCGCCCGGCAGGCCGGGTGGCTGTGACGCCGGTGGCACATCAGTCCACAGTGGACTGAACGAGGTTCCTCTCCTGTCTTGCGCAGTCCTGCCCGGAAGGGTTCCGTTGCGCGGCAATGGAAGTAGCGTCTTCGGCAAAGGTTCCCGGCAGTCGTGGACCCTGACCGGAGGGAGGAACCTGCCGTGACGCACACCCTGTCCCACCGCACCACCGACGGCGGCGTGCTCGACGTCCTGAACACCCGCTGGCACCGCTTGGCGCTGTACGGGTTCCTGGTCGTCGTGGTCGCGCACTGGGTCGAGCACATCACCCAGGCCGTGCAGATCTACGGCTTCGGGTGGTCCGTGCCGAGCGCCAAGGGCGCCCTGGGGCTGGCGTTCCCGTGGCTGGTCACGTCCGAGGTCATGCACTACGGCTTCGCCCTGGTCATGCTGGTGGCGCTCGTGGTGCTGCGCCACGGGTTCACCGGGCGCTCGCGCACGTGGTGGAGGGTCGCGCTGGGCCTGCAGTTCTGGCACCACATCGAGCACCTGCTGCTGATCATCCAGTCCACCAGCGGGGTCTACCTGCTCGGCAAGTCCGCGCCGACCAGCATCATCCAGCTCGTCATCCCGCGCGTGGAGCTGCACCTGTTCTACAACGCGATCGTGTTCGCGCCGATGGTCGTCGCGATGGTCCTGCACCGGCGACCCAACGCCGCCGAGCGGGTCCACGTCCGCTGCTCCTGCGCCGTCCCCGCCTGAGCCGTGCACGCGCACGCGCCCGGCGAGGCGATCGCCCTCGGTTTCGCGCTGCTGCGGGCCCTGCTGCTCGGCACGGTCACCGTGGTCGCGTGCTGGGCGCTGGTCCGCACCTTCCGCCACGGGCTGGACCACCGCCGTGCCGTGACGGCCGCCGCGGGCATCGGCGGTGTCGTCGCGCTGCTGCTCGCGGACGCGACGTGGATGCCCGGACCGGTCGCGGTGGCGGTGATCGCGTGCCTGTCCGCGCCGCCGTTGCTCCGCCGCGCCACGCCGGTGCTCGCCCGGTGCGCGGTGGCCGCGGTGGTGCTCGGCGGCACGGCCGCGCTGGTCGCGTTCGACGGCCCGCCGCTCACCTCCGCGAACGTCGTCGTCATCGCCGGGTTCGCGGGGGTGGCGTGGTGCGCGTTGTGCCCGCCGACGGTCATGACGCGCGTGCTGGGCGCAGGGCTCGCACTGGCGCTGCTGGGCGGCCTCGCCCAGGTGCTGCTGGCGGGCCACCTCGCCACCCCGGAACCCGGTCGGCCGCTGCTGACCCGCGCCGGCGCGATGCCGCTGCTGGTCGTGCCGCACCGGCCCGGCTGGAACCTCGTGCACGTGCCCGACGAACCGGTGCTGGTCGGCAACGCGGCGAGCGCCCTGGTGCCCGCCACGTCCCGCCCGGCGGCGAGCGGGCGCTGGGCGCTCGTGTGGCTGGAGGAGGGGCGCGGCACGCTGTGGCTCGACCACGCCGGTGAACGCCGGACCGTCCCCGTGGACACCGGGCGCGACCCGTGGACCGGTCCGGACGTGCGCGGCGCCGACGGCCCGGAGTACGCGAGCGCCGTGCTGGGCGCGGTGCTGACCGGGCGGGCGGAGGACGTGCCGTGGCCGGGTGAGCGGCTGTCCGACGCGGACGCGGCCTCGGTGCGGGAACTGGTGCGCTCGCTGGCCGGCCGCGAGGTCGCCCTGGCGACCGACACGTCGGCCAGGTCGACCGCCGCCGCGGACGTGGCGCGCCGGGAAGCCGCTGGCGTCGGCGTGTCGATCACCCCGCACGCCACCGAGACCGTCGTGCTCACCGGCTGGTCCGCCGCCGCCGCGCACGACGGACCCGCGCACCTCGCGCCGTGGCTGCTGACGCCGGACCTGCTCGACCGGCCGACCACCCGGACCGTGCCGCTGGGGCACGACCCGACCACGCCGGCGGCACAGCGCTACCTGGCCGCGCTGGCCGACGCGTTCCCCGGCGAGGCGCCGTCACAACCGGGCCTGACCGCCTGGCTCACCGGTCGGGGCGAGCCGACCGACGGCCCGCCGACCCTCCTGTCGGACACGCGGCACTGGCCAACCCCCACCCACACCCCCTGACCGCTCGCCCGCGCCAATCACCGCGGCTCGGCGACCCTCGCCGGCGCACAACCGCCCGACCCCCACCCGGTCGCCGCGCCACGCGGCAGCACGTCATCGCACCACCACCACTCACCGGCGCACCACCGCCCGGCCGCCGACAGGCCCGCGCACCACCCGCCCGCGCACCACCCGCCGGGGCACCGCGGCCCCGGCACCGCCACCGCAGCCCAGCCCACGCCTCACCACGGAGGTAACCCATGTCCACCCCCACGAAGCAGACACCGCCCGCCGACCGCAGACCGCCCGCAGACCGCGGACCGCGCGCCGTCGTCGGGTCGGCGCCCGTCCTCGCCGTCGACCTCTACCCGCGCCGCAGGTGGCTGACCATCGGGCTGAGCGCCCTGGCCGGGTTCCTGCTCACCGTCGTCTGGTCGGCCGAGTTCGTCGACAGCACGATCGGCGACACCGTCGCCAACTCCCTCCTGGGCCACGACGCCAAGGCGACCCCGATCGCGGGCGTCGGGGCGGGCATCCTCTTCGCCCTGGTCACCGGCCTGGCCGGCACGTTCACCGCGTGCAACGTCGCCGTCTTCGGCGCGATGGCGCCCGCGCTGCGCGGCTCCGCCTCGCGGATGGGACGGCTCCGTGCCGTGCTGCGGCCGCTCGGCTGGATGTGCGTCGGCATGGTCGCGGTCTCCGCGGCGTACGGCGTGGTCGTGGCGCTGGTCGGCACGCGGATGCCGCAGTTCCAGACCGCCGCCAACGTGGCCGGCGTGTTGTCGCCGCGCAGCATCCAGTCCATGGTGGTCTTCGGGCTGGTCGGCCTGGCCATGATCTACCTCGGCCTGGCCGCCGCCGGCGTCGTGCGCGACCCGCTGGCCCGCCTCACCCGCCGTCACCCGAACGCGCCCATGGTCGTGATGGGGGCACTGGTCGGCGCGTTCCTCATCGGCCGTCCGTTCGGCCTGTTCCGCGCCCTGTTCCGGGACGCCGCCGAGAGCGGCAACGTGCTCTACGGCGCGGCCGCCTTCACGCTCCAGTCGGTGGGCAACATCGCCGTCATGGCGATCGCGCTCATCCTGCTGACGCAGCTCGCGGGCAACCGCCTGCAGCGCTGGTTCGCCGCCAACCCGCGCCGGCTCGCCACGCTGACCACGGCCGCGTTCGTCGCGGCGGGCGTGTTCACGCTCCTGTACTGGGACCTGCGCCTGCTCGAACGCCGCGGCATCCTGCCGTGGTACCCGGTCGCACCCTGGGTCTGACCGTCCCGCGACGGCCGGCGGCGCGCAGCCGCCGGCCGTCGCGCGTGCGGCACGGCGTCAGATCCAGTCCTGCTCGCGGGCGATGCGGATGGCGTCCAGCTTGTTGCGCGCGTTGACCTTGGCCACCACGGACGTCAGGTGGTTGCGCACGGTCCCGACCGACAGGAACAGCCGGGCGGCGATCTCCGGCGGGTCGAGGCCGTCCGCCGCGAGCCGCAGGATCTCCACCTCGCGGGACGTCAGCGGGGACGTCGTGGTGTCCCAGGCGCTCAGCGCCAGCTGGCCGTCGACGACCCGGCCGCCCGCGGCGACGTCGCGGACGGCCTGCGCGAGCTTGTCCGCGGGCGCGTCCTTGAGCATGAAGCCGTGCACCTGCGCGGTGAGCGCGCGGCGGGCCGTGCCGGGGCGGTCCATGCTGGTCAGGACGAGCGTGCGGCAGTCGGGCACCTCGCGGTGCAGCTCCACGGCGGCGTCCAGCCCGTCCTTGCCGGGCAGGTTGACGTCGATGATGGCGACGTCCGGGCGGCAGCGCTTGGCCGCGGGCACGATCTCGTCGCCGGAGGCCACGGCGGCGGCCACCTCGATGTCGGGCTCCAGGCTCAGCAGCGCGACCAGGGCTCCCCGGACCATGTGCATGTCCTCGGCCAGCAGCACCTTGATCACCTGACGACCCCTCACCGCCACGTCCACGCGCGTGGCCACCGCCTCCCCAGGCGAGACCAGGTTACCCCCGGTGACCCGCCCGAACCGGTGAAGTCGTCCGCCCTGGTGAACCGGGGTTCACCAGGGCGGACGACGTCACGTGCCGGTCAGTCCCGCGGGGACGCGGGGGAGGGGACGGACGCCTTGGACGTCCGCGCGGCCCGTGCCGCACCGGCCAGCCAGAACAGCAGGGCGAACACCACGACGGCCCAGCCGGCGGCCAGCGCCGTGTAGCTCCACGTGGTGACGATGATGCCCGCGACGAGCGCGCCGACGGCGGCGGTCAGCTGGACCAGCAGGTCCGAGGCGCCCTGGGCAAGGGTCCGGGTCGGACCCTCGGTGGACTCCGTGAGCAGGACCGAACCCGCCAGGTACCCTGGCGACCAGCCCAGCCCCAGCAGCAGGAGCCCGAGTCCGATGAGGACGGTGTCGTCCATCGGCGCGAGCATCAGGACCACCGCGGCGGCGGCTTCCAGCGCCAAGCCGGTCAACAGCACCGGGTACACGCCGACGCGGTCCGTCAGCCACCCGACCAGCGGGCCCGGCAGGAACATCGCCGCCGTGTGCACACCGATCGCGAGGCCGATCGCGCCGAGCGTCGCGGCGCCGTGGCTCATGTGGATCGACGCCATGTTCATCAGCGAGATCATCGCCGCGTGCACGATCATCAGCGCGATGATCGCGCGCCGCGCGCCCTGGTGGCGCAGCACCGCCGCCAACGCGGTGCGGAACTTCGGCTTCTTCTCGGTCGGGGCCTTCTGCCGGTGCAGGCGCTGCGCGAGGAGCAGCGGGTCCGGCCGCAGCAGGACCAGCACCAGCGTGCCGCTGAGCGCCAGGCTGGCCGCGATCGCGAGGTACGGGCCGGTGTACTCGGGCAGCCAGCCCGCGCCGATGCCGCTGAGCACTCCCAGCAGCGCCGGACCGACCACCGCGCCGACGATCGAGCTCCACGACAGCACGCCCATGGACCGGCCGAGCGTGCCCGACTCGGCGAGGTCCGTCGCGGCGAACCGGGCCTGCATGCCCGCGGCGATGGCGCCGCCGATGAGGACGGAGCCCGCGAGGATGACGGCGTAGCTCGACAGCACGGCGCCCAGCACGACGAGGCCGCAGCCGAGCGAGCCGCCGAGGTACCCGGCGGCGATGCCGGCGCGGCGGCCCAGCCGCACCGACAGCACCGCCAGCGGCAGCGCGAACGCCATGCCACCGCAGTAGATCATCGCCTGCGCCAGTCCGGCCTGCCCGGCCGAGCCGGTGACCCGCTCGGCGATCAGCGTCAGCAGGGGACCGGTCATCGCGAACACCAGCGCGATCACCGCCTGCACGACGATGAGCGACCAGATCACCCGGCGCTGGATCGTGCGGACGGACAGGCCTGGCTCGACGGCGGTGGCGATTCGTTCCTGGTCGATGGTCACGGCGCGGCCTTCACTCTCGGGTGTCCTGGCCGGCGGCGATCGTGCGCTCCTCGTCCGTGGAGCTGTCCGCGATCGGCTGCCCGTCCGCCCGCCGCGCCGGCACGCCGGCGGACAGCTGGTAGACGGCCGTCTCGGACGCGCCGTCCACGCCGAGCGCGGCTTCCAGCTCGGTGTCGTGGAAGGCGTCGTTCTGCGCGGGCCCGAGGCCGACGGCGGTGGAGACCAGCGCGAACGTCTGCGCCAGGTGCCCGGTGTTCAGCAGCACCGTGCGCAGCATCCGCGCGCTGCGGTACTTGTACATCGCCCGGTGCACGTTCACGGTCAGGAAGCACACGAACCCGGCGGTCGTGATCATCTTCTGGCCGAACGCGATGCGCTCCAGGTCCTCCTGCGTGAAGTCCTTCGAGACCACTTCGAGGCTGTGGTCGTCGGCGGAGTACCGGTAGAGGCCCGGCGGCACCGACTCGACGTTGCGCACGGCCACGTAGCACTCGCTCTCGTGGCGCGCGCCGCCGCACGGGCTGGTGCGCAGCATGAGCTCGCCGAGGATGCCCGCGTTGAAGAAGTGCATCGGCGCGAACGTGTAGTGCAGGATCGTGGAGAGGGCGCGCACCGGCACGGCGTCGTCGGTGAAGTGGCGGTGCGTCCGCCGGGACAGCAGGACGTCGCCGAAGTCGCGCTGGAGCGGCAGGAACGCCCTGGTCAGGCGGATGCGCTCGGCGTCGGGGCGGCGGGTGATCGGCTCGGGGGCCGGGCCGCTGTCCTGGATCTCGGCGCGGATGTCGTTGCGCCGGGCGTACGCCGCGGCGTCACCGGCCGCCCGCTCCACGCTGAGGTAGGCGGTGTCCTTGGTGTCGAAGTGGAAGTAGGTCGCCGACGGGCCCCAGGCGTTCCACTTCTCCAGCACGAGGTCTTCGGCGTCCGCCTGGTCCTTGGTGCGCAGGAGGCCCACCTCGGCGAGGGCGTCGACGGCCTCGACCACCGACTGGGGGTCGTGCTCCTCCAAGCGGGCGGCCACGACCTCGGGCTCGGTCCACTCGTCGAACTCGCTCAGCAGGTCGACCACGGTCCCGTCGACCGCCACGCCCTGCTTTTCGCCGTCCGGCGGGGTGGGCGCCAGGAAATCGTCAAGGACCAGTTCGCCGTCCACCCAGTACGCCACCAGGGAACGGGCGCGTCGCAGTTCCATCGGTCGTTCCTCTCCACTTCATGAAAAGCCCACAGGGGGGACGGTGGTAACCCGTCCCCCCCCGACAGCTCATCTACCCGAAGGCGACAGCTCAGGCGCTCGCCTTGCAGGCCAGCATGCTCTTGCTGGCGAGCTTGGTGCGGCGCACGCGAACGGTGATCTTCTTCATGGTGAACCTCCTGATAGAGTTTCTTCTGCTGTCCGGGGATTCCCGGGTCTTGCTTTCCGGTTTTCCCCGTGTCGAACAATTACTATTTTGCCGACGCGGGGGGGTCCCGTCTTCTCCTGGACTGCGGCCGGTTCGATCCCGTTTTCGCACCGGTGAGGTTGACGCTCGGGGCGGGGTTCGGTAGTGGGCCGACGGGGGCCGCGCGGTGCCCGGAACGCCGAACGCCCCGTGCCCTGGGCGGGTGGCCCGGAGCACGGGGCGTTCGGTGTGGCACGGCCGGGAGGCTGCTGACGCGGCCGGGGGCCGGTGAGCGGCCGGGAGGCCGATGGAGCGGTGGAGGGCCGGTGACGCGGCCGGGAGGCTGGTGGAGCGGCCGGGGGCTGGTGGGGCGGCCGGGTCGGGTCCGTCGGGTCGGTGGGGCGGCCGGGTCGAGTCCGGTCCGGTCGGGCCGGTGGGGCGGTCGGGCCGGGTCGGGTCAGGTCGGGTCAGGTCGGTGGAGCGGTCGGCTCAGGCGGCGTGCGAGGCGGCGTCCGGACGTGCCGGCGCGCGTTCCCCGTCGAGCCGGCGTTGGATGTCGGCCCTCAGCGCGCCCTTGTCGAGCTTGCCGACGTTCGTCGTGGGCAGCGAGTCGACGGCGACCAGGCGTTGCGGCACCTTGAACGCCGCCACCCCGGCCGCCAGCATCGCCGACCGCACGTCGTCGAGCGTCACCCGGCAGCCGGCGGCGCGCACGACGTACAGGCACACGGTCTCGCCGAGCTCGGCGTCCGGCATCGCCACCGCCGCGGCCTGGCTGACGCCGGGCACCCGGTGCGCCAGGTCCTCGATCTCCTCGGCGTTGATCTTCTCCCCGCCGCGGTTGATGACGTCCTTGTCCCGCCCGGTGACGACGAGGTTCCCGTCCGGCGTGCGGCGGACGATGTCACCCGTGCGGTACCAGCCGTCGCCGACGAACGCGCGCGCGTTCAGCTCGGGCGAGCGGTAGTAGCCCCGGATCGTGTACGGCCCGCGGGCGAGGAGGATGCCGGGCTCGCCCTCCGGGACCGGCTCGCCGTCCTCGCCGACGATCAGGACCTCGTCGGCGGGCGACACCGGGCGGCCCTGCGAGCGCTGGACGACCTCCGGCGGGTCGTCCAGCCGGGTCAGGCACAGCAGCCCTTCGCCCATCCCGAACACCTGCTGGAGCGCGCAGCCCAGCTCCGGCTCGATCCTGGCGGCGACGCTGTCGGCGAGCCGGGCGGCGCCCACCTGGACCAGGCGCAGGGAACCGAGGTCCGCGGACGGGTCGGCGGCCCGGTGGTCGAGCCAGCGGTGCACGATCGCCGGCACGGCCGACGTCGCGGTGACCCGCTCCCGCTCGATCAGCCCGAACGCCACCTGCGGCGACGGCGACGGCGCGATGACGACCCGGCCGCCCACCAGGAGCGTGCCCAGGATGCCGGGGCCGGTGTTGACGAATCCGTGCCCGACCGGCAGGACCGCGAGGAAGACGGTGTCCGGCCCGAACCGGCAGATCTCCGCCGCGGCGCCCATCATGTACACGAGGTCGTCGTGCGTGCGGGGGATGAGCTTCGGCACGCCCGTCGTGCCGCCGGAGAGCAACAAGGTGACGACCGCGTCCCCGGGCGGTGTCGGCGCGTCGAACGCGACCTCGCCGTCCGGCTCGGCCAGCAGCTCCCGCGCGTCCGTGAAACCGGGTCGGACGTCGTCGCCGACCACGAAGACGTGCTCGCACACCGGCACGTCCGCGGTGACCTCGCGCGCCATCTCCTGGTGGTCGAACCCCTTCAGCTCGTCCGGCACCACGAGCGCCTTCGCCTCGGCGTGCGCGACGACGCCGGTGATCTCGTTCTTCCGGTGCTGCGGCAGCGCCCACACCGGCACCGCGCCGAGCCGCAGGCACGCGACCGTCAGCACCACGAACTCCCAGCAGTTGGGCAGCTGGATGACGACCCGGTCGTCGGCGCGCAGGCCGTGCTCGGCGGACATGCGGGCGGCCGCGGCGTCCGCTCGGGCCAGCAGTTCGCGGTAGGTGATCCGCACGTCGCCGTCGACGAGGCAGACCGCGTCGGGCGCGGTCCGGGCCGTCTCGGCCAGGCAGTCGCCCAGCGCGCGTCCCTGCCAGTAGCCGGCGGCGACGTACCGGGCGACCGCGTCCTCCGGCCAGGGTGAGACGCCCGTCCTGGTCGGCTGTGCCGTCGACTCCGCCATGGTGCTCCCGCGTTCCGGGGACGGCCTCGACCGTCCGGTCCGATCCGGCGTCCCGCCGGCTTGCGTCCTGCGGGCGAGCGTAGGCAGCGATGCCCGTTGCGGCGTCTCGATTCTTGCCGGGCGCGGTGGATTCCGGCGAACGGGTTCGCCTCGGGGGCCACCGCACGTCAGGAGATGCCACGGCGGCCCCGTCGGATCGAAGGTGTCCCACAGGAAGGACTCGCCCCGCGTGAGTTCGTCCGCGCCTTGAGGGAACCGCGCCTTGAGGACCAAGGATCGCAGAAGCCATCGGGGGCAGCGTTCTCCCACCGCCGAGATGAACGGATCCGGCTTTGGACGTGGCCGGCCGGAGCAGTGAAGAGGAGCGAGCACTTGAGCGAGTACGAAGCGCCCGACGAAGCCATCGCCATCATCGGCATGAGCTGTAGGTTGGCTCCAGACCTCAACTCGCCTGAGCGCTTCTGGGAGTTCCTCGCCGAGGGCCGGAGCACCGTCGGCGAGATGCCGGAGAAGCGGTGGCGGCCCTACGCGACGAGCAGCCCCCAGGCGACGGCGATCATGCGCGCGACCACGCTGCGCGGAGCTTTCCTGGACGACATCGAGGGGTTCGACGCCGACTTCTTCGGCATCTCGCCCCGGGAGGCCGACTTCCTCGACCCCCAGCAGCGGTTCATGCTGGAGCTGTCCTGGGAGGCGCTGGCCAGCGCGGGCATCTCCCCGCTGGCGCTGCGCGGCACCGACACCGGTGTCTACGTGGCGGCCAACTCCAACGACTACGGTCGGCGGCTGCTGGAGGACCTGCCCAACACCGGCGCGTACGCCGTGAACGGGACCACGTTCTACGGCATCGCCAACCGCGTCTCGTACTTCCTGGGCCTGCACGGGCCGAGCATGGCGGTGGACACGGCCTGCGCCGGCGCCCTGACCGCCCTGCACGTCGCCTGCCAGAGCCTGCGCGTCGGCGAGACGCCCCTGGCGGTCGTCGGCGGCCTGAACATCATGGCCACGCCCGCGCTGAACGTGGCGCTGGACGGCGCCGGCGCGATGTCGCCGGACGGCCGCAGCAAGGCGTTCGACAAGGACGCCGACGGCTACGGCCGCGGCGAGGGCGCCGGCGTGGTCGTCCTGAAGCGGCTGGCCGACGCCCGCCGCGACGGCGACCCCGTGCTGGCCGTCGTGCTGGGCAGCGGTGTGTTCCAGGACGGCCGGTCGGACGGCATGATGGCGCCGAACGCGGCCGCGCAGGAGCACATGCTCCGCAGCATCTACACCAGGATCGGCGTCGCACCGTCCGAAGTGGACTACGTGGAGGCGCACGGCACCGGCACGCCCACCGGCGACGGCGAGGAGATCCAGGCCCTCGCCGGTGTCTTCGGCGCGGACCGGTCGCCCGACGCGCCGTGCCTGATCGGCTCGGCGAAGCCGAACGTCGGCCACGTCGAGGGCGGCTCGGGCATCGTCGGCGTCATCAAGACGGTCCTCGCCCTCGGCCACGAGGAGCTGCCGCCGAGCCTGCACCGCGAGCCCAGCGCCAACGTCGACTGGGAGAACTGCGGGTTGCGGCTGGTCGGCGAGCGGACGCCGTGGCCGGTGGGCGAGCGGGCGCGCCGGGCCGGTGTCTCCAGCTACGGCGTGGGCGGCACGATCGCGCACGTCGTGCTGGAAGGCCCCGAGCACGCGACCGCCGACGCCGCCGCACGGCCCGTCGAGGAGACGGCCGCCGGTGACCTCAAGGTGTTCCCGCTCTCGGCCATGTCCGAGACCGGCCTCCGCGACCTGGCCCGCACCACCGCGGACTGGCTGGCGGCACGCCCCGGCACGTCGCCGACCGCGACCGGGCACACGCTGGCCCTGCGCCGCTCGCACCTCGCCGAGCGGGCCGGGATCGTCGCGGGCTCGACCGACGAGCTGGTCGGCAAGCTCCGCGCGCTGGCCGACGGCACGGGCACCGCGGGTGTCGTGTCCGCGCGCACCGCGCCCGGCCAGGACACCGGCGTGGTCTGGGTGTTCTCGGGCCACGGCGCGCAGTGGACCGGCATGGGCCGGCGGCTGCTGGCCGCCGAGCCGGTGTTCGCCGAGCGGATCGACGCCCTCGCGGACGTCTTCCGCGCCGAGCTGGGCTGGACGCCGCGCGAGGCGCTGCTGAGCGACGAGCCGTGGTCCGCCGCCCACGTGCAGGCCCTGACGTTCGCCGTGCAGGTCGCACTGGCGGAGGTGTGGCGCGCCAACGGCGTCGAGCCTGCCGCCGTCATCGGCCACTCGGTGGGCGAGATCGCCGCGGCCGTCGCCGCCGGCGTCCTCGACGTCGACCAGGCCGCCCGGTTCGCCTGCCGGCGTGCCGCCGCCCTCCAGTCGTTGGAAGGCCTCGGCGGCATGGTGATGGCGTCGGTGTCGTTCGCCGAGGCCCGGGAACGCCTGGCCGGCCGCACGGACGTGGAGGCGGCGATCTCCGCCGACCCCCACTCCACCGTCATCTCGGGCGACCGGGCGGCGGTCGACCGGATCGCCGAGCAATGGACGGCGGACGGCGTGCAGATCCGGCGCGTCGACTCGGACATCGCGTTCCACAGCGCCCACGTCGACCGGGTGTCCGGTCAGGTCGAGGTCGCCGCGCGGGAACTCGACCCGCGGCCCGCGACGATCCCGCTCTACAGCAGCGCGTTGGCGGACCCGCGTTCGGACGCCCCGCGTGACAGCGCGTACTGGGTGACGAACCTGCGCGAGCCCGTCCGCTTCACGGAGGCCGTGCAGGCGGCGCTGGAGGACGGCCACCAGTTGTTCCTGGAGGTGTCCTCGCACCCCGTCGTGACGCACTCGATCCTGGAGACGTGCCGCCACGTCGAGGCGGAGGACGCCTTCGCGACCGGCACGCTGCGGCGCGACACCGACGAGGTGGAGGCGCTGCTGACCAACCTGGCCGTCCTGCACAGCCGCGGCGGCCGGGTGGACTGGTCCCGGCAGCACGGCGGCGGCGACCTGCTCGACCTGCCGTCCGTCGCCTGGCAGCACCGGCCCTACTGGATCTTCCCGGAGTCCGGCGCGACCGCCGGGCCGGGCGGCGGCCACGACCCCGAGAAGCACCTGCTGCTCGGCGGCCGGATGTCGGTCAGCGGCGCGCCCGCCCGCAAGGTGTGGCAGACCAGGCTGGACATGGCCACCCGCCCGTACCCGCAGAGCCACGGCCTGGTGGGTGTCGAGGTCACGCCGGCCGCGTCCATCATCAACACGTTCGTCGCGGCGGCCTCCGAGGGCGACCACACCCCGGCGTTGACCGACATCGTGCTGCGCACCCCGCTGGCCGTCGAGCCGGCGCGCGTGGTGCAGGTCGTGCTGGAGGGCCGGGCGCTGTCGCTGGCCACCCGGATCGCCGAGGACACCGGCGCCGACGAGGGCGACGAGTGGATCACCCACACCACCGCCAACGTCGACGTCAACGGGCAGCTGTCCGGCCGGCTCGACCACGAGGTGGTCCGGGCGCGGCTGCCGATCGGCTCGCTGCGCCGGATCGACGAGATGTTCGCGCGGATGGGCGTGGAGGGCTACGCCTTCCCGTGGGACATGGACGAGCTGCGCAGCGACAGCGACGAGCAGCTGGCCGTGATGACCATCGAGCGGCCGCCGGCGACGCGGGCCACGAGCTGGGCGCACGTGTTCGACGGCGCGCTGACGATCAGCGCGGCGGTGGTGTCGCCCGGTGACGCCGACGTGCTGTGGATGTCCCGGTCCATCGAGCGGGTGGCGTTCCGCGGCGACCCGCCGGCCAAGGTGATCGTGCACAGCACGCGGTCGCCCAAGTCGCCGCACGACACCGTGGACGTCGTCGTCGCCGACGAGCGCGGCGAGATCGTCTGCGAGGTCACCGGTCTGAAGTTCGCCGCCGTGGAGCACCTCGGCACCACCGCCCTGCCCCGCGACCTGGTGTACGAGCTGGTGTGGAGCGACCTGGCCGCCACCACGTCGGCCGAGGTCGAGCAGGTCGTGCTGGTCGGCGAGCCGGCGGACACCGCCCGCCTGGCCGAGCAGATCGAGCGGGCCGACCGGGTCCGCGTCCACACGGTCGACCTCCGTCCCGGCCCGGACGGCCACGACGAGGACGACTGGGCGCTGGACCTGCGGCCGCTGCTGTTCACCGAGCCCGGCGCGGTGGTCCTCGTGCCGCCGTTGGCGGGGGAGGGCGAGAGCCTGGAGACGGCCACCGAGCAGACGTCGTGGACGTTGATCCGGACCGTGCAGCGGCTCTCCGAGTTCGCCGCCAACGCCCCGGAGAACGTTGCGCCGCAACGCCTCTGGGTCGTCACGCGCGGTGTTCGCGACGCGGTCGACGCGCGCTCGCTGGCACACGGCCCGCTGTGGGGCATCGGCCGCATCATCGCGGGCGAGCACCCGGCGCTGTGGGGTGGCGTCGTGGACGTCCCGGAACTCGGGCCCGACACCGGCGCCGAACTGCTCGACCTGCTGCGCGGCGCGGCCGGCGAGGAGGACGTCATCTCCCTGACGTCGCGGGGCGCGCAGGCCGCCCGGCTCGGCTCGATCGAGCGCACGCCCGACGGCACGCCGCTGGACTGCTCGCCGTCCGGCACGGTCCTCATCACCGGCGGTCTCGGCGCGCTGGGCCTCGAAGTGGCCCGGTGGCTGGTCGGCCGGGGCGCCCGGCGGCTGCTGCTGGCAGGCCGGCGCGGGCTGCCGCCGCGGGCCGACTGGGACACGGTCACCGACCCGGAGCTGCGCCGCCAGATCGACGGCGTGCTGGGGCTGGAGGCGCTCGGCGTCACCGTGAACGCGGTCGCGCTGGACATCACCGACCCCGAGCAGACGGCCGCCGCGCTGCGTCCCGGCGCGCTCGGCCTGCCGCCGATCACCGGCGTCGTGCACGCCGCCGGCGTGGTGAACAACGCGCTGGTGGACAAGGTCGACCTGGACGGGCTCCGCGAGGTGCTCGCGCCCAAGGTGGACGGCGCGCTGACGCTGCACCGGCTGTTCCCGCCGGGGAAGCTGGACTTCTTCGTCCTGTTCTCCTCGTGCGGCCAGTTCGCGCGGTTGACCGGGCAGACCAGCTACGCGGCGGCGAACTCGTTCCTCGACGCGTTGGCCGCGCACCGCAACTCCGGCGGCCACACCGAGACGGTCAGCCTCGGCTGGACGTCGTGGCGCGGCGTCGGGTTGTCCGCGGACATCGCCACCACGATGGTCGAGGCCAACTCCCGCGGTCTGGAGGCCGTCTCGGTGTCCGAGGCGTTCCGCGCCTGGGCGTTCGGCGACCGGTACCAGGCGTCCTACCAGGCGGTCCTGCGCCTGCTGCCGCTGCCGTCCACGATGACCAAGGTGCCGATGCTGCGCGACCTCACCGCGCCGGACTCGGTCGAGGGCGAGGCGGGCCAGGGCGTCGCCGTGGACATCGCGGGCCTGTCGGCCGAGGACGCCCGCGAGCGGGTCACCGCGGACGTGCGGGAGCAGGTCGCCGCCGAGCTGAACCTCGACCCGGCCGACATCGGGCTCAAGCGCCCGCTGGTCGAGCTGGGCGTCGACTCGGTGATGACGGTGGCGCTGCGGGTGCGGATGCAGCGCCGGTACGGCCTCGACCTGCCGCCGACGATCCTGTGGGCCAAGCCCACCGTGGCGGCGCTGGCCGGGCACGTGCTGGAGAGCCTGACCGCGGAGGACGGGGCGTGAAGTCGGCGGAGATCCGCCGGATGGCCGACGTCGAGGACCGGCACTGGTGGTTCCGGGAGAAGCGGGCGATCCTCGCCCGCGAGCTCCGCGGGATCACCCCGCCGGGGCGGGCCCTGGACATCGGGTCCGCCGGCGGCGGCAACACCCGGGTCCTGCGGGAGCACGGGTGGTCCGCGGTGGCCGCCGACCTCTCCGAGGAGGCGGTGGCCATCGCCCGGGACCGCGGTCTGGACGCCGAGGTCGCGGACGCCCGCGAACTCCCGTGGGACGACCGCGAGTTTGACCTCGTCACCGCGTTCGAGATCCTCGAGCACATCGACGAGGACGACCGGGCGGCCGCCGAGATCCGCCGCGTGCTCCGGCCCGGAGGCACGGCGCTGATCACCGTGCCGGCGGACATGCGCCTGTGGTCCGCGCACGACGAGGAGGCCCAGCACTTCCGCCGCTACACGCGGGACGGCCTGGTCGAGCTCGTGGAGGGCGCCGGGCTCGTCGTGGACCGGGTGTGGAGCTGGAACGTGCTGGTGCGGCCGCTCGTCGCGCTGCACCGCAGGCGTTCCACCGGCAGCGACATCGGCGAGCCGCACCCGCTGGTCAACGCCGTCCTCACCGGGGTCGTGGTGGCCGAGCGGTACCTGCCGGTGAAGTCGCTCAACGGGGTGTCGCTGATCCTGCGCGCCCACCGGCCGGCCGGGTGACGAGCGTTCACCGGGTGGCCTGCGTCGAGGTCGTCGTCCTGCTGGACGGCGACCTCGACCGGCTGCCCGATGCGCTGCGCACCTCCCTCGCCGCCCCCGACCGCGCGTGGACGGTCACCCTGGTCCAGCTCGGCGGCGACGCGACGTGGGAGCGGACCCGGCGGTTGACCGCGAGCCTGCCGGGGACGCGTGCCGTGCGCGGCGGTCGGGCCGGTCGCGGCGCCGTGCTCGCGGGACTCTGGCGGGACAGCACGGCGGACGTCGTCGCCTGCCTGCCCGACCCCGCCGCCGCGGCCGAGCTGCCGCGGGTGCTCGCGCCGCTGGTCGACGGCCACGCGGACCTCGTCGTCGGCCGCCGACCCGGCACGCACGGCCGCCTGCTCCAGCGTGCGTTCGGCCTCGACGTCGCCGATGCCGGTGGCGGCCTGCGCGCCGCGCGCACGGCGGCCGTCCGACCGTTGCTGCGACTGTCCACTTCGGACGGACCGTCCCTCGGCACCGAGCTGCTGCTCCTGGCCGCGCACAACGGGTTGCGGATCGCCCAGGTGCCTGTGACGGGCGCCGTCGCGGGCGTGCGCCTCGGCGAGCGGCTGGTCGGTCTGGCCCGCGTCGCGCACGCGATGGCCACCGGACGTGCCGACCTGGGTGCGCCGGGCGCCCGCCCGGCCCGCCTCGCGCCCGCGGTGACGTTGCTGAGGTTCGGCCTGTTCGGCGTGGTCGGGCTGATGTCGGGGCTGCTGTACGTGGCGCTGTACCTGGGTCTCCGCACCGTGGTGCCCCCGGCGTTGGCGAACCTGGCCGCGCTCGTGCTGGGCGCAGTCGCCAACACCGAGGTGAACCGGCGGTGGACGTTCGCCGGCCGGCGGGTCGCGCCGGTGGGCACGCACCTGCGCTCGGGGGTGCTGTTCGCGCTGCACTACCTGGTGATGACGGGGGCCGTCACGGCCGCGGTCCACCTGAACCCCTCGGCCGGGCGCCTCGGCGAGGTGGCCGTGCTGCTGGCCAGCAGCCTCGCGGTGAGCGTGCTGAGGTTCGTCGGCCTCGACCGGTGGGTGTTCCGCACCGGCGGGACCCGTCGACGCAAGGCGTCCAGTGCGGAGTGACGGGTCGGCGCGAGCCGGAGGTTGAGCGTGGGCCGGGTTTCGGCGGGAGCCGGGTTCGGCGCGGGCCGGAGGTTCGGCGCAGGCCGCGGTTCGGCGTGGTCCGGGGGTTCAGCGCGGGGGAGAGGTCAGCGCGGTTCGGCGGGTGTCTCACGGGCCAGGTCGGCGTAGGTGCCCAGGCGCCAGCCCAGGTGGTCCACGGCGTCGCGCAGCTCGGGGCTGGTCAGGGCGTCCAGCTCGCCGGCGCGGGCGAAACCCCACTCGTAGCGGGCGGACGCCTCGGGGTCCGCGGCCTCGCCGGGGTGGCAGTTGATCTCCGCCGCGGTCGCGCTCGACTCGGTCAGGCGTTCCAGCGCCGACCGGAACGTGGGCAGCGTGAGGCGGCCGGCCTCGTCCAGCCCGGCATAGGCGCCGGGGCTGACCAGGCCGGCCGCGGTGAGCCGGCGGCGGACACCCGCGCTGAGGCGTCGGATGCCCGCGCCCTTGGGGCCACCGGCCCGGCTCGACGGCAGGCGCACCGCGCCGATCCGCCACCGCCGCGCGAGCGCGACCACGACGTCGGCCACCGGCGGCCACAGGTGGAGGTGCTGGTGGGTGTCCAGGTGGGTCAGGTTCAGCCCGCACTCGCCGACCAGCCGTTCGACCTGGGCGTCGAGCTCGCGCTCCACGTCCGCCGGGTCGATCCGGCCGGCCGCGGCACGGGCGAGGAACCGCCGCCACTCCCGCGGGAAGCCGCCGTCCCTGGTGACCAGGGTCGGGATCTCCCGCCGGGTCAGCAACGGCGGGTCGACGCCGATCAGCGCGAGGTGCGCGCCGACGCCGAGCGCGGGCGCGTCGGCCAGCCACCGGGCGGTCCGACGCACGGCCGGGCCGACCGCCAGGACGGACGTGCTGGTCAGCACGCCGTCCCGGTGGGCGCGCAGGACACCCCGCGCGATCCCGTCGGTCAGCCCGTAGTCGTCGGCGTTGACGATCAGCAGTCGGCGCGCCGCGCTCACGTCCGCCTAGCCTTCCTTCCGGCCGAGCACGCACAGGTTGATCATCAGCGGGTTGAGCGCCTGGAGCCGCGCGTCGCACCACCGGGACACCCCGTGCGCGCCGAACTGGAACGGGAACAGGTGCAGGCCGTGCCGCCGCACCACCGTCACCCCGCCGTCCCGCAGGGGATCGCGCAGCGAGCGCCACGTGCTGAAGTTCTCGAAGCCGTCGAACGGCCGCAGCCCCAGCCTGGTGGCGAGCTTCACCACCGGGCTCCACACCAGGTTCGGCGTGCTGACGGCGAGGTGCCCGCCCGGCTTGAGCACACCCGCCATCTGCCGCAGCGCGGCGGCGGGGTCGGGGGTGTGCTCGATGCACTCGGACGACACCACGACGTCGAACCGGTCCGGCCCGAAGTGCTCGACCAGCCGCAACGCGTCCGCGACCTCGGCGTGGCACCCGACCCGCCGCCGGGTGGCCTCCACGAGGTTCGGCCCGAGGTCGGTGGCGGTGACCCGCGCGCCGCGCTCGTGCAGCCGCTCGCTGAAGTAGCCGAGGCCGCAGCCGACGTCCAGCACCTCCTTGCCGCGCACGAGGTCGTCGGGCAGGAAGTCGTCGATCAACGTCTCCACCCGCCGGGTGGTGTCGTACGACGACAGCGCGCGCTCGAAATCCGCACCGAGCCGTTCGTGGACGTACTCGCGTTCGTCGGGCACGCGGGAACTGGTCACCGCTCCTCCACGGAGTCGTTGCCGGACAGGCGGTTCCCGGCCAGGCGGGCACCGGACGGACGAGCACCGGACAGGCGGGCGGCGGACAGGCGGGTGCCGAAAAACCGCACCGGGTTCCGCGTCCGCCCGCCGAGCGGCCCGGTGCGCCGGGCGTCCTCGGGCAGGGTGACGCGCAGAGCGCCGGACGTGAACCGGCGCGCCACCCGCACCATGCCGAGCAGGTCGTCCCGGACCGTCCGCCACAGGTCGACCGACGTGTTCGGGTCGTCGAGGCAGTCCACCGCGACCTCGTGGATGCGGACCCCGTTGCGCTGCGCGACCAGCAGCAGCTCGGTGTCGAAGAACCACTTGTCGTCCTCGACCGCGGTGAGCAGCGCCTGCACGACGTCGCGGCGGCCGGCCTTGAAACCGCACTGGGCGTCGGAGAACCGGGCGCCCATGGTGGTGCGCAACAGGAAGTTGTACACCCGCGACAGCACGGCGCGCTTCACCGTGCGGTCGACCCGGGAACCGTTGACGTGCCTCGTGCCGATCGCCAGGGCGCTGTGCCCGGACAGCAACGGGGCCGTCAGCGGCAGCAGGGCGTCCAGGTCGATGGAGAGGTCGACGTCGGTGTACGCGACGACGTGCGCCCGGCTGCGGCTCCACACGTGCCGCAAGGCCCGGCCGCGCCCCTTCTGGTCCAAGTGCACCGCCTCGACGTTCGGCAGCTCGGAGGTGAGCGCCGTCGCCAGCGCCCAGCTCCCGTCCGTGCTGCCGTTGTCCGCGATGGTGATCTGGAACGAGTACGGGAAGTTGGCGCTCAGGTAGGCGTGCAACCTGCGGATGCTGGTCGCCAGCACCTGCTGCTCGTTGTAGATGGGCACCACGAGCTCGACGGTGGGGGTGGGCGTGGTGCCCGGTTGGCGCGGGACGTGCCCGATCAGTGTCCGCGCCGTCGGGCTGTCCCCCGAGTGTGCGATCGACACCGGACCTCCTTGAACGCTGGCTGCGTCGGGGTTTCGCTCAGAGGACCGGCGGCCGGGCCGCGCCGAGCCGCACGGGGAGCGCGCGGTGGCCGTTCATGATGAAGGTCCCCTGCGGCTCCAGCTCGTCCACCGGGACGGCCAGCTCCATGTCGGGGAAGCGCTGGAACAGCGCGGGCAGGGCCACCATCGCCTCCAACCGCGCCAGCGGCGCGCCGAGGCAGTAGTGGACGCCGTGGCCGAACGACAGGTGCGACTTGTCCGCGCGGAGGGCGTCGAACTCGGACGCGGTCTCGCCGTGCACGGCCGGGTCGCGGCCGATGCCCGCGAAGCCCATCATCACCGGGTCGCCCTTGTTGATCAGCACGCCGCCGATCTCGACGTCCTCGGTGGCGAACCGGAACGGCAGCATCGCGGCGGGGGAGTCGACGCGGATGGTCTCCTCGAACACGTCGTCCCACGTGACCTTGCCCGAGTCGACCAGGCCCTTCTGCTCCGGCTTGCTGAGCAGGTGCTTCACCGCGTGGCTGAGCACGTTCATCAGCGTCTCGGAACCCGCGCCCAGCATGAGGTGCAGGGTGCCGGCCATCTCCTCGTCGGACAGCCGCGAGCCGTCGTCCTCCTGCGCCGCCACCAGCAGGCTGGTGAGGTCGTCGCCCGGCTCCTCCCGCTTGCGGGCGGCCAGGTCCAGCATCGCCTGGTGCCACTGCTCGACGTTCGCCTGCGCCTCCTCCGGCGTGATGGAGGTGCTGACGTTGACCTCGCCGCCCTTCAGGGCCTCGGCCCGCGCCTCCTCCGGCACGCCGAACAGCTCGCAGACCACCATGGCGGGCAACGGGTAGCAGAACTTCGACTTCAGGTCCACCACCTCGTCCGGCGGCAGCTGGGCCAGCTCGTCGAGCAGCCCGTTGGTGATCTTCTCGATCAGCGGCAACGAGTCCTTGACCCGGCGCGCGGTGAAACCGCGGGCCACCAGCTTGCGCAGGCGCACGTGGTCGTCGGCGTCGCGCGTGGTCATGTTGTCCATGACCACCCACGTGATCATCGGCCAGTCCGGCGGGACCTCACCGGCCGCGAGCACCGGCCAGTTCTTCGGGTCCTTGCCGAAGCGCTGGTCGGCCAGCACCTGCTTGCCCACCTCGTAGCTCGTGACCGCCCAAGCCTGGTAGCCCCCGGGGAGCTCCACCCTGCTGATCGGTCCATTCGCACGGATGCGGGCCGCCTCGGCGTGGACGTCGACACCTGCCGCGTCCAGCACTACGGGACAACGAGGCTCCATCAGCTTGCCTCCAAGCGAGAACGGATTTCCCTGGGCTTCGATGGGCCGACGGTAATGAAGCCGGACGGCCCACCGCGTATCGAAAATTGCGTTGGAACACTGCAATCGAGAGGAAGGCGGCACAACGGCCCGCCGCTAGCGTCGAGTCGATCGCGCGAGCCGCCCGCGTGGCTGGGAATCGGTCGCGCGGACGGTGTTGTCGGCCACCGGCCGGCAGTCGAGAACGAGGAGACGTCCGATGGCAGACTCAGCGCCCAGCACGCTGAACGAACACGGCGGAGAAGCCCCCGAGGACCTCCGCCTCGAAGACGACTACGCCGGGCCGCGCAACCTCCCGGTGGACACGGTGACGTCGCTCGACGGCACCGTCATCGCGTACGAGAAGTCGGGCTCGGGCCCGCCCGTCGTGGTCATCGGCGGCGGCCTGAACGACAAGGCGATGTTCGCGCCCTTCGCGCACATGCTGTCCGAGCACTACACGGTGTACAACGTGGACCGCCGCGGTCACGGCGACAGCGACTACGGCGACCCCGAGGAGTACTCGATCCACCGCGAGGTCGAGGACCTCGCCGCGGTGATCGAGGTCGCCGGCGAGCCCGCCGCCGTGTTCGCCAACTGCACCGGCGGCATGGTCGCCATCCAGGCCGCCGCCGACGGCGTGCCGATGCGCCGGCTCGGCATGTACGAGCCGCCGTACGACTCGCCCAAGGCCACCGACGAGCAGCTGGTGGAGCTGAAGCGGCTCGTGGCCGCGGGTCTCCGGGAGGAGGCGGTCACCCTCTTCGGCAAGGACATCGTCGGGTTCATCACGGACGAGACGCTGGAGAAGATCAAGAACCACCCGGCGTGGCAGGCGTTCGTGTCGATGGCTCCGTCCGCCGTGTACGACACGATCATCAGCCAGCAGCACAACGCGGTGCCGTTCGACCTGCTGCCGAAGATCACCGTGCCGACGCTGATCATCAGCGGCCGCAAGAGCACCCCGTCGATCCAGGAGGCGTGCGTGACGCTCGCCGACCGCATCCCCGACGCGCGGCTCATCCGACTGCCGGACGAGGGTCACCTGTACGACCAGCGCAAGGTGGCCCCGCTGATGGCTGACTTCTTCATTTGATTGCGCCGCCTCCGGCGGCGCGGCTCGGTCGCCTGGAAGTCGGTCGTTCGAGCCTCGTTTCCCGCCGATCGAGAAGCGTGATCGGCGGGAAAGGAGTCTCGAACGACCGACGCGACCTCGCGTGGTGGTCCCGGTGGGGGAACTGAGGGTGGCCCGGGGGAGTGAAGGGGCTGGGGTCCGGGCGAGTGAGAGGGCTGGGTCCGGGTGGGGTGAAGGGGTGGACGGGGGCGCTGGGGTGGGGTCACTCCATGAAGGCGCGGACCTCGGTGGCGCCGTCGTGGGCGTCCGGGAACCGTGAGGCGATCTCGACGGCCCGGTCGATGCTCTCGCACTCGACCACGAAGTAGCCGACCAGCTGCTCCTCGGTGGTGTGGAACGGACCGTCCACTGTGGTCAGTTCGCCGTTCACGGCGCGGACGGTCCTCGCCTCCGCCGGGTCCGCGAGCGGCTGGCCGGTGACCAGCTCGCCGCTCTCGGAGATCTCCTGCATGAGCGCGCCGAACTGCGCCATCCGCGCTTCGCGGTCCGCGTCCGACAGGCCCTCGCGGTGCATGAACGTCGGGTGCGCCCACGGCTTCGGGTTGCTGTAGATCGAGATCATGTACTTCATGGCGCCAGCCTAGGGTCGGCGGCGCGACGCCGAACAGTGCGCGCGTCACGACCGCCCGCGTGGACTTCTCACGAATTGCCGTTCTCGCCTTTCCCGCGGTGGTGGCGCAAGGAACGAGACGTCGGACCACCCCTCCGCCGACGACCCTGAGGACCGATTCGCGACGTGTCACGTCGACGGGTCGGTACCAGGCGGCAAGAAGGGCGAAGGGAATACCGATGGCTTCTGTCACGCACCACCCGCCGTTGGCCGTACCGAGGCCTGCGGGACCGGAGCCGAGGGCGGCAGCCGGTGGGAAGAACCGGGACCACGTCCGCGGCGCGGGCCTGATCCTCCTCGGCATCTGCGCGCTCGCCGGCGTCCTCTACACGTGGGCCATCGGCGCGAGCGACTTCGGCAACGCCTACTACTCGGCCGCGATCAGGTCGATGACCGAGAGCCTGCCCAACTTCCTCTTCGGCGCCGCCGACCCGTACGGCGTGGTCAACGCGGCCAAGCCGCCGATGGCGCTGTGGCCGCAGGCGGTCTTCGCCTCGGTGTTCGGCTTCCACAGCTGGGCGCTCATGCTGCCGCAGGTGATCGAGGGCGTCGCGACCGTCGTGCTGCTGCACCGCACGGTCCGGCTGTGGGCCGGTGAGCGCGTCGCCCTGGTCGCGGCGCTGATCCTGGCGCTCACGCCGGTCACCGTCATGGTGAACCGCAGCAACAACACCGACACCCTGTTGGTGCTCCTGCTGGTCGCGGCGGCCTACGCGTTCACCCGCGCGGTGCACAGCGACGCGGCCCGGAGCCAGGTGCGGTGGCTGCTGCTGTGCGCGTTCCTCATCGGCTGCGGCTTCACCACGAAGCTCATGGCGGCCTGGGTGATCGTGCCCGGCCTGGCGCTGGTGTACCTGGTGTGCGTCGACGGTCCCGTGCGCCGCCGGGTGAACCACCTGCTGGCGGCGGGCGGCGTGCTGGCCGTGTCGTCCCTGTGGTGGCCGGTGCTGCTGGACGTGTGGCCGGGCCGCAAGCCGTACATGGGCGCGAGCCTCGACGGCACCGCGCTCGACAACATCATCGGCTACAACGGCTTCGGCAAGATCTTCAACCTCGGCCAGCAGTACGGCGGCTCGGGCCTGCACGTGCAGCTCGGCGCGGTCGGCATGGGCGGCGGCTACCCGGACGTCACGCGGATGTTCGTGCTGGAGGTGGGCGGCCAGATCTCGTGGCTGCTGCCGTTCAGCCTGCTCGTCCTGGCCGTGGTCGGCGCAGCCGGTTACCGGCGGCTGTGGTTCCGCGTCCCCGGCAACCGCCTCCAGCGCGCCGGGTGGCTGCTGTGGAGCACCTGGCTGGTCGTCACGATCCTCGTGTTCAGCTTCACCGAGGGCATCTGGCACCCGTACTACACGACGGCCCTCGCGCCGCCGATCGCGGCGATCTCCGCGGCCGGCTTGTCGTTGCTGTGGCGCACCTACCGCACCGGCCGCGGCCGCGGGTGGCTGCTGCTCCCGGCGTCCGTCGCGCTCACCGGCGCCTGGGCGGTGGTCCTGATCGACCGCGACCCGTCGTGGCAGGGTTGGACCAAGTGGGTCGTGATCGCGGCGACCCTGGTGTCGGTGGTCGGCCTGGTGCTGGGCAGCCGGTCGTCGGCGCAGCGCCGGACCGTGGGCCGGTCGGCGTTCCTGCTCGGCGTGGTGGCGATGCTGTTCACGCCGGCGGTGTGGTCGGTGGTGTCCGCCGCCGAGCACAAGACGAACGGCGGCTTCCCGTCCGCCGGACCGCCCAACGAGGCGTTGAACGCGTTGACGCGTGGCGAGCTGCCGGCGGGCGCCGTGATCCCGGGCTTCGAGCACGTCGAGCCCGCACCGCCGCGTGCCGGCGGGTTCGCCGGAGCGGTCCTGCACGAGGAGAACCGCAAGGTGCTGGAGTACGCCGAGCGGAACTCCGACGGCGCCGCCATCACGTTGGCGGTCGAGGGCGGCGGCCTGGCCGCGTCGTCGTTCATCATCGACAGCGACGCGATGCTCGTCAGCATGGGCGGCTACCTCGGCGCGGACGCCGCGCCTTCGGTCGACCAGCTGCGCCGGTGGGTCGACGACGGCGCGCTGCGGTACGTCCTGACCGCG
Source organism: Saccharothrix hoggarensis (assembly GCF_052936025.1). The sequence goes on along the minus strand of NZ_CP193624.1, from coordinate 4,721,225 downwards.
GCTCCGGGCGAGAAGCGGATGGGCGGCATCGCCGGCATGGGCGGCGAGGAGCAGCGCGAGCGCGTCGAGTGGGTCCAGGACAACTGCGCCCCGGTCGACCCGGCCGTCTACGGCGGCGCGCCGATCACGCCGGCCGAGGACATGCTGCCCCTGCCGGGCTACGGCGACGCCATGCTCTACCGCTGCGGCTAGGTCCACAGATCACGAACCACGCACCACGCCGCTGCGGGCGGTGGTCCCCACCTCGGGGCCACCGCCCGCAGCGTTTCCGCGTGCGTGCGTGGGGATGGAGGCGGGGGTGTGGGTGTGGGCGGTGTGCCTGGCTTCGCCGGTGGTGAGGTGCCCGGCGGTGGGTTGGGTGGGCGAGTGGCGAGCCGGACCGGTGGTGGGTTGGGTGGGCGAGTGGCGAGCCGGACGGGTGGTGGGTTGGGGTCGGCGACTGGCGAGCCGGACCGGTGGTGGGTTGGCTGGGCCGGACGGCAGGGCGGCCCGGTGATTGTGAGGCGGCCCGGTGGCGGGCACCGTGCTCTGGAGCCGGTGAGAGAGCCGGGAGCACGACCGGGCGGTAGGCGGAGTCCGCGGGGAGTGGACGGATGCCGAGCCCGGTCCAACGGTGTGCTTCCAGCAGTGTGCTGCCGCAGGCCGCAGCCAGGCCGCGCAGCGGGGGCGGGGCGGGGGAGAGGGTCCTGACGCCGGGGCGTTCGTGGTCGATAGGGGGTGGCCTGCCCTGACACAGCGGAACGCCGTCGCACCCTGGGGGTGCGACGGCGTTCCGCGTTCCGTGCGAGTCGGTGCCCGCCGCCGGTCAGGCGGTGTGCTGGACCATCTCGGCCACCGGGTCGCGCAACTTGGTGTCCACGCGCTCGAGCAGCGCCGCGATCAGGACCGCGCCGACCACCATCAGCACCGCGCCGACGCGCAGCGCCAGGCCGTAGCCGGCCGTCATCGCGACGTCCACGTCCACGCCCTGCTGGATCTCGCCCATGGCGTCGCGCAGCGCGAGCGTCACGAGCACCGCCAGGCCGAGCGCGCTGCCGACCTGGAGCGCGGTGGTCTGCACACCCGACGCCAGGCCGGAGTCCTGCTCGGTCACGCCGTGCAGCGCGGCGTTGGTGCCCGCGGGCATGGACGCGCCCGCGAAGACGCCGAACACGATCATGCCGGGCAGGATGCCGCCGAGGTACGTCGTCTCGACGCCGATCATGCTGGTCAGGAACAGGCCGACACCGGCGCCCGCGAAGCCCACCGCGGCGACGGCCTTGACGCCGACCTTGGGGATGAACGCGGTGCCGAGGCCGATGCCCACGCCGATGCCCAGGCCCAGTGGCAGCCACGACAGGCCGGTCCGCAACGGCGAGTACTCCAGTACCTGCTGCATGAACAACGTCAGCATGAACGTGTAGGAGATGAACGCCGCCATGTAGAACAGGGACGCGGTGTTGATGACCGACCGCGTCCGGTTCGCGAAGAACCGCAGCGGGATCAACGGGTCCTTCGCCCGCCGCTCGATGATGAGCATCGCCAGGATCAGCGCGACGCCGAGCCCGAGCGGCAGCACGACGGCCGCGGAGCCCCACGGGTGGTCCACCGCCTGGAGCAGGCCGTAGACGATGGCGAACAGGCCGGTGGTGGACGTGATCGCGCCCGCGACGTCGAGCCCGGCGCCCTTCTCGCGCACCATCTTGCTCTCGGTCACCATCCGCGGGATCAGCACCAGCACCAGCAGCGCGATGGGGATGTTGATGTAGAAGATCCACCGCCACGACGCCATGTCGGTCAGCAGGCCGGAGATGACGTAGCCCAGCGTGCCCGCCAGCGCGGTGATGCCGCCCCACGCGCCCAGCGCCTTCGTGCGCTCACCGGGGTCGGTGAACAGCAGGGCGATCAGGCCGAGGGACGCCGGCGCGGCGATCGCCTCGGCGATGCCCTGCCCGATGCGGCCGGCGACCATCATGCCGGTGGACGTCGCCGCGCCGGCCAGGACCGACGACACGGCGAACAGGCCGACGCCGATCATCAGCAGCTTGCGCCGGCCGAAGATGTCGGCCGAGCGGCCGCCGAGCAGCAGCAGGCCGCCCGACATCAACACATATCCGTTCACCACCCAGGTCAGGCCGGCTTCGGTGAAGCCGAGCGACTCCTGGATGTGCGGCAGTGCCACGTTCACGATCGTCATGTCCAGGAGGATCATGAACTGCATACCGCAGAGCAGGACGAGTATCCACCAGCGCCGGGGATCGACCTGCCGGTCCCCGACGTGTTCCGATGGTTCATTTGCGCGCACGCCGCTCACACCCTAACTCCCTCGATGTTCGAATCGCCTTCCGGTGCGGCAGGGCCGTTCGGGCGAACCACACCACCGCTACATTATGTGATGATCCGGTCGCGATTCGAAGTGATGGGCAAACCTGGTCGGTGTGAATTTCTCATCTTCGGGAAAGGAATTCCTCACCCCGAGAGCGCTATGCGGGCGACGCGGGGGTGTTCTGGTACGCGGCCAGTCGCCATTCCCCGTTCTGCTTCACGGCGAGCCAGGTGGCGCGGATCGCGCGGTCTTGGGCAACCTCGGTCTCGCCCGGCGCCAGCACGCCGCCCGCGGTCAGCAGCACGGCCACGTCGTCGCGCAGGAAGCGCAGCGAGAACGGCGTGCCGGTGACGCGGGTGCCGCGGTACGGGCCGGCGAACGCGGCGGCCATGAACGCGCGGATGTCGGCGCGGCCCGCCTGGTAGACGCCGGACAGGATCATCGTGCCGTCCTCGGTGAAGACGTCCGCGAACGCGTCGGCGTCGTGGTCGGCCCACGCGGCGACGATGCGGGCGGTGAGGCCCGCGACCGCGCCCCGGTCGGCGTCGGCAGTCGTCGGGGTTGCCTGGTCGATGGTCATCGCAACGGCCTTTCCTCGGGTGTTCTCGGTGGGTTCTTCGGCGGTGGTGTCGTCATGCCGCCGGGTAGCGCGCGCCGCCGGCCTCTTCGACCAGGGCGGTGAGTGACTTGTTGGCCCGCCGCATGCGGTCCAGCGCGTCCGGGTCGCCCGCCGGCGCGGTGCGCGGGATGGCGAGGACGACGGTGAGCGCGTCGTCGGCCCGGGGGACGTTCGGCGCGGCGAGGTGGTCCGTCGGGATGGGGTAGACCAGCACCCGGCCGCCGGCGACGTCCTCGGGCGGCAGGTCGTCCAGCGCGAGGCCGACCAGCGACGCGGCGTGCCGTCCGGGCACGAGCAGCGTGATGCGCGGGTGGGGGTCGCGCTGCCACGACCCCGTGGCGCGGAGGTGGGCTTCCACGGGGGCGGCGCGGTGGAGGAAGTCCAGGTACGGCCCCGTTTCCACGTGCGCGGAGTCCGGCCGGAGGCCCTCGGGGAGCGAGGCGTCCGCGTCGACGTCCGCCACGGCGTGCAGCCCGAACCACCACCCGGCGCCGGCGACGTGCCGCGCGTGCCCCTCGACGTGCGCGAACCGCTGCGAGGCCGCCACCAGCGCCTGGTCGGCCAGGAACACGCCGAGGTCGCGGTAGGACAGCTCGTGTCGGCGCACCAGGGCGGGCGCGGCGGTGAGGGCGAGCGTGGCCCTGGTGATCACGCCGTGCCGCCCCTGGCCGCCCCGCACGGCGTCGAACAGCCCGGGCCGCTCGGTGGGGGAGCAGGTGACCAGCGCGCCGTCCGGCGTGACGACGTCGAGGTCGTGCACGTTGTCGGCGACGAAGCCGTGCCGGTGGCAGGCGCCCCCGACCCCGCCCGCCGCGAGCACGCCCCCCACGGACAGCTCGAGGTAGTCGGGCAGCACCGGCGGCGCGAGGCCGTCCGGCAGGGTCGCCGCGACGACCGCGCTCCATCGCGCGCCCGCGCCCGCGCTGACCCGGTCCGGCCCGGTCCGCCGCACGTCGGCCAGGGTGTCCGTGACGACCACGATCCCGCCGGGGCTGAGCGGTTGGCCGTCCACCGAGTGCCCGGCCCCGCGCGCCACCACGGCGATCCCGCGCTCACGGCCGTGGCGCGTGACCGCCGCGACGTCCTCCGCGTCGCCCGGCCGCAGCACGGCGGCCGGGCGTCCGCTGACCTGGCGGCCGAAGTCGGTGGCCGCCGCGTCGAGGTCGGCGGGGTCCGTGCTGAGCGTGCCCCGCCAGGCGGTCACCGGCGGCCCCGCAGCACCCGCTTGACGATCGACGGGCGCATGAGGGCCTGCGGCGGGTCGACCAGGCCGGCGGCCCGCAGGAACGCCTCGGTCAGCTCCTCGTCGTACACGGCGGCGGCCTGCACGCGCGGCACGTAGGCGTTGCCCATCCACGTCTTGAGCGTGCGGCGGCCCTGCACGCCGGGGAACGCGAGGTCCGCGCTGGCGGCCATCTCCCACGGCGCGTCGGTCACCTTCGCGAGGTCCGCGAAGTACCGGCGCGGGTTCGGCGCCTCGCCGTTGGCGACGTGCCGCGCCAGCACGGTGGACTCGATCGCGGCCACCGTCATGCCCTGCCCGTAGACGGGGTTGAACACGCACGCCGCGTCGCCGATCACCAGCAGGCCCGCCGGGAGGCGGGACATGCGGTCGTAGCGCCGCCGGATGCTCGCCGGGAAGCGGAACATCTTCGGCTCGCCCATCGGCTTCGCGTTCTGCACGGCCTTGTAGATCTCCGGCACGGGCAGCGACTCGACGTAGGCGAGGAACCCCTCCATGTCGGTGGGCGGCCGGTCGCCGAGCAGCCCGGTGAGCGACACGCTGTACCGGTCGGGCAGCCGGGCGAAGATCGCGCCGCGCGGGATCGCGGGCGTCGCCACCGGCAGCAGCGCGATGTCGTCGCCGATCGGGTCGAACTCCAGCGGGCCGTGGAAGTCGCACGTCGTGTAGGTCAAGTCCATCGCGACCCGCTCCTCGGCGACCTCCGGGTAGCCCAGCTCGCCGAGCCAGCGCGGGGTGCGCGTGCCGCGGCCGGTCGCGTCCACGACCAGGTCGGCGGTCAGCAGCTCCTCCGGCGCGTCACCGGACCGGCCCTGCACGCGCGCGCCGGTGACCCGCTTGCGGTCGGGGTCCGTGATGAGGCCGACGATGTCGGTGTGCTCGCGGACGGTCACCTCCGGCAGCGCCGTGACCCGGCGGCGGATGCGGTCCTCCAGCAGGGGACGACCGGCCGCCACGCAGGTCAGGCCGGTCTCCGTCTTCTTGATCATCTCGCCGTTGAAGTACCAGCTCAGGCTGGTGCCGAAGTCGCCGATCGGCACGCCGATCGACCGCAGCTCCTCGGTGAAGCCGGGGAACAGCTCGTCCAGGATCTGCTGACCGCGCGCCAGGAGGGCGTGGATGTGGTGACCCTGGGGAATGGCCTGACGGGGACCGGACGCCCCGGTCACCGCGTCGCGGTCGACCACGGTCACCGTCCGGTAGTGGTCGGCGAGCACGCGGGCCGAGAGCAGTCCCGCGATGCCGGCGCCGAGGACCACCGCGTGGTTGCCGGCATACCTGTCCATGGCGCGTCCTCCGGTGGGAAAAGGAAATCGGCTGTGGGTCGACGGTAGGTCGCCGGCGCGTCCCGCGATTACTCTTGGAATGCGGTCCCGATCCTTTTCCGGACGATTCTTCTCCGTTCTTGCGCCGTCCTCGCGGGGCTTGTCGGAAGCCTTGCCGGGCGTTCGGCCGCGTCCGTAGCTTCGGCTGGAGTCGCGCGTGCCGCCCCGCCTCGGGGCGTGACCGGAACAGCCTCGACATCAGCGCATGAGGAGCCTCGGATGGAACCCTTCCGCATCGACATCCCACAGGTGGCCCTGGACGACCTCAACCGGCGGCTGGCCGCGACGCGGTGGCCGGCGGACCCCGTGGACGCGGGGTGGAGCCGGGGCGTGCCGCAGGCCTACCTGCAGGAGCTCGCCACGTACTGGCAGACGTCGTTCGACTGGCGTGCCGCCGAGGCGAAGCTCAACCGGTTCCCGCAGTTCACCACCACGATCGACGGCGCGAACATCCACTTCATCCACGTCCGCTCGCCCGAGGCTGACGCGACGCCGATGATCGTCACGCACGGCTGGCCGGGCTCGCCCGCCGAGTTCCTGGACGTCATCGACCAGCTCACCGACCCGCGGGCGCACGGCGGCGACCCCACCGAGGCGTACCACCTGGTCATCCCGACCCTGCCCGGCTTCGGCTTCTCCGGCCCCACGCCGGACGCCGGCTGGACGTTCGGCCGCGTCGCCAACGCCTGGGGCGAGCTGATGGACCGGCTCGGCTACCAGCGGTACGTGGCCCAGGGCGGCGACATCGGCGCGTGGATCTCCGAGATCCTCGCGCACATGCGCCCCGACAACGTGATCGCGCTGCACGTCAACTTCCTCGTCACGCCGCCCAGCGGCGACCCGGCCGAGCTGGCGGGCCTGGCCGAGGCGGACTTCGCCCGGCTCGGGCTGCTCACCCGGTACGCCGACGAGCTGTCCGGCTACATGAAGCTCCAGGCGACGCGCCCGCGCACGCTGTCCTACGCGCTCACCGACTCGCCGGTCGGACAGCTGGCGTGGATCGCGGAGAAGTTCAAGGACTGGACCGACTCGGACAAGACGCCCGACGACGCCGTCGACCGCGACCACCTGCTGACCAACGTCGCCATCTACTGGTTCACCGCCACCGCGGGCTCCTCGGCGGACTTCTACTTCGACAACGCGGCCATGCTGCCGACCGCGTCGACCCCGCCGCCGGCCGCGCCGCCGCTGCCCGTGCCGCTCGGCGTGGCCGTCTTCCCGCACGACCCCGCGCTGCCGATCCGCGCGCTGGCCGAAGCCCGCTACCCGCGGATCGCGCACTGGGCCGAGTACGACCGCGGCGGCCACTTCGCCGCGATGGAGGAGCCCGACCTGTTCGTCGGCGACCTCCGCGAATTCGCCCGCGCGCTGCGGCGGTAGGAAGGAATCCGATGGCACAGCACGTCAAGCGCGCCGGGTTGCTGACCCTCGCGGACCTCGCCACCCCGATGGCGGTGCGCGTCGCGGCCACGTTGCGGGTCGCCGACCACATCGCCGCCGGCCGGCGCACGGCGGAGGAGATCGCCGACGCCGCCGGCGCCCACGCGGGCGCGCTCGACCGCCTGCTGCGGCACCTGGTGACCGTCGACCTGTTCACCCGGGACGACGACGGCCGGTACGCGCTCACCGCGTTCGGCGAGCAGCTGCGCGACGACCACCCGGCCGGCAAGCGGCAGTGGCTCACCTCAGACGGCGCGGTGGGCCGCGGCGACCTGGCGTTCGTGGAGCTGGCGCACTCCGTCCGGACGGGGCAGGCTTCCTACCCCGTCCGGTACGGGCTGTCGTTCTGGGACGACCTGGGCGCCGACCCGGTGCTGTCGGCGTCGTTCGACGCGCTGATGAGCCGGCACATCGAGCGGGACAACAGCGGCATCGCCGACGCCTACGACTGGGCGTCGCTCGGGCACGTGGTGGACGTCGGCGGCGGTGACGGCAGCCTGCTCGCCCGGCTGCTGACGGCGCACGGCGAGCTGCGCGGCACCGTCGTCGACCTGCCGGGGCCCGCGGGGAAGGCCCGCGAGCTGTTGCGCGAGCGCGGCCTCCTCGGGCGCGCCGACGTGGCGCCGGGGAGCTTCTTCGACCCGCTGCCCGTCGGGGCGGGCGGCTACGTGCTGTCCGCGATCATCCACGACTGGGACGACGAGCCGGCGGTGAAGATCCTGCGGCAGTGCGCCGACGCCGCCGGCGACGACGGCGTCGTGCTCGTCATCGAGGCGATCGGCTCGGACGGCGAGTCACCCAACACGGTGATGGACCTGCGCATGCTCGCGTGCGCCGGCGGCAAGGAGCGCGGCCTCGCCGAACTCCGGGCCATCGCCGCGAGCGCTGGTCTGACCGTGCGCGGGGTCCACCCGGTCGGCCACCCGTCCGTCACGTCGATCATCGAGCTGGCCCGCGAGTGATCACGTCGGGCGCCGGCGACCGTTTGACGACGCGCCACCGGGTGCGGTATCCCGATCGCGCACAGAAGAGCGGGTCGAGCATTCCGTGAATCGGTCACGGCGCCTTATGTGAATCCGGCATGTTGCGCCTGTGAGTCCATCACGTCGGTCGGGAAACCGACCGAATGACGACTCGGCTTTGCTAGTCTCGCAGGTGGCCGAAGCAGGAGGGAATCATGGAGGAAAAGAAGTTCACCGCGAAGCTGGAGACGACTGCGGACGACGGGGCCTGGACGTACATCACCTGGCCCGAGTCCGCCGAATTCTTCGGCACCCGCAAGTCGGTCAAGGTGGCCGGCACCATCGACGGTCAGGAATTCAAGACGTCGTTCCTCCCGATGGGCGGCGGGGTCCACATGCTGCCGGTCAAGGCGGCGATCCTGTCCGCCATCGACAAGAAGGCGGGCGACACCGTCGAGGTTCACCTGAAGGAACGACTCTAGAGCCCGTTCGGAGCCAAGTCCTTCTCGGAACCCGGCCCGCGCCCACCCCGCGGCGGAGCCGGGTTCCGTGCTGTCGGGCCGATCTTCGCCGCCCGTAGCTCGCTTCCCGCAATGCACAGCCCGCACATGCGCAGCCCGCACATGCGCAGCCCGCGACGCGCAGCCCGCACCGCGCGGCACGTCATCCGCAGTCCGGAATTCCCCAGCCGTGTTTCGTCGGCGGGGAGCAGCCGGGAACTCGTCGTTCACGAACATCGGAGGAGCAGTGGACACAACGGCTCCCGACCTCGGGATGGATCTCGCCGAGGCCGCCCGCGACCCCGATCTGGCCGTGCTGGCCGAGGTGCTGCACACCACCGGCCCGGTGGTGCGCGCGCCGTACCCCGCCGGCGGGTACGTCTGGGTCGTCACCGAGCCGGGCATCGCCCGGAAGGTGCTCTCGGACACCCGGCTGGTCAAGGACGCGGCGCTGGCGCCACCGCACTGGACCGAGGTGTTCACCGTGCTCGGCACGCGTTCCCGGCCCCACCCCGGGCTGATCGCCGTGGAAGGGGCGCAACACCGCCGGCTCCGCAACGTGCACGCGCCCGCGTTCACGCCGCGCCGCATCCGCGCGCTGGAGCCCCGCATCCGGGCCGCGTGCGACGAGCGGCTGGACCGGATCGCGACCATGGGCGCGAACCCCGTCGACGTCGTCGCCGAGTACTGCTACCCGGTGCCGCTCACGGTGATCGGCGAGCTGCTGGGCATCCCGCCCACGGCCCACGCCGACCTGCGCCAGGCCACCGAGGACATCGCGTACGGCGCCGAGCACTCCGTCCGCAAGGCCGGGCGCGCGCTGCTCGCGCACTGGGTGGAGCGGGCCGTGGAGAGCAAGCGCGACCAGCCTGGCGAGGACTTCATCTCCGACCTCGTCGCGGTGCACGAGGCCGATCCGGACCTGTTGCAGGCCGAGGAGCTGACCGCCGCCGTCACCGGGCTGATCTTCGCCGGTCACGAGACCACGGCCGGGCTGCTCGCGTCGCTGCTGATGACGGTGGTGACGGACCCCGAGGCGCGGGAGGCGGCGAAGACCGACGCCGGCGCGGCCGCGCTGGTCGAGGAGACGCTGCGGCTGTTCCCGCCGGTGCCGAACACGACCTGGCGGTTCGCGGCCGAGCCGCTGACCATTGGCGGCCACGAGGTGCCGCGCGGCGCGGCGGTGCTGGTCAGCATCCTGGCCGTGAACCGCTGCCCGGTGAACCACGGCGCGGTGGACGGTGCGGAGAACGGCGCGGAGAACGGTGCGCCGTCCGCCGAGCGCGACCACCTGAGCTTCGGCTACGGCCCGCACTACTGCATCGGCGCCGGGCTGTCCCGGACCGAGGCGAGGATCGCGGTGCGCGCCTTCGTCGACCGCTTCCCCGACGTGAAGCTGGCCGTGGACCAGTCGGAACTGACGTGGGACAGCAGCCTCCCGCTGCGCCGGTTGCGCTCGCTGCCGGTCAGCCTGACGGCCGACCACACCAGCGGTTCCGACCACGTGGAGGACTCCGGCCGCGCCGCATGAGGGTTTCCGTCCGCGGCGAGACGGAAAGGGGCGGTGCGGCAATCAGCCGCACCGCCCCTTTTCCGTGCTGTGACCACGCCTGGCTACGACGCTTCCCCCGACCACGTGTCGGGGCGCGCGATGAACGTCCACCGCGACCGGTTGTTGTTGCCGAGGTTGCGTGCCTGCCGGGAACCGGTGAGGCCCGCTTCCCTCGCCAGCTCCACCACCTCGTGCTCGTCCAACCGGGTCAGTCCCAACCGCTTGCGCACCCGTGCGTACGGCGATGCCGCATTCCGCGCGAGGGCACGGAGAGCGGCGAGGACGAACCCGTCCCGGGCCGCGAAGCGCAGCAGTTCCGCGGTGTCGGTCACCAGCCCGACGCGGCGCGGGATGATGTCGCCGATGACGAGGACGCCGTCGTCGCCGAGCAACCGGCGCGCCTCCCGCAGGAAGGCGGCCAGCTCCTCCGGTGACAGGTACTGCACCACCGAGTGGGCGACGACGAGGCCGATCGACCCGGACGGGAGGCCGGCGAGCCCGTCCGGGCCGATCACCGAGACGCCGGGACTGGCGGCGAACCGCGTCACCAGCCGGTCCCGGATGCTGTCCGCCGCCTCGCACAGGATCACTCCCGCGCACGCCGCGGCGATGTCGTCGGCGAACAGCGCGTCGCCGGGGCCGTAGTCGAGCACCCGGCTCGTCTTCGCGGGCAGCAACCGGATCACGTCGTCCGCGATGGACCGGAAGTGGCGCTCCCGGTGCCGGTCGTTGACGTACGTGCCCTGTGCCCGGTTCCACTCGTCGAGCCAGGTCGACATCGATCCTCACAGTCCCACGGTGCGGTCACGCGTCGACACCGCGCGCCGGGCCCCGTGGTGACGGTGGTGATCAGGCAGCGATCAGGTGTTGACGGTGGTTCAGGCGAACGAGATCGGCACGCCGCCGGGGCCGTTGCCCGCGGCGTCGGAGACACCGACCGAGCACTGCACGGTGGTGCAGTCCACGGTCCCCCAGGTGGTGCCGTCGAAGAGGACGCCGGTGAAAGTCTTGCGCACGGTCAACGGGCTGTCGAGAGATCCCGCCGAATTCGCCGTCGCCCGCGTGAACGTCTCAGGGGCGCACGCCAGCACGCCGGCCTCCACCCAGGCGCACTCGCCGACGTCGTAGGTCGTCCCGGCCTGGAGTCCCGTGGCGGACACCTGCACGGTGGCGCCGTCGGCCAGGCCGGAGGAGGGGGTCACGGTCAACGCCGGCGCCGCGGAGGCGGTCAACCCGCCCGTGGTCAGCAGGCCCAGCACCACGGCGGAGCCTGCGACGATCCTGGCCGCGTTCTTCCCGATCATGAGAGATGTGTTCCTTCCCTGTGGAGAATGTGATCCCGGCAACCGGAGCGAAGTCGAGCGATCGCTCTCCGTAGCCGCTCCACCAACATCGCAGTCGGATCAATACGTTGTCAATGATTCAGGACCACAATTTAGAGGAAGTCCGCCGCGATAGAACCCATATAATTGGCGGCCATTTCCCCGGCCTTCCCGCGGTGATTCCGCGACCTCGGTCGACGCGCCCTCCGGGGCGGCACTATCGGAGAAGACTTCCGCCGTGCGGCAGCGCATGCTGGTCACCTGGCACACGTCTGAATGGCGGCCAGCACACCGCGGAAGTACCGGATCACGTCGCCGGGTCGGGGTGGTACAGGAAAGGCTGGAACGACGGAAGGTCGTCGATGGGCAGCGAGCGGATCGCGATTGTCGGTATTGGGCTGTGCTATCCGGATGCCGGTTCCCCCGGCGAGCTCTGGGAGAACGTGCTGGCCGGGCGGCGGGCGTTCCGGAGGCTGCCCGACGAACGGATGAACCGGCGGGACTACTGGTCGCCGGACCCCGAGGCGCCCGACCGGTTCTACGCCGAGAAAGCCGCCGTGCTGCGCGACTTCGAGTTCGACCGGGTGAAGTACCGCGTCGCCGGTAGCACCTACCGCGCCACGGACCTCACGCACTGGTTGGCGCTTGAGGTGGCGTCGCGGGCGCTGGCGGACGCCGGGTTCCCGGACGGGCGGGGCCTGCCGAACCACGCCACCGGCGTGGTGCTCGGCAACAGCCTCACCGGCGAGTTCTCCCGGGCGAACGTCATGCGGCTGCGCTGGCCGTACGTGCGCCGCACGGTGGCCGCCGCGCTGGCCGCCAAGGGCTGGGGCGACCAGGAGACCGCCGCGTTCCTGGGCGACCTGGAGGAGCAGTACAAGGCGCCGTTCCCGCCGATCAACGAGGACTCGCTGGCCGGCGGGCTGGCGAACACCATCGCCGGCCGGATCTGCAACCACTTCGACCTGCACGGCGGCGGGTACACGGTCGACGGCGCGTGCTCGTCGTCGCTGCTCTCGATCGTCACGGCGGCGAAGGCGCTGGTGGACGAGGACGTCGACGTGGCGCTCGCGGGCGGCGTCGACCTGTCGATCGACCCGTTCGAGGTCATCGGCTTCGCCAAGACCGGCGCGCTCGCCACGGGCGAGATGAAGGTCTACGACCGCGACTCCAACGGCTTCTGGCCCGGCGAGGGCGCCGGCCTGCTCGTGCTGATGCGCGAGGAGGACGCGGTGGCCGCCGGCAAGCGGATCTACGCGACGATCGCGGGCTGGGGCGTGTCGTCCGACGGCAAGGGCGGCATCACCCGCCCCGCCGCGGAAGGCCACCGCCTGGCGCTCACCAGGGCGTACCGCAAGGCGGGTTACGGCGTCGAGACCGTGTCGTACTTCGAGGGCCACGGCACCGGCACCGAGGTCGGCGACGCCACGGAGATCGAGGCGCTGTCCACGGCCCGCCGTGCCGCCGACCCCACCGCGCGGCCGGCCGCGCTGAGCACCGTCAAGGGCAACTTCGGGCACACCAAGGCGGCGGCGGGCGTGGTCGGTCTGATCAAGGCCGCCCTCGCCGTGCACCACCAGGTCATCCCGCCCGCCACCGGTCACCACACCCCGCACCCGCTGCTGACCGACGCGGACGCGGCGATGCGGGTGCCGAAGGACGCCGAGCTGTGGCCGTCCGACGAGCCGGTGCGCGCCGGCGTGTCCGCGATGGGCTTCGGCGGCATCAACACGCACGTGGCGATCGAGCAGGCCCCGGACGTCCCCCGCCGGAGGGAGCTCGACGCCACCACGGTCGAGCTGGTCAGCGGACGGCAGAACGCCGAGCTGCTGCTGCTCGACGCGGCCGGCCTGGACGGGTTGCGGGCGCGGGTCGCCCAGCTCGTCCAGGTCGTGCCGAAGCTCGCCATGGCCGAGATCACCGACCTGGCCGCGGCCCTGGCCGACGAGCTGGGCGGCCACCCCGTGCGGGCGGCCGTCGTGGCGTCCGGGCCGGAGGAGGCCGAGCGCCGGTTGCGCCGCCTGCTGACCGCGATCGACGCGGGCCAGGAGAGCCTCTTCGCGCCGGACGAGGGCGTCTTCCTCGACCACCGCTCCACCGCGCCGAGCATCGCGTTCCTGTTCCCCGGGCAGGGTTCCGGGCGGGGCGCGGTCGGCGCGATCCGCCGCCGGTTCGCCGCGGCGGAGGAGGTGTTCCGGTCCGCGGGCCTGCCGGTCGACGGCGACCAGGTGGCCACGGAGGTGGCGCAGCCGCGCATCGTCACGGGTTCGCTGGCCGGTCTGCGCGTGCTGCGCGGCCTCGGCATCGAGGGCGACATCGCCGTCGGGCACAGCCTCGGCGAGCTGACCGCGCTGCACTGGGGCGGCGCGATGGACGAGGCCAGGGTGCAGCAGCTGGCCCGCATCCGCGGCGCGGTGATGGCTCGGGCGAGCAAGGGCGGCGGCGCGATGGCCGGCCTGGCGGTCGGCCCGGACTCCGCCGAGCGGCTGATGGCCGGCGAGGACGTCGGCATCGCCGGGTACAACAGCCCCAGGCAGACCGTGATCTCCGGCCCGGCCGACGCGGTGGACCGGGTGTGCGCCAGGGCGCGGGCCGCCGGCGTGCAGGCCAGCCGGATCAACGTCTCGCACGCGTTCCACTCGCCGCTGGTGCAGCCCGCGGCGGTGGCGATGGCCGAGCACCTGGCCGACTTCGAGTTCGACCGCCTGAGCCGGCCCGTGGTGTCCACCGTGACCGGCGAGGTGCTGCACGCGGCGGAGGACCTGCGCGAGCTGCTGCCGGACCAGGTGCTGCTGCCGGTCCGGTTCCGCGAGGCCGCCGCACGGGCGGTCGAGCGCGCCGACCTGGCGCTGGAGGTCGGCCCCGGACGGGTGCTGGCCGGGCTGCTGGCGGAGATCGCGCCGGGCACGCCGGTGCTGTCGCTCGACACCGACAACAACTCCCTGGTGCCGCTGCTCTCCGCGGTGGGCGCGGCGTTCGCGCTCGGCGCGGACGTGGACACGGCCGCGTTGTTCGCCGGCCGCGTGGTGCGCCCGCTGCCGCTCGACGGCACGATGACGTTCCTGGCCAGCCCGTGCGAGGCGGCTCCCGCGCTGGACGCGGGCCTGGCCGAGCTGGACCAGCCCGTCGCGGTGGAGGCGCCGCAGGCGGACCGGCCCGCGGTGGCCGGCGCCGGGGCGAACCCGACGCTGGAGCTGCTGCGCAAGCTCGCCTCCGAGAAGGTCGAGCTGCCGCTGGAGACGATCAGCGCGGACACCCACCCGCTGGACGACCTGCACCTCAGCTCGATCACCGTCGGCCAGCTGGTGAACGAGGCCACCCGGGCGCTCGGCCGGCCCCCGTTCGAGGCCATGCCGAACTTCGCCACGGTCTGCCTCGGCGAGCTGGCCGAGATGATCGACGAGCTGGCCGAGACCGAGCAGGACAAGGAACCCGCGTCCGGCGAGGTCGCCGGTGTCGCGCCGTGGGTCCGCCCGTTCGCGGTGGACTGGGTCGAGGCGCCGCCGCCCTCGGTGGAGGTCGGCTCCGGCACCCCGACCGGCGAGTGGACCGCGTTCGCCACGCCGGGGCACCCCCTGGTGGAGCCGCTGCGGGCCGCGTTGGCCGAGGCGGGCATCGGCGACGGCGTGCTGCTGTGCCTGCCCGCGGACTGCGACGCGAGCCACGCCGGGCTGATGCTCGACGCCGGCCGCACCGCGATGGCCGCCGCGACCGGCACCCGGTTCGTCGTGGTGCAGCAGGGTCTCGGCGCGTCGGGCCTGGCGAAGACGCTGCGGCTGGAGGACCCGTCCGCCCGCACCACGATCGTCGAGCTCGCCGACGTCACGCCCACCGACCCCGTGGTCGTCGCCGCGGCGGTGGCCAAGGTGACCCGCGAGGCCGCGGCCACGGCGGACTTCGCCGAGGTGCGCTACGACGAGGTCGGCCGGCGCTGGGTCCCGGTGCTGCGCGTCTTCACCCTCCCCGCGGAGGTGGGCGGGTCCCCGCTCGACGCGGCGGACGTGCTGCTGGTGACCGGCGGCGGCAAGGGCATCACGGCGGAGTGCGCCCTCGCCATGGCGAAGGACTCCCACGCCAGGCTCGCGCTGCTCGGCCGGGCCGACCCGGCGCACGACGAGGAGCTGGCCGGCAACCTGGCCCGGCTCGACGCCGCCGGCATCGAGTACCGGTACGAGCGCGCCGACGTGACCGCCGCCGACCAGGTGGCCGCCGCGATCGAACGCGTCCAGCGCGAGCTGGGCCCGGTCACGGCGGTGCTGCACGGCGCGGGCCGCAACGAGCCGGCCGCGTTGTTCAGCCTCACCGAGACCGCGTTCCGGGCCACGCTGGCGCCCAAGGTCGACGGCCTGCGGGCCGTGCTGGACGCCGTGGACCAGGACCGGGTCAAGCTCCTGGTGACGTTCGGCAGCATCATCGGCCGGGCCGGCCTGCGCGGCGAGGCGCACTACGCCACCGCCAACAGCTGGATGAGCGAGCTGACCGAGCGGTTCCAGCGCGAGCACCCGAACGCCAGGGCTTTGGCGCTGGAGTGGTCGGTGTGGTCGGGCGCGGGCATGGGCGAGCGGCTCGGCGTCGTGGAGGCGTTGAAGCGGGACGGGATCACGCCGATCTCGGCGGAGAACGGCATCCAGGTGCTCCGCAAGCTGCTCGGCACGAATGCCAGCGGCACGCTCGTGGTGAGCGGCCGCGCGGCGGGCCTGGTGACGTTGCCGCTGGAGCGGGCCGAGCTGCCGCTGACGCGGTTCGTGGACCGCGCCGTCGTGCACTACCCGGGCATCGAGCTGATCACCGAGGCGGACCTCGGCTCCGGCAGCGACCCGTACCTCGACGACCACCTGCTGGACCGGCAGCTGCTGTTCCCCGCCGTGCTCGGCATGGAGGCCATGACGCAGGTCGCCGTGGCGGTGACCGGCAACACCGCGCCGCCGCTGCTGGAGGACGTCGAGTTCCTGCGGCCGATCGTGGTCCCGCCGGACGGCAGCACGACGATCCGCCTGGCGGCCCTGGCCGGCGACGGCGGCACGGTGGACGTGGTGCTGCGCAGCTCGGAGACCGGGTTCAGCGCCGAGCACTTCCGCGCCAGGCTGCGGTTCCCGCGGCCGGAGGTCCCCGGCGAGCCGGCCACCGGCGAACCGGCGCTGCCGCTGGTGCCGGTCGACCCGGTGACCGAGCTGTACGGCACGGTGCTGTTCCAGGGCAAGCGGTTCCAGCGGCTCACCGGGTACCGGCGGGCGAACGCGCGGCACGCGGTCGCCGAGATCGCGGTCCGGCAGGAGTCGACGTGGTTCGCGGCGTTCCTGCCGCAGCAGCGGCTCCTCGCCGACCCCGGCGCCAGGGACGCGATGATGCACGCCATCCAGTGCTGCGTCCCGGACGCCACCCTGCTGCCGCAGCGGATCGAGCGGCTGTACCTCGCGAAGCCCGCCGACCAGGACGTGGACTACCTGGTCCTCGACGCGCGGGAGCGGTCGCAGGACGGCGACAGCTACGTCTACGACCTCGACGTGCGGACACCGTCCGGCGAGGTGGTGGAGCGCTGGGAGGGGCTGACGCTGCGCGCGGTGCGCAAGCGCGACGGCGCGGGCCCGTGGACGCCGTCCATGCTCGGCTCGCACCTGGAGCGGTCGCTGGAACGCGTGCTCGGCGGCAGCCGCGCGGTCGTCGTCGAACCGGACCCGGCCGACGGGGCGGGCGGCACGGTCGAGCGGCGGGCGCAGACGCGGCTCGCGGTGAGCCGTGCGGTCGGTGTGCCCACTCGGGTGGGGTACCGGCCGGACGGGAAGCCGGAACTGGACGGCGCCTCGGTGAGCGCGTCGCACAGCGCCGGGCTCACCCTCGCCGTGGTCGGCTCCGACGTGCTGGCGTGCGACGTGCAGGAGGTCGCCCACCGGAGCGCGGACGACTGGTCCGGGCTGCTCGGGCCGGACCTGCTGCCGGTGCGCGACCTGCTCGTGGCCGAGGCCGGCGACCCGGTGGACGTGGCCGCGACCCGGCTGTGGAGCGCGATCGAGTGCGTCCGCAAGACCGGCGAGTTCACGCAGGCGATCACCGTCGAGCGGGTGCACGCCGACGGCTGGGTGCTGCTGCGGTCCGGTCGGGCGCTGATCGCGACCTGGCCGACCACGTTGAGCGGTCGCCGCGCGCCCGTGGTGTTCGCCGTGCTCGCCGGGGAGGCGGCGTGAGCGGGACCGTCCTCCACCAACCGGACACGAGTGTCCACAAGGCACAAGGAGCGATTCGGTGAGCGACTACTACGAGCTGCGGCACACCGTCGGGTTCGAGGAGACCAACATCGTCGGCAACGTCTACTACGTGAACTACCTGCGCTGGCAGGGGCGGTGCCGGGAGATGTTCCTCCAGGAGAAGGCCCCCGCCGTGCTGGCGGAGGTGCGCGAGGACCTGAAGCTGTTCACGCTCAAGGTGGACTGCGAGTTCTACGCCGAGATCACCGCGTTCGACGTGCTGTCGGTGCGGATGCGGCTGGAGGACCTGACCCAGACGCAGGTCCAGTTCGCGTTCGACTACGTGCACCTGAAGGGCGACGAGGAGCACCTGATCGCCCGGGGCAGGCAGCGGATCGCGTGCATGCGCGGTCCGAACGGGGCCACGGTCCCGACCCGCGTGCCCGAGGCATTGCGCGCGGCCCTGGCGCCGTACGCGACGGACGTGGCGGTGTTGGCGAAGTCCTAGCCGGGCAGTCCTGCCGGGGGAGTCCTGGTCGGGCGAGTCCTGGTCGGGCGGGTGTGGACGGGACGGGTTGTCGGCGTCGGGGTGGCCGGCAACCCGTCCGCGCGTGGCCGGTCACCCGCCCGTCGCGCCGGGCGTCCGCCCGTTCAGGGCACCCGCCCGACCGCCGGCACGTTGTCCTCGCTGATGTACCGGTCCGGGTCGGTCAGCGGGTGGTCGGGCGCGTCCGGGTCGAGGTAGCGGCGCCACTCCGGGCTCAGGCGCCGGCCGCGGTCGAGCGCCGCTCGGCAGGCGTCGTCGCCGAGCGCCGCCCGGCACCGGGCAGTGATCCGCCGGACGTCCCCGGCCTCGCCCTCGGGCAGCGCCGCGCCCGCGTTCTCCCGCGCCGCCGCCGCGCCGAGCAGGTTCGCGGCCCGTTCGTGGTGCCCCATCAGGGTTTCCGCGCCTGCCAGGCCCTCCAGGCTCAACGCCACCGCGTGCGGGTCGCCGCTCGCCACGGCCGCCGCGAACCCCGTTGTGCCACACTCGGGTGGGGGCGGTGCGTCGACGGTGGGGAGCCGGTCTGGTGGCTGGGGGTCGCGGCGGGTTGTCCGCCGTCTCGGTGGTGTTGTTGGCCCCGGCGTTGGCGTTGCTCGGGAACCTCGCGACGAACACCGTCGAGGTCTCGTGGCGCTGGTGGTCGTTGACGGTGTGGGCGGTCGTGGCGCTGCTGGTCGTGGCCACGGTGTGGGTGGAGGTCTCCCGCGCGCGCTCTCGGGCCGTGGACGCCGACGATGATCCGCTCGACGACGATCCCGCCGACGGCGAGCCGGTGATCGTGACGTCGCAGTTCCTCGACGTCGACTACTCGCGTGACGACGTGACCGGCTCGCTGATCCCCGTGAGCGGCCACGTGCTGCGGCTGGTCGTGGAGAGCCGCAGCCGACGCCGGGTGGTCCTGCGGTCGCTGCGGCCGGAGGTCGTGCGCCGGGAACCCGCCCGCGGTCGGTTGCTGCCGCACGCCGGGTCGATCCGGACCAGGGCGTTCCGGCTGGACCTGAGCGACGGCGCGCCCGTGCTGAAGGCCTTCACGCGCCAGGACGACTTCCCGCTGTGGGTGAGCCGGGACGAGCCGGAGGTGATCGACGTCCGGGTGGTCAACACCGACGGCGTGGTCAGCTGGCGGCTGTTCCTCGACTGGACCGTGGACGGCCGCAGCGGCAGCGTCGCGGTCGACGCCGGCGGCCGGCCGTTCCAGACCGCGCGACGACCCTGAGAGGGGATGTGACATGGCCAGGTGGTTCGGGCGCCGTGACCAGCGGGACCGGGGGCAGGAGGGCGGGCAGCCGCACGGTGGGCAGCCGCACGGTGGGCAGCCGCAGAAGCCGCTCTTGGAGCAGCTCGCCGAGGCGATGGGGGTGGGCGTGGCCGGACCGGTCAACGACATCCACCTGTCGCCCACCCAGCACAAGGTGCACGATGCGATGATCACCCGCCCGAGCGGCCTGGTCGCGGTGCTGGAGTCGCTGAGCCAGTGCTCGCAGCTCATCCCGCCCGGCGTGGTGGAGAACCCGACGACGCTGGAAGTGCCGGTCACCGGACACAACGTGGTGCTGTCGCTGGTCAACGACGCGAAGGGGCCCGTCGTCGTCACCGACTTGCGCGCGGTGTTCACGTCGTTCCTGACGTACGACTTCCCCGCGCAGCTGTTCGCGTCCGCGCCCGGCCCGATGGCGGTGCTCACCGAGGACCTGCGCACGTCGGCCGAGGAGTCGGTGGGCGGCAACAGGCCGCTGGAGAAGCCGCACTACGAGGTCCACCTCAGCGCCGGCGTCCGCCCGCTGGTCGTGGAGGCCCTGCTGCCCGACGGTGAACGCCCCCGCGAGCAGGTCCCCGTCCCGCTGACGCTGGAGCCGGGCGGGACGGCGCGGATCGTGCTCGCCCCGGTGACGCACCTGCCGGAGTGCATCGGGTGGCGCCTGGTGCTCCGCTGGCTGGAGGACGGCGCGGAGCTGTACGCGGCCTGGGACCTCCTGGTCACCGGCAACACGTGCTGGCGGCAGACGGACCCCGCCGGCGAGTCGGGCCCGCGCCCCGCCGGCGACCTCGGCCACTGGGATCCGCACACCTACTACCGCAAGGGCCACGACATCTACCACGACCGCCTGGAGATGACCGTCCAACCGACCCCCGCGTGGTCGGACGCGATCCGCCGGGCACGCGAGCAGGCCACTCCGCCCACGCCGTGACGCCGCGTCCACCCGGCAGGGCGGACGGGCCACCGGGTGGGCGTCCGCGCGCCCGGTTGCGAGACTTCGCGCATGGCACGGAAGAAGCGGGCGGCGTCCGCGCCCGAGGTGGACCTGTTGGCCGACGTCGCCGTCCGGGCGAGCCGTGACGCGCAGGGCGTGCCCGCGGACCTGCTGGAGGGCTACCTCGACGACCTCGACGAGGTCAGCGTGACGGGGCGGCAGCCGGGGCCGGACCGGTTGCGGGTCCGGCGCGAGGCGGGCGCCCGCGCGGCGGTGCAGGGCGTGTCCCTGCGTGGCGTGGTGGACCTCCACCTGAGCGCCACGTGGCTGGCCTGGTCGTCGTTGTCGGGCGTGCGGCGGGCTTCCGGCGCGGACGGTGTCCGCACGGCCGGTGAGGCGGTCTTCAAGGCCGCCGACGCGGCCGTGATGGCGGTCGCGGAAGGCTACGAGAGCGCGCAGCGCTGGTCGGTGCGCCAGGAGGAGTCGTTCCGCCGGGAGTTCGTCGACGACCTGCTCGACGGCCGCAACCTGGGGCAGCTCGCGGAACGGGCCGAGCGGTTCGGGCTGCGGCTCGCGGGCAGCAACGTCGTGGCCGCCGTCCGCACCGCGTCGCCGGTGGTCGACGGCGGCGAGGTGGCCCGCGCCGTGGAGACGTCGCTGGACCTGCGGCTCGGCTCGCGGGACGTGCTCGTCACGACCAAGGACGGGCTGCTGGTGTGCGTCGCGCCCGAGGCGATGGCGACCGTGCCGGACGAGTTCACGCGGCAGGTCGCCGCGGTCCTGGGCGCCGACGACCCGTGGCTGGTGGGGCTCGGCCGCGCCCAGTCCGGCCCCGGTGGCGTCGTGCGGTCGTTCGAGCAGGCCCGGTACGCGTTGGACATCGCCGAACGCCTGCGCCTGCCGGGCCGCCTGCACCGGGCCGCGGACCTGCTCGTCTACCAGGTGCTCCTGCGCGACAGCGCGGCGCTGGCCGACCTGGTGTCCGTCGTGCTGGAGCCCCTGCGCGGCGCGCGGGGCGGGGCGGAGCCGCTGCTCGACACGTTGTCCGCCTTCTTCACCAGCGGGCAGAACGCGACCGCGTGCGCACGCGGCCTGCACCTCGGCGTCCGCACGGTCACCTACCGCCTCCAGCGGGTCAAGGAGCTGACCGGCTACTCCGTGGACGACCCGGCGCAGGCGTTGTCCCTCCAGGTCGCGGTCCTCGGCGCGCGGCTGCTGGGCTGGCCGGGACCTGCGTGATCAGGCTCGGTGACGTGCTTCCTTGCCGGGTTCCGGCAAGGAAGCGAGCGCCGCGCCGGCCGGGTGGCCACGTTGTGCCCGGTGATCGCCCAGGGGAGCATTGGCGCAGGCCAGGACGTGAGGCCGAGGGTGGTACGGGGCAACGTGGGGGTGTGTGGTGGTCGGGTCTTCGGTCTGGCTGCCACCGACGTTGTTGCCGGGAGTGGTGGAGGTGTCCACCCCCACCCCGGTCCGCGTCTGACGAAGGCCCTGGGGAGGGAACGATTCCCCGCGTCGGGGGACGGGGGAGGGGAATCGGTCGGCGCACCGGAGCACAGGCGACACAGGCCTGGCTCCGGTGCGCCGAGTCGTGTTCGGCCCACCGCCGCGCTTACCGTCCACAATGGACCAAGGTGCGGCCGCTAATCGCCTCCGAGGAGGGTCTTGCGGGTCCGGCGCAGCTTCAGCGCCAACTGGATCTCCATCGACCGGGACGGCGTCTGCCAGTCCGCGCCGAGCAGCGCGGCGATCCGGGTCAGCCGCCGCGAGACCGTGTTCGGGTGCACGTACAGGGTTTCCGCCGCGTACGTGGGACTTCCGCCGGACTCGACGTAGGCCTCCAGCGTCCGGGTCAGCTCGGTGTAGTGCTCGCGGTCGTAGTTGACGACCGGCCCGAGCGTGGAGTCCACGAACCCGTCCACGTCGTGGTCGTCGGACAGCAGCACGCCGAGGAAGCCCAGCTCGCGCGGCGACGCGACGCGGCCCGGCGTGTCGAGCAGCGTCAGCACGTCGAGGCACCGCACGGCCTCCCGGTGCACGCGCGGGATGTCGGCCAGGTCCGTGGTCGGCCCGGCCGCGCCCACCGACACCGGTTGCCCGATCAGCGGTGACAGCTCCGCCGACACGGCCGTGCCGACGGCGCCCGCGTCCTCGCCGGGCAGCAGCAGCACGACGCAGCCCTCCTGGGACTTGGCCAGGCCGCCGGCCCGGTAGGCGTACGACGACGCCCACACCAGCGCGCGCCCGGGTGAGCCGCCCTCGGGGCGCGCGACCACCACGACGTGCGGCTGGGACAGGTCGAGGGAGAGCCTGCGGGCGCGTTCGGTGAGCCGGCGCGGTGAGCGCTGGGTGGGGATGAGCAGGTCGTCGAGCAGTTCCTCGCGGACGTGGCCCTCGGCCGTGACGGCGCTGGACTCCAGCATCCGGACGAGCGCGACGTTCTGCGCCACCGCGCGCAGCAGTCGGACGCCGGCGTCGTCGAGCGGCGCGCGGCGGCGCAGGACCAGCCCGCCGTGCGCCCTGTCGTCGACGGTGATCGGCGCGATCCACGTGTCCTCGGCCAGCCGGCGCGGCACGCCGTCGGTGTGGGCGTCGAGCAGGCCGGTCCGCACGTCGAGGCCCGCCGGCAGCTGGGTGGGGCAGGTGGCCGCGATCACCCGTTCGGCCGGGTCGAGGACGAGCAGCGCTCCCTGCAGCGCCTCGGCCGCCGCGCCGGTGAGCGTGGCCAGGTCCGCCCCGCGCAGCACCAGGGCGGTCAACGTGCTCTGGACGCGCTGCACGTCGTCCAGCGCGGCGGCCTCGTCGGTGGCCTGGTCCAGCCGCTGCTGGAGGTGCGTCGCGGCGGCGGTGGCGCGGTCGACGCGCTGCGCCTGCTCGACGGCCACGGCCACCAGGGCGGCCAGCGAGGTGAGCAGGGAGACCTCGTCGGGGGAGAAGTGGCGAACGCCGCGGTCGGCCACGTACAAGGTGCCGAACGGGTGATCCCAGCCGTGCATCGACGCGGCGACCAGGGCGTGGACGCCGTCCGCGGCCATCATCCGGGCCAGCTCCGGCGGTAGCCGGGGCGCGTCGCCGGCGTCGATGTCGGGCGTCCACACCGGACCCGTCCACAGTGGACCGGACGGGCGGTCGTCCGGCGGGTCGGCGAGCCGCACCACCAGGCCGTCCGCGGTGTGCAGCCGGCCGTGGCCGAGCGCCCGGTCGTAGTGCGTGAGGTACGCCGCGTCGGCGCCGACGAGCAGCCGCGCCCGGCGCGGGATGATCGACAGCAGCGCGTTGAGGTCGTCGGACAGGATCAGCTCGCGGGCGATGTCGAGCAGCGACGACAGCCCGGCCTCACGGCGCCGGCGCCGCCCGAACAGCTCCCGCACCTCCTGGGCCAGGGCGCGGGCGGCCAGCAGCTCGTCCACCGCTTCCGGGGGCGCCCCGCCGTCGCGGGCGCGCCGGACGAGGTCGTCCACTTGGCTCATCGGCGCTTCGTTCGCCAGCAGTTCGAGCACGTCCAATGCGCCCGTGCTGCGGCCGGTTAATCGCGACACCATCAGACCAGTCCCCCAACCGGATCTCATCATCGGACATTGTCCGCAGGGTCGGGGACGAGTCGAGGAACGACTGTCGACCCGACAATACATGCCAACATAGGGCAGTTGAATGGGAATCGTCAACGAAGTTCGATCAAGGACCGGTCGGTGGCGGTACATCGCCCTGACCAGCGCAGATGGCGTTCCGTAGTGGTTCGGGGAGGCCGCGGTACCGACATGTGGACGCCTGGTCGGGTGAGTGGCGCGTCACCCTTGATTTTGCTAGCGCTTTCGGCGGGGTGCTGGGGGTTCAGCGCGGTTCGCGCGGATTTCGGAATGGCGTTCAGTCGATCGGACCAAAGGCGGCGGCGTGCACCGGCGCGCCGTTCATCACCGAGTTCAGCACGACGTCGAGCAGGCCGGGGAATCGGGCGTCCAGGTCCTCGCGCCTCAGCGACACCAGCAGCTCGCGGCCGACCGGCCGCTGGCGGATGATCCCGCCCTCCCGCAGCACCCGCCAGTGGTGGGTGAGCGTGGACTTGGACATGTCGCTCAGCACGCCGCCGCACCGCTGCTCACCGCCCGCCGCGAGGATGCGCACCATCTCGAGCCGCACCGGGTTGCCCAGTGCGGCGAAGACGTCCTGCAGCCGGATCTCGTCCCGCGATGGGTGTCGCGCATCCATGTCCTCACATTAACCCAGCTGTCGGTGTGCCCGGCCGGTCTCGGCGCGGGGCGGGATGGGCCGATCGGGGGGTGGTGACCGACCGGGTTGTGCTGACCATACGATTGTACAAGGATAGTCGTACAGTCGAACAATCCCGACGACGAAAGGCCGCGACCCTCATGTCCTCCACCCCATCGGCACCGCCCGGAACGGCGGGCCGCCTCGGCTGGGCCATCGCGCCCCTGGCGTTCGCCCAGCTCATCGTGTCGCTGGACATCTACATCGTGTTCGTCGCGATGCCGGAGATGGGCACCGAGCTGGGGTTCTCCGCGCAGAACCTGCAGTGGGTCGTCAGCGCCTACGCGGTCGCCTTCGGTGGCTTCCTGCTCCTCGGCGGCCGGGCGGCGGACCTCTTCGGCAAGCGCCGCATGTTCATGGTGGCGCTGGCCCTCTACGGGTTCTCGTCGCTGCTCGGCGGCTTCGCCGGTGACCCGCTGACGATCATCATCGTGCGCGCGGTGCAGGGCCTCGGCGGCGCGCTGCTCTTCCCGACCACGCTGTCGTTGGTCAACACGCTGTTCGAGGAAGGCCGCTCGCGCAACCGGGCGCTGGCCATCTGGGGCGGCGCGGGCGCCAGCGGCCTCACCCTGGGCTCGCTGCTCGGCGGCGTGCTGACCGGCGCGTTCGGCTGGGCCTCGGTGTTCTTCGTCAACGTGCCGCTGGCCGCGGCGATCGCGCTGAGCGCCCTCTTCCTCATCCCGGCCGACAAGGCGCGGCCCGCGGGCAAGCGGACGTTCGACCTGCCGGGCGCCCTGACCGTGACGGCCGGTGTCACGCTGATCGTGTTCGTCCTCGTGCAGGGCCCCGAGTCGGGGTGGTTCGCCGCGCCGATCGTCATCTGCGCCGTGCTCGGCGTGCTGCTGCTGGTGGCGTTCACGGTGATCGAGTCGAAGACCGCCGACCCGCTGATGCCGCTGCGGCTGTTCGGCAACCGCAGCCTGGTGACCGCCATGGCGATCACCTTCACGTTCATGGGCACCTTCGGCACCCT
The DNA here is from genome assembly GCF_052936025.1 of Saccharothrix hoggarensis. Next base: position 4,695,803 of record NZ_CP193624.1, on the reverse strand, counting down.
GCCGTACTTCCTCACGGTGTTCTTCCAGGACGTGTTCGGCTACACGGCGCTCGTCACCGGCGCCGCGTTCCTCACCCAGGCGGTGGCGATCGCCGTCGGCACCCAGGTCGGCGAGCGGATGACCAGCCGCAGCGGCACCCGGCCCAGCCTGCTCACCGGTTTCGTGGTGGGCGGCGTCGGCACCGTCGTCCTCGGGTTCGGGATCGTCGCCGACGGCTCGTACTGGGGCGTCGTGCCGGGACTCGTCGTGATGGGCGTCGGCCAGGGCATCGCGTGGACCGCCATGTGGATCGCGGCGGCGGCCGGTGTCGCGCAGGACGAGCAGGGCATCGCCTCCGGCATGGCGTCGACGACCCAGCAGACCGGCTACGCGGTCGGCCTCGCCATCTTCGTGGCGATCGCCAACGCGGGCACCCGCGGCCTGTCCGGCGACGCGCTGCGGGTGGCCGTGTCCGACGGCATCCAGCTCGCCTTCTACATCACCGGGATCGCCGCGCTGGCGGGCGCGGTCATCGCGCTGACGCTGCCGAAGCAGGTCGCGCGGGCCGGTGTCGCGCAGGCCGAGCCGGACGCCGTGCCGTCGCGGCAGCAGTGAGCGGAACCGGTGACGTGCCGGTGTCGGGCGCGGCGGTGGTCGCGCCCGACCCCGGCGGTCGCGACGAACGACCCTGGAGGACCACGATGACCCCGGACCACGTGCGCCGCGCCGCACGTCCGCCCCGACCCGCGGGCGGCCGGCCATGACCGACTACGACGTCGCCATCTCGGGCGGCGGCCCGGTCGGGATGCTGCTCGCGGTGGAGCTCGCGATGCACGGCGTGCGGACCGTCGTGCTGGAGAAGCTGCCGCGGCCCACCGGAGAGTCCAAGGCGGGCACCCTGCACGCCCGCACGGCCGAGACCCTGCACCGGCGCGGCCTGCTCGACGCCGTGCAGCCCGGACCGCGGGCGTCGGCCCGCCGCGCCGGCCCGGTGACCTTCCACTTCGCCGGCCTGTTCAACCTCGACATCTCGCGGGTCGTGGACGAGGGCCCGGCGATCGTCGGCAGCCCGCAGGCCTACGCCGAGCAGGTGTTCGCCGACCGCGCCACCGCGCTGGGCGCCCGGATCGAGCGCGACAGCGAGGTCGTCGGGCTGGACGACCGCGGCGACCACGTCGTGCTGGAGGTCCGCTCCGAGAGCGGCGCCACCCGCACCGTCACGGCGGACTGGGTGGTCGGCTGCGACGGCGCCCGCAGCGCCGTCCGCAGGCTCGCCGACATCGCGTTCGTCGGCACGCCGGGCACGGTGTCCGCGCTGATGGGCGACGTCCGGCTGCTGGACCCGATGGGCGCGCCGGTCGGCTGGCAGCGCAACCACCGCGGCTGGACGCTGTTCTGGACCAACCCGTTCGGCCACAGCCGGGTGTGCACGTACGACTTCCGGGCGCCGCACCCCGACCGGTCCGCGCCGGTGACGCTGGACGAGCTGAGCGCGGAGGTCGAGCGCATCGCGGGGTTCCGGGTGCCGATGGACCAGCCGCGCTGGCTCACCCGGTTCACCGACGCGGCGCTGCAGGCCGAGACCTACCGGCGTGGCCGGGTGTTCGTCGCGGGCGACGCGGCGCACGTGCACTTCCCGGCCGGCGGCCAGGGCGTCAACCTGGGCCTCCAGGACGCGGTGAACCTCGGCTGGAAGCTCGCCGCGCAGGTCGGCGGCTGGGCGCCGCCCGGCCTGCTGGACACCTACGACGCGGAACGGCGTCCGGTGGCCGCACGGGTGCTCTACAACGTGCGCGCGCAGGTCGGCCTGATGCTGCCCGACCCGCGGATCGACTCGCTGCGCGAGCTCTTCGTGGAGCTGATGGACCTGCCGCAGGTCAACGACTTCCTCGCGGGCATGATCACCGGCGTGGACGTGCGGTACGACACCGCCCACCCGGACGACCCGCTGGGCGGCCTGTTCGCGCCGGACCTGAGGCTCAAGGTCGGCACCGAGGTCAACAGCCTCGCCGAGCTGCTGCGCGCCGGGCGGCCGGTGCTGATCGACCTGGCCGACCGGGAGCGGCTGCGCGAGGTCGCGTCCCGCTGGTCCGACCGCGTCGACGTGGTCACCGCGAGCTGTGACGACACGCTGGCCGCGCCGACGTTGCTGGTCCGCCCGGACGGCTACATCGCGTGGAGCGGCACGGGGATGGACTCCGACCACCACCGGCTGGCCGCGGCACTGCGGCGGTGGTTCGGCGAACCCTCCTGAGCGACGACGGGCGCCCGCGCCGCCGCGGGCGCCCGTCGTCGTTCTGTTCAGGCCGTGAAGACCACGCCGTGAAGCTCTGGCCGTGAAGCCCAGACTTGAAGCTCAGGCCGTGAAGCTCTGGCCGTGGTGCTCGGTGCGTCGGGCTCAGGGAAGGCGGACGGACTGGCGGTGCCGGAAGAAGTCCGTCGGGTCGTACTTCGCCTTCACCCGCTGGAGCCTCGGGTAGTTCTCGCCCCAGTACAGCGTGTGCCACGGGACGCCCGAGGTGTTGTGCGCCGCCTCGCTGATGTCGGCGTCGCAGTAGTTCACGAAGCAGCCGGACGTCTGCGCGTTCGACACGGGCACCTTGCCGGTCCCGCCGTACACCTCCTCGTAGAAGCGGCGCAGCCACGCCACGTTGGCGTCGTCGTCGGCAACCTCCGTCCAGCCCGACTGGTAGAGCACCTTGAACGCGCTGTCGCGGTGCACCAGCGCGGTGTCGGTGCGGCCGACCGCGTTGACCTGGCCGCCGTACGAGCTGAGCACCGCCTGGGCGAAGGGGTTCGAGAACCCGTCGCCGCCGGACAGGTGCCGGTACAGCAGGGCGATCTGCGAGTCGGTGAACCCCTTGCGGTGGTACGCCGACTTGTGGTCGCCGCGCAGCGTCGGGTCGACCAGGCGCGGGTGGATGGTGCCCAGGTACCGCGTGGCGGTGAGCCAGCTCCACCGCTTCGGCTCGACGAACTGGGGCAGCGGGCCGTGCTCGCCCGACGGCCGGGTGACGGCGCCGTGCGGCAGGTCGACGCCGCGCGTCACGTCGGCGATGAACCGGGCCAGCAGGTCCTCGCTGTCCGCCCGGTCGACGTTCATCGAGGTGAACAGGCTGATCTCGCCGGTGGCCCGGTGGTTGAGGTTGAGGAAGCTGCACAGCCCCGCGTACGGCCCGCCGGGCGCGGCGTTGGCCACGTGCCAGTCGGCGAAGTTGCGCACCAGCGTGGCGAACGTGGCCTCGGTCAGCCCGTCCCACGACCACGCGATGGCGCTGAGCAGGACCTCCTTCGGCGGCTTGGGCAGGATCTCGGCCGGGTTCGTGGACCGGGCCGACGGCGAGCGGAACAGGTAGCGGGTCACCACGCCGAACGTGCCGCCGCCACCGCCGGTGTGCGCCCACCACAGGTCGCGGTTGGGGTCGTCCGCCTCGCGCGTCGCCACCACCAGCCGGGCCCGGCCGGTCGCGTCGACGACCACGACCTCCACCGCGTACAGGTGGTCGACCACGAGCCCTTCCTTGCGGCACAACAAGCCCCAGCCGCCGCCCGCCACGTGGCCGCCGACGCCGACCGAGTAGCACTGGCCCGCCGGGATGGTCACGCCCCAGGTCTTGAACAGCAGCTCGTACACGTCCAGCAGCGTCGCGCCCGCCTCGACGGCGAACGCGTTGTACCGCGCGTCGTAGTAGACCGACGTCATCTCCGACTGGTCGAGCACGATGTCGACCTCGGGGTTGAACACGAAGTCCTCGTAGCAGTGGCCGCCGCCGCGCACGGTCAGCCGCTTGCGCGCGGTCACCGCCTCCTGCACGACCAGCAGCGACTGCTGGGGCGTCGACACGACGCGGACCGAGTCCGGTGCGGCCACCCAGCGCCGTTCGAGGCCGACGACGAGGTCGGCGTAGCGGGGGTCGGCCGGGCCGATCGTCACGGGCGCGAAGGTCCGCGCCGCCACGTCGGTCGCCTCGGCGCTGGGCGCGGCGCCGGCCAGTCCGGGCGACGCCGCGGCCGCGGCCACGCCGATCGCGCCCGTGCCCGCCAGCAAGCGCCGCCTGCTGATCCGTCCGCTTTCGTGGTTCATCTCGCGCTGTGCGCCTCTCTGGTCGCCGGAATCGCTGATCGACTTCACGGGATGATGTATTCGTCGCCGAACTGCGGACCGATCCGCAGACCGAGTTCGACATCGGCCAGCCGTTGGCTCTCCGGTGGCGGCTCGTCGCCTTCCACGGCGGGCACGCCGGCCTGGTTGAAGAACCTGTCCTTGCCGCCCGGCGTGAGCAGGATGAGCATTTTCGCCGGGGTGTCGCCGACATTCGTGAAACTGTGCAGCGTGCCGCGCGGGACGTAGATGAAACCGCCGGCCGGCACTTCGCGCTCACCGCCCTTGTCGCGGATCTCCACGACGCCTTCCAGGACGTAGAACGACTCTTCCTCCCAGTGGTGCACGTGCGGCGGAGGACCACCTCCGGGCGGCACCACGGCCTCCATGAGGTACAGCATCTTGCCGGTGTTGTGCTCGCCGGCCTTGATCGTGTAGCGGTCGCCGAACGCCCACCTGCTCGGGCCCTCGCCCGGCCCCACGTAGACCACCCGGTCGTCGTTCTGGCCGAGAAAACTCATGCGCCCCCTCCGGATCGAAGATGTTTCCGGTAGGTCCGTTCGTACCTGACCGCGGGAAGGCGGCCAAGGAGTCGGCCGGTGAATATGTCAGGTCGCCCACGACGCGGTTTCCGCTGGTCCGGTGCGGGTTTCCGAAGCAGGTGACACATTCGTGCCCGGTGCATTGCGCGTGGATGCGGGACAGGATTGGCTCGAACCCGAGATGAACTGACCCGCGACCGCAGGAAAGGTGCCTCATGAATAACGCGGACACCGCACTGCCCGCCGCCGCGGCCGGCGAGCTGACCCTCGGCGGCGACCTGCGCATCCGGCGGATGGGGTACGGCGCCATGCAACTCGCCGGGCCCGGCGTCTGGGGCCCGCCCGCGGACCGGGCGGAGGCGGTCTCGGTGCTGCGCCGCGCCGTCGAGCTGGGCGTGAACCACATCGACACCAGCGACTACTACGGCCCCCACGTGGTGAACGAGCTGATCGTCGAGGCGCTGCACCCGTACCCGGACGACCTGGTGCTCGTCACCAAGGTCGGCGCCCGCCGCACGCCCGACCGGGCGTGGCCGTCGGCGCTGTCGCCGGCCGAGCTGCGCCAGGCCGTGCACGACAACCTGAGCCGGCTCAAGCGCGACCGGCTCGACGTGGTGAACCTGCGGATCGTCGAGGAGGCGGGCGGCCTGACGCCGTCCGACTCGATCGCGCCGCAGGTGGAGACGCTGGCCGAGCTGCGCGAGCAGGGCCTGGTCCGGCACATCGGCGTCAGCAACGTCAGCGCCGCGCAGTTCGAGGAGGCGCGCTCGATCGTGCCGATCGCGTGCGTGCAGAACGAGTACAACGTGCTGCGTCGCCGCGACGACGACCTGGTGGACACGTGCGCCGCGAACGGCATCGCCTACATGCCGTTCTTCCCGCTGGCGACGTTCACCCTCCAGCACGACCGCGACCCCGGCGCGGACGCGAAGGTGCCGCTGGCCACCCCGGTCCGCGACGACGCGCTGGCGACCGTGGCCCGCCGCCACGACGCCACCGTGCACCAGGTGTCGCTGGCGTGGCTGCTGGCCCGCTCGCCCGCGATCGCGTGCATCCCCGGCACGTCGTCGCGCCGGCACCTCGAGGAGAACACGCTCGCGGCGACCATCCGGCTCACCGACGACGACCTCCGCGACCTCGACATCCACCGCGACTCCGGCCGATCCCGACAGGAAGTGAGCTGATGGCGACCGTCGCCGACCCCGTCCTGGACCTGCCCTTCGACACCCGGCCCGACCCCGAGGAGTTCCTGCGGGCCGCGCTGCGCTGGCACTTCTCCCCGGAGACCGGCGCGCCGTTCTGGGTGGAGCGGGCCCGCTCGTTCGACTTCGACCCGGTCGAGGACATCCGCGGCTACGCGGACCTCCGCCGGTTCCCCAACCTGGCGAACGCGCTGCGCGACGTGCCGGCGCGGGACCTGGTGCCGCGCGGCTACGGGCCGGACCCCGACATCGTCGGCGTCTACGACAGCGGCGGCACGACCGGCGCGCCCAAGCGGGTGGTGCTGCTGCGCGAGTGGACCGACCGGATGCTCGCGTGGAGCAGCGCGCAGCTGGACCGGCACGGCGTGCCGCGCGGCGTGGACTGGCTGCAGGTCGTGCCGACCGGCCCGCACATGGTCGGCGAGACGTTCGCGCGGCAGACGGTGGCGCGCGGCGGGTGGCCGTTCACCATCGACATCGACCCGCGGTGGGTCAAGAAGCTCCTCGCCGACGGGCGGTCCGCCGAGGCGGGCGCGTACACCGAGCACCTGGTCGACCAGCTCGCGCACCCGTTGGAGTCGCAGGACATCGGCGTGCTGCTGCTGACGCCGCCGGTGCTGGAACGCCTGGCCCGGCGGGACGACCTGGTCGCCCTGGTGCGCAAGAAGGTCAAGGCGATCATGTGGGTCGGCACCCAGATGGACGCCGACACCCGCCACCTCTACCGGACCGAGGTCTTCCCGGACACCGTGCTGGTCAGCGGTTTCGGCAACACCATGCTGCTGGGCCACACGTGCGAGCGGCCCGGGCTGACCGACGACGACCCGTGCGTCTACGACCCGTTCTCGCCGTACATGTCGCTGGAGGTGGTGGACGAGGACACCGGGGAACCGGTCGGCATCGGCGAACGCGGCCGGCTCGTCATGCACCACGTCAGCAAGAGCCTGTTCCTGCCGAACAACCTCGAACGCGACTACGGCACCCGCATCGCGGGCGTCGACGGCCAGGTCGGCGACTCGGTGGCCGACATCGCGCCGGTCAAGGTGTTCGACGACGAAGTGGTCATCGAGGGGGTGTACTGATGGCGCCGGTCGCACTGGACGCCCTCGGGCCGTCCGGTCCTTACCGGGCCCGCAACCGGGTGGTCGTGCCGGACGTGCGCGGCGAGCCGTTCGCCGAGCTGAGCATGGTGCCCCGGCTCTACGTCGACCGCGCGCTGGCCGCGCTGCGCAAGGCGCCGAAGCTCTCGGTGGAGGACCGGACCACCGCGCTCGCCGAGGCGGCGCGGATCTTCCTCGGCGACGTCGTGGAGGGCCTGTCGTTCGAGGACTACGAACGGGCGGTCAGCCGGGTGTCGGGCGTGCCGATCTCCATCGTGCGGCGGGCGGCGAGCGAGATCGCCGACGCGGCCGAGCAGGCCCGCCCCAGCGCGTACGGCGCACGTCCCAGCGGCGCGGTCAGCGACTGGCTGGACCCGGTCACCCGCGAGGGGCACGGCGTGTGGACTCGGCGCGGCGACGTGTTCGCGGTGCACGCGGCGGGCAACCACCCCGCGCCGCACGCGTTGTGGCTGGAGGCGTTGGCGCTGGGCTACCACGTGGCCGTGCGGCCGTCCCGGCGCGAGCCGTTCACGCCGCACCGGCTGGTCAGCGCGTTGCGGGCGGCCGGGTTCGGGCCCGACCGGGTGGTCCTGCTGCCGACCGACCACGCGGGCGCGGACGCGATCCTCGCCGGCGCGGACCTCGGGCTGGTCTACGGCGGTGACGACGTGGTCCGCAAGTACTCCGGCGACGCCACGGTGCTGCCGCAGGGGCCGGGCCGGTCGAAGATCCTGATCACCGCGGACACGGACTGGCGCGAGCACCTCGACACGATCGTCGACTCGATCAGCTTCCACGGCGGGGTGGCGTGCCTGAACACCACCGGGGTGCTGGTGGAGGGCGACCCGGCGCCCTTGGCGGCGGCGATCGCCGAGCGGCTGGCGGGGCTGCCGAGCCTGCCGCCGGAGGACGACCGCGCGGTGTTGCCCGTGCAGAACGCCGAGTCGGCCCGCGCGGTGGAGCGGTACCTGCGGGCGCAGGCGCGGGAGTCGAAGGCGTGGCTGGGCGGTGACGGCATCCTCGACGAGCTGGGCGACGGCAGCACCGTGCTGCGGCCCGCCGTGCACCAGCTCGACTCGGCGGACGACCGCCGCCTGGGCGTGGAGCTGCCGTTCCCGTGCGTCTGGGTCGCGCCCTGGTCACCCGAGGACGGCACCGCGCCGCTGCGCGGAACCCTGGTGCTGACGGCGATGACGAACGACCACGCCCTGGTGGACCGGCTGCTGGACGAGCCGACCATCAGCAACGTCTACCTCGGCGACCACCCGACGTACTGGTTGGAGCCGGGCGTGCCGCACGACGGGTTCCTCGGCGAGTTCCTGATGCGCAGCAAGACCGTCATCCGCGGCTGATCGAGCACGCGCGACAACGCCCGGCCGGATCGTCCCGGCCGGGCGTTCGTCGTCGTGCCCGCGGTCAGGCGCCCGGTGACGCCAGGGCGTCGAAGCGGCGGGCGCCGTGCAGCCAGGCGACGGCGTCCTGCAGCTCTTCCTGCGACATGCCGGACAGCAGGGCGTTGCGCGCCTCGGCGTCCTCGCCGGCCGGGTGGTAGAGCCGCTCGCCCATGAACCTCGCCACCAGCTGGGCGCGGGCGGTCCGGTCACGGCGCTCGTCGCGGAACCGGGCCAACCGCTCGGGCACGTCGGACGGCCCGCAGTCGAGCAGGTCGCCCAGCAGCACGGCGTCCTCCAACGCCATGCACGCGCCCTGCGCCGCGTACTGGAGCATCGGGTGCGCGGCGTCGCCGAGCAGCACGACCCGCCCGTCGACCCACTCGTCGACCGGGTCGCGGTCGCACAGCACCCACGTCCGCCAGTCCTCGCCCAGCTCCAGCAGCCGCCGCGCGCGGGCGCCCATGCGCGCGAACTGCCCGCGGACGTGCTCGGTCGCGGCGGGGCGGCCCACGACGACCTCGGTGGCGCCGTCGTCGCGGGTCGCCGCCAGGTTCAGGTACTTCCCGCCGCCGATGGGGTAGTGCACGAAGTGCCACTTCGGCCCCGCCCACAACGTCACCACGTTCCAGCGCAGGTCCTCCGGCACCCGTTCCATCGGGATCACCGAGCGGTAGATGGTGTGCCCGGAGACCTTCGGCTCGCCGTCGCCCACCAGCTGGCCGCGCACGGTGGACCGGATGCCGTCCGCGCCGACCAGCACGTGCCCGGTCACCCGCGCGCCGGAGTCGAGCACGGCGACGACCTCGTCGCCGTCCTGCTCGTACCGCGCCACCGGGCTGTCGACCCGCAGCTCGACGCCGGGCGTCCGCCGGCACTCCTCCAGCAACGGCTGGTACAGGTCGGTGCGGTGCACGACCGCGTACGGGTTGCCGAACCGGGCCCGGTAGTCGTCGGTGAGCGCCATCGCGGCCACCGTCCGGTCCGTGGTGCCGTCCATGAACCTCAGCTCGTCCACGAACACCGCCCGGTCCCGCACGGCCTGGCCCACGCCCAGCACGTCCAGCGCGTGGAACGCGTTGGGCGCGAGCTGGATGCCCGCGCCCAGCTCGGTGAACTCGCCGCGCCGTTCCAGCACCGTCACCCGGTGCCCGCGCGTCGCGACGGCCAGCGCCGTCGCCAGGCCGCCGATGCCGCCGCCGGCGATGAGAACCCTCGTCATGCCACACCCCTCACAGGTTCAGCGCCTCGACCAGCAGGGCGCCGATGATCCGTTCGCCGTCCCTCGTGAGCACCGACTCGGCGTGGAACTGCACCGACGCGAAGTGCGGTCCCCGCAGCGCGTGCACCTCGCCCGGCGCGCCGTCCACGCCCTCCTTGCTCACCTCGACCACCCCGACACCGGCGCAGTCGACCTTGTCATGGGTGCTCCGGGCCGAGAACGTGTTGTAGAAGCCGACGTGCTCCGGGACGCCGAACAGGGAGATCTCCTTCTGCACGCCCTGGTTCGGCACGTCCCGCCGCGCGATCCCGAACCCGAGCCTGCGGCTGAGCACCTGGTGGCTCAGGCACACCGCGAGGAACGGCCGCCGCTCCTCCAGCAACGCGTCCACCGCCGCGCCGAGGTGCGCGATCTTCGGGTGCGCGTCGTCGCGCGGGTCGCCCGGACCGGGGCCGAGCACCACGACGTCGTGCCCGTCGAACGCGTACTCCTCGTCGTACCGCGCCACGGTCACCACCAGCCCCAGCGAGCGCAGGATGTGGGCCAGCATCGACGTGAACGTGTCCTCCGCGTCCACCACCAGCGCCCGCAACCCCGCCAGCGCGGGCACCGGCCGCTCCCGCGCGCCGGGTTCGGCCAGCCAGAAGCCGGCGATGGGGGTGTTCCGGTCGCGCAACGCCTCGCGCACGCTCGGGTGGTCGCCGAACCGCGTCGTGTCCGACGACTCCAGCGCGGCCAGCAGTCCGGCGGCCTTCGCCCTGGTCTCCGCGACCTCGCTGTCCGGGTCGGAGTGGCGGACGAGGGTGGCGCCCACGCCGATCCGCAGTCGCCCGCCGCGGGAGATGTCGGCGGTCCGGATGAGGATCGCCGAGTCGAGCGCGTGACCGCCGTGCTCGTCGTGGCCGAGCAGCGCGATCACCCCGCTGTAGTAGCCGCGGCCGACGGGCTCGTGCCGGCGGATCACGCGGCACGCGCTCTCCAGCGGGCTGCCGGTGACGGTCGGCGCGAGCAGCGTCTCGCGCAGGATGTCGCGGGGGTCGAGCGAGCTGCGGCCCTCGATGAAGTACTCGGTGTGCGCGAGGCGGGCCATCTCCTTCAGCCGCGGCCCGGTGACGCGGGCGCCCCCGTCGCACACCCGGCTCATCATCTTCAGCTCCTCGTCCACGACCATGTACAGCTCGTCGGACTCCTTGCGGTCGGCCAGGAACCGCATCACGTCGGGCAGCGACGGCCCGGACGCCGGGTAGCGGTAGGTGCCGCTGATGGGGTTCATCACGGCCTCGCCGCCGGCCAGGCTGATGTGCCGCTCGGGGCTCGCGCCGACGAACGTCCGCTCGCCGGTGTGCACGATGAACGTCCAGTACGTGCCGGTCTCCCGGCGCACCAGCCGGCGGAAGAACGCCAGCGCGGCGGCGGGGGAGTAGTCCCGGACGTCCGCGACGAACGAGCGCTGGATGACGAAGTTCGCGCCCTCGCCGGTGCCGATCTCGTCCGCGACCACCCGGCGCACCAGGTCGGCGTACCGGTCGTCGGCGATGTCGAAGTGCCCGTCCGACAACCGGATCGGCACGTCGGGGATGCGGTCGAGGGTGTCCTCCAAGGGCAGCACCTCCCGTGCCGTCACGGACAGCGCGAGCAGCGGCTCGCCGTCGTCCACCGCCGCGAACCCGCGTTCCGCGATCTGCCGGAACGGCACCAGCACCAGCGTCTCCGCCGGCGACCGGCCGTCCTCGGGAAGCTCGACGTCGGCGAGCAGCGCGGGTTCGGACACCGTGCCCAGCAGCACTTCCAGGGCGTCACCGGCGACGTGCGGCCGGTGCAGCAGGGCGAACGGCGGCGGCGACGTGCCGAGCACGGCGTCGAGAGCGCTCATCGGACGCCCAGCCGGGCTTCGGCGGGCACGCAGGCCAGCACCGCGTCCGTCCGCACGACGGCCGCGCACCGCTGCGCCACGTACTCCAGCGCGTTGCGGTGGTGGCGCTCGTCGAAGTCGCCGAGCGCGTCCGACACCACGAACGGCGCGATGTCGTTGCTGAACGCGTCGACCGCGGTGGCCTGCACGCCGACGTGCGCGTAGACACCGCACAGGATCAGCTGGTCACGACCGGCGTCGGCCATCCGCCGCGCCAGGTCCGAGCGGAAGAACGCGCTGTAGCGCCACTTCGTGAACTGCCAGTCCCGCGGCTCGGGGGCGAGCCGGGGCACGATCGCGCGGTCCGCCGGGTCGACCCGCATGCCGGGCCCCCAGAAGTCGCGCAGCAGACCGCGCTGCTCGGGCGTCATGTCGCCCGGCTGGGCCGTGTAGGCGACCTGCACGCCGTGCGACCGGCTCCACCGCAGCAGCGCGGCGATGTTGTCCACCAGTTCGTCGCGGAACTCCGGCACCACGTCGAAGGGGCGCAGGAAGAAGGACTGCATGTCGTGCACGAGCAGGACCGCGCGCTCGGGTGTCACCGTCCACTGGACCTCGTTGCGCGGCAACGATTCCGGTGTCGGCATCGAGTACGGTTCGATGGGCGGGATGCCTGGCATGGAGCTCCTCCAGAGGTGTCGCCTAGACGCCGAGGGTGGCGCCGCCGTCGACGGTCAGGTCGTGCATGGTGATGTGCCGGGCCTGGTCGGAGAGCAGGAACGCGACCGCCTCGGCGACGTCCTCGGGGCTCGCGACCCGACCCAGGGGGATGCCGACCCGGAACGCGCCGGGGTTGCCCGCGAGGGTCGCGGTCCGGTCGGCCTCGTCGTGCCACATCGAGGTGAGCATCGGGGTGTCGGTCGAGCCGGGCGCCACGACGTTGCAGCGGATGCCGTGCCGCGCGACCTCCAGCCCGAGGACCTTGGTGAACATCGTGGCCGCCGCCTTGGACGCCGCGTACGCCGCCATCGCCACCCGGGCCGTGCTCGCCGCGTTGGAGGCGACCGTGACCACCGCGCCGCGGCGGCGCGGCACCATCCGGCCCACCACCGCGCGGGACACGTTGAACACGCCGGTGGCGTTGACCGCGAACGTGCCCGCCCAGTCCTCCTGGGACAGTTCGAGGGCGCCGCCGAGCCGCAGCACGCCCGCCACGTTGACCAGGGAGTCCACCGGGCCGGTCTCGCGCTCGACCCGGTCCACCAGCGCGTCGACCTCGGCGTGGTCGGTGACGTCGGCGGTGTAGCCGGTGACGGCCAGCCCTTCGGCGACGAGCTTGTCGACCGCCTCGGCCAACCGCGCGGGGTCGCGGTCCACGGCGGCCACGGTGGCGCCGCGTGCGGCGAGGGTGCGGGCCACCGCCGCGCCGATCCCGCCGGCGGCGCCCGTGACCAGGGCTATCCGGTCTCGCATCACGTCCTCCGCGCTCATCCGGTCCACGCCGCGACCACCGACACCGCCTGGGCGGGGTTGAGGCGCGGGTCGCAGAACGTCGTGTACTTGTCGCCGACGTGGCCGAGGTCGCCCGGGTGCGTCGCGCACTCCGTCACGTCGTCGGTCGCGGTCTCCAGGTGCAGGCCGCCCGCCACGCCACCGCCCTCGGTGATCGCCCGCTGCGCGGCGCGGATCTCGTGCAGGACGGTCTCCACCACCCTGGTCTTCAGCCCGGACGGCGACCGCACCGTGTTGCCGTGCATGGGGTCGCACAGCCAGATGACCGGGTGCCCGGCCGCCCGCACGGCCGCGACGAGCACCGGCAGCCGTTCCTCCACGGCCTCCGCGCCCATGCGGGAGATCAGGGTCAGCCTGCCCGGCTCCCGGTTCGGGTCGAGCTTCCGGCACAGCGCCAGCAGGTCCTCGACGGTGGTCTTCGGCCCGACCTTGCACGCCACCGGGTTCACCACGCGGGCCAGCAGGGCGACGTGCCCGCCGTCCGGCTGCCGGGTCCGCTCGCCGATCCACGGCCAGTGCGTCGAGGTGAGCACCAGGTCGCCGGACGGCGTGCGCCGCACCATCGGCAGCTCGTAGTCCAGCAGCAGCGCCTCGTGGCTCGTCCACACGGGCGCGTCGATGGCCGTCGCGCCACCGCTCGGCCACCCGAGGTTGACCATGACCTCGCGGGCCGCGAGGTAACCCGACAGCAGCCGTCGCGGGTCGGGCCTGCGGCGCTCCGGGTCGGGTTCGGGGCTGTTCACCATGTGCCCCCGGTAGACCGGCAGCTCGACGCCGCCGACGACCTCGGTCGGCTCCGACCGGGGCTTCGCGAACTGCCCGGCGAGCCGTCCCGCCCGCAGCACGGGCTTGTGCGTGTTCAGCTTCATCGTCCCGGCCAGCACGTCGAGCAGCGCGGCCTTGCGCGCCACGTACCCGACCGTGCACTCGGCCGGGTCCTCCGCGCAGTCGCCTGCCTGGATCACGTGCGCCTCACCGGCCGCGACCCGCGCCAGCAACGTCCTCAGCGTCCGCACGTCGTCGACGCCGACCAGCGCGGGACGGGTCGCCAGGTCCCGGCGGACCCGCGCGATCCGCGTCGAGTCGGGCCACTGCGGCTGTTGCGGCGCCTGGTGCGGGATGATGTCCCGCAGCTCCTGCTCCACTGGGCTTCTCCCGTTCGCCGTCCACCGCGCACGAATGCGATGGCTACCGCGATCGTGGCCGGCCGGAGCGCGGCCCGGCAAAGGAAAGCCGCCCGAGTCCATCGGGTCCGCCCGAATACGTCAGATCAGCCGTCAGGTGTCAGGTCGCGGGGCATTCGGTTGAATTCGGCGGCAACACGAGGTGACGCGCCGGCCTTTGGCGGGACTTCGACGGGGCTTTGGCGGGACACCGGCGGGACTTTCCAACCCGACCGGAATCCGGCAACGTCCACAATGTCGGTCCTGGCGGTGTCGCCGCAGGTGAGGGCGGTTGAGGTGCGGTCACCAACAGTTTCGACGTGAGGGGTGGTGTGCCGACCACCTTCCACGGCGGCCCCTGTCGGGCAACACTCGGTGGGACCACTCGACGAGTGTCTCCATCGAATGCGATGGTTTGGGGGAAGGTACGTGAGCGTAGCCTTGTCGCCGCGCCTCGACCTGCACCGCGATGTGCTGGACGAGCTGTGCAGCGGGCTGTTCACATCCATGTTCCGCAGCGATCAACGCCGGAAGGGAATGTCGTACCTCTACGGCCTGCTCACCGCACCGGGGCGCAAATCCATGCGCAACATCGCCGCGGCGGTCGGCGGTCACGCCACCGAGCAGAGCCTGCACCACTTCATCAGCGACTCGACCTGGGACTGGGCCCCGGTCCGCGAGGCGCTCACCGACTACACCGTCAGGGCGATGCCACCGCAGGCGTGGGTGGTGCGCCCGATGGTGATACCCAAGGCGGGCAACGACTCCGTGGGCGTCGGCAGGCGGTTCTGCCCCACCCTCGGCCAGGCCCTCAACGCGCAGCACGCGCTCGGCGTGTGGGCCGCGTCGGACGAGGTCAGCAGCCCGGTGAACTGGCGGCTGCACCTGCCGCACGCCTGGCTGCGGGACGAGCGCAAGCGCAGCCGCGCGTCGATCCCCGACGGCGTGGGGGAGGAGAGCATCACCGATTGCGTGCTGGAGGCCTACCTGGAGGTGGCGTCGCGGCCCGGTGTCCCGTCACGTCCGGTCGTCCTCGACGCCCGGTGCCTGGACATCGAGCGCCTGGCCCGCCGCCTGCGCGCCGCCGGCACGCCGTGGCTGGTCCGCATCGGCACCAACCACCGGCTCACCACGGACGACGTGCGGCTGCCCGGCCTGACGTCCGGCGCGGTGCCCGCGTACCAGCTCATCGGCGCGCTGCGGTCGGCCCGGCGGCTGCTCAACTGGACCGACCACGAGCCGATCCCGACGACCCGCACCGACCTCGTGGCCGCCGTGCGGGTCGGCCTGCCCACCGAGAGGGGCGTGGACGAGGTCACCGACCTGCACCTGATCGGGACGGGCCTGGTGGGCCACCCGTGGCCCGCGCAGCTGTGGCTGACCGACCTGGGCGACTCGGCGGCCCCGGCGGAGCTGCTGCGCCTAGGCAAGCTGGTCGACCGGGTGGACCGGGACGCCGTGGACATCGGCGAGCGGGTCGGCCTGCGCGACTTCAGCGGCCGGTCGTTCGCGGGCTGGCACCGCCACGTGACCCTGGCGTCGGCCGCGCACGCCCTGTGCGCGTCGACCGACCCGGGCGCCCGCGCCGTGGTGGAAGCGCCGGCGCCCCGGACCCCCGGGGCCCGCGGCCGGGTGCTCGGCTGGGCCGCCCGGCGACCGGAAACCCGCCGTCCGCCCTGGTCCGACTGAGCCGCCGGGTCAGCCCCCGACGCCGGCGGGGACCGGCGTCGGCCGGTCGGCCGGCGCGGGGTGGGCGGCGAGCGCCCAGCCGAACGCGGCGCACGCCACCGTGAACAGGACGATCGGCGGGGCCGGCAGCAGCCCCACCGACAGGGCGAGCACGACCAGGGACGCGCCGAGCGCGAGTCCGCTCAACGACCGCGACCGCGTGACCAGGTCGGGGGCGGACCGCGCCACGAGCAGGCACACGACCCCGCCGAAGATGAGCGCCGCGGCCATCACGAACGACATGCCGCGGTCGAGGTCGCGGAGGCTGCGCGCGATGCCGACGACCTCGATGCGGTACTCGCTCATCGCCGTCAGGACGTGGGCGGCCTCGGGGTCCGCGGGGCGCAGCGCCAAGGCCCCCTCGGCCGCCAGGTGCCCGGCGCCGGTGATCACCCACGCCCACGCGCCGATCCGGAACGACGTCAGTGCTCGCCGCGACATGGCACCCACCTCCCGCACAGTTGACCATACACCGCTGTATGGTTGATCCGTGCAGGAGTGCATGTCAAGCGAGGTGACCGGGCGCACCCCTCACCGGACGGCGCTCAACTGGTCGATGAGGTGCTTGAGCGCCGCGCGACCGCGAGGGCCTTCCGCGGCGACCTCGGGCACCACGGACGCCGCGGCGCGCCGCAGGTCCGCCCAGCCCAGGTACGCGGCGTAGGCGAAGACGGCCTGCCGCCGTGCCACGGCGGGGGTGAGGCCGAGTTCGGCGTACAGGTCGGCGAGGAACGCGATCCGCCGCTCGATCACGCGGGTCAGCACCGGCCCGACGACGGGGTGGTCGGCGTGCGCGACGAGCGCGGGCTCCAGGCCCGGCACGACCTCCGCGCCGAGCGCCACCCGGAACCCCTCGCGGAGCTTGTCCTCCGGGTCGTCGAGGGACGCGAGCCGGGTGATGAGGTCGGCGGTGGCCCGCTGCTCCCAGAACTCCACGGCGGCCACGAGCAACGCCTCGCGGTCCTTGAAGTGCCAGTAGAAGCTGCCGCGCGTGATGCCCAGCTCGCCGGCGAGCACGTCGACCGCCACGGCCGCCACCCCGCCGCGGGCCAGGGCGCGCAGCGCCTCCATCGTCCAGTCCTCGCGGGTGACCCGTCCTCTCGCCATGGTCCAAACAGTAGTGTCCGGCCACGCCGTGCCCGCCGCCTCGCCCCCGACCACCCGGACGATCACCTTTACCGCTTCAGTAGCGCCTCCCGGCGTGTCCCGTCCCACGAACTCGGAACGCCGTCCCGGCGGTCCCGCGGCTGCGATCTCGGGAGCCCGCACGTACCGTGGCCGTGATGCCGTGGACGCGCGAGGTGCGACGAGGAGACCGGGACGATGAGCCGGCGGGTGACCGGACCGTGAGGCGTTCCGGTCGCCGGGGTGCCGGCACCTCGACGTTGCTGCTGTTCGTGGCGGTGGGGGCGCTGCTCGCCGGCACGACCGTCGCGACCACCACGACGTTCGGCGACCGGACGTCGTCGCCCGCGGCCCTCTCCACGACGTCCGCGCCGTCACAGCCCGCGCCGGCCGAGGCCGAAGGTCCGGCGGCGAGCACGTCCGCCGTGACCACCACGCCCTCCGTGGACCCGTGCACCGCGAAGATCGCCTCCCTGCCGCTGCGGGCCAGGCTCGCGCAGCTGCTCGTCGTCGGCGTCGACCCCAGCGGGCCCGCCGACGCCCTCGCCGCGGTCCAGGGCGAGCAGGTGGGCGGCATCTTCATCGGCGGCGACCACACCGGTCTGCTCAGCGCCGGCGCCCTGGCCCCCGTGCACGCCGCGGCCGCGTTGCCGCTGACCGTCGCCGTGGACGACGAGGGCGGCCGGGTCCAGCGGCTCGACGCGATCGCCGGCCCGATGCCCAGTGCGCGGAGCATGGCCGCCGACCTGTCCCCGGCCGAGGTGCGTGCCGTCGCGCGGCAGCGGGGGCAGGCGATGCGCGAGCGCGGCGTGACCACCGACCTCGCGCCTGTGGTCGACACCAGCGCCCAACCCGACCGCACGGTCATCGGCGACCGGTCGTTCAGCCCCGACCCGGACACCGCCCTCGGCTACGCCCTGGCCTTCGCCGAAGGGCTGCACGACGCGGGCGTGACGCCGGTGCTCAAGCACTTCCCCGGCCACGGCAACACCACCGGGGACTCCCACCTCGGCGCGGTGCGGTCGCCGCCGCTCGACGCGCTGCGCGGGGCCGACCTCGTGCCCTACCGGCACATCACCCGGTTCGGCGAGGTCGTGGTGATGCTCGGTCACGTCGACGTGCCCGGCCTCACCGGCGGCAGGCCCGCGACCCTCAGCCCGGAGGCCTACACCCTGCTGCGCGGGGAGTTCGGCTTCACCGGACCGGCGATGACCGACGACCTCGGCGCGATGCGTGCCGTGACGGACCTGATGGGCCTGCCCGACGCGGTGACCCAGGCTCTCGTCGCCGGCGCGGACATCGCCCTGTGGTCGTCCGGCGGGCGCCTGCCCGAGGTGCTGGACCACCTGGAACGCGCGGTGGCCGCCGGCACGCTCACCCCGGCCCGCGTCGACGAGGCGCTGCGCCGGGTGCTCGCGGCCAAGCAGGTCTGCTGAGGCGTGTCGGCCGTCACCTGATCGACGCCGCATATGCTGGGAGCCGAGGATCGGCGGGAGGGGCACCGGCAGTGCGATACGTTGCCATCGGCGACAGCTTCACCGAGGGTGTCGGCGACGAGCGGCCCGACGGCACGCCCCGCGGTTGGGCGGACCTGGTCGCGGCGGGACTGGCCGCCGCGCTGGACGACACGGTCCACTACGCGAACCTCGCCGTCCGCGGCCGGCTGCTCGAACCGATCGCGACGACCCAGCTCGACGCGGCGCTGTCCCTGACTCCCGCGCCGACGCTCCTCACCCTCAACGGCGGCGGCAACGACATGATGCGCCCCGGTTGCGACCTGGCGCGGCTGGTCGCGCTGACCGAGCGCGCGATGCGGCGCTGCGTGGACGCCGGGGTGCGGTTGGTGGTGCTCAGCGGCGCGGACCCGTCGGACGGGCTGCCGTTCGGCCGCACCATCCACCGCCGCGGCAAGGTGCTGACCGAGGCGATCGCCGAGCTGACCGCCCGCCACGACGTCCTGTTCGTGGACGCGTTCAACGACGCCGAGGTCCGCCGGCCCGAGTACTGGTCACCCGACCGCCTCCACCTCAACGCCGCCGGCCACCACCGCGTCGCGTCCCTGGTCCTGACCGCGCTGGGCCACACCACGGCCGCGCAAGCCGTCGAACCGGGCCCGGTGGCCCGCCGCACCCTGCGCGCCGAGGCCCGCTACTACCGGGAGCACGTCCTGCCCTGGATCAACCGCCGCCTGCGCGGCCGCTCGTCGGGCGACGACCTCGCCGGCAAGCACCCGACCTGGATCCCGGTAGAGGACATGCCCCGAGTCTGACCGCCGGGCCGCACCCCACACCGCCGGGCCGCCGCTCTCCACCCGCCGCCCCGCGCGGTGATCGCCCCGGCACCCACGCCCGACGCGGCCTCGGCGATCTCCCTCACCCGCAGCCCCCGCGGGTTCGCCGGCGGGGAAATGCGCGTCCCGTTGTCGGACCCCGGAGGTAGGGTTGTCGACGTTCAGGGCGCTGTAGCCCTTTCCCGCGCCCGTTCTTTCCTTCTGGGGGATTTCGCATGACTTCCGCAGGTGTGACCGACGCCGTGGCGCCGCCGCCCGCACTGAGCCGCAGCGACCGCGCGGTCATCGGAGTGCTGCTCGTGGCCACGTTCGTGGTCATCCTGAACGAGACCATCATGGGCGTCGCGCTCCCGGTCCTGCTGACCGAGCTGAACGTGACGGCGGCCGTGGGGCAGTGGCTCACGGCGGGCTTCCTGCTGACCATGTCGGTGGTCATCCCGGTCACCGGCTACCTCATCCAGCGCGTGCCGACACGGGTGCTGTACGGCATCGCGATGAGCCTGTTCAGCGCCGGCACGCTGCTCGCCGCGCTCGCGCCCGGCTTCACCGTGCTGCTCGCGGCACGCGTGGTGCAGGCGTGCGGCACCGCGATCATGCTGCCGCTGCTGATGACGACCGTCATGACGCTCGTGCCGGTCGCCCGCCGCGGCGCGGTGATGGGCAACATCTCGATCGTCATCTCCGTCGCGCCCGCCATCGGCCCGGCGGTGTCCGGCCTGGTCCTCGACCAGTACGGCTGGCGCGCCATGTTCTGGGTGGTGCTGCCGATCTCGGTGACGACGCTGGTCCTGGGCCTGCGCTGGGTGACGCGCATCGGCGAGTCGAGCAGCGCGCCGATCGACGTGCTGTCGGTCGTGCTGTCGGTGTTCGGGTTCGGCGGCCTGGTCTACGGCCTGTCGAACATCGGGCACGGCGGCGGCGCGGGGTCGACGGCCACGCTGTGGGCGTCGCTCGCGGTGGGTGTGCTCGGCATCACGGCGTTCGTGCTGCGCCAGGTCGCGCTCCAGCGCCACGAACGCGCCCTGCTGGACCTGCGGACGTTCGCGTCCCGCACGTTCACGCTGAGCAGCGCCCTGATGATGATCACGATGGGCCTGCTGCTCGGCGTGGTGACGATCCTGCCGATCTACACCCAGAACGTGCTCCTGCTCGACCCGCTCGCCACCGGTCTGCTGCTCCTGCCCGGCGGTCTGCTGATGGGCCTGCTGTCGCCGTTCGTCGGCCGCCTCTACGACCGGGTGGGCCCGCGCCTGCTGCTGATCGTGGGCACGACGGCGACCAGCGCGTCCCTGTGGTTCGCGACGAGCTTCGACGGCTCCACCCCGGCCGCCCTGGTGCTGGTGTTCCACCTGACCCTGAGCCTGGGCCTGGCGTTCACCTTCACCCCGCTGTTCTCGGCGGGCCTCGGCGCACTGCCGGCCAGGCTGTACTCCCACGGCAGCGCGATCTTCGGCACGACCCAGCAGCTGGCCGCCGCCGCGGGCGTGGCCCTGCTGGTGAGCGTGATGAGCGCCCGCGCCGCCGAACTGGCGGCGTCCGGCCAGCCCACCGCGAGCGCCGACATGGGCGGTATGCACTCGTCGATCCTGCTCGCGGCGATCATCTCGGTGGTCGCCGTGGCGGGCTCGCTGATGATCAAGGGCGGCAAGGCGGAGAGCCCGGCCTGAGCCGTGCGACGGGGTGCCGCCGCGTCCGCCGACGACGGCACGGCGGCGCCCCGCCCGGTCAGGCCGGGTTCTTCCGCGTCACGTCCCAGTCGGTGGCGCACAGGCCGCACGCCCCGCCCACGAACCGGGCCTTGCCGGTGAGGTCGCCAACCGGCTGCACGGGTCGGCGTCCCGGTGGTTCCCCGTGGTGTCACCCGAGCGGCGGCGGGGTATCCCGCGGACTTGACGCACTCCGGCCCCGGGAAGGACGGCAGACGTGAGCACACCGGAGATCGACCCCGTCACCGCGGCGGCCATGGAGGAGGAACCCGACTTCGCCGACGAGCACACGAAGCCGACGTTCGCCGACGAACAGGCGGGCTCGTCCAACACCGAGCCGGACGAGTCGACGCCCGACGGCGAGGGCGGTGACGGCGGGATGGACGTCGGCTAACCGAGCCGGTCCCAGCGGGCGACCAGGTCGGCCAGCGCCTCGTGGAACTCCGGGAACGTCTTGCGCACGCAACCGGGGTCGTCCAGCTCCAGCCCCGGCGTGCGCAGCCCGGTCACGGCGAAGCTCATCGCGATCCGGTGGTCGGCGTGGCAGTCGACGAGCGCGGGCCGGGGGACGCCCGGTCGGATCTCGATCCAGTCCGGCCCGGTCACCGCGTCGACGCCCAGGCGGCGCAGGTTGGTCGCGCACGCGTCCAGCCGGTCGCACTCCTTGACCCGGGTGTTGCCGACGTCCACGATCCGCACCGGCCCGTCGGCGAACGGCGCGATGGCCGCCAGCGTCGGCATGGTGTCGGAGATGTCCCGCATGTTCACCTCGACGCCCCGCAGCTCGCCGGTGCCGGTGACGGTGATGTCCGTCGCGCCGAACCGCACGTCCGCGCCCATCCGCTCCAGCACGCGCACGAACTCGACGTCGCCTTGCAGCGCGCCGAGCCCGAGCCCCGGCACCGTGACGGTCCGGCCGGTGAGCGCGGCGGCGGCGAAGAAGTAGCTCGCCGTCGAGGCGTCGGGCTCGACCTGGTAGTCGCGAGCGGTGTAGGTCTGCGGCGCGACGCGGAAGACGTCGCCGTCGCGCACGACCTCGACGCCGAAGTCGGCCATCATCCGCACGGTCATGTCGACGTACGGCCGCGACACCATCCCGGTGACCACGATCTCCAGGCCGTCGCGGGTCAGCGGCGCCATGAGCAGCAGCGCGGTGAGGAACTGGGACGACACGGTCGCGTCCAGCTCGATGCGCCCGCCCTTCACGCCGCGCGCGTTGACCACGACCGGCAGGTGGCCGTCGGCGTCCTCGTGCACGAGGTCCACGCCGAGCGTGCGCAGCGCCGTGCCCAGCGGTCCCATCGGGCGGCGGCGCATCTGCGCGGACGCGTCGACGCGGTAGCGGCCGTGTCCCGTCGCCACGAGGGCGGGCAGGAACCGGGCGGCGGTGCCGGCGTCCCGGCAGTACACCTCCGCGCCCTCCAGCGGCGGTCCCGCGGGCCGGCCGGTGACCGCCCACGTCCGGTCGGACACCTCGGTGGCGTACCCGAGCGCGGACAGACCCTCCCGGAACGCCTCGGTGTCGTCCGAGCGCAGCGGGTCGCGCAGCGAGCTGGTCCCGTCGGCGCACGCGCTGAGGAAGAGTGCACGCGCCGTCACGGACTTCGAGCCGGGAACGAGGACGGTCGTCACGTGTCTCCTCATGTGGATGGCGCGTCCACCATTTGGACGCGGTGACGACGACGACCTTACCGGCCGACCCGCTCGCCGCCCGCTGGGAACGGGGAACTCCGGCGCCGTTCGGCGGGTCGGGGGTCCGTAGTCGCGGCCACCGGTCGTGGCGTGCCGCTGCGGCGGCCGGCGCGGGTGCGGCAGAGTGCGTGCCGGGGGAATCCACTGTGGAACGTGCCCCGGACGAGCGGGAGGTGCGGAGTGAGCGCGAACGTCGGGCGGGTCGCCGTGGTCACGGGCGCGGGGTCGGGGATCGGGCGGGCCCTGGCGCTGGCCCTGGCGGCACGGGGCGCGCGGGTGGCGTTGGCCGACCTCGACGCGGACGCCGTCGCCGAGACCGGGCGCCGGTGCCGGCAGTTGGGCGCCCGCGTCCGCACGGACGTGGTGGACGTGACCGATCGGCGCGCCGTGGCGGAGTACCCGGCGGCGGTGCTGGCGGAGTACGGGCGGGTCGACGCGGTGTTCGCGGTGGCCGGGGTCATCCACGTCGGCGCGCTGCTCGACTCGGACCTCGTCGACGTCGAGCACGTGTTCGACGTCAACGTGCGCGGCGTGGTGTGGACGGCGAAGGCGTTCCTGCCGCACCTCGTCGCGTCCGGCGACGGCCGGCTGGTGACGGTGTCCAGCGCGTTCGGCCTCGCCGCGATGCCCTACTACAGCGCGTACAGCGCGTCGAAGGCCGCGGTGCGGGCGTTCACGGCGGCGTTGCGCCAGGAGTTGGCCGCGGACGGGCACCCGGTCGCGGTGACGTGCGCGGTGCCGGGAGGCGTGCGGACGCCGATCATGCGACGCGGCCGGTACGCGCCGAGCGAGGACCCGGCGGCGGTCGCCGAGGCGTTCGACCGCAGGATCGCCCGGACCGACGCCGGCGCGGCGGCGGAGGTGATCCTCCACGGCGCCGAACGCCGCCGCGCGCAGGTGTTGGTGGGGCCGGACGCGCGGCTCGTCTCGTGGCTGGCGCGGCTCGTCGGCAGTTCGTACCAGAACCTCTTGCCCCGTCTCCTGCGCGCGGGGTTGTTGCGGCGATAGGGTTCACCCGATCCGTTCAGCGCTGGGGTGGGCGACGACGGCACGGGGGTGGTTGCGGTGGCCGAAAGATGGCTGCTGATCGAGACGTTCGGCGGGGAAGGCCACGAGGAGCCGACGGTGATCGGCGTGGGCAGCAGTCCGAAGGGCATGGTGCCGTTGAAGTCCGTGCTCGGCCGCGGCCGGTACCTCGACGACGTGCGCGCGCTCGTGGCGCGGGTGGTGGCGTCGGAACAGCCGACGGAGACCACGTCGGCGGACGGGCGACGTCGGATGATCGGCCTGCCGCTGGTGACGTTCGCGGGGCGGGTGCACGGCGTGTACGCGTGGCTCGGCGGCCTCGACGAGCAGCCGCCGCCGCGCGATCCCGCCGGCGCCTGGTACTTCAACCTGACCACCGACAAGATCGGCGGCTCGGACGACCTGCTCGACCTGTACGGCGTGGCCCCGGAGGACCGGCGCACGCAGCGGGCCACCGCGGAGGCGTTCGGCCGGTTGGTCACCAACGCCGACGAGTCCGCGGCCCTGGCGACGATCGTGCGGTCGAAGCCGGGGTCCGAGCACCAGGCGACGTGGACCGTGCGGCGCGACGACGGCGAGTTGCGCGCCGCGAACTTCGCGTGCCGGGCCGTGGAGGAGATCACCGCGGAGGGTCGCAGGGAGGTCGTCTTACGGGGCATCACGCACGACATCGGTCCTGCGGAGGCGACGCCGAGCGCTCCGCCGCCGCGGCCGGTGGTCCTGGCGCAGCAGGTGCTGGCGGCGGCGCGCGAGCCGGGCAAGCACCGGGCGGTGGTGAACCTGCGCAACCTGACCCTGTTGCGGTGGCTGGACGACCCGATGCCCGGCGTCGCCTGGGAGCTGGACGTCGAGCGCCCGCCCGGTCTGCACCCCGACGACCTCGCCGTCGCGAAGGAGCTGTCCCAGGGCCTGGCGACGAGCGGCCGGGTCGAGAGCGTGCTGCGGCTGCGGTCGACCACCGGCGACTGGATGCCGGTCCACGTCGTCGCGAACCTGATGCTGCTGGACCAGCACACCACCGCCGCGCTGGTCACCCTCTCGAACCCCGCGACCCGAACCGACTGACCGGCGCCGGCCTGATCGGCGTCGACTGACCGGCGCCGGCCTGATCGGCGTCGACTGACCGGCGCCGGCCTGATCAGGGCCGGTCCCAGTAGGGGGCCGGCCGCGCGGCCGCGTTCCCGCTCCACGGACGTCCGCACGGCGGCAGGCCGGGCGGTGGCACGTGAACCCATCGGTAACCAATGGTGTTCACGCGATCGCTTCCGGTGCACCGCGTTCGTTGACTCCCGGCATCCCGGTCAATAGCCTTGTGCTGCCCCCACGACAGTGGGTTGGGTCGGTTCTGTCGCCCTCGGGCCGATCCCCGCGCACCGTGATCAGCAGGTCGTTCCGGCCTGCCCGATCGACGTGACCGGGGACGGACATGGCGGGACACCACGAGAAGAACCACGACGTGATCCGCGACGCGGGACGGCGTGGGGTTCTCGCACGCCTGCGCCGGCGGCTGGCCCGCAGGCCCCGCCGCGCGGCCGGTTCGACGCGGTGCTGCCTGGCGTGCGGCGCGCCGCTGGAGAGCAGGTGGACGCTCGACGGCCACACGGGGCTGCTCGTCTGGGGCGCGTGGCAGGCCGACGCGGACGACGCGCTGGCGTGGGCGGAGCGCGAGGACCGGCAGTGCGCGTTGCTGCTCG
This sequence comes from Saccharothrix hoggarensis, assembly GCF_052936025.1. The sequence goes on along the minus strand of NZ_CP193624.1, from coordinate 4,670,476 downwards.
TCGACCTCGACCGCTTCAAGACCATCAACGACGAGCACGGGCACCTGGCCGGTGACGCGGTGCTCGCGGCCGTGGCCGACGTCCTGCGTGCGGCGGCACGGCGCGGTGACGTCGTCGGGCGGTACGGCGGCGACGAGTTCGTCGTGCTGCTGGCTCCGGCGGACGGCGCGGAAGCGTCCCGCATCGCCCGCCACGTGACGCGGGAGATCGGCCGGCTCGTCGTGCCGGTGACCGCGGTGACCGGCGAGGTGGTCGAGGTCGGCGGGTTGTCGGCGTCGGTCGGGCTCGCGCTCACCGACCCGGAGCCGGACCTGCGCGGCCTCCTGCTCCGCGCCGACGCGGCCCTGCTGTCCGCCAAGCGCCACCGGCACGACCCCGTCGTGCGATCACTCACCGACGGTCCGCAACGCCCGCGGACCCGCCAACGCGCCGCCCACGGCTAGGGCGGACTTCGGGAGTCCTGGGGGTCTCCCGACCACGATCCCGGGGGTGCGGGCCGCGCCAGGGTCGACCGACCCGGCGCGCGACGTCCCGGTCCGGCTGATCAGCCGGACCGGGACGTCGGTGTTCACGCGTCGAGCGCGGCCTCCATCGTGTCGGCCAGCAGCGTCAGGGCGCTCACGACGGCGGCGCGGTCGGGGCCCAGGCCGGCGAGGAGCCTGCCGTGGGCTTCGAGTTCCCGGGGGAACAGGTCGTCGATCGCGGCCTTGCCGGTGTCGGTCATGGTGATCAGGGCGGCGCGCCGGTCGGCCGGGTCGGGGACGCGGGCGATCAGGCCCCGTCGTTCCAGCTTGGCCAACGTCTTGCTGACCCCCGCACGCGACATGTTGAGCCGTTCCGCGAGGCGGATGGCGGTCACGTCCTCCTCGACGTGCCGGAGCGGGACGAGGAGGCTCACCTCGGCGGCGGTCAGCTCCGCGCCGTCGTAGATCGGCTCGACCGCCAGCTCCAGCAGCGCGGTGATCCGCTTGACCAGCGCCACGACCTCCATCGGCGACGTGTCCAGGCCCGGGTTGTGTTCGTCCCACAGCTCACGGGTGCGTGCCCGGAGGGAGAGCGCGGCCATGCCGCCACCGCCTTTGTTAACCAGTAAACAATCTGCTAGGTTCCAACGGTACCCACGATCCCGGACGAGTGCCCGGGTTCACCGGCGGGGGCGGCATCCGGACGTGTGGGTGTCTTCGGCGTGCCCGCCGGAAGGGGCGGAAATGCGAGGGGGACCGCAATGGAGCACGACGTCGTGGTGGTCGGCGGGGGCGCGGCCGGGCTGAGCGCCGCCTTGGTGCTGGCGCGGGCGCGGCGGAAGGTCGTCGTGGTCGACGCGGGCGAACCGCGCAACGCGCCGGCCAGGCACCTGCACGGCTTCCTGTCGCGCGACGGGATGGCGCCCGGCGGGCTGCTGGACGTGGGCCGGGACGAGGTGACCCGGTACGGGGGAGTGGTGGCGCCGGACCGGGTGGCGGGCGTCGACCGGGACGGCGGGCATGGGTTCGTCGTGCGACTGGAGGACGGGCCGGACCTGGTGACACGCGCGGTGCTGGTCGCGACCGGGTTGCGCGACGAGCTGCCCGACCTCCCCGGTGTCCGCGAGCGGTGGGGCGTGGACGTGCTGCACTGCCCGTACTGCCACGGGCACGAGGTGCGCGACACGCCGATCGCCGTGGTGGGCGGGGAGAACCGGCCGTTCACCGTGCACCAGGCGGCGTTGGTGCGGCAGTGGTCCGACGACGTGGTGTTCTTCCCCCACCGGATCACCCTCGACGACGCCGAGCGCGAGCGGTTCGCCGCCCGCGGCGTCGAGGTCGTCGACGGGGACGTGGCGCGGATCGTGGTGCGGGACGACCGGGTGCGGGGCGTGGAGCTGGCGGATGGCCGGGTCGTGCCCAGGTCGGCGGTGTTCGTCGGCCCGCGCTTCACACCCGCGGACGGCCTGCTGACCGCTCTCGGGTGCGAGACGGGCGACAACGGCTGGGTCGTCACCGACCCGACGGGCCGCACGAGCGTGCCCGGCGTGTGGGCGGCGGGCAACGTCGTGGACTCGCCGGCGCAGCTGATCTCGGCGGCGGGCGCGGCGTCGAAGGCGGCCATCGCGCTCAACCACCACTTGCTGGAGCTGGACGTGGAGGACGCCGTGGCGGCACGTCGCCGTGCCGCGGGGGCGCTACCGGCCCGGTAGGTCGCGGGCCAGCGCGCGGCCCGCCTCGGTGAGCCACCTGGCGGGTTCGCGCATCGCGAGCGCGCCGTCGCCGGCCAGGTCGGTGAGCGAGACGCAGGCCGCGACGTGGTCGGGTGGCGTGGTGGCGCGGGCGCCGACGGCCAGGGCCACCGCCGTGCCGGCGCGCACCGCCTCGGCGACCGCGTGCCCGACCACCTTGCCGGTCCAGCTCTGCTCGTCCAGCCGGCCCTCGCCGGTGATCAGCAGGTCGGCCCACGCGAGCTGGGCGGGCAGCCCGGCGAGGTCGGCGACGAACCGGGAACCGGCCGCCAGGCGGGCGCCCCAGGTCGTGGCCAGGCCGAACGCCGTGCCGCCCGCGGCTCCCGCGCCCGGCGCGCCGCGGTCGCCGCCGAGCACGTCGGCGAACCGGGTCAGGCCCGCCTCCAGCACGGCGACGGCGGCCGGGTCGGCGCCCTTCTGCGGGCCGAACCGGTGCGCCGCGCCCGTCGGCCCGAGCAACGGCGTGTCGACGTCCGTCAGGCACACGACCCCGCCGGGCGGTGGGGCCGCGAGCCCGGTCAGGTCGGCTTCGGCCAGCGCGGTCAGCGCGCCGCCACCGAGCGGCAGCGGCACACCGGCGTCGTCGCGGAACACGGCTCCGAGCGCCACGAGCGCGCCGCTGCCGCCGTCCGTGGTGGCCGAGCCGCCGAGCGTCGCCGCGATCCGCCGGGTGCCGGGGTGCGCCAGCGCGGCGCGCACCAACGCCCCGAACCCGGCGGTGTGCGCGCCGAGCGGGTCCGGTTCCTCCAGCAGCGGGAGGCCGGACGCCTCGGCGAGCTCGACGACGGCCGTGCCGTCGCCCAGCAGCACCCACCGCGCGTCCCGCACCCGGCCGACCGGGTCGGGCACGCGTGCGGACAGCGTCACGGCGCCGGGGTCGCTCGCCGCCAGCACGGCCGCCGTGCCCTCGCCGCCGTCCGCCAACCCCAGGCGTCGCACGTCGTCGTCCGGACGCACGGCGCGCCAGCCGTCGGCCAGGCGCTCCGCCGCCTCCGCCGCCCCGATGGTGCCCTTGAACGAGTCGGGAGCGATCAGGACGCGCACGTCGGCCCGCCGTCCCCGGTCAGCCCGACGCTCACGCGCCGAGGTCGCCCAGCTCGACCCGACGCCCTTCCCGCGACGACTCCAACCCCGCCTCGGCGAGCCGGATGCCCCGCGCGCCCGCCAGGAAGTCGTACGGGTGCGGCGCGTCCTCGACCACGTGCCGGACGAACTGCTCCCACTGCGCCTTGAAGCCGTTGTCGAAGACCTCGTTGTCCGGCACCTCCTGCCACTGCGCGCGGAACGGCTGCGCCTCGGCCAGGTCCGGGTTCCACACCGGACGCGGCGTGGCCTCGCGCGGCTGGACCACGCAGCTGTGCAGGCCCGCCACCGCGCTGCCCAGCGTGCCGTCCACTTGGAACTCCACCAGCTCGTCGCGGTGCACCCGCACGCACCACGAGGAGTTGAGCTGCGCGATGACGCCGCCTTCCAGCTCGAAGATCGCGTAGGCGGCGTCGTCGGCCGTGGCGTCGTACCCGGCGCCCTGCTCGTCCACCCGGTTCGGGATGTGCGTGACGGCCTTGGCGGTCACCGCGGTCACCGCGCCGAACAGGTTCTCCAGCACGTAGTTCCAGTGGCAGAACATGTCGACGACGATGCCGCCGCCGTCCTCGGCGCGGTAGTTCCAGCTCGGCCGCTGCGCGGGCTGCCAGTCGCCCTCGAACACCCAGTACCCGAACTCGCCGCGCACGCTCAGCACCCGGCCGAAGAACCCGCTCTCCAGCAGCCGCGCGAGCTTGCGCAGGCCGGGCAGGTACAGCTTGTCGTGCACCAGGCCGTTCTTCACGCCGGCCTCCGCCGCGCGGCGGGCCAGGTCGAGCGCGCCCGACAGGGACTCGGCGACCGGCTTCTCGGTGTAGACGTGCCGGCCGGCGTCGATCGCCCGCACGATCGACTTCTCCCGCACGGAGGTGAGCTGGGCGTCGAAGTACAGCGGGAAGTCGTCGTCGGCCAGGGCCGCGTCGAGGTCGGTGGTCCACCGGGCGATGCCGTGGCGCTCGGCGAGCGCGGCGAGCTTGGCCCCGTCGCGGCCGACGAGCAGCGGTTCCAACCGCACCCGCGACCCGTCGGAGAGCGGCACGCCGCCCTGCTCGTTGATCGCCAGCACCGAACGCACCAGGTGCTGCCGGTATCCCATCCGTCCGGTCACGCCGTTCATCACGACGCCGAGGGTCTGCGCGGTCACTCCGCCTCCTTGGAAAGCGCTTTCCACGCACGCTAGCCGTCGGGTGTGACCCAAGGCAACCCGTAGTGGCGACGAGCACCGGCCGGTTGGAAAGCGCTTACCTGAGGCTCGACCGCCTGTCCGGCCCCGTCGACACCGGGTCGACACCCCCGCATGCGGCAGCCGGGTGGAGGTGGCCTTGCGGACGGCCGGCCAAGTAGCGTCTGGACGTGTCGGAACGGGACGAGGTCATCGCCGGGCGGTACCGGCTCGTGGCGCTGATCGGGCGTGGAGCGGCCGGGGTCGTCTGGCGCGCGCGGGACGAGCGGCTGGGGCGGACCGTCGCGGTCAAGTTCCTGGGCGCGGGCGACTCGCCGGACGCGGTGGAGCGGATCGTGCGCGAGGGGCGGATCGCCGCCCGGCTGCGCCACCCGCACGCGGTCACCGTGCACGACGTCGTCGAGCACCACGGCAAGCCCTGCCTGGTCATGGAGTACCTGTCGTCGCGGACGCTGGCCCAGCTGGTGGACGAGCGCGGGCCGTTGCCCGAGGAGCTGGTCGCGGGTGTCGGCTGGCAGGTGGCGTCCGCGCTCGCGGCGGCGCACGCGGCGGGGATCGTGCACCGGGACGTGACGACGTTCAACATCCTCCTGGCCGACGACGGCACGGCGAAGATCGCCGACTTCGGCATCGCCCGCGCGATCGGCGAGGGCACGGTGACGGACGCGCGCACGCTCGTCGGGACGCCCGCGTTCCTCGCGCCCGAGGTGGCGGCGGGGGAGGAGGCGGTGTTCGCCTCCGACGTGTACTCCCTGGGCGCGACGCTCTACGCGGCGCTCGAAGGGCACCCGCCGTTCGGGGCGACCGACAACCCGTACGCCCTGCTCCGGCGCGTGTCGGAGGCCGAGGTGGAGCCGCTGCGGTTCCCCGGCCCGCTGGGCGAGGTGCTGCTGAGGGTCCTGCGGCGCGACCCGGCGCAACGCCCGACGATGGTCGAGCTGCACGCCCTGCTGGGGGCGGTCATGGAGGGGCGGTCACTGCCCGGCTCAGGCCCGGACACCGACCCGGACAACGCCGACCCGGACGCCGACCCGCACAGCGCCGGCCGCGCCCACGGCGTCCCGCCGGCCCACGACACCCAGCCGGTCACCACCACCAGGCCGATGGACTACACGCAGCCGGTCGGCCACCCGATCGCGGGCACCTCGGCGTTCCCCGCGTCGCCCCGCGGCCCGTGGCGCCGGATCGGACTGGTGGCGGGCGTCGCGGTGCTGCTCGCCGCCGCCGTCCTGATCACCGTCGCCCTCACCGGCGACGAGCCGTCCGACACCGCCCGACCGGCCCCGACCACCACTGCCACCAGCGAGGACCCCACCACCACGACGACCGCGGAGAGGCCGACCGGCGGGACGTCCGCGTCCGCCTGCGAGGCCGCCCTGTCGATCACCAACTCCTGGCCGGGCGGCTACCAGGCCGAGGTGACGGTGCGCAACGACGGCGACCGGCCGCTCACCGACTGGACGGTGACCTGGCCCCAGCCGGACGGTCACGTGATCAGCAACCTCTGGAACGGCGACTACACCGTGACCGGCGATTCGGTGACGGTCGGCAGCGCCGACCACAACTCGGACCTGCCCGTGAACGGCAAGGCCAACTTCGGATTCACGGCGAACGGTCCGACGACTCCGCGGTTGGACGTCACCTGCACGGCCGGGCGCGGCTGATCACGCGCCACTTCCACCCGAAAGGGAATTCGATTTCCCGATTCGGGGATCGGCGCGCGAAATGGCACGGCGCGCGTCACTATCGGTCAACTGCGGCGATCCGCAGGAAGTGACCGAACGGCCCTGGCGTGCGCTCGTTCGCGTTCCGTACGGTGAAATCGGGTTTTGCCGCCCGCGAGGACGTTCCGCACGACAACCGCCCGTGTGCTGTGGAATGGAGACGATTCGCGTGAGGATCCGTCAGGCGCCAGGCCGCACGGTGGTCGCCCTGCTCGTCGCGGCGGTGGGCGCGGGCCTGCTCGGCCCGCTGCCGGCCACGGCCGACCCGACCACGAGCCACCCCGCCACAGCCCCGACCGCGGCCGACCCGGCCACCACCCCCGGCATCGGCGAGACCATCCGCCGGATGTCGCTGGAGGAGAAGGTCGGCCAGCTGTTCACCACCTACGTCTACGGGTCGGCGGCCGACACCGCGGACGCGCGCAACCGGCAGCTCTACGGGGTGGACACGCCGGCGGACGTGGTCCGCCGCTACCACCTCGGCGGGGTCATCCACTTCGCGTGGAGCGACAACCTGCGCAACCCCCGGCAGATCGCCGAGCTGAACAACGGCCTGCAGGACGCGGCGCTGTCGTCCGGCGCGAAGGTGCCGCTGCTGGTCTCCACCGACCAGGAGCAGGGCATCGTCACCCGGTTCGGCGCGCCCGCCACCGACTTCCCCGGCAGCATGGCGCTCGGCGCGGCCCGCACGGCGGAGGCGGCCCGCACCGCCGCCGCGATCACGGGTCGCGAGCTGCGCGCGGTCGGGATCAACCAGAACTTCGCGCCGATCGCCGACGTGAACGTCAACCCGGCCAACCCGGTGATCGGCGTCCGGTCCTTCGGCGCCGACCCCGCCCTGGTGTCCGACCTCGTGGCCGCCCAGGTGGAGGGCTTCGAATCGGGACGGCCGTGGCAGGCGGTCTCGGCCACCGCCAAGCACTTCCCCGGCCACGGCGACACCAACGTCGACAGCCACACCAGCCTGCCCGTCATCGGGCACACCCGGGAGCAGTGGGAGGAGCTGGACGCGCCGCCGTTCCGGGCGGCCGTCGCGGCCGAGGTCGACTCGATCATGACCGCGCACATCGTCATGCCGGCGCTGGACGACAGCGGGGAGCCCGCGACCCTGTCGCCGCGGGTGCTGACCGGGCTGCTGCGCGAGGAACTGGGCTTCGACGGCGTGGTGGTCACCGACTCGCTCGCGATGGCGGGCGTGCGGCAGCGCCACAGCGACGCCGAGATCCCGGTGCTGGCGCTGAAGGCCGGCGCGGACGTGCTGCTGATGCCCTGGAACCTGCCGACGGCGGTCCAGGGCGTGCTCGACGCCGTGCGCCGGGGCGACCTCACCGAGCAGCGCATCGACCAGAGCCTGCGGCGCATCCTGAAGATGAAGCTGCAACGCGCGATCACCTCCCACCCGTACGCGGACGTGGACGCGTTGCCGCAGGTCATCGGCATCGCGGAGCACCGCGAGGCGGCGGCCCGGATCGCCGACGAGACGGTCACCGCGCTGCGCGACGACGCCGGGCTGCTCCCGCTCGACCGGACGCCGCGCGAGGTGCTGGTGACCGGCTGGGGCGAGACGACGACGCGGACCCTGGCCGACGCCATGCGACGGCGTGGCTCGGGGGCGACGGCGATGCCGACCGGCGCCACGCCGACCGCCGCGGTGATCGACCGGACCGTCGCGGCGGCCGGTGCGCACGACCTCGTCGTGGTGCTCACCAACCGCATGTGGGACGTGGCGAACCAGCCGCAGCAACGGCGGCTCGTCGCGGCCCTCGCCGCCACCGGGAAGCCGGTCGTCGCCGTCGCCGTGCGCGACCCGTACGACGCGGGTCACGCCGAGGAGGTCGGCACGTGGCTCACCACGTACTCGTACGCGCCGGTGTCCGTCGAGGCCCTGGCCAGGGTGCTGCACGGGGAGGTCGGGCCGCGCGGGCGCCTGCCGGTCGACATCCCCGACCCCGCGCGGCCCGGTGTCTCCCGCTACCCCTTCGGCCACGGCCTGACCTGGTGACCCGCGACCTCAGCAGGGAGCGCCGACCGGTCCGTCGACCCCGGTGTAGGTGAAGGCGTCGCTGATCCACGTGCCGTCGGGGAGCCGGTTCCACAGCGAGGTCGTGCCCCAGCGGCCCGTGTGCGCGGTGCCGTTCGCGGAGCACCGGATGTCGACGGTGGCGCCGTCGGCCGACGTGCCGACGACCGGGTAGCCGGACCCCGGCCCCGACCGGCGGTTCACGACCGTGCCGCCGTTGGCGTCGACCAACCCCTGGGTGCGGCCGAGCGCGCCGTAGTTGTGCAGCGCACCGCCGACGTTGACGAGCGTGCTGCCGTGCAGTGCGGACCCGCCGTACTGCGCGGCACCGTTGCGGAGGACCCACTTGCCGACGATGTGGTTGGCGATGCCGATGAACGAGCCGTTGTGCATCAACGAGAAGTGCACGTGCCGGGCCCGCGCCACGCCGCCGCAACCGGTCTCGGTCCCCGTGTGGCCGAGGAACGTGCCGGCGGCGACGCTCAGCCCGTCGGCCTGGACGTGGTCCCACAGGTGGTAGTAGCGGCTGGCGTACCCGTCCGGGTGCAGCACCCTGACCAGCCCGACGCACGTCGTGTACGCCAGGCCGGCGCGGGCGGCCAGGACCCGCTGGTCGCCGCCCGCCAGGTCGAGCGAGCTCCACGGTCCGCTGCCCGCGTCGTGCGCGTGCGGCCCGCCGAGCATGGTCCAGGACTGGCCGACGGCCCAGGGCAGCTGCATGCCGGTGCGGTAGTCGCCGTCGATCGCCGTGGCCGGCGCGCCGCCGTGCGCGGCGAACACCGCCTTCTCCTCGCCGGTCACGACGGGCGAGGACGCCGCCAGCTCGGCGAACGCCGGGTGGCCGTCCAGCCCGACGTGCCACCGGCCGTCGCGCTTCTCGGCGACGAACAGCCAGTCGCGGGGTCGCGCGTCCTCCTGCCGCGGGGCGACGAGCACGACGGCGCCGAAGCTCCACCGGTCGTCCGCGGACCGGCGGACGTCGACCTTCGTGTCGGTCCACGTCGCCGCGGCGAGACCGGGCTCGGCCGCGGCACGGGCGCGTGCCGCCTCCGCGACCACGTCGACCAGTGGCAGGCCGGGTCGCGCGCCGGCGTCTGCGGTAGGGCTCACGACGGACGCCACCACGGCGACCGCCAGGGAGGTGGACCAGGACTTGACCTTCACGTGGGTCTCCCGTCGACAGCGCGCGAGCGCGCCGCGCCGCCCGATCGGTGACCGGGCGGCGCGGCGGGCGTGCGGAGCGGAATCAGCACCAGCCGTTGATCGGACCGTTCACGCCGGTCCACATGAAGGCGTCGGAGACCCAGGTGCCGTCGGTCAGCCGGTTCCACAGGCTGGTGGCGCCCCACCGGCCGGTGTGCGAGGTCCCGTTGGAGGAGCAGGCCACGGAGACGGTGGCGCCGTCGCCCACGCTGCCCGCGAGCCCGTAGCCGGTGCCCGGACCGGTGCGCTTGTTGACGACCCCGCCGCCGTTGGCGTCGACGATGCCCTGCGTGAAGCCGAGCGCGCCGTAGTTGTACAGCGAGCCGCCCGCGTAGACGCGCGCGCTGCCGTGCAGCGCCGAGCCCTGGTACGCGCTGCCGCCGTCCTGGAACACCCACTTGCCGAGGTTGTGGTTCGCGATGCCGATGTAGGCGCTGTTCTGCCGCAACCCGAGGTGGACGTGGCGACCCGAGGCCGCGCCGCCGCAGGTGACGTCCGTGCCGGTGTTGCCGAGGAAGCTGCCCTGGCTGACACCGGCGCCGTTGACGTTGATGCTGTTCCACAGGTGGTAGTAGTCGGTGGCGTAGCCGCGGTCGTGGATGACCCTGATCCAGCCCTGGCACATCGTGTACGCGGTGCCGGCGCGGGTGGCGAGCACGCGCTGGTCGCCGCCGGCCAGGTCGAGCGAGCTCCACGGCGCCGCCGCGCCGGACCAGCCGTGCGGCCCGCCCGGCATGCCCCAGGTCTGGCCGACCGCGTACGGCAGCGCCATGCCGGTGCGCCCGTCGGCAGCGCTCATGGCGCCTGCCTGCCGGCCGTCCTGCTCCGCGAACAGGGTGCGTTCCTCGGCGGTGACGAACGGCGCGCGCGACGTGAGGTCGGCGAAGGCGGGCTCGCCTTCGAGGGCTGCCGTCCAGGCGCCCTTGACGCGGTGGGCGACGAACAGCCAGCCGTCCGGGTGCTCGTCGACGCCGGGCGCGGTGGTCAGCACGGCGGTGCCGAACGCCCAGTCGCCGTGCTGCCGGGTGGCGTTCACCCGGGTGGTGCGGCCGGCGGCTGTGATCGCGGCGCCGCGTTCGCGCATCTCCGCGGCGACCACGGTGGTGAGGTCGGCGGACTCCGGCGGCGCGGCGGCGACGGCGGTCGGTGACAGGAGCGGTGTGGCGGCTAGGACCGTGGCGACGGACGCCCCGGCGAGCAGGCGGGTGATCATGGCAGCCTCCGCAGGGTAAGGCGGTTGCAGGACTGCCCAGTGTCGACACCGGTCGGCAGGAAATCACCAGCCATACGGGCTACTGGTGAAGAATTGACGTTAACGGGGCCCGGGACGCCCGCCGCGGCCGCGACGGGCGCCCTGAGCGCTCACAGCAGGGTGCTGATCTGCGCCGCGACCAGGTCGATGCGGACGCCCTGGTTCGGGCAGCCGCCGTAGTGGTGCAGGCCGATCACCTTGTGCGTCCGCCGCGACAGCACCGGCGAACCGGACGAGCCGCCTTCGGTGTCGCACCGGTAGGCGATGTCCGACTGGGACGCGCTGCCGTCCACCCGGACCGCGCTGACGGCGCAGTAGCCGCCGCCGTTCTGGTCGTCGCGCAGGGACAGCTTCTTCAGCTTCCCCGCCGGGTGGCCGACGATGTACATCTCCTCGCCGACCGCCGGGACGCGCGCGTCCAGCTCCAGGTAGCCGAACGACGCCAGCGCCGCGAAGTTCGTGACGCTGAACAGCGTGTAGTCCAACGCCGCGCTCGTCTTGAGCACCGACGACACCAGGACCTTGGTGACCGGCGCGGTGGCCGTGCCGCCGCACGTCGGGCACTGGTAGTTGAACCACACCTCGATGCCGGCGCCGCTGGTGAAGCAGTGGTTGTTGGTCAGCATCCGGTTGTTCGGCCCGACCCGCCACGCCGTGCACAGCGAACCGCCGTTGCGCAGCAGCTTGGCCACCGCCTTCGTGCGGCCGAACTCGGTGGGGTTGCTGGTCTGGTAGCAGACCGCGTCCCGGTAGTCGTTCGTGCCGCAGATGCTGCGCGGCCCGATCTCCGCGGCCGCCGCCATCTCGGCGTCGGTGTAACCACGGGTAATCCGGTCGAGGGTCACCCGGCTGGCCGGGTTCGCCGGTCCGCCGTCGCGGCCGCTGAGGCTGATCACGGCCTTGTCGCCGGTCACGGACATCGCCCAGAAGCCCGTCTCGTCCACGGTGGCCGTGCCCGACGCCGTCACGTCGGCCGTGTACCGGTACGACTCCGCGCCGGTCCGGTCGGTCACCGTCAGCACGTCGCCCGCGGCCAGGCGCAGGCCCGTGAAGTGGGCTTTCAGGTACCACGAACCGGGGCGTTCGACGGTCGTGGAGCGGGTCTTGCCGCCGAGGGCGGCCGAGACGACCTCGTCCTCGCCGACCTTCTGGACTTGCTCGAAGTGCCGTGGAGCGGCCGTCGCGGACGCGGTTCCCACGAACAGGGGCACGACGAGCAAGGCGGCAGCGAGGAGTTGCAGGGTTCTCCGCACTGGGTCACCTCACAGTGTGAGCAGGGGTGGTCACACCACGTGATGGTCCTCGTGTCACCCGAAAGTGTCAGCCCGCCGAAGGTCGGGTATCGGCGCGGGCAGGTCACCGGGCCACGTTCCACCAGAGGTCGCCGTCGACCGCGTGCTCCTCGATCAACGGCCAGAGCTTGGCGTCGTAGTAGGCGTTCGACGGGATCGGCGGCGGCACGGGCGCGGCGTGCAGGAACCGGTGCTCGCTGCGGTACATCACGACGCGGGCGGTGTCGGCCAGCAGCTTGATCCGCTCGTCGTCCTGCTCCAGCACGCGCACGTCGACGCAGTGCAGCTCCACGGAGTCCGGCAGCACCCGGCGGAACGCGGTCGCCAGCGTCGCGCTGCCGACGGGCAGCCAGAGGCGTCGCGGGGCCGCGCCGAGGTGCCTGACCACGTCCGCCCACTCGCGGGCGAGCGCCCGGCGCAGGTGGGCCGTGTAGGCCTCCGAGCCGAATCCGAGCGGCAGCTTCACCGTGCGGTCGTCACGGCGGCTGAACGCGCTGGCCTCCTCCTCGGCGCGGTCGAGGGAGTCGCACGCGTGGATGGTGGCGCCGTAGGACCGCGCGAGCAGCGAGAACTCGTGGAAATCGCCGTCGAGCACCTCGCAGAACAGGACGCATTCCGCGCCCAGCAGCCGACTGGTGTGCGCCAGGGCCACTTGGGCGAATCCCGGGGCCGGACTGGCGTAGACGAATGCCGTGACGCCCTTGTCCATGGCGTCGCGCAAGTACGGGCCGACCGCCCGTTGTTTGGTCCCGCCCGGCAGGAGGTCCTCCCGGGCAACCGCCACCACGCCGCCGGGGACCGTTAATCGGTCCAGAACGACCGGCGGTGTCATATCGTCGAAGGAGATTTTCGGGAGCATGGGCATACCCTCACTACGCAGTCGGTGCGGAATCCGGTTCAGCGGAACCGGAGCAACTTTCTTCCACCCGAACGCGCGTAAGTCCGTGGTCTTGCAGGAAGTGGCAGGATTGGGCTACGGGCAATGGCGGCCGAAAACCCCGACAATGGCGAGGAAACCTTGACGACGAAGTCGAAGACGCGGTCGTGGTGGGGCTGGGGCAACGTCGAGGACGCGGTCGCCGGCCCCGAGCGGGCCGCGCTGGTCGGACGGGTGGCCGCGCTGCTCCCCGGACAGGACCTCACCGACCACGAGCCGCCGGACCCGGCCGCGCTGGACCTGCCGCCCGCGCGGGTCCGGCCGCCGACGTCACTGGCGGGGCTGTGCTCGGACGACCCGGCCGACCGGGCGGCCCACGCCCGCGGCAAGGCGTTCCGCGACGTCGTCCGCAACCTGCACGGCGACCTGCGGCACGTGCCCGACCTGGTGGTGCGCCCGGCGTCCGAGCAGGACGTCGTGGACGTGCTGGACTGGTGCGGACGGGCCGGCGTCGCGGTCGTCCCCTACGGCGGCGGGAGTTCGGTCGTCGGCGGCGTCGAACCCCGCGTCACCGGGTTCGCCGGCGCGGTCACGCTCGACCTCGGCCGGCTGGACCGGGTGGTCGAGGTCGACGCCACCAGCCGGGCCGCCCGCGTGCGGGCCGGCGTCCTCGGGCCGCACCTGGAGGAGCAGCTCCGCCCGTCCGGCCTGACGTTGCGGCACTTCCCGCAGTCGTTCGAGTTCTCCACGCTCGGCGGGTGGCTCGCCACGCGGGCGAGCGGCCACTACGCCACGCTGACCACCCACATCGACGACCTCGTGGAGTCGTTGCGGGTCGTCAGCCCCGCCGGGACCGGCGAGTCGCGTCGGCTGCCCGGATCGGGCGCGGGCCCGTCACCGGACCGGCTGTTCCTCGGGTCCGAGGGCACGCTGGGCGTGATCACGGAGGCGTGGATGCGCCTGCGCCCCCGGCCTCGGCACCGGGCGGGAGCCTCGGTGCGGTTCGCCGACTACCCGGCCGCCGTCGCCGCCACCGGGGCCATCGCCCAGTCGGGGCTGCACCCGGCGAACTGCCGGCTGCTCGACGCCGCCGAGGCGTTCCTCAACACCGGCGTCGGCGTCACCGGCGGCGTTCTGGTGCTCGCGTTCGAGTCGGCGGACCACCCGGTCGACGCGGCGCTGGCGCGGGCCGTCGAGCTCTGCCGCGACCACGGCGGCGAGGTCGCCGACGAGACCGCCGGGCGCGACGGCCGGGCGTCCGGCATCGCGGACGAGTGGCGGTCGTCGTTCCTGCGCATGCCCTACCAGCGGGACGCGCTGGCCCGGATCGGGATGGTCGTAGAGACCTTCGAGACCGCCTGCACGTGGGACCGGTTCGAGGCGCTGCACGCCGCCGTCACCGAAGCGGCGCAGGACGCGATCCGCCGCGTCTGCGGCGCGGGCGTGATCACGTGCCGGTTCACCCACGTCTACCCGGACGGGCCCGCGCCGTACTTCGGCGTGTACGCGGCGGGCCGGTGGGGCAGCACCGTGGCGCAGTGGGACGAGATCAAGGCCGCCGTGTCGGAGGCCATCGCCGCGCACGGCGGTACGATCACCCACCACCACGCGGTCGGCCGCGACCACCGCCCCTGGTACGACCGGCAGCGCCCGGACCCGTTCGCCGCGGCCCTGACCGCCGTCAAGGCGACCCTCGACCCGGCCGGAATCCTCAACCCCGGCGTGCTGCTGCCCGAACGCCCGCCGCCCGCACCGTGACCCGCGCGTCGATCACCAGGCGTCGGACATCAGCGGGCGGCCGTCGTCCGGATCGTCGTCGTCCTCGACCACGGGGGCGCGCCTGGTGCTCTCGGCCGGGACGTCGAGCGCGTTGAGCGCCGCGATCCGCTCCTCGGTGTGGTTCGCCGCCTCGGCGGCGAGCCGCTCGCGCTCGGCGTTCGACATGCGGTCCCACGCCGCGACGCTCGACCGCACCGGTTCCAGTGCGGCGTCGCTCAGCACGGGCGAGTAGACGACGTCGCGGATCGACGCCCGGCCGGCGAGCACCTCGCGGGCGAACTCGGCGACCTCGCCCCGGCCTTGGGCGAGCACGCGCAGCCGCACCTGCTGCGCGCGCTCCCCGGCGGGCGTCTGCCACGGGTTCTGCTCGTCCATCACGTCACCGCCGGGTGGTCGTAGCCCAGGGACGGCCACGCCTTCGCGACGACCTCGCCGTTGGCGACGACCTGCTCGATCGCGCCGACCACCACGTGCGCGGCGGCGCGGAGCGCGTCGATCACGTCGGAGATCCGCGACACCGCCAGCATGACGGAGACCACGGCGTGGAGCGGGTTCTCACCCCGGAGGATGCTGATCGCGCCGCCCACGAACGGGCCGCCGTAGCCGCGGAGCAGCAGGTCGACCAGGGTGTCGATCAGGAAGTCCAGCCCGATGTTCAACGCCTGCAACGCGTGGTAGGCCGTGCTCGCGAACTTCCTGATCTGCCCGCCCACCTCGGCCATGAACTCCGCGTGGGCCGCGCACGCCTTGGCGTAGGCGGCGATCCAGTCCTCCGCCGCGTTCGCCGCGTTGCCCTCCCACTTGTCCTGGACGAGGTACCGGCCGCGGTCCACGTTGTCCTTGATGACCGTGAAGGCGAACGCGGTGTCCTCGAAGACCTTGCCCTGGCGGTACAGGTCGCCCCAGTCACCGCTGACGAAGCTGAGCAGGATGGAGAAGATGTCCTTGCCGGAGATCGCCGTGACCAGGTCGCGCACGTGCCGCGCCACCGAGCACTGACCGGTGAGCTTGTCGATCTCGTCCTCGATGCGGAGCGGCCAGCCGCCGGTCGCGACGTCCTCGGGCGTGGGGTGCGTCGGCGGGCCGTTGTACGGCTTGTCGGGGTTCGCCGGGTCGGCCCCGGGATCGCGCCCCTCGTCGAACCGCGCGTCCGGGCCGACGACCTCGTGCCGGCTCAGCCTGGTCGGCGCCGCCCCGGGGTACATCATGTCGAGGTAGGTGGCCTTCGTCCGGTCCACCGACCCGTAGAACTCGGCCGCCTTGCGCAGCTCCGTGCCGGCGCCGAGACCGAGCTCGTGCCCGCGCCTCGTGTTCGCCTCGCCGAGGTCCTGCAACCGGTTGAGCGGCCCGTTGAGCAGGCCGAGCAGCCCTTCCTCCACCTTGTCGGGACGCCGGATCTCCAGGTGGTGGACGAACACGCCCGCCGCTTCGGCGTTGCGCCTCATCAACGAGCCGAGAGCGGCGACCGACGCGACGTCCACGTCGAATCCGGGCATGGGGCTCCTCTCGCGGGCTGACGCACCGGCAGGCTAGCCGTCCCGCGATCACCGCGGGGCGGGTTCGGCCACCCGTGTCAGCCATGCGGGGGAACGCCGCCGCGCCCGGTTCAGACTCCGGAGGTCGCGGCGATCGGCGCGATGACCATGCGGCCCGGACCGGCGCCGGCGGTGTTCTGGCAGGTGAAGTCGCCGGTGGACCGCTCGTGCACCAGGCGCAGGCACGTGCCGAGCGCGCGCTGGCCGTAGTGGTTCGGGTGCAGGCTCTCCTGGCGGTCGCCCTGGGCCGTGTAGCCGCTGACGACCCAGCGCACCCACTCCGCCGCGGAGCCCGGCAGGGGGTTGGCGGCGCTGTTGTCCGACTGGGCCTGCCGGGACGCCTTGGCGCACACCTGGCGGCCGTCGAAGGCGTTCTGCAGGTCGAGGAACCGCACGCCCCGCGCGGCGGCGACCCTCTGGAGCTGCGCGGCGATCGTGGGCACGAGTTCCTGCCGCGCCCAGTCGGCGTCGGTGTCCCACACCGGGCAGCCGCCCACCGAGAACCGGGGACCGTCCTCGGGGATGCGGAAGTTGCGGGCGGCCGGCATCGGCGACGGGTAGGACTGCAGCACGAACTGGTAGGTCCCGGCGCCCTGCGCGGCGTCCAGCACTTCCTTGATCGCCTTGATCGTGGCGCCGACGTCCGCCCGGACCTGGTCGAGCCTGCCGGCGATCGTGGGCGCCCACTTCGGCCCGCACCGGTACGGCGAGGGGGACAGGTAGCCGGTGACGCAGTCGGCGATGATGTCACCGAACCCGAGGTCGTTGCCGCCGACGGACAGCACGAGCAGCTTCACCTCGTGCGCGCGGACGGTGGCGCGCAGCAGCTCCAGCTGGTCGGGCTGGTTGCGCGCGCCGCCGCCGCCCACCACGTCCCCGGTGGTCGCGCCGGAGCACGCCAGGTTGACCGGTGTGGCGTCGGGGATGGCGGCGCTGATGATCTCTGCCGACGTCGAGCGGTGGCACATGTCGGTCGAGGTGTGGGTGTCCCCGTAGATCCAGCGGGGGTTCGTGGTGCACCCGCTCGCGTCGCACCTCGTCGCGAGGTCGGTGCCCCACTTGTCCCCGGCGTCGCTCAGCGCGTTGCCGCGCCACCGCCCGGCTTCGCCGGAGATGTAGCTGTCGCCCATCGAGACGACCGCGGGGGGCAGGGCGGGCGCGGCCGCCGACTCGGTGGAGGTCGCCACGACGACCGCGGCGCTGACGGCGACGACCGCGGCGAGAACCCGGCCGCGAGGGACACCGGACATCGGCCTCAACTCCTTGCTCGGTGACGCGACCGTAAGCGGCGGAACGGCGGCGGAGAACGGCACGGGAGCCCCGTGACCCGATGGTGAGGGGACCGTGCCGGGGAAGGTGAACCGGCCTCGCCGACGGTGACCGGTTCACCGCCCCGACGTGGGCTCGACGTACCCTTCGCGTCACGTCCGGCAGGGAACCGCCGCGGCCCCGTCCGCGTCGATCGCACCGACGGCGCACGGAGAACGCGGGGGACATGGCTGACGAGATGTTCGGGCCCTACCGGATCGGGCCCCTGCTCGGGCGCGGCGGGATGGGCGAGGTCCACCGCGCGCACGACACCGTCCACGACCGGACCGTGGCACTCAAGCGCCTCTCGCCCGCCTTCCACGACGACGCCGCGTTCCGCGCCCGCTTCCGCAGGGAGGCGCAGGTCGTCGCGCGGCTGCGGGAGCCGCACGTCATCCCGATCCACGCGTACGGCGAGATCGACGGCCGGCTCTACCTCGACATGCGCCTGGTGGAGGGCGCGGACCTGACCGACGTGATCGCACGCGGTCCGCTCACGCCCGAACGGGCGGTGCGGATCGTGGAGCAGGTGGCCGGCGCCCTCGACGCCGCCCACGCCGACGGGCTCGTGCACCGGGACGTGAAGCCGTCGAACATCCTCGTCACGCCCGGCGACTTCGTGTACCTGGTGGACTTCGGCATCGCGCGGACCGCGGCCGAGACGGACACGCGGATCACGGCGTCCGGCGAGGTGATCGGCACCGTCGACTACATGGCGCCCGAGCGGTTCGAGGGCGCGGCGGTGGACGCGCGGGCCGACACGTACGCGTTGGCGTGCGTGCTGTTCGCCTGCCTGAGCGGACGCCGGCCGTTCGACGTCGACGGCACCGCGGCGCAGATCTGGGCGCACATGCAGGAACCGCCGCCGAAGGCCCACGCCGTCAACCCCGCCGTGCCGCCCGCGCTGGACAACGTGATCGCCCGCGGCATGGCCAAGGACCCGGCGGCCCGCCACGAGACCGCGGGCGCCCTGGCCGTGGCCGCGCGCGCCGCGCTGACGACGACGCCCCCGCCCCAGCGCACCTTCGACCTGGCCCCACCGACAACCCCCGCGTCACCGCCCCGCGCCGCGGCGTCGGCCGGCACGACCCCGCCTGCAGCGGTGGGCGGCACCCCGCCCGCCACCCCGTCCACCGCCCCGCCCGATGGCGGCATTCCCGCGACCCAGGCCGACAGCACCCAGTCGGGCGGCACCCGGTCCGGCGGCACCCAGTCCGGCGGCACGCCGCCCCACGGCACGGCACCCGCCACACCTTCGGGCGGCACGTCACCCGGAACGCCGCCCGGCGGCATTCGCCCCCTCGCGTCGGCCGGGAACACCCCGCCGGCCTCACCGCCGCAGCGAACGCCGCCCGGCGGCAACCCTCCTGCCAAGGCACCCAGGAGCACACCGGCCACCCCGCCCCACGGCACCGGACCCCGGCCCCCGGCCGTCCCGACCCGCGACGGCGCGTGGCCGCACGGACCCGTCACGCCGGTCGCCCCGCAGCGCCCCACCCAGCCGACCGGCGGCCCGCCCCCGCGGCCACCGTCGAGAGCCCGCCGCGTCCTCCTCGGCGTGGCGGCGGCGTCGGCGGTCGTGGTGGGGCTCGCGCTCGTCTACCCGCTGCTCGACGGCAGCACGCGCATCGGCGGGTCGGCCGGCGGCTCCTCCACCGCGACCGCCCCCACCACGTCCGCCCCGACCACGCGCACGTCGTCGACCACCACGTCGGCCAAGACCACGCGCGGCTCGAAGAGCGAGCCGACCACCACGACCCGACCGGCGCCGAAACCCGAGGAACTGGCGCTGCTCGCGGCACTCCCCGGCGTCTACCGGGGCAACCCCTCCTGCGCCACCGAACCGGCCGACGGCGAAGGCGTCACCGCGAAGGTCGTGTGCACCGAGCCGAACGAGGCGCACGGCCGGTTCGCGCCGCCCGCCCGCGCCGAGTTCCGCCTGTTCGCCACCCGCGCCGCCCAGGACGCGCACTTCCTGGGCGTGGTCACCAGTCGCGGCATCCCGCGCGACGACTCGCAGGGCGGCTGCCGGCCGACCACGCACGCCGTGCACTACTCCACGTACTACCGCGACACGTCCGGCCCGCTCGACGGCGACTTCACCACCTGCTACCTCGACGGCGGCACGGGCGCGGTGTGGTGGACCGACGCGCCGGCCTCCGTCACCGGCACCCTGATCACCCCGCCCGGCGCGACGAACGACACGCTGGAGGATCTCGACCTGTGGTGGAACGGCATGATCCTCAGCCGGATGTAGCGCGGCCGTCAGAACCGGTCGGTCTCCGTGAGCTCGTGCTCGAAGGCGTCCGCGGCGGCGACGAGCAGCATGAGCGGGCGCTCGAACTCCTCCCGCACGCTCAGGTCCTCCAACGGCACGGTGTGCTTGAGCAGCGCGACGCCGTCCACCACGGCCGCGCCCCCGACGGCCGCCGTGCCCGCGAGTTCGAGCAGGCGCCTGAGGTCGATCGCGTCGGCCCGGCCGACGGCCGAGGAGATCTCCACCCACGCCACGCCGTCCGACTCGGGCACGTGGTGCACCGCGACCTGCTGGGTCCGGCCGTCCTCGGCGTCGAGCCGGAAGCGGAGCCAGCTGTCGGTCTCCTCCAGCACCTCGTGCCGCGTCCGGACATAGTTGATCACGTCGATCCAGCTGGTCACCGTAGTTGCCCCTCGCACCCTGGTCGCGCCACGTCCGGTCGCTCCACACCGTAATACCAGCCACCTCCCGGTGGTGGCGGAAGGACACTCCGCGTCGCGGACGACATCCGCCCGCCTGGCCCGAACCTGCCAACCACCCCCGTCGGCCACGGGTGTCGTGGGACCTTGGAGGCACGTTCGAGAGAGACCGGGGAGGTCGCGGTGGAGCAGCGGTGGAGGACTCGACTTCGCTTGTGCGTCAAGGTGTTCGCCCTCGGGGCCGCGGCCCTGTTCATCCTCTACCTGGTGCTCGGGTGGGACACGGTCGTGCCGCCCGTGCTGCTCGTAGCGGCCGTCGTCCTCGTGCTCGCGACCGCCGTGGTGGACGCGATCGCCGTCGCGGTCGCCAAGAGCCGCGACCGGTAGTGGTGTGGCGCGAACGGCTGGTCCTCGCGGTGGCGGCGCTCGTCGCGGCGGTGCTGGTGGCCGGGTTCCTGACGGTCTTGCTCGCCCCCGGCGTCCGGCCGCGCCTCACGCACGTCGCCGGTGACGCCCCGGAGGACCGGCCTTCATACGAGTGCTCGGCGTTGCGCGAACCGGGCGTGCCGTGCGAGCGGGAACGGGACTACCGGTGGTCGGTGCCGGCCGGCGGCTCGGTGAGCACGACGTGGAGCACCAGCCTCCGGGACACCGACCGGGTCGGCGGCGTGCTCGCCCTCGCCCGCGACGACTGCCCGGACGCCCGCGTGTCGTGGACGCTGACCGCCACCGGGCACACCAGCGCCGGCGTGCTGCCCGCTGAACGGCCGGCGGTCCCGCTGCGGACCGGCCTGTCCGGCGACCAGGACCGGATCACCGTCGAGTTCCGCCGCACGGACACCGCCTCGTGCCCGGCGGTCGTGACGTGGACGTACGTGACGGCCGACGCGCCGTGGTTCGGGTTCGTGTGGAGCTGGTGGTGACGTCGCGCCGACGGCGGCCCGGCGGGACGCGACCTCACCGGACACGT
Source organism: Saccharothrix hoggarensis (assembly GCF_052936025.1). The sequence continues at coordinate 4,649,359 of NZ_CP193624.1, read as the reverse complement.
CCCCTGCTTTATCGATCTGCCGTGCGTGGGACGGCTATTCCCCGTCGACCGTGTGGAATGTGATCAACGTCCGCCGGTGCTTATTCCCCACCGTCGTGAATTCCGGTGGTGGGTCACTCGGTTGGACGTTTGTGGTTGCGCGATTTCCGGGATCGGTGGGACAGTGCTGTCGCGCCTTCGACTTCGGTGGGCGCGGAACAGTACGGGGGATGTTTATGCTGCTTGGTGGGGAAGCGACGACGTCGTAGCCTGCGGGGACGTCGGATGACCGGGTCGGTCGGCGCCACCTCGTCGTGGCGTTCGGCGGTCGTGTCGTCCTGTTCCGCGGTGCGAGTTCCGCTTTGTTCGTGTCGCCGTGTCCCGGCCCTTGTCGAGTGATTCGACCTGTGCGTCGCGTGCGTGAGCCGGTTTCATGTATCCGTCTCGGTGGTGCCCGGTGCTGCCTCCAGTCCGGTGATGCCGCAGTTTTGTTCTGCGTTTTTCCGGAATGGGATCAGTGGTGGGGGAGCGGTGACGAACCGAGCCGTGGGGTGGAGCAACCGGGTCCGATGGCTGGCCTCGGTGAGCGTGTTGGTGGTGGCGGCGAGCCTCTTGCAGCCGGTCACGTGGGCGCGTGCGGCGGGCGCGGTGCCCGGCGTGACGCCGGGTGCCGGGCCGGTGGACAGACCGGTTCCGGCGTCGGCGCGGCCGGACGAGGCGGTGCCCCCGGAGAAGTGGCCGCCGGTCGTGCCCGCGGGCGTGCGCGCCGGTGGCGAGCCGGTGCGGCTGTCCGCCGAGGACTGGGAGCGGGTGCGCAAGCCCGGCCAGGCCGCCGCGCAGGCCGAGGAGGTGTTCGCCGGCGTCCTGGTCAGGCCGGGGTTCTCGCTCGGCGACACGTCGCTGGTGGCCTACTTCGACGTGCACGACGACGTGCGGCCGTGGTCGTCGTGGCGCGCCAGGGTCTTCGACGCCGCCACCGGCACCGAGCAGGCGTCGACCGTGCTGCCCCGGTCGGAGCTGCAGGTGCCCTGCGGCGCCGTGCGCGAGTTCTGCCGCTCGTTCGGCAGCCGCGAGGGCTGGGCGCTCGACCCGGCCAAGGAGTACTTCGTCACGCTCGCCGCCGTCCTCGACGAGGGTGGCGAGCTGGTGTCCGCGCCGTCGCCGAAGGCGCGTCCCCGCACGACGGTCGACCCGCCGCCGATCCCGGTCGAGCAGACGTCCGGCTGCGGCTGCGGCGCGGCCCTGAGCACGACGGGCGCGCGGCAGGCGTTCCGCGGCGACGGCGTCAACACGGCGACCGGCGCGTTCACCCGGATCGAGCCCGACCTGAAGATGGCGTCGATCGGCGTGCCGTTCACGTCCACGCGCGTGTACTCCTCGACGCTGACCCAGCCGGGCCTGTTCGGGCCGGGCTGGGCGTGGTCGTACGGGATGCGCGTGACGCCCGTGGACGACGGCGCGATGGTGCTCGCCGACGACGGCGCGCAGGTGCGGTACCGCCTGGTCGACGGCGCGTACCAGCGGCCCGCGGGCGTCCGCTCCACGCTGCGCAGGACCGACGCCGGCTGGGACCTCACCACCCTGACCGGCGTGGTGCACGCCTTCGACGGCCAGGGCCGCCTGGTGTCGATCCGCTCCCCGCGCGGGGTGGGGGTCTCGGTCGGGTACACCGACACCGAGATCACCGTCACCGACGCGTCCGGCCGGGTGGCGCGGGCGCGCGTCGTGGACGGCCTGATCCGCTCGATCACGCTGCCCGACCACCGCAAGGTCCAGTACGAGTACGACGAGGCGGGGCGGCTGGCGGTCTACAAGGACGCCCGCGCCGGCCAGTGGCGCTACGGCTACTCCGCCGAGGGCCGGCTGACCGAGGTGCGGGAGCCGCAGCCGCACCGCACCACGTTGGTGCGCAACGAGTACGACCCGTCCGGGCGGATGGCGCGCCAGCTCGACGCCCTCGGCAACGCCACCACGTTCGCGTGGAACGCCGCCGAGCAGGAGGCGACGACGACCGACGCGGACGGCGTCGTCGTCCGCGACGGCTACCGCGGCAACGTGCTGCTGCACAGCAGGCGCGGCGCGGGCGACACCGACAACCACCGCTACGACGCCTCGCTCAACCGCAACCTGGTCGTCAACGGCAACCACAACCAGCACGAGTCGCAGCACGACGCCAACGGCAACCCGATCCGCCGCGCCGCGCCGCAGGGCTTCGACGAGAAGACCAAGTACGACGACCGCAACAACCCTATCGAGTTCACCGACGCCAACGGCAACGTCTGGAAGAACACCTACAACGAGTTCAACGAGCTGGTCCGCAGCACCGACGCCGAGAACCACTCGATCAGCCACACCTACGACGAGCGCGGCCTGCGGACCACGAGCACCGACCAGCGCGGCAAGGTCACCCGGTACGAGTACATCGCGCCCGGGCGGCCCAACTCCGGGCTCCTCGCCGCGGTGATCTCGCCGGAGGGGCGGCGGGGCGAGGCCGAGTACGACGAGACCGGCCGCCGCGTCGCGTCGATCGACCCGCGCGGCACGGCGCCGCGCGCGGACCGCCACGAGTTCACCACCAGGTTCCGCTACGACGCGCAGGACCGCGTGGTGGAGGTGCGCGAGCCGGGCAAGCGGCACTCGTCGCGCACCGAGCACGACGAGGTCGGCCGCGTCGTCCGCACCGTGAACCCGGAGGGGGTGACGATCGAGAACCGCTACCTGGCCAACGGGCGGCTCGCGGCCGTCACCGACCATCGCAAGACCACCTCGATCACCTACACGAACGCGGGCCGGCGCGGCTCGGTGCGCATCGAGATGGGCCGCGGCGAGCAGGACGTCGTCACCGCCTACCGCTACAACGCCAAGGGCATGCTGCACCAGGTGGTCTCGCCGCGCGGCAACGTGCCGGGCGCCGTCGAAGCGGACTTCACCACCACCTACCGCTACGACGCCAACGACAACCTGGTGCGCATCTCGCGCCCGTACCCGAACGGCCAGGTCGTCCACAAGGACATCAAGGTCGACGAGCTGGACCGCACGACGTCCACGGTGGACGAGTTCAACAAGCCGTCCACGTTCGACCGGGACAACACCGGCCGGGTCACCGCGACCAAGGACACCCTGGGCCGCAGCCTGACCATGGGCTACGACCGCAACGGCCGCCAGACGTCCACCACCGACGGCGGCCGCAACACCACGAAGTGGACCTACGACGAGGCCGGCAACAAGATCCGCCAGGAGACCGCCACCGGCGGCGTCACCACGTGGACCTACAGCGACGACGGCTTGCTGCTCAGCGCCACCGAGCCGCGCGGCAACGTCCAGGGCGCCGACCGCGAGCGGTTCACCACGCACTTCGAGTACGACCTCGCGGGCAACCGCACCAAGGTGATCGACCCGCTCGACCACGTCACGGTGTCGACCTACGACGCCAACAACCGGCTCACGTCGGAGACGGACGCCAACAACCACACCACGCACTACCGGTACCGCGAGGACAACCAGATCGAGAGCGTCCACGCGCCGGACGCGAAGTACCACCGGCACGAGCCGCACGGCGGGGCGACCGTCTACGGCTACCACGCCGACGGCCTGCTGGCGACGATCCGGGACCCGAACCACCACGTCCGGCGCATCGACTACGACCGGGCCGGCCGACCCACGCGCACCACGGACCCGCTCGGCCGCGCCGTCGAGGCGACCTACGACGTGGAGAGCAACCTCGTCGCGGCCATCACCCGGGGGCCGCACGAGCACCACCTCGGGGACGCCGAGCGCGCCAAGCGGACCATCGTCGACACCTACGACATCGTCGGACGGCGCGTTGCCCGCGCCCTCGGCGACAGCGGGCCGAAGTACTCCTGGGCCTACGACGCCAAGGACCGCGTCACCGCGTACGGCGACCCGCTCGGCGTGCGCAAGGTGTCCTACGACGACGAGAACCAGATCACCCGCGTCACCCGGGAGGAGGCGGCCGGGCGCAGCGAGACGTTCGACTACGAGTACGACGCGCGCGGCAACATCACCTCCCGCGCCTACCCGGACGGCACCCGCGTCACCAGCGGGTACGACGCCGACAGTCGCCTGTCCGAGCTGACCGTCAGCGGCAGCGGCACGGGTTCCCGGGCCGGCACGTGGCGGTTCGGGTACGACGTCGCCGGCCGCCGCACCACCACGACGCTGCCGGCCGCCACCGGCCTCGTGGAGCGGCGCGACTACGACGACGCCGGACGCCTCACCGCGATCGGCACCGAACGCGGCCAGGGCACCGGCGCGCCGGCCGACGTGCAGGACCCGATCTCGGCCTACCGGCTCGACCTCGACCCGGTCGGCAACCCGGTCAAGGTCACCACGACCCGGGGCGGCGTGTCCGAGGCCGTGGCCTACGCCTACGACCCGGCCGACCGCGTCGCCTCGGCCTGCTACGCCGCCACGACGTGCGACGAGCACGCGCAGGCAGCCGGGCGCATCGACTACACCTACGACCTGGTGGGCAACCGCCTGTCCCAGAAGCGCACCGGCACCGCCGGCAGCGACACCACCCGCTACCACTACGACGCCGCCGACCAGCTCGTCCGGCGCGCCGTGCACCAGCGGCACGCCGGCAGCGCCCCCGACGGCGAGGAGCACGGCGAGCGGGCCACCTTCATCGACTACGACTACGACCTCAACGGCAACCAGACCAAGGCGGGCCGGGAGACCTTCGCCTACAACCTCGACAACACGCTGGCCAGTGCCACCACGGGCGGCCGCACGACCACGTTCGCCTACGACGCCACCGGCCTGCGCCTGACCGCCACGTCGGGCGAGGGCCAGGCCGCCACCACGCAGCGGTGGAGCTGGGACGTCAACGGCACCCTGCCGCAGATCGCCCTGGACACCACCGTCAACGCCGCCGGGGCCACCACCGAGCGCCGCGGCTTCGCGTACGGCCCCGACGACGAGCCGCTGGCCCTGCTCGACGCGGCCACCGGCGCCCACCCGTACACGCACGACTGGCTGGGCGGCGTGGCGAACATGCTCAGCCCGTCCGGCGTGCCGGAGGCGGGTTACGACTACGACCCGTTCGGCAACCCGCGCCGGGGCGGCACGCTCGCGCCGGGCGACCCGACCGGTCCGGCGAACCCGCTGAAGTTCACCGGCGCGTACCAGGACTCGTCGTCGGGCGAGGGCAACTACTACCTGCGGGCCCGCAACTACAACCCCGACACAGGTCGCTTCACGAGCACCGACCCCATGCCCGTGCCGGGGCCGGCCATCTCCGCGTACGCCTACGCGGAGAACAACCCGCTGTCCTACACCGACCCCACGGGCACGGTGGTCGACGGCGGGGGCGGCAGCGGCTCGGCGTCCGAGACCGGGGCGACGGAACCGACCGGGCCCAGCCCCGAGGACGTCGCCAAGGCGCAGCAGATCCAGGGCAAGAGCCTGGTCGACGTCATCCTGGAGGCCAGCGGCCAGATCCTCATGGAGTTCCTGGGGATCAACGACATCGTCAACTGCCTGAAGGGCGACATCGGCGCCTGCGTCTCCATGATCATCGGCGCGCTGCCGTGGGGCAAGATCTTCAAGGCCAAGAAGATCGCCGAGGCCATCTTCCGCGCCGGCAAGGCCGTCGTCACCTTCTTCCAGGAGCTGAAGTGGGCGCGCGCCATCATCCAGGGCGCGGAGAAGGCCGCCGAAGCCGCCAAGGCTGCCGCGGCCGCAGCTGCCAAGGCCGCCGCCGAGAAGGCCGCGAAGGCCCGCGCGCTGGCCGAGGAAGCCGCCCGGAAGGCGGCGGCGAAGGCGGCCGAACGAGCCAAGGCCGTGGCCGCGAAGGCGAAAGCGGCGACGAAGAAGAAGGCGCCGGAGAAGTGCGAGACGCACAGCTTCCCGGCGGGCACCCTGGTGCTCCTCGCCGACGGCACGCGCAAGCGCATCGAGCACGTCAAGCCGGGCGACACCGTGCTGGCCGCCGACCCGGCCAAGGGCGAGGGCGAACGCCGGCAGGTCACCCGTTCGATCCGGACCGACCACGACAAGTCCTATGTGGACCTCGTGGTGCGGGACGACGGCGGTGAGCACACCGTCACGGCGACCGACGACCACCCGTTCTGGTCGGCGGGCCGTGGGCGGTGGGTCGAAGCCCGGCACCTGAAGCCGGGTGACACCCTCCGCACGTCGGCGGGGACGCACGTCCAGGTCGACGCGGTCCGCGCCTACCACGGGACGCACCGCACCTTCGACCTGACGGTCGACGGCGTCCACACGTACTTCGTCGTCGCGGGGTCCGTGGCCGTCCTCGTCCACAACAACTCGATCCCGTGCCAGGCCACGATGAAGGCGGGCGTCGAGAAGGCCCGCCAGTCGGCCGACAGCTTCGACCGCCCGGGCGGGATGTCCGGGCACGCCGTCCTCGACGACGGCTCGACGTTCACCCTGTCGTCGGGTGGCGACGGCCGGAACCTCCGGGGGGACTACGTCGCGCCTCCCGGGGCGACGGGCGAGAACTTCCACCACCTGGAGACGCAGACCGCGGCCCTGATGCGGAGCACCGGCCTCAACGCCGTCCTCTACATCACGGGCAGTTACGGCCCGTGCAAGTACTGCGTGCCGGCCATGCGGTCGATGCTCCCCGAAGGCGGCCGACTGCTGGTCGTCTGGCAGAACGAGGCCGGGGCGCTCAGGAACAGGATGTTCATCGGCGGTCCCGATTAACGGGTGAGCGGTGTGCGGCTCCCGGTCGACCCGTGTCGGCCGGGAGCCGTTCTCCATTTCGACAATGGGCCGCGAAGATTCGCGGGGAAAGAACTGCCGTGTGCCATAATGTGGGGGTGATCGACCCGGATGGCATCGACGTCCCGGAATTGCTGGGTCGCTGGTACGGCCCGCCGAGTGCTCCCGAGTGGACGGTGCCGGCCGAGGCGTCCTGGCTCCCCGCGCCGCTGAGGGAGTGGTACGGCCTCGAATCCCGGTGGACCCGGCTCCAGTCGGGCGGCACCAGGGTCTACCGCCCCGCCCAGGTCCGGGCGGACGGGGGCGAGGCCGTGTTCATGGAGGACCCGACCGGTGACTGGACCTGGTCGTTCGACGTCGGGCAGCCGGACCGGGTCCACGAGGGCGAACCTGGTGGTGACCGGAGTCCGGTGCCCGAAGCCCTCCCGGAGTTCCTGGTCCACCTGGCGCTCGCGCAACTGGTGGTGACGGCGGACTTCGGCCGCCTGTGCGCCCAGCTGCCCGCCGACCTGCTGCCCGGCGTCCTCACGTCGCTGGAGGAGGTCGGTTTCGCGGGGTGGCGGTGGCCGCGGCCGGGTCATCGGATCTTCCTGGGCGACTCCGCGATCGCGAACGTCGGTCCGGCGATCGACCCGCGGGCGCCGTGGCGGAACCGGGAAGGCCACGTGGCGGTGCGGATCGCCGGGATCGGGCCGTCGGACCTCGACCACCTGGACGCCGTGCCGTCCGTCAAGTGGATCGACTTCGGTTTCGGCACCTGACCGTCGGGGTTTGGGTCACACCGGCGCCGCCGCCGCACCGACACGCGCGATAACGCACGATCTTCGTGCCGAAAATGCGCGCGTTACAAACATGCGCCCGATCGTGTTATTCCACTCGAATTGGGTGGGCCGGCGGAGAACCGTTGGTTACGGTGTCCTCCGACCGGGCAGAGTCACTGGGGGGTGCCCGGCGGGATTCGGGGGGATCCAGTGGCAGATCAGCGTGCCGTCGTCGTGCTCGTGGACACGTACGAGACGGCGGATCACGGCGTGCCGCAGACGGCACGCCACCTCGCGCCCGCGTTCCTCGCGGCGGGGGCCGAGTGCGTGCGGGTGCAGAGCGCGCCCGAGCCGCCGGGGGTGTACCGGACGTCGACGCCGACGTGGGAGCACTACCGGGACAACGTCGTCCACGACGGCGACCTGGGCCGGACGGTCGCCGCGCTGGAGCCGTACCGGCCGGTGGCCGTGGTGCCCGGCGGCGAGTACGGCGTGGCGTTCGCCGACGTGCTGGGCGAGGCGCTGGGAGTGCCCCACAACGGCACGGCGTCCCGGGCGGCCCGCCGCGACAAGCACGCGATGGTCGAGGCGGTGCGGGCCGCCGGGTTGCGCGCGGCGCGCCAGATCCGCACCGGTGACCGCGACGAGCTGGCCGCCTGGCACCGCGCCACCGGCGGGCGCGTGGTGGTCAAGCCGGTGCGCAGCGCGGGCGGCGACGGTGTGTCCTTCTGCGACACGCCGGAGCAGTCGGCGGCGGCGCTCGACGCGATCACCGCGCGGCAGAACGTGTTCTCCGAGGCCAACGACGTCGTCGTGGCGCAGGAGTACCTGGTCGGCGCCGAGTTCATCGTCAACACCGTCAGCCGCGACGGGGCGCACCACGTGTGCGACCTCTGGCGGAGCCGGCGGTTCTCCGTCAACGGGATCACCGACCTGTCCGGCGCGTGCTACCTCGTGCCGCGCCGCGGCCCCCGCCACGACGAGGTGGTGGACTACGCCTTCGCCGTGCTCGACGCCGTCGGCATCCGGCACGGCGCGGCGCACGCGGAGCTGAAGCTCGGCCCCGACGGGCCGTGCCTGATCGAGGTCGGGGCGCGCGTCTCCGGCGGTGACCTGCCGCACTACGCGCGGCTGGCCACCGGGGATTCCCAACTGGACTGGGTGGTCGACGCCGCGCTGCGCCCGGACCGCTTCCACGCCCGGCGCGGCGAGGACTACGAGGTCCGGCGCCACTTCTCGTGGGCCGCGCTCATCTCGCCGGTCGAGGGCACCCTGCGCCGCTACACCGCCATCGACCGGGTCCGGGCGCTGGAGAGCTTCCACGAGCTGTGGGAGCTGACCCGTCCCGGCGACCGGCTGCGCCGCACCGTCGACGACACCACCTACCCGGTCATCGTCACCTTCATGCACGAGGTGGACGAGATCGTCCAACGCGATCTGGGCACCCTGCGCTACCTGGACGGCGTCGGCTTCTACGAACTGGCATGACTTCACCTGTTGGGGGGAACAGTGATCGCTTACCAGGAAGACCTCACGTACTCACCGCAATACCGCTCGCTGGCCACGCTCGCCGACGAGCCGTCCGGCCTCACCTGCTCGGTGATCGTCGGCCGGCGCTGGGCGCGCAACCGGGTCGCCTCCGTGGTCGGCTATCCGCGCTTCGAACTGGCCGCCGAACGGGTCCTCGCGGGTGACCACGACGTGCTGCTCGTGCCGTCGGCGTACCCGGACATCCGGAAGTTCTTCTTCAACCCCGAACTCCGCGCCGTCGACACGTTCCTCAGCACGTTGCCGGACATGGTCTTCGCCGTTCCCGCCGGGGCCGCGGACGGGGCGGCGGACTCCGACGAGTTCGACGTGCTCTACCACCACCCGGCGACCAGGGCGCTCGTGGAGGGTTGCCGTGCCGGGTCGGCGAGGTCCGCACGTCGACGTCCAACAGCGCCGCCTGCAAGCAGGCCGTGGAGCACCCGGGCCGCGCGTGCGCGGTGACCAACCGGATCGCCGCCGACGGCTACGGCATGAGGACCGTGCGGACGCTGTCCGCGGGGACCCCCATGAGTTTCGTCGTGTTCGCCAGGAAGGAACCGAGTTGACCGAGTCACCGACCCTGCGCGCCGCCATCGTCGTGCACAAGCGGCTGGAACCCGCCGCCGCGGCCAACGCGGCCGCGATCCTGATGGGACAGCTCGCGCACCTCGAACCCCGGCTGTACGCCGCCGGCGGCGTCGTGGGGCTCGACGGCGTGCGCCACGCGGGCATCCGGTTCGACACGGTGGTCCTGACGGGACGCCCCGGCCAGGTCGAGAAGCTGCTCGCCGCCGCCGTCGACGAAGGGCTGCCGCACGCGGCGTTCAGCGCCAAGGGCCGGGAGCTGAGCAACAGCTTCGAGGAGTACCGGGAGCTGGTGGCCCGCTCGACCGCGGCCGACGTCGACGTGTTCGCGGTCGGCGTCGTCGGCGAGGAGAGCCGGGTGCGCGCGCTCACGAAGCCGTTCAGCTCCTACCGGGGAGCGGTCGGGTGACGGCCGCGCCGCCGGGGTTCCTCCGGGTCCGGCTGGGCGGGCTGCCCCGGCCGTTCTGGGTGGTGTGGGCGGGCACCCTGGCCAACCGGCTCGGCACGATGGTGGTGCCGTTCCTGGCGCTGTACCTGACGGCCGACCGCGGCCTCTCGGTCACCGAAGCGGGCGCGGTGCTGGCGCTCGTCGGCGTCGGCCAGGTGTTCTCCCCGCTCATCGGCGGAGTCCTGGCCGACCGCGTCGGCCGACGCGCCACGCTCGCCGGAGGTCTGCTGGCCACGGCGGCGACCATGGTCGGCGTCGGCTACGCGACCGACGTGGCGGTGCTGTTGGCGTTGGCGCTGCTGCTCGGCCTGGTGCTGGACGTGTTCCGGCCCGCGGTGCAGGCCGTCGTCGCCGACCTCGTGGACCCGGACGACCGGCCGCGCGCCTTCGGGCTGCTGCTGTGGGCGGTCAACCTCGGCTTCTCGGTGGCCATGGTGCTCGGCGGGACGTTGGCGCGGGCGGGGTTCCTGCCGCTGTTCTGGGTCGACGCCGGCACGTGCGCGCTGTTCGCGGTGCTCGTGTGGCGGGCCGTGCCGGAGACCGGAGGACGGCGCGCGGGCGGCGGCGAACCGGGCCGCATGCTCGACGTGCCGCGCGACCGCGTGATGCTCGGCGTCGTCCTGGTGACGGTGCTGGTGGCGTTCGCGTTCCTCCAGTCGCTCGCGACCCTGCCGCTGGCCATGCGCGAGGACGGCCTGTCGCCCGCCGCGTACGGCCTGGTGATGGCCGTCAACGGCATCGTCGTCGTGGTGGTGCAGCCGGTCATCGGGCACCGGCTCGGCGGGTTCGACCGGTCGCGGCTGCTCGCCGCGGGGATGGCCGTGCTCGGCGTCGGCACCGGGGCCACGGCGCTGGCGTCCACCACGCCGGGCTACGCGCTGTGCATGGTGGTGTGGACGCTCGGCGAGGTGCTGGTGCACTCGGTCGGCGCGGCCGTGGTGGCGGACCTCGCGCCCGCGCACCTGCGCGGCCGCTACAACGGCGCGTACGGCACGGCGTGGGGCCTCGCGGCCTTCCTCGCGCCGCTCGGCGGCACGCAGCTGCTCGTGCTGGGCGCCCCGGTGCTGTGGACCACCTGCCTGGTGCTGTGCCTGGTCGCGGCGGTGGGCCAACTGGCGCTGGGTCCGGCCGTGCGCGTGCGTGCCGCCGTGGCGACGTCGGGGGTTGGTGCCCGGTGAGGGTCGGGCCGGCGGGTGCCCCGTGCTCTCGCCGTGCACCGGCCGCGGTTACCGGTGCGCCGCGGGCAGTGCGGCGACCAGGCCGCCGTCGATGACCAGGTCCTGGCCGTTGACGTAGGACGCCTCGTCGGAAGCGAGGAACGCGACCGCGTCGGCGACGTCCTCGGCGGTGCCGATGCGACCGGCGGCCACGGCGGCGACGACCTCCGCCTGGGCCTCGGGGGAGACGTTGTCGTGGAACATCGGCGTCTCGATGTAGCCGGGGCTGACCGAGTTGACCCGGATGCGCCTGGGCGCGAGTTCGGCCGCGAAGGTGTGCGCGAGGTTGTGCACGGCCGCTTTGGTCGCCGCGTAGACGGCCGCGCCGGGCAGGCCGCGGTGCAGCGTCCACGACGCGTTGATCACGATCGCGGCGTGGTCGGGCAGCAGGGGGAGCGCCTTCTGGATGGTGAAGAAGACACCCTTGAAGTTGATGTCCACCACGCGGTCGAACTCCGCCCCGGTGACGTCGTCGCTCGGCCCGAACGACGCGACGCCCGCGTTGGCGAAGACCACGTCCAGCCGTCCGTGCCGGTCGCGGATCGCCTCCACCAGCGCGTCGAGGTCGGCCAGGTCGGCCACGTCGGCGCGCACGGCGAGGACGCGGTCGCCGCCGGCCAGGTCCTCCACCGCGGCGTCCAGCCGGGTCTTGTCGCGTCCGGTGACGACCACGTGCGCTCCCTCGGCGAGGAACCTCCGCGCGGCGACCAACCCCATGCCGCTCGTGCCGCCGGTGATGAGCGCGACCTTGTCGTCGAAGCGGGAAGTGCTGTGCGTCATGGGGTTAGCGTGCCGACGCGCGCCGGGGCCAACCAGTGCGTGCTCAACCTGGGAGCGGCACCACCACCTTCCGGCGGGTGGCTTCGCGGGTGGCTTCGCGGGGCGGTCATGCGGGGCGGTCATGCGGCCGGGTTGGCGGGGCGGTCAGGCAGGCGGCCAGGCGGGGCGGTCGGGTGGGGCGGTCAGGCGGCCGGGTTGGCGCGGAGCAGGCGTTCCAGCCGCTCGCCGGTGCCCGGCTGCGGGTTGTACAGCTCCAGGAACCAGTCCGGGCGGTCGGTGACGGACAGGGTCGTCAGGTCGAAGACGAGCTCGCCGGCCTCGGGGTGGCGCACCGCCTTCACCGCCTGGCCCGCCGCGGCCACCTCGTGACGTGCCCACAGCTCGGTGAACTCGGGGCTCACGGCGCTGAGCCGGTCGACGACGCGGCCGTACTCCGGGTCGTCGGGGTAGTGCGCGGCGCACGCGCGGAAGGCGGCGACGACGACCGGCGCGATCGCCGACCAGTGGACGTGCATGCCGCGGTACCGGGCGTTGGTGAAGAACGAGATCAGGCAGTTGTGGTCGCTGTCGTCGTAGCCGAACGCGGTGCGGGTGGCGTCGTTGATCGCGAGCAGGTTCCAGTACCGGTCGCGCAGGATCGCCGGACGCGGCGTCCACGCGTCGACCAGGCGCCGCAGCTCCGGCGTGACCTCCGCACCGCGCGCGCCGCCGACGCGGGGCGGGTTGAGCCCGGCGAGCAGGTAGAGGTGGGCGCGTTCGAGGTCGCTCAGCCGCAGGGCCCGGCTGATCGCGTCGAGCACGTCCGCCGAGACGGTGATGTCGCGGCCCTGTTCGAGCCACGTGTACCAGGACACGCCGACGCCCGCGAGCGCGGCGACCTCCTCGCGGCGCAGCCCCGGTGTGCGCCGCCTGCCCGTCGCGACGAGGCCGACGTCACGCGGGGTGAGCCGGGCCCGGCAGGTGCGGAGGAAGTCGCGGAGCTGCTCGCGGCGACCCAGCGCCACCGCGGGGATTTCGACGGCCATGCGCCACGGTAACAACGGCGCGCGGCGACGTGCCGGCAGTCCGTTCACCTGGCGCTCGGTTTCCGTCCGCATTCGCACCGGGTATTCCACCGGAAATCACCCGACCGCAAGTATTTCGAAATCTTGCGGCAACCTTTCGCAAGGTTGCGATAATTATTGACAACCCGCCGGAGTCGGCCGAACACTGACTGCATCGACAGACCGCAACCGATGCAGGTCCGGGTCACCCAAAGCGCTTGACGGCCATTTCCGGGCCGTCGGCGGAACTGCCCGGTTGTCTACCACGCTGCCTGGCCCCTTTGCCAGCCTCAATGAGGAGGAAGCATCCACATGGACGACGCCCGCGGTATGGACGACGCCCTCGAAATGGACGGCGCCCCCAACCGCTCGATCAGCCGCCGACTGTTCCTCGGCGGCGCGGGTTCCCTGGCCCTGGCCACGACCGGGCTCATCCTGCCCGGTACCGCGCACGCCCAGACCGTCACCACGAACCAGACCGGAACCCACAGCGGGTACTACTACTCGTTCTGGACCGACGCCAACGGCACCGTCTCGATGACGATGGGCAACGGCGGTCAATACAGCACCTCGTGGCGCAACACCGGGAACTTCGTCGCCGGAAAGGGCTGGAGCACCGGCAGCCGCCGGACCGTGCGCTACTCGGGCAGCTTCAACCCGTCCGGCAACGGCTATTTGTGCCTCTACGGCTGGACGTCGAACCCGCTCGTCGAGTACTACATCGTCGACAACTGGGGCACGTACCGGCCCACCGGGACGCGCCGCGGTTCCGTCACCAGTGACGGCGGCACGTACGACATCTACCACACGACCCGGTACAACGCGCCTTCCGTCGAGGGCACGAAGACGTTCTCGCAGTTCTGGAGCGTCCGCACCGCGAAGAAGACCGGCGGCACCATCACCACCGGCAACCACTTCGACGCGTGGGCCCGCGCCGGGATGACCCTCGGCAGCTTCCGCTACTACATGATCATGGCGACCGAGGGCTACCAGAGCAGCGGCAACTCCAACATCACGGTGAGCTGACCGCCGTCCCCCCGGACGGGAACGTCATCCTCCGAGCACCACGACCCGCGAACGTGGCGCGGCGGCCTCGGCCGTCGCGCCACGGTGCTGTCGGCCCACGTGCGGACGTCGGACCGGGGGCGCCCGACGTCCGCACGGTGGAGGTGGGCCGATCAGCCGGCGGTGCAGGAGGCCGTCGGCGCGCTGTTGGTGGCGCGCGACGTGCCCGTGAACCCGAACGTGGTGCTCGTGCCGGCGGCGAGGGTGCCGTTGTAGCTCGCGTTGCGGGCGCTCACGCTGGACCCGCTGGTGGTGACGGTGGCGTTCCAGGCGTTGGTGACGGCCTGGCCGTCGGCGTAGGTCCAGTCGACCTTCCAGCTCTTGATGGCCGCCGTGCCCGCGGTGACGCGGACCTCGCCCTGGAAGCCGCCCGGCCACTGGTTGACGATGCGGTAGGTGGCGGTGCAGCGGAGGCTGCCGCCGGGGTCGGTGGTCGTCGTGGTCGTGGTCGTCGTCGTGGTGGTGGTCGTGGTCGTTGTGGTGGTGCCGCCGCCGAAGATGGTGGCTTCCTTCGACGTGGCCTTGATGCCGTTGGCGCCGTGGAAGATGCGCTCACCCCACGTGGTCAGGCGGTTGGGGTCGAACTCGAGGGCCATGTCGAGGATCGGGTCGGAGTTGCCGCTCCACGACCAGGCGAGGTAGCCGAGGCCCCGTGCCTGCGCCTCGGCCAGGATCGTCTCGTGGTCCACCTCGTTCGGGGCGAACTTCCAGCCGAACTCGCCGATGACGAGCGGCCAGTTGTTGGCCTTGAAGTGGTCGAGGTAGTCCACGATGGTGGAAGGCGAGTTGTAGACCGAGTACATGTGGATCGACAGCACGGTGTTGCGCTGGGTGTCGGCGTCCAAGACCTTCTGCGCGTTGGCCCGCATGATGTGCTGCCAGTCCTGGCCCCAGTTCGGCCCGTCGATCATCAGCAGGTGCTGGAAACCGTTGGCGCGCATCTTCTTGACCGCGTTGACCGTGGCGTCGGTCCACTGGGCGGCGTTGGTGTTGCCGATCGGCTCGTTGCCGATGTTGATGACGACGTGGTTCTCCTGGCCGACCAGGGCGCTCTTCTGGCTGATCCAGTAGTCGACCGCCTCGTCGAGGGACGCGGCGGCGGCCTCCTCGCCGTACCCGGTGGTGTCGTGCACCTCCAGCACGCAGATCATCCGGTTCTGCTTGCACAGCTCGATCACCGCGGCGGTGTCGGTGGACGGTCCCCAGCGCTTGCCGGTGCCCAGGACGACGCGCACGGTGTTGGAGCCCAGCGCCTTGACGTCGGCGAACGAGTTCGTCCGGCCGGTGTACCAGACGTGCGGGTGGTTGACCCCGCGCATGATGAACGGCTGCCCGTTGGCCTCGACGATGTCGGTGCCGCGGATGTGCAGGCCCACCGCCGCTTCCGGCGCTTCCTGGGCTTGGGACAGCGCCGTGGTCCCGAAGCCAGCCGCGACGAGCAGCGCGGCGGCGATCGTGGCGATTTTCCTTCTCATGCTCTTTCGACACCTCATTGAGTCGACTGACCTGTCGGTTGTGCGCCCCAGCCGGTGGTGTAGCTGGGAGCGCTCCCAGTCGTAGTGTCGCTCAGTGATCGGCACGCGACGCGACTCGGAGCGTTGCTCGTCCGACCGGGCCGGGTTCGACACGGTCGGACGAGAGGTGGTGCCCGGTGGGAATGCGATTAGTTTCCCGGTGGAACTTAAGCGCCCACGGTAGGGCCGGCGTCGCGCGGAAGTCAAGAACTGTCGAAGCAAGCGAGTGACCAGTGCTGTTGTCGCCATTTGCGGAGGCCGATGTGGTGAACGCGTTCCTCTTGGTGCCGCCTGTGCTGTAGTCCGTTCGCGGCGTGGAGGCCAGGGTCGGCTGATCGACGTGTGCGAGCACCGGTCGACCGTTCCGTCGGTTAGGGTGGTTACAGGTCGGTTGGTGGTAGCGCTGCGTAATCATTTGCGGGACGATGGATGTGGGAGCGATCCCAGGAACACGCCGTGTTTCGGGAGTCCCCCGACGGAGGAAAACAGGACATGCCCGGAGCGACGCCAACGGCGGCGGCAAGCACGGTTCCGGTCGGGAGCGCCGGCGGGGCTCGGCGCCTGCGGTCGACGACCCCGGAACCCGGCCCCGCCTCGCCGTGGCCGAACCTGCCCGAGGTCGCGCGGGACGTCCTGCTGGAAGTGCTGATCCACGGGCCCCTGTCGCGGGCCGAGATCGCCGCGCGGCTGCGCCTGTCCCGACCGACCCTCACCCGCGTGACCAAGGCCCTGGTGCTGGCGGGGCTGCTGGTCGAGGGCGACACCCGACCGCGGCCCTCCGCCGGTCGACCGTCGGAGATGCTGCACGTGCGGGGCGCGGCCCACCACTTCCTCGGCGTGAAGCTGACCGCCGAACGGCTCTTCGCCACCGTCACCGACCTGACCGCGACACCGGTCGCCACGGCCGAGGAGCCGTTGCGGTCCCACGACCCCGCCGAGGTCGTCGCCCAGATCGCGGACGTCGCGGCCCGGTTCCCCGGCGTCACGGGCATCGGCGTGACGCTGGGCGGGATCGTGCTCGACGGCCTGGTCGCGCGCCACGAGTTCCTGC
This sequence comes from Saccharothrix hoggarensis, assembly GCF_052936025.1. The sequence goes on along the minus strand of NZ_CP193624.1, from coordinate 4,632,672 downwards.
ACTGGGTCGACGTGCCGCTCAAGGCGGAGGTGGCCGGGGCGACCGGCGTCCCCACCGCGGTCGACAACGACGTGCAGGCCCTCACCGCGGCCGTCCACTGGTTCGGGCCGGGCGCCGGCCTGGGGTCGCTGGCGGTGATCACCGTCGGCGCGGGCGTCGGCACGGGGCTGATCGTCAACGGCGGGCTGGTGGCGGGTTCGCACGGCCTGCCACCGCACTTCAGCCACACGCTGGTCGACGCGAACGGCCCGGAGTGCGGCTGCGGCCGGCGCGGATGCGCCTCCAGCTACCTGATGACCCACGTGATGATGCGCCGGCTCACCGGCCGGCCCACGTACGACGAGGCGTTGGCGAGGGTCCGCGCCGGCGACCCGGAGGCCCGGCGGGTGTTCGACGACGCCGGGTACGCGCTGGGCGTGCTGATCGGCACCGTCGCGAACGTCATCGACCCCGAGAAGGTGGTGCTGACCGGGGACGGCCTGCCGCTGTACGAGGTGGCGTCACGGCTGGTGCACGACGGCATCGAGGACACCTACGAGGACGACCCGGACCTGATCGAGCTCGACGTGCAGCCGTTCGACTTCAGCGAGTGGGCCCGGTCCGGCGCCGCGCTCGCCATTAAGTCCACCATCACCGGGACGATCTGAGGGCCGGTCGGCGGGCGCGGCGAGCGATTCGCCCGCGCCCGGTCAACCCGCGCCGTAGCAGACGAAGCCTATGGTGGCGACGCGGTCGGCCGGGGGACCTCGGTGGTACAGGTCCCGCTGTGCCGCGGCCAAGGCCCGTGACGGGGTCAGCCCGTCGTCGAGCAGGCGGTGGAAGCGGAGCATCAGGGGCCGGCTGGCGCGGTCCGGCACGGGGACGGCGGTGGCGACGAGCGTGGTCGTGCCGAGGGCCAGCAGCACGGAGGCCAGGCCCAGCACCTCGTCACCGGGGTGGACGGCCGACCGGCCCGAGTCGCACGCGGACAGCACGATCCGGCGCGGCGGCCGGGCGAGGCGTTCGAGGTCGTAGGCGGTGAGCGGGCCGTCGGCCAGGCGCAGCTCGGAGAACAGCGGGTTGTCGGCGCGGAACCGGCCGTGGGCCGCGATGTGGCCGAGTTCCGCGCCGTCCAGGGCGGTGATCACGTCGTCCACCCGCGCGGTGCGGCCGGTGAGGCGGCGGGCGTCGGGGTGGCGCCGGGCCAGCGCCGCCACCTCGGCCGCCGCGTGCGGGAGGTCCGGGCCGGCCACGACCACGCGTCGGCCGTCGCCGGTGGGTTCGGCGGTCGCCGCGCGGTGCCACAGGGCGGCGGACGGCGCCACGGACACGGGACGGCCCAGGCAGCTCGGCAGGATCGGCCACGGCAGCTCGTGCAGCGGCCCCGTCGGCACGACCACGAGCGGCCGGTCGCCGACCCACGGCCGCAGCGGTTCCAGCAGCTGCGCGTCGAGCCGGAGCGCGGTCCGCTCGACGAGCGCGGTGAACGTCGTGGCGGAACCCAGCTCGTGGGCCAGGCGGCGCAGGCCGAACCGCAGCTCGCCGAGGCGGCGCTCGACGTCGGCGACCGCGGCGAGCCCGTGCAGCCGGACCCTCCCGTCCACGACCACGACGGCGTGCAGGCGACCGGCCACGTCGAGGTACTCCACCAGGGCGGCTTGGCCCAGTGCCGCGCCGAGCCGGGCGGCGGACGGCAGCGCGTCGGCGTCGGGCGCGAGTACCCCGGCGGCGTGCCGGGCCCGGTCGCGGACCGCTTCCTCCAGCTCGGCCTGGCGGCGCAGCAGGGGGAGCGGGTCGCGGTTCGGCGCCGCGAGGTCGACCACGACCTGGCGCAACCGGGCCAGGTCCGCGGCCAGCGCGACGTCGTCCGGCGGTCGCGCCGGCGGCAGCCGCAACGCGCAGGCGTGCCGTCGTTCCGCCCACCGCAGCACCGACTCGGCCCGGCCCGACTCCACGGCGAGCCGGAGCCCCAGCGCGGTCAGCTCGTCGGCGTGGCCCGAGGCGTGCGCGCGCAGCTCCGTCGCGCCCAGGCCCGCGCGGAACCGGTCGAGCACCCGGACACCGGCCCGCAGCGCGGAATCCGCGCCGTGCCGGTCGCCGTCCTGCAGTCGCAGCAACGCCAAGGCGTGCCAGGCACGGGCCCGCACCTCGGCCGGTCCGGTGCGGCCCGAGCGCGTCGCCGCCGTCAGCTCGCGGCGTGCGATCGCCGACCGGCCCAGCTCCATCGCCAACCGCGCCACGATCAACCGGGCGTCCAACGCGGCGACGACCCAGCCCGCCGCGGTCAGCGCGGCCACGGTGCGCGTGCCCGACCGGAGGGTCGCCGCGTCGCGGAGGCCGAGGTCCCAGCGGGCGCGCAGCACCAGGAAACCCGCCAACGCGGCCCAGCCCGGCCGACCCTGCCGTGACGCCGACCGCCCGGCCCGCCGCGCCTCGCGCAACGCGGCGCGCGGATCGCCCTCCAGCAACGCGACCTTGGCCAGCAGGAGCCGCGCCTGCACCAGGTCCACGGCGTTGCGCCGCCGCGCGTAGGCGGCCACCGCCGCGGTCGCCGCCTGCCGCGCCTCGGCGACCAGGCGCACCGACAGCAGCACCTCGGCCCGTTCGACCGGCAGCAGCCCCTGGTCGGTCCCCGCCGCGCGGTACCGGCGCGCCGCCTCGTCGTAGGCGGCCAACGCGGCCGGCACGTCGCCGCGGACCGTCGCCGCCAGCCCCCGGTTCTGGTACACCATCGCCGTCCGTCCACTGTGGCCGGTCGCGGTGAAGACCTCCTCCGCCCGACGCAAATCCTCCTCCGCGCCCCGCCAGTCGCCCAGCCGGGCCAGCAGGATGCTGCGGTTGTTGCGGAGGGTGGCCTCGATCAGGGCGTCGCCGCCGGCGCGGCGCAGGGTGTCCAGCGCGTCGGAGAACCCGGCGGCGGCGTCCTCGAACCGCCCGGTCTCCGTCAGCACGACCGCGCGTTGCATCAGCAGGCGGGCGGCGGACGGTCCGCGCAGCAGCGGCCTCGCCCGGTCCATCTCCCGCAGGCCCTCGCCCGTGCGGCCGGTCAGGGTCAGGACGTACCCGAGCACGCCGCGCGCCTTGGCCGCGCTCTCGGCCAGTCCCGCGCCGTCGGCCGTGCCGATCGCCGCCCGGAGGTGGCGTTCCGCGTCGGCGAGCCGCCCGACCGACAGCGCCGCCAGCCCCAACGCCTGCTCGGCCACGGCGACCGGCTCGACGTCCCCGTCGGCGGCGGCGCGGGCGGCCTCGGCCAGCGCCCGCGCCCGGACCGGGTCGCCGAACGCCAGGTCCGCCGCCTCGTAGGCCGTGGCCAGGGCCGACCGTTCCATTTGCGCTCCGACCTGCCGTGGTATCAGCTTGCGGTGACCGGGCATCTGGACTGCGAACCGAGTACCCCGTTCGAGGGAGGCAGCGGATGAGCCGCTACCAGTACCGCGCCGACGAGCTGCTGGTCCACGTCGACGATTGTGGCCTGATCCGATCGGAACTGGCCGGTCACGGATATCGGGCCGCCGACCGCCGCGGTCCCCTGCTGCGGTTCGTCGGCGAACCCGACCGGCGAGCCGTGCCGGACCTGCTGGCCGAACTGCGCGCGCGCCACGGCACGGGCCTGCGCGTGAGCCCGAACCACGTGTTCACGTGCGACCGCATCATCTGGGGCCTGCTGCGGCCGCGCCCGACGGACAAGTCCCTGCCGGAACCGCCGCCGGTCGGCGCCGGCGAGCAGGTGCGGGTGGGCGTGGTCGACGTCGGGGTCGTGGAGCGCGACGGCGAGCCGCACCCGTACCTCCGGGGACGCGTGGAGTACGGCCCGGACGACGTCGACACCGTCGCCCGGGACGCCGAGGGCAACCCGACGGGCTCCGCCGGGCACGGCACGTTCGTGTCCGCCCTGGTCGTCCGGGAGGCGCCGAACGCCGTGGTGCACATGAAGGGCGTGATCGACAAGACGTCCGGCGAGGTCGAGGACCTGGCCGTCGCGGCGGCCGTCGACGCGCTGCGCGCGGAGGGCGTCACGCTGATCAACCTGTCGTTCTCGGGCAGCACGTGGGAGGACAGCGCGCCGAGGGCCATCGAGAACGCCTTGCGGAGGCTGGACTCCGACGTCGTCGTGGTCTGCGCCGCCGGCAACCGGGGCACGTCGGGCGTGCAGTTCCCGGCGGGCACCGTGCTGCGCAGGGAGCGCGTCGAGGACCCGGAGCCCGCGAAGGTCCTCGCGGTGGGCGCGGCGACCCCGGATGACGAACCGGCGGTCGCGGCGTTCAGCGGGTACGGGCCGTGGGTCTCGGTCTACGCGAGCGGCGTGGACGTCGTCGGCCCGTACTTCGAGCCGGGCTACCCGGAGGGGTACCACGGCTGGGCGATCTGGAGCGGCACGTCGTTCGCCGCCGCCACCGTCACCGGCTGGATCGCCGCGCGCATGGGCGACGGCCGGACCGCGCGTGCCGTCGCGGACGAGCTGCTGGCCTCGCCGCCGGGGAAGGTCGAGGTCTTCGACGTCAACGGTCCCAGGGACGTGCCGTTCGTGAGAGGGCTCGGGAGCGCCTGACCGCCCGGCCCGGCTGATCCCCTTCGCTTGGCTCGACCTCGCCGATCGCAGCGGGACTGGCGGCCTTACGTGGTCGCCAGTCCCGATCATCACGCCCCGGCACCGATCTCCCGGCCGCTACACCGAAGTCCAGCGGGTCACGACCGCCGTCCCGTCGACGGCGGTCACCCGCACGCGGGTCGCGCCGCGCGGTAGCCCCGACGCGACGAACCAGCCCTCCTCGTCGATCGGCGCGGCGCGGCGCTCGCCCGCCACCTCCACCACGGCCTCGCCGGACGCCCCGGACACCAGGCCGCGCAAGGACACCAGACCGCCCGCGTACTCCACCTGCAGCTCCACCGACACCCCGGCGCCCTCGAACGACAGCAGCCGCACGTCGTCGTCCGCCGCGCGGACCTGCCCGCCCGCGAGCAGCTCCGAGTCCGCCACCAGCTCCGCCAGCTCCTCGTCCACCCGCCGGGTGGACAGGGCGGCCTGCGCGCCACGCGTGACGAGGTCCGGCACGGGGTCCACCGCGGCCGCGGCACGCCGCAGGCGCTCCAGGAATTCGTCGTCGTTCACGACCGGTCCTCCGTCCAGTCCGCGCCGAGCAACGCGTCGTCGCGCACGAGTTCGCGCAACCGACCCAGGCAGCGCTGACGCGTCGGGCCGATGCTGCCGACCGGCATGTCGAGTGCGGCGGCCACCTCGGCGTACGCGGGCGGCGGTGAGGCCATCAGCACGCGGAGCAGGCGTTGGCAGCGTTCCGGCAGGGCCGCGAGGGTCCGCCACAGCGCGGCGTCGCGCTCGTCGGCCAGGATCGACTCGTCCGGCGCGGGTCCGGGGTCGGGCAGCTCGTCCAACGACTCGTCGTCGCCGGCGCGCCGCTGCCTGCCCGTGCGCCTGATCAGCTGGAGGCACTCCCGGCGGACCGTCGTGGCCAGCCACGACGCGAGCCGCTCCGGGTCGTCGATCCGGTCGAGGTGCTCGACCAGCCTGACCCAGGTCGTCTGCACGACGTCCGCGGCGTCGGCCTCGCCCAGCCGGTAGCCGCGGGCGATGGACCACAGGAGGCCGTTGTACCGCTCGACCAGCGTGTTCCACGCCCCCTGGTCCCCACCCGCGGCTGCCGCCAGCACTGCCGTGACGTCCACGTCGCCCTCCGCTCGACCGGCCCAGGTTACTGACCGGCGGGGCCGGGGGCAGCGCGTCCGGCGAGGTGTCGCCCGTCAGCGCGCGTCGAGGCTCGCCGCGGGCAGGACGACCGGCGTGGGCCGCGCGACGTCGTGGCCCGGCGGGGCCTCGGCGAGGAGCGCCGCGACGGTCGACGGCGTGGGCAGCGCGTAGTGGTCGGCGGCGTCCACGTCGACGGCGTAGCCGAAGTCGCCGAGGGCGGCCGCGGTCAGGCGGCTCAGCGGGTTGCCCGCGTCGCCGACGAAGCCGGTCATCAGCTCGTCGCCGAACACGCGCTCGCGCCAGTGGCCGTCGGCCGTGCCCGGACCGCCGGTGTTCTCGACCGGGACCGGCTCGTCGGACGTGCCGCCGCGCAGCTTGCGGTACTCGGCGATCGCGCCCGCGCCGGTGAACCGCGGGTCGGCCGTGCCCGCGCCGGTGATCAACCCTTTCAGGTCCCACAGCGTGCCGATGCCCAGCACGTGGCCCATCTCGTGGGTGATGACGTCGCCGAGCACGCCCGTGGCCTCCATCCGGGCCAGGTCGGCGGTGTCGAACCGCATCACGCCCTTGACGGGGGTGAACGCCGACGGGCCCGCCTCGCGCGGCCGCACGTGCGTCGGGCCCGCCATGCCCAGGACCTTGCCGGGGCCGTCGATGTCCCGCCCCTCGGCCAGGATCAGCACGTCGTCGACGACCTCGCCGTCCACGAGGACGTCGGGCAGGTCGCCCACGATCACCTCCACCCAGAGGTCGGCGGCGGCGGCGAACGCGGCCATCTGCGTGTCGCTCAGCCCGCCGAGGAAGCGGACGGCGATCGTGAACGGCGAGGTGGTCGCGGCCAGCGACTTCGCGCGGCCGGCGTCCGCCCGCGCCTGGCACAGCTCGTGGTCGGTCATGGTTCGGTCCTCCAGGGTTCGGCGACTCCACCACTCGATGCCGGCGCCCGACCGGGTGATACCGGCGGTCGCCGTCGCCTACGCTCGTCGCCGTGGACGTTTCGCCGTGGGGGCAGCTCACGCCGGAGGAGGTCCGGCGGCGGGTCCGGCGGGGGAGCCCGCTGACGCTCCCGGTCGAGTCCGCTGTGGACATGTCCGAGGTGTCCGGGGTGGCACGGGCGCTGCGGGCGGCGCTGCCGGACGACCTGCACGTCATCGCGTCCCCGGGCGGGCCGGGCGGCGGACCGCGGCTCGTGGTGCTGCGCCTCGTCGCCGAGGCGGAGGCGGTGCGGCTCCGCGGCGACCTCGACCGGCTCGTCACCGAGTTCCGGCACCGGGCCGGAGCGCTCGTCGCACGTCTCCACGCCACCGCGGACAGCGCCGGGCACGACGGTGAGGTCGAGGAGTTCGGCGCCACGTGGACGGCGGACGAGCACGGCGAGCACTGCCGGTTCGAGAACGTCGTGACCGGCGAGGTGGTCGAGGCGAGCGTCGACGACCCGGACGCGGTCGACCCGTACTTCCTGCTCCTGTTCGCGCAGACCTCTCACCGCCACAACGCCGTCCACACCGCGTGCGTCGAGGGCTTCCACGACATGGTCCGCCTGCTCGACCTCGCCGGGGTGACCCGGTCGCGGTGAGGTTCGCGGGACGTGCGAACGCGCTCGACCCCGTCCGGTCGGCGGTGAGGTGGCCGTTCCGGCTGGGGGTCAGCCGGCGGTGCTCTCCCTGACCACCAGGCGGAACGGGGTGCGGATGTCCTCGGGTGGCAGGTCGGACGTCTCGACGCGCCGGCGCAGGAGGTGGACGGCGGCCTCGGCGATGGCGGCCTTGTCGGGGGCCACGGTGGTCAGCGACGGGCGGCCGTAGGCGCCCTCCTCGGTGTTGTCGAAGCCGACCACGGCGATGTCCTCGGGCACGCGGAGGCCGCGTTCGGCGGCCGTGCGCAGGGCGCCGACGGCGAGCAGGTCGTTGAAGCAGAACACCGCGTCCGGCGGGTCGGGGAGGGCCGCCAGCGCGGCCATGGCCTCCGCGCCGTCGCGGCGGTGGTAGTTCAGGGCGGTCGCCACGAGGTCGTCGCGCGGCGGCAACCCGGCCGCGGCGAGAGCCGACCGGTAGCCCTGGAGGCGTTGCGCGGCCGTGTCGCGGTGCGGGTGCGCGCCGATGGCGGCGATCCGCGTGCGCCCCAGGGATGCGAGGTGCCGCACGGCCTCTTCGGAGGCCCGTACGTTGTCGATGCCCACGCGGTCGAGCGGCAGGTCCACGGTGTGCTCGCCGAGCATGACCACGGGGATGCCCGGCGCGAGCGCGGCGAAGTCGCCTTCCATCAACGCTTCTGGGCTCACGATGGCGCCGTCGATCAGGTGGGCGCCGAGGGACGCGAGGGTCGCGCGCTCGCCCTCGCGCGTGCCGAAGGTCTGCTCGATGAGCACGTTCCACTCGTGGGCCTGGGCGGCGCGGAGCACCAGGGCGGCCAGCTCGGCGAAGTAGGGGATGTCCAGTTCCGGCAGCACCAGGGCCAGGAAACCGGTGCGACCGCGCCGCAGGTTGCGCGCGCCGAGGTTGGGCCGGTAGCCGGTCGCCACCAAGGCCTCCTCGACCCGGCGGCGGTTCTCGGCTTTGACGAACGCGTGGCCGTTGACCACGTTGGACACCGTTTTCACCGACACGCCCGCGAGCGCGGCGACGTCTCTCAGCGTGGCCAACCACTGCCTCCATCCGACGACGGTGCTGCGGGATGCTAGCGACCGGATGCTTTACAACGTTGTATCAACGATGTAAAAAGCGACACGTGACGCGAGTCACGTACACCCGGATGAGGAGCACCCCATGCCACAGTTAATCCGCGCCGCTGCCGCCGTGGCGGCGGCGGCCCTCCTGATGACCGCCTGCACGGCACGCGAGAACCAGAGCGCCACGGGCGGCAGCGCGGGGCCGGCCGCGTCGGCCGCGGCCACCCAGTCGTCCGGACCCGGTTGTGCCCGCGAGCAGATCGGCTACCCGAAGGTCGACGTCAAGGACGCGATCATCGGCTTCTCGCAGTCGGAGAAGGAGGCCAACCCGTTCCGCATCGCGGAGACGCAGTCGATCAGGGACGAGGCGGCCAGGCTCGGCGTCCCCGCCGACAAGCTCCTCGTCACCAACGCTCAGAGCGACCTGAACAAGCAGATCAGCGACATCAAGTCGCTGCTGGACCGCGGCGCGCAGTTGCTCGTCGTCGCGCCGCTGAACTCCGACGGCCTCCAGCCCGCCCTGGACGCGGCCAAGGCCAAGAAGGTCCCGGTGATCACGGTCGACCGCAAGGTCAACTCCAAGCCGTGCGCGGACTACCTGACGTTCATCGGCTCGGACTTCGTCGACCAGGGCAAGCGCGCCGCCGAGGCGATGGTGAAGGCGACCGGCGGCACGGGCAAGGTCGCGATCCTGCTGGGCTCGTCGGGCAACAACGTGACCACCGACCGCACCAAGGGCTTCAAGGACAACATCCCCGCGGGTCTGCAGGTCGTGGCCGAGCAGACCGGCGAGTTCGACCGCTCCAAGGGCCAGGCCGTGATGGAGCAGCTGATCCAGTCCAACCCGGACATCACCGCCGTGTACGCGGAGAACGACGAGATGGGCATCGGCGCGGTCACCGCGCTGCGCGCCGCGGGCAAGACGCCCGGCAAGGACGTCAAGATCGTGTCCGTGGACGGCACGCGCAACGCCGTGCAGCTCGTCGCGGACGGCGCCTACAACGCCGTGATCGAGTCCAACCCGCGCTTCGGCCCGCTGGCGTTCCAGACGCTGCAGGAGTTCGCCGATGGCAAGGCCATCCCGGAGACCGTGATCATCTCGGACGACCAGTACGACGAGGCCAACGCCGCCGCGAAGCTGGGGAACGCGTACTGATGGTGCTGGAAGTCGTCGACGTCACCAAGGAGTTCGTGGGCGTGCGGGCCCTCGACCGGGTGTCGTTCAAGCTGGAGCCGGGGGAGGTGCACGCCCTGGTCGGCGAGAACGGCGCCGGCAAGTCCACCCTCATCAAGGTGCTGACGGGCGTGCACCGCCCCACCTCCGGCACGCTGCTGCACCGCGGCGAGCCCGTCGTGTTCACCCGGCCGGTCGACGCGCAGCGAGCCGGGATCTCCACCATCTACCAGGAGGTCAACCTCGTCCCGCTGATGAGCGTGGCGGGCAACCTCTTCCTCGGCCGCGAACCGCGCCGGCGCGGGCTGGTGGACTGGAAGCGGATGAACGCCGACGCGGCCGGGGTGCTGGCGGGCTACGGCATCCACTCCGACGTCCGCCGTCCACTCGGGACGCTCGGTGTGGGCGCCCAGCAGATGGTCGCGCTGGCGCGGGCCGTGGCGACCGAGGCGGACGTGGTGATCATGGACGAGCCGACGTCGTCGCTGGAGCCGCGCGAGGTGGAGACGCTGTTCTCCGTCGTCGAGCGGCTGCACGAGCGCGGCATCGCGATCGTCTACGTCAGCCACCGCATGGACGAGCTGTACCGGATCTGCGACCGGGTCACGGTGCTGCGCGACGGCAAGCACGTGCACACCGGCCCGTTGGCGGACCTGTCCCGGCTGGAACTGGTGTCGATGATGCTGGGCCGCAGCGTCGGCGACATCCGGGAGCACGGCGCCACCGCGTTCGGCGTGGACCACCACGCGGGCCGCGAACCCGTGCTGGAGGCGAAGGGCCTCACCAGCGGCACCCGGCTGAGCGACGTGTCGGTGTCCATCCGGCCCGGCGAGGTGGTCGGCCTGGCCGGGCTGCTCGGCTCCGGCCGGTCCGAAACGGCGCGCGCGATCGTCGGCGCGCTGCCGCTGGACTCCGGCACCGTGCTGGTGGGCGGCGCCGCGCTCGGCCCCGGCGTCCCGAACGCGATGCGCGCGGGCGTCAACATGCTCGCCGAGGACCGCAAGGCCGAGGGCATCATCCCGAACCTGTCCGTGCGGGAGAACATCGTGCTGGCCGCGTTGCCGCAGCTGTCCCGCTTCGGCGTGGTCAGCCGCGACCGGCAGGACAGGATCGTCGACACGTTCGTCAAGCGGTTGCGCATCAAGGTGTCGAGCCCGGAGCAGAAGGTCTCCGAGCTGTCCGGCGGCAACCAGCAGAAGGTGCTGCTGGCGCGGTGGCTGTGCACGCAGCCCAAGGTGCTGCTGCTGGACGAGCCGACCCGCGGCATCGACGTCGGCGCCAAGGCCGAGGTGCAGGCGTTGATCGACGAGCTCGCGCAGGAGGGGTTGGCCGTGCTGCTGATCTCCTCGGAACTGGAGGAACTGCTGGACGGCGCGGACCGCCTCGTGGTGCTCAAGGACGGCGCGGTGGTGGGCGAGCTGGTCGGCGACCAGCTGACCCAGGACAACGTGCTCGCGGCGATCGCCTCCGGGGACGCGGCGGCCGGGGAGTCGAGGGCAGGGGAGTCGAGGGCAGGGGAGTCGAGGGCAGGGGAGTCGAGGGCAGGGGAGTCGACGGCCGCGGAGTCGACGGCCGCGGAGTCCAAGGCCGGGCGGTCAGGTGAGGGGGAGTCATGACGGCCCTCGCGCTCGACCGCCGCCGCCTGGCGCGCTGGTTGCAGGACTACGGCGTGTACGCCGCCGTCGTCGCCCTGCTGCTGTTCAACATCGCGTTCACGGCGAACTTCATGACCGTCGGGAACTTCCGCACCCAGCTCATCCAGGCCGCGCCGGTGTGCATCGTCGCGCTCGGCATGGCGCTGGTCATCGGCACGGAAGGCGTGGACCTGTCCGTGGGCGCGGTGATGGCGCTGTCCGCCGCGCTCATCCCGCTCTACCTGGGGTACGGCCCGCTGCCCGCCGTGGCCATCGCGATCGTCGCGGGGCTCATCGCGGGCATGTTCAACGGTGTCCTGGTCGCCTACCTCGGCATCCAACCCATCGTGGCGACACTGGCGCTGCTCGTCGGCGGGCGCGGGCTCGCTCTCGTCATCGCCGAGGGGCGGCTCACCCAGCTGCACGACCCGACGTTCCTGTGGCTCGGCACCGGGGACGTGCTCGGCATCCCGGTCAGCGTGGTCATGGCCGGCGTGTTCGCCGTGCTCGTCGCGCTCCTGATGGGGCGGACGACGTTCGGGCGGCAGCTCGTCGCGATCGGCGGCAACCGGGCGGCGAGCGCGCTGGCCGGTCTCCCGGTCAAGCGCACGCTCCTGAGCGTGTACGCCATCTGCGCCGTGCTCGCGGCCGTGGCGGGGGTGCTGTCCACCGCCCGGCTGTCGGCGTCAGACCCGGCGGACATCGGCCTGCTCATGGAGCTGTCCGCCATCACCGCCGTGGTCGTCGGCGGCACGCCGCTGACCGGTGGCCGCGTTCGCGTCCTCGGCACCGTCATGGGCGCGCTGCTCATGCAGCTCGTCCGGGCCACCCTGATCAAGCACAACCTGCCCGACTCGACCGCGCAGATGGCGCAGGCCGCCATCATCGTCGGCGCGGTCTACCTGGCGCGTGAGCGGAGCAACCGATGACGGTCGACACACGGGTTCGCCGGGCGTCCTGGGTGAGCGTGCTGCAACGCCAGGGCGCCGCCGTGGCCCTGGCGTTGATGGTGGTGGTCGCGTGGATCTCCTTCCCGCGGTTCGGCAGCCCGGACAACCTGCGGGACATCGCGTTGCAGAGCGCGTTCCTGGCCGTGATCGCGCTGGGCATGACGTTCGTGATCATCACGGGCGGGATCGACCTGTCCGTCGGCTCGGTCTACGCGCTGGGCGGGGTGCTCGCCGCGTACGGGTCGCAGTGGGGCTTCCTCGCCGCGCTCCTGCTGCCGCTCGTGGTGTGCGGGCTGATCGGGCTGCTCAACGGGCTGCTCGTGGCGAAGACCGGCATGGCGCCGTTCATCGTCACGCTCGCCACCCTGCTGCTCGCCCGCGGCCTGCTGCTGGCGATCACCAGCGAGGGCTCCACCACGTACCGGATCGCCGACGGCTCGGCGTTCCTGGAGCTGGGCCGCGGCACGATCCTCGGCTTCGGCTACCCGGTGTTCCTCGCGGCCGCGCTGTGCGTGGCGGGCGGCATCCTGTTGCGCCGCACCGCGTTCGGGCAGTCGGTGTTCGCCGTCGGCGGAGCGGAGCAGTCGGCGCTGCTCATGGGCCTGCCGGTGGCCCGGACCAAGGTCCTCGTCTACGTGATGTCGGGCGTGCTGTCCGGCTTCGCGGGCGCGATGACGGCCGCCTACCTGCAGTCCGGCGTCACGGTCATCGGCGTCGGGCTGGAACTCGACGCCATCGCCGCCGTGGTCATCGGCGGCACCCTGCTGACCGGTGGCATGGGCACCGTGCTCGGCACCGTCATCGGCGTCGGCCTGCGCAACGTGATCCAGAACGTGATCAACCAGATCGGCACGCTCGACAGCAACTACCAGTCCGTGGTCAGCGGCGCGTTCCTGCTCGTGGTGGTGGTCCTCCAGCGCTCGCTGTCCCGGACCGCCGACCGAAGATGACCGCCGACCCCGGATGACCGCGAGACCCGAGCCGACCGCCGCCGGACACGCCGTGCCCCGTCCACCCTGCCACCCGGAGCCACCGACCGTGACCGCTCTCCCGACCAGGCTCGCCACCGCCACCGCCACCGCCGCCGCCACCGCCACCGCAGCCGCCACCGCCACCGCAGCCGCCCTGCTGGCCGCGGGCGTGCTGCGGGTGGACCTCAGCTCGGTCAAGCCGATCACCCGGTTCGAGGTCGCGCACGCCCAGGCCGGCGGCGAACCGGCTGGGTTCAACACCAGGGCGTTCAGCGTCTCGGTGTCGAACGACGGCGCCACGTGGACGAAGGTGGTCGGCGTGGCCGACAACGGCGCGGCCACCACGGTCCGCCCCGTCGGCGGCGTGTCGGGCCGGCACGTCCGGCTCGACGTCCGAGCACCCGCCGGGAACGGCGACAGCGCCACCCGAATCTACGAACTCCGCGCCTTCGGCTGAGCCCGACAATCGAACACAACCCCGTGTGCCGCGCCTTCCCCTGCTTCCGAAGGAGTTCCATGCGTCGCCTCCTCGCCCCCGTGGCGGTCGTGCTGGCACTGGCGGGCGGCCTCGTGGCCGTCCCCGCCGCGTCCGCCGCCGTCGTGCCCAAGACACCGCCGCTCACCACACCGTGGACCGGCCAGGTGTCCACCACCAACCCCCTGCCCGAGTACCCGCGCCCGCAGATGACCCGCACCGACTGGCAGTCGCTCAACGGCGAGTGGGAGTTCCTGAACCCGGCCACGGACGGGGCGGGCAACGTCAACCGGAACGCGGCGCCGCCGCTGGGCCAGACGCTGCCCGAGCGCGTCCTCGTGCCCTACCCGATCGAGTCGGCGCTGTCGGGCATCATGCGCAACGACAACCGCGACCTGATGTTCTACCGGCGCACGTTCACCGTGCCGCCCGCGTGGAACGGCCGCCGCGTCCAGCTGCACTTCGGCGCGGTCGACTACGAGGCCACGGTGTGGGTCAACGGCACGCAGGTCACCACCCACCGCGGCGGCTACGACCGGTTCGAGGTCGACATCACCCCGCAGCTCAACGGCGGCACGAACGAGATCGTCGTGCGCGTCTACGACCCGACCGACGGCCGCGGCGAGAAGCAGCCCGTCGGCAAGCAGGTCAACAACCCCAGCGGCATCTTCTACACGCCGTCGTCCGGGATCTGGCAGACGGTGTGGCTCGAACCGACCCCGACGTCGTCCATCTACTCGGTCGACATCTACCCGAACCTGGCGAACAACACCGCCCGGGTGCGGGTCTTCACCCGCGGCGACGTCACCGGGCACACCGTCTTCGCCGAGGCGCTGGCCGGCCCGACCGTCGTGGGCACGGCCACCGGCGGCTTCACCGAGTTCTCCGTGCCCGTGCCGAACGCCCGGCGCTGGTCGCCCGACGACCCGTTCCTGCACGACCTGCGCGTCTCGCTGCGCAACGCGTCCGGTGGCACCGTCGACCAGGTCGTCAGCTACTTCGGCATGCGCGAGGTCGGCACGAAGATGGTCAACGGCGTGCTGAGGCCGACCCTCAACGGCGAGTTCGTGTTCCAGGTCGGCACGCTGGACCAGGGCTTCTGGCCCGACGGCCTGTACACCGCGCCCACCGACGCGGCCCTGGCGTTCGACCTGCAGAAGCACAAGGACCTCGGCTTCAACATGGTGCGCAAGCACATCAAGGTCGAACCGGCGCGCTGGTACTACCACGCCGACCGGCTCGGCCTGCTCGTGTGGCAGGACGTCCCGTCCACGCCCGCGTTCGACGCGAACCGCACGGCCGCCCAGATCGCGCAGTTCGAGACCGAGGCGCGCGAGATCGTCGACGAGCACCGGTTCTCGCCCGCGGTGGTCGCCTACGTGCCGTTCAACGAGGGCTGGGGCGAGTGGAGCCTCACCGACACCCGGCGCGTCACCACCGAGCTGAAGAACTACGACCCGACCCGGCTCATGAACGCGCACAGCGGCTACAACTGCTGCGCCTCCAAGGGCGACCCCGGCACCGGTGAGATGATCGACTGGCACGTCTACACCGGCCCGGACGCGCCGCGGCCCTCGGCGACGCGGATCTCCGTGCTCGGCGAGTTCGGCGGGATCGGGCTGCGCAACCCCGGCCACGAGTACAGCCCCAACGGCCAGTTCTTCGCCTACGAGCAGGTGTTCAGCCAGGCGCAGCTCAACGACCGCTACACCGGCATGGTGCGCGACGTGCGGCAGCTGATGACCACCAAGGGCGTCTCCGCGTACGTCTACACCGAGATCACCGACCTCGAAGGCGAGTACAACGGCCTGTTCACGTACGACCGGCGCGTGCAGAAGGTGGACACCGACCAGCTGCGCGCCGCGCACGCCGACCTGATCAACGCCTCGCGCAACCTCAACTCCCCGGTGCCCCTCACGCTCGGCCACGTCCGGTCGTTCCGGGTGACGACGCCGGGCTTCACCGACCGGTACCTGCGGCACGCGAACTCCCTGGCCCGCACCGACGTCATCACCACCGGCAGCGCCGACGGCGCCCGCAAGGACGCGTCGTACCGGACCGTGGCCGGCCTGGGCGACGCGCGTTGCTACTCGTTCGAGTCGGTCAACTCGCCGGCCGGTACCTGCGGCACGCCGACAGCCGGGTCCGCCTGGACGCCGACACCGGAGGGTCGTTCGCGGCCGACGCCACGTGGTGCGCCCGGACCGGGCTCGCGGCCGGCGGCACGTCGTTCGAGTCGCTGAACTTCCGCGGCTCCTACCTGCGCCACTACGCGGACAACGTGTACCTGGCCCGCAGCGGCGGCCCGAACGCCTGGGACACCCCCACGAGCTTCGCCGCCGACGCCACCTGGAACGTGGCCGACCCGGCGCTGTGGCGCAGTTCCGTGCAGCTGGCCACGAACGTGCGCCAGTCGTTGCGGGTGACCACGTGGGGCTACACCGACCGGTACCTGCGGCACTCCGGCGGCCTGGCCTACACCGAGGTCGTCAACAGCGGCAGCAGCGCGCTGCTCAAGGCCGACGCCACGTACACGGTGCGGCGCGGGCTGGCCGACTCGTCGTGCTACTCGTTCGAGTCGGTGAACTTCCCCGGCCAGTACCTCCGGCACGCCGACAGCCGCGTGCGCAACTCGCCGGACGACGGCTCGGCGCTGCTCCGCGCCGACGCCACGTTCTGCGCGCGGCCGGGCGTCGGCGGCACCGGCGTGACGCTCGAGTCGATCAACCTGCCGGGCTCGTTCCTGCGGCACTACGACTCGCAGGTCTACATCGCGTCCGGCGGCGGCGACTCCGGCTTCAACCGGCCGCAGACAGTCACGGCCGACAGCAGTTGGACCGTGGCCGCGCCCTGGGCGCCCTGATTGGGAGGGGGCCGTGGTGGTCACCCGTGGGTGACCACCACGGCCCCCGTCAGGCCGGCAGGTGGTCGGCGGCGCGGTGGTCGGCGTGCGGCACGACCGGGGCCGAGTCGGCGGTGGACGTGCCGGACACAGCTCGGCGCTCGGGGGTCCGTCGCGCCCGGTCGGGCTACTCGGCCGCGCCCATCACGAGACCTTCGATGGTGTGCTTCTGCACCAGCGGTTCGAGCCGGTCGACCACCCGGCACCCGAGGTGCGCGCGGACCTCGTCGGGCAGCCGCTCGTAGTACGCGCGGCTGACCACCAGGTCGTTGCGGTCGTTGTCGACGCCGGCGGCGGCCATCCCGAGGACCAGCACGGGACGGGAGGACTGCGACCGGTTGGGCGTGCCGCGGTGGATGGTCAGGGCGGAGCGGGCGGAGATGTCGCCGCGTTGCGGCATCTTGCGCTGGGCCAGCTCGTGGTAGCGCGGGTAGTGCGACTTCGGCGGGAACATCCCGTGGTCGAACTCGGCGCCGTCGTCCCACTGCGTGCCGGGCGCGATCTCGAACGGCCCCATCTCGGGGACCGTGTCGACCGTCGTCACGTTGAACGCCAGCGACGTGAGCCGGCGGTCCTCCACGGTCTCCTTCGGCGCCGGGAAGTCCCGGTGCCACGGCTGGGCGACCGCGCCGGGCAGCGGCACGTCGAAGCCGGTCTCGACGACCTGGTAGTCCGGCCCCAGCACCGCCTCGGCGACGGCGACCACCCAGGGGTGGGTCACCAGGTCGACGAAACCCCGGAGCCGTTCGGGGTGGATCTCGACGTAGTAGCGGTTCGGGCCGCGGCCGATCGCGCCGTCCGGGCGTTCCAGCGCTTCCCGGAACAGCTCCTCGACGTCCTCGCGGAGGCGGTCGGCCCACTCGGGCGGGAACGCGCCGCGCAGCGCGATGATGCCGTCCTCGTAGAGACCTCGGGCCAGGGCGTCAGGGTCGTGGGTGCCGGTCATGACCACCTCTTCCGGGCAGGGCGGAACGGACTGCCGTCAGCGGACCACTGTCGGACCTACAGTCGTAGCGCACCTTTCCAACGTTGTAAATACGGGAGGGCCGTCCGGCGCGGCCCGACCCGCGCCGTCAGCCCAGCATCTCCGCGAGCTTCCTCCGGTCCACCTTGCCCATCGCGGACACCGGCAGCTCGTCCACCGCGACCAGGTGCGCGGGGATCATGTACTCCGGCAGCGACCTCGCCAGCTCGGCCCGCACGTCGTCCGGCGCGGCGCCGCCACGCGGCACGTAGAAGGCGGCGATCTCCGGCCCGTGCGCGCCCGACGATGCCACCACCGCCGACTCCTCGACCATCGCCTCGCACCGGTTGAGCGTCGCCTGCACCTCGCCCAGCTCGATCCGGTAGCCCCGCACCTTCACCTGGTCGTCCACCCGGCCGAGGAACCGCATCGTGCCGTCGGGCAGCCAGCAGGCGCGGTCGCCGGTGCGGTACATCCGGTCCTCGCCGGGGCGGACCACGTCGGGCAGGAACTTCCGCGCCGTCAGCTCCGGGTCGCCCTCGTACCGCGCGGCCACGCACTCGCCCGCGATGTACAGGTCGCCCGCCACGCCGACGGGACACGTGCGCAGCTGCTCGTCCAGCACGTAGTACCGGGCGTTCTGCATCGGCCGGCCGTACGGGATGCTGGGCCAGTCGGGGTCGACGGTCGTGACCGGGAAGTGGTTGGACCACACCGTGCACTCGGTCGCGCCGCCCAGCGCCACCACCAGCGCCGACGGGAACTGCGCGCGCAGCCGGTCCGGCATCGTCAGCGGCACCCAGTCGCCGCTGAGGAAGACCAGCCGCACCGAACGGGACGCCGCGCCCTTGCGCAGCTCCAGGAACGACAGGACCACGGACATGGCCGCGGGCGCGGAGTCCCAGAACGTGACGGGCTCGGCCTCCAGGATGTCGGCCAGGTGGTCGGGGTCGGCGATCAGCCGGTCCTCCACGAGCCGGATCGACCCGCCGGCCGCCAGGATGCCGAACACGTCGTACACCGAGAGGTCGAACGAGAACGACGTGACCATCAGCAGCTGGTCGGCCGACGTCACCTCGTACGTGCGGTTCACCCAGTCGATCAGGTTCACCACGCTGCGGTGGCGCACGGCGACCGCCTTGGGCAGCCCCGTCGAGCCGGACGTGAAGATGGCGTAGGCCAGCGCGTCGGAGTCGATGCCCGCGGCCACCGGGTCGGCGGACCGGCGGTCGACGTGCCAGGCGGTGGTCACCGGCGCGATCGGACCCGGACCGCCCACCCGGAGCAGCACGTCGTAGCGGTGGGCCAGCTCGCCGCGGAACCCGCCGTCGCGCCGGCGGACCTCGACGGAGGCGAACCGGTCGCCGTGCTCGGCCAGCCAGGCGAAGAACGACGGGGGCACGCGCAACCCGCGGTGCTCCTCGTGGTCCGGGTCGATCAGGTCGGCGAGCACGACGGTCCCGCCCTCGCCGAGCACGTCCGCCACCGCGTCCAGCACGTCGACCAGGTAGTCCAGCCCCGGGAAGAACTGCACGGTGCTGGCGAGCACGGCCACGTCGTACCGCCCGCGGGCGTGCCGCGCGACGTCGTGCGCGAAGCCGACGGCGAGGTGCGCGCCGGGGTGCCGCGCCCCGGCCTTGCCGATCGCCACGGGGGACGGGTCGACGCCGGTGTAGTGGGCGACGTGCGGCGCCAGCTCCCGCAGGATGAGACCCGTGCCGCACCCGATCTCCAGCACGCCGCCGGACGGCCCGAGGGCGTCGGTGACGAGACCCGCCACGTGCCGCGCGTACGCCCGGACGTCGTCCTCGGTGTAGCTCCCGGCGGAGTCGCCGCGGTTGAAGCCCGCGGCCACCAGCTCGTCGTCGCTGCCCGCGACCACGTCCCACATCTCGCCGAGCACGTCGGTGTCGAGGCGGTCGGCCCACGGCCGCTCGGCCGGCTCGTCGAAGCACACCACGTGCCGCAGGCCGGGCACGGACCACCGGACGCGCTCGGCCACCGGGTAGTGCGCGCGGTCCACCAGCAGGTACCGCACGTTCAGCGACGTCAGCAGCGTGACCAGGCGTTCGGCGGGCCACCTCGGGTCGAGCGGCACGTACGCCGCCCCCGCCTTCACCACGGCGAGCAGCGCGGTGACGGTCGCCGGCCGGTGGTCGCCCAGCACGGCGACGTAGGCCTGCTCCGGGACGCCGGAGTCCTTCAGGTGCCGGGCGAGCCGGTTGGACGCGGCGTCGAGCTCGCGGTGCGACACCGTCGCGTCGGCGGTCACCAGCGCGGGCCGGTCGCCGTGCCGCTCGGCGGCCTCGGCGACCAGCTGGTGCACCAGGGCGTCCGAGCGGAACTCGCGGGCGGTGTCGTTCCAGCTCTCGTCGGGGAGGACGGCGGTCTGCGGTGAAGCGGTCACGTCAGGCTCTCCGGAGCGGTCGGGGCGCGGTCGCCGGCGGGTCGGGTGGTGACGGGCACCAGGTCGTCGGCCCGCGTGCGGGACGGCTCGCCGGCGGTGTGGGTGTGGTCGGCGGTGTCGGTACGGCCGGTGCTGTCGGTACGGCCGGTGGTGTGGGTGTGGTCGGTGTTGTGGTCGCGGAGGAGGTCCGCGAACCGCCGGGTGACCTCGGCGACGGCGGCGGCGCGGTCGGCGCCCATCGCGGCGGCCTGCGCGTCGAGCAGCGCGGCGGTCGGGTTGGCGCCGGCGGGCGTCCCGTCCACGGGAACCAGCACCACCTCGTGCCCGTCGGCCCGCAGCACGGCGGCCATCTCCCGTGCGATGACGGCCCCGGTCGACGTGCCGGCCAGGTGGTACGGGCCGCGTCGCTGGATCGCGCGGACCCGCGCGACGTACTCGGCCGCCGCCTCGCGCAGCGACGACGCGACCGGGCCGTCGCCGTTCAGGCCGCGCGCCTGCAACGCGTAGACCGGTCGGCCGGGTTCGAGGTGGTCGAGCAGCGCGGCGAAGTGCCGGCCGAGCCCGTCCGCCCCGTGGACGGCGAACAGCGGCGGCAGCTTCCCGTGCAGCCGCAGGGCCACCACCGGCTCGTAGTAGCCGCCGTCCGGCGCCCCGGCGAGCCGGACCAGGTCGGCCACGGTGGACTCGCGCAGCACGTCGCTCAGGACGACCGCGCCGCCGAGCGCGGCCCGGACGCGCGCGGCCAGCTTGGCCATCAGCAACGAGTGCGCGCCCAGGCGCAGGAGGTTGTCGTCCGGCGACACGGACGGCAGCCCGAGCGCGTCGGCGAAGAACTCGCACAGCACGTGCTCGCGGACGCCGTTCGGGGCGCGGCCCGCCGACGTGGCGGTGCGGGGCCGGGGCAGGGCGCGGCGGTCGAGCTTGCCGCTGGGCGTCAGCGGCAGCCGGTCGAGCAGCGTGACCGACACCGGGACCATGTGCTCGGGCAGCCGGTCGCGCAGGTGGTCGAGGAGGTCTTCGACCAGCGCTTCGGGCACCGCCCAGCTCCGCTCCCGCACGACCGGGGCCGGGGCGGGGGCGTCCGGCCGGCGCGCGAACACGTTGACCAGACCGGTGCCGCGCAGCGGGTCGGACAGGTCGACGTCGACGGTGAAGCCCTGGCGCCGCAACAGGTCCAGCACCGCGTCGAGCCGACCGCCTTCGTCGTGCACCTCGGCGACGACCTGGGCCACGCGCGGCCAGTGCTCGGCGCGGACCCCGCGCAGGACCTCCAGCTCGCTCCGCTCGGCGTCGACCTTGAGCAGGTCCACGCGCCGCACGCCGTGCTCGTCGATGACGTCCGAGACCGTGCGCAGCTCGCAGGTCACGCGTGTGGCGCGCAGCCGGTCGGTCAGCAGGTCGGTCAGGTCGGGGGCGGCGACCGCGCCCGCCTCGGAGCCCGCCTCGGCGGCGAGGCCGTTGCGCAGGTACGTCTCCACGACCGCGCGGTCGGCCGCCTCCTCGGCGAACCGGCCGGACATGATCGACAGCTCGGGGTAGTAGGTGAACGTGTCCGTGCCGGCCCGGTCGGCGATGCCGCAGTTGAACAGCCGGGCGTCGACGCCGTGCAGGGCGCAGTTCGCGGACAGCGTGGCGAACAGCTCCGGGATCGGCTCGAAGCAGTAGACCGTCCCTCGTGGACATTCCTGGGAGAGCTGGAGCGCGAAGTACCCGATGTGCGCGCCGACGTCGAACACCACGGCGTCGGGCGGGAGGGTGATGCCGCCGCGCAGGTACTCGCGCCTGGTGAAGATCTCCTCGTGCAGGAACTCGGCCTCGGACCTGCTGCGGCCGAACATCACCACGTCACGGCCGACGCGGTGCAGCGGCAGGTCCGGCGTCGAGCCCTCCGCGGCCCACGTGACCAGGGTGCGCACGGCTCCGGCCCGCGACCCGTCCGGCACGGCGTACGCGACGGGAACCGCCGAACCCGACCCGTCCCGGTGCACCGCGACCGCCGCCCGGGCGACCGCGGGGTGGGCGGCGAGCGCGGACTCGACCTCGCCGAGCTCCACCCGCATGCCGCGGATCTTGACCTGGTCGTCGGCCCGGCCCAGGTACTCCACCGCGCCGTCCGGACGCCTGCGCCCGAGGTCGCCGGTCCGGTAGAGGCGGGCGCCCGGCGGGCCGAACGGGTCGGCCACGAACCGCTCCGCGGTCAGCCCGGGGCGGTTGAGGTAGCCGAGGGCCAGCTGGGCGCCGCCGAGGTACAGCTCGCCCTCGGTCGCCTCGCGCATCCGGTCGTCGAGCACGTGGACCCGCGTGTTCCACACCGGCCGCCCGATGGGGACGACCGGCTCGGCGTCGTCGGGGGAGCAGGAGTGGTAGGTGACGTCCACGGCGGCCTCGGTGGGGCCGTACAGGTTCTCCAGCCGGGCGGAGGAGCCCCGGAAGAACCGGTCGCGGAGTTCGGCCGACAACGCCTCGCCGCTGCACACGACCAGCTCCAGGCTGGGGCAGTCGGCGGCGGACGGCTCGTCCAGGAACACGTCGAGCATCGACGGCACGAAGTGCGCCACGGTGATCCGCTCGGCGCGGATCAGGTCGGCGAGGTACCGGGAGTCGCGGTGACCGCCCGGCCGGGCCACGCACAGCGTCGCGCCGACCGTCAACGGCCAGAAGAACTCCCACACCGAGACGTCGAACGTGCACGGCGTCTTCTGCACGACCCGGTCGCCCGCGGCGATCGGGTACTGGTGCTGCATCCAGACGAGCCGGTTCACGATCGCGCCGTGCTGGACCACCACGCCCTTCGGCCGCCCGGTCGACCCGGACGTGTAGATCACGTACGCGGGGGTGGCCGTGGTGACGCCCGACCGCGCGGGACTCGTGGCGGGCCGTCGGGCCACATCCGCGACGGTGTCCGGTGAGTCGACCGCGACGACGTGCGCGTCCGACGGGTAACGCCCGGCTGCCTGCGCGACCGTCGTCAGCACGGTCACCGGCGCGGCGTCGAGGAGCTGCCGCCGGACCCGCTCGACGGGGTCCGCGCCGTCCAGCGGCAGGTAGGCGGCGCCGGCCTTGTGGACCGCGTGCAGGGCGACGACCAGCGCCACCGAGCGGGGCAGGTCGACCGCGACGATCCCGCCGGGTCCGGCGCCGCGCGCGACCAGCAGGTGGGCCAGGCGGTTGGCGCGCTCGTCCAGCTCCCGGTAGGTGACGACCTCGCCGTCGAAGCGCACCGCCTCCGCGTCGGGCGTGCGGGCGGCCTGCGCCTCGAAGAGGTCCGGCAGCGTCACGGCGGGCACGTCGTGCGCGGTGTCGTTCCAGCCCGGCGTGGGGTCGGTAATCACGGCGTCCCCGGCCTAGCCCGCGACCGGACCGCGGAACGTCGGCCGCACCACGGCCTGGTCGTAGCCGCCGGACCGCTGCTCGGCGGGCCGCGGCCGGTCCAGCCGCACGAGCACGCGCTTGAGCCAGCGGTCCGTGCCGTCGAACCGGGCCCGGTAGGCGGCCCGCCCGTGCACCGCGATGTCGTTGTCCACCAACAGGATGTCGCCCGCCTGGATCGGCACCTCCTCGCTGGAGGCGTCGATCGCCTCGCCGAGCCGGTCGTAGGCCGCGCGCAGCTCGGCGTCGTCGGTGAGGAACCGGGTGTACGACGGGTCGTAGCGCAGGCAGAGGCCGTCGTCGGCGCGCCACACCGTCGCCATGGCGTTCTCGGACAGGTCGCCGCCCACCCAGTCGCCGGGGTAGGAGTCGTCCGGCACGATCACCAGGTCCGGCCGGCTCAGCACCTCCAGGTCGCGCTCGTCGAGCACGACCCGGCGGATGCTCGACAGGAGGCTGCCGACGCGGTCGTGGTTGCGGAAGCACGCCAGCATCAGCAGGTCGGGGCGGTCGGGGTGGAACGCGTCCTCGGTGTGCCAGGCCAGCGCGGTGGTGCTGCTCGCGCCCACCTGCATGTCCTCGTACCCCGCGCTCGGCACGATGTCGTGCACGATGCGCCCGGCCTGCTGCCCGGCCCAGCCGAACACCCGGCCGAGCGACGAGCCGACGAGCACGAGCGCGATGTCCACCGCGCGGGTCGTCTCGCCGCCGCCTTCCTTCCAGTGCAGCGGGGTGGGCCCGGGGTCGCCGAACTCCGCGAGCAGACCGCTCGCCACCGACCAGCCGGTGGTCCGGTCCGGCAGCGCCACCACGTCCGCCAGCGCGGCGGCCAGCTCGTCCGGCACCCGTTCCAGGTGGTCGGTGAGCACCGTGTCGGAGGTCGCGCCGGCCCGCGCCAGCCCACCCGCGATCTCGTGCAGCAACCGGGCGGCGTGGCGCGTCGCGCCGTCGCCGCCGGAGTTCGTCTCCACCACGAGGTCTCCTCTTCGCGCTTCTCCGCGCTCCAGGCGAGTTGAATCCGTCGACCGTGCGGGAATCCGCTGATCGGCGCATTCCTATCAGGCGGCGGTGGTCGCCGGCTATTTCGAAGATTTAATCAGCGACCCACGCTGTTAATGCCTGATTAACACGGCACGGCTGACCTGAGGGTGTTCAGCGGTGCTTCACGGTGGAACCGCGCTGTGAAGCAAGTGAGGGCTTCTCCGTGCCGTCGGGACGCGTCCAAGATGGCATCGGACAGCCGTTCCAGCAGGTGAGATTGGTCGGAGTGCGATGAGCGAATACGTGGTCTTGATCAACGAAGAAGAGCAGTACTCCATTTGGCGAGCCGACCGGCAGCTGCCCGACGGCTGGACTTACGCCGATTTCACGGGAAGCCGCCAGGAGTGCTTGGACCACGTCGACCGGGTGTGGTCGGACATGCGACCGCGCAGCATCCGGGAAACCGCCGAATAGGGCTGTGACAATGGCGATCCTGCACGAACTCGTCTACCGGCAGGCGGCGCGCACGCCGGACGCGGTCGCGGTGACCACCGCGGGCGTCGACGTGACCTACCGCGAGCTGTGCCGCCGGGCCGACCACGTCGCCGCGCGGTTGCGCCGGCTGGGCGCGGGCCCGGAGTCGCTCGTCGGCGTGCCGACCGACCGCTCGACGCACACGCTCGCCGCGATGCTCGGCGTGCTCCGGTCCGGCGCGGGGTACGTGCCCTTCGCGGCCGACCTGCCCGCGCAGCGGCGCGCCCACATCGTCGCCGACGCCGGCATCGAGCTGTTCGCCGGTTCCGCCGACGCGCTGGCGGGCGTCCCGGAGGGCCGGGCGGTCGTCTCCGCCGGCGAGGAGACCGACGAGGACGTGTCGGCGCCGGTGGGGCCGGACAACGTCGCCTACGTCATCTACACCTCGGGGTCGACCGGCGTGCCCAAGGGCGTGGTCACCCCGCACCGGCAGGTCGTGAACTCCACGCTGGCCAGGTACTCCGTGTTCCCCCGACCGTGCACCTCGTACGTGATGCTCGCGCCGTTCACGTTCGACGCCGCCGTGGCGGGCATCTACTTCACGCTCGGCACCGGCGGCAGGCTCGTCGTGCCGACGGCGGACGAGGTGCTGGACCCCGCGCTGCTGGCCGAGCTGATCGTCCGCGAGCGGGCCACCCACGTGGACGGCGTGCCGTCGCAGTACGCCGCTCTGCTGGCCTACCACCCCGACGCCGTGCGCGACGTCGGCTGCACCGTCCTCGCCGGCGAGCAGCTGCCCGCCGAACTGGCCCGCAGGCACTTCGCGGCCGCGCCGGACAACGCGCTGTTCAACGAGTACGGCCCCACCGAGGGCACGGTGTGGAGCACGGTGCACCGCTGCGGCCCGGCGGACCTCGCCGACGACACCGCGCCGCTGGTGCCGATCGGCAGGCCGATCGAGAACGTCCGCGTGCGCCTGCTCGACGACAACCTCGACGAGGTCGGGCCCGGCGAGGTCGGCGAGATCCACATCGCCGGCGCGGGCCTCGCCCGCGGCTACCTCAACCAGCCGGGGCTGACCGCGGACCGGTTCCGGCCGGACCCCGCGGGCGCGCCCGGCGACCGCATGTACCGCACCGGCGACCTCGGCGTGGTCAACGAGCGCGGCGACCTCGTCTTCCGCGGCCGGGCCGACGCCCAGGTCAAGGTGCGCGGCTTCCGCGTGGAGCTGGGCGAGGTGGAGGCCGGCCTGCTGGCGCACCCCTCGGTGGCCGCCGCCGCGGTCGTCGCCCACGAGACCGCGACCGGGACGCGGCTCGCCGCGTTCGTCGAGGTCACCGGAACACCGCCGACGGCGGCGCAGCTCAACGCGGTGCTCGCCGAGCGGGTGCCCGACTACATGATCCCGGCCCGGTTGGCGCAGGTGGACAAGATCCCCCTCACCGGCCACGGCAAGGTCGACCGCCGTGCGCTCGCGGCGTCGGTGCACTCGCTCGGCCGGCCGCTGCCCGCCGGGCCCGCCCTCCCACCCCGTCCTGACGACGTGAAAGGCCATGACCGTGTCGAGCTTGCCTGACCTGCCGGTTCCGAACACCCCGGCGCCGCCCGCGGACGACGTGGCCGACAGCCTGACCCGGCACGAGTGGGCGGGCCTGATGAACACCCACAACCTCGCCGACGGCCACGCGCGCCAGGCGCAGACCCTGCGGATGCGCGAGGTGGTCGCCCGGCTGCCGGAGCTGTACACCGCGGCGGACGAGGTGCCGCAGCTGACGTTGCAGCGCGAGTTCGAGGAGGCGTTCTACGGCCTCGCCGGGCAGCACAGCGTGGTGACCCGCGAGCGCCGGCCGCTGCACCACTACTCGTCGTCGCTGTCGATCGAGGTGGTGGCGAACTACCTGCGGGAGAAGGGGTCGCGGGTCTCGCTGCTGCACCCGACGTTCGACAACATCCCCGCGATCCTGCGCCGCCACCAGGTGCCGCTCACCCCGATCACCGAGCGGATCTTCGCCGAGCCGGACGACCCGGCGTTCTACCGGGACACCGACGCGATCTTCCTGGTGACGCCGAACAACCCCACCGGCACCGATCCCGCGCCGGACGTCATGCGGACGATCGCCCGGCGCTGCGTCGAGCACGACGTGCTGCTGATCGTGGACTACAGCTTCCGGTTCTTCAGCGCGCACCTGGCCGGCTGGGACCAGTACGCCTACTTCGAGTCGATCGGGCTGCGCCACATCGGCATCGAGGACACCGGCAAGACCTGGCCCACGCTGGACCTGAAGATCGGCTCGCTGATCGCCGACGCGCGGGTGTACCCGAGGCTCCAGGAGATCACCGACGACCTGCTGCTCAACGTGTCGCCGTTCATCTTCGCGCTCATCCGCGACTACGTGGACGCCGACCGCGAGCTCAGCTCCCGCCAGGTCGGCGCCGTCAACCGCGGCGTGCTGGAACGCGCGCTGGAGGGCGGCCCGGTGACGCCGGTGCCCGCGGCCGGTCCGATGAGCGTCGCGTGGCTGCGGCTGCCGGAGGGCTGGCGGGCGAGCGACCTGTGCGACTGGCTGACCGAGCAGGAGGTGTCCGTGCTGCCGGGGTGGCCGTTCTTCTGGGCGGACCACTCGGCGGGCGAGGGATTCGTCCGGGTGGCGCTCATGCGGTCGGAGGGCGACTTCGCCGACGCCGCCCGCGCGCTGGCCGAGGCGTTGGAGCGCTACGCGTCCCGCGGCCAGGACGCGCCCGACACCGGGGTGGACATCGACGCGCTCGTCCTGCGGCTCGCCGCGGAGCTGCTGGAGCGGCCCGACGCGACCCTGGCGGACGACTTCTTCGCGCTGGGCGGCGACTCGATGTCGGCCATGCACCTCGTGGGCCGCATCGCCAAGGAGACCGGGCTGCCGCTGCGGGTCAAGGCCATGTTCGACGGTCCGGTGCTCGGCGACCTCGCGGCGCGCGTGCGGGAGCTGCGCGAGCGGTCCGCCGCGGCCGGCGCGCAGGCGCCCGCCGACCCGCTGGACCGGCTGCGGATGTCGTTCGCCGCCCGGCAACCGGGGGCGTGAGCGGTGCGGTTCACCCCGGACGAGGTCACCCGCGGGCTGCTCGACGAGGTCGACCGGGTCTTCGCGGACGCGGGCCCCGGCGCGTCGCGGCGTGAGCTGTTCGCCCTGCTGGGCGACCGGCGGCTGGTGGCCGTGCACTACCCGGAGGAGTACGGCGGCCGGGGACTGCGGTTGACCGACCACGCCGCGGTCGCCGAGCGGATGGGCCTGGCCGGGCTGCCCGACGAGGTCCACCTGGTGACGGTGCAGGGCGTGGGCTGCTCGCTGCTCACCGCGGGCACCGAGGAGCAGCGTCGCCGGTGGCTGCCGCGCGTGGCCGCCGGCCGGGCGTTCGCGAGCCTGCTGCTGTCCGAGCCCAACGCGGGCAGCGACCTGACCGCCATCGAGACCACCGCCGTCCCGGACGCCGACGGTTACGTCGTCACGGGTCGGAAGGCGTGGAACCTCTACGCCGACTGGTCGGACTTCGGGCTGGTCTCGGTCCGCACCCGCGCCGGGCGGGACCGCTACGACGGCATCAGCTTCCTGCTGGTCCCGTTCGACGCGCCGGGCGTCGTGCTCCACCCGGTGCGGCGGGAAGCGGGCGAGCCCTACTACACCGTCGTGCTGGACGGGGTCCGCGTCGGCCGGGACGCGTTGATCGGCCCGGAGCACCAGGGCTGGCCGCTGCTGATCCGGGCGATCGGGTTCGAGCGGGCGGGTTTCGACTACCTCAGCCGTGCCCAGCGGTGGCTGCGCACGGCCGGGGAGCTGGTCGACGCGGCCCCGTCGACCGAGCGGGCACGGCTGAGGGTGGACCTGCTGCGCCACGAGCGGGCGGTGGCGAACGCGCGCGCCCTGGCGTTCCGCGCGGTGAACACCGCCGACGGGTTCGACATGGACGAGGTGGCCTCCGCCTACTCGAAGCTCGCCTGCGGCGAGGCGGCGCAGGGCGTGGCCCGCTGGGCGGCCACCGAGCTGACCGGCCTGGCCGACGCCGACCGGCTGCGGGTCGTGCGGCACGCCCTCGCCGAGGCGCCCGAGCTGTCGATCTCCGGCGGCGCCGTCGAACTGCAGCTGGACCTGATCGCCGTCGACCAGTGCACCGGGAGCGCCTGATGGACATCACCCTCGGGGCGGCACAGCGGGAGCTGCGCGGGCTCGTCCGCGACCAGCTCGCCGACGTCGTGCCGGACGACCCGCACGCGGTGTGGAAGAAGCTCGCCGCCACGGGGCTGGTCGAGCTGGCGCTGCCCGCGGACCGGGGCGGCCTCGGGCTCGGTCACGCCGACCTGTGCCTGGTGCACGAGGAACTGGGCGCGCGGTTGTGCGACAGCCGGTTCGTCCGGGGCGCGCACGTCGTGCTGGACCTGTGGGCGCCGGACTCGGCCGCCGTGGCGGAGCTGCGCCGGCGGACGCCCGCCGTGGACGCGGGCCGGGTCGTGCCGACAAGCCCGACGCCGTACGACGGGCCGCGACCGGAGGTCGTGGTCGACGTCGCCGACGGGAACCTGCGGTGGCGACCGACAGCTGGTCTGTCCGAAGTGGACAGTGTGCCGGTGTCGGCCGACGTGGTCGACGGGGCGCTCCACCGGGACCGGGTGCGCGGCGCGGCGTACCACGTCGGCGTGGCGCGGCGGGCGGTGGAGCTGGCGGCGGACCGCGTGGCGACCCGCCTGCTGGGCGGCCGGCCGCTCGTCGAGCGGCAGGCTTCGGCACACCGGCTGGCCCGTGCCGCGATCGCCGTCGAGCTGGCCAGGGTGGAGGTCTGGGAGGCGGCCTGCGCGCTCGACGCGGGCGTGGACCGCCACCTGTCCCGCACCGCGCTGGCGACCGCGGTGGAGGCCGCCATCACGGCCGCGCACGCCGTCGTCCAGCTGCACGGGGCCGCGGGCACGTCCGACCCCGCGGTGGGCGCGGTCTACCGGGCCGCCTACGGCGCGGTCGACGTGTGGGGACCGCCGTCGGCCCTGTGGCGGGCCGCGGCGGACGAACGGCACGGCGTGGAAGGGGAGACCGCATGACCGGGCAGGACTGGCGGAACGTCACCGTCGGCGGTGAGCGGACCAGGGTGCGCGTGCTCGCCGACCTCGACCGCGACGCGCCGTACCTCTGGCCGTCCGTGGGCGAGTACCCCGTCTACGACGACTACCTCTACCACGTGATGCTGGAGGACGAGCCGCGCAACAAGCTCTTCCGCGACGCCATCGCGCAGGAGGCGCCCGGCGCGACCGTGGTCGAACTCGGGTGCGGCCCGGACCTGCTGTGGACGCTGTGCGCCGCCGAGGCGGGCGCGGCCCGCGTGTTCGCCGCCGACGTCAACGAGGACAGCGCCGCACGGGCCGCCGACCTCGCGAGCACCACCGCCCACGACATCCGGGTGTTCGGCGGCGAGGCCACGACGTTGTCGCTGCCCGAGCCCGCCGACCTGTGCATCGCCGAGCTGGTCGGCAACATCGGCGGCGCGGAGGGCATCGACGCGGTGCTGGCCGACGCGCGCCGCCGGCACCTGAAGCCCGGTGCGGCGACCGTGCCGGCCGCGGTGGGCACGCGGGCCGCGGCGGTGTGCCTGGACGACCTGCTGGGCGGCCGGTACGGCGTCCGGCCCGAGTACGTCGACTACGTGGAACGGCTGCTGGACGCCGCGGGCGGGTTCTTCGACCTGAGGTTCTGCGTCGGCAACGTCGACCGCTCCGCGCTGCGCACCACCGACGCCCTGGTCGAGGACCTGTGCCTGGACGAGGGCGTGGCCGACTTCCCGTCCGTCCGGCTCGACGCGCTCGGACCGGGCCGCGTGGACGGCCTGCTGCTGTGGCTGAACCTGCGCTGCGCGCCGGGGCAGCCCGTGCTGGACAGCCTCGACACCGTCACGAACTGGCTGCCCGTCTACGTGCCGTTCGCCGAGCCGTTCGACCTCGCGGACGGGGACGTGATCGAGCTGGAGTGCCGGGCCGAGACCGTCGCGGACGACATCCACCCCGACTACGCGTTCACCGGCGCGCTGGTCCGCGCCGACGGCGGCCGCACGCCGCTGGCCGCCGAGTCCCGGTACGCGGGCGGACCGTTCCGCGCCTCGCGCCTGCACCGCGCGCTGTTCGAGTCCGAGCCGACGGCCGCGCGACGCGGCGGCAGGGGACGTTGACGTGACGACGACGGAAGAAGCCGGACCGGTGCTCGACGTCGTCGGGTGCGGGTTCGGCCCCTCGAACCTGGCGCTGGCGATCGCGCTGGAGGACGCGGGCCTGTCCCGGGTGACGTTCTTCGAGCGGCAGCCGCGGTTCGGGTGGCACCGGGACATGCTGCTCGACGGCGCCACGATGCAGGTCTCGTTCCTCAAGGACCTCGTGACCATGCGGAACCCGGCGAGCACCTACAGCTTCGTCGCGTACCTGCACGAGGTCGGCCGGCTGACGGACTTCATCAACAGCAAGATGCTGCACCCGTACCGCACCGAGTTCCACGCCTACCTGGAGTGGGCGGCGGCCAAGGTGCGCGTCCCCGTGCACTACGGGGCCACCGTGGAGGCGTTGCGCGTGGTCGCGGTGGGCGAGGCGGACGAGCACGTCGAGGTCGTCGTGCGCACCGACGAGGGCGTGCGGACCCACCGCGCCCGCAACGTCGTGATCGGCGCGGGCCTGGCCCCGCACCTGCCGCCCGGTGTCGTGCCCTCCGACCGCGTGCTGCACAGCGACGGGCTGCTCGGCGCCGTCGAGGGCCTGCGCGCACGGCGTCCGCGCCGGCTCGCCGTCATCGGCGCGGGCCAGAGCGCCGCCGAGGTCGTCGACTTCCTGCACCGCGAGTTCGCCGACGCCGAGGTGTGCGCGGTGTTCTCCCGGTACGGCTACAGCTCCGCCGACGACAACCCGTTCGCCAACCGGATCTTCGACCCGGAGGCGGTGGACACGTTCCACGCCGCGCCGCCCCGGGTGAAGGACCTGTTGCTGCGCTACCACGCCAACACCAACTACTCGGTGGTCGACGCGGAGCTGAGCACCGAGCTGTTCCGCAGGCACTACCAGGAGAAGGTGCGCGGCCGGGAGCGGCTGCGGGTCGTCAACGCGGCACGCCTGCGCGACGTCGAGGAGCACGGCCAGGGCGTGCGGCTGTCGGTCGAGCACCTGCCCACGGGCGCCGTGGACGTGCTCGACGCCGACGCCGCGGTCTTCGCCACCGGCTACCGGCCGGTCGACCCGCTCGCGCTGCTCGGCGACCTCGGCGGCGACTGCAAGCGCGACGCGGACGGCAGGGTGCTGCTGGAACGCGACTACCGCGTGCTGACCTCGGGCGCCACCCGGTGCGGCATCTACGTCCACGGCGGCGGTTCCGAGCACACGCACGGCATCTCGGCCGGCCTGCTGTCCACCACCGCCGTCCGCGCCGGTGAGATCACCCGTTCCGTCCTCGACCGGCTCGCCTGACGCAGGAGGTGTGCGATGTACGTGCCCAAGCAGTACCAGAGCCGGGAACACGCGTGGACGCGGTTCGTCATGCGCAACCACCCGCTCGCCACGCTGGTGACGCCGGGGCCGAGGGTCCCGCAGGCCACCCACGTGCCGGTGATCTTCGCGCCGGGCTCGCCGCAGGGCGGTGACGTGGTCGGCACGACGTTGCTCGGGCACCTGAACCGGGCCAACCCGCACTGGCGCTGGCTGGAGGACGACATGACGGCGAAGCTCGTCTTCGCCGGCCCGAACGGGTACGTCACCCCGGTCGACTACCACACCGAACCCGCCGCGCCGACGTGGAACTTCGTCACCGTGCACGTCGTCGGCACGCTGCGGCGGATCGAAGACCTCGACGGGACGCTGGACGTCGTGCGCCGCACCGTGCTGGCGTACGAGAACGACTTCGGCGTCGGGTGGAACCCCGAGTCCTCTTTGGACTACTTCCGCTCGATCGGGCGCGCCGTCGGCGCGTTCCAGCTGCGGGTCGAGCAGGTCGACGCGATGTTCAAGCTCAGCCAGGGCCAGACCCCCGAGCAGCAGGACCGGATCATCGCCCGGTTCGAGGCCGCCGACTCGGGGGTACGCCGCGACGTAGGGAGGATCATGCGCGAGTTCGGTCTTGGCACCGCCGCGTCGGCCGATGTGGAGCGGCTCTCGGTGTGGGGAGGCGCGGCCGACCCGCCGTGCCTGCTGGAGTCCCTCGTGGACACGGCGAGGCAGCGCCGTGACGAGGTCGCGGTCGTGGACGACGGGCGGGAGCTGACGTACGCGGAACTGCTCGGCTGGGCGGGCGACATCGCCGACCTGCTGCGCGACCGCGGCGTGGCGGAGGGCGACCGGGTCGCCGTCGCCGGTCCGCGCAGCGCCGAGGTGGTCGCCGCGATGCTCGGCGTGCTGAGCGTCGGCGCGACGTACGTGCCGCTGGACTCCGAGTACCCGGCGCGGCGGTTGGCGCACATGCTGTCCGACAGCGCGCCCAAGGTGCTGCTGCACGTCGGGGCGGCGCCGGAGGTCACGACCGGCGCGGACGTCGTCGCCATCCCCAGGCCGCGCCCCGGCCACGCGCCGGACCCCGCGGCGTGGCCGGTCGTCGCGTGCTCGGCGGACCTGCCCGTCTACGTCATCTACACGTCCGGCTCCACGGGGTGGCCCAAGGGGGTCGCCCTGCCGCACAGCTGCGTCGACAACATGGTCGAGTGGCAGCGCGGCCACTCGCGGCGCGCGGACCTGCGCACCGCCCAGTTCGCGCCGCTCAACTTCGACGTGTGCTTCCAGGAGATCCTGGGCACGCTGGCCGGCGGCGGGATGCTGGTGATCGTGCCCGAGCGGCTGCGGTCGGACCCGTTCGAGCTGCTGGACTGGCTGGCGGACAACCGGATCGAGCGACTGTTCCTGCCGTACCTGGGGCTGCACATGCTGTCCGTCGCCGCCGCGTCGGAGAAGTCGTTGGCGCACCTGGCGCTGCGCGAGGTCAACACGGCCGGCGAGCAGATCGTCTGCTCGCCGCCGATCCGGGAGTTCTTCACCCGCCTCGCCGACTGCCGGCTCAACAACCACTACGGGCAGAGCGAGTCGGCGATGGTCACCGCGCACACGTTGACCGGACCGCCGTCGGAGTGGCCGTCGCAGCCGCCGATCGGCGGCCCGCTGCCCGGCTGCGAGCTGCTGATCGACCCGGTCGAGCCGGACGACAACACGATCGGCGAGCTGCTGGTGGCGGGCGCGCCGCTGGCGCTGGGCTACCTGAACCAGCCGGAGCTGAACTCCCAGCGGTACATCACCATCCCGCCCACGCCGCAGGGGCACACCCGCGCCTTCCGCACCGGTGACCTGGTGCGGCTCGACGGGGACGTCGTGCAGTACCTCAGCAGGCTCGACCACGACGTGAAGATCCGCGGCACGCGGGTGAACCTGCTGGAAGTCGACGCGTGCCTGCTCGAACAGCCGGGCGTCGCCGAGGCGATCTGCGTCGTCGTGGAGCTGTCCGAGGGCACCCGCAGCCTGCACGCGGCCGTGACCGCCGAGCCGGGGCTCCCGCCGCTGGACGTCGCCGCGCTGCTCGACGCGTTGCGCGAGGTGCTGCCGGCGGTGTCCGTGCCGGTGTCGCTGCACGTCCTGCCGGAGCTGCCGCTCACGTCGAGCGGGAAGATCGACCGCGAGGCCGTGGTCCGGCAGGTCACCGAGCGCATCGACCAGCGGTCGAACGCGGTGGGCCGGCATGGCTGAGCGCGGGGTGGACCACGCGATCGTGGTGAAGGGCGTCCGGGTGGACGCCGCGAAGGTGACCGCGGAGCTGCTGGCCGACGCGCTGGTGCGCGAGGCGGCGGTGGCGGCGGTCGACGGGCGCCTGGTGGCGTACGCGGTGCCCGAGCGGTCCGCCGACGTCTCCGAGGCGCGGGCCGCCGCCGTCGACTCGTGGCGGGCGGTGTTCGACGAGACCTACGGGTCCATCGGCGACGACCTGACGCCGGCGTCGGCGACCACCGGCTGGAACGACAGCTTCACCGGCAAGCCGATCGCGCCGGCGCAGATGGCGGAGTGGGTCGACACGACGGTCGCCCGGATCGCCGCGCTCGCGCCGAAGCGGGTGCTGGAGATCGGCGCGGGAACGGGTCTGCTGGTCCGGCCGCTCGTGTCGTCCGGGACCATCGACACCTACGTGGCGACGGACTTCTCCGCGTCCGCCGTCACGGTGCTCGACCAGCTCGCCGACGAGCTGCGGCGCGCCGGCGCCACCACGAAGCTGGTGGTGGCGCAAGCGGACGCGGTGGACGCGACCCGCGTCGCCGACGGCGAGTACGACGTCGTGGTGCTCAACTCCGTCGTCCAGTACTTCCCGTCGCTGCACTACCTGACGGAGGTGCTGGACGCCGCGCTCGCCGTGGTGCGGCCCGGCGGCCACGTGGTGCTGGGCGACCTGCGCAACCAGGCCGTGGCCGACGCGTTCTTCGCGCTGAAGCACGAGCTGCGCGGCGAGGCGGACGACGTGCGGGAGGCGATCCGGCACGACCGCAACCACGACGGCGAGCTGAGCGTCCACC
This sequence comes from Saccharothrix hoggarensis, assembly GCF_052936025.1. Next base: position 4,597,496 of record NZ_CP193624.1, on the reverse strand, counting down.
CGGCCTGGCTGGCCGCCACTCCCGCCCGCGCGTCGCGGGTGACGTGCGTCGAGATCGCGCCGCGGCGCGGCGAGTCGACCACCGAGATGCCGCTGTTCCGCTACGACGCCGTGCTGCACGTCGACTGCGCCGACACCCCGGAGCGGGTCGTGCCCGAACCCGGCGCGGACCTCCAGCTCACGGCGCTGGAACGCCGCCTGGTCGCCGGGGCCGAGCCGTTCGGCTACCGGGCCGTGCGCAACGGGCGGCTGGACGAGGCGCTGGCCGCCCGCGACCGGCACGGGTTCACGCCCGCCGGCCGCGCCGCCGGGACCGGACCGGGCGTCGACCCGGAGGTGCTGTGGCGGCTGGCCGAGCGCCACGGCTGGCTGGCGCGGGTGAGCTGGGCGGACGGCGACCCGGACGGCGCGTTCGACGTGACGCTGCTGCCGCCCGCGCACGCCGCCGCCACGCACTTCCGGTTCGCCGACCCCGTGTCGGCCGAGCCGGTGGTCGCGGAGGTGTACCCGCCCGGCGTGGCGGCCGCGTTCACCGACCGCCTGCGCGGCGGCCTGGCGGAACGGCTGCCCGCCGTGCTGGTGCCGGCCGACGTGGTGTGGGTGACGGACCTGCCGCGCAGCGGCGGAGTGGTCGACGTGACCGCCCTGCCGCGGCCCAGGGCCGACGCGACCGCCGTGCGCGCGGAGTCCGAGAACGCCGAGGCGTCGGCGCTCGACGTGATCCGGGAGGTGTTCGCCAAGCGCCTGGGCAAGCCGTGCGGGCCGGACGACAACTTCTTCGCGCTCGGCGGCGAGTCGTTCACCGCGGCCATGTGCGTGCGCGACCTGCGCCAGCGGGGGGTGACCCTGTCGATCAGGGACCTCTTCGAGCACCGGACGCCGCGCGTGCTCGCCGAGCACCTGGCCTGACCGGGTCCCGTCCGCGTCCCGACCGAGCCCTGACGAGCCCTGACCGAGTCCCGACCCGAGGTCCCACCGACAGAGATGGATCGCCGCACCATGTCCAGCAACACCTTTCCCGTCACCCACGGGCAGCGGGGACTGTGGTTCATCCAGCAGATGGACCCGGAGTCCCCGGCGTACAACGACGGTGAGGCGTTCCGGCTGACGGGCGACCTCGACGTCGCCGCGCTCACCGCCGCCGTCGAGCGGTTGACCGCCCGCCACGAGCCGCTGCGCACCCGGTTCACCGTGGTGGACGGCGAGCCGCGCCAGGTCGTGGACGACGTCTGGGGCGGCCGGGTCGAGGTCGTGGACGCGGGTCCGGCGCCCGACCGGGACGCGGCCGCGCACGAGTTCGCCGAGCGCGTGATCGCGCGGCCGTTCGACCTGGCGGGCGGCGTGCTGTTCCGGGTGGAGGTGCTGCGGTTCGACGAGTCCGACCACCTGGTGCTGTTCGGGCTGCACCACGCGGTCGGCGACGGCTGGTCGCTGACGATCCTGCTGGACGAGGTCGCCGAGGCGTACCGGGCGGCGGTGGAGGGGCGCGAGCCCGCGCTGGAGCCGCTACCCGTCCGGTACCGCGACTACGCCCGGTGGCAGCACGAGGACGTGTACGCGGAGGAGATCCGGGACCAGGCGGCCTACTGGGTCCTGCACCTCGACGGCGTGCCGCACGCCGTGGACGCGCTGTGCGCCCGGCGGCCCGGTGCGGAACCGGTCGGGCGGCTGCACGAGTTCACCGTGCCCGCCGAGCTGACCGCGGCGCTGCGCAAGGCGTCGCGCGAGGCCGGCACCACGCTGTTCATGACGCTCCTCGCGGTGTACGAGGCGCTGCTGTCGCGGGTGAGCGGCGCGGACGACCTGATCGTCGGCGTGCCGGTGCTGGGCCGGCCGGTGCCGGAGGTCGAGCCGCTGATCGGCCTGTTCGTCAACACCCTGCCGCTGCGCGCGGACCTGCGGGACGACCCGACGTTCGCCGACCTGCTCCGCTCCGTGCGGGAGACGCTGCTGGCCGGTTTCGGGCACCAGGACGTGCCGCTCGAAGAGGTCGTCAAGGAGGTCAACCCGGCCCGGCGGGCGGGTGTCGCGCCGCTGGTGCAGGTGATCTTCCAGCTGTTCGACGGCGACTTCCGGTACGAGCTGGACCTGCCGGGGGTGCGCGCGGCGCAGCTGCAGGTGCTCGGGCGGGCCGTGCCGTTCGCGCTGTCGCTGGACTTCTTCCGCGACGGCGACGGGCTGGCCGGCCGCCTGAACTACGACAGCGCCGTCTTCGACGACGGGTACGCGGCCCGCTTCGCCGAGGTGTTCACGGCGCTGGCCGCGCAGGTGCTGGCCGACCCGGACGTCCCGGTGTCCCGGCTCGACGTGCCGCCGGAGCTGGTGCGCGCGTCCACCACCGCCGACGCGGCGGAAGCCGCTGACACGACGGAAACCGCCGCCACCGCCGCGACGAGGTTCGAAGCGCCCCGGCCCGGTGTCGAGCAGCTGGTCGCCGAGCTGATGGCCGACGTGCTCGGCGTGGACCGGCTCGGGCGGCAGGACGACTTCTTCGCGCTCGGCGGCCACTCCCTGCCCGCGACCAGGCTGATCTCGCGGATCAGGGACGTGCTGGACGTGCGGGTGACCGTGCGGTCGCTGTTCGACCACCCCACGGTCGAGCGGTTCTCGGCGTTGCTGTCGGACCTGCGGGGCACGCCGCGCAAGCCGCTGGACGTGGTGGCGGGCGACGGTCCCGCGCCGATGTCGTTCGCGCAGCAGCGGTTGTGGTTCGTGCAGGAGCTCGACCCCGCGAGCACCGCGTACAACCTCGGCGAGGTGTTCCGGCTCTCCGGCCCGCTCGACCTCGACCGGCTGGCCGTGGCCGTGGCCGGGCTGGTGGCCCGCCACGAGTCGCTGCGCACCCGGTTCGCCGTGGTCGACGGCGCGCCCGTGCAGCTCGTGGACGACGTGTGGCAGGGCCGCGTGGAGGTGGTCGACGCGCCGCCCACCGCCGACCTCGACGCCGCCGCGCGGGCGTTCGCGCTCGACGTGCTCGCGCGGCCGTTCGACCTGGCGCGCGGGCCGCTGTTCCGCGTCGACGTGCTGCGGTTCGACGACGAGAACCTGGTGCTGGCGCTGAGCATGCACCACATCGTCAGCGACGGCTGGTCGATCGGCCTGGTGCTGGACGAGCTGGCGGGGCTGTACGCGGGGCACGAGCTGCCGCCGCTGCCGGTGCGGTACCGCGACTACTCGGTCTGGCAGCACGCCGAGCTGGGCGCGGGCATCGCCGACCAGCTCGCCCACTGGCGGGACGCGATCGCGGGCGCGCCCACGGTGATCGACGCCCTGCGTCCCCGCCGGGCGGTGGACGAACGCGGCGGCATCGAGGGTTTCGTCGAGTTCGAGCTGCCCGCCGACGTGGTGGCCGGGCTGCGGGCGCTGTCCCGCGAGACCGGCGGCACGCTGTACATGACGTTGCTGGCGGTGTTCGAGGTGATGCTGTCCCGGGTGACCGGTCAGCGCGACCTGCTCGTCGGCATGCCGGTGGCCGGTCGGACCGCCGCGCAGGTCGAGGGCGTCGTCGGCTTCTTCGTCAACATGCTGGCGCTGCGCGCGGACCTGCGCGACGACCCGGTGTTCACCGACCTGCTCGGCGCCGTGCGCAAGGTGGTGCTGGACGGGTTCGCGCACCAGGACCTGCCGTTCGAGCGGCTGGTCGAGGCGGTCGCCCCCGAGCGCGAGGCCGGCGTGCAACCGCTGGTGCAGGTGGCTTTCCAGGTGTTCGAGGACGAGACAGGCCTCGGCTTCCGGCTCGGCGACGCGGCCGCGACGCCCGTGCTCGACACCCCCGGCGTGCTCAACGCGGACCTGCCGCTCGCGATGGACCTCTACCGCGACGGCGACCGCCTGCGCGGCCTGATGACGTTCAGCGAGTCGGTGTTCACCTCCGCCGAGGCCGACCGGATCGTCGCCACGTTCCTGCGCCTGGTCGCCGAGGTGCTGCGCGACCCGGCGCGCCGCGTCTCGCAGCTGCCCGCCGCCGGGCACGACTCGGCGGGCGGCCTGCGGTTCGGCACGGCCACCGCGGTGCGTGACGCGTCGCTGGTGGACGAGTTCCGGCGGCGGTGCGCGCAGACGCCCGACGCGGTGGCCGTGGCCGACGCCGACGGCGCGTGGACGTTCGCCGAGCTGGCCCGTGCCGCCGACGCGGTCACGGCCGCCGTCGCCGACGCGGGTCCGCTGGTCGCCGTGGCGGGCAGGCGGACCCGGCTGGTGGTGGCGGCCGAGCTGGGGGTGCTCGGCGCGGGCGCCGCCGTCGTGCCGCTGGAGCTGTCCGACCCGATCCGCCGGGTCCGGTCGGTGGTCGAGACCGCCGGGGTGTCCGTCGTGCTGTGCGACGACGCGTCGGCGGCGTCGCTGGAACCGCTGGGGCTGCGGCGGATCGCGCTGGACGAGGCCGTCGCCGGCCCGGTCGGCGCGCCCGGACCGGTGGTGCGGGCGGGCGACCTGGCGTTCGTGCTGTTCACGTCCGGCTCGACCGGCGTGCCGAAGGGCGTGCTGCTCGAACACGGGTCGCTGGTGAACCTGCTCGACGCGCACCGCCGCACGCACTTCGGCGAGGCCGGGCCCCGACGCGTGGCGCTGACCGCGTCGTTCGCGTTCGACGCCGCCGTGGACCAGCTGCTGTGGCTGGTCGGGGGGCACGAGCTGCACGTGGTGGACGAGGTCACGCGCCGCGACTCCGAAGGTCTGCTGCGGTTCGTGCGGGAACGCCGGATCGACGTGCTGGACGTGCCGCAGTCGCAGATGGCGCAGCTGGTCGACCTCGGCCTGCTGGACCGCGACGGGCACCGGCCGACGACGTTGATCATGGGCGGCGAGGCGATCCGGCCCGCGCTGTGGCAGCGGCTCGCGGCCGAGGACGGCGTGGACGCCTGGAACTTCTACGGCCCCACCGAGTGCACCGTGGACGCGTTGACCTGGCGGCTGCGCGACAGCGACACCCCGCTCATCGGCACGCCGATCGACAACACGGCGGTCTACCTGCTCGACCGCAGCGGCGACCCGGTGCCGGAGGGCGCGGTCGGGGAGATCTTCCTCGCCGGACGCCACCTGGCGCGCGGGTACCTCGGCCGGCCCGGCCTGACCGCCGACAAGTTCGTGCCCGACCCGTTCGCGGCCGAGCCCGGCGTGCGGATGTACCGCACGGGCGACCTCGGCCGGGTCGGGCCGGGCGGCGCCGTCGAGTTCCTGGGCCGCTCCGACCACCAGGTGAAGGTGCGCGGGTACCGGGTGGAGCTGGGCGAGGTGGAGTCCGTCATCGCCGCCCACCCGGACGTGGTGGACGTCGTGGTGAGCTTCCGCGACGTCCGGGGCGAGGGCGCCGAACTGCTCGCGCACGTCGTGCCCGCGGCCGGGACGCGGCCCGGCGCGGAGGACCTGCGGATGCTCGTGCTGTCGCGGCTGCCCGAGTACATGCTGCCCAGGGCGTTCATCCTGGTGGACGAGCTGCCGAGGCTGGCGAGCGGCAAGGTGGACCTGGCGGCGCTGCCCACCGCGGCGCAGGACGACCTCGACGTCCACGCCGCTCCCCGGTCGGGCGCGGAGCAGGTCGTCGCGGCGGTCGTCGCGGGCGTGCTGGACCTGCCGCGCGTCGGCCGGACCGACGACTTCTTCAAGCTCGGCGGGCACTCCCTGAGCGCGGGCAAGGTCGTCGCGCGGACCCGTGAGCTGTTCGGCGCGTCGGTGTCCGTGCGGGCGCTGTTCGACAACCCGACGATCGAGCGGTTCGCCGCCGTCGTCAGCGCCTCGGCGAAGACCGCGCCGACGCCGATCGCCAAGGTCGACTTGCCCGGCCCGCGGCCGCTGTCGTCGGCACAGCTGCGCCTGTGGCTGCTGGCGGAGCTGGAACCCGACTCGACCGCGTACAACATGGGCGAGCTGTACCGGCTGCGCGGCCCGCTCGACGTGGCCGCGCTGACCACGGCGGTGGAGAGCCTGGTCGCCCGGCACGAGTCGCTGCGCACGCGGTTCCCCGTGGTCGACGGCGAGCCGGCGCAGGTGGTGGAGGCCCGTTGGCCGGGGGCCGTCGAGGTGACCGCGGGCGCGCCGCCCGTCGAGGACGCGATCAAGGCGTTCACGGCCCGCGTGATGGGGCGGACCTACGACCTGGAGCAGGGTCCGCTGTTCCACGCCGAAGTGCTGCGCCTGGGCCACGAGGATTACGTGCTCGCGCTGAGCATGCACCACATCGCGTGCGACGGCTGGTCCGTCACGCTGATGCTGGACGAGATCGCCGCGACCTACCGGGCGCTGACGACCGGCGAGCCCGTGGTGTCCGAGCCGCTGCCGGTGCAGTACGGCGACTTCGCCGTGTGGCAGCGGGAGGCGTTGCGCGGACCGGCTCTGCAACGGCAGCTGACGTACTGGCTGGACCACATCGCGGGCGCGCCGGTGGTGCTGGACCGGCTCGCGCCGGGGGAGCGGACCGCGTCACGGCGCAGCACCACCGTGGAGGTCGTGCTGTCGCCGGAGCTGACGGCGGGCCTGCGCGAGCTGGCGCGCGAGGTCGGCGGCACGCTGTTCATGGCGGTGCTGGCGGCGTTCCAGGTGCTGGTGTCGCGGCTGAGCGGGCAGCGCGACCTGCTCGTCGGCGTGCCGGTCGCGGGCCGCACCGCGCCCGAGGTGGAGAACCTGGTCGGGTTCTTCGTGAACCTGCTCGCCGTGCGCGGCGACCTGCGCGACGACCCGGCGTTCATCGACGTGGTGGCCGGCGCGCGGGACGCCCTGCTGGGCGGGTTCGCGCACCAGGACCTCCCGTTCGAGCGGTTGGTGGAGGCGGTGAACCCCGACCGAGTGCCGGGCGTGCCGCCGCTGGTCCAGGTGGCGTGCCAGCTGTTCGAGGAGCCCGCCGACGGCACGTTCGACCTGCCGGGCCTCGACGTGACGGCGCTGGACACCGACACCGACGCGCCCCGGTTCGACCTCAACCTCGACCTGTTCCGCGACGGCGAAGGGCTGCGGGGCTCGTTCTACTGCGCCGAGTCCGTGTTCTCCGCCGAGGACGCCCAGCGGCTCGCGGAGCTGTTCACCACCCTCGTGGCCGCCGCGGTGGACGACGCCGAGGCCCCGGTCTCGGAGCTGCCGCTGGTCGTGGACGCCGACGTGGAGTCGTTGGTGGCGCTCGGCGACGGCGGGCAGGCGGCCGAGTCCGTCGAGTCCGCCGAGTCCGTCGAGTCCGCCGACACGCTGGTCGACGCCTTCCGCCGCCGTGCCGAGGCGACGCCGGACGTGACGGCGGTGGTCGACGCGCACCGGTCGTGGACGTACGCCGAACTGGCCGACGCCGCCGGGTCCGTCGCCGCCGCCGTGCGCGGGCGCCGGCACGTGGCGGTCGCCGCCGCGCCGTCGGGCCTGGCCGTCGCGGGGCTGCTCGGCGCGCTGGGCGCGGGAGCGGTGGTCGTGCCGCTCGACCCGGAGGACCCGCCGGCCAGGCAACGGCTCCTGCTCGACGCGGTGGGCGCCGACGTGGACGTGGTGCTCTGCGACGACACCGCGACGACCGCGCCGCACGTCCGGCGCGTCCCGCTGGACCAGGCCGCCGCCGCGTCGGGCGACCTGTCGTCCCCGGCGCCGGAGGACGCCGCCGCGGTCGTCTTCACCCCCGGCACGGCGCACGGACCCGCCGGCGTGGTCCTGTCGCACGGCGCGCTGGCGGACCTGCTGCGGTCGCCGCACCTCCTAGCCGCGACGGGCCGCGAGCGCGTGGCCCTCACCGCGACCGGCGAAGGGCTGTGGGAACAGCTGACGTGGCTGGTCGCCGGGCACGAGCTGCACGTCGTGCCGGACGTGTCCGCCGCGGTGGCGGGCCGTGCGGTCGACGTGGTGCGCCTGACCGTGCCGCAGGCGCGGCGGCTGCTCGACGTCGGCGCGCTCGACGACGCCCGCGTCGTGGTGCTCCTGGAAGGCGGGACGGTGCCCGTCGACGTGTGGCGCGGCGTGGCTCGGGCCGCGGGCGTCCGCGAGGCGTGGGCGCTCTACGGCACTCCGGAGGGCGGTGTCGACGCGCTGACCTGCCGGCTGTCCGACAGCGCCACGCCCGTGGCGGGCAGGCCGCGACCGGGCCGGGTGGTCCGCGTGCTGGACGCGGCGGGCCGGCCCGTTCCGCCCGGCGTGGTCGGCGAGGTCCACCTCGGCGGGCACCGGACCGTCGGCCACGTCGGCGCGTCCGACCGGTTCGTCCCCGACCCGTTCGCCCCGAACCTCGGGGACCGCCTGTGCCGCACCGGGGACCTCGGCCGGTTCACCGCCGACGGCGTGGTCGAGCTGGTCGGCCGCGCGGACCGGCGCACGCTGGTCGGGGGCCGCCTCGCGGACCCGGCGGAGGTCGAGGCCGAGCTGACCGCGCACCCGCGCGTGCGGGACGCCGCGGTCACCGTGCGGGACGACCGTTTCGTCGCGACCGTCGTGCCCGAGGAAGGCGACCACGCCGAGGTGTCGCTGCTCGACGCCGCCGACGAGCCCCTGCCCGAGCCGCAGCTGCGGGACTGGGTGGAGGGGACCGTCGACCGGCTCCGCGCGCTGCACCCGAAACGGGTGCTGGAACTCGGCGCGGGAACCGGACTGGTCCTGCGCGCGCTGGTGGAGGACGGGCACGTCGAGCACTACCTGGCGACGGACCACTCCACCGCCGCCACGGCGCAACTCGCCGAGATCGCCGACGCGCTGAAGCCCTCGGGCGCCGTCATCGAGGTCGTCCGGGCCGACGCGCTCGCCGCCCTCGCGGACGCCGGCACGGGCTACGACCTCGTGGTGGTCAACTCGGTGGCGCGGCACTTCCCGTCCACGCGGTACCTGGACGAGGTGGTCGCGGCGTCGGTCCGGGTGCTGGCGCCGGGCGGGCACCTGTTCCTCGGCGACCTGCGCAACGCCGAGCTGCTGGACGCCGCGGCCCACCTCAAGCACCACCTCCGCGGCGGCCCCGACGTCACGCCCGAGGAGGTGTCCCGGCTGGCCGCGCAGGAGCTGAGGGCGGACGGGGAGCTGGCCGTGTCGCCCGCGCACCTGGCCGGGTTCGGCGCGCGGTGGCGGCGGTTCACTGCGGTGGAGATCGCGCCCCGGCGGGGCGAGTTCCCCAACGAGGTGACGCTGTTCCGCTACGACGCCGTGCTGCACCTGGGCTGCGCGCTGCCCGACGCCGACGTCGAGTGGGAACCGGGCGAGGGCGCGACGCTGCGCGCCGTCGAACGGCGGCTGACCGGACCGCGCCGGGCGTTCGGACTGCGGGGCGTGCGCAACGCCCGGTTGGCCGAGGCCGCCCACGTGCTGCGCGCGTGCGGCGTGCGGGCCGAGGACGACACCTCGCCGGGACTCGACCCGCAGGCGTTGTGGCGGCTCGGCGGGCGGCACGACTGGCACGTGCGGGTGAGCTGGGCGTCGGCCGACCCCACCGGCGCGTACGACGTGTCGTTCCTGCCCGAGGCGGACCACTACGCGCTGGCCGACCCGCTGCCGCGGACCCACCGGCCCGCCGCCGGCCGGACCGTGCTGTTCCCGCCGGCGGTCGAGGCGGGGCTGCGCGACGAGCTGCGGGCCGCCCTGGCCGACCGGCTGCCCGCCGCACTGGTGCCGGCGGACGTGGTGCTCGCGGAGAGGATCGAGGAGACCGACGGTGGCAGGTGACGTGGTGATCCCGGCGTCGTCGGCGCAGAAGCGCTTCCGGCTGCTGCACGAGCTGGCCGACCACCCGGGCGCGCTCACCCTCCCGGTGGCGTTCGAGCTGCACGGCGACGTGGACGTGGACCGGCTGGACGCGGCCGTCGCCGCCGTGGTGGCCCGGCACGAGGCCCTGCGCACGACGTTCGAGGAGGTCGACGGCCTGCTGCACCAGCGGATCGCGGACCGGCGCGCGGGGCTGGAGTACCTCGACCTGTGCGACGAGCGGGGGATCGACCTCGACGCGGCGGTGCGGGTGTTCCTGGAGGACAACGACACCCGGCCGTTCGACCTGGTCGCCGGACCGGTGTTCGGCGTGCGGCTGGTCCGGCTGGAGCCGCGGCGGTGGCTGTTCCTGCTCGCCGCGCACCACATCGCGGTGGACGCCTGGTCGCTGCACGTGGTGCTGCGGGAGATCGGCGAGCGGTACGCCGAGCCCGACGCGGCGCCGGCGGCCCGGCAGTACCGGGAGGCCGTGGCCGAGGAGGAGAGGTGGGGCCGCACGGCCGAGGCGGACGCCGAGGTCGCGCACTGGCGTGACGTGCTGGCCGGCGCGCCCGACCCCGTGCCGCTGCCGGGCTCGCCGCGCCGCCCGCCCCGCCGGACGTACGTGATCGACCAGGTCCCGATCCCGGTCGACGGACGGGTCGCGGCGGCGTTGGACGAGGTCGCCGTGCGGTCCCGCGCCTCCCGCTTCGCCGTGCTGCTGGCCGCGCTGGCGCGGTTCTGGGAGCGCACGACCGGCAGCGGGGACCTCGTCGTCGGCACGCCCGCCGGCGGTCGGGCGAGTCGGGCCGACGAGACCGTGGTCGGTCCGATGATCAACACCGTGCTGCTGCGACCCCGCACCGACGCCGCCGTGCCGTTCGACGAGGCCGTGCGGCGGGCGCGGGACGTGACGTTCGACGCGCTGGACCACGGCCGGGCGCCGTTCGACCGGGTGGTGTCCGCGCTCGCGCCCCGGCGCGACCCGTCGCACTCGCCGTTGTGCCAGGTCATGCTGATCACCCAGCGGGGACTGGCGGGCTCGCTGTCGCTGCCGGGGGTCGAGGTCCGGTTCCTGCCGCGGCCCGCGCAGCGCACCTCCGACCTCGACCTGACCTTCATCGTGGACGTGGAGGCGGCGGGCGCGGACGCGGTCCTGGAGTACGCGACGGACCTGTACTCGGAGGCGGAGGCGGCCGACATCGCCCGGGGGTTCGCGGACGTGCTCGCCGAATCGCTGCTCACCGACACGCCCGCCGACGTGCCTGCGGGCTTCCCGCCCACGAGTGACGTGCGCGGCGGGCCGCGACACCGCCACGAGGAGCCGATCGGACCGGCCGCCGTGGCGGCGCTGCGGAACCTCGCCGGTGACGCGTCACCCCTCGCCGTGGCACTGGCGGCCGTCGACGTCCTGCTGGCGCGGCACGACGGCGGGCCGAACCCCGTGGTCGGCGCGCTGGTGGACGGCGGACCGCCGCGCGCGGTCCGGCCACGCCTCGACGACGACCCGACGTTCCGCGACGCGGTCGGCCGCACGGTCGCGGCGCTGACCGACGCGCACCGCGGCGCCGGCTTCGGCGTCGCGATCACCACCGAGGCCGGGTGCGCGCGGGACGACGCGGACGTCGTGGTCGCGCTCGTGCTCGACGACCGGCCGCGGTTCGAGTGGACCTACGACGCCGACCGGTTCGACCCGGCCGCGGTCGAAGGGCCGGCCGCGCGGCTGACCGTGCTGCTCGGCTCGCTGCTAGCCGCGCCGGACCGCCCGGTGTCCGAGGCCAACCTGCTCCCCGCCGCCGAGCGGGAAGCGGTGCTGCGCGCCGCGCGCGGACCGGTCGTGCCGATCCCCGAAGGCGGTGTCGTGCCGCTGATCGCGGCCGCCGCCGCCCGGAACCCGGACCGCCCGGCCGTCCGCTGCGGCACGGAGACCCTGACGTACCGGGAGCTGGACGCCGCCGCCGACGACCTGGCCGCACGGCTGGTCGCCGCCGGGGTCGGGCCCGGCGCGCTGGTCGGCCTGTGCCTGGACCGGTCCGCGTCGGCGGTGGTCGCGATCCTGGCGATCCTGCGGGCGGGCGCCGTGTACGCGCCGCTCGACCCCGACCTCCCCGCGGCTCGGATGGCCCGGCTCGTCGCCAACGCCGGCATCCGGTTCGCGGTGACGTCGGCGGACCTGTGGGACCGCGTCCCGACCCCGGTGGCAGTGCTGGTCGACTCCACCGAGGCGCCGGCCGCGGCACTGCCCACCGCGACACCGGCCGCGGCACCGCCCACCGCGACACCGGTCGCGGCACCGCCCACCGCGGCACCGCCCACCGCGACTCCCGCACCGGACGACCTGGCGTACGTGATCCACACCAGCGGCTCGACCGGTGAGCCGAAGGGCGTCGCGGTCGAGCACCGCAACCTGGCCAACCTGGTCGTCCCGCTGATCGCGCACATCGGCCTGACCGGCGACGACGTGGTGCTGGCGGCGGCGCGGTTCTCGTTCGACATGTCCATCTTCGAGCTGTTCGCACCGCTGGTCGCCGGCGCGTGCCTGGTCCTGGCCGAGACGGGCGTGGCAGGCGACCCGGACCGCCTGCGCGCCCTGATCGAGACCTCCGGCGCGACGGTGATGCAGGCGACGCCGTCGTCCTGGCAGAACCTCCTCGACGCCGGGTGGCCCGGCAGCCCCGCGTTGCGCGCGCTCTGCGGCGGCGAGCCGTTGACCGACGCGCTCGCCGCCCGGCTCGCGGCGCGGGTCGGGACGCTGTGGAACATCTACGGCCCGACCGAGACCACGGTCTGGTCGACGTGCGACCGCGTCGACCCCGCGGACCCCGTCGTCACGATCGGCGTGCCGCTGGCCAACACCAGCTGCTACGTGGTCGACGGGCGCTCGCGGCCGGTGCCGCCGGGCGTGACGGGGGAGCTGTGCGTCGCGGGCGGCGGTGTCGCGCGCGGCTACCTGGGACGGCCCGAGCTGACGGCGGAACGCTTCGCGGAGGACGTGGTCGGCGGCGCCGGCCGGTGGTACCGGACGGGCGACCTCGCCCGGTTGCGCCCGGACGGGCGGTTCGAGCTGCTGGGCCGGATGGACCGCCAGGTCAAGCTGCGCGGGTACCGCATCGAGCTGGGCGAGGTGGAGGCCGTGCTGGGCCGCCACCCCGGGGTGCGGCAGGTCGCCGTCGTCGTCGCGGGCGACGACCCCGCGCGCCGCCACCTGGCCGCCTACGTCGTCGGCGACGCCGACCACGGCGAGCTGCGCGCCGCGGCGGCCGAGCACCTGCCGTCGTACATGGTCCCGTCCCGCTTCTTCACGCTTGACGCGATGCCGTTGTCGCCGAACGGTAAGCTCGACCACGCCGCGCTCAAAAGTCCACAGTGGACCGTCCGTGGGCCGTCCGGGCCGTTGCCGCGCACCGAGACCGAACGGCGGGTGGCGGAGGTGTGGCGTGAGGTGCTGGGCGTGCCCGACGTGCGGCTCACCGACGACTTCCTGGACCTGGGCGGCCATTCCCTGTCCGCCACGATGCTGATGGCCCGGCTGAACGAGCTGTTTGCAGTACGCTTGCCGATGCGTGCGCCGTTCGAGGCGTCGACCCCCGCTGGCCTGGTGGCGCTGATCCACGCCACGACCGAGGAGAGCAGAACCGCATGAAAGCCCCTCTTCCGGTGCGGATCGTGGTGGACAACCCCCGGATCAGGCCGGTTCTGCTGTGGTCGTTCCTGGCGCGCCTGCCGCTCGGCATGGTGTTCGAGGCGCTGCTGTTCGGCGTGCAGAAGGCGACCGGTTCGCTCCAGCTCGCGGGCGTGGTGACGGCGACCGCCGCCGTCAGCACCGCGGTCGGCGCGCCCGTGCAGGGCCGCATGCTCGACCGGTACGACAAGAAGGTCGTGGTCCGCTGGTTCGCCGTGGCGCAGGTGCTGACCCTGGCCGTGCTGAGCTTCGTGACCGCGACCGACCGCCTCCCCGGCGCGGTGCTGATCGCGCTGGCCGTCGCGGTGGGCTTCACGATCCCCGCGCTGTCGGCCATGACCCGGCTCGTGCTGAAGAACGGCACGCCGGCGGGCGACCTCAACGCCGCGTTCAGCCTGGACGCGACCACGCTGGAGTTCATCTTCATCATCGGACCGGCGCTCGCCGCGTGGGGTGTCGTCGCGGCCGGCCCGTCGGTGGTGTTCGGGGCCAGCGCGGTCTGCGTGCTCCTCGGCACCGCCTTCTTCCTGTACACCACCGATCCCACCTGGTTCCGGACCGGCGCCGCCGACGAGACCGAGGCCGAGGCCGAGGAGAACGGCGGCAGGAAGGGCCGCCGCAAGCGCGTCCTGCCCGGTCGCGCGGTCGCGTGGTTCGTGCCGTCGATCGTGCTGTGCGCCATCCCGCTCGGCGTGGTGGAGGCTGGTCTCATCCAGCTGACCGTCGAGCGCGGCGACTCGATCGCGCCGGTCGGCATCGGGCTGTCGTTGCTCGGCGTCGGCAGCCTGGTGGGCGGCCTGGTGTTCGCCGCGGTGCGCTGGAACGCGAAGCTGAGCGTGCAGTTCGTGCTGTTGTCCGTGGCGCACTTCGGCATCCTCGCGGTGCTCATCACCCGGCCGAACTACGTGGTGGCCGGGGTCGTCCTGGTGCTGGCCGGGTTGTTCGTGGTGCCGCTGCTGAGCCTGACGAGCCAGCTGCTCGACCGGCTCAGCCCGCCGGAGGCCTGGGCGGAGTCGCAGAGCTGGGGCGGCGCGGGCAACACCGCGGGGTCCGCCATCGGGCTCACGCTCGGCGGTGTGGTCGCCGGCGCGAGCGGGTCGTTCACCGGGTTCGTGGTCGCGACGGTGATCGCCGTCGTCGGCATCGTGGTCGCGCTGCCCGCGTTCCGCGGCGGCCAGGACCTCAGGGGCACCGTCGTCGTGGAGAAGGTGGAGCAGCCGTGATCGGTGTGAACGAGGACGTCCTGGTGCGGTTGGCCGGCCCGGAGGAGCCAGAGCTGGAGCTGGTCGTGTTCCCGGGCGCGGGCGCCGGCCCCAGCGCGGTCGTGGCGTGGCGCGACCTGGTGCCGCCGACCTGGCGGCTGAGCGCGGTCTGCCTGCCCGGTCGCGGCGCGCGCTTCGGCGAGCCCGTGTTCGAGGAACCCGGCCGCATCGCCGACGAGGTGGTCGCCGCGCTCGCGGGCGTCGACCGGCCGGTGGTGTTCGCCGGGCACAGCATCGGGGCGCTGTGGGCGCTGGAGACCGCGACCAGGGTGCCGCCGGCGCTGCTGGTCACGGCCGCCTGCCAGGCGCCGCCGCCGGGCGGCACCGTCCCCACGTTCGAGGCGTCCGAGGAGGACGACCGCGAGTTCATCCGCGACCTGCTGGTGGCGCTCGGCGTCACCGACGAGGACACGCTGGACGAGCTGGTGGACATCTCGGTGCCGGTGCTGCGGGCGGACATCGACCTGGCCGCGCGCTGGGCCGCGCCCGATGTCCGCCTCGCCTGCCCGATCCTGTCGTTCTACGGCACGGAGGACCCCACACCCTCGGTGCCGTGGTCGGACTACACCGCCACCGCCGACGTGGTCACCGTTCCCGGCGACCACTACTTCTTCCAGGACTCCGCGCCCGCGGTCGTCGCGGAGCTGACGGCGCGCGTCGCCCGGTGACCGCCGCCTAGGAGACGGCCATCATCCGTTCCAGGTGCCGCGGGTTCCGCTGCACGGCCTGGGCGACGTAGTTCTTGCGCAGCAACTCGTGCAGGTCGGGCCCGAGCTGGTTGGCGACGGGGTGGTCGCGCCAGGTCAGCGCGTGCCTGGTGCTGGGCGCGGACTTGAGCGGGATGCGCACGACCCCCGGCACGGGCGTCCGCGCCGGCGGGGCGATGTCGATCGCCGTCGTCATCCGCAGCAGGTCGTCGATCAGTTCCGTCGAGTCGACGTGGTGCACGAACCGCAACGTCACCGACTGCTCGGCGAAGATCCGCACGACGAGGTCGTACAGGTCCTCGACGGGCGCGATGAGGTCGAAGTCCCGCAGGTCGGCGATGTCGAGGACGGCGCGCTTGGCCAGCGGGTGGTGCTCGCCGAGGTAGGCCCACACCGAGTCGTGCGCGATGTCCTGGCTGTGCAGGCCGGTCAGGTCCAGCTCCAGCCGGGTCGTCACCCCGTACCAGGTCTGCCAGACCAGGAAGTCGACCTCGCCCCGGCGCAGGTCCTCCAGCCCCAGCGTGGTGGACCGGTAGTGCCGGGGTTCCCACTGCAGCAACGGTTCCAGCGCCGTGATCCGGTCCCACACCGTCGCCGGGTTGGTCCGGTAGAACCCGACCCGCAGCGGGCGGCGGAGGTCGTCGCGCCGCCGGTCGCTGGGCTGGGCCACCTCCCGCTGCGTGGTCTCCCAGATCCGGTCGATGACCGTGACCGCCTCCAGCACCGCCTTTCCCGATTCGGTCAGCGCCACGGTGGTCGTGGTGCGGTCGAGCAGCTTGTTGCGGAGCGAGCGCTCCAACCTCCGGATCCGCTGGGACACCGCCGACACGGAGACGTGAAGGCGCTTCGACGCCCTGGTGAAAGACCTTTCTTCGGCGACCACCCGAAATGTGCGCAGATCAACCCAATTCACGAATCCCCCAATTCTGTGAAGCTTGGCGCCTTCGACCATAGCACCGCCGCACGAGCGCGCGCCGCCCTTTCGGGGACCGCTCCCCGCGAGCTCGCGGGGGAGTGCGCGGGCGAGCCGGGAGAGCCTGTGACGTGTGCCACGTCGTCCCACGTAACGGCTCCGGCGGGCGGAAACCGGTGGTAGGGCGTCTGTCGGTGTCACTGCGGAACCCCGATTCGACGTCAGGTCGGGCACGGTCGCGGGCGGCGGGGCGTCCCCTGCGCGCGGCACGGCCGCCGTCCGGTGCCGAACCGCATTGTGTCGACCTCGGCGCCGAGTCGCGAACGTTTATCGGTTTGCCATTGCGGCTTGTGCCCGTCGTCCGGAAATAACCGACCGAGAACTCCTCCCGGTCGCTTTCCGCGATGGTTCGGGGTCCGATGTGTCCCGCCAGCGGGAATGCGGGAGCGTCGATCGCGGGCGTCGCGCCGCACCCGTCCCCGCGATCGGGTGTCGATCGACGCCCTCCGGGTACGAGTGGGGGTGACGAGGAGGTGCAGTAGTGCTCGAAGAGAAACTCCGCACGTCCATCGACGTCGTGGTCAGCGTGATCGAGGCGGCCGGCGCCTGCGTCATCGTGGTGGGCGCGGTGTGGGCGGTGGTCCGCTTCCTGATCGCCGGCGTCCGCGACCGCGACGCGGCGGCGTTCACGTCCGTGCGCCTGACGCTCGGCAGGTTCCTGGCCCTCGGGTTGGAGTTCCTGCTGGCCGCGGACATCCTGGAGACGGCGGTTGCGCCGACGTTCGAGGAGATCGGGAAGCTCGCGGCGATCGCGGCCATCCGGACGGCGCTGAACTACTTCCTGCGCCACGAGATCGAGCAGGAGCAGCGGGCGGTGGAGCGCGACGGCGGGGCGCGGGCGTCCGCGCGCCCGGACGGTGGCGACGGGTGACCGCCAGAACTGTCCACAATGGACTAGGGGTCACTCCGGGCGGATCGAGAACGCCCTGGGGTACTTCCGGCCCGGTGACGGCGCGGGCGAACCGGTGAACGACACCGGCGTCCCGGTCGGCAGCATGGCGCGGCCTTCGGGCAGCTCGTCGCGCGAGGCGAACCACGAGCCGCCGCGGCTGTCGGTGATGAACCCGTGCGGCTGCCCGGCGCGCCAGCCGGTCACCGTCCCGCGACGGCGGCCGCGCGGCGAGCCGACGGGAGAGGCCACCGCGCCGTTCGACCGCACGAACGGCCGTCGCAGCGGGTAGTCCTCGCGGTCGGCGGGCGCGAACAGGGTGTCGAACGCGGGCGTGACGGTGGCCGCCGCGCGCAACGGCGCCGCGGTGCGGGGCGTCCACGCGGGCGGCGGCGCGTCGGAGCCCGCCGGCAACCCGGCGTCCACGACCGGCACCAGGACGCGCACCCCGCGACCGGTGAGCCGGGCGGCCAGCGGGGTGAAGTCGGCGTCGCCGGTGACCAGCACGACCCACTGCAACGGCGCGGTGGTGGCGCGCTCCCACACCTCGAGCGCGAAGTGGACGTCGACGCCCTTCTCCTTGCCGCCGTGCAGCGGCAGGTCGTGCCGGGTGACGCCGGCGGCGGCCAGCACCGCGTCGAAGGAGGCGGCGGGGGTCTCGATGCGTCCGCGCACGTAGTGGGCCTCGTGCACCACGCAGTCGTCGAGCGCGTGGCCGGTTTCGGTGTGGACGTGCCAGCGCAGCGCGTCGTGGAAGCCGTCGAGCGCGATCCGGGCGGCGCGGGGGTGCGCGGTGGCGTAGAAATCGCTCAGGTAGGCGAACCACGTCCCGTCGTAGAACACCCCGATGCGCACGATCTCCCCCACGCGGCCGACCCTACCCGCACCGGGTCGGGGGCCTGCCGCGCGCACCGCGTCCCGGTCGTGGCGTGACGACGGGTGCCGGCGGACGACTTCCCGCGTAGGCCGCCTACGAGCACGGGAGGGGGCGATGAACTCCGACGACGGCGTGGTGACGGTCCGGCTCGTCGTGGAGCCGGACGAGGAGTCGGGGCCGGACGCCGGTGGCGATCGTCTTGCCGTCCGGGCTGAAGGCGGCGATGGCGCCCGCGTTGTGGCCGACGAGGGTGGCCACGGCCGAATCGCGGTTCCACAGCACCACGTGGTCGTCCCGGATGACGGCGGCCCTGGTCCGGGAGGCGAACACCACGTCGGTGTGGCCGGCGGCGGGGAAGGTGGCGAGACGTCGACCGTCCACCGAGGTCCTCGCAGTCGGAGGGAGCACCTCCGTGCTGGTGGTCGACGCGGTGACCGGCGCCACGCGCGGCGCGATGGTCGGCCACAGCGACAAGATCAAGCACCTCGCCTACGGCGCCGACGGCAGGACCCTCGCCACCGCCGGCTCCGACGGCACCGTGAGGTCGTGGCCGACGTGACGGAGCCGGCTCAACCGGCCGGCGGCCGGGCGGCCTCGGCATAACGGCGCGCGAGGTGCGCGAAGGCGTCCCTCAGCTCGGCCGGGCCGACGACCTCGACGTCGGCGTCGAACCGGCCGATGGCGGCGGCGAGGCCCGTCCACGACCACGAGCCCAGCACGAGCCGGCACCGGTCCGGGCCGAGTGCTTCGACGACCCCGTCCCGGGTGAAGGGGGACACGGCGGCGGCGGGCAGCGCGAGGACCACCTCGCCGCGGCACGGCCACTCACCGGAGCCGTCCGCGCCCCGGAACCTGTCCGCCACGAACGCCGCCACGTCACCGCCGGGCAGCTCGCGCGGCGTGAACCGGGGTCCGTTCGGGGTGCGCGGGCTGATGCGATCGGCCCGGAACGTGCGCCAGTCGTCGCGGTCGAGGTCCCACGCGACGAGGTACCACCGCCCGCCCCACGTGACGAGGTGGTGCGGTTCCGCCCGGCGCGGCGGTCCCGGCTCGCCACCCGACGCCGACGGGTAGTCGAAGCGCAGCACCTCACGGGCGTGCACGGCGGCGCTCAACACCGTGAGCGCCCTGCTGTCCACCGGGGCGTCCGGTCGGACCGCGGGCCGTTCGACGGCCGTCACGCGCAGCGTGTCGACGCGACGGCGCAGCCGAGCGGGCATGACCTGCCGGACGGTGGTCAGCGCCCGCGCCGCGGCTTCCCCGATGCCGGCGCCGGTGGTGGTGGCGGTCCGGAGCGCGATGGCCAGCGCGACGGCCTGGTCGTCGTCGAACAGCAGCGGCGGCAGCTCGGCGCCCGCGTCGAGCCGGTACCCGCCGTCCGGGCCTTTGACGGCCGCGACGGGGTACCCCAGCTCGCGCAGGCGGTCGACGTCACGGCGCACCGTGCGCGGGCTGACGTCCAGCCGTTCCGCCAGCAGCGCGCCCGGCCAGTCGCGGCGGGCCTGGAGCAGCGAGAGCAGCGCCAGCAGACGCGCTGAGGTCTTCGGCATGCCTCCATGATCCCCGGAGAAGAGGACACAACCTGTCCGCTTCACTGTCGAGGCTGGTCACATGCCAGTCAACGACCACCACCCGAAGGGCCGCAACGCCGTGAGCGCCGCCACCAAGACTCCCGGGACCGTCGACGCCGAGCGGGCCGCCCTGCTCGCCGCGCTCGCGACCGCGCGATCCGCCCTGACCACCACGCTGCGCGACCTCACCGACGAGCAGCTTGCCGAACGCCCGGTGGTCAGCGAGCTGTGCCTGGGCGGACTGGTCAAGCACGTCACGTCCGTCGAGGAGGCGTGGCTGCGGTTCGCGGTCCAGGGCCCGTCGGCGATGCGCTACGACCTGCCGGACGGCGTCACGTGGGCCGACCTCGCCGCCGGCACCGCTCGCGAGGCGCCGCGGTGGGCGATCGACCACCGCAACGCCTTCCGGGTGCTGCCCGGCGAGACGGCGGCCACGATCCTCGCCCGGTACGCGCAGGTCGCCGCCCGCACCGAGGAGGTCGTCGCGACCATCCCCGACCTGTCGGCGACGCACCCGCTGCCCGAGGCGCCGTGGCACGAGCCGGGCGCGGTGCACAGCGTGCGGCAGGTGCTGCTGCACGTCATCGCGGAGACCGCGCAGCACGCCGGGCACGCCGACATCCTGCGCGAGGCGCTGGACGGCCGGACGTCGAGCTGACCGGACCACCCCGAGGGGAACCGACATGACCCCCGCCATCGACGTCGACCCGCTGGGACCACCCTGATGACCGTGCTCGACACCCGCGCCCTGAACCGCGCGACGCTCGCCCGACAGCTGCTGCTCGACCGCGCCGACGTGCCGGTCCTCGACGCCGTCGCGCACCTGGGCGGCCTGCAGGCGCAGGAACCGCAGGAACCGTTCACCGGGCTCTGGTCGCGCCTGCGGGCGTTCGACCCGGCGGTCCTCTCGGACCTGCTCGTCCGGCGGCACGTGGTGCGCACGCACCTCATGCGGCGCACCGTCCACCTCGTCACGGCCGACGACGCGGTGGCGTGGCGGGCTCGGCACGACGCCATGCTGCGGCAACGGGTGCTCGGCACCTACCGCCGCGAGCTGGCCGGGGTGGACCTCGACCGGCTCGCGGCGGCGGGCCGGGAGGTGCTGGCCGACGGCGTGCCGCGCTCGATGCCCGAGCTGGCGCGGGCGGTCGCGCACCGCTGGCCCGCGGCCGGGACGCGAGCGCTGGGGGAGGTGCTGATCGCCGCCCTCATCCCCACGGCGCAGCTGCCGCCACGCGGGCTGTGGCGCACGAAGGCCGGGGTGCGCAACCTGCCGCTGGCCTCCTGGCTGGGACGCGAGGTCGACCCGCTGCCTGCGGACGGCTCCGACCCCGTGGGCCAGGCGTTGGTGCGGCGCTACCTGGCCGCGTTCGGGCCCGCCGCCACGGCCGACGTGCGCGCCTGGTCCGGTGTCGCCGGCCTGCCGGCCGCGGTGGCCGCGATGCGGGACGAGCTGGTCACGTTCCGGGACGAGCGGGGCCGCGAGTTGCTGGACCTGTCCGACGCGCCCCGGCCCGACCCGGACACCCCGGCCCCGCCCCGGTTCCTGCCCGCGTTCGACAACGCGCTCCTCGGCTACGACGACCGCACCAGGATCGTCGACGACGCCCACCGCGGCCTGTCGGTCGCCGGCGCCCGCGTCGTCCTGGTGGACGGTCGGGTCGCCGCGACGTGGCACGTGGACGCCGACGTCGTGGTCGTCACCCCGCTGCGCCGCCTGTCCCGAGGCGACCGCACCGCCGTCGCCGAGGAGGGGCAGGCGCTGGCGGCGTTCCTCTCGGACGGGGACGGCGGCGTCCGCATCGACCCGTCGTCGCCCTGACCGCCGACCGGGCGTCGCGTACGTCGATTTGCGTACGCGGGACCCGCGCGCGGGTCGATGTCCGGCGCACGGCCGCGGTCCTACGGTGGAGCACGTCGAAGGAACCGCCCGCGTGCGCGGCTTCCGACCCCCGTCCTCCCGCGGAGTGCCCGTGCGCCGAAGTCTGCTGTCCTCGTTGTCGTTGCTCGTCTCGACCCTGTACGTCTGGGTGGCCGTGGTGGCCTTCGGCGGCATCCTGGTCGAGACGATCGTCATCTACCCCAACGTCTTCCACGACCCGCCCGCGTCGCTCGCGCAGGCGGTGGCGTTCTTCGCGATCACCGGCCCGGCCGACCTGTTCCCGCCGATGGGCGCGCTGACCGTCGCGCTGGCCGTGGCCACCCTGGTGCTGCTGTGGCGGGTCCGCTCGGCGCGGTGGTGGCTGGTGGCCGGTCTGGCGTCGCTGGTCGTCGGCGAGTTCCTGTTCTCGGTGCTGTTCTTCTGGCCCCGCAACGAGATCATGTTCGACGAGGGCGCGACGGTGCACTCGGTGGAGGTGCTGCGCCGGACGGCGGTGGAGTTCGAGACCGGGCACTGGGTGCGGCTGGCCGTGAGCGGGCTGACCGCGGTGCTCGTGTTCACGGGCT
Source organism: Saccharothrix hoggarensis (assembly GCF_052936025.1). The sequence goes on along the minus strand of NZ_CP193624.1, from coordinate 4,575,464 downwards.
ACCAGCGGTTCCGGCGCGCCTCCGGCACGGCGGTGGGCGCGTGAGCCGCCGGACGGGGCTGCCCGTGCCGTGGCTCTGGGCGTTGGCCCTGCTGGGCGTGCCGCGGGTGGTGGCGCACGACCTGCGGCTCGTCGGACCCGTCGTCAACGCGGTGCTGGTGTTCGCGCCCATCGCGGTGTGGTTGGCCGTCGTGCTGTGGCGGCGGGTGCCGAACCCGTTCCTGGCGCTGCTCGTCGTCGGCGCGTGCCACGGCGTCCTGCTCGCCGTGACGCACCAACTGCTGTGGGCGCAGGCGTTCGCCGGCACCGCGCCCGACTTCGCCGGCGGGCAGGTCGTGTTGCGGATCTCCGCCGCACTCAGCAGCCTGGTCACCGGCACCGCGGTCGGTGCGGTCACGGGCGCCGTCGGGTGGGTGCTCGCCCGGCTGGTGCCCGCGTTCCGACCGCGTCGGCGAGGGGAGGAGTCCTGACCGCACCGGCGGAGTCGGGCCGGCGGGAGGTGGCGGTCGACGCCGGCCTGGCCGCGCTCGTCGCGGTCGTGGTCGGCACGGCCATCACCGCCAACGTCGGCGACACGGCCGCACCGCACCCCGCGGCCTACGCGTTCGCCCTGGTGCTCGGGGCGCTGATGGTCGTCCGGCGTCGGTGGCCGGTCGGCACGCTCGTCGCCACGACCGCCGTGCTGCTCCTCTACTACACCTCGGCGTTCCCGCCGGTCGGGTTGGCGGTGCCGGTCGGGGCGGCCCTGTACTCGGCGGCCGAGCAGGGACGGCTGCGGTGGGCCGTGGGCGCCTCGGTCGGGTTGCTGGTGCTCTCCACCGCCGTCCGCGCCCGGGAAGGCGACGACCTGGCCTACCTGCTGGGCTACGAGTTCGTCGGCTCCGCCGCGCTCATGGCGAGCGTCATCGCGCTCGGCGACGCCGTGCGCTCCCGGCGGGGTTGGCGGGCGGAGCTGGACCGCCAGGCGCGGGCGGCCGAGCTGGAACGCGAGCGCGAGGCCGCCCGGCGGGTCGAGCGGGAACGGGTGCGGGTGGCGCGGGACCTGCACGACCTGCTCGGGCACACGGTGTCGGTGATCTCGCTGCACGCCGACGTGGCCCGCGAGGCGCTGGAGGACGACCCCGACACCGCCCGGCGGTCGTTGGCGGCCGTCCGCGCGGCGTGCGGTGACGTCGTCCGCGAACTGCGGGCCACCGTGCGCGCGCTGCGGACCGCCGACGACAACGACCCCGTGCCGGGGCTCGACCGGCTGGACGACCTGGTCGCCTCCACCCGTGCCGCCGGCCTGGACGTCCGGGTGGACGTCACCGGCGCGCGCACGCCGCTGCCGGCGGTGGCCGACGCCGCCGCCTACCGGGTCGTGCAGGAGTCGCTGAGCAACGTCCTGCGGCACGCCGACGCGCGCCGGGTCGCCATCGGTTTGCGGTACACCGACGACGGGCTGCGACTGTCCATCCGGGACGATGGGCGCGGCGCGGGCGGTGAGCACGCGGCCGGCGGCTGGGGGATCATCGGCATGCGTGAACGCCTCGCCCTGCTCGGCGGCGACCTGCGCGCGTCGACCCCGCCTGACGGCGGGTTCCTGGTCGAGGCGGAGATCCCGAGGGCGGAGGCGCCGTGATCCGGGTCGTGCTGGTGGACGACCAGCCGTTGGTGCGGGAGGGCCTGCGGGCGCTGCTGGACCGGGCCGAGGACATCACCGTGGTCGGTGAGGCGGCGGACGCCGCGTCCGGCGTGGCGGTGGTGCGGCGGGAGCGACCCGACGTGGTGCTGATGGACATCCGCATGCCGGGTGGCGACGGCATCGCGGCCACGCGCCGCATCGTGGCCGACCCGGAGCTGCGGGACGTGCACGTCGTCGTGCTCACGACCTTCGACACCGACGAGCACCTGCTCGACGCCGTGCGCGCCGGAGCGGCGGGGTTCCTGCTCAAGGACACGTCACCGGACGACCTGCGCGAGGCGGTCCGGGTCGTCGCCGGGGGCGACGCCCTGCTGTCCCCGGCGGTGACCCGGCGCGTGATGCGCGCGGCGGCGGCCGGACCGGCGCCGAGGTCGGGCGACCGGCTCGCCGCCCTGACGCCGCGCGAGCGCGAGGTGCTGGCCGAGGTCGGCACGGGCCGCTCCAACGCCGAGATCGCCGACCGGCTGGTCATCAGCGCCGCCACCGCCCGCACCCACGTCGGCCGCCTGCTGGCCAAGCTGGACGCCCGCGACCGCGCCCAGCTCGTCGTCATCGCCTACGAGACGGGCCTGGTCACGGCCGGCCTCGCCTAGCCGAACCAGGCGCCTCGACCCCGGACCCTGCCTGGGGCGACTTCGCCAGCCCGCGGTAGCGGTGGGCGACCGCGCCGGGCAGCAGGTACTCGGCGAGCACGTTGCGGGTGCGGCGGGACGGCAGGCCCATGTCGTGCATCAGCTCGTCCGCGCAGTGGATGTCGTAGGGACCGAAGTCGTAGCCGCCGGAGCCGGGCAGCGCCCGCTCCTGCCACGCCAGGCGGGCGTCGACGGCCTCCTCCATCTCCCGCTCGTCCGGGCGGGCGCGCAGGGCCGCCCGGAAGTGGCGGGCCAGCCAGTGCGCGGTCAGCTCCACGCCCATGATGTTGTTGAAGACCTGCCGGAACCCGACGAACCCCAGCCGGTCCACGCCGGGCGGCACGATGTCCCGGTAGAGCCGCAACCGCCCGGCGTCGTCGTGCACCCGCACCGCCGGGTCGAGGAACGGGAAGACCTTGTGGTGGCCGGTCGCGAAGACGACGACGTCCGCCGCCACGTCCTCACCGGTCGCCAGCCGCAACCCCTGGTCGGTGTACGCCTCGACCGCGCTCACCTTGGCGGCGACCAGGCCCCGGCGGACGGCCCGGACGTAGCCGCGCGGCATCACCCCGGCGTGCGCGAGGTGGAACGGCAGCGCGCCGGCGGGGCGCAGGTGCTCCGGCAACCGGCCCAGGCCCGACGAGAACAGCATGTCGCGGGTGACCAGCCGCCACAGGACCCGCTTGACCCGCGCGTCGAGGCGGTCGACCGGGCGGACGCACGCCGGGTCGTGGTAGCGGGGGAGGAGCGACTCGCCGAGCCGCGTCATCAGGATCCACCGGTAGCCGACCAGGCCGAGCAGCAGCCGTTCGGGGACCATCCAGTTCACCTTGCGCTGCACCAGCGTGGCGGACGACGCCTCGCGTGCGGCGCGGACGACCAGGTCCAGCGCGGACTTGCCGCCGCCGACGACGACCACCCGCCGTCCGGCGAACGTCCCGGCCCGCACGTCGTTCGAGTGCACCACCGTCCCGCGGAACGACTCGCGCCCCGGCAGGTCGGGCACCCGGGCGTGGTGGTGGGCCCCGCTGGCGACGACCACGTGGTCGAACACCTCCCGGTGGACGGGCGCGGCCTCGTCGCCGGCCGGCCGCGAGTCGACCGACCAGCCGGAGGCGCCCGGCCGTCCCGGACCGTCGACCGGCCGCACGGACACCACTTCCGTCTCCGGTCGGACCCGGTCCAGCACGCCGAACGCCCTGGCGTAGTCCTCCAGGTAGCGCTGACTCTCCACCGCGCTCGCGTAGTGCATGCGGTTCGGCAGGTCCGCGAACTCGAACAGCCGGCGGGACGACTGGTTGGCCAGCCCGTCGTAGCAGCCGCCCGGCGACCAGATCCCGCCGACGCGTTCGTACTTGTCGAACACCGTGACGTCGAAGCCGTTCTCCAGCAGCACCTTCGCGGCGACGATCCCGGCGGGGCCCGCTCCGACGACACACGCTCTCATGGCCTGTCACTCCCCGCGGTGATCGGCGCGTCCGGCACGCCCATCATCCCGGTCGGGGACACCCCGGCACACCGCCTGATCAGCGAGCGCCGGGAACGCCACCCGGATGCCGGATCAGGGCGTGACGGCGGCGCGCAGCCAGTCCGGGACGTGCTCGTCGGCGCGCGGGAAGACCTCCAGCTCCCGCGCGTGCGCCCGCGGGGGCGGCGGGGTGCGGAAACGCGGCTCGTCCTGGCGGTTGTACTCGATCGCGTAGTTGTCCGGGTAGTCGAGCCAGTAGGTGGCGTGCAGCCACGTGCCGCGCTCCGGGCGGGCCATGCCGGCGCGCAGCCGGGCGAACAGGTCGCGCGCCTCGTCGGGCAGGTCCCAGCCGAACATGCCGCCGTTCGCCATGCGCAGCAGGCCACCCGCCTCGACGTGGTCGCCGAGGGCCTTGTAGTCGACCTGGAGGTGGCTCCACCCCGCCGGCAGGTCCAGCACCAGTCGCCCGGTGATCCGTTGGAGCAGCTCGTCCTGCTGGACCGGGTTGAGTGGTTCCGTCATGGCCTCAGTATCCCGCAGTCGGCTGGTCGTCGTCGGGCAGCTTGGCGCGCAGCCAGCCGGGGACGTGCTCCGGCGCGCGCGGGAAGTGCTCCAGGTCGAGCGCCCACTCGCGCGGGCTCAGGTCCGGGGACCACTTCGGGTCGAACTCGTCGTTGTAGACCACGTGGAACGCGGCCGGCGGGTCCATCGTGTACCGCAGCGAGAACCACGTGCCGCGCCCCTCCACGTACATCAGCTCGCGCAGCTCCCGCAGCGCCCGGCCGACCGACAGCGGCGGGTCCGCGGGCGGGCTGGAGTGGTCCGGCATCAGCACGGTGAGGGCCATCCAGTCCGACGTCACGGCCACCGACGCGCGCAGGTCGATCCGGAACCAGCCCTCTGGGCACGCCTCGACCAAGTCGCGGCCGATCTCCTGCAGCAGCTCCTGCTGCCGCTCACGGGGTTGGCGGTGGGAGGACGACACGGTTGTTCCTGGCGGGCTCGGGGACATTGTGGAAGCTCCTGATCTCCTGCACGGTCCTGGGCGGCGGCGGCTCGGACACCGTGAAGTGGTAGCGCACGTGCAGCTTGTCCGGCGTGTGGATGTCCGGCGTGGTGCGCTCGGCGAAGAAGTCCACGCGGTCCACGGTCGTGCCGTCGACCGCCGCGCGCCGCGCGATGTCCTCCTCCATCCGCCGCCAGGTGTCGTCCGTCGACCCGCCGTCGATCTTCATCGGGCGGTTCTCGTAGGCCCACTGTGGGATGTGGTTGATCCGCTCGCCGGGACCGCCGCCCTCGAACGCCACGATGTGGCCGCCGTCGAACTTGAACAGCTCGTGCCGGTTCCCGTAGTAGTTGAACGGCGCGTACTCGCCCGCGGTCGGGCTCTTGTAGCCCTCCGGGCCGCCGCTCGCGATCCGGCCGGTGTCGGGCTGGACGCCCTCGCCGGGCGAGCCCGGCTCGACACCGCGCCGCGGCCCCCAGAAGTCCTCGGCCCTGGTGCCGCTCGGCGGGTACACCGGGCGACCGCTCGCGGCGATCGTGTCGCCGTGCACGTCGGTCCGGTACATCTGCTGCGGCACGGCCGGGTCCATGCCGTCCACGTACCGCGGGCCGACCGCGAACGTCGTGTTCGGCGCCGGGACCGGCAGGCCCGCGTCCCACGTCTCCGCGGTGCCCAGCTCGGGGTTGAAGCCCTGCTCGCTGTTGCCCGACCAGGTGTGGACGTGCGAGACCCGGCCGTCGGCGTCGGTGTAGAAGGTGCCGTGCCAGTCGCCGTCGTCGTTGTAGACGTCGTAGCGGGCGTGCGGCTCCAGCCGGTTGTCCGGGTCGTTGCCGCGCAAGGAGAACGGGCCGTCGCCGTCCGGCGGGGGAGCCGGGTTGTAGTTCTCGTGCGGCGGCATCGTCCGGTAGGTGCCGTCGGGACCGCCGGGCGGGTTCCACTCCACGGCGGGTGGCGTGCGGGTCTGGTCGAAGTCGTCGAAGCGGTCGGCGGGGCGGTTGTCCGGCGACGACGCGTCAGGCGTGCCGTCGGGCGTCGTGTCGGGTGACGTGCCGGGTGTGGTGTCCGGCGACGTGCCGGTGTTGTCCGTGCCGTTCGTGTTGTCCGTGCCGTCGGTCCGGCCGGTGTCCGTCGTGCCGGGGCTGGTGTCCGGGCGGGACGTCCCGGCGTCGGGCAGATCCTGGCCGCGGAACGTGTGCGTGCTGATCCCGGTGTCCACCTGGTACACGACACCCGGCTCGGGCCGCGCGGTGTCCGGGTTGACCGGAACGCCCGCACTGTTGCGGGTGTTCGGCACGCTCGTGTCGACGTGCGTGACGTTCCGGTTCGCGTCCGTGTAGTACGTGCCGCGCACCGAGCCGTCCGGGTTGTGGACGACGACGCGCGAGTTCGGCTCCAGCGGCGGGCCGCCGTTGAAGTCGAGGACGCGCTGGTTCGGGTCGACCTCCACGTCCACGCGCGGCAGGTCCTGGGGCGGGTCCCACGGCACGGTCCGCTGCGGCGACGGGTCGCGGCCCTCCGGCGGGTCGGTGACCGTGTTGTCCCGCGCGGCGCGGTCGCGTGCGTCGTCCGGGTCGAGGTCGTGCTTGTCGGCGTCGTTCGTGCCCGGCACGAAGCCGTCGTCGCTCGCCTTGCCGCGGGTGCCGTCCGGGCGGTGCGTCTCCCACTCGCCGTTCGGTGGGATGCGCGGGCGGCGGTTGCCGTCGGGGTCGACCTCGGCGTCGCTGGTGTAGACGCGGCCGTTGCTGTCGGTCCAGGCCGGCTTGGTCGGCGCGAGGACGTCCGCGCCGGTGTGCCGGGAGAGGCGGTTGGCGAAGTCGTTCGAGCCCGCGTCGCAACCGATCAGGCGGATCGGCGTCTTGCCGTCCCACCCGTTGCGGCGCAACAGGTCGCCGTACTCCTCCGGGCTGTAGCTGTGGTTGCCGATGCGCGCCCGGCCGTCCGGGGTGATGTGGACGTCGGCGGTGAAATATCGAGGGTCGTGCGGGACGCGCTGCGGCAGGTCGCCCATGTCCGAGTCGCCCCGGTGGTGCGAGATGCCGGCTGGCGTCGTCTCACCGTGCCGGGCGTGGGCGTCGTCGATGTCCGGCCGGTCCGCCGTGCCGGGGCCGTCCGGGTCGCGCGGCGGCGGCGACCAGGGGTCCTGGTCGGAGCGCTGGTGCGGGACCGGGTCCTGGCGCGGGGCCGGCTCCGGCGCGTGCCGGGCAGGCGCGCTGTCCGGCGCGTGGCGCGGGGACGGCGTCTGCGCGTCCGGGTGACGCTGGGGCGGCGGGCCGTCGAAGGGCCGGTTCGGGGCGTGCGGGGACGACGGCTGGTGCGGCACGTTGGGGTGCGACGTCGGCGCCGGTCCCCGGCTCTGCGGGCCGGTGTTGGGCTGGTTGCTGTTGGGCTGGTTTGTGTGGGGCGCGTTGGTGTGCGGCTGGTTGCTGTGCGGTGCGCCGCCGGGTGCCGGGTTGCCGTGGGGCGTGCCGCTGTGTGGCGGGTTGGCGTGCGACGGACCCGTGTTGCCGGGGCCGTGGTGGGGCGGGTTCCCGTGAGGCGGACCCGCCTGCGACGGGCTCGTGTGCGAAGGCCCGCTGTGCGGCGGCGTGTTGTGCGCCGGCCCGTTGTGACCGGGACCGGCGTTGGACGGCCCGTTGTTGCCCGGCCCGTTGTGCGAAGGGCTCGTGTTGCCGGGCGCGTTGTGCGGGGGACCGCTGTGGGTCGGCCCGGTGTGGGTTGGCCCGCCGTGGGTCGGACCGCTGTGCGGCGGGCCGCTCTGTGTGGGGCCGGGGCCGCTGTGCGGGCGCGTGTTGGCGGGGCCGGTGTTGGACGGCCCGTTGTGCGAGGGACCGGTGTGCGTGGGACCGGCGTGCGGCGGGCCACCGTGGGTCGGTCCGGAGTGGACAGGGCCGTTGCCGGGGCTCGTGTGGGACGGCCCCGGACCCACGTGCGGCGAACCGCCGTGGGGCGTGCCGCTCGGCGACGGGCCGGCGTGGGAAGGACCGTGAGCACTCGGCGCGGTGTGGGACGGGCCAGTGTTGCCGGGTCCGCTGTGCGTGGGGCCGTACGAGGACGGCCGGGGACCTTCCGGACCTCGGGCCGCCGGGATGGCGGAGCCGACATCGCCCCGGCTCCCGGGCGTTCCGGTCCAGCCGCCGCCGGAGCCGGGACGTGCACCGCCACCACCGGGCGCACCACCGCCCGGCGCACCACCAGGAGCACCTCCGGGCGTGCCACCGGCGGGCATGCCGCCGGGCGGAGGCGTGCCGCCAGGGTTGGGCTGACCGCCCTGGGGACCGGTGGTCGGGCCGCCGGTCTGGGGCTGGTCGGGCCGCACGGGAGCGTCGGCCGTGGCCGCGGTCGACGCGGAGGTCTGGTCGAACCGCGCCGGAGGCGGTGCGGAGTTTCCGCCACCGCCACCAGTGCCACCGCCACCAGTGCCACCGCCACCAGTGCCACCGCCGGCGCCACCACCAGTGCCGCCGCCACCTGAACCGCCACCGCCGCCCGTACCTCCGGGCGAACCGCCACCGCCCGGACCACCGGCACCGCCACCGGCACCCGTGCCACCACCACTGATGGAGGAGCTGGGCACGTTCCCGCCGGGTGCGGGCTGTCCGGGGGGTCCGCCTCGGTGGTCACCGCCGGGGTAGTTGCCGCCGGGCGCGGGCTGTCCCGGACCGCCGCGGTAGTCGCCGGCCGGCCCGCCGCGGGGTTCGCCCATCGGACCGTTGCCGCCGGGGTTCGGTCCCCCGCGGGGCGAGTCGCCGTCAGACCCGCTGCTCGGGTCGCGCCCCGGCCTCGACGAGCCGGTCGGGGCGTCGCCCCCGCGCGGCGAGTCCGCGGTCGGCGCGGTGGTGGTGCTCGACGTGCTCGTCGTGTCGGTCGGCCGGGTCGAGGACGGTGTGTCGGAGTCGCCACCCGAAGACGAACCGGAATCCGAGCCGGAGCCGGAATCCGAACCGGAGCCGGAGGCAGAGCCGGAGTCCGAACCCGAGGACGAGTCGCCGCCGCGCGTCGAGCCGGACGGCACGTCCACGTCGGTGTTGCCCGTCTGGAGGAAGCCGCCCCGCTTGATGTTCTTGGGGTCCAGGACGTCGAGGCCGGTGGCCTTGCCCGCGAGCTTCCCGACGACCTTCATGATCTTCTCGAAGACCTCGACCAGACGCTTCAGCATCGGCGAGACCTTCTTGATGGTGTTCAGCAGGTCCTGGATGATCTTCGCGATCTTCGCGGCCCACTTGGAGATCGCCGTCACGGCCTGCGCGACGATCACCGGCGTCCCGAAGCCGAGCGTGAACGCGGCCTCCAGCACCCACGCGATGAGCTTGCCGACCAGGTCCGCGATGAGGTCGCGCACCATCTCGCGCACGAACGCGACGACCATGCCCATCAGCCCGACGACGGTGCCGACGGTCCCGGCGGCGGAGGCGGCGCCGCTCAGGGCGTCACCGTGGACCTTCGAGTTGGTGTGGTACGCCTCGGCCGCCGCGCCGGTCCACCCCTCGGTGCCGGACTTGATCGCCGCGTTGTAGTCCTCGGCGATCTTTCCCAGCTCGGTGGCCACGTTGTTCCACGTCGTGGAGTACGACTCGATCACGGGCGGGTTGCCGGCCAGCCAGTCGAGCATGTCCTTCAACGGCTGCACGTGTTCCATCAGGAACGACGCGGCGGAGGACAGCAGGGTGCCGAACGGGTCGATGGCCATCGCGGCGGCGTCGGCGGCGAGACCCACCAGGCCGAGGCCGCCCTCGATCCAGTTGCCGTCCTTGATGCCGTTGTACGTGTCCATCGCGGACTCGGCGATGGAGATGCCGGTCGCCCAACCGTTGTCGCCGGTGCCCGCGTTGATGAACCCGCCCGGCTCGGCGGGCGGCGCGGCGACCAGTGGGTTCTCGCCCGCCATCAGGCACCCGCCCCGGTGCTGGCGACGACCGACCCGTGTTCGACCGGCACAACGGACACGGCGACACCTCCCCTGACTTCGCCCTGCCTACGCAGATGATGACGCATTGGAGTCCTGCTCGGTTCCGGAACATCTCATCCGCGTGTCGGAGGACAGGCGGCGGCCCTCTCGGCGGGCGGCCGTTCGTCGTCCACGGGGCGCGGGACGATGCGGGAGACTGTGGCCGTGACCGACCGGAACGACCGCCCACGTCCACCTGTGACCAGCACGTCCATCGTCGTCCTCGCGTTGGCGCGCAGGATCGAGAACGAGCTGGGCGCGGCGCTGGCCCCGCTGGACCTGACGGTGGGCAGGCTGGGGCTCCTCGGTCACATCGCGGGTGTGCCGGGGGTGTCGTTCAGCGAGCTGGCGCGGATGTCGGGCACCACCGTGCAGTCCGTGCACGGGGCGGTGAAGGCGCTGGTCGGCGCCGGCCTGGTCCGCGACCTCAACGCCCGCCCCGGCTCGGCGTCGACGATCGAGCTCACGCCGGAGGGCACCCGTCTCCTCGACCAGGCACGGCAGGCCATCGCCGAGGTGGACGAGCGGTTGTTCGGCGAGGCGGCCGACCCGGTCCAGCAGCGGCTCGGCGCGGCCGTGCGGGCGGCGTTCCTCTCCTGATCGACCACTGACCGACCACTGATGATCGACCACTGACCTTCAAGGTGCCTGAAGCTTACGCTAAGCTTCAGGCACCTTGAAGGTTGGAGTCCTCATGAACCACTTGTTGCTGTCGATCCACGTGGTCGCCGGCATCGTGTTCGTCGGCGGTTCGGCCGTCGCCGCGAGCCTCTTCCCCCGGTACGCGCCACTGCTCACGGGTGGAGGTGAGCCGGTGCGCGCGGTCGCCGGGATGGCCGGGGACCGCCCGAACGCCGCCACCGACGTGAAGGCGTCGCGCGAACGGAGCCGCGCCGTCGCTGTCGCTCTGCACCGCGTCACGGGCGGTTATGCGTTGCTCGGCCTGGTCGTGCCGGTGGTGGGCATCGCGTTGGCGGTCGTGCAGGACCGGATGGGCGAAATCTGGATCACGTTGGCGATGGTCCTCACCGCCGCGGCCGGACTGCTGCTCGCCACGCAGATCCACCCCCGGCAGCGCGACGCGCTCGACCGTCCCGACGACGGCCGCAAGCTGCGCACGCTCGCCGCGATCACCGGCGTCTACAACCTGGTGTGGACGGCGGTCGTCGTGCTCATGATCGTCCGGCCGGGCTCGGTGGCGGCGTGAACGCGGTGAGCACCGTGACCGGGCTCCGGGTCGCCGCCGCCGTCGAGGCGCTGTCGATCACCGTGCTGCTGGCCAACCTGGCGACCGTCCACTGGGAACAGATCACCTCCGTCGCCGGCCCGCTGCACGGCATGGCCTACGTCACCGTCATCGCCCTGGCGTTCACACAGTCGTCGCCGGACGTCCGGTGGCGGGCGTTCCTGCCGGGCGTGGGCGGTGTGCTCGCCCTGCGCCGACTGCGGGCGCCGTCCACGCGGAAGAGTTGACCGGAATGGACCTCTACGGCAACCTGCCGTTCCCCGCCACCGGGCTCGCCGAGGCCGCGACGGGCTTCCCTCGCGGCATCGAGGCGCCCGCCATCGTCAACCACAGCACGCGCTCCTACCTGTACGGCCGGTCGCGGCCGACCTGGGAGCAGCTGATGGCGCGGGAACCGAGCCTGCACGACTACGACGATTCGCACGACGCGAACCCGGAGGGACGATCATGACGACGTACGGGCTGCTGGTCTTCGACGACGTCGAAGAACTCGACTTCGTGGGGCCGTGGGAGGTCTTCACCACCTCCGCGAAGCTCCGCGACGACGCGGACACGGCGCTGCTGCTCGCCGAGCGCCTGGACCCGGTCCGGTGCGCCAAGGGCCTGCGCGTCCTGCCCGACCGGACCCTGGCCGACCACCCGCCGCTGGACGTGCTGCTCATCCCCGGCGGCCGGGGCGCGCGCGTCGCGCAGCCGCGCAACCCCGTCGTCACCGGCTGGATCGCCGGGACGGCGGCGACGGCCTCGTGGGTCGTCAGCGTGTGCACCGGAGCGTTCCTGCTGCACGCCGCCGGTCCGGGCCGCGGCCGCCGGGTGGCGACCCACCGGGACTACGAGGACGCGTTGGCGGAGAAGGGTGACGTGACGGTCGTCCGCGACGCCCGGTACGTCGTGGACGGCAACGTCGTCACCAGCCAGGGCGTCTCGGCCGGCATCGACAGCGCCCTGTGGCTCGTGGGCGCCCTGCACGGCCGCGACCACGCCCGGCGGGTCCGCCGCGAGATCCAGTACGACCCCGCCCCGCCGTACCTCGCGGACGAACCGGTCTGATCGCCGCGGGAGCCGCCCGCCGGTCACCCCACCAGGATCTCCAGTTCGGCGCACGCCGGGGCGGTGTCGCCCGCGCACAGCTCGGCCGGCTTGACCACGTTCTCCGAGACCGCCAGCCGGCGGACGTTGTCGCGGGTGACCAGGTCCGCGCCCAGCAGCACCGACTTCACGTCCCGCCGGGACACGTTGTCGCGGGTGTTGCCGGTGGCCAGGTCGTCGGCGCCGCTCAGGTCGCCCTTGGCGACGGCGGCGGCCAGGCGCGCGGCGGCCTCGGCCTCGTCGCGGATCGGCTTGTAGACCGTCATGCACTGGTCGCCGCGCAGGATGGCGCGCAGGCCGTCGAGGGTGGCGTCCTGGCCCGTCACCGGCACCCGACCCGCCGCGAGGCCACGCGCCTTGAGCACGTCGATCGCCGCGCCCGCCAGGCCGTCGTTGGCGGCGACCACGCCGTCCACCCGGCCGCCGTTCGCGTCGAGCATCCGCGTGAACGCGGCCTTGCCCGCGGCGACGTCCCACTTGTCCACCGCGTGGCTCTCGACCAGCTTCAACGCGCCCCGGTCGTACAGGGGGCCGAGCTTGCGGCGCTGGCCGTCGGCGAACAGCGTGGCGTTGTTGTCCGCGGGGGAGCCCTGGAGTTCGATGATCTGCGCGCCGGGCTTGTCGCCCAGGCACTTCAGCAGTCCCTCGGCCTGCAGTTCGCCGACGTCGAGGTTGTCGAACGAGACGTAGTAGTCGGCGTGGCCGCCCATGCTGATCCGGTCGTAGTTGATGACCGGGATGCCGGCGGCCTTCGCCTTCGCCTCGACGGCCGCGCCGCCCACCGCGCTCAGCGGGGTGGTCACCAGGACGTCGACCCGCCGCCGGATCAGGTCGTCGGCGACGCTCGCGAACCTGGCCTCGTCGTTGTCGGCGTGCTCGATCACCGGCTCGACGCCCGCGAACCGCAGCGCCTGGCCGAGCTTCGGGCTGTCCTGCTCCACCCACCGGGAGGACGCCTCGTCGTCGGGCAGGATCACGCCGACCACGGGTTTGGCGGCGGCCTCGCCGGAGCCGTCGGCCGGGGTTCCGCCGTGATCACCGCACGCCGTGACGGTCAACGTGACGAGCAGGGCGGAGAGCGCTCTCCGACGACGCATGACGAACTCCCGGTCTTCTACCGCGAAAGGGGAAGGACGGGATTTCAACGCTTTGCCGACCCCACGTCAAGGGGTCGCACAATTCGCGTTCGCGCCGTGACCCATCGCGGTGAAACGGCTCGTGAAAAACCGCAACCGCCGAGGTCAGCGGCGGTGGACCGGGAATTCCGGTCCACTCGTCGGGAATGATGTCAATTCGGCTGGACCGGGAATCCCGAACACGGCAGAACGGGTCGTTGGCGAGAACTGTCAACGGGTGGCGAGCAACCGGGTGTGCGGCGAACGGCGCAGCCGCGCGGCCGTCGGGGTGGCTGCAACCGTCTTGCCTTGCATCGCAAAGTTGCGGACGGCGTGGCTCGTCCGCCGCTCTCCGCCCGGAGGACCCGTTCCGATTGGAGCACCCCATGACCGCCCGCACCTCAACGCCGCGCCTGCGTCGTACCGCCCGCCGCTCGTGGACGTGCGCGCGCCCAACGGCTACTGACGGCCGGACGTGGGGCGCCCGCCCGGAGCGGGCGTCCACGTCACGCGGGCGGCGCGGGCAGGTCGGCCAACCGGCGCAGGCTGTCGATCTCGCTGCGGAACGCGCGGCGGCCCGCGTCGGTGATGGTGACCGTCGTGCGCCGCCGCCCGCTCTCGGTGCGCGTGGTCGTCACGTAACCCGCGTCGACCAGCACGTCCAAGTGGCGCTTGAGGTTGCCGTCGGTGAGTTCGAGCAACTGCTTGAGGTAGGGGAACTCGGCGGAGTCAGCGGCGTGCAGGACCGCGAGGATGCCGAGCCGAACCCGCTGGTGGACCACGTCGTCGAGTTCCACCGACGGATGGCGCTCCGAAGCGACCACGTGATCCCCCTCTGGTGACCGGGCGGCGTCCACGGTAACGCAAGCGCACCGCCGTCGAGGTCGTGAACCGTCAGGCTCCCGGCACGACCGGGCCGCCGGTCCTCGGCCTGCGCCACCACATCGCGGCGATGATCAGCCAGGAGCCGATCACGAGGTCCGTCCACGCCATCGGGGTGCCGAGGGCCGCCGCGACGGCCACCGCGCCGGCGATGCCCGCGGCCACGACGTGCAGGCCGTGGTCGCGCCACGCGTGCCCGGCGACGACCGCGCCCGCCGCGGCCGCCAGCCACGGCAGGCTGACGTGGTCCGGGTGCCACGGCTGCACCCACAGGACGGTGGCCAGCGCTTCCGCGGCCAGCACGTGCCGCAGCGCGCGCCCCCGGTCGAGGCCGATCCCGCGGCGGCGCAGTCGGCGGCGGTAGTGCGCCGCGATCAGCGGCGGGGCCAGGAGGGCGACCGCCAGCCACCACCCGGTGTACACCCAGTGGGGCGCGCAGCAGAGCAGGGCCGCGCTGCACAGGCCCGCCGTGCCGAACACCAGGAGCGGGAACGTGAACGTCACCCCGGCGGCGCGGGCGAGCGCCTGGAGGTCGGTCAGCTCGGTGAGCACGTCGTGCGCCCGCGGGGCCGCGTCGTCCATGGTCCACCCCCGTCGCCACCGGCGGGACAGGCTACTGCCGCGCGGCGCGCCGGCACCAGACGCCCAGGCGGCGCCCCAGCCCGCGGCGCTTCAGCCCGCGGCGCTTCAGCCCGCGGTGACGAACCTGACCGTCTGGTGGACGACCCCGACCGCGAGGAAGGGCAGCACCGCCGCGATCCACACGACGTTCGCGCAGTCCGGCCGGACCAGCGCGGGCCACGGCCGTTCCGCCACGAGGTGCGATGCGGGGCCGGGGTTCACCGGATGCCCGCGGCGTGGAGTCGGCGGGTGGCGGCCGGGTCGATGGCGGTCCTCCCGGGCGAGCCGCCGAAGGACGGCCCGCCGGCGAACGCGACCGCCAGGAGCACGACGATCAGCAACGGCAGGAGGAGCGTCCGGAGCAGCATGGCCCACCACGCCCTGCCGCCGACGCGGCTGCCGTCCTTGGCCCGCACCAGTTGCGTGCCGATGAGGACCGCGCCGAGCGCGCGGCCGTTGCCGTAGCACATGCCGTACAGCAGTGGGACCACGAACATCAGCGCAAGCAGCAGCCACACCAGCGTCTCGTCGGAGAACTGGGCCTTGATGTGCACGACCGACACGACGACGAAACCGAGCCCGACGCCCACCAGGTACACCACGAAGTCGACGAGCCACGCCAGGAACCGTGCCCCCTCGCCGGCTTTGACGTGCAGCGTGCCGTCGGCGAACACGTCGAGCCGTCGGGCGAGCCGCCGCCCGACCACGGCTTCGGCGTGCTCCTTGGCGATCTCGAACTCGGCCGGCGTGCGTCGCGTTCCGGGCACTGTCACAGCACTCTCCTGGTCGGGCGGTCGGCACGGTGTGCGTCAGCTCCGGGGCATGACCGGACGGCGGTCCGCTCCGGGGCGGACCGTCACGGCTTGGCGGAGCGGCGGCGGCGCACGACCAGCACGGCGCCGGCGACCAGCGCCAGGACCACCAGGATCAGCGGCAGCGCGGGCATCGGCCACGGCGAGGTGACGTACTCCTTGACGACCACGACGGCGCGGTGCGGCTCGTCGGTCGCGGCGCGGGCGAAGCGGATGTCGTCGGTGATCTGGGCCGGCCGGAACTCGCCGTCGTAGCGGGTCAGGTAGCGCGGCCCGGCCAACGCGGCGGACAGCGCCGGGTACTGCGGGTCGGGCTTCACCTCGCCCGCGAACGTCAGGTCGGGAGCGGGGCCGGAGGGCGCCGGGTTGGTGATGTCCATCCGGTGGTCGGCCAGCACGTACAGGCGCAACGGCTGCCTGCTCTCGGCCGTGGCCGACAACCGCATCGGGTACACCGGGGTGTCCGTCTCGAACGCGAGCCGCATCGGCGGCAGTCCGTCGGAGAAGCTGCCGGAGGTCGGCGCCAGGCGCACCGCGACGACCAACCAGCCCTCCGCGAGGTACGGCCCGAGCGCGCCTCCGAGGGCGGTGGGGAGAGTGAAGTTGTTGTCGCCCAACCACTGCGTGACGGCGGTGGCGTCGGCGCCGGCGAGCTGGGCGACCTCGTAGGGGCCGACCTCGACGTGGTCCACGACGGTGGCGCCGTTCTCCGACTCGGGCGGGGCGCCCGCGCCGTCGCCGTCCACGTACACGCGCCGCACCTCGACGTCCGGGCGGCTGACCCGGTCCAGCTCGGTGAACAACTCCCCGTCGGCCACCTCGAACCGGGCGCGCGCGGGCACCGGCATCAGGAACGCCGCCTGGGTCGCCTCGGACTGCGTCTGCACGGAGAGGGTGATCGACTCGGTGTCGCCGGTGAGCTCCACCAACGCCGTCTCCTGCTGCGTGCGCAGCTTGTCGTTGGCGACGAACGCGCCGCAGGCGCATGCGTTGGACAGAGCGGGATCGACCGCCACCAGGGTGGCGACGAGAGCCGCCACCACCGCGACGCGGGTTGCCTTGCGGCCGGTTGCCATGCCTCGTCGGACGTCGTCGGTGACATTCGGGTTCCCCGTCCAACCGTCTTGATCGGACACACACCGCCGACCGCGGAGGTGCGAGGGGCGGCCCAGGCACGCAGCCCGGCCCGTGTCCGTGCGGACCCACCTCGTCCGCTGTGACGTGGGACGCACGTGCGGCAGCCGGTTGCAGTTCGTACTGCGAACTAATATGGTTCGTACTACGAACTGCATCTTCCCGACAGGAGCGTGAACCCCATGAGCCGCACAGTCGTGGTCATCGGCGGCGGTTATGGCGGCGCGGCCGTCGCCAAGGCGCTGGAGGCGGAGGCGGACGTCGTCCTCGTCGACCCGCGCGACGCGTTCTTCAACGCGGCCGCCTCGCTGCGGGCGGTGACCCGGCCGGACTGGGCCGGCAACGCGTTCTTCCCCTACGACACCCTGCTCAGGCGCGGCACCGCGCTGCGCGACCGCGCCGTCTCCGTCGACCCGGGCGGCGTCACGCTGGCCTCGGGCCGCCGCGTCGACGCGGACTACCTGGTGCTGGCCACCGGGTCGAGCTACGCCTACCCGGCCAAGCCCGACGCCGACTCCACGAGCGAGGCGCTGGACGACTTCCGCCGCACCCACAAGGAACTGGCCGCCGCCGACCGGGTGCTGATCCTCGGCGCCGGCCCGGTCGGCCTGGAACTGGCGGGGGAGGTCAAGGAAGCCTGGCCGCACAAGGAGGTGACGATCGTCGACCCGGCCGAACGGCTGCTGCCCGCCTATGAGCCGGAGATGGTCGAGGACCTGCGCCGCCAACTCGGCGAGCTGGACGTCCGGCTGCGGCTGGGCGAGGCGCTGACCACGCCTCCGCCGACCGGACCCGGTCGGGCCGGCACGTTCACCGCCACCACCACCGGCGGCGACGAGATCACGGCGGACATCTGGTTCCGCGCGCACGGCGTGCGCGTCAACAGCGACTACCTCGCCGACGGCCGCCTCACCACCCGCACGCCGGACGGCCGGGTCGCGGTGACCGAGACCCTCAACGTCCGGGGGCACGACCACGTGTACGCGGTCGGCGACATCACCGACGTCCCCGAGGCCAAGATGGCCGGGTACGCGATGCAGCACGCCGAGGTCGTCGCCAAGAACATCGCCGCCCAACTGCGCGGCGAAGCGCCCGCGGCCACCTACCGGCCGTTGCCGCACCCGATGATCCTGCTCCCGCTCGGCTCGACCGGCGGGGTCGGCCAGCTGCCCTCGCCCGACGGCCCGTCCGTCGTCACGGCCGCGACCGTCTCCCAGTACAAGGGCGCCGACCTGTTCACCGGGCGGTTCACCGAGCAGTTCGGCCCCACGGCCATCGGCTGACGCCCCACGGCCGTCGGCACGGCAGTCAAGGGATCCGACCGTTGATCACGAAAGGCGCGACGTTGTCCACACAGGGAGTCGTCTTCGGCTTCGGCGCGCACAGCGGCATCGAGGACGGACCGGAACTGCTCGCCCTGGCGGCGCGGGCGGACCGGGACGGGCTCGACGTCTTCTCGCTGTCCGACCACCCCTACCTCGGCGGGCGCCTCGACGCGTACGCCGCGGTCGGGTTCGTGCTGGGGCGCACCGAGAACATCGCGGGGTTCGCCAACGTCACCAACCTGCCGACCCGGCCCGCGCCGTTGCTGGCGCGCACGGTGACGGCGCTGTCGGCGCTGTCCGGCGGCCGCGTGGTGCTCGGCCTGGGCGCGGGCGGGCGGTGGGACCGGATCTCCGACCTGGGCGTGCCGCCGCTCTCGCCGGGCGAGGCCGTCGACGCCTTCGAGGAGGCGATCGTCCTGGTGCGGCTGCTGTCCGGCGGCGGACCGCCGGTCACCCATCGGGGTCGCCACTACCGGGTGAACCGGATCGAGCCCGCCCCCGTGGCCGCGCCACCGGTGTGGACGGGATCGGTCGGCCCGAGGTCCCTGGCCGCCACGGGCCGGGTGGCGGACGGCTGGATACCGGGCCACGCGGCGGACTGGCTCAGCACGCGCTACCGCTCGTCACGGCCGGTCATCGACGAGGCCGCCGCCGCGGTGGGCCGTGACCCGCGCGAGGTCCGGACCGTCTTCAACGTCCCCGGCCGCATCACCGACCACCCGCTGCGCGCCACCCGTGACGGCGACGGCCGGTGGCTCGGCGGGTCACCCGACCAGTGGGTCGAGGAGCTGACCGGGGCGGTGCTGGAGCACGGCGCGTCCGGGTTCCTCCTCTTCTCGCCGGACGGCGGCACGCCGGACCGCGGCTCCCTCGCCCGGTGGGGCGCGGAGATCGTCCCGGCCGTGCGGGAAGCCCTCGCGGCGGCGGTTCCCGCCACCCGCTGAAACCCTTCAGCCGCACCGGTTGCGCTGCGCGACCACCCACTCTTCCGGGCGAGAGAGCCGCCACGGACAGGTGGTCTTCGCGATCGGCGGGCACGGCGCTGCCTACGTTCGGAGTAGGAGCGCCCGCCCACGTCACACGAGGGAGCCGGCCCATGCCGCAGTCGACCATCCTCATCGCCGCCGACCGGACCTCGGACGACCACGTGGTGCCCGCCTCGAAGGTGGACCAGGTCTGCGCCCACCTGCGCGGGTGCGGCTACGACGTGGTGCTCGTCCACTCCGAGGACGACGCCGCCTCCGTGGTCAAGGCGGACGCCGACATCGCCGCCGCCGCGGTGAGCTGGGAGCTGGTCGGCGGCGGCGTGCAGCTGGGCGACGGCGGTGTGCTGCGCATGCTGCTGGACCGGTTCTCGGCCCGCCTGCCCGTCTTCCTGCTCACGACCGGCGAGTACGACGACGACGCGCCGCTGTGGGTCTCGGAGGTGATCAACGGCTGGATCTGGCTGCTGGAGGACACGCCCGACTTCATCGCGGGCCGCATCGACTTCGCGGCGCGGCAGTACCTGGAGCACGTCCTGCCGCCGTTCTTCCGGGAGCTGACCAGGTTCGACGACACGCACGCCTACTCGTGGCACACCCCGGCCCACGCGGGCGGTGTCGCGTTCCTCAAGTCGCCGGTGGGGCGGGCGTTCTACGACTACTACGGCGAGCGGCTGTTCCGCACCGACGTCTCGGTGTCGGTGGGCGAGCTGGGCTCGCTGTTCGAGCACACAGGCCCGGTCGGCGAGTCCGAGCGCAACGCGGCCCGCGTGTTCGGCGCGGACGCGACGTACTTCGTGCTGCACGGCACCTCCACGTCCAACCGCATGATCGTGCACAGCGCCGTCGCCAAGGACGAGCTCGTGCTGCTCGACCGCAACTGCCACAAGGCGATCAACCACGGCGTCGTGCTCACCGACGCGCGGCCGGTCTACCTCGTGCCCAGCCGCAACGGCTACGGCATCACCGGCCCCATCCCGCCGGAGCGGCTGACCCCCGAGGCGGTGCGCGCCCAGGTCGCGCGGACCCCGATCGCCGCGGACGCCGTGTCCCCGGACCCGGTGTACGCGGTCGTGACGAACTCGACGTACGACGGGCTGTGCTACGACGCGGTCCGGGTCACGGAGCTGCTCGGCGCGTCGACCGACGTCCTGCACTTCGACGAGGCGTGGTTCGCCTACGGCCGCTTCCACCCGCTCTACGCCCGGCGCTACGGCATGGCCGTCGACGGCGACGACGGGCGCCGCCCCACCGTGTTCGCCACCCACTCGTCCCACAAGCTGCTGGCCGCGCTGTCCCAGTCCGCGATGATCCACGTGAAGTCCGGCGGCAAGGCGCCGTTCGACCGATCGCGGTTCGACCAGACGTACATGATGCACGGCACCACCTCGCCGCTGTACCCGATGATCGCCTCCTGCGACGTCGCCGCGGGCATGATGGACGGCCCCTCCGGGCAGTGGTTGACCACCGAGGCGATCACCGAGGCGATCAGGTTCCGGCAGGCCGTCGTCCACCTCGGCCGCCGCCTGGCCGAGGCAGGCGACCGGCCGCCGTGGTTCTTCGGCGCGTGGCAGCCCGACGAGGTCACCGACCCGGACACCGGCGAGCGGGTCCCGTTCGACCGGGCGCCGGTGGACCTGCTCCGCACCCGGCCCGAGTGCTGGACCCTCGACCCGGACGCGGAGTGGCACGGGTTCGGCGGCCTCGAACCGGACTTCTGCCTGCTGGACCCGGTCAAGGTGACGATCACGTGCCCCGGTGTCGACGCGGCGGGGGAGGTGGCCGGCTTCGGCATCCCGGCCCGCGTGGTCACCGCCTACCTGGAGACCCGCCGGATCGTGGTGGAGAAGACGGACGTCTACACGTTCCTGGTGCTGTTCTCCATGGGCATCACCAAGGGCAAGTGGGGCACGCTGCTCGACGCCCTGACGGACTTCAAGCACCTCTACGACCACGACGCGCCGCTCGCCGAGGTGCTGCCGGACCTGGTCGCCGCGCACCCGCGGCGGTACGCGGGCCTGACGCTGCCGGAGCTGTGCGCGCAGATGCACGACAGCCTGACGAAGGGCGAGGTCATCCCGCTGCTCAACGAGGCGTTCACCAGCCCCACGCCGCCCGTCGCGGTGATGACCCCGGCCGAGGCGTACCAGCGCTTCATCCGCGGCCGGACGGAGCTGGTCGGGCTGGCCGACCTCGCCGACCGGGTGGTCGCCACCCAGGTCACGACCACCCCGCCCGGCATCCCGGTGCTGGTGCCCGGCGAGCGCGTCGGCCCCGTCGACAGCCCGCTGCCGCGGTACCTGCGCGTGCTGGAGGAGTTCGACCAGAACTTCCCGGGCTTCGCCAGCGAGACCCACGGCGTGCACCACGAGGACGGCAGGTACTGGATCACCTGCGTGACCGAGTAGGCCGCACCGGGGTTGGCGGCACACCGCAGCGCGGGACTCCGAAACCGAAGGTTCCCGGAATGGCGTCGGCGCGTCCGCGACCCGACCGCCGTCACCGGCCGCGCGCGGGTTCCCGGTCGCGCCCGGAACGACGCCGCGGTCGCGCCGAACAGGTACGAAGCGGTCATCCGTGGTGCCCCAAGTTCAGTGTGGCGGGCGGTCGGGCGGTCCCGGGCGCCACCA
Source organism: Saccharothrix hoggarensis (assembly GCF_052936025.1). The sequence continues at coordinate 4,553,893 of NZ_CP193624.1, read as the reverse complement.
CGCCGACGCCCGTCCCGTGGCCGTAGCGGCCACGTCACGGCCGGCCGGGTTGTGCCGGAACCACCGGGAGACTTTCCGCCATGACCGCACCGCCCGCCCGCCGCCACGACCTCGACGTGCTTCGAGTCGGCGCGTTCCTGCTGCTGATCCTCTACCACCTGGGCATGTTCTACGTGCCCTGGGACTGGCACGTGAAGAGCGCTCACATCATGCCTGAGCTGGAGCACTGGATGGGCGCCCTCAACCCGTGGCGCCTCACCCTGCTGTTCGTGATCTCGGGCGCGGCCACCCGGTTCATGGCGGACAAGCTCGCGGCCGGGGCGCTCGCGGCCCAGCGCACGCAACGCCTGCTCGTGCCGCTGACGTTCGGGGTGTTCGTCGTGGTGCCGCCGCAGAGCTGGGCGGAAGTGGTGCAGAAGACCGGCTACACCGGCGACCTGGCCGACTTCTGGCCCCGCTACCTGATGTTCGACCAGAGCTTCGGCGTCATCCTGCCGACCTACAACCACCTCTGGTTCGTCGCGTACCTGTGGCTCTACACGATGGTCGCGCTCGCGGCGGGTCCGCTCACGCCCGCGGCCGACCGCGTGGCGGCGAGGTTGCTGACGGGCGCGGGACTGCTCGTCGTGCCGGCGCTGCTGTTCGGGCTGTACCGGGCCACGGCGCACCGGGCCTGGGGCGAGACCCACGTGCTCTGGGCGGACGGCTACTCCCACCTCCAGTACGGCACGGCGTTCCTGCTGGGGTTCCTGCTGGCGAAGCGGGACGCCGCCTGGGCGCTGCTCCAGAAGGTCCGCGCCGGGACGCTCGCCGCCGCGCTGGTCCTCGCCGCCGCCTACCTGACCCTGGCGCGCCTCGGCGCGGACGACTGGTCGGGCTGGTCCGGCACGGGCGTCGCCTTCCTGCGGGAGGCCTACGCGTGGATGGTGATCTGCGCGCTGTTCGGCTACGCGCGACGTCACGTCCGCACCGGTTCCCCGCGCCTGGCCACCCTGAACGAGGCCGTGTTCCCGTTCTACATCGTCCACCAGACGGTGATCGTGCTGGCCGGCCACTTCCTGGCGCCGGTGCGGCTGCCCGCCCCGGCGGAGGCCGGGATCATCCTGGCCGCCACGGTCGCCGGCGGCGTCGCGACGTACGGCCTGGCGCGCACCGTGCCCGCGCTGCGGGTGCCGCTGGGCCTGAAACCCCAGCCGCGTCGCGTGCGGCAGACGAGCCGGGCGGGCACGGTCGAGTAGCGGCGTCAGGAACGGAGCCGCTGCTCGATCAGGGCTTTGTACTCGCTGACCCGCACGTAGACGCCGGGGTTGTCGGGTTGGCCGCAGCCGTTGCCCCACGACACGATGCCGATCTGCTTGCCCCCGGCCGTCAACGGCCCGCCCGAGTCGTGTTGGCACGCGTCCTTGCCGCCCCGCGGGTAGCCCGCGCACACCTGCTTGGCGCGCCGGTACCGCGGGTACGCGTCCGCGCACTCCTGGTCGGAGTAGACCGGCACGGTCGCCTGCCTGAGGTGCTTCGGCGAGCTCGGGCCGCCGTCGGCCGTGTGGCCCCAGCCGACGACCGTGGCCGGTGTGCCCGCCCGGTACAGCGCGCCGTCCCCGGGGCCGGCCAGCGGCATCACCGGTTGGCTCACCGGCCGGGGCAGCGTCAGCACCGCGATGTCGTCGCCCAGCACCACATCGCGGTACCGGTCGTGCACCCAGATCGCCGTGGGCTGGATCTTGCGGTCGGCCGGGGCGGACGTCAGGTCGGTCTGCCCGACGACGACCGTCACGTCCGAGACGGGGCGGAGCTTGCCGCGCCGGAAGAAGCAGTGCGCCGCGGACAGGACCTTGGTGGGCGCGACGATCGTGCCGCCGCAGCCCTGCTCGAAGTTCGGGTGGCCCTTGAACATGATCGCGACCGTCGACGGGTGGCGGCTGATGTCGACCGGTTCGCCGCCGACGACCCGGTCGTCCGGTGACGCCGTGGCGGGGGAGCCGACCGCCGTCGCCACGCACAGCGACAGGACCGAGCACAGCAGCGGGAAGACGCGCATGGGAACTCCGATCACGGGGGCGGCGCCGAGCGGCGGGCCCAGAACGGGTGGCCGACGAACCGAATGACGGCGGCGTGCACGTCCCGGCGGCGGTGCAGGTGCTCGGTGAACGCCTGTCCGACGCGCCGGCAGTACTCCTCGGCCGGCGCGGTCGCGCCCTCGGCCAGGCCCAGCACCGCGTCGGCGGCGGGCCGGGCGAGGTCGAGCGCGTGCCGCAGCCCGGAGGACGACAGCGGGTCCACCGCCAGCGCGGCGTCGCCCACGGCGACCAGCGCGGCCCCGTCCCGCACGGCGCACGGCGGGAAGGCGCACGCGACCGGTGCGGCGCGCCGTGCGGCGGGTGGCCCGAGGGCGCGGTGCCGGAGGCGGTCGCCGGTCCGCGGCGGGGGCGACGCGGGGGAGGAGCCGGCGGTGACGCGCAGGACCGTGAGGGCGGCGCCGTCGGCGGTGGGCGCGGTGTACCACCAGCCGTCCGCCGTCGCCTCCACCAGCGAGTACGACCCGGCGTCGGGCAGGTCGCAGCGCCAGGCCGTGCAGTGCAGGTGGTCGGAGCGGTGCCAGTCGAGGTGACGGCGGGTGAGCGCGCGCGGGGTGCCGGTGGCGTCCACGACGACCTTGGCCCGCACGCCCCCGGCCGTCCGCAAGCCACCGACGCTCCCCGGGCCACCGACGCTCCCCGGGCCACCGCCGGTGTCCAGGCCGCCGACGGTCCACGCGCCGCCGTGGGCGCGGAGGCCCCGGACGTGACCGCGCACGACCTTCGCGCCCGCGTCCCGTGCCAGGGCGCGGAGCTCCCGGTCGAACGACGCCCGGTCGACCGCCCACGGTGGCCCGTTCGGGTCCAGGATGCCGGGCCGGTGGTCCACCTCGTCGGTGGCCCACGAGCTGCGCGCCTCGTGCACGGGACGCGCCGACGCCGCCACGACGTCCCACGCGCCCAGCGCGGCCAGAGCGGGACGTGCGGCCGCGGACAGCTGCTGGCCGATGCGGTGCCAGGGCGTGCGGTCATCGTGGACGAGCACCACCGCGGCCCCGGACGCGGCCAGGTGCCGGGCGACGGCCGCACCCGCCGGGCCGCCGCCCACCACGACGGCGTCCGCGGTCACCGTTCGCCGGTCAGGTAGCGCTCGCGGACGAACGGGTGGCCGTCCGGGCTGGTGCCGAAGGCCCGGACCGACGTGACCGCGCCGGCGTCGACCCGTCCGGTGGACGACCCGGCGTCCAGCGTCACCTGGTGCTCGGCGCCCTCCGCCAGGACCGCCTCGACGGTCGAGTCCTCGGCGCCCCACAGCGTGACCTCGGCCCCGGAGTCGGTGCTGTCGACGACCAACCGGATGTCGGACTCCGCGGACGCGGTCACCTGGTACGGCAACGCGTCCGCGCCCTCGTCGGCGGTGACCACGACCCGCCACAGGCCGCTGCGGTCGTAGCGGCTCGGGAAGCTCTCGAACGGCAGCTCGACCCGCAGGGTGGCCGACTCGGCGTCCTTCGTGGCGTGCACGTCGGCGACGCCGGCATCGAGGCGGCGGCCCAACGGGCTCACGAGGACCACCGACAGCGCTCCGTCGGCCGCCTGCAACGTGACGGACAGGGCGTGGTCGACCTCGGTGAGCTGGAGCGTCCAGGTGTGCTGCTGCCCGGCCGACAGGACTCCCTGCCCGGCCAGCAGCAGGTCCACCCCGACCGGAGGCGAGTACGGCTGCCCCGCCTCGTCCGCCGCGGAGGCGCCGCGTCCGCTGACCGGGATCGTCCACCGGTCGCCGGTGTTCCGGTCCAGCAGGACGACTTCGCCGTCCACGACGTCCGCGCGGGCCGCGGCGTAGGTGAGGTCCAGCGACAGCAACGTGGACGTCGGGTCGCCGCTGGTCCTCGGCGTGCCGACGGTGACCGCCCCGGGGGCGTTCTCCACCACGAGGTCCGGCACGGCGCCGGCGGCGTGGACGACGACCGGCACCGTGCGCCCCTCCGTGCCGACGGTCCCGAAGTTCACCGCGCCGGCGCGCACCGTGCTCTGCTGGGTGAGCGTGCGCTCCTGCTCGACGTACTGGCTGCCCTTCGGCAGGACGAAGCCCAGCTTGTACCAGTCCTTCACCATGTTCTCGTTGTTGCCGACCATGCGGTCCCAGGCCTGGAACTTGTTGTCCGCGATGACGGTGTTGGGGCGCTGCACCGGCCACCAGTCGCTCCCGCACGCCATGAAGTCGGTCTGCCACGGCAGCGCCATCCGGGCGGTGACGTCGCCCGCGCGCACCCGGTTCGTGTCGAACCGGAACGGGTGGCCCTTGCGCCAGATGGACGTGGTGTCGGCGCGGAGGGCGAAGCGGCCGAACTCGATGCCGGGGAAGAGCGATCCGCCGACGCAGCCGTCCAGCGCGGCCCGGTCGAGCCCGTCCGGGGTGACCCGCGCGGCCGGCGGCGGCCAGTCCTGCCGGTAGTTGCCGTCCTTCCAGCGCTTCATCACCTCGTACTGGACCGCCGTCAGGTGGGAGTCCGTGCCGTCGTAACCGGGAGTGCTTCCGCCGTGCGTGAGGTGCGGCATGTCCTGGTGCCGGGAGGGGGTTCCGGTGGCGGGCTTGAGGCGGTCGAAGATGTGGTGCCTGCTCGCGTCGCCGTAGACCGGGTCCTCCCACCGGTGGCGGTAGGGCTTGACCCGTCGCGTCCAGCGGATCGTCCTGGCGCGTTGCAGGATCGGCTGGACGTGCGCGGCGTAGGACGGCGTGGCGGGCGGCAGCAGCGCCGACGTCTCCTCGATGATCTTGTGGGTCTTGTAGTAGTCGAGGAGCCGCTCGTACATGCTGATCACGTCGGTGAAGTAGGGCGCGAACTTCGGGGGCGCGACGACGACCCACGCGCCGGTCACGTCCCCGACGGCCCTGCCCTTGATCTTCACGGTCGCGCCGACCGGGCCGTCGGACGTGTCGTCGTGCCACCCGTCGTTGTCGAAGGTGCCCTGGAGGGCCTTGCCGGTCGGCGAGCCCGAGCTGCCGCGGCCGCCGAGCACGAGGAGGTGCCCGGAGCCGTCGGTCCGGAGGGCGCCGAGGTCGACGTCGGTCTTCTTGCCCTGGTGGGTGAACGGCGCCTTCGGGATGGCCTTCACCGCGTCCTTGCCGGTGATGGTCTGCACGCCGGGGTCGATGACGAGCTTCTTCCGGGCGTCGCCCGTGACGTCGCGGTTGCGGTCCTCGGTGTCGCCGAACGCCGTCTTCGACGCGGCCTTGCGGTTGACCACGTGCACCGACCAGGTGATCGACACGTCGGCCGAGTCGGTCAGCTCCACCCACCGGGTCCCGGTCTCGTCGTAGCCGAAGCAGCGGAACCGGGCGGCTTGGCGGCGCACCTTCCCGGAGGCGTCCTTGAACTTCTTGTCCGCCGGCAGGCCCGGCTGCCCGGGGATCTCGGGGCCGACGAAGTACTCGTCGCTGTTCCCCAGCCTGGCGACGCCGATGGCGGGATGGATCTTGACCTTCGTCACCTCGGAGATGGGAAGGGTCATCGCTTCTCCCTGGCTGGGTTCCGGACGTGTCGTGACGAGTATGTTCCGCGCGCTCGGCGGTGCCCATTCCCCTGTCGGGTTGGCGAAAGACACGGTCGGTGGAAGCCGTGCCCCCGAACGGTGTTAGTAATCGTGCCGGGGTCGACGTCGCCCGGAACTGCCCGAACATTGGTGCGGGCACTCGGGCTCGCCTCGGAAGGGATTCTGACATGACCGCGGAATTGACCGACACGTACCAGTCGATGGCGTTGTTGCTGGAGTGCGAGCCGCCCCAGCGGGACGTGGCCTGGCTTCGAGCGGCGTTGCAGTGGGGCGTGACGCTCGAGTTCGCCACGATTCCCGCCTACCTGTACGCGTTGTGGTCGATCAAGGAACCGAACTCGGACCCGAACGTCGCGGACATGATCCTGGAGATCGTGATGGAGGAGATGTTGCACATGGCGCTCGCGTGCAACATGCTCAGCGCGATCGGCGGCGTCCCGAAAATGGCGGAAGCGGGTCTCGTCCCCGCGTACCCCACCGCGCTGCCCGGCGGCGTGAAGCCCGGTCTCGTGGTCAGCCTGTCCGGCATCGCCTCGACCAGCGGGTCCGACCAGGACGTCATCAAGGTGTTCATGGACCTCGAAGCGCCGGAGAAACCGCTGGCCAGGACGGCGGAGACGTTCCCGACGATCGGCAAGTTCTACGCCGCCATCCTCGAGGCGTTCAAGAAGCCGGAGAACTTCGCCGAGTTCGGCGCCCCCGGCCCGCAGTTGAACTCCGTCATCGCCGGTTTCGAACTGCCCGACATGACCACGACGAAGGACAACAAGAAGGTCGTCGACCTGACGAAGGTGGAGCGGGCCGTCAAATTGATCACGGAACAGGGAGAGGGCTCCGACGTCTCGCCGAACAGCGGTGGCGAACTCGCCCACTACTACCGCTTCGGTGAGATCTTCCACGGCCGGAAGCTGAAGCAGCACCCCGGTAAGAAGTGGAAGTTCGACGGCGATTCCTTCCCCCGGCCGGCGGTGCACCCGCTCGGCACCGTTCCCCGGGGTGGGTGGAACCGCTCGGCCGCGTCGGATTCCGTCAAGGCCAAGCTCGACGCGTTCAACACGACGTACCGGGAACTCCTGGTGAAGTTGGAACAGGTGTGGCAGACCGCGGACCCCAAGACGCCGTTCAAGGATTCCATCGTCGCCATGAAAGCGCTCGAAGGAAAAGCGCGGGAGCTCGTGACCATCGCGCTCCCGGCCGCCGAGAACCAGCCCGGCAGGAATTACGGCCCCGAATTCCGGCTCCCCGGCTGAGCTTGCCCGGCGCTGGGGTCGTCCCGGCCCCTACGGGTGCGTCACCGGGATGGACTGGGCGTGGTGGAAGACGTCGTGGGGGTCGAAGGTCTGCTTGGTCCGCACCAGCGAGGCGAAGTTGGTGTCGCCGTAGTAGAGCTGCCACCGGCTCGCCGCGGTGCCGGTGGGGTGCGCGGGCAGGTCGGTGTCGAGGTAGTTGACGAAGCAGCCGTCGGTGGCGATGCGGTCCGGGTCGTCGTTCGCGGCGGCCGGGACGCCGCCCGTCTCGGCGTAGACCTCGCGGTACGCCTCCCGCAGCCACTCGACGTGGGCGTCGTCCTCGGCGGGGCTGCCCCAGAACGACATGTACTGCAGCTTGATCACCGAGTCGCGGTGCGGGGTGGCGGTGGCGTCCTTGGCGACGCCGTTCACCCGGCCGCCGTAGGTGTCGAGGGAGACCCGTGCGCCTTCGGCGCCCCGGCCGGCGGTCGCGAACGTCCGGACCAGGGCGTCGACGTGGTGGTCGGTGAGGCGGCGGTGGTAGGCCGACTTGTAGTCGGCGCGGTGGTGCCAGGTGCCCTGGCCCAGCTCGTGGGTGGCGTTGAGCCAGGGCCGTGCCGGGTGGTGGTCGAGGCCGCGCGGGTGCGTGGCCGCCGACGACACCGTGAGGACGGAGCCGAGGAAGTCCTTCAGCGTCGCGCGGGCCCGGGAGAGGCTCTCGGGGGAGTCGTCGTCGATGGCGACCTGGGTGGTGAGGTTGATCGCCCGTTCGTGGGGGGTCAGCCGGGGGTGGACGCGGAACAGCGCGAACAGGTTGTTGGCGGCGTCCGCGTCGGGCGCGGAGTTGTGCGCGCACCAGTCGTCGAAACGGCGCAGCATCACGGCCAGCTCCGCGCCGTCCGAGCCGACCTGGTCCCACGGGATCGTGAGGTCGTGCAGCAGCACCTGTCGGGGCGCCCGGGGCAGCAGCTCGTCCGGCGGTGTCCGGTCGGTCGCGTGGGGGCCGCGCATCAGGTAGCGGGTGACCACCCCGAAGTTCCCGCCCCCGCCGCCGGTGTGCGCCCACCACAGGTCGCGGTCGGCGCCGGTGCTCTCACGGGTGACGACGCGCAGCTCGCCGTCCGCGGTGACCACCTCGACCCCGTGCAGGTGGTCGACCGTCAACCCGTCGCGGCGGGACAGCAGCCCGTACCCGCCGCCCACGATGTGCCCGCCCGCGCCGACCGTCGCGCACGACCCGCCCGGAATGGTCACACCCCAGCGGCGGTGCAGCTTCGCGTAGACGTCCCACAGGCCCTGACCCGCGCCGATCGCCACGCACCCCGTCACCGGATCGTGCTCGACCCCGTTCAGCAGGTTCAGGTCGACCACGGCGCGGACCGCCGAGTTGAACACGTGGTCCTCGTAGCAGTGCCCGCCGCTGCGAACGGCGAACCGCAGACCGCGCCCGGTCAGCTCGCGCACGCACTCCGCCACCTCGCCCGCGTCACGCGGCAGGAACACCTCGTCCGGCGCCCCCACCCAGCGCATGTTGTTGCCCTGGACCAGGTCGGGGTAGCGCACGTCGTGCCGGTCGATCCTCTGCACGGTCATGCGTCCATCCAATGCGGACCGACGGGGCACGCGCGGGTGGACCACGGGGGAGGACGGGCGAACCGTCCTCACGCTCCGCTTCCGGCGTCCGGCCTACGCCGCGCCGCCGGTGGTGGCGGCTTCGAGGAGGGCTTGGTCGCGGAGCTCCGCAACCCAGGCCCATGCGGCGCTCGGGTTGCGGAGGTAGAAGCGGTGGCGTGAATCGCCGTGCGCGACCGGTGTGAGGAGACCGAGCTCCCGCAAGGATCTGATCGGTCCCTGCAGGTTGCTGGTGGTGATGCCCAATCGGGAGGCCAGCGAGCTTAACGAAACGAAGCCGTCGTCGGCGGCCGCGATCGCGAGCATGACCTCGAGGCGGTAGCGCTGGCCGAACGCGGCCTGCGACCGATCCCGCAGGAGAACTCGATCCGGTGACGCCATATGGCCATCTTACGAGTTTTACGTTACGACTTGCTCGTAAGTTCGAGTCGAACCGGTGTTCGAGCCGGTACCGAAGGCAAGCAAGGGGCAGTCATGGGCAGTCGCTCGACGATCGAGTGGACCGAGGTCACGTGGAATCCCACGACGGGGTGCGACCGGATCTCGAAGGGCTGCGACAACTGCTACGCGCTCACTTTGGCGAAACGACTCAAGGCGATGGGGACCGAGAAGTACCAGAACGACGGCGATCCGCGTACGTCGGGTCCCGGGTTCGGCGTCACGCTGCACCCGGACACCCTGGACCAGCCCTATCGGTGGCGGACTCCGCGAGTGGTGTTCGTCAACTCCATGAGCGACCTCTTCCACGCTAAGGTGCCTCTCGACTTCGTGCGCAAAGTCTTCGCAGTCATGGCCGCCACCCCCCAGCACACCTACCAGGTGCTCACGAAGCGCTCAACGCGGCTGCGCAAACTGGCCGACAAGCTCGACTGGCCAACCAACGTGTGGATGGGGGTGAGCGTGGAGGACAGCGACCAACTCACCCGCGTCGACGACCTGCGCGCAGTGCCGGCCGCGGTGCGGTTCCTGTCCTGCGAACCGCTGCTGGGCCCGTTGGCCGAGTTGAACCTCGAGGGCATCGGCTGGGTCATCACCGGCGGCGAGTCGGGGCCGAATGCCCGTCCTGTGGACCCGCTCTGGGTCCGGCAGATTCGTGACGCCTGCCAGGAAGCCCGTGTTGCCTTCTTCCACAAGCAGTGGGGCGGTCGCACGCCGAAAGCCGGGGGGCGCGAACTGGACGGGCAGACGTGGGACCAGATGCCGCAGTTCGCGGAAGTCAGCTGAAGCGGCCGAGTCCTTGCCCCAGACTTGCCGGCCGGTGCTTCACGCCGGTCGGATGGTCTGGTTCTCGATCTTGTTCTTGCCCTTGAGGCGGGGTAGGGCCACACCTTGGTTCGCGAGCAGGTCCCATGCTGCTCGCAGGTGGGTCTCGCGCGCCAATCCGAGTGTGGTGCCGAAGATGTCCTTGGTGCGGTCTTGGACGTCGACGGGACCGTGCACGGCGAGCAACGTGGTGACGTTGCGGGCGATCATGCTGATCCACTCCTGGTTCCGCCTGGCCTCGGCGCGGGTGTTCTGCTCGTCTGTCATTCCCGTCGTCAGGGTTCCGCCGAAGAGGTCTTCCTGTTCAGCGAGGTGTGCTTGCGGTTGGGGCGATCGCTCGCTGATGAACTTCCGCCATGCCTCGTTGGCCTTGGACACCGCCCCGTTGAAGGCGTAGGGCGTGCCGCGGTACCGGTAGAACAAGATCAGCATGAAGAACGGTTCCTGCCCGGGCTGCCGGCGGATGGGGACACTGAAGGACCGGTACCCGGTGTCGGCCTCGATGCGTCTGCAGTACTCCTGGGCCACCACTTGGGCCGCGCGTGCGGAGGCGGTGCGTTCGCCCCGGTGACGCGCCTTCGCGCGGGAGTTCCGGAAGACGTCGCGCCACCACTCGTTGCCGAGGAAATCGTCGATCCTCGCCAGGGACGCGGTTGCGCTCTGAGGGCTGTTGGTAGTGCTCGCGGCAAGCTTGTCCCGCACCGGAAGCCAGTCGGCGTCCAGTACCGCGTCCAGGCCGTGGTTCCAGGTGCCCGTTTCGTCTCCGGCCAGCAGGCCCCCAATGCGCCACACCGACTGTAGGTTGAAGTTGAGCAGGACCTCGGTCGGCGGACGGGTCGGTCGCCGGAGCAAGCGGTCGGTCATCTCGGCGTAGGGCAGGCCCGTGCCGAACGGATCGAGGAAAGCCAGCAGGGGGCGGTCGTCCGCCACGGCCAGAACGCGATCGAGGTGTCCGCTGACGTCACCGGGTAGTACCTCGTAGTTCTTGCCCGCGACCTCCCGCTCCAGGGTCAGGCACAGGTTCTCGTAGTGGTGAGGGGCGCGCTCGACGAACACGCAGTGCAGCGTTCGCCCGAACGTCTGCACAGCAGTCGCGGTGCGCATTGCGAGGAGGGGTGACCCTTCGGCGCCGACCGACTGGCCGTCCTCGGGTTCGTAGCGACCGGGGCCGGCGAACCCGTCGAGGTACACCACCTGCCCTCCGGTGGCGCTGCTGCCGGTCTTGGAGGTGAACACGGGCAGGTACCGGTCCAGGATTCCGTGCTTGAGCACGGCCGCAGCCCGCTTCTCCTGGAAGAACTTCTCGTTCGCGGTCATCACACCTCCTCGTCGAGCGATCAGAACTACCACGTGGCGACGTCGATGTAATCCGATTGGCTCACAAAAATCCCCGAACGGACGAGTGAGCGAGCGGCACCGATGCGGAACGGAGCTTGAATTGTTCTATAGATCGTCCCCCTATGTGCCGTTCAGTCCCGTCGCCGGTGTGGGCTGCCCGGGCTGATGGTCATGCCGAGTGACGGCGCAGATGACGAGCGCGGGTCCAGCCCCTTCTGCGGTCAACCTCCTCGACTCAACCGTCAGGGCTGGTCGGGACACGTCTGCGCCGCTCGGGACGGCCCAGCGTTCTGCACGGAGCCAATCGGCAAACCGGGTTGGCCAGGAGAGGGTGAAGCCTGAGCGGTTCCGCATTAGCAGGCCCATCGTCACTCGCTCGGAGTCTTGCGCAACAGTTCGTGCGTATGTCGCGGCTGATAACAGTTCGAAAATCTTCCGGCCTGCTCCCGACAATGGTTATGGTGCAACTGGAGCGCCCGTGACCCCGAGGAGCCTTGCGATGCCGGTGAAAGGACGTGTGCCCTGGGCCATCGTGGAACACACGCTGGCCAAGCACGACATTTACCGGCGCTACCTCGAACGGTGGTTCCCCATCCTGATCGGAGGCTCCAACGCCTACCCGTCAGCCACCTACGCGGAGGGGTTCGCTGGTCCCGGGGTGTACGCCGATGGCGAGCCCGGATCACCGATCATCGCGCTGGAGGCGTATGTCAAGAAGGTGCCGACGACCAGGTCGTTGGCGAAGTTCCTCTTCATCGACGACGACCCACGCTGTGTGAGCATGCTGCGTGAGCAGTTGACCGAGCGCTTCCCGGAGCGTCCACGGCCGCTGGACCGCATGTGGGTGGACGTGGTCCAGGGCAAGTGCGGTGAGCTCCTCGAGCAGTACCTGACCGAGCGCGGCTGCTGGGGGCAGCCGATCCTGGCGGTGCTGGACTCGTGGGGCAACGCACCGGTGCCACATCCGTTGTTGAGGCGCCTGGCGCGCAATCCGGCCACCGAGGTCATCGTCACCTTCGGAACCCAGCACTTCGTCCGTTTCGTCGAGCAGTTGGGTGCCGATGCGGACGGCGTGTTCGGGGGAGACCAGCGATGGCGCCAGGTCAGGGGCCTGCCGGACGGGGAGGCGAAGCGACGACACCTGCTCGACTGCTATCGGAGGTCTCTCCACGACGCGGGGTTCCAGCACCTGCTGGACTTCGAGTTGATCGATCGACGCGGCGAGCCCTTGTACCTGGTTTTCGGCACCAACCACCCGCGTGGCGTGGAGAAGATGAAGGACACCTTGTGGGAGGTCGACCCGGTACAGGGCGTCGGGTTCCGCGATCCCCGTGATGAGCAGCACGAGACGCTGTTCGATGTCAACGAGCCCTTGTTGGCGCCTCTCGCGCGGCTGCTCGTGCCGGTTATCGAAGCCGGGGGCGAGGACGGGGTGGCGGTTCAGGACCTGAAGGACTTTGCACTGCGGGAGACGGTGTACCGAATGCAGCACGTCAGCCCAGCGCTGCAACCGCTGCTGGAGAAGGGCGTCATCCGCTCCGATCCGGTGAACCGGATCCGGACCCGTGGCCGCGTGTGGGCGAAGGCTGGTTGACAAGCTCTCCGGGCTGACACGCACCGGCGGCGCGGTCGGGTGGTCGCCGTGATGGGTTGGTGCGAGGGCTGGGGTGAGGCGAGGGTCGTTCACCTGTTTGCGCGCGGCGCTGTCGGGGCACCTGGGAGTGTGCTCCTACCTCGACCGGAGGTATGACGGTGTCTCCCTCCACAAGCAGCGACCACCTGTTGGCCGACCGTTACCGCCTCCTCGAACCGATCGGGCTCGGGGGCATGGCGGAAGTTCGCCGCGCCTGGGACACCACCCTGTGCCGGCACGTCGCGGTGAAGTTGTTCCAGCCAGGGTTCGACGAGGCGGCCGCACGGCGGTTCGACAACGAGGTCCGCACGCTGGCCTGCCTCTCCCACCCCGGGTTGGTGTCCGTCTACGACGCCGACACGCAGGCCGAGACGCCGTTCGTCGTGCTCCAGCTCGTCGAGGGGCAGACCCTGCGCGAGCTGATCGACCTGGGGCCGTTGTCGCTGGACCGGACGCGTCGGCTGGGCGCGGCCCTGGCCGACGCGCTCGCCTACGTCCACGCGCACGACCTCGTGCACCGGGACGTCAAGCCGTCCAACATCCTGCTCGACGCCGAGGGCAACGCCTACCTCGCCGACTTCGGCCTGGTCCACCTGACCGGCGCGACGCGGATGACGCGCACCGACCAGCTGGTCGGCACGGCCGCCTACCTCGCGCCCGAACAGGTGCTCGGCGGTGACGTCGACCACCCGGCCGACGTCTACGCGCTCGGGCTCGTCCTGCTGGAGTGCCTGACCGGCCGGCGCGAGTACACCGGCGGCGACGTGGAAGCGGCCGTGGCGCGGCTGCACCGCACGCCCGCGGTGCCCGACGACCTGCCGTCCGAGGTCGCGGGGCTGCTGTCGCGGATGACCGCCTCCGCGCCGGAGGAGCGGCCCACTGCAGAAGAGTGCACGCGGGTGCTGAGCGTGCTCGACGACGTGCCGGAACAGCGCAAACCGGACGGGTCGGTCAAGCCGGTGGCGCTGGTCAAGCCGCCGGACGAACCCACGCTGAAGCTCGCGCGCGGGTCCCGGTCGTCGTGGAAGACGCTGGTCGCCTCGGCGGGCGTGCTGGTCGGCGCGTTCGCCATCACGATGGCCGCGACCTCGGAGGAGCAGCCGGCGACGTCCGCGCCCCCGGCGTCGTCGACCCAGCAGGCGTCCGTCGAGCAGCCCGGTTCCTCCCCGGCGCCGCAGAACCCCGTCCAGCCGCAGTACCTGGGCACGCCGCAGACCCCGGACGCGGCCCAGGCGACGGCGACGCCGCAGGTCACGACGTCGGTCGAGCCGACCGCGGCCGCGCCGGCCGGCGACGCGGGGGCCGGTGACACGGGAGCCGGCGACACCGCCGCGCCCGTCACCGGGCCGAACACCAGGACCACCACCGAGGCCGTCACGCCCACCACGACGCCCGCCGCGCCGACGTCGGAGCCGGTGGTCCCCACCCCGGAGCCCTCCGAGACCAACCCCGAGCCCGAAGAGCCCCCGACCGCGCCCACCGAGGAGAGCAACTGAGGGACGCCGGGGACGTCACGGTGCGGTGAACTCCAGGACCACCTGGGTCACCTGGTCCGGCTGGGCGTCGATCAGCTTGTAGGCCGAAGCCGCCTCCTCGACCGGCACGACGTGCGAGATCAGGGGGCGCAGGAGCAGGTGCCCCGACACGGCCAGGTCGATGACGGTGGTCGCGAGGCGCCCGCGGTCCCAGCGCGGGGACAGGGCGGCGGCCACGCCGGAGATCTGCGAGCACACCAGCGACACCCGGTTGTGGTGGAACTCCTCGCCGAGGAACAGCCCGCGCGCCTCGCCCTGGTAGAAGCCGCCGGCGACGACGCGGGCGTTGTAGGCGACGCTGCGGACGGCCTCGTGCAGGGCCTGGTGACTGCCGCTGACGTCGAGCGCGACGTCGGCGCCGCGGCCGTCGGTCAGCTCGCGGACCCGTTCGGCGACCCCGCCCGCCCCGGCGTCCAGCACCTCGTCCGCGCTGAGCGCGTGGGCCAGTTCCAGCCGGTGGGGGATGGTGTCCACGCCGATCACCCTGGCGCCGTTGCGCCTGGCCAGCTGGGCGACGATCTGCCCGACCACGCCGAGGCCGAACACGACGACGGTCTCGCCGACGTGGACGTCCGCGTCGAGCACCACGTTGAGGGCGACGGAGCCGATGTGGCTGAAGATGCCGAGCACCGGGTCTGCTCCCGGGTCGAGCACCCGCTGCGCCGCGTACGCCTCGTCCACGACGGTCGCCGACCGGTGGCCCCAGACGCCCCACACGACCTGTCCGGGGCGGACGGCGGTGACCTCGGGCCCTACCTCGACCACCTCGCCGACCTCCTCGTACCCGACCACGACGGGGTACTCGGCGGTGGGTCGTCCCGGCACGAACAGGCGGACATCGGGGTCCCACGTCTTGGTGAAGTGCGCGTTGGTGCCGCGGTACTGGGTCAGCTCGGTGCCCGCGGAGATCCCCGAGTACAGGGTGCGGACGCGCACGCCGGTCGCGGTCAGCGGGGGATCGGGCTCCTCTCCCAGCGAGACCGAGCCGGGGGCGTCGAAACGCACTACCGTTGCCATCCTTGCCCTCCGGGCTCGTGTGCGAGGACGTCCAGCAGGAGCGCCGCCGTCCAGCTGAAGTGGTCGGCCCCGAGGCCTTCGCCGGTCACCGGGTCGAAGTACTCGCGGAACCCGGCGTCGGCGACCAGGCGGATCATGTCGGACGCCAGGTGCTCGGCGTGGCGGGTCTCGCCCTGCCGCCGCAGCCCCGTCCACAGCAGCCAGTTCGTGTTCATCCACGTCGGCCCGCGCCAGTACCGGTGCGGGTCGGCGTCGGACGCGGTGAGGTCGTAGCTGGGCACACCGCGCACGGGCGGCGACCCCAGGCCGAACGCGGGCCCGGTCAACGTCGCCAGCAGCGCCTCGCGGCGTCGGGCGGGCAGGTCGGGCAGCAGCAGCGGGACCAGGCCGGAGACCGTCCGCTTGGGGAGGTGCCGGCCGGTGCGCGCGTCGAGCGCCACGTAGCAGCCCAACGCCGGGTCGAACAGCCGCGAGTGGATCTGGTGCGTCAGCTCGCGGGCCCGCTCGTCGTGCCTGCCGGGGTCGGCGCCGGTGCGGCGGGCGAGTTCCGCGAGCGCCTGCTCCGACCAGGCCAGCACGGCGCAGAACAGCGGGTCGACGGTGCAGAACGGCAGGCTGAGCAGGTCGTCGTCGGCGTAACCGCGGTTGCGGTACGCGGCCACGATCCCCATGTACCGCGCGTAGTCGTCGTCCGTGGGCCGGTGCCCGGCGTCGGCGTGGCGCAGGTCGCGGCGCAGGCCGGTGATGTCGTCGGCCAGGGCGGTGGCGGCCGCGCCGAGGGGTTCGTCCCAGAACGGGCTGTTGTCCAGGCCCGACTCCCACGGGTGCACGACGGCGACCAGCCCGGACGCCACCCGCCGCCGTTCGAACAGGTAGTCGTGGAAGCGCGCCAGCCGCGGGTAGAGCCGGTGGACCGCGGCGTCGGCGGCGTCGCCGGGGTGGCGGTCGGCGACGGCGAGGACGGCGCCGGCGTGCACGGGCGGCTGCACGAGCCCGGTGGTCGACACGCCCGCCGGCGGTCCCTGGCGCGGCAGCGGTCGCCAGAACGCCGGGCCGGGGAAGTAGGCGTCCTCGGGCACGGCGGGGTTGAACACGATCTGCGGCACGCGCCCGTCACGCCACTGCGCGCCGTGCAACGCGGTCAGCTCGGCGAACGCCCGCCGCGGGCTCAGGTGGGCCAGCCCGATGGCGATGAACGCGGAGTCCCAGCTCCACTGGTGCGGGTAGAGCGTGCCGGTCGGCACGGTCGCCGAGCCGCGCCAGTTCCGCAGCAGCGTCGCGGCGGCCTTCCGCCGCAGGTCGGCGATGTCGGGCGCGAGCGGCCCCAGGGTCGTCCCCGCCGTCACGCCGTCACCCGCCGGCCTGGCGGAGCAGGCTGACGGCGGCCGGCAGCGCGGACTCGGCCGGACCGGACAGGCTGCACGCGAAGCCCGCCCACCCCTGGTAGCCGGCCGCGTCGAGCGCCGCGAACGCGGCCCACCAGTCGACGTGGCCCGCACCGGGTTCGAGGCCGTTCGAGTCGGCCAGCTCCACGTGGCCGAGCCACGGGCCGGCGGCCAGCAGCGCGCCGGCCGGGTCGGCTTCCTCCACGTTCATGTGGAACGTGCCCGCGGCCACCCGCGCCGACGGCAGCCCCACCGCGCGGCACACGTCCGCCGCCTGGTCGAGCGTGTTGACGGGGCGGCCCTCGTAGCGGTTGACCGGCTGCAGGCAGATCGTCACGCCTTCCCGCGCGGCCCGCTCGGCGAGGCGGCGCAGGCCGTCCGACAACGTCTCGTAGTCCTCTGTGGACGAACGCGGGCACGGCACTGGCAGCAGTCGGCCGTCGGACACCGGCGCGACCACGACCTCCCCGCCCATCGCGGCGATCACGCCGAGGCGCGAGGACACCTGCCGGAGGGCGTCCGCACCCCGGTCGACGTCACCGAGCGGTATCCCGTCCAGGCACACGGAAGGCATGACGACACCGTGGCCGACCGCCCGCTTGAGCGCGCCGAGCCGGGCCTCGAACGCCTCGTCGCCCCGCGCGCGCAGCTCGATGCCGTCGAAGCCCGCCGACTGGGCGAACTCCCACTTCTCCTCGATCGACGCGCCCGGCAGAAGCTGCTCCTGGCAGGCGATCTTCCACTGCGGCATGACGGCCATTAATCCCGCGATCAGTCAAAACAACAATGCGGTATCCCGATCCCGGCGCGCGGTCGATCGCCGAACGCCTGCACACAGCCCGATGCGGACCCGAAGTCAGTACCGGGTTGGTGGTTGTCACGGGACAAAACCGGGTGTTCAGTGGCGCCACCGAACACCCGGCGCTGGCCCGTGAGAGGACGCGGTCCACCTGGAAGGGAGCAACCATGACCGGACGAGGACTGCGCGCGCTCGCCGCCGCGGTGCCTGTCGCCCTGGTGCTGGCGGCCTGCGGGAGCGGCGATTCCGGTGGGGGAGCTGACGGACCGCTCGTCTTCTGGACCATTGAGGACACCGCCGACCGCGTGCAGGCGCAGGAACGCCTCCTGGCGCGGTTCACCGAGCGGACCGGCATCGAGACCAAGCTCGTCGCGGTCGCCGAGAACCAGCTCACGACCGTGCTCACGTCCGCCGCCGCGTCCGGCGAGCTGCCCGACGTGATCGGCTCGATCTCGCTGCCGATCATGAGCCAGCTGCGCACGGACGACCTGCTGGACACCGACGCCGCCCAGCAGGTCGTCGACCGCCTCGGCGCCGACACGTTCGCCGAGCAGTCGTTGGAGCTGACCCGCGAGGGCGACACCCAGCTGGTGGTGCCCAGCGACGGCTGGGCCCAGCTCCTCTTCTACCGCAAGGACTTGTTCGCCCAGGCCGGGCTGCAGCCGCCGACCTCGTACGACGCGATCCGGCAGGCCGCCGAACGGCTCGACCAGGGCGACGTCGCGGGCATCACGGCCAGTACCACGCCCGCCGACGTGTTCACGCACCAGACGTTCGAGCACCTCGCCCTGGCCAACGGCTGCGAACTCGTCGGCGACGACGGCCAGGTGGCCCTGCACAGTTCCGGGTGCGTCGCGGCGTTCCAGTTCTACACCGACCTGATCACCCGCCACTCCGTCGCGGGCAACCAGGACGTCGACACCACGCGGGCGACGTACTTCGCGGGTCGGTCGGCGATGGTGGTGTGGTCGTCCTACCTGCTCGACGAGCTGGCGGGCCTGCGCAAGGACGCCCTGCCGACGTGCGCGGAGTGCCAGGCGGACCCGGCGTTCCTGGCGCGCAACACCGGCGTGGTCGCGGCGCTCGCCGGACCGGACGGCGGCGAGCCGACCACGTTCGGCGAGACGGCGTCGTTCGCGGTGCTGAAGGACGCCGCCACCGACAACGCCGAGAAGCTGGTCGAGCACCTGATGAGCGACGGGTACCGCGACTGGCTCGCCATCGCGCCCGAGGGCAAGGTGCCGGTCCGCTCGGGCACGAAGGACAACCCGCGGGAGTACGCCGAGGCGTGGCGCGGGCTCGACGTCGGCGTGGACACCAAGGCCCCGCTGTCGAAGTTCTACGACGAGGAGACGCTTCGCGTCGTCCAGGACAGCCCGAAGAGCTTCAGCCGCTGGGGCTTCCGCCAGGGCAAGGCCGAGCTGGCGGGCGCCGTCGCCGGGCAGCTCGTCGTGCCCAAGGCGTTGGCCGAGGCCGTCAACGGCTCCGGTGACGCGCCGGCCGCCGCCCGCAAGGCGAGCGAGCAGGCCGCCACCATCGCCGACGAACTCGGCAAGTAGGACGCCGGCACGTGGACTCGTCGGTCGACGTCACGCCGCGGCGCGGGCGCACGCTGAAGCAGCACGACGCGCGCACCGGGTTGCTGCTGCTCACCCCGACCCTGGTGATCGTGCTCGCGGTCGTGCTCGTGCCGCTGGCGTGGTCGGTGCTCATCGCGTTCCAGCGGGTGCGGCTGATCGACGTCGGCCGCACCGGGCTGTTCGAGAAGCTGACGCTCGACAACTTCGCCCGGGTGTTCGGCTCGGACGTGCTGTGGGAGAGCCTGCGCACCACGGTCGCCTACACCGCCGGCTCGACGTTCCTCGCGATCCTGCTGGGGCTGGTCGCGGCGCTGGCGGTGCGCAGGCCGTTCCCCGGCCGGTCGTTCGTGCGCGCCGCGATGTTGATCCCCTACGTCGCGCCGGTCGTCGCGGTCACGTTCGTCTGGCGGGTGCTGCTCAACCCGGAGTTCGGCATCGTCAACAGCTGGGGCCGGGAGCTGTTCGGCTGGGACGACCCGATCGCGTTCCTCTCGCAGGCGCGCGGGGTGGTCACGCTGTTCGGCCTGGACGTCCCCGTGCCGACCGCGCTGCTGACCGTGATCGCGTTCGAGGGCTGGCGATATTTCCCGTTCGCGTTCCTGTTCCTGCTGGCCCGGCTGTCGGCGCTGCCCGGCGACCTGGAAGAGGCGGCGACCGTGGACGGGGCGACGCCGACGCAGCGGTTTCGGCACATCGTGCTGCCGCAGCTGATGCCGGTCATCGCCGTGCTCGTGGTGCTGCGGACCATCTGGACGTTCAACGAGTTCGACGACATCTTCCTGCTGACGGGCGGGGCGGCGGGCACGGAGGTGGTGAGCGTGCGGGTCTACGAGCTGCTCACCGTGCAGCGGAACGTCGGCGCCGCCGCGGCCCAGTCCGTGCTGCTGGCCGCCGTGCTGGTGGTGCTGGTCGGCGCGTACCTGTGGTTGCTGCGGCGACGGGAAGGGGCCAAGCCGTGACCGCGCCTCGACGGCCGTGGACGCGTGACCGGGTGGAACGGGCGGTGTTCGCCGTCCTGCGCCCGCTGGTGGTCGTGTTCTTCCTGGCCGCCACGCTGCTGCCGTTCTACTACATGCTGATGCTGTCGCTGCGTCCGATCGAGGACCTGTTGCGGCGCCCCGATTCGCTGCTCGTGGACCTGGGCGACCTCACCTTCTCCACGTACGCCGCCGTGCTGCGGCCGGTCGCGGACGGCGGGCAGGGCTTCCTCAGCCTGCTCGGCAACAGCGCCGTCGTCGCGTCCGCGTCGGTGGTGGTGGCGCTCGTGATCGCCGTCCCCGGCGCGTATGCGGTGAGCCGGCTGGAGTTCTTCGGCCGGCGTCAGGTCAGCTCGCTGTTCCTCGTCGTGTACCTGTTCCCGAGCATCGTGCTGGCGATCCCGCTGTTCGTCATGCTCACCCGCATGCAGCTGCGGGGCTCGCTGGTCGGCCTCGTGCTCGTCTACATCGCCCAGACCGTGCCGGTCGCCATCTACATGCTGAAGAACTACTTCGAGACCATCCCGCGGAGCGTCGAGGAGGCCGGTCTGGTCGACGGGCTGAGCCGGGTCGGCGTCATCCGCCGGATCAGCCTGCCGCTGGCGATGCCGTCGGTCATCGCGACCGGGATCTTCGTGTTCATGATCGCGTGGAACGAGTTCCTGTTCGCGCTGCTGTTCCTGGTCGAGCGGCGGGACCGGTGGACCGTGTCGCTGGGGCTGGCGCAGCTGTCGGGCAGCATCGAGATCTCCACGACCGTGCTCATGGCCGGGTCGGTCGTCATCACGCTGCCGATCGTGCTGCTGTTCTTCCTGACCGAGCGGCTGCTCTCCCAAGGGCTGACCAGCGGCGCGGAGAAGGGCTAGGCCGCGCGGATGGCGTTCACGGCATCACCCGGCGAGATCCTCCTCCTCATCCGGTCCGGGCGGGTGAGGACGCGCCGCGACCTGCAGGAGCTCACCGGGCTGTCCCGCTCGACGGTGGCGCTGCGGCTCAGCCAGCTCATCGCCGCCGGCTACATCCGGGCGGTCGAGCAGCGGCGCGGCACGGCGGGCAGGCCGGCCGAGGTGCTGTCGTTCGAGGAGGCGGACAAGCTCGTGCTGGCCGCCGACGTCGGCGCCACGCACGCGCGGTTCGCGTTGACCGACGCGGGCGGGCGGATGCTCGCCGAGCGCACCGAGGACCTGCTCGTCGGCCAGGCGCCCGACGTGGTGCTGAAGACCGTCGTCCGGCGGTTCCGGGACCTGCTCAAGGACGCCGGCCGCGACCGGGCACAGCTCGCGGGCATCGGCGTCGGCCTGCCCGCCCCGGTCGACTTCCGCACCGGGCGGCCGGTCGAGCCGCCGATCATGCCCGGCTGGCACGGGGTCGCGGTGGCGAAGACGCTGTCCGACGCCCTGGGCTGCCCGGCGTTCGTGGACAACGACGCCAACCTGCTCGGCCTGGGCGAGGCCCGCGAGCGCTACCCCGACGTCGACAACCTGCTCTTCGTGAAGGTCGGCACCGGCATCGGCGCGGGCGTCATCCTCGGCGGACGGCCCGAACGCGGCGCCACCGGCCAGGGCGGCGACATCGGGCACATCCGGATCGCCCGGCCGGTCGACGGCGCGCGGTGCCGGTGCGGCGCCACCGGCTGCCTCGCCGCGCACGCGAGCGGTGCGGCGCTGGCCCGTCAGCTCACCGAGCGCGGCATCCACGCCCGGACCAGCCGTGACGTCGTCCGCCTCGTCGAGGAGGGCAACGAGGACGCGATCACGCTCGTCCGGGACGCGGGCCGGCTGCTGGGCGAGGTGCTGGCGACGGCGGTCGCGCTGCTCAACCCGACCGTCGTGGTGATCGGCGGCGACCTCGCCCTCACCCGCGAGCACCTGCTGGTGGGCGTGCGCGAACGGCTGTACGAGCGAACCGTGCCGGTGCTGACCAGCAGTCTGGCCGTGGTCGAGTGCGGCCTCGGCGACCGCGCCGGCGTGCACGGCGCCCGGCACATGGTGATCGACCAGGTGTTCTCGGCCGAGGCGGTGGACGCCCGGCTCGTCCCCGAACCGGTGCGTGACGCCTGACCGCGCGAGCGGTTCCGACCCGCCCGGCCTCGACGACTTCCGACTCCGACGACCCCTGCCTGACCCCTGTTGACCGCTGCCTGACCGTGTCTGACTTCTGTTTGACGACTCGTGCCTCACGACCGGGCGATTCCCCGAAGGAGAGCGATGCCTGCCGACGACCCCGCCATCACGCGGACCACCTGCGCCGGACGACCGGCGTGGCTGCTGCGGACCTCGCGCAACGCGATGCTGCTGTCCGTCGCCGACGACGGCGCGCTCCGGCTCGACCACTGGGGCGATGACGGCGGCGGCGTCGGGGACGGCCTGTCGGGCGACGCGTACCTCCCGCACACACCGTGGAACCGGGCATCGCAGGCGCACTTCCTGGACGGCGTCCCGCTCGCCGCCTCGACCTACGGCGATCGCGCGTTCAAGGAGCCGGGACTGGTGGTGCAGCGCCAGGACGGCTCGTCGGTGTCCCGCCTGACCTGGCGCGACGACCGGATCGAGGACGACGTCCTGGTGCTCGTCTTCGACGACGACGCCACGGGCCTCGTGGTCGAGCACCGGTTCGCCGTGCTCGCCGAGCACGGCATCGTCGTGCGTGACGCGCGCGTGTGCAACCGGGGGCCGGACCCGCTGCGCGTGGAACGGGTCGCGAGCGCCGTGCTGGGCCTGCCGCCGGCGCGCTACGAGTCGTGGACGCTGCACGGCCGGTGGGGCGACGAGTACCAGCTCACGCGGCGCGCGCTGCCGCCGGGCAAGGTGGTGCTGGACAGCCGACGCGGGTTCACCAGCCACGAGGCCAACCCCTGGTTCGCCGTCACCCGTGCGGGCGAGGACGGCCCGGTGTGGTTCGGGGCCCTGGCGTGGAGCGGCAACTGGTCGATCGTGCTGGAGACCGAGCGCAACGACGCGCTGCACGTGGTCGCGGGCCTCCACCCGTTCGACTCCGCCTGGCACCTCGACCCCGGCGAGGACTTCCGGACCCCGTCCCTGGCGTGCGGCTACACCGACGACGGCCTGGACGGCGCGGCGCGCCTGCTGCACCGCTACCAGCGGGACCACGTGCTGCCCGCCCGGCACCGCACCACGCCGCCGCCGGTGCACTACAACACCTGGCTGGCCACCGCCTTCGACGTGGAGGTGGAGCACCAGGTCGCGCTCGCCGGCCACGCGGCCGAACTCGGCGTCGAGCTGTTCGTCGTGGACGACGGCTGGTTCGGCGCGCGCAACGACGACCACGCCGGGCTGGGCGACTGGGTCGTCGACCCGGCGAAGTTCCCCCGCGGCCTGACGCAGCTCGTCGACGAGGTGCACCGGCTGGGCATGGGGTTCGGGATCTGGCTGGAGCCCGAGATGGTCAACCCGGACAGCGACCTGTACCGGGCCCACCCCGACTGGGTGCTGCACCTCCCCGATCGGGAGCCGACCCTGTCGCGCAACCAGCTCGTGCTGAACTTCGCCCGGGAGGACGTGCGCGAGGGCGTCCTGGCGAAGCTGCGCGCGCTGCTGGCCGAGCACCGGATCGACTTCGTGAAGTGGGACCACAACCGCCCGTACACCGAGGTCGGCTGGCCCCGGGCGGCCCCGGAACGGCGACGCGAGGTGTGGGTGCGCCACGTCCGGGGCGTGTACGAGGTCATCGGGCGGCTGCGCGCCGAGTTCCCCGACCTGATGATCGAGACGTGCGCGGGCGGCGGCGGCCGGGTCGATCTGGGCATCCTCGGCCTGGCCGACGTGGCGCAGGTCAGCGACAACACCGACCCCGGCGACCGGCTGCGCATGCAGCACGGCTTCAGCCGCGCCTACGCGCCGCGCGCGATGGTCGGCTGGGTCGCCGACGCGCCGGAACCGACCACCGGGCGCACCAGCCCGCTGGAGTTCCGCTTCCACGTCGCCATGCAGGGCGTGCTGGGCATCTCCGGCGACATCGCGGGGTGGGGCGAGGACGACCGGAAGCAGGCCCGTGAGCTGATCGCCGAGTACAAGCGGCTGCGGCCGGTGATCCAGGACGGCGACCAGCACTGGCTGGTCCCGCCGAGCGACACCGAGCCGTGCGCCGTGCAGTACGTCTCCCGCGACCGCCGGGAGGCGGTGGTGTTCGTCTACCAGGTGCGCGGCGTCGCCGGCGAGGGGCCGCGCCGGATCAGGCTGCGCGGGCTGGACGCCGACCGGCGCTACCGGCGCGACAGCGACGGGCTGGTCACCACCGGGGCCGTCCTGATGGGCGTCGGCCTGTCCTCGGCGTTCCCGCCACCGCCGCCGCCGCGGCACACCGAGGACTGGCGCAGCCGGGTCGAGCTGTGGCAGGCCGTGGACGGGGAGGTAGCCCGGTGAGGGTGGCGTTGATCGGCGCCGGCTACATCGCCGGACGGCACGCGGCGGCGTTGACGGGGCTCGGCGCCGAGGTCGTCGGCCACGTCGGCCGCACGGGGGTCGAGGAGGCCGCCGCACGCTGGGGCGGCCGCCCGTACCGGACCACGGCCGACCTCCTGGCCCGGGAGGACGTCGACGCGGCGTGGATCTGCGTGCCGCCCGCCGCCCACGGCGACATCGAGCACACCCTCATCGAGCACGGCGTGCCGTTCTACGTCGAGAAGCCGATCGGCGTGGACCTCGACGTGCCGCGCCGCGTCGCCGCCGGGGTCCGCGACCGCGGGCTGATCGCCGGCGCGGGCTACTACTGGCGCGGCATGGACGTCGTGCCCGACCTGCGCCGGATGCTCGCGGAGACGCCCCCGCACCTGGTGCGGGCGGCCTGGCACGGCCTCGTCCCGCCCGTCCCGTGGTGGCGGGTGGAGGCGAAGAGCGGGGGACAGGTGGTCGAGCAGGCCACCCACCTGTACGACCTGGCGCGGTTCCTGCTGGGCGAGGCGGACGTGCTCCACGCCGTCGCCCGGCACGTGCCGCTCGCCCCCTACCCGGACCTCGACGTGGCCGCGGTCAGCGCCGCCACCCTCGCGTTCGACTCGGGGCCGTTGGCCGTGTTCACCGCGACGTGCGTGCTGCACGCCACCGTGGACGCGGGCATCGAGTTCCACTGCGAAGGCCGGAAGCTGACGTTGACGAACAAGGTCCTGCGGCGCGAGGACGCCGACGGCAGCCACGAGGCGCCCGTCGGCCGCGACCCGCTCGTGATCGCCGACGAGCGGTTCCTGGCCGCGGTCGGCAGCGGGGACCCGAGCCTCCTGGTGTGCGACTACGCCGACGCCCTCCGCACGCAGGAGCTGTGCTGCCGGGTGAGAGAGACGGCCGATCGGGTGCCATTCTGATCACGCACGGTGAATGCCGTGCGACGCCCACACGACAACGGTCACCATTTTCTGATCCCGATTTGGACATTCTTCGCCGCGTTCCCGGCACGCGTGTCTTCGCCGGCGGATCACCTCGAAGTGTGACGGCGACCTCGTCGTCGCAGGTAGGGCCGATTCGGGTCCGGTGACGTCGGGTGCCGCCGAAAATGCGCTCGTGTGCGCGAGTGGTTTGTTCGGCAGACTAGCTATCCAGGTATTGTGGTTTGCTCGGCACCGGCTCGACTGGCAAGCGTCACACGGTCGTGCTGATCACTCGGTGTGCACGATCAGGACGTGGACGGGGTCGACGGATGGGTGAACCGCGAGGTTCGGAGGTGCGGCTCCGCGTGCTGGAGGCCGTCACCGACAGCGCGCTGCGCGACCTCGACCTGGACAAGCTCTTCGACGTGCTGCTGTGGCAGGTGCACGACCTGCTGGCGGTCGACACCGTCACCGTCCTGCTGACCGACGCCGCCGGCACCCAGCTCGTGGCCAAGGCGACCGTGGGTCTGGAGGAAGAGGTCTTCCAGGGCGTCCGGGTGCCGGTCGGGGCGGGTTTCGCCGGACGGGTGGCCGAGCGCCGGGAAGCCGTCCGCCTCGACCACGTGGACGCGTCGACGGTGGTCAACCCCCTGCTGTGGGAACGCGGCCTGCGGGTCCTGTTGGGTGTGCCGATGGTGGCCCAGGGCCACCTGACCGGCGTGCTGCACGTCGGCAGCACCACGGAGCGGCAGTTCACGGACGACGAGGTCGACCTGCTGCGGCTGGTCGCCGACCGGCTCGCGATGGCCGCGCACATGCACCGGTCGCGGTCCGCGCGCGCCGCCGCCGCGATGCTCCAGGACAGCCTCCTGCCCGGCACCCTGCCCGCCACCGAGGGCTGGGAGCTGGCCGCGCGCTACGTCCCCGGCACCGACAGCGGTGTCGGCGGCGACTGGTACGACGTGTTCAGCCTCCCCGGCGGGCGCATCGGGCTCGTGATCGGCGACGTCGTGGGCAGCGGGCTGCCCGCCGCCGTCGTCATGGGACGCCTGCGCAGCGCCCTGCGCGCGTACGCCCTGGAGTTCGCGGACCCCGCCGTGGTGCTCGGCAAGCTCGACCGCAAGGCCAGTCACTTCGAGGACCACACCATGGCCACCGTCGCCTACGCGGTGGTCGACACGGCGGCGGGCCACCTCGACCTCGCCCTGGCCGGCCACCTGCCGCCCCTCGTCGCCGAACCGGGGCGGCCGACCCGGTTCGCGGACGCCCCGGTCGGCCCGCCCGTCGGCTACAACCTGGCCGTCACGGGCCGGTGCAGCGTCCGGCTCGACGTGCGGCCGGGCGCGGTGGTCGTCCTGTACACCGACGGCCTGGTGGAGCGGCGCGGGGAGGACCTGGACGACCGGTTGCGGGAGCTGCGGGAGTCCGTGGCCCCGGCGACGCCGGAAGCGGTGTGCGTCCGGATCATGAACGTGCTGGTCGGCGACCGGCCCGCCACCGACGACATCGCGCTGCTGGCGGTCCGGCACACCGTCGACGCCTGAGCCGGACCCGACCTCGCGGGTGGGTTCGACGGGCGACCGGCGGGTACCACCTGCCCGTGGACGACTTCCTGGGCATCTACCTCAAGGACCAGCTCGCGATGGGCGTGTTGTGGCGCGAGTTGGCGCGACGTGCCCAGCGCAACAACCGCGGCACCGAACTCGGCCGGGTGCTCGCCGGGGTCGCGATCGGGATCGCGGAGGACGTCGGGACGTTCCGCTCGATCATGCGCCGGGTCGGCGTGCGCACCGACCCGGTCAAGACGGGCGCGGCCGTCTTCGCCGAACGCGTGGGACGGCTGAAGCGGAACGGCCGGCTGACGTCGTACTCGCCGCTGAGCCGGTTCGAGGAGCTGGAGTTCCTGGCGATGGGCATCGACGGGAAGAAGCAGCTCTGGACGACCCTGCGCGACCAGGCCGGGCTGAAGGACCGCCTGCCCGACGTCGACTTCGACCACCTGATCGAGCGAGCCGCGCGCCAACGCGCGGACCTCGAACCGTTCCGGGCCCGTGCCGGGGCGGAGGCGTTCCTCGCGGCGCCGTCCGGCTGACCGCCGTTCCCGCCGCCCGTTTCCGCCGACCGCCGTTCCGCACGCATTGAGGCGGTTCGGGGGGTCGGCGCAGGGTAACCGGGGCGCATGGTCATACGTCGGACATTGCACGCCGCCGAGTCGGCCCGCGCCGTCGACGCCCCGGCCGGCGCGGTCGCGCGGGCGGTGCGACGGGTGCTGGGCCGCGGCCGGGCGGACCGGTTGCTGCGCGGCGCGTGGCTCGGCCACCCCGTGCACCCGCTGCTGGTGACCGTGCCGATCGGCGCGTGGGTGTGCTCCGCCGTGCTCGACGTGGGCTTCGGCGATCGTGCCGCCGCACGTCGGCTGGTGCTGGTCGGGCTGGCCGCGACCCCGCCGACGGTGCTGCTCGGCCTCGCGGACTTCTCCCACCTGGACGTTCCCCAGCGGCGCGTGGGCGCGCTGCACGCCGTCGTCAACACGCTGGCGGCGGGCTGCTTCCTCGCCTCGACCCGGTGCGGCGACCGGGCGGCGCGGGTGTGGGGCCTGGTCGGGCTGCTGGTGCTCAGCGCAGGCGGCGCGCTCGGCGGCCACCTGTCCTACGCGCAGGGCTCGGGCGTCGGCCGGTGGCAGGAGGAGGCCCGCGTCCCGGCGGTGGACGGGCCGTGGTGACGCGGGCCGTGTTGACGCGGGCCGTGGTGACGTGGACCCGTGGTGACGCGGACCGTGGTGTGACGCGGGTGGTGTGACCTCGACGTCGTTCGGGAGCACGGGGACGGGTCCGGACGTTGTCCCCGTGATGACCAAGCAACTCCGCTTCCGCGTCCTGGGTGATTCGCTGGCCGTCGGCGTGGGCTGCGCGCGGGCCGACCAGGCGTTGGGCCCGCTGTTGTCCGCCGAGCTGCGGGCGGCGGGGCACCCGGTGGACCTCGGGGTGCACGCCGTGTCCGGCGCGCGTTCCGCCGACCTGCCCGCCCAGGTGCGGGCCGCCGTGCCGACCGGGGTCGACCTCGCGCTGATCGTGATCGGCGCGAACGACCTGACGTCGTTCACCCCGCCCGCGGTGGGCGCGGGCCTGCTGCACGACGCCGTGGCCGACCTGCGTCGCGCGGGCGGCCAGGTGGTGGTGGCCACCGCCCCCGACCTGGGCGTCGTCTCGCACGTGCCGCCGGCCTACCGGGCGTTCGTGTCGCAGGCCAGCGGCCTGTACGCGCACGCGCAGGCCGCCGCCGTGGTCCGCGCGGGAGGCGTGGTGGCGGCCGTCGGGTCCGAGTTGTTCGACCGGTTCGCCACCGAACCCGGCCTGTTCTCCGCCGACCGCTTCCACCCGTCGCCCGCCGGGTACGCGCTCATCGCCGACGCCCTCACGCCGCACGTCGTGGCGGCGGCGGGACGCTGGGCGGCCTGAGCCGGGGCGGTCGTGCCCGCCCGCCGGGGCCGACGGGCGGGCACGTCGTTCACCGGTCCGCGAAGAGCTGTCCCACCTCCGCGTCACCGAGGGCGCGGCCGAACGCGCGCACCTCGTCGACCGACCCGTGCCACCAGTCGACGGACTGGCCCGCGTACCTGGCCCGGCCGATCGTCAACGGGCCGGTGCTCACCTCCGCGGGACCGGCCGGTGTGGTCGCCACCCGCTGCCCGTCCACGTAGAGCCGAAGCTCGCCCGCCGCGGTGTCGTGCACGCCGACGAGGTGGTACCAGCGGCCCAGCTCCGGCGTCACCTCGTGCGTCGCCCGACGTCCGCCCGGCGCGCTGAACGCGAACCGGCCCTGGCCGTACTGGAGGTAGAACGGGTTCTCGGTGCGCCGGCCGTCCTGGCTGACGGCGGTGGCGTAGTTGCCGGGCAGGGACTCCATCGTCACCCACGCCGCCACCGTGTAGTCGCCCCTGGTGTCGAGCACCGGCGCGGCGGTCTGGGCGAAGTCGCCGTCGCCGTCGAACGCCAACGCCGACCCGCGCACCCCCGCGCCCCACCTCGTGCCGCCGTGCAGCGTCACCGGGCTGTCGCCGCCGCTGCTGTCGGCGCCCGCGGTGCCGCTGCCCTCGTCGAGCAGCCACGTGCCGCGGCCGGGGTAGGTGGCGTCCTCGGCGGCGTTGGCGCCGGCCTCGACGACCCGCCGGTTGATCTCGCGCACCGGGCCGGGGTCGACCTTGATCTCCCGCCGGTCGTAGGTCCACAACCCGTTCAGCTCCGTCTCCAGGTCCGTGACCTGCGTGTAGACCGAGCCGGACAGTTCCGCGCCCGCCGCCGCCAGGTAGTAGGTCTCGGTGTTGGACACGTACTTCGCCGTCAACGCCGCCTTGTCCGCCACGCCGCTGTAGATCGCGGCGGGCACGCCCGGCCACTGGTGCCCCGGCGTGCGCAGGGTGAAGCCGCCGTGCTCGCCGTCCATCGCGATGCGCGTCGCGTCCGGCCACGGCGCGTCGCGGTTGAGGTAGTCGTGGTGGTCGATGACGTCGCCCTTGCCGGAGTCGCCCTTGGACGCGCAGCAGTTGACGCCGCTGTGCGCGTTCACGACGCGGGACGGGTCGGCGGCCTTGACCGCCTCGGCGATCCGGCCGGTCTCCTCCCGGTCCCACTCGCCCCAGCCCTCGTTGAACACGACCCAGCCGATCACGGACGGCGAGTCGTGCAGCTGGGACATGGCCCGCCGGCCCTCCGTCAGGAACGCCTCCTGCCCGGTCTCGTCGGTGATGTTCGCCGACACGAAGTCCTGCCACACCAACAACCCCAGCCGGTCCGCGTGGTGGTACCAGCGGGCGGGCTCGATCTTGATGTGCTTGCGGACCGCGTTGAACCCCAGGTCCTTCTGCGCCCGCAGGTCGAACCGCAGGGCCTCGTCGCTGGGCTGGGTGTGCAGGCCGTCGGGCCAGAAACCCTGGTCCAGCAGGGCGAGCGAGAAGATCGGCTTGCCGTTGAGCACCAGCTTGGGGAACCCGCCGACGTCCTGGACGCCGACGGACCGCATGCCGAAGTAGCTCTCGACGCGGTCGTGGCTCGACCCGTCCGTCAGGCTCAGGTCGAGGTCGTACAGGTACGGGTCGTCCGGCGACCACAGGTGCGGGTCGGGCATCGGCAGCGTCAGGTCCGCGCCCGGCTTGCCGGTGACCGAGGAGACCTTCTCGCCGTCGTGGTCCCGCGCGGTGACCCGGACGACGGCGTCCGGTGACGCGGTCGCCGACTCCACCCGCACCACCAGCGCCTCGGCGGCCAGGTCGGGCGTGGTCACGACGTCGTCGATCGCCTTGTCGGGCACGGGTTCCAGCCACACCGTCTGCCAGATCCCGGACGACTGCGTGTAGACGATGCCGCCGGGGTTGCGGGACTGCTTGCCGATCGGCTGGTTGTCGCCGGTCGTGTCGGTGACGGCGACCAGCAGCTCGTGCGGGCTCTCGCCGCGCAGCGCGTCGGTCACGTCGGCGGTGAACGCGGTGTAGCCGCCGGTGTGCTCGGCGACCGGCGTGCCGTCCACCCACACCCGCGCGTGGTGGTCGACCGCGCCGAAGTTCAGCTTCAGCCGGTGGCCCCTGCCGACCTTCCAGTCCTGGGGGACGGTGAACTGCCGGCGGTAGAACATGTGGTCCTCGTGCCGTTCGAGGCCGGACAGCTGCGACTCGACGGGGAACGGCACGATGATCCGCTCGGGCAGCGCCCGGCCGAACGCGGGCTCCTCACCGGCCCTCGCACCGGCGAACTCCCAGGGACCGTTGAGGTTGAGCCAGTCCCGCCGCACCTGCTGCGGTCTCGGGTACTCGGGCAGCGGGTGCTCGGCGTCCAGCCGCTCGCCCCACTCGGTCTTCAGCCGGTGGGTCGAGGTGTTGGCCGCCGTGCGGACGACCTGCGGCACGGCCTCGCCGCCGACCTCCAGACCGCCGCGCCCGTCGTACGCCACGCGTATCCGCTGGCCCTTCTGGATCGGCTCGGCCAACGTCACGACGACCCGCGACGGGTCGTCCGCCACGGCCGCCGACGCGACCGGCATCGGGACGGTGTCCGCCTCCACGGTCAGGTGCCGGACGAGGTCGCCGAGGGCGGTGACATCGTTGTCAAAGGCCGCTTCGAGTTCCAGGCCAGTGCCGGACACGGTCAGCGCGACCGGGTAGACGCGGAAGCCGGCGGGCGGGGTGAAGGCCGACTCGGGCACGACCTGCTTGCCGGTCGTGGCCGACGACCAGCGCAGGAACATGGTCGCGCCGCCGACGTCCTGGAACATCTCCAGCCGGAAGTCGTGCGCCTGGCCCGCGACGAGGTGGACGGGCCGGCTGTGCTGCTCGACGTCCCAGTCGCCGACCCAGTGGTCGATGACCGGCTGGCCGTCGAGGAACAGCCGGAAGCCGTTGTCGCCGATGGCGTGGAAGGTGTAGTCGCCGGTCTCCGGGGCGGTGAGCTGACCGGTCCAGCGGGCGGTGACGTGTTCGGTCCGCCCGGTGAAGGACTCGAACGTGCCGGTCAGGCCGGCGAAGTCGATGGTGGGGTCGAGCGCGACGCCGCCGAGTTCGGCGAAGTCCCGCGCGCCGGGAGCGGACATGCGGAAGTACTCGCCCTTGAGGCCGTGCACGGGGGAGGGCTCGGCGCCGGCGGCGGGACCGGGGCCGGTCGACAGGGCGGGTATCAAGGCCAAGAGCAGGGTGGACATGCGGGCAACGGTGCGGAGCATGGGTTCTCCTTGGTCCTGACTGTGAGTGCCATCACAGCATCGCCCATCTATCCACAACGTCCCGCAAAGGACAACAACAAGGAAGGGTGATGGGAGCGCTCTCGCACAGGATCAGACACCCGGCGTCGACTCGGCCGGGAGGTGCCGGACGGAGCGCACGGCGAGCGCCGGCGGCACGCTCAGCACCGCGATCAGCGCGCCCGCGAGCAGCACGGCGTCCGTGCCGACGCGCTCGGCCACCGGTCCGGCCAGCGCCATCCCCACGGGCGCGGCGGCCAGCCCCACGACGGTGGAGAACCCGGTGGCCCGGGCGACGAGGTCGGCCGGCACGTGGACCTGCCGGGCGGTGCTGGTGAGCACGGCGTAGATCGCCGACTGCACGCCCGCCGGCACCGCCGCGGCGGCGAGCACCGGCGCCGGCGCGCCAGCGGCGAGCAGGACCAGCAGCGGGGCCAGGGCGACCGGGATGGTGACGGCGACCCGGAGCGGGCGGCGCGGCCTCCAGCGCAGGACGACGGCGCTGCCCAGCAACGCGCCGACGGCGTAGCCGTTGCCGATCAACGCCCACGCCAGCGGACCGCCCAGCCGCTGGTCGGCGATGATCGGGCCGATGACGAGGAACGGCGAGATGCAGGCGCCGTTGATGACGGCGACCTGGACGGTGGTGGCCTGCAACCACGGGCGGGCGCGGAAGTCGCGCCACCCGTGCCGCAGGGCGTCGAGCAGCGCCGGCCGTCGGGGCACCACCCGGTCCGGGGCCTTGAGGGCCAGGAGCGAGACGGCGCTCACCGCGAACGTGGCCGCGTCCACGGCGAACGACACGCCCGCGCCGACCGTGGCCACCAACGTCGCCGACACCACCGGGGCGAGGAGCGTCGCGGCGTTCTGGGCGGCGTTGAGCAGGGCGTTGGCCTGACGGCGTCGCGCCTCGGGCACCACGTCGGCGACCAGGCCCGCCGCGGCGGGCGCGAAGAAGGCGTTGGCCGTCCCCGCGACCGCCTGCAACACCGCCAGGTGCCACAGGGTCGCGGTGCCGGTGATCAGGAGGACGGCCGTCACACCCTGGGAGGCGAACCGGACGACGTCGGCGGCCAGCATGACGGCGCGGCGCGACACCAGGTCGCCCACCACGCCGCCGACGATCGTGAACACGACCACCGGCAACCGGCCGGCGAGCAGCACGAGCCCCACCTCGGTCGGCGACGCCCCGAGGCGCAGCGCGCCGAACAGCAGGGCGATGGAGATCAGGCCGTCGCCGAGGTGGGAGGACGTCCGGGCGACGAAGTACCAGCGGAACGCCGGGTCGCGCAGCAGCGGAGGAGGGGTGCGGGTCACGGCTCCGAACCTGCCGGCACCCACCGACAATTCGGCGTGCCCGCCGATCCGGCGCGTACCGGAGATCCGGCGCGTACCGACGATCCGGCGTGCCCGAAGAACTTCGACTATCCGGCGTGGGCCGAAGATCGGGTGCGCCCGAAGAACCGGCGTGGGCCGAACATCCAGTGTGCCCGAAGAACAAGGACGGGGCGGCGGCTTGCGATGCGCGGTGGGTTCGCGTGCCGCCGCCCCGTCCTCGGTCAGTTCAGCGACACCTCGACGTCGTGCACGCCCGGACCGAGCGCGACCACGTCCGACTGCCCGCTGACGTCGCGGTAGAGCACCCGCACGGTCCACTTGCCCGGCGCGGCGAAGAACCGGAAGTCACCCTCCGAAGAGGACACGACCTCGGCCGTGAACTCGCCCGACGCGTCGAGCAGGCGCACGTACGCCCCGCCGACCGGCGCGCCCGCGGTGAGCACCTTGCCGCTCACCACCACCTCGTTGGCCCCCACGTCGATGTGGCCGCCCTGTGGGGGCGCGCCGCAGCCGTCCAGGCTCATGTCAGGCCTCCTTGCCGGTGCCGAGTTCGACGGGGACGCCGATGAGCGAGCCGTACTCGGTCCAGGAACCGTCGTAGTTCTTGACGTCCTCGTGGCCGAGGAGCTCGTGCAGGGCGAACCAGGTGTGGGAGGAGCGTTCGCCGATGCGGCAGTAGGCGATGGTCTTGCGGGAGCCGTCGAAGCCGGCCTCGCCGTAGATCTCGGCGAGTTCCTCGTTGGACTTGAAGGTGCCGTCCTCGTTGGCGGCCTTGCTCCACGGCACGTTGATCGCGCTGGGGATGTGGCCGGCGCGTTGCGCCTGCTCCTGGGGGAGGTGGGCGGGGGCGAGGAGCTTGCCGGAGAACTCGTCGGGGGAGCGGACGTCGACGAGGTTCTTGTTGCCGATGGAGTCGACGACCTCGTCGCGGAAGGCGCGGATGGCGAGGTTCTGCTCCTGGGCGGTGTAGGTGGTCTCGGGGCGGACCACGACCTCCTTGTCCAGGGGGCGGCCGTCGAGTTCCCACTTCTTGCGGCCGCCGTCGAGGAGCTTGACGGACTGGTGGCCGTAGAGCTTGAAGTACCAGTAGGCGTAGGCGGCGAACCAGTTGTTGTTGCCGCCGTAGAGGACGACGGTGTCGTCGTTGGCGATGCCGCGCGAGGAGAGCAGCTTCTCGAAACCGGCCCGGTCGACGAAGTCGCGGCGGACGGGGTCCTGGAGGTCCTTCTTCCAGTCGATCTTCACCGCGCCCGGGATGTGACCCCCGTCGTAGGCGGTGGTGTCCTCGTCCACCTCCACGAACACCACGCCGGGCGTGGTGAGGTTCTCCTCGGACCAAGCGGCCGAGACCAGGACGTCTTCACGGCTCATCGAGCTGCTCCATTGTTGTTGTTCCGACACCGTCCTGTGTGGCGGCGCCGTTGTCCGGTGCGTGTCATCGTCAGCCGGCGGTGGCCAACGCGCAGGTGGGTGCGACCGTCGCCAGCTCGGCGACCGGGTCGGAGAGGACCTCGACGGCGTGGCGCACCACGGCCGTGAGGGTCGGTGCGTTCGTCATCTCGGCGCGCCAGATCGCGCGGGCGTGCACGTGCGCGCTGGGGAAGTGCGAGACGATGGACAGCTCGCCGCGGTCGATCTTCTCCTTGACCGCGACGTACGGCACGAAGGCGACGTTGGTGGTGTCGCGCAGGTTGTCCACGGCGCTCGCGATGGAGCCGACCTCCAGGCTGGGCAGCGGCCGGCCGAACTGGCGGCGGAACTCGCGCGCCATCACCTGCTGCGCCACGCACTCCGGGTCGTCCACCAGCACGACGTCGTCCACCCGGGCCCCCGCCTTGGTGGTGGACACGGCGACGAAGTCGACCGCGCACAGGGTCCGCCAGTGCAGCGGGCCGTCGCGCAACTGGTCGTCGCCGCAGTCCTCGGTCAGCACGAAGCCGAGGTCGACCTCGCCCGTGCGGACCGTCTTCTCGATGTCGGAGGGGCGCAGGGTGCGCGTGCTCAGCCGCAGCTCCGGGTAGACCTGGTGGCACTTGCGCAGCAGCGGGCCGAGGTAGTAGCTGGTCAGGACCGCGGGGCCGCCGATGGCGACCCGACCGCGCACCGGCTCCGACGAGCCGACGGACCGCACCATGTCGTCGATGACCTCGAACAGGCGCGAGGCGTGGCCGATGACCGATTCGCCCTCGTCGGTGAGCCGGACGCCCTGCGAGTGGCGGTGGAACAAGCGAACGCCCAGCCTGCGCTCGAGGGTGCGGATGTGCACCGTGACGCTGGACTGGGCGTAACCGAGACGGTTGGCCGCCTTGGTGAGATTGCCGGTTCTCGCGACCTCCAGGAAAGTCCGTAATTGGTGGATCGACAAGTCGTACACGGCAGCGCTCACGAGTCTTCCCCCAGGCACACTAATGCTATTTGCTAGTCGAGAGTATTAGCAGAAGCATGGCTGTTGCATCGGACTCCGACAAGCGCCCAAACCGCCGCACTCCGTACCGGCCGAAAGGGGCTTCGGCTTGCCGCACGGGCGTCCGGTGCGGGTGCCTCCACGCAGAACGGGTCCGCCGAGCGTGTGCGCACACGCTCGGCTGGACCACCCCGATCCGCTCAGCTCAGCGGCTGGGCCTCGGGGAAGTCGATCGGCGTGTCCGACACCTTGTTGACGAAGTTCGTCAACACGTTCAGCGCGGTGTAGGCGACGAGCTCCAGCACCTCGCCGTCGGTGAAGCCCGCCGCGCGGACCTCCGCCAGCTCCTCGTCCGACACGGTGCCGCGGGTCTCCAGGAGGCGGAGCGCGAAGGCGATCGCGGCGGCCTGCTTCGGGTCGGACGACGTGCCGCGGCGGGCCGCGATGATCTCGTCCTCGCTCAGGCCGGCCTTGGCGCCCAGCGTGCTGTGCGCCGACAGGCAGAGCGTGCAGCCGTTGGCCTCGCCGACCGCGAGGGCCACCCGCTCACCGGTCAGCCGCCCGACCGAGCTGTTGGCCAGCGCGCCGTTGAGTCCGAGGTACCCCTTGAGCACGGCGGGGGAGTTGGCCATGACCTGGGTCATGTTGATCACGCGCCCGAGCCGGTCCTTGATCGCGGTGAACATCTCCGCTACTTCGCCCTGGGCCGAGTCCGGCTCGACCAGCGGGATGCGAGACATCCAGGCTCCTCATGGTTAGAGAGTCTTGTAAGTATTAGTACCAACATCATTGTCGAGTGGTTGGACACATGCCGTCAAGGCCCTGCTAGCGTTAATTAAGGCGGTCGAGGGACGGGAGTCACGCCGTGGACACTCAGCTGGCGCTCACCCTGGTGAACACCGTTCGGGTCGTCCGGCGGACCCGCGGCCGGGTGCGGGACGTCCTGCGCAGCCCGGAGGGCCTGCGCGGCTGGCTCGACCAGGTCCACGAGCGCTGGCCGATGTTCCCGACCCACGCGGTGCCCGCCGACTCGGCCACCGCGGACCGGCTGGTCGAGGTGCGCCAGGCGTTGCGCGCGCTGTTCGCCCACGCCGTCGCCCCGGACCCGCCCAGCGCCCCGGACGCGCACGAGCTGCCCGACCTCGCCGTCGCCCTCGCCACGGTGAACCAGGTGCTGCGCGAGGCCGAGGTGACGCCGCACCTGGTGTGGCCCGGCGACGGCGAACCGGACCTGCACTGGTCCGTGCCCGTCGACCTGGACGACCGGTCGCGCGCCATCGCCTCGCTGACGTGGGTCGCGACCCGGTTCCTGGCCAGCCCGGCGCGCGAGCAGCTGCGGGCCTGCCCGGCGCCGTTGTGCGTGCTGTACTTCGTCAAGGAGCACCACCGCCAGCAGTGGTGCTCCTCGGCGTGCGGCAACCGCGCGCGCGTCAGCCGCTACTACTACGGGCGGCGCGAGAGCGACGCCGTCGAGGAATCCGCCTCGTAGACCACGCCGGGGACGGCGTCGCGCAGCCGTGCCCGCTGGACCTTCCCGGACGCCGTGCGCGGCAGGACGTCGACGAACTCGATCTCCGCCACCGCCTTCTCGGGCGGCAGCTCCAGCGCCACGTGGTCGAACACGCCCGTCGCCACGTCGGCGTCCGCGGTCGCGGAGGGCTTGCGCACCACGAACGCCTTGGGCGCCCACATGCCGATCGGGTGCGGCACGGGCACCACGGCCGCGTCCGCCACGTCGGGGTGCAGGCACAGCACGCGTTCCAGCTCGTGCGGCGAGATCCGGTGGTCGAACGACTTGAACACGTCGTCGACCCGGCCGAGGCAGGTGATCGTCCCGTCGGCGTGCCGCACGCCGAGGTCGCCCGTGCGGTAGTAGCCCTCGCCGGCGGGGATGCCCGCGGGCCGGTTCGCCAGGTCCACGCTGATCTCGCCCTCGTCGCCGGGCGCGCCGTCCGGTCCGAGCAGCACGATGTCGTAGCCGGGCAGCGGTCGGCCGAGCACGCCGGGCCGGGCGCGTCCGCCGGGCGTGGTGCCGATCATGCCGGTGGCCTCGGTCTGCCCGTAGCCGTCGCGCAGCGAGATGCCCCAGCGGTCGCGGACCGCGTGGAACAGGTCCGGGTTCAGG
This sequence comes from Saccharothrix hoggarensis, assembly GCF_052936025.1. The sequence goes on along the minus strand of NZ_CP193624.1, from coordinate 4,516,019 downwards.
GGTTCGCCCGCCGTCGTCGCCTCGCGCAGCGCGGCGGGACGGTCGCCGAGGCCGTGCCGGACCAGGCCGCGCCACACCGTCGGCGGCGCGCAGACCGACGTGGCGCGGTGCGCGTGCAGGGCGTCCAGCACCGCCGCGGGCTCCGGCGTCGGCACGGCCAGCACCGTCGCCTCCGCCGCCCACGGCACGAACAGCGAGCTCCACGGGTGCTTGGCCCAGCCCGGCGACGCCACGTTCAGGTGCACGTCACCGGGCTTCAGCCCGTTCCAGTAGAGGCTGCTGAGGTGTCCGACGGGGTAGCTGGCGTGGGTGTGCCGGATCAGCTTGGGCTGCGAGGTGGTGCCCGAGGTGAAGTAGGTGAACAGCGGGTCGTCGCGGTGGGTCGGCCCGTCCGGCGCGAACTCCGCCGGCGCGGCGGTCGAGTCCGAGTAGGACACCCAGCCGCCGACCTCGCCCAGCGCCACCCGGAGGCCGGGCACCCGGACGTCGGCGAACCGCTCGACCAGCCCCTCCTCGGCGACGACGTGCCGCACGCCCGCGCGGGCGAACCGGTCGGCGATCTCGGCGGGCGTCGCGGTCGGGTAGGTCGGCGTCAGGACCGCGCCCAGCTTCATCGCGGCCAGCGTCACCTCCCACAGCTCCGGGCGCGTGCCGCACATCAGCAGCACCACGTCGCCGCGCCGCACGCCGAGGTCGCGCAGCCAGCGGGCGACCTGGCTCGACCGGCGGGACAGCTCCGCGAACGTGAGCGCGGCGACGCCCACCACGCGCAGCGCCTCGCGGTCGTTGTCGCGGGCCACCACGTCGAACCAGTCCAGCGCCCAGTTGAACTCGGGCGCCCGGGGCCAGCGGAACTCCGCCCGCGCCCGGTCCAGGTCCTCGCGGTGGGCCAGCAGCACGTCGCGGGCCGCGCGGAACTCCTCGGTCGCGTCGGTCATCTGCACTCCTGGGTGATCTGCGCCGGGCTCATCTGCGCCGGGTTCTTCTGCGCCGGGTTCTTCTGCGCTGGGTTTTTCTGGGTACGCCTTGCCCGAGACCTCCGGGCAGGCCTTGCTCGGGCAGGCGTCATCGGGGCGCGAGCACGGGCGACGGGGTGAGCAGGCGCTCGGCGATGGCGTCGGCGTCGCGCAGGAACAGCGTGCGCATGCCGGGCCGACTGCTGCCGACCTGCGTGAACCAGCGCGTGTGCTCGGTGGGCAGGCCGAGGGCGTGCGCGCCGGGCACCTCGGCGCCGTGCCGGTCGAGCAGGGCGAACGGCGCGGGCGTGACGTCCACCCCGCCGGTCTCGAACACCTCGCCGGTCACCGGGTCGCGCTCCACGAACTGCGTCACCAGCCCGCGCGCGACCAGGTCCTCGTACAGCGGCGAGGTGTCCCGGCGCAGGTCCGGCTGCGGGATGCGGGCGTCGACGAGCGCCGCCACCTCCGTCCGCGAGCCGGCGACGTCGGCGGAGGACACCACGAACGTGCCGCCGGCCGGGTCGCACTCGTAGCGGACCCGCGGGCCGACCACGGTCACCACGCCGACCTCGATCAACGCCAGCAGCTGCTCCACCCGCTCCACCGGCGGCCCGGCGGACAGCAGCGCGTTCATCGGCACGTACCAGCCGAGGAAGTCGTCCCGGTGCGAGCGGACGGTCAGCCCGCCGAAGTCCACCGCGACGCGGATCGTGTTGCGGATGTCGCGCAGCACGTCCAGCGCCGCCTTGACGGGACCGTCGACGTTGCCGCGCTTGGCTTCGTCGATGTCCTTGGCCATCAGGTCGAGCACCTTCGCGCGGAACACGGCGGGGTGGGCGAACCGGTCGCCCGTGAACGGCCGCGCGAGCCGTTCGAGGTCCAGCCCCGCGTCCGGGGCCAGGCCGTGCTCGGCCAGCAGCGCGGCCTTGGACCCGCCGTGGCGCAGGACGTGGGCGTGCCGTTCGGCGAACCGGGCCGCGACCGCGTCGCCCTGCCGGGAGCGCACCAGGGTGGTGAGGTAGACGTGGTCCACCTCGGCCTGGATCAGCGGCATGATCTGGCCGGTGAAGTCCAGCCCGGCCGCGCCCGCCCGCGCCTTCGCCTCGCGCACCGCGTCCGTCGTGAACACGACCGGCTGGTGCACGTGGTCGGGCCGCTTCTGGTTCGTGCCGCGCGCCAGGATCGGCATCCCGCTGCGCGACCCGGCGAAGATCAGCGGCTCGCGGCCGCTCGGCGCGTACCGCATGGCGCCGGCGACGTCCCGCCGGAACACCCCGCCGCGCCCCACCGTCAGCGACAGCAGGATGTCGTAGAACCCGAGGCCCATGCCGATCACGCCGACGGGCGTGCCGGGCTCGATGACGTCGAGCGGCAGGTCCGCGGCGGAGTCGCCGCTCAGGTAGGTCAACCCCGGCCGGGTCGCGGCGAAGTCGGCGAGCGCCTGCTCATTCGCGCCGGGCCGGGACACCGGGTGGCCGGTGGCCAGCACCACGCGGTCGACCACCAACGGCTCGGACCGGTCCGACAACGTCAGCGCGAACCCGCCGTCCGGCAGCGGCGCCATCGTGGTGACCCGCGCGGTGACCGGTCGCACGACCATGCCGTCGGGCAGGTGGTCGACCACGCTGCGGTACACGTGCCGCAGGTAGTGCCCGTAGGTGACGCGCGGCGCGTAGCCGTCCGGGCCGATCGACGCCAGCTCCGGGTCGGGGGAACGGGCCAGCCACTGCGCCACGCTGGGTCCGGCGCCCGCGCGGTCCGGTCCGCCGTCGGGCTCGCCGGAGTACATGGTCACCTGGCCCGCGACCGTGTTCATGGTGAACCACGGCTGCTGGTCGGTGCGCCAGATCCGGCCGCAGCCCACCTGGACGGCGTCGATCGCGAACACCTCCGGCCCCGGCCCGTGGTGGTCGTCGGCGCGGAGGGCGAGGCGTTCGAGCACGGAGATGCCGCGGGGGCCCATGCCGATGATGGCGATCCTGGGCCCGTGCGACACCGGGCCGTCGGCTGAGGACACGATCACTCCCGTCAGTCGGTCAGGTGCGGGCGTGCGGGCGTGCGGGCGAGCACGTTGTCGTAGCGGTGCTCGACGTGCGTGAGCATCGCCAGCAGGGAACGGGCGGTGAGCGCCTCGGGCGGGAGGGTGCGCGCCAGGCCCCCGATCGGCATGGAGCCGATCGACACCCAGCGCAGCCGGCCCTGCTCGTCGAGCGCGGCCCGCGTCCGGCCCGCGTTGTCCGGGTGCAGGCAGTACGGGACGTCGAGCCAGCCGCGCTGGAACGCCAGTTCCAGCGCACGGCCGAGGTCGTCGTCCAGGTCGAGCACGGCCTCCACGAGCGCGCGCGCCTCCGCGAGCACCCCGGTGGTGGCGGGCCGCAGCTCGTCGGTCGGCGGCCGGGCGGCGTCGAGGGCGTGGCGCAGCGCGGCGACGTTCTCGGCGGGCGTCGGGATGCGCTGCGCCTCGACCTCCGTCTTGACGATCACCCGCTCCGCGCCGGACCGGACCGCCAGTTCGACGCTGTCGCGCAGCAGCGTGGTCGCGCCGGTCGTGCTGCGCGGGTACACGCCCATGTAGGTGTAGAGCACCACGTGCCACCGCACGTCCGGCAGGAGTTCGCCGGCCAGGGTGCGCAACGCGGCGATGGCTTCGAGGTCCTGCGCCGCGTTGGTCTGCTGCGCGTAGCTCAGCGACACGCTGCGCAGGCCGTGCGCGCGGAAGAACAACGCCTCCAGCACGGACAGCGCCACCAGGAGGCTGGGCGGGCACAACTGGCCGAGCATGCACCCGCCGAACGTCTCCAGGTGCGCGTCCGGGCCGTGCCCGCCCATCAGCTCGCAGGTGCGCCGCCACTCCCGCACCGAGTCGCGCAGCGGGGTCCGGCTGTAGGGCAGGCAGTAGGACACCGGCCCGCCCTCGGTGGCGTCGAGCCCGGCGTCGAGCAGGGTGCGCACGATGTCGTACGGCGCGGGGCTGCCGTGCCGCACCTGCACCGGGAAGTCCGGCGACACCACGCCGTCGAGCATTCGGCGGGTGACGTCCGGGCCGTGCACGACGAGCGGGAACCCGTTGAGGGGAGCACCGTCGCGCAGCGCCCGGCGCGCGGCGTCGTGCGCGCCCACCCTGGTGTAGCTGTCCAGGGTGATGGTGCCGGCGGTGCGCCCCGGCACGGCGCGCACCGCCAGCAGCCCCTCCCGCATCCGCGCCGGCTCGGCGAAGCCCATGCGGGGCTGGACGACGAGCCGGCCCTCGGCCGCCGCGTCGGCGACGAACGCGGAGAACGACGTCATGACGTCGTCCTGCCGCTGGGCAGGGCCGGTCGGCGCAGCCCTTCGACGTAGCCGACCAGCCGCGACGGGTCGCTGTCCTCCACCACCAGGTCGAACCCGGCGGCGAGCAGCTCGTGCCGCGACTCCGCCCCGCCGGCCACGCCGAGCTTGCCGCCGATGACCAGCCGCAGGTCGGCCGTGTCCGGGTCGGCGCGCAGCAGGCGGGCCAGCCGCACGCCGTCCAGGTGGCCGTGGCCGTTGACGGTGCTGATCACGACGAGGTCCGGGCGGTGGTCGCGGCAGTGCTCCAGGAGCAGGTCCTCGGGCACGCAGGCGCCGAGGTTCGTCACCTGGCACCCGTGTTCCTCCAGCAGCAGCTGGAGGAACACGAGGTTCCAGGTGTGCGCGTCGGAGAAGACGCTCGACAGCACGACCCGGACCGGTCGGACGGCGAGCGCGGTCGGGGCGTTGCTCACGGGGCCTCGGCGGGCCGCGCCTCGGCGGGCCGGGTCCGGATGGCCAGCACGGTGCACCCGGCGGCGCTGGACATCTGGTGCTTGCTGCCGGGGCCCTCGACCACGAGCGCGCCCTTCTTGAACGAGTGGCCGTCGCTGTGGTCCAGGGAGCCGTCGAGGACGAGCATCAGCTCCCAGCCCAGGTGCTCGTGGAAGTCGCCGTGCGCGCCGGGCGGGAAGCGCAGCAGCAGGCCGACGGACTCGTCACCGGTCTCGGGGTTCGGCGCCCACAGCACGTGGTGCTCGACGCCCTCGCGGCCGGGCTCGACCCACTTCGTCCACTCGATGTCCGTCAGGTCAAAGCCGTTCCGAATTACGTCCTCGATGATTTTCATGTCAGACATAAGCGCGCTCCCGGTAATAGTCTCCGCTGTTGTGTAAACGGTGCGCCATGAATCGAAGTGTTGCGGCGCAACGGTTTCAGCGATGTCACGTTATCCGGGGAACAAGAGATCCGCGCTGTAGTCCTGACGATGCGCGACCATCGGAAAAAACGATGTGCCGCAGTTTGCGGGACGTCCGGGTGCGGGAGTCCGAATTCTCACACGTGCGCGGACAGGTGCAGCCCGCGTACCGCGGCGACCACGAAGGGGTGCGCGCCGAGCGGCGCCGCCACCACGACGTCGGGGTCGGCCCGCCGTGCCGCGGCGATCACCCGGTCGGGCAGGAGGCCGGGCGCGAGGAACCACGACGCCACGGCGATCCGGCGCGCGCCGAGGTCCCTCAGCTCGGCGATCGCGTCGGTGACGTCCGGCGCGCAGGTCGCGAACGCGGGCCGGACGCCGGCCCAGCCGTGCTCCCGCTCCCACCGCTCGGCGAGGTCCGCGACCGCCGCGTTGGCCGCCGCGTGCGACGAACCCGCGCCCGCGAGCACCACGCCCAGCCGGCCGTCACCAGGCCGCGCACCGGCCTCGGCGAGCCGGGCGAGCGCCGCGTCGGCGACCCGCGGGTCCGTCCCGATCACGTCGGTGACCCGAACCGACAGCCCCGGCGACCGCGCGGTCGCCGAGTCGACCATCTCCGGGATGTCGACCAGGGCGTGGTAGGCGCTGCCCAGCAGCAGCGGCACGACCACCGCCTCGCCCTGACCCACGTCCGCGAGGACGTCGGCGAGCAGCGGCTCGGACAGGTCGAGGAAGGCGGGCCGGGCGCCGGGCAGGGCGGCGACCAGCTGCCGGACAGCCGCCGCGGAGCGCGGGTCACGGCTGCCGTGCGCGACGGCGATGAGCACCTACAGCCCTCCGCTGAGGCCGCGTGCCCGCAGCACCGACCGCTCCAGCGGGCGGAACAGCGCGAGCTCGATGCCGACACCCACGAAGAAGATCAGCACGATCGCGGCCATGACCAGCGACATGTCCGACAGCGACATGCCGTTGTGCAGCACCTGGCCGAGGCCGACGCCGAGCTGCGGCGAGGTGGCGATCAGCTCGGCGGCCATCAGCGACCGCCACGAGAACGCCCACCCCTGCTTCAACCCGGCCAGGAAACCGGGCAGCGCGGCGGGCAGCAGCACGTGCCGGACCGCGGCCAGCCGGGTCGCGCCGAGCACCACCCCGACCCGGTGGAAGATGGGCGGGATCTGGTCCACGCCCGACACCAGGCCGTTCGCGATGGACGGGACCGCTCCCAGCAGCACCACGAAGTAGATCGCGTAGTCGGTCAGGCCGAACCACAGCACGCCCGCGGGCACCCACGCCACCGACGGCAGGCTCTGCAAGCCCGAGATCAACGGGCCGATGGCCCGCCGCACCGGCGAGACGTTGGCGATCAGCAGGCCGAGCGGCACCGCGACCACCACCGACACCCCGAACCCGATCACCGCGCGGTGCACGGACACCCACAGGAAGCCGACGATGTCACCGCTGCGGACCTGCTGCGCGATCTGGTCCAGCACGGTGACCGGCGCGGGCAGCTGGAACTCCGGCCAGATCGCCGACGCCCACAGCGCCTGCCACAGGCACCCGATGACGACCAGCGCGATCACCGGCGGCAGCACGCGGCCCACGAACCGGGCCCGCCCGTTCGACGGCGCGGCGACCGGCGACGTCAGCGCGTCCAGCCCCGCCTCGACCGCCTCGTCGTCCTCCCGCTCGACGGCGCTACGCGACGACATGGCTGCTGATCACCTCGCGGAGCCTGGTGTTGATCTCGTCGACGATGCCGTCCTCGCCGGCCACGGACCACTCCTGCATGACCCGGCCCGGACGTGACGACAGCAGCACCACGCGCTGGCCCAGGCGCACGGCCTCGCGCACGTCGTGCGTGACGAACACGACCGCCGTGCCGGTCTCCCGCCACACCCGCAGCAACTCCGCCTGCAGCACGTCACGCGTGATGGCGTCGAGCGCGGAGAACGGCTCGTCCATGAGCAGCAGGGCGTTGTCGTCACCGGTGCACGCCAGGGCGCGGGCCAGCGCGACCCGCTGCCGCATGCCGCCGGACAGCTCGTGCGGCCGCTTGCCGCCGGTCCCGGCCAGCCGGACCAGGCCGAGCAGCTGCTCGGTGCGGTCCCGGCGGGCCCGCCGGTCCAACCCGGCCAGCCGCAGCGGCAGCTCGACGTTCTGCGCCGCGGTCAGCCACGGCAGCAACGCCGCCTCCTGGAACATCACCGCGGGCCGACCCGTGGTCAGCTCGACCTGGCCCGACGTGGGCGCCTCCAGGTCGCCGATCAGGTTGAGCAGGGTGCTCTTGCCGCAGCCGGAGGCGCCGAGCAGGCAGACGAACTCGCCCGGTCGCACGGTGAGGTCGACGCGGTCGACGGCGGTGACGGCGGACTCGCCGTGGCCGAACGTCTTGCTGACCGACGTCAGCCGGACCGCGTAGTCCGTCGCGGTGGACAGGGGTTCGAGGGTGCTGGTCATGGAATCCTCTGTGGGCTGGTGGGCAGGCCGAGTTCGGACAGCACCGCGGTCAACGGGCCCGGCTCGACGAACCCGGCGAGGTCGATCGGTGCCTTGAGCACACCCGCGGCGAGGGCGTCACGAGCCAACTGGTCGAACGCCGCCGCGTTGGGATCGGTGGTGAGTCGGATGTTGGCGAAGGCGCGGTCGATCGTGGCCTCCGGCAGGGCTCGGCTCGTCGCCTTCCGCAGGTGGGCGTTCATGTCCTGCTTGGCCCGCGCCGGGTCCTGGGTGACGGACTGCTCGGCCCGAACCAGCCCCCGCAGCACGGCCCGCACGGTCTCCGGGTGCGCCTGCAGGAACGGCGTCCGCACGACGACCACCGTGGACGGGAACTCGCCGTCCGGCCAGAGGGTCCGCTCGTCCACGAGGACGTGCGCGCCCGCTTCCAGCACCAGCCGGGACGACCACGGCTCGGGCAGCCAGGCGCCGTCCAACTGGCCCTGGAGGAACCCGTCGAGCGCCCGCGCGCTCTCCACGTTGGTCACGTTCACCGCGTCGGTGAGCTGCGAGGCGGCGAGCCACTTCTTCAGCGCGATGTCCTGGGTGTTGCCCAGGGCGGGGCTGGCGATCGTGCGGCCGATGAGCTGCTGCGGCCGGTCGATCCCCGCCCTGACCACCAGCTGCGCGCCGCGCGACGTGGCGCCGGAGACCAGCCGGACCGCCTCGCCGTCGGACTTGGCGTAGGCGTTGATGGCCGGGCCCGGACCGAGGAACGCCACGTCCAGCGACCCGCCGAGCAGCGCGTTCACCGCCGCGCCGCCGTCGTTGAAGGTGACCGGCACGAACCGGGTCGCGCCGAGCTCGGCGGTGAACAGCCCGCGCTCCACACCCAGCAGCGCCGACGCGTGGGTGATGTTGGGGAAGTAGCCGAGACGGACCTCGGCGGCCGGGCCCTGTTCGGCCGCCGAGGTCCGTTCCCCTCGGTCGGCCCGAGTGCAGCCGACCAGGACCAGGAGGAGCGCGAGGAGCACTCGGATCACGGCACGCCCGCCAGCGCGACGTCCCGGGTGATCGTGGTGAGGGGGTCGCCGATCAGGCCGGCGGCGAGCGTGCTGCCGTCGGCGACGTCGATGACGAGGAAGCTGCCCATGCGGCGGCTGTTCGTGTAGTCGTCCAGCGGGACGGCGGCGGTGGCGCGGACCGTCACCTGGCCGATCTCGTTGAGCGTCAACGTGCCGGGGTCCTCGACCGTGGTCAGGTTCTGCTCGTCGAAGCGGGTGCGGAGTTCGGTGACGATGGCCTGGACGGTGCGGGTGCCGTGCTTGACCAGGACGCGGGCGCCGGGGGTGAGGGGTTTGTCGGAGAGCCAGCAGACGGTGGCGTCGAATTCGTCGGTGACCTTGGGTGGCGCGGCGGCGGCGGCGATGAGGTCGCCGCGGGAGATGTCGAGGTCGTGGGCCAGGAGCAGGGTCACCGATTGGCCGGAGGTGGCGTGGTCGAGGGGGCCGTCGGCGGTGTCGATGCCGGTGACGGTGGAGCGCAGTCCGGCGGGGAGGACGGTGATGTCGTCGCCGACGCGGACGGTGCCGGCGGCGACCTGGCCGGCGTAGCCGCGGTAGTCGGGGTGTTCGGTGGTGCGGGGCCGGATCACGTATTGGACGGGGAAGCGGAAGGGGGCGTCGTGGGGGTCGGCGTCGACCGGCACGGTTTCGAGGTGTTCCAGCAGGGTGGGGCCGTCGTACCAGGGGGTGCGGTCGGAGCGTTCGACCACGTTGTCCCCGGCCAGGGCGGAGACGGGGATCTCGACCACGGCGTCCTCGGGGTAGCCCAGGGCGGTGGCGTGGGCGGTGAACTCCTTGGCGATGCGGGCGAAGGTGACCTCGTCGAAGTCCACGAGGTCGATCTTGTTGACCGCGAGCACGAGCCGCGGCACGCCCAGCAGGGCCAGGACGGCGGCGTGCCGGCGGGTCTGTTCGATGACGCCCTTGCGGGCGTCGACCAGGAGTACGCCGAGTTGGGCGGTGGAGGCGCCGGTGACGGTGTTGCGGGTGTACTGGACGTGGCCGGGGGTGTCGGCCAGGACGAAGGAGCGCTTGGGGGTGGCGAAGTAGCGGTAGGCGACGTCGATGGTGATGCCCTGCTCGCGTTCGGAGCGCAGGCCGTCGACCAGGAGGGAGAGGTCGGGGGTGGTCAGGCCGCGGTCGGCGCTGGCGCGGTGGACGGCGTCGAGGGTGTCGGCGAGGACGGATTTGGTGTCGTAGAGCAGGCGGCCGACCAGGGTGGACTTGCCGTCGTCCACGCTGCCGGCGGTGGCCAGCCTCAACAGGTCGCTCATCTAGAAGTAGCCTTCCCGCTTGCGGTCTTCCATGGCGGCCTCGGAGAGGCGGTCGTCGGCGCGGGTCGCGCCGCGCTCGGTCAGGCGTGAGGCGGCGACCTCGGCGATGACGGCCTGGATGTCGGCGGCGTCGGACTCGACCGCGCCGGTGCAGGAGCCGTCGCCGACGGTGCGGTAGCGCACGGTCTTCTCGATCTTGTGCTCGCCGTCGCGGGGGCCGCCCCAGGGGCCTTCCGCCAGCCACATGCCGTCGCGGAGGTAGACCTCGCGGCGGTGGGCGTAGTAGATCGACGGCAGCTCGATGTTCTCGCGGGCGATGTAGTGCCAGACGTCGAGTTCGGTCCAGTTGGACAGGGGGAACACGCGGACGTGTTCGCCGGGGCGGTGGCGGCCGTTGTAGAGGTTCCACAGCTCGGGGCGTTGCCGGCGGGGTTCCCACTGGCCGAAGGCGTTGCGCAGGCTGAAGATGCGTTCCTTGGCGCGGGCGCGTTCCTCGTCGCGGCGCCCGCCGCCGAACACCGCGTCGAACCGGTGCGAGGTGATGGCGTCGAGCAGCGGCACGGTCTGCAGGGGGTTGCGGGTGCCGTCGGGGCGTTCGGCCAGCCGGCCGTCGTCGATGTAGTCCTGCACGCTGGCGACTTCCAGCCGCAGCCCGTGCCGGGCCACGACCTTGTCGCGGAACTCGATGACTTCCTCGAAGTTGTGGCCGGTGTCGACGTGCAGCAGCGGGAACGGCACGGGGGCGGGCCAGAACGCCTTGACCGCGAGGTGCAGCAGCAGGGTGGAGTCCTTGCCGCCGGAGAACAGGATCACCGGCCGGTCGAACTCGCCCGCGACCTCGCGGAAGATGTGGATCGCCTCGGACTCGAGGCGGTCCAGGGTGTCCAGGGCGGTGGTGGTCATCCGTGCAACCCGCATTCGGTCTTGGCCAGCCCGGCCCACCGGCCGCTGCGGGCGTCCGCGCCCGGCAGCGGCTTCGCGGTGCACGGCGCGCAGCCGATGGAGGGGTAACCAGCCTGCACCAACGGGTTCTCCAGAATCCCGTGCTCGGCGATGTAGGCGTTGAACTGCTCGTCGGTCCACGGCGCGATCGGGTTGACCTTGACCAGGCCGTTGCGCTCGTCCCACTGCACGATCGGCGTGTTCGCCCGTGTCGGCGCGTCCACGCGGCGCACGCCGGTGACCCACGCGTCGTAGTTCTTCAGGGTGCGCTGCAACGGGATGACCTTGCGCAACTGGCAGCACCTGGTCGGGTCGGTCTGGTTCAGCAGACCGAATTCCTTCTCCTGGTCCGCGACGGACTGCTCGGCGGCGGCGTTGATGATCCGGACGTCGGGGTAGACGAGGTCGACGGCGTCACGGGTGCCGATGGTCTCGGCGAAGTGGTAGCCGGTCTCCAGGAACAGCACGTCCACGTCCGGCTTGACCTTGGTCGCCAGGTCGATCAGCACGGCGTCCTGCATGTTCGACGCGACGATCCAGCTCTTGCCGAAGGTCTGCGCGGTCCACGCGAGCGCTTCCTCGGCGCCGGCATCGGCCAACTCCACGCTCGCCGCTTCGGCGATCACCTTCAGTTCCTCGACCCTGGTCGGGGCGGTCATCGATGCACCTCCTGTGGAAGGTTGAGACCCACGAACTTGACCATGAAGACTCGACGGCAGGACGAGCACAGCCACGAGTAGTCGGGCTCTTCCTGCGGGCGGAGGTCTTCGTCTCCGCAATAGGGGCAGTGGAACGGGGTCGCGCGTTCGCTCACTTCAGGTCTGCTTCGGTGGCGCGCACGACCCACTGCGCGAACCTCTCGTCGTCGTGCCGGCTCGCGACGAAGTTCCGCACCACGCGCTCGACGTAGTCCGACAGCTCGGCCGCGGTCACCTTGTGGCCACGCAACTTCCGGCCGAAGCCTGCGTCCAACCCCAGTCCGCCACCGAGGTGGACCTGGAAGCCTTCCACCTGCTTGCCGTCGGCGTCGGTGACGATCATGCCCTTGAGGCCGATGTCCGCGGTCTGGATGCGGGCGCACGAGTTGGGGCAGCCGTTGATGTGCACGGAGATCGGCTCCGTCACCCCCGCCACGACGTCGGCCAACCGGGACTCCAGCGCGGCGACCAGATCGACCGCGCGTGCCTTGGTCTCGACGATCGCGAGCTTGCAGAACTCGATGCCGGTGCACGCCATCACACCCCGCCGCCACGGCGACGGCTCCGTCTGCAACCCCAACTTCGCCAGATCCGCCTGGAGGCCCTTGACCTCGGCCTCGGGCACGTCCAGCACCACCAACTTCTGCTGCGGGGTGAGACGAACCCGGCCCGACCCGGCCCGCTCGACGACCTTGGCCACCTCGACCAACGTCGATCCCGACACCCGGCCCGCGATCGGCGCGGCGCCGACGTAGAACAAACCGTCCTTCTGCCGGTGCACGCCGATGTGGTCACGCGGGATCGCGGGCACCTCCGGCGCGGGGCCGTCCACGAGCTTGCGCTTGAGGTACTCGTCCTCCAGCACCTGGCGGAACTTCTCGGGACCCCAGTCGGCGACCAGGAACTTGATCCGCGCACGATGCCGCAACCGCCGGTAGCCGTAGTCACGGAAGACGCTGATCACGCCCTCCCACACGTCCGGCACCTCGTCGGACGGCACCCACGCGCCCAACCGCTTGCCGATCATCGGGTTGGTGGACAGACCACCGCCGACCCACACGTCGAAACCCGGACCGTACTCCGGGTGGTCCACACCGACGAACGCCACGTCGTGGATCTCGTGCGCCACGTCCGGCAACCCCGAGATCGCCGTCTTGAACTTGCGCGGCAGGTTGGAGAAGCGCGGGTCGCCGATGTAGCGGCGCAGGATCTCGTCGATCGCCGGCGTGCCGTCGACCACCTCGTCCTCGGCGATCCCCGCCACCGGCGAGCCGAGCACCACGCGCGGGCTGTCCCCGCAGGCCTCCATCGTGGTCAGGCCCGCGTCCTCCAGCTTGCGCCAGATCGTCGGCACGTCCTCGATGCGGATCCAGTGGTACTGCACGTTCTGCCGGTCGGTGATGTCCGCCGTGTCCCGCGCATAGGTCTGCGACAACTCACCGATCAACGCCAACTGCTGCGTCGTCAACCGACCGCCGTCGATCCGGACCCGGAGCATGAAGTACTCGTCGTCCAGCTCCTCCGGCTCCAACGTCGCCGTCCGACCGCCGTCGATCCCCGGCTTGCGCTGCGTGTACAACCCGTACCAGCGGAAACGACCACGCAGATCCGCCGGGTCGATCGAGTCGAAACCACCGTGGGCGTAGATGTTCTCGATCCGCGAGCGGACGTTGAGCGGGTTGTCGTCCTTCTTGCTCCGCTCGTTCGGGTTCAGCGGCTCGCGGTAGCCCAGCGCCCATTGCCCCTCACCTCGGCGCTGCTTGTTCTGGACTGCCATGGTCGAAATCCTCCAGTGATGCGCGATGCCTCGGTGGCGAGTCCTATGAGGACGAAGTGATCCACGTGTCCTTGCCGCGGAGCAATGCGGTGAGGTCAGCGGGCTTGATCTTCTTGGCGTGCTCGACCTGTGCGCGTGCGGCGTCGTCGTAGGTGGTGCGTGTGGTGTTGCGGAAGACGCCGGTGACGGTGTGTTGGAGGTCCTGGGTGGACAGGCGGGACAGGGCGAAGGCGAGGTTGAGGTCGGTGGCGTCGTGGACGACGATGTCGTCGGGGTTGACGTCGGCGGTGTTGGCGACGGCGAGGCCGAATCCGTCGCGGACGACGGCGTGGTCGCCGCCGCCGAAGGTGATGGGTTGGCCGTGGGTGACGTTGATGATGCGGCGGGCGGCCTCGTCGTCGTCTTTGAGGACGTCGAAGGCGCCGTCGTTGAAGATGGGGCAGTTCTGGTAGATCTCGACCAGGGCGGAGCCGCGGTGTTCGGCGGCTTGTCGCAGGACCTCGGTGAGGCCGGCGCGGTCGGAGTCCAGGGCGCGGCCGACGAAGGTGGCCTCGGCGCCCAGGGCGAGGGAGACGGGGTTGAAGGGGTGGTCCAGCGACCCGTGGGGGGTGGACTTGGTGATCTTGCCTTCTTCGCTGGTGGGGGAGTACTGGCCCTTGGTCAGCCCGTAGATGCGGTTGTTGAACAGCAGGATCTTGAGGTTGACGTTGCGGCGCAGGGTGTGGATGAGGTGGTTGCCGCCGATGGACAGCGCGTCGCCGTCGCCGGTGACGACCCACACCGACAGGTCCGGTCGTGCGACGGCCAGGCCGGTGGCGATGGCGGGGGCGCGGCCGTGGATGGAGTGCATGCCGTAGGTGTTCATGTAGTACGGGAAGCGGGAGGAGCAGCCGATCCCGGAGACGAACACGATGTTCTCGCGTTTGAGGCCGAGGGTGGGCAGGAAGGACTGCACGGCGTTGAGGACGACGTAGTCGCCGCAGCCGGGGCACCAGCGGACTTCCTGGTCGGACTTGTAGTCCTTGGCCTTCTGGGGTTGGTCCGCGGTGGGCACGCCGACCAGGCCTGTCAGGGCCGGCAGCCCGAGATCGGTCGCGGTCATTCCGACACTCCCTTGATCACGTCGACGAGCACGTCCTGCAGTTCCTCGGCCTTGAACGGCAGGCCCTGGACCTTGGTGTGGCTGATGGCGTCGACGAGGTACTTGGCGCGCAGCAGCAGCGCGAGCTGGCCGAGGTTCATCTCCGGCACCACGACCCGCTCGTAGCGGGCCAACACCTCGCCCAGATTCTTCGGGAAGGGGTTGAGGTGGCGCAGGTGCGCGTGCGCCACCGGCATGCCCAGCTTCCGCACCCGTCGGGCGGCGGCGCCGATCGGCCCGTACGACGATCCCCAGCCGACGACGAGGACGCGGGCGTCGCCGGTGGGGTCGTCGACCTCGACGTCGGGAACGGTGATGCCGTCGATCTTGCGTTGGCGCAGGCGGACCATGTGGTCGTGGTTGGCGGGGTCGTAGGAGATGTTGCCGGTGCCGTCGGCCTTCTCCAGCCCGCCGACGCGGTGCTGCAGCCCGGCGGTGCCCGGCACCGCCCACGGCCGCGCGAGGGTCTCGGGGTCGCGCAGGTAGGGCCAGAACGTGCCGTCGGGCGCGTTGGGTTCGGTGGCGAAGCCCACCGACAGGTCGGGCAGGTCCTCCACGTCGGGGATCAGCCACGGCTCGGAGCCGTTGGCGATCGCGCCGTCGGACAGCAGCAGCACCGGGGTGCGGTAGACCAGCGCGATCCGGGCGGCCTCCATCGCGGCGTCGAAGCAGTCCGACGGCGAGCGCGGCGCGACCACGGCGACGGGGGACTCGCCGTTGCGGCCGAACATGGCCTGCAGCAGGTCGGCCTGCTCGGTCTTGGTGGGCAGGCCGGTGGACGGGCCGCCGCGCTGCACGTCGATCACGATCAGCGGCAGCTCGGTCATCACCGCCAACCCGATCGTCTCCGACTTCAACGCGATACCGGGCCCGGAGGTGGAGGTCACGCCGAGCGCGCCGCCGTAGGAGGCGCCCAGGGCCGCGCCGATGCCGGCGATCTCGTCCTCGGCCTGCAGCGTGGTGATGCCGAAGTTCTTGTGCCGGGACAGCTCGTGCAGGATGTCCGACGCCGGTGTGATCGGGTAGGTGCCCAGCACCACCGGCAGCCCGGACCGCTGCCCCGCCGCCACGATCCCGTACGCCAACGCCGTGTTCCCGGTGATCTGCCGGTAGGTGCCCGGGGCCAGCCTGGCCGGGGCGACCTCGTAGGTGACGGCGAAGGACTCGGTGGTCTCGCCGTAGTTCCAGCCCGCCCGGAACGCCAGCACGTTGGCCTCGGCGATCTCGGGTTTGCGGGCGAACTTCTCCCGCAGGAACCGCTCGGTGCCCTCGGTCGGCCGGTGGTACATCCACGACAACAGGCCCAGGGCGAACATGTTCTTCGCCCGTTCCGCGTCCTTCTTGCCCAGCCCGGTGCCCTCCAGCGCGCCGATGGTCAGCGTGGCCATCGCGACCTTGTGCACCTGGTAGGTCTCGGTGAGGGTGTTGTCCTCCAGCGGGTCGGCCGCGTACCCGACCTTGACCAGGTTGCGCTTGCTGAACTCGTCGGTGTTGACGATCAGGATCCCGCCCTTGGGCAGGTCGTCGATGTTCGCCTTCAACGCGGCCGGGTTCATCGCCACGAGCACGTCCGGCCGGTCACCGGGGGTCAGGATGTCGTAGTCCGCGAAGTGCAGCTGGAAGCTCGACACACCCGGCAGGGTGCCCTGGGGCGCCCGGATCTCGGCCGGGAAGTTCGGCTGGGTCGCGAGGTCGTTGCCGAACGCGGCCGCCTCCGACGTGAACCGGTCGCCCGTGAGCTGCATGCCGTCACCGGAGTCACCGGCGAACCGGATCACCACGCGATCCAGCTTGACCACGTCGTGCACGTGCTCCTCCGATCAGGGGTGCGGAGCGGTTCCCCGGGCGGGAACCGCTCCGCGTCGATCACGCGTGACCGTTGATGTACAGGTTCGCGGTGTTCCAGGTGACCTGGCCGATCGAGCTGCCGAGCGCCCGGCCGTGGAGGTCGCCGTCGGTGAAGTGGATGCCGCCGTAGCGGCGCGAGATGCCGACCTGCGCGGCGGCGTCGCTGAACGTCGGCCACGACAGGGTGATCGGCGAGCTGGGCAGGTTGTGCTCGAAGGTCAGCTGGCCCGGCTGGATGGTCGTCGACATGCCGAACTGGTCGCTGCCGGTGAACCGCCGGAACACCTCGGCCGCCGCGAAGCTGAACGTGCTGTGCCCGGACACGTACTCCGAGAACGGAGGCGTCGGGAACGTGTCCTCCTGGTACGGGCGCCACGCGCTGCCGTCGATCGTGACGGTGCCCCGGTCGGGGCCGCCCCACGCGGCGATCTCCTGGTCCTGGAACAGGTAGCGCACCGCGGTGATCGGCCGCACGTAGTCGTAGTACCGCTTGACGTACCAGCACGCGACCGCGGCGTCGGCCTGGGCGTTGCCCATCGCGAAGAACAGCTTCGCGTCCTCGTCCAACGTGTTGCGGTCACGGCGCGACACGTCCTGCGTCAGCACCATCCAGTGGCCGGCGGGCGTCACGGTGCCCGCGCCGTCGGCCCAGTACTCCGCGATGGCCTTCTGCTCCTCGGTCAGGTTCGCGCTGATCTCGATGAGGTCCTGGGCCTGCTCCAGGTACTCGGGGGAGCCGTACGGAGCCGGGCCGGGGGTCTTGGACCGGCGGAGCTCCTCGAGGATGCGCTTCTGCACGCTGTCCTGCCACGCCTCCGGCAGGCCCTGCACCGCGAGCAGCTTGATCTTGCCCCACTGCGCGCCGACGAACCCGTCCGTGATGGTCGGACCGTTCTTCGTCGGGTGGATCAGCGGCTGGTAGCCGTTCGGGTCGCGGACCGTCGCCGGGTCGAAGGCGAAGATGTCCATCGGGTCGTTGCGCGGGGTCCAGCCGGTGTAGTCGCTGTACGGCGCGCCGCCGTTGAGGTCGCCGAGCTGGTTCGCGCCGTCGCGGTGCCGGAAGTCCAGCACGGCCTGGCACGCCTTGGTGCCGATCGCGGCGGGCGACGTCGGCCCGCCCGGAACGGTGGCGGGGTCGTAGCCCAGCTTGACCATGAGCTGGTCGAACGCCGGCTTGCTCGCGGGGTAGAGGTCCTTGAGCGCGAGGTAGCCCGCGTAGCTGATCGCCTTGCTCTTGTTGGCGAGCGTCCGCTCGGCGAGCGGACGGCGCAGCTGCGAGCCGTAGCGCGTGCCGGTGGCCCTGCCGTCGTACGCGGCCCACGCGTCGTAGGTGCAGGTGTGCAGGATGCCGATGGCGCGGGCGACGTGCGGCGGGCCCAGCTTGCCGACCTTGACGGCCTCCATCAGGGCCTGGTCCCACTGGATGATCACATTGTCGCCGGCGGGCACGGTCCCGCCCTCGGCTCCGGCGACCGGCGTGAACACGCTCGCGGTGAGGGCGGCGGCCAGGGCCACCGGCGTCAGCGTCGAGCGCAGACGGCGCCGACGGTTGTCAGGGCTCACGGATGCTCCAGGTGAAAAAGGAACCGGGTAAGACCTGCGGGATTACTTCAGAGGCCCCGTCACCCGAACGTCACGCGCCCATCAATCGCCGAGTTCAGCGGCTCGCACATCGGAAATCTTCATGGCGGGACGGCGAGTTGATCTTGCTCCGGGACGGCGGCGCACCCAAGCTTCAGGGTGAAGGACGCGATCCGCCAACCCGGTCGTGCGGGTCGTCATTCACGAGAGGCGTACCCGATGACCAAGCCAGCCGCCGATACCACACCCGTCGAGGCGACGGCCAGCCGGTGGCGCAGCAAGGCGCCCGCCCGCCCGAAGCCCGCGGTGATCGTCAGGGCGACGGCGATCACCGCGGTCATGCTCCTGCTGCTGGTCGCGATCGGCTCGGTGACCAACTCGGTGCTCTTCACCGCGCCGCTGGCGGCGACCGCGATGCTGCTCGTGGCGATGCACGCGACACCGCCCGCGCAGCCCCGCAACGTCGTGCTCGGCCACCTGGTGTCGGTCGTGATCGGCCTGCTGATGGTCGCCGCGTTCGGCCACCACCTCTGGGTCGCCGCGGTGGCCGCAGGCCTCGCGGTCGGCGGCATGCTCGCGCTGCGGGCCGCGCACGCACCGGCCGCGGCCACCGCCGCGGTGGTCGTGCTCCAGACGATCGCGCCGCTGACCGCGGTGCTCGTCTTCCTGATCGGCAGCGTGCTGCTGGTCATCGTCGGGTGGGTCGTCGGCAAGTTGATCCCCGCGCTGCGCTACCCCACCTACTGGTGGTGACGGCGTGCCGACATCGCAACGAACACCATAGAGAGCTGAGGACATGTCGAAGCACCAACCGCTCGTCGACTCCGCATGGTTACTCGCCCACCTCGACGATCCCTCGGTCGTGGTGGTGGAAATCGACAACGGCACCGCGAACTACGAGTCGGGTCACGTGCCCGGCACCGTGAAGATCGACTGGGAGCGCGACCTGCTCGACCCGGTGGTGCGCGACGTGGTGCCGCGTGACCGGTTCGAGCAGCTGGTGTCCTCGCTGGGCATCGGCAACGACGACACCGTCGTGTTCTACAGCGCCCAGAGCAACTGGTGGGCGGCCGTCGCCTACTGGTACTTCCGCATGTACGGGCACGCCGACGTGCGGCTGCTCGACGGCGGACGCCGGGCGTGGATCGTCGGCGGGCACCCGCTGAGCAAGGAATCGGTCACCCGCGCGCGCACCGAGTACCGGGCGAAGGACCTCGACCTGGCCACCCGGGCGTACCGCGACGACGTGCTCGGCGGCGCGGCCGCGCTGGTCGACGTGCGCTCGCCCGAGGAGTACACCGGGGAGCTGCTGGCCGCGCGCGGCATGTCGCAGGACCACCCGCAGCGCCGGGGCCACATCCCGAGCGCGGTGAACATCCCGTGGACCGAGACGGTCAACGAGGACGAGACGTTCAAGTCGCCCGAAGAGATCGCCGAGGTGTACCGCAAGCACGGCGTCTCCCTCGAAGACGGCGTCACCGTGTACTGCCGCATGGGGTGGCGCTCCTCGCACTCGTGGTTCGCCCTCAGCGAGCTGATCGGCCTCGACGGCGTGCGCAACTACGACGGCAGTTGGAACGAGTACGGGATGCTCACCGGCGTGCCCATCGAGCGCACCTCCGCCTGATTCCCCGCACCGACGTCCCGCGCTGAACCGCTGTGCCGAGCCGTTGTGCTGGATCGCTGCGCCGAACCGCTGTGCCGCACCCTGCCGTGATCGCTCGTCCTGATCACTCGCCCTGATCCCTGCCCGCCGGCAGGCGTCCGACGATCCCTCCGCCGGTCGTCGGACGCCTGCCGGTCGCCGTCCGCACTTTGTCGCGTTGCCGGGCCTGAGGAGCGCCTGACCATGTCCGAAACGATCACCGATCCCGTGTGGTCGCACTACCGGGTGGCCGCCGGGGCGCCGCAGGGCCGCGGTCGCACGCAGGTGCGGTTGCTCGGCGGCTTCGAGTTCCACCACGACGGCCACCGCGTCCAGCTCGGCGCGAGCGCGGAACGGCTGGTCGCGCTGCTGGCGTTGCGCGGCGCGCCGGTCGGCCGCGCGAGGGTGGCCGCGGTGCTGTGGCCGGACGCGTCGGCGACCCGTGCGGCGGCCAACCTGAGGTCCGTGCTGTGGCGGATGCCGCCGGGCACCGACGCCAGCGTCGTGTCCACAAGGGACCAGCTCAGGCTGGCCGACGACGTCACGGTGGACCTGCACGCGGCCGACGACCTCGCGCTGCGCGTCCTCGACGGTGACATGGCGCCGGTCGACGCGGACAACCTCGGCGTCGCCGTGCGGCAGTTGTTGTTCCAGGACCTCCTGCCGGAGCACACCGAGGACGCGTGGCTGCTGGAGGAGCGCGAGCGGTTCCGGCAGCTGCGGCTGCACGCCCTGGAGGCGTTGTGCCGCATGCTGTCCGCCAAGGGGCTGGGCGGCCTCGCGATCGAGGTCGGCCTGGCGGCGCTGCACGCCGACCCCTACCGGGAGAGCGCGCACCGCGCGCTCATCGACGTGCACCTCGCCGAGGGCAACCGCCGCGAGGCCGCCCGCCAGTTCGAGGAGTGCAGGCGGCTGCTGCACGACGAACTGGGCATCTCACCCTCGGACGCGCTGACCCAGCTGATCCACGAGACCTGCCTCTCGATGGACGACCGCCTTTTCCGGAGCCTGGCGGAATACTCTCAGGGCGACGTTCGCTAAACCGCACACCAGCACCACGTTCTTCAGCACGTACTGGCCGTTCAACGTCGGCACGCCCCACGCTGCCCAGATCTCACCGGGTAGGATGAACACGGTCAGGAAGATCCCGGCCATGTGCCCGAAAGCCACGAGCACGGTGGTGCGAGGCAATTTTCCGGTGATCAGGCCGATTCCGATGAGGATTTCCGCCACCGCCAGCAGTGGCATCGACACCGCGGGCTTGACCAGCCCCATCGTCATCGCGGACATCGCGTGACCGGCCAGGTCGTCCACCGGGCTCAGCCCGGGCACGACCTTGAGCCCGCCGAACCACACGTACAGCAGGCCGATCACGGCGCGCTGCACCGCGACCTGATTGCGCTGGTAGCGGTCAATGATTTCGATGGTGATTCTCCGGCGACTCTTCCGCATTCCGCCCCCATTCCGTCAGCGAGAGGTGCCGACGCTAGCGAACGGGCTGTCGCCGACCCGTTGCCCATTCGTCACGGAAGATTTCCGGCCGCGATCGTCGGGTCGGGAAAGGCTCTCGTCGCCGGTGGGGAATCGACATGGGGCGTCAGCGGTGGCGCGGGGTCACCAGGCCCGACTCGTAGGCGAGCACGACGAGTTGGGCGCGGTCGCGGGCGTGGAGCTTGGTCATGGCCCGGTTCACGTGGGTCTTGGCGGTCAGCGGGCTGATCACCATGCGGTCGGCGATCTCGTCGTTGGACAGCCCTCGGGCGACCAGGACGACGGCCTCGCGTTCCCGGTTGGTCAGCCCGTCCGCGTTCGGGCCGGCGCTTGCGTGCGGCGGCTCGGTGACGTACCGGTCGATCAGCTTGCGGGTGATCGACGGCGCCAGCAGCGCGTCACCGCGCGCGGCGACGCGCACCGCGTGGAGGAAGTCCTCCGGCTCGATGTCCTTGACCAGGAAGCCGGCCGCGCCGGCGCGCAGCGCGTCGTACACGTGCTGGTCCAGGCCGTAGTTGGTCAGGATGACGACGTGGACGCGGGCCAGCGCCGGGTCCGCGGCGATCTGCCGGGTCGTCTCGATGCCGTCCATGACCGGCATCTGGATGTCGACCAGCGCGATGTCCGGCAGGTGCTCCCGGGCGAGCGCGAGGCCCTCCCGGCCGTCGGCGGCCTCGGCCACCACCTCGATGTCGTCCTCGACGTCGAGGAGCGCGCGGAACCCGCTGCGGAGGAGCGGCTGGTCGTCGACGAGCAGGACGCGGATCACGGCGTCCGGTCCACGGGGAGTTCGGCGTGGACGGTGAAGCCGCCCTCGCGGCGGGGTTCGGCGCGCAGCCGACCGCCGAGGGCGGTGACCCGTTCCCGCATCCCGAGGAGCCCCACGCCCGGCGTCGTGGCGGTGTCCGGTGCGGCCTTGCCGTCGTCGTCCACCCGGATGGCGAGCGCGCCCGGACGGTAGTCGATCCGGACCGACGCGGTGGCGGCGGACGCGTGCCGGGCGATGTTGGTGAGCGATTCCTGGACGATCCGGTACGCGGTCCGGTCCACGGCGGCCGGCACGTCGTGCGGTGGCCCGTCGATGGTCAGGGTGGCGTCCAGACCGGTCGTGCGCGCCCGCTCGACCAGGGCCGGGACGTGCGCGAGGCCGTGCGGCGGGGTCTTGCCGTCGTCGCGCAGCGCCTCCAGCGTCGCCCGCAGCTCCCGTGCCGCCTCACGGCCCGCCTCCTGGATCGCCAGCAGCGCCTCCGGCACCTGTTCGCCGCGCTTGCGTGCCAGGTGGACGGCGACGCCGGCCTGCACCTTGATGATCGAGATCTGGTGCGTGAGGGAGTCGTGCAGCTCACGGGCGATGTGCAGCCGTTCTTCGTCGGCACGACGCCGTGCGGTCTCCTCGCGGGTCCGCTCCGCCTCGTCCGCCCGGCGCTCGGCCTGCCGCAGCGCCTCACCGGCGGCCCCGGCGGCGACCAGCCACGCCAGCTCCAGCGCGCCTCGGGCACGGGCCAGCGCCTCGCCCACCGACAGGTCGTCGGGCAGGGCGAGGGCGGCGAGCGGCAGGGCGGCCAGCACCGCCACCGCCGCCACGATCGTGACCACCCGGTGGCCCTCGCGCACGGCGGCGTACACGGCGAACAGGAACGCGACGGCGGGGACGTCGAAGCCGAGCGCCTGGTAGCCCACCGAGCACAGCCCCGTGACGGCCAGGACCGGCACCGGCGCCCGGCGGCGCGCGACGAGCGCCAGGCCGGCGGCGACCAGCAGCGCGCAACCGAGGAGGTCGACGTCGGCGGGACGGTTCCCGGACAGGCCGGCGACGAGCAGCGTCGCCGCCACGCACGCCGCGATCGCCCAATCCCTGACACCGGCCGGAACGCCGGACCGCCCTGTGCTCATGCGCGCACAGTAGCCAGATCCGCCCGCGGGCGACTCCTCCACCGGGACGACCGCCCGCCTACCGCGTTCGCAGTACGTGCCCGGTCCCTACCGCGTCCGCGGCAGCCGGGTGCGTCGGGCGCGGCAGCGCGAATCCCGTCCGTCCACACGACGACCGGCGGCCCGTCCGGCGACAGGATCGAGCGACAGCGAAATCGTCTGGAACGGAGTGGGACATGAAGTCATCCGGAGCCCCGGTGTCGGTCCGAGTGGTGCTCGCCGTGGCCGGCGCCGCGCTGATCGGAGGCCTCGGCCTCGTCGCACCCGCGGCCGCGCACGCCTCCGCCAACGATGTCACGGTCAGCGCGCGGTCGGTCGCGGACCCCGTGAACGTCGACGCCCCGTCCACCGGTCCGCGTCAGGAGGCCGGCCACCCGTCGGTCGTCGCGGCCGGCGGCCTCGGCTCCGGCCGGCTCCTGCCCACGGCCGCCGCCGTCGTGGGGCTGGTCGGCATGGTGCTCGGTGGGCTGGCCCTCCGCTCGGCCGGTCGCACCGGCGCGTCGCGTCGCGGAGCCATCGCGGCCGGGACGGCGGGCGTGGTGTCCGCGGCCGTCGGCGGCCTGCACTGGGCCAACTCCGCCGGGGGTTTCGGAACCGGCAACGGGAAAGCCGGCGCCATCATCGCCGTGGTGGTGGGAGTGGCCGCCGTGGTCCTGGCCGGCCTGGCCACGTCCCGCGCGCGCCGCGCCACCTGACCACCTCCGGTCGTGATCACGTCGACGCGGCCAGCCGACCTGGATCACTCCACCGCACCGGCGCAGCCAACCGCAGAAATGCGGCCGGTGGATCGGTATTGCGTTGCGGTGCAGGCGAGTCGCGCGCGACTCGGGCCCGCCGGTTGATCGTGTGCGGGACACTGGGGCGATGACCGATGAGGCCGACGAGTGTTCTGGGCGCGGTTCGACGCGGCGTTGACCCGGTGGTCGGCCCGCCTGCCGGAAGGCACCGCGGTGGCAGGGCTGATCAGCCGTCGCGCCGCGCAGGGCCACGGCCGCGACATCTCCGACCGCATTATCAGCGGGTGGATCGAGTCGCGCCGGCTGCCCCGCGAGCCCGAGCAGCTGCTCACCGTGATGCGGGTGATCGGCGCGGCCGGCGACCACGACTGGGAACGCCTCCTCGACCACGCCCGGCTGGCGCAGGAAGCCCGTGCCGCGCGGAACGGCACACCCGCGGCTCGACCGGGGACCACCGGGGACCGGTCAGCGGCCGAGCTGAAGGTGGAGGTCCTCGACGGGTGGCAGCACCTGGTCGACCTGGTGGAGGAGGGCCCCCGGCGTGACGAGCGGATCGCCGCCCGGGTCGGTCTCCCCGTCGCCGAGGTCCGGTCGCTCAGGCACACCCGGAACCTGGTCGCCCACCCGCGCAAGTCTCCCGAGCACGCCGACCTGCTGCGCGCGGTGGACGTGGTGCGCCGGGCCAGACGCCGGTTGGCCGTCGCCGACTCGCCGGCCCGCCGTCGGCGCCGTCGACGCCGGGGAAGGTCCGGCGGAGCGGCCGCGAACGCCGTGAAGCACGGCGGTCGGAGCTCGAAGACGCCGGTGAAGGCGTGGGACGAGGCCCACCGGATGCAGCGGGAGCTGGAGGAAGCCGAGGCGGCCGCGTTGAAGGCGCGGGAGGAGGACCTCCGGCGGGAAGCCTCCCGCAGGCTCGCGCGGCTGACGAGCGAGCGCGCCGCCCCGAACGGGGGACGTCGTGCACCCGGTGGGTCCGCTCGCGACCGGAGGAGGAAGCTGATCGGCACGGGCGCCGTGGCCGGCGGGCTCGCCGCGCTGTGGCTGGTCCTGGGCCACGGGTGGGAGTGGCTGGCGGCCGGCCCCGTCATCGCCGCGGCCGTGGTCGTCGTCGGCCGCCGGGTACTGCGGGTCGTGGCGACCCTGGCCTCGATCGCCGCCGTCGTCGCGTCCGTCGTCCACCTCGACGAGGGCGCCGTGCCGACCGGCTTGTGGCTGCTGCTCGGCTCGATCACCGCCATCGTCATCGTCGCCCTGGCCGGTGATCAGGGCGGGTTTCGCGCGATGTGAGCGGGGTAGCGCCTCGGCATGCACTCGCCGGACGAACCGCAGCACGGTGACACCGCCTTCGCCGACCTGGCGCGCCGCTTCGCCGAACGGCTCGCCACCGTGCGCCCCTGCGTGGACGCGCGGTACGTGCGCCCGGACTGGGTGCGGCGCAACGCCGAGCTGGAACGCGACCTGCTGCCCGTCCCGCCGCCCGACTTCCTGCGCCACCCGTCGATCGCGTTCCAGATGTTCGTCAACGAGCGCCTGCTGCCGCACGAGCTGCCCTACGTGCGGTCCCGGCTCGCCGACGAGCGCCCGCTCGCCGAACCGCCGGTCGGCGACCCGCCGACGGTGCCGCTGCCGGGCAGCGACCTGCGGACGTCGTCCAACACCGTGCACCAGCTGTTCCACCTGCTGCGCTACCAGGAGGCGACGGGACGGCGGGTCGACGACGCCGCCACGATCGTGGAGTGGGGTGGCGGGTTCGGCGCGCTGATCCGGGTGATCACCGCCCTGCACCGCGGCGAGCCGACGTGCGTCGTTTTCGACACGCCGACGTTCAGCGCCGTGCAGTGGCTCTACCTGTCCGCGGTGCTGGGGGAGGAGCGGGTCGTGCTGCACGACACCGCGCCGGTGCGGCCCGTCCCCGGACGGGTGAACCTCGTGCCGATCGGCCTGGTCGGCGCGACGGACGTGGACGCGGACCTGTTCATCTCGAACTGGGCGCTCAACGAGAGCCTGCCGCGGGCCAGGGAGGACGTGGTGGACCGCCGCTGGTTCGGCGCCGGCTCGCTGCTGCTGGCCATGCACGCCGGAGACCCGTTCGCGCAGGTGGTGCTGGCGACGGGCGCCACGGCGGTCCCGCTCGGCGACTTCATGCCGGGCCAGCACTACCTGGTCGCCTAGGTCACGCCCCGTCGGGGAGCAGCGGGCGCGTGATCGCGGCCAGCGCGTCGGCGGCCGAGTAGTTCAAGGCGTGGCCGGCCCCCGGCACCTCGGCCAGCCGGCCGTGCGGCAGCAGCGACGCCACTTCCGCGGCCCACGCGCGGGACACGATCGGGTCGTGGGCGCCGCGGGCGACGACGGCAGGCGTGCGCACGTGGTGGAGCTTGCGCTCGACGGGGTCTTCGAGCAGGTGGCGGAGCGTCACGGCGAGCCTGCGCGGCCCGCAGGTGAGGTAGTCGCGGGCGATCACGAAGTTCAGCGACGGCCGTTCCCGCGGGATGTCGGCCAGCAACCGCCCCAGCTGCCGCGCGCGCGAGCGGGCGTGCCGGTCCATCGTGGGGCTGACCAGCACCACCGGACCGACCAGGTCGGGGGAGTGCACGGCCAGGTCGACCACGACCTGGCAGCCGCCGGAGTTCGCCACCAGCAGCGATCCGCCCCGCCCGGTGGCCCGCAACCAGTCGGCGAGCGCCAGCGACAGGCCCCGCACGTCCAGCGGCTCGCCCGGTCCGGGGGTGCGGCCGAAGCCGGGCAGGTCGACTGCGGCGACCCGCGCGTCGGGCGCCAGCCGCCGTGCCAGCGGCAGGAAGTAGCGGTGCGAGCAGCCCAGGCCGGGCACGCACACCACGTCCGGCGCGCCGACCGGCCCGAGCACCCCGGCGTGCGCCCGCGTGCCCGCGACGGCCGTGAACTCGGGCGCGAACCCGTCCTGCCGACCCCGGCTCAGCGTGCGCACGGGCACCCTGCCGCGTCATGACCCCTGGTCCACATGCCGACGACGTACCCACGCGGGCCTCCCCGAACCCCCCCGATCGGGACCGCGGCCGGGCGACGGGAACGTCGCCGGGGGCGACCGTCTGGATCGGAACAGCCAACCTGGTCGTCCGAACGGGTTCACATCGGACACTGGCGGGTACTCGGTCGATGCGTCAAGCAGCCGGCGCATCGACCGGGGGTAGAAGGTGGCGGTGCGCGATGGAGCTGGATTTCGATGACGCCTTGGTGTGGGGCCTGCAGGGTTACGTCCGCCGGGTGACGGTGGAGCTGGGGCTCACGGGAGAGTCCTCGTGCGTGCAGGCTGAGCCGACGGCCACCCTGTACCTGGCGCTGGACGGCCGGCTGCGGGGTTTCCCCGACCGGGACGTGGCGCTGGTCTGGGACGAGGAGTGCGGCTGGTCCGTGGCCGTGGAGACGCACAGCGGTGAGGACCTGATCATCGTCGCCTACTTCGGCGCCGACCTCCTGCCGACGCCGCAGGCGGTGGCCCGGTGGGTGCGCCGGCTGCTCCGCGGCGAACGGGGTGCGGTGGGGCAGCCCGCGGTGGCGCGGTGGACGCGGGACGACCTCGTCCGGCGGCTGGTGCCCTACACCGCCGCCGAGCTCGTCCCGATGCCGCGCAGCGCGTGAGGCCCACCGGGCGCCGGTGACGCCACGCCCGGCGTCCCGCACACCGCCCGATTCACTCATGGTGACATATGCTCACTATTTGTGATCGGGGGAGCGTGATGACGAAACCGGCGGACGACCAGACAGCCGTGTTGCGCCTCGCGGTGGATTCGGCGGTGCACGCGGTGCTGCACGTCGATCCCCGCCACGGTGACGCCAGGCGTGACATCGACCGGGTGCTCGCCACGTTGGCCGGCGACGTCGCGCCGGTGTGGGACCGGTTGTCGGCGTTGGCCGACGAGACGCCGGACGACCCGGTGGGGACCGTCGTCGGGTTCCTGCGGGACGCCCGCGAGCACGCCGCCGCCGGCGACGTCCAAGCCGCCCGCGTGGCGCTGATCGCCGCACGCACCACGTTGTTCCGCCTCGACCGCCCGCGCCGCTGACGGCACGCCGTCCTCCGCAGCACCTCGGAGCGGCGGCACGGGTGTCGGGAGCCCCAGCCGGTGGGCCGATGCCCGCACCGCGAGCCCGAGGATGGCCATGACCACGCTCAAGCCGACGCCGATCGTGCCCCCGGAGGCCGCGCGGCCTCGGCGCAGGGGTTCGGCGCTGCTGCGCCTGTTCCGCACGACCGACCACAAGCTCATCGGGCTGCTGTACCTGACGACGTCGTTCGGGTTCTTCCTCGTCGGCGGCCTGATGGCGTTGCTGATGCGCGGCGAGCTGGCCCGGCCCGGCCTGCAGTTCCTCTCCAACGAGCAGTACAACCAGCTCTTCACCATGCACGGCACGGTGATGCTGCTGCTGTACGCGACGCCGATCGTGTTCGGCTTCGCCAACTTCATCCTGCCGCTGCAGATCGGTTCGCCGGACGTGGCGTTCCCGCGCCTCAACGCGTTGTCGTACTGGCTCTACCTGTTCGGCGGCCTCATCGCGGTGAGCGGGTTCCTCACGCCGGCCGGTGCGCCGGACTTCGGGTGGACGGCCTACACACCGCTCTCCGGCGCGACGCACACGCCGGGCGTCGGCGCGGACCTGTGGATCTCGGGCCTGGTCATCGGCGGTCTCGGCACCATCCTGGGCGCGGTCAACATGATCACCACGGTGATCTGCCTGCGCGCGCCGGGCATGACGATGTTCCGGATGTCCATCTTCACGTGGAACGTCTTCATCACCAGCATCCTGGTCCTGCTGGCGTTCCCGATCCTGACCGCCGCGCTGCTCGGCCTGCTGGCCGACCGCCACCTGGGCGCGCACGTGTTCGACCCGGCCAACGGCGGCGCCATCCTGTGGCAGCACCTGTTCTGGTTCTTCGGCCACCCCGAGGTCTACATCGTCGCGCTGCCGTTCTTCGGCATCGTGTCCGAGGTCCTGCCGGTGTTCAGCCGCAAGCCGATCTTCGGCTACAAGGGCCTGGTCTTCGCCACCATCGCGATCGCCCTGTACTCGGTGGTCGTGTGGGCGCACCACATGTACGCCACCGGCGCGGTGCTGCTGCTGTTCTTCTCCGCCACCACCTTCATCATCGCCATCCCGACCGGCATCAAGTTCTTCAACTGGATCGGCACCATGTGGAAGGGGCAGCTGACGTTCGAGTCGCCCATGCTGTTCAGCGTCGGGTTCCTGGTGACGTTCCTGTTCGGCGGGCTGTCCGGCATCCTGCTCGCCTCGCCGCCCATCGACTTCCACGTCACCGACACGTACTTCGTGGTGGCGCACTTTCACTACGTCCTGTTCGGCACGATCGTGTTCGCCACCTACGCGGGCATCTACTTCTGGTTCCCCAAGATGACCGGGCGGATGCTCGACGAGCACCTCGGCAAGGTCCACTTCTGGACCACGTTCGTCGGCTTCCACCTGACGTTCCTGGTCCACCACTGGCTCGGGAACGAGGGCATGCCGCGCCGGTACGCCGACTACCTGGAGAGCGACCGGTTCACCGGCCTCAACACGATCTCCACCATCGGCGCGTTCGTGCTCGGCGCGTCCACGCTGCCGTTCCTCTACAACGTGGTGAAGAGCTACCGGTTCGGGGAACCGGCCGGGCGCGACGACCCGTGGGGCTTCGGCAACTCGCTGGAGTGGGCGACGTCGTGCCCGCCGCCGCGGCACAACTTCACCGAGCTGCCCCGCATCCGGTCCGAGCGGCCCGCGTTCGAGCTGCACTACCCGCACATGGTCGAGCGGATGCGCGCGGAGTCGCACTACTCCGTGCTCAACCGGAACCAGGACGACACCGGCGTCGACCGGACCACCGAGAAGTACCTCGCCCCGACCGATCGCGAGGACACGAACGACTGACGCGGCAACGGAACAGGCCGGGCGCGTGGACGAACCACGCGCCCGGCTCGGGTTCACGAATCGCCGGGGTTACTGCACCACGCCGTCGACCTGGAACGTCTGCACCTGGCCGGCGCTGAACGGAACCCGGAGCACCTTGCCGCTGAGCCAGGTGTCCTGCCGGTGGGTGTAGCGGTCGCCGCCGGACGGGACGGTGGACCAGCGCGGCACCAGGCCGCCCGACCCGCCGCTGACCTGCGTGAAGCGGGACAGGTCGAAGGTGAGGGTCTGCGCGGCCCCGGTGTTGGCGGCCA
The DNA here is from genome assembly GCF_052936025.1 of Saccharothrix hoggarensis. Next base: position 4,486,114 of record NZ_CP193624.1, on the reverse strand, counting down.
CGATGACGAGCCGGCGCGCGCCGGGGTCGTAGGCGGCGACGGCCAGGTCGCTGCCGGTGTCCACGATCCGCATGCCCGGCCGGATGTGGCGGGTGAACTGGGCCAGCACGTAGAACTTCGTCTCCACCGCACCCGCTCGCAGCGTGCTGCCGTCGTAGCGGATGGCGCCCCAGCCGGCGGTGGGGTCCATGACCTGCCAGTAGCACCACGCGGTGGGCTTGAGCCAGCGGAAGTCGAGCAGCAGGCAGCGGGCGGTGTGCAGGCCGCTGCCGTCGCTGTCGCCGTGCTCGGAGTTCCACAGCACCTTGCCGGCCGCGCGGACGTCGTTGTGCAGCAGGTCGCGGCGGCCGCCGGTGCCCTGGTAGCCGTGGACGTTGACCTGGTTGACCAACGACCTGGTGGTCGAGTCGAAGCTGTTCCACGTCGTGCGGGCGAGGTCGTAGCTGGTCTCGTCGGAGGCGGAGATCCGCGTGCCGCTGAGGCCCTGCCGGTTCAGCTCGGTCCGCAGGTGCGCCAGGACGCTGCGCTGGGTGGTCGCGTCGATGTGGCAACCCTCCTGCGTGCCGTTGGCGTGCCAGTAGTTCGAGGACGGCTCGTTGAACGGGTCGACCGTGCGGAAGGTGACGCCCCACTGGTCGCGGGCGCGGCGCGCGGTGACGGCCAGGTGGTGGGCGTGCTGGCGGTGGTTCCACGGCTGGAGGTTCGTGACGGAGGCGTCGGCCGCGCCGGAGGGGTTGTGGTTGTGGCACATCCACCACATGGGCGAGTTGGCGAACAGCTCGCTGATCGCGCCCCGCTGCGTGGCCTTGACCAAGGCGGCGCGCTGCTTCGCGTCGGCGCTCCAGTTCCACGCCGCGGAGTTGGGGTCCTCGTTGTTCCAGTCCTGCCAGAACCCCTCGATCTGCTTGAAACCGGGGATGTTCGGCGAGGCGACCATGCGCTCGCCGTTGACGCTGTTCCAGCTGGACGCGCCGAGGTTGTAGCGGGCGATGTTCATGCCGAGACCGGGCAGCGCGGCGCCGTTGTACGTGACGGTCCTGGTGGTGAAGAACAGGTCGGCGAAGTCGTCCCGGTCGCCGAACACGTTGGCCCACCACGCGAGGGACGTCCCCCAGCCCTCCCACGTGCCGTGGCTGACCCCTGGGTTGACGCCGATGGTCGCGTCGGCGCCGGCGACACCGGTGCCGAGAGCGGTGCCCGCGGCGGCGCCGGCGGCGGCCGCCCCGGCCGCGGACAGCACCGTTCTGCGGTTGATCATGGGAACCTCCTGTGGGAAGGCGGCGACGGTGCCGGGCTTCTCGCCGCAGAATGTTTGCGCAAACATGGCCGACCGTCAACGGGCAACCGGCGAGTAACCGTCCGAGCCGGCAGCACCGGGTCGCGGCGGCGACCCGGTCCGGCGGACAAGCGCCCGTCCGGACCGGGTGTTCGCGGAACCGCGGGGCAGGCCGGTCGCCCACTGCGACCGGCCGCCCGCGCGTCCGGCTCGTCACCGGACGACCGACAGGACTAGATGAACCGCCAGAGGTGGTCGTTCGTCCCGTTGTCGTCCCAGATGACGATCTGCTCGCCCCTCGCCGTGGACGCGTTGGTCACGCCGAGGACCCGGCCGCCGTTCGCGCACTGGATCCGGAAGTACCCGTTCGCGCCGTAGCGCAGCCGCCACCGGTGGTCGGCCGTGCCGTTGTCCGCCCACTGCAGCACCCGCGCGCCGTTGGCGTTCGCCGCGTTCTCCACGCCGAGCACCTTGGCGCTGTGGGAGTTGCGCAGCCGGAAGTAGCCGCCGCTGTCCGGGACCGCGGTCCAGAGGTGGTCGGCGGTGCCGCTGTCGTCCCACTGGACGACCAGGCCGCCGTCGGCGGTGGACATGTCCCGCACGCCCAGGACGAGACCGCTGGCCAGGTTCTGGATGCGGCGGGCGCCGACGGGCACGAACCGCCAGCGGTTGTCCGCGGTGCCGTTGTCCGGGTCCTGCACGGCCTGCGCCCCGGCCGCGGTCGAGCCGTTGAGGATGCCCAGCACCTTGGCGCTGTTGCCGTTGCGGAGCAGGTGGGTGCCGTCGCCGACGTCGACGACCGTCCACCTGTGGTCGGCGGTGCCGGTGTCGGACCACTGGAGCACGCGCGCGTTGTCCGCCGTGGACATGTTCTCGACGCCGAGGACCTTGCCGCTGTTGCCGTTGCGCAACCGCACGGCGGAGCCGTCGGGGACCACCGACCAGCTGTGGTCCGGGGTGCCCGTGTCGTTCCACTGCACGGCGAGGCCACCGTCCGCTGTGGACATGTCCTGCACGCCGAGGACCAGGCCGCTGGAGGCGTTGACCAACCGGTAGCCGGGTGCGCTGGAGCCGCCGGTGCCGGGCGCGCGCCAGTAGACGGTGTAGTTGTGGCCGTGCGCGTCGTAGAACGGCAGCAGGTTGACCGCGGCGCCGTTCGCGACCGCGGTGAACGACAGCGCGGAGGAGCTGGTGCGGGTGATGGACGTGGAGTCCAACGTCGGCAGCGCGCTGAACGTCGTGTTGCCGTAGTTGCCCGACAGCACGACGGGGCCGTAGGTGATGGCGGAGACGCCGGGGTCGTCGTTGGCCGCCTGCATGACGACGCGCATGGGCAGCCGCACTGTGACCTGGTCGCCGGGCGCCCAGGACCGGGTGAGGGCGGCGTAGGTGCCGGGGGTCGTGGTGACGCCCTGCGCCACCCCGTTGACGCTGATGGTCGCCCCGCTGCTCCACGCCGGGATGCGCACGCGCATCGTCCACGAGCCGGCGGCGTTCCCGGTGACGGTGAGGGTGGTGGTGTCGCTCGCCGGGTACGTGGTGGTCTGCGTGACCGTGATGCCGCGCTGCGACCAGTCCAGCACGGACGGCGTGAACAGGTTGACCGTGAGCGTGGTGCCGTTGTGGAAGTAGATGGAGTCCATCAGCTTCGTGTTGGTCTCCAGGCCCGTTCCCTGGCAGCACCAGAACGAGCCGTAGTCCGTGCTGAAGCTGCCGCCGCCGACCGCCGGCCCGACCTGGCCGCGGCGTCCGCCCGGGTTGAGGGCGGTGAAGTAGCAGACGTGGCCGTGCGCGCTGGCCGGGTTCTGCTGGCCGATGAGGTGGTTGAGCAGCGCCCGTTCGTAGTAGTCGAAGTAGGCCGCCCGGTCCGGGTTCAGCAGCCACAGCTCACGGGTGAGCTTGAGCATGTTGTAGGTGTTGCACGCCTCCGCGGCGTCGGCGCTCAGGTACCCGGCGATCGCGTTCGGCGCGTGGAAGTGCTCGGCCTGGCTGTTGCCGCCGATCACGTAGGTGTGGGCGTTGACGGTGATGTTCCAGGCGTTGGCGGCGATGTCGCGGTAGCGCGTGGTGCCGGTGGCCTTGTACTCGCGGGCGGCGCCGACCCACTTGGGGACCTGGGTGTTGGCGTGCAGGCCGTTGAGCTGGTCCTGGTTGGCGGCGAGCGGGTCGAACACGGCGGCGTGGTCGAACCGCTGCGCGACGCGCAGCCAGCGGGCGTCCCCGGTCTGCTGGTACAGGTCGGTCAGCACGGCGTTCATGCCGCCGAACTCGGTGCGGAGCGTGGTCTGCATCTGGCTGTACGTCAACCGGCCGGTGCGCCAGTCGACCCACGCGGCGAACCGCAGCAGCACGTCGCGGGCCTGCGTGCTGCCGATGTAGCGCCACACGTCCAGGAGGCCGGCGAGGGTCTTGTGCAGGCAGTAGTACGGCACGCCGCGCCGGGTGCCCGACTCGACGACGGTCAGGTCCGACTCCGGGAAGCCCGACAGGTACCCGGCGTTGAAGCCCGCGGCCGCGTTGTTCGCCTGGCACTTCGCGAGCTCGGCCACCATGTGGTTCGCCTTGTCCCGGCACACCGTGTCGCCCAGGACGGCCCACGCCTGCGCCCACGCGGTGAGGAAGTGCCCCTGGCTGTGGGTGCGGAACTCGAAGTTCGGCGCCTCCCAGCCTCCCAGCGGCGTCGCGCCGTTGGTCGACAGGCGGTGGTTCTGCCGGAAGTTGTAGAGCAGCCGCTCGACGTCGACGAAGCGCAGGTAGGCCAGGGTGCGGTTCTGGTTGTCCAGCCACCGGCCCGCGGTCAGGCGGACCTGGCCGAGTTCGAACGGGTGGGCGGCGACGCCGAGGTCGGGCCGCACGGGCGGGATCGCGGCCAGCGCGGCGCCGCCGCCGACGGTGGTGGGTACGGCGGTGGCCACGGCGGCGACGCCGGCCGCCTGCAGCAGCCTGCGCCGGTTCAGACCTGAGGAAGACATGGGGAGGCTCCGGTTCGGTGGAGTGCTGGGTGGTCCCGCCGGGGCGGGAGGTGGGCGGACCGACCGGCCGACCCGCTGCGGCGTCAGCGGGTCGCGCACCGGGCACGCTGTGACTCGGGCCACGCACGCTGTGTGAACGCTAACAGGACGTTGCGGACGCGTTCAAGGGTGAATTTTGCGTTGCCACAAGCCTGTTTGCGCTGGTCAGGCTCTGTGTCCGCGCGAAGTCAGTTAGCGCTAACAGAATTTGCTGCCTCGTGGTGGTCCGGCGGACGGCGGCGTCGCGGTCGGGTCGCCTCGGCAAGCCCCGTGGCCGGGCGCGGTGGTTGCTTTCGGTGACGCTCGTGTGGTGACCGAAGTAGCGCTGTTATCGCTAACACGGAGTGGACTGAATCGAGCCACTTGCGTTCCGGCGTGTTTCCGCAAGCAGGATGACGTGGTCCGTATCGGCTCCGTAGTCGACTGAGTACGATTCGTGGCATTCGATCACGGGCGGACTCGAACAGGAAACAAATTCGCCGCGAGGTTGACGTAGGCTGATGTTAGCGCTCACAGTATTCACAAGGTGACCACGGTCACGTGCATCGTTGCCCGCAACACCGGGTCCTTAAGGAGTATCCAGTGCTCAGGAAGATCGCGACCGCCGCCAGCGCGGTCCTGTTGGCCGCCTTGACCGCCTGTGGCAGCGGCGACGCCGGTGGTTCCGGTTCGTCGACGGGCAACGCCAACGACGACGGCAAGATCACGATGGGCTTCGCGCAGGTGGGCGCCGAGAGTGGTTGGCGCACGGCGAACACGAAGTCGATCCAGGAGGAGGCGGCGGCGGCGGGGATCGAGCTGAAGTTCTCCGACGCGCAGCAGAAGCAGGAGAACCAGATCAAGGCGATCCGGTCCTACATCCAGCAGAAGGTGGACGTGATCGCGTTCAGCCCGGTGGTGGAGACGGGCTGGGACACGGTGCTGCTGGAGGCCAAGCGCGCGAACATCCCGGTGATCCTGACCGACCGGGCGATCGATTCGGACGACAGCACGCTGTACAAGACGTTCCTCGGCTCCGACTTCGTCGAGGAGGGCAAGAAGGCCGGTGAGTGGCTGAAGGCCAACGCGGCGGGTGCGAAGAACGTCGTGGAGCTGCAGGGCACGACGGGTGCGGCGCCGGCGATCGACCGCAAGAAGGGCTTCGAGGACGCGATCGCGGGGTCGGACCTGAAGATCGTGGCGACGCAGACCGGTGACTTCACGCGGTCGGGTGGCAAGCAGGTCATGGAGGCGTTCCTGAAGTCGGTGCCGCAGATCGACGTGGTCTACGCGCACAACGACGACATGGGCCTGGGCGCGATCGAGGCGATCAAGGCCGCGGGCAAGGTGCCGGGCAAGGACATCAAGATCATCACGGTGGACGCGGTGAAGGACGGCATGACCGCCCTGGCCGCCGGTGAGATCAACTTCATCGTGGAGTGCAACCCGCTGCTGGGCAAGCAGCTGATGGAGCTGGCGAAGAAGGTCGTGGCGGGCGAGGAGGTGCCGCCGCGGGTCGTGACCGAGGAGGGCACGTTCACCACCGAGCAGGCCAAGACCGAGCTCCCCAACCGCAAGTACTGATACCGAGCCGCACCGGGCCGCCTCTCCGGAGCCCCGTGCGGATCACAGACCGCGGTCCCCGTCGGCGTCAAAGGTCCCGCCGACGGGGACCGCACCTGTCTCGGGGTGCGGGTGGGTCAGCGGTCCCCGTTGGCGAGTGCGGTGACCACCGACCGGATCGTCGGGTGGCGGTACAGCTCACGCAGGTGCAGCGGCGGCAACCCGCCCTCCCGCATCCGCGCACCGATGCGGACGGCGAACAGCGAGTTGCCGCCCAGCTCGAAGAAGTCGTCGTCCAGCCCGACCGGCACGCCCAGCACCGCGCCCCACACCTCGCGCAGCCTGGCGGCGAGGTCGTCGTCCCCGGTGGGGTCGCCCGGGTCGGGCGTGGCCGGCTTCGCCGCGGCGACCGGCGCCGGCAGCCGTGCCGCGTCCAGCTTGCCGTTCGTGGTCAGGGGCAACGCGTCCAGCGCGGTCACCGTGGTCGGCACCATGTAGTCGGGCAGGATGTCGGCGGCCCGCTTGCGCACCCCCGACGTCTCGCCGCCCGTGCCGTCCGCGAGCACCACGTACGCGTCGATCCGGGCGGTGGCCGCGTCGCGCGGGTCGTCCCGGCGGACCACCACGGCCGCCGCGCGCACGTCCGGGTCCTCCAGGAGCACGGCGCGGATCTCGTCCAGCTCGATCCGGAACCCGCGCACCTTCACCTGGCTGTCGATGCGCCCCAGGTGTTCCAGCGCGCCGTCGGGCCGCAGCCGGCCCAGGTCGCCGGAGTGGTAGACCGTGCCCGGGGCGAACGGGTCGGCGGTGAACCGCCGGGCGGTCAGGTCGTCCCGGTCGAGGTACCCGGACGCCACCCCGGCCCCGCCCACCCGGATCTCGCCGGGCACGCCCGGCGGCAGCAGCCGCCCGGCGGCGTCCACCACGTACACGTGCCACCCCGGCAGCGCCGGCCCGACCGACCGCGACCCGGCCAGCGCGTGCCGTCGGGTGACCGTCTGGTGCGTGACGTGCACGGTGGTCTCCGTGATGCCGAACATGTTCACCACCCGGCACACCGACTCGGGGCGCACGTCGAACCACGGCAGCAGCACGCGCGCGTCCAGCGGCTCGCCGCCCAGCACGACCAGCCGCACCGCCAGGTCGTCGTGCGGCACGTCCACGAGCTGCGCGAACGCCGACGGCGTCTGGCTGAGCACGGTGACCCGTTCGGCGACGAGCAGGTCGCGGAACCGCTCCGGTTCCCGGGAGACGAAGTACGGCACCACCACCAGCCGGCCGCCGTTGAGCAGGCAGCCCCAGATCTCCCACACCGAGAAGTCGAACGCGCTGGAGTGGAACAGCGTCCACACGTCCGAGGGGCCGAGCCCGTACTCCTCCCGCGTGGCGTCGAGGAGCGCGATCACGTTGCGGTGGGGCACCACCACGCCCTTGGGGCGGCCGGTCGACCCGGACGTGTAGATCACGTACGCGGGGTCGTCGGGTGTCGTGGCGCCGGTGAACGGCGCGGAGCCGGCCGCGATCACGTCGTCCGGCGTCACGGGAACGGTGGACGCGGCGTCGGGCGCGGCGCCTGCCGTGACCGGGAACTCGGGCAGGCGCGTGACGACCAACCGGAGGTCGGCGTCCCGCGCGGTGTAGGCCAGCCGTTCGGTGGGGTAGGCCGGGTCCGCGGGCACGTAGGCGGCTCCGGCCTTGAGCACGCCCAGCAGGGTGACCACCAGCTCGGCCGTGCGGTCGAGGCACACCCCGACCCGGTCGCCGTCCGACACGCCCAGCGCGCGCAGCCCGCTCGCCACGGCGTCCGAGCGCTCGTCCAGCTCGCGGTAGGTCAGCCGCACTTCGCCGTCGGTGAGCGCCACCAGGTCCGGGTTCCGCGCCGCGACCGCGCGGAACGCCGTGTCGATCCGGGTGGGCGTGGTCGTGAGCGCGCGGTCCGGCCGGCCCAGCGCGACGACGCGCTCGCGTTCCGCCGCGTCCAGCAGCTCGACGTCGTCGGGCGACACGTCCGGGTCCTGCCGCACCTGGCGGTGCACGTGCGCAAGGTGCCGGGTGAACTGTTCGACCTGGTCAGGGGAGATCCGCCCGGCCTGGTGGTCGCACCGCAATCGAATCGCGCCGCCCTGGCGCCACACCGAGAACGTCAAGGGCAGCGGCGGTGCCAGGCAGGGTCGGTACTCGTCGACGCCGAAGTCCACCTCGGACACCAGCAGGCCGGCGGCGGCCGGTTCACCGGTCGCCTCCGCCCCGGTCCCCGGCGTCACCCGCAGCACGCCCCGGTCGGTGCCGATGACGGCCCAGCCGGGGGAGTCGGCCGCGTCGTAGCGCACCAGGGCGATCGCCAGCGCGGTGCGCCAGCTCTCCGCGTCACCGGCCTGGGCAGGCGTCAGTTCCACCTCGACCGCTCCCGCGCCCACCGGTTCGGACGCCGCCGCCCAGTCCGGCACCCCGGCCGCCGCGACCCCGGACGCTGCCAGCTCGGACGCCGTGACCCCGGACGCCGCCACCCCGGACGCCGTGACCCCGGACGCCGTGGCCCCGGCCGCTGTGACTCCGGCCACCGTGTGCTCAGCCCTGGCGGCGGCGACCGCCGCACCCTCACCCCCGGCCGCTTCCACCGCGTGGTCCGCGCCGGTCAGCGCCGCCGCCACCGCCCGCAGCCCGGCCGCGTCCAGGAACCCCCGGTCCGCCACCAGCACCAGGTCTGCGAGCCCGTCCCGGTACCGCAGCAGCGTGCACCGCAGACCGGTCACCGCCCGGCTCATCTCGATCGCACGCCGCCGTTCCGCGACCGGCTCGGCCGACGCGGCGGGCACGTCCTCCACCCACACCCGCGTCGACCCCGTCGCCGCCTCGGGCCGGACGGCGCCGGCGAGCCGGACCCGCAGCGCGTGGCATCGGGCTGCAAACACATGTCCTCCTGGTCGGTGGTGGTCAGTGCGCGGTGAAGCCGCCGTCGACGGTCAGCACCGAGCCGGTCACCTGCGCCGAGTCGTCCGACGCGAGGAACACGACGGCACCGGCCACGTCGTCCGGCTCCACCAGCCGGTTCATCGGCTGCGACTGGGTGAACGCCTCCACGTGCTCGTCCGCCGGGACGTCCAGCGCCCGCGCGATCTCCCGCAGCATCCGGCCCTCGGCCTCGGGGGTGTCCCGCACGTTGCCCGGGCACACCGCGTTCACCCGCACCCTCATCGGCGCGTAGTCCAGCGCGGCCGCCTTGGTCAGCCCGATCAGCCCGTGCTTCGCGGCCACGTACCCGGCGAAGTGCCGGTAGCCGACGAGACCGGCGGTGGACGCGATGTTCACGATGCTGCCCGACCGCTGGTCGCTCATGGTCTTGCCGACCTCGCGGATCACCCGCCACGCCCCGGACAGGTCGACGTCCAGCATCAACGACCACTCGTCCTCGGTGATCTCGTGCACCCGCTTGCCCGACGGCGCGGCGATGCCCGCGTTGTTCACGGCGACGTCGATCCGTCCGTAGCGGTCGCCCGCCAGGCTGATCGCGTCCCGCACCGACGCCGTGTCGCGCACGTCCGCCTTCGCCGTGAGCACGGACGCGCCGCGGTCGCGGCACAGCGCCGCCGTGTGCTCCAGCTGGCCGGTCGAGCCCAGCGGGTACGGCACGCCCGGCAGGTCCGCGCACACGTCCAGCAGCACGAGGTCCGCGCCCTCGGCGGCGCAGGCCACGGCGGTGGTGCGGCCGATCCCGCGCGCCGCCCCCGTGATCACGACGACCTTCCCGGTCAACCGCATGCGCGCTCCCTAGACCGCGGTGTCGATGAGCTTGAGCAGGTCCGGCGCGGACTCCGTCAGGTACATGTGCCCGCCGGGCAGCTCCACGTACTCGAACCCGGCGCCCGCGACCTCGGACCAGCGGGCGGCTTCAGCCGCGGTCACCAGCGCGTCGTCCGAGCCGCGCAGCGACGTGATCGGCGCGGCCAGCCGGGCGTCCGTGCTCGGCCGGTAGTCCTCGTGCATCTCCACGTCGGCGCGCAGCGTCGGCAGGATCAGCTCGCGCATCTCCGGGTCCTGCAGGGCCTCGTGCCGGAACCCGGCGAACTCGGACACCCGCGCCAGGAACTCGTCGTCGGGCAGGCCGGTGGCGCGGTGGGGCCGCTGGGTGTGCGGCTCCGGCGACCCGCTGACGACCAGCCGGCGCAGCACGAGGTCCGGGTGGGCGACGACCCGGTGCGCCAGCTCGTAGGCGAGCACCGCGCCCAGGCTGTGCCCGAACAGCACCACGTCGGTCAGGCCGTCGAGCTGCCGCACCAGGTCGGGCAGCAGCCCGTCCGCGGCGACGTGGGCGTCCCGGTACGGCTCGTCGTCGATCCGCCGCTCGCGGCCGGGCAGCTGCAGCGGCACGACGACCAGCCGGTCGCCCGCGTGCGCCGACCACGGGTGGAAGAACGAGGCTCCCGCCCCGGCGAACGGCAGGCACACCAGTGCGATCTTCACGGTCGTCCCCTCAGACAGGCTGGCCGATGGGCCGGATGATGATGGTGTTGACGTCCACGGTGGCGGGTTGCGCCAGCGCGAACACGATCGAGTCCGCGACCTGGTCCGCGGTCAGGAGGACGCCGTCGGGCAGCGCGCCGTAGGCGTCCCAGAACGGCGTCTCGGTGCGGCCCGGCGACACCAGCGTCACGCCGACGCCGTCGCCGGTGACCTGCCGGCGGGTGTTCTCCGCCAGCCCGGTCACCGCCCACTTGGTGATGCCGTAGATGTTGCCCGCCGAGTACGCGTGCCCGGCGACGCTGCCCAGCAGCACGATCCGCCCCTTGGTCCGCTTCAGCTCCGCCAGCGCCGCCCGGATCAGCAGCGCCGGGCCCAGGACGTTGGTCAGGACCATCTCCCGCCAGCCGGCCGGGTCGCCCTCCGCGATGTCGTCGTGCGTCGCCCAGCCCGCGTTGGCGACCACGGCGTCCAGCCGGCCGAACCGCTCGACCGCGGCGGCCACCGCGGCCTGGACGACGTCCCAGTCCCCGGCGTCGCCCTGGATCGTCAGCAGGTCGGCGGGCTCGCCGACCTCCTTCGCGAACCGGTCCAGCCGCTCCTGACCGCGTCCGACGACGGCCACCCGCTGTCCCTTGGCGAGCAGCTGCCGCGCGGTGGCGGCGCCGATGCCGCTGCCGCCGCCGGTGATCAGCGTGACGGGGATGTCGGTCATGTGGTGCTCCCAAGGGTTGTGCGGTCGAGAACTAGCGGGGCAGCTTGGTGGTGTAGGTGATCGGCAGGCTGTTGACGCCGCGGCCGACGGAGTTGTCGTAGAGCCAGGGGAGTTCGTCGCGCGGCACGGCGAGCGCGATGTCCGGCAGCCGGCGCAGCAGGGTGGTGAAGGCGATCTCGCCCTCCAGGCGGGACAGCGGGGAACCGGGGCAGAAGTGCGCGCCGTGGCCGAAGGCGAAGTGCCGGTTCGCGGTGCGGGTGATGTCCAGCCGGTCCGGGTCCTCGAACACCTTCGGGTCGCGGTTCGCGGAGCTGATCATCAGGTGCACGAACGACTCCTTGCCGATGCGCACGCCGGCCAGCTCCATGTCCTCGGCCGCCACGCGCAGCGTGCCGCGGTAGACGGGCGGCTGGTAGCGCAGGAACTCCTCGATCGCGCTCGGCGCGAGGCCCGGGTCGGCGCGCAGCAGCTCCAGCTGGTCCGGGTTGGCGAACAACGCCTCCATGCCGTTGCTGATCGTGTACGCGGTCGTCTTGTGCCCGGCGTTGATCAGCAGGATGAGCGTGGACACGAGCTCGTCGTTGGTGAACCGGCCGTCCTCGTCGGCGGCGCGGATGAGCGTGCTGACGAGGTCGTCGCCCAGCTCGCCGGCGCGGCGCGCGGCCAGCAGGTCCTTCAGGTACTGCTCGATGCTGTCGCTGGCCCACTTCAGCCGGGCGTTCTCCTCCTCGGTCGCGTACGGCGCGCCGCTGAGCAGCAGCCCCCACTCGTGGAGCTTGTCGCGGTCCTCGAACGGCACGCCGAGGAACTCGCAGATCACCTTCAGCGGCAGCGTGAGCGCGAACTCCTCGAACAGGTCGGCCCTGCCGTCGCTGAACGCGTCGATCAGGTCGTCGGTGGTCTCCTGGATCCTCGGCCGCAGCGCCGCCATCTTGCGCGGCGTGAACGCCTGCGCCACGAGCTTGCGCAGCCGGGTGTGCTTCGGCGGGTCCGCGGTGAGCATGTTGCGGATCAGGGTCGGGCTGGAGTCCTTGAGGAGGTCCTGCCACCACGCGGGCGCGTTGTCCACGTTCTTGGACAGGCGCGGGTCGGTGAACATGGCGGCCACCGTCTCGTAGTCCATGACCACGTACGCCTCGGCGCCGATCGGGTGGTTGACCTGGTGCACCGGGCACTTCGACCGCAGCCGGGCGTTGTCCGCGTGGCCGTTGGGGTAGGCCGGGTCGGTGAAGAACTCGGGAGGGAGCTTCTCGTGGTCGACGCCCGGCTGCGCTTCGGTGCTCATGGCTTCTCCTCCGTTGACGGTCATACGGCGACTGCTTCCGGGGCGGGCAGGTTGCGGATGCGCTTGGTGAGCGTGGGCAGCGCGGCGACACCCGAGATGACGCACATGGTGATGAACACCCAGGTCGAGCCGGCCAGCTCGAACACGGCGCCGACGATGAAGACGCCGAGCGGGGCCGCGCTCATGGACATGAAGAACACCGCGCCGAGCACGCGCCCCTGCACCTTGTCGGGCGCGACGGCGGCGAGGTAGGACAGGAACAGCGTGCTGATGATCGGGCCGCGGATGAACACCAGCGTCACGATGATGCCGAGCGGGATCACGCCGGGCGTGACGGCGAGCAGGATCGCCACGACGGGTCCGATCCACGCGCCGCACAGCACGATCACCGACGGCTTCACCTTCTTGAAGACCCAGCCCGCGATGAACGACCCGAACAGCCCGCCGAGGCCCGCCACGGCGAGCGTGACGCCGATGAACGACTCCGACGCGCCCCGGCCCTGCGCGGTGGCGATCAGCGCCAGGAACACGCCGGAGTGGGTGAACGCCATGTTCGACCCCATGATCCAGATGATCAGCGGGCGCAGGATCGGCTGCTTGAACAGGAACCGGAAGCCCTCGGCCGTGCCGCGCTTCTCCTTGGGCCCCTTGGCGGGCTCGCTCTGCATCGGCTTGCGCACGAGCAGCAGCAACACCGTGGAGATCAGGAACGACACCGCCGCCGCGAGATACGGGAACGCCCGCGCCACGCCGAACAGCGCGCCGCCGATCGGCGGGCCGGCCACCGTCGCGCCGAAGTACCGGATCTGGTTCTGCGCGGTGGCCTGCGTCAGCTGGGACGGTGGCACCAGCGCCTTGATCGCGGCCATCCCCGCGGGCTGCGACAGCCCGAAGCAGATCGCCGAGCTCACCGCGATCGCGAAGATCACGGGCATGCTGGTGCTGTCGGTGAAGATCAGCACGCTGAACACGGCCAGCAGCACGACCCGGATCACGTTGCAGCCGATCAGCAGCAGCCGGCGGTCCAGCCGGTCGGCGAGGACGCCGCCCGGGAGGGACATCACGCTCGCCGTGATCAGCTGGGCGGAGCCGACGATGCCCGCGTACAGCGGCGACCCCGTGGTGGCCAGGATCAGCAGCGGGTAGGCGATCTCGGCGGTCTCCTTCGCCACCGCGGCGAACGCCTCGCTGGTCCAGAGCGCCTGGAAGTCCCGGTTCTTGATCAGCGGCGACTCGGGGGCCTTCGGTTCGTCGGCGGACGGCGCGCCCGACGTGGCCGGGGCGTCCGGCGTCGCCGGCGGGTCCGGCTCGGGCGGCGCGGCCGGTGGCTCCGCGTCGAGTACCCGGTCCGACGTGCCGGTGGTGCTGCGGTCGAGTGGTTCAGCGGACATCCACGGCCTCATTCCGCACCGGCGCGACGCCGGCCAACGTGGTGAGCAGGTCCTCGGCGAGCCGCCGCACGTGCGGCTCGGTCAACACCGACCAGTGGTTCCCCGGCACCGGCCGGACGCGGACGCCGCCGCGGTACAGCGGGGCCAGCCGGGCGGTCAGCCGGTCGGCGCCGCGCGGGTCGACGCCCACCTTGAACACCACGGCCGGGCAGTCCACGGCGCGCGGCCGGTACGGCGCCAGCACCCGCGCCTTGTCCCGGAACAGCTTGCGCAGCGCGGGGTTGCGGCGCATCCGCCGACCGACCTCGCCGATGTTCAGGACGCCGGCCAGCTGGAAGCCGACGTGGCTGTACAGGAACTCGGGGTCGAGCCCGAGGGGCACGCCGAGCCGTCCGGGCATGAACGCGTCGATGCACAGCAGCACGTCCACGACCGCGCCGCGCGCGATGAGCAGGCGGGCCATCTCGTGCGCGACGACCGCGCCGAACGACCAGCCGCCCAGCGTGTACGGACCTTCGGGCTGGAGCGCGAGCACCGCGTCCACGTGCTGCGCGGCCACCCGCGCCACGGACCGGTGAGCGGTGTCCGCCGGGTCGGGCTCCAAGCCGTAGACCGGGCGGTCGCCGTCGAGCCGGTCGGCGAGCGCCTGGTAGCTGAGCGCGGTGCCGACGGCGTCGGCGGCCAGGAACAGCGGGCGGCCCGTCCCCTCCCGCAGCCGCACCGCGTTGACGGGCGGGCGTGCCGCCGGTGTCGCCGGCCGGTCGCGCTCGGCCAGCGCGACCAGGCGGCCGAACGTGGGCTCGCGGGAGAACTCGGCCAGCGAGACCCCGATCCCCGCCCGTTCCCGCAGCCGGGTCATCAGGTTCAACGCGATCAGCGACTCGCCGCCCAGCGCGTAGAAGTGGTCCGCGTCCGACGAGGGCGGTTGGCCCAGCGCCGTGGTCCACAGCTCTTCCAGCACCGGCCGCACCGAGCCGTCCACGACCTGCGCCGGCCGCCGTCCACGCGACCTCGACTCGGCCCGCACGACCTGGTCGCCCTCCGGGTCCTCGCCGAGGAACGGGTGCGGCGGCAACGAGCAGCGCGGTGGCGGCTCGGCCCCGGCGAGCGCGGTCTCGGCCAGCACGTCCACGCCGCGCTCCCACAGCGCGCCGAGCGCCCGCAGCACGCCCAGGTCGCCGTCCTCGGCGCGGCCCAGCAGCGGGAGCCCGGTGCGGGAGCCGTCCCAGCGGTCGTTCCAGCGGACCGTCCCGAGCATGGAGGCGCCCGGGCCCAGCTCCAGGAACGTGTCCACACCGGCGTCGAGCAGCGTCTCCACCCCGGCGTCCAGCAGCACCGGCCGGGCGAGCTGCGCGGCCCAGTAGTCCGGTCCGGCGACCGCCTCCGGGGCGGCCCACGTGCCGCTGGTGTTGGACACCAGCCGCAGCGTGGCCGGTGTCGCCGGGGTGCCGGCGACGACCCCGTGGAGCGTCCGCGCGGCCGGTTCCATGGCCGAGCTGTGACCCGGCCGGTCCACGGCCAGCACCCGGATGTCGAGCCCCGCCAACGCGTCCCCGGCCAGCAGCTCGTCCACATCGGACTCGCGGCCGGAGAGGACCACGCCGCCGCGGCTGATCACCGACACCTCGACCGGGCTGTCGGGGCCGAGGCGGCGCAGCACCTCCTCGGAGTCGCCGTTCACCGCGACCATGCGCCCGGGCGGCGCCTCCGCCCACGCGACCCTGGCCCGCTCGTGGACCAGGGCGGCGGCGTCGGCGGGCGACCACACCCCGGCCAGCGCGGCGGGCGCGTACTCGCCGATGCTGTTGCCCAGCATGGCGACCGGGGTGATGCCCCACTCGATCAGCTGCCGGCCGAGCGCGTAGCCGAGCGCGAACAGGCCGAGCTGCTGGTTCGCGCCCTCGTCGAACCACTCCGGACCGCCGTCCACCTCCGCCACCACGGGCGTCAGGTCGACGCCGCACCGGTCCAGCACCGCGTCCCGGATCTCGTCGAACGAACGGCGGAAGCCGGGCAGCAGCCGGTAGGCCGGCGCGCCCGCGTTGTACCGCAGGGTGCCGTGCCCGGGGAACAGGAACGCGACCTTGCCCAGCGGACGTGGTGCCGCCGGGTCGCCGGCCGCGGCCAGCAGGTGCGCCGCGTGCGTCGGGTCGGACACCGCGAACGCCTGCCTGTGCCGGTGGACGCGCCGCTCGGCGAGGGTGCGCGCCACCGCGTGGACGTCCGGCGCGGTGCCGCGGCGCAGCGCGTCGGCCAGGTCTCCGCGCAGCTTCGCCAGCGCGTCCGGCGTGGCCGCGGACACGGCCAGCACCGTCCCGCCCTGCCGCGGCGCGGTCGGCTCCCGCTCGGACGGTCCGTGCAGCACCACGTGCGCGTTGGTGCCGCCCACGCCGAACGAGCTCACCGCCGCCAGCCGGGCGCCGCGGTCCGGCCACGGCCGGTGCTCGGTGCACACCCGGAACGGCGTGCCGTCCAGCTCCAGCAACGGGTTCGGTTCGTCGAAGTGCAGGCTGGGCACCACTTCGCCGTGCTCCAGCATCAGCACGGTCTTGATGAACGCGGCCACGCCCGCCGACGCGCTGGTGTGCCCGAGGTTGCCCTTCACCCCGCCGATCAGGCAGTAGCCCACCTCGTCGGTGGACATGCGGAAGGCCTCGGTCAGCGCCTGCACCTCGATCGGGTCGCCGATGGGCGTGGCCGTGCCGTGCGCCTCGACGTAGTCGATGTCGGCCGCGTCCACCCCGGCGAGCTTCTGCGCGTAGCGGATGACGTCGCGCTGGCCGGGGATGGACGGCGTGGCGTAGCCCATCTTCTCCGCGCCGTCGTTGTTCAGCGCCGAGCCGAGGACCACCGCGGCGATCCGGTCGCCGTCGCGCAGCGCGTCGTCCAGCCGCTTCAACACGACCACGCCGACGCCCTCGCTCGGCACGGTGCCGGTGGCGCTCGCGTCGAACGGCCGGCAGTGCCCGTCCGCGGACAGCGGTCCGCCGGGCTCGTGCACGTACCCCCACTCGCCGGCCGGCGCCACGGCCACCCCGCCCGCGAGCGCCGCGTCGCACTCCCGGCTCAGCAGGCTCTGCACCGCCATGTGGATGGCGACCAACGACGTCGAGCACGACGTCTGCACGGTCACGGCGGGGCCGCGCAGCCCCAGCTTGTACGCGGCGCGGGTGGCCACGTGGTCCTTCTCGTACCCGATCAGCCGGGCCAGCGGGCTGAGGTCGCGGCCGGTGTCCGGGTGGGTCCGGTCCGCGCCCGCGTACACGCCGATCCAGCCGTCGAACCGGGTCGGGTCCAGGCCCGCGTCGTCCAGCGCGGCCGACGCGGTCTCCAGGAACACCCGCTGCTGGGGGTCGATGCCCGCGGCCTCGGCGCGGCTGTACCCGAAGAACGACCAGTCGAAGTTCGCCGAGTCGGCCACCACCCCCTTGGCGGGCACGAAGTTCGGCTGCCGGACCTCGTCCGGGTCGGCGCCCCTGTTCCGCACCAGGTCCTCGACGTCGAAGCGGGTGATGCCCTCGACGCCGTCCCGCAGCAGCTCCCAGTACGCCTCGACGTCGTTCGCGCCGGGGAAGCGGCACGCCATCCCGACGACCGCGACCGCGTGCTCGCTGTCGATCACTCCGTCCCCCTCCCGTTCCGGTCCGGCTTCGGCACCCCGCACCGGGGTCGTCAGCGCCGCTGGTCGCCGGTCCGGCGGTCGCGCACGGCGCCCAGCAGCCGGTCCCGGCTCGTGCCCCGGCCCGCGGGGGCGGCCTCGGCGGGCGCGGCCAGCAGGTCCGCCTGACCGCGCACGGTGCCCGCGCGGAACAGGTCGACGGTCTTGAGCGCGCGCCCGGACGCCTGGCTGAGCCGTTCCACCAGGATCACCAGCCGCAGCGAGTCGCCGCCCGCGTCGAAGAAGCTGACGTCGTCGTCGATCTCCTCGGTGCCGAGCACCTCCTGCCAGATGGACCGGACGAGGCCCAACCGGGCGGCGGGGTCGTCCAGGTCGGTCTTGTCCGCAGAGGGCTGGTTCAACACGGTTTCCTCCGGATGTCGGGCGAGGTCGGCGGCGCTGCGGCGCAGGGCGGCCAGGAACTCGGTGGTCGTGGCCGCCGTGAACAGCGCCGCCGGGTGGTTCAGGGACAGTTCGAGCCGGTCCCGCCCGGTGGTGCGGTCCAGGCGGACGAACAGCGCCAGGTCCCACTTGCTGTACTCGGGGCGCAGCGGCTGGAAGCGGCCCACCACGCCGGGCGCCAGCTCCAGCGGGTCGGGCGCCTCGGCCAGGTTGACGAGCACGGGGCTCAGCGGCGTCCGGGCCAGGTCGCGGTCGGGGTCGAGCTCGGCGGCGATCGCGTCCAGCGGCACGTCCGAGTCGACGAACGCCTCTGTGCCCGCCGTCCGCGCGATCCGCAGCAGTTCCCGCCACGTCGTGTCCACGTCCAACCGGACCCGCAGCACCAGCGTGGTCATGAACATGCCGATCACGTCGGCGGCGGCCGGGTCGTCGCGGCCGGGCCACACGACGGAGAACAGGAAGTCGGTCTGCTCGGTGGTGCGCGCGAACGTGGCGGCCAACAGGGCCACGCCGGTCATGAAGGCGGTGCAGCCCTCCCGCGCGGCGACGGCGAGGACGGCCTCCGTCACGTCGGCGTCCAGCAGGGTGTCGGCGGTGGCGCCGATCATCGACAGCTCGGGGTCGTCCGGGTCGCCGTCGTAGGGGAGCGCGATCGTGGTCGGCGCGCCGCGCAGCCGTTGCACCACGCGCGCAACCCGTTCGGCGACATCGTCGCCACTGTCCGAATTGTCCTGAACCTCCGCCGGGTGCGGCGGAGTGGTCAGCACCGGCTCGGTCCCGTGCGCCCGGGCGCGGTACGTGGCGCCGATCTCGTCCACCAGGAGCTGCCGGGACACCCCGTCGAACACGATGTGGTGGACGGTCAGCACCAGCAGCGTGCGGCCGGCGTCGAGGCGGATCACCTCGGCCCGCGCCGGGGCCTCCTCGTCCAGTTCGAACGGCGTGTAGCAGAGCGCCTCGACCAGGCGCTCCACCTCGTCGGCGGACCAGTCGTCGGCGACCGCGTCGGTGAAGCCGACCTCCGGCGGGGAACCGTCGGTCCGGTACTCGACGCGGCGCGCGGCGGCGTCCAGCCGGAAGCGGGAACGCAGTGCGGGATGGCGTCCCAGCGCGCGTTCCACCACCGACGTCAACAGTTCACAGTCCACCGGTCCGGTGAATTCCAGGACACTTGGCAACAGGTACGTCGGGCGCAGGCGTTCTATCCGGTCGAGAATCCAGATGCCCTGTTGGGTCGGCGTCGCCGGATACCACGTGTGGGGGTCGGGACCGGAACTAGCCATCGGTGCGACCGATCTTTGTCCACGTGACGAGGAATAGAATGACGCGCGCATTCGACCGCGATTGCATGTGTTCCCCCAAAAGATTCCACCCGGTCGCGAATTACCCGGTGCGCCCTGGCAGACCCCAGATCCAGGCCGGTAATTCGACCGTAGGACGGGCCCGGAGTTCCGTCAAGCCACCGTTTCGCGGTGATTTTCGTCCACAGTGGACGCAATGCGCCGGGTGCGGATCGGGGCGTTGACGATCTCTCGAACGTGGTGCTTGACTGGGTTGCCGTGGGGCGAACGCGAGTTGTGCTCGGGTCGCACGGATCAGGGGGTCGAGGTTTTGCGCACGAGGGGGATGATGCGATGTTGACCGGTGCCCGCCCGTGAAGTCGCACGTCACGCGCTGTTTCCCGGCGGCCGTTCACCGGATCGGCCGCGCGTTTCACAGTTGACGTCCGAACCTCGAAGTCGGTCGAAGGCGACCACCTCCGCTCGTCAACGCGAAAAACGCCGCCGTCAATGTGACGCGTGGTTGACCGTCAATTCACCGGATATGCGACAGGTCGGGCGGAACCGATCGGCGGCACGCGTGCGGAATCCCGCAGTGCCTTCCGCGGCGCGATCCGACAGCGCCACCAGCCCACTGCCACACCGACCCGGAGTCTGCCGGACGGCTTGCTCCCCGAACCGATGAGGACAGCGGCCATGACCGTCCACGACGCGACCGTTTCCGGATGCCCCGTCCACCGGGGTGACACCGACCTGGTCGACCCCCACCTGTACAGCGACGGCGACGCCCACGCGGTGTGGCGGGACCTGCGCGCGCGAGACGGGTTGAGCTGGCACCAGGTCGACGACGACCGCGGCTTCTGGTCGGTGGTCCACTTCCGCGAGACCGACTACGTGCTGCGGAACACCGCGCTCTTCACGTCCGAGCGCGGCACGATGCTGGAGCTGCTCGGCATGGACGACCCGGCGGGCGGCCAGCAGCTCGCCGTCACCGACCCGCCCCGGCACACGATCATGCAGGCGCGGCTGAAGAAGGCGTTGGCCGTCAAGGCGGTCGACCGGCAGCGCGAGACGATCCGCGAGCTGGTCACCGAGCTGATCGCGCCCATCGGCGACGGCGGCGTGTTCGACTGGGGCCAGGCGATGCTGGCCATGCCGATGTCGGTCACCGGGACGATGATGGGCCTGCCGGAGGAGGACTGGCCGTGGCTGAGCAGGCTCACCACGATCTGCATCGCCGCGGACGACCCGGAGTACCAGGACGAGGGCGGCCGGGCCGCGACGCTGCACATGGCGCACCGCGAGCTGTTCGCCTACTTCCAGGACCTGGTGCGGTTCCGCCGCGACCACGCGGGTGACGACCTGATCAGCGTGCTGATCAACACCCGGTTCGAGGGCAGGCACATGTCGCCGAGCGAGATCGTGTCCAACTGCTACAGCCTGCTGCTCGGCGCGAACGTCACCACGCCGCACGCGCCGAACTTCGTGATGGCCGAGTTCATCGACTCCGACGTGCTGCCGCAGTGGGCCGCCGACCCGGAGGTCGGCGCCACGGCGGTCGAGGAGGCGCTGCGCTGGGCGTCGCCGGTGAACCACATGCTGCGCTACGCCACGCAGGACGTCGAGGTGCGCGACACCCGGATCGCGGCCGGCGACGCCGTGGTGGTGTGGCTGGGCGCGGCCAACCGCGACGAGAGCGAGTTCCCGGACGCCGAGACGTTCGACCTGCGCCGCAAGCCGAACAAGCACCTCGCGTTCGGCATCGGGCCGCACTACTGCGTCGGGCACAGCGTGGCCCGCGTCACGCTGCGCATCCTGTTCGAGGAACTCCTCGCGCAGTACCGGGACTTCGAGGCCGCGGGCACGCCCGAGCGGCTGGTGTCCAACTTCGTCTCCGGGTACAAGCACGTGCCGATCACGGCGAAGCGCCGTGCTTGACGTGTCGGCCCGCCGGCGGCGGGCGTTGCGCCACTTCGGCTCGCCGGGCACCGGTCGGGTGCGGCTGCTGTGCTTCCACTACGCGGGCGGCACCGCCTCGGCGTTCCGGGAGTGGCCGCGGCGCCTGCCGGCGGACGTGGCGACGGTGGCGGTGCAGCTGCCCGGCCGCGACACCCGGCTGGACGAGCCGCCGCACGTCCACATGGGATCGGTGGTGGCCGAGCTGCTGGACGTGCTGGACCCGCTGCTGGACGAGCCGTTCGCGTGCTACGGCCACAGCATGGGCGCGCGGGTGGCGCTGGCGCTGGCGCACGAGCTGCGCGCGACGTCCCGCCCCGGCCCGCGCGCGTTGTTCGTGGCCGCCAGCGCGGCCCCCGCGGCGCGCGGACGCGTGCGCGGGTGGGACGAGCCCGACGAGGGACTGATCGCCTACCTGCGCGACCTGGGCGGCACTCCGCCGATCGTGTTCGAGCGGCCGGACCTGCTCGACCTGTTCCTGCCCGCGCTGCGCGCCGACCTCACCGTGGTGGCCACCGCCGGCGACCCCGTGCGACCCCCGCTGGACGTGCCGGTGCACGCGTTCGCGGGCGCCGACGACCGGGAGGCGTCCGCGGCGCGGATGGCGGCGTGGCGGGAGGAGACCACCGGGCCGTTCACCCTGGACGTGGTGCCGGGCGGTCACTTCTTCGACGAGGACGGCGTGGGGCGGGTGTTCGACGTCATCGCCGGCACCCTCGCCGAGCCGCGTTGACGCCCCGGACGGCCGCCCGGGGCGTCAACGCGCGGCGTCAACGCGGGGAGCGCGTCAGTGCGCCGCGTCCATCAGCTCGCGCTGCTCGGCGGTGAGGTCCAGCTCGACCGCCTCCAGGCTTTCGTCCAGCTGCTCCACCGAGGACGCGCCCACCAGCGGGATGATCGGCAGGTCGCCGCCCATGAGCCAGGACAGCACCACCTGGTTCGCCGTGGCCCCGGTCTGCCGCACCACCTCGTGCAGCGCCGCGAGGCGGGCCTTGGTGCCCGCGTGGTCGTGCAGCTCGCCCAGCGGCCGGTCCTCGCGCACGTAGGCGCCGGACAGCAGCGGCGTGTACGCCACCAGCGTCAGCTCCGGGCGGTCCCGCAGGTAGGTGATCAGCTCGGCGCTGAACAGCCCCTGGTCGCCGTCCTTCGACCGCCGGCCCGGCACGTCGCCGCGCGGGCGCAGGTACGTGTGGTGGTACTGGAGCACCTCGTAGCCGGGCAGGTCCGCGGCCTCGGCGATCGCCCGCATCCGCTCCAGCCGCCACGACCAGTGGTTGCTGGCGCCGAGCATGGCCACCGAGCCCTCGGCCACGAGTCCCGCGAACGCCTCCGCGACGTCCCGCTGCGGCACGTCCATGAAGTCGCCGTGCGCGTAGAGCAGGTCGAGCCGATCCACGCCCAGCCGCTCCCGGCTGCGCGCCGACGACTCGCGGATCACCTCGGGCGATAACCCCTCGGGTCGCATGAAGTCGAAGCCGGGCACCTTCGGCCGGCCGCCGAGCTTGGTGGCGATCACGACCTCGTCGGTGACGCCCCGGCTGCGCCGCCAGCGCCCGAGCACCGTCTCGCTCTCGCCGCCCTGGGTGCCGTTCACCCAGAACGCGTAGTTGTTGGCCGTGTCGATGAAGGTGCCGCCTGCCGCGACGAACCGGTCCAGGACCGCGAACGCCCGCTCCTCCTCGATGACCGTGCCGAACTGCATGGCACCCAGCGCCAGCGCGCTCACCTCGCGCTGCCGCTGCGGGTTGGTGCCGATCTTCCGATACCTCATCCGGGTGCTCTCTCCAATGCGCTGCGTGGGACCTCTCGGACGTCGATCATGGTGGTCGGTCAGCGGTCGCCGTCACCGAGGTCCAGGAACAGGTGGTCCAGACCGACGTAGGACAGGTTCGGCCCCCACTCGACCCCGTTGTCCACCACCGCCGCGCCGGGGAACCGCCGGGTGAACCGCCGCAGCACGGTCGCCGCCTCCAGCCGGGCCAGCGGCGCGCCGACGCAGTAGTGGACGCCGTGTCCGAACACCAGGTGCCGGTCGGCGCGCTCCGGGACCGGGGCGAGGTCGGACACGTCGCCGTCGAACAGCCCGCCGCCCGCCAGCGACACCAGCACCAAGTCGCCCTCGCTCAGGCGCGCGCCCTCGAACTCGAAGTCGTGCGCGACGACCCGGCCCACGTTGCGCAGGGGCGGTCGCCGTTCCAGCACCGACTCGACCAGCGACTCCACCTCGCCCGGCCGGTCCTCCCGCACCCGGTCCCACCGCGCCGGGTCCTCCAGCACGGCGAGCAGGCACGAACCGAGCAGGGACGCCGTGGTCTCCAGACCGCCGAACAGGATCATCGCCCACGTCGCGTTGGTGCGGGCACGATCCTCCGGCGTGTCGCGGGAGAAGCCCTCCAGCGCGGGAGAGGACTGCAGGGCGTCCACCATCTCCAGCATCACGCGGTGCGCGGCCTCGGCGTGGTCGCGCCGGTACATCGCGGCGATGAACCCCGACAGCGTCCGGGACCACGTGTGCAGCACGGCCGGTTCCCGGTCCACGCCGACGATGTGGGCCATCACCCGCCCCGACACGCCCTCGGCCACGGTGGGCACGGCGTCGTGCCGGGGATCGGCGACCAGGTCGTCCAGGCACGCGTCCACGATCTCCTCGACGCGCGCGCCGAGGGACCGCGTGTGCGAGGCGGAGAACAAGCGCTGCAACGGTTTGCGCAGCGCGGCGTGCTCCGCGCCGTCGGTGTGCACGAACCACAGCCGCAGGAACTCGGTGAGGTCGCGGTGCTCCCGCCGCGACTCCTCCGTCATGTACAGCTCGCCGAGCCGCTTCGACGTCTGCGACGAGAAACCCCGGTGGTTGAGCACCCGCCGGGCCAGCGCCGGGTCGGAGACGACCCAGCACTCCAGCCCGTCGTCCCACGCCATGCCGCGCACGTCGTCGCGGATCAGCTCGGTCATGACCGCGCGGCCTGGTCGATGAGCCGGTTCAGGCCGGACGGCGTCGGCGCGAGCAGGAAGTCCCGCAGCCGCACCTTCACCCCCACCTCGTCGTGGACGAGCCGCAACAGCCGCACCGCGCCCATCGAGTTGCCGCCGACGGTGAAGAAGTCGGTGTCCGGCGTCAGGTCCACGGGTCGGTCGAGGACGCGGGCGAACAGGTCGGGCGCCACGCCGAGCGGGTCCGGCTCGGGCTCGGGCTCCGGGAGCCGCTGCCCGGCGGGCGCCGCCACGGCGGCGAGGGCCCGGCGGTCCACCTTGCCGTTCCCGGTCACCGGTAAGCGGTCCACCACGGCCCACAGCACCGGCACCATGTACGACGGCAGCCGGTCGGCCACCAGGTCGCGCAGTTCGTCGGTGCGCACCGCGGGGTCGGCGGGGACGATCGCGGCGAGCAGCCGCTTGTCCGCGCTGTCGCCCTCGGTGACCACGACCGCCGCGTCCCGGACCCGCGGGTCGCCAGCCAGCACGTCGGCGATGGCCGACAGCTCGATGCGGAACCCGCGCAGCTTCACCTGGTCGTCGCGGCGGCCGAGGAAGCGCAGCCGCCCGGAGTGGTCGACCCGGACCAGGTCGCCGGTGCGGTAGAGCCGTTCCGGGACGTCGGGGGAGAAGTGGCCGAACCCCCGCGCGGTCTCCGCCTCGTCGTCCACGTAGCCGTCGGCCAGGCCGGCGCCCGCCGCGTACAGCTCGCCGACCGCGCCCGGCGGCACGATCCTGTGCCGCCGGTCCAGCACGTGCACGCGCGTCCCCGGCAGCGGGGTGCCGATGGGCAGGGGACCGTCCACGTCCGCGCTCGACGTCACCGGGTGGGTGGTGGTGAACGTGGTGTTCTCGGTGGGTCCATAGCCGTTGGTGACGACGAGCCCGGGGTGTCGTTCCAGCGCGCGGGCCACGTGGGCGTGCGGGACGACGTCGCCGCCGGTGATCAGCTGCCGCAGGCCGCCGAGCCCGGCCGGCGCGAACTCCTCGACCAGCCGGAACAGCCCCGCCGTCAGCCACGCGACGGTGACCCGCCGGTCGAGCAGGAACGCGCTCAGCTCGCTCGGAGAGGACAGACCCGCCGGGTGCACCTCCAGCGCCGCGCCGCCGGCGAGCGGACCCCACAGCTCCAGCGTGGACGCGTCGAACGCCAGGGGCGACAGCCGGAGCACCCGGTCGTCCGGTCCCAGGTGGACGAAGTCGGGCTCGTGCACCAGCCGCACGACGGCTCGGTGCGGCACCGCGACGCCCTTGGGCAGGCCCGTGGAGCCGGACGTGAAGGCGATGTACGCGAGGTCGTCGGGGCCGGTGTCCGCCGGCTCGGTCCGCGTGTCGGAGGGCCAGGACGGCTCCCACGTCGCACACGCGGTCACGCCGAGGCGCGCGACGGCGTCCGGCGAGGCGGCCAGCGCGGCCTTCGGCGCGGCCTTGGCGACGATGTGCCGGACCTGCGCCTCGGGCTGGGCCAGGTCCACGCCGACGTACGCCGCGCCCGCCCACGCCGTGCCGAGCACCGCCACGATCTCCGTGATCGAGCGGTCCAGGGCGATCAGCACCCGGTCGCCGCGGCCGACGCCGAGTTCGCGCAGCCGCCGTGCCTGCTCGGCCGCCGCGCACACGAGCTGCGCGTACGTCAGCTCCACGTCGCCTTCGCGCACCGCCACGGCGTCCGGGGCGCGCTGAGCCGTCCTGCGGACCAGCTCGTCCGCGGTGACCTCGGGGAAGTCGCGGTGGGTCGCGTTCAGCGCGTCCAGCACCGCCCGCCGCTCGGCGGACAGGCAGCGCAGGTCCTCCAGCCGTCCGCCGGCCGTGGCCAGCTCCCGCACGGCCGTGGTGAAGTCGGCGAGGAACGCCCGCGCGTCGGCCTCGTCCCACAGCGCCGTCGCGTACTCCAGCTGCGCGCCCAGCGTCGGGCGGGACCGGCCGAACAGCAGCGACAGGTCGAACTGGGCGCCGCCGCCGTGCCCCTCCTCCACGCGCAGTTCCACGTCACCGGCGTCGATGCGCTGCGGGACCAGCTGGTCGTGCATGCCGAACGACACCTGCACGAGCGGGTGCGCGCTCAGCCCGCGCTGCACCCCGAGCCGGGTGACCAGCTCGTCGAACGGCAGCGCGCCCGCCTCGATGCTGCGCGCCAGCGAGTCCTGCACCGCGCGCAGGTAGTCCACCGCCTGCGCGTCGTCGTCCACCTCCAGCCGGACCGGCGCCAGGTTGCCCGCCACCGCGACCAGCCGGGCCAGCTCGGCGGTGTCCCGCCCGTAGAGGGAGACGCCGACCAGCAGCCGGTCGACGCCGGTCCAGCGGCTCAGCGTCAGGCCGTAGGAGGCGAGGAGCAGGGCGAACGGCGTGATGCCCAGCTCGCGCGCCCGGTCCTCGACCAGCGTGGTCAGCCCGGCGTCGAAGTCGAGCGGGACGCGGTCGCCCGCCGGGTCCTGGACCGTCGGGCGGGGGCGGTCGGTGGGCACCTCCAGCACGGTCTGCGCGCCGTCGAGGTGCTTGAGCCAGAACTCGGCCAGGCGGTCCCACTCCCCGCTGCGGCGGTCCTGCTCGTGACGGCGCAGCAACGCCTCCGTCGTGGGCGCGACGTCGGTGAAGGGCAGCGGCTCGCCCGCGGCCAGCGCCCGGTACGACGTGAACAGCTCGTCGAGCAGCAGGCCGACCGCCCACCCGTCGAGGAGCATGTGGTGCGCCACCAGGACGACCGCCTGCCGCCCGCCCGCGCCGCCGACGAAGAGGTGGCGCAGCGGGGGAGCGGCGGTGAGGTCGAACGGGGTGCGGCCGTGCTCGGCGGCGGTGGCGCGGACGAACCCGTCGAAGTCCGGGCCGTCGTGCGCGAGGTCCACGATGTCGGGCACGGCGTCGTCCAGGACGACCGGCACGACCTCGCCGTCCTGGTCGCGGAGCAGCGTCCGCAGGGAGGCGTGCCGGGCCGTGGTCGCCGCGACGGCGCGGCCGAACACCTCGCGGTCGAGCGTGCCGCTGTCCACATAGGACGTGAAGACCAGGTTGTAGGTCGAGCCGCCGAGCACGTTCTCGATCAGCCACATGCCCCGCTGCGTCGGCGTCAGCGCGGGGACCGCGGTCTCCGGCTCCGCGGCGGTCGCGTCGGAGGTGCCGTCGGTGGCGCCGTTCGACGTCGCCACCGCGTTCGCGAGCACCGCGCCCAGCGGTGTCGAGGAGAGCAGTTCCGACACCGACAACCGCAGCCCGAGCCCTTCCTGCGCCAGGGCGGTCAACCGCATCGCCCGCAGGGAGTCGCCCCCGAGCGCGATGAAGCTGCTGGTCGTGAACCCCGCCCTGTCCGTGGCCGGTCCGAGGACCGACAGCGCGTACTCGTCCAGTGACATGCCGACCTCCGGGTCTTGGTGGGACTGCTGCTGTCGCCTGGGCACGCCGCGACCGGGGCGTGGCCGCCTACGGGCGCCGGGGCCGTCGCGGTCTGCCGACCGACGGCGCCGGCGCCCCGTCACCGGGTGGGGTGCGCGGCAGTGGGCGTGGAGGAGCGGGAAGGTCCCCGTGGATGTCCGGATTCCCCGTCGGACAACAGCGCGTCAGGTCGCAGAGATGTGGTGTCCGCGCCATTGCGCAAAGTCCCCCAGCGAGTCACATTCTCCCCCAATGTGAGCGATGCTAAAAGCGCTCGTTGATCTCTGTCAACCCGCTCCGGTTCGGTTCGGCGAAGTGTCGGCGCAATGGTCACGATAATTCCACGTGACAGGTAAAAGTCCCTTACGCGCGCACCGTTCCGTGCCCCGTCGTTGAAGTCAACCTTCAACGGTTGACGCTCCGGGATCAACGATCCGCGCAGCTCCGCGACGTGCGCGAGCGTGCGCGACCGGGTCGGAAGCGGACATTCATCCCTTTTTTGCGAAATGTGACCGGAAGTTCTCCGTGCCTCCGGTCGGTCGCCCGGTTGTCCGCCGTTCCCGGCCGCGTGCTCTCGACACCGCTCGGCGGACGAATCGGTCGAACGCTTTCTTGCCCCGCTTGGGGGATTCGCGGTGCCGACCCGTCACTAGCATCGATCCGGGGGAGGAGCGGTTGATTGTGACTTCCCCGCGAACCTGGAGGGGGATCATGGCGACACAGTCGGCGACCTATTCCCGAACGGACACCCTGTACGAGCCGGGGAGCCTTCCCCCGCTCGGCGTGGTGCCCCAGCGCATGTACGCCTCGGTGATCCGGCCGGAGCGCTACGGTCCGCCGGTCGACGCCTTCCGGACCGAGGTCGTCGACGTCCCGGAGGTGCCGCCCGGTTTCGTGCTCGTCGCCGTCATGGCCGCGGGCGTCAACTACAACAACGTGTGGGCCGCCCTCGGCACCCCGGTGGACGTCATCGGCATGCGTGCGGCCAAAGGGGACGACACCGGCCACCACATCGGGGGGTCCGAGGGCGCGGGCATCGTGTGGGCCGTGGGCGACGGCGTGCGGCACGTGCGCGTCGGCGAGCACGTCACGCTGTCCGGCTGCCGCTGGGACGAGGACGACCCCGACATCCGGCTCGGCCGCGACCCCATGCTGTCCTCCACGCAGCGCGTGTGGGGCTACGAGCTGAACTGGGGCTCCTTCGCCCAGTTCACCCTCGTCGCCGAGTTCCAGTGCCACCCGAAGCCCGCGCAGCTGACGTGGGAGGAGGCGTCCTGCTTCATGCTGTCGGGCGCGACCGCCTACCGGCAGCTCGCGGGGTGGCCGCCGCACACCGTCCAGCCCGGCGACCCGGTGCTCGTCTGGGGCGGTTCCGGCGGACTCGGTTCGATGGCCACCCAGATCGTGCGCCGGCTCGGTGGCCGTCCCATCGCCGTGGTGTCCTCGCCGGACCGGGTGAAGCACTGCCTGCGCATGGGCGCGGTGGGTGTCATCAACCGCACCGAGTTCGACCACTGGGGACCCATGCCCGACGACGGGCCGGAGCTGGAGCGGTGGCAGCGCGGCGTGCGGGCGTTCGGCCGGCGCATCTGGGAGGTGCTGGGGGAGAAGGTGTCGCCCAGGATCGTCTTCGAGCACCCCGGCCAGGCGACGCTCCCCACGTCGGTCTACGTCTGCGCGCCCGGCGGCATGATCGTCCTGTGCGGCGCGACCAGCGGCTACCTGGGCGAGGTCGACCTGAGGATCCTGTGGATGCGGCAGAAGCGCTTCCAGGGCAGCCACTTCGCCAACCCGCGCGAGTGCCGCGCGATCGTCGACCTGGTCGCCGCCGGGCACATCGACCCGAGCCTGGGCCACACCTACGACTTCGAGGAGATCGGCCTGGCGCACCAGCACATGCGCGACGGCACGCAGGAGTCCGGCAACCTGGCCGCCCTGGTCGGCGCGCCGCGCCCCGGGCTCACCGACGTGCCCGACTGATCCGTCGGCGGTCCCGGCAGCGCCCGTCCGCGTGCGGCGGACGGGCGCGCGCCGGCGCGGTCTTGACGCCGTCCCCGTTGGACGCACCGCGTCCTCACCTGCTCCCGCGTTCGCCGACCGGAAGGTGATCGCAAGGTGATCGCAAGGTTCGGCGACCGCGTTATCGGCGATAGTGGTCCACGCCCTCGGCGACGGACCGGTGCGCGCGCCGGGGGTGGCCGCACGCCCGCACCGCGTCCCCGACCCCAGGAAGTCGACCTCCGGCACCGTGACCGCGATCCCCGCCGACCACGACTCCGCCACGCTCGTGCTGATCTGCGACCACTGCGGTCGCGCCTACGACAGCGAGGACGCGCACACGGTCTGGCGGCTGCTGTGGACGTCCGCGGTGGGCGACGGGTGGCGTGGGCGCGACCGGGCGATCGGACCCCACTGGTGCCGGCGGTGCGCCGCATGACCGGCCCGGACGACGGCAGCGCCGTCCTCGTCATGGAGACCCACGGCTCGCCGTCGCGGGCCGAGGTCGAGGCGTGGCTGCGCGACCGCCTGGTCGGCTGGCTCGACCACGACGTCCTGCTGGTGGGCGTGCTCGTCGGCGAGCTGCTGGACAACGCCTGGCGGTGCGGCGAGCCGCCGTACGTGCTGGAACTGGTCATGGACCCGTGGACGGAGACGCTCACGATCCGGGTCCGCGACCACGCCCGGCGCCACACCGCGCGCTGGTCCCTCGGAGCCGGTCTCCTGATCGTCGACGGGCTGACCGCGCAGTGGGGCGTGGTGTCGGCGTCGGAGAGCACGACGGTGTGGGCGAAGGTTCGCTTCGAGGACTGACCCGGCGGCACCGGTCAGATGGTCGGGAACAGGGCGATCTGGCCGGTGGTGGTCCACTCCAGCAGGAGCAGGGTGGCGTCGTCCTGGAGCTGCCCGTGCTGGTGCTCCAGCACGGCGTGGACGATGCGGCGCAGCGTCTCCGGGGCGGGCAGCCCGGCGGCCTCGTGGACCTCGGTCAGCTCGACCAGGCGGTCGAGGCCGAACAGCGCGCCGTCGGGGCTGCGCGCCTCGACGATGCCGTCGGTGTGGAACAGCACCCGGTCGCCGGGCCGCAGCCGCTCGGTCGCGACCTGCGCCTCGCGCCGGGTGAGGTGGCCCAGCCCCAGCGGGATGCGCGCCGGGCCTTCCAGCAGCTTGACCACCTTGCCGTCGCGCAGCAGGACCGGCGGCGGGTGGCCCGCGTTGAGGTGGTGCAGCTCGCCGGTGTCCAGGTCCAGCCGCGCCAGCACCGCCGTCGCGAACGTCAGCTTGTCGGGCCCGTTGCGCACGGCGATGGCCTCGTCGGCCAGCCGCGCCGCCTCGACGAGCCCCAGACCGCTGCGGCGGGCGTTGCGGGTGGCGGCCAGCGCCACCGTGGTGGTGAGGCCCGCGTGCAGGTCGTGGCCCACCGAGTCGAAGATGGCCACGTGGGCATCCCCGCCGTCCACGGCGTAGTCGTAGCCGTCGCCCCCGACCTGGTCGTAGGGCTCCAGCGCCGCGGTGACCACCATGCGGTCGCAGGCGAACGTCTGCGGCGGCAGCAGCTGCCACAGCAGCTCGGAGGCCACCGACAGCGGCTTCGTGCGGCGGACCACGTGGAACAGGTCGCCGTAGTTCTGCTTGCTCATGACCAGGTGGGCGGCCAGGCTGACCACCACCCAGCACTGCTCGCGCAGCCAGGTGTCGTGCGGATCGGCGTCCGCGGGCAGCTCCATGCCCGCCATGCCGAGCCGCTCGGTGCCGTTGAGCAGCGGTATCCACAGGACGGGCGGCGGTCCGGGCTCGACGTAGAGCTCCAACTGCTGGAACGCACGTCCCACCGGGGACGACTCCACCGACAGTGACGGCCCGTCCTCCGGCCGCACCGGGTGCAACCGCTGCTGCGACAGGTCGACCAGGTGCAGCCGCACCGTCACCCCGACCGGCGCCGTCGCGCCGTTGACGAGGCCGGCCACCTCGTCGGGGCCGACCACGTGCGCCTCGTTGACGATGCGGCTGAACACACCGTGCCAGGACCGCGCCCGCTCCGTCACCCGCACAGGGTAACCACGCGACCACCACCACGGCAGCGCGCGCACCCGCCGTGCTCCAGTCCGGCGCGCCGGGGTCCACCGGTGACGCGTGCGGTGGGCCCCGGCGCGGCCGTGGGGCCGGCTCAGACCGGGGTGACGAGGAACTGCTGGTTCTGACCGCCGTTGCACGGGTACTGCTTGAACTGGATGTTGTCGTGGGAGCTGCTCGGCAGGTCGAGGCACTTGCCGGAGTGCCGGGCCACGATCCGGGAGTAGCCCGAGCCGACGTCGACCAGGGACCACTGCTGGTTCTGGCCGGTCGTGCAGCTCCACTGCTGCACGGCCGCGCCGTCGGCGGTGCTGTGGTCGCTCACGTCCAGGCACTTGTTCGAGTGCCGGGCGATCAGCTGGTAGTAGCCGCCGCCGGTCGCCTGCACGCGGAACTGCTGGTTGGCTCCGCTGCCGCAGGTGTACTGCGTCAACGCCGCGCCGTCGGCCTGGCTGACGTTGGCGATGTCGAGGCACTTGCCGGAGTGCCGCACGGAGATCCGGTTGTACGAGACGCCCACGGACGTGACCGTGCCGGTCGCCGTGTCGATGACGACCTGACCGGCGTTCGACAGGCTCATCGAGGTGTTGCTCGGGAAGCCGATCGGGAGCCAGACGTAGCTGGAGTCCTTCACCGGTCCGCCCCACGCGCCCGCCCACCGGTCGCCCATGTAGAGGTAGGACGTCGTCTGGGTGCCCTGGATCGGCAGCACGTACGCGGGCTGCGAGCGGAACGTGGTGGAGTCGCCCACGTTCTGCATGGCGCTCCACGGGCCGGCCACGCTGGTGGCGGTCGCGTACTTCGCTTGGTTCGGCGACCAGCCCGTGGCGCCGGACGTGAGCATGAAGTACACGCCGTTGCGCTTGAACAGCGCCGGCGCCTCCCGGTGCCCGCCCGGCCACGGGTTCGCGACCAGCTGCGCCACGCCGCGGTAGTCGGCGTTGAGGCGGTAGATGTGCAGGTCGTAGTTCTCGCGCGCGGCCGAGATCATGTACGCCGTGCCGTCGTCGTCCTTGAACAGCGTGATGTCGCGGGACATGTGCTGCCCGAGCGGCCGGAAGCTGCCCTGGTACGTGTAGTTGCCGTCCACAGTGGACGAGTACGCCACGGCCGCGCGCGCCTCGCCGTAGTGCTGGCCGTTCTCCCAGTGCATCCACATGACGTACTGGCCGGTGGACGCGTTGTAGACGACCTTGGGGCGTTCGACCCAGGACGTCCGGAGCTCGGCGTGGCTGGACTGGCTGAGGACGTTGTTGCGGAACTCCCAGTTCTTCAGGTCCGTGGACCGGTAGACCGAGACGGCGCGGAACAGGTTGTCCGGGTGCCGGTTCTCGCCGAACCAGTAGTAGTAGCTCCCGACCTTGATCACGCCACCGCCGTGGGCCTCGACGGGGTTGCCGCTCGTGTCGGTGAACTGCACGCCCACGTCGACGGTGACGGGCGCGGCGTGGGCGGTGCCGGTGGGCAGCAGCACGGCTGCCAGGCCGACGACCGCGGCGGTCAGCGCCGCACGCCACCGCCTCGGAGACAAACGGGACATCTGGACTCCTTTGTCCGGCCCACCACAGGGACGCGGCACCGGCGCCCGGCGTGGGCGACTCCGTGCGCCGGCACGTCACCAAACCTCTTCGCGCGCGACCACGGCCTTCGCCTCCGGCGTCACCCCGGGCGGCGGCGGGGCAACGGCGTGCGGAGGTCATGTTTGCGCAAACATGCGGTCTAGATGCTGTCAGCGCGCAGTGTCGCCGTCAAGCTTCGCGGACGTCAGGCGGGCGATTGGCGCATCCGGGTCAGCAGGTGCTGCTCGGCCGTCGTGAAGTACCGGGCCAGCTCCGCCTCGGCGTCGGCGACCCGGTCGGCGTCGAGCAGCGCCACGATCCCCCGGTTGAGGCGCACGTAGTCCTCGTGGAACTCGCGGGGGTCGCCCATGTGGTGGAACATCAGGCGCAGCTCCGCCAGCAGCCGCTCCACCTCCTCGGCCAGCCGCGCGCTGCCGACGAGCCGCGTGATCGCCAGGTGGAAGCGGATGTTGCCGGTGGCGACGTCCGTCCAGCGCTCGGCCGCCGCCGCCTCGCCCTGCCCGCGCACCGCGTCCCGGACGTCGTCGCGGGCACGCTCCGACGCCGACGTCCACGACCGGAGGGCGCCGCACTCGATGACGCGCCGGGCGGCGTAGAGGTCGACGACGTCGGCGATGCCCGGCGTCCGCACGAACACGCCCCGACCGAGTTCGTGGACGAGCAGCCGTTCGTGCGTCAGCAGCCGGAACGCCTCCCGCAGGGTGTTCCGGGACACGCCCAGCACGCCGCCGATCGCCTCCTCGGACAACCGCAGGCCGGGCAGCAGGTCGCCCTCCATCACGCGGGTGCGCAGCACGGCCGCGACCCGTTCCGCCGTGCTGGACCGGCCCAGCTCGGTGCGACCGGCCGACAGCGAGTCCAGCCAGCTCCCCGAGCCCGCGCGCGCCATGCGGCCGATCCTAGCCAGGGCAAGATCATCCCGCACCGGCCGCGCGGTCAGGGGTTGCCGGGCGCGTGCCCTGGTCCGGACCGCGCGCCTCCGGGGACGTGCACCTCGATGATGTTCCGGGTGTCCAGGACGGACACCGTGCGGCCGGGCAGCAGCACCGGCACCCAGGCGTGCGAGGTCTCCGGGTCGACCACGTGGTCCCCGATGACGACACCGCGCAGGAACGCGGTGGGGGCGAGCACGTCCGGGTTGAGGTAGGTGACGATCGCGCCGCGTTGAGGGCAAGGCGTGGTGGCCATGGCAAGTCCAGTGGGTTCGGAGCGCGTGTCGGCCGACCGTGGTCGGACCGACTGGGGGACCGGCACGCGCTGCGTGTCGCCGACTGCTTGACGTGCCGGTCGAGTACCCCCACCCGGCCGCCGCAACCACCTGTCCACCCGTCCGCGCCGGTGGATCGGGGCCACCGGCGCGGTCAGGTCGGTCGGATCAGGTCAGGTCTGGTCGGACGACGTCAGCTCGCCGGTCCGCGTCAACCGGTCGGCGAGGTCGCGCAGCCGGGTGTTGGTCCGCTGGCTGGTGCGCACCAGCACGGTGAACGCCTGGTCGGCGGTGAGCTTGTGGCGCTCCATCAGGATGCCCTTGGCCTGCCCGATCAGGTCGCGCGTCTGCACCGCCTCGGCCAGGTGCTCCTGCTGCTGGGCAGTGGCCAAGGCCACCGCGGCGTGGCTGGCGAACAGCCTGCCGACGTGGTGGGACTCGTCGTCGAACGCCTCGACGTCGGGGGAGTAGAGGTTGAGGGCGCCGAGGTCGTCGTCGCGCACGTACAGCTGGAACGACAGCATGCTCGACACGCCGAGCCGCCGGGCGCGTTCGGAGAAGGCGGGCCACCTCGTCTCGGCCGCCAGGTCCGGCACGCTGACCTTCTTCTCGTTGAAGAGCGCTTCCAGGCACGGTCCCTGGCTGGTCTCGAACTGGACCTGGTCCACCTCGCCGGGCAGGTCGTCGGTCATCGCCACGGTGTCCACCTGGCGCTTGCCCACGACCGTCATGATCCCGGCGTGGCGCGCGCCCGGCACCGTCTCCACCGCGGCGCGCACGATCGCGTCCAGGGTGTCCTGGGCGCTGTCCAGCTCGTGCAACGCGCGTGCCACGTCGCTGAGGTGCGTCGCCAGGTCGTCACGGTCCCCGCCGCGCGTTGCCACGCTTCCGGCGTCGTACCCGTTCCGGCCCTCGTTCCCACCAGTGGTGTCGTCGACCACGGTCCACCTCCAATCACGTGGCTACCCGTTGGTACACGGTCCCACTCCTGCGCACGGCCGGGGTCACAACCGGGCTGCCGCGGCCCACCCGGCGGTGTTTCGGTGGGGGTGTCCCGGGAATTCGGCAACGACACACCGAGCGAGGGGAGCGGACGGTGCCTGCTCAAGACCGTCCCGGACGTGGCACGACCCCCACCGTGGCCGACGCGCTGGTCGAGCGGCTGCGCACGTGGGGCGTGCCGAGGGTGTTCGGCTACGCGGGCGACGGGATCGACCCGATCCTGGCCGCCCTGCACCGGGCCGACGGCGACCCGGAGTTCGTCGCCACCCGGCACGAGGAGATGGCCGCGTTCATGGCCTGCGGGCACGCCAAGTACACCGGGGAGGTGGGCGTCTGCCTGGCCACCCAGGGACCGGGGGCGATCCACCTGCTCAACGGCCTCTACGACGCCAAGCTCGACCGCCGGCCGGTGGTGGCGATCGTGGGCCAGGTGGTGTCCACCGCGCTGGGCACGGGCTACCTGCAGGAGGTCGACCTCCACACGTTGTTCAAGGACGTGTGCGGGCAGTACCTCCAGACGGTGTCCGCACCCGAGCAACTGCCCGTGCTGCTGGACAACGCGATGCGGACCTCCATCGCCGAGCGGGTGCCGACGTGCCTCATCGTGCCGCACGACGTGCAGCGCGCCGACGCCGTGGAAGAGCTCCCGCACACGCACGGCGTCGTGCCGTCGTCGGCGGTCACCGCCCGTCCACGCGTGCTGCCGCGCGAGGACGACGTGCGCCGGGCCGCCGACGTGCTCAACGCCGGGCGCAAGGTCGCGTTGCTGATCGGGCGCGGCGCGGCCGGCGCCGAGCAGGAGGTGGCGCGGGTCGTCGACGTGCTGGGCGCGGGCGCCACGGCGTCGCTGGTCGGCAAGCCGGTGATCCCCGAGGACGCGCCCTGGCACACCGGCGTCATGGGCCACCTGGGCACCACCGCGTCCGCCGAGCTGATGGCGGAGTGCGACACGCTGCTGATCGTCGGCTGCAACGACCCGTGGACGGAGTTCTACCCCGAGCCGGGGCAGGCGCGGGCCGTGCAAGTCGACATCCAGGCGCGCGTGGTGGGCAGCAAGTACCCGGTCGAGGCGGCGCTGGTCGGCGACTCCGCCGAGACGCTGCGGATGCTGCTGCCCCACCTGCGGCGCAACCCGGACCGCGGCTGGGAGGAACGGGTGTTCGAGAGCGTGGCGCGGTGGCGTGCCGTGGCGGGCGACCGCGCCCGCACGTCGGCCGACCCGCTGAACCCGGAGTCGGTGGTGCACGGGCTGTCGGGCGCCCTGCCGCCGGACGTGCAGGTCGCCGTGGACGTCGGCTCGGTGACCTACTGGTACGCCCGCCACCTGGCCCTCCCGGTCGGCGCGCCCGCCCACACGTCCAGCTACCTGGCGTCGATGGGCTGCGCCCTGCCCTACGGGCTGGCGGCCAAGCTGCACGCGCCCGACCGGCCCGTCGTCGCCCTCGCGGGTGACGGCGCGATGCAGATGAACGGGCTGCTGGAGCTGATCACGGTGGCCGACCGCTGGCGCACCTGGGACGATCCCACGTTCGTGGTGCTCGTGCTGCACAACGGCGACCTCAACGAGGTGACCTGGGAGCAGCGGGAGATGGAGGGCGACCCGAGGTTCCCGACCTCGCAGCGCGTGCCCGAGTTCCCCTACGCCGCCTACGCCGAGCTGCTGGGCCTGCGCGGCATCCGCATCGACTCACCCGATCAGGTGGCCAAGGCGTGGCACGAGGCGTTCGCGGCCGACCGGCCCGTCGTGGTGGAGGCCGTGGTGGACCCGGCGGTGCCGCTCCTCGCCCCGCACCTGCCCGACGAGAAGGTGGAGATGATCCACAAAGGACTCGACCAGGAGCCCGGCGGCGACGCCGAACGGGCGCACCTGCGCCGCCAGCGCCTCGCCGAGGGCCACTGAGTCCGGACGCCACGCCGTCCGCTCACCGGGAGCGCGCGTCCACGTCCAGCGTGTGGCCGTCCTCGCCGCGGGCCCGCCACGCGGCGAGCACGAGCGCCCCGTGCAGCAGCACCGCGAGCCCGCCGGCGAGACCCGCGACCCACGTCCACCACGGGGAGTGCCGCCGCCCGTCGACGGACGAGTCCAGCACCCCGCGCGGGTCGTAGGCGACGACCAGCCGGTCGCCCGCGCGGACGGGCGGGTCGGCGTGCGGGGTGAGCCTGGTGTACGTCAGCCGGTCGGGACGGCCGTCGTCGCACGACAGCGTGGCGGTGTAGCGCCTGGTCGTCGTCGGCTCGCCGCCCGGCCCGCCGCCGGTGGTGGTGTCCGCGAACACCACCTCGTCCACCGTGCACGTGTGCTTCGCCCCGACCGGCCGGAACGCCCACCCCTCCACCACCGGGACCGCGGCGACGACGGCGACGAGCATGACGGCCCCGGCGTAGAAGCGCAGGGACTCCGCCCGACCTCCCGGCCGGAGGTGGTTGGCGTCGGCGTACAGGACGACCTTGAGCACCCACCAGAGCCCGAGACCCACCACGGGCGGCAGCACCCGCGCCAGCACCCCGGACGGCACGGCGCGCGTCGCCAGCTGGGCGGCCCCGGCCATCGCGGCCACGACCAACGGCACCGAGCAGACCGCGAACACCAGCCACCCCGCGAACGCGCGCCTGCTCATCGCACCCCGCCCTCCGGCAGCCGACCACAGCGCCGTCGACGCTAGCGCCGGGGAGGCCGCCGCCACGTCGGGTCGGGCGGGGTTCGCCCCATGAGAGCAGCCGGGTCGGTCACCGCGACGTCGGCGGATCGGCCACCACCGTGCCCTCGGGCAGCCCGAGCACGTCCCAGCCGTCCTCGCGGACGTCGATGCACAGCCGGTGCCCGGCCAGCGGCAGGTTCTCGATCTTGAGCGGCACCAGGCGCTCCGGCACCGCGGGGGCGAGCTGCACGCTCCCCGACGGCAGGTCCGGCTGGAACCGCAGCAGCGTGCGCGTCAGCAGGATCGGCGCGGCGGCGGCCCACGCCTGCGGGGAGCACGAGGTGGGGTAGGGGACCGGCACCGGGAACTCCGCGCGGTCGAAGCCGCAGAACAGCTCCGGCAGCCGGCCGCCGAACCGCCGGGCCGCGTCGAGGACGCCCATCGCCACCTGCTGGGCCTCCGCGACGAACCCGTACCGCATCAGGCCCGCCGCCGCGATCGCCGTGTCGTGCGGCCACACCGACCCGTTGTGGTAGCTCATCGGGTTGTACGCGCCCATGGTGTCGGCCAGCGTCCGGACGCCGAAGCCGGACCACAGCGCCGGGCTGACGAGGTGCCGCGCCACGGCGTCCGCCTTGTCGTCGTCCACGATCCCGCCCCACAGGCAGTGCCCCATGTTGGACGTCAGCGAGTCGACCGGTCGCTTCGCGCCGTCCAGGGCCAGCGCGAACCACCCCTGCTCGGGCAGCCAGAACCGCTCGTTGAACGCGGCCTTGAGGTCGGCGGCCCGTCGCCGGTACTCCGCCGCCGTGCGCTCGTCGCCCTGCGCCACCGCGATGTCCGCCCGCGCCGTGTACGCCGCGTACACGTACGCCTGCACCTCGGCCAGCGCGATGGGTGGTTCCGCCATGCGGCCGTCGGCGAAGTTCACGCCGTCGAACGAGTCCTTCCAGCCCTGGTTGAGCAACCCCCGGTCGGTGGCCCGCTGGTACTCGACGAAACCGTCGCCGTCGCGGTCGCCGAAGTCGCGCACCCACGCCAGGGCGCGGTCGGCGGCGGGCAGCAGGGCCGCGAGGTCGGCCGCGGGCAGGCCCCAGCGGTGCAACTCGCCCAGCAGGGCGACGAACAACGGGGTGGCGTCGGCCGTGCCGTAGTAGGCGCTGCCGCCGCCCAGCGCGAGGGCCGCCGCGCGGCCGAGCCGCACCTCGTGCAGGATGCGCCCCGGCTGCTCCTCGGTCAGCGGGTCCTCCTTCACGCCCTGGTGGTCGGCCAGCGTCTGCAGCGTGCCGAGCGCGAGCCGCTGGTCCAGCGGCAGCGCCATCCAGCTGGTCAGCAGCGAGTCGCGGCCGAACAGGGCCATGAACCACGGCGCGCCCGCGGCGACCACGCGCCGTTCCGAGTGCCGCGGGTCGTGGATCTGCAGCGCGCCGAGGTCCGACGCGCTCGTGGCCAGCGTGGTGACGAAGCCCGACGCGCCGGTGGTGATCTGCGGGGTCGCCATGCGCCACGCGCGCAGCCGGCCCGCCGGGGACGCTGCGACGTCCTCGTCCGACCCGGTCGCGCCGCCCACGGCGGCCTGCACCACCAGGGAAACGGACCACTCGTCGCGCGGCGGCACCATCGCGTGGAACGTCAGCTGCCGCGGCGCCACGTCGGGGTCGCCGTCGGCGGTCACCGTCACCGTCCGGCACTGCTCGGCGCCGGGGCAGAGGAACGTGAGACCCTCGCTGCCGGTCGCGGACTCCACGTCGTGGTGCGAGCGCGTCCGGCCGTCCTTGACCTCGAACAGGTCGGCGAAGTCGGCCTCCGCCAGCACGGTCACCGTCAGCGCCGCCGCCTCGTCCGCCAGGTTGCGCAGCACGACCTGCTCGCGCATCCCGGCGCCGACCTGGCGGCGGCGCAGCACCAGGATCGTGCTGTCGGCCAGTCCGCCGCGCGGCCTCGTGCGTCCCACGAACGTGGCCGCGTAGGGCGCGCTGTCGAGGGTGCTCAACGACTCGACCGGCGTGCCGTCGACGTGCAGCTGCCAGCCGGACAGGACCCGGGTGTCCGCGACGAACAGCCCGTGCGGCCGGCCGGGGTGGATGTCCCCGTCGGACGAGCACTGGCAGAACGTCGAGCCCTCGACGAGCGTGGTGACGCCGCCGCCGTTGCCGGTGGCGGGCGGGGCGGCGCCGGACGTCCAGGCGGTGGTCATCGCGTCGTCACCCCTCGCCGCGCACGGTCTCGTACAGCCGGATGTGGTCGGCCACCATGCGCTCGGTCGAGAAGTACTCCGAGACGGCGGCGCGGCAGTCCTCCCGGCGCAGCCGGTCCACCCGGTCGACCGCCGCGACGAGCTCGGCGTGGTCGGCGCAGACGAACCCGGTGACGCCGTGCTCCACGATCTCCGGGGCCGACCCGGTGGCGTACGTGAGCACCGGCGTGCCGCAAGCCAGCGCCTCGATCATCACCAGCCCGAACGGCTCCGCCCAGCGGATGGGGTTGAGCAGCGCGCTCGCGTCCGCGAGGAGCCGGAGCTTGTCGTCCACGTCCGCTTCGCCGACGTACTCGACGTCGCCGCCCAGCAGCGGCTCCACCTCGTCGTGGAAGTACGCGAACTCGGTGGCCTCGCGCATCTTCGCGGCGATCTTGAGTGGACGGTGGCAGGTGCGGGCGATCTCGATGGCCTCCCGTGCCCCCTTGTCGGGTGTCATCCGACCGAGGAACAACAAATACCCACCGTCACCTCTCCCGGAGGGGAACCGCTCCGGGTCCACCCCGTGGTGGATGACCGAGTGAACCCGGACATCCGGCGCGCGGGCGGCCTGGTCGTGCGAGATCGCGACGACCGGCAACCGACTGCCGTAGAAGCCGTAGACGTGCCGCAGGTCCCCGGCGAGCGGACCGTGGCAGGTGGTGACCACGCGGTCCCGCCCGGCGGCCACTGCCCACAGTGGACCGATCTGCGTGTGGTCGTGCACGACGTCGCGGTCGGCGAGGCAGTCGTACGCCCACGCGGCGTGGCTGAGCTCCACCTCGCCGAAGCCGATCCGGTCGCCGGCGGCGCGGTCGCGGACGGATCGCGTGGGCACCGGGACCTCGCTCTCCCCGACCGTGAACACGACCACGTCGTGCCCCGCCTTGGTGAGCCCGCGGGCGAGGCAGTCGACCACCGTCTCGATTCCGCCATAGGACGGCGGCGGGACGGGAATCCACGGCGGCGCGAGCAGCCCGACCTTCATCGGAACACCCCCACCGCCCGGTTCACCCCAAGGAGTGGTTGCGCGCCAGCGGTCGGCCCCGAGAGGCGCGGCGCCCGCTGCGGGGCCGAGGAGTTCGCCATGACACATCCGCTTCCGCCCGCCGCGTCCACTGGGAGGGCGCGGTCACCGGCGAGGTACCCCGCTCCGCCGCGCTGACACGTCACCGGCCCGGTCGGCCACCGATCAGGGCACCCCGTCCGTCGCCCCGCCGTCCGTCGCCCGCCGTCCGGCCCGCCGTCCGGCACCCGACGGGGGTAGGGTCGCCGCCGACCGGGCCGCACGGGCGCCGGTCCGTGACGACCGGAGGTGGGGGTGCCGGAGTTCCTGGCCACCGGCGACGACCGGATCATGGAGTTGTTGACGGACACGGCGGACGCGATGGCGGCCGAGTTCGGCCTGTCCCGCGCCGAGGCGGTCGCGAGGGTCAACGAGTACTGGTCCACCCGGCAGGACCTGCTGGACGACGGGCTGCCCACCCACGAGGAAGCCGAGTACTGGGCGTCGTTCATCTACTACGCCGAGGGCACGCCGTTCTGGCGCAAGGACGCCGACCGGTCGGCGTGGCGACCCCGGCCCGCGCCGGCCGAGGATTCCGGCTTCTGGACCGTGTGACCCGACGCGCAAGACGACCGGTTCCACGTATTGCCCGTCCGGTCTACGTCCCGCCGCGGGACAGGGGCGGGAGCGCGTTGAGCCGTCTTGTCCGAGGGGGGAATTCCGGCGCGGTGAGCATTCGCGCACTACAACGAGGCGCTCGACCGACGAAGTCTTGTGGCCGGGCGCGCGGCGCGCTTACGCTCCCGGCGGTTCGAGCGCTGTGCGCAGTCTGGGGGAAATCCGTGTGGTCGGCCGTCGCGCCGGGCGCTTTCGCGCGCCCAGATCCGTGGTACCGCCGCTCGCGCCTTTCCGCACGGCCGCGTCCGCGGTGGGCGTCGTCGGAACGGGTTTCCCGCGGCCGGGTGACCTCGGCTACCGGCGCGTGAGGTTCGTGGCCACGGCCCGGTGAGGCGCGGGCGACGTCACGGCGCGCAGCGGGAATCACACCAGGTGGCTGGCGCTTCTTCGAAAGGGATGGTGTGGTGAGTCGTATTTCGCGTGCCAGGCTCAGACGTTCGGTGCAGGTGGCGCTGGCGGCTGTGGTCGGGGCAGTGCTCGTGCCGGTCGTCGTGTCCGGCGGGAACGTGGCCGGCGCGGTGGTGGCGGCCCAGTGCAAGCCGACGGCGGACTTCTTCGTCGGCATGAAGGCCAACTCGGAGCTGCACCACCGGTCGCTGCGGAAGCCCGCGTCCGGCGACCGGCTGTTCAGCGCCGGCACCAACCTCGGCAGCGGGTGGGAAACCCGGTACATGGCCGGGCCGAACGGTTACGTCTACAGCATCGCGACCACGGGGGAGATGCACCGGCGCCAGTGGAACGGCACCGGCTGGGCCGGCGCGCCGCTCGTCTCCGGCAGCGGCTGGGACACCTGGAACCACGCGCCGCACCGCACGCGCATCACCGTCGACAGCGACAACTCGATCTACCGCGTCGCGCCCAACGGCAACCTGGAGCTGGGCCGGTACGGCTTCTCCACCCAGGCGTTGACGACGAAGGTCATCGACACCCAGACCGACTGGTCCAAGTACGAGTTCATGTTCGCCGCGGGCAACGGCGTCATCTACACCCACGACACGTCCCAGCCCGGCGGCGCGCTGTACCGGAGCCACTACGACCTCGCCACGGGCGCCTTCCTGGAGCGCGAGAAGTTCCTCGGCGTCGGCTGGCCGCAACGCTGGTTCGCCTCCGCGGGCGGTGACGTGTTCTACGGCCTGATCGGCGACCAGATCTGGTGGTACCGC
The DNA here is from genome assembly GCF_052936025.1 of Saccharothrix hoggarensis. Next base: position 4,443,219 of record NZ_CP193624.1, on the reverse strand, counting down.
TACCTCCCTGCGGAGGGCCGGTTCACCGAGAGCGCCTACGGCAACCTGACGCAACCCCTGCACTCCTGGCCCAAGGTGGACGAGATCGCGGTCTCGGTGGACTCCTGCCGGCTCGGCACGGTCGCCGCCGACGTCGAGTGCGCGCCGTCGGCGAACTTCTGGGGCTTCGCCAACGACAACACCATGACGCTGCGCCCGCACACCGAGCCGGAGACCGGCATCACCGCCTGGGCGCCGTCGACGCAGGCCGCCACCGGCTGGACGCACCGGTTCCTCAGCGCCCCCAACGGTTACAAGTACTTCGTCGCCAACGGCGAGCTGCGCCGGCACCGCTGGGTCGACGGCGCCTGGGACAACAACGGCCAGTACGCCGTGATCGCCACCGGCTGGGGCGACTGGGAGGACGTCCGCTACCGCTACCGGTACACAGTGGACTCCAGCTCCGCGTTCTACCTCGTGCCGGCGAGCGGCGTGCTCGAACGGCGCGTGTACGACGACACCGCGAAGACGTGGACGAGCGAGGTCCTGGACACCGGGTGGGGCCGTTACGACCACGTGTTCGCCGCCGGCGACGGCGTGCTGTACGCACGCGACCCGGCCGTGGAGAACGGCGCGGTCTACCGCCACCACTACGACACGACGTCGCGCCGCTGGCTGGACCACGGCACGAAGGTGGCGACCGGCTGGAACAAGTACCGCAACCTGGTGTCGCCGGGCGCGGACGTCATCTACGGGTTCGACGGCAACTACCTGGACTGGCGGCGCTGGGACGTGACCGCCGGGAAGTTCGCCACGAGCGCGGCGGGGGCGACCGTCGAGCAGGTCTGGTGGTGGGCCGACATGCGGGAGATCTCCGCGGACATCGACGCGTGCTCGCTCGTGACCCCGCCGAACCCCGTGCTGCCGACCGTGGCCGCGCCGTCGAACGAGCGCGCGCAGATGATCTACAACACCGCGTCGCAGCGCCTCGAAGTCGCGTACGTCCACGACAACGGCGTGCTGCACCACGGCTACCAGCTCGCGGGCTCGGAGGCGATCGAGTTCAGCGCCCTGGCCGGGTACCTCCAGCACACCGGCCGCGCGACCCTCGCGCAGCGCCAGGACGGCCGGGTGGTCGTCGCCGCGACCAGCCTCGACGGCCAGGCGGACACCTACGCGCAGGACGGCGTGGGCGGCCGGTGGACGGGCCCGACGCCGCTGCAGGGCGCCTTCCCGACCAGCCCCGCGCTGGTGCGCGGGTCGAACAACCTGCTGACCGCGTTCGCGGTGAACGGCGACGGGAAGCTGTGGTACGCCGAGCAGTTCGACGCCGCCGGCGGGTTCAGGCCGTGGCGGCAGGCCTCGGGCGACCCGGGGTACACGATGACGTCGAACTTCGCCGTGGTGCCGAGCGGTGACGGCTTCGAGGTCGCCTACCACAACCCGAGCGGCGTCGTCGCCGTGAAGCGGTTCCAGTCCGGGACGATCCAGCCGCAGCGGATCGCGGGAGGCATCACCGCCGTGGGCTCGCCGGCCGCCGTGGTGTTCGCCGACGGCAAGGTGCAGCTGGTCAGCCGCGGCTCGGACGGCAGGCTGCACACGCAGAAGGAGGGCGCGTCCGGCTTCGGCGGGTGGACCGACATCAGCGACGGCCTCACGTTCACCGGCTCGCCGACCGCACTGCTCAACACCCACGGCATCGTGGAGGTCGTGGCGCGCACCCAGGACGGCATGGTGCACCGCAACGGCCAGACCGCGCCGGGCTCCGCGACGTGGCGGAACTGGGAGACGAACCTCGACTCGGCGGTCACGGACCCGGTCCTGACCGCCGCCACGGGCAACGAGCAGCGGGCGTTCTTCCGCGACGGCTCGGGCTCCTACTACCTGTGGCACCTGACGGCGTACACCTCCACGCCGACCGTCACGTCGCAGGACACGGGCCAGTCGAAGACCGTCGCCATCCGCACCACGAAGGGCAGGGCGTAACGACGTGGCGCGGTGCCGGGCGCTCCCCGGCACCGCGCCACGTCAGTCGTCGGCCCCGATCGGAACGGCACGGGCTCGGCCGACGTCACACGGCTGACGTCCAGGGCGTCCGGCGCGAGTACCAGGGTGTGCGCGCCGGCGCTCGGACCGTTCCCGGTCGTGGCCACCCTCAGCACAGCTCCGGTGTCGGCGCGCCGCGGTTCCGGTTCACCCAGAGCACTCCGACGTTGGTGCTGCACGACTACGTCTGACGCCTGCCCGCCGAACCGATCACCGGGGACGTTGCCGATCACGTCGGCGACGTCCCTCGGCCGTGCAGCGGGCCGTCACTCCGCGCCCGGACACCTCGGCAGGGGAGCCGGGGTGGTGGCGGACGGGTCAGGACGAGACGGCGGCCCGCGCCTCGGGCAGGCTCGGGTACAGCCGCAGCAGGTGGTTCAGCATGGCGGCCCGCAACGCCCGCAGCGGGCTGCCCGCCGGCGCGACGACGCGCAGCGGCGTGCCCTGGCGGTCGCCGACGTGGTGGTACTCGACCAGCAGCGCCATGCCGACCGAGGCGACGAAGTCCACCGCGGTCAGGTCGACCACGACCGGCACCCGGCCGTTCGCCGCGGCGTCCGCGAACGCCGGCGCCAGCTCCCCGCGCAGCACCGGCTCGGTGGTCGAGTCCAGTTCGCCCGCCACGTGCACGACGATGGCGTCACCCAGCCGTTCACGCCGCGTCCGCAACGGTTCGTCCTGCTGGTCGTGCTGTTCCTGACCGGTCGACACACCGCCTCCACTCCGGCTGTCTACAGAGCGCAACGATACGGGCAATCCGCCGCACCACAAGATGCCCACGGTGACACGCTGGTACCCACCCACACCGAGCGTCACACCCGGTCGATATCTCGGTCACCATAATCACTTCAGTGTTGACTAAAATGTATCGCCGACGTCCACGACCTTCTCAACCCACGGCGCATCGGCCAGAGCCACATCGAGGTACGTCGTTGTTCGCGGCGACGCTGTCGTCGGGCTCGAAAGCGGGCAGCTCCGTCCGCCACAGCAACCCGCACGTCGTCATTCCGGACAATGCCGCCACGCGGCGGACTCCAACGCCTCCACCGGACGTCACCGTGGAGGATCGGCAGCGATCGAGGCGGCGACCACGTGACGCCGGTCGCCGCCTCGACATCGAGCGAGGCGTTAGAGCTTGCCCGCGCCGGAACCCGCGGTGACCGACGACTTCACCGTGCTGACGTCGTCCGCCGCGTAGCCGTACGGGACGGGCGCCACCGTGCCGTTGGCCTCGCACGGGCCGGAGTTGGTCAGGGAGTTGTCGCGCGCCACGAGACGTCCGGGATCGGAGTCCGCGTACCCGCTCGCCGACCAGCACGCCTGCCGGACGTTCTCGAAGACGTTCCTCTCCACGAGGAGGCCGGCGTCCATGAGCGACGCGATGGCGTACGAGTCGGCGTTGTTGTTGACGTTGGAGTAGTAGTTGTTGAACACGTGGACGGTCTCGCCGAAGCGCACGCGCGGGCTGCGTTCGAAGGTCCGGTCGAACCAGTTGTGGTGGTACGTGACGCGCAGGTGGCCGCGGTCCTCGCTCCCGTTGCCGTCGGAGTGCCCGACCAGCGACGTCTTCCAGTGGTTGCGGATGACGTTCCACGAGACGGTGATGTAGTCGGCGGCGTGGGTGATGTCCAGCATGCCGTCGTAGAAGTCGGGGTGGTCCTCGATGGTGCTGGACATGGTGTTGTGGTCGATCCAGATGTGCGTGGCGCTCTCGATCTGGATCGCGTCGCGACCGGGCACCCCGCGGATGTTCATGTTCTGGATGATCACGTTGGCCGGGCGCATGTCCTCGATGTTGAGGGTGGTCCCGGAGATGCCCGAGTTGGCGCCGACGCCGCGGATCGTCTTGTTCGCGCCGATCGCCACGGTGCCCGAGCCGGCGAGCATGCCGTTGACCAGGATGGTCTTCGCGCCCGCGGACTGCGCCTGGGTCCGGAAGTCGGCGAACGTGCTGACGGTGACCGTCGCGCCGCCCGCGCCGCCGGTGGTGCCGCCCGCCTGAGCGGCCCAACCGACGAGCCCGCCGGGCGGCTGCGGCTGCGGGTCGCCGCCACCGGTCTCGACGTCGAGGTGGTCGACGTTGGGCAGGCCGCCGGACGTCGTCGGGTTCAGCCGGATGGTGTTGCTGCCCGCGTTCACCGGCACGCTGAACGTCTTGGTCACCCAGGTCGACCAGGCGCCCGTGCCCTCGAACGACGGCGACTGCGCCGCCGACCCGTTGACGACCAGGGTGGCGGGCCTCGCCGTGGTGGTGCCGTTGGCGAACCGGACGCCCAACGTCGCCGTGCCCGCGGCGGCCGCGTTCACCGTGAACTGGACGTAGCCGCTCGTGGAGTTCGTGCCGTTGCAGAACCCGCTGCCGGAGAAGCCGGGCCAGTTCGAGTCGAGGGAGCCGGCGCACACCGCCGCCGAGCCCTCCGCCTCGTACCGCGTGGGCGCGGCCTGCGCGGCGGACGTCGTCATCGCCACCAACGCGCCAGCTAACAGCCCGACGCAGGCGATCATGGGTTTCACGCGCATAATTCGTCTCCGTGGCGTAGGCATGAAGCGATTCCGACGCAATGGCGGACACGATGTTCCCAGGTGCTTCATTGCGCCGCAGGACGGGAAACCACTTCGGATGCTAGGAGTCCGGGAACTCCTGGTCAACGCTCATGCGGCGAAAATGCGCGCCGGTCATGCACGTGAACAAATCGGTCACGCACGTGAACTGCTGGCGTGCATTCGGACGTAAGGCGCACAGATATGTGAATTCGCGCCGGTCTTGCCGCGCCGCGGGTGCGCGTGACCGTCCGGCGATGTCGGATCGGCGTGTAGTTCGGCCAGCGTGGGACGGGGCGGAGTTCGGCTGCCTGCGCGCGTGGACCGCGACGGACTCCAGCCTTCCCGCCGCGCCGCGGCACGGAACGTGACCCGCCGACCCGATCGGTGGGGTGTGTCGTCAGCCCGACCGGTCCTACGCGTCACCGCGCATCGAGCGGCGGATCTCTTCGAGCTTGTCGAGCCCGGCCTGTCGCCGTGCCTCGAACTGGTCCTCGACCGCCTTGGCCTCGGGGATCGCGTCGGCCAGCTCACCGGCGCCGAGGCTCGTCGCGACCCGGCCCTCGATCCGGTCCCGCACGTGCTCGAAGGACGGCACGCCGTCCTCGCTGTAGTCGGCGGGCGGCGCCACCGGCCCGGCCGGCTCGTCCTCCACGATCTCGGCGTCGATCACCGGTTCCCGGTCCCCGCTCATCGCCCCAACTCCATTCGCCGTGCCGACCCCGAGGCTACCCCCGTGGGCCGGGGGGCATCGACGCGCCGCGACACCGGTGTCCGCCGTCCCCCGTTCGAACGTGTTCGGCAGTACCCCATCAGGTACTGCCGCGCGGCGGTTCGCCCGTAGCAAGGTGAAACCGGGCCGATCGACCCGTCGGTGCGATCGGCATCGCATTATGTGGTAGGAGCGAGAGGAAGGCGTCCGACCATGTCCACAGAACCCGGCGAGTACGCGCTCGCCAACGGAATCCGGCTCTGGTACCGGGACGAGGGAAAGCCCGGCGGTGAGCCGCTGGTGCTCATCATGGGCCTGAACTCGCAGCTGATCTTCTGGCCCGACGAGTTCGTCGCCGCGCTGGGTGACCGCGGGTTCCGCGTGATCCGGTTCGACAACCGCGACTGCGGCCTGTCGGACAAGATCAAGGCGGACGTCGACGGCAGGAGCCCGCTGTACCACCTGGTCGACATGGCCGACGACACCGTCGGCCTGATGGACCACCTCGGCATCGCGAACGCGCACGTGGTGGGCGCGTCGATGGGCGGCATGATCGCGCAGCTGGTGGCGATCCACCACCCGGAACGGGTCCGCACGCTGTGCTCGATCATGAGCACCACGGGCAACCCGGCGGTGGGCCGGCCCACGTTCGAGGCCGTCCAGCAACTGCTCAAGCCGACACCGTCCGAACGCGAGGCGGCCATCGAGCACATCGCCGAGACGTTCCGCGTCATCGGGTCGGTGACCCACGCCGAGGCCGAGGAGGAACGGCGTCGCCGACTCGCGGAAGCGTCCTACGACCGCGCGTTCCACCCGCAGGGGACGCGGAACCAGTTCGCCGCGATCGCCGCCGCCCTCAACCGGACCCCGGCCCTGCGCGAGCTGACCGTGCCGAGCCTGGTCGTCCACGGCGTGGAGGACGCGCTCATCGACGTCAGCGGTGGGCGGGCCACCCACGAGGCACTCCAGCGCTCGACGTACGTGGAGTTCCCCGACATGGGGCACGACCTGCCCGAGCCCTTGTGGCCGGACATCGTCAACGCCATCGCCGCGAACGCCCACCAGCGCGCCGCGGTCGCCACCGACGCCGTCGCGGGAACCGCGAGCGTGTGAGCGGCGGGCGTGAGCGGCGGCCGTGTGAACCTCGCTGCGCCTGACCCTCGGTGCACGGCCGGCCGCGTCCGCCACGAGCGGTGCGGGAAGACCGTCGGATCGGTTGTGTTTCGCCGCCTCGCGGGTCACGTCCGGTAGCGGGCCGCGCGAGATCGGGGTGTGATCGCGCGCTTCCGGGTGGCTGTGGCACGGCTCGTTGCCGCGTCCACAGCCCCTTGCGAAGGTCGTGTGATGACTGAGTGTCTGGCGAGGCCCGTCGACGAGCAGCGGTCCACAGTGGTCGCCTCGTTCCCGGACCGGCGGGTGTGCGGAAGTACGGGTACCGCCCCGACGACTACCCCCACGCCCACCGGGTCGGACAACGACTCCTGTCGTTGCCCCTGACACCGGGCATGGACGAGACGGACGTCCGGCAGGTGATCAACGCGGTGCGGAGGGTGGTCGGTCGGCACGCCCCTTGTTAGTACCCCAGGTGGGTATGCTAGCGTTCGCCGCATACCCCCATCGGGTATCTGAGAAGGGATTCGCCGAATGTGCACGAGCTGTGAGACCCCCGCCGCGACGACCGCCGGTGAGGCGTCGACCGATGGCCTCGACTTCGTCGTCCAAGGCATGACCTGCGGTGGGTGTGCGACCAAGGTCACCAACGCCGTGCAGGGCGTCGCGGGGGTGACCGACGTGGCCGTGGACATCACCGCCGGCACGCTGAGCGTCACGGGTTCCGCCGACGAGGCCGCGATCACCGCGGCGGTCGAAGGGGCGGGATACGCGGTCGTGCGCGCGGGCTGACCGACGTCGCCGCGACCCTGTGGGGCGCCACCGGACGTGGCGCCCCACAGGGCTCGTCGAGGGATCAGCCCGCCGGCAGGAGGCCCTGCATCTCGGTGATCTCGGCCTGCTGGGAGTCGATGATCCGCTGGGCGAGCTGCTTCGCGTCGGCGTTCGCGCCCTGCCGGAGCTCGGTGTTCGCCATGTCGATCGCGCCCTGGTGGTGCCTGATCATCATTCCCAGGAACAGCCGGTCGAACTCGGCGTCCTTCGCCTGTTCCAGCGCCTCCATCTCAGCGGCGCCCATGCCGGTCTTGTCCGAGCCGTGGTGCGTGCCCGGCGTGTCCGTGCCGTGCGCCTCGGCGCCCCAGTCGCGCAGCCACTCGGTCATGGTCTTGATCTCCGGGTCCTGCGCCTCCTCGATGCGCGACGCGAGGTCGAGCACCTTGGTGTCGGACGTCCGGCCCTGCGCGAGCGCGGCCATCTCGAGGGCGCCCTGGTGGTGGGGGATCATGCCCCGCGCGAACGCGATGTCCGCGTCGTTGTGCTCCCCGGACGGCGCGGCGGAGACGCCGGCGGCGCTCGTCGTGCCCGACGGGGCGCCCCTGTCGTGGCCGCCGCTGCCGCACCCGGCGAGCACGAGTCCGGTGGTCAGGACGGCGAGCGCCGTCCCGACCAGGTTCTTCCTGGTCATGGCGTGTTCCTCTGCGTTGTGAAGTCGGGCTGGCGCGCGGCGTCGCGTCGACGTCCGGCGAGGACGTCACGCGCCGCCTGTCACAGCCGCAGCACGCAGAGGGTGGCGAGCAGCGCCGGAGCGCCGCCCGGTCTCGGGGGTGGGGAACGGGGGCGTCCCGCGTGCCCGGCGACCGACGTGGGCCGGTGGAGGGCGTCCCGGCGGTGGAACGCGCGGAAGATCAACGCCAGGCCGAGCGTCGCCGCCAGGATCGCCAGGCACAGGTGCGCTGTTCCGTGCTCGTCCGACGGGGAGGGCGCGTGCCCGGCGGGCTCGCCGTGCGCGCAGCAGTCGACCACCGTCGCCACCGCGGACGCGGGGTGCTCCGGCCCGCCGATGTGGTGCATCCCGATCACGGCGAACGCGACGACCCACACCAGGGCCGCCCAGTGCGAGGCGCGGATCGGGACGCGGCGGAGCACGGCCCCACCCTACACAACCTCCTATGGTGGATAGTTGGTGCCGCTCGTGGGGCGCAGGTCAGGCGGATGGCGGCGTGAGGAGGACGTCGATCCGCGTGAAGCCGTTGATGACCACCGCGGGGGAGCGGGGCAGGTCGTCGAGGCGTCCGACGAGGCGGGCGTCCGGCCACCGGGTGACCAGCTCGCGCAACGCGACCTCGATCTCCAGGGCCGCCAGGTGGCTGCCCACGCAGCGGTGGATGCCGTGGCCGAACGCGGTGTGGCCCAGCGCGCCGGCGCCCTGCTCGCGGGTGGGGTCGAAGCGGTCGGCGTCCGGGCCGAAGGCGGCGGTGTCGCGGTTGGTCGCGCCGACGTTGACCATGATGATGGCGCCCTCGGGGAGCACGGTCGTCCCGTCGAGCTCGACCGGCGCCGTCGCCAGGTAGTGCGGGACGTTGCGGATCGGCGGGTCGAAGCGCAGCGTCTCCTGCACGACGGCGCGCACCAGGTCGGGCTGCCGGGCGACCGTCGCCCAGGTGCCGGTGGCCAGCATTGCCGCGGCGGCGTTGCCGATCGCGGCGGTGGTGGTCTCGTGCCCGGCCGCCACCAGCAGCACGGACGTGGTCAGCAGTTCGTCGGGGGTGAGGCGGTCGCCGTCCACCTCGTCGTGGACCAGGGCGGAGAGCAGCGACCCGTCCGGCTCGGCGCGCTTGGCCTCGACCAGTTCGGCCAGGTAGCCGGCCATCGTCCCGGACGCGGGGATCTGCTGCTCGGGGATCTCGGTCATCATCGCCGACGACCACCCGGCCAGGTCGGTCCGGTCCTGCTCCGGGACGCCGAGCAGGTCGCAGATCACCGTCAACGGCACGGGGAGGGCGAACCCGCGCACCAGGTCGACCGGCGCGTCGTCCGGCATCTCGTCCAGCAGGGCGCGGACCACCGTCGTGATCCGCTCCTCCAGGCCCAGGACGCGACCGCGGGTGAGCGCCCCGGCGACGAGCTTCCGCAGGCGCGAGTGGGCGGGCGGGTCGGTGTTGAGCATGGACTCGCCGATGATGGCCGACACCTCGGGGGAGCGGCCCGCCTCGACCATGTGCGTGGCCATGGCCGCCCGCAGGGCCGCGGCGTCCTTGGACAGCCGTGGGTCGGCTAACAGCGCACGCGCCCGCTCCGGACCGACCGTGACCACGTGGACGCGGACGCCGTTGGGCTGCGTCGCCACGTGGACCGGGCCGGCCCTCCTGGCGTCGTCCTCGATCCCGTGGTGCTCCCACCCGCGCAGGTCGCCGCCGAGGAGGAGTGGGAAGTCGGACAGCGGGAGGTGTCGTGGGGCTGACGTCATCGCGCGCGGTTCTCCTGGGAGGTGGTGGGAGTGTCGAGTGGTCGACGCGGTGGCCTCGACGTGGATCATCGACAGCGTCGCACCGCGGGTCGCGTCAGGCAACGAAGTGACACCCCGGCCGCATGCCCGACCGATGTGGTCGGCGTCACATTTTTGTCGCCCGGTGGGTGTCGTTCCCGGCAACTACCGTTCGTCGCTCCGATGACAGCAGGCAGAGCGGAACCACCGAGGAGCATCCATGCGCACCCTGATCACCACCGCGTTCGTCTCGCTCGACGGCGTCGTCGAGGCGCCGGGCGGAGAACCGGGCTACCGCAACTCGGGCTGGACCTTCCAGGACATCGAGTTCGACCCCGCCGCCTACGAGCTCAAGGGCCGGGAGCAGGACGAGGCCGCGGCCATGATGATGGGCCGGGTCAGCTACGAGGCGTTCGCGCCGGTGTGGCCGGGCATGACCACCGAGTTCCCCCGCTACAACGCGATGCCCAAGTACGTCGTGTCGACCACGCTGCGGGACGAGGATCTGGTGTCCAACTGGGGCGAGATCACCATCCTGCGCTCGCTGGACGACGTCGCCGCGCTCAAGGATACCGAGGGCGGCCCGATCATCGTCCACGGCAGCGCCGCCCTCAACCGCGCCCTGGCCGACGCCGACCTGGTCGACCGCTACCACCTGCTCCTCTTCCCCGTCCTGCTCGGCGCGGGCAAGCGGCTCTTCAGCGACACGGACAAGGGCAAGCAGAACCTGAAGGTGGTCGAGAGCGAGACCTACGGCAACGGCATCCAGAAGCTCGTCTACGACGTCGTCCGCTGACCGGTCCGGACCGCGGGCGCGTCACCCGCCGCCCGCGGTCCGCACGGCGTCGAACCACGGGGCCGGACCCGCGTCCGGAACCTGCCGGCCGCCGGAACCCGCCCGTTCCGGCCGGTAGAAACACGGCATGCGGAAAGACGTGCGGCTCGGCGCCGCGACCTTGGTCCTGTGCGGTCTCGCGGGGTGTGGTGGTCCCGGCGGGACGGCGTCCCCGGCCGCTCCGACCTCCACCACGTCCAGCACCACCCCGGCTCCGCCGCCCACCGCGAGCCAGGTGGAGTGGCTGGACCAGTTCTGCCAGGCGACCGCGGTGTTCACCAACCCGCCGCAGCCGCCGCCCGACCTGCGGGACGAGTTCACCGCGATGGACCTGGAGTTCCACCTGCGCGCCGTGGACACCGCGCTCGACACCGTGAGCCACCAGACCAACACCCTGACCGCGGACGAGTTCCCGCGCGGGAGGGAGCTGATCGACGCCTACACCGGGGCGGCGAAGGAGTTGGGCGAGCGGGTCACCGAGTACGCCAACCAGCACAACGCCGGCGAGGACGTGTTGCGCGAGCACGTCGCCGAGACCACGTCCGCGCTCGAGGCGCTGGAGCCGGACGGGCTCGACCTCGCCGACCTCGTCGCCGAGAACGGCACCGTCGCCCAGGCGCACGAGCAGGCGGAGCACTGCCGTCCCGCGCCGGACCGGGAGACGACCCCGGCCGCGCCGGTCGACCTGCCCGCGGCCGCGGACGGCGGGAACCTGGCCGCCTGCGAGGACGGCGCGTGCGAGGTGCTGGTGTCGCCGTCGGCCGTGGTGCCCGTGCCGCGGCGGTACGGGTTCACCCTCGTGCGGGTGCGGAGCATCGGCGACGGCGTGGCGCTGATCGGGGCGAAGACCGAGGGCGGGGCCATGACGTCACCGCTGACCAACGGCCGGTCCACGGTCATGAACGGGCTGTCGGTCACGGCCGTCGCGGTGGGCGAGGGCAAAGCCGTGCTGCGCTTCTCGCCGGCGTGACGCCCCGCGCCCGTGGTCATGGCGGCGGTGTGCCGCCGTTGTCGGGCGCGGTGCCCATGCCGAGGGAGATCTGGACGACGACCAGAGTCAGCCAGGCGAGCAGGAACAGGACCACCCAGAACATCGGCCTGGTCATCATGGTGGGCCCTCCACGCCGGTCAGAGCCAGCGGTTGCGCTTGAACAGCCGGTACAGGACGAGGCAGGCGCCCAGGGTGACGGCCAGGACCAGCGGGTACCCGTACCGCCAGTGCAGTTCGGGCATGTGGTCGAAGTTCATGCCGTAGGTGCCGAAGACCATGGTGGGCACGGCGATGATCGCCACCCAGGCCGAGATCCTGCGCATGTCGTTGTTCTGCTGCAACGACACCTTCGCCAGCGTCGCGTCGATGAGCGCGCCGAGCAGTTCGTCGAAACCGGTGACGCGGTCGGCGACCCTGGTGAGGTGGTCGTCGACGTCGCGGAAGTAGGACCGCGCCGCGTCCGGCACCAGCGGGCCGCAGTTGCCGTCGCCGAGCCTGCGCAAGGGCGCCGCCAGCGGCATCACCGCCCGCCGCAGCTCCATCAGTTCCCGCTTCACCAGGTACATCTGCTCGATGCCGATCTCGCTGCGCGGCGCGAACACGGCGGTCTCCACCAGGTCGATGTCGCCCTGGAACGCCTCGGCGACGTCGAGGTAGCCGTCCACCACGCGGTCGGCGATGGCGTGCAGCACCGTCGCCGGTCCCGCGGCCAGCCGCTCGGGCTGCGCCTCCAGCTCGGTGCGCAGGTTGCCCAGCGCGGAGTGGTTGCCGTGGCGGACGGTGATGACGTAGTCGCGGCCCAGGAAGACCATGATCTCGCCCGACTCGACGATCTCGTTGGCCGTGGTGGCGGACTCGTGCTCGACGTAGCGCAACGTCTTGAACACCATGAACAGGTTGTTCTCGTAGCGCTCCAGCTTCGGCCGCTGGTGGGCGTGCACCGCGTCCTCGACGGCGAGTTCGTGCAGCCCGAACACGTCGGCGACGTCGCGGATGCGGTCCTCGTCCGGCTCGAACAGGCCGATCCAGACGAACCCGGCACGCTGGGCGCGGACCTCGGCGACGGCCTCGGCCGGCGACCGGTCGCCGCCCACCCGGACACCGTTGACGTAGACGCCGCACGCCACCATCGTGTCCCGCCGCCCGGACGGCGCCGCGTCCGTCGAGCCGCCGTCGGGAGTGGTCGCCATAGCATTCGATCATGCCTCAGGCGGGCGAGCGGGGCATCTTCGCCGGCGAGGTTTTCGGCGGTGTTCGTCGACCACGCCGCTGCGGACGTCCCGGTCGTCAACGCCCGGGGCGACCCGCCGAGCCAGTCGAAACCGGGTTTTCCCTGTTCGCGCCTCACCTGATCATGACGACCGGTAACGTTCGCGGCGCGACATTGAGCTGACCGGCGAGGTGACTGGTGGCGGGCGAAGCCGTGCGGCTGCTGGGCGGCTTCGGGCGTCGGTACGCCGTCGCCGTCCGCGTCGCGATCCTGGCGCCCGTCGCGGCGATCGCGCTGCTCAGGGCCTCGGCGGACGGGTTCGTCGGCACGGTGCTCGTGGTGGTCGTCGCGGTGGCCTGGACGTGCGGCCAGGGCGGGTGGCTGTACCGGGGCGGTGTCGTCCCGGTGGCCCTCGACGTGGCCGTGCTGCTGGGGCTGTGCGCGACCGTGTTCTGGACCGACGCCGTGGCGACGACCAACTTCGGGTGGCTGCGGCTCCTGGTCACCTTCGCGTGCGTGACGTGGCAGTGGCACACCCCGCCGCTCACCGGCGCCGTCGCCGCGCTGACGGCCGGCGGGGGCATGATCGCCCTCTTCACCGCGGCCGGTCTGCCGGTGGACGCGGCGCAGGGGTGGATGTTCGCGATGGCCGCCATGTCGCGGGCGGCGTGGGTGCTCGTCACCCGTGCCGCGGAACGCGCCGACCGCACGGCCGCCGAGACCGAGCGGGCACGCCGGGAGGCGGCGGTGGTGGCGGCCGAGCGGGCCGAGGAACGCGAACTCGCGAACTCCCTGCACGACACCGCGGCCACCACGCTGCTGATGGTCGGCACCGGCCAGGTGCCGGCCGGCGCGAGCTGGTTGGCCCCGCAGGCCCGGCGTGACCTGGCCCGGCTCCGTTCGGCCGACGGCGGGCGCACGCCCGACCAGGCGGATCTGGTCGACCTGCTGCGCTCCGACCTCGACGCCGGTCACCTGACCGTCCGGCTCGACGCGCCGCCGCGGCTCCCGCTGCCGTTCGACGTGGCCGGCGCGATCGCGGGCGCGGTGCGGGAAGCGCTCACCAACGTGCGCCGCCACGCCGGGACGGACCAGGCGACGGTCCGGCTGCACGGCGACCCGACGGCCCTGCGGGTCGAGGTCGCCGACGACGGCAGGGGCTTCGCCGCGGACGGCTCGACGGGCGCCGCGCGGCGCGGGCTGCGGGAGTCCGTGCACGGACGGATGGCGCGGATCGGCGGCACGGCCGCGGTCACCTCGGCCGCAGGGGCGGGCACCGTCGTGCGGTTGACCTGGCGGGCCGACCGTGCGTGACGACGAGGTCCAGGCGCAGCTGCGCCGCGGCCTGCGGATCGCGACGCTGCTCCTCGCCGTGCTGACGGTGGACGTGCTCGGCCTGGTCAACCTGGTGCGGCACCTGGGTTCCCACGACGTGCCGGCGGCCCAGTTCGCCGCCTTCGCCGCGCTGACCGCCGTGCTCGCCGCCGAAGCGGTGCTGGTGGTGCGACGTCGGCCGTGGGGCGCGTGGCGCGGCCTCGCGCTGGCCGTGGTGCTCGGCGCGTCCGCGCTGTCGTACCTGACGTTGCCGGACGGCAAGACGTCGACCACGGTGGACTGGATGTTCGGGGCGACCGGCTGGGTGATCGTCGTCGTCCTCCTCGACCGTCCATTCAGGACTACTCTGACGTTCCTGGTGGCGCACGAGGTGTTGGCGCTGGCCAACGTGGTGCTGTTCCACGAGGCGAACCGGGGGACGCTGGCGCGGTTCGCCACCGGCTCGGTCACGGTGTTCGGCCTCCCGCTGTGCGTGGCCGTGGTGGCGGCCGTGCTGGGCCGGATCGGCGCCGAGGCCGCCCGGGCGACGCGGGAGCTGGAGGAGGTGCGGACCGCGGAGGCCGTGGCGCGGGCCGCGCACCGCCGTCGCGCGCAGCGGTTCGCCGAGCTGGCAGGCACGACCGTGCCGCTGCTGGAAGGGCTCGCCGACGGGTCGCTCCTGCCGTCCGACCCCGCGGTGCGGCGCGGGTGCGCGATCGAGGCGGCCCGGATGCGGCGGCTGTTCGCCGAGACGGACACCGTCGAGAACCCGCTGCTGCACGAGTTGCGGCACTGCGCGGACATCGCCGACCGCAAGGGCGTCGAGGTGGAACTGGACGCGCGCGGCCGCTGGCCCGTGCCGCCCGTCGCGGTGCGGCGCGACCTCACCGACGCCGCGCTCACCGCGCTCGCGACGGCCGACTCCTGGGCGCGGGTCACCGTGGTCGGTGACGCGGACCTGGTGTCGGTGAGCGTGGTCGCGGACTGCGCCGAGCCGGTCGTGCCGACGCCGGTCACCGCGGACGTGCGGGTCGAGACCTTCGCCGGCAACGGCACCGTGTGGATGGAGGCGCAGTGGCAGCCGAGCTGATCACGGCGGTGATCGTGGACGACCACGCGGCGATCGCGGCCGGTGTGCGGTACTGGTGCGACCAGGCCGACCCGCCGGTGCGGCTCGTCGACGCGGGCGACCGCCTCGCCGACGTGTGGACCGGGCCAGGCGCCGACGCCGACGTGGTGATCTTCGACCTGGAGCTGGTGCCCCGCAACCCGGACTTCGGCGAGCTGCGCCGCCTGGTCGACAGCGGCCGCCGCGTGGTCGTGTACTCGCAGCACGCCGACAACGCCACCGCGATCAAGTGCGTCGACCTCGGCGCGCTCGCCTACCTGACCAAGCGCGAAGGGCCGGAGCACCTGGTGCCCGCCATCAGGGCCGCCGCGCAGGGCCTGCCGTACACCGGTCCGTCGCTGTCCGGCGCGCTGGCGGCCGACGACACCCCCGACCGCCCCCGGCTGTCCCCGCGGGAGACGGAGGTGCTGCGGGCGTGGTTCGCCTCCTCGTCCAAGGAACTCGTCGCGGCGAAGCTCCACATCACGGTGAAGACCGTCGACACCCACATCGCCCGGGTCCGGGTGAAGTACGCCAACCTCGGGCGGGCCGCCCGGACCAAGAGCGAACTCGTCACCCGCGCGCTGGACGACGGCGTGATCACGCTCGCCGAGCTGAACGAGGCCGCGCTCTGAGGCGTCACCAAGCGCTGTAAGGCGTTCACCCGACACCGCGACGCCCGGAGCTCGCCTAGCCTGATCCTCGACGGGCGGCGCCGCGGGCATTTGCTGTTGAGGGGGCAGCACATGCCGTGCTTCCGCGCCGACGTCCGGCAGGGGATCCACGGGGGTGGTCGCGGGTGGCAGGCGCGCGTCGCCACTGCCCGAAGCGGGGGGTGTCCGATGAACGTCCGAGATCCACGCGGCCCGTACGGACCTCCGGTGGCGATGCCGCCGCGGCCCGGAGGTCCGTACGGGCCGCCACCGGAGGGCTACCCGCCGCCCGGCCCGGGTTGGCACGGCCACACCCCGCCGGGACCGGCGCTCCCGGTGCTCGGTGTGCTGTCCCTCGACCCGCTCGTGGTCGAGGTCGGTCACCCGGGCCACCTTCCCCAGCTGGTGCGGGTGGACCGCGCGTCCGGCAGGACCGGGCCGTTCAGCGGTACGGCGAGAAGCGCGGCGAGTACCTCGGGGCGTGCGACGGGTGGTCGCTCGACGTGCGGACCGGCGAGGAGGCGTGGCGCACCGGGATGGTGGAAGGCCGGGTGTTGAGCCTGGTGCCCACCGCGGACGGCAGCGTGGCGGCGCACCAGCCGGAGAACGCCAACGGCGCCAAGGCAATCCTGTTCTCCGTCGACCCCGGCACCGGCGAGCTCGCACCGCTGCTGCCGATCGGGCCGAAGGCCCACGACGACGACGGCCTCACCCAGCACGTGCGGGCGTTCGGCTTCGGCGGTGACAACCACCAGGCCGTGTGGCGTGACGGTCTGTTCATCGTCTTCACCACGACGCACCGCGCCGCGTCCCGGGGGAAGGTCGACATGGTGGCGTTCGCCGTGTCGCGGTGATCCGTTCCGACATCGAGGAGAGTCCAGTGGGGAAGTCGAGATCAGTGCTGCTCGCGTGCGCCGCCGCGGTCGCCGCGTTGCTCATGGGGGTGGTGCCTTCGACCGCGTCCGCGGACGCCGGCGCCGCGTCGAGCGGGGCCGCGGTCCGCACCGCCGGCCAGGTCGCCGCCGCGGTGGACACCGAGTACAACCAGGCGGTGGAGGGCACGCCGCCGTCGGGCCTGTCGTGCGCCGTGACGACCGGCGCCACGGCGTGCTTCGAGGCGGAGGGTGACAAGTGGTGGGTCCGCGACACCGCGGCGGACAGCGCGTCCGCCGAGGCGGGCTGGCAGAACATCTACCAGGGTTCGTTCTACCGGGCGGGCGTCTGCCGCAACAGCCTCGGCTACGGCACGTGGGGCGTGTGCAACAAGAACTACTACGAGAACAGCACGGTGAAGTGGGCCGCGTGCGTCTACGACGGGTCCGCGCAGACCCTCATCCGCTGCTCGGCCCGCGTCACCGCCGGCGCGTGACGTCCCGAGGGCGCCGGGCGAGCGCTCCCGGACCGCCCTGACGACGTTCCTCCCCTTCGCGCACTCGTAGGGGTGCGGACGGGAAGTGTTCGCGGGACGTGCGTTGTCGGGAGGCGTTGCCGTCGGGAGTATCCGTCCACAAGGGGCTGACGAGAGGACTTCCATGGGCGGCAACGAGTACCACGGCAAGGTGGCGTTGGTCACCGGCGCGGCGAACGGGCTGGGCGCGGGCATCGCACGTCGGCTCGCGGACGGTGGGGCGAGGGTCGTGGTGGCCGATGTGGACACGGCCCTCGCCCAGGCCGTCGCCGACGAGATCGGCGGCGTGTTCGTCGAGTGCGACGTGCGGGACCCGGACCACAACCGCGCGGCCGTGGAGGTGGCGACGGCGGAGTTCGGCGGACTCGACGTCGCCTGCCTGAACGCCGGCGTGGTGACCGGCGCAGCCGGGTTCGACGCCGCCCGCTACCGGGAGGTCGTCGCCACGAACCTCGACGGCGTGGTGCACGGGATCGAGGCGGTGCGCCCGGCGCTGCGGGCGCGTGGCGGCGGGGACGTCGTGGTGATGGCGAGCATGGCCGGGTTGGTGCCGATGCCGTTCGACCCGGTGTACGGCGCGACCAAGGCGGCGGTCGTCAACTACGTGCGCTCCTGCGCGCCGCTGGTCGCGTCCGAGGGCATCCGGATCACCGCGCTGTGCCCGGGCTTCACGGACACCGCCATCATCGACGGGTTCCGCGACGTCATCCGGGAACTCGACCTCGCGGTGCTCGACGTGTCCGACGTCGTCACCGCCTTCGAGTCCGTCCTCGCCTCGTCGAGCGCTGGCGAGTGCTGGTACGTCGTGCCTGGTCAGCCGTCCGCGCCGATGGCCTTCGCGACGCCGCCCGGCATGGCCGGCGCGAACTGAGGGCGCCCGGCCGCCGGTCCGGGGCGAACCGGACCGGCGGCGCCCGGGTGGACGGCGGTCAGGCGACGGGCTCGTCCACGGGCGTCGCGCGAGGCGTCAGGACGCCCGCGAACACGACGGCCGGCACGCACAGCACCACGGGCACGATGAACGCCAGGTTGAGCGGGATCCAGTGGGCCAGGCCGCCGATCAGCGCCGGGCCGGCCAGCAGACCGACGTAGCCGAGGCCGACGACGCGGGCCATCAACGCGCCGGAGGAGCGCTTGTCCAGGTTGCCCGCGGCGGTGAAGAGCTGCGGCACGCTGCCGGACAGGCCGAGGCCGAACAGCGCCCAGCCGACGAGCGTCACCGGCAGCCACGGGACCACCACGACGAGGCTGAGCCCGACGGCCGCGAGCGCCGCGCCGTACCGCACGATCGCCACGGGTCCGACCAGCGCGGCCACCCGGTCGGTGGCGAACCGGCCGACGGTCATCGCCACGGCGAACGCGCCGTACGCGAACGCCGCCGTGCTGGTGGAGGTGCCCAGGACGTCCTCGGCGTGCAGCGCGGCCCAGTCGTTGGCCACGCCCTCGGCCAGCATCATCGTGAACGCGATGGCACCCAGCAGCCAGACGAGCTTCGCCGGCGGCTTCGCGGTCGGGGCCGACGTCGTGGCCTGCTCCGGCTCGTGCGGCTCGGCGTCGATCAGGAACCGGCCGGTCAGCAGCGACACCACGATGGTGAACACACCGCACGCGCTCAACGTGACCGCGGCGGGCACGCTCGCACCGAGGGTTCCCGCGCCGACGAGCGCCGCGAACGCGCCGCCGATCGACCACATCGCGTGGAACGACGCCATGATCGGCCGCGGGTAGGCGCGTTCGACCACGACGGCGTGGGAGTTCATCGCCACGTCGATGGTGCCGTTGCCGAAGCCGAAGAACAGCAGCGCGAGGCCCAGCGCCCACCACGACGTCGCCAGGCCGGGGAAGAACAGCGCCGCGCCGAGCAGCACGCCCGCCGCGGGCAGCAGCTTGCGCTGGCCGACGCGGTCGGCGAGCGGACCGGCGACCTGCATGCCGAGGAACGCCGCCCCGCCCAGCACCAGCAGGAGCCCGCCCAGCGCGCTGTGCGTGATGCCGGTCGCGCGCTCGATGTCGGGGATGTGCACCACCCACAGACCCACGGCGAAGCCGTTGAGCGTGAAGTAGATCCAGGTCGCCACGCGTGCGGCGCGGGGCAGGGGAGTGGTCATGGGGTCGGGTTCTCCTGGGCGGTGTCGGCGACGTGCACCAGCACACCGCGCTCGACCAGCGCACGACGCTGGTCCTCGGGTGCGGTGGGATCGGTGACCAGCACGTCGGGTCGGTCGGCGGCGCAGATGTGCGCGAGCGCCGTGCGGCCCCACTTCGTGCCGTCGACCGGCACGATCGTGCGGGACGACACCGCGAGCGCCTGTTGCTTGATTTCGGCGTCGGCCAGGTCATAGGCGGTGAGGCCGGCGTCCACGCTCAGCGCGCACGGGCTGAGCACGGCCACGTCGAACCGCAGCACGCGCAGGGAAGCCAGCGCGAGCGGTCCCACCAGCGACAACTCTCCCGGTCGCGGCTCACCGCCCGGCAGCAGCAACCGCACCTTCGGCGCGTCGAGCAGTTCGCGCGCCGCGTGCAGGGACAACGGCATCACGGTGACGGCCCGGTCGCGCAGCAGCCGGGCGACCTCCAGTGCCGTCGTGCCGCTGTCCAGCAGCACCGTCTCGCCGTCCTGGACCAGCGCCGCGGTCGCCGCCGCGAGCGTCCGCTTGACGTCGGCCGCGGTGATCGCGCGAACGCCGAACGGCGGCTCGACCCCGGTCGGCGACGCGGACACCGCCCCACCGTGCACCCGGCGCAGCACACCGCTCGCCGCGAGGAGGTCCAGGTCCCGGCGGATCGTCATCTCGGACGCGCCGGTCGCCGACGCCAGCTCCGCGACGCCGACCTGCGTGCCGGCGCGGAGCCGGTCGACGATCACGCGGTGTCGTTCGGCGCTCTTCACCACCCGATCGTGACGAATCGTGTGCGTTCGAACAAGCGATTTGTTGGATCGGTCATAGCGGTGTGCGTCTGGTGGAGGCGACGCCTCACGACCGGAACGTGCGGCGGTAGGCGTCCGGCGGCACGCCGAGCGTGCGGTGGAAGTGGCGGCGCAGCGTGGTCGCCGTGCCCATGCCCGCGGCCGACGCGATGGTGTCGACGCTGTCGTCCGTGGTCTCCAGCAGCTCCTGGGCGCGGCGCACGCGCTGCGCCTGCAGCCACTGCAACGGGGTCGTGCCGGTCACCGAGCGGAAGTGGCGGGCCAGGTGGCGCGAGCTCATGTTCGCCCGGCGGGCCAGGTCCTCCACGGTGAGCGGCTGGTCCAGCCGCCGCATCACCCACGGGAGCAGGTCGCCCAGCGGGTGGTCGTCCTGCGCGGGCACCGGCGTGGTGACGAACTGGGCCTGGCCCCCGGCCCGGTGGGGCGGCACGACCAGCCGGCGGGCGACCACGTTGGCGACCGCCGAGCCGTGGTCGCGGCGGACCAGGTGGAGGCACAGGTCCATCGCCGCGGCCTTGCCCGCGGACGTGAGCACGCTGCCGTTGTCGACGTAGAGCACGTCCGGGTCGACCGTCACGTCCGGGTAGCGCGCCGCCAGCTCGTCGGTGTGGGCCCAGTGCGTGGTCGCGCGGAGCCCGTCCAGCAGGCCGGCGGCGGCCAGCACGAACGCGCCCGTGCACAGGGAGACCACGCGCGCGCCCGACTCGTGGGCCGTGCGCACCGCCTCGACCAGGTCGGCGGGCGGGTCCTGGTCGACGTCCACGAGGGCGGGGACGATCACGGTGGCGGCGTCGGCGAGCCCGTCGAGCCCGCGGTCCGGCTCCACCAGGAACCGGCCGGCCCGCACGGCGCGCGAGCCGCACACCTCGACGTCGTACCAGGGGCCGGGCAGCGCGGCCGGGGCCGAGCCGAAGACCTCGTAGGCCAGCGCCAGCTCGAAGTGCAGCATCCCGTCCGTGGCGGCGACCGCGACGGAACGCGGAACAGGGCTCATGTCGGAAACTGTACGGGTCGTGTCGTTCCGGACACTGGGCGCCGACGCGTCCCCGGGACAGGATTTCCCCGGTCGATCAACGTCGGGCACGCGGGAGAAGTCATGGGATCGGATCGCACAGTGGCCGTGTTCGGCGCCTACGGGCACACCGGGCGGTTCGTCGTCGCGGAGCTGCGCGAGCGCGGGCACGTCCCGCTGCTCCTCGGCCGCGACCACGACAAGCTGGTGGCGCACGCCCCGCCGGGGCTGGAGGTGCGACAGGCGTCGGTCGACGACCCCACCGCGCTCGACCGCGCCCTGGCCGGCGCTGATGCCGTGATCAACTGCGCCGGGCCGTTCGCGACCACCGCGGCCCCGCTGGTCGAGGCGGCGTTGCGGGCCGGCATCCCGTACGTCGACGTGGCCGCCGAGATCGAGGCGAACATCGACACGTTCGCGCACTTCGCGGACCGGGCCCGCGCGGCCGGCACCCTCGTCGTCCCGGCGATGGCGTTCTACGGCGGCCTCGGCGACCTGCTGGTCACCGCCGCGATGGGCGACTGGACGGCGGCGGACGAAGCGCACGTCGCGTACGGCCTCAGCAGTTGGCACCCCACGGCCGGGACGCTCGTCGCGGGCGCGGTCTCGGGGCGACGCCGGGGCGGCCGCCGCGTCCGCCACACCGGCGGACGGCTGGAGTACCACGACGACGCGCTGCCGACCGTGGACTGGGCCTTCCCGGCACCGCTGGGCGCCCAGAGCGTCATCGCCGGGTTCACCATGGCCGACGTCGTCACCGTGCCGAGCCACCTGGCCGTCCCGGAGGTGCGCACCTACATGGCGGCCAAGGCGGCCGCCGACCTCGCGGCCCCCGACGCCTCGCCGCCGACCGCCGTCGACGACCGCGGCCGCTCCGCGCAGACCTTCGTCGTGGACGTCGTCGTCCGCTCCGGCGACGAGGAACGCCGTGCGTCCGCCTCCGGCCAGGACATCTACGCCGTCAGCGCGCCGCTGGCGGTCGAAGCCGTCGACCGCGTCCTCACCGGCCGCACCAGGACGACCGGCGTCGCCTCCGCGGGCGCGGCCTTCGACGCCCCGGACTTCCTCCGCGCCCTGTCCGCGCACCTCGCCGTGGACCTCCCGGCCGGCACGCGGGCCGCGGTTCGCGCGAAGTAGCCGACAGCCACCACCCGATCGAGGTGCCCGGGAACCCGTTCGGATGTTGTCCGGCTCCTCCGGACGGACCCATCCTGTGTGCCGTCATCGCTGTGTGCCGTCCGCGACACCGACCACGTACGGAGATTTCGTGCCAGTCAACGACCTGCTCAAGGCAAAGATCGACCACGGGTTCGCCCACCTGGACGTCGACGGGGACGGGCTGCTCACCGAGCAGGACCACGTCCTGATGGGTCGGAGGGTCGCCGAATCCCTCGGGCACGCCCCCGGCTCGCCGCAGGAGCGGCGGATCGTCGACGCCTACCTGCGGATCTGGCACGAGCTGCACCTGCCGCACATCCCGGGCGGCGGCACGGCCATCTCGCACGAGCAGTTCGTCGCCTCCACCGGTTCCCTCGCCGACGACCCGCACGCCGCGCGCGCCAGCGTCGGCGCGCTGGCCGAGGCGTTCCTGGCCATCGCCGACACCGACGTCGACGGCCGCGTGAACCCGGCCGAGTTCCTGGCGTTCCAGCGCGGGCACTTCCCCGGCCTGACCGAAGCCGAGGCCGCCGAGGCGTTCGGGCACCTCGACGCCGACGGCGACGGCTACCTCACCGCCGAGGAGTTCACGCGGTCGTGCGTGGAGTTCTGGTCCAGCACCGACCCGGACGCCCCGGGCAACTGGTGGATGGGCCGCCCCGTGGCGTGACCCGCCCTTGGACGGACCGGCCCCAACCACCTCGGAAGCCGATCCGTCAGCGCAGATGCAGCACTTTCACGGCGACTGGGCCACGGCGGGCGTCAGGTAGATCGCGGCCGTGCGTGCGTTCGCGTCGGAACGATCGCGGTCGTCGCGGCCTTCGACCGCCGCCCAGGCGCAGACCGTGGCGAAGCGGTTCGCCGGAACGGCCACTTCGACGTCGACCAGCACGCGACCGTCCTCGGCAGGCCCCGACCGCTGCCACCCGATCAACTCGCCCTCCGCGGGCGCGGGCGGCTCCGTGATGCGTGCCCGCTCGCACCGGTCGACAGCCTGGTCCGCGACTCCGGTGTGGAGGCCGATCACCTGGATCAGGATCTCCTCGCGCCGGTTCAGGTCGTCCGACTTCGCGGTGAAGGTCATCGTGAACAGTTCGGGAGTTCGCTGGCCGCTGGTCGACGTGAGCTGCGGCTGTTGTCCGGAGAACGAACCCAGCCAGGTCGGAATTGCCAACGTCAGCAGCAGGAGAGCGGCCCCTGCCACAGCGAGCAGGACGGCTCCTCTCCGGTGGCTTCGCGGTCCGGGCTTCCACCACATCTTCACCCAGTGCCACGTGAAGATCCACAGCGTGGTCACGCCCGCGACGCACGTCCACGTCAGCTCGTCCCGGACGACCTGTTCGGGGGACGCCCCGCGCAGCGTCGCCGTCACCAGGGAGGTAACCAGCGCCAGTGACGACACCGCGAGGATGGTCACCAGCGGTGAGGACGATGTGGTCGAACCGGCCGTGCTCATAGCGGCTCCCGGGATTGCTGACGGATCGCGGTGCTTCAACGGGGTGACAAGGTTCCGCAGGATCTCGTGCTTGTCGGTGTCCCCGTCGTGCTTGGCCAGTGCCGTGACCTGCGGCTTGTCCAGCACCTCGCGGAAGTCCTTGTAGACCTCCGGGATTCGGTGCTGCGCGGCTCGCATGAGGTCTTCCCGCAGGCTCAGCGCCTCGGCGAGCCAGTCCATCCACTCTTGTTCGAGTTGCTGTGGTCGCGTCGGATCGGGGGTTTTGAGGATCGCCTGCACCCCGGAGATCCACTCGTTCAGCGAGGCCATCCGGTTCAGCACGTCGGCGGACTCGTTCGTGGCGAGCATGGAGGCGGCCCAGACGGCGATGCCTTGGCGGTTCCGCCACTTCGACCGGTCCAGCTGGTGTTCGGCGAAGGCGCGCCACCCCGCGTCGTGGAAGAGGGTGTTGAGGTCCTTCTTGTAGTCCTTGTGTTTCAGCCCGCCGATGTCGACGGCAGGGCGGCCCGGAAGGGAATGCCTCCGGAGGGTGTTGCGCAGCTTCCTCGCGTCCGCGTCGGACGGGCGGGACTCGTTGGTCGGCATGGCACCCGACGCCACCCACAGGAACTTGTCGATCACCAAGGTCGTCTCGCTCGCCAGCGCCTTGAACGCCACGAGCGACAGGTCGTTCCAGCGGCGCTGGGCCAGTTCCGCCCGGACGGCGTCGAGCCCGAAGTACACGGCGATGGTGAGCATCGCGCCGGTGGCGATCCCCGCCTGCAGCGGGTGCTCGACGTAGAACTCGCGGACGGTGCCGCTCGCGAGCTCGACGAGCACCACGACCAGGACGAGCCCGCCGAAGGTCAGGAGACGCACCCAGTCCTGGTGCAGCAGCGTGCCGGACCGTGCCATGTCGCTCGAAGAGCGTCGGCTGCTCTTCGCCTCCGTATTGGTCAGGTCGCGCAAGGTGCCTCACCCGTTAGCCGAAGTCGATTCACACTTACGGGTGAATGGGCGTCGGTCCTGGTCAGGGGTGAAGGTCTGCCGCCGTAGAGCGGCAACTCCGGCGGTGTGGGCGAATTGCCGGAATGCCGCCGGCCGGCGGGGACACGAAACGATTACTGCGGCAACGAAACACCACCTCTCTCGGATAGTTCTCGCAAGGGGAACGGACGAGGGAGGGGACTTGGCGCAGTCTGCGTTCCGCGGTCTGTACGCGTTGCTGTCGGCGGTCAAGGACCTGAGCGAGCGGCCCCGGTGGTCGCGGTCGACGCGCGGCGGGCTGCGCGGTGACCGGCCGCTGCCGCTGTTGTGCCTGATCAACGGTCAGGTGGACGGGTTCCTCGCCGACCTCGCCAAGCTCATGGACGGCACGGGACCGGATCGCATCCCGGTGGTCCGCGTCGACGTGGACGAGGCCAGGGCTGCCTCCGACGACCGTTGGGCGGGCCACGAGAGCGAGAGCCCGCTGCTGAAGCGCAACGGGCCGTTGCTGCCGCTGCTCGACGAACTCCGGCACCGGCTGTCCGCCGACCGGTTCGGCACGGTGCGGCCGAGCCGGTTCCGCCGCTACCGGCTCGTGGACTGGCTCACCGGCAAGCGGCTCAACGAGGGCGACAACCGCAACGAGCTGACCGACATCACGCACCTCCTGCGGCTGTGGCACGCGCGCTGGGAACGTCCCGAAGCGGCCCGCCAGGCGGCGATCGAGGTGTCGGCGTCGTTGGCCGCGCCGGTGCGGTTCCTGGTGGCCCTGCTGTTCGCGTGGCACCGGCCGTTGCGGTTCTGGCTGTGGACGCGGGGCGCCCGATTAACCGGCGGCGAACCGAGGTGGCTGATGCGCCAGCCGTTCATGCTGCCGGGGCACTCGACCAGCTTCACCGGGTTCGCCGAACTCCTCACCGTCGGCAGGCAGCACGACGACAACCTGCCGCAGCTCAAGCAACTGCTCGTGCACGCCTTCCTGCAAGACCTGCGCGAGCTGTACGGGCCGGGCACGTGGCGGCTGCGCCGCTGGCGCCGGACCGCGTACACGGTGGTGCTCCTGGACAACGTCCGCGAGGACAACGGCGGCTGGGAGCTGCTGGGCCTGATCAACGACGTGCGCAACCAGTCCACCGAGCACGACCCGGTGCTCGTCGTGGCGACGTCGCCGTCCCTCCCGGCACGGCTCGACCGGCGGACGCCGCAACCGGCCACCGAGGTCACCGACGAGATCCGCGACTGGTACCGGGAGCTGCCCGCGCGCCGGCAGACCCTCCGCCGGGACGCGCGGTTCATCACCGTCGCCCTGCCGTCGGCCGGCGAGGAGCCGGGGGAACGGGACCGCCGCGCCTGGGACACCTTCCGCGACCTGCTGCGCCCGCGTCCCGTCCCGCTGCCCGCGCGCCGGTCGTTCATCGCCGTCGCCGTGGCGTTGGCGCTGGTCGCGGCGGGGTTGACCGGTGGTCGGTGGCTCGTCGCCCGGATCACCCAGGACTGCCTGCCGTCCGCCCGCGCCGGCGTGGCGACCGAGTGGGTCGAGACGGACAACGGCGGCGAGTGCGTCGGGTACAGCGACAGCGCGGCGCAGGTGTTCGGCAAGGACGAGCGGCTGCGGACGGCGCAGCTCGCCGTGTTCGAGCTGAACCGGGAGGCCGAGCGGCTGGCGAAGGCGTCCCGCCACCGGCCCGTGGTGACCGTCGTCTACTTCGCCGAGTTCACCAGCCCGACCGTCCCGGACGACTCGGCCGGCGCGATCACCGAGGAGCTGACCGGCCTGCTGATCCGGCAGTCGCACGACAACACCGAGGGCGACCTGCCGCTGTTGCGGGTCGTGGTGGCCAACGGCGGCCACGAGATGCGGCAGGCGCGCACCGTCGTGGACCGGTTGCTGGCTCCGCTGTTCGCCGCCGACAGCACCGCGATGGGCGTCGTCGGGATGGGGCGGACGGTGCCCGCGACCGAGAGCGCGATCGGCGCGCTGGGAGACCTGGGCATCCCGGTCGTGGCGACCACGTTGACCGGGCAGGGGCTCGCCCACCGGTCCCCGATGTACTTCCAGCTGGTGCCGGGCAACGAGAAGCAGGTCGCGCTGCTGCTCGGGTTCTCCGCGAAGCAGGGCAAGGAGGTGACGGTGTACCAGCCCGCGGAGGTCGCCGGCGACAGCTACATGAGGACGTTGCGGGAGAGCCTGAAGAAGGCACTCGGCGCGGACGAGTCGTGGCTGGTGACGTGGCGCGGCCCGGTGCGCGGCATCGAACCCCGGTGCGACACCCCGGAAGTCGCCCGGATCGCGTACTTCGCGGGCCGCGAGTACGACTTCGACGGGTTCCTGGACACGTTGTTCGAGGAGTGCGGAGACCGGACGCCGGTGGTGGTCGGCAACGACACCACGTCCAGGTTCATCGCCGACGGCGGCAAGCGGACGGAGAAGCACCGCGGGCGGCCCATGGCGTACGTGTCGCTGGCCCACGCGGTCGTCCACCGGAACCGGACGTGCCTGTCGCCCGACCGCGCGCCCGCCGACGAGCCGTCCCGGCTGTGCGCCGGCCTCCTGGACCTGCGTTCCGGCAAGGCGGGGCGCCCGGCGTGGGGCGAGTTCGGCCGCATGCTGCAGGAGGACGCCACCGTGCTGCCGTGGGTCGGCGAGCGCGTCGGTGTCGCCTACGACGGCGCGGGCCTGTTCGTCCACGCGGTCAAGGAGAACCGGTTCAAGCGGCAGCGGATCGACGCCGCCGGCGTGCCGCTCGCGGGCGCCGCCGTCGGGCCGCCCCACCGTGCCGCCATCGGGCAGGAGCTGCGGGAGCTGTCCTGCCCGGCGGACGACGCGGTGGGCAGCAGCTGCTACAAGGGCGCTTCCGGCGAGATCGGCTTCGGCGCCGACCGGACCGGCGAGTCGCGTCCCGTGGCGTTGTTGGCCGTGGCGGACATCGCCGACCTGGCGATCGTGCCGACCTGCGTCTACGCCCTCCCGCCCGAGGCGAGTTGCCCGCCGACGCCGTGAGGGTTCGGACCGGCCGAACAGCCGGCGGCCGGGTGCGGGTTCGCCAGGGGGAGGTCTCAGCGCGCGGTCTTGATGAGCGGGGCGTCCCGCGACAACTCCCGGAAGCCGACGCTGTAGTACAGGCCGCGTGCCCCGTGATGTCCCGGCGCGCCCAGGCAGGCGACCGTCACGTGCCTGGCACCGGCTGCCTCCGCCAGACGCATGCCGTGCCAGAGCATCGCCCTCGCGAGCCCCAGGCGCCGGTAGCGCGGGTGCGTGCCGACCGGTTCGAACTCGGCGGTCCTGTTCGCCTCGTCGAGCCACATGATCGTCGAGGACGCCATCGTCCCGTCCGGCGCCTCCACCAGGACGTGCAGGTCACCGCGATACCCCGGCGCCCGCCGGACGCCCTGGTAGGCCTCGGCCGTGTACGTCGAGGGCGCCCACGCGTCGACGTGGGCCCGCACCGCTGCCTCCGGGCCGGCCTCGTCGGCGGTGCGGAACCGGAACCCGTCCGGCAGCACCGGTCGTGCCAGGTCGGTGAGGTCCCGCTCGTTCAGCTGCGTCCACGTCCCGGTGTCGCCGAGCGAGGCCGGGTCCGTCCCGTAACCGTGTGCCGCCCACCGCCGCAGGGCGAACTCGTCGGCGGCGCCCGGCCGCACGCCGCGGTCGACGCCCGCCGCCACGGCGTCGTACCAGTCGATCACCTCGTCCAGGAGCCCGGCGTGGTGGGGGTGGACCTGGTGCGCCAGGTAGGCGGACGTGACGTCCTTCACAGTCCCGTCGCTCAACCGCACCCGGTGCGGGAGGTGCGCCCAACCCCACGCCACCAACTCCCCGCCCGAGAACCACAGGCGACGCGGCCAGGTCGCGCCGTTGGCGGCGTGCCCCTTGCCCCAGATCCACGCCGCCTCGCCGAACGACGCGTCGCTGTTCACCAGGTCCGGCCGGCTCGCGGTGACGCGCTGCGCCAACCCTTGGATCAGGGGCACGTCCGCGGCGGTCATCAGTTCGGCGTTCGCCATGGTGCGCCACTGTGTCAGGGACCGGCGAAGCCGTCGAACCGTTTTGCGGAACGGTGCGGAACCCCGTGTTCCGCGCGTTGTGCAATCGCTGCCTCGGGATCGCACCCGATGCCGGAATGGACAACGCGGTCGGACGCTGAAATCGCGGCGGAGTCGGCGCGGTGATTGGTGCGGGGGCGCCAGGGCGGGGTGCGGTCGTGGTCCGAGGGCGTGACTGCCTGTGCTCGCCGCGGATCGGGTTGTGTGGATTCCGGGACGACGGGGTAGCCGTGACTTGCCGTGCGCGCGAGCACGGCGGGGATCCACATGTGGTCTGGCCGGCTCGACGCGGTGTCGTTGAGCAACCAGCGCCCGTGCGGCCCGGTCGCGCGGTGCGGGCTCGTACTGGTAGTCCGAGCCCGCACCGCGCCCCTTGTGCCCGGTGGACGTCACCAGGTGCGGGGGCAGAGGTGCGTCGAACGCGCGGGGCAGTCATGATTGATCCGTGAGCGATGCCGACCTGCCCGCACCGGAGCTGACCACGGCTGCCGACGGCAACACGACGATCGTCCGCGTCACCGGGGAGATCGACCTGTCCAACAGCGACGAGCTGCGCGATCGTTGCCTGGAGTTCCTCGACGCCGGGGTGGACGCCCTGGTGATCGACCTGTCCGAGGTGACGTTCTTCGCCTCCTCCGGGATCGCCGCCCTCGGCCAGATCCGCGTGCACAACGCCACGCGCCAACGACCGGTGCACGTCGTGGCCAGCCGCACCGTGCGCCGTTCGCTCGAGGTCACCGCGATGGACAGCCTGCTGCCGCTGCACGAGTCGCTGGAGAACGCGCTCGTCGCCGCCAAGGCGGACGTGACCTGAGCCCGCTCAGGTGTTGCCGAGCGCGGCGGCCGACGTCCGCGCGCCGAGAGCCCGGTGGTCGTCCTCCGGGACCGGCAGGGCGGCGAACTGGTGGCGCACGACCTGGAACGGCTCGGCGGCCGGGTGGCCGCTCAGCCAGCCGAACCACGCGTCCTTGAGGGCGAGGTGCTCCGGGCGCAGGTAGGCGCGGTCGGACTGGGTGCGGTGCATCTCGATCGCGCGCTGCCGCACGCTCGCCGAGTGCTCCGTGACCGGGTAGAACGCGGTCGGGGTGAAGGTGTGGCCGCTGCTCGGCGTGCGGTACCAGGACAAGCCGACGGCCGACCGCCGCAGCGCCGCGCCGACGATCGCCGCCGTGGCCCGGTGGTCCTGGTGGGTGTCGTCGGGGTGCGGCGCGAACACGATGTCGGCCGCGGCGACGTGCTCCTCCAGCCAGCGCACCCGCGCCCGCGTGACGGCGAGGCCGCCGTCACGGCCGGTCGGGTCGGCGACCAGTTCGGCGCCGAGGACGGCCGCCGCCGACTTCGCCTCGGTCAGCCGGGTCTCGTCCCCGCCGGTCATCAGGGCGATGGTCACCCGATGGCCGCAGGCCGCGTACGCGGCGAGCAGGCTGCCGGCGCCGTACTCGGCGTCGTCGGGGTGCGGTGACACCGCGACGACGTCCAGCGATCGGAACGGGTGCTGCTCGTTCACCGTGAAAGTCCTTTCCAGAGAGGAGCCTTCCGGCGACCGTGGAATCACGCCCGTCCGCGGTGTCCGGGCAGACGCGGGATCACGGCGCGCCGAATTCCCATCTTGGAGGGTGCCGGGAGGCGTGGCTAGCGCTGATTCGTGCCTGGACGAGTGAAAAGTCTCGTTATTCCGCCCGCATCTGAATCGATAAACACACAAGCGTGTCATCTGTGCCGGCTAACGCTCCGAGTGCGTATTGCGATTCACGAATTCGATTCGAAAGCGATCTTCGACCCCGTCGCGGCGCACGAGTCGTCCCCTCCCTCAGGCGAACAGCGGGGTGAGGGCGGCGACCAGCTCGGTGACCAGCGGCACGGCCTGGGCGTACCCGGTGGAGCGGTGGTGCTCGGTCAGCACGACCACGACGTAGCGCCGGTCGACCACGCCGGTGGTGTCGAGCACCCGTCGACCGTCGTAGCAGCACGCCCAGCCCTGCTTCACCCCCGACCGGTGCGCGCCGACGGCGTCGGGGATGCCGAAGGTCTGGTCGAACCCGTCCTCGCCGGACGGCGTAGCGGCCTCCAGCGCGGGCACGATCACCCTGGCGTGCCGTGACTTCATGACGTGCCGGTACACGGCGACGACGTCACGGGCGGTCATCCGGACGTCGCCCCACTGCTTCGGGTTCTCCGCCGGCACCAGGCCCGTGAGGCCGATCCGGTCCGCCCAGTGCCCCGGGATGGACGTGCGCCACAGGCGGTTGGCGATCTCGTCGCTGCTGGCGGCGATCATCCGGGTCACGTCCCCTGGGCTCGCCGCGCCGTTCTCCAGCACGTCGAGCGCGATCAGCAGCTTCACCACGGACGCGCTCGGGAACGGTTCGTCGGGGCCTTCGGCGAACCGGTGACGGCCGCCACCGCCACCGCCCCCGCGCACAACGCCGCCAACCAGTTCTTCGTCCTGTCCACACAGCTTCAAGGTCATCAGCGCGCCCGAAAATCGGCATGAATTCGAGGCAACCTCACGAGGGTTCGCGTCGTACGCGTGAAGGGCGGGGGACGGCTGACGGCCGCGCCGACCACCCCCGAAGTGGTCCCGAACGCGTGGCCGCGAGGCCCCGAAGCGTCCGGGGCGGGCGACCGTTGACACGGTGCGGAGCGCGCATTTGAGTGTGCCGCACGTCAGGTTGCGGGCGTCTCGGGACCATGCCGCCTCGGGCGCCGCACATCCCCGTTCGGAGGAAGGCGCCACGTGCCCCACCAGGTCTCCGCACGCGAGGCAGTCGGTCGCGCCGCCCGGCAGGCGCCCAACGCGTGGCGCGTCCTCGCGCTGTTGGCCGTGGCGAACCTGCTCAACTTCTACGACCGCACCGTCCCGGCCATCGTCGTGGAGCCGATCAAGGCCGAGTTCGGGCTGACCGACCTCCAGATCGGGCTGCTCAGCGCGTCGTTCACCGTCGTCTACGCGCTGGCGGGCATCGCGTTGGGGCGCTTGGCGGACCGCGTCGCGCGCCGCAAGGTCATGGCGTGGGGCCTGATCACGTGGAGCCTGTTCACCGCCGCAGGGGGCGGGGCGTGGAGCTTCGCGAGCCTGCTGCTGTTCCGGATCGGCGTCGGCGTCGGCGAGGCGTCCTACGCGCCGGCGGCGAACTCGCTGATCGCCGACCTGTTCCCGGCCCACAAGCGGTCCCGCGCCGTGGCGGTGTTCCAGTTCGGGCTGCCGCTGGGCCTGGTGCTGTCCTTCTTCACCACCGGCGCGATCGTCGAGGCGTTCGGCAGCTGGCGCGCGCCGTTCGTCGTGGCTGCCATCCCCGGCCTGCTGGTCGGCGTGGCCCTGTTCTTCATCCGCGAGCCCGAGCGCGGCGCGGCGGAGGAGCGGGCCACCGCGTCGACCGAGGTCACGCGGCCCATCCGCGCCCTCCTGCGCATCCCGACCCTGTGGTGGCTCGTGGTCAGCGGCATCGGGTTGCAGGTCGGCGCCTACGCCGCCGCGACGTTCCTCGTGCCGCTGTTCCAGCGCTACTTCGGCATGTCGCTCACCGCCGCCGCCGTGAACACCGGCGTCGCGATGGGGGTCAGCGGTGTCCTCGGCCTGCTCCTCGGCGGCGCGTCCGCCGACCGCGCCAGCCGGAAGTCCCGCCGCGGCAGGCTCCTGGTGGCCGTTGTCGCGCTCGCTGTCGCGGCCCCGCTGACGTTCTGGGCGTTGAGCCTGCCCAACACGGAACCGGTGCTGTTCCTCGTCGTGTTCTCCCTCGGCTGGCTGCTGCAGTTCTCGTTCCACACCTCGGCCCTGCCCACGGTGTCGGACGTCGTCGAACCGCGGCTGCGCTCCACGGCGATCGCGCTGTTCTTCGCCGCCTTCTACCTGCTCGGCGGCGCGTTCGGCCCCATCGTGGCCGGCGCGCTGTCCGACCACTACGCCGCCACCGCCACCGAGATCCCGCCGGGCCTGACCGCCGAGGCCGTCGGCCTGCACGACTCGCTGCTGGTCCTCGTGCCGGCGTCGTTGCTGGTCGCCGCGCTCGGCATGCTCGGCGCGGCCAGGACGGTGGACCGAGACCACCGCGACGCGACCCCCGCCCACGACGCACCCGGGACCTCGGGGGAGGACCCGGGCGCCGACACCTCCACCGGATGGTCCGACATGGCAACCTTCCCGTTCCGCAACGACGGCGCCGCCGCCGTCGTCACCGGCGCCGCTTCGGGCATCGGCGCGGCCACCGCCCTCGAACTGGCCCGGCGCGGCGCGAACCTCGCGCTGGTCGACATCGCCGAGGACGGCCTGATCGAGGTCGCGGCGCAGGCGAGGGACCTGGGCGTCCGGGTCAGCACGCACGCCGTGGACATCACCGACGTCGCCGCGGTGGCCGCGCTGGCGGACGCGGTGGCCGCCGAGCACGGTGGGGCGCACGTGCTGGTCAACAGCGCCGGCGTGTCCCTCCTCGGCTACTTCGAGCAGCTGACCCTGGAGGAGTTCCGCTGGCTGCTGGACGTCAACCTCTGGGGCACCATCGCGGTGACCAAGACGTTCCTGCCGCTGCTGATGGCGCAGCCCGCGGCGCACATCAGCAACCTGTCCAGCGCGTACGGCCTCATCGCGCCGGCCGGCCGCGCCCCTTACGCCACCTCGAAGTTCGCCGTGCGGGGCTTCACCGAGTCCCTGCTGCACGAGCTGGAGGACACCGGCGTCAGCGTCAGCGTGGTCTTCCCCGGAGGCGTCAAGACGCAGATCGCGCTGAAGGCCCGTGTCGCCGCCGCCGTCCCGCCGGAGCGCGCCGCTGCCGCCGCCCGCGCGCAGACCGAGAAGTACCGGACCACGCCCGAGGAGGCCGCGCGCGTCATCGTCGACGGCATCGCCGCGCGCAAACCCCGCGTGCTGGTCGGCAACGACGCCCGCATGCTCGACCGACTCGCCCGCGTGGCGCCCGTCCGCTACTGGAAGGCGATCCGCGGCGCGATGGCCGCGTCCACGGACACGACCGACCGCCGGGACGCCGTTGCCGAGGAGAAGGTGTCGCACTGAAACCCCGTGCCCAACGGGTGGCACGTCAGGAAATTCCGACCTGACGTGGTCGGAGGGCCGGCACGGAACGCGTTCGTCGTGGTGAGGCGCTTCTTGTGGGCACGTACGGCTGCCGACGCCGCAACGACGAACCGGACACCGGTATCTAAACTGAGAGAGGTACGCGCGCCGGCGACACGTGAGCGGGCGGGCGGAAAACCCTGTTGGCGGGCCACGGCGGCCACTGCTACTTTTCCGGCGGCCGTGCGAGAGACCGAGGAGGTGGTACCCGTGTGCGTATCGACATGGGTGCTCCCCTCAGGGGTCACGGTCGGGCGGTAGGTCGTCCGGGAGCGCCGTTCACGAGCACTCCCGAAAGGCACGACCGTGCGATTCACCTCCGAACAGCGGCTCGACGACGACGTCCTCGAGCGCCACTTCACCCTGGGCGAGATCCCCGGCATCCTGTGGACGCCCGGATCGGCGTCGGCCTCCACGCCGGTGCCGCTGATCCTGGTCGGCCACCCCGGCGGACTGCGCGACATGTACTCCCGACTGGTGGTCCGGGCCTGCCACTCCGCGGCGGAGGGCTTCGCCGCGGCCACCATCGAGCTGCCCGGCGGCGGTGACCGGCCCCGTGTCGCCGACGTCGAGGAGGCCCGCGCCGACCTGCTCCGGGCGTTGGCGGCGGGCGAGCCGGTCGGCGACGACACCGTCGACCGGCTCGTCCTCCCGCTGGTCGACCAGGCCGTCCCGGAGTGGCGGTCCGCGCTGGACGCGATCCTGGCGCTGCCCGAGATCGGCGGCCCGGTCGGCTACGCGGGAGGGATCATGGGCATCGGCATCCGGCTGGCGGTGGTCGAGCCGCGCATCTCGGCCGCCCTGCTGTTCGCCGGCAGCGTCGTGCCACGGGCCCTGGTCGAGGAGGCCCGGCAGGTCACCGTTCCGCTGCAGGTCCTGCTGCAGTGGGACGACGAGGGGAACGACCGGCAGTCGGCGCTGGACCTGTTCGACGCCTTCGGCTCCGCGGAGAAGACGTTGCACGCCAACATGGGCGGGCACACCGGCGTCCCGGAGTTCGAGGGGGACGACGTGAACCGGTTCTTCGCCCGACACTTGAAGTGACCTGAGGCGGTCAGGCCGGGGGTCCCGACCGTTCGGGACCCCCGGCCGCCGCCGTGTGGAAGAATCTTGAACCATGACGAGGCTGCAGGGGGTCCACGTCGAGGGCGCACCGCGTTCGGTCCGGGCCTGACGGTGGGCGGGCAGCCACCGCGGTGGATCGACGCCACCCGCCTCCCCGAGGACGTCTTGGCACTGATCGCCGCGCTCGGCCCCGGCGAGGACCTGATCGTCAAGCGGGACGGCAGGCCGATCGCCACGATCTCCGGCACACCGGGCACGTTCGACTACGGGATCGTCGATCCCGGCAGCCGGAGCGGCCACGCCGCGGAACGCCCGTCGTCGGCCTACGAGGACGTGACGGTCGTGGCCACCGCGATGAAGCTGTCGGCGTCGGCTCGGGCGTCGCTGTCCGCCCGGCTCGGTCCCGACTACATCGTGCTGGACCTGAACTCCGCCCCCGAGACCTCCGACGTGGTGCTGGTGCCGCCGGTCAGCCCGCAGCTGATCGGCATCCTCCGGTCGAAGTTCCCGAAGGCCCGCGTCGTCATCGCGGAGATCGAGGACGCGGAACTCGGGGTCAGCTACCGCGGCCCGCTCCGCCGGCTCCTCGACGCCGGCGCGGACATCTACCTGCCGTCCAGCACGATCCCCCGCCTGGCCGAGCAGTTGGACCGCACGGTGACCCACCTGCGCCAGGCCACCGGGGGCGGTTCGACGCCGTTGGTCATCGAGGCATTCCAGGGCGACAGCGCCGCAGAAGACGTGTGACGTCAACCGAATCCGGCGTCACGAGGCGGTTCGCCCGTTCCCTTCGGCCCGCGCGATCGCATCGACCAGCCGTGCCCGTTCCCGGGCGATCCAGCCGCCCTCCGAGTAGTTCCGGAGGAACGCCTCGGCGAACTCGACGGGGTCCGCGCCGACGACCTCGCGGACCGGCTGGTGGTGCGCGGCGGCCCGTTCGAACAGGTCGGCCAGGTCCTCGAACATCGACGCGGCGCTGTCGCCGTCCGCCCCGAAGCGCATGAGGTAGCGCTCCACGGCTTCGACGGCGGTGCGGTGGCCGGCGGGGAGCCGCTCAACACGCGCCTTGTACGCCTTCCAACGCCGCTTGTCGCCGATCACCTTCGAAGCCAGGTCTGCGATGGTCATGATCAGTTACCCCTTTCGCGGAGCTCGTCCGGTCGTTCTGCGAGGAAGTTCTTCGTCCTCCGGAACTCACGGGGACCACGATGGCCGCCGGTCCTGACACCGACCGGTCACCGCGCTGACACGGCTGCCGACAGGGGTGTCGTCGGGGGTAGCCGACCCGACGGCGATCTTGAGGGGTTGTCCCGGCGCAACGGCCGTCAAGGCGCGGTTGTGAGGGATAACAGGAACCGGCCGCGATGCGGGCACACCTGTGAGAACAGTTGAGCAGGCAACACAAATCACCCGGCTGAGAGCATGTTAACGGTAACATTGCAGCGCTGCAAGACCTTGTGCGCGTCGAAGCACGGGCGCTAGGGTCGCCACAACGCTTCCCGCGCCCGGCCGGCGTGCGGCGCGGGGTTGCCATGATTCCTGCTCGCAAGGAGGCGAAGCATGGGTCTACGCGAAACAGCTTTCCGGGGTGTGACGGCCGTTCCGGGCCCTCGACTCCTCCGACGATCCCGGTGTGACCGCCGGCGCGCGTAGTCGCGGCGGCGGTCGTCGGCAGAACGCCTGACGACCGCCCGCGGAACCACCCCGAGGTTCGCCCTCCGGTCCTGTCGCGACTGACGACACCCGGTCGGGCCCTTGTCGTGCGCCGTTCGGCACCGGCACATCGGCGTCGAACATCCCGCGCACCCCAGCGGTGCGGTGTGTCGTGTCCGACCGCGCCGCCGTCCAATCAGGACAGTTCGGTGTTCGTGCTGCCCTGCGCACACCACCACAACGGATCGAGGGTTCCTTGCCTACTCTGAAGATACGCGCCTCGGCGCTGCTGGCCGCGCTGGTCGTGACCGTCGCCGCGGCGCCGAGCGCGTCGGCCTACCCCGGGCCGGGCTACGTGACCGGCGACATCGGCGTGCACGACCCGAGCGTGGTCAAGCGCCCCACCGGCGGCTACCTGGTGGCGCACACCGGTAACGGCATCTCGCTGAAGACCTCCGCCGACCGGACCACGTTCCGCAACGCGGGCGCGGCGTTCCCCAACGGCACGTCGTGGGCCAACACCTACACCAACAACAGCCGCCACCTGTGGGCGCCTGACATCACCTACCGCAACGGCCAGTACTACATGTACTACTCGGCCTCGACGTTCGGCTCGAACCGGTCGGCGATCTTCCTCGCCACCAGCCCGAGCGGCAACTCCGGCACGTGGACCCACCGCGGCCTGGTCGTCGAGTCCCGCACCAGCGACAACTTCAACGCCATCGACCCGGACCTGATCGTCGACGACCAGGGCCGCTGGTGGCTGAGCTTCGGCTCGTTCTGGTCCGGCATCAAGATGATCGCGCTCAACCCGTCCACCGGCCTGCGCGCGGACACCAGCCTCCGCAGCATCGCCGGCCGCAACGGCGGCGCGATCGAGGCGCCGAACATCTTCAAGCGCGGCAGCTACTACTACCTGTTCGTCTCGTTCGACTACTGCTGCCGCGGCGCGTCGAGCACCTACCGGGTCATGGTCGGCCGCTCCACCAGTGCCACCGGCCCGTACCACGACCGCAACGGGGTCGTGATGACCTCGGGTGGTGGCACGGAGATCCTGGCCGGTCAGGGCAGCGTCCACGGCCCCGGCCACCAGGACGTGTTCGCCGACACCGACAGCGACATCCTCGTCTACCACTACTACGCGGACAACGGGGCCTCCCTGCTGGGCGTCAACTGGCTCGGATGGGACGCCGCGGGTTGGCCGTACGTCCGCTGACCCACCGCACAGCACCCCGGCCGCTGCCACGAGTCATTCGTGGCAGCGGTCGTGCCGGCGGGTGCCGGTGTGGAGGAGCTTGGCCTGGATCTCGATGGTGTCCGGGTGGTCCAGCGGTTCGAGGACGGCGAGCGCCCGGGTCCACGCGCCGGCCCCGGGGCGGTCGCCGGTCGCCTCCAGGGCGTCGCCGAGCCGGTCGAGGCTCGTCGCCTCCCGGTACGGGTCGCCGAGTTCGCGGAACAGGGTCAACGCGCGGCGGTAGCAGTCGGCGGCTCCGACGCCTCGCCGTCCGGTCTGATCATCTGGGATTGCCACGCGGGCGCCAACCAGCGCTGGTCCGTCGCGGGGCGCACCGCCTGACGGAGCTTCACCCAGGTGCGGGAGATCGTCGCCAGGGCGGAGTTCGACGCGGCGGGGGTCGGCTTGTACGTCCGGGCGACGACCGCGGGCACGAGCGGTTTCACGGCCGCGCGGCTCGCCACCGCCGTCATCATTGCCGAGTGCACCGCGTAGCTGCCCGAGCCGCGCCTGCACGCCGTGAGGTACCGTCACGCAGAGTGGTCGCCGAGGCGGGGTTGACCTTGACACGGTGACAAGGTGTCGACTGGGTGCAGGAGGTGGTCCCGATCCCCACGACACACGGAACCCCGCAGAACACCCGCCTGGCCGACGCGCTGAGCGCCGAGGACTCGTCGGTCCGGCTCCGGGCGGCCCTGGCGGTCGGCGCGAACCCCGACCCCGACCTGCTGGAGACCCTGGTCCGGCGGTGTGCGGTCGAGCCGGACTTCTTCGTGCGGGACATGCTGTCGTGGGCGCTGGCCCGCCTCCCGCCGGACATCACCCTGCCCCGGATTCGCCGCGAACTCGACTCCGAGCGCGCCCAGGCCCGCGGCCAGGCGCTGCACACGCTCTCCAAGATCGGCGACAGGAGCGCGTGGCCGTGGATCACGCGCGACATGCTGCGCGACGCCGACGACGAGGTGGCCCGGACGGCGTGGCGCGTCGCGTGCGCGCTCGTCCCGGAGGACGGGAAGGAGGACCTGGCCGACGAGCTGGTCACGCAGTTCGGCCGCGGTGGACGCGACGTGCGGTTGAGCCTGAGCCGGGCACTGGTCGACCTCGGCGACGTGATCAGGCCCGTGCTGGAGGACGCGGCGGCGGACCCGGACCCGGCGGTGGCCGCGCACGCCCGTGCCACGGAACTGCTCCTGGACGACCCGGAGACCGGTTTCGACGCGGCCGTCGCGGAGGCTCAGCGGATCGTCGCCCTCGGCGCGGAACGGGCCGCCGCGAACCCGGAGGAGGCGGAGGTTGCGGCGTGCTGATCGGTGACGTGGCCCGCCACTCGGGCGTGAGCACCCGGATGCTCCGGCACTACGACGCCCTCGGGCTGGTGCGGCCGACCGGGCGCACGGTCGGCGGCTACCGCGAGTACTCCGCCGAGGACGTCCGCCGGATCTTCCACGTGGAGGGCCTGCGGTCCCTCGGGCTCTCGCTGAAGCAGGTCGGACGTGCGCTGGAAGACCCGGCCTTCACGCCGTCCGGCCTGGTCGGCGACCTCATCAAGTGGACGGAAGACCGCCTGGAGCGGGACCGGGAACTGCTCGACCGGCTCCGCGCGATCGACGCGTCGGCGCCCACGGGCTGGCAGGACGTCCTGCACGTCGTCGACCTCATGCAGGGGCTCACCTCGCCCAGCGCCGCCCGCCGGCAGCAGGCCGTCCTGGCCCGGCCGGACGGCGCGCCGGTTCCCGCCGACGTGCTGGCCGGGGCGGCCCTGGCCGAGGCCGACCCCAACGTCGCGGGCGCCCTGCGCTGGGCGCTCGCCCGATCGGGCGGCGACGGCCTGGCGACGTTGGCCGCCGGCACGCACTCGGACGACGTGGACGTCCGGCGGCGCGCCGTGCTGACGATCGCCGAGATGGCGGAGGCTCCGGGCGCGACCGCGGTGCTGGCGGACGCGCTCGGCGACCCGGATGCGACGGTGCGCCGGCACGCCGCTCTGGCGCTGGGCGGGCGCGGGGTCACGGCGGCTGTGCCGACGCTGGTCGGCATGGTGGTCGAGGGCTGCAACGACGTGGAGGCGGCGGAGGTCCTCGGAACGCTGTCCCAGAACCCCGGAGCCGCGGACGCGATCATGACCGCGCTGGCGGACGAGCTCGCCGCGCACACCGCGGACTCCGCGGTCCGGATTCGCCTGACCCAGGCCCTGGTCGAGCTGTCGGGGACCAAGGCCCGTGAGGTCCTGCGCGGACTGGCCCACGACGAGGACCGCGCCGTCGCCCTCGTCGCCTCGGCCTTCATCGGGGTGCTCGACGAGCGGTCCTCCGAAGACCCGGGCGAGGAGGGCTCCTGACGCGCCGGGTCACCGCCACTCGGTGACGGTGACGTCGTCGCCGACGGCGATGTCGCCGGGCGCGAGCACGGACGCCTTGGGGCCGAAGCTGACGCCGTCGGGCTCACGGCGGTAGTCGGCCAGGGTGCGCAACGGCTCCGGTCCGACGCGCACGCCGGACGACTGGTCGACCAGGGTCACCGCGCAGCGGATGGCCCGCTCGCCGAACCCGATCTCGGCGCCGCCGATCGTCATCCGGCCGACCCGGTCCTCGGTGTGCGGCTCGGGCCAACCGCTGATCACGATGTTGGGCCGGAACCGGTCCATCGGGACCGGAGTCGCCCCGCGCGCCGCGATCCGGGCGTTCAGACCGTCCAATGAGGACAGTGAGAGGACGAGCAGGGCGGTGGGCTCGGCGCCGTTCCCGGCCCGGCTCGCCCGAGCCGGTTCGCGCACCAGGCGGACGGACGTGCCGACCGCCCCGGACAGCCACTCCGCCGCCTCGTCGCCCTGGTCGATCCCGGATCCCGGCCACTTCTCCACCTCCACCGGCCGGGCGGCGCCGTCCACCGCCACGTCCAGCAGGAACTCCCCGGCGCCGGGCGCGCTCAGCGCCAGCTTCGCGCCGTCGTGCACCAGCCGGGCGCGGACGGCGGCCAGCAGCGGCGCCTCGCCCTGCCAGACGGTCGTCCCGTCCGGCCCGACCACCGCGAACAGCCGATCGTGGGCCAACCCCGTCGGGGTGACCTCGGCGCGGTCCAGGACGACCCCGCCACACCCCTTGATCGGGTACACCGTCAGCGCGGAAACGCTTGCCATGCGGTCAAAGTACCCGTTGTGATCCTCGCCGGCGGGCAGGTCGGTCGGAGAGCTTGAGCCACACGACGCCGGCGATGATCACGGTGAGCCAGAAGGCCTTCGCGGGGGTCAGGGTCTCGCCGAAGAAGACGGGGCCGAGCAGCGCGGCTCCGACCGCGCCGATGCCGGCCCAGACGGCGTAGCCGATGCCCACGTCGATGGTGCGCAGGGCGAGGCTGAGGGCGAAGAGCGTCAGGAGGAAGAAGACGATCGCGACGAGCGACCAGGACAGGGCGGTGAAGCCCCGGCTGCCCCCGACGGACAGGGCGTAGCCGACCTCGAAGGCCCCGGCGAGGAGGAGCACGAGCCAGGCCCGTGCACGGTCGCCGCGGGTGGCGGGCGTTTCGTCGGTCCTGTGAGGCCCTTCCGCACGACCGACGTCGGCGAGGTGTGTCGAGCCGGTGTCCTGGGCCATCACGCCGCTCCGCTCAGCTGGAGGCCGACGACCCCGGCGATGACGGCGGCGATGCCGAGGAGCTTGCGCCAGTCGAGCCGCTGGCCGAAGAGCAGGGCGCCGAGGACGACGATCCCGACGCCCGCGACGGAGGTCCAGATCGCGTAGCCGGCGCCGACGTCGAAGGTCAGCAGCGCCAGGCTGAGGAGGTAGGTGGCGATGCCGCCGCTGACCAGCGTGGCGGCGGTCCAGGCGGGACGGGTGAAGCCCCGCGCCTTGCCGGCGGCGAGCGCGACGGCGATCTCGAAGACGACGGCGACGCCGAGGTGGAGCCAGTGCATGGGGGTCCTTGGGTCGAGTAGCGGTCGGACCCGTCGATCGTGGAACCTCACACC
Organism: Saccharothrix hoggarensis; assembly: GCF_052936025.1. The sequence goes on along the minus strand of NZ_CP193624.1, from coordinate 4,401,498 downwards.
GGTGTCAACTGCAAGAATCGGGAGCCGCCCGGTGAGCCCTGAGGAGGTCCCATGCGCATCGGCGAGGTCGCGGCCGCCAGCGGCGTCAGCACCCGGTCCCTGCGGTACTACGAGGAGCACGGGCTCATCCGGTCCGAACGCACCCCCGGCGGGTGGCGCGACTTCGACAGCTCCACGGTCGAGCGGGTCGTCATGATCCAGCACCTGTTCGCCGCCGGGCTGTCCAGCTCCACCGTCAACGAGCTCCTGCCGTGCCTGGAGGCCCCGCCCGAGGAGCGCACGGGCGTCATGGAGGAGCTGCTCGCCCGGGAGGTCGAGCGCCTCGAAGCCAAGCGCCGCGACATCGACCGGGAGATCGACACGCTGCGCGCGCTCCGCGGCGAGATGACCCCGGCGGGCGATGTCCCGCCGGCAAGGACACCGGCCCGGGTGCCGCACGACTGGTCCTGACCTGCGGGAAGGCTGGGGTGCGGAGTCGGCGCCGCGGGCGTTTGCCCCGTGCCGGCCTGGGTACGCCGATCCGGTGAACAACCCGCTCGACATCTCCGACCTGTTCCCCGGACTCCGCGTGGAAGACCTCGTGGTCGACTACGACGACGCGGAGGACCCCGTGCTGAGGCACGCCGACGGCACGCCGATCGACACCTGGCGGGAGAACTACCCGTACTCGACGCGGCTGACGCGCGAGGAGTACGAGGTGTCCAAGCGGCTGTTGCAGATCGAGCTGCTGAAGCTGCAGTACTGGACCAAGGACACCGGTGCGCGGATGGTCATCGTGTTCGAGGGACGTGACGCGGCGGGCAAGGGCGGCACGATCAAGAGGTTCACCGAGCACCTGAACCCGCGCGGGGCGCGGGTGGTGGCGTTGAGCAAGCCGACCGACCGCGAGCAGGGCGAGTGGTACTTCCAGCGGTACGTCGACCACCTGCCGACCGCCGGTGAGATCGTCATGTTCGACCGGTCCTGGTACAACCGCGCCGGCGTGGAACGCGTCATGGGCTACTGCACCGACGAGCAGTACGAGCGGTTCATGCGGCAGGCCCCGACGTTCGAGCGGATGCTCGTGGACGACGGGATCACGCTGGTCAAGCTGTGGTTCTCGGTGTCGCGCGCGGAGCAGCGGACGCGGTTCCTGATCCGGCAGGTCGACCCGGTCCGGCAGTGGAAGCTCAGCACGAACGACGTCAAGTCGCTGGACCTGTGGGACGCCTACACGGAGGCGAAGGTGGCGATGTTCCGCGCCACCGACACGGAGGCCGCGCCGTGGACCGTGGTGAAGAGCAACGACAAGAAGCGGGCCAGGTTGGAGGCCATGCGCAGCGTGCTGGCGCGCGTGGACTACGCCGACAAGGACGTGGAGGTGGTCGGCGAGCCGGACCCGAGGGTGGTCGGGCCGGCGGCCACGCTGCTGGAGGAGGGGGAGGACGAGTCGTCGCTCAGCCCTACCCCCATCGCGCCCTTCGACGACCCGGACCACGGCCCCGGCGTCCACCCCGATTAGGGACCGCCTGCCGGGGGTCTTGCGCCGCCCGGCGCGGGTCAGGCCCGGTTGGCGAGCTGGGCGGCGGCGAAGAGGAACAGCAGGACGGTGAAGCTGGGTAGGGCGACCAGCGTGGCGAGCCAGAACGCAGCCTGCCGGCGGCGGAGGAACAGCCAGGTGATGAAGCTCGCGAGCAACCAGGGGAACAGCATGCGGCCGAGCACCTGGCCGGCGGCGTAGCCGGAGGACGGCGCGCCGGCCGTGGCGACGATGAGCACGACCGTCGCTCCGACCCACACCAGGGCGCCGAGCATGCAGCGTCCGAACGACGTTCTGGCGGGTGGTGCGGGCTGCGGCGGCGGGCCGGGGTAGTACGGGTGCTGGTGAACCGGGTAGGGCTGGTGCTGAGGGCCGGGGTACGGGTACTGCTGCTGAGGGTCGGGGTACGGGTACTGCTGCTGCTGCTGAGGGTCCGGGTACGGGTACTGCTGCGGCTGCGGCATGGGCGCCGGGTGCGGGGTGGGCGCCTGAGGCGGCCGGTTGGTCGGGTTCTGGTCGAAGTCCATCAGGGATCGCCTTCCTGCGAGGTGGACCCGACAGTAGTAGGCCGCGTCCGGCGACTTCAGCGGTGCACGTGGACGTGCGGCCTCACGTCGTCCCACGAGGGCAACACGGCCGCGGTGTGCGGGCGGCCGGCGATGTGGCAGCGGCGCTGGGGCGCGGCGGGCATCGGCATGATCGTCATCCTTGGCCGGTGGGGAACGGGGGCGGGCCGCCGGTCGTCGGCGGCCCGCCCGGTCAACGTCCCTGGCTGGGATAGGGGAGCAGCGCCATCTCGCGTGCGTTCTTGATGGCGGTGGCGACCTGGCGCTGTTGCTGCGGCGTCAGGCCGGTGACGCGGCGGGAGCGGATCTTGCCGCGGTCGGAGATGAACTTCCGCAGCAGCGTCGCGTCCTTCCAGTCGACGGTGGTGATGCCCTCTTTGCGCAGCAGGTTCACCCGGCGCTTCGGGGCGCGTTCGGCTTTCGGCACGCGGCTCACCAGCTCGACTTGGCGACGCCGGGCAGCTCGCCCCGGTGCGCCATCTCGCGCAGCCGGATGCGGGACAGGCCGAACGCGCGGTTGAAGGCCCTGGGACGACCGTCCACGGCGTCACGGTTGCGCAGCCGCGTGGGGCTGGCGTCGCGGGGGAGCTTCTGCAGCGCGCGCTGCGCCTCGTCCCGCCGGTCGGGGTCGAGGCGGATGATCTCCTTCAGCTCCGCCCGTCGCTCGGCGTACCGGGCGACGACCTCGCGTCGCTGCCGGTCCTTGGCGATCTTGGACTTCTTGGCCATCAGCGCTCCTCGCGGAAGTCGACGTGCCGGCGGACGACGGGGTCGAACTTGCGCAGCACCATGCGGTCGGGGTCGTTGCGCCGGTTCTTGCGGGTGACGTAGGTGTAGCCGGTGCCCGCCGTGGAGCGGAGCTTGATGATCGGCCGGACGTCGTTGCCCTTCGCCATCAGACCTTCACCCCCTGGCGGCGCAGCTCGGCCACCACGGCCTCGATGCCGCGCCGGTCGACGGTCTTGATGCCCTTGGTCGACAGGTTCAGCACGACGTGCCGGTTCTCGGAGGCCAGCCAGAACCGGCGTCGCTGGGTGTTGGGCAGCCAGCGACGCGAGGTGCGCCGGTGGGAGTGCGAAACCTGTTTGCCGAAACCGGGTTTGCGCCCGGTCACCTGGCAGTGCCGTGATGACACGCTACCTCCTTAAAACGACAATCGTTTCCGTTAGGCTAACCCATGAGCGGTCACGGCCCTGTTCGGTGGTCGGTTCCGGCCGAGGGCGTTGAGCGTTCTGTGATGACCGGTGCACGCGGCGTGTTCATCGCTTGACTGGGCCGACCCCGGTTCACCTCGGGGACCGAGGTTTTGTCGTGCTTGCCGAAACGGCTCGCAGCCCGGCGGCGGCGCGCGATCGCGACGACCTCGGCATCAGGATCGCGTAAGGAACAGGGGCACCGGCCCGAACGCCCGGTCCGCCGACACTAGGGTCCGCCGAGGAGGTCGGGGGAGGTCGGCGGCATGTCCGGGCGGACGTGGTTGTTCGGGTTCGCGCGACGTCCGCCGCGTGACCGCGCACCCACCGTGGTCGGTGCGGTCCGGCGCGCCCGGGGTGACGACGCGGCGCGCCCGCGACCCGCCGCGGCCGACCACGTCCTGTTCCCGCCAGTCCTGGCCGCGTTCGGCCGGACCGAGACCATCTAGGCCACCACCCCATGCCGAAGCTCGCCGCCGTCACCAAGCGGCTCCTGGTCGGGCGGCCGTTCCGCAGCGACCGCCTGTCCCACACCCTTCTCCCCAAGCGCATCGCGCTGCCGGTGTTCGCCTCCGACCCCATGTCGAGCGTGGCGTACGCGCCGGAGGAGATCCTGCTGGTGCTGTCCGTGGCGGGCGCCTCGGCGTACGTGTTCAGCCCGTGGATCGCGGTGCTCGTCGCCGTGGTGATGGCCGCGGTGGTGGCCTCGTACCGGCAGAACGTCCGCACCTACACGTCGGGCGGCGGCGACTACGAGGTCGCCACGGTCAACCACGGACCGCGGTGGGGCCTGGTGGTCGGCAGCGCGCTGCTCGTGGACTACGTGCTGACGGTGGCGGTGTCGATCGCCTCGGCCGCGGCCACCATCGGCTCCGCCGTGCCGTTCGTGGCGTCGCACAAGGTGGAGTTCGCCGTGGGCGCCATCGTCGTGCTGACCGCCATGAACCTGCGCGGGGTGCGGGAGTCCGGCACCGCGTTCGCCATCCCCACCTACGCCTTCGTCTTCGGCATCCTCGCCATGATCGTGTGGTCGCTGGTCCGCGTGTACGTGCTGGGCGGGGACGTGCGGGCGGAGAGCGCCGACTTCCGGCTGGTGGAGGAGCACGGCAGCCTGGCCGGGCTCGGCTTCGCGTTCCTCGTCCTGCGCGCCTTCTCCTCCGGCAGCGCGGCGCTGACCGGCGTCGAGGCGATCAGCAACGGCGTGCCCGCGTTCCGCAAGCCCAAGGGCCGCAACGCCGCCACCACGTTGCTGATGATGGGCGTGCTCGCCATCACCATGTTCCTCGGCCTGATCATGCTGGCCCGGCTCACCGGCGCCCAGGTCGCCGAGGACCCGGCCCACCAGCTGATCGGCGCGCCCGCCGACTACGAGCAGAAGACCCTGGTCGCGCAGCTCGCCAACGCGGTGTTCGCCGGGTTCCCGCCGGCCACGTGGTACGTCATCTTCTTCACCGGCCTGATCCTGGTGCTGGCCGCCAACACCGCGTTCAACGGCTTCCCGGTGCTCGGCTCCATCCTCGCCCAGGACCGCTACCTCCCGCGCCAGCTGCACACCCGCGGCGACCGGCTGGTGTTCTCCAACGGCATCGTGTTCCTCGCCGGGTTCGCCATCGTCCTGGTCGTGGCGTTCGACGCCGAGGTCACCCGGCTGATCCAGCTGTACATCGTCGGCGTCTTCATGTCCTTCGTGATCAGCCAGAGCGGCATGATCCGCCACTGGACGCGCCTGCTGCGCACCGAGACCGACCCCGCGGCACGACGGCGCATGCGCCGCTCGCAGGCGGTCAACGCCTTCGGCTTCGCCATGACCGCGCTCGTGCTCGCCGTCATCCTGATCACCAAGTTCACCCAGGGCGCCTGGATCTCGCTGGCCGCCATGGCCGCCATCTACGCGGTGATGAGCGCGATCCGCCGCCACTACCAGCGGGTCGGCGACGAACTCCGGGAGGACGACGACGAGCCCGTCACGCTGCCGTCACGCAACCACGCCATCGTGCTGGTCTCCCGGCTGCACCGCCCCACCAAGAGGGCGCTGGCCTACGCCAAGGCGCTGCGCCCCGACCGGCTCGAAGCCGTCACCGTCAACGTCGACGACCAGGACACACGCGCGCTCGTCGCCGCGTGGGACGAGCAGAACTTCTCCGTCCGGCTCAAGGTCATCGAGTCGCCGTACCGCGAGATCACCAAACCGGTCCTCGACTACGTCAAGCGGATCCGCGGCGACAACCCGCGCGACGTCGTCACGGTGTTCATCCCGGAGTACGTCGTCGGCCACTGGTGGGAACAGCTGCTGCACAACCAGAGCGCGTTGCGGCTGAAGGGCCGGCTCCTGTTCGAACCCGGCGTCATGGTGACCAGCGTCCCGTGGCAGCTCGCGTCCTCGAAGAAGGTCCACGAACGCCACGCCCTCGCGCCGGGCGCGATCCGTCGCGGCCTGTACGCCAAGAACGGCGAACACCGGGAAGGCTGAGCCGGACGGGACGACGTCGGCGCCGGCCTAACCGGCGAGCCGCTGCTCCGTGGCCGCCAGGTACTCCCGCAGCGTCCGCCGCGACCGGATGAGCGTGTCGATCCGCTCGTCCAACCCGTCGATGCGCGCCCGCAGCAGCTCCAGGGTCTCCGGGCACGGCTTCAGGTCGGGCGCCGGGCCGGTCGCGCACGGCTGGAGGTAGCCGATCTCCTGGGTGGACAGGCCGGCATCGAGCAGCTTCCGGATCTGGCCCACGGTCAGCACGGCGTCGTCGTCGTACTCCCGGTAGCCGTTGCCGGCGCGGTCGGGCACCAGCAGGCCCTGGGCCTCGTAGTACCGCAGCTGGTGCGGGTTCACCCCGGTCCGCTGACTCAGCTCCCCGATCAGCACGCGTCTCTCCCCTTGACCTTCATACCGGTGTGAAGGTTGACGATTGTGCCACCGAACCACAAGGGGGAGCACATGACTCACACCGGCACACCCGTCACGGTCCTCGGCCTCGGGATGATGGGCGGGGCCCTCGCCGGGGCGTTCCTGCGCGCGGGACACCCGACCACCGTGTGGAACCGCACGGCGGCCAAGGCCGACGACCTGGTGGCGCGGGGCGCGACGCTCGCCGCGTCACCGTCCGCCGCGATCGCGGCCTCACCGCTCGTGGTGGTCTGCGTGTCGGACTACGACGCCGTGACGGACGTCCTCGACGGCCCGCTCGACGGCCGGGTCGTCGTGAACCTGACCTCCGGCACGCCCACGCGCGCCCGAGCCCTCGCCGAGGAGGTGGCCGGCCGCGGCGGCGGCTACCTCGACGGCGGGATCATGGCCGTCCCGGACGCCGTCGGCACGCCCGACGCCATCATCGCCTACAGCGGCCTGCGATCGCTGCACGACGCCCACAGGTCCACATTGGACATCCTCGGCACGTGCCTGCACCTCGGCGACGACCCCGGCCTGTCGGCCACCCACGAGATGGCCACGCTCGTCCTCATGTGGGGCATGCTCGACGGCTTCCTCAACGGCGTCGCGATCCTCGGCACCGCCGGCGTGCCCCCCACGGCGTACGTCCCCATCGCCCGGACGGCGATCGACACCGTGGCCGGCTGGCTGCCGGGCTACGCGCGACAGGTCGAGGAGGGCGTCTACCCGGCCGACGATGGCACCGTCGACACCCACCTGTCGGTGATGGCGCACGTGATCGAGGAGAGCGAGTCGCTCGGCGTCAACGCCGACCTTCCCAGGCTCGCCAAGGCGCTGACCGAGCGCGCCGTGACCGCCGGTCACGGCTCCAGCGGGTACGCGGCGCTGGTGGAGCAGTTCCGCCAGGCGTGACGCGCGTGGTGGGGGCGGACGTCAGGCCGGGCGGCCCGCGTGCAGCCGGGCGTACGCACCCCCACCGCGCAGCAACTCCTCGTGCGAGCCGACCTCCCGGATCGCGCCGTCCCGCATGACGACGATGCGGTCGGCGTCGCGGATGGTGGACAGCCGGTGGGCGACCACGAACGTCGTCCGGCCGCGCACCAGCCTGGCCAACGCCTGCTGCACCAAGGCCTCGGAGTGGGTGTCCAGGGCGGACGTGGCCTCGTCGAGGATCAGCACGCGGGGGTCGCGCAGCAGGGCGCGGGCGATGACCAGGCGTTGTCGTTGGCCGCCGGACAGGTGCGAGCCCCGGTCGGCCACCGAGGTCTCGAGCCCGTCCGGCAGGTCTTCCACGAAGTCGAGGGCGTTGGCGTCGCGCAGCGCCGCCCTGATCGCGGCGTCGTCCGCGTCGGGCATGCCGAAGGCGACGTTCTCGCGGACCGTGCCGTCGAACAGGATCGGCTCCTGCGGCACCACGGAGATGAAGCGCCGGTACGTGCGCAGGTCGAGTTCGGCCAGGTCGACGCCGTCGAGGAGGATGCGGCCGGAGCGGGGGCGGATGAAGCCGATGAGCAGGTTGAGCACCGTCGACTTGCCCGCGCCCGAAGGGCCGACCAGCGCGATCGTCTCGCCCGGCGCGACGGAGAGGGTGAAGTCCCGCACCGCCGGGCGGTCCGTCCCGTCGTAGGCGTGTCCGACGGCGTGGAACTCCACCGCGCCGCGGACCCCCTTCACCTCGACCTTGCCGTGGTTGTCCTCCAGGTCGGGGGTGCGCAGCACCTCGCTCGCGGAGCGGATGGACTCCAGCCCCTTGGAGATGACCGGCGCCAGGCTCATCAGGGTGGCCAGCGACGTGGTGGACGTGGTCAGGAAGGCGCTGAGCATGACGACGTCACCTGCCGTGATGCCCCAGACGCCGTGGTAGGCGACCAGGGCGGAGGCAGTCAGGAAGAGCACCCCCAGGATGTTGAGGAACACCCACGACAGCGAGGCGACCCGGCCGTTGAGCAGGTCCAGCCGCATCCCCGAGGTCAGGACCCTGCGCAGGGTGTCGTCCATCCGGCGCAGGGCGTGGCCTTCCAGCCCGTGCGCGCGGGTGACGGGGATGAGCTGGGTCATCTCGTTCACCCGCGCGGCGAGGTGTTCCACGTCCTGGCGGAACACCTCGTTGTGGTCGCGCAGGCGAGATCGCAGCCGCAGCACCACCAGCGACGCGAGCGGCACGATCACCAGCAGGAGCGGCAGGAACTGCGGGGCGCGGACGCCGACGATCGTCAGGCCGCCGATCAGGACGGTGATCGCGCTCATCCCGGTGTCGGTCGTCTGCTGCACCATCTGCTCGACGGTCTCGACGTCGCGGACCACCTTCGCCTGGAGCACGCCGGCGCTGGTCCGGTTGTGGTAGCCGATCGACAGCTCCTGCAACCGGGTGCACAGGGCGGACCGCAGCTCGGTGCCCGCCCGCCGCACGCTCCCGTGCAGGAGACGGACGTACAGCAGGTGCAGCGGGTAGTTGACGACCAGGATGACCATGATCAAACCGGTGGCGACCCACATCCCGGCGAGCGGTGCGCGGAGCACCACGGTGTCGACGATGGTGGCCGTGACGAGGGGGAGCAGCCAGACCGGGCTGTGCTTGACGACGAAGACGGCGAGCGCGCCGGTCAGGTGCCGGCGGTGCGGGCGGAACAGGCGGCCGAGAGCGCGCAGGGGTCCGGGATCTTGGTGTCCTCGGGGAGCGTCGGACGAGGTCACCGAGGGGGTGCTCCCTTCATCGCCGTGCCGCTGGAAAGCGCTTTCCTGATTCTGGAGAGGGGAGGGGGCAGTGTCAAGGTGGGCTGTGCTCGGACGCCGCCGCGTCCACCATCGGCCACGCCGTGGTCATGAACGGCGGTCAGACCGCCTGAGCGCCCCGTCGGCTCCGAGCGGCCTTCAGGCGGCGCCGCCGTTGACGAAGACCGTCTGGCCGTTGACCCACCCGTCCGGGGCCGCGAGCAGGCTGACCACCTTGGCGATGTCGTCGGGGGTGCCGAGCCGTTCCATCGGGCTCATCCCCGCGATGCGCTCGACCGCGGCCTGGTCCTTGCCGTCGAAGAACAGGTCGGTCGCGGTGGGACCGGGTGCGACGGAGTTGACGGTGACGCGCCGTCCGCGCAGTTCCTTGGCCAGGATCGGCCCCAGCGCCTCGACCGCGCCCTTGGTGGCCGCGTACGCGGCGTAGGTGGGCAGGTTGAGCCGGGTCACCGACGTGGAGAAGTTGACGATCGCGCCGCCGGGCCGCACCCGACGGGCGGCTTCGCGGGCCACGACGAACGTGCCCCGGACGTTCGTGCGGTACATGCGGTCCAGCTGGTCGAGGTCCAGCTGGGCCACGGGCCCGAGGACCATCACGCCGGCCGCGTTGACGACGACGTCCACGCCGCCGTACCGCTGCTCCGCGGCGTCGAACAGGGCCGCGACGGCGTCCTCCTCGGCCACGTCGACCCGGACCGCGACGGCCCGGCCACCCGCGCCCTCCACCTCGGTGACCGCCGCCTTGGCCGCCACCTCGTTGCCGACGTAGCCGACGACGACCGCTTGGCCGTCGGCGGCGAGACGGTTGACGACGGCACGGCCGATGCCGCGCGACCCGCCGGTCACGATCGCCACGCGCTCACTCCCAGGCACAACGCCCTCCCTCTCTTGTTGTCATCGCTAACGCTAGAACGTTGACTGTGACAACGCAACTCGCTAACCGAAATCTGTTAGCAACGCCAGCGTGGAGGTCGTGTTGGCGACGCGAGCGGCATCGTTCCCCTGTTATCGTCGCTAACGTGAAGCGTGACTTGACGCGGGAGCGGATCGTCGAGGCCGCTTACGACCTGCTGAACCGGGAAGGCCGCGAGGCGCTGTCCACGCGCGCGGTCTGCGCCGCGTCGGGAGTGCAGTCGCCGACCATCTACCGGCTCTTCGGCGACAAGCGGGGTCTGCTGGACGCGGTCGCGTGCCACGGTTTCGAGGCTTACCTGGCGGGCAAGACGGCGCTCGCCGAGACCGACGACCCCGTTGACGACCTGCGCCGCGGGTGGGACCTGCACGTCGAGTTCGGCACGAGCAACCCCGCCCTGTACTCCCTGATCTACGGCGACGCCCGGCCCGGCGTCGAGTCACCGGCGGCCGAGCGCGCGTCGGCCGTGCTCGCGAAGCAGGTCAAGCGCATCGCCGAGGCCGGGCGCCTGCGGGTCAGCGAGGAGCGCGCCGCGCACCTGATCCACGCCGCCGGCTGCGGCATGGTCTTCACCCTCATCTCCCTGCCACCACAGGACCGCGACCCCGACCTGTCGACCCTGGCCCGCGAATCGGTGATCGCCGCCGTCACCACCGAACCCTCCACGACGCCCGCCAAGACCGACGCCGTGACCGCGGCGGTCACGCTGCGCTCGGTCGCGCCCACGGTGACAGCGCTGACGGACAACGAAAGAGCCCTGCTCTCCGACTGGCTGAACCGCATCGCCACGACGACCGACCCCGCTCACCACGAGCAGCGGTGATTCGGCCAGTCACCGGGGGAGCGGCGCGAAAGGCCGGTCGGCGTCGGTGTCGGACCGATCTCCGCGGCGGTGGGCTTGCGCCCGTCCCCGGGTTCGCGTGGGATGGCTGCTGGTCGGCAGCGCCGTGCTCCTGCTGCTGCCCGACGTGCGTGGCATCCGCCTTGACGTCGACGTGCGCACGGGATGAGGGGATGCGACAGGTGGTCCGCACGATCATCGCGTTCACCGCGGCCTTGGCGGCGGTGCTCGGGCTTGTCGCCTGCGACACCCAACGGGGCGCCGGCGGCAGGTGCACCTCGGCGGACGAAGAGGTGACCCGCGGGTTGGAGGACAACGCGGTCCTCGACCTCGCACCGCCCGGCGCGACGGTCAGCGAGCGGTACGCGAAGATGCCGTGCCAGGACGAGGACAAGACGGGAGAGGTGGGCCGACAGGTGTCCTCTTCAGACGGTCACGAGTCGGTTCTCGCCTTCTACCGCTCGGAGATGCCGAAGCACGGCTGGAGCCTCGTCCGGCAGCGGGAGGACGAGCCGGGCCGGGTGAACGGGGATGGGCCGAACCAGTGCTACGAGAACCCGTCGGTGCCGGGCGTCGCCCTGGTGCTGTCGGTGGGCCACGGGGAGAACCCGTCCACCGACTCGCACCTGGCGTTCAGGTTCAAGGCGGACCGCGGGAGCGGCTGCGCCGACAACTACCGCAGCTGACTCCGGGCTGCGCGGGATGTCGGCCGAGCAGCGGGTGTTCGCCGCCGTTCCACAAGAAGGGACGGCTCCTGGCGGTTCGACGCCCGGCCGCTGATGGCCGTCGTCGACGAGGCGCTCGGGACCGTCGCCGGGCAGCAGGGCGTGACCGTGGAGCAGCTCGCCGACTCGACGCTCGCCACGCTCTGCGGTGCGGAGCGGGTACCGGAGCTGAAGATGCCCTGCAGGGCTGATGCCTCCCGTCCGAGCGGGTGATTGCCCGTCGGGCTGGGGGACGGCGAGCCGGACGTGCTGGTAGACGTCGGGTATGAGCTTCGGGGGCGAGGTCGACGCGATGGTCCGGGCGAACCAGGCGAACTGGGACGCGCGGACGCCGGTCCACGTGGCGAGCGAGTTCTACGCCGTGGGCAGGCGCGACCCGCAGCGGTGGTTCGCGCCGTTCGAGTGGGCCGCACTCGGTGACCTCGCCGGCCGGGAGGTGGCGCACCTGCAGTGCCACATCGGGACCGAGACCATCGCGCTGGCCCGGCGTGGCGCCCACGTCACCGGGCTGGACTTCTCGGCCGCGGCGGTGGCCGAGGCACGCCGGATCGCGGCGGAGGAGGGCGTCGAGATCGACTACGTGCAGGCGGACGTCCACGACGCGGTGGAGAGGTTGGGCGCGGCGCGGTTCGACGTCGTGTACACCGGCAAGGGCTCGTTGTGCTACCTGCCGGACCTGCCGCGGTGGGCGGCGACCGTGGCCGACCTCCTCACGCCGGGCGGTTTCGTCTACGTCGCCGAGTTCCACCCGCTGCTCAACGCCCTGGGGCCCAAGCCGGAGCCGGGGGAGGGGCCGGAGTTGTTGTTGCGGCACGACTACCTCGAAGGCCGCGGCGCGATCGAGCGTGACGCGACCTACACGTACACCGACGGCCCGGCCCTCACCACCGCGACCGTGGCGTACGAGTGGATGCACTCGATCGGGGAAGTCGTCACCGCGCTCGTGCGGGCCGGCCTGCGGATCCACGACCAGACCGAGAGCGACCTGCTGCCGTGGCCGCGCTGGGAACGGATGACGCGCACCGACAGCGGCTGGTGGGCACTCCCGGACGGTGACCCGCGGATCGCGCTGATGTACGGCCTGAAGGCGTCGAAGCCGACGACGTGACGTCCGCTCGTGCCGCGCCGACCGACCTCGGAGCGGGTGCTTCGCGGACGTCGAACCGAACATTGCCGGAAGTCGGAAACCCGCCACGGCCCGGAGTGGCCGACAACCGCCGTTGTCGACGGTGATCACGTCGCGGAGGATTGAGCCACGTCGACAGGTGCTCTCGCGGGTCCGGAGCGGGACGCGGGGCGCTGGTCAACCGACCGCGTCGACACGGGGTTGAGGGGGATTCGCGATGCGAGCGACAGTGATCGGCGCTGTGCTCATCGGGTTGGTGTCGGCCGCCGTGCCGGCCCAGGCGCAGGTGTCACCGACGCAGGCGCAGGCGTCGTGCGCCTGGGTCGCGTCGGACCTGCCGCTACCCGCCGGCGTCACCGGGGGGCGGGTCGTCGCCGCGGGGCCGAACGGCTACCTCGCCGGGCACGCGCGGCTCGGCGGCATGCTCGTCTGGCACAACAGGGTCCTGAATCAGCTCACCGTGCCCGCCGGCACGACGACGATGATCAACGCGGTCAACGGCCGCGGCGACGTCGTCGGCTACGACGTCCCGAACAGCAAGGCCTTCCTGCACCGCGACGGCGTCTACCGGGTCCTGCCCAGCCCGGCGGGTCAGCGCGCGGAGGCGGTGGCGATCAACGAGTCGGGTGACGTCGTCGGTTACCTCGGCGACGGCGCGGCGCCCTATGAGGCCGTGGTGTGGAAGGCCGACCAGCCCGACACCTACCGGGTCCTCGGCTGGGGCAAGGCGGTCGGCATCGACGACGCGGGACGGGTGGTGACCGAGTCGGGCGAGATCCACCACCCGGACGGCACGTCCACCCACCTCGACGGCTACCCGAGTCTGCGCATCGAGCGGTACGAGGACGGGCACATCCTGGGCCGCCACTGGGACGAGCTCAACTACCTGCGCGAGTGGGACGTCACCGGCGCCCAGGTGCGGCGCTGGGACCCGATGGTGTCGAGCCACACGGGCATCAACGCCGGCGGCCTGCTCGCCCTGTGGTACTTCAAGTACGGCAACCGCGGCAACACGCTGGGCGTGTGGCGCGGGGGCACTTTCATCAGCGACGTCGGCCCCAGGATCAACGTCAACGCGGTGACCGACGCGGACGAACTCGCCGGTTCCCGCGAGGTCGTGGCGGGGCAGCCGTGGAAGCCCGCGACGTGGACGTGCGGCTAGCACCTCGCCGGGGCGACTCGGGCTGAGCGCCGGCGCGACTCATCGGGCGGTGGAGTGGGACCAGGCACAACGGTCCCGCCCCACCGCCCGACGCGTTCCGGGACCGGCGGCTGAAGTGCTGGTCGGCGCTCTTGACGTACGTGTGCTGGGAGATCCGCGCGCCCCCGACGGTTGACTTCTCCCACACGTCCAAAGACAGGCCGGACTGCCGGTTGACCAGGCTGATCACGACGGCGCGCGGAGTGAAGCGATGTTCGACAATGTCCGGGCAGGACGAAAACTCGCGTGTGCCCGAGCCCGGCGCGAGGCGCGGACACACGCGAGTGCTTCGTCAAGCCCTGGTCAACTCGTGGTCAGCGGGCGTAGTACACGTCCGGCCAGGGCGGGGTGACCATGCCGCTCCCGATGTGGAAGCTGGGGTGCGGGGGCTGGTTGTAGGCGGTGTTCTGCCACGCGATGGCGACCCGGTACATGGTGTCGTGCATCAACGTGGGGATGCGGCGGTCCGTCTGGTTCGGCGTGGAGTAGATCCTCAGCGCCGAGTTGTCCGACGTGCGCCAGACGACCTCTTCACGCCAGTCGCCGAACAGGTCGGCCGACAGGGCCGGGGTGGCCTTGGTGCCGTTGTTCGAGGCCACGCCCGAACCGGTGAGCAGTCGGGTGTCGCCGCTGGTGCCGTACTTGTCGATCCGGGTCTGGTCCAGCAGCTCGCGGGACGTGTCGCCGTCCCACCAGATCAGGAAGTTCGCCGACGACGGCTTGCGCCCGATGCCGGTGCCGCGCGTGTTGCGCAGCTCACCGTCCATGTTGGACCACGACTCCGCGCCGGGGCTGCCCGCCCAGATGTCCGCCGACACGCCACGACCGTTGTCACCACCCGACGGGGTGGTCCACAACCGCTGCCCGGTCCGCGCGTCGGCGAACCACGACCCCGGCTGGTTGCTGCTCTCCGACACCTTGAAGTACTCCAGCCCCGGACGCGACGGGTCCAGATCACCCAGGTGCGCCGCGTCACCGTGCCCGAGACCGCTGGTCCACAGACCCCGGCCGTTGTCGTCGATCATCGCCGCGCCGTAGGCGATCTCGTCCCGACCGTCCCCGTCCACGTCACCCACGCTCAACGAGTGGTTGCCCTGACCCGCGTACCCCGACTGGTTGTTGGAGTCGAACGTCCACCGCTTCGTCAGCGCGCCGTTGCGGAAGTCCCACGCCGCGATGACGGCACGCGTGTAGTAACCACGCGCCATGATCAACGACGGACGCGCGCCGTCCAGGTACGCCGTGCCCGCCAGGAACCGGTCCACCCGGTTGCCGTAGGTGTCACCCCACGAACCCACGTTGCCCCGCGGCGGGTCGTAGCTCACCGTCGACATCGCCGCACCCGTCAGACCGTTGAACATGGTCAGGAACTCCGGCCCCGACAGGATGTAACCACCCGAGTTCCG
Source organism: Saccharothrix hoggarensis (assembly GCF_052936025.1). The sequence goes on along the minus strand of NZ_CP193624.1, from coordinate 4,386,391 downwards.
GTAGTCGGCCGTAGCGTTCCCGATCACCACGCCACGACCGTCACGCGTGCCGTCGGCGGTCTTCATCGCGACCTCGGCCCGACCGTCACCGTCGTAGTCGTACACCTGGAACTGCGTGTAGTGCGCACCCGCCCGAATGTTCCGACCCAGGTCGATGCGCCACAACCGCGTGCCGTCCAACCGGTACGCGTCGATGAACACGTTCCCGGTCACGCCGGACTGCGAGTTGTCCTTCGCGTTGTCCGGGTCCCACTTGACCACGAACTCGTAGTCGCCGTCACCGTCGAGGTCGCCGACGCTCGCGTCGTTCGCGCTGTAGCCGACGCCGGGCGACTGGATCGGCACGTCCCGGTAGCCCGGACCGAACCCGAGCGACGCCGGGGACGCGGCCTGCTCGGCGCCGTCCACCACGGCGCGGACGGTGTAGGAGGCGTCCGACGCCGCGCCGCTGTCCAGGTAGTTCGTGGAGGACGTGATCGGCGAGGCGTTGAGCTTGGTGGCGCCCCGGTACACGTTGAACCCGACGTTCTGCGGGTCGCCGGCCAGCAGTCGCCAGCTGACGAGGTTGCCGGTGCCCGACCGCACGCTCACCACACCGCGGTCCAGCCGCTCGACCTGCTTGCGGCCGGTCGGGTCGGACGGGACCGGACCAGTGGTGGTCGTGGTAGTCGTGGTCGTGGTGGTGGAGGTCGACGTGGACGTGGACGTGGACGTGGTGGTCGTCGTGGTGGGGTCGACGCCGCCCGTGCACACCGTGCCGTTGAGCGTGAACGTCGTGGGCACGCCCACCACGTCGCCGGTCATGGTGCCGTTGAAGCCGAACGACGCCGTGCCGCCGGTCGGGATCGACCGGTTCCAGTCGACGTTGGCCGCCGACACGCTCGCGCCCGAGGCGGTGAACGTCGCGTTCCAGCCCTGGCCGAACCGCTCGGAACCGGGGAACGACCAGGCCAGGGTCCACCCGTCGACCGGGTCGCCGAGGTTCTTGATCGTGACGTTGGCGGAGAAACCGCCCTGCCACTTGTTCTGCACCACGTAGTCGACCCCGCAGCCCGGGGCCGCCGAGGCCACACCGGCGACCAGCAGGCCTCCGGTCAGTGCGCTGATCGCCGTGCCGGCGGCGATCGCACGCACCCTGAACGAGTTGGTGAGCACCGTTGCTCCTTCATCGCACTTCTGGGAGCGCTCCCAGTCCTGATCTACAACCTCGGCGTCTTGAAACGTTTCATTGACCGCCGTATCGGAAAGCGCTATCCAGTAAGGCCGCGTTGTCGGTCAGGTCGCTCGCGCGCCCCTGATTGGTGTCCGGTTATCGTTGGCGTCCGTGATGTTCCGACCCCAATGACGCTGTGGAGACCGTACGAACGACGCCGTCCCGGTGTCAACAGCCCAACGAAAAGTTTCGACGCCCCGGTCACACATCGCCCGGATGGTCCAGCGCCGTCTCACGTCGATGCGGAGCCGCTGCTCTTGTCGAATATTCGACAGCGGCACGCTCGCGTACCGGCCGGCGCATCGGAGCTTCGATCACCGGGGGGTGGCACCGTGAGGGCGTCCAATCCGGACACCGCGACGACGTCCGACCATCCCTGACCGCGCGAAAGATCGCTTTCCGCTTCGCCTACTGTGGACACCGTGACCAGCATCCAGGAGCGCCTTTACCCCACTCTGCCGTGCTTCGGCTGCGGCCACGCCAACGCCAAGGGGCTGCGACTCCGCAGCTACCCCGCCGGTGACGGGCTGGTGGCCGCGGCGTTCACGCCGTGGCCGGAGCACGACAACGGGCTCGGCTACCTCAACGGCGGCATCATCTGCACCGTGCTCGACTGCCACAGCGCCGCAGCCGTGATGCTGGAAGCCGAGGCACGGGGGTGGGAGCCGCTGGGCGACGCCGCGCTGTCCTACGTGACCGCCGGTCTGGACGTGCGCTACCTGCGGCCGACGCCGCTGAACGACCAGGTGGAGCTGCGGGCGACCGTGCGCGATGCGTCCGAGGCGCAGATGACCGTGGACGTCTCGCTCGTGTGGGACGGCAAGACGCGTGCCGAGGCCACGGCGCTGTGGAAGCGGTGGCGCCCCCGAGCCTCCACCGGCTGACCGTCGACGTCACACCCGCGTGACATCACCCGGTACCCGAGCCGATCTGGCGGCCGGGCGACAGGTGGTGCCAGGCGTGGCCGCACCCATCGGCGCAGTAGCGCGCACGCCTGCGCTCGTCCGCGACGCCCAGCAGCGCGACGAGCAGCCGAAACGCTTTGACCCGCTCGTCTGCGGGCAGGTTGACGATCTTTGCCAACTGCTCGGTCAGCCGCCCGCGCGTGATCAGCACCGCCGGGGTGTGAGTCGGTCGGATGCCCGAACGCCGGACGCTCTCGGCCCCGTCCTCAACGGTGGCGCGAGCCTGCACGCAGTACTCGGCGACGTCGCGCAGGGTGGTGACCTGGTCGTCGGCGGCAAGGCCCTCGAACCACCCGACGCCCTCCGACAGGGGACGCAGGCCCTGGGCGAGCTCGTTCAGGATGATCCCACGTTCGTGCATCTCGCCGAAGTCCTCCCTACACCCGTTCATCATGGCGCAGTCATCGCTGCCGACTCCTGGGGAGAGAAGTAAATCGCGGCGCGAATTGCCGATCTCCGACGTGAATGGCGGGTGCCGCAAGCGCAGGGGGGTGCTGGGCCGTTCGGCTCTGTACAGCGTGTGACGGTCCTGTTGGGATGCTCGGATGTACAACGCCATTGTGATAGGTGGTCGGTGTGCCGGGGCGGCTGTCGGCGCGCACCTGGCCCGGCGAGGGCTCCGGGTGTTGGTGGTCGATCGGTCGCGGTTTCCCAGTGATGTGCTGTCCACGCACTTCGTGTGGCCGCACGGGGCTTCCTACCTGAACCGGCTGGGCATCCTGGACCAGGTGCGGGCCGTCACGCCCGCGCACACCGACGTCACGGTGGTCAACGACGGGATCGCCTTGCGCGGCAGCATCCCGGAGGAGTTGCTGCGCAACCAGTTCCGCCTGCTGCACGACGACGACAGCGGGATCACGACCGAGTACTTCTCGGTTCGGCGGAACGTGCTGGACAAGCTGCTGGTCGACAACGCGGTGGCGGCCGGCGTGGAGTTCCGCGAGGGGTACACAGTCAAGGAACTCCTGCGGGACGACGACGGGACCGTCATCGGCATCAAGGGCCGGGACGGCACGGTCGAGCACGCGCAGGTGGTGATCGGGGCCGACGGCCGCAACTCCTTCGTCGCGCGCGCCCTCGGGATCGAGAAGTTCGACGAGCGGCCGCGCTGCACCTACGCCTACTGGAGCTACTTCAGCGGCATCCCCGACGCCGACGCGCAGATCCACCGCCGGGGCCGGCTGGGGATGGCGATGGCGTCGACCAACCACGGGCAGACGATGGTGCTGACGTGGGGGCCCAGCGAGTGGGCCGCCGAGTTCCGGGCCGACGTCGAGGGAAACTTCCACCGCGCGCTCGGGCTGATCAGCGAGGAGGCGGCCGTCACCGTGGCGGGGGCCGTGCGGGAGGAGCGCTTCTACGGGACGCTCGACCAGGCCGCGTACCTGAGGCAGCTGCACGGGCCCGGCTGGGTGCTGGTGGGCGACGCCGAGTCGTTCAAGGACCAGTGCACGGCGCTCGGGATCACCCACGCCCTGCGTGACGCGGAGCTGGCCGCGGAGGCGGTCGGCCGGTGGCTCGGCGGCGAGACCGACCGCGACACCGCGATGGCCGGGTACGCCGCCAAGCGGCGCAGCCAGACCGCCGCGGCCTACTACGACTACGTGTGCACGCTCGCGGAGATGAAGCCGCTGCGGCACGACGAGCTGCAGCTGTTCGCGATCCTGCGCGGGAACCAGGCGGAGATCGACCGCTTCATCGCCACCCACGTCGACGTGGCGCCGGTCTCGGAGTTCTTCGACCCGTCCAACGTCTTCCTGCTCAACGACACGGCCAAGGAGTCCTCGCGCGACCACAGCGTGTTCGCCGACTTCGAGGCGACGTACCGCGAGCACCAGCGGAACCCGTTCGCGCGCGTGGAAGCGGAGGCGACCCGATGACCGGCACCCTGGCCCACGAGCGCGAGGACGGCGAGGTCGTCGCCGCGCTCATCGCCGCGGCCGACGCGGCCGGCACCGACCCGCTCACCGCGGCCAAGGCGGTCGCCGCGGCCGCGCGCGAGGTGTCGGACATGATGCGGAACTGGGCGTCCCACATCCCGTGGGAGGACCTGGAGGAGCTGGACAGCCTCCCGGTGGATGACGTCGTCCGCTTCTTCGACGAGGAGTACCCGGCGGTCCGGGCCGACCTGGAACCGATGTGGGAACCGGCGACGACGGCCGCGCCCGCGATCGACCCCGACGAGGACTACGCGCTAGACAAGAACGCGTACGACTTCTTCCGGCCCGTCGGGGCCAACCTGCTCGGCCGGACCGAGGAGTTCCACGGCTGGGTGGAGGCGCGCAGGCGCACCGAGACCTGGCAGTACTCCCGCGTGCTGGAGGCGGCGCCCGGCGGGGTCGCGACCATCACCAACGACCTGAGCAAACCCGCCCGGGGCATCAACTTCAACTCCCAGGACTACCTGTCGTTCAACGCCCACCCGGAGATCCGGGAGGCGGCGGTGAAGGCGATGCGCGACTTCGGCCCGCACAGCGCCGGGTCGCCGATGGTGCTGGGCAACACCCGCATCTCCGACGAGCTGGAGGCCGCCCTCGGCGAGCTGGTCGGCCTCGAACACGTGACGCTGTTCTCGAACGGGTGGTCGGCGGGGTTCGGCACCGTCACCGGCCTGGTCCGCCAGGAAGACCACATCCTCATCGACCGCCTCGCCCACTCGTGCCTGCAGACGGGAGCGCGCGCGGCGACCAGGAACATCACCCGCTACACGCACCTCGACGTCGAGGCCGTGCGCGCGCACCTGGCTCGCATCCGCGCGACCGACACGCGCAACGGCATCATGGTGATCACCGACGGCTTGTTCTCCGTCGACGCCGACTGGCCGGACATCGTCACCCTGCAGGCGATCTGCCGCTCGTACGACGCGACCCTGCTGGTCGACGTCGCCCACGACCTCGGCTCGATGGGCCCCGGCGGCACGGGCGTCCTGGGCATGCAGGACATGCTGGGCGAGGTCGACCTGGTCATGGGCGCGTTCTCCAAGACCTTCGCGTCCAACGGCGGCTTCGTCGCGGCCAAGTCACCCGCGGTCAAGCAGTACATCAAGATGTTCGCCGGGTCGCACTTCTTCTCCAACGCCCTGTCCCCGATGCAGACCGCCGTGGTGCTCAAGGCGGCCCAGATCATCCGCACCGACGAGGGGGAGGCCCTACGCGGGCGGCTGTTCAACGCCATCCACGCCCTGCGCGACGAGCTGACGACGCGCGGGTTGACGTGCATGGGCTCGCCGAGCCCGATCGTGCCGGTCCTGATCGGGAACGAGAAGCTGGCCCGGACGGTCAACCGCCTCCTGTTCGACCGAGGGGTGCTCGCGTTCATGGTCGAGTTCCCCGTCACCCCGACCGGCGCGTCGCGCTTCCGGTTGCAGGTGCAGGCCGCGCACGAGCCGGAGCAGGCGCGGGAAGCGGCCCGCATCATCGACGAGGCCCTTCGCGACGCGAGGGAATACCTGTCCAGCGCGTTCGGCAACTCGTTCTAGCGGGACGGGGCCACAGCGCACTGCACCGGCACGTACCGCACGTCGGCTGACCGCGCCTCGACCCCGTACCGGTTGAAGGTTCCGCCTCTTCGCCACTCGTGGTGACGAAGAGGCGGAACCTTCGTTCAGGTCACCGGAACCCGGATACCGCCTTTTCCCGGAAATCAGGCTTCGACGCGTTGGGGCGGTGTGCACCCCAGCCCGTCACTGACGCACTGCGTCAACCACAACGGCGTGCCTTCGGCGATGTCCAGGTTGACGCCGTGGCAGCCCATTTCGGCTCCGTCGATGTCCTTGACCGAGGCGCGCAGGGTCCAGTTGTCGTTGTAGAGCTTGGCGGTGACGCTGTGGGCGTCGGCGCGCTTGTCGCAGACGCCCAGGCGTTCGCCGTAGGAGTTGAACGTCACCGTGCCGTAGGAGTTGTCGATGTAGCCGTCGATCGCCGCTTGGGCCGGGATCGCGGACGCGGTCGGCAGTGCGGCGATGGCGGCGAACGTCGCCGCCGCGAGAAACGCGCCGCGGTGACGTCGTGAGGTCCGGGGAGCGGTGCTGTGGTGTTCGGTCATCTCGGTTCGTCTCCTCCTCGTGTGCGACGGGGCGTCGCGGTGACCAGTCGACATCGCATCGGTGCTGGTGGGGGAGCGAGTCGCGCGCGACTCGCACTCCTCCGGCCGAGTTTCGGGACAATGCGTCGGTGGCTGACGAGGCGGACAGGGCGCTGTCGGAGTTCTGGGAGCAGTTCGACCGCGCGCTGGAGCGCGCTGGGAACCCGCGGGTGAAGCGGCTGGTGAAAGCCGCGTTGGAGAACCACGACATCGACCTCCCGGAGAACACCGTCAAGGGGTGGATCGAGAAGCGCCACTTGCCCAGGTCAGTGGATTCGCTGCTGCTGTTGATGCGGGTTCTCGGCGCGGAGCGGCAATGCGATTGGGAAGCGCTGCTGGACCGCGCCAACGCGGCCAAGCGGCGAAGCGCTCCGGCTACCCGTCCGGCCGTCGCGTCGGAAACGGTGACGACGCCCGAAGAGAAAACGACACCGGAAAGCGAAGTGGCGCCGGACCTCGGCCGTAGATCGCGGTGGCGGTCGCGGGGCGTCCGGTGGTGGGCGGGTGGTGGAGCGGCCGCGGCGGTGATCGCCGCACTCGTCGCGCTCTTCGCGGCCGGTGGGTGGCGCACGATCACCGGCAGCTCCGAGTCGTCCGCGACGGTCTCCACCTCTTCGGGCGATACCGGCGTGACGGGCGCCGAAAGGAGAGGTGTGCCGTGCTGGCGCACCACCTCGACCGCTCCCGCGCCATCGTCGCCCGCCTCCAGCGCGCAACCATCCCCGCGGCCGAAGGCCTACGCCCCAGGAGGCGCCGGTGACGCCGAGCTCGTGCTCGACCAGCGCCACATCGTCGTGGTCGACGGTTCCGCTGACGGGTGCGCGGTCGTCCTGAGCGTGCGCGCGGACGGCAGCGAGGTCGGGCCTTGGGCCAACGCCGAGGGGAAGACCGGGAGGATCAAGGACGGCGCCCCGATCCCGCCCAAGATCGTCGAGTTGCCGTGGCTGGACACCGTGCGCCGACTGGAGTTCCGCGCGTGCTTCGGCGAGGTGGTCGACAAGCGCCCCGTGTTCCGGGAGACCGACTGCGGCGCGTGGGTGGCCGTCGACCGGTAGGGACGATGCCGCCGGCGCGGCTCACAGGGAACAGGCCGGAGCGTGGCGCGGGGAGGTGTTCCACGTCCCGGTGAGCATCAGGCCACCACGACGAAGGTCCGGGTGGTATCCGGCTTCCGGACCTTCGTCGTGCATTGTCCGCGGACCGCTTTTACTCGTGCTTTCCGCTCAGTCGGCCGTCGGCGCGACCGCCCGTTGGATCAGCACCGCCGCCAGGCGCCCCAACTGCCCCCGTAGGGAAGGGTCCGGCACCACCAGTTGCCATCGGTGCCGATGACCTCGACCGTGATCGAGGAGGCGGTCGTCACGGCGTACACGCCGCTCCGGGCCGTGCCGCCGAGGCTGGCCCACGCGGACCACGTGCCGTTGTCGTACTGGATCTGGTTGTACACCGCGTAGTTCGTGCCGATCAGGAAGTTGTGACCGCGCCCGCTCGGCCAGACCGCGTAGGTGACGCCGTACTCGCAGATCCAGTTCGCGGCGCGGCCGTTGATCGTGCCCGAGCAAGTCGTCTGCTCGGACTGGACCCCCGTCGTACCCACTTCCGGGCCGAACGTCCGGGACGACGTGCCGTGATCGAGCGGAGTCACCGCCGGCGCGGCCGACGCGACCGGCGCCACCAGGGCACTGGCGAGCACAGCGGTGGCGATCGCCACCATGATCCGTAACATTGATTCCCCCCTGTGTCCGGGCCGGACGGAACCGCGGCGGCAGCGCCGGCCCATGGTCAACCCCTGGACTGCGCTCTCGACGCCGCCGATGTCATCGCGAAACAACCGCATCGCGGTCACGTGATAATTGTGCGGGCGGCGGACAGTCTCAAACGCGTTTCGGGTAACGGCACCCGAAGGTTGTGGAGTGTAGTGGCGTCGCGAAATCATCGCAAACACAGAAAGGGGATCTTGGAATATTCCGGCGCGTCTGGAAATGCTCGTGAATTGCGATCGACTCGAAGATCGCGAGCTATCCGGACAGCACGTGGAACGCGGGCGCGGGCACCGGTTCACAAGACCTGGTGCCCGCGCCCGCTGCTTTCAGCGCCCGCTCTCTCAGGGCAGCAGATCCACGAACGGCAGCACGACCGGGCTGGTCGCGGTCCAGTCGAGGACGGCGGACTGGTCGGCGTCACCGGTGATGACGTCGATCGCGTTGGGGTCGCGGGTGTCGGTGTCACGGCTGGGCAGGTCGAAGCTCTGCTCGCCCGCGCCGCCGCCGAAGCGGAACTCCTTGGTCCACGGGAACCCGTTGTCCCAGTGCGCCTTGCTGTAGACCGGGCGCACGAGGCCGATGCCCTCGCCGGGCTCGGCGTTGGAGTAGATCGACACCTGGTAGCCGGTGGTGGCGGGGTCGAGCCCGAGCGCGGAGGCGGGGACGGTCACCACGATGTCGTGGGTGGCGGGCACGACCCGCAGTTCCGCGGCGGAGACCTTGGCCAGGGCCGGGTCGTAGACGCCGAGCGACAGCGGTTGGTCGGCGTAGCGCCCGTCGGCGACGACCGCCCGCTGCCAGGCGCCGGCGGTCGCGGTGTTGGTGCCCGGCAGGCCGGGGGAGGTGACGGCCGGCTGGGCGCGGTCGCGCAGCAGGACGTTGACCCGCTGCACGCTCATGCCATTGCCGCCCCACGGGTTGGTGATCGCGCCGGCCACGCGGGTGACGAACCGGACCCGGTCACCGTCGCGGAACACGTCGAACCGGGTCAGGTCGAAGCTGTCCGGGCTGAACGCGCTGTTGGTCGGGTAGACGTAGGCGCCGGGTCCGTGGTCGTCGCCGGTGGGGTCGGTGAGCCCGCCGACGCGTTCGCCGTAGGACAGCACGGTGCGCCGCTCGTACGCGGTGGCGCCGTCGTTCCGGACCGCCGCGACGCTGATCGTGTTATCGATCCCGGTCAGCTCGACGTGGGCGCCGAACCGGCCGCCGCTGACCGCCACGCGCTTCTTCACCGGGCCCACGGCCACGACGACGCTGGGGGCGTCGGTGGTGCCGTGGACGTGGACGGTCCGGCCGCCGGCGGTGGACAGGTCCGCGGGACCGTCGAGGCTCAGCGCCGCGGTGGCGACGGTGCCGGTGCGGTAGCGGTCGGCCACGACGGCGGGCGTCTCGACCGGCCGACCCGCGGCGATGCCCTGCGCCAGCCGCACGTACTGCGCCATCGCCCACGCCAGGGGCGCGGCCGAGCCGGTGCCCTTGCCGAACACGTGCCCGTACGACGTCGGCTCGGCCCGGTCCCACACCTGCTCGGGGATCATCCGGCCGCTGTTCGCGGTCGCGGCCATCGTGCGCAGGTACGGCAGGGCGTCACGGCCGCGGGCCAGTTCGTACTCGCCGCGTTCCCCGGACAGCAGCGGCCACGGCCGGCCGATGCCGACCCCGGTCCACGGCGCGCCGTCGGCGGTCTCGCCGTAGCCGTCGTGGGTGTAGCGCTTCCACAGCTCCCCGCTGGGCGTGCTCACCTTGATCGAGGCGTCGACCTCGGGCAGCGAGCCGGCGACGGCCGCGTCGTCCGGTGCCTTGACGCCGAGGCGGACCAGTTCCAGGAACCCGGCGTCGACCAGCGCGTTCTCCGGGTGCACGCCCGCGCCGTTGGCCCAGGTGCGGGTGGCCCCGTCGTCGGGGTCGCCGCTGCCGGAGATGCGGAGGTAGTACTCGCCGTCACCCAGCGGGCCGGTGGTGGTGACCATCCACCGCTCGGCCTGGCGCTGCCAGGAGTCGGCGGTCGCCTGGTACAGCGCCGCGCCGTCGGCGTCGCCGGCGCGGTGGGCGATGTCGGCGGCGGCGATCAGCGCGGCGATCTGGGCGGCCAGGGTGGACGGCGAGTAGCCGCCGGTCTCCTCCCACCGCTCCTGCGGCGTCCGGGGGCCCGCCTCGACGAGGTGGTCGGCGGCCTTGGCGATGTGGTCGCGGTAGAACGCGGCGTCGAACCGCCGGGTCTGCCAGGCCAGCAGGATCGGGAACGCGGTCTCGTCGAGCTGGACGTTGCCCTGGTCGGGGGTGCCGTCGACCTTGGAGTTCTGCGGGAAGCTGCCGTCGGGGCGCTGCTGGCGGGTGAACAGCCAGTCCACGGCCCGGCGGGCGGCCGCGGTGTCGCCGGCGGCGAGCAGCGCGGACACCTGGTGGTACAGGTCGCGGGCCCACACGAAGTGGTAGCCGGTGCCGCCGCCGGACGCGCCGTCGGCGGGGACGGCCTGCCCCCACGGGATGGTCAGCGACGCGGAGAACGCGCCGGGGTGCGTCTTGTCCTCGTGCGCCTTGACCGCCATGACCGAGGCCCAGTACTGGTCGAGCAGGTCGCCGCGCAGCTGGTGGGGCGCGTCCTTGAGGGAGGCGGTGTAGAGGTGCCAGCCGAGCTGGTACCAGCGCTTGGTGACCTCGAACGGCCGGTGCAGGCTCGCCCGCGCGGTGGTCAGCGCGGCTCGTTCGTCGGGCGCGAAGCCGATCGCGAGGGTGGTGCGGGTGCCGTTCCGGCCGGTGGGCAGCTGGGCGACCTGGGCGATGTTGCCCGGCCCGGCCTCGGGGTAGCGGGAGGTCAGCGTGAAGTTCGAGGCGAGGTCGGCCAGCCCGTCGCTCGTGCCGACGTAGCCGGTGGACGTCGCGGCGAAGCCGGTGCCGGACACGAGCGCGGCGGCCACGGGGCGGTCGGGCAGGTGGGTGTCGAGGGCGGTCAGCGCGTCCGCGGTGGCGCGGCCGGTGTCGTGGCCGGAGTCGCCGGCCAGCTGCAGGTCGAACAGGGTGTACAGCTTCAGGTCGGCGCCCTTGAGGGAGCGGAAGTCGACGTCGACGAGCACGGTCGCGCTCGCGGGGTCGGTGACGTAGGTCTTGGTGAGCGTCCACCGTCCCGCGGTGTCGGTGGCGGTCTGCCGGTAGGTCAGCGACTTCCGGTCGGCCAGGGCGACGGTGCGGGTGGTGTTCTCGGTTTCCCGCTGCGCGAACGACTTCCCGTCGGTGACGACGAACTCCAGCGAGCGGGAGTTCGGTGTGTCGGCGCTGGGGTAGTAGATCTCGCTCAGCGTGCCGTCGGTGAGGGTGTACCAGACCTTCGAGGCGGTGGTGGTGGACGTGCCGATGCCGTCCTTGTCCCCGGTGGTCCAGGTGGCCGGCGCGCCGGGCGCCCCCGGTGGCCCGGGTTCGGCGGTGGCGGGTTGGGCGGTGAGCAGGCAGGCCGCGACGGCGAGCGCGATCGCGGCGCGTGGTCTGGGTGGACGCATGGGTGCTCCTCGTTGAGCGTGCCTCGGCGGAGGCGGGCGTGCGCCATCGCCACGGCGGCCTGCGCCGTGGGACGGAACGGTGGACGTGGTCAGCCGGCCCGCAGGGGCAGGACGGCCAGCACGGTGCGCTGGATCGCCACGGCGGCCGCGCCGCGGGCCCAGAGCGTGGGGTCGTCGTTGATGAACCGCAGGTCGATCGGCGACGCCTCGGGGTGACGTGACTGGGCGATGGCCGCCCGCACCCGTGGTTCGGCGACCTGGGCGAGGCGGATGCCCTCGCCGGTGAGGATGATCCGTTCGGGTTGGGCGATGTTGGCGACGGCCGCGATCAGCGTGCCGAACGCGTGGGCGGCCCTGCCGACGATCTGGTCGGCGACGGCGTTGCCCGCTTCGGAGAGGTCGAGCACCTCGTCGTAGGTGACGGGCCGTCCCAGCGTGAGGGCGGCCTGCGACTGGATGCCGTCGGTGGTGAGCAGCGCTTTCACGCAGCCCCGGTGCCCTTCGGGGCAGATCGGGCCCAGGGGGTCGACGGGGAAGTGGCCGAGCAGGCCGAGCCCGGAGTCGGGGCCGCCGACGAGGCGGTCGTGGATGACCAGGCCGCCGCCGACGCCGGCGCCGATGGTGAGCACGGCGAAGCTGTCCACGTCCCGGCCGTCGCCGAACCAGTGCTCGGCCTCCAGCAGGGCGTCGAGGTCGTTGGACACCACCGTCGGCCTGCCGGTCGCCCGCGCGACCGCCGCGCTCAGGTCGACGTCCTTCCAGTGCAGGAACACGGCGCGCTGGACGCGCGCGAACTCGTGGACCACACCGCCGATGGCGATGCCGATGGCGGCGACCGGACGCCCAGGGTCGTCCAGTGACGCGACCAGTTCCGCGATCTTGCCCACGACCGCCTCGACGTCGTGCTCGGTGATCTCGACGGAGGCGCTGTCGAGGATGTCCGCGCGCAGGTTCGTCAGCACGCCGTAGGCGCGGAACCCGGCGAGCTTGATGCCGATGAACCGCTGCACGTCCGGGTCGACGTCCAGCGGCTGCAACGGCCGGCCACCGCCGCGCAGGCCCGGTGTGTCCACCTCGCGCAGGAGGCCGGCGTCCATCAGCGGCTTGGTGAGTCGGGTCAGGCTCGCCGTCGACAGGCCCAACCGGTCCGCCAGCTCCGACCGGGCCAGCGGGCCGTGGAGCAGCACCTCCAGCGTCACGCGGCGGGCGGAGGGCAGCAGGGGCGCCCAGGGTGAGGCGGCGTCGAGCACCGTGCACTCCTCGTCGGGGTCGGGGGTATCCGGGGACGCAATAGTACCGCCGCGAAACTACCTGACAAGACCTCCTGCGTGACGAAAACGTGACTAGCTGCGGGTTGACGCGTTACAGTCGCGTCACCCTTAATGTTGCGACAAAGAAAACCTCGGTAGGCGACGCCGCCGTCGCGACTCTGGAGGATCGACATGCGCAAGCACCCCCTACGGCTGGCCACCGCGGTGGCCGCCGCCTTGGCGCTGGTGATGACCGGGTGTTCGAGCGGAGGTGGCTCCGGCGACCCGAACACGCTCAAGGTGTGGTGGTGGGAGACCGACGACAGCGCGCTGTCGGCCGCCTGGAAGCAGGCCGTCTCGATCTTCGAGAAGGAACACCCCGGCGTCACGGTCAAGCAGGAGCTCAAGACCTACGAGCAGATGCAGCAGTCCGGGCAGCTCATCCTGGACTCCAACGACACCCCCGACGTGCTGGAGTACCTGAAGGGCAACGCCACCGCCGGCGTCGTGGCCAAGGCGGGCCTGCTCACCGACCTGACCGAGGTCGCCGCCACCCGCGGCTGGAAGCTCGACAACACCGCCCAGGACGTCGGGCTCTACGACGACAACGGGCTCATGGGGTCGGGCAAGCGGTACGGGCTCACGAACTACGGCGAGTACGTCGGCGTCTGGTACAACCAGGACCTCTTCACCCAGCACAACGTCCAGGTGCCGACCACCCTGGCCGAGTTCGAGAACGCGCTGAAGGCCTTCGCCGACAAGGGCGTCACGCCGTTGGTGCTCGGCTCGGCCGACTACCCCGGCCCGCACCTGTTGTACTCGCTGGCCCTGGCGCACATGGACCAGCGGTCCCTGGCCGCCTACCAGCGGTTCGAGGGCGAGGTGGACTGGTCGGCGTGGGAGAAGGCCGCCACCACGATGCGCCAGTGGGTGGAGCGCAAGTACATCAGCACCGACTCCACCGGCATCCCCGCCCAGGACGCCGGCAACGCGTTCATCGCGGGCCAGTACCCGATGTTCGTCTCCGGCACCTGGTGGTCCGGGCAGATCGCCGAGCAGCCCACGTTCAAGACCGGTCAGTTCCTCTTCCCGGGCAACAAGCTGCACCCCGGCTCGGGCGGCAACCTGTGGGTCGTGCCCGCGAAGGCCAAGAACAAGGACCTCGCGTACGACTTCCTGGAGATCACCCAGCGGCCCGAGGTGCAGAACTTCCTGGCCGACAAGGGCGGCGTGCCGGTCGCGGCCGAGCCCGGTTCGGCCAGCTCGGCGATGGGCCTGCTGGTCGGCGACCGGTTCACCGAGCTGCTGTCCGGTGAGAACGGCGGCCTGGCCTGGTACCCCGACTGGCCGGTGGCGGGGCTGAACGACGTGCTGCTGGCCAACACCACGAACCTCGTCGGCGGTGAGGCGAGCCCGCAACAGGTGGTGGAGGCGATCAAGGCCGCTTACGACGCAGGCAAGCCGTCCGCCTGAGCGGCCGGGCCGAAAGGATCGCCATGTCCTCGATCAACACCGCCACGCACAGCGCCACGCACACCGCCGCGCCACGTCCGGCGCGCAAGGCCACGTCCGAACGCGGGGCCGGCTACTGGTGGTACATCCTGCCGGGAGCGGTCGGCTTCCTCGCCGTCGTCGCCGTGCCCTTCGGGATGAACCTCTGGTACAGCCTCACGTCCTTCCGGGGCGTCGGCGACCCGGTGTTCATCGGGTTCGAGAACTACCAGCGGCTGCTGGGCGACCCGCTGTTCTGGGCCTCGTTCCGGCACAGCGTGGCGTTCATCGTGGCCATGGCGATCCTCCCGACCGCCATCGGGGTGGTGGTCGCGGCCGTCCTGTTCAGCTACATCTCGCCGAAGTTCGGGTCGAAGGTCGCGAGCTTCCTGCGCGCCACCTACTACCTGCCGCAGATCCTGCCGATCGCGGTCGCGGGCGTGCTGTGGAAGTGGATGTACCAACCGCAGTACGGGATCATCAACACCACCCTGCGCGACCTCGGGCTCGGCGGTCTGGCGCAGAACTGGCTCGGCGATTCCGACCTGGCCATCTACGCGGTGATGAACGTGCTGGTCTGGCTCCAGATCGGCTACACCGTGGTGGTGTTCATGGCCGGGCTGTCCCGGGTGGACCCGGCGCTGTACGAGGCCGCCGAGCTCGACGGCGCGAGCTGGTCGCAGCAGTTCCGCACCATCACGCTCAACCAGCTCCGCCCGGAGATCGCGGTCGTGCTGATCACCACCTCGGTGGCCGCGCTGAAGGTGTTCGCGCCGATCTTCGTGCTCACCCGCGGCGGTCCCGGCACCAGCACGATCGTGCCCGCCTACTTCTCGTTCTCCAACTTCTTCACCACCACCAAGGTCGGTTACGGCGCCGCGGTGGCGTCCGTGCTGGCGCTGATGATCTCGGTCGTCGCGGTCGCGCTGCTGCGCTACCAGACGCGCAACTCCGAAGGGTTCGAGGATGGCCGTGGATAGCCTGGAGAAGACGGCCGTGAGCCCGACGACGGCCCCGCCCGCGCCGGCCGTGCGCAAGGTCAGGCGCCGCAAGCGCAGCGTCAGCGGATGGGTGGTGCTCACCCTGGTCGCCGGGGTCGGCCTGCTGATGCTGTTCCCGTTCTGGATCGCGGTCATCAACGCGTTCAAGCCCGCGCCGGACTACATCGCCAACGGTCCGGTCTCGCTGCCCACCGAGCTGGACTTCTCCGCCCTGGTCGACTTCTGGGGCGGCGTCGACTTCAACCGCAAGCTGCTCAACAGCGTCGTGATCAGCGGCAGCGTGGCCCTGATCGCGGTCGCGCTGAGCCTGCTGTCCGCCTTCGCGATCGGCATCGGTCGCATCCGGGGCCGGGTGTGGATCCTCGCGCTGTTCATGCTCGCGTTCACGATCCCGCAGGAAGCGCTGGTGTACCCGCTGTTCGTGCTCACCCGCGACCTCGGGCTCTACGACACCATGACCGGCGTCGTCATCATCCTGGCCGTGCTCCAGAGCGCGTTCGGCACCTACATGCTGTCCTCGGTGCTGGGCACGTTCCCGCCGGAGGTCCTGGAAGCCGCCCGGCTCGACGGCGCCACGCGCTTCCAGGTGCTCCGGCTCGTCGTCCTGCCGCTGACCAGGCCGACGATGGCGGTGCTGATGACGTTCTTCTTCATCTGGACCTGGAACGACTTCTTCCTGCCGCTGGTGTTGCTGCCCTCCGCGGACAACCAGACCGTGTCGGTCGCGCTCGGTGCTTTGAGCGGTCAGTACACCAGCGACCCCACGGCCCTGGCCGCCGCCTCGCTGGCGGGCATCCTGCCGGCGCTGGTCTTCTTCCTCCTCTTCCAACGCACGCTCATGCGCGGCGTGAACCTCGGCGCGGTCAAATAACACCCCACGAAGGACGTACATGACTCTCGAGCAGACGGTGGCCACAACCGCGGACACCGCCCCGTGGTGGACCTCGGCCGTGGTCTACCAGGTCTACCCGCGCAGCTTCGCCGACTCCAACGGCGACGGCGTCGGCGACCTGCCCGGCCTGATCACCCGACTGGACCACCTGGAACGGCTGGGCGTCGACGTGATCTGGCTGTCGCCCGTCTACGCCTCGCCGCACGCCGACAACGGCTACGACATCTCCGACTACCGGGCGATCGACCCCGCGTTCGGCACGCTGGAGGACTTCGACCGCCTGCTGGCCGAGGTGCACGCGCGGGGCATGAAGCTGGTGATGGACCTGGTGGTCAACCACACCTCGGACGAGCACCCGTGGTTCGCGGAGTCGCGGTCGTCCCAGGACAACCCGAAGCGGGACTGGTACTGGTGGCGCCCGCCGCGCGACGGGTTCGACGCAGGGCAGCCCGGCGCGGAACCCACGAACTGGGAGTCGTTCTTCTCCGGCCCGACGTGGACGCTGGACGAGATGACCGGCGAGTACTACCTGCACCTGTTCGCGCCCCAGCAGCCGGACCTGAACTGGGAGAACCCCGAGGTCCGCCAGGCGGTGTACGACATGATGCGGTGGTGGCTGGACCGGGGCGTCGACGGCTTCCGGATGGACGTCATCAACCTGATCTCCAAGGACCCCGACCTGCCCGACGGCGCCACCACCGGCGTCGGCGGCCTCGGTGACGGGTTCCCCCACTACGGCACCGGTCCGCGCATCCACGAGTTCCTCCAGGAGATGCACCGCGAGGTGTTCGAGGGCCGGTCGGGGGAGCTGCTGACCGTGGGGGAGATGCCCGGCGTCACCTGGGAGGACGCCCGGCTGTTCACCGACCCGGCGCGGCGCGAGCTGGACATGGTGTTCCAGTTCGAGCACGTCTCCCTCGACCACGGCCCGGGCGGGAAGTTCGACCCCAAACCGCTGGACCTGCGCGACCTCAAGGCTTCGCTGGGCCGGTGGCAGAAGGAGCTGGGCGACGTCGGTTGGAACAGCCTGTACTGGAACAACCACGACCAGCCCCGCGTGGTCTCGCGCTTCGGCGACGACGGCAGGTACTGGCGCGAGTCCGCCACGGCGCTGGCCACCGTGCTGCACCTGCACCGGGGCACGCCGTTCGTCTACCAGGGCGAAGAGCTGGGGATGACCAACGCGCCGTTCGCCGGCGTGCACGAGATGCGCGACGTCGAGTCGCTCAACCACTACGCCGAGGCCGTCGCCGGCGGCGGCGACCCGGACGTGGTGTTGCGCGGACTGCGGGCGATGGGACGCGACAACGCGCGCACGCCCGTGCAGTGGGACGCCACCCCGAACGCCGGGTTCACCACCGGTCAACCGTGGCTCGCGGTCAACCCCAACCACACCTGGCTCAACGCCCAAGCCCAGTACGACGACCCGAAGTCCGTCTTCAACCACTACCGACGGCTCATCGCACTGCGCCACGAGCTCCCCGTCGTCGCCCACGGCGACTTCCGGATGCTCCTGGCCGACGAACCCTACCTCTACGCATACGAGCGAACCCTGAACGACGACCGACTGCTCGTCGTGGCCAACCTCAGCGGCACATCGCAGATCGCCGCCCTGGACGGTGATTGGTCAGCCGCCGACCTGGCTCTGTCCAATGTCGACGCGCCTTCGGTCGTGAGCGGCCGGATCTCCATGGAACCGTGGTCCGCACACGTGTTCATGAAGTAGGGCCGCGGTAGCACGACGCAAACCCTTCCCAATGATGAGAAGAGGATTTCGCCATGCCCACAGCAAGGATGAGTCGACCGGCGGCGCTCGCCGCCGGTCTGGCCCTCGCCCTGGTCGGCGCTGTCGCGCCGGCCGGGTTGGACCTGGGGACGCCCGCGGCCCAGGCCGCCACCACCGCCGACAGCGAGCAGCTCAAGACGTGGTGGCACGACAACCACGAGTTCAACACGGGCAGCCCGGTGGCGAACGACAAGGTCAGGCGCTCGTCGTTCTACGACGTCCAGGTGGCCACCGCCGCGGCGCCGGCGACCAGGTACGACTCGTTCACGTACCTGAGCATCCCGCGCAGCGGCAAGGGCAAGATCGGCTACACCAAGGAGGACGGCGCCGAGTTCTCCGCGTCGGCGAACCTCACGATGAGCTGGTCGTCCTTCCAGTACGCCACCGACGTGTGGGTCGACGTCTCCCTGCGCACCGGCCAGAGCATCTCCTCGGCGGACCAGGTCAAGATCAAGCCCAGCAGCCTGAACTTCGCCAAGCAGCTCGTCGACGGCGACACCGTGCGCGTCAAGGTGCCGTACCACGCGGCGGGCTACCGCTTCTCCGTCGAGTTCGACCCGCAGCTGTACACGGCGTACAACGACATGTCGGGGCCGGCCACCGACGCCGGCAAGCTCACCACCTCGTCGGGCAACGGCAACCGCGCCATCCACACCGAGCCCCGCAACTCCATGATGGTCTTCGCCGAACCGGCGCCCACCGGGACGGAGCGCGACCGGCTGATCCCGACCTCGGCGTCGGGCAGCACCTACTACCCGCCGCAGGGACAGGTCACCAACCTGAACACGATCAGCGAGGAGATCGTGTACTTCCGGCCCGGCACCTACTACATGACCTCGAAGTACCACGCGCTGCTGCCCAAGCAGGTCAAGTGGGTCTACCTGGCGCCCGGGGCGTACGTGAAGGGGGCCATCCGGTTCCCCGACGACAGCCAGGGCCTGTACAAGGTGACCGGGTACGGCGTGCTCTCCGGTGAGCAGTACGTCTACGAGGCCGACACCGCCAACAACTACGACCACCTCTCCGGCGCGTCCAACTGCCACGCCACCTGCGTGAAGATGCTGCAGTTCCAGTCGGCCCAGAGCCGGCAGCAGCACCTGGACCTTCAGGGCGTGACCATCAACGAACCGCCGTACCACTCGTTCGTCGTCTACGGCGACGAGCAGACGTTCAGCATGCGGGTCGAGAACTACAAGCAGGTCGGCTCCTGGTACTGGCAGACCGACGGCATCGAGCTCTACCGCGGCAGCACCATGAAGAACACGTTCTTCAACGCCAACGACGACGTGCTGAAGATGTACCACAGCGACGTCAGCATCGACAACACCGTCGTCTGGAAGAACGAGAACGGTCCCGTCATCCAGTGGGGCTGGACCCCGCGCAACATCGACAACGTGCGCGTCGCCAACACACACGTCATCCACAACCGGATGTACTGGAAGGACGTCAAGTACAACACCTGCATCCTCAACTCCTCCTCGCACTGGGAGAACATGGGGTCGACCACCACGGCGAACCCCGGCACGTGGGTGCGGAACATGACCTTCGAGAACATCACCGTCGAGGGCATGACCAACTGCGCGATCCGCGTCTTCGCGCTGTCCAGCACCGAGAACGTCCACGTCAAGAACCTCAAGATCGACGCCTGGAACCACCTCGACGCCTCCTCCCAGGTCAGCCTCCTCAAGCGGTACAGCAACAGCAGCGGGCAGAAGGTCACCCTGGGCAACGAGACGCGTGACAGCCGCGGCCTGAAGCTGGAGAACTACACCGTCGGCGGCACCGTGATCAACAAGGCCGGCACGAACTGGTCCGCGGACCAGCTCGGCCGGATCGGCTTCGACGCCGAGACCTGGGACAACTGGAACGCCTGGGGCCCGGGCGGCACCAACCCGGACCCGGTCACCGGCCGCCGGATCGTCAACGGGGCGAGCGCCAAGTGCGTCGACCGCGCGGGCGGCGGCACGGCCAACGGGACGGCCGTCCAGCAGTGGACCTGCGCCGACGCGCCCTCCATGACCTGGGTGCTCGACGGGCAGCAGCTGAAGTCCGGCGGCAAGTGCCTGGACGTCGAAGGCGGGGCCACGGCCAACGGCACCAAGGCCCACCTGTGGGACTGCGGCACCTGGGACAGCCAGAAGTGGACCTTCGAGTCGAACGGCACCCTGAAGAACCTCAAGTCCGGCCGCTGCCTGGACGTCGAAGCCCAGAGCACCGCCAACGGCGCGCGCCTGCACCTGTGGGACTGCGGCACGTGGAACAGCCAGAAGTGGACCTTCTCCGGCTGACGAACGGCCCGTGGTGGCCGTCATCCACCCGGCCGGCGGCCACCTTCCGTGTTCTCGTCCACTGTGCACCAGCGTTCCGTCGTGGACAGACGGACCGCCGTCGAACCGTTGCCATGTAGAGATCTTCGTTCTCAACATCCACAGTGGACATTCCTATTGGTCTGATCGAGTAACGCTGTTGTTGTTCATTGACAGCAAAAAGCTCGTCTCACTAATCTGAAGGAGCCGCCGCCACGGTGTTCCAGCCCCGGCGGGACACATTTCCCCCGGTGCTTCCTTCCGATCCTGACGGAGGCACACCCATGAAGAAGTCGGTCAAGACGGCCTGGTCCGCCACCGGAGTCGCCGGTCTCGCCCTGTCCGCGGCGTTCGTCGCGTCCTCGCTGCCCGCGAGCGCGAACGTCGTCGCGGTCACGTCCCCCGTGAGCGCGGGACCGGCGGCTCACGGCCAGCAGTACCCGGACGGTCCCACCTCGGTGGACGGCTCACCCCTGGAGCGGTGCCGCCGCGGCACCGACTACACCGTGCCCGGCCGCAACCCGGTCCTCGACGAGCCGCTGACCACCAGCTTCAAGAGCAACGTCGGCCTGTCGGTCAAGGTCCAGCTCGACGGCGGCACCTTCTACGGCAACCGGAAGCTCATCTTCACCAACACCGGCAGCGCACCCGTGCACACCGACTGCCTGGTGCTGAAGTTCCGCGCGCCGTCGGGCTCGGTGGACCACCACTACCGGGCGTCCGTGCAGTACGGGCACCCGCAGCAGGACTACGTCGAGGTCCCGCGCGGCAACGGCGAGTCGCACTACGTCATCCGGTTCGGCTTCCACGACGTGCCGCTGGCGGACCGCACCATCCCGGTCGGGCAGACGTGGACCTACGAGCTGGCCGGCTCCAACCAGGGCTCGATGAGCCTGGAGGCGACGCGTGACTCCGTCGAGGTCCTGGCGGACATGAACGTCGGCGGCAACCACTGGATCTCCCAGTACGGCACCAAGCGCCTGGGCAACTGACGCCAGGTGGGTGGCGGTCCCGCAACGACGCGGGGCCGCTGCCCGGCCACCCCGGGAGGTCCAGATGAGAACCCTTGCCCACCTTGCCCACCTTGCCCTGACGGTCGCGGTCGTCGCCGGATGCGCGTCCACCGAACCCGACCACCAGCACCACCACCACCACCACTCCATGACGGCGGAGGAGGCCGCGCGACTGCGCGGGGTCGCCACGACGTACCTCGGCCTGCTCTCGGGCGGTGACCCGGCCACCGCGTGGGCCATGTGGACCACCGACGCACAGCAGCGCGATCCGCGTGAGGTGTTCGTCGATCGGCTCGCGCAGTGCGAACCCGGGGTCCCGTACGAGGTGCTCGGCGTCGTCCCCAATGGGCCGGACCTCGCCCGGGTCGCCTGGCGGCACGGCGAGCGCACCGGCGAGCACCTGCTGCGCCTGCACGACGGGCGCTGGCGCGTCGACCCGGTCGACACCACCACGTGCGGTGCACCGTGACCGCCCGCGCGGTGACGCTGCTGCGCGGCTCGCTGGGCCTGGTGTTCGTGTGGTTCGGCGCCCTCAAGGTCGCCGACGTGACACCGGTGGCCGACCTGGTCGCCCGCACCGTGCCGTGGCTGGACCGCGACGTGCTGCTGGTCTCGCTGGGATCGGCGGAGGTCGTGCTCGGCGCGGCGCTCTGGCTCGGCCGCCGGCTGCGCTGGGTCGCGGCGGTCGCCCTGGCCCACCTCCTGGGGACCTTCCTGGTGCTGGTGGTCCAGCCGCAGGCGGCGTTCCAGGCGGGCAACCCGCTGCTGCTCACCACCGAGGGCGAGTTCGTCGTCAAGAACCTCGTCCTGATCACCGCGTGCCTGGTGCTCATGTCCACGGGCGCGGGGCAGCAGCCCCGGACCACCGCGCGCGGGACGACCCACCGGCCGGGGGACCGGTCGACCACCGCCCCGCGAGAGCCGGTGCGCCGACCCGCCGGATGAACGTCGGCCCGGTCCGCAAGCCACATCACGACGTTCACCTCCGCCGATCCGCCCACTGCCGCTGACCTGCGGATAAGCGCCAAGACGCCTTCGACCACCTGGCAGCCGATACCTCCAGGACGCCCCCGCGCGGCCCGGCCGCGTCGGGGGTGAGCGGGACCGCTCGGTGGCGGCCGGCTGGTCCCGCTCGTGCGGAAGCGGTGGCGTCGTCGACACCGGCGACGCCACCGCCCGACCACCACCCCGCGGACATCCCGGACGAACGTCCGCCGAGCGGCATCCCGCCGCCGGCGCCACCTCACACACGGAGGACACCCGCATGCACACCGCATTACCGACCAACCGACGCCGGACCGCCCTGCACCTCGCGCTCCTGCTGTCCCTCATCGCCTCGGCGCTGGCCTTCCAGCCGGCCCGCGCCTCGGCCCACGGCACCGTCGTCGACCCGCCGACCCGCAACTACGGCTGCGCCACCCGCTGGAACGGCCCGGACGCGCCGGGCATGCAGGAGCAGGACTTCATGTGCTACCTGGCCTGGCACCAGAGCCCCGACGCCATGTGGAACTGGAACGCCCTGTACGCCAACAACCTGGGCGAGAACATCGAGAGCGCCGTCCCGGACGGCCAGATCTGCAGCGCCGGGCGGGCCGAGGGCGGGCGCTACGCGCCGATGGACAACCCCGGCCCGTGGAGGACCACCCGGGTCGGCAGCAGCTTCCCCGTCACGGTGCAGGACGTGGCGCGGCACGGCGCCGACTACCTCAAGATCTACATCACCAAGCAGGGCTTCGACCCCACGAACTCCCTGATCGGCTGGGACGACCTGGACTTCGTCAAGAAGACCGGCCGGTACGGCTCCCAGTTCGAGTACAAGACCGACGTGTCCACCTCCGGCTACAGCGGGCGGCACGTCCTCGTCACGATCTGGAAGGCGTCGCACATGGACCAGAAGTACTTCCTGTGCAGTGACATCGACTTCGGCTGACCGCCGGAACGGCGCCGTCCCGCGATGACCGGGACGGCGCCGCCGTCGTTCTGGACCCGCACGACGTGGCATCCGGAGACGTCCCCCGGCCCGACCTCGCCACCGTCACCGCTTGTCCACCACCACCCGGAAGGTGTTCAGCTCGGGGTCGGACGGGTCCGGCAACTGCATGCCGGCGGCCAGGCCGCTGCGCACGTACTGGACCACCTCCCGGGTGATCACCTCGCCCGGCAGCACGGCGGGCGCCCCGGGCGGGTAGGGGGTGACCATCTCGGCGCTGATCCGCCCGACCGCCCGCGCCGCGTCGACCTGCTCGACCTCGGCGAAGAAGGCGTCGCGGGGGAGCATCGCCGTTTCCAGCTGGAGTTCGTCCGGTGACGGCAGGTCGACCGGCTTGGGCGCGGGCAGCTCGTCGGCCGTCTTGACCAGCGCACCCAGCGCGTCGAGCAGGACGGCGGCGGTGCGGTGGTCGTCGGCGTGGGTGAGCTGGGCGACGAGGCGGCGGTGGTCGGACAGGCCGACGGTGACGCGCTGGTGCTCGCGCAGCCAGTCGGCGGCCTGGTAGCCGCTGATGCCCAGCTCGCTCACGTCGACGACCATCTTGAGCGGGTCCAGCGTCACGGCCAGGCCGGGGCCGGTGAACTCGGCCTCGCCCATGACGCGCAGCCCGGGCAGGTCGTCGATCGCGAGGACGTGGTGGCCGTCCTGACGCGCGACACCGCCCACCACCGGCAGCCCGGAACCGCGGCCTGACCGGGCCGGCCAGACCCGGTCGAGGCGGCGGGCGTTCAGTCAGCGGGGCGGGTGGTCTCGTCGACGAAGTGCTGGGCCAGGTCGCGCAGCTTGCGGTTCTCCCGCTGCGACCGCTCCACCAGCATCGTGAACGCCTGCTCGGCGGAGATGCGGTGGACCGCCATCACGATGCCCTTGGCCTGGTCGATGACGGCCCGCGAGGTCAGCGCCTCGCGCAGCTGGGTCACCTGCCGGCGGGCCCGCAGGTGGCGGCGGGCGTTGCGCAGGGCCGCCTCGATCGCGGTGGTGTACAGCTCCAGCAGGGCGGCGTCGAGTTCCTGGAAGCCGTGCTTCTGCGTGCTGTAGAGGTTGAGGGAACCGTGGTACTCGTCGTCGATGAACAACGGCGCCGACAGGTAGCTGTGGATTCCCAGGCCTGCCGCCGCCTCGGCGAACGCCGGCCAGCGGTCGACCGCCTCCGCCACCGCCACGCGCTGCACCTGCCGGGACTCGGCCGCCTCCAGGCACGGACCTTCGCCGGCCCCGTACTGGGCGTGGTCCACGGCGAGGGTCTGCTGGTCGGTCCAGGCGAGGGATTCCGGGGTGCCGTCGCGCAGCACCGTCACGCTGGCCAGGTCGGCGCCGGGGATCGCGCCCACGACCTGCCGGCACACCCGGTCCATGACGACCGACAGGTCCTCCTCCTGGTCCAGGACGTCCGACAGGCCCGTCAACGCGGCGGTGACGTCGTCAAGCCGCTGGATCACCTCGTCCGCGCGGCCTTCAGCCGGTCCAGCCATCGTTCCACCTCGTTCCTCCGGGACCAACGAGCACGCGCGACCTGCGCAGGTGCGGCGCGTGCGCGCACAGATAACCACGCCGACCTCGAACCCCGTCCCTGAAGGTCGGCGTAGCGAAGGTCCCGGCCATCGCGCGTGGGGGACGACAATCGTGTCCATATCCAAGTCGGTACGGGAGGAAACTCCGTCGGTGGGCCGGTCGCCGCGCGGTAGGTGTGCCCGGGTTGCTGCGAATGGCGCAGGGCGTCCTTCGCTTCGGGCGGGGCGGCATGGCGGAGGCGCGGTGCGGGGCATCGCCGGCGGCGATGGAGACGCAGGCCGAGATGCGCTTGCGCGAGCTTCCCGCCACCCGCGCGCGGAGTAGACCAAAGCACGATCCGATGTCGGGAATGTGGCTTATGGGTCGACCGACCACCCGTCCGTGGTCCGAATGGGCCATCGGTTTGCAGAAGGTGACTGCGGGTAACCCTCGGTCCCGACCGGGCGGTGATCAAACTGTGAGCGAGGCTGGCGATGGCGTCGTTTTCCCCTGTGCTGTGGTCTGCGGATCCGGAAATGCCCGGTGTGCCGACAGTCGGCGTGGAGGAGGAATTCCTGTTGGCGGACGCGTCCACCGGGCACCTGCTCCCGATCAGCGCCCACGTCGTCGAGGTGGCCGGTGATCTGGGCGGTGCGCTGGAGCTGGAGCTGACCAGGGCGCAGGTGGAGATCAACACGCCGGTGTGCCGGACCCTGGCGGAGGTGCGCGAGCAGCTGACGTTCCTGCGCTCCACCGCCGCCGAGGCGGCGTCGCGGTGCGGCGGCACGCTGCTCGCCGTGGGCACCGCCCCGGCCGATGACGCACCGGGACCGCCGATCACCGACGACCCGCGGTACCACAGGATCAACAACGCGTACGGGCAGCTCGCGCCCGAGAACGTCGTGTGCGGGTGCCACGTCCACGTCGAGGTGCCCGACCGGGAGACCGCGGTCCAGGTCTGCAACCACGTCCGGCCGTGGCTTCCCGTGCTGCTGGCGCTCACCGCGAACTCGCCGATCAACCACGGCGTCGACACCGACTACGCCAGTTGGCGGTCGGTGATCGTCGGCCGCTGGCCGTGCGCCGGCGCCCCGCCGTACTTCGAGTCGCTCGCGCACTACGAGGCCGTCGTGGACATGGCCGTCGGTTCCGGCAGCGTGCTCGACGAGAAGATGGTCTACTGGGACGTCCGCCCCTCCTCCCACCTGCCCACCGTGGAGGTCCGGGTGAGCGACGTCCAGTCCACTGTGGATGAAGCGGTGCTGTTCGCCGCCCTGGTGCGAGCGCTGGTCATGACGTCGTTGCAGTCCATTCAGGACGGTGTCGAAGCACCTCGCGTCGGTGACGACGCGCTGCGCATGGCGTACTGGCGCGCCGCGCGTGACGGCCTGGACGGGGTGGGCGTCGACCTGGACACCATCCGCCCCGTTCCGGCCGTCGACCTGTTGCACCGCCTGCTGCGCCACGTCGAACCCGCGCTGGCCATGACAGGCGAACTGCAGGCCGTGAAGACCCTCGTGGACGAGTTGATCACTAACGGCAACGGTGCGAGCCGGCAGCGACGTGCCTTCCGCCGCGACCGCGCAGTGACCGACGTCGTGGCACTGGTCGCCCAGCGGGCCGAGCACGACAGGTCACCGGACAACGTCGCCTGACGACCTCGGGTGAAAAGCGCTTCCCCCGCCGTACGTGCGCCGAGTTGCGTCGAGGACTCCGTTGGCGGCCACACTCGGCGTCAACGGCGACGGGCGCCGAGATATCCCGGTTCGGTTGGCCGCCGCCCGGTGGGTCGTGCGTCACGTGGCGTGTGCGGGTCGCGGTTCCCGTGGGCAACCGCGACCCGCACGCCGTGATCATGGCGGTGCGCAGGCCGGTGGCGTGTGCGCGAACTGATCCGCGATGGGTGGGTCAGCAGCCGCAGATCCGGACCTTCGGGTAGTAGGCGGGGTTGTCCGACTGGGGAGCCTCCCAGTGGCCCCAGCCGCGGGTGTGCGCCCGTTCGTGGGCCTTGAGGCGCGTCCAGTCGTTGTCGCCGGCGCCGAGTCGGCGCATCTCGCAGGTGTCGTAGCGGATCGTCCACTTGGTGACGCCGCCGCTGCGGGTGTAGGTCGCGCGGCCGATGACGCCGTCGGAGCAGCCCGTGTAGCTGCCGAAGTACTCCGGCACGTGGCCGTCGGAGTCCCTGGGGAACGTGCTGCCGTAACGGCCCTGGGCCGTCACCTCGTCACCGGAGTCGGCGTCGTCCGCCGGTTCCGCGGCGGTGACCGACCTCGTGTCGAGGGTGATCGTCTGCTCGGTGACGGCGTCGAGTCCGGTCGTGTGGAGCGGGTCGGCCTGGGCGACGCTCGCTGTGGTCGAGACGATCACAAGAGCGGCGACGGCGGCGAGAACGGTGCCTGTCCTGTACATGCGACCTCCGGAGGCGTCGTGCGTCGTAGTGGCGTTCGCCTGGCATCGGGAGGCGGGGAAGCCGCCCCGTGGGATTCGATGTGGCGATCGGTCGGCGTTCGGCGTGACGCGCGGGACCTCGTGGTCAGTAGCCGTTGGGGGCCAGGACGTCGACGTAGATGGGCCGGTAGGAGCCGCCCAACGTCGTGCTGTCGTAGCGGACGCGTCCGGCGACGGCGTTGGCGTCGATGACGGTGGTGCCGCCGATGTAGATGCCGGTGTGGTCGTAGTCGCCGCCGTAGGGGATGCCGTCGTGGGGGTCGGTGTCCCAGAACACGAGGTCGCCGGGGCGGGGGGTGGTGGTGAGCCTGCCCTGGTTGATCTGGCCCTGCAGCCAGTAGTTGAGCTGGAGGCCGCGCCCGGTCACCCGCGCGGTGCCGTCCCAGATCGCGTTGCGGTTGAAGCACTCGCAGTCCATCGCCTGGCGCGAGCAGGTCCAGCCGGTCGCGTACCGGTAGGGCAGGCCCAGGTAGGACTTGGCGGCGTCGACGACGGCGTTGCGCACGGCCGAGGCCTGGGCGGTGAGGTCCGGCTCGGTGGTCGCCGAGGCGGGTGTGGCGAGGCCGGCGGCGGTGAGCAGGGCGACGGCGGCGCCCACGATGGCGCGGCGTGCGGAGGATCGCTTCACGGGGGACTCCCGAGGGTTGGAGGTGCTGGTGGACATGACCCGCCCGAGCCGGCGTCCTAGCCGGTGACCAGGCGGAGGTCGTAGGCGTTGAGGGCTTTGTTGAGCGGCTGGTGGAAGGTGTCGGTCGGGCCGGAGGTGCCGCAGGGGTTGTTGATGCCCGAGGTCAGGCCTTGGCCGTGTCCGTCATGGACGAACGGACCGCCGCCGAGGGCGTGGCCTCCGTCGGGGCTGGTGACGCCGTCGCGTGCGATGGCGTCACCAGCGCAGCGACCAGCACCAACGACACCGTCGCGACGCGACGGCGTGCCGCTCGGGCGGGTTCGGTCATCGACTGCGTCCCTTCCGGGGTGGGCGAGCGGACCGGAGTGCGGTGCTTTCGGTCAAACTTTGTCGTGCAAAGTCATGGGGGTGTTTCTAGTGGCTCGGATCGACTTGGCGCTACGGCACCCGGACGGAAGTGCAGGTAGACGCGCTGGTTGACAATTAACCGAGTCTGGATTGATATGGTTGCTTCGTCTCGATCAAGGGTTCTCACGTGGAGCGCTCAGGCGTCAGGGCCATCGGGTCGATCGGCGGGGTCTCCCGGGTGGTCCGCTTGTGCTCCTGCGGCTT
Organism: Saccharothrix hoggarensis; assembly: GCF_052936025.1. The sequence continues at coordinate 4,357,965 of NZ_CP193624.1, read as the reverse complement.
TGCTGTGCAAAGTGAGGTGCGGTGTCCGTCGAACGCTGGAGGTGTGGTGCGCGCTCGGGATCTGGGTATCAGCGTCGGGGTCGGTGAGCCGGGCCCGTTCAACGCGATCACCGACGTGCCCGGCGTGAAGGTCGGGCACCGCACGCTGATCAGCGGCGACGGGCGTCTCCGGCAGGGGTTCGGCCCGGTGCGCACCGGCGTCACCGTGGTCGTGCCGGCGGACGGGTCGCTGGGCAGGAGGCCCGTCTTCGCGGGGTGCCACCGTCTCAACGGCAACGGCGAGCTGACGGGCCTGGAGTGGGTGCGCGAGTCCGGCACGCTGACGTCACCGATCGGGCTCACCAACACCCACAGCGTCGGTGTCGTGCGTGACGCGCTCGTTGCCGCCGAGGTCGCCACGAGAGGACCGGACGAGCTCTACTGGTGCCTGCCCGTGGTGGGAGAGACGTGGGACGGGCTGCTCAACGACATCAACGGCTTCCACGTCCGGCCCGAGCACCTGCACGACGCACTCGCCGACGCCACCGGTGGCCCGGTCGCCGAAGGCGCCGTCGGCTCCGGTACCGGCATGGTCTGCCACGGCTTCAAGGGCGGCATTGGCACGGCGTCCCGCATGGTCGACGGACACGCGGTCGGCGTCCTGGTCCAGGCGAACCACGGCCGGCGCGAACGCTTCACCGTCAACGGTGTGCCGGTGGGCCGCCTCATCGGCGCGCAGGAGGTGCCCCTCCCCGCTCCACCTGGACCGGCAGTTCCCGTGCCGGGCGCCGGATCGATCATCGTCGTGGTCGCCACCGACGCGCCCCTCCTGCCGCACCAATGCGATCGACTGGCCCAACGCGCGGCTTTCGGCATCGCGCGCACGGGCGGCACCGGTGAACCGACCAGCGGCGACCTGGTGATCGCGTTCAGCGTCGCCAACCGCGTCGAAGCCGGTGGGTTGGGCGTGGACGTGCCGCGCGAACAGCGGGTGACGATGCTGTCCGACAACCACATCGGTCCGCTGTTCGACGCGGTCGTGGAGTCGGTCGAGGAAGCGATCCTCAACGCCCTGGTGTCCGCGCGGACGACGGTCGGCCGCGACGGAGTGGTGGCCCATGCCTTGCCGCACACCATGCTGCTCGCGGCACTCGACCGGTGAATCGGTCGAAGTCCCATCCTGGTCCTCGGCCAGCGGAGGTCAGGCGAGGGACACCTCCCATCCGTCGGCCAGCGGGCAGTGCTGTGCGGCCTGGTCCACCAGGGTGCGGCGCTGCTCGGCATCCGCGACGTTGGGCAGTTCCACGAACAGGCGGGCGTTGATCTCGTACTGCTGCGCGCCGTGCTCGCTCAGCGACACCTCCGCGCGCACGGCGCTCCCGTGCGTGTCGTGCCCGCCGGACGAGGCGAGCAGCACCAGGCTCTGGTGCACGCAGGTGGCCAGGGCTGCCGCGAACAGGCCTTCCGGGTTCCAGCCGCCACCGCTGCCGCCCAGTTCGGCCGGCTGGGTGACGGCCAGTGCGGTGGGCTCGGCGCCGTCAACCTCGACGCGACCGTCCCGGGACACCGCCGCGGTGCTGTAGAGCTTCGTCATGTCCACCCGTCCCTCGACCGTGGTCACCGTTGCCGACGGGTAGCCCGCCTCGCGTCGGCGAACCGCGCGGCCTCGGCCGGTCACACTGCCGTGTCCGAGGTGGGCGCCACCTGTCGTGCGGTATCCCGACGGGAGGCCCCGAGTGGTGGGAGTCGGCGTGCGGATGGTCCGGTCCGGTCGGCACCTCGGTGTGCCGTTCGGGCTCGACCACCCGCTGGCACTGCGGGATGATCCAGACCCGCAACGAGACGATCCACTACGCGCACGGGCGACGTGCACCAGATGGCGGGCACCAGCGTGTGCGCCGAGGGTGGTGACTCGGGCGGCTCGTTCATCACCGGCGACCAGGCCCAGGGCGTGACCTCCGGCGGCTACGGCAACTGCTCGTCCGGCGGCCGGACCTGGTTCCAGCCGGTGAACGAGATCCTGTCCACCTACGGCTTGACCCTGCTCACCGCGTGATTCCCGGTTTCGACCCGCTGTCGCGGTCGACCGCGGCAGCGGGCTCCCACCCTGCAGGAGGAACACGGTGAAGCACACCAAACGAACAACGTCCCTGACCGCCGCGGTCCTGTGCGCCGCGGCCGTCGTCATCGCACCCGCCGGGCTGGTGGTCCACGCGGACACCGGAGCACCCCCCGTCGCCGCGGCCGATCGGTCCCGCGCGCAGCGGCCGCTGGTGGAGGCGGCGGAGGCCGTCTTCGCCGAGGTCCAGCGGACGTCCGAACCCGGCTACGCCGGCATCGTCCTGGGCGACGCGGACGTCACCTTGTGGTGGAGGGGGGCGGTGCCGAAGTCGGTCGCCGCCGTCGTGGAGCGCCAGTCCCGGCGGACCCCGGTCCGTCTCGCCCCCGACGCGCACAGCGCTGCTGAACTGGCCGCCGCGGCAGGGGAGGTCCGGGCCTGGCTGGACGCCAATCCGGACAGCGGGTTCCACGGCGTGAAGAGCCCGGGCGACGGCAGCGGCCTCGTGCTCGCCGCGCACCCGACCGCCGGTGTCCGGGCGAGCGCGTCGCTCACGGCGGTGTCCGACCTCGTGGACGTGCCGCTCAGCGTCCGCCACGAGGAGCCGATGCGCGAGGTGTCCCGGCAGGACGACTCCCCGCCGTGGTGGGGCGGCGCCCGGACCTGGAACCAGACGGCGAGTTCGCTGTGCACCTCGGGGTTCGGTGTGCGGGACGGCGCGAACCGGCGCTACCTGCTCACCGCCGAGCACTGCGGGCAGGTGGGGCACCGCATCGCCGACGGCAAGGGCGAGTTCATCGGCACCGTCAGCGCCGGCCACGACGACCACGACATCGGCCTGATCCCCACCACCAGCGAGAACCGCATGTACGTCGGCGGCGGCGACAGCAACACCGGGGGTCACCGTCGTCGGCTGGGGCCACGTCTTCTCCGACACCGGTACCGCCGACCACCTGTGGCGGCTCAGGCCGAGCACCGACGGCCCGTGGCGCGTGCAGAACAAGAACTCGGGCAAGGTCCTCGCCGTCGACGGCATGTCGCTCGGGGACTCGGCCCAGGTCGTGCAGTTCAGCGACAGCGGCACCCCCGACCACCTGTGGAGGTTCCTGCCCGCGTGACGTCCGGCCGGTGGTCTTGCCTCGTCTGCCGGCGGGGCGACTGGCAGGCGTCACGCCCGATGTACCTGTCGTCGGACCGGCGTGGCGGCGACGTGGTCTGCGTGGCGGACCTACCGGTGGCCACCGGTGGCGCGCCCGACGCCGCGGTCGTCCGACACCTGCCACCGCCTTCACCGAGTGGTCGATGCGAACCGCACCCGGTGTTCCGCCTGGGGCGTCGGGCCGTTGTCGGCATGTGGCGCCGCCGACAACGGCCCGAGGCCGGTGGAAGTCGCGGCTCCGTCCTGCGGCTCGGCGGAGCGCGAACCCGTGCCGCGGTCCATCCCCTGCCGCGCGGGTCCGGTGGCGTGGCCGACAAGGGTGGTTCGCTCTCGTCGTACGCCGGTGTCGCGCAGTCGAGGATGGGTCAACCGGTCGACATCGTGGTGGTGCGCCCGGGTTGGCGAGCCAGAACGGCCCACACCGTCTTGCCCACCGCGTGGCGCACGGCTCCCCAACGTCGGCACAGCCGGTCCACGAGCACCATCCCGCGACCGCGTGCCACCCAGGCCGAAGATCGGCCCACCACCGGCAGGCGCGGCGACAGATCGGTCACTTCCACGCGGATCAGAGCACGGGTGCGTCGCAGCCGCAGCTGCAAGGGGTGCTGCCCGTGCTGGTAGGCGTTGGTCACGAGCTCGGACGCCACCAACTTCGCGTCGGCGATCTCGTCCTCGGTGAGGTCGGCCAGGACCTCGCCCGTCCAGCGCCGAACTCCCGCAAGATCAGGCACCTCGCCGACCAGTTCGAGCACCAGGTGATCGGACGGCTCGGCGGGCCGGGGTCTGTTCGCGGGGTTCTCGTCGGTGATCATGGCTGTCCTCCCTGCCGAAGGTGTGGCGTCGCGGATTGTCTACCCAGACGCAAGATCATCATCACGCTCCGGTGATCACCCGATGCGGTGCAACAACGATCACCGCCCACCCGGCGAGCACTTCGCCGTGCGTCAACGACATCGGGTCGTGTCCCGCTTGCCGGCGCAGAGAAGATCCACGTGCCGAATGACTGGCGTCATCGACCTGTCGGGGTCCAGCCGCCCGTGGGCTCACCTGAGGGCCGACGAGCCCAACGAGGACGGAGGCGCGGACGAGCTGGGGGAACCCGGGTCACTTGCCGGACAGGACGCCGCGCACGAAAGCGGCCTGGCCGACGTGCTGGAGGTCGTCCTCGATGACGCTGAGCAGCCGCACGGCCAGGGTCACGGGTGGGTCCCAGGACTCGTCCACGACGCGGGTCAGGTCTTCGGCGCTCAGGGCGCGCACGTAGGCCGCGGTGCGATCGTGCACCGCCCGGTGGTAGTCGAGCAGCAGGTCGGCGGGTGCGGTGACGGCGGCGACCTGGTCGCTGTCGTGCCCGTAGCCGGTGTCGTCGGTGGGCAGCGGCAGGGCGAAGCGCTTGGCCCAGTGGTCGGCGGTCCAGACCTGTTCGGTGCCGGCGACGTCGCCGACGTGGTCGTCCTGGACGCGGGTGAGGTGCCAGACCAACCAGGCGATCGGGTTGGCGGTGCCGCCGACCCGGTGGGTCAGGTGCTCGGGTGTCAGGCCGTCCAGCACGCGTTCCACGGACTGGCTGATCCGCTGGAACCCGTCCAGCAGCACGTCCGTCGCGGTGACCTCACCCATGAGCGCCTCTCCTCCAACCGTCCTGACCGCAACACCACTCGCCGCTTGCGGCGGGTTCGCTGATCCGTGGAGCGGGTGGCGGGTCGGGAGGTGGGGTGTTCGTCGTCCCGGCCCGCCCCCTCTCTACTTCTGCTGACCGATGGCTTCGCTGATGTCGTTGGGGGAGTTGAAGTCGTCGCGCGGCAGGTCGCGCAGGGCGTCGAGGGTGTCGTCGTCGGCGCCCTGGGAACGGGCGGCGTCGACGATGTCGTCCTTGGTGGCGGGGTAGTCGACACCGGAGAGGAACTTCTGAACCTGGATCGGGTTGAGGGTCATGGGCGCGGCGTACCCCGACCTCGGTCGTCTGCACTTCCGCTTCGCCGCGGGTCACGGGGGGTGTGGACCGTGCAGGGGCCGGGAAGTGCGAGGACGACAGGGCGGTGCACTGCGTGGCGGGTCACCGACCACTCGACCGAGTGAAGATCGTGCGCCAGGGGTTGGTCCCCGCTCTCGTGGCGGGGACGGTCCACCGACGGGCGATCCGCGATCGGGTGGGCCACGGGGCCCCCGACGCCGCGCCGATTGGGGTCGGGTTGAGTGGGTAGGCCCTGTGCATGGCTCCCACGACGTTGACCGCGCTCGCGCTGACCTGCTCCCTCAAGCCCTCGCCCGAGCCGTCGAGCACCGACAAGCTCGCCCGGCAGGTGCTCGACGAGCTGGCCGCGCACGGTGTGGCGGGTGACCTGATCCGGGTCGTGGACCACGAGGTGCGTCCCGGCGTGGAGAAGGACATGGGCGAGGGCGACGAGTGGCCGATGATCCGGGAACGGGTCCTGGCCGCGGACATCCTGGTCCTGGCCACGCCCACGTGGGTGGGTCACCCGTCCAGCGTGGCGCAGCGGGTGATGGAGCGGCTGGACGCGGAACTGTCGGAGACCGACGACGAGGGCCGGCTGCTGACCTACGGCAAGGTGGCGGTGGTGGCCGTGGTCGGCAACGAGGACGGCGCGCACAAGATCATCGCCGATTGCTTCCAAGCACTCAACGACGTCGGCTTCACCATCCCCGCCAGCGGCGGCACGTACTGGAACAACGAGGCGATGACGCCCAAGGACTACATCGAGCTGGAGCGGACGCCCGACCCGGTGGCCTCGACCAACAAGAAGCTGGCGAACAACGCGGTACACCTGGCGCGCCTGCTCAAGCAGGACCGGTACCCGCCCGTCCAGTGAGGCGCGCCCGCGGAGCAGGAGGAAGGCCTCGGCGACCCGGGCTCGTCATTGCCCGACGACCAACGGGACGACGACCCCGGGGCACCCGAGGCCGATAGCGAAGACGCCTGACCGCGAAGACGCCTGACCGCGGCGGCGCGCTCGCCCGTCGGAATTCTTCCCTCGTTTTCACCGCGCAGTCCGCGGCCCTCTCCGGCTGGACGGGGCAAATCGCGCCGGTCATCCCACCGGGTGAAAGTGGCTGACCGGCGTCCCACCGTGGTGCGGGGGCCGGTCGGACGACACAGACTGCGCTCATGGGTGAGGAGAAGTTCGACAAGGGTGACGAGGTCACCTGGTCCAGTCACGGGCAGACGGTGCACGGCGAGGTGGTCGAGGAGATCACCGAGGACACCGAAGCGGCGGGGCGGACGGTGCGGGCCTCGGAGGACGACCCGCAGTACCGCGTGCGCAGCGACAAGAGCGGCAAGGACGCGGTGCACAAGCCCTCCGCGCTGAAGGACGACTCGTGAGCGGCGAGTTCGACCACGCCGTGAACATGACCGCGACCGAGCTGGAGCGGTGGTTGGCCACCGACGAGTCGAAGTCGGTGGGCCAGTCCGACGGCGGGGAGTCGGTCGGGCACGAGTCCGGCAGGCGCATCGTCGAGCTGCTGCGCAAGAAGAAGGGCGAGCTGACCGACGACGACCAGGCGCACATGCGCAAGGTCGTCGGCTACGTCCACCGCCACCTCGCGCAGCGCCCCGACGGGGACGTGGAGCACACGAAGTGGCGCTACTCCCTGATGAACTGGGGCCACGACCCCCTCAAGGACTGATCCCGCGGTCGCGGTCTGTTTCGGCGAGACCGCCCCGGCGGGGAGTCGATCGCGGGCCCGCCGCGGCGTGTGGCCCGGCGGGTCCGGCGGGTAACCCGGTCGCATGACGACCACGGCGCACGCCGCTGCCCGAACCGCTCACCGCTACCGGCGTGCCTGCGACTACGCCGCTGCGGCGATGATCTACCTGAAGGACAACGTGCTGCTGCGGGAGCCGCTGCGGCGTGAGCACCTCAAGCCGCGGCTGCTCGGGCACTGGGGCACGTGCCCCGGCATCACCTTCCTCTACGGCGGGCTCAACGGCCTGGTCCGGCGGACCGGGCAGCGGGCGCTGCTGGTCACCGGTCCGGGTCACGGCGCGCCGGCGGTGCACGCGAACCTGTGGCTGGAGGGCACGCACGCACGGCTGGACCCGGCGCTGTCCCTGGACGGCGCCGGGTTGACCGAGCTGGTGCGCCGGTTCTCCTTGCCGGGTGGCTTCCCCCGCCACCTGTCCCCGGAGGTCCCAGGGGTGATCCACGAGGGCGGGGAGCTGGGTTACGCGCTGGCGACGGCGTTCGGCGCCGCCCTGGACAAGCCGGACCTGCTGGTGGCCTGCCTGGTCGGTGACGGCGAGGCCGAGACCGGTCCCACCGCGGGGTCGTGGCACGCCAACAAGTACCTGTCCCCGCGCACCGACGGCGCCGTGCTGCCGGTCCTGCACGTGAACGGCTACAAGATCTCCTCGCCCACGGTCTACGGCTGCATGGACGACGAGGAGCTCGTGGCCTACTTCAGCGGCGCCGGCTGGTCGCCGTACGTGGTGGACGTGACGCGCACCGACGACCCGGACGCGCTGCTGGCCGAGACGCTGGACCTGGCGCACGCCGAGATCGCCGCGGTGCGGGAGCGGTGGCAGCCGGGTGAGCGGGCGGTGTGGCCGATGCTGGTGCTGCGCTCCCCGAAGGGCTGGGGCGTGCCCGGGCACGACGCCGAGGGCAAGCCGCTGGAGGGCACCTTCCGCGCCCACCAGGTGCCGCTGGGCGGCGTGCACGAGGACGACGCGGAGTTCGCGCTGCTGGAGCGGTGGCTGCGGTCCTACCGGCCCGAGGAGCTGTTCGACGCCGACGGCCGCCCGCACGACGACCTGCTGGCCGGGCTGCCGCCGGAGGAGCTGCGCCTGGGACGTGTGCCCGAAGCCAACGGCGGCCGGTTGCGCCGCGACCTGCCGCTGCCCGATCTCGCGCGGTTCGCCGTGGAGGTGCCCGAGCCGGGCAGCGGGTCGACCAGCGCCACGGGAACGGCGGGGGAGTGGCTGGCGGAGCTGGTGCGTGCCACCGAGGACCGCCGCGACTTCCGCGTGGTCTGCCCCGACGAGCTGGAGTCCAACAAGCTCGGCGCGCTGCTGGACGCGACCGACCGGGCGTTCACCTGGCCGCTGCCCGACACCGCCGAGCACGTCGCGCCCGGCGGGCGGGTCATGGAGGCGCTGTCGGAGCACCTGTGCCAGGGCTGGCTGCAGGGCTACCTGTTGACCGGGCGGCACGGGCTGTTCCCGTGCTACGAGGCGTTCGCCTCGATCGTGGACAGCATGGTCAACCAGTACGCCAAGTTCCTCAAGATGTCCGGCGAGGTGTCGTGGCGGGAGTCGGTGGCGAGCCTGAACTACCTGCTGACCAGCGAGGGCTGGCGGCAGGAGCACAACGGCTACAGCCACCAGGGCCCCGGCTTCATCAACAACCTGCTCACCAAGAAGGCGTCCGCGGTCCGGGTCCACCTGCCGCCGGACGCCAACACCCTGCTGGTCACCCTGCGGGACTGCCTGGCCTCCACCGACCGGATCAACCTGGTCGTCGCGGGCAAGAACGCGGGCGCGCAGTGGCTGGACCTGGACGCCGCGGAGCGGCACTGCGCGGCGGGCGCGGGCGTGTGGGAGTGGGCTTCGACCGGCGGTGACCCGGACGTGGTGCTGGCGTGCGCGGGCGGGATCCCCACCGTCGAGGTGCTGGCGGCGGCGTCGATCCTGCGCGACCGCGCGCCCGACCTGGCCGTCCGGGTGGTCAACGTGGTGGACCTGCTGTCGCTGGCACCCGCCGACCGGCACCCGCACGGTCTGTCCGATGAGGACTTCGCCGGGTGCTTCCCCGAGGGCGTCCCGGTGGTGTTCGGTTTCCACGGCTACCCGTCGGCGGTGCACGAGACCCTGCACGGCAGGTCCGACACCCAGCGCTTCCACGTGCACGGCTACCGGGAGGAGGGCACCACGACCACGCCGTACGACCTGCTGGTCAGCAACGGCATGAGCCGCCACGACCTCGCCGCCGACGCGCTGCGCCGCGCCGGCCACGGCGACGACCTGGCCGAGCGGCTGCTCGTCGAGCGCGACGACCTGCGCGCGGCGGCGCACCGCGACGGCGCGGACCCCGAGGAGATCACCGACTGGCGGTGGGGCTCGTGAGCACCGTCCTGACCGTCAACGCCGGCTCGAACAGCCTCAAGGCGCACCTGGTCTACACCGGCAGCGAGGAAGTCCGGGATTCCGTCGACGTCGAGGGCTCGCCGGACTCCGAGGAAGCCAGCCGTGCCCTGGACGACCTGCTGGACGGCGCGGACGACGTCGCCGCCGTCGGGCACCGGCTCGTGCACGGCGGCCCGGACCTGCGCGCACCGACCCCGGTGGACGACGACGCCATCGCCGCGGCCCACCGCGCCGAGGAGTTGGCGCCGCTGCACGTGCCGCCCGCGCTGCGGCTGCTGGACGTGCTGCGCGAGCGACTGCCCGACGTGCCGCACGTGCTGTGCCCGGACACCGCGTTCCACGCCGACCTGCCCGAGGTCGCCGCCACCTACCCGCTGCCCGCCCGGTGGCGCGAGCGGCACGGCCTGCGCCGCTACGGCTTCCACGGCCTGTCCTACCGGTGGGCGCTCGACCGGGCCGCCGAGGTCCTCGACCGGCCCGCTGACCGGTTGAGCGTGCTGATGACCCACCTGGGCGGTGGCTGCTCGGTGTGCGCGGTGCGCGACGGGCGCAGCGTCGACACCTCCATGGGCTTCACACCGCTGGAGGGCGTGGCGATGTCGAAGCGCTCGGGCAGCGTCGATCCCGGGATGCTGCTGTGGTTGCTGCGCAACGGTCTCGACCTCGACGCCCTCGAACACGGTCTCAACCACGAGTCCGGCCTGCTCGGGCTGTCCGGCGGCAGGTCGGGCGACACCCGCGACCTGGTCGCCGCGGCGGGAGAGGACCCGGAGGCCGCACTGGCGCTGCGCGTGTTCGCCCACCGCGTGCGGCGCGAACTCGCCGCCGCGGCCACCTCGCTGGACCGGATCGACGCGCTGGTGTTCACCGGCGAGATCGGCTGGGACCAACCCGAGGTCCGCGCCGACGTCGTAGCCGGCCTGTCCCTGCTCGGCATCCCCGGTGACCTGACCGCCGAACCGGACGGCGACGGACCGGTCACCCCGCCCGACGCTGCCGTTCCGGTGCTCGTCGTGCGACCGCGTGAAGAGCTCCAGCTCTGCCGCGACACCCTCGCCGCGCTGTGACCACCCTCGCCGCGCTGTGACTACCGTCGACGTTCGGGAACGTGGTCTCGAACGCCCGAGTCGCGGCACCCGGTGCGGTGGCCCGGCGGCCGTCATCGGCTCCCGCCGACACGACAGCGGACACGGGGGCGGCTGACGCCGCCGCACGGTGCTGCCCGCGATCCGGTCCCCCGGATCGCGGGCACCGCCTGGAGGGTCAGAGCATCGGCGGGACCAGCCGGTAGCTCTCGCTGTAGTAGTCGCCGGCGCGTTGGCGGTAGCCGTCGCGGTCGGCGTCGTTCGGGTCGTACTCGGGGGCGTCCTTGATCTGGTCCTTGGTGCGGTCCACGAAGACCTTGCGCTCCTCGTGGTCGACCCGCTGCACGGTGCCGACGGGCAGGACGACCTTGCGGCCGAAGATCCACGGGCCGGTGTCGACCATCAGGCAGTCGGCGGGGACCTCGGCGTTGTCCTCGTCGACCTTGCCGATGGCGCCGTCGGTGGCCTCCACCGCGTAGCCGATCAGACCGGTGTCGGGGCGCTCCCCGGTACCGGCGGCGTCGCGCCCGCGATCGGGGCCGGTGTCACCGCCGGGCAGCCAAGTGGGATCGCGCCACGCCCAGGGGGCGAACAGGAACGGTTGCATCTCGGCCTCCGCGGTCGGGGTCACGTCAAGGACGGACTACCCACGACCGCGGCACAGGACACGGACTCGTGCAGCGGCGCCGAACGCGGTGGACTCATCCGTTCCCCGCGCAGGGAATCCAGCCCTCCTGATCACAGGAGATGGTCGCCCACACGGTCTTGCCGCCGTCGGGCAGCGGGGAGACGCCCCACTTCCAGGACAGCTTGTCCACCATGATCAGGCCCCTGCCGCGGGTGTCGGCGAGCCGGGAGCGTCCGACGACGGGTTGGTCCGGCGAGGTGTCGTCGACTTCCACGCGCACCCGGCACGGCACCCGGCCGCGCCGCAGGCGAACGCCGTAGGGACTGCTGCCGTGCTCGTAGGCGTTGGTCAACAACTCGGTGCTGATCAGCAGCACCGCTTCCAGGTGGTCGTCGTCCAGGTCCGCCAGCGCGGTGGCCGTCCACCGCCGGACTTGCACCAGAGGAGGCATCTGCTCGGTCGTCAAGCCCAGGACCAGCGGCTCGGGATCGTTCTCGACGCTCACGCGACCGCCTCACGGTTGCCGCCCCGCGTGGTTCGCCGAGGCGCACCGGACAGCCCGGCACCCCACCGTAGACCTGAGCGGCCACACGACCAACCGGCATCACGGTCGTCTCCGGCAGGGGCGCGCCGCGCCCGACGTGCGCTCGATCCGATCAGCCCATGACCACGGACGACGTGACCCCGGCGACCTCCACGCGACGAGCGCGGATCCGATGACCGGCGGTTCGTCAGCACGCCGGGCGCATGGCCACCGGTTCCCCGTCAGCCTCCGCGGTGTCGGACGAGGTCGTGTCGCGCTGCGGGGTGTCGACGCGGGACTCCGCGCCCTCGTGGCCGCGCGGCAGGCCGAAGCGGGCGGCCAGCTCGTCGTAGATCGGGGTCGCGACGGCGATCGGGGTCGCGACGGCGTCGGCGGGCGGCTCGGTGCTCGTCCGAGTGGGAGTCGCGGTGCCGTTGCGACCGGCGGGGGAAGTGTCGCCGCGGTGCTCGACGGAACCGTCGACGGGGAGGTTTTGGCTGCTCATCGCTGTGGTCCCTGGTCGATCGATGGGGCATCCCGGTCAGGACTGCGCCGGACGCGGACGCGTCCTGGCATCCACTGTTACCCCGATCGGGTGGTCCTCAACCCTGGCTGTTCGCACCCGGGCGCGAGGACGTGACGTCGCGCCGTTCGCAGGCCGACCTGTGCGGCGCCGGCTACTTCTTGCCCTTGCCGGGTGGCTGCGGCTTGTCCTTCTGCTTCTTCGCACCCGGTTCCGCGGCCGGAACCCCGGCGGCTGGTTGCCGCCCGATCTCCGGGACGGCCGGAGCGGGGGTGGCGGTGTCGACCCCTGCGGCGGGTTGTTCGGTCGGAGCCGTCACCGGTGCCGCGGTCTGCGGTGGCGCGGTGGTGACGGGGACCGTTGTGGTGGAGGACGTGGTGGTCGCGGAACTGCCGGACGTCGGCGTCGAGTTCACCGGTTGAGCCCCGGGGGCGATCGCCCACGCGACGCTGACCGCGCCCAACAGCGCCGCGGCCGAGGCCAGGAGCGCCTTGCGCGGCACCCGCGCCGAGCGCGGCGCCTCCACCGGGACGGTCTCCGCGACGGGGACCGGAACCGGGACGGTGTCATCGACCGTGTTGGGCTGCAGAGCGCGGGCGCAGTCGAGGGCGGTCGGCCGTTGATCGGGGGCGGTGGCGGTCATCGCCGACACCAGGCTCGCCAGGTCGGCCGGCAGGTGCGCGGGGATCGCGGGGGAGCGGTGCAGGCGGGCGACGGCCGCCTCGACCTCGCTGCCGGGGAACTCGCGGTGGCCGGTGAGGCACTCCAGCAGGACCAGGCCGAGGGCGTAGATGTCGGCGGGGTGGTCGACGTCGCCGCCGCGGACCTGCTCGGGGGCGAGGTAGGCGGCGGTGCCCACCATCTGGTCGGTGCGGGTCAGCCGGGTCGCGCCGGGCAGGTGGGCCAGGCCGAAGTCCGCCAGGTACGGCTTGTCCCGGTCGTCGAGCAGGATGTTGGACGGCTTGACGTCGCGGTGCACGACACCCCGCGCGTGCACGTGGGCCAAGGCCTCGGCCAACTCCGCGCCCAGCCGCCGCACCCGACGCGCCGGCAACGCGCCGTCGGCGATCTCGTCGCGCAGGGTGCGTCCCTCGATGAGCCGCATCACCAGGAACGGCATGTCGCCGCCGGTGCCGGCGTCGTGGACCGGGACCAGGCCGGGGTGCGACAGCCCGGCCAGCGTGCGGACCTCCGCCTCGAACCGGTGCCGGGCCGTGGCCGTCCCAGCCGGGCCGGAACACCTTGACCGCCACCTGGCGACCCAGCACCACGTCCTCGGCGCGGTAGACCTCGGCCATCCCGCCGACGCCCACCGACTCCAGCAACCGGTAGCGACCCGCCAGCAGGCTGCCGTTCACCGTCAGTGACACCGCCACACCCTTCACCGCCCGACCCGATGCCTGCGGGTGCCCTGACGCGGAGACGCGAAACCGGTTCGGGAAGGCACGTGTCGTGGTCGTGACAGGCGGGGGCCGCCCGCACGGCAGGGGTTCGGCGACGAACCGCCCGGTTGAAATGCATCGGTGAGCGATGGTGTCGGGTCGCCGGGGTCGGCCTTGGAGGACCACCTCGCCGTGACCGACCCGACCGAGGTCCGCTCCGCGGTCCGCCGCGCTGTGGCGAGGCTGCGCGGGCAGCTGGCGGCCATCAGGGACGAACTGCCCCCGAAGTCGACGGGCTCGGTCCGACCGCCGGGTGAGCAGGAGTCCATCGGCGGAACGAGCCGAGGTCCCGGCGCGCCGACGCCGACCGCTCCGGATCGTGACGGCTGACGTCATCACACCGCTGTGTCGGCACCTCTTGATAACGTCCGCGCGCTCGCGCGTGCGGGTTCCGCAGCGGAAGGGGTGTGGCGTGCCGGTGGAACCGGCTAGGAGTCATCGTGCCGTGGTGCGTCATCGCGTGAACTTCTGGGCGCGTACCTCGCCGGGTGAGGCCTCGTTCGAGTACCGGGGTGCCGTGCCGTGGGAGGTCCGGCGTCCCGCGAACGGAGAACCGGCCGTGCCGCACCGGCTTCGGTGCGTCGTGTGCGCGCGTGAGTTGACGTTCACCGTGCACAGCGTCGCGGCGACGGAACGCAGGCGCGCGCGGTGGCGGTGGGGCGTGTGGGCGGGCGGTGTGCTCGTGGTGCTCGGGCTGGTGGGTCTGGTCTCGGGGAGTCCCGGCCTGGCGGTGGCGGGCGGTGCGGCGGCGGTCGCCGGGGTGCTGGCCGGCGTGTTCGCCAGGGCCGGTGGTCTCGGGGATGCCGGGGTGACCGGTCACGGGAACGGCCTGCCCGGAGTGCTGCCCCAACACGCGGTCGTCCTGGACCCGCCTCATCCGTGACCCCGGTGCGCTCCTGCCCCGATCCGGTCGGTGGAGCTCACGACGTGGTCGAACCAGCAGCCCGTGGGTCGCGGAGGCGTCGGGACCGCGGTTCGTCCACCTAGTCCGTTCGGCTGTGAATTGATGGACTGAAAGGGCTAGTGCGAGGGTACTTCGGGGGCGACACCGAGAACTCGGGAGTTCCGATGACCACCGTGCTCGTCGCCGACGATGACGCCGATGTCCGGGACGTCGTGGTGTTCAAGCTCCAGCAGTCGGGCTACGACGTGCTCGTCGCCGAGGACGGTGCCACCGCCCTGGCCCTGGCCCGCGACGCGATGCCGGACATCGCCGTGCTGGACGTGATGATGCCCCGGATGACCGGGTTGGACGTCTGCCGGGAGTTGCGCGCGGCGGAGGCCACCGCCGCCATACCGGTGATCCTGTTGACCGCCCGCGCCCAGGAGGGCGACGTCGAGGGCGGGTTCGCCTGGGGCGCGGACGACTACCTCACCAAACCGTTCAGCCCCCGCGAGCTGGCCAGTCGGGTTCGCGCCGTCCTGGCCCGCAGTCGGCGATGACGTCGCCCGTGTCCCCGTCGGTCGACCGCGAGGTGCTGGTCGTCGCGGTGGTGTGCCTCGCCGTCGCCCTCGTCGTCCTCGCGCTGGCAGTGCTCGCCGGTCGGTGGTGGCTCCGGGTCGCGGAGGCGCGCCGGGCGCGCCTGGTGGCGTCGGCTCGTCCGTGGCTGGTCCGGTTGGTCGCCGGAGACGGCACGGACCCCGTGGTCGTGGAACGGCTGGTCAACGTGGACGCGCGCACGTGGCGCGCGGTGGAGCCGGTGGCCGTCGCCATGCTGGGCAAGGTGCGCGGCGAGGCGCGCACGGCCGTGATCGGTCTGCTCGAACGGCGCGGTTCGGTGGAGCGGGCGATGCGCGGAGCGCACCGGCGCAGCGCCGTGGTGCGCGCCAGGTCGGCCCACCTGCTCGGCGCCGTGGGTGGACCGGGGGCGACGGCGCAGCTCATGCGGCTGTTGGACGACCGGGACCCGGAGGTGCGGGCGGTGGCCGTGCGCGCCCTCGGTCGGTTGGCCGACCCGACCGCGGCGGTGGCGCTCGTGCACGGTCTGCACCGCACGCCCCCGCTGCCGCAGCACCTGGTCATGTCCGCCCTGCGGCAGATCGGCCCGGAAGCGGTCCCACCGCTGCTCGACGCGGCGGGTCAGGCCGACGACCTCGTCCGCGCCCAGGTCGCCGAGGCCCTCGGCCTGATCGGCGCGGTGGCGTCGGCGCCCGTGCTCGTCGCGATGCTGCGCACCGACCGCTCCACGGAGGTGCGCCTGCGCGCGGCCCGTGCCCTCGGGCGCATCGGCGCTCCTCTCTCGGTCGAAGGCGTCATCGCCGCCACCTCCGCTCGCGAGCCGCTCCCGCTGCGGGTGACGGCGACCGAGGCATTGGGCGCGCTGGGGGCGCGGTGCGCCGTTCCCGTGCTGGCCGACCTGGTCGACGACCCCGCGCACTGGGTGGCCCACACGGCCGCCGCGGCGCTGGCCGCGATCCGACCCGACGGCGTCGCCGCGCTGGCGAGGCTGGCCAACCGGTCGGGCCCGGCCGCGCCCCACGCCCGGGAAGCCCTGGTGGCGGCAAGCGCCGGGAACCCGCTCGCCGCGGTGCCGCCGTGACCGCGTTGGACGTCGTCAGCACTGTCATCGTCCTGGCCAACTGGTTCGTGCTGGCCTACTTCCTGCTGCTCAACACGAGTTACCTCGGCCTGATCCTCCTCGCGGTGCGCGAGTTCCGGCGTCACCTCCGCCGCCGTCCCTACGCGGGTTTCGACGAGGCGTACACCAACCCGCTGACCCTCGGGGTGTCGGTGGTGATGCCGGCGCACAACGAGGAGGCGACGATCGTCGAGAGCGTCAGCGCCATGCTGGCCCTGCGGCACCCCCTCTTCGAGGTCGTGGTCGTCGACGACGGCTCCACCGACGGCACCTTCGAGGTGCTGCGGGCCCACTTCGGCCTCGTGGAGGTCCCGCGGGTGGTGCCGGACGACGTCCCCACCCGTGGCGCCATCACCTCGGTGCACGCCCCGCCCGGAGCGGTGCCGTTGGTCGTGGTCCGCAAGGAGAACGGCGGCAAGGCGTCGGCGAACAACACCGGCATCAACGTCGCCGTCCAACCGCTGGTCTGCATGGTCGACGCGGACTCGCTGCTCGACCCGGACGCCCTGCTCGCGGTGGCCAGGCCCTTCGGCGACGACCCCGAGCACGTGGTCGCCACCGGCGGCGTCGTGCGGGCGGTCAACGACAGCACCGTCACCGCCGGCCGCGTGACCGAGCTGCGCATGCCCCGGACCTGGCTGGCCCGCACCCAGGTCGTGGAGTACCTGCGGGCGTTCCTGCTGGGCCGCTCCGGCTGGTCGGCCCTCAACGCGCTCGTCGTCGTCTCCGGCGCCTTCGGCCTGTTCCGGCGCGACGTCCTCGTGGAGGTCGGCGGACTGGACGTGGACACGATCGGGGAGGACGCCGAGCTCGTCGTCCGCCTGCACCGCCGGCTGCGGGCCGACCGCCGGCGCGCCAGGGTGGTGTTCGTGCCCGAGCCGGTGGCCTGGACGGAGGTGCCGGAGTCGCTGCGGGTGCTCGGCCGTCAACGGCGCCGGTGGTCCCGAGGCCTCGCCGAGGTCCTCTGGAAGCACCGGAGGATGATCGGGAACCCGGCCTACGGCGCGGTCGGCACGCTGGCGCTGCCGTTCTACGCGCTGTTCGAGCTGCTGGCGCCGGTCGTCGAGCTGTTCGGGCTCGTCGCCCTCGCCGCGGGTCTGCTGCTCGGAGCCGTCGACTGGACCTTCGCCGTGCTGTTCTTCCTGGTGGCGCTCGGCTACGGCATCGCGCTCTCCCTCGTCGCGCTCGTCGTGGAGGAGTACTCGTTCCACCGGTACCGCGGCTGGCGGGACCTGGCGGTCGCCCTCGTGGTCGCGGTCGTCGAGAACGTCGGCTACCGGCAGCTGACGGCGGTGTGGCGGCTGCGCGGCCTGGCGGACGCCGTGCGGGGTGGGAAGGCCGAGTGGGGCCGGATGACGCGGGTGGGGTTCACCGGCGCCGAGCCCGCAGGCGGTCCCGTGCCCGGCTCCGGACCGGTGGCACACCCGGGAAAGGCGGAGCCCGATGCCCGTTGACCAGCGCGACCGCGACTCGGTGCTCGCCGAGTACGGCATCGAGAACCTGGGGCGCCAACCCGACCTGGAAGCCCTCGCGGAACTGGCCGCGCAGGTCTGCGGCGTGCCCCACGGCGCGGTCAACCTGATCAGCGAGCACTTCCAGCACCAGGTGGCGGCGGTCGGGATCTCCCCCTCGGTCTGCTCGCGGGAGGACTCGATGTGCGCCGTCTCGATCGTTACCTCGGAGCCGGTCGAGGTGCGCGACGCCCGCGAGGACCCCCGCTTCGCCGCCAACCCCTTCGTCACCGGCCGCATCGCGTCGGTCCGGTTCTACGCCGCGAGCCGGCTGCGGGCTCCCTCCGGGGCCGTCCTCGGCACCCTGTGCGTGTTCGACGACGTGCCCCGCCGCCTGGACCGGCGACAGCGGCACAGCCTCGACCTGCTGGCACACCAAGCCGTCGACGTGCTGGAACTGCGGCGGTCCAGCCGGACGCTGGCCCGCACCGTCGAGGAGCTGACCGCGGCTCGCGCCGAACTGCTGCGCTCCAACAGCGAACTCGCCGACTTCGCCGGGCGGGTCAGCCACGACCTGCGCAACCCGCTCGCCGGCATCGTCGGCTTCCTCGAGCTGCTCTCCGACCACCCCGCCGTCCTGGGCGCCCCGACCGCCGACGACTGGTCGAGCGCGGTCGGGCCGCCGCGAACCGCATGCACGCCCTGGTCGACGAACTGCTGGACTACGCGAAGCTCGGCGGGCAGCTGAAGTGGCGGTCCGTGGACCTGGGCGAGCTCCTCGCCGACCTCATCGCCGACCGCGCCACCGGCACGGGAACCGAGGCGGTGGACCTGCGCCTCGAACCGCTGCCGAAGGTCCGCGGCGACGAGACGCACCTGCGGGCGCTGCTGCAGAACATCGTCGTCAACGCCATCCGCTTCGCACGTCCCGACCGGCGGCTCACCGTGCGCATCCGGGCGGAGCCCTGCGGGGAGGTCGTGCGCGTCGAGATCGCCGACAACGGCAGGGGCATCCCGCCCGCGCGCCGCGAGGAGGCGTTCGCGCTGCTGAGCCAGGTGCACCAGCACGGCACAGTCGAAGGCGGCGCGGGCATCGGACTGGCCACCTGCCGACGCATCGTCACCGCCCACGGCGGCACGATCGGATTGACCGACGGCATCGACGGCGGCCTCACCGTCTGGTTCACCCTCCCCACCGCCTGAACGACCCCGACCGAGCGGGACGTCGGCGCTCGCCGGGAACCTCCGGTTGGCGGAGCGTCGGCTAGGGACTGTGGCCGTGCGCGGTCGTTTCCGCCCGCCGGTGCGCCAGGGCGCACATCTGCGCCTCGGTGCCCCTGGCGTGCTCGGCCACCTCGTCGTCCGACCACAGCACCAGTGCGGTCATGCCCGCCGTGGTCGGGGTCAAGCCGATGGTCCACCGGCGGCCGCCGGCGATCACGACGCGTTCGGCGGTGACCCACTGCCCGTGACGTGTCCACGTCACCCTCCACTCCGGCGACGACGCGGCCAGCTCGCCGACCGAGCGCGGCACGCCGTTCGGGTTCGGCCGTGCCGCCTGGTTGATCGCCCCGGGCGCTGACGGTCGGGTGACCGGTTCGCGCGCGGGTGGCTCGGGTGTGGAGGGTGCGGTGCTCAGGGTGCGGCCTGCAGTCGTCGGTGCGCCGACCGGGCGGCGAGGATCGGCAGGAAGTTGTGGATCTTGGCTTGTCCGGCGAGCCGCTGGTAGGCGTCGGTGACGGCCTCGCGGGCGACCTGGTAGCCGATCCGGCCCGCCAACCTGCGGGTCACTTCCTCGGCGGCCTGGTCCAGCTGGACCTCGATCGGGGCGTGCAGCCGGCGGGGGTCACGCACCTGGTGTCCCTCGAGCTTGTCCACCATCAGAGCCCTCCAACCACGGTGCGGAGCGAACCGGGTGAGCCGGTGATCTCCGCGATCGGCATGTCGTGGAACGACCGCCGGGATCGACCGTAAGTGTGAACGGTCGGCAAATCCAGTCTGGACATCCAGTGAACTGTTGTTCAGCATGCGCGGCACGCCGATGGATTCCGTCGCACGGTTGCGCATCGTTTCACGGGGAGTGCGCGAAGGGTCTGGTCCCGGGGTGGCGGAAGACTCCGTCGCGGTGGTGCGGTGGTGCGGTGGTGCGGTGGTGCGGTGGTGCGGTGGGCCGGCCGGAGCCCTGGGCTGATCAAGCGGAGGTCCAGGGCTCCGGCCGATCCGGGGGAATCCTCGCTTCCTAGCGGCGGTGGTTCCGGTCGGTGGCGCCTTCGGTGTCGATGTGCTCCTTGCGGACCTGGCCGGAGACGGTCTCGGTGTCGGTGACCTGTTCCTTGGCCAGTCGCACCCGCTCCACCGGCACCGCTTCGCGGTCCACCACCGGGCGCTCCTCGTGCAGGGTCACCTCGTGTTCGGCCTCGGAGATCGCCGGGCCGGTCATCGCCTCACGGCGGTTGGTCTCGGTGATCGGCTCCCGTTCGACGCGCAGCTCTTCGCGCCGCACCGGCACGTCGACCTGCTCGGTGTCGGTGACCACGTACTTGCGAAGCCGCGCCCGTCCGGCCTCGCGGTCCTGCGTGCCGACCCGCAGGTGCTCCTCGGAGCGCGTCATCGCGTCGTCGGCGCGGTGATCGGTGCGGTCGCGGGTGGTCGTGCCGTGCGCGCTGCCGAGGTTGCCGTAATGGCGGTAGAGGCGCTGCACCTCGGTGGCGTCGAGACCACCGTCGGGATCGACGTTGGGCGCGTCCTTGACCTGCTCCTTGGTGTACGGGGTGCGCAGGTCGCCGCCGGGGCCTTCGGTGAGGCCCTGCACCGGCAGGAACGACTGACGCAGGCCGAACAGGCCGGTGTTCACCGAGAGCCAGTCGGGCCGGGTGTCGTCAGTGGTCCACACCTGTTCCACGGTGCCGATCTTGTCTCCGTGCTGGTCGCGGACCTCGCGGCCGTTCCAGTGGGTGATGCGCTCCATGATCGAAGTCATGTCGTGGTCCGTCTTTCCTTCCCCCGCGCCGTCCACGAGTGCGGACGGTTTGAGTGCGGGTCGAGTGCAGTCGGTCTTCTTGCGTTACCCGTGCGGCGCATGGGTGGTCTCAGAGGGTGCGGCCCGGAGCCCCGGTCGTCGGCAGTGGGCCCGTCATGCGGCCGGAGGCCGGCAGGTGCTGGGTCGGGCCGTCGACCGGCACCTGCCGGGTGGGGGCGTTCGCGGCGCGCGCGGCGTCGTCACGGCCACGCTGGTAGGCCGCGGCGCGGGCGCGAGCCTGGGGGATCTCCTGCTCGGCCCTGTTCAGCCACCGCTCCCAGCGCTGCCGCATGGGCCGGACCAGGCCACCGCCGACACCGATCACGGCGATGCCGCCGATCGTGGCCAGGACGGTGATCAGGACCGGGGTGGTGACCGCGGTGGCGACGCCGATCTGGTTCAGCGCGGCGATGACGCCCAGGCCGATGATGAAGATCGAGGCGATGGTGGCCACGACGCGGCCGTAGGACAGGCCGCCGAGCGCGTTGCCGATGATCTCCTTGACGGCCTTGGCGATGGCCGCCGCGACCACGACGATGATGATCGCCACGGCGGCGCGGGGCAGCCAGGCGACGATGTCGGTCAGCAGCGCGGAAACCGGGTTGGGGCCCCACACGCCGAACGCGAGCTGCAGCGTGATCAGCAGCACGGCGTAGTAGACGAGCTTGGCGATGACGTCGGAGGCGTCGTACTTCGAGTGCTCCAGCGCGCGCTTGACGCCGCCGCGTTCCACGACGCGGTCGAAACCGACGCGTTCGAGGACCTTGTCCACGACCTTGGCCAGGAACTTGGCGACGAAGAAGCCGATCAGCAGGATCAACAGGAAACCCACGAGCTTGGGCACGAAGGTGATCACCGCGCGCCAGGCGTCGGACACGCCTTGCCCGAAGTCGACTGCTGCCAACGTTGATGTCGCCATGTCCTGTTCGGTCCTTCCTCGTCGGAATGCTCCAGCTGCTCCTGTGCCGTCGCGCTGGAGGGCGCGGTCGGGCCGTCACGTTTCGGCTACCCAGCTCGGCAGGCGTGACCACATTGGAGCACCATCTCACTCAGATGGAGCAACTTCGGAGTCGGTGCAGCACGCGATCTTCACTCGCTGTGGGTCAGCTGTCGCCGAGTGCTGATGGTTGTGCGACCCGATCGAGCGCGGACGCGGTCGGTCACCGGACCACTCGGAACCCGCGTGCGGACGGCACGAGCGCGGCGAGGGCAGGGGCGGCGAAGCAGACGGCGGCGCAGGCGGCCAGCACCGGCCCCGGTCCGAAGTGGTCGATGGCCGGTGCGATCAGCGCCAGGCCGACCGGGGCGAGGCCGTAGGACAACAGGAAGTCCAAGGAGGACACACGGGCCAGCGCGCGGGGGTCGACCTCCCTCTGGGTGGCCGTGAACCACGGCACGTTGAACAGTTCGATGCCCAGACCGGCCACGACGTAGGCGGCCACGATCACCGCGGCGGGGACGGGCAGCAGCAGGCTCAGCGGGGCGAAGCCGTAGCAGGCCAAGCCGGCGAGCGCCGCCCAGCCCTGGGCTCGGGGCTTCCACCGGGCCACGACGAGTGCGCCCACCAGCGCGCCGACGGTGTAGGCGGTCAGGGCGGCGGCGAGCACGGCCTCCGTGCCGTAGCGGTCCCGGCTGACCAGGGGCAGCACCACGCCGGTGGCGGAGTAACCGGTGGCGATGACGGCGGTGAGCGCGCCCAGGCCGGCCAGGAACCACGGGTGCCTGCGGGCCTCGCGGATGCCGTCGAGGAAGTCGGCCGAGAAGCGGGTCCCGGCGGTCGGCCCCGTCGGGGCCTGGCGAGCCCCGGACGGTGGGACGAGTGCGGCGGCCAGCCACAGCACGCCGGTGGCGACCACCAGGGCGGGGGTGTCGACCGCCACGGCCAGCAGCGCGGTGAGACCGGGGGCGACCAGCGTGGTGACCCGCACGGAGATGGTGAGCGCGGCGTTGGCCGGCTGCCGCTGCTCGTCGGCGACGACCTCCGCGGTCAGCGCCTGGAACGCGGGGCGGCAGGCGCCCTGCCCGGCGCCCACGACCGCGGCGGCCGCCGCCATGAGCAGGACCGAACGCCCCAGGCCCAACGCGATCACGGGGGAGGCGACCGCGGAAACCAGGCCCGCCCACAACACGACCCGGCGCCGGGAGTGCCGGTCGGCCAGCACCCCGGCCACGGGCACGGCGACGAGGAACCCGGCCGTGCGGGCGGCCAGCACGACGCCCAGCTCGACGGCGGTGATCGACCGCTCCAGCGCCGCGAGGCCGAGGATGAACGGCAGCGCCCAGGTGGCGAGGCCGGAGGCGGTGGCGCCGGTCCAGAGCCGGAGGAAGGACCAGCTCCGGAGCACCGACCGCTTGTCGGCCGATGCGACGTCGTGCACCACGCGGACTCCTTCGGAGAAGTGACTCGACCTGATGATGATGGAGTCCTTCGCGCTGCTGGTGCTACTGCTGCGCCGCACCGGCTTCGGCTGGGAGCGCATCGTGCCGAGCGGCGTCGTCGACGGCGGGGGGTGACGTGGCCGCCGGGATCGCCAGCCGACCGGCGACCCGTCACCGCCCGGTGGTCACAGGGAAGTGCGGAACGGCCCGGTGACCTCGTAGGTGATGCCGCCGCTGCTGGAACCGCTGGTGCCGCGCTGCGAGGAGAAGTACAGGCGGTTGCCCGCGGGGTTGAAGGCGACGCCGCAGAGCTCGGAGGAGCTCTGGTTGGTGACGCGAAGGAACGGTGCGACGACGTCGTCGGGCGTGATGACGCAGATCTCCATGTTGCCGCCGTCCTCGGCGACGTACAGGTCGCCGACGGCTGCGCCGGTGAGGTTGTCCACGCCGGTCAGCGGCGGGTTGGCGGTGAGGTTGTCGTCGTAGGCGATGGCGATGGTGTTGTTCACCGCGTTGTAGGCCCAGACGCGGTTGTCGCCCTTGGTGGTGAAGAAGCACGTCCCGTTGCGGTAGTAGGCGCCCTCGCCGCCGTTGAACACCTTCGCGCCGGAGACCTGCCTGCGGGTGCGGGTCGGGCTGCCGTCGGGGTCTGGGACGTTCGCCCAGGAGAGCACGCCGCCGACCTCCTTGAGCACCTGCAGCGTGCCGGACGAGAGGTCGCCCCAGGTGGTGGGCACGAAGCGGTAGAAGCAGCCGTCGGTCTCGTCCTCGGTCAGGTAGACGACCTTGCGGTCGGGATCGCAGGCGGCGGCCTCGTGCTTGAACCGGCCCATCGCGGCGCGGCGGACGGCTGACCTGGCGCCGAACGGGTCGGTCTCGTAGACGTAGCCGAGGTCGACCTCCTCGCAGGACAACCAGGTGTTCCAGGGGGTGTCGCCGCCGGCGCAGTTGCGGTTGGTGCCGCTCAGGACGCTGTACGCGCCGGTGACGCCGCCGCTGGAGTTGAACCGGATCGCGCTCGCGCCGCCCGCGCCGCTGCCCATCTCCGCGTTGGACACGTAGATCCAGCCGGTGCCGTCGGCGAAGCACGCGCCGCCGTCGGGGGCGCTGTGCCAGGTGAAGTTCGTGCCCGGCACGGTCTGGGTGGAGCGGGCGATCACCCGGCTGGTGAAGCCGGACGGCAACTGGATGCCGTTGGCGTCGGCGGTCTGGAGGCTGCCGTAGGGGCTGGGTCCGGTCTTCGCCGGGTAGGCCACGGCCTCGCTCCAGAGCGTGAAGCCGAAGGCCATCGAACCGCCGCCGGCGACGGCGGCGCGCAGGAAGGTACGACGTTCCACGACTGCTCCCTCCCGTCGAGCGAGGTGGGCCGCGCTCCGGTGGCGCGACCGGCGTTGATCGGCTCGACGTGTCGGGACAGGGAAGCGCGCGGACGTGAACTTCGATCCGGGCCGTTGGTGAACCACTCCGCAACAGATGTCGAACCGTGGTTGCCGAAGCAACGTGAAATTCCTTCGATGGCAGGAATTTTCCACAGTTGGCCTCTATCGGCGACTTATCAATCCACTGTGGACAAAGGTGTGCGAGGCGGCCTCCACGCCTGGCTGGCATGGGGCGCCGATTGCGTCGGGTGAGAAACCGAAGCTACGCCGTTGCCTTCTCCGCAGTCGAGCAGGACGGGGAGGTAAGCACCGTCCACAGTGGAGTCGGCATTGTCGAGGCTCGTGTTGGCGACGGTCGCTGGACCGACTCGCGGGCACCCGCCGCGCCGGCGACGTCGAGCCCGACCGGGTTCGGCAGGACGTGCCCTCGCCTCCGGGCGGGAGACGAGGGCACGTCCCGAGGCAGCGCGGTGATTGTCGGAGCACCCACTGCCGGTTCGGAGGGCCTACTTCGACGGGGCGATGAGGCCGTTGTCGCCCGTGCGGGCGGCGTCGAAGCGGCGGGTCACGTCGGTCCAGTTGACCAGCGACCAGAGCTTCTGGACGTAATCCGGGCGGACGTTGCGGTACTGCAGGTAGTAGGCGTGCTCCCAGGCGTCGAACACCAGGACCGGGGTGGTGTTCATGCCGACGTTGCCGTGGTGGTCGTAGACCTGCTCCACGACCAGTCGCTGCGACAAGGGCTCCCACGCCAGCACACCCCACCCCGACCCCTGCACCAGCGTGGTCGCGGCCGAGAGCTGCTTGGCGAACGCGTCGAACGAGCCGAAGTGCTCGTCGATCGCCGCCGCCAGCTCGCCCTCGGGGCGGTCGCCGCCGTCGGGGCTCAGGTTGTCCCAGAACATCGTGTGCAGCACGTGCCCGGAGAGGTTGAACGCGAAGGTCTTCTCCAGGCCGACCAGACCGGTGAAGTCCTCCTTCTCCCGGGTTTCGGCCAGCCGCTCCAAAGTGTCGTTCGCGCCCTTGACGTAGGCGGCGTGGTGCTTGCTGTGGTGCAGCTCGAGGATCTCGCCGGTGATCGCGGGCTCCAGGGCCGCGTAGTCGTAGGGCAGATCCGGCAGCACGTACTGGCTCATCAGGTCTCCGTCGGACTTCGTAGCGCGTGTTATTGCCAGACTGTAGCAATTGCCGACAACTTGCAACTGGCAAGGTCGATCTTGAGCAGCGCACCCGACGGGGAGCACTCAGCCGACACGCCGGTGGTCGGAGAGACGACCACGAGCGCGAAGGCCCCATTAGGCGCGAGGAGGGGCGGGCAGGCCGAGTCCGGCCGGCGGGATCGCGGGGGCGATGTGGCCGAACGGCCAGACCGGGTTGCCGCGGAGGGTGGTCAGGGTGCGGTCGGCGCGTGTGACGGCGTCGGTCGGTTCGATCGCGTCGCGCACCGCGATGCCGGCGCTCCCGGTGTTGTCCAGCGCGACCCGCACCGCGGGCTCGATCGGAGATCGCTCACCCGGCCGGCCTGGTTCCGGTCGGGGCTCCGGGAATCACCCGGCTTCGGTGGCCTCGTCGCCGGCGGCGCGCACCAGGTCGTCGCGGGCGCGGGCGACGCGGGAGCGGATGGTGCCCACCGGGCAGCCGACCACGTCGGCGGCCTCGGCGTAGGGCAGGCCCAGGATCTGGGTGAGCACGAGGGCCTCACGGCGTTCCGGGTCGAGCGCGTCGAGCAGCATGTTGAGCGCGACCGTGTCCTCGAAGCCGGTGTCGGCCGCTTGGCGGTCGGCCTCGTGCGTCCAGTCCGCGCCCGAGGAGAGCCGGGGTCGTGACTGCGCCATGCGGATGTGGTCGACCACGACGCGGCGGGCGATGACCAGCAGCCACGTGCGGGCCGAGGAGCGACCGGCGAAGCGGCGCAGGCTGGGCAGGGCGCGGGCGTAGGTCTCCTGCGCGAGGTCGTCCGCCAGGCCCACGTCGGTCAGGTGGGCGACGAAGCGCCACACGTCGCGCTGGGTCGCGCGGACGAACCGCTCCAGGGCGTCGCGGTCGCCGGAACGCGCTGTGAGTGCCCAGCGAGTGACCTCGTCGTCGGGTGCTGTCACGATTCCGAATCGTAACCACGCTCCGCGGGGAACTCGTGAGCCGAATGGAGCGACTATTGGTGTGTGGACTGCCAATCCTGCCGTGAAGCGCTCTCGGCCCGCCTGGACGGCGAAGCCGAGCCCGTACCCGCCGCCGAGACGGACGCGCATCTGGCACAGTGCCTCGCCTGCACCCGGTGGCAGGCGAGCGCACAGGCGCTGACCAGGGCGATCAGGGTCCGGCCCGTCGGACCTGACCCGGACCTGGTCGACGCCGTGCTGGCCGCCGCACCACCCCGCCACACCGCCCTGGCACCGCGCCTGGCCCTCTCCGCGGTCGCCATCGTCCAGCTGTGGCTCGGCCTGGCCCAGTTGCTCGCCGGGGCCACGGGCGGCCACTCCGGACACGGGATCTCCACGCACCTGTTCAACGAGGGCGCCGCGTGGAACCTCGCACTGGGCATCGGCTTGATGGTCGCCGCGGTGCACGCCCACCGTGCCGCCGGGCTGTTGCCCACCCTCGCCGGGTTCGTCGCCGTGCTGGTCGCGTTCTCGGTCAGCGACCTGATCGGGGGAACCGCGACCGCCACCCGCGTGGTCTCCCACCTGCCCTTGGTGGCCGGTCTGGTCCTGCTCTACCTCGTGGCCCGCGCCCACCGGGAGGAGCCGACACCGGGAACCCCCGCCAAGCACGACGACGACCTCGGTCACCACGACGACTCCGACGGCGACGACGTCGCGCCGCAGCCCGGCGGACGTCCCGGGCGGGGACGCCACCTCCGACCCACCGCCCACCGACGAGCCGCCTGACCCGCGGGCACGCGGGGACGGTCCCGACCCTGCCGCCTGGCGTCGTGCATCGCCGTGATCACCGTGCAGGTGCCGTCCTGCCCACCGAGGCGTTCGGGTGCCGCGAGCTCGGCGGGTCGGCTGCCGGTGGCGCGGTCACACCGCGGCGTCGGCGCGTTCGCCGACCCGGACCACCGGGATGATGCCGCCGGCGGCGGCCTGGGCGCGGTGCAGGGCGAGTTCGGCGGTGGGGCCCTCGGCGAGGACGATGCCGGTGGCGGAGCGCTGGTCGCTCAGGTGCTCCACGACGTCACCGGGGCTCGCGGTGGGGTACCACTCCGGGTTGCCGGGCAGGTCGGGCAGGCGATCGAGGCCGGTCCAGCCGTCGAGCACGCCGGCTTCGCGCGGGTAGACGATCACGAATCCGGTCGCGGTGCCGCCGTTGCCCGCGTGGTCGAGCAGGTCGGGCCGCTTGCCGAGGGAGACCTGGACCATCGCGTCGTAGGCGTTGACACCCAGGGCTCGGCACAGGGACTCGCCGACGAGGGCGCCGCCGATGCGGGCGTTGATCTCGACGACCTCGGGTCCGGTGGCGGTGAGCACGAACTCGGTGTGCGCGAAGCCGCGGTCGTGCCCCGCGGCGTGCAGCACCCGGCCGATCCAGTCGGCCAGCTCGGCGTGGTCGGTGTCCGGGAAGGCGACCGGGAACCCGGAAGCTTCCTCGCGGCGCAGCGGTTCGGGGGACATCACCCGGCTCAGCAGGCCCAGCAACCGGGTCTCGCCCTGCCAGGTGATGGTCTCGGCGCTGTAGACGGGGCCTTCGAAGTACGGTTCGGCGATCAGGCGGCCCTTGAGCGGTGTGGCCGCGGCCTCCAGGAGCGCGGCGTCGCGTTGGGCGGGGGAGCGCGCCAGCCACACCGCGCGGGACGACGTCCCGGCGGAGTCCTTGAGCACCAGGGGGAAGACGTCGGTCGTGGTCGGGTCGAGGGGGCCGCTGCGGCTCAGGCGCTGCCCGTGCAGCACGGCCCGGACGGCGGCCTTGTCCCGCAGCACGCGCACCGCGTCGGGGTCGGGTCCGGGCAGGCCGAGGCGGGCGGCCAGGTCCGCGCCGGGCAGTGCCCAGGTGTCGGTGCAGCTGATCAGCCCGGACAGGTCGGAGATGTCGCGCAGCGCCTCGTGGCAGGCGGTGACGTCGGTGGTGTCGATGTCCACCACTCGGACCCGGTCGCCGTGGCGGGACAGCTCGTGGCGGTAGATCGAGCGGTCTCCGGTGAGCAGGACGAGGTCGTGGCCCTCGGCGCGGGCCGCGTCGGCGAGGCGGCCGAGACCGAAGGTGAGGGCTTCCAGCAGCACGATGGTCACGGCACGGGGTCCTTCCTGCGTTCGTGAGGGCGTTCCTGGGTGGGGACCGCCGGTCCGTACGGGCGTCGTGCCCAGTCGATCGCGGCCCACGGCGGCGTCAGCTGGTCCAGCGAAGAGATCTCCGCGGGGGCCAGCAGCGCGGTGTCGAGGGCCTCGCGGTGGCGCGTGAAGACGCGCTCGGCGTAGCGGTGGCCGGTGTCGGCGCCGATGACCACGTGCGTGCGCCGTGGATCGCGGGCGACTTCCCACGTGGCGACGAGGTGCGCGGCGCCGGTGGACAGGCCGGCGAAGACGGCGTGGTCGCGCAGGAGGCCGACGGTGGCGGCCATGGCGTGCTGGAAGTCGAGCCAGTGGACGCGGTCGTACAGCTCGTGGTGGACGTTGTCGAAGTGGATGGCGCTGCCGATGCCCGCGATGATGGCGTCCGGGTCGGTGAAGCGCTCGCTGCCGAAGGTGACGCTGCCGAAGGGCTGCACGCCCACCAGCCGGGTCAGGGGGTCGTGCTCGCGCAGCGCGCGGGTGAGCCCGCCGGTGGAGGCTCCGGTGCCGACGCTGCCCACCACGGTCAGCGGTTCGCCGGGTAACGCGCGGCGCAGCAAGTCGGCCAGCTCGGCGTAGCCGAGGTGGTGCACGGGGTCGTGGTACTGGCGCATCCAGTGCATGTCGGGCTGCCGGGCCAGGAGTTCCTGGATCCGTGCCACCCGCCGGTTCTGGTCCAGTCGCAGGTCGTCCGACGGTGGCATCCGGTCCACGGTGACGCCGAGGATCTCCAGTTGGGCTCGCATGGTGTCGGTGACGGTGGTGGAGGCGACGATGTGGCAGCGCAGGCCGTAGCGGTGGCAGGCCATCGCCAGGGCGAGGGCGTAGATCCCGCTGGAGCTGTCCACGACCGTCTGCCCCGGGCGCAGCACGCCGGTGTCGACCAGGTGCCGCACCGCGCCGAGCGCGGCGTAGACCTTGAGGGTCTCGAAGCGGACCAGCACGGTGTTGGGCGTGAGCCGGACGAGCGCCGGGGTCTTGATGGCGTCGGTGATGTGCTCGTGGACCGGTGGGGCCACGGCGTTGTGGTCGAGCACGGTCCTCACCTTCCGGTCGAGCCCGGGCGGCGGCCCGTGCCGGGTGTCGCCGTCGTGCGCGTCAGGATCATGGTCGAGCCCTTTCGGGTGTGGTCGTGTCGTCGCGCGGCGTCGGTGCGTCGTGGACGTGCGGGGGACTGCGGTTCGCGCGGTGGTCGCCGGTCGAGGAACCCCTCGGGCCGACTGCCGTCGAGGCCCCGGGGCGCGACCCGCCGCCCGCGATCCGGTGAGGGATCTCGGGGTGGTGGAACGACCAGCCGGCGGTCACCCGCTCTGGGGAGAAGTCCGTCCGCCGGCGCGCTTGCGGGCCAGGCCGATCAGCCCGTCGAGCACGAGGAAGGCGAGCAGGCTCAGTCCGAGCAGGGGGATGGCCCAGCCGATGGCGATGAGCACGAGCGGTGCGGGGATGACGAACCACAGGGGGAGGTGCTGCCAGGTCCCGCGCTTGGGCGCGCTGCCGAGCGGGGCGCGGCGGTCGGCGCGGGTCGGGCGGCGCTGCCACCACATGCGGTAGCCGAGCACGATCAGCGTGATCAGCCCGGCGCCGAGCAGGAGCAGCGCGACCTGGTTGGCCACGCCGAACAACCGGCCCATGTGCGCCTGGATGCCCAGTGACGACAGCTTGGCCAACAGCGGTCGGTCGGCGAAGTCGGCCCGTGCGGTCACGGTCGCGGTCTCGGGGTCCACGGCGACCTTGTCGAGTCGGATCGGCCAGGTGTTGTCCACCTGGGCGGCGGTCCACGCGGTGCCCGGTTCGGCCGCCACGCCGAGTTGCAGCGGACCGTCGAGGCCTGCGTCGCGGGCGGCGACGAGCACCCGGTCGAACGTCGCCGGGTCCACCGGTTCGGCGTCCTGCGACACGTCGCCGTGTCCGGAGTGCCCGTCCGAGCCGGTGCTGCCTTCGGCCCCGCCCAGGCCGGTGTCCAGGGCGGGGGCCTTGGCGTCGAGCGCGGTCAGGGCGGCGCTGAAGTTGTCGCCGGCGTAGGTGGACCAGGTCAGGCCGGTGGCCGAGAGGAACAGCGCGCCGATCAGCACCCACGTCCCGATGCTGCCGTGCCGGGACCGGGTCTCGCGCACGCCCTTCGCGCCCCGCTCCGGTGCGATGACCGAGCGGACCCGGTGGCGGGCGGTGCGCTGTCGGACCAGCCACAGGGCCGCGCCCACGATCGCCAGCACCCACAGCCAGCTCGCCGCCAGCTCCGAGTACAGCCGGCCGGGTTCGCCCAGGTGCAGGTTCCGGTGGAGGGCGCTCAACCAGGTGGTGGCGGGCGTGGAGCCGAAGGAGGTGGTCAGTCGGCCCTGCACCTGGGCGGTGTAAGGGTTGACGTAGACGGTTCGGTCGCCGTCATCGGCCGAGCCGGGCGAGGAGAACACGACCTGGGTCGTGGCGTCGGGCTCGTCGGCGGTGAGCACGGCGGTGAGCGTGCCGTCGGGCAGGGCGGCCTGGGCGGCGGCGACCTGCTCGGCCAACGGGCGCGGCGCACCAGAGGCCGACGACACCTCCAGCACGTCGTCGTAGAGCAGGCCGTCGAGCTGTGGCGCGAGCGCGTAGAGCACACCCGTCAACGCGGCCACCAGCAGGAACGGGGCCACCAGAATCCCGGCGTAGAAGTGCAGCCGCCGTAGCAGCGGAACCACGGACACCCGGACCGGACCGGGGGTCTCCTCGGTTCGCACGTCGTCGATCGGGGGAGCGGACACGGAGCACCTCTGGTGGGGACGAAGGGAGGACCTGCTCAGTGGTCGGACGCGGACGGCATCCGGTTCCCGGCGATTCGCGGAAACAGGGCGGGAGAGCCCGGAGGGGGTGACGTCGATGATCCGCACGCGTGACCGTGAACGCGGCGGGAACCGGACCGGTTCCCGCCGCGACTACTCGTTCGCACGGCCTGGAATGAGCTGGAACAGGTCGCCGCGCGGTGGTCAGCGTCGGTAGGTGCCCATGTCCCGGATGGTCAGGCGGTCGATCCGGGCCTTGCCGCCCTCGGCGAAGACCTCCACCCCGTCGCTGGTCGGGTCGGGGAAGACCTGGCTGGTGATCACGGCTTCGCCCGCGCCGCCGAAGACTTCGACCGACGACCAGTCCACGAGGGCGCGCAGCGTCACCTTCCCGTTCACCGCGGCCAGCGGTGAGCGTTGGACGGCGGGGAAGTCGGGGCTGAAGTCGGTGCGCCCGGACCGGGTGCGGTCGACGTACAGCTCTCCGGTGGTGGTGTCGTAGCCGATCACCGTCTCCTGGCCCGGGCCGCTGAGCACCTTGAGGCCGAACCGCTCGGCGTCACGGAGGGAGAAGGTCGCCTCGACGTCCAGGGCCTGTCCTTCGGCGTGCCTGCCCAGCGACCGCGAGCCTTCGCGGATGGTGCTGTCCCGCAGGAAGAACGGCGACCCGCGGTGGAGGCGGTCGAGGGCGCGGACTGGTTCCTGGACGAGCTTGACCTCGCCGCCGATCGTGCGCAGCCCCACCTGCCTGGGCACGCTCTGCGCACTGCGCCACGGCGAGGTCGGGGTGTTGCCGGCGTACTGCCAGTTGTTCATCCACCCGATCATGTACCGCCTGCCGTCCGGGGCGTTCGCCCACGACACGGGCGCGTAGTAGTCCTTGCCGTGGTCGACCCAGTCCGCTCGCTCCACAGTGGACTTCGCGGGTGCGTCGGCGAGCGTGAAGCGGTCGACCATCACGTGACCCCAGCCCGCGGTGTTCATGTCCACCACCGAGATCCGTGCCTGCTTGCCGAGGTGCTCACGCAGGTCGAAGGAGGCCCAGTCCAGGGTCTCGCTGTCCGCCCCGGTGGCCGTCTGCACGACCTTGCCGTCCACGACGAGGTTGACCGAGGTCTCGGTGGAGCGCGGTTTGGCCGGCGCGTCGGCGAGCATCACCTGGTCGACGAGGATGTGGCCCCAGCCGCCGGTGTGCTCGTCCACGACCTCGAAGCGCGCCTTGCGGCCGGCCAGGTCGCGCACGTCCCACGAGGCCCAGTTCAGCGCCTCGGAGTCCTTGCCGGTGGCGCTGCGCACGACTTCGCCGTCCACGACCAGGCGCACGGCGGTGGGCGCTTCGGAGTCCGACGGGTGGTTGCCGCCGCCGATGAGGAAGTTCACGTACGGCGCGGTGAGGGTGAACTCCGGCGAGGTCAGGGTGCCGACCGTGGCGTCGCCCCGGAGGAAGGTGTTGACCAGGCCGTCGCCCTGCCAGCCCGACACCGGCAGCTGGCCGGGCAGCGTGCCGGTCGCCGGCGTGGCGCCGAACGCCTCGCCGGTGGCGGTCCAGGTGCCGTAGGTTCCGCCCTCGAAGTCGGCCAGGACCTCGCCCGCCGGCGGTGGCGCGTCACCGGTCACGGCCGCCGGGTCGTGCGGGTGCCTGCCGCCGCCCACCTTGAAGTTGAGGTACCGCTTGTCCACGGTGAACGGCGGCGAGGTGAGGGTGCCGATCGAGCTGTCGCCGCCGTGGAAGCTGCTGGCGTAGCCGGTGCCCTCGATGCCGCCCACGGGAAGTTGCCCTGGCAGCGGGCCGGTGGCCGGCGCGTCACCGAAGGCGGCGCCGGTGGTGGTCCAGCTGCCGTAGGCCGACTCGAAGTCCTCGACGACGACGCCGGCGGGCGGGGTGTAGCTGCCGTTGCCGTCAGCCGTAAAGCGGGTGCCGTCGAAGTCGCCGACGAAGTACTGGGCCGCCGAACCGCCCGCGATGCCACCGGGGTTGATGCTGACCACCAGCACCCACTTGGTCTTGCCGGGGTCGCCGTCGACCTGGAGCGGGAACAGGTCCGGGCACTCCCACACCCCGCCGACCGCGCCCGCCGGGCCGAAGTCGCTGAGCTCCGTCCACGACTTGAGGTCCTTGGACGAGTAGAACCGGATCTTGCGCTCCGTGGCCAGGGCGACGGCCATCAGCCAGCTCTTCGTGGGCGCGTACCACTGCACCTTCGGATCGCGGAACTCGGCGGAACCGATGTCCAGCACGGGGTTGCCCGCGTACTTCGTCCACGTGCGACCGCGGTCGGTGCTGTAGGCCAGCGACTGCGCCTGCTTGCCGCCGGTCTTGGGCGCACTGGTGTAGACGGCGACCATCGCCGGCTCGTCGGGGGTGCCGAAGCCCGAGGTGTTGGCGTGGTCGACGACCGCGCTGCCGGAGAACACCATCTCGGTGTCGTCGTGGCTGATCGCGACCGGGAGTTCCTGCCAGTGCACGAGATCGCGGCTCACCGCGTGGCCCCACGACATGTCGCCCCACGAGTTGCCGTTGGGGTTGTGCTGGTAGAAGAGGTGGTACTCGCCCTTGTGGTAGACGAGGCCGTTCGGGTCGTTCATCCAGTTCCGTTCCGGGGTGAAGTGGAACTGCGGCCGGTAGGTCTCGGTCGCCGGCGCCGCCACGACGGGACTCGTGGAGGCGACGAGTGCCGCCGCGGTCAGCACGGCTGTCATCAAACGTCTGGTCATGGGCTGCCCTGCGTTTCGTCTCGGGGGGAGCGGTGCGGGGGGAGTGGCCGGCTCAGGCGGGGCCCGATCGGCCCGGCGAGGCTGTAGCGCCGCACGATGGTAAATCGAATTATCAAGGCGAACAAGGGACATCTTGATGTAACGAAACGGTAAAGTTGCCTCGTTACCACCTTGTTTACCTCGGACGCCTGCGCGCAGCATCGGCGCTTGTCGAGATTCGATTTATCACCTCAACGTCGAGGAGGCGTCACATGGCACGTCATGCCGCCGGCGGCCTGGTGCGTCGCGCCAGGCTCCTGTTGGTCGCGCTGATCGCGTGCGCGTCGCTCGGTCCACCACTGGCCACCCAGGCAGCCGCCGCGGAACCCGGCGCCCTGGCCAACGCGGGGTTCGAGTCGGGGAACCTGACCGGGTGGACGGCCCAGGGGACGGCGTTCGCGAACGCCGTGACCTCCGAGACCGGCTGGGGCTGGGGCTGTTGCTTCAACCAGCAGGGGACCTACCACCTGTGGGGTTTCAAGAGCGGCGGTGACGCGGCGACGGGCACGCTCACCTCGGACGCGTTCACCGTGTCCGGCACCGGTGTGGTCAGCCTGCTGATCGGCGGTGGTCGCGACGAGGCGAACCTCTACGCGGCGTTGATCGCGGCCGACGGAACGGTGCTGCACAAGGCCACCGGCGCGGACGACGAGGCGTACCGCAGGGTGAGCTGGGACGTCCGCGACCGACTCGGCCAGCAGGTGCGGATCAAGCTGGTCGACCAGGACACCGGCGGCTGGGGGCACCTCAACCTGGACGACGTCCGCGTCGGGCTCGACCAGCCGCTGAGCAGCGGCCTGACCAACCCGGGCTTCGAAGCCGGGAACCTGACCGGCTGGACGGCCCAGGGGACGGCGTTCGCCACCGCGCTGACCACCGAGACGGGCTGGGGCTGGGGCTGTTGCTTCAACCAGCAGGGAACCCACCACCTGTGGGGTTTCAAGAGCGGCGGTGACGCGGCGACGGGCACGCTCACCTCGGACCCGTTCACCGTGTCGGGCACCGGTGTGGTCAGCGTCCTGGTCGGCGGCGGTCGGGACGAGGCCACCCTGTACGCGGCGCTGACGACGGTTGACGGGACGGTCCTGCACAAGGCCACCGGCGCCGACGGCGAGTCGTACCGCAGGGTGACCTGGGACGTCCGCGACCGGCTGGGCCAGCAGGTGCGGATCAAGCTGGTCGACCAGGCCACCGGCGGCTGGGGCCACCTGAACTTCGACGACGTCCGCGTCGGACTGGACCAGCCCATCGGCAGCACGGCCGCCCACTGGGACTTCCGGGAGGGCTCGGGCGCCTCGACCGTGGAACGCGTCAGCGGCCAGGCCGACCCGATCAGCTACGTGTTCAACCAGGCCGTCTACAAGCCCAAGAGCGACCCCCTGTGGCAACCCGCGAACGACGGCAAGGGCGTGCTGTCCAAGGCGCTGCTGTTCGACGGATACTCGACCTGGGTCAGCCGCAGCGCGGGCTCCGTGCCGCTGGACCAGAACGCGCTGACCGTCGAGGCGTGGGTCGCCCCGCAGGGCTTCGAGTGGGGCGACGAGGGCAAGGTCTCCGCGATCGTCAACCAGCAGGAGCAGACCGCGAACCGCGGCTTCTCCCTCGGCGTGGGACGGCACGGCACCTGGAAGTTCGGGGTCGGCACAGGTGACGCCTGGCGCGAGGTGGCCGTTCCCCCGTCGGCCGCGCTGCGCACCAACGCCTGGGCGCACCTGGTGGCCACGTTCGACCCGGCCCAGGGCCGGATGCGGCTCTACCTCAACGGCACGCAGGTGGCCGAGACCGCCATCCCGACCGGCGCCCGGCTCCAGCAGTCCGGTGTGCCGCTGCTGATCGGCAAGCACAACCAGCCGGTCATCATCAACGGCACCTTCGCCGTGAACATGTTCAGCGGCCTCATCGACGAGGTGAAGCTGCACCGCAAGGCCTTGAGCCCGGCCGAGGTCGCCGCCGACCACTCCGCGGCCCTGGCCACGTTCGCCGGCGGAACCATCCCGAAGGCCGACATCGTGCAGGACCGGTCACGCTACAACGGGGACAAGTACCGCCCCGGCTACCACTTCACCGCGCCCAACCACTGGATGAACGAGCCGCACTCGCCGATCTTCGCCAACGGGCAGTACCACCTGTTCTACCAGCACAACGTGCACGGCCCGTACTGGCACAACATCAGCTGGGGCCACGCGGTCAGCAAGGACCTCGTGCACTGGCGCGATCTCCCGGTCGCCTTGGCGCCCACGGCGGGCAGCGTCGCCCCCGACGGCGTGTGGTCCGGCGGCGCGACGCTGGACCAGAACGGCGACCCGGTGCTGCTCATCACCGCGGGCGACGACTCCAAGCGCCCCAACCAGGCCACCGGCCTCGCCCGTCCGGTGAACCCGGACGACCCCGACCTGGTCGAGTGGCGGATGGAGCCGCGCCTGGTGACCGAGCAGCGGGCCGACCTCGACGTCGGCGCCGGGCGCAAGGTCCGGTTCGGCGAGTTCCGCGACCCGTACGTCTGGCAGGAGGGCA
Source organism: Saccharothrix hoggarensis (assembly GCF_052936025.1). The sequence continues at coordinate 4,321,362 of NZ_CP193624.1, read as the reverse complement.
ACACCTGGTTCCAGCTGGTCGGGTCCGGCGTCCAGACCACCTCCGGCGCCGACGTCGGCGGCACCGCCCTGCTGTACACCTCGACCAACCTCACCGACTGGGCCTACGCCGGTCCGCTCATGACCGGCGACGTCGGCGCCCACCCCAAGACCGGCCAGGTGTGGGAGCTGCCGGTGCTGCTGCCCATCGGCAAGGACGCCGCGGGACGGCAGAAGCACGCGTTCGTGGTCAACCCGGCCTTCACCAGCGCGAGCCCGCACAGCAGCAAGAACACCTTCTACTGGGTCGGCACCTGGGACGCCAACGCCCGCCGCTGGACCCCCGACACCACCACGCCGAAGCTGTTCGACTACGGCGAGCACTTCACCGGGCCCAGCGGCACGGTGGGCCCGGACGGCCGGTCCCTGCTGTTCAGCATCACCCAGGACCGCCGCACCGAGCAGGCGCACTTCGACGCCGGGTGGGCGCACAACGCGGGCCTGCCGGTGGAGCTGGGCGTGCGCCCGGACGGCGACCTGGCGATCAACCCCGTCCGCGAGGTGTCCGCGCTGCACGTCGGGACGCCACTGCTGGACCTGAAGACGCCCACGGGCATCGACGCCGTCAACAGCCAGTTGGCCGCGGTCAAGGGCGACATGCTGCACGTCCGGCTGACCATGAAACCCGGCCCGACCCAGCGCTTCGGCCTGGACGTGCTGCGCAGCCCCGGCGACGAGGAGCGCACCAGGCTGTTCCACGACGTCGGCGCCGGCCAGTTCGGCGTGGACCGGACGCGCGCCGGCAACCGGTCCAGCCTCGACGCCGACCTGGGTGTCCACAGCGGACCGCTGGCACTGGAGAACGGCAAGCTCACGCTCGACGTCTTCGTCGACCGGTCGTCGGTCGAGGCGTTCGCCAACGCGCACAAGTCGATCACGACCCGCGCGTACCCGCACCGCGACGACTCCCTCGGGCTGCGGCTGTTCGGTGACGGGGCGGTGATCGAGTCCATGACGGTCTGGCGCATGGGCGCCATGACCGGCTGATCCCCGCCCGTCCGGCGCCGCGCGGAGCACCCGCGCGGCGCCGGACCCGTGCGCGGGGGAGACGTACTGTTGTCGCACGCGGGAGGCCGCACGCCGGCGTGGCGATCCGACGAGGGGTGACGATGACGAGTGGACGACGGGTGACCATGGCCGATGTCGCCCGCAGCGCGGGCGTGTCGCCGACGACGGCGTCGTTCGTGCTGTCCGGGCGGGAGGGCGTGCGGATCTCCGAGGCCGCCCGCGCCAGGGTTCGGGAAGCGGCCGAGGCCCTCGGCTACCGCCCCAACGCGACGGCCCGCAGCCTGCGCACCAAGAGCACGAAGACCATCGGCTTCGTCTCCGACGGGATCACCACGACCCCGTTCGCGGGCGACGTGGTCCGGGGCGCCCTGGAGGCGGCGGCGGAGCGGGACCACGCGCTGATCATCACGGAGACCGGCGGAGCGGGCTCCTCCGAGTCCGCCGTGGTCAACGTGCTGCTGGACCGGCAGGCCGACGCGGTGATCCTGGCGACCATGTTCACCCGCTACGTCGTCCCGCCGAAGGAACTGCACGGACGCCGGGTCGTCCTGCTCAACTGCCTGGCGCCCGGCTTCGACGCGCCGTCGGTGATCCCCGACGAGATCGCGGCCGGTCGCGAGGCCGGCCGCGTGCTGGTCGACGCCGGGCACCGCTCGGGGATCTGGGCCATCGGCGGCCACCAGGCCGTGCCCGCGACCCCGGAGGGCATCTTCGCGGGCATCGAGCGCATGCGCGGTCTGCAGGAGGTCCTGCGCGCGCAGCGGGCGATGCTCGACGGAGTGGTGGAGTGCGAGTGGAACGCCGAGGACGGCTACCGCGAGGTCCGGGCGCTGCTCACCTCGGACGTGCCGCTGCGGGCGCTGGTGTGCTCGACCGACCGCGTCTCGTTCGGCGCCTACCAGGCGTTGGCCGAAGCGGGCCTGTCCGTGCCCGGCGACGTCTCGATCGTCTCGTTCGACGACCAGGACATCGCCTCGTGGCTGCGGCCCGCGCTGACCACCCTCGCCCTGCCGCACTACGAGATGGGACGTCGGGCGGTGGAGCTGGTCTTCGACGAGCAGGCGCAGGTCTCCGGCGTGCACCGGGTGACGATGCCGCTGCGCGAGCGCGGATCGGTGGCGCCTCCCCGCGCGTGAGCGGCGCGAGGGCCCGGTCGGGGGTCGACCGGGCCCTCGCGGTCAGCTCGCCGTCGTGCGCAGCTCGTCCTGGCCGACCGCGGCCCGCCGCACGTCGGCGTGCAGCTCCCAGACGTCCACGATGTGGTCCGGTCCGCCGAACGTCCGCAACCGCCACGGCGCCGGACCGGTCGGGTAGCAGCGCGACGTCAGGGTCTCGCCGCTGTCGAGGAACACCTCCACGATCGAACCGTCCACGATCACCCTGAAGTCGACCGAATCCCGCTGCCCGCCCAGCGGCACGCGGTAGCGCCCCCCGCGGGCACGGGGGTCGAGCGAGGCGTGGTCGCGGTCCACGACCAGCTCGCCCGCGACCGGGTCGACCACGATGTCGAGGTGTTCACCGGCGGCGGTCTCCAGCCTCAGGCCGCACGGCGCGTCGCCGCGCGGCCGGACGCGGGCGGTGAGGTCGAACGCCGTGCCGACCGCGCCGAGGTCGTCCGCGGCGGACCAGCCCGTCGCGTGCACGACCTTGCGCCCGCGGTACCCGAGGACCTCGGTGGCGGGCTGCTGGCGCACCGTCCCGTCCTCGGCGAGCGAGAGCTCGCGGGGAACGGTGAGGACACCCGCCCAGCCCGCGTCGCGCGACCACTGCTGGTCGCGGGCCTCCCACGACCAACCCCACAGCAACCAGCGGCCGTCGGGCGCGTGCAGCAGGGCGGGCGCGTACAGGTCCGGACCGTGGTCGAGCGGCCGGTGACCGGTGGGCACGAACCGGCCCGCCTGCTCGCCGCCCACGTAGACGCGCGTGCTGCGCGGACCGGCGACCACGTCCCACAGGCTCACGACCAGCACACCGCGGTCGCCGAAGGTGGCGTACTGGGGGCACTCCCAGCCGGTCCAGCCGTCCACGTCCGGTCCGTCGGCGAAGAACGGCCCGCGGTACCGCCAGTCCACGAGGTCCGACGACTCGTACAGCAGCGCCGCGCCGCGGTCGCCGGTGACGCTCGCGCCGACGAGCATCCGCCACCGCTCGCCGTGGCGCCAGACGTAGGGGTCGCGGTACATCGACGTGCCCTCGGGAGGGGTCGGGATCACCAGGCCGGGGTGCTTGTGCCAGGTGAGGCCGTTGTCCCGGGACTCCGCCGTGGCGATGGGCTGCCACCAGCGGTCGGTGCGGTAGGCGGAGTAGAACGCCAGCATCCGGTCCCCGTCGGAGACCGCGTTGCCGGAGAAGCAGCCGTCGGCGTCGTCGCCGCCGGGTGTGGGCGTCAGCGCCACCGGCAGTTCCTCCCACGTGACGAGGTCCGTGCTGCGGTGGTGTCCCCAGTGGACGCCGGTGTGGTCGGGCCCGTGGGGGTTGTGCTGGAAGAACACGTGGTAGTGGCCGTCGTGGAAGGTGAGCCCGTTGGGGTCGTTGATCCAGTTCCGGGGTGGCCTGAGGTGGATCGCGGGCAGGTGGGGGTCGGGAGTCGACAACGGAGTCCTCGAGGTAGGAGCGGTCAGCCCTTGACGCCGCTGGAGGCGATGCTGTTGACGAAGGACCGCTGGAAGGCCAGGAACAGCGCGAGCACGGGCACGGTGATCATGGACGAGTACGCCATGATCTGGCCCCAGGAGACGTTGAGCTGGAAGAAGTACTGGATGCCGACCATGACCGGGCGCAGCTCCTCGTCCTGGACCACCATGAGCGGCCACAGGTAGGAGTTCCACGCGGGCAGGAAGGTCAGGATCGCCACCGTCGCGACCGCCGGGCCGGACAGCGGCATGACGATCCGCCGGTAGATGCCGAACCAGCCCGCGCCGTCGATCAGCGCGGCCTCGTCCAGCTCCTTGGGGATGCTCTGGAAGTACTGGTGGAACAGGAAGATGGAGAACGCGTTCGCGACGAAGGGCAGGATCTGCACCCGGTAGGTGTCCAGCCACCCCTCGGTGAGGGTGAGGCTGAAACCATTGACCTCCAGCCAGGGCAGCTTGTTCACCCACCACACCATCGGCAGCGCGAAGGTCTCGAACGGCACGATCAGCGTGGCGATGATGACGGTGAGCAGCAGCTTGCGGCCGGGCCAGCGCATCCTCGACAGCGCGAACGCCGCGAGGCTGTTGACCAGGATGCCCAGCACGATCGTGAGCGCCGAGACGCCCAGCGAGTTGAGCAGGAACCGGACCGCCGGCACGCGGTCGAACACCGCGGTGTAGTTCTCCAGCGACAGGCTGCCGACCGGCAGGAACGCGCGGGGGCTGCCGAGGTCGCCGAAGATCTGCTGGTCCGGCTTGAGCGACGAGACCAGCATGAACACCACGGGGAACGCGAAGAACAGCGCGAGCACGACCCGCAGGGCGTGCACGGGCAGCCTGCGCAGCGCCGGCCGGGGTGACGGTGTCGCCATGTCAGTCCTTCTCCCGGGTGAGGTGGCGCTGGACGAGCGAGACGATGAGCACCAGCACGAAGAACACCAGCGAGATCGCCGAGGCGTAGGCGGTCTGCTGCTGCTGGTAACCGCTGCGCACGGCTTGGTAGACCAGCGTGGTGGTCGAGTCCAGCGGCCCACCCTGCGTCATCACGTTGACCTGGGTGAACAGGCTGAACGCCGAGATGGTGATGGTGATCAGCACGAACGTGCGGGTGGCCCGCAGCCCCGGCCAGGTGACGAACCGGAACCGCGTCCACCGGGTCACACCGTCGATGGAGGCGGCCTCGTGCAGGTCGGCCGGGATGGTCTGGAGCCCGGCCAGCCAGATGATCATGTGGAAGCCCGCGCCCTGCCAGACCGACATGAAGATGATCGCCGCCAGCGACGTGGACGGGTCGTTCAACCAGTCCGGCCCTTGGACGAGCCCGAACGTGACCGCGTCGATGATCCGGTTGAGCAGGCCGTCCTTCTGGTACAGGAACGTCCACACGATCGACACCACCACCATGGAGGTGACCACCGGGATGAAGTAGACGGTGCGGAAGAAGTTCGTGCCCCGGAACCGCGCGTTGACCAGCAGGGCCAGCCCGAGGGCGAGCCCCGCCTGGACGGGCACCACGACGGCCGCGAAGGCGAACGTGTTGAGCACCGAGCGCAGGAAGATCGGGTCCTCCGCCAGCATGGCGAAGTTGCGCAGCCCCACGAAACGGGCCGGTGTCGGCGAGACGAGGCGGGCACTGGTGAAGGCCAGCGCGAACGCCAGCACGACCGGGATCACGAAGAAGACCAGCAGCAGCAGGACGGCGGGGCCGGCCATGCCGATGGCGGTGACGCCCTCTCGCAGGCGTGCGGCGCTCCGCGTGCGGCCGTGGGCCGTTCGCAGGCGCGGGAGTAGGGGAACAGCGGCGGTCAACGAGACCTCCGGACGAAGCGGGCACGCCTGGTGGAGACGGTCGGGCCCCCACCAGGCGGGCGAGGCGGAGCCGTCAGTCGGCGTAGAAGTTGTTCTGCTTGAGGTTGGCGTCGATCTGCTTGACCGCCTCGTCCAGGGCGGACTTCGGGTCGGCGCCCGCGACGACGTCCTTGGCTGTCTTCTCGAACACCGACGCGATGAAGGGGTAGGCGGGTGTCACGGGCCGCACCACCGCGAAGTCCCTCGCCGACCGCACCAACGGCTCGTACCGGCCACCGGGCTCGTAGCCGGGGATCTGGGCCGAGGCGGCGGCCGTCGCGGGGATGGTGCCGGTGGCCTTGGCGAACTCGGTGAAGTACGCGGTCTTGCGGGTGAACTCCAGGAACGCCCGTGCGCCTTCGGGCTTCGCGCAGTTCGAGCTCATCGCCCACTGCCAGGAGGCGCCGCCGATCTTCGGCCCCTTGCCGAAGTCCACCGGCGGCAGGATCAGCAGGTCGTCACCGAGCTTGTCGACGTTCTTGGCCGCGTCCCAGCTGCCGTCCCACTCGATCGCGGACTTGCCGTTGAGGAAGTCGTCGTTCGGGCTGGAGCCCGACTTTTGCGCCATGTACCCGTCGGTGACCAGCGAGCGGAACCACTTCGCCCAGTCCAGCGCCTCGGGACCGTTCAACGCGCCTTCCGCGGTCTGGTACGACGAGCGGTCGACCAGGTCACCGCCGAAGCTCTGCAACTGCGGCGAGTACGCGTAAGGCCACCACTCGCCACTGCCTCCGGTGCCCATCTCCAGCGGGTGCTCGAACTTCCCGCCCGCCTTCAGGTCGGCCAGCGCCTCGGAGAACTCCGCACGGGTCCACGGTTCGTCCCAGGTCGGGATGCGGATGCCGTGCTCGTCGAGCACCGACTTGCGGGCGAACATCGTCAGCGCCACGTCGTAGAAGCCGAAGGCGTAGACCTTGTCCTGGTACTTGCCCACGGTGCTGGGCAGCTGGGCGTCCAACGGGACCTCGCCACCCGAGAGCTCCAGCGGGGCCAGGTACCCGCCCCACGCCCAGTTGGGCACGTTGGGGCCGTCCACGTCGAGGATGCAGGGGAGCTTCTTCGAAGACGACGAGGCGACGACCGCGTCGTTGTAGGAACCCTGGGGGAACGCCTCGATCTCGACCTTGTAGGTGGTCTGGCTCGCGTTGAAGTCCTTGACCACCTTCTCCACGACGTCGTACTCGGCGGCGTTGCCCGCGTTGTGGGTCCACAACTTGAGGACGCCGCCCTCGGCGCCCGATCCGCCGTCGGCGCCGCCGCAACCCGCGAGCACGGCCGCCGCGGTGACGGCCACTAGACTCGCCGAGGCGAGACGCCTGGTTCTGGCATTCATGGTTCCTCCATCGTGCTGGCTGGTTCTCGTCGGGCGGCCGGTGCAAGCGGCCGCCCACTTCACGTCGCTCCGCCGTTCCGGTGGTCAAGACCGGTGCGGCGGGGCGACCGAGTCCCTGCTCACCAGGGGGCAGTGCAGTGCCTCCTGGAGCGGGGGACCGGTAGGGCTGTCCGGCGGGTCGATGAGGGCTTGCAGCCGCGCGATGGCCCGTGCCCCCATCTCGTAGTGCGGCAGGGCGACGGTGCTCAGGGCCGGGTGGAGGTTCTCGCTGATCAGCTCCTGGTTGTCGAAGCCGACCACGGACAGCTCCGCCGGGATCGCGAGGCCGAGCTCGCCCGCCGCGCGGTAGGCGCCCATCGCCATGCGGTCGTTGAAGCAGAACAGGGCCGTCGGTCGGCGCACGGACTCCAGCAGGGCGCGTGCCGCGCGGTAGCCGCCGGGGGCGTCCGAGCGGTCGGCGACGACCAGCGCCGGATCGAACCCGACGCCCTGCTCCGCCAACGCGGCCCGGTACCCGGCGAGCCTGCCCCGCGTGGCCGGGATGTCGTCGGTGTTGGTGACGAACCCGATCCTGCGGTGGCCGTGCGCGAGCAGCTCCCGGGTGGCCGTCATCCCGCCCTGCTCCTCGTCGGGCACGACCGAGGGGACCGCGGGGTCGTCCGCACTCGCGTCCACCAGGACGGTGGGCACCGACCGGAGTTGTTGCGGCACCTGCACGACCCGGTGGTACATCGACGCGTAGAGGATGCCGTCGACACCGTGCTGCACCAGCAGGGTGATCGCCTTGCGCTCCAGCTCCGGGTCGCCCCCGGTGTTGAGCATCAGCAGAAGCAGGCCTCGCTCGGCGCCCGCGTCCTGCGCGCCCTGGATGATCTGCCCCGCGTGGGGCGTGGTGGCGATCTCGTCGCCGACGAAGCCCACGGTGTAGGTGCGGCTGGTCCGCAGACCGCGGGCCAGGCTGTTCGGGCGGTAACCCAGCTCTCGGGCCACCCGGAGCACGGTGGTCCGCGTCTCGGCGTTGATCCGCTTGCCTTCGACCGCGTTGAGGATGTGGGAGACGGTGGTGGCGGAGACACCGGCCGCCGCGGCCACGTCCTTGATCCCGATGCGCTTCACCGCGACCTGCCAAATCGTTTGGGCACTTGGTTCGGTGAAGGATTCATCAGGATGAACTGGCTGTCAACGATCTGTTGCGCACCCGTGTCCGATCGGCGCCGGCCGCGCGGCCTCATCGCGACCGGTGTGCGGGGATGGCCCGCATGGTCGGCGCGCACCGTGCCCCTGGGCATGCACTGCTCCATCATGAGTAACGCTTGCGTAACGGCCGCTTGTCGTGACCTGGACCACGAAGCTAGCGTCAACGATGACTTAACGAAAGCCCCACTTCTCGGAACAGTCCGCACAGGCCCGGAGGTGCGGCGTTCTGTGGTGCTGCTTACGTGATGGGCAACCAAGCTGGCGTCCGAGGATGTCCGGAAGCCTGTTACGTCAACGTTGACGTAGGAGAAGACATGACCGGACGGGCGCGTAGTGGCGTCAGGCTGACGGCCCTGGTGTCGGCGTCACTGCCGGCAGTGGCCACCGGGTGCGGGGACGGCGGCGACGGCGGCGGCGCGGCCGGTGGCGGCACGCTCGTCGGGCTGGTGACCAAGACCGACACCAACCCGTTCTTCGTGAAGATGAAGGAGGGCGCGCAGGCCGCGGCGGGGTCGACCGGCGCGACGGTGCAGTCGTTCGCGGGCAAGCAGGCGGGCCGGTCTCAGCCGTACCGTTCGACGAGTGCGTTGCCGATCGAGGCCAGGCGGTCACGCACATCCGCAGGGCCGGTCACCTCGAGCCATTCGACCAGCCCGGCGAGCTCGCCGGCGAGCGCGTACTCGTTGTAGCCGCGGATCACGACCTCGATGCGGCCGTCGGTCGTGGCGCCTCCCACCTCGAGCCGGTCGCCGAGCACCATCCGGAGCCGGGCGATCCCGTCGGGCGTGCAGGTCGCCTGGGTTTCGAGGGGTGTCCGCCTGCGGTCGACCTCGTCGGCGATCTCGCGCCAGCTCGCGGCGAGGTCGAAGTCGTCGGGTCGGCGCACGGGCTCGCCGGTCGGGTCGGCGGACGACACGCGGTCGATCCGGAAGGTCCGCAGGCCGGCCTCCGTGTTGCCGACGAGGTACCACGACGGACCTTTGGCGACGATGCCCAGCGGGTGGACGGTGCGCTCGGTTTCGGCGCCGTTGCCGTCGACGTAGCCGAGCCGCACCTGGACGCCGCGGATCACCGCGTCCTGGAGCGCGTCGAGGAAGCGAGGCGGCGGCCGGCGCTCGATGCGGCTGGACCCCCAGCGCTGGGGGTCCACGACCAACGACGACGCCGCCGCCTCGGCCTGCACCCGGAAAGGTTCCGGCAGGGCGCGGACGAGCTTGCGCAGCGCCGCTTTCACGGCCGGCGTCGCAGCCGAGGCCGGACCGGCGACCAGGAACAGGGCGCGGGCCTCACCCGCGGTCAACCCGGACAGGTCGGTGCGGGCGCCGCCCACGAGGCGCCAGCCGCCGCCCCGGCCCTGGATGGAGTACACAGGCACCCCGGCCACGGCCAGGGCGTCGAAGTCGCGGCGCGCGGTGCGCTCGGACACCTCGAGCTCGCGGGCGACGTCCGCCGCCGTCAGCTGCTCGCGCTGTTGCAGCAGCAGGAGGATGGCCATCAGCCGGTCGGCTCGCACACCGGCCACACTCCCACAGAAAACCGGTCATGGGGTGACCTGTTTCGGTCGGCACGATGGCGACATTGACCGCATCGGCCGTGGGGTTGCGTCGGTTGTGACGCCCCGCACGGCAGAGAGGAAACGCGATGTTCGATCCGACCGACTTTCCCGAACCCACCCTCGTCCCCGTCAACGGTGTGGAACTGGAGGTCTTCGAGGCAGGCCGGGAGAATGCGGGGAAGCCCATCGTGCTCTGCCACGGCTGGCCGGAACATGCCTTTTCCTGGCGCTACCAGATGTCGGCCCTGGCCGCGGCGGGCTACCACGTCATCGCTCCGAACCAGAGGGGTTACGGCAACTCGTCCCGTCCGACCGAGGTGACGGACTACGACATCGAGCACCTGTCGGGCGACCTCGTCGCACTCCTGGACCACTACGGCTACGAGGACGCCACCTTCGTCGGCCACGACTGGGGCGCGTTCGTCGTCTGGGGCCTGACCCTGCTGCACCCGAACCGGGTGAACGGCGTGGTAGCGCTGAGCCTGCCCTACCAAGAGCGCGGGGAGGTGCCCTGGATCGAGTTCATGGAGGCCGCGCTCGGCGCCGACTTCTACTTCGTCCACTTCAACCGGCAGCCGGGCGTCGCCGACGCCGTGCTCGACGAGCACACGGCCCGGTTCCTGCGCAACCTCTTCCGGAAGAACGAGCCCCCGAAACCGCCGCAGCCGGGTATGGCGATGATCGATCTCGCCAGGGCGGGGACACCCCTCGGCGATCCCGTCATGAGCGACGACGAACTGGCCGTCTTCGTCTCCGCCTTCGAGTCGACCGGTTTCACGAGCAGCATCAACTGGTACCGGAACCTCGACCGCAACTGGCACCTGCTGGCCGACGTGGACCCGGTCATCCGACAGCCCGCACTCATGATCTACGGCGACCGCGACGCGGTGCTGAGGGCTGAACGACTGACGGAGTTCGTGCCCAACGTGGAAGTGGCCAGTCTGGACTGCGGTCACTGGATCCAGCAGGAGCTGCCGGACGAAACGAACCAGGCGATCGTGAAGTGGCTGGACCAGCGGGCTGCCGTCCAAGGCGTTGCCCGTCGTCACTGAGGTCCTGCCGCCTCATCACCGCTACGCCGGCCACGAGGTCTCCGGTACTTGGGGTTGCTTGGTCGCCAAGCACCCCACTTACCGGAGACCTCATTGCTTTCAGGCCATCGCCACACCGGCCCGGTCGGAGAACAGCCGGCCGGTCACCTCGGCTGAACCGGTGGTGAGGACCGGCCGGTGGTGCGCTCGTCGAAGTCGATGCCCGGGCGCCCGTCGGTGGTGGGTGCCGGACCGCTGAGCGACGGCGCCGCCCGCGCCCCGGAGACTGCACGGGCCGGCCGCGCGTGAGACGGGGCGATCGCGCGCCACGCCTCAGCCAGGGTGATCACTGACCGTGCACGGCATCCGGGCGATCGCGGCGCGTTTGAAGCCCTGTCAGTGTTGACGTTAACCCTGTTCCGTCCTGCGTACGGGCGTTTCGGGCACGCTGGGTGACGTTGTGCGGCAATCCGCAGGGAACAACGGTGGCGATTACACAGAGTGTGGAAAATGAGCCAACATCGCTATGTCGCGGTTTCCACCCCTCAGCACCGAGATCGACCGGGAGCACTGTAGGAGCATGGAATGGGACTCAGGCTGCTCGGCCCGGTCGAGTTGGTTCTGGGCGACCGTTCGGTGGACCTCGGCGGTCCCCGGCAGCGGGTGGTCCTGGCGGTGCTGGGGCTCAACGCCAACCGGGTCGTCCCGGTCGAGCAGCTGATCGACACGGTGTGGGGCGTCTCGCCGCCGGTCACCGCGCGCGCCCAGATCCAGATCTGCATCTCCGCGCTGCGCAAACTGTTGGACGACGCGTCCCACCCGAACGCGATCACCACTCGGCCGCCGGGGTACGTCCTCGAACTCGGACCCGCCGACGTGGACAGCCTGCGATTCGCCGAACTCGTGGCCGCCGCGCGCGAGCAGGCCAACGCCTCCCGGACCGCCGAGGCGGCCGAGACGCTGCGGTCGGCGTTGGCGCTGTGGCGCGGGGCCGCTCTGTCCGGTGTGCCGAGCGACCTGGTCCAGCGCAGCGCCACCGTCCTGGAGGAACAGCGGCTCGCCGCTCTCGAGGAACGCATCCGGCTCGACCTCGAACTCGGCCGGCACCGGGAGGTGATCGGCGAACTGCAAGCCCTGGTCGCCGATCACCCGCTGCGCGAGCGGCTGCACGGGTTCCTGATGCTCGCGCTGTACCGGGCGGGACGTCAGGGCGAGGCGCTGGAGGCGAGCCGCAGCGCCCGCGCGGTGCTGGTGGAGGAGATCGGCGTCGAACCCGGCCGGGAACTGCAGGACCTGGAGCTGGCCATCCTGCGCCGCGAGCCCGCGTTGGGCGGCCCGGGAACGCAGGAACCGCCCGTCGCGCCACCCGAACCCGCCCCGGCCGGCCTGCCCCACCCCGCGGCGGGGGTCGTGCCCCGGCAACTGCCCGCGAGCATCGCGGACTTCACCGGCCACGAGGAGCACCTGCGCGAGATCGTGCGGCTGCTCGGGCGGGACCAGGGCCGAGGGCCGGCCCGGCTCCGCGACGTGGGACCCGAGGGCGACGTGACGCGCTGGGCCATGCCGATCATCGCCATCTCCGGGAAGGGCGGCGTCGGCAAGTCCAGCCTCGCCACGCGGGCCGCGCACGAGCTCTGCGCCCACTACCCGCACGGCCAGCTCTACGCCTGCGTGAACCCGTCCGGCGGGACCGACCACGTCGCCAACCTGCTCGCCCGGTTCCTGCGCGCGATGGGGGTGGTCGGTTCGGCGATCCCCGACGACTTGGACGAGCGCGCGGAGCTGTACCGCAGCAAGCTGTCGGGGAAGCGGTTGTTGCTGGTGCTGGACGACGTGCCCAGCGAAGCGCAGTTGCTGCCGTTGCTGCCCGGTAGCCCGTCGTGCGCGGTGATCGTCACCAGCCGGACCAGGTTGAGCGGCCTGCCGGGCGCGCACCAGATCACCCTGGACGTGCTGGACGTCGACAAGTCCGTCGAGCTGCTGACCCGCATCATCGGCCCGAAGCGGGTCGCCGCCGAGCAGGAGGCGGCCGTGGAGCTGGCCGAGTTGTGCGGCGGGCTGCCGCTGGCGCTGCGGATCGCGGGCGCGCGGCTGGCGTCACGGCAGCACTGGCGGTTGGACGGGCTGGTGGGCAGGCTCCGCGACGAGGCGGGGCGGCTGGACGAGTTCACCCACCGGGGCCTCGAACTGCGCTCCAACATCGGCCTCACCTACCGGGCGCTCGACGCGCAGGCCCGCCGGCTGTTCCGGCTGTGCTCCCTGGTGACCGCGCCGGACTTCCCCGCCTGGGTGGCCGCCGCGCTGCTGGACAAGTCCGACGACGAGGCGGAGGAGGTGCTGGAGAGCCTGGTCGACGCCCAGCTGGTCGACATCGTCCAGTACGCCGACGCGCCGACGCGCTACCGGCTGCACGCCCTGATCCGCGTGTACGCGGCGGAGAAGCTGCGCGAGGACGACACCGCGGACGAACGCGCCGCCGCGCTGAGCCGCGTGTTGGGCATGTGGCTCGCGCTGGCCGAGGAGGCGCACCGCAAGGAGTACGGCGGCGATTACACCATCGTGCACGGCGACGCCCCGCGGTGGCGCCCTCCGGCGACCCCGGTGGTGGACCACATCGGCAAGCCCTCGGAGTGGTGGGAGAACGAGCGACCGGCCCTGGTCGCCGCCGTCCGGCAGGCAGCCGAGGCGGGTCTGGACGAGCTGTGCTGGGACCTGTCGCTGACCTCGGTCACGCTGTTCGAGGCCAAGGGCTACTTCGACGACTGGCTGGAGTGCGCGCGCGTCGCCCACGCCGCGGCCGAGCGGGCGGGCAACCGGATCGGCATGGCGGCGATGCGCTACTCGCTGGGCACGCTGCACATGTTCCAGACCCGGCTGGCCGAGGCGGAGGCGTGCTTCGTCGAGGCGCTGCAGCTGTTCCGCGCCGAGGGCGAGGAACACGGCTGCGCCCTGGTGCTGCGCAACGCCGCCCACATCGCCGGGCTGCGCGGCGACACGGTGTCGATGCTGGCCAAGTACACCCGCTCGTTGGAGATCATGCGGGCGGTCGGCGACCGGATCGGTGAGGCGCACATCCTGCGCAGCCTGGCCAAGTTCCGGATGGACGACGGCGACATCGACGCGGCGACGCGGATGTTGGACGAGGCGCTGGCCACCAGCCGCGAGACCGGGTGCCTGCGGGTCGAGGTGCAGGTGGTGCACCGGTTCGCCGAGCTTTACCTGGCCACCGGCCAGGTCGACCTGTCCCGCCAGGCGCTGCACCGGGTGCTGCGGATCGTGCGCGACACCGGCGACCCCATCGGCGAGGTCCACACGCTCTACGGGCTGGGGCTGCTGCGCTACCGCGAAGGGCGGTTGGACAACGCCGAGACGACCCTGGTGCACGCGCTGGACCTGGCGCGCCGACTGGGGGAGCGGCTGGTGGAGGCCAAAGCGCGGTACGCGCTGGGTGAGATCGCCCTGACCAGGGGCACCGAGGTGGACGGTGTGGCGCACCTCGAGGTCGCGCGCGCCCTGTTCGAGGAACTGGGCTCCGCGGTGTGGCACGCCAGGACGCTGGACCTGCTGGCCGGGGTTCGCGCCGACCACGGCGACCGCGTGGGCGCGCGCCTGCTCCTCGAACGAGCCGCGCTGTTGCTGTCGGGTGTCAGGTCGCGGGAGGCGGCGCGGCTTTCGGCGCGGTTGCGCGCCTTGCTGGCGGACGAGCCGGTGACCGACGACCTGGACCGGGTCTGAGGCGCGGACCTCCCTCCGCACGACCGCGTCCACGCGGCTTCCCCACGGCTCAGCCGGTGAAGCGGAACCGCCTTCACCGGCTGTGTTCGTGAGGAACAGGTCGGTTCACCAGTGCGTGTCGGCCAGGTGCATCGGAGGCTGGGCGCTGTGCGCGGCGAGGTCTCCGCTCGTCACCGCGTCGGTGGACTGGTGGACGCCGAACAGGAGGTGACCCGTCACGACGACGGCGATCAAGCCGGTCGCGGCGGACAGGGACTTCAGCACCGGTGTCGCGGTGGTGCGGCGGGTCGACATCGCTTGTTCCCTCCAGTGTGCTGGTCCAACGGGCGTCACCCAGTGGAGCGGTCGCCACCATCGATTCGCCTTCCCCGCGCTTTTCGCGCGGTGGCCTCCACCAATAGCGGATCAAAGGCAGATCGAAGGCGGCGGCTCGCATCGTCGTTCCCGCCACGGCCACCGCGACGGGAGAGTGAGCGCTCGATGGACGGCTCCACCGCTTGCACCAGCTACGCACCACGCGACCGCGCGGACGTCCTCGCCCCGGTCGACGCCGCGGCCGAGCGGCTGATGATGGGGCGCGCCGTGACCCGGGTGCTGGCGGCCGAGCCGCGTCCGCACCACCGCGCCGCCGTGCTGACCGCCCTGGCGGCCGGGCACCTGCTCTCACCCGGTGTGGTCACCGCGTCGGTGATCGGGCCCGCGGAGTCGGTGCGGGTGCAGCTGGAGACGATCGTCCGGCACGTGCCGGACGTCAGCCACGTCGCGGTGCACGTGCCCGGTGGCGAGCCCTTGGACCGCGACGTCGTGGACCAGCTCGACCTGGCGGGCATCGGGCTCTCGGTCGTCGGCACGCCCTGCGACGCGGTGTTCGGCGCGAACCTCGTCGTCGTCACCGGCTTGGCGGATCCCCGCGCGTGGCCCGAGCACCTGACCAGGGGAGCGGTCGTGGTCAACGCCACCGGCCGCGACCTGCCCGACCGCGTCGTCCGCGAGATGAACCACGTGGTGGTCGACGACCTGGCGCTGGTGGGCATGACCCGGCGCCGCCTCATCAGCCGGGCCGAGGCCGACCTGCGCCAGGTCGTCACCGGTGAGCGCACCGGCCGCACCAACCCGGACCGGGTGTTGCTCGTCGAGCTGCTGGGCGTCGACGACCCCGGCCCCGAGACCGCATCGGAACCAGGAGGACCGCACATGTCGATCGAGAACGAGGTCAGGACGTTCGTCGTGACGACCTTCGCCCCCGACGTCACCCCGGACCAGTTGCCGTCCGACCTGGACCTGCTGGACACCGGTGTGGTGGACAGCCTCGGCCTGCTGCGGCTGATCGCCTGGGTCGGCGAGCGCTACGACATCCCCGTGGACGAGCAGGACCTCTCCCCGGCCCAGTTCAGCTCCGTGGACGCCATCAGCACCTTCATCCGCGAAGGGCGCAGCTTCGTCTGACCGTCAACGACACGAGAGGTGTACGAGCATGATCGTGCGGACCAAGACCGGGGTCACCGGTGTCGACTGGGGTAACGGGATCAGCTACCGGCTCCTGGTCGCCAAGGACAACATGGGCTTCACCATCGCCCACACGGTGGTGAAGGCGGGGTCGAAGTCCCCGCTGCACTACCGCAACCACCTCGAAGCCTGCTACTGCATCGCGGGCCGCGGCCAGGTGATCACCGGCGACGGGACCGTGCACGAGATCGAACCGGGCGTCATGTACGCCCTCGACCGGCACGACCAGCACTTCCTGATCGCCGCGCCCGAGGGCGACCTGGAGCTGATCAGCGTGTTCAACCCGCCGCTGCGCGGCGACGAGCGGCACAACTTCGACTCCGACGAATTCTCGCACTACTGACGGATCGCGGCGCGAGGAGCACGGCTCCCGCGCCGCACCCGATCGACGACAGGAGGAACGACCATGTCGGCACGCGACGAGCTGTTCTCGGTGTCGGAGGAGGTCTCCGACGCGCTGGCGGACGGGCGGCCCGTGGTGGCGCTGGAATCCTCGGGTGTGGTGCACGGCCTGCCGTACCCGATGAATCGCGACACCGCGCTGGACATCGACAAGACCATCCGCGCGGCCGGCGCGGTGCCCGCCCGCGCCGGCATCGTCGGCGGTCGGTTCGTCGTCGGCATGTCCGATGAGCAGGTGGAGCTGTTCGCCACCACGCCGTCCACGCCCAAGGTCGGCACGCGTGACATCGGTCCCGTGCTCGCGGGCGGCGGGCACGGCGGCACGACGGTCTCCGCCGCCCTGGTCGCGGCGGGCCACCTGGGCATCGAGGTGTTCGCGGTCGCCGGCCTCGGCGGCGTGCACTTCGGCGCCCAGCGCAGCTTCGACATCTCCGCGGACCTGTCGGAACTGACCCGGCGCCGGGTGGCGGTGGTGTGCGCGGGCGCGAAGTCCGTGCTGGACCCGGCGCTGACGCTGGAGTGGCTGGAGACCTACGGCGTGCCGGTGGTCGGCTACCGCTGCGACGACTTCCCGGCCTACTACAGCGTTTCCAGCGGTGAGCGGAACCCGCGCCGCATCGACGACGTGACCGTGCTGGCCGACGCGGTCCGGCTGCACTGGAGCTACGGCGGCGCGGGCTTCCTGGTCACCCACCCCATCGACGAGGACGACGCGCTGCCGTCGGAGGAGACCTACGCCCTGGTGCGGGAGAAGCAGGCCGAGGCCGAGGCGGCGGGCGTGCGGGGCCAGGACATGACGCCGTACATCCTCGGCGCGGTGGGCAGGGCGACGGGTGGCCGCACCGCCGAGGCCAACCGGTCGGTGCTGCTGTCGACCAGTGCCCTGGCCGCCGAGGTGGCCGTGGCGATGAAGGAGCGGGCGTGAGCGGTCTCGCGTTCCCGGGGGCCGTTCTCTTCGACGTCGACGGAACGCTCGTCGACACCCCCGCGGGGATGGCGGTGGTGCTGCGGACCGTGGTCGAGGAGCACGGCCGCGTCGTCGACGAGGACCGGCTGCGGCGCACCATCGGCCGTCCGCTGACCGCGTCCTTCGGCACGCTCCTCGACCTGCCCGCGGACGACCCGGAGGTGGCGCGCGCGGCGGACCGCGCCCGGCAGCTGTTCACCGAGCTGGTGATCCCGTCGGCGGGCGAGCTGGTGTTCCCCGGCATCCCCGCGCTGCTCGCGGAGTTGCGCGAGCACGGCCGACCGCTGGCCGTGGTCACCAGCAAGGTGCGGCGCAGCGCGGTGGAGCTGCTGGAGGCCGCGGGGTTGCTGGCCGCCTTCGACACGCTGTCGTGCCACGACATGGTCGAGTTCGGCAAACCGCACCCGGACCTGGCGCTGCTGGCCGCCGACGCGCTCGGCGTGCCGCCGGATCGGTGCGCGGTCGTCGGCGACGCGATCGACGACGTGCTCATGGCCCGTGCCGCCGGGATGGACTGCCTCGGCGTCACCACCGGTGTGGCCTCCGCCGCGGAGCTGGTCGCCGCGGGCGCCCGGGAGGTGCTCGCGGACGTGCCCGCGCTGCGCGAGATCATTCTCCGGATTCCCGCCCCATTCGGCTCACACCAAGGGTGACTCCCATGTCGACTACTCCGGCCGGCGGCGCCGCCGCGGCGGCGCCGCCACGCTCGGCGAACGCCGTTCTCGCGATCCTCGCCGTGGCGCAGTTCCTGATCGCGCTCGACTACTCCATCGTCTACATCGCGTTACCGAGCGTCGGCAGCGAGATGAACCTCACCGAGAGCACCATCCAGTGGGTGGTCAGCGGCTACGCGGTCTTCTTCGCCGGCTTCCTCGTCGTCGGCGGACGCGCCTCGGACCGCTTCGGGCCGCGCAACCTGTTCCTCGCCGGCATCCTGCTGTTCGGCGTGGCGTCACTGGCCGGTGGCGCCGCGCCCGGACCCGAGCTGCTGCTGGTGGCCCGCGCCGTCCAGGGCGTCGCCGCGGCGCTGCTCCAGCCCGCGGTCATCGCGTTGATCAACACTTCTTTCCCGGCCGGTCCGGCGCGCAACCGGGCACTGGGCGTGTGGGGGACGGTCGGTGCTTCGGGCCTCGCCGCCGGGGTGATCATCGGCGGCGTGCTGACCACGGTGTCGTGGCGCTGGGTCTTCCTGATCAACCTGCCGCTCGCGGTGGTGTGCGCGCTCGCCGCCCCGCGGCTGCTGCCCAAGCACGTCCCCGGTCGGCGGGAGGGCACCAGCCTGAACGTGCCGAGCGCCGTGCTGTGCACGGGCGCGGTGCTGTCCGCGGCGATCGCGCTGACGCTGGCCTCCAGCCGCGGCTGGACCAACCCCGGCACGCTGGTCGCCTTCTGCGCCACCGCCGTCCTGCTGGTCGGGTTCGTGCTGCAGGAACGCCGCAGTGAGCACCCGCTGGTCGACCCGCTGCTGCGGCGCACGCGTTCGCTGCTGGTCGGGTGCGGCTCCACCGCGCTGTACATGGCCAGCGTCGGCAACCAGTTCTTCGTCGTCACGCTGCTGGTGCAGCAACTGCGCGGGTACGGGCCGCTCGCGGCGGGCCTGGCGTTCCTGCCCATGGCGATCGCGATCGCCATCGCCAACTCGGTGGCCGCGCGGATCGTCGCGGCGCTGGGCGTGCGGTTGACCTTGACCCTCGCGTTCGTCGCCGACGCCGCGGGCCTGCTGCTGCTGGCGGCCCAGGTGGGTGGCGACAGCTATGCGCTGAACCTGTTGCCCGGTCTGCTGATCACCGGTTTCGCCCACGGCGTCACCTACGTGTCGATGTTCATCGCCGGCACGGCCGATGTGGAGGACCGCAACCAAGGCGTCGGAGGCGCCCTGATGACCACTTCCCAGTACATGAGCGGCGCGCTCGGCGTCGCGGTCCTGGTGCTGGTGCTCGGCGTCGAGCCCGGGGAGAGCGCCTTCGCCTGGGCGTTCGTCACCACCGCCATCGCCGCCGCGCTGGGCGCGGTGCTGGCCTGGTTCGGGCTGGCCAAGCGCGGGAGCCGGTCGTGAGGGCCGCCCGGTGGGTCGCGCAGCTCGGCGTGCTGGTCGTGCACAACGACCCCGTCGTGGAGGCCGAGTTGTGGGCGATGGCCCCGCCCGGCGTCACCGTGCACGCCGCCCGCTTCGAGAGCCCGACCAGCACCGGGGCGGAGTACACCAGCGAGTCCTGGGAGCAGATGATCCGGAAGCCCGACGTCCGGCGCGGTTTGGCGCAGCTCGGGCAGATGGACCTGTCGGCGATCTGCCTGTGCTTCGGCTCCGCCAGCTTCTTCGGCGGCCTGGAGTTCGACGAGGGCTTCGCCAAGGCCGCGGTGGAGCTGACCGGCGGCACGCACGTCTACACCGCGGGCGAGGCCATCCGCGCGGGGTTGACCGCGATGGGCGTGCGTCGACCGCTGGTGCTGATGCCGCCGTGGTTCACCGCGCCGACGTTCGCGGCCACCGAGTCCTACCTGACGGCGGGCGGGTTCGACATCGCGGGCATGGTGCCGTACCGGCTGCCCGACCGGTGGCAGGGCGTCGAGAAGCACCGGCTGTTCGACCGCGGCGGGCGCTGGGACGTCGACCCCGACGAGGTGTGCCGCCAGGTCGCCGCGGGGTTCGCCGCCGCCGAGGGCGCCGCCGCCGACGGCGTGCTGCTGCCCGGCAGCGGCTTCCGCTCGTGGGAGGCCGTGGACCGGCTGGAACACGAACTGGGCGTGCCGGTGGTGACCTCGAACCAGGCGTGCCTGTGGCGGCTGCTCGACCTGACCGGTGTCCACGCGACCGTGTCCGGAGGAGGCGGCCTGCTGGCCGCCCGCCGGTGACTCGTTCTCCAGCTGGAGGGAACCGACGCGATGCCTACCCGAGCCTTCCTCAACGCCTTCGCCGAACAGGTGGACACCCGACCCGGGAGCCCGGCCCTGTCCTGGGCCGGTGACGTCGTCGACTACGCCTCGTTGGACCGCATGGCCAGGGACGCCCGAGCGGCGCTCGCCGCGGTGGACATCGCGCCGGACGTGCCGGTGTGCGTGCCGGCGCACAAGTCACCGGGGACGGTGGCACTGCTCGTCGCCTGCTTCCGGGCGGGCAGGCGGGTGGTGCTGCCGTCCTCGTCGCTCGGGGCCGACGCGCTGGCGCGGCTCTGCGAGCAGACCGGGAGCACCCACGTGCTCACCGCGTCCCCTGACGGAATCACCACCCGGACCAGCGGCGCGGAGGCCCGGACGATGCCCGGGCCGGGCCTGTTGCTGACCACGTCCGGGTCGACCGGCACGCCCAAGGTCGTCGTGCTGTCCGAGGAGGGCGTGGACAACTTCCTCGGCTGGGCGGCGCGGGCGTTCGGCATCGGGCCGGGGGTCGGGGTGCTCAACTACGCGCCCCTGAACTTCGACCTGTGCCTGCTCGACGTGTGGTCCGCGCTGGCCGCGGGCGCGTGCGTGGACCTGGTCGACCCCGAGCACGCGGCCGACGGCCAGCGCCTGGCCGCCTTGTGCGCCGACCGCGAACCGGCCGTGGTGCAGGCGGTACCGCTGTTCTTCCGCCTGGTCACCGACACCGGTCGGACGTTCCCCGCCGTGCGCGAGGTCCTGCTCACCGGCGACGCGGCGCCGCGGGCGCTGCTGGAGCGGGTCACCGAGGCGTTCCCGAACGCCCGGCTGTGGAACGTCTACGGCTGCACCGAGACCAACGACAGCTTCCTGCACCGGATCGACCCGGCCGAGTCGCCCACCCCGATCGGCACGCCGATCGACGGCGTGGAGACCCGGATCGTGGGAGAGGACGGGCGGGTGGTGCCGGGCGCGGGGAGCGGCGAGTTCGTCGTGCGCACGCCGTTCCGGGCCCAGGGCTACCTCGACGCCGCGCTGGACCGCGAGCGGTGGGACGACGGGTGGTTTCGGACCGGCGACCTCGTCCGGCGCGACGAGCGCGGCCTGGTGTTCCTCACCGGTCGCAACGACCACCAGGTGAAGGTGCGCGGCGTGCGCACCAACGTGCAGGAGGTCGAGCAGGTCGTGCTCGCCCACCCCGACGTCGTCGAGGCCGCGGTGGTCGCGGTGCCCGACGAGCAGGCGGGGAACGTGCTGCACGCCGTGGTCCGCCGCGCGCCCGGTTCACAGCTCAACGGACTGCACCTGCGGGTGCACTGCGCCGCCGCCCTGCCCCGGACCGCCATCCCCGGCGGGTTCGAGATCGGCGACGACGCGCTGCCCCGGACCTCCACCGGGAAGGTCGACCGCAACGCCGTGCTGGCGCGGCGGACGTCCCCGGCTGCCTCGATCGCGGAAAGGGCGTGACGCGGTGATCCAGTGGAACGAGGACCAGCGAGCACTGCGCAAGGCCGTCGAGGAGATGGGCCCGGCGCTCGGTGAGGGCCACGTCGAGCGCGACGCCGCGGGCGAGTTCGCCGCGGACGCCTGGAAGGCGTTGCGCGGGACCGGGTTGCTGGGCCTGCCCTTCGACGAGGAGTGGGGCGGCCTCGGCCAGGACCTGCCGACCACCATGCACGTGCTGGAAGGGCTCGGGTACACCTGCCGCGACGGCGGTTTCAACTTCTCCGTGTCGACCCACATGGTGAGCATCGGGGTTCCGCTGCAGCGCTTCGGTTCCGACGACCTCAAGCGGCGCTACCTGACCAGGGTGTGCGACGGCTCCATCATCGGCGCGCACGCGATCACCGAACCGGAGGGCGGTTCGGACGTGATGGGGATGAGCACGTCCGCGGTCCGGGACGGCGACCACTACGTCCTCAACGGCAGCAAGGCGTTCATCAGCAACGGCCCGCTGGCGGACGCGATCGTCGTCTACGCGCGCACCGGCAAGCGCGGCAACCCCGCCGCCATCACCGCGTTCGTGGTCGACCGCGACACGCCGGGTCTGTCCGTCGGCAAGCCGGTGGCCAAGATGGGCCTGCGCACGTCGCCGCTCAGCGAGCTGTTCTTCGACGACTGCCGGGTGCCCGCCGCGAACGTGGTCGGCGCGCAGGGCTCCGGTTTCCTGATCCTCGACCACGTCATGAAGTGGGAGATACTGTGCTCCTTCATCATCAACGTGGGCGAGATGCAGCACCGGCTGGAGCAGTGCGTCGAGTACGCGAAGAACCGGATCGCATTCGGGCAGAGGATCGGCTCGTACCAGTCGGTGTCCAACCGGATCGTCGAGATGCGCATCGCCGTCGAGAACGCCCGGAAGTGGCTCTACGACACCGCGGTGAAGCTCTGCGCCGGTGAGAACATCACCGTCGACCTCGCCATCAGCAAGCTCGTCGCCAGCGAGGGCAACGTCACCTCCGCGCTGGCCGCCATCCAGGTGTTCGGCGGCTACGGCTACACCGCCGAGTACGGCTTGGAGAAGGACCTGCGCAACGCCGTCGCCGGGACGATCTACTCCGGCACCTCCGACATCCAGCGCCAGCGCATCGCCAGCATGATCGGTCTGTGAGGGAGAACCACCATGACAGCGCAGAAAGCCGACCGGCATCTGCTCGACACCACGGAGTTCCTCGACCACGACAACGAGATCGTCCGCGACTTCGTGCGCAAGGCCCTCCGGGGCGACGGTGAGGGAATGAGCGAGGTGGAGCGCGCGTGCGCGCTCTACTACGCCGTGCGCGACGGCATCCACTACGAGGTGTACGGCGCCGACCTGTCCCGCGACGGCCTCAAGGCCAGCTCGACCATCAAGCGCGGCATGGGCTTCTGCGTGCACAAGTCCATCGTGTACGCCGCCGCCGTGCGATCCGTCGGCGTGCCCAGCCGCATCTACTACGGTGACGTCCGCAACCACCTGACCTCGCCCCGGTTGGAGGAGCTGATCGGCGGCAACGTCTTCACCTTCCACAGCCTCACCACCGTCTTCCTCGAAGGCAAGTGGGTCCGCGCGACGCCGGTGTTCAACAAGATGCTGTGCAAGCTCTACAAGATCAAGCCACTGGACTTCGACGGCCGCGGCGACAGCATGTACCACCCGTACGACGAGGACGGCCGCCAGCACATGGAGTTCCTGCGCTCGCACGGCGACTTCGACGACGTCCCGTACGACCTCGTCGTCGGTGGCCTGCGGGACGCGCACCCGCGCCTGTTCGCCACGCCGGAGACCACCGCGCGCGGGTCGCTGATCGCGGACGCCACAGCCGGGGGAGGTGCGTGATGGCCGAGTCGACCCTGTCGGGGCGGCACGTCGACGCGATACCCCGGCCGCGTTCGCCCTATGCGGCGGGTCACCGCACGGCGGTGGACCTGGAACTGGTCGTGCCCGCGTTCAACGAGGCCGGCCGGCTGCCCGCCACCCTGGACGCGCTGACCGCGTTCCTGCGCCGCCAGTCGTGGCGGTCGCGGGTCGTCGTGGTCGACAACGGGAGCACCGACGGCACCGCCACGGCGGTCGCCGGACACCCCGACGTGGTGGTCATCGGCTGCGCCCGCCCTGGAAAGGGCGCGGCCGTGCGCCGCGGCCTCGCCGGCAGCACCGCACGGTTCGTCGGGTTCGTCGACGCCGATCTCTCCACCCCCGTGCAAACGTTGACCAGGGCCGTGTCGGAGCTGGAGGCGGGCGCGGCGGCGGCCATCGGCTCGCGCCACGCGCCGGGCGCGGAACTGGTGCACCCGCAGTCACTGGGACGCCGCGCCGGTGGTGCGGTGTTCCGGATGCTGGCCAGGAAGCTCGTGCCCGAGGTGCACGACACCCAGTGCGGCTTCAAGGTCTTCGAGCGGGTGGCCGTCCAGCGCGCGTTGGACCGCTGCCAGGTCAGCGGGTTCGCGTTCGACGTCGAGCTGCTGCTCCAGATCAGGCGCGCGGGAGGGCGCATCGCCGAGGTCGCGGTGGCGTGGACCGACGACGAGCGCTCGACCTTCCGCCCCCTGCACGACGGCCGCGCGGCGTTCGTCGACCTCCTCCGGCTCTACCGGGCCGTTCACCGATGAACGGCCGGGAGGGCGTCCTGGCCGGGCGGCGGGTGCTGGTGGTGAGCCGGCGGGACGTGCGGCACCCGCGTGCGGGCGGCCCGGAGCGGTACCTGCACGAGGTCGCGCGGCGCTGGGCCGCCGGTGGCGTGCGGGTCACCTGGGCGGTGACCAGGCCACCCGGTTCGGCCGAACGGGAGGTGATCGACGGCGTCGAGGTGGTGCGCTCCGCGACACCGCTGGAGCTGTGCCCGCCCGGCGCGGTGCGCCTGCTGCGCCGGGGTGGGCGGTTCGACGCGGTGGTGAACGCCACCGGCAGCGGCCTCGCCCTCGTGCTGCCGCTGATCACGGGTCTCCGGACGCCGGTCGTCCAGGTCGTGCACCGGGCGCGCCCGGGAGTGGAGGGCGTCCGGTTCGCGCGGTCCGCCCCGGTGGGCCGGCTGCTGGCCGGGCCGGTCGCGCGGTGGGGCGGGTCGGACCGCGCGGTCGTGGCGCTGTCACCCGCGGCACGGCACGAGCTGCGTCGCCACACAGGTTTCCGAGGCCCGATCTTCGTGGTGCCGCCAGGCGCGCCGACCACCGTCGACACCGGTGAGCGGGCCGCGGACCCGACGATCGTGGCGCTCGCTGCCCTGGTGCCCGAGCAGCGCTTGGACCTGCTGCTGGACGCGCTGGCGGCCGTCGTCGAGCGCGTGCCGCGGCTGCGCGTCGAGATCATCGGCGACGGGCCGGAACTGCCCAGGCTGTCCCGGATCGCGCACGACGCGGGCATCGGGTCGGCCGTGACGTTCCACGGCAGGCTCCCCGACGTCGAGCGCCAGGCGTGGCTGCGCCGCGCGTGGCTCGCGGTGTCGACGGCGGTGGACGAGGTGTGCGGCTGCTCCACCCTGGAAGCCGCGGCCCACGGCGTGCCGTGCGTGGCCCTGGACGCCGCGGGTGTCCGCGACTTCGTCCGCGACGGCCGCACCGGGTGGGTCGTCGACTCGCCGGACGGCCTCGCCGCGGAACTGGCGCGGCGGCTGGCGGCGGCGGCCGACGTCGAGCACGCGCGACACGCGTCCGAGCGGTGCCGGGAGTGGGCCGACCGGTTCCAGTGGGACCGCAGCGCCCGGCTGCTCGCAGGGGTGGTCGAGCACCAGGTCCACGCGGCCCGGCGCCGCCCGCAACGCCGCTACGCCCGGTCCGACCTCTCCACGATCGTCCGGCTGCCCCGGGGGACCGCGGTGCCGGCCGGCGCGATCAGGGTGACCGACGAGGTCGCCGAGGCCGACGGTGTCGTCAGCGTCCTGCTCAACGGCTGCGACGAGGTCGACGCCCACGCCGTCCTGGACCGGCTGGAGGTGACGGAGGCGACGGTGAGGTTGGCGCGCCACATCGACCTGCTGGTCGGCCCGCCCACAGCGTCGTGGACGACACGCCGCGGACCCGAATCCCGCACATCGGCACACGAGCGAGGTTGAACCCATGTCCAGTCACCCGGAGTCCCGCGGCCGGTTACAGGTGATCACCTGGTCCGCGGTGGTCGTCACGGCGTTGGCCCTTGCCCTGATCGCGTCCTACGTCTACACCCGCGACCCGTACTGGAGCCTGCGCTGGACGGTCGACCTCAAGGTCTACCTGGCCAGCGGGCAGACCGTGCGCGACGGCGGATCGCTGTACGACCTCGTCGTCATGTCCCCCCTGTACGGGCCGATGCCGTACCTGTACCCGCCGCTGACCGCGATGCTCTTCTTCGTGCCGCTGTCGTTCCTGCCGATCGGCACGGCGAGCCTCGTGTGGAACACGGTGTCGCTGGTCGCACTCGGCGCGGTGGTGTGGCTGTCGCTCGGCATCGCGGGTGTCCGGAACCCCCGCAACCGCGCGGTGCTGACGGTAGCCGGCCTGATCCTGGCGTCCTTCCTGCTGCCGGTTCGCGTGCAGCTGATCGCCGGCCAGATCAACATGTTCCTGCTCCTGCTGGTGCTGCTGGACTTCCGGCCGAATCCGGGGCGGTGGCGCGGCGTCGGCATCGGCATCGCGGCGGGTCTCAAGGTCACGCCGTTGATCTTCATCGCGTACCTGGTGGTGACCCGGCAGTGGAAGGCGGCCCGCACAGCGGTCCTGGCCTTCGCCGGCACGGTCGTCCTCGACTTCATCGTGGCCCCGGCGGACTCGGCCGAGTACTGGGGCGGGCTGGTGCTGCACTCCTCGCGGGCGGGCGGTGTGTTCGACACGCCCAACCAGTCACTGGCGGGCGCCATGGCCCGGGTGTTGGAGGGTGGCGCGTTCTCGCAGTGGTGGCTGGTGGTTCTGGGCGTCGTGGGGCTCTACGGCCTGGCGGTGGCCGCGTACGCGTTCCGGCGCGGTTCCGACTTCCTCGGCTTCTGCGCGGCGGCGATCACCGGCCTGCTCGTGTCACCCGTGAGCTGGGAGCACCACTGGGTCTACGTGATCCCGCTCCTGGTGTGGTTGGCGGTGCGCGCCCACCGGCAGCGCTCGACCGCGATCGCGGTCGTGACGGCCCTGCTGGCGGTGGTGTTCACCGTGCGGGTGTTCATGCTGGTGGGCATCCAGGAGTCGCCGCCCGAGCCGATGGACCTGGCGGCGTGGCAGCAGGTCGTCGCCGCCATGTTCCCGGTCACCGGCCTGGTGCTGCTCCTGCTGGGCCCGCTGTGGATCCGCCGCCAGTTCCCCGACCGCTCCACGTCGATCCGCGCGTCGTCGCAGGAGTTCCTGCCCGAGTCGACGGCGGTGCGGTAATCGTCCACTCAGGACAGTAAGGCTCGGCGGTCGTCGGGCAGGCGTTCGGAGGGAGCCCGTCGAACCAGGAGGCAAGCCTGGTTCGACGGGCTCTCCGCCGGTCACGAACGTGCAGAATCGTCACTTGTCCGGCAACCACTCGCGAGGGGGCGGAAGGTGGGTGGCGGAGGACCCGAGCTGGGTGATGGGCCACGAGTGCTGTAGGCCGGCACGTCGCCAGGTTGGCGGATAACAGGGGGGTGCGGTTTGCCGTTGACCGGCTTGCCGGCTATCCGGCGGGCGGGTTGTCAGATCAGCGTCCTAACGCGGAGTTCTGACATGTCGCGGGGACAGGACGAATCCGTCGATCGTGACAATTCAGCCTCGACGAGCCCTGATGGTGCCGGTCTGAGGCAGCAGCAACTCCCACGCGCCCTCGATCAGCGTCCGGTAAGCGCGCAGTCAGCGCGTGATCAGCCTGCCCCTCCATGGTCGTGCCGACTTCGCAGGCAATCGACAGGGGAGCGCACATGGCGGCCTATCGGAACCGCTGGTTCATCGGGGGAGGTGTGGCCGCCGGTCTCGTCGGTGTGCTCGGCCTGAACGGGCTGTCGGTTGCGCAGCTCCCGGCCGGTACGAACGTGTCGACGTGCAACAACCCGGTGTTGAACAAAGGGCTGGACGAGTGGGGGTCGCTGCGGGGGTCCGCCCCGGTCCGCGAGGCCGTCGCCGACCACCAGTCGGCGCGGTTCGCCTACGTGCAGCGCAACAACTCGGTGGCCGGCCCGTCGGCGTACCTCCCGCAGCAGCACGTGAAACCGGGCGAACAGTGGACCTTCGCCTACGACGTGTCGGCTTCGCAGGCCGGTCGCGCGCGGGTCGAGGTGGACTGGTACTCGACGCCCGAGGGCAACAACACGGGGTATCTCGGCCACGTCGACGGCACCTGGACGTCGTTCGCGAGCGGCAGCGGGTGGACGCGGGTCGTGGGTGGGTTCACCGCGCCGCCCAACGCGGTCAGGGCCAACGTGCTGACCGATCACGAGTACTCGGCGTCCGGTGCGACGTTCCGCGCGACAGCGTGCGACTACCGGGTGGGCGGGGGCGTCCCGCCGACCACGACCGAGACGACGACCACCACGAGCACCACGACCACGAGCACCACGACCACGAGCACCACGACCACGACGACCGCGCCTGGTGATCAGACGCAGGCCGCGATCCGGTACGGCTGGGGCACGCCGCACCCGATCTCCGACGAGTTCGACTACACCGGGCCCGTCGACCCGGCCAAGTGGGGCGTGCCGAGCGGCACCGTGGGAGGCACCGAGGGGTGCTGGGAGGGTCACGCGGGCAACGGCCGCCGGTGCGCGAAGAACAGCGTGGTGGCCGGGGGCATCATGACCATGACCGGTGAGGCGAACGGCGACACCGGATGGCTCAAGCAGAAGCTGGACCGCCAGTACGGTCGTTGGGAGATCCGGTCCCGTTCCCGCAACACCGGCCCGTCGGGCGGTCTGTACCACCCGCTGCACCTGATCTGGCCGACCTCGGAGAAGCGGCTGGTCGACGGCGAGTACGACTGGGTGGAGTACTCCAACCCCGACTCCCAGTGCCAGGCCGCGTTCCTGCACTACCCGAAGAGCCCGAGTGACGACAAGGTCTACCGCGAGCGCTGCCCGGTGGACATGACGCAGTGGCACAACTTCGCCTTCGAGTGGACCCCGACCGCCTTGGTCGGCTACGTCGACGGCGCCGAGTGGTTCCGCCTGTCCGGCGGCGCGGGTCCGGGTGGACGCGCGGACATCCAGGCGATGCCCTCCGGTCACCTCAACATCCAGCTCGACAACTTCACCGGTGACGGCGGCCTGCGCCCCGCGGTGTTCGAGGTCGACTGGGTCCGCGTCTACCCCTGAATACCTGCCCACTGGGCTCGCAGTTCTGAGAAGTCACACCTGATCGCACCCCGCCACCGGCCACCCGGTGGCGGGGTGCGACGACGGAACGCGCCGATGCGACGTCGGCCGGTCGTCCCGTCGGCCCGGTTTCGAATTCCTCCGACGACCTGAAGCCAGGCGTCGCTGTTGCGGGAGGTCGGTGTCGTGCACCATCGTCGGTTGTTCCCCGTCATCCGGTTCCGGGCGAGATCGTCGCCTCCTGACGACCGGTCGGAAGGCGGACCCGGTCCGTTCGCCAAGGGTCTGTCGGCGTTCCTGGTCGTGGTCCTGACCGCGGGTGTGACCCAGGTCGTGGCAGCCGGTCCGGTCCTCGCCCGCGAGAGCGCGCCGGCGCCGAGGGCGGCGAGTTGCCCGCCGGACCGACCGGATCCGGTATCGGCGGTGGTGGCGGCGCGGTTGTGCGACGGCAGGGTCGGGGTGCGGTCGCAGACGTCGGAGTCGGCGTTGGTGTTCGCCAACCCGGACGGCACGTTCACCCGTGAGCAGCACGCCCAGCCGGTCCGCGTGCGCCGCGGTGAGGACTGGGTGCCGGTGGACACCCGCCTGGGGTTCCAAGACGGTGCGGTGGCGCCGTTCGCGGTGCCGCTGGGCATGCGGCTGTCCGCGGGCGGTGACGGTCCGCTGATCACGATGAGCGACAACGGCCGCGAACTCGCGCTCGGCTCACCGGTCGGCCGGCTGCCGCGCCCGACGCTCGACGCGGGCACCGCGACCTACCCGGAGGTGCTGCCGGGCGTCGACCTGCGGGTCGCCGTGGACGCCAACGGGTTCTCAGAGGTGCTGGTCGTGCGCGACAGGCAGGCCGCGGCGAACCCGGCGTTGCGCGCCCTGCGGTTCCCCACCAGCACCAAGGGCTTGACGCTGCGGCCCGGTCGGAACGGCGTCACCGAGGCGGTCGACGAGGCACAGTTGGGACCTCCGGGCGCGGACGGCGCGAACCAGCCGGTGTTCACCTCCTCCTCACCGCGCATGTGGGACGCCACGGGTGCGCTGAACACGCCGAGACGCGGTGCGGTGCGGGAGATGCGGGCCGAGCTGAAGGGCTCCGACCTCATCGTCACACCGGACCTGGACGCGGTGCTGGCCGACCCCGCCACGAAGTTCCCGCTGTTCATCGACCCCGGCTACACCTCCACCCGGCACTCGTGGAGCTTCGTCGACTCGGCCACGCCCGGCACCTCCTACTACAACGTCACCCAGGACGCCGAGATCGGCAGCCCGAACAACGGCGCGAACCGGCGTCGGTCGTTCTTCAACATGCGGTTGGCCGGGCTGTCCGGGCAGAACGTCGTGTCGGCCACCTGGAACCTCCAGGAGACCTGGTCGGGCGGCTGCGACCCGCGGCCGTTCGAGGTGTACCGCACGAACTGGATGACCTCGTCGTGGACGTGGGCCTACCAGGAGACCTCCTCGAACGTCGTGTGGACCAACACCTACGGCGGCTTCAAGCCGCTGGTCGCCACCGTGAACGCCGCCAAGGGCCACTCGGCGGCGTGCCCGGCCGGCCCGGTGCCGGTGGACGTGACGAGCGCGGTGAGGTTCGCCGTCGCCGAGGACTGGACGTCGGTGTCGTTCGGCATCCGCACGCCGGCGGCGCACGAGAACGACGCCACCTACCACAAGAAGTTCGACAACAACCCGACCATGAGCATCACCTACGGCGCGGTGCCCGCGGCCTCGTCGCCCTCGACGGTGCCGGCCACGTCGTGCCTGACCGGAACGGGGCGCCCGTCGATCGCGTCGCTCACCCCGACCCTGCGGTCGACGGTGACCAGTTCGAGCGGCGGCGACGTCCGTGCCCAGTTCACCTGGCAGCGCGTGGACGGCGCCGCGGTCGGCGAGGTCACCACCGAGCCGGGTGCTTCCGGTTCGGTGTTCGGCGCCGCGATCCCGCCGGGCCAGTTGACCGAGGGCACCGCGTACGCGTGGCGAGCCCGCGGCGTCAACGCGGCGGGCGAGGGCGCCTGGGGTCCGTGGTGCGAGTTCGTGGCCGACGCGGGCGCGCCCGGCGTCCCCTTCGTGGCCTCGTCGCAGTACCCCGCCGACGGTGGCTGGCACGGCGGCAGCGGGCAGGCCGGGACCTTCACCTTCACCCCGGCGGCGGGCACCGCAGACCTGGCCGCGTTCGTGTACTCGCTGGACACCGACACCACGTCGACCACGCTGGCGGCCACCGGGCCGGCCACCGTGACGATCACGCCGTCCGCGGAAGGCGCCCGCACGCTCACCGTGCGGGCCAAGGACCGTGCCGGGCACCTGTCCGGTCCGAACACCTACCGGTTCAACGTCGGCCGGGCCGGCCTGGCGCTGCCCCTCGCCGGGTCCACCGCGGTCAAGCGGATGAAGATCGCGGTCACCGGTAGGCCCGGTTACACCCGGGCCACGTTCCAGTACCGGCGCGGCCCCGGCGCGCCGGAAGCCGAGATCCCCCTGGTGAACCTGCGCACCGCCGCGGGCGCCGCGATCACCGCGTCCCGCGTGCCGCTGACCGACCTGGGTGAGCACGCCGTGTGGACGGCGGCGGACACCCTGGGCACGGTCGGCGGCGTGGTGGAGGTCCGGGCCAGGCTGTTCACCGCCAAGGACACCGACCCGGCCTACGACACCGCGTGGGTGCGCGTCACCGTCGACCCGAACGGCGACGGCGCGGCGAGCACCGAGATCGGGCCGGGCTCGGTCAACCTGCTCACCGGCGACCACACCCTCGACGCGACCGACACCGACGACCTCGGCCTGACCGTCTCCCGGACCGCCTCCTCGAGGGAGCCGCGCGACGGCTGGCTGCCGCAGGGCGAGCGGCTCAGCCCCAACCAGCGGCACGTCACCACCGACCTGACCGGCTTCGGGGCGAGTGACACGACCATCGCCCGCTCCACCACCCGGGGCCACGACAACAGCACCGACTCGATCGTGGTCACGCCGATGTCCTCCTCGACCAACGCCCTGGCGAAGCAGGGCGACACCTTCGCCCACGTCGGCGGTGACGTGGGCGCGATGCGGCTGGGTATGCAGCCGGGCAAGTCCTACCGGTTCACCGGCTGGATCTACGTGCCCTCCGCGAGCGGCCTGGCGCTGCCCGCGCCCTACGGGCAGGAGCGGGGCCTGCGGCTGGTGCCGTGGACCAAGACGCCCGGCGCCGGCTACCGGGCCACGCCCAGCGGCCCCGCGACCTACACCGACGGCTGGCAGCAGCTCAGCGTCGACTTCACCGTGCCGCCGGACGCCACCGAGGCGTTCCTGCGGCTGTACAACGGGTTCGCGCCCGGCTCCGGCAAGCAGGTGTTCTTCGACCACCTGTCGTTCACCGAGATCGTGGCGCCCTTCGGCCCCCAGTGGCGCGGCGGCGCGGCCGACGGCGAAGCCGCCATGGAGTACACCACCCTGGAGTTCCCGGAGACCAACCTCGTCAAGGTCAACTCGCTCGACGGCACCTGGACGACGTTCTCCCGGCACGCCGACGGCACCTTCACCCCCGAACCCGGCAACGAGGGAGCGACCCTCACCAAGGTCGACGACAACACCTATCGGCTCGACGAGGCCGACGACGCCACCGCCGAGTTCACCAAGCAGGGCGACGTCTGGGCGGCGACCGCGAGCTGGACCGCCGACGCCGACTCCACGTCACGCACCACCTACCAGACGGGCAACGGCCGGGCCCTGCCCAAGCGGGTCGCCAACCCCGTGCAGCCGGGCGTGGGTGACTGCGCGGCCGCCATCCCGGCGCGCGGCTGCGAGGTCCTGGAGTACGACTACGCCACCGGCACCACCGCCACCGCGACCGGGCTCGGCGACGTCACCGACCGGGTCCGGGCGATCAAGCTGTGGACGTGGGACGGCACGGCGATGACCGCTGTCGAGGTCGCCCGCTACCTCTACGACAACTCCGGGCGGCTGCGCGAGACGTGGGACCCCCGCATCACCCCGCTGCTGAAGACGACCTACGACTACGACGCCGACGGCCGGGTGACCGCGGTGTTCCCGCCGGGGCAGCAGCCGTTCCGGTTCGACCACGGCACAGCGCCCGGCGACCCCGACGCCGACAGGTTGCTGCGCGTCCGGCGGGCCGCGTTGGTCCCCGGCACCCGCGACCAGGTCGACGGCGAGACCGCGACCACCGTCGTCTACCAGGTCCCGCTCACCCGCGGCGCCGGTGGCCCGCACGACATGGACTTCGCGTCGGTGTCGCGGTGGGCGCAGACCGACCTGCCCACCGACGCCACCGCGATCTTCGGCAGCCAGGACCCGCCGCCGGCCACACCGGGAGCCGACGGCTACCGGCACGCCACGGTGCACTACCTCAACGCCTCCGGACAGGAGGTCAACGTCGCCACCCCCGGCGGGCACATCGACACCACCGAGTACGACCGGTTCGGCAACACCGTGCGCACGCTGGAGTCGACCAACCGCTTGCTGGCCCTGGGCGAACTGCCCGACGCCGCCGTCCTCGCGGGCGAGCTGAACCTCCCCGCGGACACCGGCGAGCGGGCACGGTTGCTGTCCAGCACCAACCGTTACAGCGCGGACGGGCTCGACCTGGTCGAAACCCTCAGCCCGGTCACCGTCATGGCCCTGGCGAAGGAACTGGTCGACCCCACCGGCAACCGGCCCACGCTGCCCGCCGGCACCCAGGTGGTCGCTCGCGCGCACACCGTCAACACCTACGACGAGGGCAAGCCGGACGGCGCGAACTACCACTTGCTGACCACCAGCCAACAGGGCGCCCAGATCACCGCCGGCTATCCCGACGCCGACGTCACGATCGACCGCACCGGGTACGGCGCGGAGAAGGGCGGCACGTCCGGGTGGCGGCTGAGGAAGGCCACGTCGTTCCTCGACGACGCCGGCCCGGGCGGGCTGAACCTCGCCACCCACACCGTCTACGACGACGCCGGACGCACCACCGCCGACTGGGGCATCGATGCCACCGGCACCGACGCGCGCACCAAGGTCAACATCCACTACACCGCCGGCCCGAACCCCTCCGACACCGCGTGCGGCAACAAGCCGGAATGGGCCGGGAAGCTCTGCGTGCGCCGTGTTGCCGGGGCCATCACGGGCCATGATCCGACGCGGATGGCCACCGACCTGCCGGTCCGTCGGATCGAGTCCTACCACCGGTTCGGCGGTGAGACCGTCGTCTCCGAAACCGCCGCGGGCCGCACCCGCCGCGTCACCACCACGTTCGACACGGCGGGCCGCACCGCCACCGTGGCGACCACCTCCGACGACGGCACCCAACCGGTGCCCACGGTGACCACCGAGTACGACCCGACCACCGGTGCGGAACTGCGCACCCGCACCCCCGACGCCGTCATCACCGAAGAACAGGACACCCTCGGTCGCCCGTTGACCTACACCGACGGGGACGGTGCGGTCACCCGCACCGAGCACGACCGGCACGGCCGCCTGACCAAGGTCTCCGACCCGTCGGGGTTCCGCAGCTACGCCTACGACCGCACCGTCGAACCGCGTGACCTGGTCACCGCCCTGACCGACTCCACCGTCGGCACTTTCACCGCCCGCTACAGCCCAGACGGTCAGCTGGTCGAGCAGACCTACCCCGGCGGGCTGGTGCGGCGCGATCGGCTCGACGCGTCCTTCTCCCCGGTGCAACGCACCTACAGCCGGGGCAGCGGTGACGTCGTCTACGCCGAGTCCGTGGTGGAGAACTCGCGGTCGCAGTGGATGTCCCACACCTACACCGGCGGTTGGAAGACCTACGCCTACGACGGCATCAGCCGACTGCTCCGCGCCGAACAACGTGATCCGAGCGGCGCGTGCACCACTCGCGCCTACACCTACGACAACCGCACCAACCGCAAGGCCAAGCAGGTTTTCCAGCCGGGCCCGGACGGCGCCTGCAACACCGATGGTGCGGACGGCGGCACCACCCACGCCGTCGACACCGCCGACCGCGTCACCGACCCGGGGTTCACCTACGACGCCCTGGGCCGCACCCTCACGACCCCGGACGGCCTTTCGCTGGCCTACTACGCCAACGACATGATCGCCGCCCAAACCCTCGGCACCGACCGCAAGCGCTGGACCCTCGACCCCGCGATGCGCCTGCGCGCCAGCCACACCGACGCCGGCGGCGAAGGGAAGTGGACCACCACCGGCACCAGCACCAACCACTACGGCGACGACTCCGACGAACCGTCGTGGATCGCCGAGCCCGATGCCGGCACGACGCGCATGGTGTCGGGCCCGGACGGCGACCTGGCGGCCGTCGTCAGCGCGGGGGAGACGACCCTCCAGCTGGCGGGCCTGTTCGGCTCCGTGGTGGCAACGATCGACGCGCCCCTGACCGCACCCGAGCTGTTCGACTACGACGAGTACGGCCTCCCGTCCGCCGATCAGCCGCACAACCGCTACGGGTGGCTGGGAGCGAAGCAGCGCTCCAGCGACACGCTGGCCGGCACCGTCCTCATGGGCGTCCGCGTGTACGACCCGCGCTTCGGCCGGTTCCTGAGCGTCGACCCGGTCGAAGGGGGCAATGCCACTGCCTACGACTACTCGCACGCCGATCCCGTCAACAAGGTCGACCTCGACGGTCGGGCCTCGTGGCTGAGGAAAGCCGGGAGGTGGGCGTGGAAGAACAAATGGGGCATCGCACTCACCGTCGCGGGGTTCGTCCCCGGGCTGGGTGTGGCCGCATGGGCCTACCGGGCGTACCGCGTGGTGAAGATAGCCAAGGCCGCCCACGCCGCGAGGAAGGCGAACGCGTCCGTTCGAGCCACCAGAGCCACTGCTTGGTTGGCTGGTCGGATGTGGGTGGGACGCAAGGCGACGAAGAGCTTCGCCCGCAACGGAGCGCGGATGCTCGAACGGGGCAGGAAAGCGTGGCGAGGTCCCGCGAAAAAGGGAAAGCACGGGTGGTCCTCCAACCTGACCTACAGTTCACGTGGTCGGCACGACTACTTCAACTTCCACATCAACCACCGCCGACCTTGGTTCAGGGGGCGAAGATGAGCCCGGATCGGTTCGCGGGGTCGAAGCCGCTGCCCGACGACCTGGTCGAATACGTCGACAAGGTCGGTGCGCTACACGTGGACGGGCAGCTGGGTGGCTACGTTCGCGTCAAGCTCGACTCGGTCTACTGGGCGACCGGTGTCCTCAAACGCCGGAGGACCGCTGCCGAGGATCGGATCTTCCTCGACATCGTCCTGGTGCGGCCGGATGGAACCCACCTCGAGTGGATCGCCGACGGCCCACTCGAAGAATCCGACGCGCGACAGCAGCTCGCCTCCCAGTCCATGATGATCCGTGGGGTGCCGCACGAGTTGACTTGGCTGCACGGCGAGCCGGCGGACGAGGCAGTGGCGCACTTCGAGTGATCTGGCTGTTCGAGTCCCGATCTAAGTACCGTGACCGATAGCAGTGCGTGGTGGTGAGCCGAGGCCGTCCAGCCGCCGCTGGACGGCCTCGGCGTCGTCGGTGTAGCCCCGGGCCTCGTACAGCTGCAGGGCGTGGTGCCACGCCTCGCGGGCCCGGTGGTGGTCGTGGAGCGCGGTGTAGGTGCGGGCCAGCCAGTCGGATGTGCTCGCTTCCGCGTAGGTGTTGCCGACGTCGTGGAACAGGGCACGGGCCTGCCGGTAGTAGTCGAGGGCTTCGGTGTGCCGGCCGCTCTGGTGGGCGACGAAGCCCAGGCTGTCCAGCGTGTCCGCCTCACCGTCGGGGTGGTGGTGCGCCCGGAACAGGGTGAGCGCGGCCTCGCAGTGGGTGCGGGCCTCGTCGTGGTGGCCGAGCCGGGCGGTGTAGAGGCCGAGGGAGTTCAGCGCGTGCGCTTCCAGCACCGGGTTGTCCACCTGGCGGGAGAGGTCGCGGGCGCGGGCGGCGTGCCGGACGGCCTGGACGTTGTCCCCCTGCCTCGCCCACGTCCAGGCGAGGTAGCGGTGGGTGTAGGCCTCGCCCAGCGGGTCGTCGACCTGCTCATGGCACGCCAGGGCAGCGCTGAGGTGGTCCAGCGCCTCGGCGTGCCGCCTGGCCTTGGCACAGGCGAGGCCCAGCCTGCGGTGTGCCAGGGCTCGCGCGGCGGGGTCACCGGAGCGCCGCGCGGCGTCCAGCCCGGTCTGCCAGAGGCCGATTTGGTCGTAGAGGTGGCCGCGCCAGG
This sequence comes from Saccharothrix hoggarensis, assembly GCF_052936025.1. Next base: position 4,284,393 of record NZ_CP193624.1, on the reverse strand, counting down.
CGGTGAACAGGTCCAGCGTCACGATCAGCTGCCAGGCCGACTCCGGCCGGTCGAGGTCGACGGCGACGGGCGGGGTGGCCAGCAGGTTGGCGTGCTCGGCTTGGAACCACGCCAACGCGGCGGCCCGATCCGGCAGCGGCCGAGGTCGGCAGCCGGCTGCCGGCGCGCCGAGGTCGATCGGCTCGCGGTGCGGGTGCAGGAGCAGGTGCGCGGCGTGCGCGGTGTGCAGGTAGAAGTCGGTCACCCGGTGCAGCGCTGATCGCCGTTCGTCGGCCGGTTGCCCGTGGCGTGCCTGCTCTGCGGCGTGCAGGCGGATCAGGTCGTGCATGCGCCACCTCGCCGGGGCGTGCTCGTCCACCAGTGACATCCGTTCCAGGGCCCGCAGGAGCGCCACCGCCTCGGCGTCGGTCAGCCCGAGCAAGACGGCCGCGGCGGGCGAGCCGATGTCCGGTCCGGGAGCCAGGCCCAGCAGCTCCAGCCCGCGCGCCTGGTGCGGGTCCAGGGCGGAGTGCGACCAGGACAGCACCGTGCGGAGGCTGGTGGCGGGGTCACCGGTGTCCAAGGTGCTCAGCCGGGTGGCCGTGTCGCGCAGTTCGGCGGCAGGCGCGGCGAGCGGGAAGCCGGGCCGGGCCGCCGCGCGGCTGGCGACGATCCCGAGGGCCAGCGGCAGGCCCGCGCAGTACGCCAGCAGTTCCGCCACGGCATCCGGCTCGTGGGCCACGCGCTGGTCGCCGAGGCGCTGGGCGAGCAGGTCGTGCGCCTCGGATTCGGAGAGCACGTCCAGTGCGACGTTGCGGGCGCCGTAGGTGGTGGCCAGCCCCTGCATCCGGTCCCGGCTGGTGATCAGCACGGTGCAGCCCGCCGTGCCGGGCAGCAGGTGGGTCACGTGCGCCGCGTCACGGGCGTTGTCCAGCACCACCAACAGCCGCTTGCCCGCGACGAGGCTGCGGTACAGCCCGACGCGGGCGTTCAGCTCGCCCGGCACGTCGGTGGGATCGACCCCGAGGGCGCAGAGGAACCCGCGCAGTGCCTCGGCGGGTTCCAGCGGTCCTTCGACGGGGTCGAATCCACGGAGGTCCACGAACAACTGGCCGTCGGGGAACCGGTCGAGGTGGCGGTGCGCCCAGTGCAGCGCGAGCCACGTCTTGCCCACGCCGCCGAGGCCGCCGATCGCCGAGATCACCACGGAGTCGTCCGCCGAACCGAGGACGGCGGTCAACGCGTCGAGTTCCCGGCGACGGCCCGTGAAACCCGTCGGCGCCGGAGGGAGGTGGCGCGGCACCACAGCTGGACGGACGGGCCGCGCGAGGGGTACCGAGGCCGCGGGCGCGGACGGGAGGTCGAGGGCCGGGTCACCGTGCAGCACCTGTTCGTACCGCCGGAGCAGCTCGCGACCCGGATCGGTGCCCACGTGCTCCTTCAACGCCTCCCTGGCGTTCTGGAACGCGCGCAGGGCGTCACCCGCGCGCCCGGCGCGGTAGAGGGCGAGCATCAGTTGGGCGTGGAACCGCTCGCGCAGCGGGTGCTCGGCGACCAGCAGGGTCAGCTCGGGGATGAGTTCGCCGTGCCGGCCCAACGCCAGTTCGAGCTCGACGCAGTCCTCCAGCGCCGACAGCCGCTGCTGGACGAGTCCGTGCTTCACCGCCCGCAGCCCGGGCGCCTCGACGTCGGCCATCGGCTCGGCCCGCCACAGGGCCAGTGCCCGACGCAGCAAGCCGACGCTCGTGCGGGCGTTCTCGCTACCGCGCGCCTGGTCGACCAAGGACCGGAACCGGTGCAGGTCGACGCGATCCGGGTCGACCTCCAGCAGGTAGCCGGGGCTTCGGTGGGACAGCCGCACCGCGGGGTCGGCGGCGAACATCGCCCGCAGTTGGGAGACGCAGCTCTGGATGCTGTTGCGCGCTGTGGCCGGTGGTCCTTTCTCGGCGGACCACATCACGTCGACCAGCCGGTCCACCGCCACGACGCGACCCGGTTCGAGCAGCAGCATCGCCAGGATCGCGCGCACGCGGCCGCTGCCCAGGACGATCTCGTGCTCCTCGTGGCGGACCACGACCGTGCCCAACAGGCCGAACTCCACGTTGCCCCCCGGCGCTCACCTCACCCGTCCCCGACAGGATGTCAGCGCCGGCTCGATTTACGGCGCGTGAGGGTGGCGTGACGCTCGGTTGGAGCACCTGCCTTCACCCCGTCAGCCCAGGGGCACGCCCGGTTCGCCACCCCCGACACCGATCCCGTGAGCCGCGGAATGTCATCGGAACCTCATGAGGTGTGACCGATCGTAGACCCGTGACCTTCAACAGCTTCCATTCAAGAGCCATTCCGCCACGTGTGCCTGTCACGTCCGACAATTCCTGCGAGTTGGTGCCTCCGGAGGGTGTGGGTTGTCATCGAAGGAATTGCCGGTAGGCATGTGGCGATTACCACGGCGTTTCGCCGCGGCAATCGCCACATGCCTGCTGCCGGACTTCCCGTCGAGGTCGTCAGGGCGCGGTCGGGCCGACGTCGGCCGCGCCGAGCGGGCCGCGGGTGACCGGGGCGGTGGACCGCTCGTCCGCGCCGACGTCCGCGCCACCGGTGCGCGCCTGCCCGTCGAGGTCGTCGGTGACGAACGGGTGGCGGCCGGTGCCGGAGTCGATCGCCGGGCTCGCCGCGCCGATCCGGTGGATCGATCCGTCGCGGACCAGCAGCGGGTCGACGGTCCTGACGGCGTCGGCGGACTTCGTGACACCGGTGGTCGCCGACCCGGTGGGCCAGGCGATGTTGCCGGCGTAGGTCGCGTTCACCGGCGCCTTGCGCTCGTTGAACAACCTGCCCTGGCTGCCGCTGACCACGTTGTCCGTGATGACCAGGTCGACCGGCGCGAGGGAGTAGTTGGCGCCGATCTCGATGTTCGACACGTTGTCGACGAAGGTGTTGTGCGCGACAGTCGCCCGGTAGACCCGCCAATGGGCGCTCAACGCGCCGGACGTGTCCACGTCGCCTCCGTCGAGTTGCAGCGCGGCGTCGTAGCCGGTGCCGGTGAGGCCTTCGAAGTGGTTGTTGTAGATCCTGTGGTCCTGGCCGTAGACCCGGATGCCGCCGGTGCCCGCCTTGCCGCCGCCGAGGAAGAAGTTGCCGTGGAACGTGCCGCGGTTGCCGTGCCGGTGCGACAGGGTGCCCTGAGAGGTGCGGAACGTGTTGTACCGGACGATGTTGTCGTTGCTCTTGACCGAGATGATCTCCGGGTCACCGTCGCAGTTCTCGAACAGGTTCGACTCGACCACGGTGAACCCGCTCGACCGGGAGATGCCGCTCCAGCCGACCCGGATGGCCTCCATCTCGTTGGTCGCCCTCGGGCCGATGTTGCGGAAGTGGTTGTGGTCGATGAGGTCGTGCTGCGACTGCTGGGTGTCCGAGCCGTCGATCGTGATGAAGTTGCCCAGCTGGTGCTTCTCCTCGAACAGGTTGTGGTCGACGCGGTTGTGGTGGCTGTTCGCGCCCTGGATGATCACCCACTTCAGGGACGACTCCTCGGTCAACCGGAAGTGGTTGCGGGTCAGGCGCACGTTGTTGGAGCTGGTGATCTTCAACGTGTCGCTGTTCGTCCACTTGAGACCCTCGAATATGACGTAGGAGGAGTTCGCCACCTCGAGCTGCCCGTCGTCGACCACCGCCTGGCCGCGGTTCGCCGCGACCACGGTGATGGGCGCGGCGGCGGTCCCGTGGCGGCCGGTCATCTTGCCGATCGAGTAGCGGCCGTCCGCGAGCACGATCCGGTCCCCGGCCTGCGCGGCGGCGAACGCGCTCTGCAGCTGGGCCGAGTCGGCGACGTCGACCGTGCGGCCGGCGCCCTGGTCACCACCGTGCGTCACGCTCAGCCCGTAGATCTGCACCTCGCCGTAGTTGCCCGTGTCGCAGGGCGTCGAGTTGGTGCAGTTGGCCTGCGTGTACGCGCCGGCCTTGAAGTAGCCCCCGGTGAAGCTCTTCGAGATCGTGGTCTGCAGCACGCCGTTGTAGTAGGCCTTGATCTGGCCCCCGCTGACGACGAACTTCGCCTGGAACCTCGTGCCCAGCACGTAGTTGCTCGTCACGAGCTTGTGGTGGGACGTGTCACCGTTGGTGACGTAGAGGTTGCCGCCCTCCAGCCGGAAGACGGAGACGTCGTCGCTGCCGTCGTGGATCTGCCCGGCCACGACGTGCGGCTTGTCCTCGGGCAGGGCGGTGATGGCCTGGTCGACCACCATCGTGTGCGTCCCCGACGTGGACGACCAACTCGCCTTGGCCGTACCCGACATCTCGCGGAGTTCCGAGCGGGGGTAGCTCGACCCGCTGGTGGTCACGCCGTTCACCGCGGCCCGGAAGCGGACCGCGTCGCAGTTCGGGGTCGTGACGAACCACGGGTCGACCGAGTAGGTCGCGAGCTGCGGCTGGTAGACGTTGGTGGGACTCTCCTCCGCGCCGATCGGCAGCCCGATGTACCAGTTCGCGAGGTTCAGCACGCCGGCCGGGTAGGCGCACGTGCCGCCCCCTCCGCCGTCGGCCCCGTTGACGGTCGCCTCGGTGATGCTGGTCCAGTCGTTCACCGTGTTGCCGTAACCGACCACACGCAGGTACCGCGCCGAGGTGTCGGCGAAGTCGTAGTTCTCGTGCCGAACCGTGCCGCCGCTGCTGGTCTTGCGCGCCAGCGCGGTGGTCCACGACGACCCGTCACCCGACAGCTGGACATCGAAGGTCGCCGTCCTGGTGTCGCCCTTGTGCCAGGCGATCGAGACCGAGCCGACGGTCTGCGCCGAGCCGAGGTCGTAGCGGATCCACACCCCGTCCCCCTCGGCTGACCAGCGGGTGGTCAGGTCGTTGTCGAGGGTGTTGGCCGGCACGTTGCCGTCGTGCCCACTGGCCATGGCGCCCACGACCGCCACCGGCGGCCCCGCCACCCCCGCCACCCCCTCGACCGCCGAAGCATGGCCGGTAACCCCCGCACCCGCGATGACCGCCACTACGGCGGCGCACCAAGCTCGTCGCATCGAACCTCTCCTCTGTTGGAGGACGAACCCGCGCGCACGACCGCGAGTCCGGCCGTCCGTCACGGCGCCTCCTGGACGGCGCCATCGTGGCGACCTCCGCTGACCGGGTGTTGAGCGCGCGCTGATTCGCCTGCTCAACCGCGGTGCGGCCGGCTGCGTCGCTCCGGTCAGGGGTTGGCGGCGAGGAGGAGGAACGCGCCGAGCAGGATGAGGTGGACGGTTCCCTGCAGCCGGGTGGCTCGACCGGGGACGACGGTCAGGGTGGCGACGACGATGGTGATCGCGAGCAGGACGATCTGGTTCGCGCCGAGGCCGAGCAGCAGGGGCCCGGGTAGCCAGATCGTCGTGATGGCGATCGCGGGGATGGTCAGGCCGATGCTGGCCATGGCGGAGCCCAGGGCGAGGTTGAGGCTGACCTGGATGCGGTTGCGGCGGGCGGCGTTGGCGGCGGCGAGGGTCTCGGGCAGCAGCACGAGCAGGGCGATGACCACGCCGACGAACGCGTGCGGCAGGCCGAGACCGGCGACGGTGGTCTCGATCGCGGGGGACAACACCTTGGCCAGGCCGACGACCGCGACGAGCGCGACGAGCAGCAGCGCGACGCTCGTGGCCGCGGCGCGGTTGGTGGGCGGGTCGGCGTGGTCGTCGCCGTCGGCGTCGTTGACGACCACGCCGTCGCTGGTGACGGGCAGGAAGAAGTCGCGGTGGCGCACGGTCTGGGTGCTGACGAACGCGGCGTAGAGGACGAGCGACGCCACAGCGGCGAACGTCAGCTGCGTCGGGGAGAACTCGGGCCCGGGCCTGGCGGTGGTGAACGTCGGCAGCACCAGGCAGACGACAGCCAGTGCGGCGACGGTGGACAGGGCCGCGCCGGTGCCCTCGGCGTTGAACACTGCGAGCCGGTACTTCACGGCGCCGATCAGCAACGACAGGCCCAGGATCCCGTTGCAGGTGATCATCACGGCGGCGAAGACGGTGTCACGGGCCAGCGAGGCGGTGCCGGCGCCCCCGGCGATCATCAGGGTCACGATCAGGCCGACCTCGATGACGGTGACGGCGACGGCCAGCAGCAGTGATCCGAAGGGTTCCCCGACGCGATGCGCCACCACTTCGGCGTGGTGCACCGCGGCCAGCACCGCGGCGCCCAGGACCAGGGCGATGACCACGAGCAGTAGCGAGGGCACGTCGCGGCCCCAGGACGCGGCCATCACCGCCACGGCGACCAGCGGCGCCAACGCCCGCCAGTCCGTGAAGAACCGACCCCGACTGGCCGGCGGCGTCGATGCGGCTCGCACCTCGGTGGGATCGGTTCCTTCGGGCCCGCTCACGCCGATGCTCCGGCGGAACGCGGGGCACCGAGTGGATCGGCGGTTCGCGGCGCGGTCGTCGTGCTCGCGTCGGAGAGCTGCTGCGCCGGCGCGTCCTGGCCCGTGGTCGACGCTTGCGCATGCCCGACGGTCATGTGTCCAGAATATCGGACCAGGCGGTTCCCGACGTGGATGACACACGCGGAGCCCCGACGCGGCAGTCCGTCCATCCCGGACGGTCGTGATCTCGACTGTCCTCACCGGATCGTGTGAACGGACGCCGGTTGACGACCTGGTCCGCTCGGAAGGTCAGGTGCTGTCGCGGTGGATCAGGATGGACGGGAAGGGCGTGGACGGGCTCGGGGCCCGTCGTTCCAGCACGGCGACGGCGGCGTTCCCGGCGATCTGCTCGACGGGGTGGCTGGTGGTTGTGAGCGCGGGTTCGGTGAGGCTTGCGAAGGCCAGGTCGTCGAACCCGGCGACCGCGACATCGCCCGGCACGTCGATCCCCGCGCGGCGCAGCGCGTCCAGTGCGCCCAGCGCGGGGAGATCGCCCAGCGCGAAGGTCGCGTCTGTGTCGGGCAACGAGCCATGATCTCCGTGACGGCCGCCGCACCGCCGGGGGCGGGGTAGTCGCCGGGCACCATTCGGGCCGGCGCGTCGACCGCGTCGACCGCTCGCTGGTAGGCCGCTGCCGCCCGGTGCGAGCACGGCAGCCACGTCGGACCACCGATCATGGCGATGCGCCGCCTGCCGCTACCCAGCAGGTGCTCCGCCACACCGGTGGTGCCCGCGCCGTTGTCGACGTCGAAGGACGGCACGTGCCGCGACCCGACCCCGATGGCCGCGACCCGACCGCGACCCGACCGGGGCACCGCGGCGAGCGCCGGTGCGGTCGGGTTGACCAGGACGACGGAGTCGACGCTGCGGTGGTCCACCAGGCGCGTGAGTTCGGCCGGTTCGCGCAGCGGCACCCAGTGCAGGGACACGCCGAGGTCGCGCGCGGCGGCGACCTCGGCGGTGGTGGCGACGACCTGGGCGACGTACGGATCGTTCAGCACGTCGGCGGTCCGGCCGCCGACCGCCACCGCTATGCGCGTGCCGCTGCGACGGGCCAACGCGCGAGCTGCGGTGTACGGGACGTAGCGCAGTTCATCGGCCGCCGGGACGACCTGGGCTCGGGTGGCGTCCGATGCGGGCCCCCGACCGCTCACCACGCGGGACGCGGTCGCCCGGGACCGTCCCGCGGCGCTCGCCACGTCTTCCAGCGTCGGCTCACGTCGCGTCCATGCGCTCACGTGACGACCTGCCGATCATCCAAAGCGGGTGCGGGGACGAGGTCGGCTTGGTCACCGCCGGCCCCCGGCGGGGACACCTGGTCAACATCGGCATGGGTGACCGATGGGTCCTGGGTCCGGGACTTCCTCACCTACTACGACACCTGGTTCGACCGAAGCATCGATCAGCTGAGCCGCACATCGCGACCCACCCGCGTGTACTGGATCCTGTGACCGAAGCATCCCGTTGAGCTGCGTGGACGCTACGATCACCGGCGTGCGCCCACTGGCTCCCGGAGTCCACCAGTTGCTCGGCCGTCCCCCTCACCTGGTGAACGCCTACCTGGTGGAGGACGTGCTCGTGGACGCCGGCACGCCCTCGGCGCGCAAGCGGATCACCAGGCAGTTGGACGGGCGCACGCTCGCGGCGCACGTCGTGACCCACGCGCACCCCGACCACTTCGGGTCCAGCCGGGCCGTGTGCGAGCGGTACGACGTGCCGTTGTGGGCGGGGCAGCGGGACGCCGAGGCGATCGCGACCGCGACGCCCGCCACCGGCCCCGGTCTCGTGCCCGCGCTGATGTCGCGGATGCCGATGCCGGACGCCCACCCCGTGGCCCGCGGGCTGCGCGAGGGTGACGAGGTGGCCGGGTTCACCGTGCTGGACGTGCCCGGCCACTCGCCGGGTCACATCGCCCTGTGGCGGGACCACGACGGCGTGCTGATCTGCGGTGACGTGTTCTTCAACGTGCTGCGCCCGTCCGCGCCGCCGAAGTTCCTCACCTACGACGACGAGCTCAACCGCGCGTCCATGCGCAGGTTGGCCGAGCTGCGGCCGAAGCTGGTGCTGTTCGGCCACGGCCGTGCGCTGCGCGACCCCGACCGCCTGTCGCGCCTGGTCGGATGAGCACCCTCGAACGGGACCGGGAGCTCGCGCGCATCACGGCCGCGCTCGACTCGGCGGCGGCCGGTGACGGCCGGGTGGTGGTGATCGAGGGCCGTGCGGGCATCGGCAAGACCCGGCTCGTGCAGGACACCAGGGCGTTGGCCAAGCAACGCGGGTTCGGACGCATCCAGGCCGTCGGCGACGCGTTGGAGAGCGCCATGGCGTGGGGTGTGGTCCGGCAACTGGTGGAGCGGTCGATCTCCCGGTACCGCGGCGAGGTCCGGGACCGGATCATGGCCGGACCGTCCGGTGACGCGTTGCGGGCGCTCGACACCGCGGCGGCCGACCCGAGCGAAGCCGAACTGGCCCGCACGCTGCACGCGCTGTGGTGGGTGGCCGTCGACCTGTCCGCGACCCGGCCCCTCCTGATCACCGTGGACGACGCGCAGTGGGCCGACCTGTCGTCGGCGCAGTTCCTGGTCTACCTGTCCCGGCGGATCGCGGACCTCCCGATCGCGCTCGTGGTGGCGACCCGCCCGCCTGCGGCGAACGCCGGACCGCTGGCGCAGCTGAGCGTGTCGCGGCAGGCCGAACGGCTGCTGCCGCGCCCCCTCACGCCGCACGGGCTGGGCGAGCTGGTCGCGGCACGCGGCGTGCGGCCCGCCCCGGAGGTGGTGGCGGCGCTGCACGCGGCCGGCGCCGGCAACCCGTTCCTGACCGGCGTGCTGGTGGACGAGCTGGACGCCCTGGGGTTGCCGCTGGACGCGCCGGACACCGCCGCCGAGGTCGCCAAGCTCGGTCCCAGCACGGTGTTCCGCGCGACGCTCGGCCGGTTGCCCGCCGAGTCGGTGCGGCTCGCGGGTGCCGCGGCCGTGTTGGGCACCGGTGCCGACCCGTGGCTGGCGGGCACGATCGCCGACGTCGACCAGGCCGGCCTGTCGGACGCGGTGGAGGCGCTGGTCGCGGCGCACGTGCTGACCGGCGACGAGCTGACGTTCGTGCACCCGGTGGTGCGCGAGGCGGTGCTGGCCGAGCTGGGTCCCGTGGCGCGGGCGGCGTTGCACGCGCGGGCCGCCACCCGGCTGTGGGAGGCCAAGGCGCCGGCAGACCGGGTGGCGGCGCACCTCGCGCAGGCGCCCAAGGGCAGCCTGCCGCAGGCCGTGGACGTGCTGCGGGAAGCCGCCGTCGCCCTGCTGGCCGCGGGCGACCCGCACACCGCGGCGTCCCACCTGCGGCGGGCGGTGCAGGAGAAGCCGGACGACGCCGGTCTGCGGGCCGCGCTGGGCCGGGCGTTGCTGCGCACCGGTGACGCCGCCGAGGCGCGCCGCGAGCTGCGTGCCGCCGCGTCCGCGATGCCGGACGCCGAACTGCTGGCCGCCGCCGCGTCCGCGACCGCCGCCGTGGACGGTCCGGAGGCGGCGATCGCCGAACTGACCGAAGCCATCGCGGCCCGCGGCCCGGACGCAGGCCGGTTGCACCTGGAGGCCAGGCTGGCGGTCGTCCGGTCGTTCTCGCCGCGCCACCGACAGGCCGCGTCGGAGCACCTGCGCGGGCACGCGTCGCTGGCCGGCCGCACCCCCGACGAGCGCACCCTGCTGGGCCTGCTCGCCCAGACCGGCCGCTACGAGGTGCGGCCGTCGTCCGAGGTGGCCGCCACCGCGTTGCGCGCGCTGTCGAACGGCGCGTACTTCGACGACGCCACCGGCAGCACCGACGCCATGGTGGCGTGGGTGGTGGCGCTGCTCGCGCTGATGGCCGCGGACGGCGTGGACGAGGCCCGCCGGGAGATCGAACGGGCACGGCTGCGGGTGCGTGCGCACGGCTCGCCGGTCGAGTTCGCCATGGTGGCCAACTCGGCGGCGTTCCTGAACTGGCGGTCGGGCGACATGGTGCAGGTGGCCGTCGAGGCCGAAGGCGGGCTGGCCGCCGTGCGCGAAGAGGATCCGGCGCCGCACGTGGTGGCGCTGCGCGCGACCGCCGCCCAGTTCCTGGCCTACGTCGCGTTCGAGCGGGGCGACCTGGCGGGTGCGGCGTCGGCGCTGGCCGCGTTCGACTCCGAGCACCCCGACGCGCCGCAGATCATGCCGACGATCTGGCTGCACGAGCCGCGCGCCGTGCTGGCGCTGGCGAACGGCGACCCCGGGGCCGCGCTGGCCGAGGCGCGCTTGCAGCGGGACGCGATGCTGGCCGCCGAACTCGACCCGCCGACGGTCCCGTGGCGTGAACCCGCGGTGCGGGCGGCGATGCTGCTCGGTGACGGGGCCGCCGCGCTGGTGCTGGCAGAGGAGCAGGTGGCACTGGCCCGCAAGTGGGGCGCCGCGACGGAGATCGGCGCCGCGCTGCGGCTGCTGGCGCACGCCGACGCGGGCCGACGGGTGGAGCTCCTGACGGCTTCGGTCGACGTGCTGGAGGCGTCACCGTCGCGGCTGCAGCTGGCGCGGTCGCTGGTCGACCTCGGCGAGGCGCTGCGGGTGGCACGTCGGCGCACCGACGCGCGCGAACCGCTGCACCGGGCCATCGACCTGGCCGTGGCATGCGGGTCGACCGTGCTGCGCACGCGGGCCGTGGACGCGTTGGAGGCGTTGGGGGACAGGCCGCGCCGGCTGGTGCTCGCGGGCGCGGAGGCGTTGACCGCCAGTGAACGCCGGGTCGCCGACCTCGCCGCGACGGGCCGGGCCAACCGGGAGATCGCGCAGGAGCTGTTCGTGACGCCCAAGACGGTGGAGAACCACCTGGGCCGCATCTACACCAAGCTCGGCATCAGCGGGCGCCGCGACCTGGCGAAGGCTCTCGCGTAACCAGGTAGGAGTCGGGTGGGGGTAGGCCTGATACACCCAACTTTCCCGACCCCCACGTTGAGGGGCCAACCCTCATGCCCTCGACGTTTGCGCAGGTCAAGCTTCTCCTATCGACAGCGAAGGGGCCACGGGAGGTGGCCCCCTCCACAGGAGGTAGGAATCCCATGTTGCGCAAGCTCGTCATCGCTGCCATCGCCACTGCGGCCGTCGGCTCCGTCGCCCTGCCGGGCCTGGCCGCGGCCGACCCGATCATCGGCACGCCGCCGCCGTGCGTGAAGCTCGCCGACGTCACCGGCCCCGACTTCGAGGTCAAGCAGTGCGGTGTCAGCGACGTGGACCAGTACCGCGCCGGCTTCGCGGCCAACGGTGGCACCCACTGCGGCCCGTCGTCGCTCTACAACGTGCTGCACTACTGGGGGCACGAGAAGAAGGCGCCGGTCGGCTGGCTCACCACCAAGGTGGGCAACCTCGACCCGAAGAACCCCGCCCACTACGGCGTCGTGACCAACTCGATCGGTCGCATCGCCACGGACTCCAAGTGGAGCGTCGAGGACGGCACCAACTCGACCAACCTGCGCACCGCGTGGAACATCGCCACCAAGCCCGCCAGGGACGTCGGCTGGGCGACCGACACCGGCGGGATCAGCACCGCGACCAGCCCCGACTTCGCCGGTGAGCTGGCCAAGAAGCTCAACCAGGGCCCGGTGCAGATGTGGTACGGCCGCTACGTCGCCGGTCCGCAGAACAGCCTCAAGCGCGACGGCGGACACCTCGTCACGGTGGTCTCGGCCAAGGGTTCGTTCAACGGCGACTTCGTGCAGCTGCGGCTGGCCGACCCGGCCGAGGCAGCGGACCACGGCACGCCCGGCTACCTCGACACGCAGTCCGCCTACGAGTCGCTGGCCGTGACGCTGACGCGGCGGTCGGTCTACGAGTACCTGCCGGTGAAGGACGACGAGACGACGCCGGTCGACGAGAGCCTGCAGCCCGGCACCTACCGCACGGTCGAGCGGTGGGAGCTCGCCGGCACCGCGTACGCCGACCAGAACAAGCCGCTGGTCGAGGGCTTCAACTGGTTCGTGATGTCGCCGCCGGTGGGCTGAGTCCCAGCAGCGCAGAGGCCCCGCTCGCCCGAGCGGGGCCTCTGCGCGCGCACCGGCCGTTGTAACACCTGGGCGCAGAGGTAGCGGTCGGAGGAGTTGATCGACTGCCACGACACGGGTTGCCGTTCTACGTTGGAGACGGTCTGCCTCGACACGCCCGCGGCGGCGGCCACGTCCACGATGCCGACGCGCCGCCTTCCGTGTTCCGTGCCGTCCTTGGACACCGGCCCACATGCGCGGTGACGGGTCCGCCGTGCGCTGACCGCGGCCGGACTCGACGTGGCCACCACGCTGGTGGAGATCCGGGTGCCCGAGCCGTGCACGGTGGACATGGCCGACTCGGTGGTCGACCGGGTGCGGTCGCTGTCACCGCGACCCACAGCGGTCATCTGCCTCAACGACATCGTTGCCCTCGGGGTGTTGCGCGGACTGCGTCGGCGGCGTCCGGGTGTCGGCCGGGATGTCGGTGGTCGGGGATCGGTCGGGCGGAAGAAGCTGCGGTGCGAGAGTCCTCTGCGGGTCAGGCGAGCTGCCGGTCCACGACGGACGGTGAGAGCACGTGCTGGATCACCATCGCCGCCGCGCCGAGGACACCGGCGTCGTCGCCCGCCTGGGACGGGACGATGCGCAGGCTCTCCGTGGCGAGCGGCAGGGAGCGCCGGTAGATCGCCTCGCGCACCCCGGCGAGCAGCATCTCGCCGGCCATCGCGAGGGTGCCGCCGACGACGATCAGCGAGGGGTTGAACATGCTCACGCAGGTGGCGAGGACTTCGCCGATGGTGCGGCCCGCCCATCGCACCAGCTGGCCGGCTTCGAGGTCGCCGGTCCGTACCAGGGCTACGACGTCGGTGCTGGTGTGCGCGTCGATCCCCTTGGCGCGCAGTGCCGCGGCGATGGCGGAGCCGCTGGCGACGGCTTCGAGGCAGCCGGTGTTGCCGCAGCGGCACGGCACGTCGCCCGCGTGCGGGGCGGCGATGTGGCCGAGGTCGCCGGCCGCGCCGACCGCGCCGCGGTGCAGTTCGCCGTTGCTGATGAAGCCGGCACCTATGCCGGTGGCCACCTTCACCACGATGACGTGCTGGGCGTCCGGGAAGCACTTCGTGTGCTCGCCGAGTGCCATCAGGTTCACCTCGTTGTCCACCAGGGCGGGAACCCCGAACTCGGAGGCGATGCGCCCGCGGACGTCGTAGTCGTCCCAGCCCGGCATGATCGGCGGGTTGTTCGGCCGTCCGGTCGAGTGCTCGACCGGACCGGGCAGACCGATGCCGGCCCCGGCGACCTGCACCGAGTCGAGCCCGGCTTCGGCGAGCAACGCCTTCCAGGTCTTGATCAGCACGGGGAGGACCACGTCCGGGCCGTCGGCGACGTCCAGCTCGATGCGGCGCAGGACGAGGGGTGAGCTGGTCAGGTCCGTCACCGCAAGCGTGGCGTGGGTCGCGCCCACCTCGGCGGCGAGGACGATTCGCGCCCGTGCGTTGAACACGAAGCGGCCCGCCGGTCGGCCGCCGGTCGACGTTTCGCTGCCCCCTTCGCTGACCAGGCCCGCATCGAGCAGGGCGTCCAGCCTGAGCCGCACGGTCGACCGGGCAAGGCCGGTCACCGAGGTCAGCTCGGTGCGGGTACGTGGCACGCCGTCGCGGAGGAGGTGCAACAGCTCTCCGGCGGAAGCGGCTCCGAGGAAGCGGCCCTCTTCTTTCACGCCGCGATTGAACCAGACAGTCCGACTTATGGCGCAATTTGCCGAAACCTCCGGGACTTTTGATTGACATCCGCCAATGCCCCTCATACGGTTCGCCACATGACTGTGACCCACCTAACTCAAGCGGCGGAGAGCGGTCGTGCCGAGCCTCGGACCCTGCGGATCGCCGTGGTGGGTACCGGCTTCATGGGCCGTGTGCACGCCGAGGCGGCGAGGCGTGCGGGAGCCGAGGTCGTCGCCGCCGTGGCAGGCACTGCGGACCGTGCGGCCGATGCCGCGAGGGCCGTCGGTGCGGGACGCGGCTACGCCGACCTGGACGCACTGCTGGCCGAGGCAGGCGCCGACGTGGTGCACGTGTGCACGCCCAACGTCCGGCACGCCGAGGCGGTCCACGCCGCGCTTGCCGCGGGTGCGCACGTGATCTGCGAGAAGCCGCTGGCCACCGGTACCGCGGAAGCGACCGGGCTGGCCGAGGCGGCGCGGGCCGCGGGTCGGGTGGGGGCGGTGCCGTTCGTGTACCGGTTCCACCCGATGGTCCGTGAGCTGCGGACGAGGCTGGCGACCGGTCGGGCGGGTGTGGTGTCCACGGTCAGCGGCGGATATTGGCAGGACTGGTTATCGCGGCCGACCGACGACGACTGGCGGGTCGACCCGGCGGTCGGCGGCCCGTCTCGGGCGTTCGCCGACATCGGCTCGCACTGGTGCGACCTGTTCGAGTTCGTGACCGGTGACCGGATCCACCGGCTGTCCGCACAGACGGTGGCCGTCCAGCGGCGACCGCGGTCGCGGGCCACGCCGACCGAGGACGCGGCGGTCGTGCAGTTCACCACCGGGTCCGGGGTGCTGGGCACGGTGGTGGTCTCGCAGGTCGCGGCCGGCCGGAAGAACCGGTTGTACCTGGAGGTCTCCGGCACCGAGGCCAGCTTCGCGTTCGACCAGGAGGACCCGGAGCGGTTGTGGGTCGGCGGGCGCGGCGGCAACCAGGTGTTGTCGCGAGACCCGCAGACCCTGTCGCCGTCGGCGGCGCGGTACGCGCGCCTGCCGGCCGGGCACGCGCAGGGTTACCAGGACTGCTTCGACGCCTTTGTGGCCGACACCTACCGCGCCGTGCTGGGCGAGGACCTGCCGGACGGCCTGCCGACCTTCGCCGACGGCCTGCGGGCGGTACGCATCACCGACGCGGTCCTGACCTCCGCCGCGTCCGCCGGGGCGTGGATCGAGGTGGATCGATGACCGTCGGTGGTGACGTCGTCGTCCGGCTCGCCGGGATCACCAAGGGCTTCCTCGGGGTGCCCGTGCTGCGCGGTGTCGACCTGGAGCTGCGCGCGGGCGAGGTGCACGCGCTGATGGGCGAGAACGGAGCGGGCAAGTCGACGCTGCTCAAGGTGCTCGCGGGTGTGCACCGGCCCGACTCGGGTCGGGTGGAGGTAGACGGCGAGCCGGTCGTGTTCGCCACGCCGCGGGACGCCCAGGAGGCGGGCATCGCGATCATCCACCAGGAGTTCAACCTGCTGGAGCACCGCACCGTCGCGGAGAACGTCTACCTCGGCCGGGAGCCGGTCCGCCGGGGGCAGGTGGACCGCCGCAAGATGGAGGCCGACACCAAGGCACTGCTGGACTGGCTCGGCGAGGAGGGGATCGACCCGGCCGACACCGTGACCCGGTTGTCGGTGGCGCAGAAGCAGGTCGTGGAGATCGTCAAGGCGCTGTCCACCGACGCCAGGGTGCTCGCGATGGACGAGCCGACCGCCGCGTTGGCCGACCACGAGGTGGAGCTGCTGTACGACCTGGTCGACCGGTTGCGCACCAGGGGCATCGCGATCCTCTACGTCTCGCACCGGATGCGCGAGGTGTTCGACCTGAGCAAGCGGATCACGGTGCTCAAGGACGGCGCGTTCGTCACCTGCGCCCTCACCAGCGAGCTGACCTCGGACGAGCTCGTGCGCCACATGGTCGGGCGCTCGCTCGACGCGCTCTACCCCGACCGCGCCGGCGCGGACGACCTCGGCGACGTGCGGCTGGCGTTGCGCGGCGCGGGCAACGGCCGGGTCCGCGGCATCACGTTCGAGGTGCGGGCGGGCGAGATCGTCGGCATCGCGGGACTGCAGGGCTCCGGGCGGTCCGCGATCGCGCGCGCGATCTGGGGCGTCGAGCCGTTCACCACAGGCACGCTGGAAGTCGACGGCGTCGTGCGGCGGATCACCGACCCACGTGCGGCCGTGCGGCTCGGCATCGGTTACGTCACGGAAGACCGCAAGGGCGAAGGTCTGGCGTTGCGGCAGTCCATTCGGGACAACGCGCTGCTGGTCCGCCGCGCGGCGCTGACCGGGGGTCCGGGACGGCGCAAGTCGGACCTCGGCGAGCTGTTGAGGTCCGTCGCGGTCGTGGCGCGGGGCGAGCACCAGGAGGCGCGCTACCTGTCCGGCGGCAACCAGCAGAAGGTGGTGCTGGCCAAGTGGCTGGCCGTCGGACCGCGCGTGCTGGTCGTGGACGAGCCGACCCGCGGCATCGACGTCGGCGCGAAGCAGGCCGTGCACCGGCTGCTGCGAGACCTGGCGCGCAGCGGGGTCGCGATCCTGATGATCTCCTCCGAGCTGCCGGAGCTGATTGGCATGAGCGATCGGATCCTGGTCGTCCACGAGGGCGCGATCGCGGGCGAACTGCCCGCGGGCGCCGGTGAGGAAGCCGTCATGGGCCTGGCCACCGGGCACACCACGGGAGAAGTGGCATGAGCGTCGCGCAGGAGAAGGTCGAGCTCGCGAACCCCGTCCGGCGCGACGGCGGCCGCCGGTTCAGCTTCACCCCGACCGTCACGGTCTACCTGGCGCTGGCGGCCCTGCTCGTGGCCGGCAGCATCCTCGTCGGCCTGAACGGCGGCGTGCTGCTGGACCAGGGCGGCATCCTCAACATCCTCACCCGCAGCACCGTGCTGGGGCTGGTCGCGGTCGGGCAGACCATCGTGATCATCACCGGGTCGCTGGACCTGTCCGTGGCCTACCTGGTCGGGCTGTGCTCGCTGGTGGCGGCGGAGACGATGGCCGGCAGCGACGGCATGATGGTGCCCGGCGTGCTGCTGGCGCTCGGCGTGGCCGCCGTCGTCGGCCTGGTCAACGGCCTGGTCGTCACCGTGCTCAAGGTCAACGCGTTCATCGCGACCCTCGGCGTGGCGCTGATCCTGCGCGGCTACCTGGAGGACAACTACACCGGACCGGCGGGCAGCGTGCCGCGCGCGTTCCAGCACCTCGGGTTCGACCGCATCGGCCCCGTCCCGGTCGGTGTGGTGCTGATGCTGCTCGTCGCGGCGGCGGCGTGGTGGTACCTCAAGCGCACCCGCGCCGGCTACCACACCTACGCGGTCGGCGGCGACATCGACGTGGCGCGGCTGTCGGGTGTGCGCACGGGCCGCACGATCGTCACCGCCCACGTGCTGTGCGCCGTCGCAGCCGGTCTGGCCGGGGTGTTCCTGGCCAGCCGGCTCGGGTCCGGCGCGCCGTACGTCGGCACGGACGCGGGCTACGACCTGGAGTCCATCGCGGCCGTCGTGCTCGGCGGCGCGGCGCTGGCGGGCGGCCGGGGCGGTGTCGTCGGCACGATCGGCGGCGTCCTCATCCTGGCCACCCTCGACACCATCTTCGACGACCTCGCCGTCGACCCGTTCTTCAAGGACGTGGTGCGCGGCGTCGTCCTCATCGTCGCGGTGGCGCTCTACGCCCGCCGCAAGCTGACCAGGAGGTCCGCGTGAACGCGCCGACCACGTGGCGCCCCCGCCTGGCGGAGGGCACCGCGCCCGTGCTGGCGGTGCTGGCCGTGCTGCTGGTGGCGCTGGCCTTCGCCGGCCCCGCCTACTCCGAACCCACCGGCTACCTGGCGCTGCTCAAGCGCGCCGCGCCGCTGGTGCTGCTGGCCATCGGCCAGTACTTCGTCATCGTCTCCGGCGGGTTCGACCTGTCGGTCGGCTCGCTGGTCACCGCCGAGGTGGTGATCGCCGCACGGCTGATCGAAGGCGACGACGCGAACACGGCGTGGGTCATGGCCCTGCTGCTGGGCTTCGGCCTGCTGGTCGGCCTGGTCAACGGGCTGGTCACGACCAAGCTGCTGGTGCCGTCGTTCATCGTGACCCTCGGGATGCTGCTCATCCTGGACGGCGCGGTGTTCCTGTGGACCGGCGGCGCACCGCGCGGCGCGCTGTCACCGTCGTTCCGCGTGTTCGGCCGCGGCGGGGTCGACCTGCCGGTCCTGGGCCACCTGCCGTGGTCGGTGGTCATCCTGCTGGCCGTCCTCGTCGCCGCCGCGCTGTTCATGCGCAGCGGCACCGGTCGCACGCTCGTCGCGGTGGGGGACAACGAGAACTCCGTCCGCCTCGCGGGTGGACGGGTGGACCGGCTGAAGGTGCTGGCGTTCGCGCTGTCCGGTCTGCTCGCGGCGCTGGCCGCCATCCTGCTCGGCGGGTTCGCCGGCGTGTCGGCCCAGGTCGGCGAGGGCCTGGAGTTCCGCGCCATCACCGCCGTGGTCCTCGGCGGCGTGCTGCTCGGCGGCGGTAAGGGCTCCGTCGTCGCCGCGGCCGCCGGCGCGCTCACCCTCGAAGCCCTCTTCTCCTTGCTGAACCTGCTCGGCGTCTCCGGCGCGCTGGAGTCCGCCGTCCAAGGCGTGATCATCATCGCCGCCGTCGCCTACGCCGCCCTCGGCGTCAACCAGAAGCTCAGGTTCCGGCGCCGCACCGGCGCACCCGAGCCCGCTTCCCGCTAGTCCCCGCCGCACAAGGAGACAACCGATGAACAGGAAGTGGTTCGTCGTGGCCGTCGCGGGCCTGCTGGCCATGGCCGGCTGCAGCAGCGACCTGCCCGCCGACACCGGAACAACCGGCACGACGGGCGCGTCGAAGGCCGCCGGCGCGAAGTCGGAGTTCTTCGACCAGGCGGAGTACGAGCGCCAGCTGACGTTCCGGTCGACCACCGCCGAAGGACCGGCCGACAAGCCGTGGGAGCAGATGCTCTCGCCCGAGCTGGTCGACACGGCGAAGTACGCCAAGCCGGGCGGCAGCCACCACCTGTGCTTCTCCAACGCGGCGGTCAACAACCCGTGGCGGCAGGTCGGTTTCACCACCATGAAGGAGGAGGTGAAACTGCACCCGGAGATCACCAAGTTCACCGTGCTCGACGCGGAGGGCAAGGACGACAAGCAGATCAGCGACATCCAGTCGTTCGCCTCCCAGGGGTGCAGCGCGTTGATCGTGTCGCCGAACACCACCGCCACGCTGACCCCCGCCATCGAAGCGGCGTGCGCGACGAACGTGCCGGTGATCGTGTTCGACCGCGGCGTCAACACGTCGTGCCCGGTGACGTTCATCCACCCGATCGGAGGCTTCGCGTTCGGCGCGGACGGCGCGGAGTTCCTGAAGGAGAAGGTCAAGGCGGGCGGCAAGGTCCTCGCCCTGCGCATCCTGCCCGGTGTCGACGTGCTGGAGCAGCGGTGGGCGGCGGCCAACGAGATCTTCTCCGGCAGCGGGTTGAACGTCGTCGGCGTCGAGTTCACCGACGGCGACGCGGCCAAGACCAAGAGCATCGTCAACGACTACATCCAGCGCGAGGGCCAGATCGACGGCGTCTGGATGGACGCGGGCGCGACCGCCGTCGCCGCGGTCGAGGCGTTCCAGGACGCGGGCGTGCCGATCCCGGCCTTCGTCGGCGAGGACCAGCAGGACTTCCTGCGCACCTGGGCGGTCGAGAAGATGACCGCCGTCGCCCCGACCTACCCGACCTACCAGTGGCGCACCCCGGTCATCGCCGCGCTGAAGGTCCTCAACGGTCAGCAGGTGCCCAAGGAGTGGGTGCTGCCGCAGCCGAAGATCACCGAGGGCGAGCTCACGGACTTCGTCCAGCAGGACATGCCGCCGCTGCACTACGCCATGTGCGGCTGCGACCTCATGCCGGGCTACCCCGCGCCCTGGAAGTAGAGCCGCTGCCCGGCCCGGATGGAGGAACTGTGCACGCGATCGGTGTGAGCACGTGGGTCTGGACGTCGCCGCTGCGCGACGCGACGCTCGCCGAGCTGGCCACGCGAGTGGCCGGGTGGGGGTTCGACGGGCTCGAACTCCCGGTGGAGGAGGTCGACGACTGGGACCCGGCGCACGCCGCGCGGGTCCTGGCGGACCAGGGGCTCGCCGCGACCGTGTGCCTGGTGATGCCGCCGGGCCGGGAACTGGTCGCGGCCGAACCCGCCACCGTCGCCGCCACCCAGGACTACCTGCGACGGGTCGTGGACATCGCGGCGGAGGTGGGTTCGCCGGTCATCGCGGGACCGGCCTACGCCTCCGTCGGCCGCACGTGGCGCATGACGGAGCAGGAGCGGCACGACCGGATCGCCGAACTGCGCGACAACCTCGCACCGGTGGTCGACCACGCCCGCGCGGTCGGCGTGCGGGTCGCCGTCGAACCACTCAACCGCTACGAGACCAGCCTGCTCAACACCATCGGGCAAACCCTCGCCGCCCTGGACGGCCTGCCCGTCGACGGGTGCGGCGTCGCGGTCGACGTCTACCACCAGAACATCGAGGAGAAGCACGTCGGCGACGCGATCCGGGCGGCCGAGGGCCGGATCGCGCACGTCCAGGTCTGCGGCAACGACCGCGGCGCACCCGGCGACGACCACCTGGACTGGCCCGACATCACCACCGCCCTCACCGAAGCCGACTACACCGGGCCGCTGTGCATCGAGTCCTTCACCGGCGAGAACGCCAGCATCGCCACCGCCGCATCCATCTGGCGCCCACTGGCACCCACCCAGGACGCGCTCGCCGTCGACGGTCTGAAGTTCCTCCGGGAGGTGATCGGCACCAGCTGATCGGGCGTCACCCACAACTCACCGGCGCCGGCACGCCGGACGGAACAGAAAGCGTGTGGAGGATCGTGAGAACCCCTGTATTCCGCTTACGCACCGTCCTCGGCCTCGTGCTGACGGCGCTCGTCGTGGCCGGGTTGTTGCCGGCGACCGCGGTGGCCCACCCCGGCCACGACGCGCCGGCCGAGTTCCGGGCACTGCTGTTCACCAAGACGGCCGCCGGCGCCTACCGGCACGACTCGATCCCCGCCGGCGTGGCGATGGTCGAGAAGCTCGCCGCCGACCACCACTTCGACGTGGTGCACAGCGAGGACGCCAACCAGTTCACCGACGGGAACCTGGCCGGTTTCGACGTCGTCATCATGCTCCAGAACGGCGGCATGGTCTGGGACACCGACGCCCAGCGCGCCGCCGTGAAGAAGTTCGTCAACGACGGCGGCGGCATCGTCGCCATCCACAACGCGACCGACATGAACATCGAGTCGTCCTTCCCGTGGTGGGACGACTTCGTCAACGGCGGCGCGCACATGACCGCGCACTCCGCCAACGGACTCACCGCCACCGCCTACCAGGTCGACGAGGTGCACGAGTCGACCAGGCACCTGCCGGACCGCTGGCAGAAGGCCGAGGAGTGGTACAACTTCAAGCCCAGCATGCGCGGCAAGGTGCACCCGCTGGTCGAGGTGGACGAGACCACCTATGACCCGGGTTCCGAGGCCATGGGCCACGACCACCCGATCTCGTGGTGCCGTGAAGCCGAAGGTGGCCGGGTTTGGGCGACCGGCATGGGCCACAACGCGGCCGACTACACCGAGCCGAACTTCGTCGCGCACCTGCTGGGCGGCATCCGCACCGCCGCGGGCGTCGTGCCGTCCGACTGCGGCGCCACGGTCGACACCAGCTTCGAGAAGGTGACGTTGGACGACGCCACGCGCGCGCCGACCACGCTGGACGTCGCGCCGGACGGGCGGGTGTTCTACACCGAGCTGCTCGGCGAGGTCCGGGTGCACGACCCCGCCTCCGGCGCCACCTCGACGGCGTTGTCCCTGCCCGTCTACAGCGGCGGCGAGGACGGCCTGGTGTCCGTCGCCCTGGCGCCGGACTTCGCCACCAGCAACCACGTGTACCTGTACTACTCCCCGGCGGGCACTGCCGAGATCAACCGGCTGTCCCGGTTCACCGCCGCGGGCAACGTGATCCGTCCCGACAGCGAGAAGGTCCTGCTGGAGGTGCCCGCGTCGCGCCGCGAGGAACCCGGCCACACCGGCGGCTACCTGGAGTTCGGGCCGAACGGCAACCTCTACGTCGGTGTCGGCGACGACACCAACCCGTTCCAGTCCAGCGGGTACGCCCCGGTCGACGAACGTCCCGGTCACGACCTGTTCGACGCGCAGAAGACCGCCGCGAACACCAACGACCTGCGGGGCAAGATCCTGCGCATCCACCCGGAACCGGACGGCACCTACACGATCCCCGCGGGCAACATGTTCCCGCCGGGCACGGAGAAGACCAGGCCCGAGATCTACGCGATGGGTTTCCGCAACCCGTTCCGCTTCAACGTCGCCTCCGACGGCACGCTCTACATGGCCGACTACGGGCCGGACGCGGGCGGGGACAACCCGTCACGCGGTCCCGGCGGCTTGGTCGAGTGGAACGTCATCGCGGAGCCCGGCAACTACGGCTGGCCTTACTGCGTCGGCGACAACACCCCGTTCAACGACTTCGACTTCGCCACGAACACCTCCAAGGCCAAGTTCGACTGCGCCAACCCGGTCAACGACTCCCCGAACAACACCGGCCTGACCACCCTGCCCCCCGCCAAGGCCGCGACCGTCTGGTACGGCAACGGCGAGGAGGGCGACGAGTTCCCGGAGATGGGCGCCGGCGGCGAGGCCCCTATGGCCGGACCGCGTTACGATTTCGACCCGAACCTGGTGTCGGACATCAAGTTCCCGGAGTACTACGACGGCAAGCCGTTCTTCTACGACTGGACGCGCAACAAGTTCTGGACGTTCTCGCAGGACGACCAGGGCGGCCTGCTTAAGATCAACGAGTGGTTCAAGAGCGTCACGTCACTGGCTCCGATGGACATGAAGTTCGGGCCGGACGGCGCCATGTACGTCGTGGAGTGGGGCGGCGGCTACGGTCGCGACAACCCCGACTCCGGCATCTACCGGATCGACTACACGCAGGGCAACCGGCGGCCGACCGCGAAGGCGACGGCGACGCCGTCCTCGGGTCAGGCGCCGCTGCCGGTCAGGTTCTCCGCCGCGCAATCGGTCGACCCCGAGGGCGCCGCGCTGACCTACGCGTGGACCTTCGGCGACGGCGGCACGTCCACCGAGTCCGAGCCCACGCACACCTACCAGTCCAGCGGGGTCTACAACGCGCAGCTCACCGTGACCGACGCGTCCGGCAAGAGCGGCGTGACCAACGTCCAGGTGACGGTGGGCAACACCGCGCCGTCGGTGACGATGGCGGCACCGGTCGACGGCGGGTTCTTCGACTTCGGCGACAAGGTGGCGTTCGACCTCGACATCACCGACCCGGAGGACGGTGAGCCGGACTGCTCGAAGGCGGTCCTGCAACCCGCGCTCGGCCACGAAGCGCACGCGCACCCGATCGACCAGATCAACGCGTGCGAGGGCGAGTTCACCACCCTGGTCGACGAAGGCCACGCCGACGCGGACATCTTCTACTCCGTCGACGCGTCCTACACCGACCGCGGTGCCGGCACCCTGCCGCCGCTGACCGGCCGCGACCTCGCGGTGATCCAGCCCAAGCACAAGCAGGCCGAGTACCACCAGGAGTCCTCCGGGATCATCGTCTCACCCGACCCCGCCGCCGAATCGGGCAAGCGGGTCGGCGACCTGGGCGACGGCGACTGGATCGCCTTCACCCCGGTGAACCTGCACCAGATCGACCGCGTGACCGCACGGGTGGCGTCCGCGAGCGCGGGCGGCTCGATCGAGCTGCGCAAGGACTCGCCGACCGGTGACCTGCTCGCGACCATCGCGGTCCCGGAGACCGGCGGCCTCGACCGGTACGCGACCGCGCCGGACGTGGCGGTCACCGACCCCGGTGGCACGATCAAGCTGGTCGCGGTGTTCCGCGGCCCGGCCAACCAGTTCACGCTGGACTCGTTCGCCTTCATCGGCAAGGGCGTGTCCGTCAACGCCGCACCGCACGTGGTCGTCACGGCCGACCCGACGACCGGCGCCGCGCCGTTCACCACCAAGCTCACCGCGACGGCGAGCGACGTGGAGAACGACGCGCCGTTCACCTACGCGTGGGACCTGGGCGACGGCACGTCCGCGTCGGGAGCCACGGTGGAGCACACCTACGCTGAGAACGGCACTTACCACGCGTCGGTGACGGTCACCGACGCCGCGGGCCGGTCCAAGAAGGTGTCCACCCCGGTCGTCGTGCGCAACGCGCCGATGCCGCCGATCACCTGCGACACCCCGAAGCCGGACATCCCGATGAACGACGAGTTCGACGGTGACCGGCTCGACGGCTGCCGCTGGGACGCCATCGTCCGACCGGACCTCGCGTCGATGAGCATGGCAAACGGCCTGCTCGGCATCGAGACGCTGCCCGGCGACATCAACGGCGCGGCGAACGACAACCCGCGCAACTTCATCCTCCAGAACGCCCCCGAGGGCGACTGGACGCTGGAGACGCGGATGGCCGCGCCGGTGGTCGAGCAGTGGCAGCTCGCCGGCTTCATGGTGTACGCCAACGACGACGACTACGTGAAGTTCGACGTCGTCGCGCGCAACGCGCCCGGCCAGGCCGTGGCGCTGGGCGCGGAGCTCGTCTCCGAGGACAACGGCTCGTTCGGCAACGGCGGCAACCGGTCCATGATGATCGGCACCCCGGAGAGCGGCTGGTGGCACCTCCGGCTGAAGAAGGTGGGCAACACCTACAGCGGCGAGATCAGCGACGGCGGCACCAACTGGACCTCGCTCGGCGACCCGGTCACCAACGACGTGCCGAACGCGAAGTTCGGGCTGATGGCGATCGGCCCGAGCCAGACCATGGGCCCGGTGACGGTCGACTTCGACTACTTCCGGGTGTCCGGCATCGACACGACCGCGCCGGAGGTCACGGCGACCGTGAACCCGGCCGAGCCCAACGGCACGGACGGCTGGTGGACCACGTCGCCGACGGTGACCATCACCGCGGCGGACGCCGGGTCCGGCGTGGCGCGCACCGAGTTCCGCATCGATGACGGCGGATGGGCGCAGTACACCGCGCCGTTCCCCGTCACCGGTGACGGCACGCACACGGTGCACTACCGGGCCACGGACGTGCGCGGCAACACGTCCGAAGCCGGTTCGGTGACGGTCAAGGTCGACACGAGCGCACCGACGGTGAAGGTCACCGGCCTGCACGACGGAGTGAGCTACGGCCACGCGCAAGACCGGGTGATCGACTGGCAGGCCGACGACACGGGATCCGGGGCCGCGTCGGTCACCGCGATGCTCGACGACAGGCACATCGCATCGGGCACGACCCTCGCCATGCACACCCTCGCGCTCGGCGCGCACACCCTGGCGCTGACCGCGACCGACAAGGCGGGCAACAAGCGGGTCGTGACGGTGTCGTTCACCGTCACCACCTCGCTGCCCGACCTCCAGGCGCTGGTCGACCGGTTCGCCGCGGAACGGCGCATCCCGTCGTCCACCGCGCGCGGCCTTGACCGCGACTTGGACGACGCCCGCCGGCTGCTGTTCGACGGCAAGACCGCCAAGGCGATCGAGAAGTTGGAGGGCTTCCGCGACGCGGTCTCCCGCAGGGTGGGCGATCGGGCCGTGCGCGACCTGCTCGTCGCCGACGCCGACGTGGTGATCGCGGCGCTGCGGAGCCAGATGAGCGGTAGCTGACGGCGTTGGCCGGAGCCACCGCGCTCCGGCCACCCGCACGTGGGGCGGTTGCCGGACCGCACCCCCGCCCGACCGGTGCCGGGACGTCCGCGTCCCGGCACCGGTCGGTGACCGGTCGTTCAGTAGAGCCGGCGAAGGAGGGGGCCGATGACGGACGAACCCACCGGGCTGTGGTTGATCGGGGCGCGTGGATCGGCCGCGATGACGGTGATCAGCGGTCTGCTCGCGCTGCGGGCGAGCCTGGCACCGCCGGCAGGCTGTGTCACCGAACGACCGGAGTTCGCCGGTGTCGCTGCCTGCCTGGCACGACCTCATCGCCGGCGGCCACGACATCGCCGCCACACCGTTGGTTGAACGCGCCGAACGACTGGCGAACAGCGGTGCAGCTACGTCATCACCCGCGACGAGTTGCCCAACTTCCGCTAGAACATCACCCCCTGATCGGAGTGGTGGGCCCCCTGGGCGCGCCGGTCTGTTCCGATGGCCCTCCGGGATGTGGCTGTAGGTCGCACCCGGAGGGCCTCCAGACCGCGCCGGTGATCGTCTTCCTGATGGCGAGGGCGGCTGCCGAGCGGGCGCACTCACCGTCCGGCAGCGGTTCCAGGCCGATGACGTCGTTGCGGTTGCCGCGGTGAGCAGGACCTCGAGCGGGATGCCGCCGCCGTCGGTCAGGACGTGGTGCTTGGAGCCCGGCCGGGCGCGGTCGGTCGACCGGGCTCGGACCGCTTTGGCCGCGACGTGCGGCCCGGACGTGCGAGGAGTCGACGACGGCGCGGTCCAGTCCAGCCGGCCCGCGGAGTGCGGCTCCGCGAGCAGGATCTCGTGCAGCCGGGACCACACACGGCCTCGTTCCAGTCACGCAGGCAGAGGCGCGACCAACCGGAAGGTGGAACGCGAGGTGGCCGGCGGGAAATGTAACGGCGGCTCCCCCCGAGACGACTACCTGGCACACCCGCCGACGCCAAGCGAGGACATGTGAAACTCTCGGAATTACTCAGGCTGCCGAAAATCACCGCGGACGACATCAAGAAAACGGAGGAGTACGCGCAGGTCCGGGACCACGCCGGGGAGGAGGCTTCGGTCCTGGCGTGCCGGATGCAGCTGCGCGGCAGCGTGAACAGGGCGGTGGATTCGGCTGACCTGGCCGGCCGGCAGCTCACTGCGTTCGGCGCCATGAGGAAGCTCGCGGAGCGCGCGCCGCTGCTTTCGTGGGTCCCGTCCGGACCGGGCGGCAACAACGCGTTCGTCCGGCTGATCGACGGTGATTCCGACACGTTCCCGTTCGACGACCCCTCGACCACGGTGAACTGCTGGGAGGTGATCCTGCTCGCGGTCATGCTGGACGGCCAGATCACCGGGACGCACAACCTGCGGGTGGCCTACGGCGAACGGCCCCGCAACTTCGAGGCGGAGTTGACCACGCGGCTGATGGGCGGCGTGCTGCTCCCCTACACCGGCAGGACCGTCGGCACCCCGATCGCGGGCGACATCGTCCTGTTCGACGGCTTGGGGCACGTGGTGATGGCGACCGGCGTCCACACCGAAGGTCCGATGATCAGCCCTCAACACCCGACCGGGGCGCAGGTCATCAGCTTCTGGCCCGCCCCGCTGCAGAAGTCGTTCGGGCCGGGTGCCCGGACGACGGTCGGCTACACGACCATCGAGGCACTCCTGGCCTGGTACGACGACAACAACAGTCCCCGGCCTTCGGTGACGTTCGGCTCGCCGGACTGGTCGATCCTCAACTGAACGGCCCCAGGCCGTGGGTCCTGCCGCACGACGCGACCGACGGCCCGGAGTTCGCACGGGTGTCGGTCAGCAGAACCATCTGACGCGGCACAACGTGCCGTGGCGTCGTGCGGCGGGTGTGGACGGGGACGGGTGCGGGCGGCGGATAAACGCGCACCGGGTACACGACCGGCCCGGCTAGCGCTGCCGCCACGGGCACACCAGCGCCCGCACCCGCCCCGACGACGCACCCCGCACCCTCTACCTCCGCGACGACCACCTACTGGCCCGCATCGCCGACCACCTCACGTGGGCGGGCATCGCCGAAAACCCCACACCCGAGCAGACCGCTCGGCTCGTCCACGACCGCCGCCTGGCCTTCCGCTGCGACGCGAACACCGTCACCCTCCTCGACCGGCCCGTCGTAGCACCGCCACCACGACCGGAGACGAGGACCACTGAGCGGCCTTTGACTGGACCGGCAGGGCCCAGCGTCCACACCGAACCGTCGCCGGTCGACCCGCTTGAGGACGTGAACGTCACCGGCCGACTCGTGCTTGGTCTGTGCTTCGAACCCGCCGAGGCGGAGCCGTCACGTCCACCCTCCGATCTTCGGAGCACCACGAGAGGCTCACAGCCCTCCGAACGCAACGACGACGCCCCCGTCTGCGCTTCGGGCAGCGTCCTCGATACAGCACACGACCACCCCGCGGAACAGCACATGACAGTGACTCCAGCACCCTCGCGGCCGAACGTCGTTGCCCGTTCGCGCCGGTCATCGGGCACCAACAGTGGCAGTGCGGCGATCGGGCTTCGACCGGTGCACCGCCTGCCATGGGTGCTTCGACGGTTACGGCGTGGAGGTGATGGAGAGGGCGACGACCCCGTAGATGCTGGGCACCGTCCCCATGCCCAGCGTGCACAGCGTGACGGCGGTGGATGGTCCGGTGATGGTCTGGACGACCGAGTCGCCGGCGAACAGTCCGGCGGTGACGTTGCCGGTGATGGTGACGACCAGTGCGGCGCCGGCGGTGGTGACGGTGGTGCTGCCGGAGATGGTGGAGGTCTGACCGGTGTTCCAAGTGATGGTGAAGGTCAGCGGGGCCGAGGTGACCAGGTCCAGGCACGACAAGGCCGGGTAGGTGATGGTGGCGCTGCGGGAGCCGGAGGTCAGCTCCGGCACGCTGGTGGAGGTGCACGGTCCGTATTGGGTGGACGCGGTCACCGTCGTCGGCCCGGGGGTGAGGGTCAGCGGCGGGCTGAAGGATGCGGTCTGGCTGCTGGTCGGCAGGCAGGTCACGTCCAGCGCGCCCGCCGTGGCCGGGGTGGCGAAGGCCATCAAGCCCAGGACGGTGGCCGCCGTGGTGAGGAGACCGGCCATGACTGTGCGTGAACGCATTTGTCGCTCCGGGGTGAGGTGCGCGGGAATCCGAAGGCGACATGAGTTCGCCCGTCCTGTGGATCGGCCACTCTGATCGGTCCGTCACTTGTTCATGGCTTCTGGGTGCACATCGGCCAAAATGGCGCAATCGACGTGGCGCCTATCCGTCGAATGACACTTTGCGTGCCACCGGCACGTATCAAGAGCTCAACCGTATGGAGCCTTGACCGAGCACAGGCGGCTCAAGGACGCACATTTCGGTAATGGTCGGATGTCGACGGTCTTCGGTCACGGCCCGGCGCGGCTAACAAATCCAGGCACCTGGACGGCTCGGTCGGGATGGATTCCCTGCTTCTGCTGCCCCTACGGGCGGCGGGTGGTGCTGGGGGTCGACGGAAAGCACCATTACGCCACCGACTGGCGAGCGGACCCGGACGTCTACGCCAGACCATGCGCGTCGAGCGCGAGATCAAGCTCAGCGGCGACGAGGTCTACCGGTTCGGTGCCGCCGAATTCGCCGACGACGAGCAGGCAGGCGCCGTCGTCGTCGAGATGCCCTCACATCGGGCGCCGTGGTCGGTGGTCGACTTGCGAGGATGATCCGTTGACCAGCGACAACGTCCTGCCTTCCAGCTCTAAGGCGTCCGTGATCGCGACGTGGACCAGCGAGTTCTCCGATCACAGTGCCAAGGTCACCACTCTGGCCGATGCCGAGCTGGCCTACTTGCTGACGCGCCGTTGCTCTTCGAACCGCGGAGGAGCGACAATCAACGGCGCCCCGGTAGTGCGCCGTGCCAGCCTCGTCCACTCCTGGTCCACCATCCGCCCGGTGCGCATGTCACCGGGTCTGATCGACGCTTCGGCGCCGAGCATCCGCTGCACGACGTTGATGCCGGGTTGGTCGAGGCAGAACAGCGCTGCGCAGCGAGTGCCGGATGGTGGGCCGGTGTACGAAGTCGAGCAGCAGCGTGCTGCGCCCGGAACTCGGCCGGCCTCCGATTGCGGTCGATCGTGTCCTGAAGCCAGTCCTCCAACACCATCGACGGTGCCATGTCGACCTGCCGGACGTCGGGCCGCCGGCGGGTGGTTCGGCGTCGCGTGAGCAGCAGCCTGGTCTGCTCGGAGACGCTCGTCGTCCCGGCCTGTCGTGGAACGCCTCGATTCAGGCTCGGCACGTCGTCGCCGATCGGGGCTTCAGCCGGGTCTCGGAGTCCAGCGTCACGGCCGCTTCGTGATTGCCGATCAGGCCGCCGCGAGTCAGGTTCGCCGACCCCACCCACACCTCTGCGTGGCCGTCGGGAAGTGGAGGTAGTAGGTGTTGGCGTTCTGGAACTCCTCGGGGTCCACCACGACCCGCAGCACGGCCCTGTCCCCGTAGGGCGCAAGAAGCTCGTTCAGCCGGACGAGTGCGTCCGGGTCTGCTTGGTCCGGCGTGCCGCCGTGACGACCAGCACCCGGCCCTCTCGGTCGAGCAGCCCTAGCAGGTGCTGTGCGACGGTGTCTGCGTCGGCTTCGGCCCCCAGGAGTCGTCATCGCGCGCGGACAGGGCGACGGCACCTTCCGGCAAGGCTGAGCTCGTCCTCAACGACTGCGGCAGCGCCCAGGGCTGGAAGGCCGAGAAGCGCTTCCGGTTCCTCGCCGACGTCACCGGCGACGGGCGCCTCGACATCGTCGGCTTCGGAGGCCCTGGGTGTACCAGGCCCGCAACCTCGTCCGCCGCGTCATGACCCGGTAACCACCCGACGATCTCCACAGCCGTGGCCACCGGTACACCGGAACCATGCCCTGATTCCACGGCAGGCGGAGTGGAACCGCGATCGGCTCAGGTGCCGTCGCGCGCGTTGCAGCCAGCCGCATGGCTGACGTCGGCGCGGCGGTGGAGGCCGCGGTCCGGTTGCCGTCCGATCATCTCGTTCGAGTGGGAAACGGAGCACTGGAGAGTGGTAGGAGGCGTCGGGCATAGAAGGAAGGCAAGCGGCTTCGAAATCATTTTGCGGCGCCCGTCCAGCGGGTCGGGCGACGTACAGCGGGAAGGGTGCCATGAGCGATCGGGTCATCGACATCTACGCGGACAAGGGGTGGCAGGACACCGGCTTCGAGTTGCCCGCACGTGCCGCCGACACCGGGTGGAGCCTGAGGGCGGAGGGCACGTGGTGCTTCGACACCTCCGCAAGGGACTACGCCACCCGTGACGGCGACGCGCGCAAGCCGGGCGACACCCGGTTCTACGACGCGAGCACGGCGGGCCGCACCGAGTACCTCTACCACGGACGGCTCGGCCAGGTGGGTCAGTTGATCGGGCGGTGGGGCCGAAACGGCCGGCCGTTCATCGTCGGCACCTACGCCAACCTGGAGTTCGTCGGACCGGAGCAACCCGAGCCCTCCATGCCGCCGGGTACGGCGGAACTCATGGCGCGGATCGAGTTCATCGAAGCGCTCGCCGCCAGGCCGGAGGTCGTCTCGGCGAGCACGATCACCTACCTCCGGGCCACCGACGACCACATCTATGCCCTGTGGCGCAGCGTCTACCCGGACAGCGGTTTCTGGACGACCAACGATCTTCCCGACAACTACACCCTGGGCATGGACGCCGAGGAGGACTTGACCATCGCCCACCTGCCCCCGGCGGAGCGGTGGAAGGCCATCGACAGGCTCATTCCCCAGCAGGACCCACCCGCGCCGCCCCCGGTGGCCGAGGTCGAGCCCGACAGCGGTCCGCGCACCCTGTGGCTGGCGATGAACAACGACGAGAACGGCTTCCACAACAGCGACGGCCACCTGGTCGTCTCCATCAAGTCCTACGACCGCAGCCGGCGAACCCAGTACAACACGGTGAAGCAGCGTTGGGAGTACGAGGACGGCACACCCGTCAAGCCCGACGCCTCGATGGTGTAGGCCGGATTCCCGAGGCGTTCTCGTTGTTCTGGGCGGGCTGCGCGTCTACCCACATCTCGGCGGGCGCCCGACCGGCGGCGGCCCGGGGGCCGTTGGCGATGCGTAGCTTGCCCGCGAGGTAGTCTCTCGCGTTCCACATCGCGTAGACGTTGCCCTCGGTGCCGCCCATCGACAGCACGTAGCCCCAGTGCTGGTGGGGTTCCACCGGCTTGCCGCCGTCGGGTTGGCGCAGCGTGCCACCCCACAACCGGGCGTAGTACCCGAAGACGGCGCGTTCTGCGGCGCGCGAGTGCGGGGTGAAGTTGCTGTCCCGGAACGGATCGCCGACGTTGATGGTGCTGTAGTCGAGGAACCGGCCGAGATCCTTGGCGCCGCGCGCGTTCCCGTCGCCCAGGTTACCGAGGAAGTTGACCTTCTGCTGCGCGAAGTAGTCCGCCAGCCGCCCGAGGCGCTCCTTCCTTCTCCTCGTCGGTGCACTTGTCCTTAGCGGAGAGCGCGAAGTCGTCGTCCGCGGGCGGGTCGATCTCCGTTTCGGGCAGAGCCGAGAGGTCTTCGGTCCTGGCACCTGGTCAGGTACGACAAGAAGACGGTGCACGAGATCCTCAAGGAGGGC
Organism: Saccharothrix hoggarensis; assembly: GCF_052936025.1. The sequence continues at coordinate 4,251,974 of NZ_CP193624.1, read as the reverse complement.
TACTACTGCCACGTGGGTTCACCGCCCTCGACCCCGACAGCCCCCCGGACGCGCGGTACGACCTCAAGGCGCCCGCCGTCCTCCCCCGGCTTTACGGCTTCCAGGAGAAGGGCCCGCCCGACAACCCCACCGGCGTCGTCTACCTGCACGGTTCCCACGACTCACGGATGACCCGGTTGATCACCCCGAAGAACGGGGGAGCCGGGCCGGTGCCGCGGAAGATGGTCTGCCTGGCGGTGACCCACGTGGACGCCCTCGTGCTGGCCCGCTCGACCCTGCACAACGCCGTGGCCTACCGCTCCACGGTGGTCTACGGGCACGCCGTCCTGGTCGAGGACCCGCGCGAGAAGGAGGAAGCCCTCCGGGTGATCACCGAGCAGGCGGCCCCCGGCCGCTGGGCCGACTCGCGCCCGCCCAGCGCCGACGAGCTGGGGTGGACGGCGATCACCCGAGTCGAGATCGAGCGCGCTTCAGCCAAGGTCCGCACCGGTGGACCGGCCCCCGACAAGGCCGACGGCGGGCACTGGGCGGGCGTGCTGCCCATCCTCCCGGCCACCACGACCAGGTCCCAGGTGCGTTCCGCAGCACCAATCACCCCCCCGCCCGGACATCGGCACCCCGACAGGACTACGCGTCCGTCTCAGATGGAGGGAGCGCCCGGTGAGCCGTCGGGTGGTGGTGGCCCCTCCGGGGTTGGGGTGATGGTGATGTCCGCGCCGCCCCGGATACCGGAATGAGTGGACCAAGGATCACCTCAGATCGCGGCCTCGGTCCGCGATCGTCTCATCCGCGATAGTCGTCCACCGTACGATCGGAAGCCTGCGCAGGTTCACAGTCGAACCCCCTGACCGTATCCACGACGCCGAAGCCGGACTCGCAGTAGTAAGTCACCGGCGCACCGAGCATCCGACCTTCGATCGTGAACGCTTCCACGATCGGACCGGTGTGCTGGGGCGAACATTGCGTGCCTTCGAGGACCTCATCGTCCGCCCAGTGCAGGTCTTCGCACGTGAAGTGCGACTGGTACTCCTGGACACCGGCGGTGTAGGTCGTCGCCGAGGCGGACATCGGCACGGCGACGACCATCGCGCAATTCAGCGCAACGGTCCATCCGGCGATGCGACGGGTGAGTCGACACGTGATCATCGCTGCCTCCCTCGTGAACGGAGTGGGACACCGAAGCAGCTTTCGGCGCTTCGCCGAACGTGCTCCACCAACAGCGAAACACGACCGCACAGCCCACCGCCGCCGGTACAAGCGGTCATCACCGGCCAGGGGGACCACAACCACCCGCTGACACCGCGACGAGCCACCAACCGGATGACCCGGTCTCGGAATGTCATGGGAACTCGACCCATCACGGATCGAACGCGATCTTCTTCCCGTGGGTTGAACCTTTCGGTGTGCAGGCCGTGCTGTTGCAACCGGTGCGCGCGTCGCCAGCCGGCGGTACGGAGGTTTCCCGCGATGTGGAGCGGAGGCGGCGCAGGCCGCTCCGGGCGATGTTCCGCTGCCTGTTTCCCAATGGGTGTCCCACAGTGGTCGCCGTGCTGTTCCGGGCCTGGCCGGCAATGTAGGTCCAGCGCCCGGTCCCAGTGCCGCGAGGCGGCGTCGTCCAGGTTGCGCCGCCGTGGCGTGCTCGGCGGCGGAGGCCAGGTGGGGCCACTTCTCGTGGTCCAGCTCGGGGTGGTTGACCAGCTGATCGAAGGCCGCGCCGTGGACCGACATGTCCGGCTTCTCCTGGCGCGACGCGCGGTTCGCCGAGTTCCGCAACTCCGGCGACGGCGCGGGCACGGGCGACGCGGCCGACTGCCCGCAGCTCACCGCCGACCATGGACACCACGAGCCCCGCCCCGGTGGAGCACGCTGGGTGGCGCCCACCGGACCCGATCGGCGGCCACGGTTGCGGGAAGCACGAAGCCCGGAACGGGTTGTCGCGAACCGATTCCGGGCCCTCGGCATGAGGTGGGCTGTGCTTGTCGGGCGAGCTTCGCCCCGCTGCGCGAACGAGTCGATCAGCTGGCATCGACGACGGCACGTGCGATCGGCCTTCAGTCCAGGCCGTTGACCATGACACCTCCTACGACTACTACACCAGCACGCCCGTCCTCGCCATCCCGGTACCGGCCGGGAACAACCTGGTCGTCGCCGAAGAAGCTGGCCATCGTCAACGGCAAGAAGTTCGACTTCGGCTTCACCCTGCACTGGCGGTGGACCGCCTGGGGCCCCGGCGGGCTCACGCGGGTCTGAAGTTGATGTTCACCGCGGCAGGTAGCGCGGTGGCCGCCCGGCGTCGGCCGCCTGTTCGAACGCCGCCGCCAGGCGCAGCACCTCCGCGTCCTCGTCGCGGACCGCCATCGACGTCAACCCCACCGGCAGGTCGCCGACGAAACCCGCGGGCATGGTGGCCGTTCGGGTAGCCCGACACCGCAGCGGGCGACGAACCGACCACGGAAGCGGCGCGCTCCGAGAGCGGCCACGCCGGCGAGTGGTTGGTGACACGATCACGGCCAACCGGTGCGCGGCAAGGACTTCGTCGATCGACTGCCGCGCCGTCGCCGTCAGCCGCTGCTCCGCGTACCCGGGATCGGTCACCGGTGGCGCGTCGCGGGCCAGTAGGAAGGTCTCCTGGCCGAACTCGGCCAGCTCGACCGGGTCCTGCTCGTTGGACGGGATCAGCGTCCGTGGCGAACTGCCAGCGGACTTGGCGTTGCTCGGTGTTGGTCATGAGTTGCCAGGCGGCGAGAGCGGCGTTGAGGGTGTCGAGGTCGCTGATGCGGCGGTCGAGGCACTGCCCCAGGAGCGCGCGCACGTCTCGAAGCGAAGGGATTGGCCGTTCTCTCCGCGTGACACCGACCGGCGAACCCGCGCCGATGCGCCCGAAATCCGACCGGAGCCGAGTTGCCGCGACGACGGCAGGTTGCCATCGAGGCTGGGCGAGCGACTGCCCACGTGATCGCGCAGCGGACGTGGCGTGCCTGGAAGCAGCCGCGACGAGACGCGGCTGATGTCGGCGATGGCACGATCAGACGCCAGCGAGCCGGGTCCAGCACCTCCGACGGGCTGCAACGGGTGATCACCCGATCAGCCTGGCGCGGCCTGCATACGAGTCGGAATCTCAACCGCCGGGTGTGAAGTGATACGGGGTCAACTTGCGCACGGTGGTGAAGCCCAGCCGGACTGCGGTCGGCCGACTGGTGGGCAGGGTCTCGCTGTACAGGTAGCGGTAGCCGCGGTCGACGGCGAGACGGGCGTGGCGTCCCAGCAGCATGCGGTGGAGCCCTCGGCCGCGCCAGGACGGCAGGGTTGCGGCTCCCCAGGTCGAGGCGAAGTCGGTACCGGTGTGGAACCGGACCCAACCGGTGGCGACCACTCGGCCGTCCGCGCTCTCGGCCACGAGGACGGTGCACGGGTCGACCTCGTCGACAACCCAGTGCTCCAGGGCCGAGGGCAGCCAGTGCCACGGGGCGTCCCGGGCAGCCTCGGCCAACTGCCGCACGCGGTCGAAGTCCTTGCGATCGGTCACTTCGCGCACCCTGACGCCCGCGGGCAGCGCGACGGTCGCCGCGGCCGCCACATCCGCGGCCCGACCGATCATCAGCGTCACCTCCTCGCCGACCCGGAACCCGGCTGCGCGCAGCCGGACGGGCAGATCCTCAGGTAGGCCGTCGTGGTGGTTCCACTTGATGGGCAGCCCCAGTTCGGTGGCCCAGGCGCACTGGTCGGCGATGAGCGCGTCCAGGTCCGAGCCGCGCAACCCTCGGAGATCGGCACGCACGATGATCCCTCCCACGCCCGGCAGGTGCTTGCGCAGCACCGGCCCCACGCGCTCACCGATCACGGCGGGGTGCCCCATGCTGTTCCCGCGGCCGGAGAACCCCCGAGCCCGCATCTGCCTACGACGCAGTGTCGCCAACAGAGCCGCATCGTCCTCCATGACGCGCATGGAACCACCGCTGATCCCGCTCGTCCGCCGCCGGACGGTGTTTCACTCGGAAGACGAACCGATCGAGTCCGATCCACCCAGCCCCGTGGCGCGGTATGCGATTGCGGTGCAACGCCGGTCGGTGCGAGCGCACCGCTCCTGCCCGCTGCCTGCCACGCTTCAACCGAGTTCGTTCGCGGCCACTTGCGTTTGCTCGCACGTTCGCCAGTTCGATGCGCGGAGTCCGCCGGACCGGATACACGTCGGCGGCTGCCATCCGCTGTCGGGTTGTCGGTCCGGCGAGGGCGGTCGGACCCCTCACGATCCCCCTGTGGGGTGTCAGAATTCTGCGCTGGCCGCTGAGCTGCGGTGATCGCGCACCACGAACCGCGGGGGCATGATCATGAGGTGTGGCATTACGACTGCTGCACCTGATCTTCGTCCGGCTCGGTGGTTGGCTGGTCCTGCTCGGCCGGTCCACTGCGGCCAAGGACGTCGAACAGCTGGTGCTGCGGCACGAGGTCGCCGTGTTGCGCCGGTCCACTCCCCGCCCGCGGCTGGACTGGACCGATCGCGCGGTGCTCGTCTTTCTCGTGGTCGAGGTCGCCACGCGCTACGTCCACATCCTCGGCACCACCACCAACCCCGACGGGGCATGGACCGTCCAACAAGTCCGCAACCGGGACCTCGACGACCGAGCCGATGACTTCCGGTTCCTGATCCGCGACCGTGCCGGTCGGTTCACGGCATCGTTCGACGCCGTCCTCGCCGACACCGGTATTCAGGCCGTGAAGGTCCCGCCACGCTGCCCGACAGCGACTTGCTACGCCGAGCGGTTCGTCGGCACCGTCAGACACGAGGTCACCGACCGACTGCTCATCATCAACGACCACCACCTGCGGTCGGTGTTGAACCGCTATGTGTCCCACTACGACCACCGTCGACCCCACCGAGCGCGACAGCTCACGCCACCACGACCGGACCGTCCCATCCCGCAGTCGAGCGGCACGTCGGTACGCCGTCAATCCGTCCTTGGCGGTCTTGATCAACGAGTACGAACCCACAGCAGCCTAACGCCCAGGTCGGACAATATGGCCAACTTCTGGACCCCACAGGAGGCGCGGCAGGCGAGCGATGAGGAGGCCCTGGAGTCCTGACCGGCCTGCCACCCCGTCCCGCCGCTCGACCCGGGCCGGATGCCGGCCGATGCTGCGCACAGGCGACGTCCACGAATCGGTCGAGCTCGCCCGGACCGGGCAAACGAACGAGGAGTGAACCGGTGATGTCCGGCCGGCCAGGCGTGGGAACGGTGGTGCGATGCGCGTCACCGTACTGAGCGGTGGGTGACGCTCGTGTCGCTTCGGAACTCCGAACATCACAGGCGGCCGTAGCGACGTGGACACGGCCGACGCCTCAGCAGGGCCGACTGCGGAGAGCACTTCGGCTGGTTCGCCACTTCCGAACGGCGATATGTCGAGACGTCGATTCGGTCTCCGAAGGCCCTCCCGGATCTGCGCCGTTCAGTATTTCGGTCTCGGCTACGTGGTGAGGAATGAACGGCGGCTGCAAGCAGTGAGGTGGTTTCTCCCTTTGTCGTCCGGGTGATGTGTTCGACGTGCCCCGCAGGGCGGGGCGCCGGAGCGCCGCCCCGCAGGGCGTCCTCGCGGACGGGTTGCGGTTGGCATCACGTCCAACCGGACGGCGGCGGGTCAGCGGTAACCGCAGGCGGCAGGGTCGCCCGACGCCATGTTGCGGGCCCCCCACTCGTTGAGCGGCTCCAGCGCCGCGTTCAGCGAGTGTCCCAATGGCGTCAACGAGTACTCGACCCTGGCGGGCACCTCGTCGAACTCCTCACGGCGGACGAGGTTGTCCGCCTCCATTTCCCGCAAATGCTGGTACAGCATCTTTTCGCTGATTCCCGGAACGAGTCGCCTCAATTGGCCGAAGCGCTTGCTCTCATCGGCGATGGCCCAGATTATAAGGACCTTCCACTTGCCTGCGATGAGGTCCACTGCGGCGTCCAATCCGCAGACGTAGCTCTTGGTCTTCACGTTCATCCCCTGACATCGTGGTAAGTACTTACCTTCCCGTAAGTACTTGTCCGCCCATGAACACCAGATACTGTAACGAGAGTCGGAGCACTGCGTAACGGTCGCTGCGGGTGACGCCGAGGATGCCGGAGTGTGGAGAGTCGATGAGCGGCAGCAACACTGGGTGTCGGTACGCTCCCGTCGTCGGATCGCCTCGCTCGCGGAGGCGTTCCGGGTGGGGGCCCACGTGGCCGGCGGGGATGCGAGCCTCGTGTGGTGGACTCCCGCGATAGGAACTCCTCTGCTGGTAGCAGTACCTTCCAGCCGGCTCGCGCGGCAGCCGTAGGAGCACTCGCCGCCGGCACCACCCCGATCTCCGGTTTCGAGCCCTCGTCCGGTCAGACCGATGTTAGCAAGGCACCCTCGGTCGGGATGGATATTCGAGCGCCGACGGGCTCTGCGCCTCGAACGGCACGACTCCGAATTTTCACCCATTCGGGCGATTGGGGCCTGAACGGGCGACTCAGTGTGTCCGGGAGCGTCAAGTCATTCCTTGGGCGGCGTGGTCACCCTATCCGCTGGTACGGCTTCGGAATTACGCGACGTGGTCACCGAGTGTCTTGCGAGAGCGTTGTTCTGACAACCGTGACCTACGCAGTGGGCGTGGTAGGCTGAATTCGCAGTCCGGTCGCTTCGATGACCGTTGACATTGACGGACGAGCACCGCGACCGCAATGACCCTTTCTTTGGGACGTGTCCGGCGCCACACAATCGGACCGTCGCGCAAGGTCGGGCACGCGGCGACCACAGGGGCCGCATGGTGGTCGGACACGACCACCGGAAGACGAATCGTAGGCTTGGGGGACACGATGCGGTTTCAGATGTTAGGCCCGCTAACGGCATTAGACCACGACGGCCACCCGGTCCCGCTGGGAGGGGCCCGGCAGCGCGCCACCCTCGGTCTGCTGCTGCTGCAGGCCAACCAGGTGCTTGCCACCAGTCAGTTGTTGCGGGCGCTGTGGCCCGGCGATGACGCGCCGACGTCGGCGCGGAAGATCCTGCAGAACGCGGTCTGGGGGCTGCGCACGGTTTTCGCGGCCCACGAGAGCGGGCGGGATGGAGCACCCAGCCTGGTGACGCAGCCGCCCGGCTACACGCTCCGGCTCGACGCCGAGCAGGTCGACCTGCACCGCTTCACGCGCCAGGCTTGCGACGGTCAGGCGCTGCTCGCGAGTGGTGAACCCGCCAAGGCGACGAAGGTGTTGCGCGAGGCGCTGTCGCTGTGGCGCGGCCCGGTGCTGGCGGACCTGGTCGAGGCCGGCGTCAACTGGCCGGAGCTGACCGCGGTGCAGCACTCCCGGCTCGACGCGATGGAGAACCTGTTCGAGGCCGAACTGGCTTGCGGACGCCATCACGCGGTGCTGGGGCAGTTGCAGGCGATGGTGGAGACCGAGGTGCTGCGTGAGCGGTTGTGCGGCCAGCTCATGCTCGCGCTCTACCGCTGCGGACGGCATGCCGACGCGCTCACCGCCTTCACCAGGACGCGGGCCGCGTTGGCGGACCTCGGCTTGGAGCCGGGTCACGGCCTGCGCGCGTTGCAGCAGGCCATCCTCACCCACGACCCGGCGCTCAACCCGTCCGAGCGGATCGAAGTGGCGTCGACCGAGGCGGAACCGGTGGTGCCCGCCGCCGGACCGGTCCCGCCCGTTCCGGCGGCTCTGGAGCCGGGGCGCGTCCCACTCGCCGATCGGCCGGCCGAGCCGACGGGACCCAAGGTGAGGCGCGAACGGCAGACCGTCAGCGTGCTGCTGATCCGGGCGCGCCCCGCTGTGGCCCAGGGTGTCATCCCAGCGCAGCGGATGGATGTCCACTTCGACACCATCGCCGTCGATGTCCGCCGGGCCGTGCAGGCCAAGGGCGGACTGATCCTGGCGTCGATCGGCTCCATCACCGCCGTGCTGTTCGAAGCGACGCAGGACGGCTGCCACGCCGAGCGCGCGGTCCGCGCGGTGTCCGGATTGGCCGACGTTCTCGACACCGGCGCGGAACCCGCTGTGCGACCGGAGGTCACCGCCGCCATCGTCACGGGCCAGGCCACCGTCCGGTACTCGCGCTCCGGTGAGGCGGTGGTGGTGGCGGGCATGTTGGTCGAGCGAGCCCAGTGGCTGCTGGCCGACGCGCCGGCGGGCGACATCAGGGTGTGCGAGCGGACGTTGTGGATGACCAGGTCGCTCTTCACGTACCGAGTCGCCCGGGATGGCGAGTCGGCCAGCCTGGGCGACGTCGGCGACGCGCAGGCGGGCAACGCGCTGCCATTCGCGGACCGCGAGCGTGAGATGCACCTGCTCGCGGGAATGCTCGACCGGGTCCGCCACCGTGTCCGACCGCACCTCGTGACCATCCTGGGCGACGCGGGCATCGGCAAGACGCACTTCCTGGCGGAACTCGTGCGCCGCCTGGACGAGGACGACGATGTCACCGTCCTCTCGGGACGGATCCCGGTCCGAGGCGCGGACGACCCGCTGGCACTTCCGAGCCAACTCGTCGGGGACTGCTGCGGCATCGAGCCGGGGGACTCCTCCGTCACGGTGTCGGCCAAGTTGTCGTACGTGCTCGATCAGGTGGCGTCGGACGACGAGGAGTTCCGGTGGCTGCGCTACTGGTTGCGCTACTGCGTAGACCCGCAGCGCGACGGGGCCGCCGGCGCACACGTCACCGAGGTGCTGAGCGCGTGGCGGCTGTTCGTGGAGAACCTCGCGCTCACGAAGCCCGTGATGATGGCGGTGGATGACCTGCACCTCGCCCACCCGGCCGTGCTCGACGCGGTGGAGGCCCTGGTCGAGACCATTCGTGCGGTGCCGCTGCTCGTGGTCGCCACCGCGCAGCCGCGCCTCCTGGACCGCAGGCAGGACTGGGGTGGTGGCAAGCGGCACGCCGCGACCATCACCCTGGACCCGGTCTTCGGTGACGGCGCGGAGCGGGTGGTCGGACTGCCGGGAGCCATCAGGACGCCCCGCCTCGTCCCCGTGGACCCCATGGTCGAGCAAGAGCTGGATTACCTGGCCCGTTGACCTGGGAGCGCGGTGGTAGTGGTGATCGTGCCACCACCACCGCGCTCCAGCGTCGGCGAGGTGCCGAACGACGGCACCGCGCACCCGGGCCGTACAGGCCTGGGTACGCGGTGCCGTGAGATGACCCTTACGGGGGAACGCCTACAGCGGGATCGTCTCCAGGGCGATGGGGCGGTCGACTGCCATGATCCACTTGCCGTCCGGCTTCCGGACCAGGACGTCGGTGCAGATGCCGTTGATCCGCACCGGCTTGCCGTCGTCACCGGTGATCTCCAGGCGGAAGTCCACCACGATCAACGACGTGTGCCCGCCGGCGACGTAGGCGTACTTCACGGTGGAGTCCAGTTTGGGGTTCCGCGCCAGCAGCTCGGTGATCGCGGCGGTCCGGTCCGCGCCGGTGCGCGGGGCGCCGGTGAGGTTCGAGATGGCGTCGTCGCGGTAGAGGCTGTCGAAGATGGCGCCCTTGCCGGAGTTGAAAGCCGCGAGGAAGACCGCGTTCTGCACCTCCGGGTCGTCGGTCAGTTCGAGGTTGTCCAAGTCCACTTGCGCCGTCATGGGCGACTTCTCGCTTTCTGTTCGTCGGTGGCTCGTGCCCGGTCCCGTCGGACGGGGCCGGATCAGAGGAAGTAGTTCTGCGGGTCGAGCCCCAGCAGGACGCGGCCCTGGACCTCGAGGCTGGTCGCCGCGTTCAGCAGACCGTGCTGGGCCATGCCCTGCACGTCGCGCTGGAACCGCTGGAGGGGGACGTTGCGCGCGATCACGGTGGCGCCGCTGGCGCTGTAGAGCAGGTCCACGGCCTCCTTCGCCATTTGGATGGCGAAGGCGCTCTGGCCGCGGATGTCCGCGCGCTCCTCCCACGTGGGCTGCACGCCCTCGTCGGCACGGCGCTGGATCAGGGCAACCATGCGTTCGAGCATGGCGTCGGCCGCGGTGATCTTGTTCGCCGCGGTGGCGAGCTGCACGTGGGTCAGCGGATGCGCGCTCTGGTCGGTCCAGCTCGAGTAGGAGATGCCGCGACCGGCCAGTCGGCCGAGGAACAGGTCGTACGCGCCGCGTGCCATGCCGACGAACGCGGCCAGCGACTCGGCCAGCACCAGCGGGTAGAGGCAGTAGTTGCGGCCGGTCGCGCCGGTGTTCGACCGGTCGTCCAGCGTGCCGAGCACGGCCCTCTCGGCGTCCGCGACCCGGTGCGCCGGGATGAAGACGTCCGTCGCGGTGCTGCTCACGCTCCCGGTGCCGCGCGCGGCCGAGACGTCCCAGTCGTCGGCGAGGGTCATGTCCGACAGCGGCACCAGCGCCACAGCCTCGCCGACCGGACCGTCCGGCCCCTCGACGATGGCGGCCATCATGTTCCAGTCGGCGGCCTTCGAACCGGTGTTGAACCGCCAGGTGCCGTTGAGCCGGTAGCCGCCGTCGACAGGGGTCAGCGTGCCGCCTGGCGTGAACCCGCCGGAAACACGGACCGCACCCGACCCGAAGATCTCCTCTTGGGCCTTGTCCGGGTACAGCGACACCATCCAGGCGGTGCTCACCCACACCATCGACACCCATCCGGTGGACGGGCACCCACGCGCGATCTCGGTCAGCACCGCGGCCTTCTCGGCCAGCGGCAGGTCCAGACCGCCGAACCGGCGCGGCACGGCCATCCCGAACACGCCGGCCTTCTCCAGCAGGTCGATGTTCTCCTGCGGGAGCCAGCCGTTCGCGTCCGCCTCGGCGCCGTTGGCGCGCAGCGTCGGGACGAGGTCCCGTACCGCTTCCAGAACCGCCGGCCGGGCGTCTTCGATCGTGGTCACCATGCCTCCTCGGTCGTGCTTCCGCACGGGTATGCCCGCGGTGTCGTCCTGGTTCGGTCGCCGGCGTCGAACGCGTCGCACCTCGGCGCTATTCGCCGGCCAGGCTTCGACGCTTGCCGACAAAGCTACCGAGGCGCATACCGCACGTGTCCAATACGCAATCACTGCTCGGTAACCACGCAGGTGGCGGGACTTCGCGCGGACCCGATGACCAGCCGATTACCCGGCGGTTACCAGTCCCCGAACCAGTCGCGACCGTCAATGAGCAAACGGTGGAAAATACTTCGCCCGCGATCTCGAACAAGTTCGGACACGCTGCTTCACTGGTGGCCATGACGACGACCGGAAAACCCATCCTGGTGCTCGGTGGAACCGGCAAGACCGGAAGGCGGGTTGTTGCGCAGCTCCGTGCCCGCGGGTTCAGCGCGCGCGCCGCGAGCCGCAACGGCGAGACGAAGTTCGACTGGCACGACGAGAGCACCTGGGACGCGGCCCTCGACGGGGCCGGCGCCGTCTACATGGTCGACCTGGTCGACGAGGCGGTGGAGTGGGATCCGGCGGTGTCGGTCCGGTCGTTCTGCAAGAAGGCCGTCGCCGCCGGCGTCGAGCGTCTGACCCTGCTGCAGGCCCGTACCGACGAGGAGGCGGGCGGCAAGTCGCTGACCGGCAGCGAGGACATCGTCCGCGCGTCGGGCCTCCGGTGGACCATCCTGCGGCCGACGTGGTTCACCCAGAACTTCGACGAAGGCGTGCTGCTGGACGGCATCCTCGCGGGGAACCTGCGGTTGCCCGCGGGTGACGGCCTCGAACCGTTCGTCGACTGCGAGGACATCGCCGAGGTCGCCGTGGTGTCGCTGACCGAGGAGGGCCACGCGGGTCAGGTCTACGAGTTGACCGGCCCGGAGCTCATCACCTTCGGCCAGGCGGTCGCGGAGATCGCCCGCGCCACGGGCCGTGAGATCCGCTACGAGGCCGTCACGCACGAGCAGTACGTCGACGAGCTGGTCTCGTTCGGCACGCCGCGCGAGTACGCCGAGCTGCTGGCCGACCTGATCGGCCAGATCCGCGAGGGCAAGAACGCCTACCTGTCCGATGGGGTGCAGCGCGCCCTCGGCCGCGACCCGATCAGCTTCGCCCAGTACGCCGCGAACGCCGCCGCGAACGGCGCCTGGCGGGTGTGATCCGGGCCGGACGGCCGACCCGCCCGGACCACAGACGAGTACGCACAGGAGGCAGCATGTCTGCGCACACCACCCCGATGCCGTCCCGCGCGGCCGGTAGCGCCGTGGCGCCGGACGTCCTGCGCCGCGTCATGTCCCGGTTCGCCACCGGCGTGGTGGTGCTCACCGTCGGCGGCGAACACATTCGCGGCATGACCGCGAACGCGTTCACCTCGGTGTCGCTGAGCCCCCCGCTGGTGCTGTGCTGCGTCGCGCACTCCGCGGTCATGCACGGCGCGCTCACCGCCACCGGCGCGTTCGGGGTGTCGGTGATGGGCGCGGACCAGGAGCACGTCGCCCGCCACTTCGCGGACAAGCGCCGGCCGGACGGCCGGGCCCAGTTCGAGTCGTTCGGCTGGCACTCGGGGCCCCGCACGGGTGCGCCGTTGATCGGCGGCGCGCTGGCGTGGCTGGAGTGCGAGGTCAGCGCCGTCCACACGGCGGGCGACCACTCGGTGATCGTCGGGACCGTGCTGAGCGGTGACACCGCGGGCGACGGCTCCGGGTTGCTCTTCTACGGGGGCGCGTTCCGGCGACTGGCCCCATTCGACGCGCTCGAGGCCGGCTGACACCCGGTTGGGAGTGCGGCCCGGTGCGCGGGCGGGTCCCCCAGGCCCGCCCGCCCGGGCTCGGCCCGGCGTGCGGGAGGTCGGCCCCCAGACCGGCCTCCCGCACGCTGCGGTCCACTGACCCGGCGGCACGTCGCCTCCCGCCACCGGGCGGTGGTGGCGTGGTCGCCGATCGGGCGTCGCTACAGTGGTCGCACGGACGGTTACCCGCCGTGCACCAACCACTCCCCGATCCCGTCACCGATGAGGAGCACCAATGAACCAGCCCGGCGCGGAGCCGGTCACCGACAGCCCGTACGCGGGGGTCGCCGAGCACGTCGCGCGGTACCTCTCCAGCGACGGGCGGGACGGCCACATGGAGGCGGGCGTCCCGAACCTCGTCCTCACGACCAGGGGACGCAAGAGCGGCAAGCTCCGCCGGACCGCCATGTTCTACACGAAGGACGGCGACCGCTACGTGATCGTCGCCTCTCACATGAGCGGCGGCCCGAAGCACCCCGACTGGTACCTCAACCTGGTCGCGAACCCGGAGGTGCACGTTCAGGCCGGGTCCGAGAAGTTCACCGCACGCGCGCGCACCGCGGGTGCGGAGGAGAAGCCGCGGCTGTGGGCCCTGATGACCAGGCTGTGGCCCGCGTACGACACCTACCAGGCCACCGCGACGAGGGAGATCCCGGTAGTGGTCCTGGAGCGCGTGTAACTGCTGAGGAGACCCATCCCCGAGGGGTGGACGGCAACCGCCGTCCACCCCTCGCGGCATTGTGAGGAGCGCCAAGGGGCCCGGAAGTGGGCCGTCCATTACCGACGATGAACAGCCGGTGGTCGGCGCCCGGTTACGGTCGCGGCGTTCGATGCGGGGACCGGCCCTGCTGCACCGATGCGCTGTCCAATGAGGATTCACCGGTCCCGCTGCGAGTCCCTTCAGGAGGAACGCGTGACCACCGCGCACTACGACGCCATCGTCATCGGAGCCGGCTTCGCGGGCATCACCGCCGCGCGCGAACTCGGCTCGCAGGGCAAGCGCACCTTGGTGCTGGAGGCCAAGGACCGGCTGGGCGGCCGCGCCTACACCGAGACGCTGGCCGGCCACCACGTCGAACTCGGCGGTGCGTGGGTCCACTGGACCCAGCCCCACGTGTGGACCGAGATCACCCGTTACGGCCTGGGCATCGTGCCCGACGAGAAGGCCCTGTTCGCCAACTTCCCGGGCGCCGACGGTCAGATGAAGACCTACCCGGGGGAGGAGGTCCTGACTCGGCAGCAGGAGCTGCTGGAGCGGCTGTTCACCGGTTGGGAGGAGTACTTCGAGCGACCCCACGACCCCTGGTTCCGGCCGGAGAAGCTGGCGGAGGTCGACAAGCTCTCGCTCCGCGACCGCATCCTGGAGCTGGAGCTGTCACCCGAGGACGAGAACCTGTTGTGGGGCTGGGCCTCGGGGGAGTCCGGCGGTCGCAGCGCCCGTGGCGCGCTGACCATGCCCGGCCACTGGTGGGCCATGGGCGGCCTCCAGCTGATCGGTTTCGACGCCATCTTCAACCTCCGGCTGGAGGTCGGCATGCAGAAGCTCGTCGAGCTGATGGCGGCCGACGTCCGAAACAGCGAGCTGCGGCTGGACACCGCCGTCAAGGCGGTGCACGACGACGGCGCCGCGGTGACCGTGACGACGGCGTCCGGTGAGGTCTTCACCGCGTCGACCGCTGTGGTCACCGTCCCGGTGAACGTGTGGAAGAGCATCGAGTTCAGCCCGGCGCTGCCCGAGCCGTACACGCGGGCCAGCACGGAGACCATCGGCGTGCCGAACGCGGTCAAGCTCGCGCTGCACATCCGCGGCGACTTCGAAGGCGCGTTCTACGCGCAGGGCGAGGAGGGGGCGGCGTTCATCGGGCTCTTCCCGCACCGCGTGCTGCCCGACGGCACCCAGCTCGTGGTCGGCTTCTGCGTCGAGGACTGGGTGGACGTCAACGACCCGAAGCAGGTGGAGGAGGCCGTGCGCCACCTGGAACCGAGGGCCGAGGTCCTCGACTACAAGTTCCACGACTGGGGCCGCGACGAGTTCAGCGAGGGCGGCTGGGCGTACCGGCAGCCCGGTCAGCTCACCACCATGCGGGAGATCCAGCGACCGCAGGGTCGGCTGGCGTTCGCGTCGGGTGACATGGCCAACGGCTGGAGCGGCTGCGTCGACGGCGCGATCGAGTCCGGCATCGTGGCCGCGCGCCACATCGCCGGCCTGCTCGACCGGCACTGAGCCGCCGTTCCGGACGCCTTGTCGGGGTTGCGACCACTGACCAATTGGTAAGTACTGACTTTTTTATCAGTAGTTGATCAATCGTCGCCGGCGTGTGATTCTAGCGTCGAAGCACGCGCATCATTCGCTCGCGGAGCTGAACAGGAGAATTCCGCACATGTTCTCTGGCAAGAGGGCCGTGATCACCGGTGGCACCCACGGCATGGGGCTGGCCATCGTGAAGGCGCTGCTCGCGGGTGGTGCCGACGTGCTGACGACCGGCTACAACGAGCGCAACGTCGAGGCGGCGCAACGGGAACTCGGTCCGAAGGCGCACGTCGTGCGCTCCGACACCACGGACCTGGCCGACATCGACGTCCTGGGCAAGCTGGTCGAGGAGAAGTTGGGCTCGGTCGACTACGTGCACATCAACGCCGGCTTCGCCGAGCTCGAACCGTTCGACGCCGTCACCGAGGCGACGTTCGACAAGACGTTCGCCATCAACACCAAGGGTGCCTTCTTCACCGTTCAGCGCCTGCTGCCCATGATCTCCGAAGGCGGTGCGGTGGTCTTCACGACCGCGGTCGCCGACGGCACCGGAACCCCCGGCATGGCGACGTTCTCCGGCGCGAAGGCGGCGGTGCGGGCGTTCGCGCAGGTGCTGGCGGCGGAGCTGC
The DNA here is from genome assembly GCF_052936025.1 of Saccharothrix hoggarensis. The sequence goes on along the minus strand of NZ_CP193624.1, from coordinate 4,236,462 downwards.
TGCCCAGGCGCATCCGGGTCAACGTGGTGAGCCCCGGGTTCATCAAGACCCCGACCATGGGCGTGGCCACCGCGAGCCCCGAGTACCGCGAGCACTTCGAGATCGAGGGCGCCGCGCTGACTCCGCTCGGCCGCATCGGCACGCCGGAGGAAGTGGCGCAGGCGTCGCTGTTCCTGGCGTTCGGCGCGACCTTCACCACCGGGGTCGAGCTGCCGGTCGACGGCGGCATCGCACAGGGCCTGGTTCCGCTGGGCTCCGAATGAGAGCACCGCTCGGGCCGCGAGAGCCGCGAGCGGAGATCGACAATACAGGTTGCCGAGTATTGCCGGGGCAGACCATTGCCCTGGCAATACGCGGCTGAACTCGCTGTGTGCGGGAAACAGGAACGACGATGGCGACAGTCACCTCATTCACCGAGATCCAGAGCAGGTTCTTCGAGTACATCGCGGACATCAAGTACTGCACGATGATCACGGTGGACAAGAGGAACCGGCCCAGGGCCAGGGTCCTGCTGCCGATCTGGGAGGTGGTGGACGACCGCCCGGTGGGGTGGCTGGCCGCCTACAAGACGCCGGTGAAGACGGCACACCTGGCGCGCAACCCGCACGCCACCTTCTCCTACTGGTCACCGCGCCAGAACGTGGTGCACATCGACACCGTGTCGATCTGGGTCGACGACCCGGAGATCAAGCGCGACATCTGGAACCTGTACCGCAAGGGTTCGCCTCCCACTGTCGGGTACGACCCGATCACGTACTGGAGGGGCGGCCCGGAAGACCCCGAGTACCACCTGCTCCGCATGGAGCCGTACCGAGTGCAGGTCGTCCGCGGGACGGACTTGTCCGCACGCATCTGGCAGTCGGACAACGCGTGACCGTCCCGCCGGCGGCCCCGGTCCGAAGGCCGGCAGGCGACCCGACCGGCGGACGTGACAACCCACAACAGCGACACCGTGAACCATCGGAAGGACAAGTCATGTCAGGGGACAACCGCTCGGCCGCGGGCACCGCGGCGACGAATGAGACGGCGCGGGCCGTCGGTGCCGAGGAGGCCGTGGAGGCACCGAAGAACCCGTTGCGCTGGAAGGCGCTCGCGCTGCTGTGCACGGGCTTCTTCATGGTTCAGCTGGACGCGCAGATCGTGCTGCTGGCGTTGCCGTCCATGCAGGCCGAGATCGGCCTGACCGCCGCGGGCGCGCAGTGGGTCATGAGCTCGTACCTGCTGACCTTCGGTGGCTTGCTGCTGCTCGGCGGCCGTGCCGCCGACATCCTCGGCCGGCGGCGCATGTTCATGGTCGGCATGGTGCTCTTCCTGGTCTCGTCCCTGATCGCCGGTCTGGCCTGGGACCCGACCATCCTGATTCTGGCCCGCGTCGGCCAGGGCATCTCCGCCGCCATCATCTCGCCCACGGCGCTGTCGCTGGTGATGGTCACCTTCACCGACAAGAAGGAACTGGGCAAGGCGCTGGCGATCTGGGCCGCCAACGGTGCCGCGGGCGCCATGGCGGCGCTGTTGATCGGCGGTCCCATCAACGACCTCCTCGGCTGGGAGTGGATCTTCTTCATCAACGTGCCGGTGGCGCTGGTGGTGCTCGCCCTCGCGAAGAAGCTGCTGCCCGAGAGCAAGGTGACGGGCCAGGGCAAGGGCTTCGACCCGCTCGGCGCGCTGACCATCACCCTGGCGACGGTCGCGTTCATCTACGCCGTCGTGGAGACCCCCGTCGCCGGCTGGCTGAGCGGGCAGACCCTCGGCCTGCTGGCCGTGGCCGCCGTGCTGATCGCGCTGTTCATCGTCATCGAGAAGCGGGTCTCCACCCCGATGGTGCCGCTGAGCCTGTTCCGCAGCCGGAACCTCGTCGGCGGCAACGTCGTCATGCTGCTCGTCGGCATGGTGACCTTCGGCGCGGTGCTGATCATCTCGCTGTACGCGCAGCAGGTGCTCGGCTACACCGCTCTCGCCTTCGGCCTCAGCACCGTGATCTACACGGTGATGTCCACGATCGGCTCGCAGATCGGCGCACGCGTCGTCGCCAAGATCGGGTTCCGGACGCTGTCGGTGATCTCGATGGCGCTGATGGCGGTCGGCACCCTGCTGCTGACGCAGGTCTCGGTGGACGGCACCTACTTCGCCGACCTGTTCGGGGGCCTGCTCCTCTTCGGCCTCGGCCTCGGTCTCGGCTTCGTCGGTGTCACCATCGCCGCGCTGGCCGACGTCCCGGCCGAGAACTCGGGTGTGGCTTCCGGCATCAACACCGCGGGTTTCCAGATGGGTGGCGCGATCGGCGTCGCGGTGGCGACCTCGGTGGCGGTCACCTTCACCCGTGGGGCTGACCAGAAGCACGCTCTGAACGAGGGCTTCCAGGCGGGTTTCTGGGCGATGACCGTCCTGGCGGTCGTCAGCCTTCTCGTGGGTCTGGTGCTGTTCAAGACGCCGAAGCCCACGGCGGCTGTCGAGAGCTAGCACACTTCCCTCTCCGTGCGCGGGCGGCCGGCTTCCCCCGGCTGTCCGCGCATCGGTCGCACGGGAGCGCCGACGGTGGCTCGCACGGTCGCCGCCGGCACGGAACGTCCGCGTCCCCTGACGGAGCCGTGCCGGCTCGTGGGCGCTCGCTGGAGGTCGTTCCCGGGCAAAATGGAGGCCGCCGACCGTCCGGTCGGCGGCCTCCTCCCGCGAGCGGGTCAGTTCGGCAGCAGCGCCATTCCGTCGGCCTTGCCGATGATCGCGCACAGTGCGCGCAGGGCCCGGCCGAACTGCTCGATCGCCTCGTCGGAGATCGCCAGCGAGGGCTCCACCCGCAGGGTGTGGGCCGCGCTGGCGGTGGGGAAGACCCGGATGGACTGCTCGCGCAACAGGTACCCGGCCACCAGGTAGCCGATCAGGCCCGCGCGGGCGTTGTCCCGCAGCACCTCCGAGGTCGACCCGGTCAGGTCGTGGAACTCGATGCCCAGCATCAGACCCCTGCCCCGAACCGCCGCGACCACATCGGGGAACTCCGCGGCCACGGCGTCCAGCTCGCGACGCAACCGCCCGCCACGCTCGACGGCCAGCCGGTAAGCCGCGCCGTCGTCCGCCTCCAGCATCTCCACGACCTTGATGCCGATGTGGCAGGACAACGCGTCCTTCGCGAACGTCGAGCTGTGCACCAGCTCGAAGTCGCTGCGGTAGCGGCTCTGCCGAACCAGCAGCGCCGCCGTCTTGGCGATGCCGCCGCCGAGGCCCTTGGCCAGCACGAAGTAGTCGCCGAGCAAGCCGATGCCGGAGGCGGAGAAGAACCGCCCGGTGCGCCCCATGCCGCTCTGCACCTCGTCCACGACCACGGGGAAGCCCGCGGAGTCGGCGGCGGCGCGGATCTCCGCCGCCAACTCCGGCGACAGCACGTGGATGCCGCCCTCGCCCTGCACCGGCTCGACGAAGAACGCGCCGATCGCCGGGAAGTCGCGTTCGGCCAGTGTCACCTGCCCGTCGACCACGACCGGCGCCAGCAGTGCCACGCGCTCCTCGGCCAGCACCGAAGCGAGCGCGCCCGGCTGGTCGACCGGGACGAACCGGGCCTGTGCCGCAAGCGCGCGGAACGGCGCCCGGTAGCCCGCGTTGTGGGTCAGCTGCACGCTGCCGGCCAGCTTGCCGTGGAAGGAGCCCTCCAGCGTCAGGAAGACCGGTCCGCGACCGAGGACCTCGGCGTTGTGGCGGGCGATCTCGGACACGACGGCGTCGAAGTCCACGCCGTCGGTCACACCGAGTCGGGCGCGCGCCTCGGCGGACACGGTCGCCGTGCCGTCCGCGACCGCGGCTCGGGCGGCTGCGATGTCGGCCTCCACGGCCGCGTGCAACTCGCCGACGCGGATCACCCGGTCCAGTTCGGCGTGCTTCATCGCCGTCTCGATGCCCTCGGCGCCGCTGTTGGCGAACACCGCCGAGTACGGTTCGTCGATGCCGAACTCGCGGTGCAGCACCCGGTTCAGCGCGGCGGCCAGCTCGTTGGCGTACGGGTGGTAGGAGAACTGCGCGTGCAGCGGCACCCGCTTCGCCAGCAGGTCGCGCGCGAGCGCGACCAGGTCGGGGTGGTTGTGGCCGAAGATCAAGGTGCCGTAACCACCGACCAGGTCCAGCACGGCGGTTTCAGTGCCGTCGCGGTCGCGGTAGTAGAGGGTGTCACCCTCACCGCGCACGTACTCGACGTCGAGGCCGAGGCCGGCGAGCAGCCCTCGCATGTGGGCCTCGGCGAGTTCGGGTTCCATCGTGGGAGCAGCCATGTGCCCTCCTCCGTCATGCTCGGGTCATCGCCGTCCGGGGCGAGCGGGAGGACGATTACCCGCCGATGACCGCGCTGCGTGTGGTCGTCCTGTCGGCACGCTCGGCGCTGTCGCCGATGGCCCGTGGAGGCGTGCGGGCGGGACGGGTCCACGCCCGCCGCCGCATCCCGCGCGTGTCCCTCAGGCTTCGCCGAACGGGTTGTCCACGACGTACCGCCAGCGCCCGTCCTCGCCCACGCGCAGCACGTCGAGCCCGATACCGGTGTGGTGCTCGGCCTCGAACCCCTGGCCCGCCGGGATGTTCAGCTCCCAGTCGACCACCAACAGCGCGGTGTCCTCGGTCACGAACGACTCGCGCAGCTCGGCCTTCATCACCGGCTTGCGGGCCAAGTACGCGCGGATGCCCTCCTCGTGCTCCTCGCCGCTGACCGGCTTGCCCGGCTCCCACACCGAGACCGCGTCCTCGGTGTAGAGCCTCAGCACGGCTTCGACGTCGCCCGAGTTCATCGCGCGCACGTATGTCGCGGTCATTTCCCGGGGGTCCGCCACGGGTTCGATCCTGTCCACGGTGCTCGTCATCTGCCGATTCACCCTCTCGTCGGTGCGCTGTTCCGGGACCACGCGTCCCGGTCGAGCCCAACCTAGCCAGGGATTCCCACTGCGAATCCACGCCCGGGTAATCGCCGCGCGGTGCCCCGGTGGGCTGGACGGGGAAGCCCGTTTTGAACACGGATTCGCCGGAACCCGGTCCAGGACCGGTAATCGGAGGGTCATCGTGCTTCCGGCACTGCCCAGGACCTGCACTCCGAACCCGAGTCATCGTAGGTTCACGGACCGGTCACGGCGGTTGACGTGTGCCGTGCGCACGGCCGTTGCCGGGCGATGAGTGCGCATTGGGTCGTCTTACCGGCTTCGTGGTTATGGTCGATTTCGGAAGATCGCAGGAGCGAATCCGTTGGCATTCGCCAACCTTCGATATTTCGCGAGAAGGGGTGGCCGAGCGCGATGACGACACAGCACGACGGGGTGGCGGACGATGTGATCGCCGTTGTCGGATTGTCCTGCCGACTCCCGTCGGCGGCGGACCCGTCGGCGTTCTGGCGGTTGCTGAGCAGCGGCGCGAGCGCCATCGGCGACGCGCCGGAGGGGCGGTGGGACGACCGCCGCGGGGACGGTGGCGGCGACCTGCGCCGCGGTGGCTTCCTGCCCGCGCCGGACGCGTTCGACGCCGAGTTCTTCGGCATCTCGCCCCGCGAGGCGGCGGCCATGGACCCCCGGCAGCGGCTGGTCCTGGAGTTGGCCTGGGAGGCGTTGGAGGACGCGGGCATCCGTCCTGAGGGCTTGCGCGGCAGCCGCACCTCGGTGTTCGTCGGCACGCTGCGCGACGACTACGCCGGGCTGCTCGGGGACCAGTCGATCACCCAGCACACCATGACCGGTGTCAACAGGGGCGTCATCGCCAACCGCGTGTCGTACTTCCTCGGGCTGCGCGGTCCGAGCCTCACCGTGGACTCGGCCCAGTCGTCGTCGCTCGTCGCCGTGCACCTGGCGGTGCGCAGCATCCTGTCCGGCGAGTCCGACGCGGCGCTCGTCGCCGGCGTCCACCTCAACCTGTCCACCGAGGGCGCCATCGCCACCGAGCGATTCGGTGGGCTGTCCCCGGACGGCACCTCGTACGCCTTCGACGCGCGTGCCAACGGATTCGTGCGTGGGGAGGGCGGCGGTGTCGTCGTGCTGAAGCCGCTGGCCAGGGCACTGGCTGACGGCGACCGCGTGCACGGTGTCATCCTCGGCAGCGCGGTGAACAACGACGGCGCGACGCCCGGCCTCACCGTGCCCGACCGCAGCGCCCAGGAACAGGTCCTGCTCGATGCCCGGCGGCAGGCCGGGGTGACCGCGGACGACGTGCAGTACGTCGAGGCTCACGGCACCGGTACCCCCGTCGGCGACCCGATCGAGGCCGCCGCCCTCGGTGCGGCGCTCGGCGTGCACCGCACCACCCCGCTGCGCGTCGGCTCGGCCAAGACCAACGTGGGCCACCTGGAGGGCGCAGCCGGCATCGTCGGGCTGCTCAAGGTGCTGCTCGCGCTGCGGCACCGACAGCTGCCGCCGAGCCTCAACTTCGAGCACCCGAACCCCGACATCGACTTCGCCGCTCTCAACCTGGCCGTGCAGCGGGAGCTGACGCCGTGGCCGAACCCGGAGCGCACCCTCGTCGCGGGCGTCAGCTCAATCGGTGTGGGCGGCACCAACGCGCACGTCGTGGTCGCCGAGGCGCCGATCCCGGCGGAGCGGCCCACCGACAAGGGAGGCCACCCGGCGCTGGCCTGGGTGGTGTCGGCCCGGACGCCGGAGGCGCTGCGCGGCCAGGCCGAACGGCTACGCGGCACCGCAGCGAACCTGGACGCCGCCGACGTCGCGCACTCCCTGGTCGCCACCCGCACCGCGTTCGACCACCGCGCCGTCGTGGTCGGCGAGGACCGCGACGCGCTCCTGGAGGGCCTGGACCGGATCGCGGCCGGCCTGCCGTCCGCGGACGTGGTCGCCGGTGACGCGCAGGACGGCCCACTCGCCGTGGTGTTCACCGGTCAGGGCGCGCAGCGCGTCGGCATGGGCTTGGAACTGCGTGCCGGGTTCCCGGTGTTCGCCGCCGCCTTCGACGAGGTCTGCTCCCACGTCGACCCGCTGCTGGGTCGCTCCCTGCGCGAGGTGGTCGAGTCCGGTGAGGGCCTGGACCGCACCGGGTACTCGCAGCCCGCCCTGTTCGCCGTGGAGGTCGCGCTCTACCGCCTGGTCGAGTCGTGGGGCGTGCGGCCGGACGTGGTCGCCGGCCACTCGGTCGGCGAGGTCGCCGCCGCCCACGTCGCCGGGGTGCTGTCGCTGCCGGACGCGGCGAAGCTCATCGTCAGCCGCAGCAGCCTGATGGAGGCGCTGCCGCCGGGTGGCGCGATGATCGCCCTGGAGGCCGCCGAGGACGAGGTCCTGCCGTTCCTCGTGGAGGGCGTCTCCATCGCGGCCATCAACAGCCCGAACGCGCTCGTGGTGTCCGGCGAGGAAGGTGCCGCGCTCGCCGTCGCCGCCCGGTTCGCGGAGTCGGGGCGCAAGACGAAGCGCCTGAACATGAGCATCGCGGCCCACTCGCCGCTCATGGACCCCGTGCTGGACGAGTTCCACGCCGTCGTGTCCTCGCTGACCTTCCACCGGCCCGTCATCGACGCCGTGTCCACGGTCACCGGCGACCTCGCGCACGAGTGGACCACGCCGGAGTACTGGGTGGCCAACATCCGCCGGGCGGTGCGCTTCCTCGACGCCGCCCGGGCGCTGGAGGCTCGCGGCGTGCGCACCGTGCTCGAACTCGGGCCGGACGGCGTGCTGTCCGGCATGGTCGCCGACTCGGTGCTCGACCCGAGCGCCGTGCGCGCCGTGTCCGCCCTGCGCAAGGGCCGCCCGGAGGCGAAGTCGCTGCTGGCCGCCCTCGCCACCGTGCACGTGCGCGGCGGCGGCGTCGACTGGGTGGCGGCGTTCGCCGGCTCCGGGGGCGAGCGGGTGGACCTGCCGACCTACGCCTTCCAGCGTCAGCGGTACTGGCCGGACACCATCCGCGAGGCGAGCGCGACCTCTCCGCTGTCCACCGGCACGGCGATGCGGCCGGTACCCGCTCCCCGCACCGTCGTCGACCGGGACCTCACCGAGCTGGTGCTCTCGCACACCGCGATCGTCCTCGGGCACGACGACCACCGGATGGTGGACCCGGGTCGCACGTTCGGCGAGCTCGGCTTCGACTCCCTGATGGGTGTCGAACTGCGCGACGCGCTGGCTGCCGCCACCGGTCGGCGACTGCCCGGCGGGCTGCTGTTCGACCACCCGACCCCGGCCGGGCTCATCGCGTTCCTGACCGGCGCCGCGGAGGACGACGAGGCCGTCACCGCCACCGCCGCGGACGAGCCGATCGCCATCGTCGGCGTCGCCTGCCGCTACCCCGGCGGCGTGGCCGGACCCGAGGACCTGTGGCGGCTCGTCGAGTCCGGTGGCGACGCGATCTCCGGGTTCCCTACCGACCGGGCGTGGGACGAGGACCTGTTCGACGCCGACGCGAGCAGCGGCGGCAAGAGCTACGTCCGCCACGGCGGGTTCCTGCACGACGCGGCCTCCTTCGACGCGGGCTTCTTCGGGATCGGTCCCCGGGAGGCGCTGGGCATGGACCCGCAGCAGCGGCTGCTGCTGGAAGCGACCTGGGAAGGGCTGGAGCGCGCGGGCCTGGACCCGACCGCGCTACGGGGTTCCCGCACCGGCGTGTTCGTCGGCGCCACCACCATGGACTACGGCCCGCGGATGCACGAGGCCGCCGAGGGCGTCGACGGCTACCTGCTCACCGGCACCACGCCGAGCGTGATGTCCGGCCGCATCGCGTACCAACTGGGTCTGGTCGGCCCGGCGCTCACCGTGGACACGGCGTGCTCGTCATCGCTGGTCGCGCTGCACCTCGCGGTGCGCTCGCTGCGCTCGGGCGAGTCGACGCTGGCCATCGCCGGCGGCGCGGCGGTGATGTCCAACCCGGGCATGTTCGTCGAGTTCTCCCGCCAGCGCGGCCTGGCCCCCGACGGCCGGTGCAAGTCGTTCGCCGCCGCCGCCGACGGCACCGCCTGGGCGGAGGGCGTCGGCGTGCTGGTCGTGGAGCGGTTGTCCGACGCCCGCCGCAACGGGCACCCGGTGCTGGCCGTCGTCCGCGGCACGGCGGTCAACCAGGACGGCGCCTCCAACGGCCTCACCGCGCCCAACGGCCCGTCGCAGCGCCGCGTCATCCGCCAGGCGCTGGCCGACGCGGGTCTGGGACCGTCCGATGTGGACGCTGTCGAGGCGCACGGAACGGGCACCGCGCTGGGTGATCCGATCGAGGCGCAGGCGTTGTTGGCGGTTTATGGGCAGGAGCGCGCGGTTCCGCTGTTCTTGGGGTCGTTGAAGTCGAACATCGGTCACGCTCAGGCTGCGGCGGGTGTGGGTGGTGTGATCAAGATGGTGGAGGCGATGCGGCACGGTATGCTGCCCCGCACGTTGCACGTGGACGAGCCGACTCCGCACGTGGACTGGTCGTCGGGCTCGGTGGAGTTGCTGACCGAGGCACGGCCCTGGCCGGAGGTCGACCGCCCGCGCCGGGCTGCGGTGTCGTCCTTCGGTATCAGCGGGACGAACGCGCACGTCATCATCGAGCAGCCGCCAGCCGAGGCGGAGCCGATCGACCAGCCGGTGACCGAGCCGGTGCCGTGGGTGGTGTCCGGTCGGGACGGTCAGGCGTTGCGCGCCCAGGCCGAGCGGCTGCGGTCGTTCCTCGCCGACCGCCCGGAGCTGTCACCGCTCGCCGTCGGTCACGCCCTGGCCGCCCGCACCGCGCTACCCGAGCGCGCCGTGGTCCTCGGCCGCGACCTGGACGACTTACTGGCCGGGTTGGACTCGGTGCGCGACGGCGCGGCCGCCCCCGGCGTCGTGACCGGCGTGGCGGGCAGGGGCAAGACCGCGTTCCTGTTCACCGGTCAGGGTGCGCAGCGACACGGCATGGGCCGCGAGCTGTACGCGACCTCGCCCGTGTTCGCCGCCGCCCTGGACGAGGTGCTCGCCGCCTTCGACGGCCACCTCGACCGACCGCTGCGCGAGGTGATCTTCGACGAGGGCGACGAGCTGCACGAGACCCGTTACACGCAGCCCGCGCTGTTCGCCGTCGAGGTGGCGCTGCACCGGCTGGCCGAGTGGCACGGCCTGGTCCCCGACCTGGTGGCGGGCCACTCGATCGGCGAGTTGGCCGCCGCGCACGTGGCGGGGGTGCTGTCCCTGGACGACGCGGCCAAGCTGGTCGCGGCCCGCGGCCGCCTGATGCAGCAGGCACGCGCCGGCGGCGTGATGGTCGCGGTCGAGGCGACCGCGGACGAGGTCGCGGAATCACTGGCGGGGCACGAGGACCGGGCGGCCGTCGCCGCGGTCAACGGCCCGTCGGCGGTGGTGCTGGCCGGTGACGCCGAGGTGGTCGAGGCGATCGCCGCGACCTGGCGGGGCCGCGGCAGGCGCACCCGCGCGCTGCGCGTCAGCCACGCGTTCCACTCGCCGCACATGGACGAGGTGCTGGAGGAGTTCCGCGCCGTCGCCGAGACCGTGACGTACCGCGAGCCGGTCGTACCGATCGTCTCCACGCTCACCGGCGACCTCGCCGACGTGCGCTCGGCCGACTACTGGGTCCGGCACGTCCGCGGCACGGTGCGCTTCCTGGACGCCGTCCGGTTCCTGGAGGCCGACGGCGTGCGGGTGCTCGTCGAGATCGGGCCCGACCCGGTGCTCACCGCGATGGCGCGGGAGTCCGTGACCGGTGAGGTGGAGGCCGTGCCGCTGATGCGGTCGGGCCGGTCCGAGACCGAGACGTTCCGCACCGGCCTGGCGACCGCGTTCGCCCACGGCGCGCCGGCCGACCTGAAGACGTTCTTCGGCCCGCAGCGGCACGTGGACCTGCCGACCTACGCGTTCCAGCGCAGCCGCTACTGGCTCGCCGCCACCCCGCGTCGTGACGACTCCGGCCACCCGCTGCTGACCACGTCGGTGGGCCTCGCCGACCGCGACGAGGTCGTCTTCACCGGCCGCTTCGCCGCCCGCGACCACCCCTGGCTGGCCGACCACCGGATCGGCGGCTCGGTGCTGTTGCCGGGCACCGCGTTCCTGGAGTTGGCGCTGGCCGCGGCCGAGCGGGTCGGCGCGGATCAGGTCGAGGAACTGGTCCTGGAGGCGCCGTTGGTGCTCGACGGGCCGGTGACCGTCCAGGTGGCGCTGGGCGAACCCACCGCCGAGGGGCGGCCGTTCACCGTGCACTCGCGCGCCGACGACGCCCCCGACTGGACGCGGCACGCGTCCGGTTACCTCGCCTCGGGCGCGGTGGCGGGGGAGGACCTGGTCGACTGGCCGTCCGCCGGCGCGGAGGCGCAGCCGCTGGAGGACGTCTACGACCGGCTCGCCGAACTCGGGTACGAGTACGGCCCGGCGTTCCAGGGCCTGACCGCGTGGTGGCGCGACGGCGAAGACCTGCTGGCCGAGGTGCGGCTGCCCACCGAGACCGCCGGGTTCGGCCTCCACCCGGCGCTGCTGGACGCCGTGCTGCACCCGCTGGTGCTGGCCGCGGCGGACGGCAGCCCGGCCGGCGAGATCCGGCTGCCCTACTCGTGGGGCCGGGTCGCGCTGCACTCCCGCGGGGTGACCGCCCTGCGGGCCCGGCTGTCCTGGACCGGCGCGGACACCGCCACCATCACCCTCGCCGACGCCGACGGCGCGGCCGTCGCCACGATCGGCGCGGTGGCGCTGCGCCCGGTGGCCCGGGACAAGGTCGGCCCTGGCCACCCGGTGTACGCGCTGAACTGGCCGCGCGTCGAGCGGCCGGCGCCGGGGGACGTGGACGACGTCGACGTGGTGCTCATGCCCGCGGGCGGCTCGGACGCCGCGGCGGCGCACGACGCCACCCACCGCGTCGCCGCCGCCGTGCGCGAGTGGCTGGCCCGGGAGGACGCCCGGGATCGCCTGGTGATCGTCACGCGCGGCGCGGTCGCGGTGCGGCCCGACGAGGGTGTCGCCGACCTGGCGAACGCCCCGGTGTGGGGCTTCGGCCGCGTCGTGCAGGCGGAGCACCCGGGCCGGGTCGTGCTGCTGGACCTCCCCGTCGACGAGGACCCCGATCGCTGGCTGCCGCTGGTGGCGGGATCTGACGAGCCGCAGCTGGCCGTGCGCGACGGTGAACTGCACGCCCCGCGCCTGACCCGTGCGCTGACCACCGTCGCCCCCGCCCTCGACCCGGAGGGCACGGTCCTGATCACCGGCGGCACCGGTGGCCTCGGCGCCCTCTTCGCCCGCCACCTCGTCACCGCGTACGGCGCCCGCCGCCTCGTGCTCACCAGCCGGCGCGGTCCCGCCACCCCCGGTGTCGCCGACCTCGTCGCCGACCTGGTCGCGCTCGGCGCGAGCGTGGAAGTGGTGGCGGCCGACGCGGCGAACCGGGCGGTGCTCGCCGAACTGCTCGCCGGCATCCCCGACGCCCACCCGCTCATCGCCGTGGTGCACACGGCGGGCGTGCTGGCCGACGGCACCGTGGAGCAGCTCACGGCCGAACGGATCGACCGGGTCCTGACGCCGAAGGTCGACGCGGCCCTGCTGCTGCACGAGCTGACCCAGGACCGGCCGCTCGCCGCGTTCGTGCTGTTCTCGTCCATCTCCGGCGTCGTCGGCATGGCGGGCCAGGCCAACTACGCCGCGGCCAACTCCTACCTCGACGCCCTCGCCGCTCACCGCCGCTCCCAGGGCTTGGCCGCCACCTCGCTCGCCTGGGGCCTGTGGGACGGCACGGTCGGCATGGGCGGCACGCTCACCGAGTCCGACGTGGCCCGGTGGACGCGGCTGGGCGTCGTGCCGCTCACCCCGGAGCAGGGCACCGCCATGTTCGACGCCGCGCTCGCCGGCGACGAAGCGTTGCTGGTGCCCGCCCGGCTGGACCTGGCGGCGCTGCGGGACGACCCGCCCGCCGTCGCGCGCTCCCTCGTGACGGCACGCCCGAAGAAGGCCGCCAAAGCGGAGTCGAACTGGGCGCGACGGATCGCGGCGCTGCCCGAGGCCGAGCGGACCGACGCGGTGCTGAACCTGGTCCGCTCGCTCAGCGCCGCCGCCGTGGGCCACGCCGACGCGGCCGCCATCGACCCCGCCAAGGCGTTCCGCGAACAGGGTTTCGACTCGCTGGCCGGCGTCGAGCTGCGCAACAAGCTCATCGCCGCGACCGGCGTGCGGCTCTCCGCCACCGCGGTGTTCGACCACCCGTCGCCCACCGCGCTCGCCGCGCACGTCCACCAGCAGGTGGCCGGCGCGCGTGAGAAGCCCGTGCCGAGCACCACGAAGGTCGACGCCGACGAGCCCATCGCCATCGTGGGCATGGCCTGCCGCTACCCCGGCGGCGTGCGATCGCCGCAGGACCTGTGGCGGCTGGTGGCCGACGGCGTGGACGGCATCACCGGGTTCCCGACGAACCGCGGCTGGGACCTCGACGCCCTCTACGACCCGGACCCGGACCACACCGGCACCTCGTACACCCGGCACGGCGGCTTCCTGCACGACGCCGACGTGTTCGACGCCGGGTTCTTCGGGATGTCGCCGCGCGAGGCCACGGCCACGGACCCGCAGCAGCGACTGCTGCTGGAGACCGCCTGGGAGACCTTCGAGTCCGCCGCCATCCCCCCGGAGACCCTGCGCGGTTCCCGCACCGGCGTGTTCGCGGGCGTGATGTACGACGACTACGCCTCGCGGCTGGCCACCGTGCCGGCCGAGTTCGAGGGCTTCCTGTTGGCGGGCAACCTCTCCAGCGTCGTCTCCGGCAGGTTGTCCTACGCCTACGGCCTGGAAGGGCCCTCGGTGACCGTGGACACCGCGTGCTCCTCGTCGCTGGTGGCGATGCACCTGGCCGCCAAGGCGCTGCGCGACGGCGAGGCGGACCTGGCCCTGGCGGGCGGCGTGACCGTGATGGCCGGACCCAACACCTTCGTCGAGTTCTCGCGGCAGCGTGGTTTGTCCGTTGACGGTCGGTGTCGGTCGTTTGCCGCGGGTGCGGAGGGTACGGGTTGGTCCGAGGGTGTTGGTTTGTTGTTGTTGGAGCGGTTGTCGGATGCGCGGCGTCATGGGCATCGTGTGTTGGCGGTGGTGCGTGGTAGTGCTGTGAATCAGGATGGTGCGTCGAATGGTTTGACCGCCCCGAATGGTCCGTCGCAGGAGCGGGTTATCCGTCAGGCGTTGGCCACGGCGGGTCTCCGTCCGTCCGATGTGGATGCTGTGGAGGCGCATGGGACGGGTACGCGTCTGGGTGATCCGATCGAGGCGCAGGCGTTGTTGGCCGCTTATGGGCAGGAGCGCCGGGTTCCGCTGTATCTGGGGTCGTTGAAGTCCAACATCGGTCATGCCCAGGCTGCGGCGGGTGTCGGCGGTGTGATCAAGATGGTCGAGGCGATGCGGCACGGTGTGCTGCCCCGCAGCCTGTACTCCGATGACCCCACGCCGCACGTGGACTGGTCGTCGGGCTCGGTCGAGCTGCTGACCGAGGCGCGGGAGTGGCCGGAAACCGGTCGCCCGCGCCGGGCGGGGGTGTCCTCGTTCGGTATCAGCGGCACCAACGCGCACGTCATCATCGAGCAGCCCCCGACCGAGCCTCTGCCCGACCGGGAGCCGGTCGACGCGCCGGTGGCCTGGGTCCTGTCCGCCAAGGACGATGCGGGTCTGCGGGCGCAGGCCGCGGCGCTGCGCGAGCACGCCGCCGCCGACCCCGCCCAGGACCCGGTGGACGTCGGCTTCTCACTGGCCACCGGTCGCGCCGTGCTGGAGCACCGGGCGGCGGTCGTCGGTGACCGGGACGGCCTGCTGCGCGCACTGGACGCGCTCGCCCGCGGCGAGGCGTCCCCGGCGGTGCTGCGCGCCGAGGGGCCGCGACCGGGCAAGGTCGCGTTCCTGTTCACCGGCCAGGGCAGCCAGCGGCTCGGCATGGGCCGCGAGCTGTACGCGACCGAGCCGGTGTTCGCCGCCGAGTTGGACGCCGTGTGCCGGCACCTGGACCCGGTCCTGGACCGGCCGCTCAAGCACGTGCTGTTCGCGCCCGCGGAATCGGCGGACTCGGCGCTGCTGGACCAGACCTCGTTCACCCAGGCCGCGCTGTTCGCCGTCGAGGTGGCCCTCTACCGGCTGGTCGAGTCCTACGGCCTGCGGCCGGACTACCTCCTCGGCCACTCCATCGGCGAGGTGATCGCCGCCCACCTGGCCGGGGTGCTCGACCTCGCGGACGCCGCGAAGCTCGTCGCCGCCCGAGGCCGCCTCATGCAGGCTGCCCGCGACGGCGGCGCGATGGTGGCCATCCAGGCCGGTGAGGAGGAAGTGCTCGCCTCGCTGGCAGGACGCGGGGACACCGTGGTCGTCGCGGGCGTCAACGGTCCGACGGCCACGGTGGTCTCCGGCGACGAGCAGGCCGTGGAAGAGGTCGCGGAGGTCTGGCGGAACGCGGGCCGCAAGGTCAAGCGCCTGCCGGTCAGCCACGCGTTCCACTCGCCGCACATGGACGGCGTGCTCGACGAGTTCCGCGCCGCCATCGCCGAGCTGACCTTCCACGAGCCGCGCGTCCCGGTCATGTCCAACGTGACCGGCACGCTCGCCACCACCGGTCAGCTCACCTCGCCCGACTACTGGGCCGAGCACGTGCGCTCGGCGGTGCGGTTCTCCGACGGCGTGCGGTTCCTAGAGTCCGCTGGCGTCACCGACTACCTGGAGGTCGGGCCGGACGGCGTGCTGTCGGCGCTGGCCCGCGACTCCGTCACGGGACCGGTGGGCGCCGTGGCACCGGTGCTGCGCTCGGGCCGCCCGGAGGGCGTCACCGCGCTGACCGCGATCACCGCGCTGCACGTGCGAGGTCACGCCGCCGATGCGGCGCGGCTGTTCCGAGGCGGTCGACGCGTCGACCTGCCCACCTACCCGTTCCGGGGTGAGCGCTACTGGCTCGACGCCCCGGTCGGCGCGGGCGATGCCGTCGGCCTCGGCGTGACCGGCGCGGAACACCCCCTGCTGGGCGCGGTGGTCGGCCTCGCGGGCCGCGACGAGGTCGTGTTCACCGCACGGCTGTCCCGCCACAGCCACCCGTGGCTGGTCGACCACGCCGTGCGCGGCTCCGTCCTGGTGCCGGGCACCGCGTTCGTGGAGATGCTGGTCCGCGCGGGCGAGCAGACCGGGTGCGACGAGGTCGAGGAGCTGACCGTGGCCGCGCCGCTGCTGCTGCCCGAGCGCGGCGGCGTGCAGGTGCAGCTGGCGGTCGGCGCGCCCGACGCGGCCGGTCGCCGCGAGGCGCAGATCCACTCCCGGGTGGACGAGGACGAGCCGTGGACCGCGCACGTGACCGCGGTGCTCGCCCCGGCCACCACCCCGGTGACCGAGGGGCTGGCGCAGTGGCCGCCGGCGGCCGGTGAGGTGGACCTCGACGGCGTCTACGACCGGCTCCGCGAGCACGGCTACGACTACGGTCCCGCCTTCCGCAACCTGCGCCGGGTGTGGCGGGGCGAGGGCGAGCTGTTCGCCGAGGTCGAGCTGGAGCGGGAGCGGCGCGGTGACGCGTTCAGCCTGCACCCGGCCCTGTTGGACGCCGCGCTGCACGCTCTGCTGCCGGGTGTCGCGACCGGTGCCGGCCCCACGTGGCTGCCGTTCGCCTGGAGCGGCGTGCGGGTGGCCGCCGCGGGCGCGGTGGCCCTGCGGGTGCGGCTGTCGATCACCGCGTCGGCCGAGGACTCGCAGACCGTGTCATTGGTGGTGGCGGACGGCTCCGGAGCGCCGGTCGCGACTGCCGACTCGCTGGTGCTGCGCCCGCTGTCGGCTGCCGGGCAGGCCGCCGACGGTCTGTTCGTGCCGCGGTGGGTACCCGCGCCGGACGCGACCGCCGATGCCGCGGTGACCGTCGAGCGGGTGTCGTCCGGCACGCCGGGCGAGGTCGTGCACAGCGTGCTGGCCACCCTTCGGCGGTGGCTGGCGGAGGAGTCCGGGCAGTTGGCGGTGGTGCTGCGGTCGGACGACCCGGCCCACGCCGCGCTGCGCGGCCTGGTGCGGACCGCGCAGACCGAGCACCCCGGCCGGTTCGTGCTCGCCGAGACCGACGACGACCCGCGCTCGACGGCGCGGTTGGACGCGGCGCTGCGCACCGGTGAACCGCAGGTCGCCGTCCGTGCCGGCGAGGTGTTCGTGCCGCGGCTGGTGCGGGCAGCCGGCGAGCAGGGGTCCGCGCCGGACTGGAAGCGCGGGACGGTGCTGATCACCGGCGGCACCGGCGTGCTGGGCGCGGTGCTGGCCCGGCACCTGGTGGTCGAGCACGGCGCCACCGATCTGCTGCTGCTCAGCAGGCGCGGCCCGGCAGCCCCCGGCGCGGCGGAACTGGTGGCCGAGTTGACCTCGCTCGGCGCGGTGGTCGACGTGACGGCCTGCGACGTCACCGACCGCGGTTCGCTGGCGGCGGCCATCGGGGACCGGCGGCTGGGCGCCGTCGTGCACACCGCCGGCCTCACCGACGACGGCGTGCTCACCGCGCTCGACGCCGAGCAGGTCGACCGGGTGCTGCGGCCCAAGGTGGACGCGGCCTGGCACCTGCACGAGTTGACCCGTGAGCAGGACCTGAGCGCGTTCGTCGTGTACTCGTCGGTCGCGGGCCTGCTGGGCACGGCGGGGCAGGCCAACTACGCCGCCGCCAACACCTGGCTCGACGGCCTGGCCGAGCACCGGCGCGCGCTGGGGTTGCCCGGCACGTCGCTGGCGTGGGGCCTGTGGGCCGAGGCCAGCGAGCTGAGCGGCCACCTGGCCGAGGTGGACCTGCGTCGGCTCGCCCGGTCGGGGCTCAAGCCGCTGGGCAGCGCCGAGGCGATGGCGCTGTTCGACGCCGCACTCGCGCGGCCCGAGCCGGTGTTCGCGGTGACCAAACTGGACACCAAGGCGTTGCGCGCCCTTGGTGACGAGCAGCCCGTGCTGCTGCGGGGCCTCGTGCGGGCACCGGCGCGGCGGGCGGCGGGCGCCACCGCGAACGGTGCCGAACCGGCGCTGCCACAGCGTCTGGCGCACCTGGACCGGAACGAGGGGCAGCGGGTGCTGATCGACCTCGTGCGGTCGAGGGTCGCCGCGGTGCTGGGACACGGAGACTCGGGCGCGGTCCCGGCCGACCGGGCGTTCCAGGAGCTGGGTTTCGACTCGTTGACCGCGGTCGAGCTGCGCAACCAGCTCAACGCCGTCACGGGCCTGCGGCTGCCGACCACGCTGGTGTTCGACCACCCGTCGCCCGCCGCGCTGGCCGCCCACCTGCACGACCAGCTCGCCGCCGACGACGAGCCGGACGTGCTGGCCGACCTGGACCGGTTGCGGAGCGCGATGCGCTCGGCCGCCGCCGACGCCGAGCACTCGGGCGCGATCGCCGACCGGCTGCGCGAGCTGCTCGACCTCGTGGCGGGCGACCCCCGCGACGAGGAGCGGGACGACCTGGAACTGGCCAGCGACGAGGACCTCTTCGCGCTGGTCGACGACTTCGACTAGGCGATTCGGCCGCACACTACTGGGGAGCGAGACACACGTGGCTGACGAGGCGAAGCTTCGCGAGTACCTCAAGAGGGCGATCGCGGATGCCCGGGACGCGCGCAGGAAGCTGCGCGAGCTGGAGGACAAGGACAGCGAGCCCATCGCCATCGTGGGCATGGCCTGCCGCTATCCGGGCGGTGTCCGGTCGCCGGAAAACCTGTGGCGGCTGGTCGAGGACGGGGTCGACGCGGTCGCCGGGTTCCCGACGAACCGCGGGTGGGACCTGGACCGGCTGTTCGACCCCGACCCGGACCAGGTCGGCACCTCCTACGCCCGCGAGGGCGGGTTCCTGCACGACGCCGACTTGTTCGACGCCGAGTTCTTCGGCATGTCGCCGCGTGAGGCGCTGGCGACGGACCCGCAGCAGCGGCTGCTGCTGGAAACGGCGTGGGAAGCCCTGGAGACGGCGGGGTTGCCCCCGTCGTCCGTGCGCGGCTCGCGCACCGGCGTGTTCACCGGCGTGATGTACAACGACTACGGTTCGCGGCCCCGGCTGTCCTCCCCGGACTTCGAGGGCTACCTGTTCAGCGGCAGCGCGGGCAGCATCGCGGCTGGTCGGCTGGCTTACACGTTCGGCCTGGAAGGACCCGCCGTCGCGGTGGACACGGCGTGTTCGTCGTCGTTGGTGGCGTTGCACCTGGCGGCGCAGTCGTTGCGGCAGGGTGAGTGTGAGTTGGCGTTGGCGGGTGGTGTGACCGTGATGTCGACACCTACCGCCTTCGTCGAGTTCTCGCGGTTGCGCGGCTTGTCCGTTGACGGTCGGTGTCGGTCGTTTGCGGCGGGTGCGGAGGGTACGGGTTGGTCTGAGGGTGTTGGTTTGTTGTTGTTGGAGCGGTTGTCGGATGCGCGGCGTCATGGGCATCGTGTGTTGGCGGTGGTGCGCGGTAGCGCGGTCAACCAGGATGGCGCGTCGAATGGTTTGACCGCACCGAATGGTCCGTCGCAGGAGCGTGTTATCCGTCAGGCGTTGGCGAGTGCGGGTCTGGGTCCGTCCGATGTGGATGCTGTGGAGGCTCATGGGACGGGTACGCGTCTGGGTGATCCGATCGAGGCGCAGGCGTTGTTGGCCGCTTACGGGCAGGAGCGCGCGGTTCCGCTGTACTTGGGGTCGTTGAAGTCCAACATCGGTCATGCCCAGGCCGCGGCGGGTGTCGGCGGTGTGATCAAGATGGTCGAGGCCATGCGGCACGGTGTGCTGCCTCCCACGTTGCACGTGGACGAGCCGACTCCGCACGTGGACTGGTCGTCGGGCTCGGTGGAGTTGCTGACCGAGGCGCGGCCCTGGCCGGAGGTCGACCGCCCGCGCCGGGCCGCCGTGTCGTCCTTCGGCTTCGGCGGCACCAACGCGCACGTCATCATCGAGCAGCCCTCGGAGCACGGGCCGGTCGAGGTCGGGCAGGTCGAAGCAGGGCAGCCTGACGCGGCGCCGGTCGAAGCCGTGCGGGTCGGGTCGGAGCCCGTGTCCGTCGTGCTGCCGGTGGTGCCCTTCGTGGTGTCCGGCCGGAGCGAAGCCGCGGCCCGCGCCCAGGCCGAACTGCTGTCCACCGCGGCGGGCTCGGACCTGGACGTGGCCTACTCGCTGGCAACCACCCGGCAGCCGTTCGCCTGGCGGGCGGTCGGCGTGGACCGCGTGCTCCGCGAACCGGCGCCCGTCGGCGAGGGCGGCACCGCGTTCCTGTTCACCGGTCAGGGCTCGCAGCGGGTCGGCATGGGCCTGGAGTTGGCACGGACCTTCCCGGTGTTCGCCGGCGCCCTGGACGAGGTCCTGGCCCGCTTCGACCTCCCGCTGCGCGAGCTCATAGCCTCCGGCGAGGGTTTGGACCGGACCGGCGCCGCACAGCCCGCGCTGTTCGCGGTCGAGGTCGCCTTGTTCCGGATGCTGGAGCACTGGGGCGTTCGGCCGGACCTGCTGGCCGGCCACTCGATCGGCGAGCTCGCCGCCGCGCACGTGGCGGGCGTGCTGTCGCTCGACGACGCGGCCACGCTGGTCGCGGCCCGCGGCCGGCTGATGCAGGCCCTGCCCGAGGGCGGCGCGATGGTTGCCGTGCAGGCGACCGAGGACGAGGTCCGGCCGCTGCTGGGCGACCGCGTGTCCATCGCCGCGATCAACGGCCCGACCGCGGTCGTGCTCTCCGGTGACGAGGACGCCGTCTCCGCCGCCGCCGCGACGTTCGCAGAGCGAGGTCGCCGGACCAAGCGGCTGCGGGTCAGCCACGCGTTCCACTCCGCCCACATGGACCCGATGCTGGTGGAGTTCCGGCTGGTCGCGGAAAACCTGACCTACCACCGCCCGGCCGTGCCGATCGTGTCCACCGTGACCGGCGCGCTCGCCGACCGGCTGACCGAGCCGGGCTACTGGGTCGAGCAGGTCCGCCAAGAGGTCCGTTTCGCGGACGCCGTGGCCACCTTGCGCGCGCAGGGCGTGACCAACGTGGTCGAGCTGGGTCCCGACAGCGTGCTGTCGGCCATGGCCGGCGACGGCGTGCCGCTGATGCGCGCGGGCCGGCCCGAGGCCGAGACCGCCATCGCGGCGCTCGCCGAGCTGCACGGTCGCGGCGTGGCCGTGGACTGGGAGGCGTTCTTCGCCGGCACCGGCGCCACCCGGGTGCCGCTGCCCACGTACCCGTTCCAGCGCGACCGCTACTGGCTGAGCCCCACCGCCGGTGGCGGGGACGTGGCGGCGGCCGGTCTCGACGACGCCCACCACCCGCTGCTCGGCGCGGTGGTCGAGGTCGCCGACGGCGGCTCTGTCGTGCTGACCGGCAGGTTGAGCGCCGACGGCTGGTTGGGCGACCACCGGGTCGCCGGCGCCGTCGTCGTGCCCGGCACGGCGCTGCTGGAGCTGGCGTTGCGCGCCGCGACCGAGGTGGGCTTGGAGCGGGTCGAGGAGTTGACCGTCACCGCGCCCCTGGTGCTGCCCGAGGGCGGGGCCGTGCAGGTGCAGCTGCTCGTGGGTGAGGCCGACGAACACGGCACGCGCACCCTGGAGGTGCACGCCCGCTCGGCCGGCCGCGCGTGGCAGCGGCACGCGACGGGCGCGCTCGCCACCGCGCCCGTCCCGGTGCCCGCCGACCTGGTGGTGTGGCCGCCGGAGGGCGCGACCGAAGTCGACTTGGACGGGGTCTACGAGCGCGTCGCCGAGGACGGCTACTCCTACGGCCCGGTGTTCCGCGGCCTGCGCCGCCTGTGGCGGCGCGACGGCGACCTGTTCGCCGAGCTCGCCCTGCCCGAGTCCGCCCGTGCCGAAGCCGCCGCGTTCACCGTGCACCCGGCGCTGCTCGACGCCGCCGCGCACCCGCTGCTGCCAGGCGTCGCCGACCCCGACCGGCAGGCGCTGCTGCCCTTCACGTGGTCGGGCGTGACAGTGGCGACGTCCGGCGCGACGGCTCTGCGGGCGCGGATCACCGCCACCGGGCCCGAGTCGGCGTCGATGGTGCTCGCCGACGAACTCGGCACGCCGGTGGCGGTCGTGGAGTCGTTGGCGCTGCGGCCGTTCAAGCTGGGCCCGGTCACCCGCGACACGCTGTTCGAGCCGCGCTGGACCCCGATCGCCGGCGGCACCCCGTCCGGCGCGGCGTTCGACATCATGCCGATCCCGTTGCCCGACACCGACGACGTGGTCGCCGCCGCACACACCGCGACCCGGCAGACCTTGGAGCTGGTGCGCGGGTGGCTCGCCGAGGACCGCGAGGGGCAGCTCGTCGTGCTGACCCGTGCGGGCGTGCTGGCGCACACCGCGGTGCGCGGATTGGTGCGCACCGCGCAGACCGAGCACCCCGGCCGGGTGGTGCTCGTCGAGACCGACGGCACCGACGCGTCCGGCGCCGCCTTGGACGCCGCGCTCGCGACCGGTGAACCGCAGCTGTCGCTGCGCGAGGGCGAGATCCGGGTGCCCCGCCTGGCCCGACGGGAACCGGCGGACTCCGCCACCGGCACGCCGTTCGCGGACGGCACCGTGCTCGTCACCGGCGCCACCGGCGTGCTGGGCGCCGTCCTCGCCCGGCACTTGGTGGTCGAGCATGGCGCCACCGATCTGCTGCTGGTCAGCAGGAGCGGCGCGGCGGCCCCCGGCGCGGCGGAGTTGACGGCCGACCTGACCGCCCTGGGCGCCGACGTCACGCTCGTCGCGTGCGACGTCGCCGACCGCGCGGCGCTGGCCGAACTGGTGGCGCGGCACCCGGTCAAGGCCGTCGTGCACACCGCGGGCGTGCTCGCCGACGGCGTGCTCGGATCGCTGACCGACGAGCAGGTCACGGCCGTGCTGCGGCCCAAGGTGGACGCGGCCTGGAACCTGCACGAGGTCACGCGCGACCTCGACCTGTCCGCGTTCGTCCTGTACTCGTCGCTGGCGGGTCAGCTGGGCAACGCCGGGCAGGCGAACTACTCGGCGGCCAACACCTGGCTCGACGGCCTGGCCGAGCACCGACACGAGCTGGGCCTGCCCGCCACGTCGCTGGCATGGGGCCTGTGGGCGCAGGCCAGCGACATCACCGGTCACCTGGCGGACGTGGACGTCAAGCGGATCGAGCGGACAGGTCTGCTCGCGCTGTCCACCCAGGACGCCCTGGCCTCGTTCGACGTCGCGCTCGCCCTGCGTGCACCGGTGGTCGCCATCACCGGCGTCGACCCGGCCACGCTGGGCGCGCTGGGGGAGGACGCCCCCGTCGTCCTGCGCGGCCTCGTGCCGCCGACCCGTCGCACCCGCCGCACCGGCGGCTCCCTCGCCGAGCGGCTGGCCGGCCTCGCCCAGGCCGAACGCGACCGAGCCCTTGTGAACCTGGTCCGCGCCCAGGTGGCCGCGGTGCTCGGACACGCCGACGCAGGCGCGGTCCCGGCCGACCGGGCGTTCCAGGAGCTGGGTTTCGACTCGTTGACCGCGGTCGAGCTGCGCAACGAGCTCAACGCCGTCACGGGCCTGCGGCTGCCGACCACGCTGGTGTTCGACCACCCGTCGCCCGCCGCGCTGGCCGCGCACCTGTCGGGAGAGTTGTTCGGCGGCGCGCCGGAGGTGGTCGCCGCCGCCGTGACCGCCACGGACGACGATCCCATCGTCATCATCGGCATGGCCTGCCGGTACCCGGGCGGGGTGGGGTCCCCGCGCGAGCTGTGGGACCTCGTCGCGCAGGGCGTGGACGCGGTCTCGCCGTTCCCGACCAACCGCGGCTGGCCGGACCTGTACGACCCGGACCCGGACCACGCGGGTCGGTCCTACACCCGCGAGGGCGGGTTCCTGCACGACGCCGACTTGTTCGACGCCGAGTTCTTCGGGATGTCGCCGCGCGAGGCGCTGGCCACGGACCCGCAGCAGCGGCTGCTGCTGGAGACGGCCTGGGAGAGCCTGGAGAACGCCGGGGTGGACCCGGCCCGGCTGCGCGGTTCGCGGACCGGCGTGTTCACCGGCGTGATGTACCACGACTACGGCTCAGGGCTGGCCGAGACTCCCGAGGACCTGGAGGGTTACCTGGCCGGCGGCAAGCTGAGCAGCGTCGCGTCGGGTCGGGTGTCCTACACCTTCGGGTGGGAGGGGCCGGCGATCACCGTCGACACGGCGTGTTCGTCGTCGTTGGTGGCGTTGCACTTGGCGGCGCAGTCGTTGCGGCAGGGTGAGTGTGAGTTGGCGTTGGCGGGTGGTGTGACGGTGATGTCGACGCCGACCGCGTTCGTCGAGTTCTCGCGGCAGCGTGGTTTGTCCGTTGACGGTCGGTGTCGGTCGTTTGCCGCGGGTGCGGAGGGTACGGGTTGGTCTGAGGGTGTTGGTTTGTTGTTGTTGGAGCGGTTGTCGGATGCGAGGCGTCATGGGCATCGTGTGTTGGCGGTGGTGCGCGGTAGCGCGGTCAACCAGGATGGCGCGTCGAATGGTTTGACCGCCCCGAATGGTCCGTCGCAGGAGCGCGTTATCCGTCAGGCGTTGGCGAGTGCGGGTCTGCGCCCGTCCGATGTGGATGCTGTCGAGGCGCATGGGACGGGTACGCGTCTTGGTGATCCGATCGAGGCGCAGGCGTTGTTGGCCGCCTATGGGCAGGAGCGCCGGGTTCCCCTCTATTTGGGGTCGTTGAAGTCGAACATCGGTCACGCCCAGGCCGCGGCCGGTGTGGGCGGTGTGATCAAGATGGTGGAGGCGATGCGGCACGGTGTGCTGCCCCGCAGCCTGTACTCCGATGACCCCACGCCGCACGTGGACTGGTCGTCGGGCTCGGTCGAGTTGTTGACCGAGGCGCGGCCCTGGCCGGAAACCGGTCGTCCGCGCCGGGCGGGGGTGTCCTCGTTCGGTATCAGCGGCACCAACGCGCACGTCATCATCGAGCAGCCACCAGCCGAGGTGGAGCCGACCGCCGAGGTGGACCTGTCGGTCGCCCCCTGGGTGCTGTCCGGTCGAAACCCCGAAGCGGTGCGCGAACTGGCCCGCAGGCTGGCGACGGTGGACGCCCGCGACCTGGACGTGGCCTTCACCCTCGCCACGGCGCGGTCCGCGCTCCCGCACCGGGCTTCGGTGGTGCGCCGCGACGACCTGGCGTCAGTGGAACCCGTCGTCGCCGCCGAGGGCCGGACCGCGTTCGTGTTCACCGGTCAGGGTTCGCAGCGGGTGGGCATGGGGCTTGAGCTCGCGCGGTACTTCCCAACGTTCGCGGCGGCCTTCGACGAGGTGTGCACCGCGCTGGACCCGTTGCTGGACCGGCCGTTGCGGGCGGTGATCGACTCCGGCGAGGGGTTGGACGACACCGGTTGGGCGCAGCCGGCCATCTTCGCGGTCGAGGTGGCGCTCTTCCGGCTGGTGGAGTCCTGGGGCGTGCGACCGGATTTCGTGGCCGGTCACTCCATCGGTGAGATCGCGGCGGCCCACGTCGCCGGGATGTTCGACCTGGAGGACGCGGCGAAGCTGGTGGCGGCGCGCGCCACGTTGATGCAGGCCTTGCCGCCCGGCGGTGCGATGGTCGCCGTGCAGGCCGCCGAGGACGTCGTCCGGTCACTGCTGGAGTCCGGTGTGGACATCGCCGCGGTCAACGGCCCGACCTCCGTCGTGCTCTCCGGTGACGAGGGCGCCGTGCTGAGGGTCGTCGAGGCCCTCGGCGCCCGGTCGAAGAGGCTCACCGTCAGCCACGCGTTCCACTCCGCGCACATGGACCCGATGCTCACCGGCTTCCGCGAGATGGTCGAAGGGCTCACCTACCACGAGCCCGCTGTCCCGGTGGTCTCCACGGTGACGGGCGAACCGGCCGAGAAGATGACCACCCCGGAATACTGGGTGGCGCAGGTCCGCAGCACGGTGCGGTTCGCCGACGCGGTGCACGCCCTGGTCGGCCTGGGCGTGACCACGCTGGTCGAGCTGGGTCCCGATGCCGTGCTGTCGGCCATGGCCCCGGCCATCACCGCCGACGCGGCCGCCGTGCCGCTGCTGCGCCGCACCCGATCCGAGCCCGAGGCGGTCGCCGCGGCCCTGGGCGCCCTGCACACCCGCGGCGTGGCCGTCGACTGGTCGGCGTACTTCCGCGGCTCGGGCGCACGGCGGGTCGACCTGCCGACCTACCCGTTCCAGCACGAGCGGTACTGGCTGGAGTCCGCGCCTGCCTCCGTGCGCGTCTCCGGGCACCCGCTGCTCGGCCCGGCCACCGCGGTCGCCGGGGCGGATCGGGTGCTGTTCACCGGTCTGCTCGAAGGCGGCTCCTGGCTGGCCGACCACCTGGCGGTGCCGCCCGCGGCGTTCGTGGAGATGGCGATCCAGGCGGGCGACAAGCTCGGCGCCCCGGTGTTGGCGGAGCTGG
This sequence comes from Saccharothrix hoggarensis, assembly GCF_052936025.1. Next base: position 4,210,313 of record NZ_CP193624.1, on the reverse strand, counting down.
AGACCGACCTGCCGCTGACGCTCCCCGCCCATGTGCAGCTGTCCGTGGACGTGGCCGACCAGGACGGCCGGCGGGCCTTCACCGTCTACGCGCGGCCGGACGTCGAGGACGCGGCGTGGACCGCGCACGCCACCGGTGTGCTTGCCGCGAACGGCGGGGACGAGCCCGCGGTCATGGGCGCCGGCACGCCCGTGCGGCTGCCCGACGCGTTCGCGGGGGAGGCCGGCGCGTACGGCCTGCACCCGGTTCTGCTCGACCTGGCGGCGCCGAGCGTCGTTGGCGGGACGACCGTCCGGGTGCCGACGACCTGGCGCGGGGTGCGGCTGCACGCCGCGCACGCCGAAGCCGTCGAGGTCCACCTGCGGCACGTCGGAGGTGACACCGCGTCCCTCGTCCTCGCCGACGCCACCGGTCGCCCGGTGCTCACCGCCGAGGCGGTCGAGTTCCGCGACATCCCGGTCGAGCGGTTCGCCGCCCGGTCGCCGCTGCGCGCACTGACCTGGGCGGAGGTGTCCGCCGAAGCCGGCACCCCGGCCGAGGTGGTCCGCCTGGAGGTCGGCTCGGGTGACCCGGTCGCCGCCGCCCACCTGGCCGTGGCGCGGGCGCTGGAACTGGTGCGCGAGCAGTCCGCCCCGTTGGTCGTGGCGACGAGCGGCGCGGTCGCGGTGGCCGACGAGGACGTCGACCTCGCCGCCGCGGCGGCCTGGGGCCTGCTGCGCTCAGCCCAGTCCGAGCTGCCCGAGGGCAGCCTGATCCTGGTGGACACCGACGGCGACGTGCTCGTACCCGCCGGCGAGGTCCAGGTGGCGGTGCGCGGCGGTCGGGTGTTCTCACCGCGCCTCACCCCGGTGGAGCCCGCCGGCGGCGGGACGGTCTGGGGAGGCACGGCACTGGTCACCGGCCCGCTGGGCGGACTGGTCGCCCGGCACCTGGTCGAGGCGCACGGTGTTCGCAAGGTGGTGCTGGTCGACGCCGAGGCGCCGGGGTTGGCCGCCGAGACCGTGTCGGCGACGTGGGACGGGTTGGCCGCCGCGGTGGCAGAGCACCGGCCTACCGCCGTCGTGCACACGGCCGGCGAGCAGAACGACGGCCCGCTGCGGGCGGTCACGTCCGACGCCCTGGCCGCCGCGCTCGAACCCGGCGTGGACCACGCCTGGCGGCTGCACGAGCTGCTTCCCGACGTCACCGCGTTCGTGCTGTTCTCCTCCACCGCCGGCGTGCTCGGCGCACCCGGCCGGGCCGGGGACGCCGCCGCCGCGTCGTTCACCGACGCCCTGGCCCGTCACCGCGCGGCCCTCGGGCTCCCTGCGGTGGCGGTCGCGTTCGGTCCGCGCGGTGGTGTACCGGGCTTCCCGGCCGTCTCCGACGAGGAGCTGCCCGGCCTGCTCGACGCCGCGGTGGGTGCCGGGCACCCTGTGGTGGTGGCCGCGCCGCTCGACGTGGCGGCACTCCGCGCCTCGGAACGCGTACCGGTCCCGCTGCGGGTCGGCCTGGCGCCCCGGCGGCGCTCGGCCGACGACGGCCAGGCCGCATCGCTGGTGGCGTCGTTGGCCGGCCTGGAGGCGGACGAACGCCGGGACGTCGTACTGGACCTCGTCCGCCGCGAGGTGGCCGCGGTGCTGGGGCAGAAGGATCCGGCCGCGATCGGCGAGCAGCGGCCGTTCCAAGAGCTGGGCTTCGACTCGCTGACCGCCGTCGAGCTGCGCAACCGACTGGCCGCGGCAACGGGCGTGGCGCTGCAGGCGACGCTGGTGTTCGACCACCCGACGCCTGCCGCGCTCTCCGACCACGTGCTCGGCGTGCTCGCGCCCGCGGCGGACGAGTCCGTGCTGTCCGAACTCGACCGGCTCGAGTCCCTGCTCGACGGCGTGGCCGGGAAGGACGACCAGCGCGACGAGATCACGGCGCGGCTGCGCACCATGCTGTCCCGCTGGACCTCCCAGCTCGGCGCGCCGCCCGCGGACGACGGCTCCGCGGTGGCGCTCGAATCCGCGTCGGCCGCCGAACTGTTCGACTTCATCGACAACGAACTCGGTCGCGCCGCCGACCGGTCCGCCTGATCCGCACCGGGAGATATCGGCGATGTCCAACGAACAGAAGATGGTCGAGTACCTGAAGTGGGTCACGGCCGACCTGAAGAAGGCGCGGCAGCGCATCGAGGAGCTGGAGGCGGGCGGCACCGAGCCGATCGCGATCGTCGCCATGGCGTGCCGCTACCCGGGCGGCGTGTCCTCGCCCGAGGACCTGTGGCGGCTGGTGCTGGAGGGCGGCGACGGCATCACCGCGTGGCCGGACGACCGCGGCTGGGACGTGGACGCGCTCTACGACCCGGACCCGACGCGCACCGGCACCTCCTACACCGATCAAGGCGGGTTCATCGCCGACGCGACGAGCTTCGACGCCGGGTTCTTCGGCATCTCGCCGCGCGAGGCGCTGTCGATGGACCCGCAGCAGCGGGTGCTGCTGGAGACCGCCTGGGAGCTGTTCGAGCGTGCGGGCCTCGACCCGACGACCCTGCGCGGCAGTTCGACGGGCGTGTTCGCCGGAGTGGGGGAGCAGACCTACCTGGGTCTGGACGGCCCGGCGGAGCTGGAGGGCTACCTCATGACGGGCAAGCTCAGCAGCGTCGCGTCCGGTCGGGTGTCCTACACGTTCGGGTTGGAGGGGCCGGCGGTCACGGTGGACACGGCGTGCTCGTCCTCGCTGGTGGCCATGCACCTGGCGGCGCAGTCCCTGCGGCAGGGCGAGTCCACCCTGGCCGTCGCGGGCGGGGCCACCGTGTACGGCCACCCCGGCGGCTACGTCGACTTCTCCCGCCAGCGCGGGCTGGCCGCCGACGGCCGCTGCCGCTCGTTCTCCGCCGACGCGAACGGCACCGGCTGGTCCGAGGGCGTCGGCTTGGTGCTGTTGGAGAAGCTGTCCGACGCGCGCCGCAACGGGCACCCCGTGCTGGCGGTGCTGCGCGGCAGCGCGGTCAACCAGGACGGCGCCTCGAACGGTCTCACCGCGCCCAACGGTCCCTCGCAAGAACGCGTCATCCGCGCCGCCTTGGCCAACGCCCGGCTGTCCCCGGTGGACGTCGACGTGGTCGAGGCGCACGGCACGGCGACGCGCCTGGGTGACCCGATCGAGGCCACCGCGCTGCTGAACACCTACGGCAGGGACCGCCCGACGCCCCTGTACCTGGGGTCGCTGAAGTCGAACATCGGCCACTCGGTCGCCGCAGCCGGTATCGGCGGTGTGATCAAGGCGGTCATGGCTGTCCGCCACGCCACTCTGCCCAAGACCCTGCACGTCAGCGAGCCAACGCCGTTCGTGGACTGGTCGGCGGGCTCTGTCGAGCTGCTCACCGAGAACCGCCCGTGGCCGGAGACCGGCAGGCCGCGACGGGCGGGCGTGTCGTCGTTCGGCGTGAGCGGCACCAACGCGCACGTCATCCTGGAGCAGGCCCCCGTGGTCGAGGAGCCCGAGCCGGTTGCCCCGGAGGTGCGCCTCCCGGTGGTGCCGTGGGTGCTGTCGGGCCGTTCGCCCGAGGCGCTGCGGGTCCAGGCCGATCGGTTGCGCGACTTCACCGCCGAAACGGCCCCCGACCCGCTGGACGTGGCCTTCTCGCTGGCCACCACGCGCGTTGCGCTGGAGCACCGGGCCGTGGTCGTCGGCGCGGACCGGGAGGCACTGCCGGCCGGTCTGGACACCGTCGCCCCGGCCACCCGCGTCAACGGCCGGACCGCGTTCGTGTTCACCGGTCAGGGTTCGCAGCGGATCGGCATGGGTTTGGAGCTGGCGAAATCCTTCCCGGCGTTCGCGGCGGCTTTGGACGCGGTGTGTGCCGTGTTGGACCCGTTGTTGGACCGGCCGTTGCGGGAGGTGATCGCCACCGGTGAGGGGTTGGACGACACCGGTTGGGCGCAGCCCGCGATCTTCGCGGTCGAAGTGGCGTTGTTCCGGCTGTTGGAGTCCTGGGGCGTGCGCCCCGATCTGGTGGCCGGCCACTCCGTCGGTGAGATCGCGGCGGCCCACGTCGCCGGGGTGTTCGACCTGGAGGACGCGGCGAAGCTGGTGGCGGCGCGCGCCACGTTGATGCAGGCCTTGCCGCCAGGGGGCGCGATGGTCGCCGTGCGCGCCACCGAGGCCGAGGTGCTGCCGCTGCTGATCGCCGGCGTCGACGTCGCCGCGGTCAACGGACCCACCTCCGTCGTGCTCTCCGGTGACGAGGACGCCGTCCTGGCGGTCGCCGCGCGGCTTGCCGAGCGGAGCCGCAAGACCACCAGGCTCACCGTCAGCCACGCCTTCCACTCCGCGCACATGGACCCGATGCTCGCCGACTTCCGCGAGGTCGTCGAAGGGTTGACCTTCCACCGCGCGGCGCTGCCCGTCGTCTCGGCCCTGACGGGCGCGGTCACCGACGCGCTCACCGACGCCGACCACTGGGTGCGGCACGTTCGGGAGCCGGTCCGCTTCGCCGACGCCGTGCGCGCCCTGGCCGACGCGGGCGCCACCGCCTTCGTCGAGATCGGTCCGGACGCGGTGCTGACCGCCCTGGTCGGCGAGGTGCTCGGCGACCGGGCCCAGGCGGCGGTGCCCGTGCTGCGCCGCACCACGCCCGACGCCGAGGCGCTGATCACCGGGCTGGGCAGGCTGCACGCCCACGGCGTCGACGTCGACTGGTCCTCGTTCTTCGCGGGTACCGGCGCCCGCCGGATCGACCTGCCGACCTACGCCTTCCAGCGGTCCCGCTACTGGGTGCGGAACGAGGAGGCGGCGAACACCGCCGCCCTGGGCGTGCGCGCGGCCGAGCACCCGATGCTGGGCGCGGCCGTGACGGTGGCCGACACCGGCGACGTGCTGCTCACCGGCCTGCTGTCGCCCAAGGCGCAGCCGTGGCTGGCCGATCACGACGTCGTGCCGGGCGTCGTGCTGCTCGAACTGGCGATCCGCGCGGGCGACGAGGTCGGTTGCACGGTGGTGGACGAACTGGTCGCCCACACGCCCTTGGTGCTCGACGGCAAGGCCAGCGTGCAGCTCCAGGTGCGGGTCGGCCCGGCGGGCGACGACGGCGCGCACCCGCTGTCCGTGCACGCCCGCCCCGGCGACTCGGACGGCTCGTGGACGCTGCACGCCACCGGCTCGGTGAGCCTGGGCACGACGGCGGCGGCGTTCGACCAGGACGCCGCCGCGGCCGAGGTGGAGCTGCCGGAGCACCTGGTCGGCGAGGCCGGCGCGTACGGCCTGCACCCGGTGCTGCTGGAGGCCGCGCTGCGGGTGGGCGTGGACGGCGAACCGGTCCGCTGGCGGTCCGTGCGGCTGCACGCGACGGGCGCGACGGCGCTGCGCGTCCGCCAGATCCCCGGCGCGGACGGCGAGGTGGCGCTGCTGCTGTCGGACCGGACCGGCAGGCCGGTGGCGGCGGTCGGCGGCGTGCTGGCTCGGCCCCGCGCGGCCGACGTCCTGGCGCGGGCCCGCGTGCGCGGCCAGGACGCCCTGTTCCGGGTGGTGTGGCGGCCGGTGTCGCTGCCCGGGCGCGCGGTGCGCTGGGGCGTGCTGGAGTCCGGCCCGTTCGACGTGGACGTGCTCGACCCGCAGCGGTTCACCGACCCGGCCGCCGCAGCGGACCCGGACAAGCCCGTGGACGCCGTCCTCGCCCCGTTCGCGTCCGCCCCCGGTGCGGATACCGTCGCCTCCGCGCACGAGGTGGCGGCGCGCGCCCTCGACGTGGTGCGCCGCTGGCTGGCCGACGACCGGCTCACCGGCACGCCGCTGGTCGTGCTGACCAGGGGCGCCACCGCGCCCACCCCGGCGCTCGCCGACCTCGGCGCGGCGGCGGTGTGGGGTCTGGTGCGCTCCGCCCAGTCCGAGGCGCCGGGCCGGGTCGTGCTGGTCGACGCGGACGACGACCAGGCGTCGCTGGAGGCGTTGGGCGGCGTGGTGAACGCCGGCGAGCCGCAGTTGGCCGTGCGCGGCGGGCGCCTGTTCGTGCCGAGGCTGGATCGGACGCCGGCACCGGCAGCCGACCCGGTGTGGGACCCGGCCGGCACTGTCCTGATCACCGGCGGCACCGGGTCGCTGGGCGCGACGTTCGCGCGGCACCTGGTCGCCGAGCACGGCGTGTCACGGTTGCTGCTCACCAGTCGGCGCGGCCTGGACAGCGCCGGCGCGACCGCGCTGGTCGACGACCTGACCGGCCTCGGCGCGGACGTGACCGTGGCGGCGTGCGACGTGGCCGACCGGGCTGCGCTGGCAGCGCTGCTCGACGCCCACCCGGTGACGGCCGTCCTGCACACCGCGGGTGTCGCCGATGACGGGCTGCTGGCCTCGATGACGCCGGAGCGGCTCTCGGCCGTGCTGCGGCCCAAGGTCGACGCCGCCTGGCACCTGCACGAGCTGACCCGCGACCGCGAGCTGACCGCCTTCGTGCTGTTCTCCTCGGTCGCGGGCGTGATCGGCGGTCCCGGCCAGTCCAACTACGCCGCCGCCAACACGTTCCTCGACGCGCTCGCCGAGCACCGCGCCGCCCTCGGCCTGCCCGCGACGTCCGTCGCGTGGGGCCTGTGGGAGCAGGAGGGCGGCATCAGCGGCCACTTGGACGAAACCGACCGCAGACGCATCGCCCGCGGCGGCTTCCTGCCGATCGCACAGGACGTCGGCCCCGCGCTGCTCGACCGCGCGCTGGGGACCGGCACACCGGCGGTCGTCGCAACGCCGCTGGACCTGGCCGCACTCCGCGGGCAGGGCATGTCGCCGCTGCTGTCCGGGCTGGTCCGCACCCCGCCGCGCGCGACCGCTCGCAACGACGAGACCGCCGACACCGCGCTGGCCGACACGCTTCACGGCTTGGCGGAGGACGAGCAGCGGCTGTTCCTGGTCGACGTCGTGCTCACCGAGACCGCCGCGGTGCTCGGCCACGCCTCACCGGAGCGCATCGGTCCCGACCAGGCGTTCGGCGACCTGGGCTTCGACTCGCTGGTGTCGGTCGAGCTGCGCAACCGGCTCGCCGCGCGGTGCGCCACCGCGCTGCCGCCCACGCTGGTGTTCGACCACCCCTCACCCGCCGCGCTCGCCGCGTTCCTGCACACCCAGCTCCTCCCGTCCCGCGACCGGGCGGACCGCGAGGACTACACCGCGGACGTGGTGCTGGACGACGACATCCGCCCCGTCGAGCCGGTGGTGACCGTCGTCGACGACCCGCAGCACGTCTTCCTCACCGGCGCCACCGGCTTCCTCGGCGCCTTCCTGCTGCGGGACCTGCTGCGCACCACGAAGGCGACCGTGCACTGCCTGGTCCGCGCCGCCGACGACATCGACGGCCTGCGCCGCGTGCGGGAGAACCTGGAGTACTACCGCGTGTGGGACGAGGTCGACCCGAGCCGCCTCGTCGTGCGCACCGGCGACCTGGCGCAGCCGCGCCTCGGGTTGGGGGAGGAGCTGTTCGACGAGTTGGCACGCACGGTCGACGTCGTCTACCACGCAGGCGCGACCGTGCACTGGCTGAGGCCGTACGGCGACCTCAAGGAGGCCAACGTCGGCGGGACCCGGGAGGTGCTGCGGCTGGCCGCCCGGCACCGCACCGTACCGGTGCACCACGTCTCCACCGTCGGCGTCTTCGCCGGCGCGAACCCGCACGGCGCGGCGCTGCGGACCAGCGCCCCGACCGGGCCCGCCGAGGCCCTGCCCAGCGGCTACCTGCGCACCAAGTGGGTGTCCGAGCAGGTCGTCGGGTTGGCCCGGGACCGCGGCATCCCGGTATCGGTGTACCGGGTCGACGTCATCTCCGGCGACCAGGCGAACGGCGCGTGCCAAACGCGCGACTTCGTGTGGCTCAGCCTCAAGGGCATCATCCAGGCGGGCTCGGCCCCCGCGGGCGTCGGTGGCTACTTCCACCTCGTGCCGGTGGACTACGTCAGCTCGGCGATCGTCGAGCTGTCCCGCCGGGCGTCGGGTCGCACGTTCCACCTCTACAACGAGCACCGGGTGGAACTGCCGGACCTGGTGCGCCGTCTGCGGTCCCTCGGCTACACCATCGCGGACCGCGACCCCGACCAGTGGTTCGCCGCCGTCGCCGCCGACCGCGACAACGCGCTCGTCCCGCTGCTCGACGCCTTCCGGATGATGACCGCCGACAGCGCGTCCTTCTACCCACCCATCGACGTCACCGACACCGCGGTCGCGCTCGACGGGAGCGGCATCGACTGCCCGACCGTGACCGAGGAGCTGTTCCGCGCCTACGTGAAGTTCTTCATCGAAGCCGGCCACTTCCCACCACCTGCACAGATCGAGGGAGCATGACGATCACCAACGACGCTTCCACTTCCACCGACCGCACCGATCTGCGGTCACGGGTGACCGAACTGCGAGCGATGAAGGAGTCGGCCAGGCTCGGGCCGTCGCCCAAGGCGACCGACGCGCAGCGGTCACGCGGCAAGCTGACCGTGCACGAGCGGCTGAACCTGCTGTTCGACCCGGGTACGTTCCGGGAGGTCGAGCAGTTGCGCAGGCACCGGGCGACCGGCTTCGGGCTGGAGGAGCGCAAGCCGCACACGGACGGCGTGGTCACCGGGTGGGGCAAGGTGCACGGGCGCACCGTGTACGTCTACGCCCACGACTTCCGCATCTTCGGCGGGTCGCTGGGCGAGGCGCACGCCGAGAAGATCCACAAGGTGATGGACCTCGCCGAGGCGGCGGGCGCGCCGATCGTCGCGCTGTCGGACGGCGCGGGCGCCCGCATCCAGGAAGGCGTCACGGCGTTGGCCGGGTACGGTGGCATCTTCCGCCGCAACGTCCGCGCCTCCGGGGTGATCCCGCAGATCAGCGTGATGCTCGGGCCGTGCGCGGGCGGCGCGACGTACTCCCCGGCGCTGACGGACTTCGTGTTCATGGTGCGCGACATCTCGCAGATGTACATCACCGGACCCGACGTCGTGCAGGCGGTCACCGGCGAGCGGATCAGCCATGACCAACTGGGCGGTGCGGAGGTGCACGGCACCGTCTCCGGCGCGGCGCAGTTCGTCTACGACACCGAGCAGGAGTGCCTCGAGGACGTCCGCCACCTCATCTCGCTGCTTCCGTCGAACAACCGGGAGCCTGCCCCGGCGGTGGCGTCGTCCGACCCGCGGGACCGCGCCAACAACCGACTGCTGGACTTGGTGCCCGCGGACTCCACCCGCGCCTACGACATGCGGGCGGTCATCGAGGAGGTCGTCGACGACGGCGACTTGTTCGAGGTCCACGCCGGCTGGGCCACCAACATCGTCTGCGGGTTCGCCCGGCTGGATGGGCACGTGGTCGGCATCGTGGCCAACCAGCCCGCCTCGCTGGCGGGTGTGCTGGACATCCACGCCTCCGAGAAGGCGGCCCGGTTCGTGCAGAACTGCGACGCGTTCTCGATCCCTCTGGTGACGCTGGTGGACGTGCCGGGTTTCCTGCCCGGCAGCGATCAAGAGCACGGCGGCATCATCCGGCACGGCGCGAAGCTGCTGTACGCGTATTGCAACGCGACCGTACCCCGCATTCAAGTGATCGTCCGCAAGGCGTACGGCGGCGCGTACATCGTCATGGACTCCCGGTCGATCGGCTGCGACCTGTCCTACGCCTGGCCGATCAACGAGGTGGCGGTGATGGGCGCGGAGGGCGCGGCGAACGTGGTGTTCCGCCGCGAGATCGCTGCGGCCCCCGATCCGAAGGTGGCCCGAGCGCAGCGCATCAAGGAGTACCAGCAGCAGCTGATGCACCCCTACTACGCGGCCGAGCGCGGCCTGGTGGATGACGTCATCGACCCGGCCGACACCCGTGCCGTGCTCATCGACGGACTGGAGGCGCTGCGCGCCAAGCACGCATCCCTGCCTTCTCGCAAGCACGGGAACCAGCCGGTATGACCCCGTTCCTGAAGGTGCTCAAGGGCGAGCCCACCGAAGAGGAGCTGGCGGCCGTGACGGTGGCCCTGCTCGCCGCGACCGCTCCTCCCGTGCAGGAGCAGGCGCCTAGGCCGCGGCAGAGGCTCCACTGGCACCGGCTCGGCGAGCCGTACGCGGCGCCGACCGCCTGGACCACACGGCTGTGACATCGGACGATGATCCGGTGCACGTCGACGTCCCAGCCTTCCTGCCTGCGCGGGGCGCCGATCCGTTGCGGGAGCGCGGTGGCATTGCGGTGCTGGACGAGGCGGCATGCCGCGGCCACTGGCCGGCCGCAGAGCTCATGCGTGCCTGGATTGAGCGGGAGGGCCGGGGAGTCGATCAGCATCATCTCCCGCCAGATCGGCAAGCCACCCGGCTCGGTGTTCACCGTCCTCAAACATCACGGAGGGATCGCTCCCGAGCCCCGCAGGGACCGCGTCGGAAGCCTGACCATGGTCGAGCGGGAGGAGATCTCACGGCCGGCTGTGTGCCGGTGATTCTGCAATGCGATCGCCGCGTTGCTGGAACGTGCGGTGTCGACGATCAGCCGCGAGGTCAACAAGAACGTCAAATAGATGATTCGTAACCCTAGGCGGAATTACGCTCCTGACCCCGTAGGTCTTCGTAAGTCAGTCAAAGGTCGCGCTCGCCGGAGCGCCTGGTGGGTCGGTGCCTGCTGTGACCGGTGCTGCGGTGGTGGCGTCGCTGAGCGGTGACGGTGCCGAGGTGGTGTGCGGTCGGGATGGTGTCGAAATCCGCGAGAACGGGTTTGACCTGGTTCCGCCGTTCGGTGGAGCAGGGCTGGGTGTCGTTGGTGCAAGCCCGTCGTCGGGTGGGTGTGCGTGCAGGGGAATCGCTTCGGTTCGACGACTGTGCGTGGTGATCGGCTGGGTGTGTGCGATTGCGTGGGGTAGGAGCGAGCTCGCTGGCTGTGTCGATCGGTGAAGCGTGGGTCGGGGTGGTGTCCGGGCGCCTGGTGGCGGTGGTTGGTCTAGGATCCGGTGTGTGAGTTCTCCGGCGGCCCGCTCACTCGAGCCCGACCGGTCGCTGCGACTCCATGCGACCGCGGGTTTCGCAGAGGTCAAGGCGGGAAGCGATCAAGGAGCCATCGGTCGGGCAGTGTGGGTCGCGCGTCATCCGATCGACTCCCCCAGTACGGAGCGACGGATCTCCGCCAACACCGCCTGAACGGTGTCGCGGTCGGGCAGGGGCGGCTGCTCCCGACTACCGGACGCCACGATGATGCCGGCCACGTCGTGCAGTTTGATGTTGGTGTGCTGGGAGATCTCGCGCAACGCGTCGAACGCCTCAGCCGCCGTCCAGCCACGCACGAGCATGAGCATGCCCTTGGCCTGCTCGATCACCGGCTGCGTGGACAGCGCTTCCCGCAGTTGATCGATCTGTGCTGACGGGTCGACCGACTTCTCACGCGACCTCACCGCTCGATCGCACCCGAAGGAGCGTCACCCCGCCAACCGTGCCCACCCGCTCGGGGCTCCTGGGATCAACCGACTTCCAGCCGGTGATCGTGCCGGCGTCGCAGAGGCAGTGGGGCAGGGCCGGCAGGGTTCTCCCCAGCCGTGAGCTGCGGGTACACGGTCGAACGCAAAGAGTTCAGCCGTTGCCCGCGCAGGGGGTCCAGCCTTCCTGGTCACAGGAGACGGTTGCCCATACGGTCTTGCCGCCGCCGGGCAGAGGGGAGACGCCCCATTTCCAGGACAGCTTGTCCACCATGATCAGGCCCCGGCCGCGGGTGTCGGCGATCCGGGAGCGTCCGACCACCGGCTGCTCCGGCGAGGTGTCGTCGACTTCGATCCGCACCCGGCACGGCACTCGGCCGCGGCGCAGGCGGACGCCGTAGGGGCTGCTGCCGTGCTCGTAGGCGTTGGTCAACAACTCGGTGCTGATCAGCAACACCGTCTGCAGGTGGTCTTCGTCCAGGTCGGCCAGCGCGGTGGCCGTCCACTGCCGGACCTGCACCAGGGGAGGCATCTGCTCGGTCGTCAAGCCCAGGACCAGCGGCTCGGGATCGTTCTCGCTGCTCACTCGGGGACCGCCTCACGGTTCCGCCCTGGGGTTTCAAGGCGCACCGGTCAGCCCGGCGCCCCACCGTAGACCCAGGCGGGCACACGACCAACCGGCGCCACCGTCGGCGCAGGGGCGTCGCCCCACACCGCCACAGTGGCGACCGCCGCGACGAGAAGTCCGAGCTCGGACCCGCCGGTAGCCGGCCTGAGGCGGCCCTGACAGGAGCAGCCCCGACCAGCCCGTCGCGCTCAACGCCCTGCGCTGCCGAACCAGTACCCCGACCGGCGGCACGAGCACCCACCCGACCGGTGGCAGCGTCCCCCTGCCGTCCGTGAGCGCGGTCGTGTGACGATGTCGTCGCTGGTGGAAGAGGACGCCGGGTGTGGCACCGTGGGAGGATGCAGGCGGAACCCGGCCTGCCACGTGCCGTCGCGGTCCCGTCTTACCGGCCGGTATTCGTGCCCGGCACGTGCAGGTCCGGCGGTCGTGAAGGGAACGGGTTTGGCCAATCAACGCGCACTGGACACGCTTCGCGTCGACCCGGTCTTCCGCGCCACGGCCGCGCCGTACCTGATCCTGGACCCGGAGCTGCGCATCCGCGCCGCCAACCCCGCCTACCAGCAGGCCACCCTCACCACGGAGGAGGACTTGCGGGGCGCCTACCTGTTCGACGTCTTCCCCGACGACCCGGCCAACCCCGAAGCCGACGGCCGGGCCAACCTGAGCACGTCCCTCCAGCAGGTGCTCCACAGCAAGCAGCGGCACTACATGGGCATCCAGCGCTACGACGTGCCCGACCCGGCCGACCGCACGCGTTTCGTGAGGAAGGTGTGGAGCCCGCTGAACATGCCGATCCTCGGCCAGGACCGGCGGGTGATCGGCATCATCCACCACGTCGAGGACATCACCGACCTCTGCGCGGCACCGGAGATCGACGCCCTCGACGGGCAGTGGCAACACCCGCGGCAGCTGCGCAGCCTCACCACGGCGCTGGCACGACTGCGCCGGACGCACCGCGCCCTGCTCACCGAGAACGACCAGCTCCGTCAGGCCGTACCCCGCCGGGAAGTCATCGAACAGGCCAAGGGCATCCTCATGGGCCAGCGCCACTGCACCGCCGACGAAGCCTTCGCCATCCTGGTCGGCCTCTCCCAGGACACCAACACCAAGCTCCACCACGTCGCCCAGGCCTTGATCGACGACACCATCGCTCGATAGCCGGCTGCCGGCCGAACCAGGTGTCCGCACCACCCGTCCGCGACCGGTTCGCCGTCTGCGGCGCGGCAGACCGCCTGCCCAGCCGCCCTTACCAGTGGGCGTGAGGATCCCTCGGTCCCCAAGAAGACGATCGTGTGGGTCGGTCCCGGTCACTGCCGCGGGACCGGAGATGCGGTCTGCCGCAGGGTGCGCCGGCGTCATGGAGGTGGCGCACGACCTCGGCGTAGGAGTCGCGCATGGTCGCCTTGCTGCAAGGGGATGCCGCGCCGTGCGCAGAAGTCCTCGGCAATGGGCTGGGCGCGGTGCGGGTCGGGGGCGGGGCACGTGCGGGATCAGGTGGTGCTTGACCTGGTGGTTGAGCCCGCCCAGCAAGGCGTTCCTGTTCTTCGCGCTCCCGCCGGCCGAAGCGGTCGTGCCGCCGATCTCCAGTCCGCAGGCCGTGTGGCGGCCCGAGGTCGGCCGCCCGTGGCCGGAGGCCGCGTTGCAGGTCGGCCCGCCTCCTCGACCTCACGGGTCGGACGCGCGAAGTCACTGCCCGGTCTGGAACCGGGAACGCGCGTGGCGGGATCGGACAACGAGGTCATGGGATGCCTTCCAGGCGAGAGAGTGCTCCCGGACGCGGTCCGCCGGCGGACCGCGTCCAACCCAGGGAGGCGTTCCGACACCGCGCGTCCAAGGGTGGACACGCACAGTCGACGCGGGCGGCACGTTGGCGACCCAAGGACCCCGACCGTCACACCAACCCCGGCCACCCGTGTCGCGGAGGTGACGACCACGCGGCGACGACCGTCAGCCGGAACGGAGCAACCCCGCCGGGTATACGGCGCCGTATCTGTGCCTTGTGAGGTCACAGGCATCGAGGGCGTGCAGTGAACACTGTCGATCTTCCGCGCGAGAGCGTCGAGCTCGACCTTCCCGACAGTCGCCCACCCACGGCGGCCCTGATGGGACTGGCCGCCGGCATGGCGGCCGAGGCCGGTGACGATCGGCTCGTGGACGTCCAGGTCGTCGCCGCGCAATTGGTCGACAACACCTATCGGCATGCCCGGGCACCGCGGCGGTTGCGGATGTGCCGGTTGCCCGACCGCGATCTCGTGCGGATCGAGGTGGGCGACGGCAGCCCGAGCCGGCTACCGGTTCTCGGGAGGTTGGCCGCGCCCGAACACGGTCGCGGCTTGCTGGTGGTCAACCGGCTGTCGGTCAACTGGGGACATGGACGTGACGCCGACCGGAAGACCGTCTGGGCCGAGGTCCGTTTGGTCTGCGCGGCTACCTGGCCGACCACGGCGACCGGGTAGTGGAGGAGCTGATCGGGTGGGTGCGCCTGCGCTCGGTCGCGGGGGAGTCCGAGCACGACGTCGACCTGACCCGGTCAGCGAAGTGGCTGGCCGGGGCGCTGCGCGATGTCGGTTTCCCAGTGGTGCAGGAGTTGGGGGGCGACGAGGTGGCCCGCGGTCTACGCGGAGTGGTGCGAGGCGCCCGGCGCGCCGACGGTGCTGGTCTACAGCCACCACGACGTGCGCGCCGCCAAGGACGGGCAGTGGGAGGAGACACCGCCGTTCGAGCCGACCCTGCGCGACGGCCGCCTGTACGGGCGGGGGACCTCCGACGCCAAGGGGCAGGTGGTGGCCCACCTGTGGGGTGTCCGGGCGCACCTGGCCGCCACCGGTCGCACCGCCCCGGCGGTGAACCTCAAGTTCCTGGTCGAGGGGGAGGAGGAGGCCGGGTCGCCGCACTTCGCCCAGGTGATCGAGGAGCACCGCGACCGGCTCGACGCCGACCTGGTGGTGTTCTCCGACACCCCGCTGTGGCGGGCCGACCACCCCGCCATCTGCACCGGCGTGCGGGGCATGCTCACCGCGCACCTGGAGGTGCGCGGCCCGCTGCGCGAACGTGCACAGCGGCGCGGTGTCGGGACCGGCCCCCAACCCCGTGCTGGACCTGTCCGGGCTGCTGGCGCGGCTGCACGACGAGAAGGACCGCGTCACCCTGCCCGAGTTCTACGACGACGTGGTCGAGGCCTCCGAGCGCACCAGGGCCGACCTGGACGCGTTGCCGTTCAGCGACGACGACTGGCTGGCCAGGTCGGAGACCCGCAGCATCGGCGGCGAGGTGGGGTACACGGTGCTGGAACGGCTGTGGGCCCGGCCGGCGGTCGAGGTGCTGACCGTGGTCGCGGGCGACCCGGTCGGACCACCGACGGGCGCGATCCCGGCGGTCGCGGCCGCCGACCTGAGCATCCGCACCGTGCCGGACCAGACGGTCGCCGCCGTGGCCGGGGCAGTTGCGGCGCTGGGTCGCGGACAACATCGGTGACGACGTCGACTACGAGCTGACCGTCGCGGAGGAAGCCGGTCAGGGAGCCGTACCGCACCCCGGAGGACCACCCCGCGCTCGACGCGCTCGCGGCCGCCGTGCACGAGGGGTTCGACACACCGCCGGGCCGGATGGGCAACGCCGGCGGCGGGCCCGCCGAACTGCTGGCCCCGCGCCTTGGACGTGCCGGTGGTGTTCTTCGGCACCGGTCTGCCCGAGGACCGGTGGCACGACAGCGACGAACGGGTGTCGGTCGACGTGCTGCTCGCCGGAGCCGCCACCCTGGCGCACCTGTGGCCACGACTCGCCGCGCCGCGCGAGCGCCGCTGACCGCTCCGGCACCACCGCGCACCAGGACCGGACGGGCCGACGCGGTACCAGCCACAGGGCGCGGTGGACGGCCGGGGCCGGCCGGTCGACCCGCGGTCGGTCGTGCTGCTGATGACCGAGCTCGGCAGGTCTGCGGGTCCACCGCGCAGCACCCCGATTCCGGCGCCGGGGTGCCGGGCGGGTGCGTGCCGGCACAGCCGGAGAAGAAGCGGCCTCCGGTCGCCCTGGGGGGAGGTGCGGCCGGAGGCGGGCAGCCCCGGGCCGCGCTGGGGGGGAGGCAAGCGGCCGGGGGCGGGTCGAGGGGATAGGGGTCGGTACGGCGGTCGCCTCTCGGCGAGTGGCTCGACGCGGCTCCAGCCGAACGGTGTTCCGCGAAGGCGTTGTTGGTGAGGCCCGGGGGACACGGACCGCACCGACCACTCCGTACAACGGCACCGCGCACCCCCGGTGTTCCCTGTCCGGAGTGCCCTCCGTCACCCCGCGCACCCGTGGTCGATCCGGTGGCCGCGCCGGCCCGATGTCGAGCGCACGACACCGACCGGCCAGGACGGCTGCCCGGCCGACGACAGCCCGGCGGGTCGACGCCCAGCGGGGTACGACGCCGCCTGGCACCCCAACCCGGACGTGCGAGCCCACGGGGACCGGCGGCACTGCACCGAGGACGAGCCGATCAGGCGTTGTACCGGCGGTGGATTCGCGCCACGGACCGGTCGACCGGGGCTTGGCGCGGGTATCCGACCGGCACCTGACCAGCAGGCGACGGGTGGTCGCACCGATCGCGACCGATGTGCTTCGACTGCTCCGGCCGCGTCGGCGGGCCGACCGGACCGTCCCCGCCCTGGGCACCGCGAACACCGCCCGACGGTCAGGTCGATGCGCGGATTGGCGCGGTCACGGTGATGACGCGGGTCGTGGGCCGTGTGGCGCCGCACCCGTCGGTGCGAGCACGAACGGGCACCCCCTCACTGCCGAGCGGCGCCGAAGGTCGGGCGGCGACGTTCCGACGTCACCCACCCGGTGCGTCACCCGGATGGGTGGTTTCGTCGCCCTGTGCGGGGTACTGAACCAGTGCGTCAAGAAGCCGGCGCGTTCACTCGATGGTTGAGCGAAGGCGGCGACGCACGATGACATCGCAGTTCAGCGATTTCCTGGTCAGGGCGCTGCGCGGCTACGCGCGGTCGGTCACCCACGAGTTGGGGCTCACCTCTGATCGCTCGTACGTGCAGGCCGAAGGGTCCGCGACCGTGTTCCTGGAACTGGACCGCAGGCTTCCGGCCTTCCCGGACCGCGGGGCAGCCCTGTTGTGGGACCAGCACACCGGCTGGGCGGTGGCGGTGGAGACGCACAGCGGCGAGGACCTGATCGTGCAGGCGTGGTTCGGCTCGGACGTCCTTCCCGGGCCGCGGGCGGTGGCCCGCTGGGTCGATGTGCTGCTGCACGGCGCAGGGCATCCCGATGCCGGGTACGGGTCGACCGGCCAGGCGCAGGCCGACCTGACCCGCCGGTTGGTGCCGTACGCCACCGCGCCGCTGACCGCGCTGTCCCGGGCCGCATGAGGTGCCGGGCGACGTCGACCGCCGGGGCGGTTGTCGTGCCGGTGACCGAGGAAGCCCGGGCGACGTGCCGGGTGCGCCCGGTCCACCGAGTCGGGTGCACTCCGGCAGCGGGTTCGCGGGGGACCACGTCGGTCGACACCACCGGGAGCCGCGGCGGTGCTGAACTCGACCCGGCGGTGGCCCGCTCGTCGGGAGTGGAACTCGTCGTGGGCGCGTCGGTTCGGTGCGGGCAGGTGGATCGCGGACAACGACGTGTGAGCGGGCCGGAACGGGGTAGTCGGGCGCGTCGCCGGCGGTCCGATTTCCAGTGCGGAGTGTGGAAGCGGTCGGTGGCGCCGGTAGGCCCGTGCACCGCCCCTGTGAGTCGAGGATGGTCATGACGACGCTCAAACCGACCCCGATCGTCCCCCGAGAGGCCGCCCGGCCCCGTCTCAAAGGATCGGCGCTGCTGCGTCTGTTCCGCACCACCGATCACAAGATGATCGGGCTGATGTACCTGACCACGTCGTTCGCGTTCTTCCTGGCCGGCGGGCTAATGGCGTTGCTGATGCGCGGCGAGTTGGCGCGTCCGGGGATGCAGTTCCTGTCCAACGAGCAGTACAACCAGCTGTTCACCATGCACGGCACGGTGATGCTGCTGCTGTACGCGACCCCGATCGTGTTCGGGTTCGCCAACTTCATCCTGCCGTTGCAGATCGGCTCGCCGGACGTGGCGTTCCCGCGGCTCAACGCGTTGTCGTACTGGCTGTACCTGTTCGGCGGCCTGATCGCGGTCAGCTCGTTCCTCACGCCCGCCGGCGCGCCGGACTTCGGCTGGACCGCCTACACACCGCTGTCCAGCGCGATCCACAGCCCCGGCGTGGGCGCCGACCTGTGGATCTCCGGCCTGGTCGTGGGCGGCCTCGGCACGATCCTCGGCGCGGTCAACATGATCACCACGGTGATCTGCCTGCGCGCGCCGGGCATGACCATGTTCCGGATGCCGATCTTCACCTGGAACATCCTCATCACCTCGATCTTGGTGCTGGTGGCGTTCCCGATCCTGACCGCCGCCCTGCTCGGCCTGCTGGCCGACCGGCACCTGGGCGCGCACGTGTTCGACCCGGCCAACGGCGGGGTCATCCTGTGGCAGCACCTGTTCTGGTTCTTCGGCCACCCCGAGGTCTACATCATCGCACTGCCGTTCTTCGGCATCGTCTCGGAGATCTTCCCGGTGTTTTCCCGCAAGCCGATCTTCGGCTACAAGGGCCTGGTGTACGCCACGATCGCGATCGCGCTGTACTCGGTGATCGTGTGGGCGCACCACATGTACGCCACCGGCGCGGTGCTGCTGCTGTTCTTCGCCGCGTCCACGTTCATCATCGCCATCCCGACCGGCATCAAGTTCTTCAACTGGATCGGCACCATGTGGAAGGGGCAGCTGACGTTCGAGTCACCGATGCTGTTCAGCGTCGGGTTCCTGGTGACGTTCCTGTTCGGCGGCCTGTCCGGCATCCTGCTCGCCTCGCCGCCGATCGACTTCCACGTCACCGACACCTACTTCGTCGTGGCCCACTTCCACTACGTGTTGTTCGGCACGATCGTGTTCGCCACCTACGCGGGCATCTACTTCTGGTTCCCCAAGATGACCGGCCGCATGCTGGACGAGAAGCTGGGGAAGATCCACTTTTGGACCACGTTCATCGGCTTCCACCTGACCTTCCTGGTGCACCACTGGCTGGGCAACCAGGGCATGCCGCGCCGCTACGCCGACTACCTCCAGAGCGACCAGTTCACCGGTCTCAACACCATCTCCACCATCGGCTCGTTCGTCCTGGGCGCCTCGACCCTGCCGTTCATCTGGAACGTCTTCCGCAGCTACCGCTACGGCGAACCCGCCGGCCGCGACGACCCGTGGGGCTTCGGCAACTCGCTGGAATGGGCCACCAGCTGCCCGCCACCGCGGCACAACTTCACCGAACTGCCCCGCATCCGCTCCGAACGACCCGCGTTCGAGCTGCACTACCCGCACATGGTCGAACGGATGCGCGCCGAATCCCACTACTCCGTGCTCAACCGGGACCAGGACGACACCGGCGTCGACCCAATCACGGAGAAGTACCTCGCCCCGACCGACCGCGACACCAAGCACGACGACTGATGTCGCGGGAAGGAGGACCGGTGACCCGGTACGAACGCCGCCAACTCCGCAGGATCGAACGCCGGCTCGAGACCACCGACCCGCTCCTGGCCCGCGCGCTCTCCGGTCGGCCGACGATCCCGCGCCCCGCGCACCGCACCTCGACCAGGGCGTGGGCGGCGCTGCTCGGCATCGCGCTGGTGGTCGGCGGAGCAGCCGTCCACCTGCCGCTGGCCTTCGCGGGCTGCCTGCTGCTCATGACCGCGGCCTGCCTGCATGTCACACGCCCACGACCGACCGCACCATAGGACTTGCCCGGCGCCCCCTCGGGCAAGGGTTCGCCCGTCGCGGGTGGGGTATTCCAGGGTCGATCGGACCGCGGTGATCGTGTCGTCCGATCGGTTCCTCGGTAGGTCGGTGGAGCAGGCGCCGGCCCCACCACCACGGTGGCTGGGCGCGCCTGTGGCGGCCCGGTCACCCCGTCGCTCGACCGGCGGGCCGACCACTCCAGGACCCCACATGACCGACACATCACCGACCTCACGCCACGGCGCTCTCGACCTCGACGAGCTACTGAACGTCGCCCGCACCGCCGCACGGGCGGGAGGCCGCACCGCCGCCTTTTGGCGCCACCGCGCGCACCGCCTGTTCCGCGAGGACGACACCGCGCTCCACGTCCTGATCGACGAAGCGCGCCACGAAGCCGACCGGTCCATCCGGGCGGTCCTGAACAGGCAGCGGCCCAACGACGGTGTCCTCGGTCGGGAGGGGAGCACCGCGGGGTACACCGACGTGCGGTGGATCGTCGACCCGATCGGCGGGGGCGTCGACTACCTCTACGAACGGCCGGACTGGGCGGTCGGCGTGGCCGCCGCCGCGCCCGGTGGCACGCTGCTGGTCGGGGTGGTGTCCGAGCCGGCGGTGGGCGTGCTGACCGAGGCCCGGTTGGGCGGCGGCACCGTGGCCAACGAGGACCCCGTTCCCCTGCTGGGCAAGCGCGACCTGGCCCGCGCCCTGGTCGAGATGGCCCCCGACGGACGCACCGCTTCAGCGGGCCGCACGGTGAACGCCCTCGTGGCACGCGTCGGCGGGCTCCGGCGCGGGGGCAGCACCGCCGCGGCGCTGGCCCGCGTCGCCGCCGGCCGCGCGGACGCGCTGTGGGCTCCTGACCTGAAACCCTGGGACTGCGCTGCGGGTGTGCTGCTCGTGCAGGAGGCGGGCGGCGCGGTCGGGGACCTCGTCGGCACGTCACCGCGGACGTGGCCGGGCAGCGGCGACGTGCTGGCCGCCGCACCCGGCGTGTGGGGTCCACTGCGGGAACTGCTGGCCGAGGTGCACCCACCGCCCACCTCCGTCCGGCACGGCCTGGCCGCCACCGACCGATGAACGCCCGCCCCCAAGTCCGCGATCACGAGGAAAGGCTCGGATGACACAGCGCAGCACCCACATCTCGACCAGGGTCGACGTGGACGGAGGCATCGCCCTGGTCCGGGTGTCGGGTTCGCTCGACTCGGCGGCGCAGCGGCCCGTCGCGGCCGTGGTGGACGACGTCTTCGACACCGGTCCGGGCGCGATCGTGCTGGACCTGAGCGAGGTCGACTTCCTTGGATCGGCCGGCATCGCCCTGCTCGTCAACACCCGGCACCGGGCCGCACGGCTCGATGTTCCCTTCGCCGTCGTCGCGGACGGCCACCGCGTGCTGCGGCCACTGCGGATGAGCCAGGTCGACACCGCACTGCCCCTGCACCCGGCGGTGCGAGCCGCGGTCGCGGCGGTGCGGCTCGCGTCCACTTGAGCCGGTCACGGGCCCTGGTTCCCGGGGCTTTCCAACCGGAAGAAGTTGCTGGGTGAGCCGTCCGAGCGCTGTTGCCGGTAGACGAAGCGCATCCGGCGGGCGTCGAACATCGCGAACCACTCGTCCCACCCGACGTGACGCAGGTTGTGGCTGCCGTAACCGGGCAGGTCGAGCCGCAGCACCTCCATGTGGTCGCCGTGCCCCGGGAGGGCCGCCGGCCGCGCACCACGTTGTTCGGCCCACCTTCGGATCACCTCGTGGTCGGTGGTGGTCATGCTGCGGCGGCCCCAGCTCCGGAGGATTTCGTCCGGCGGGTTGGTTCCCGGCTCGGGCTCGACGCCGTGTGCCGCGTGGTTCCCCGGTCGCTCCTGGGTGCCCATCGTGGGACCTCCGTGGTCTGGGTCTTGTGGCGTACCCGTGGACGACGGGTCCATTCGCGTCCGACGTGGACCGCGGCGACGTGGACGCCGCGCAGTAGCTGGCAGGGAGGGCTGTGCCTGGAGGCCGCAGGGACACGGTGAGTTCGTGCACGCGGTCGCGGCCGAACTGCCGGATCGGTGGGCGTTTACGATGTCGGTCGACCGCTCCAAGCACGAGAACCGGGGCGCGCTGCTGCCGCAAGGGCTTCGGGTGGATGACCGGCTGGGTACCTCGTGCTCGTGGACGACTTTCTGGGGCATCTACCTCAGGGACCAGCTCGCGATGGGCGTGTTGTGGCGCGAGCTGGCGCGGCGTGCCCAGCGCAACAACCGCGGCACCGAACTCGGCGCCGCAGTGGGGGGCGTCGCGACGGCCATCGCGAAGGACGTCGAGACGTTCCGCGCAACATGCGGAGGCTCGGGGTGCGCACCGACCCCGTCAAGACCGGGTTGGCGTTCGGCGCCGAACGCCTCGGCCGCCTCAAGCGCAACGGCCGGCTGGTGTCGTACTCGCCGTTGAGCCGGTTCGAGGAACTGAAGTTCCTCGCGATGGGCATCGACGGCAAGAAGCAACTCTGGACGACCCCGCGCGACCTCGCGGGGCTGCGGGAACGCCTGCCCGACTTCGACTTCGACCACCTGATCGACCGGGCCGCACGTCAACGCGCAGGCCTCGAACCGTTCCGCGTCCGCGCCGGCACCGACGCCTTCACCACCCACGGCCCGCAGTAGATCCGCGAACTCCGAGCCCGGCGAGTCGCCGGTTCAGCGAACAGGCGGCGGGTACTCGGGAAGCATGAGCTTGCGCCGGACACTGCACGCCGCCGAGTCGCTCGACGCCGTTGACGCCCCGGCCGGCGTGGTCGCACGCGCCGTGCGGCGGATCGTCGGACGAGGCCGGGCGGACCGGTTGCTGCGCGGCGCGTGGCTGGGCCACCCCGTGCACCCGCTGCTGGTGACGGTGCCGATCGGCGCCTGGGTGTGCTCCGCTGTCCTCGACGTGAGCGGCCACCACGCCGCCGCACGGCGGCTGGTGGTGATCGGGCTGGCCGCGACGCCGCCGACCGTGCTCGTCGGCCTGGCGGACTTCTCCCGACTGGACGTCCGCCAGCGTCGCGTCGGTCTCCTGCACGCGGCCGGGAACACGCTCGCCGCAGGCTGCTTCCTCGCCTCGACCCGGTGCCGCGGCCACCGCTCCGCCCGAGCGTGGGTTCTGGTCGGGCTGGTGGTCCTCAGCGCGGGCGGCGCACTCGGTGGCCACCTGTCCTACGCACAGGCGGCCGGTGTCCACCGCTGGCCGGTGGACACCGGCTGACCCCTCGCCCCGGCGGATCACGATCCCAGGCAGCCTGACTCGCGTTCCGTTGGCGGTTCGGGTCCGACACCCGGTTTGCCTCTGACCGTGAGTGGTATTCCGTGATCCCTCCACGGGGTCTCGCGTTCATCGGAACGAGGCCTCGAAGGAGCTTCTCGTCGGTCAAGCAGCGTGCCGACACCCACGCGCTCGCCCTCGTGCCGGGACCGTGCCGTCGGCACCCTCGCGTGAGGGCGGTGCGCTGGCGCACTCGCGTGCTGACCACGAGCGAGCGGTGAGGACACCATGATCAACAGTGATCAGCCCCTTTCGGACGCCCACGTGCCGACCCTGGGGGTCGAGGAGGAGTTCCTGATCGTCGACCCGGGCAGCGGCCTGCCCGTTCCGGTGGCCGGCGAGGCGATCGACCTGGCCAACCGGCTGGGTGCGGACCTGCAACCCGAGCTGACCCGGGTGCAGGTGGAGAGCAACACACCGGTGTGCCGCACGCTGCGCGAGGTGCGCGGGCACCTGCTGACCGCGCGGTCGACGGCCTCGGCGGCGGCCCTGCAGGCGGGGGCGCAGCTGCTCGCGGTCGGCGTGCCCCTGACCGGACCGATGGGACAGTCCTTCAGCGACTCCGACCGCTACCGGCGCATCGGGGAGGACTACGGCCTGTTGGCCGCCGAGCACGGCGTGTGCGGCTGTCACGTGCACGTCGCCGTGCCGGATCGGGAGACCGCAGTGCAGGTGTGCAACCACCTGCGGCCCTGGTTGCCGGTCCTGCTCGCGCTGACCGCCAACTCGCCGATCCACCAGGGCGTCGACACCGGCTGCGCGAGCTGGCGGTCGGTGCTCAACAGCCGCTGGCCGTGTTCCGGCGCGCCGCCGTACTTCACGTCCGCGCGGCATTACGACGCCGTGCTGGACATGATGGTGGACAGCGGCGCGGTGCTGGACCCGGGAATGGTGTACTGGGACGTGCGGCCGTCGGACCACCTGCCCACCGTCGAGGTCAGGGTCTCCGACGTGCCCGCCACGGTCGACGAGTCGATCCTGCTCGCCGCCCTGGTCCGCGGCCTGGTCACCACCGCCCTCGGGGCGATCCGCCGAGGCGACCGGGGGCTGCCGGTCACCACCGAGGCGATGCGCGCGGCCTACTGGCGCGCCGCGCACGACGGCGTCGAGGGCGACGGCATCGACCTGTTCGGCAACCGACGCGTCCCGGCCGCCCACCTGCTGCGCCGGCTGATCCGCCACGTCCGGCCGGCGCTGCGCCAGTCCGGGGAGCTGCGCGCGGTCAACGCCCTGTTCACCAAGGTGCTCCAGAACGGCAACGGCGCCGTCCGTCAACGACGGGCGTTCCAGCGACGCGGGCGGATCGAGGACGTGGTGGCGCTCCTGAGCCGCGACACGGGCCACGACTGGCTCCCGGAAACCGCCGCCTGACGGTCGATGCCGGACACCCAACGGCACGTCGGCGACTACGGGAGGGTGGGCAGGTAGGCCGGTGCGCGGCGCACCGGCGCGGCGCGTTCGAACGCCGCCGCGAACCGCAGCACGGTCACGTCGGCCCCGTGGCCGGCCATGAACGAGACACCGATGGGCAGGGGACCGGCGAAGCCCGCCGGGACGGTGACGTTCGGATATCCCGAGACGGCCGCGGGCGTGGACGAGCCCAGCCCGGCGGGATCGCCGGCGTAGTCGGTCCGCCACGCCGGGCCGTTGGTCGGGGCCATGACCACGTCCAGGCGGTGTGCCTCGATCACCTCGTCGATCGACCGGCGGGCCAGGTCGACGGCGGTGCGGCGCTGGTCGACGTAGGTCGGGTCGGTGATGGGCGGCGCCTTCGCGGCCTCGAAGAACAGGTCCTGGCCGAACCTGCTCAGCTCGACGGGGTCCGCCTCGTTGAACTCGATCAGCTCCCGCACCGTCCGGGGCACTCCCGGCCGCGTCGCGAGGTACGCCTCCAGGTCGTGCTTGAACTCCGCGACCAGCGCGGGCAGCCCGATCGCCTCGATCCGGCCCTGATGGGGCAGGTCGACCTCGACCACGGTCGCCCCGTGGCGCCGCAGGACATCAACCGCCTCCTCGACGACCCGGTCCGCCTCGGCGTCGTGGCCCGCCCTGCGCCACACCCCGACTCGGGCACCTCGCAGCGGGTCGGACGCCAGCGCGGCGGCGTAGTCCACCCCGCGTCCCTCCATCACCGACATCAGGATCGCGGCGTCCACGACGTGTCGCGCCACGGGGCCGGCGGTGTCCTGCCGCGTCGAGATCGGCACGATCCCGTCGCCGCTGATCCGGCCGTGCGTGGGCTTGAACCCCACGACGCCGGCCTGGCCCGACGGGCACACGATCGAGCCGTTGGTCTCGGTCCCGACCGCGACCTGCGCCAACGACGCCGCGACCGCAGCACCCGACCCCGACGACGAGCCGCACGGGTTGCGGTCCAGCACGTGCGGGTTGTTGGTTTGCCCACCCACACCCGACCACCCGGAGGTGGCCCACGCGGAGCGGAAGTTCCCCCACTCCGACATGTTGGTCTTGCCCAGCACCACGGCCCCCGCCGCGCGCAGGCGGCCGACCAGCTCGGCGTCGTCCGACGGCGGCACGCACAACGCCCGCGACCCCGCCGTGGTGCCCAGACCGCGGGTGTCGATGTTGTCCTTGACCAGCACAGGGATGCCGTCCAGCGGCCCGAGCGCCTGGCCGCCGGCGCGTCGACGATCGCTCTCAGCCGCCTGGTCGAGCGCCTCGGGGTTCACGAAGAGCACCGACCGCACCTGTCGGTCCACGGTGGCGATGCGGTCCAGGTAGGCGCGGGTCAGCTCGACGGCGGTCAGCGCACCGGTCTCCATCAGGTCGACCAGCTCCGGGATCGTGGTGCCGTCGAGGTCGAGGTCCGGACGCGGGTCGGCCTCGGCGCGGGCCGGCGGCGCGGCGGACGGGAAGGGCATGGCGTACACCCCAAGCCGGCGAGCCCTCGACGTCAAGACACCGGTCGTTACATTCGTGTTTCGACGCCGTCCGGGGTGGGTATAGCCCCGCACCGGGGCCGCGGAACCGCCGGCCGCTCGTGCTCGTGCGCTTGGTTCCACTTGATCGGGGTACACGGATTCCACCCGAGCGGAGAGCAGTCCTGTCAACCGAGTCATCCGAGGTGAACCATGTGCGGAATCGCCGGTGAGGTCGTGACCGGCCGGAACGACGTCCCCGACCTCGACGCCGTGACGCGCATGACGGGCGCCCTGCGCTCGCGCGGACCGGACGGCGAAGGCCACTGGTCGGCGGGACGGGTGGCCCTGGGACACCGCAGGCTCTCGATCATCGACCTGTCCGACACCGGCTCCCAGCCCATGGTCGACGACGAACTGGAACTCGCCGTCGCCTTCAACGGGTGCATCTACAACTACAAAGAGCTGCGGGCCGAGCTGTCCGACCGGTACCGCTTCACGTCCACCAGCGACACCGAGGTCGTCCTGAAGGCGTACGACCGCTGGGGTGAGCGGTTCGTCGAGCACCTCGTCGGCATGTTCGCCATCGCCCTGGTCGACCAGCGGCGCGACCGCGTGCTGCTGGTCCGGGACAGGCTGGGGATCAAGCCGCTGTACGTCGCCGACCTGCCCGGCCGGACCAGGTTCGCCTCCAGCCTGCCCGCGCTACTGGCCGGAGGCGGTGTGGACACCGGCCTGGACCCGGTCGGCCTGCACCACTACCTGTCCTGGCACTCCATCGTCCCGGCGCCGCGCACGATCCTGCGCGGGGTGCGCAAGCTGCCGCCCGCCACCGTGCGCGTCCTCGAACCCGGCCGCGAGCCCCGCGACCACGTCTACTGGCAGCCCGACTACACCCGGCGACCCGAGCACGCCGGGTGGACCGCGCAGGACTGGCAGGAGGCCGTGCGCGACGCCCTGCGCACCGCGGTGCGACGACGCACGGTCGCCGACGTCGAGGTCGGCGTGCTGCTCTCGGGCGGGGTGGACTCCAGCCTCCTGGTCGCCCTGCTGGCCGAGGAGGGGCAACGGCCCAGCACGTTCAGCATCGGCTTCACCGACCGCGACGGCCTCGACGGCGACGAGTTCGCCTACTCCGACGCCGTCGCGCACAAGTACGGCACCGACCACCACCAGCTCCGCATCGGCGACGACGAACTCGCTTCGGCGGTCGGGCACGCGGTCGCCGCGATGAGCGAGCCGCTGGGCACCCACGACGTCACCGCGTTCCACCTGATCTGCCGGGAGGTGGGCCGTCACGTCAAGGTCGTGCAGTCCGGCCAGGGCGCCGACGAGGTGTTCGGCGGCTACCGCTACCACCAGCCTGCGGCCGACGCGCCGCGGCACGTGGCAGCGCGGGTGCTCCGCGACGCGTTCGCCGACCACGACGACCTCGCGCACATCCTGCAGCCCGACTCGCTGGCCGAGGGCGACCCCAGCTCGGCCCTGCTCGCCGCCCACCTCGACCGGCCGGGCGCGGACACGGCGCTGGACGCCGTGCTGCGGACCGACACGCACCTGCTGATGCCGGACGACCCGGTCAAGCGGGTGGACAACATGGCGATGGCCTGGGGCGTCGAGGCCAGGGTGCCGTTCCTCGACCAGGACCTCGTCGAACTGGTCGCGTCCTGCCCGCCGGAGCTCAAGTCCGGCCAGGGCGGCAAGGCCGTCCTCAAGGACATCGCACGCGACGTCCTGCCCGTCGAGGTGGTCGACCGCCCCAAGGGCTACTTCCCCGTGCCCGCCCTCACCCGCCTCGACGGCGAGGTCCTGGACATGGTGCGCACCGCCCTGTCCTCCACCGCGGCGCGGCAGCGTGGCATCCTGCGCCCCGACTACGTCAAGGCCCTGCTCGACGACCCGAACGGCCACTCCACCAAGGTCGGCGGCAACGAACTGTGGCAGGTCGGCATGCTCGAACTGTGGCTCCAGCACCACGACATCGCCTGAACGGCGTTCTCCCGATCGCGGCACGCACCGGGTCCTGCGCCGTGAGGTCCCGTGCTACCAGCAGGCCGGCCTATCGGTGTGCACGGGGATTGTCGGCGAGGGCGACGGCGGCGTGGCTCGCGAACAGCGGCGGCCGACGACGCCGGCGGCAACGGTGTCAGACCGGTCGTGGTGGGTAGCCTGCCGGTGCCGTGCCCGTCCGCGGGCACGGCGGGACCGCGCAAGTGGTGGGCCAGGCTCGACGCGGTGTCGTTGAGCAGACAGCGCCCACGGCGGTCTGGTTGCGCGGTGCGAACGGGCGACGTCGTCCGTTCGCACCGCGCCCACCCTCCGCGGGGCACCCGGTAGGTGACCGGCCCGCCCGCAGGAGCCGATCACACGCCTGGCTCCGACACGACCGTCGACGTCCGGTGAGTCCGGGATACCGGGTGCCCGGAGCCGCCACAGGCATCGTCGTCGCCGGCGCAGGCGGAACCCCTGGAGGTCCCAGGAGTCGGCGGCCGATCGCCGGGTACCCGCTCCTGCGTGGCACCCGGAGCGGTGGAGGCGAGACCATGACCGATCCGCCACGCGACGACGCTACCGCCTGACATGGCCGGCGACACCGGGCCGGCGGACCCGTTGTTCTTCGTGGGCAACGCGACGACGGTCCCGCGGCTGGGGCCGTTCACCGTGCTCACCGACCCCAACTTCCTGCGCCGGGGCCAGTGGACCCACATCGGGCAGGGCGTGATCTCCCGCCGGCCCAGGATCCCGCGATCACCGTCGGCGAACCGCTGCCGCTGGACGCCGTGGTGCTGTCCCACCTGCACGGCGACCACTTCGACCGGGTGGCGAGCCGCGAACCGGACCGCGGCCGGCCGATCCTGACCACTCCGCACGCCGCACGGCGCCTGAGCAGGCGGGGGTTCCGCGAGCCCGTGGCCCTGAGGACGTGGGCGGACGTGACGATGGGCAAGGACGGCGCCTCGCTGACCGTGACCTCGCTGCCGGGTCGGCACGCCTTCGGGGCGCTCGCCGAGGTGCTCCCGCCGGTCATGGGCACGCTGCTGGAGTACCGGGCGACGCCGGGTTCGCCGGCCTTCCGGGTCTACCTCAGCGGCGACACGCTCGTGCACGACGACCTGCAGGAGATCCGCGACCACTACCCGGCCATCGACCTCGCGGTGGTGCACCTGGGAGGCACGAGGATCTTGGGCCTGCTGCTCACCATGGACGGTGAGCAGGGAGTGGACCTGCTGCGTCCCCGCCGCGCGGTCCCCGTGCACTTCGACGACTACAGCGTGATGAAGTCACCGCTGTCGGACTTCACCGACGAGGTGCGCCGCCTCCGACCGGACACCGAGGTCACCTACCTCGACCGCGGCCACGCGCTCGCCCTCCCGACAGCGGGTGCATGACAAGCGCTCAGGCCACCCGTGGCGTGTGCCGGGTGGCGGGATGGCTGACGTGGTCCGGCCGGTGGCGAGGCGGCGAGCAGCACGGGCTCCGGCCCCGCGGGTGTTCTACCGACCGGTCCGGGCGATCGGTCCAACGTCGGAGTGGCGGCCGGGGCGCAGCGCGGCGTGCCGTTGACCGGGACCGGGTCCGCTCCGCGCGGCCAGCGCGTCGGCGACCAATCCGGTGGCGAAGGCGTACACGCCCTTGTGCAGCAGGTCCACGGCCAACTCCTTGCGCGGCCAGGTCTGCGGCGGCGCGCCGACACCGGTGGCGTTCTCCAGGATCTGGTCGTTGGTCAACCGCACCACGGCGAACATCGCCGAGGCGACCGGACCCCGCAGCCCGGCGTTGGCCATCAGCGCCCGGACGACACCCAGCAACGCGCCCTGGCCGAAGTGCATCGAGAGGTTACGCGCCCGCGAGCGCCGCTCCGGCAGACCGGTCAGCCGCTCCAGCACCTGGGCGGGCACGTGGGAATCGGGCCTGCCGGTCAGCCGCTGCTCGACCTTCTCCGCGACCGTCATCACCACCACCCCGGCCGCTCCGGCGAGCACACCCTGTCCCAGCGAGCGCATCAGCATGTCCGACGGATACCCGCCGGACAGCAGTCCATATCACCGCATCCGGCCCTCCGAGCGGGGTGGCCCGCAGCGGAGGCACCACCCCTCGAGGCCGGGTGCCCTCCTGCGCCGGCCACGGGTCCGACGACGACGTTCGGCGGCCCAGGGCCGACTTCGGCTCGGTGGCCGGTTCCGCTACCTCCGGTCGTCGGACAGGGCGGAGCGCATCGCGTCCTTCACGCGGTCGAACAGTGCGACCGCAGGGCCTGCCACGAGGTTGGCGGTGGCGGACTGGGCGCTGGGGTGTGGGTGCGTCGGCGCCGTGCGCTCGGCTGCCCGAACCATGGCCGCCATGCGGCGCAGTTGCTCCGGGTCGTGGTGTTGGCGCAGGTACCGGAACTCGTAGGCTTCCTCGTGGTGGGCGTGCCGCAACACCGCCTCACGCAGGCGAGCCAGCTCCTCGGGGAAGCTCGGGTCCTCGGTGCCGATGGACTCCAGATGGGCCAGCTGCTCTTTGGCATGTTCCTCTTCGGCGAGCCGGTCCTCCACGATGGCGTCACCGCCGTCAACGCTGCGGCGCACGGCGGGGTGGACCACGATCTCCTCGGCGGTCTCGTGGACGGCGAGCAACCTGACGAGGCGGGCGAAGGCGTCGTTCCGCTGCTCGCCCGTGGACGACTGGACCTCCGCGAACAGGTCGCGTATCTCCATGTGCTGGCCGATCAGCAGCGCCACGACGTCGGCGTCGCGCCCGGTGTCCGGCTCTGATGTGGCGGTCATCGTGCCTCCGTCAGCTGGTGGTGTGCTGCTGCCGCAGCGAGGGCACGGGGTGCTCGCCGTCGGTGGCGTGCCGGTAGTCGGTGCCGAACTGCTCGCGGTGCAGGTCGATCACGCGTTCGCTCGGTGGCAGCTCGCCGCCCATAAGGGCGTCCTGCATGGCTTCGAACCGCTCGTGCGCCTCCTGGACGTAACCGGTGCCCAGCGTGGTCAGGTCGATCTGGGTGTCCAGCAGTTCGCGCAGGTACTCCTTGTTCGGCTCGAACGTCACCGGCGCGGGCAGCTCCGGTGCGAGGACTTCTTCCGGTTCACGGCCGTCGTGGGCGCGCATGAGCTCGCACGCGAGGTGCAGGTGCTCCAGCTCCATGTTCAGGTGCAGCTCCCAGATCGCCTTGATCCGGCGGTCCGACTCGGTCTGCATGAACGAGTGGTACAGGTAGCACTCGTTGTACTCGTGGTTGACCAGCCGCTCCCACCACGTCTCACCGGGGTCCACGAGGGACTCGTAGTGGGTGACGTGCTCCTCCTCGATCAGACCGATCTCCTGGTAGAGCTGCCGGGCGATCGGTTCCATGTACTCGGGCCCGACGTTCATGTAGAAGTTCATGGTCTGCTGCTCGGCGGACATGATCGTCAACGCGTGCAACTTGGAGATCGGGGCGGCGGTGCTGCGGTCGTAGGGCTCGCGCACGTTGTCGGCCGGGTGACGGTGGTGGTACTTGGTCGGCCTGCCGGGGATGACCTCGGTGAGGTCGTCGACGATCCGCTCGGCCTTGCGGCGCTGGATCATCTCGTAGAGGTTCGCGTAGCGGTAGAGGTGGTCGAAGTCCTCCAGCACGCCGAACTGGTAGGCCTGCTTGAGGTACGGGTCGGGCTCCATGCGCGCCACCCACGCGGTGAGGTCCACCGCGACCTGCTCGTAGGCGATCGTGGTCTCCAGCGCGGAGGACACCCCCGGCAGCAGCCAGTTCACCGCTTTCTGCTGCTGTTGCTCGATGTAGCGCACCTCGGCCAGTTGGCGCTTGACATCCATGTCCAGGCAGTTGCGGGCGAACTGGTGGCTGAACATCAGCGCCTCGACCTCGATGCCGTTCATGGTGATGATCCGGCACCGGGTGTACGGGTCGCTGTGGTCGGGGTCGATCGGGTCCACGTCGAGCTCGCGCCAGTTCCGGACCTGGCGGTCGAGCGGGATCCCGCGGTGTTCCAGCGGGTTGAAGCCTGTCGTCGTCATCGAATCCCTCGCACGTCGTCGTTGCGTTGTTCCCGGATCGCGTCGGTGCCCGGACAGACGGTGATGAGGACGGGCTCCAGCGACGGCCAAGCACCCAGCAGCGCGTCCGGGTCGGTGAAGCGCAGCGCCCTGGCCACCTCGTAGGTCGAGACCACCAGCTCGACCGGCACACCTCGTTCCCGCCCCTGGGCGCGCACGGCGGCCACCAACGCGGCCCCGTGGGCGTCGCAGCGGGTGGCGCGGGACAGGTCGAGGATCAGCACCTGGGGTGACTCGCCCAGGCACCGCTGCGCGGCTTCGGCCAGGGGAGTCCGCACGACGCCGGCCACACGCAGCACGAGCACGCCCGGAGCGGGTTCCGCGCAGTCGATCGAATTCATCTCCGCCGACCTGCGGTGTGCCTCGGCAGCGGTCATCTGTTTCCTCCCGGAAATGGTCCTCCTCCAGCGTGCGGCCTCCCGGCCCGGGGCGTCCGCCGCTTCCTCCCGACTGGAGCGAATCCCTGCGTTCGTGCGGCTTCCAGAGGCATGATCACGTCCTCGTGCCGGTGTCGGCGGTGGGTGACGGGAATTCGACCGCATCGACGAGAGGTGACGGGACGTCCACCCGACGTCTCCTCCACCGTGGCACGGATCACGTGAGACGGCGACTCGGGAGACGGGGCGACACCGCGCGACGAGGCCGGCACCGTTTCCGGTTGACCCATCCGGCGGGTTTTCTCCGGGTAGCCGATTTCGTGCCGTGGACAGGGTCGGCGTCCCGGACCTGTGCGCAGCCCCCTGCCGCACGCGGGATCACTCGATGGGTGAGTGCGCAGTCGAGTTCCCGCGCGATCGAGTGACGTAGGCGTCGCTGATTCGGGTAGCTGACACTGTAGTCAGGAACGGTGCCAGGCAGCGCAGCGCGGAACGGTCGGCGACGCCGTTGTGGCTGTGGCCCGGAATCGGTGGTGTGGCGGGTTTCGCCTGCGCGCTGTTGTCGGTGCCGGTGCGCCTGGGCCAGCCGCACCCGCTCGGCTGGCTCGGGCGGCCCGGTGGCCTGAACTCCGCCACGGCCTTCCTCCAATCGCTCGCCACGTCGGTGATCACCGTGACCGGTTTGACGTTCAGGTTGATCATCGTCGCGCTGCAGCTGGCCTCTCAGCAGTTCTCGCCGCGCCTGCTGCGCGAGTTCATGCGCGACCGGGTGATCAAAGCGGTGCTGGCCGTCCTGGTGAGCGCCTTCGTGTTCGCCATCACGGCACTGCGCCACGTCGGGCACGAGGAGTCGGTTCCCGACCTGACGCTGTTGATCGTGTTCGGCGCGAGCATCGCGGTGCTGATCGCCATCCTGGCCTTCATCACCCACATCCCGTGTGCTACGGGTGGATACGTCTACTACGGCGACACCGAGACGCGCGACAATCCGTGCACACCCGAAGTCGAGTCGATCAACCAGGGTGGTCTGGCCAAGGTCACGCGGCTGCCCACCCCGGCTTCCGGGGCGGCACGCGAGGACGAGCAGGTCTTCGACGCCTCCGGCCGTGTCGTCGCGAAGGGCACCAGCGGCTCGTGGACCTGCACCACCTATGACGGTCGTGATCGGGTGATCTCGGTGAAGTCCCCGTCGACGTCGTCGGCACCTGAGCGCACCGTCACGACGAACTACGCCGTGAACGGTGACCCGCTGATCACGGCGGTGTCGGACCCCAACGGCACCGTCACCACGCGAGTGGACCTGCTCGGCCGGGTGGTGTAGTACACCGACGCGAACGGCGTGCGCACGGAAACCACTTACGACCTGGCAGGGCGGATCACCACTCAGAAGGTGGTCCCGCCCAACGCTGCCGACGAAGCGCAAACCACGACCTACACCCACGACGACGAAGGTCGAGTGCTCACCGTGTCGCTGGGGAACACGGTGCTGGCATCGGCTGCTTACGACTCGGCGGGCGAGCCGGCATCGGTCCGCTACGCGGGCGGAAGCTCTCTGGTCTCGATCGGCAAGGACGCTGCGGGCCGTGTCGTGTCGCAGTCGTGGAAGACGAGTGACGGCGCCCAGGTCGACTCGACCGTGAGCCGCACCAGGGCGGCCACGATCGTCGACGAGTCCCTCGGAGGGGTGGACGCTCGTCCGGGTGGGCCGAACTACGTTTACGACGCGGCGGGCAGGTTGACCGAAGCGTGGGTGGTGGGACACCACTACACCTACGACTTCACCTCGAACGCTCCGTCGGCCTGTCCGGCAGGAACTCAGTCCAACGCTGGGCTGAACACCAACCGCGTGCGCCTGCTCGACGAGACCCCGTCCGGTGTCACCGAAACCGGCTACTGCTACGACGCTGCCGACAGGCTGCTGGGCACCGTGGGCGCCATCGCGGTCAGCGACGTCCGGTACGACGACAACGGCAACACCACGCAGTACACGACTGGTGGCTCCACGACGCACCTGTCGTGGGACGGCGCTGACCGCAACATCGCGGTGCGGGTCACCGGTGCCGATCCGGCGCACGTTTCCTACATCCGTGACGCCACCGACCGCATCGTGCGCAGGCAAGCTACCCAGGGTGACGCCACGACCAGCGTGCAGTACGGCTACACCGGCAGCGGCGACACGGCCGACCTGACCCTCGGCTCGGACAACAGGATGATGTCGCGCAGCATCAGCTTGCCGGGGGGAGCGCTGTACACCTGGAAGCCGGACACCTTCACTCTCGACCATCCGACCGTGCACGGTGACCTCGCGTTGACCACGAGCGCGGACGGCAAGCAAACAGGGGCACTGCGGACCTACACGCCGTTCGGCGAGCCGGTGAAGTTCGACGGCGTCATCGACACGGACGACGTGCCCGACAACATGCCCGGTCAGATGGACAACGGCTGGCTCGGCGAGCACCAGCGGCTGTACGAACACGCCGGCGGGTTGTCCATCGTCCAGATGGGAGCTCACCCGTACAGCCCGCTGCTCGGGCGGTTCCTGTCCGTCGACCCGGTGGAAGGTGGTAGCGCCAACGACTACGAGTACACCGCAGCGGACCCGGTGAACCTCACCGACCTCGACGGCCGGGCCATCTGGGTACCGATCACCCTGGCCTGCGTTCGGTTCTGCGCCGCCGCGGGACGGGCCGTGCAGGCCGCCAGGACCGTGAAGTACAGCGGATCGCTGTTCCGGAAACCCGTGGTTGGCGTCGGGAGCCGGCTCTTCGGCAACAAGACCATCCAGGGTGGACGTATGGGGCTGCTCAACCACAAGAAGTTGCCCGTGCGGGTAGGGTGGAACGTCATCTCGACCAAGCCCCTCGGGTTCAAGGGTGGCCTCGCCGCCTTCCGGATCGTTGCCGGACGCGGCAAGAACGCTTGGCACAGGGATCTGTTCTACGGACGAGTGAGCATCAGGGGAAGATGGTTGGAGTGAGCGAGGCCGATGTGAGTACGTGGCGATCGCGGCGTGAACGCCTCGATGCCGTCATCGACAGTGCGCGCGCTCGAGTCGCCGCAGCGGGAGCAGAGCTTCGTGTGCAGGTGGATCCGAACGAGGAGCCGAGCCCTGCCGTGACGTGGAACTGGCACATCACCTGTACGGCGGAAGGCATCGAGGTCGATGTGATCGCTTCGCAGGACCTGGCACAGTTCGCGATCGAGGACGGCAGCGGTCGGTTCGAGATCGAGACCGATGCGGCGGGGTTCCCCGAAGTGCTGACGCGGCGACTTCTGCAGTAGTCGGTACTCGGCGTGGCGTGCGCGTCAGTTGTGCACACGCACGCCACGCCGAGTTGTCGACGGTCGGGGTCCTTCACCCCGGATGTCGGACACGGAACAGCGGTCGATCGGTGATCCGGCCCTTTCCGTCGAACGCGCGATCTCATCCTTCCGATATCTCGACCGGCCCGGCACGCGCACCTAGTGGCGTGTCACAGAGGGATGACCCGGTAATCGATCGGTTGGGGTGATCGGCGAGGCTGGTCCCGCATGTCGAGTGCGGGAGGTGGTTGTGGCTCGTCGTCCGAGCGTGTTCGTGAGGCCGTTATCGATGGAGGAAGGCCGGAAGATCCAACGGATCACCAGGACCGCGAAGGATCCGGTACGGCTGCGCCGGGCGATCGTGGTGCTGATGTCCGGCCAGGGCCAAGCGGTCCGGGACATCACCTCGTTGATGCAGGTGAGCGAGGACTATGTCCGTGACGTGATCCACGCGTTCAACGAGCGGGGGTTCGCGGCGCTGGACCCAAAATGGAGCGGCGGGCGGAGTCGGACGATCGGTGAGGCGATCCGTGAACGGATCTGCCTGATCGCCCGCACCGCGCCCGCCGACTGGGGCATCACCGCGTTCTCCACCTGGTCGCTGGCGAAGCTGCGCGAGCACCTGCTCGACCGCGGCACCGTGGCCGCGGTCAGCCGGGAGACGCTGCGGCGCATCCTGCGCGACGCCGGCGTGTCCCGCCAGGCCACCAC
Organism: Saccharothrix hoggarensis; assembly: GCF_052936025.1. Next base: position 4,173,961 of record NZ_CP193624.1, on the reverse strand, counting down.
CACCTGGAAGGCCTCCACCGACCCGGACTTCCTCGCGAAGATGCATCGCATCCTCGACCTCTACGACCACCCGCCCGCCGACGGCAGGGTGATCTGCGTCGACGAGTTCGGACCGCTCAACCTGATGCCACGCAAGGGCAAGTCCTGGCGACCCGCCGGGTCACCCCGCCGATTACGGGCCACCTACAACCGCCACCACGGCGTGATGCACATGCTCGCCGCACTCGACCTCACCACCGGGAAGATCCACTACCCGATCCGACGCCGCAAACGCCACCGCGAGTTCCTCGACCTGCTCAAGGCCCTGCGCGCCCGGTGGCCCGGTCAGCGGCTCTACCTAGTCATGGACAACTTCTCCCCACACCGACACCCCGACGTCCGGAACTGGGCCGCCGACAACGACGCCGAACTGGTGTTCCTGCCCACCTACAGCTCCTGGTTGAACCGGATCGAGGCCGAGTTCGCCGCCCTGCGCTACTTCGCCCTCAACGGCACCGACCACCGCACCCACGACGAACAGAACGCCGCCATCGCGGCCTACATCCGCTGGCGCAACGCCCGCGCCCAGCCCAAGACCAGCTTCGCCACCGACTCACCCATCCGCACCTGGACCGATTACCCGGCCAAGGCTGCGTGACAAGCCACTAGCTCCGGCGGCGATCCCGGACGGCCCACGCTCCGGAGACGGCCAGGCCGGCGGCCACCGCCAGCGCGATCACCCAAGCCGGTGCCATTGGGCGGGCCGGGTCGGGGGGTGGGCCGCATTCCTCCGGGGTTGCCCCGATCGGGCACGCCCGGACGCCGATCGGCCCGGCCACCGTCGTGCGGACGGCCGCCGGGCCCGGGCCGGTGGCCAGGATGACGACCAGTGCGATGCCCAGGCACACCACCAGCACCACCGCGGTGCGGATGAGGCTTCGCGACACGGTCCCTCCTCCTGTCACGTCGGTCGCGGACCACCAGCGAGGCCGGCAGTGGCCGGCGGCGATGAACCTGCTGGTGCGCTTGCGTTCCACATCCGTGCCGGCGTCATCAGCAGCGGCGGCACGTCGTGCTCGGCCAGCTCCTGCGTGCAGCCCTGGAGCAGGATGCTGAAGTTGGGGTCCACGAACAGCCGACGCTGGGGTTCGGTGAGCACGAACGCCATCGACTGCGCCCGCTGTGTCACCAGGCTGCGCGCCGCCGGGTTGGCGACGTACCCGGTGGTGCGCACCGCTTTCCGCACGGCCTCCAGCGCGGCCGGGCTGACGTTGCGGCCGCCGTTGAGGGCACGGGACACCGTGCCCCTGGACACGCCGGCGAGGGCCGCCACATCGTGGATGGTCGGCCGGCGCCGTTCTCTGCCGCGTTCGGTGCTCATGTGGCCCTCATGCTTTCACAGCGCCGGACAGCAGGTCGATCGGCCAGTACCGCTGGAGCAGCAGGAACAGGGCGATCAGGGGCAGCACGGACACCAGCGAGCCGGTCACCACGAGCGTGTAGAGCGCGGGCACCGTGTTGCCCTGGTTGAGCAGCGTGTAGAGGCCGAGGTGACGGGGCTTTCCGTTCGTCGCCGAACATGATGAACGGCAGCAGGAAGTTGTTCCAGATCGACCCGAACCGGAACAGGAACACCGTCACCAGTCCGGGAAGCATCATCGGCAGCGCGATCGAGCCGAGGATGCGCGCCTCGCCCGCGCCGTCGGTGCGGGCCGCCTCCACGACGTCGTCGGGCACCGACGCGGCGGCGTAGATGCGGGCCAGGTAGATGCCGTACGGGCTGAGGATGCTCGGGATGAGCACGGACAGGTACCCGTCGGTCAGGCCGACCTCGGCCAGCAGCAGGTACTGCGGCACCTCCAGCATCACCGCGGGCACCAGGACACCGGCGATCAACGAGTTGAACACCAGCGCCCGCCCCGGGAACTCGAACTTGGCCAGCGCGTACCCCGTGACGCCGGACAGCGCCGCCGACAGCAGCGCGCCCACGCCCGCGTAGAGCGCGGAGTTCGCCATCCGCCGCCGGAACAAGGCCACACCACACGAGACGCACGCATCCGCCATAGGGGTGAATCATCGAAAGGTTTCGTTGACGAACCCGGCTCCCGGCCAGCACCGTGCCCAAGGCGTCGGGGGACCGCTCCAGGCGGAGTGGCCGTCGGCAAGCACAAGATCAGGGAGACTCGACGAAGCGCCCCATCGCGATCCTCGCCGCCGCAGCGGCGGTGGTCGGCTTCGTCGCGGCACCGACGGCGTCCGCCGCGGCCGACTGCGCCCCCGGGCGGTCGCCCGCCGTCGCCTGCGGTGCCGGCGTCGGGCACAAGGTCCACACCGCGGGCCGGGTCGTGCGCGACGGCGCCTCCCTGCGCTTCAGCTGGCCCGGCGTCTACTTCGAGGGCCGCTTCCGCGGCACCGGGATCGGCATCGTGCTCACCGACCCCGCCGCCGACTACGAGATTTAGGTCGACGGCGCGGTGGCCGCGACGCTGGTGATGCCGGCCGCCGGCACGCACTGGGTGCACGGCCTGACCAGAGGCGAGCACACCGTCCGGCTGGTCAAGCGCAGCGAGAGCCCGTGGGCCACCAGCACGTTCGGCGGCTTCGTCGCGGCACGCGGCGGTGTGGTGCTCAACGCGCCCGCAGCCCGCCAGCGGCAGGTCGAGTTCATCGGCGACTCCTACACCGCCGGCTACGGCAACATGTCCGCCGGCCGTGACTGCACCGGGGACGAGGTCGGCCGCACCACGAACGTCGACCGGGCGTTCGGCGCGCTGACCGCCCGCCGGCTGGGCGCGGACTACCAGGTCAACGCCTTCTCCGGGCGCGGCATGGTGCGCAACTACAACGGCATCGAACCCGGCACCGACTACCGCACCTACTACGACCGCGCCCTCCTCGCCGTCAGCGGCGACGTGTGGCGCAAGCCGGCGGGCTGGCGGCCGCAGTTGGTCGTCGTCGGCCTGGGCATCAACGACTTCTCCACCGCGCTCAACCCCGGCGAGCCGTGGACGCCCGAGAGCCTGGTCGCCGCCTACAAGACCGCGTACCACGGCTTCCTCGACGAGCTCCGCGCCCGCTACGGCAGCGACACGGTCATCGTCGTCAGCGCCACGCACATGTCGAACACCACCGCGTTCGCCGACGCCACCCGGCAGGTCGTGGCCGAGCGCGGCGACGACCGCGTCCGCCACTGGTACTACGACAACACCGGCCTGGACTACCTCGGCTGCCACTGGCACCCGTCCGCCCACGACCACCAGGTCATCTCCGAGCGGCTCGACGCGTTCGTCGCCACCCTCCCGCTGCGCTGGTAGCCGTTCCCCCGATTGGAGATCGTCAGTGCGAGCACTGCTTAAGATCGTCAGCGTCGTGGTCGCCGCGGTCGCGATGGCGGCGGGACTGTCCGTCCCGCAGGCGTCGGCCGCCGCGTTGACCGAGGTGACCCGCTTCGGCCCGAACCCCAGCGGCCTGCGGATGCACCTGTACGTGCCGGGCCGGCTCCGGGCCAGGCCCCCGGTGCTGCTCGCGGTGCACTGGTGCACCGGGTCGGGGCCGGACATGCACGCGGGCACCGACTTCACGCAGTTGGCCGACAAGCACGGGTTCATCGTGATCTACCCGTCGGCGGTCCGCGAGAGCCACTGCTTCGACGTCTCGTCGCCGCAGGCGCTCAAGCGCAACGGGGGCAGCGACCCGGTGGGGTTGGCGTCGATGGTGCGGCACACCGTGCGGCGCTACCACGCCGACGCGTCGCGGGTGTTCGTCACCGGTATCTCGTCGGGCGCGATGACGACCAACGTCATGCTGGCGAACTACCCGGACATGTTCGCGGCCGGGGCGGCGTTCGCGGGCGTGCCCGCCGGCTGCTTCGCCACCACCGACGGCTCCGGCTGGAACAACGAGTGCTCCAGCGGCCGGATCCTGAAGACGCCGCGCGAGTGGGGCGACATCGCCCGCGCCGCGTACCCCGGCTACACCGGCCCCCGGCCGCGGGTGCAGTTGTGGCACGGCACCGAGGACGTGGGTCTGCACTACGCGAACTTCGGCGAGGAGATCGACCAGTGGACCGACGTCCACGGCCTGTCGACCACCCCCACGTCGACCGACCACCCGCGCCCCACCTGGACCCGCACCCGTTACGGCTCCGCGGTGGAGGCGATCTCCCTGCAAGGCGTGCCGCACAACCTGTGGACCTCGGGCATGGCCGCGGAAGCCATCCGCTTCTTCGGCCTGGACAAGCCGTGCCGGACTGCGTCCGTCGAATGATCCCGCTTCACAGCTCGGCGATGGTGATGGCCGTGAACCCGTTGTCCACCCGGGACAGCCGTTCGTGCAGGGCGTCGGAGTAGAGCCAGTCGCGGATCGGCGCGGCGGGCGACGCGGGCGAGCTGGTCGCCGACGACCGAGATGACGTGGGATCTCCGCGACCAACTGGGGGCTCAACCCGTGCCGCTTTGAGTCGGCTTTATCCGGCTTGGACACCCGGTCCATCACGTTCTGCCGCACACCGATCAGCTCATGGTTGACCGCGTACCGGAACACCGCGCCCAACGCGTAGTAGGCGTGCAAGGCGGCGCCGTTGCCGCCGTTGCTCGACCGCCGCACCACCGCCGTCTCGCGCACGTGCTCCAGAAACCGGGTGACCTCCCCGTCGTCGGGTTCGGTCAACCTCCGGGTGCCCCAGGCGGCGAGCACCTTGTCCCAGTAGGGGCCGTAGATGCGCCGCGACGGCGCGGGCATCGCCTCCACGACCTTCGGCACCAGCTCGGCGAAGGTGGGCACCTCCCGCGCGGGCGCGCCGTCGACCAGATCGGTCGGGGTGAGGTTCATCCGCGCCAGCAGATGCAGCGCCACCGCCACATCACCCGGATCGGCACGCCCGGCAGTCACCGCCTGCTCAGTCATCGTCACCACCTCCCGCCGCGCAGACACCGCCGCGCCCAGGCCGGGCACGGTCGGACACCGACTGCGCGACCGGGGACGACTCCGACGACGCGGCAGCGGCCGAAGAGGCAGCCGCCGAGGAGGCCACGGGCGGGCGCTCACCCGGCCGACGTGCGTCGGCCACGACCCGCCGCACGTCGGGCAGCGCCCGGTCCAGCTTCTCCAGCCCGTGCACGACCAGCGCCGACAACGACGGCACCGCCACCAGCAGCACCTGCTCGCGCTTGCCGAACCCGCACCACCGCCGCAGCCCGGCCGGAACGGCGATCTTGACCCGGCCGGTCAGCACGTGCCCGCCGCGCCGGTCGTGGCGCACCACCAGCGCCCCGCCGTCGTGCACCGCGATGTCCACTTGAGTGCCCGCGCTCCACCCGAGCACCGCGAACAGCGTCCGGTCGGAGATCCGGCCCTTGTCGTCGAACACAGCCACGGCGTAGCGCCGCAGATGCCGGGTGCGCACCACCGGAAGACCACCCGGATCGGGGGCCGGCGTGCGCCGCAGGTCCAATTCTCGCGGGGGCAGGAAACGGTCGTCGCCGAATTCGCCGGTATCGAAGAACACGTAGACCCGCTTGAGCGTCAGGGCGCAGTCGACGTGGAAGAAGTCGCAGGCCAGCAGGTTCGCGGCCTGCGCGCGCAGGAACCGCCGCCACGAAGTGTCGCTGTCGCGCTCGGGTGCGGGCGGTATGCGTAGGCGCTTGAGCACGCGGCGCACGGTTGAGGCAGCTACCCGGTGGCCGAGCTCGAGCAGCTAGACCTGGATCCGGCGGTAGCCCCAGCTGGCGTTCTCCCGCGCCATCCGTTCGATCAACGCCACGACCGTGTCGTCGATCGGTGGTCGGCCGGTGCGGTTCGGGTAGGTCCACTTCTGTGCGACCAGGCGTCGGTGCCACCGCAGGACGGTGCCCGGCGTCACCAACCGGTGGAGTCGTAACCAGCCGGGTAGGCGTCGCACCAACGCGGCGAGCAACGCACGATCGGCCCAATCCAGTCGCGGACGAGGGTTGGCCCGACGCAGCACGGCGATCTCGTGCCGCAGCACCAGCAGCTCCACGTCTTTGGTCGCCGACGACCGGCCGAGCAGAACCAGCCAGCCAACGACCCGGACGAAGATCAGGTACAGCAGTCGTAACGCCACGCTCCATAATCGTGCCCCTACCGCCCATGATGCGCGATCGCTGCAGCTCGGCGCCCGAGGGCGGAGTTCTGGAACCCCACAGGGTCCTGCTGCTGTGCGTGGCGGCCACCTGGAGCGGTGCGCTGCGCGGTCTTGACCAGTCCCCGGAGGGCGGTGGGCGACCCGCCTGACGGGTTCACGGCCGGCTATGTCGTGGCACCCGGACTCTCGGCGACGGTCAGCCGGCGTGCCGACGCGACGTCCGGGCAGCCCGCCAGGCGCAAGGCCGTCTCGAACTCGAGCCGCAGCACGTCCAGCACCGCTGCCACACCCCGCTCACCGCCCGCCGCGAGCCCCCACAGCACAGGCCTGCCGACCAAGACCGCGGTCGCGCCGAGCGCCAACGCCCGCAGGACGTCCACCCCGCTGCGGACACCGCTGTCCAGCAGTACCGGGCACCGCCCGCGCACCGCGGCGACGACCTGCGGCAGCGCGACCGCGCTCGGCACAGCACCGTCCAGCTGCCGCCCACCGTGGTTGGACACCACGACACCCTGCACCCCGAGGTCGACGGCGCGGGCCGCGTCACCGGCGTCGAGCACCCCCTTGAGCACCAGCGGCAGGTTCGTGTGCGCCCGGATCCACTCCAGGTCACGCCAGCTCAACGACGGGTCGAACACCGCGCTGGTGTGCAGGGCGATCACCGAGTCACCGGGCACCCGTTCGCCGACCTCGCCGTCGGTGTTCACCGGCTTGACCCACGACGGCAGCGCGAACCCGTTGCGCAGGTCCCGCAGCCGCCGCCCGAGCACCGGCACGTCGACTGTCAGCACCACCGCACGGCACCCCGCCTCCTCGGCACGGCGCAGCAGCTTCACCACCACCTCGCGGTCGCGCAGCCAGTACAGCTGGAACCACGTCGTGCCGCCCGCCGCGGCCACGTCCTCGATCGGGTCGGAGCTGAGCGTGCTCACCACGTACGGCACACCTGCCGCCGCCGCGGCAGCCGCGACCGCGCGCTCGCCACCGTCGTGGATCAGCCGCTGGTAGGCCATCGGAGCCACGGCCAGCGGCAGGGAGGACGTGACGCCGAACAGCTCGCAGCCCGTGTCACAGGCCGAGACGTCCACCAGCGCCCGCGGCACGACCGCGACCCGGTCCAACGCGGCCCGGTTCGCGGCGAGCGTGACCTCCTCGCCGCTGCCGCCCGCGATGTAGTCCCACACGTCCGGCGCGGACCGCTCGGCGGCCAACCGCTCGACGTCGGCCGTCGACCACACCTCACGCATAAGCTGCCGCCTGCATCGAGTACAGCTCGGCGTACAGGCCGTTCGCGGCCATGAGCTGGTCGTGCGAACCCTGTTCCCGCACGCGTCCGTCGGCCACCACCACGATCAGGTCGGCCATGCGCACGGTGGAGAACCGGTGCGAGACCAGCAACGTGATGGCACCGGTCCGCTGGCCGACCTCGCGCGCACCGGCCGCGTACCGCTCGAACAACCGGTGCTCGGCCTGCGCGTCGAGCGCCGCGGTCGGTTCGTCGAGGACCAGCAGCAACGGGTCGCGACGCATCATCGCCCGGCCGAGCGCGAGCTTCTGCCACTGCCCGCCGGACAGCTCCACGCCGTCGGCGTAGGTCTTGCCGAGCTGGGTCTCGACACCGTCCTCGAGGCGGTCCAGGACGTCCTCGGCGCGTGCGCGGCGCAGGGCGTCGTGCACGGCGTCGGCCGACTCGATCTCGGCCAGCTCGCCGACACCGACGTTCTCGCGGGCGAGCAGCTCGAACCGGGCGAAGTCCTGGAACCCGGTGGCGATGCGGGCACGCCACCCGTCCACGGGAAAGCGGGTGAAGTCCGTGCCGTCCAACGAGATCGTGCCCGTGGTGACCGGGTAGAACCGGCACAGCAGCTTGATCAGGGTGGTCTTCCCGGCGCCGTTCTCACCGACGAACGCGACCGTGCCGCCGGCGGGCAGGGTGAGGTCGACGTCGGCGATGACCGGCCGGTCGGTGCCCGGGTAGGTGAACGACACACCACGCAGCTCGATGCCCTCGCGGATGCGTCGGGGCACGTCCCGGTCGGGCGGGGGAGGTGCCTGGCTCGCGACCAGCGCGCGGACCCAGCGCACGTTGCCCATGACCCGCCCGGTGCGCTGCATCTCCTGCAACGTGGCGACGGACGAGGTCACCTGCTGGTTCACCTGGGACGCCAAGGTCAGCACGAGCAGGACGTCGCCCACGCCGCGGCGACCGGCCACCGCGTCCCGCAGCACCAGCAGCGTGCCCAGCACGTAGGCCACCGCGAAGAACAGCTCGCCGCCGGTGCGCAGCACCACGGCCCGGCGCTCACCGCGCCACAGCTGTGCCGACGCCTCGTCCCAGGCCCGGCGCTGGCGCTGGCGCAGCTCCGACTGCAGCCCGCTGACGCGCAGCTCCTTGGCCGAGGCCGCGTTCGCGACGAGTTCGAACAGGTGCTTGGCGTGCCGGGACGGCGGTGCCGAACGCTCGCGTGCGGCGTTGACGATCGACTCCGCCCGCCGCCCGAGCAGCAGCGGCGGCACGGCGGCCAGCGGCAGCAGCAACAGCAGCGGGTTGAGCCGTGCCAGCAGGATCGCGGTGATCGAGATCGCCACCAGCAGGCCGAGGCTGTTCAGCAGGCCCTCCATCGAGCCCCACCCGGCCCGGTGCAGTTCCTGGCGCAGCAGCTGGATCTTGTCGGCGTACTCGGGCCGCTCGTGGTGCTCCAACCCGGCCGAGCCGTTGGTCATCTCGATCAGCTCGCGCTCCAGGCGCGGCACGGCGCGGTCGCCCAGCTCGAAGTAGAAGATGTGGGCGAAGTGCCCGGCGGTGAGCGCGGCGATCACCGCGACCACGACCAGCACCGCCGCCACGGTCGCACCCCGGACGTCGCCGGCCAGCGCCGAGTCGGTGAGCGCGGCCAGGGCGGGCGCGGCCAGCGGCATCGCCGACGCCTGGGCGATCATGAGCACGACGGCGAGCACCAACCGGTACCGGCTCTCCTGCCAGGCGATGAGGAACAACTCCCAGCCACCGCGGACGACCTCGATCACCGGCTGACCCCCTCCACCACGGCGTCCGCCGCCGCGCCGTCGACCGCCGGGTACCCGGTGGCCGTGTCACCGTCCGGCACGTCGTCGGCTTCCGAGTCGTTCAGGCCGTGCGCGAACCGCTTCGCCTGCAAGGTGAACAGGCGCGCGTAGTGGCCGCCCGCCGCGATCAGCTCGTCGTGCGTGCCGCGCTCGACCACGTGCCCGCCGTCCACCACCACGATGTGGTCGGCCCGCCGGACGCTGGAGAACCGGTGCGAGATCAGCAGCGAGGTCACCCCGCGCGTCAGCTCCACGAACCGGTCGAAGAACGCCACCTCGGCGCGGACGTCCAGCGCCGAGGTGGGCTCGTCCAGCACCAGGACCGCGGCACCCGCATCCAAGGCGTAGAGCGCACGGGCGATGGCGATCCGCTGCCACTGCCCGCCGGACAGGTCCGTCCCGCCCGGGTAGGCCCGCGAGAGCGGCGTGTCCAGGCCGTCGGGCAGGGCGAGCAGTGCTTCGGCGATCCCGGCGCGTTCGGCGGCGCGCAGCACCACCGCGCGGTCGACCGGGACGTGCGCCGCGCCCAGCGCGATGTTCTCCGCCGCGGTCAGCTCGTAGCGCACGAAGTCCTGGAAGATCACGCCGATCTGACGCCGCCAGAGCACCGGGTCGAACTCCGCGATGTCCACGCCGTCCGCGCGCACCGCACCCGATGTCGGCTCGTACAGCCGCGCGAGCAGCTTCACCAGCGTGGTCTTGCCCGCGCCGTTGACGCCAACCACGGCCGTGCACCGACCGGCGGGCAGGTCCAGCTCGATGCCGTCGATCACGGTGCGGTCCGAACCGGGGTAGTGGAAGCCGACGCGGTCGAACTTGAGCGACGCGGCCGGCGTGCCCGGCGGCACCTGCGCCCGACCCGGCGGGGGCTGACCGTCGTCCAACTCGTCCAGCCGGTCGCGCAACCGTTGCAGGGCCGTCAGCGACAGCATCGCGAACTGGGTGCTGGTGTCCGCCTCGGCGTAGTAGCCGCCCAGCGAGATCGCCAGCACCACCGCCTGCACCCCGAGCGCCAACGCGGTCAGGCCCACCCGCCCGGTCGCGGCGAGCTGGGCGGCGTACACCATCGCGCCACCCGCCGCCAACAGGCCCAGCGCCGTCAGCAGCAGGTACGGGGTCAGGTAGACGCGGCGGCGCGCACGTTCGAAGGTGTTGCGCACGGTCTCCCACACGGCCGCGTAGCGATCCGCGAGCCAGCCGGTGAGGCCGAACACCCGGATCTCCTTCGCCGCCACGTCGGTCATCGTGAGCTCGTGCAGGTAACCGATCTCGCGCATCCTGCCGATGAGGTCGCGCCCCACCCGCGAGTACTTGCGCAGCCCGCCGCGCTGGCCGTAGCGGAACGCCAGCACCGCCGCACCGACCCCGAGCCCCGCGGGCCAGCCGATCGTCAGCCCGATGGCCACCACCAGCGCCACCAGCCGGGTGTAGCGGGCGATCAGCGCCACCAGGCCGAAACACGCCTGCCCCGGTGTGCCCCAGTCGCGCTCGAAAGCGCGCACGGCCTCGTTCAGCTCGTCCAGCGTGCGCTGGTCCTCCAACGGTCCGGTGCCGACCGGCCGCAGCATCAACGCCATCGCGTCGTCCCGCAGCGCGCTGTCCACCCGTCGCCGCAACTGCTGGCCCAGGGCGTTGCCCACGGGGGTGAGGATCTGGGTGAGCAGGAACGCGCCGGCGGCGAGCAGGAAGATCGAGGTCAGCCGGTCCCAGGCCGCGCTGCCGACCCCGCCGCCGACCGCGGCGGGCACCTCGCCGAGCATCACGCTCGTCGCGACCACGAAGGCCACCGGCAACAGGCCCAACACGAAGTGGAGCACGGCCAGGAACACGACCAGCCCCACACCACCGGACGGCAACAGCCTCGCGATCCGCAACCGCGGCCGCACCGCCTCGTCCACCCAGTTCGCCCACGTGACGCGCAACCCGGCCGTCGCGGGAGGTGTTCCGGTCGTCATGGCGCTCCCGCGGATCCTCTGGTGGTGCGGTTCGTCGACCAACCGCTCGTCGAATCGGCCGCAGGTGCATTGCCGCGTTTCTTCACGTCGTACGGGCACCGATCCTCAACCGGCTGCCAGGAGTCCCCAGGGCATACAAGCACAGGGGTGCGAGCACCTCCAAGGAAGTGATTTCGTTGATCCGCACGGTCTTCTCGCGCACCTCACCGGACGTTGCTCCGGTCGGTCCAGCGGCTCGTTGACGACGGTGATCCGGATGGCGTCTCGTGTGTCCGGTGGAAGTCGCGCGGTGATGGGGAACTTCTGGCCGGCAAGGACGATGTCCCGGGCGGGGAGTTGAACGAGGGCTGTCGTCGGTGCGCGCCGCCGGATGTGCCGTCGCCGTAGTCGTTGTCACCGGCGACGGTGTCCAACGGTTCGGCTCTGCCTGCGTTGATGCGGATGGTGCCGGCGGTGGGTTGACGGGCGCCGATGATGGCGTGGGCCATGGTCAGGCCGGCGCGGCGGGCGGTTCCGGCGTGGGTGAGGTCGTGGTGGGCGTGGACCACCGCGGCGCGCGAGGCGGACCTACTCCCACGTGCACTCCTTACCTGGCGCTGCGAGGAGCTGATCGCCACCGGGCAGCTGCTGGAGACGACCAGCATCGACAACGTCGCACTCGTCGGCGGATCGCCGAGCTCGATGCCGAGATGGCCGTCCAACGGCGTGCTACCGAGTTGCCCGAGGAGGCCGGGGACCCCAACGTGGTCCGAGGCCACCGAAAGTGCGCCCGAGCCACTCGTTCCACAGTCCCGTCAGGCGTAGTCGGGCAGCGTGCGGGCCACGTCGTGCGGTGACGGCATGGTGGCCACTTCGGCGGCGACGGCCCGGGTCGCGCCGAGCACGGCGTCGTCGGTGAGCAGTCGTTTCGCCTTGGCCGTGAACACCTCGGCGGTCACGTCCGCGCCGAGCACGCGGTCGCCGAGCCCGGCCTCGGTCACCATGTCGGCGTTGTTGAACTGGTCCGCCGCCTGCGGTATGACCAGTTGCGGCACGCCCGCGCCCAGCGTGCCCATGGTCGTGCCGGCCCCGCCATGGTGCACCACGAGGTCGACGTGCGGCAGCAGGTCGGCCTGCGGGACCCACGGGAGCACCACGACGTTGTCCGGCAGTTCGCCGAGCGCGTCCGGTTCCACCGTCGGTCCGGTCGCCACGAGCACCTTCACGTCCAACGCGGCGAGACCCTCCACAGCGGTGCGCAGCACCTCCACGACGCCGAAGGCCGTGCCCAGCGTCAGGTACACCAGGGTTTCGCGGTGCTCGAGCACCCACGAAGGCAGCTCGCCGGGCTCGGCGAACGGCACCGGCCGCAGTGGGGTTCGGTGCACCGACGAGGTCAGGAACGCCGGGTTCTGCAACGACGGTGGGCAGATGTCGAGGTACGGGTGGCCGAGCACCAGGGGATCGCTCCGCGGGACCTCGACGCCCAACTCCGCACCGAGGTCGGTGAGGTGGGCGAGCGCGGCCTCGGCGAAGTCGGGCTCCTGCCACATCCGGCCGAACGAGTGGCACAGCGCGGGTACGCCCGCGACGTCGGCGGCGAGGCCCGCGCCCGGGTTGCCGAACTCGTGCACGACCAGGTTCGGCTTGCGGTCGGCGATGACCGGCGCGAGTTCGGTGGCGAAGCGGCGCGGCATCACCGAGGCGAAGGTGTACGCGACCCGCTCGGTGACGTCCTCCGGCCTCCTCGGCCGGGCGTCACTGGTCGCGATGGCGAACGCCTCAGGCACTTCGATGCCGCCGACGATGTGCTCGATGCCGCGCGCGGTGAGGGTGTTCGCGAACGCGGCGCCGGTGAAGTAGCCGACATCGTGGCCCAGCTCCCTCGCGGCGATCGCGAGCGGCAACAGGGGGTAGGTGTGCCCGTAGTGGCCGAGGCTGGAGAAGAGGATCCGCACGGTACGAGGGTAACCTGGCGATGTCCGGCAGCGGGTGAACCTGTCCGTGACCGGGACCTTCCCGCATACGGCCGTGAACCTGCGATCCGACGCCGTCAGTCCCACACTGATCACGCAGCCCTTGGTCGAAGATCCTTCTGTCGCACGAAGATCTCCAACCAAGGGCTGTACCTATAATCAACCAGGGTGCCGAACGATCCCCGATCCTCGGGTCCGGCGAACCCGAGCAGGGTGTCGTCGGCATAGCGGACGTACGGCAACCGCCGGAAGCCCGTCTGCCGATGATTCCGGATCGAGCGGATGCCCGACCACGTGCACCGAACCTGGCATGTCGACGAACATCCGCACATGCCGAAGGGCGTGCAGCCGAACGTGCCGCCAAGCCGTAGTGGCTGGACGAAGTCTTCTCCCGGCCTGGTCGCGTAAGGGCTACGGTCGTTGCGCGACCAGGCGAGCGCGGACGGATGGGATGAGGTGCGGGGGAATGGTCACCGGTGGCTTCTCGTCGAGAGGGCTGGCTCGGGTGCGAGAGCTGCTGGAGCGCCAAGTCGCGTCCGGCTTCGTGCCCGGTGCGGTGGCGGTTCTCGGCCGCCACGGCGAGGTGCACGTCGAAGCGGCGGGCACCATCGCCTTCGAGGGCGAGGGCGCGGGGACGCCGATGGCGGCCGACACGATCTGCCGCACGGCCTCGATGACCAAGCCGATGGTCGCCGCGTGCGCGATGACACTCGTGGACGACGGCACCCTGCGCCTGGATGAGCCGGTTGACGACCTGCTCCCGGAGCTGGCGGACATGACCGTGCTCGCCGATTTCCACGGGCCGCTGGACGACACCGTCGCGGCGCAACGCCCGATCACGCTGTGGGATCTGCTGTCGTTCACCTGCGGCATCGGCATGATCCCGACCAGACCGGGAAGGGTACCGATCGTCGACGCGCTGAACGCACTCGACTACACGTCGCCGGACGAGTGGATGCGAGGGCTGGGCGCGCTTCCGCTCGCCTACCAACCGGGTGAGCGCTGGATGTACGACACCGCCTCCAACGTGATCGGCGTGCTCATCGCCAGGGCCACCGGCATGTCCTTCGGAGACGCCCTCCGCGAGCGGATCTGCGATCCGCTCGGGATGAAGGACACCGCCTTCAGCGTGCGCGGCGAGGACATCGGCCGGTTCGCGACGGCGTACCAACGTGCCAGTGCGGTCACCGGCGGGCAGGTCGTGGACGACGGCCCCGACGGGCAGTGGAGCCGGCCGCCGACGTTCGAATCAGGTGCCGCCGGACTGGTCTCGACCGCCCAGGACTACTTCGCCTTCGCTTCGGCTCTGTTGGCCGGCGGCTCCCACGGCGGCAGGAGGGTGCTCTCCCGACCGTCGGTCACGCTGATGACCACCGACCAGCTCACCTCGGAGCAGCGGGCCGGCTCCGGGTTCCACCCGGGGTTCTTCGACGAGATGGGTTGGGGTCTCGGGATGTCGGTCCGGTCCCACCGCAGCCCGTTCGGCCAGTCGGTCGGCAGCTACGGGTGGTGCGGCTTCTACGGCACCGCCTGGTACAACGATCCTGAGCGAGACATGACGGCGATCTTCTTCATGCAGCGAGCGCACACTGGTGACCAGAGGTTGCCGATGTGGCACGACCTCTGGACCGCTGTCTACCAGGCTATCGAGAACTGACTGAGGGGGTACTGCCTCACCTGGTGTCGGTACTCGGTGGCGGCCACAGCCCGGTGGCAACCCGCGCCGCACGAGGCCGAACCGCCGTAGTCCAGGATCTTCGGCGGGCCGTACGGCCCGCCGAACTCGCCGCTCGACCACCCGAACGGCCCGCAGGCCCAGTCCGAAGCGGCAGAACTGCCAAGCGGATCGCTCCACGTCGCGCATGACGCCATTGCCGTGCTGGGCTTCGGAGTGGTCAACGCCCGGTGCCGGTGGTGAGGGGTGGTGGCCACGCGGCGGGGTCCGACGCGTCGGCCGGGGCGGTGGGGCACAGGACGTAGTGGCGTGGGGCGATTGCGTTGAGACGGCCGGGTAGTGCGGCCAGGCAACGGGCATGGGCCTGTTCGGGTGTCCGCACGGCGTCGGTCGCGGTCAGGTAGGCGACCAGGTCGCGGCCGTCGACCGAGCCGAAGACGCGGGCCGTCGAAGGGGCCAGGGCTTCGTCCAGCAGTTGTTGCACCTCGGCGAGGTCGACCCAGCACGAGTCGACCAGCACCCAGTTCGAGGTGCGGGTGACGGGGTCCAGGCCGATGACCTCGCGGGTGCGCGAGGCGTCGAGGTCACCCACGGCCGCACCGACCAGCAGGCGCTCGACGGCCAGCAACAACGACTCTACCTCGGCCCGGGGCACCAGTCCGGTGTCCGCGCACCACAGGTCGAGCAGGACCCGGCTGTCCACCTCGTGCAGGTTCAACCGCACCGGCGTCGCGTCGTAGGGCAACGGACGCCACCGCAGCGCCGTCCGCCGCAGCGCGGCGGTGATCTCATCCGGCCGGTGCCGGAGGCCCGCAGTGACCCCGGACCACGACTCGGGCACGAGGCTGTTGAACAACGGGTCGTAAAGGAAGTGCACACCCCGCTCGTATTGGATCCGCTCGTCCGACGCGCCGCGCTCGACGCCGTCGTACCTGGCGTGCCTGCTCGCCTCCAGCACCGCGGTCCACGTGTGCTTGACCAGTGCGTCGAAGCTCCGGTCGCCGACCTCGACGGCGACGAGGTTGCCCTGCGCCAGGGGACCGACGAAGTCGACCAGGTGGCGGTCGAAGCGGTTGCTCGACAGCGACGGGAACACCAGCTCCCGGTAGCCGGTGCGCCGTGCCAGCACCGCGCACGTCGCGGCGAGCACGACGGAGGACCGGCTGGACCGGGTGCGTGCCGCCACCTGTCGCACCGCCATCGCGGCGGCCGGCGACGACAGCTCCGCCGCCAGCGACTCGCCGGACCGCGTGGCCCCCGGCAGCGCGAGCAGGCAGCGGGGTTGCCGCCGCGCCAGCTCCCGCACGTAGTCGTTCGCCGCACGGGTCCGACGCCGCTCGGCGGGTGTCGCCTCCAGCTCGGCCTGGTCCAGCGGCTGGTGCCGGGGCTCGCCCACCTGCCGGAGGTCCGGGTGCGCGAGCATCTCGGTGAACTCGCGCTTGAGCACCTCGATGGCGCCGAAGTCGACGGCCAGGTGAGAGAACCCCGCGACGCAGGCGATGACCGTGCCCTGCTCGTCGGTGGCCACCGCCATCCGCAGCGTGGTGGCCGCAGTGTCGTGCCGTTCCCCCAACCACACGAGCAGCCTCCCGGCCACCGCCGAGCGGTCGCGAGGCCCCCACGGACCCCCGTCGAGGGCGCACACGTGGAGCGTGAACGTGCTCGTCGCCGCGACCACCTGACGGGGGTGCTCGCCCCGGACGTAGGTGGTCCGCAGGGATTCGTGCCTGGCCACCAGCACGGCGGCCGTCTCGACCACGTCGTCCACGGACCTGCCGTCGAGCACGGGCAGTTCGACGCGCAGGACCGCGTTGGGGTGGTCGGCGTCGCGCCCCAACCACTGCAGGGTGTTGAGCTGGCCGAGGGTGACGGGTCCCTCGCCCGCGCGCGATCCTTCGGAGCTGACCTGGATGGCGTCGACGGGCGTGAGCCGCACGCGCCGCCTGCGCTGACCGGTGTCGATCGAGGTGCTCATCCCGATCAGCCGATCAACCCGCGCAGCGCGCCGGCCACGTCATGCGGCGTGTGCTCGCGCGTCACCGCCGATGGCCAGTCCGCGAACGCCGGCCGGTCTCCCGACGGGCTGAGGAAGACGTCGAGCGGACCGGAGTACGGCCGGGGCTCCCAGTCGCGGACGGCGACCTCGTTCGCCTGCCACACGCGCGCCGAACGCCGGACGAACTCGGGGGTCGCGTCCGACGGCACGAGGTCGAGTTCCTTCCACCGGTCCAGGACCGCGACCAGGTCACCGGGCGGCTGGTCGAACCGGGGTCCGATGTCCAGGAGCTCGGCGTCGACCAGGACCAGCAGCCGAACCTCGGCGCCGTCCTCGGTGAGCCGGGCGGCCATCTCGTGGGCGACCGCCGCACCGGTAGAACAGCCGCCGAGCAGGTAGGGGCCGGTCGGCCACGTCGCGCGGACGGCTTCGACGTAGGTCTGCGCCAGGGCACCTGCAGAGGCGACCGGGTCGACTTCGGAGTAGAGCCCGGCCGCCTGGAGCCCGAACACGGTGAACTCCTCGCCCAGCGCCTGGGCGAGCCCGGCGTACGGGCCGACCTGCCCGTTGGCCGGGTGGACCAGGAACAACGGGGGAGCGGTCCCGTCGCCGCGCTGGATCTCCACCAGCGGGTCGGACAGCTGCCCGTTGTGGTCGCGCAGCCGGGCGGCGAGGCCTTCCACGGTGGGGTGCTCGGTCATCACGTTCAGGGGCAGCTGGACGCCCAGTTCCTCGAACACGGCGTTGACGACCCGCGCCGCGTCCAGGGAGTTGCCGCCCAGCTCGAAGAAGTTCTCCCGGATGCCGACGGCGAACCCGATGACCTCCTGCCACTGCCGGGCCAGCCACAGCTCCACCGGGTCGCGGGGGTGCCGGTAACCGGTGTCGAGCACGTCGTCCACGGTCGGGTTCATGGTGTGGGTGCACCGCCTTCGTGATCGGCGGCGAGCCGCCAGCGCTGGATCTTCCCGGCCGCCGAGCGGGGGAGTCGGTCGACGAACGCGAAGTGCTTGGGAATCTTGTAGCCGGCCAGGCGCCGGCCGCAGTGCGCGGCGAGTTCGGCCTTGCGGACGCTCACCTCGGGTCGCAGCACCACCTGCACGCCGACCACCGACCCAAGGGTCCCGTGCGGCACGGCCAGCGCGACGGCGTCCACCACCGCGGGGTGGGCCAGCAACGCGGCCTCGACCTCGTTCGGGTCGACCTTCTCACCACCGACGTTGATCGTGCCGTGGTCGCGGGGTTCCAGGTAGAGGTAGCCGTCGCGGTCGAGTCTGCCGCGGTCGCCCACCGTGGCGAACCCGTCCGGGGTGGTGCGGACGACCTGGTCGTTGACGTAGTCGGACCGGCCCACCCGCTGGGGGGTGCGCATGAACACGGTGCCGGCCTCGCCCGGCGCGACGGGCCTGCCGTCGTCGTCCAGGACGCGGAGCTGGGTCAGCACACCGCGCCCGACGGTGCCGGGCCGGGCCAGCCACTCGTCGCCACGGGCCAGCGTCACGCCGATGCCCTCGGTCGCGCCGTACAGCTCGAAGACCCGCTCGGGGCCGAGCAGGTCGATCCACCCGCGCTTGGTCTCCGCGTCGCAGGCGGCCGCCGTGTGCAGGAGCGCGCGCACGCTGGTGAAGGCCGCCGGGTCCGCGTCGGCGAGCATCAGGATCTCGCGCATGTGCGTCGGCGTCAGCTGCACCCACTCGATGCGGCGCTGCCGCACCAGGTCGACGGTCCACTGCGCAGCGAAGAACGGTTGCAGCACAACGGTGTTCAGGTCCAGCAGCGCGTCCACGAACACGGTGAACGGCGCCGCGTGGTACAGCGGACCGACGATGAGCTGCCGCTGGCCGGTCCGCCAACCGGTCTGCCGGATCACCAGCGACGGCGTCCGCGCGGGGTCGTAGCGCAACGGCCCCGGTCGCGCCGAGACCTTCGGCACGCCCGTGCTCGCGCCGGTCGCCAGCAGGTAGGCCGCGGCGCCGTCCCGGGTCGACGGCGGCGTGGCCGACACGATCGGCGGCCCCGGCCGGTTCCAGGCGTCCATCAGGTGGACGTGCCCGTACCGGCGGCCGATCAGTCCGAACAGGACGTCCCGCTCGGACGCGGGGGTGGCCGGGTTCAGCGCGAAGACGGGCACCTCGGCCGCGAGCGCCGCCGCGATGCCGGTCGCCGCGGCCAGGGTGTTGGCCGCCTCCACGACGACGCACGACGGCACGTCCGGGTCGAGCGCCGCCCGCAGCGCGGCCACCGCGTCGTCAACCGACCCGGCGAGTTCCCCCCACGACATGGTCTGCTCGGCCAGGTCGGCGTCGAACCCGATCAGGGCCGTCCGACCGGGTTCGGCGCGGGCGATGTCGGCGATCCGCCGGTGCACGGAGAGGGTCATCGCTACCGCAGGACCTCGGCCAGCCGCCGGACGTTGGACGCGCTCATGAACTCGTACACGTCCAACGGCCGGTCGAACTCCGCTTCGAGCGCGGCGATGATGCCGAGCGCGGACAGCGAGTCGCCGCCCAGCTCCAGGAAGTCGTCGGTCGCGCCGACCGGCCGCACGTCCATCTGCGCCGACCAGATCTCCGCGACCCGCCGCTCGACGTCGTCGCGCGGATCCTCGAACAGGGTGCACCGGCCGTCGGCGACGGCCGCCGCCAACTGCTTGGCGTCCACCGCGCCGTCCACCATCGGGACCTGGTCCACGACGAACACACCGTTGAGCCCGCAGTCCTCGCCCAGCTGTCGGTGCACGTGGTTGCGCAGCACCGGCCCGCTCAGGTACTCGGTCAGCTCGACCGCGGCGACCGTGACGTCACGGCCGTCGTGGCGCACGACGGCGACCTCGGCCCGGCTGACGCCGGGGTGCGCGGACAGGACGTCGGCTATCTCGGCCACGTTCACCACGGGCGCTCTCCTATCAGCAGTTCAGCGACGAGGTCGTGCACCGCGGGCTCGCGCAGCAGGTCGGCGTGGTCGAAGTCCAGCGGGAGGCGTCGGACGTCGTCCACGGGCGGCTCGTGGTCCTTGGAGGACACGAACAACGGCGTCCCGGAGCGCGTGTCGAACCGGCCCTGGGCGGCCAGCAGCATGTAGTCGACGTAAGCGGTGAACCCGCCGGTGAGCTGCTGCCGGAAGAACTGGTTGAGCGACAGCCGGGCGGCGACCTCGCCCATCAACGCGTCGTACCGGTCGACCAGGGCCGCGGCGATGCGGGGCAGCTCGTCCGGGTGCGCCTCGACCAGCCCGTCCGCCAAGGCACGCGCGTCGTCCAGCTCCTCGGCGGTCAGGTGGTCCGCGGAGCTCTCGATGGTGGACGTGAACTGGTCGCCGAACGAACCGGCCGTGGTCGCCGCGGCGTCGAAGAGCAGGGTCACCGGCGCGGGCGCCGACTCGGCGACGGCATCGGCGACGCAGGTGGCCAGCGACGACCCGGCGCAGTACCCCAGCACCGCGCGCACCGGGCGGCCGGTCGCCGCCACGTCTGCCACCCAGCGGTCGACGCACGCGTCGAGCGACCCCGAGCCCGGCTGGGCGATGTGCAGGAAGCAGGCGTCCACCGGGACACCGGACGCCAGGTCCGCGAACCCCGCCGCGGCTCGTCCGCCAGGGAAGTCGAGGCACAGCACGAGGTCCGGGCCGCGATTGGACAGCTGTCGCCAGTGCGTCAGTTCCACTACCCGACCTCCTGGGCGTCCACGGCCGCCGCCAGCGCCGGGTAGTCGACCTTGCCGCCGGGGGTCCGCGGCAGGCGGTCGACGTGGCGGACCGCCACGTGCCGGCTCGGCACCCCCAGCGCCTCGGCGAGGTGCCGCCGCTGCTGCTCGTGCACATCCGGGTCGCCCGCGCCGAACAGGTACACCACGTCGTCGTCGGAGACCACGGCGGACGGGTGGTCGGACCGCTCGACCATCCGCTCCAGGTCGTCCAGGCTCGTGCGGACACCGAGCACCTTGACGATCCGCTTGGTGCGGCCGGTGAGGTAGAGGTAGCCGTCGCGCAGGTATCCGAGGTCGCCCGTGTCCAGGACGTCCACCTCGGCCCCTCGGCCGAGGTCGTCGCGACCGGTCGCGTAGCCGAGCATCACGCCCGGACCGCGGTAGTGCACGGCGCCCTCGCCGGGTGCGGCCCGGCCGTGTGCTTCGACGGGCGCGATGGTGACGACGCCGCCGGGCACCGCCGTCCCGACCGAGCCGAGGCGGTCGGGGAGGGCGGCCGGGTCAAGGCACGTGATCCGCGAGGTGGCCTCGGTCTGGCCGTACATGGGGAAGAACCGGCCCTGCCGCCGCTGCATCATCCGCACCAGCCGCATCGTCAGCTCGTCGCCGAGGCGTGCGCCCGCTTGGGTCATCGTGCGGATCTCGGTGCGTTCCAACAAGTTCACGTGCGCCGGTCCGAACGCCGCGTAGGTCGTCGGCACGGCGGCGAACGAGGTGGCACCCGCCCTCGTCACGTGGTCCCACAGCGCCAACGACAACGGCGACCGGTCGGTCAGCACGATGCTCGCCCCCGCGCTCAGGTGGCTGTTCACCACCGATAAGCCATAGGCATGGGTGATCGGCAACGTGGTCGGCGCCCGTTCGGCGGACGTGACGCCCAACGCGCGGACGATGGCGTCGGCGTTCTCGGCCATCGCGTCGTACGACAGCCGCACCGCCTTGGGGCTCCCCGTCGTACCGGAGGTCGACAGCAGCAGCGCCGTGTCCGGGAAGATGTCACCCGCCGGTCGCGCCGAACGCCTGCGGAAGACGTGCGATCCTCCCACCTCGCCGACGGGCACGTAGCCACGGGCAGCCAGGTCCGACCCGCCGCCGGGCTCCGGCACGACGAATTCCGGGTGGTACTTCGAAAGTATTTCGGAGGAGGTGGGAAGGAATGCGACCGTGTGGCCGAGCCGCAGCGCGGCCAGGTAGGTCAACAGGGTGGGCAGGTCACGATCCCCCGCGCACAGCACCAACGCCTTGGTGTCGTGGCGCAGTGATCTCTCGGCCTCGCCGACGAGCGCGGCCAAGTCGCCGTACGACAGCGTCTTCCCGCCGACGAGGTGGACAGCAGGGGACTCCGGCGGCGCCTCTCCGAGCGTCACGAGATCCAGTATCGCCGAGGGCATGGCGCACATTCTGCGGCTGTTCCGAACCGCGGTCCATAGCCCGTATTCGGGTACGGCCTCGTGCTTGACGGCCAAGACCCCCGTGGGGCAGATTCCCGTTGACCTCCCGGAGAGGGGAAGTGCCGCCATGAATTCTGAGATCCGCCAGTTCCTTTTCGACTCGTTGACGGCCATGAAGTACAGCACCGCCGACATGGACGACGACACGGTGCTCGGCCCGGCAGGCGCCGACCTCGAGTCGCTGGCCCTGGCCGAGCTCTCGCTGCGGGTGGAGGACCACTTCGGCGTCCGGTTCGACGAGGACGAGGCCGAGCGGTTCGCCGCCATGACGGTCGGCGAGTTCTGCGCCGAGGTGGCCCGGCGCGCGCAGACTGCAACGGCGACGTGAGCGCGAGCGTCGCCGTGACGGGGATCGGGCTGGTCAGTCCGGTCGGCGCGGCGGTCGAGGAGGTCTTCGAGGCGGTGTGCTCCGGTCGGTCCGCGATCGTGCGCCCGCCGGAGGACCACCCGCTGCACGGCGTGCTCGACGCGGCCGCGATCGGACCGGCCATCGACCCGGAAAGCGTTCTGCCGCCGAAGGAATCGCGCGTCGTGGACCGCTCGATCGTGATGGCCGTGCGGGCTGCGGACGACGCCCTGGCCGACGCCGGGATCGAGATCGGCCGCGACGTCGACCCGTACCGCGTCGCGGTGGTGCTCTCCGGGGTCGGCGGGCTCGCGACGCTCGCGGAACAAGCCGTGGAGCGGTCCCGGCGCGGCCGGCTGGGCGTGAGCCCGTTGCTGCTGCCCGGCGTGCTGCCCAACATGGCCGCGGCGCGGGTCGCCATCAAGTTCGGCATCCGGGGGTACACGTCGTCCTCCGGCACGGCGTGCGCCGCCGGTGGGCAGTCCATCGGCGAGGCGATGCGCATCCTCCGGGCGGGCGAAGCGGACGTGGTGGTGTGCGGGTGCACCGAGGCACCGCTGTTCCCGACGTTCGCCGACGCCTTCGGCAACGCGCTCGCCCTCGCCCGCGGTTGGCCCGACCCGACCACCGCGAGCCGCCCGTTCGACCGGCGCCGCAACGGTTTCGTGCTCGGTGAGGGCGCTGGCGTGCTCGTGCTGGAGCGGTCCGACTTCGCGCGGGCGCGCGGCGCGGCAGTGCACGCCGAGGTGCTCGGCTGGGGTGCGACGAGCGACGCGCACCACCCGACCACGCCCCGGCCCGACGGCTCCAGCGCGGCGCGTAGCATGCGGATCGCACTTCGGGATGCCGGACTGTCCACAGGTGACATCGACTACCTCAACGCGCACGGCACGGGCACGAAGGCGGGTGATTCCGCTGAGGCGGCGGCGATCCGCGGCGTGTACGGCGACGCCATGCCGCCGGTCAGCTCGACCAAGGGTGTCACCGGGCACATGCTCGGCGCGTCGGGTGTGGTCGAAGCGGCGATCGGCATCGTCGCCATGCGCAAGGGGCTGCTCCCACCGACCCGCAACCTGGACGATCCCGACTCGGCCTGCGACCTCAACCACGTCCGCGGTGAGGCGCTGCCCGCCGCGGTGGGCGCGGTCATGTCCAACTCGTTCGGCTTCGGTGGCCACAACGTGAGCGTGATCTTCGGGAGAGCCGATGGGTAAACGGATCGTCCACGACCTGGTGCCCGTGCCGTTCTCCGGGCCCGGAACGGGAACCGCGCCGCTGACCTGGGGGCAGAAGACCATCCTCCACGACATGCGCAACAGCGACTGGACCTACAACATCAGCGGTGCGCACCACCTGCCGGAGGGCCTCACCGTCGCCGACGTCGCCGATCGGCTGAGCCGGCTGATGAGCAAGCACCCCGCGCTGCGGACGCGGTTCGGCACCGACGACGAGGGCAAGCCGTGCCAGGTGGTGCACGGGTCGGGCGAGATCGACCTGGAAGTCATGACCTTCGCCGACCACCTCGACCGCACCGATGCCGTCGACCACGGCAACAGACTGTGGCTCAAGTGGATGGCGGCCCCGCTGGAAGAGCACACCCCGTGGCCGCTGCGCATGGGCGTGATGCAGTACCGGGGCGAAGCGGTGTACCTGGTGCTCACCCTCGGCCACATGGTCGTGGACGGCGTGGGCGGGTTGCTGCTCATGACCGACCTCGACCTCGGCGAGCTGGTCGGCCGCCCGGTGGACCCGGACGCGGTGCGGCTCGCCGACCTCGCCCGTCGGGAGGCGACGCCGGAGTTGCGGCGGGTCAGCGACCGGGCGATGCGCTACTGGGAGGGCCACCTCCGTTCCCTGCCACCGCTGACGTTCGGCGGGTCGGGTGCGCCGGACTACGAGGCGGGGCGGCGGTGCCGCAACGTGCGGTTCCAGTCGCGGGCCGCCTACTTGGCCGTGGTCGAGATCGCCCGGCGGACCCGCACGGACACCGGACGGGTGTTGCTCGCGGTGATCGCCACCGCGATCGCCCGGACCACCGGCGTCAACCCGCTGACCTTGCACGTGGCCGCGGGCAACCGGTACCGGCCCGGGTTGGCCGATGTCATCGGCTCGGTGGTCCAGAACGCCGTGCTCACCCTCGACCTCGACGGCACGGTCGACGACGTGATCGCGCAGGCGCGCCAGGCCAGCACCGCGGCCCTGATGAACTCCTACTACGACCCCGACCAGTTGGCGGAGCTGGCCGCGCGCCTGGACGCCGAACGCGGCTACCCGGCCCGGATCACGTGCCGGATCAACGACCGGCGGTTCAGCACCAGGGCCCAGGCCGACGCGGTGGCGGACGCCGCGCCCCTCACCGAGGACGAGATCAGGGCCAAGCTCCCCGAAACGCAGGTCATGTGGCACAAGTTCGTCTACCGGTGGACCGACCAGCTGTTCGTCAACATCGAGGACCACCCGGACGCCGTGTACCTCCAGGTGGTCAACGACACCGAGGTCTTCCCGCCCGAGCAGGTGGAAGCGATGTTGTACGCGGTGGAGGAGGTGGCCGTCGAGGCCGCGTTCCGGTCGGACGTGCCGACCGGCGCACAACCCCGACCGGCCGTCACCGGCGCCTGACCGAGGCAGCCGACCAGTCCACTGAGGACTGATCGGCCGCGACCCGGGCGAGGCAGAGGTAGCGCAGTTCCGGGTCGTAGTCGCCCGCCAGCACCGTGTCCTCTTGCGCACCGGCCAGATCCCACCACACACCCGTCGCGGGCTGCCCGGCCGGCGCGCGGGTGTGGTCGGGGTGGTCCGGCCACACCGCGGCGAGCGAGTCGCTCAGCGCGACCCGTGCGCCGGGGTGGCCGGCCGACAGCTCGGCCACCCCTCGCCGAGCCAGTTCGGCTACGGTATCCGGCCCCACGTCGGGGTACTGGAGCACCTCGGTAGCCCGAGCACCCGCGCCCCCCTCGTACAACATGGCCACGCCCCGGTGTGCCAACGGTGTCGCCGCCGCCGACTCGTAGGGCAGTGCGGCCTGTTCGACCACGACCAGCAGCGCCCGCCGCACGCCGTAGTCGCCGATCAACCGCAAACCGGTGAACGGCGACGCGCTGCCCTGGTCGCACACGGCGAACGACATCGGCGTGCCGGGGCAGACGTGGCTGAGGTAGGTCGCCGTCGCCCGGCCCGGCCACACGTCGTGGATCGAGAACGCCAGCACCAGCAGGTCGACCGGCTCCGTCGGGGGCACGACGTCCGACACCAACGCCTTCGCCATCTCGCCGTAGGACTGGCCGGACAGGTCGGTGACGGGTCCGGCGTCGAAGGGTCGGACGAGGTCCGCGAAGTAGTCGGTCACCTGCGCGCGGTGGTCGTCGTCGGCGAGGACGTCGGCGTTGCCGGTGAAAGCCCTGCGCCCCGCGCGGACCAGACGCATCACCAGGGCCGGCTGTGGCCGGCGATGAACGTGGCCAGCTCGCCGACGGTCAGCAACTCGTCCGGGCGCATCCGCTCCACGTCGATCTGGATGCCGAGCTGCTCCTCCACCTCCAGCAGCAGCTCCGTTGACGTTGTGCGGCAGGACCAACCGGATGTCGTCCAGGGTGAGCCCCGCGTCGGCGACGGCCCGGTTGATCACCTCGGCCAAGGACGGGCGGTACTGGCGTTGGAACTCTTCCTCTTGGTCGCCGAACTCGCCGTCGAATTCACCGCGTTGGGCGCACACGAAGGACAACATCCGGTCGCGCGGCCCGTTGGCGCTCACCAGGCACGCGGACGCGCCCTCGCCGAACAGCGACGTGCCGGGAATCAGCCGGGCGTGGCGGGTGAACGCCTTCTCGCCCGTCAGCACCAACGCCAAGGCGTCGTCCGGGTCGCGGGCGAGCAGCCGACCGGCCAGCTCGACCGCCAGCAGCCCGCTCGCGCAACTCTGTTGCGTGACGGTGAAAGCCAGCGCGTGACCGAGTCCCAGCTCACGGCAGACGTCGTGCAGCGGGTTGTGCGGGTACGGCACGACGACCGGCATCGCGCGGCCGTGGATCACGTACCGGACCCGGTGCTCCTGGCCGCGCAGCTCGGCGAGCCCTTCCACGGCGGCGCGCAACAGCTCGGCGGGCGACCGGTCCGGGTCGAACCGGACCTGGTCGAGCCCGTGGAACCTCCGGAAGAGCCTGACCTGGATGTCGGTCAGGCCGAGCGGGTCGGCCAAGTCCTCGAGGGGAACGCGGAAAGCCGGTGTGTACACCGACACCGCGTCGAGAGCGGTCACACTTCGGGATCCCACCACGTCGTTCCGGGGAACGTCAATGTGTGCCACCATGTTGCGGTGTCGCGGTTCCTGCTGGTCGTACTGCCGCTGCAAGGCCACCTCTACCCCATGCTCGCGATCGGGCAGGAACTCGCCCGCGCGGGTCACGACGTCGTCTGGTGCGGTCCGGAGAACGTGCTGCGCCCGCTGGTCGGTCCGGACGTGATCGTGCACCCCACCGGCGCACGGGCTTATCGCCGCTACGACGAGATGGGCATGGCCGGCGTGCGGGCGATGTGGGACGGGTACCTGATCCCGTTCACCCGCTTCACCCTCGGCCCCGTCGATGAAGCTGTGCTGGAGCACAAGCCGGACGTCGTCGTCACCGAGCAGTACGCGCTGGCCGGTGCGTTGGTGGCGCACCGGCACGGCATTCCGTGGGCGACCCTGTGCACGGGCACGCTGGAGCTGACCCCGCCCGAAGACCTCGTCGGGTTCGAGGACTACCTGGCCGACAAGATGGCGCAGGCGGTGGCGATGGCGGGCCTGTCCGACGAGCCGATCGACCCCCGGTTCTCGCCGCACTTGGTGATCGCCCTGATGACGCCCGGACTCGTGGGCGACGCCGTGCTGCCGGACCGCTGCGTGCTCACCGGCGCGGCACTGGGCACCCGGCCGAACGCGCCCGATTTCCCCTGGCACCGCTGGGATCCCGACCGCAGGCACGTGCTGGTGACGGTCGGCACGCTGGTCGGCCACATGATCGGCGACTTCTACGACCGGGCCGCCGCGGTGCTCGCACCCATGGCGGACGAGGTGCAGGCGGTGTTCGTGACTTCGGGTGTGGCCGCGGAGTCCTTCCCGGACGACGCCATCACCGCCGAGCTGGTGCCGATGCTCGACCTGATGCCGAAGCTGGACGCGGTGGTGTGCCACGCGGGTGGCGCCGTCAACGAAGCGCTCACCTTCGGGGTGCCGATGGTCGTCGCGCCCGTACGGGCCGAGCAAGTGGCGCTGGCGCGGCAGGTGGCCCGGTCGGGCGCGGGCATCGAGGTGCCGATCCTCGACGTCACAGTGGCCGAACTGGACGCCGCCGTGCGGGCGGTGCTCGACGAGCCGGACTACCGGCGCAACGCCCGTCGGATCGGGGCGGAGTTCACCGCCGCCGGTGGCGCGGCGGCCGCCGCCGCCCACCTGGTCGAGTTGGCGTCCGGCACGTGACCACACGCGAGCGGGAGGACGGTCCGGTGGACGGGTCCAGGGTGAAGGCGCTGCCGGCGGCCGAGGAGTTCGCGTGGGCGAGACAGCGGCGGGCCGACATCCGCCGCGCCGGTGGCGTCCTGGACCTGGTGCTGCCGCTGCGGGAGGGCGGTGCCGGCCCCGCGCTGTTCTGCGCGCCGCCGTTGGTCGGTGCGAGCTGGTGCTACCTCGCGCTGCTGCCGCACCTCGCGCCCGAGCACCCGGTGTACGGCCTGCAACTGCGCGGTCTGCGCAGGCCCGAACCGCTCCCGGTGGACATGGCCGAGGTGGCGCGGGACTTCGCCGACCGGATCAGGCTTACCCAGCCGCACGGCCCGTACCACCTGTTCGGGTGGTCGATCGGCGGCAACACGGCGCACGCGATCGCCGAGGAACTGGAGCGCCGCGGCCACGAGGTAGGCCTGCTCGTCATCGGTGACACGCTGCCCGGCCTGCCGAACAGCCTCAGCGTGGCCGATGACGACCTGTGGCTGGTGTGCGACTTCGTGCTCCGCGAGCTCGGCTACCAGCCGGTGGTCGAGCCGGACGACCCCGACCCGGTGCGCCGGATGCTGGAGGTGGTCCGCGGTCGGCCCGGGCTGGGGCTGCACGACTGGCCGGATCGCCAACTGCTCGCCTTGCCGCACGTGATCCGGAACAACCTCGCGGTGGCACAACGCCACCGTCCCGGTCGGGTCCGCTGCCCGGTGCTGTTCCTGTCCGCCACCGAGGACGAGGAGACCACCGAGGCGAAGGTGGCTTCGTGGGACGACTGCGTGAGCGGACCGGTCGACGTGGTCGAAGTGGACTGCCTGCACGAGCACATGCTGCTGCCGGAGCCGGTCGCGCGGATCGGCGCCGCGATCACGGCCCGGCTGGCCGGGAACCCGAAGTCTTCCGCAGCCACTGCGGACACGTCCGAAAGCCTGATTGCCACAGGGGAATCGCGAACCTAGTCTCGGTGCACACGCCCGCGCCCGCGGTCGCCAGGTTCACGAGACCGGCGATCGCCACCGCCGCAGTTCGCCGAGCGCCACCGCCCCACCGCCGCCGATGCGGGAACCCGGCTTGGTGTCTTCCGTTCGATGGTCCACTGTTCTCCGCAAACGGGAGGTCTGATGAGTCGGGCGAACCTGCGCACCGCGCTGGCACAGGACATGCGGGTCGGCGCGGGCAACGTGCTGCCCATGCTGCTGGAGCACGGCGCCGACCTGGACGCCCCCCGGCTGACCTTCGACGTCGACGTGGACGGCATCCCCGCGTGGACGCCGCTGTCGCTGCGCGACCTGGCCGAACGGGTCGCCGCGCGCGCGGACTGGTTCGCCCGCAAGGGGATCGGCCGACGTGACCCCGTCGCCGTGTTCGTCACGTCGGCGGCCGACGTGTTCCTCAACTTCTTCGCGCTCAACCACCTCGGTGCGATCCCGGCGCTGATGAACGGGAGCATGCCGATCGAGGTCGCCGCGGAGTTCGTCCGCCGGCTGCGCGGCGTCGGCGTGCTGGTCGACGCCGACCACGCCGCGCTGCGGGACCACGAACTGGGCGTGCCGGTCCTGGGTGACGCCGCGGAGACCGGCACCGGTGACCCCGCCCAGGCGCCCCCGCCCTACCGCCACCACGGCGACGACCCGGTGGCGATCACGCACTCGTCGGGCACCACCCGGATGCCGACGCCGGTCGTGCACTCGCACCACTCCCTGTTCGCCGCGGTGCGCGCGGTGCGGCTCACCGAAGCCAGGCCGCACGGGCAGGTGCGCGAGCTGTCCGTGCTGCCCGCCGCGCACGCCGCCGGGATCATCGTGGTGAACCAGGCGCTGTGCAACGGCTACGAGCTGCTGTGCCTGTCCGGGCAGGGCGGGCCGTTCGAGCACAGCGGCGAGGTGGTCCTGGACGCCATCGAGCGGTGGCGGCCCACCGGGGTGTTCGGTTTCGCGGTCACCTGGGCGGAGCTGGCTCGGTTCGACCTGTCCCGGCGCGACCTGCACTCGGTGCGCAACTGGTCCAGCACCGGCGACTGCGCGCACGAGGCGCACATCCGCAAGCTCGTCGCGGTCGGCAGCCACCCCGTGTGGACGGCGGACGGCGTGGTCGACGCGCCGGGCTCGAAGTTCATCGACACGCTGGGCTCGACCGAGATGGGCCACGCCGCGTTCGCCATGAGCCACCGGCTCGGCAGCGACCGCTACGACCGCTGCGTCGGCAAGCCGTACCCGTTCGCGGAAGTGGCGTTGCTGGACGTGACGACGGGCGAGGAGGTGCCGGTGGGCCAGGTCGGTCAGTGCGGGCTCAAGTCGCCGACGCTCGCGCCCGGCTACTGGAACGACTCCACCGCCACCTACCGCAACCGCCTCAACGGCTACTACCTGACCGGTGACCTGATGTACCGGGACGAGGAGGGCTATTACTACCACCTCGACCGGGCCAACGACGCGGTGGACCTCGGCGACGGGAACTGGCTCTACACCGCGTTGACCGAGGAGCGCATCCTCGCCCGGTGCCCGGACGTCCGCGACTGCACGGTCCTGGCGACCAGGCGGGAGGACGGTCTGCCGATCACCGACGTGCTGCTGGTGCTGCACGAGGGCGCCGACCCCGCGCTGGACCGGGGTGAGGAGGTCCGCGCCGCGGTCGGCGAGGCGGTGGCGCGCACGGTGCGCCGGGTCGACGTGGTGCCCGACGCGCAGCTGACGGTCGGGCCGACCGGGAAGGTCCGCAAGTTCCTCATGCGGCAACGGGCTCTGGCGGACGCGCCCCACGGGAGGTAGTTCGTGCGGTATCCGCTGTCGTTCGCGCAGGAGCACGCACTGTCGCTGCCCGAGCCCCTGTCCCACGCGACCTGGCTGGACGGTCCGGTCGATCCCGTCGCGCTGCAACGGGCGATGGACGTCGTGGTCGCCCGGCACCCGACGCTCCGGACGAGCGTCAGCGCCTCCGGCGAGCAGGTCGTCTCGGAGACCGGTCGCGTGGTGGTGGAGCACGTCGTCGTGCCCGGTGACGTCGAACGGGCCGAGTCGATGGCCGCGGCGCTGGTCGGGCAGCCGTTCGACCTCTCCCGTGAGCCGTTGCTGAGGGCCTCGGTGATCGAGGTCGGCGCGGACGCGTTCCTGTTCGCGCTGGTGGCGCACCGGGTCATCGCCGACCGCTCCGCACTGGCGATGCTGATCGCCGATTTGTCCACTGTGTACGGCGAAGGGCTGTCCGAGCTGCCTCCGTCGTGGATGGACTACGGGGATTACGCCGTGTGGCAGCGTGAGCGGTTGGACGGCGAGGAGTTGGCGCGTCAGTTGGAGCACTGGCGCGAGGTGTTGCGTGACGTGCCCGCACCACTGCGGCTCCCGACCGGACACCGTGCCGACCGGGTGACGGCGGCGGTCGACCCCGCCGCGGTCCGACGACTGGTCGACGTGGCGGAAGGCGTCGGAGCCACCTTGTCCACGGTCTCCCTCGCCGCGTACGCCGTGGTGCTGTCCCGGTACGCCCGGGTGGACGACCTCGTGGTCGAAGTGCCGGTGAGCGGTCGCGTGCGGGTGGAGCTGGAGCCGATCGCGGGCCCGTTCGCCGACGCGGTCCCCGTCCGGGTGTCCCTGGCGGGCGAACCGGCGTTCGGCGACCTGCTGGTCCGGGTGCGGAACGCCACCGCGCACGCGGTGTCGCACGACGAGGTCCCGCTGACGAAGCTCGCCGAGGAACTCGAGGTCGACCTGTCCGCGCCGCGGTTCACCTTCGGGCCGCGTGCCGCACCGGCGCTGGACCTGCCCGGCGTGACCGTGCGCGGCCACGCCGTCCTGACGGGCACCGCCGAAGCCGACCTCGACC
Source organism: Saccharothrix hoggarensis (assembly GCF_052936025.1). The sequence continues at coordinate 4,142,442 of NZ_CP193624.1, read as the reverse complement.
TGCGGGCGGACGAGCGCGGCACGCTGACCCTGGAGCACCGCACCGACCCGGGGTTCGCCGCCTGGTTGCTGCGGTCGGTGGTGGCGGTGCTGGAGCACGCCTCCGCGGACACCGCGGTGGCGGAGCTACCGGTGCCCGCTCCCGAGGGGGACTGGTCGGCGGTGACCGAGCCGTCGCCGAACGGCGTGGTCAGGCCCGTCACTGCGGAGCCGGAGGCGGACGAGGACCCGGTGCCGTCGCGTGACCGGATCGAGGAGACCATGGCCGGGATCTGGGCTGAGCTCCTGCGCACCACCGAACCGATCGGCCCGCACGACAACCTGTTCGCCCGCGGCAGCGGGTCGCTGACCGCGGTCCGGTTCGCCGCCCGCATCGCCGACCTCTACGGCGTCACCCTGCCGATGGACCGCATCGTCACCTCGCCCACGATCGCGGCCCTCGCCGAGGTCGTGTCGGCCGAACTCGCTCCCGACCCGCCCGACGACACCGCCCGCGACGCCGCGCTGGCCGACCTCTCCGACGACGAGCTGGACGACCTGCTGCGCGCGGTCGTGGCCGCCCGCGAGCGCCGTCGGACCACGGAGGGGGACCTCCGGTGAGCACACCGCCGGTCACCGCGGAGAACATCGCGGACCTGACCACCGCGACGTTGTTCGGCGCGTTGGAGGACCCGGCGCTCAACTCGATGAATTTCCTCAACGAGGTCGCGATCCACTATCCGGAGGCGATACCGCTGGCGGCCGGCCGGCCGAGCGAGGAGTTCTTCGACCTGGAGGACGTGCACCGATATCTGCGTGAGTTCTGCCGCTATCTCGCACAAGAGCTCGGGCGGACCGAAGAACAGGTGCGGCGCACCGTATTGCAGTACGGTCGGACCAAGGGGATCATCCACGAACTGGTCGCGGAAAACCTGCGGCTGGACGAGGGCATCGCGATCGACCCGGAATCGGTGGTGGTCACCGCGGGGTGCCAGGAGGCGATGTTCCTCGTGCTGCGCGCGCTGCGCGCCGACGAGTGTGACGTCCTGCTCGCGGTGTCACCGACCTACGTCGGATTGACCGGCGCGGCGCGGCTTGTCGACCTGCCCGTCCGCCCGGTGCGCACCGGCGAGCACGGGGTCGACGTGGACGACCTGGTCGCCGTGATCCGGCGGGAGCGCGCCGCCGGTCGCAGGCCGCGCGCCTGCTACGTGGTGCCCGACTTCGCCAACCCGTCGGGGCTGAGCCTGGACGTGGCGACCAGGCGGCGACTGCTGGAGGTGGCCGCCGCCGAGGACGTCCTGCTGATCGAGGACAACCCCTACGGGCTGTTCCACGGCGACTCGGACCGGATACCCACGCTCAAAGCCCTGGACGAGGACCGGCGGGTCGTCTACCTGGGCTCCTTCGCCAAGTCCGTGCTGCCCGGCGCCCGGGTGGGCTACGCGGTCGCCGACCAGCGGGTGGTCGGCGCCGACGGCGTGGTCGGCCTGTTCGCGGACCAGCTGTCCAAGATCAAGAGCATGCTGACGGTGAACACCTCGCCGATCGCGCAGGCCGTCGTCGGCGGCAAGCTGCTGGCACACGGCTGCCGCCTCACCACGGCGACCGCGCCGGAGCGGCAGCTCTACGACCGGAACCTGCGGCACCTCGTGACCGGGCTGGCCGAGCGCTTCCCGCCCGGCACGGACGTCACCTGGACCGTGCCGACCGGTGGGTTCTTCGTCGTGGTCACCGTCCCGTTCGTGGTCGACGACGCGCTCCTGGAACGCTCCGCCCGCGACTACGGCGTGCTGTGGACCCCAATGGGGCATTTCTACGACGACAGTTCGGAAGTCCGCGCCCTGCGCCTTTCCTGCAGTGTCGTATCGGTCGACCTGATCGACCGCAGTCTCGATCGGCTGGCTGCATTGATCAATGACCGGCGGGCCGATCGGGGAACCCGATGATTCATCACGGCCGATTGGCCGATGGCGCGTCGGGTGAATCCTGACGTACGATTCGGCTCACTCGGTCCGCGGCTGAGTCGAAAGTTCCGCGCAACATTTTCGAATGACCTCCGGAACCAGGCGGGAGAACTGATGACAAAAGGCCTGGCGTCGGCCGGATCGGCCCTCGTGGCAAGTTCGGAATGGGTCGACGAGATCCTGCTGCGCGGCGCGGACGACGAGAGCTGCCTCCACTCGGGCGGACCGGTCGACCGGGCCGCGCTGCGCCGGTTGGTCGCGCAACGGCAGGCACGCCTGGCGGAGGCGGGGCTGCGCGCGGGCGGGTCGCTCGCGCTGCGCCTGCCGCCCTCGATCGCGTACGTGGCCAACCTCCTCGCCGGGTGGCGCATCGGCGCCCAGGTGAGCCTGCTCGACCACCGGCTCACCGCGTTCGAGGTCGACGCCGCGCTCGGCAGGCTCGCGCCGCAGGTGGTGGTCGAGCCGGGACGGATCACGAGCAGCCCGCTGAGCCCGTTCGCGGACGTGGAGGAGACCGTCACGGCCCGCCCCGGCCGTCCCGCCGCGACACCGCACGCGGTGATCCAGCTCAGCTCCGGCTCCACCGGCCCGTCCAAGGTGATCGGCCGCACGGCCGCCGACCTGGTCGCCGAGATCGAGCGGTACACCCGGATCGACGGCGTGCCGCAGCCCGGCGAGCGGATCGTCGTGCTGGCCTCGATGGTGCACGTGCTCGGCCTGGTCGGCGCCCTGCTGTACGGCCTGCACGCCGGTGTCCAGGTCAGGCCGCCCGAACGGCTCACCGGCGACAGCGTGCTGGACGCGGTCGCGGCCGAACCGACCCCGGCGACGGTGCTGGGCGTGCCGTTCCACATCGGACTGCTCGCGTCCGTGGTGGACCCGCCGTCCCTGCCGCAGCTCAAGCGGATGACCACCGGCGGCGAAGCGGTGCCCGCCGCGACCGCCGCCGCCTTCACCGCGAAGTACGGTGTGCCGCTGGGCAACATGTGGGGGATGACCGAAGTCGGCGTGATCGCCACCGACCTGTTCGGCGAGCACCGGCCGGCCCTGACCCCGGCACCTGGGCTGTCGGTCGTCGAGCGGGACGGCGAGCTGCTGGTGAGCCGGGCGGAGTCGCCGTACGTCGGCTTGTCCGACCCGGACCGGTGGGCGGACGGCTGGCTGCACACCAGGGACGCGGGCGAGGTCGACCCGGACACCGGGCTCGTCACCGTCAAGGGCCGCCTCGACTCCCAGGTGTCGGTCGGCGGCCTGAAGGTCGACCTGACCGAGGTGGAGGCGACGTTGGCCGAACTGCCGGGCGTGGTGGCCGCAGTGGTGCTGCACGACGACGTCATCACCGCCTACGCACAGCTCGACGCGCCCGCCACGGCGGCATCCGTCCAAGCGGCCCTGGCCGAACGGCTCGCTCCCTACAAGCGACCGCGACGGCTGCAAATCCTCGACGCGATGCCGCGCACCACCACCGGGAAGCTGGTCCGCGACCGCTCGGTGCTCCGCCACGCCGCGCAGGAGGTGGCGCGATGAGCGCGCCGCCCGACCGCGAGGACATCCTGGCGATGCTCGCGAGCCTGCACGGCAGGCCCGCGCAGGACGTCCCCGAGCTGATCGAATCGATGGAACTGGCCTGGCTGGTGCACCAGGTCGAACAGCGCTACGGCGTGCGCATGGAACTCGACAGCGGTCAGTACGGCCGCATGACCACCGTCTCGGGAGCCGCTGACGTGCTCCGGGAAGTGATCGGGATGCCTGATGAACATTTTCGGGATTGACCACATCGAGTTATACGTGGGCGACGCGAGGCAGGCGGCATTCTACCTCTGCACCGCCTTCGGGTTCAAGATCTGCGGTCAGGGCGGGCCCGAGACCGGGCTGGACGGCGTGCGCTCGTTGTTGTTGCGGCAGGGCGACATCCAGGTCGTCCTGACCACCGGCCTGGTCCCCGACCACCCCGCGACCGAGTACGTGCGCAAGCACGGCGACGGCGTGGCGGTCGTGGGCATCGGCGTGGACGACGTCGAAGCCGCCTACCGCGGCCTCACCGAGCGCGGCGCCGAGCCGGTGTCGCCACCGCGCGAGTACGTGACCGGGGGACCGGGCGGGCGCGACCAGCGGGTCGTCGTGGCCGAGGTCTCCGGGTTCTCCGACGTGACGCACCGGCTGGTCGAGCGGCACGGCTCGCCGAAGGAGTTCCTGCCCGGCGCGATCGAGGTCACCGACCCCGAGCCGCACACCGACGACAAGCTGCTGCGCGCGATCGACCACCTGGCGATCTGCGTGCCCGCGGGCGGCCTCACCCCGACCGCCCAGTACTACGTGGACGTGTTCGGGTTCACGCAGGTCTTCGAGGAGTACGTCGAGGTCGGCGGCCAGGGCATGGACTCCAAGGTGGTGCAGAGCCCGTCCGGGCACGTCACGTTCACGTTGATCGAGCCGGACCCGCAGCGCCAACCCGGTCAGATCGACAACTTCCTGACCTGGCACGCGGGCGCGGGCGTGCAGCACGTCGCGTTCGGCACCGACGACATCGTCAAGGCGGTGAGCACGCTCGGCGACAGGGGCGTGCGGTTCCTCGGCACGCCGGGCACCTACTACGACGCGCTCGAAGATCGGGTCGGTCACCTGGACGCGCCGCTGGACGAGCTGCGCCGGCTCGGCGTGCTGGTCGACCGGGATCACTGGGGGCAGTTGCTGCAGATCTTCACCGAGTCGATGCACGTGCGACGGACGCTCTTCCTGGAGATCATCGAGCGGCGGGGCGCACTGACCTTCGGCAGCGGGAACATCAAGGCGCTGTACGAGGCGAAGCAGGGCGAGCTGTCCGGCACGACAACCGGCTGAAGGGGAGAGCACCGTGAACGAGTTCGCGCTGACCGAGCAGGAGCGCGCCCTGCTCCCGACCGACGACGAGGTCCGGTTCTACGCCGAGCACGGCTGGTACCTGTCGAAGAAGCTGTTCTCCGACGACGAGGTGGACGAGCTGGCCGCGGCGGTCGACCGGTACTACGCGGGGGAGCGCAGCCGCCTGTTACCGACGCGCCCGCCCCGGCTGGCCTACTGGACGCCCGAGCACGGCGATGTCCAGCGCCACAACGACTACGTGCACTACGAGAGCGACGCCATCGCCAAGGCCTTGCTCAAGCCGCTGATCGGCGCGGTGGCCGCGCGGCTGGCGGAGGCCGACGAGATCCGGGTGTTCCAGTCGACCTTGATCCACAAGCCGCCGATCGCCGAGGAGCCGTCGAACGTCGTGCCCTGGCACTTCGACAAGCACTACTGGTCGTCGTCCTCTTCGGACCGGATGCTCACCGCGTTCATCCCGTTCCACGACTGCGACGAGGAACTGGGCACGATCACCATGGTCGACGGCAGCCACGTCTGGGAGGAGGTCGGCTCGGACGACAGCGCCACCAAGCACTTCGCCGAGCGGGACCCGGACCACCTGGAGAACCTGCTCATCGCCAACGCCGAGCACAACGGCACCACGGTCCGGAAGATCCCGATGATCATTCCCAAGGGGCACATGAGCTTCCACCACTGCCGGACCTACCACGGCAGCGGGCCCAACCGCTCCACCCGGCCGCGCCAGGCCATCTCGTTGCACCTGCAGGACGGCGACAACGCCTACCGCGAGTTCCCCCTGTCCGACGGCAACCTCGCCTTCTACAATCACGACTCCCTCGTGCGCCGCACCGCGGACGGCAAGCCGGACTACGCCGACTCGGAGTTCTGCCCGCCCGTGTGGCGCGCCTGACCGCCGTGGTGGCACACGCCCCGGACACCGACGTCGGCCTGTACCGCACGGTGCGGCTCATCCGCCGGTTCGAGGAGCGGGCGGTCGAGCTCGTCCGCTCCGGCGACATCATCGGCGGCATCCACCCGTACACCGGTCAGGAAGCCATCGCCGCAGGCGTGTGCGCGGCGCTGCGCGGGGACGACATGATCACCAGCACCCACCGCGGGCACGGGCACGTGCTCGCCAAGGGCGCCGATCCCGCCCGGGTGCTCGCCGAGCTGGCCGGTCGCGCCACCGGGCTGAACAAGGGGCGCGGCGGGTCGATGCACGCCGCGGACTTCGCGTTGGGCATCCTCGGCGCGAACGCGATCGTCGGCGCCAACGGCGCGATCACCGCGGGCGCGGCCTGGGCCGCCCGGCAGGAGGGGAGTGACCGGGTCGCGGTGAGCTTCTTCGGCGACGGCGCGGTCAACCAGGGCGTGCTGCTGGAAGCCATGAACCTGGCCGCCCTGTGGCGGCTGCCGGTGCTGTTCGTCTGCGAGAACAACGGCTACGCCACCACCCTGACCGTGTCGGACGCCGTCGCGGGCACGATCACCGGGCGTGGCGAGGCGTTCGGGATACCGTCGGTGACGGTGGACGGGATGGACCCGCGCACGGTGCTCGCCGCAGCGCGCGAGGCGGTGGACCGCGCCCGCGCGGGCAGTGGGCCGTCACTGGTCGAGTGCCTGACCTACCGGTTCGACGCGCACCACACGTGGGAGCACAAAGCCCGGGTCCGCTACCGGGACGACGACGAGGTCCTCAGTGGACGCGAGAGAGATCCGGTGGAGATCCAGGGTGCTCGGCTGACCGACGGTGAGCGGGAACTCCTCAACGCGGAGGTCGAGTCCCTTGTGGACGCGGCGGTCGCCTTCGCGCTCGACAGCCCGCACCCCGACCCCGTCGGCGCGCTCGACCACCTCTACGCGACCGGGATGCGAGCGCGTCCGGGCGGTGGTGGGTGATGCCGTGGCTGTCCTACCAGAAGGCGCTCAACCGCGCGCTCGGCGACGAACTCGCCCGCGACCCTTCGGTGTTCGTGCTGGGTGAGGACGTCCGGGTCGCGGTCTCCAACGTGACCGCGGGCCTGCTCAAGCGGTTCGGGCCGGACCGGGTGCTGGACACGCCGCTGTCGGAGCAGGCGTTCACGAGCTTCGCCACCGGTGCGGCGCTGGCCGGGCGGCGGCCGGTGATCGAGTTCCAGATCCCGGCGCTGCTGTACTTGGCGTTCGAGCAGATCGTCAACCAGGCGCACAAGTTCTCGCTGATGACCGGTGGTCAGACCCGCGTGCCGGTGACGTACCTGGTACCCGGCTCCGGGTCGAAGACGGGTTGGGCCGGGCAGCACTCCGACCACCCGTACGCCCTGTTCGCCCACGCCGGGGTGAAGACGGTGGTGCCCGCCACGCCCGAGGACGCCTACGGCCTGCTGACCACGGCGATCCGGGACGACGACCCGGTGGTGGTGTTCGCACCGGCGGCGGCGCTCGGCGTCCGGGTCGACCTCGACCACGACGGGCTGGCCCCGGTGCCGCTCGGTGTCGGCCGGGTCCACCGCGAGGGCGGTGACGTCACAGTCGTGGCGGTCGGGCACCTCGTGCACGACGCGTTGGCGGTCGCCGAGGAGTTGGCCGGTGACGTCTCGGTGGAGGTGTTCGACCCGCGCACCGTGTACCCGTTCGACTGGGAGGGGCTGGCGGCCTCGGTGGCCAAGACCGGTCGGCTGGTGGTGGTCGACGACTCCAACCGCATGTGCGGCATCGCGGCCGAGGTCATCGCCACTGCGGCCGAGCGGTGCGACCTGGTCGCACCGCCCGTCCGGGTGACCAGGCCGGACGGCGCCGTGGTGCCGTTCGCCCTCGGGCTCGACCTCGCCGTGCAACCCGATCGCGCCCAGCTCACCGCCGCCATCCAGAAGGTGCTCAAGCAGTGACGACGGAGGCCCGCATGCCACTGGACCCGCCGCTCGAGAAGCCGGCCTCCGCGCCGCTCTACACCCTTTCGGTCGAACAGGCGCGGGCCGCCGACCTCGCCGCGATCCGGGCGGCGGCGGGCGCGGGCGAGCCGGTGCGCCACGTCACCGATCGGCACCTGCCCGGACCGGTCGGCGACCTGCCGATCCGGATCTACCGCCCGGTGGACGCGGCCGGACCCCTGCCCACCCTGGTCTACTTCTTCGGCGGCGGTTGGGCGCTGGGCAGCATCGAGACCTCCGACGAGATCTGCCGCGCCCTGGCCAACGCGGTGCCCTGCCAGGTGATCACCGTCGGCTACCGGCTGGCGCCCGAGCACAAGTTCCCCGCCGCCGTGGACGACTGCCGCACGGCCGTCGCCTGGATCGCCGCGCACGCGGCAGAGCTCGGCGTCGACCCCGACCGCCTCGCCGTGGCGGGCGACAGCGCAGGCGGCAACCTCGCGGCCGTGGTGACCCTCGACCGCGGCGGCCCCGCACTGGCCGCCCAGGTGCTGGTCTACCCCAACACCGACCACCGCGGCGACACCGAGTCCATGCGCGCGAACGACGACCCCGCCGCGTTCAACCGCCGATCCGTCGCCTGGTACTGGGGGCACTACCTGGCGAGCCCAGACGACGGCCGGGACCCGCGGGCCTCACCCCTGCTCGCCGAGGACCTGACCGGCCTGCCGCCGGCGCTCGTCATCACCGCCGAGCACGACCCGCTGCGCGACGAGGGCGAGCGGTACGCCGAACGACTGCGCGCGGCCGGTGTGCCCGTGATCGCGACGCGGTATGCGGGGGTGGCGCACGGCTTCTTCGCCATGTCGGGCGTGGTGGATGCGGCTCGTGAGGCGCGGGCCGAGGTCGCGGCGTTCCTGCGCACCCACCTCGGTCGGTGAAACCCATGCCACCGACACCACGTTCGAAAGGGATCTGAACCCGTGCGCATCCTCTTCTCCAGCCTCGGTCTGTACGGGCACACCTTCCCCCTGCTGCCGCTCGCCGTCGCCGCCCGGGAGCTCGGCCACGACGTCGACTACTTCACCGGCAGCCTCTTCGCGGACGTCCTGGCCACGCACGGCATCGGGCACATCCGGGGCGGCATGTCGCCGCGCAAGGCGTTCGAGTCCGCGATGGCGGGCGTGGAGTTCTCGACAGCGGGTGACGTCGACGCCGAGCGGGTCGCGTTCACGTTCGCCTCGGTGCTGCCGCGCAGCTTCGCCACCGGGCTCGCGCCGGTCCTCGCCGAGCGCAAGCCAGACCTGGTCGTGCACGAGTTCGGCAACCCCGGCGCGGGCCTGGCCGCGAAGGTCGCGGGCGTGCCCGCGGTGTGCCACTCGTACGGTCGGATGTGGCAGGAACCCGACTTCGCCGAACCCGCCCGCGACTACCTCACCGCCCTCGGCGCGGAGCTGGGCGTCGAGGTGCCCCGGACCGATCCCATGACGCTGGGCCACCCCTACCTCGACATCTGCCCGCCTTCGGTGCAGAACCCGGCTTTCCTGGCCTCGTCGGCGCACCGGATCCCGTTGCGGCCGGTGGCGTTCGCCACACCGGGCGAGTTGCCGTCGTGGGTCGTGGAACACCGAGAACCCCTGGTGTACCTGACTTTGGGCACGGCGTTCAGCGAGGCGTCACTGTTGCGCACCGCCATCGACGGCCTGGCGGTGGTGGGCGCGCGGGTGCTCGTGTCCGCCGGACGGAGGGCCGACCCGGCGGCGCTGAGCGACCTGCCGGACAACGTCGTGGTGCTGCCGTGGGTGCCCCAAGCCGACCTGCTGCCCCACGCGGACCTCGTGGTCCACCACGGGGGCGCGGGCACCACGTTGGGCACGTTCGGCGCGGGCGTGCCACAGCTCGTCCTGCCGCAGGCGGCCGACCAGTTCAACAACGCCGATGTGGTGGCCGAGGCCGGCCTGGGCGACCACCTGCTACCCGGAGACATGACCGCCGAGGCGATCGCGACCAAGGCACGCCGACTGCTCACCGACGACGCCGTGCGCCACGCGGCCCGCGCGATGGCCACCGAGGTGGCCGCCATGCCGTCACCGCACGACGTGGCCCGCACCCTGCCCGACCACACCTGACCGGCGGCGGTGCGCACGCCTGCTGCGACAACCAGTGCAGGCGATCCTCATCCGGCTGTCTCACGATCGCGCTCACGTCCGGAGGAGACGGATCATGCGCACATCGAAGACATCGACCAATCCCGCGCGGAAGAAGCTCATGGCGGTGGCCGGCGGCCCCTGATCGGAGCTGTGTCGTGGCACCGGCCCGGCGCCACGACCGCGAATCGTCAGCACGATCGTGGTGCCGAACGTCTGGTTGACCTCACCGCGTGCGCTGCCCGAGCGAGAGGTGGCGCCGGTCCTGCGGTGGGCTCGGAGTGTTGACAGACTGGCGTGATACGGATCAAGTACCAGGTCGTGACGTTCGATGCCGCCGATCTCGCCGCCGAGAGCCGGTTCTGGGCGGTAGTGCTCGGTGGTGAGGTGGACGAGGATGGTGACTGGCACATGGTGGTGGTCGACGGGGCGCCCCGTGTCTGGGTGCAGCTCGCGCCCGACCACGTGCCTCCGCAGTGGCCGGACGGCCCGACCAAGCAGCAGGTGCACCTCGACCTGTGGGTCGAGGACTTCGCCGAAGCGCACGAACAGGTGCTGGCTCTGGGCGCCTCGGTGTTGAAAGCGGCGGTGGGGAACACTTCGGGGGATGATTTCCAGGTCTACGCCGACCCGGCCGGGCATCCGTTCTGCCTGTGCTGGCTGGTCGCCGAGCAACAGGAGTGACCGAGGTCGAAGCGTCATCCGGACGTCCGGTCGCGTTCACAGAGCAGGCGTACCGGTGGAGTCGGTACGCGCCGCGGGAACTGCCCAACCTGTGCCTGGATCGGCTGACCTCGGTCCGCGCCCGCCGGGAGCACGACGTCGGCACGTGGCTGCCGGAGCCGGTGCCCACGGCAGGTGCGCCTCGCGGTGGCGGCGAGGCGCACCTGCCGGTCAACGTCCTTGGCTGGGGTAGGGGAGCAGCGCCATCTCGCGAGCGTTCTTGATGGCGGTGGCGACCTGGCGCCGTTGCTGCGGCGTCAGGCCGGTGACGCGGCGGAAGCGGATCTTGCCGCGGCAACGGGCCTCAACCGTGACGGGATTCCGTGCCCGTCTGCTCGGCGGCCGGACCAGAACCGGCACCGGTTGGCGGACGGCTGGCAGGGCAGCACGGTCCGGGCGATCCTGGACAACCCGAGGTATACGGGATTTGCGTTCTTCGGCCGGTGGGCGCGGCAGGAGATGTTGTTCGACCCTGACGACGTGGCGGCCGGGTACGTGATCCGCTTCCGACGAGCGAGCGCTGACCGGATCGTGCGTTCTCGCAAGCCCGCGCACCCGGCGATCGTGAGCGTCGAGGAGTTCACGCAGGCGCACCTGTTGCGCAAGTCGAAGTCCGTTGGCGGGTTGAAAACGGCTCGCAAGACCGAGCGCGCCGAGCGGCCGACGAAACGGCCGTACCTGTTTCGGGGCATCGTCCGTTGCACGGCGTGCGGCCGGAAGATGGAAGCCAGCCCACGGGCGCGCGGCGTGTACTACCGGTGTCCGGCTCGGACGCTCGCGCCCGGATCACCTGCGCTGGCCACTCATCCGCCCACGGTCTACCTCCGTGAGGACGTTCTTCAGGAAGCGGTGAACGGGTGGCTCGGACGATTGTTCGCACCGGAGAACCGCGACCGGACCGTTGCCGCTCTGGTCGAGTCGCAGGGAACGAACGGCGCGGCGAACGGCAGGGAGGCGGCGAAAGCGCGGCGCGCCAAAGCGGAGGCTCAGTTGAGCCGGTTCCAAGAGGCCATCAAAGCCGGAATTGACCCCCTGGCACTGGTCGAGCCGATGAACGAGGCACAGGCGGTACGGGCTGCCGCGCAGGCTGAGCTGGAGGGAACACCGGCACCGGACGCGCTGAGCGCCGCCGAGGTGCACGCGATGATCGACTTGCTGGGTAACGTCGGAGCGGCCCTGGCCGATGCTGACATAGAGAGCGTGGCGAGCCTCTACAGGGCCGTTGACCTGCAAGTTCGCTACACGCACACGGCCCACGAGGCTGATGTGATCATCAAACCCGTGGGCCGTGTGAATAGTGCGCGTGTCCGAGAGGGTTTGTTGACCCCCTCGGAGCGGGAGATCTCCCGCGCAATAAGCACGGAGAGACATGCGGCGACCTTATCGCATTCGCGGTGTAGCGCAAGCATAACACGGGAGAATGCACGTGTCGAATCACATCGCGGCACCGAATCGACACTGTGCGGAGTGGCTTGGTCGACCTATCTACACCGGATGGCGAGGGAGGACCGTGCGGCGGACGCCACGGTTGGGCTGTTCACTTCGGTGGACCGTCACACCCGCGCCGGTCAGGAAATGGGCCAACTGGAGCCGACCTCCCGCCTGCTGCGGCTCACCGAAGCCCACCGGCCCGGTCCCACAGTGTTTGGCGGGCGTCATCGGCGGGGAAAGCCCTTCGGCGGAAGGACAATGATCCAAGCCAACGACTTCTCCGTGATCACGTTGTTGTGTGAAGGAGATCGTCGACGAGCAGCGGGATGACCTCCGGGTGGTGCCGGGTGATCACCGGCACGACGTTCGTCCAGTGGAGGAACCGCAGCATCTCCGCCGCCGGCCGCCCGGTCGAGCCGAGACCGGTCTCCATCGCCAGGCGGTACCACCCGCGCCCCCGCTCGTAGTCAGACGGCATGGTCCGGACGAGATGTGCGGCCATGTCCTGTGCACCGGCGTTGGCCAGCACCACCGCCGCCCTCTCCCGCTGCTCGGGGTGGGCGATTTCCACCGCTTGGCTCGCGGACGCGCCCTCCAACACCGCTTCGAGCGACTCGGTGAACGTCGTCAACGCCGGGAGCCCGCTCAGAGTCCTGGTCGCCGCGAGTCGGCCAGCCGTTGTATCCGGGGCGGAGGACCGCGCGGCGGCACAGTGTAATGCTGTGGACAGCTGTCGGACGCGGCCCAGGTCACGTCGGGCCGCAGCCGCCTCCAACACGCTGAGCAGCGCGTCCAGGCGGTCGTCGTCGTTCGAGATCTCGTCGAGGCACACATCCGCCACGTCAACCGCGCCCGCGTGCTCGGCGGACTGGGCGAGGGCCGCGCGCAGCGCGTTGCGCCGCCCTTTGGGGACGAGGAAGGCCAGATGCCTGGCATCGGAGGTGAACGGCCGCCGGGCCAGGGCGGCGGCGACTACCCGCCACGCCGAGTCGGTCTTGCACCGCATGATCGTGGTGACCGCCCTGGTCAGCTCTCCAGTCTCGATCAGCGCTTCTGCGGTAGCGGCGAAAGCCTCCTCTCTGAGGTGTCGATCGGACAGGCCGAGGGAGATCTCCAGCGCGGTCGGTGCCTCTCCCAGTTCGGCGGCAGCACGTACGACAGCCAATAGCGCTTGTTCGTCTTCACCGGCGCGTGCTCTGGCCAGAGGCAGATCGCCGTTCAGGGCCGTCGCCGCAGCGAGCTGATCAGCGAACTCGGTGCTGTGCCCGGATTCCTCGACCTTCGCTATGAGTCGCTTTGCGGCAACGGCATCACCGCACCGCGCGGCGGCCTGCGCCACGACCGCCATCCCGTTCAGGTCATCGACCGGGTTGGTGCCTGCTTCGACGAGGTTCATCGCGGCGGAGAGGAGCTGTTCAGCCATTTCCGGCCTTCCGGTGACCGCGGCATGGCGGGCGACGGACGCCAAAGCCGCACTGTCCGCCGCGCGCGTCGCGAGCCTGGCCGCACGTGTCAGGTCACCCGCCTCCGCGACGGCGACCGTCAGCGCGCGGGTATTCCGGGTGCCGCCGACCCCGGCCAACCGGTCCTCGAGTTCGACGGCTTGGCCCTCTGGCCAGGGCACGGCGCCGAGCAGGTGGACGAGGAGCGGGCGCGCGTCGGATGCGTCGAGCGATGCGACGAGTTCCACCACGGTCCGGAAATCACCGCACCTCGCCGCCACCTCCGCTCGCGCACTGGCTACCTCGACCTCTGACGCTCCCGAGCGGAACAGTGAGCGGACCACCGCGTCGGCGAGGTCGTATGGCAACAGCCGTGAGGCGGCGCGCGTGAGGTGGCGCAGCGCGTTCCGGAACTCCCATCGAGGAATGCCTGGCAGGAGCCGAACGGCGTGATCGAGGTGGCGGCGGGCGCGCTCTGCGTCGTCGGAAACCTCCGCTGTGCCCAGGTACATGCGCAACCGGGCGGTCTCGTCGTCGATGGAGTTGATCACGACGTCCGACTGCCCGGCACCCCATCGGGCCTCGATGACGCGACCGATCTCGCCGAAGTCGTCGGCCGACAGGCCCGTTCGTGGTCGCAGGACGCCGGATGCCTCGGTTGGATCTCTGACTGCGATCGTCGCCTTGGCGATGGCCGCGGCCGCCCGGCGCCGGTCGGTCGGCTCGCTCAGCAGGTCGAGCAGCTGCTCCGCGTGGGATAGCGTGGATCTCGCGGTGTCTGCGTTCTGCCCGGCGACCGCGACAAGCGCTAGTGCCTCGACGCGGTCCACGACCGAGTCGATGGAGTTGGCGAGTTCTCGGGCACGGTGGTGTCGGCCGAGTGCCGCCCATGCGGCCGGCAGGTCAACCGGAATCGCGGCGTTGCGGTTTTTCAGCCGCTGCCGGTTGAGCGCGAGTCGGGTCATCGCTGTCACCGTGACCGCGTGTCGCGCGAGAAGTCTCTCCTCGGTCGTGACGAGCTGACGCAGAGCCTCGGAATCGCTCCCGGAGACCTTTCGCATCAGGTCGAGCCGGTCGCGGTCGGTCGCAACCGCGACCATCCGGACGACATCGTCCTCCTCGGCCACCATGCGGAAGTACCCGTGCAGCAGGTATTCCGGCGTCGACGTCGGCCATCGGCGGTCCCGGTACATGTCGGCCCACCGGTGGATGCGCGTCCGGTGCTCGTCCACGGCGGAGCCAAGGTGTGCCACGGCTTCCGTCAGCAATTCGGCGTGGCTCAAGAGGTACACCTCACCTGCGGTCCACGGGCTCGGGCGGGAGGCGAAGCTCCGGCAGGCGGTCGACGCGAGCCGTTCGGTCATCGCGCGCCGGGTCACGTCGGTCAGCTCCGCCAAGTCCTCCGCCGACAGCCCTCCGCCCGAAGCTACGACGAACCCCACCAGATCGCGTTGCCCGGTCAGCAATCCGCGCAATTCCCTTTCCTTGTCCGCCCGGCTCACGATGGCCGCCGGGGATGGCGCCAGTTCACGGACCAAGGAGCTTGTGCGGAGCGGGTGATCCTGGGGCACGTCGTAGGGCAGCGGACGGTGGGAACGGCTCGCCACCACGACGTTCGAACCGAACGGTGGGGTGACGGGGAGCAATCCCGCGATGCTGTAATCGTCCGGCCCCGTCGTGACACCCCGGTCCTCGTCGAGACCGTCCACCAGCAGAACGAGCCGCTCGTCCCGTGATCGGCACAACGCCGCGGAGTCCTCCAGCATGCCCAGCAAGTGCGCTTCTCGGGTCGCCTCGGATAAGTGCACCGGGGGTGTTTCACCCAGCATTTCGGATAGCTGTCCGAGGACATTTTCGATGAACGCACCGCGGTGGTTCTGGCCAGCCATTCGAGCGGTGACGAAGAAAGATACAATCCGTACGCCGGGAGGCGGATTCAGGGTGAACCACGACAACAACGCCGACTTGCCCGCCCACGGCTCGCCCTGCCACCAGGCATAGGCCCCGGACTGCGACGAGCAGAACTCGGCCAGTTCCGCGAGTTCGGCCTCGCGTCCGACCAGGACCTCTGGCGCCATACGCCTGACCTGGTGCAGGTACCGCGACCGGAAAGGTGCGCCCGCCGTGAGGTTCACATCCCCGACGTGCAGGCCCGCGTTCGCGTAGCCGCCGGGTGCGGTCGCGGCGCCGTCCAGGTGCCCGGCCTGCACCACGATGCCGGACGACACGGCGGCGGCGGTCTGCGACACGGTCCGGGACGTGCGGACGGGAGCAGGTCTTCCCGTCTCGTCGGGTCCGCCGCCCCTATCGCCCACCCCCAGATCATTGCGCATCACCGCGTGCTGACATCAATTCGATCAGCCGACACGGACTTCGCGTTCCATCGGACTGTCGGGTTATGGTGTCTCTGCCGGGGATCGTTCCAACGCGACGTCGAACAAGCGGGCCGCACTATTGCGGAGATGATGCGCAGTCGTGTCCGAAAGGGGTGCGGTGAGAGATCCGCGACGGTGGTGGCAGGAGGTTGAGGCGGACGATTGGGCTGCGTTCGCCACGTCCGACGACCTCGTGCGGGAGCGGTACACGGCGCTGCTGGCGGCTTTGGAGGAACTGTCGACGCGTGGACCGATGGCCACACTCCCGGACATCTCCGCCCAGGTCAGGGTGGTCGGCTACCACGACCCCTTATCGGAAGGCGATCTTCGTGAGTCGCTGGACAAGTTGGCGACCTGGGGATTCGCCGAACCGTTTCGGGACTACGCCGCACCGGTCCGCAGCCTCCAAGGCGTGATCGTCAGGCAGGAGGCGTGGGCCCTGACCCGCAAAGGCCGCGGCATCGTCGCGGCGGTGCGCCTGGCAGTGGTCGACGCCCGGCGCGCCCTCCAGCTGCCCAGCAGGCTCTTGGACGGCGTGGAGAGCACGATTCGCGCGCTGCTGGAGCATGCCGCGAACGATCCTGGTCGCCTGCCCATCGACCTCGACGACGTGCGCACGCGGATCGACGAACTCCGACGCGTCACCGCCGACTTCTACGACGCGCTCGCCCGCATCGTCCAGTCCGACGTCACCGACGACAGCGTGTTCGGCGACAACCGCGACCGCGTCATCGAGGCGCTGCGGCAGTTCCCCCGCGAGTACGGGAGGGCGCTGCGGCGGGTGGAGTACGCGTTGGAGGACCTCAAAGCCGCCGGGCACCACGCCGTCGCAGAGGCGGCCGTCGCCCACGCCGGCCTCATCGATGCGGCCGAGCAGCAGAGTTGGGTGGAAGACCGGGTGCGCCGGCTCGCCGACCTGGCGGCGTGGTTCCATCAGGATGGTGGTGTGCGTCGGTTGATCGGTTCGGCTACCGGCGCAGTGCACACGCTGCTCGTAGCCATCGACCGCCGTTACACGGCCCGCCGCCGAGGTTCCGACCTCGGACACGACTTCCGGCTACTGGCCCGCAGCCTCCACCGCCAGTCGACCGATCAGGAGGCCCGGCGAGTTTACGCGGCAGCCTTCGGCGACTGGCCGGCGTGGCACGCGGTACCTCGGCTGGCCGAGGAGGACGTGGCGCACGGCACCCTGGCCGCGGCAGGCCGGACCAGGCACCAGGTCGAGGTGACACTGCGGGAGCACGAGCGTCACGGCCCACCCAGCGGCCGACCGCGCAAGCTTGTGGACACGAGCCGGGAACGCGAGAGGGCTGCGGCCCAGGCTGCGGACGAAGCCTCGCAGCGCCGACACCTTGCCACGTTGCTCGCCACCGACGGGGAGGTGTCGCTGGACCACTTCACCGGGTATGCGTCCGCTGCCGTGGTGGTCTTGCTGCGTGCGGTGGAGGTGGCGCTGGCCCAGCTCGACCCGGGTACCGGTATCGGCCAGGCTTACGCGGACGGGGCGAGCGTGCGGGTGCTCGTCAGGGTCGGTGCACCAGGCCGCACGGTCCGCGTGCGGCTCGCGGACGGTGTCCTGGCCGCACCGGATGTGCGGGTGCGCGTGATTCCTTCGGGTGACATCCGCGTCCGCGAGGACCGGAAGGGTGGTGTCGCGTGAGTGTCGTTCGAGCACTGGCGCCGGAGTTGCGTGAACCCGCCCGCCGGTTGGTCGCGACCGGCCGCATCCGAGCGGAGGCGGATGCCGAGTCGTACCGCGCCGCTGTCCAGGGGCGACGGCAGCTGACCGACTTCTTCCGGTCGGAACTCGGCTGGGAGTTGGAGATCGTCGAGTCGGCGGAGCTGGTGCGGCTGCACAAGCGCCGTGCCGACGTGCCCGCCGACCGCGGTCCCCGGCTGCGCCGCGATGGTCGCGACGCGCATTTGGCGTCGAAGAATGTCTTGGCGCTCGTCGCGCTTGTGTGCGAGCAGCTGTGGCGCAGGCCGCGGATGAGCCTCCGCGAGCTGATGCAGGCCATCGCCCAGGTGTGCGCTGCGGAAGCGCCGACTGGCGGTTTGCCGCAGTTCAGGATCGTGGCCACTGACGGGACCGGCAAATCGGAGGCGCGGACCAGCCGGCTCAACCTGGTCGACGCGCTCAGGCTCCTGGTGGCCGAGGGCTCGATCTCGGTGGATGCGGACCTGGAGCGGATTGCCGGACAGGACGACGGCGATCTGGTGGTCAGTGCGTCGAGGGAGCGGCTGGCGATGAAGTTTTCCTCGCTGTCACCCACCCTCCTCGGTTTGGACGACCTGGAGCCGGAGCGCCACGTCGCAGTGCTGTCCGTCGACGTGCTGGCCGACGACACGACGGCGTACGACGAGCCGACGGTCGAAGACCGGAGGCTGCTCGCGATGCGGCGTCTGGTCGACGACCCTGCTGCGGACCCGCTCGACGACCAGGCGCCGATGCCCTATCTCCACACGCCCGCCGGTCGCGAGCGCGCGCTGGAAGTCGTTGCGGCCCTCGGGTTCGCCGCGACGGCCCGCCGTGACTGGTGGGAGGTCACCGACCCCAGCGGCATCGGCACGCTGGTCGATTTCCCCAACGGGCGCCGCAACGAGCGGCAGGCGGCGCTTGCGCTGCTGGACGCGGTGAACCTACGGCCCGAGCCGCGCGCGGTGCTGGGCATCGCCGAGGTCGTCGAACTGTTCGAGCGGGTGCGGACGACGCTGCCCCGCTGGGCTGCGGCGTACGAGCACAGACTACCGGCCCTGGCCCGCGCCGCTGCAGCCGAACTGGTGGCGGTGGGGCTGCTCGTCCCGTTGCGCCACGACACCTGGCAGCCGACACCGGGCGTCCACTTCTGGCGGGTCAAGGTCCACCAGCCCGCCGCGCAGCCGACTGAGGAGCCGACCGACCGATGAACATCACCAAGCACCCGGTGGACGGTCTGGGCGCTGTGCGGGACCTGCGGCCGGTCGGGGTACCTGCAGTCGAAGGGCGTTGGCAGCCCTCGCGGGCGGGGGTCGTCAACTCCTGGGCGTGGTCCAACGAGGTCCTCGTCTTCGCCGACGGGTGGATGACCCTGACCGGGCCCAACGGGTCCGGCAAGTCGCTTACTGCGTCGATGCTCATCACTCTCCTGCTGGACGGGGACACGTCGCAGACGGCGCTGTCGGTGTCGGGCAAGGCGGCGGGAACGCTGACCAGCAGGCACACCGACCGCAACGAGCGCGAGGACCGCACCGGGGCGTGGTGGCTGGAGTACGGCCGCCACGACCCGCGGACGGGGGAGATCTCGTACCTGACCACAGGGTTGTGGCTGCGTGCGGTCGGCGGGAACCTCCAGCGCGCGTTCTTCATCAGCCCCGGTCGGGTGGGCGAGCACCTCGTGCTCGAACGCGACGGCAGCCCCGTGCGGATCGACGACCTTGCCATCCAGCTCGCGGCTACCGAGGGGGAGATCTTCACGTCGGCGCAGGCGTTGCGCTCGAAGGCACGCGACCACCTCGCTGCTGTGAACGACGAGCCGGGGTACCGGAACGCCGTACGCGTCCGTCTCTTCGCCCCGCTCGACGAGGTGCAGTTCGAGGCGTTGACGGGAGTACTGCGCAGCCTCCGGAGCCTGCGCACGGCGGAGGCCATCCCACCCGCGCAAATGCGCGCGGTGCTGACCGAGGCGCTGCCCGCGCTGGACCCCGACCGGCTGACGGTCATCGGCGAGGCGATGGAACGCATCTCCGAGCTGGAGAACCAGCTGGCCGATATGCGTGACGAGGCCAAGCAGTTGGCCGCCACCGACAAGCGCTACCAGCGCTACGTCGAGGCACTCGTCAACGTGGAGGCGGCGCAACTCACCGCTGCCAACACCGAGTTCGACGCCCAGACTCGCCGCACTCGCGAGGCCACCGCGACGCTGGAGACCGCGCAACGGGAGCAGCGGGAGGCGGCCGGGCAGCTCAAGGTCTTGAACACCCGCATCTTCGCCCTCGAAGGCCGTCGCGATGCGGCTGACACCGCCCTACGCGACCACGCCGGGGCCGAACTCCCGCACATGGAACTCCGTGCCGTAGAGCTGGCGCGGGCCGCCGACCACGCCGGGCAACGCGCGGAAGTCGCCGCTGAGGACGCCACGACCGCGGCGGAGCAGGCCGACGAAGCGGCGACGACGGCGCAGGAGGCGGGGGACCACCTGGCCACTCTGTCCGATGAGCTGCGCGCAGCGTCCCGCGTCGTGGGTGCCGACGCCGCTCTCGAACGGTTGGTCGCGACAACTGCTCTGCTGAGCACGGGTCAAGCAGACGAGACCTCGGCGGCGGACGTTGCGCAGACGTGTGCCACCCCGGTGGCCTGGGTGGAAGCGCGCGTCGCCCAGCTCCAGCGCGTTGACGAAGTGCTCAGAGCGCACGCGTCGGCGCAGCACGGCGAGCGGGCGGCGGCGGAGGAACTGCGCCGGGCCGAGCGCCTGGCCGATGAGGCGCGCGGCCAAGCCGACAAGTCCATTCACCTGCGCCGAGCCGCCGAGACTGCCCTGGTGGCGTCGATCGTCAGGTGGGAGGCGGGCGTCCGCCACCTCGGCCGGGCGCCCCGTGAGTTGATCGAACCCCGCGACGGCGCGGACAGCCGCCTGGCCCTCGATCGCCTCGCCGCCTGGCTCACGTCGGTAGCGGACGACGCCCGCGACCGGATCGACCTGGTGGGCCGACGCCAGGCTGCGGCGACGGCTGGGGCGTTGGTCGCCGAAGCCGTCCGCGCGTCGGTCCAGGCACGTGCCGATTACGACAGCGCCATTGGCCTGTCAGAGGTCGCGGCGTCCGCTCTGCGCGAGGAGCGGGAGCGGGTGATGGTCGAGGAGTCGAGCGCCGAGCGGAAACGTGCTGCGGCCGACCAGACGCACCGGCGTGACGTCGATGTGGCTCGGCATGACGTCGCCGCGGCAGAGGAGACCGCTGTGGCGGCCGACGCGGAAGCCCACCGTGCTGCAACGCTGTGGATCGAGCAGGCATACCGGTGGCGCGGGGCGGCACGCTTCTTGAACGCGGTTGAACTGCCTGAAGCGAACGAGCACGATGTCGACCCCGCCGTCGTCCGCTTGGCGGTGGAGCAGGCACACGCTCAGGCCGGCATCGCGCTCGGACTATCCGTGGCCGATGCTCGACGCGACGTCGACCGGGCAGAGTTTGCGGTCGTTGACGTTGCGGCGGAACTGGCCGAGGCTCGCCGCGCAGCACCGGTGCCGGAGACGCCGCCGTGGCGTGATCGCCGGCCGGAGGACGGCGTCCCGCTATGGGCGCTCGTGGACTTCGCGGGCCACCTGTCGGACGAGGAGGCGGACCGACTGGAGGGCGCACTCCTTGTCACGGGACTGCTCGACGCTCTGGTCACGTCCGACGGCCGGGCAGTCGCCGGTGACCTCGTCATCACCGCCGACCGACCGGTGCCCGGACGTGCGCTCGGCGACCTGCTCGACGTCGAAACTTCCCCCGCGATCCCCGCCGAACGCGTCCGGGCACTGCTCCGAGCCATCCCAGTCAACGACGACGCCGAACATGGCCGGTTGCGCTCGGGCGTCCTCACCGCGGCAGCGCCCGTCGGTTACCGGTCGGAGTTCATCGGCCGAACCACCCGTGAACGAGTCCGCCTGCGGCGGGTCGCAAACCTGGAAGACGCGTTGTCCAGTGCGCGGGACGACGTGGACGCCGCCCGCCGAGGACTCGCGGATCGGGAGGCCGACGTCCTCGCCGCGGTGGAGGAACGTGACGCGTTCCCATCACATGGAGAACTGGTGGCTGCGCGCCGTGAAGCCGCGCGACAGCACGCCGCTGCGGAAACCGTGCGGCGTGAGACAGCGGACCGCATCGCACGGGCCGACCTGACCAGGCAGCGCATTTTTGCCGAGCTGGATGCCGCCGCGGCGGAGCGATCGGCCCGGATCGCCGCCGCACAACAACGGCTCCAGTACACCGAGGAAGTGGCCGCCCGGACCCGGCTCAAGGCCGAGGCCGCGGAGCGGGTGGCCGAGGAACGCCGAGCCGCCGAAGACGAGACCTTGGCGTCCCTCGCCGCCGGCGAGGAAACGCAGCGGGAGGCCGACGCGGAGTACGCGTCCTTTCCCCCGGTGGCCGAGGTCCGGGCGGCCCACGTCATGGAGGAACGCTGTGAGGAGGACCTTCGCCGGTCGGAGGCCGCCGTCATCGCGGCGGCGGAACGGCATCGGGAGGCGGGCGACGCGGTCCACGACGCGTTGCGCGAGCTCAACCGCCAGGCGACGCTGTCGGACGGCACGCTGCTGCCCACCGAGCGGACGGCTCTGGCTGCCCACGGCACGACCGTCGCCAACCTCGGGCACCGTGTGGACTTGTGGGGGCAGGCTGCGATCAGGGTGGCCGGGCTGTTCCATCAGGCCCGTCGCGCCGGAAACCTCGCTCGGCAGAGGGCGGAAGTCCTGGCTAAGGCCCGAGCCGAAGCCGAGGACGCTCGGCTGACTGCCGTCCGTGAGGCATCCGCCGTGGCCGAGGCGCGAGAGTTGTACGGCGCGGAGTACGAGCAGTTGCGCGCCACGCGGCAGCGGATCACCGACGACCTCCTCAAGGCCAAGGAGGACGCCGCGCTGATGGTCGAATTGGGTCAGGACGCGGGGAACGCGGCCGCTGCGGCCCAAGCCACGCTCGACGGGATCGCTCCGCAGCGAGAGGCCGCCGAGCAGCGCCGCGACACGCGGCTCCGACAGTTCGGCGCGCTCGTGGACGAGGGGTTCGCCTCGGTCCCCGACGACCTGCCCCGTACCCCGGCGGGCAAACCGGCGCACCTCACGGCCGCGCTCCAATGGGCAAGGCGCCTGCTTGCCGACCACTCTGCGACCGGCGACCGGCTCGGCGTGCTCGTGCAGGCACGTGGCCGTGCCCTGGCCCAGCTGGAATCGAGCGTGCGGACGACTAGCACCGCGTTGGCGCGGTTCGACCGGCACGTCGTGCTGGTCACCGTCGACGGCACCGAGTGGCGTCGCGCCGTGGTTGCCGATCCGGGCGCGAGCAGGGGAGAGGACCTGCACGTCGCGGTGGAGAAGCTGGAGGCGACTGCCGCACAGCTGGAGGACGATCTCCGCGATGACGTCAAGCGCACCCTGAAGACCAGCCTGTTCACGGAGCTGCGGCGCGACATCCTGATCCGCCTGGACGCGGCCCGGGAGCTTGTCCGCCAGATCCGCAGGACGCTCGACGGCGTCCGCACCGGGGTGGCTCGGGTCGGAGTGCAGGTGGAGTGGAGCGTCCGGGAAGACGAGGACGCCCGCCGCATGGTCGAGTTGATCTCCCAGCCGCAGTCGGACGAAATCTTCGAGGACATGTACACCGTGCTGAAGCAGCGGATGAGCGAGAAAGCGGGCGACTCCTGGAAAGACAGGGTCGCGCACACCTTCGACTACCGCTCCTGGCACGACTGGAAGATCACGGTCACCCACTCGTCGTTCACCGATCAGAAGCAGGAGAAGTTCCGCGAGGTGACCGCGCGGTCCAATCCGCTGGACTCGCTGTCCACCGGCGAGCGGAGGCTGGCGACCATGTTGCCGCTTCTCGCCGCTGCATGGTCGATGTACTCCGGCGAGCACTACAGCGGCCCCCGATGGGTGTCGATCGACGAGATCGACGCCGCGTTCGACGAGCCCAATCTCCGCCAGGTGCTCGCGCTGCTGCGCTCATGGGAGTTCGACGTGCTGGCGACCGCGCCGTTCATCACGCCGATGCTCAAGAAGGAGAGCGGGCAGGTGGTGGTCCACCAGGTCGTGACCGCGGGCAAGCACCGCGTCACGGTGCCGTGGTTGTGGAAGGGACATGGCGAGGCCGAGCCACTGACCTTGGACCTGGGGGCGTGATGGCGGCGGACCTCGCCGCCTTGGCGGCTGACCGGGATTTGACCCCGCTGTGGGCCGCTGTCCACAAGCGGCTGTGCGCCGGTCGTCAGCCTGCGGCGATCGCGAGCGTTCGGGTGGAGGGACTGTCGAGCGGCGGGCTGGCCACCTTGAGGGCGTGGGTCGACACCACGGCACGCCGCAGGCGCGACCAGTCCGCTGTGGTCGCGAGCGGCCGCGTGACGGTCGTGCCCATACGCGATGTGCTCGCCGCTCTGGGCCTGTCGGCCGACGACCTCCAGCGGCTGGTGGAGATGGCGGTGGGACGTCCCGTGATCGACCTGGCCGCCGCACGGCGGACCGCCTCGGCGCAACGCCGAGGCCTGTGGGCCGATGTCGAGGCGGCACTCCCTTCCCTGCCGGGCTTGGTGGCTAGGATGCGGGCGGCCGGGACGGACGACGAGACGGCGGTGCGACACCTGGTCGGGGCGTTGGCGCGAGTGGTGCCGCTGTTGCCCTGCACGCCGCCGACCAGCCTGGCCAAGCTGTCCCACGACTACGCGGGCGATCCCCACTACTTCGACTTGGACCAACTGCCTGGCGTGCGACTGGTGACGGCGGTGGCGGAGCTGACCGGCGTGTCCGAACCCCGGCGGCCTGACCTCGTGCGCGCGATGCTCGCCGGGGTCGGAATCCTCGCGGACCGGTTGTCGTCGACGGTCCTGATCCACCAGGTGCGCGTGCGCGGAACCGGCCCGATCGACCGGAGACTGCGGGACGCGACGACCCCCGTGGCCCTCACCCTCTTGGACCTGACCGTGCACCCCCCTACGTTCGCGCCACAGGTGCTCACCGTGGTCGAGAACCCGTCCGTGCTGGAAGCGGCGATGACCCACGCCAGCCCGCTCGCGTTCGCCTGCACCAGCGGCCACCTGGGCAGCGTCGACCACGCGCTGCTGCAACTGGCCGTCGATCACGGCGTGAGCCTCCGGTACGCGGGCGACTTGGATGGTCCGGGGCTGCACATCGCGAACGTGGTGGCCGAGACCTACGGCGCCCAACTGGTCGCCATGTCGGCCGACACCGTCGAGCAGGCCGGGCCGGAGCCGTCCGATGTGCCTCTCGGCGAGCCTCCGGCGTGGCTCGATCAGGGGCTGAGCGATGCACTTCGCTCTTCGGGACGTGTCGTATACCAGGAGCACGACACGGTACTGAAGAGCCTGTTCACGCCATGAATTCTTCAGTCTGCTCGGCTGGTCCGAAGTATGCGGGACCGACGAACCTGCTGGTGGTCATGAGAAAAGGCTGATCGGGGAGCTTTGCACCTGTGAGGTTCCAGAAGGCGGCCACACCATCTGACCTGTGCCCCGGGCTGCTGTGGGTTCGTACTCGTTGATCGGGCCGCCCAGGATGGGGCGGACGGACGTCAGAACCGTGCAGACCCGACGCCGGAGCCCGGCTAGGGCGCTGAATTGCACCCGACTACGTAACAGCGGACTCCCCTGGACCGAAACCTCTGTGTGATCGACGATTCCGCTGTCCGCTTGTCTGCTCACGACGCCCCTGGTGGGCCGCCGCTCGACGCGGTGGGTCGGGTGAATCGGCAGGCCGATGGGGTGGTGGCGATGTACCTCAAGGGTGCCGAGGTCGGTCAGCCGATGGCCAGAGAGCTGAAGGAGACGGCCGAGAGCGTTCTCGCTGCGGACTACGACGGGCGCACGGTCGTCGAACTGCTGCAGAACGGGCACGATGCGCACGATCCTGCCCGGTTCGACGGGCGGCTTGAGTTCTTCCTGGACGAGACCGAGGGAGAGCACGGCGTCCTGTACGCGGCCAACGGTGGGAACCCGCTGAACGCGGACAACTTCGACTCGATGTGCCTGATCGCACTGAGCACCAAGCAGCCGAACGAGGGCATCGGTAACAAGGGGGTGGGCTTCAAGAGCGTGCTCCAGCTGGCCGACTGCCCCGAGGTGTTCAGCAGCCTCAGCGAGGGTTCGGGCCGCTTCGACGGGTTCAGGTTCCGCTTCGGCCGCCCCTCCGACTTCGACGAGCTGGCGGCCCGGTCGGGCGAGGACCGCCTGGGGTTGGCCGACGAGTTGCGGAAGAACGTGTCGGCTTTGAAGGTGACCGTGCCACTTGCGGACACCCCCGAGGTGGTCGACGACTTCGCCCGGCGCGGGTTCTCGACGGTGATCCGCCTGCCTCTGCGCTCGTCCGCGGCGCGGGAACACGCCAAGGAGCAGCTGGCACAGCTCGCCGACGACGAAGTGCCATTCCACCTGTTCCTGTTCCGCGTGGCCGAGATCGCCCTGCGGGTTCGGAACGCGGGCGGTGAGCGCACGCAGCGACTGACCCGCACCACTCGTCCGAGGCCCGGCACGGGCACGTTGTCGATCAAGCACGTAGACCTCGCCGGGCGGGGCGAGTACCTGCTCTTCCAGCGGACCGTGGGCGAGGCGGCCATGCGGGCCGCGATCCTGGCCAGCCGCGCGGACAACACCGTCGGGTCCAGCTGGGCGAAGTGGGAGGGCGAGGGCACGGTCAGCGTGGCCGTGCCGCTGGGCGCGCCTCTTGAGCACGGGCGTGTCAACGCGTTCCTGCCGCTGGGGGCGAACACCCGCTACCCGCTCGCCGCGCTGGTCAACGGGCCGTTCTTCGCCCGCCTCGACCGGCGCGACCTGCAGGAGTCCGTCCACCTCAACGACGTGCTCTTCAACGAGGTCGCCGAGCTGTGTGCCGACGCGCTCATCGCCGCCTACCGAGGTGAACTGACCCTGCCGGTCGGGGTGCGACTCGACCTCGTGTGCTGGTCGGAGGGCTGGCTGGACCGCTTGGTCGTCGCCTTGGAATCACGCGGCCACGCTTTGCGGGATCTTCCGGTGCTGCCCGCGCTGGGCCATGACGAAGGGGTACCCCTTACTGAGGCGCTGCTGTGGTCGAGCAGTGGCGCGGTGTTCACGCCCGAGGCCGTCACGGCCGCCGGTGAGTCGTCGTTAATGCGCCACGACCTTCACGAGCACCACATTCGGCGGGTCCGCGCGCTGTCCAAGGCGTGCGGGCTGCCCGTGGACGTGGAGCCGGAGCACGTCGCGGAGTTCGCCGAAACCCTCGCCGCCGACCTGCTCGCGCGCGGGGCCGCGCCGAACGTGTGGGCCGACTTCTACGACGAGCTCAGTGACGCGCTGCCCGAGGTGAAGGCCGTCGTGGGCCGACGGGTGATCGTGACGGAGGACGGCGTGCTCCACGCCGCCGACGAGGACCACGACCCGATGATCTACTTCGGCCGAGTGCGTGGTGAGGGCGGTGAACTGCCCGAGCTGCCCGAGGCTGTGCGCGCTCGCCTGGCCTTCATGCCGGGTGACATCAGCTGGGTCGACGGCAACCGCAAGCAGCGCCGGGGTCGCCGCTGGCTGGAGGGCGTGGTTCGGGAGTACCGCACCGACGCAGTCCTCGAACTGCTGGGCAAGGTTATGCGGGACGCGGAGGACGACGAGATCAGGTCCGCGTGCCTGCGGTTCGCCTTCGCGCTGTGGCTCGGCACGCCCGCGGAACGGCGGCACAACGCGCTGGGCCAGGCCGATCTGCTCGTGCCCACCCGTGCGGGGTGGCGCGTGCCGGGGCAAGCGTACTTCGGGACGGGGTGGCGCGGCCCGAAGCACGAGGTCGATCGGCTGCTCGCCGAGTTGGTCGACGCCGCCGCAGCCGTCTCGGACCAGCTCGAGCAGATCGGCGAGCGGGTCCTGGACAAGGACTTCCTGCGGTCGGACGCAGTCGACGACGAGCGGACCTTCTTCGAAACCCTGGGCGTCAACCACGGCTTGGTCCCGTGGTGGACATCCACCAGGAACTTCCACGTGTCCGGCAAGCAGCTGAAGAACCCGCACTCGGTGCCGAACTTCCCCGCCGACTTCAGTGCGAAGACCCAGGACGCGTGGCGTGAGCTGGCCGCCCGGCGCGCGACCAAGCCGAGCTTCGACAGCACCAAGTACCAGATTTCGGGCCTGATCGCCTTCCTGCCGGGACAGGAGGACTGGGCCGAGTTCTCCCACGACACCCGCAGGCTCTACGCGCAGCTGGTGTTGCGCGGGCTCGACGTGTGGCCGGACTCCGCTCTCAAAGCCACCTTCCAGGCGAGTACTGACTCGGTGAAGCCGACCTGGCCATCGTTCGCCGCCGCCTTCCTGCATGAGGCCGACTGGGTTCTGCAGACCACGCCGGGTGAGCGGTCGAGGCAGTTCTTCGCACCGCTGCGCGCTGCTTGGTGGGTAGGCGACACCGATACTCCCGACTACCTGAGCGCGGCCCCGGCCGCGTGGCGCTCGCTGTTGACCGACCGGGTTCGCGAACGACTCACGTGGTTGGGCGCTCGGTTCTGGGACGTCTCCACGACCGCGGCGGATCGGCTAGCGGAGATCAACGAGGTGGTCGGGCGGCAGGGTCCTCGGGCGGCGATCGTGCGCACCGCCTACGAGCAAGCCTGGCGGGACCTGTTCGCGAACGGCGGGCCGGATGTGCAGGTGCCCCACGCGATCGTGGTGACCTCGAGGGGTGCGCTCAGCGTGGTCGACCTCGACCTGGACGGGCCCGCCGTCTACACCGACGACCGACCGGGAGCGACGGAGACCGCGCTGCTGGCGCAAACCCCGGTCCCCGTGCTCGCGGTCCGCGTGAACACGCTGGCCGCCCAGGTGCGGCGGGCACTCGTGGCTGACGGCGTCACCCGGATCAAAAGTTGTTCGGACGCGGCGGTCCGAGTGCTGGTCGACGGGGTGGACCCGCTTGACCAGCCAGGCCGCCCACTGGCCGACCTGGGCGGCGACTGGCTCCCCCTTCTCGTCGACGCGATCGCCGAGCAGCGACGCCACGTCCTGCCGGTGAGCCGCGTGCCCGCGACGAGCACGGCCGACCCGTTGCGGGGAGACATCGAGGTGGTCCTCGCCGACTCGATCATCGCCGTGATCGATGGGCACCAGGTGGATCACGAGTTCGCGCCCGATTCCATCCGGGTGTCCTCGCCGGACCGCGGTCAGGTGATCGTGACGCTGCGCGGCTCGGGCGACCGGTGGTCGGTGCTGCAGTCCGCCGCCGCGGCACTGGCCGATTTCAGGGGCGGACTCGCGATCGCCGCCAGCCTCCGGCTCGCCCTGATCGACCTGGCCGCCCGGTGCGGCGACGGGACCCCCGAGCCCGCGGATGTCGCCGCCGTGCTGAAGATGCCGTTGGACGAGCTGCACGCGCTCGTCGGCGACAGTGCCGGCAACCGGTTCGCGCTGACGCCCGTCCTGGAGCTGATCGCCTGCCTGGACGTCGCCGCCGCCGAGGAGTTGCAGGGTGTCCGGGACCGGATCGCCGATCAGGACGAGGTCCGGACGTGGCTGATCGCGCACGGCTTCGACGCCGACCGGATCCTCACCCTCGCCCGCCGGAACGACCTGCTGGACGCGACCCGGCAACTCGACATCGCCCTGGCCCGGGCGAACGCTGGCTTGCGCGCGCTCGGCCTCAACCTGCTCCACAACGGCGACGGCCACCAGCACCAGTTCGACGCCTACCTGCAGCGGCACAGGTCCGAGATCAGGGACCGGCTGCGCGACCGGTTCGCTCGAGTGTTCCGGGAAGGCGGGGCGCTGGATGAGTACGTCCGCCTGCGCGAGCTGCCCGGACTGGAACCAGACCGGGCTTGGCTCGACACCCACTGGAACCTGAGCGCGGACCTCCTCCGCGACCGCGTCGACTCTTGGCTCGGTGAGATCGGTTCGCCACTCGAACCTGGTCGGTCCCTGCCTCCGGTCGACGAGCTGCGCGAACGCGGACGACGGGAGGTGGCGAAGCGGCTGGACCGGGCGCGGATCGTCGTCGACGCATGGCTGCACCGCAACGCGGGCGGGTCGGGCAAACGCCCCGGAGACGCGGTCGACAACATCGAAGCGATGGTCCAGGCCGGGCTCCTGGACTTCCGGCGCCCCCTGACCGACGACGTCATCGAGTGGCTGCGGAAGAACGAGCAGTGGCCCGAGGGGATGCCCGCGACCACCGAACTCCGCCCGCTGCACCTGGAGGACGCGGACCTGGACGCGGCCCGCGACCGGCTCGACAGCGAACAACACGCGGCGAAGAGCCAAGGCGACCTGGTCCAGTACGGCGGGAGGAGCTACTCCGCCGATCAGGAAAGCCGAGCCGAACTCGTCGAGGCGCTCCGGGCAAGCATCCCTCCGGAGGTCCTGGGCACCGATCCCGCTCCGCAGGAGTCCGGCCTGCTCCCATCGGCGACAGCGACCGGCAAGACGAGCAGCGGTGGTGCGCCAGGGTGGCGCGCGCCCTCGGTCTCGACCAGCAAGACGAAGCTCATCGGACTCGCGGGCGAAATCGTCGTCGGCGAGTGGCTACGCCGCAAG
The DNA here is from genome assembly GCF_052936025.1 of Saccharothrix hoggarensis. The sequence goes on along the minus strand of NZ_CP193624.1, from coordinate 4,112,459 downwards.
TACGAGCTCCCGCCTGAGGACACTTGGTGCTCCGGCTACCGCTCCGACCACCTCGCCGACGGCAAAGGTGACGACAGGCTCGGGTACGACTTCCTCGTCAAAACCAACGACAAGACCATCCTCTACGAGGTGAAGTCCACCGTTGACGACCTACCGCAGTTCGCGCTCGGAGAGTCGGAGGTCCGGCGGGCCAACGACCTGGCCGAGAACGAGGAGTACCGAATCGTCTTCGTCACCCACGTCCTCGACCAGGCCAAGATACGCCTGCGTGTGCTCCCGAACCCGTTCTCTCCCGGCGGTATGGCCACCTATCACGTTGTCGGCCGTTCCTTCCGGCTCGGCTTCGCTCCCGGCACCCCGTGAGTGGAGTCGCAAGGTGCTGGGCTACCTGCAGGTATCGGGGGTTGAGACCGCGCGGTGCGGTGCGGAACCGATCACGAGATAGACCCGGCCCGGATCTTCCATGGGCATCGATCTGGATCGACTCATGATAGTGAGTGTCATTCATGTTTGGCGTGTGGTCTTCGCGGTTTTGCAGGTGAAACGTTTCGGTGCGCATGGCCGATTGGCGGGTATACGATAGGCACTGATCCGCGAAGTCGGAGGAGGTATGGATGTCCGACTTCGACATCCCACAGGCGGCACCTGTTCTGGTGTTCGTCCATGGTATCGGCGGTCCGCGCGATGCAGCCCTCATGCGCGGCGAGTGGTTGGCAGGGTTGGTTGAGGGTGCCCGGCGAGCCGGGCACGGGAAGTCGGCCGCTGCCTTGTCGACGTCCACCGACGTCAGGTTCGTCGACTACAGCGACCTGATGATAACGGCAGGAGCCCAGGGGACGTCGGACGTCGTCTCGGAGGGTGAAGCGCGTTTCCTCCTGGAGTTCGTCACGACCCTGGTGGACGAGTTGAGCGCGGAAGTCGAAGACCCGCGAGCCGTGCGCGTGCTTGTAGAGGCAAAGTCGCAGTTGGCCGCCGAGGGAGCGCAGGGCGTTGGGGAAGTCGTGCGGGTCTTGAGCGCGGCCTTGACCTCCGTGCTGCGGATCCCAGGGCTGCGCAGAGCCGGTCAGTGGGTGACCGAGCGCCGGCTTCTCGGTGCTCTGGCCCAGGTGGGCCGCTACCTCGGGCGCGGCGAAGTCCTGGACGGGGCTTCACTCGACGAGCGGGTCAGGCAACGCGTCCTGGCCGCGCTGCCCGAGAATCGGCCGGTCATCTTGGTCGCGCACTCGCTCGGGTCGGTGGTGACGTTCGAGGCGCTCCATGAGTATGCACGTCCGGTGCGACTGTTGGTCACACTCGGATCACCACTGGCGACTGCGGCCGTCGTCCTACACCGGGTCAGGCCCGTTCCACCGACTACCCCGCCGACCGTCGAGCGGTGGCTGAACTTCTGGGACCGTGACGACATCGTCGTGGCCCGCCCCAGGCTGGAACGGCTCATCGTCGCCAACGTCCGCGGAACGCTCCCGGAGTCCAACCGGGTGGACTCCGACGGTCTGTGGGTCCACAGCGCGATCAAGTATCTCGTCCAACCCGCAGTGGCGGGCCCCGTTACTGAGGCCGTGTGCGAATGATCGGTTCGGTTCCCAGGCGTTTTGTGGTGATCGCGACGCAATGCCCATCGGCGGAGGTCCGTCTGCCTGATCTGGAACGGGCGGCCGAGGAACTACGCGGCGTGCTGGAGGCGCCGGATCTGGGTGCTGCGACAGGCGATGCGCTTATCGGCGAGGCGACGCAACCGAAAGTCGAGGCAGCCGTTCGCCACGCCATTGCGGAGGCCGGTGCGGAAGGTGCCGTGCTGGTCGTGGCTCTGCTAGGCCACGGGTTCTCACCGAATGGCTCCACCCTGTACTACATGGCCCACGACACCAGAGACGGCGAGCCCGCGTCAGGCGTCGACGTCGGCAAACTGCTGTCCGAAGCGGCGCAACAACCCGGTATCGAAGGTGTGATCGCCCTGGTGGACACCTGCTATTCGGCAAGCGGTGTCCCGGACGTACGACAAGTCGTCAGCGGTGTGTCCAACGGACAGAGCGGGCTGGCGGTGATGATGTCGTCGGCATCGAACCAGCGCTCATACCACATGAACTTCACCTTCGCGCTGACCGATTTGGCGCGCGACGGCATGCCAGGAGAGAGGGAACAGCTCTACGTCACCGGGCGCCTGATGGCCGCTTTGCGCACGAAGGTCTCCACACAGACACCGGCCTCTCTCGTCTTCGACGGAGGCACCGAATCGGGGGCGCTCTGGCTTGTCCGCAACCGGCGTGATCTCTCGACAACGACCATCGGCTCCGTGGGCGCTCTGGGCAGGAAGGAACTCGCTGCGGCGATCGCCCGGTGGAACGCGGGGTATGCCCTGCCTGCGACATGGACAATGCGGTCACTCGACGAACTCCGGGACGCGGCGCGGTCGGGTGATCTGGAAGGCATGTATGTCCTTCATGTCGTTCAGGGCCTGACCTTCGCCATCCGCGCCGCCGAGTTCCTGCGCGAGAACTCTGTCGGCGCCCTCACCACGCCGAAGCTGAGGAACGCGGGTCGGCGGGCGGGGGTGTTCAGCGAAGTCAGGTCGTCCGGTACGGCTCTTGTGGTCGGCCTGTTGGAAGAGGCGGCTCTGCGGGTCGGCACGGTGGAGGGCAACCCATGGAAGCCGTTGGCCAGGCTCATGGCGGCCCTGGCGATCGAGATAGGAATCCCTGCCGACGACCGTCGGCTGCGCGAGTGGTCACGTGCGTGTGGGTTGGACACAGAGCTGAATGACGCATTCGCCGCGTTGGCTGAGACGCCGGAGCACGGTGATCTGCGCTTGGTCCTGGCCCCGTCCGACGAGGCGACGGGGTGGCCGAATCACCTACGGGCGTGGCTGCTCCGCGCAGGTGCGGTCTCCACCCCGCAGAAAACCTTTCACTGTCCGTACCCTACCCGCCACGGTACGGAGAAGGCGCTGGCCAGTGCACGGGAGTGGGCGCTCGACCAGTTAGGCCCTGACGAGACCCTGCGCTACATCGACATCGCGGTGCCAGCCGACGTGCTGGCCGACGTCGACTGGCATCCCGAGAAAATAGACACGGATTTGTACTACCTTGGCACCGAACACGATGTGCTCGCCCAATGGAGTGGTCGACTACGCCCGAGCCGAGTGCACCAACGGATGAACAAAAGGGCACGCGAGGCGATGCGCCGGATCGACGAGGATGACGACGTGCCGCTCGACTGGGTGACCCGAGCAGATCTGCACGACGTGACCGCGTTCGGCGGCAAGCTGAAGTCCGGTGCCTTCCGCCGCGCGATCGGGATAGACCACCGCCCGCCGAACCTCGCCGATGTCTTGGAAATGCTGCTCCCGTACTCGCCGGTCCTGCTGTGGCCGTCGCGTGACGGCGAGTCCGACGACACGTGGCCCAACGTGGTCCGACAGCGATGGGACACCTTGCCCGGCGGTTTCACGGCGGCCTTCCGTGAACAGCTCGACAGGCCTTCGCGGGGCTTGGCCAACGTGCGTACCGCGTGGCATGACATCCGTTGGCTGGATTTCTGCCGCTGGTTCGAACTACGCACCGTCCGATCCGAGAACGTTCGTGAACACGCATCTGCCAACGGTGAGAGCGAGTCGTGATGACCTGGTCGCCCTACTACCGCGGAGACGGTGTCCGGCGCGACGTCGAACTCCCCGAAGCGCCGCCATGGCGGAAATTTCCCCGCCATTCGCAGCACGAACAATTCCAACCGCCGCCAGGACTGGTGGAGGCAGTGAACGCCGCTGTGCGACTGCGCCGTCCGCTGCTCCTGCGCGGTCCCGCAGGGTTTGGAAAGTCGACCGTTGTCGAACAGGTCGCCCACGAACTCGACCTGGGGCCAGTGTTGCGTTGGCATATCACCTCGCGCAGCACGCTGAGGGATGCGCTCTACCGATATGATGCCCTCGGCCGCATCCACGCCCAGAACTTGCGGCTGGCCCGGTCCGACAGCGGTGGCGACACTACCGAGGACCGTGACGACATCGCGGACTACCTCCAGTTTGGGCCACTCGGCACCGCCCTCGTCCCGACACCCTCGGGGAAACCACGCGCGCTCCTCGTGGACGAGATCGACAAGAGCGATCTGGACCTGCCCAGTGACCTGCTAGACGTGCTCGAGCGAGGCCAGTTCGAAATCCCCGAACTGGCCAGACACGCGAAGCGTGAGATCGCTGTGCGCCTATGGGACAGCGACGACCGGACGCACGTTGTTAACGGCCGGATCTCATGTCATGAGTTCCCGTTCATCGTGTTGACCAGCAACGGAGAACGGGACTTCCCCGAGGCGTTTCTTCGCCGCTGTATCCGGTTCACCATGCCCGCACCGACACCGGAGATGCTCCATCGGATCATCGACGCACACCTCGGCTCGGGCGCGAACCATGACGGCAGCGCTCTGGTCATTGAATTCATCGAGCGGCTCCACCGCGGAGAAAGGCTGGCGATCGATCAACTCCTCAACGCTGTGTACCTCCTCGCCGAACAGGATGTACCCGACTCGGGTCACCTACGAGACCTGCTTTTGCGTGAGCTGACGAATGGCTGATCCACTGCGCCGCGTCTTGACCGCGATCGGGAAAGTTTACCCCGACGTGGATGTACTGGCGGTCGCCGACGCCCTCTGGCTCGGATCCACCGCAGGAAACGCGGCGGGATCCCACGGTGCACCCGTCGGCGTCAGCAACACCTCGCCGACGAAGCAGGAAGAGCCCTCTGGGATACCCGCTCGCGCGACGCGAACCGGCAGGCTCGACCAGAGAGAAACGGCAACCCCAGAGGTGCACGAACGCCTCGCTACGAGCACCGATGTCCTACCCGGTCGCGAGGTGACCGTGGCCCCTGCACGTCCCCTCGCCAACTCACTGGCATTCGGCCGTGCATTCCACCCCTTTACAAGACCTTGGCTACGGGGTACGAGAAGCGTCCTCGACATCGAAGCAACCGTTGACGCCTACGCGAGCAGTGGCATCCTGACGCCCGTCATGACACCGGAACCCGAGCGCTGGTTCGACGTGGTGGTGATCAGGGATACCACAGCCTCCATGGCGGTGTGGCGGGAGGAAATCATCTCTCTCACCGCCCTTGTGCGCGGAATGGGTGCTTTCCGCAGCACCCATAACTGGAAACTCAACCCGTCCACCTCGACGGTCACCGACGACCGCGGTGTGCAGGTGGAACACCCCTCTGGGAGGGTAGCGGTTCCCGGTGGACGACGACTGGTGTTGCTGATCTCGGACTTCGCTTCTCCAGGATGGCGGTCTGCGCGAGTGTGGGAACTGGTCCATGCACTCGGCTCGACCACTCCGACCTTGCTCGTCAACCCGCTACCGCCGCATCTCTGGGCGCATTCCGGACTGGACCATCCGTCAGTAAGAGTTCTTGCGGACACTCCAGGCGTGCGGAACACTGCCCTCAAGTACCACCTCCCGCTGTGGCTAAGGGCGCTCGAACCTGAGACCGACTGGCTGCCCATCCCAGTGGTCGGCTTCACCGCGCCAGGGTTCGCCCGCTGGGCTAAGGCATTGATGCGTGGCGACCCTGAAGGCTGCGGTGCTGTGCTTCTCAACCTCGAGTGGCTTGAACTGGAAGTGGACGAGGACGCCACAGAAACCCCTATCGTCGAACTGGTCGACGCGTTCCTGCATACAGCATCACCGCCAGCCGCTCGACTGGCGGTGTTGTGCTCCCCGCTCGAGCGGTTCAGCCTGCCGCTGCTCAACCTCATCCGCCAAGCCTCCGTCGCCGAGGCCGATCTGACCGACGTGGCCGAATTCCTCGTTAGCGGATTGCTGGAGACCGAGCATCCCGACCCGGACCACCCCGTCATGTCGTTCCGCCCTGAAGCAGCCGCCCGACTGCGTACACACCTGACGTACCACGACGCTTGGCGCACGTTCGACGCTCTCACCCGTCACATCGCCGCCAGCACGCCCACCAACCGCGCTACCGGTTCGTCCTCGTTGTCCGCCTCGGCCGTCGATCCGACGGCCGACACCCTGGTTCCTGCGGAACCCCATCCATTTGCCGCTGCCGCAGCGGGCTTGCGGCACATCCTGACGCGGAACAGTAGAACCTTCGACAACACGCGGGATACCCGTTCTGCCCCCGAGCATCCGGACCGAGCAGCCACGGCCTGGGATCTCTTCATCTCCTACACGCAGGACGATCGGCAGTGGGCCGAGTGGATCGCGTGGGAGTTGGAGGAGGCCGGTCACCGGGTACTGATCCAGGCGTGGGACATCGTGCCGGGCAGCAACTGGGTCGCCACTATGCAGGAGGGCGTACAGCAGGCGGAGTGCACGATCGCGGTGCTGTCGTCGGCCTACACCTTGTCGACGTACGGAGCGGCGGAGTGGGAGGCCGCGTGGCGTGATGCGCCGTTGGGTAAGAACCGCAAGCTGTTGGTGTTGCGGGTGGAGGACTGCGATCGACCGGGCCTGCTGGGGTCGGCGGTATCGGAAGACCTGTTTGACATACCGGCGCGGGAAGCCCGTGCCCGGCTGCTCCGGGTGGTGCAGGGTGCCACAGAGAGGCGGTTGAAGCCCGGCACCGCACCGGGCTTCCCGGACCGAACGCGGGCGGTGGTCCGCCAGCCGCGGTTCCCCGGTGCGTTGCCCGAGGTGTGGAATGTGCCGGCGCGGAACCCGAACTTCACCGGTCGTGGGGGGGCGCTGGCGCGGTTGCGGCAGGCGATGCGATCGCCGGGGGCGCTGACGGTGCACTCGCTGCGGGGCCTGGGCGGGGTCGGCAAGTCGCAGCTCGTGATCGAGTACGTGCACCGGTTCGCCGCCGACTTCGACCTGGTGTGGTGGATCCCCGCCCAACAACCCGCACTGATCCCCGACCACCTGGCCGGACTGGGTGCCGCGCTGGGCCTCGACGCAGACGCCGATCCCGAGACCACGGCGGCCGGAGTCCTGGCCGAATTGCGGGGACGGCGGCGGTGGTTGCTGGTGTTCGACAACGCCGAAGATGCCGCTGATCTCCGGCCGTATATGCCTTCCGGGGACGGGCGGGTGCTGGTAACTACCCGACGCCAGGGGTTCCGCTCGTTGGGCCCGGTGCTGGACGTGGACGTGCTGGATCGAGCCGAGAGCGTGGCGCTGCTGCGGCGTCGCGTGCCCGGGGTCACCGACGACACGGCTGGTGCGCTGGCCGAGTGGCTGGGCGACCTGCCGCTTGCGCTGGAACAGGCGTCGGCTTATCTGGAGGCCACCGATCTGCCGGTCGCCGCATATCTGGACCTGCTGCGCACCCGCACCGCCGAGATGTTCGGCCGGGGCCGGGTCGCCGGTCGCGAGGAGACGCTGGCGACGTTGTGGGATCTGTCGCTGACGGCCCTGGACGGGCAGGATCGGGCGGCGGTGCAACTGCTGGACCTGTTGGCCTGGATGGCGCCCGAACCCGTTCCCCTGGATCTGTTCACCGCCCACCCGCAGGCGTTGCCCGCCCCGTTGGCCGAAGCCGCCGCGGATCCGTACGGTTTTGCCGAGACGGTCGGGACGCTGGTCGGTTGGTTCCTGGCCCGGCGTTCCGATGACGAGGTGACCATCGCCCACCGACTGCTCCAACACTCCCTGCGCGCCCGCACCGCCCCGACAGCATCGACACAAGATTCCATGTCCCCGGCGTCGGTAGTTCAGGAGCTGCTCGCGGCGGATCTGCCGGGCGAGATCGTCACCGCTCCGGAGAACTGGCCGCGGTGGCGGGCGCTCCTACCTCACGTCCTGGCCGTGTACGAGAACACCACGACCATCCCATCCACCACCGGGCACACTGTGTGGCTACTCGACCGCGCGGCCACCTACCTGCAGACTCATGGCGCTCCCAGCCAGGCTCTATCCCTGTTTGAGCGGGCGCTGGCGATTGATGAGGCCGTCTATGGTCCTGACCACCCGGAGGTCGCTACGCGTCTGAACAACCTTGGGCATGTACTGAGTGACCTGGGTAGGCCCGGTGACGCCCAGCCTTTGCTCGAGCGGGCGTTGGCCATCACCGAAGCAGCCTACGGTCCTGACCACCCGGAGGTCGCTACGCGTCTGAACAACCTTGGGCATGTACTGAGTGACCTGGGTAGGCCCGGTGACGCCCAATCTCTGCTCGAGCGGGCGTTGGCCATCGACGAGGCCGTCTACGGTCCTGACCATCCCGCCGTCGCGACTGACCTGAACAACCTTGGCCTCGCATTGCGTGACCTCGGCCGCCCCGGTGACGCCCAATCTCTGCTCGAGCGGGCGTTGGCCATCGACGAGGCCGTCTACGGTCCTGACCATCCCGCCGTCGCGACTGACCTGAACAACCTTGGCCTCGCATTGCGTGACCTCGGCCGCCCCGGTGACGCCAAGCCTTTGCTCGAGCGGGCGTTGGCCATCGACGAGGCCGTCTACGGTCCTGACCATCCCGCCGTCGCCTCGCGTCTGAGTAACCTCGGGCTTTCGCTGCGGGCACTGGGCAGGCTTAGGGACGCTCTATCCCTGTTTGAGCGGGCGCTGGCGATTGATGAGGCCGTCTATGGTCCTGACCACCCGGAGGTCGCTACGCGTCTGAACAACCTTGGGCATGTACTGAGTGACCTGGGTAGGCCCGGTGACGCCCAATCTCTGCTCGAGCGGGCGTTGGCCATCACCGAAGCAGCCTACGGTCCTGACCATCCTGATGTTGCCATAGGCCTGAGTAACCTCGGGCTTTCGCTGCGGGCACTGGGCAGGCTTAGGGACGCTCTATCCCTGTTTGAGCGGGCGCTGGCGATTGATGAGGCCGTCTATGGTCCTGACCACCCGGAGGTCGCTACGCGTCTGAACAACCTTGGGCATGTACTGAGTGACCTGGGTAGGCCCGGTGACGCCCAGCCTTTGCTCGAGCGGGCGTTGGCCATCACCGAAGCAGCCTACGGTCCTGACCACCCCGACATCGCTGCTGTCCTGAACAACCTCGCTGGCGCGCTGCATAACCTGGGTAGGCCTGGCTACGCCCAAGTGCTGCTTGAACGGGCGCGAGAAATACATAGGCAGGGCACAAACCCGTAGCTTTTAGAGCACGCCCAACACGCTCTCGACCTTTACAGCACCGTTGACCTCTCCTACGCCTTGGACTAACAGATGTTGGAAGCGAGGTGCGCGACCAGGTGAGCTGGTTCGCCGCGTGTCTGGGCGACTTCGATACCGCACGCGACCACTGCTACGCCGCGCTCAACCTGCACAGGAATCACAACAATCACGCGAGCGAGGCGGACACTCTGGACAGCCTCGCGTACGTTGCCCACCGCTGTGCCTGCCGAAAGGGACTGTAAAACGAGCGGTGTAACTCCTGATCAAGGATGGCGCACCTGATGACCGAGATGATGTCCGGCGTGGAGAACGTCGAGGACGCCAAGCCCGAGACCGCCTTGGAGGGCCTGGACGAGCAGCTGGTCGACCAGCTGGTCAGCCGGGCCCGCGCCGGTGGCCTGAAGCTCACCGGTGAGGGCGGGGTGCTCCAGCAGCTGACCAAGCGGCTGCTGGAGTCGGCCCTGGCGGGTGAGATCACCGATCACCTGGGCTACGACAAGCACGACCCGGCCGGCCGCGGGACGGGCAATTCGCGCAACGGCACCCGCTCGAAGTCCGTGCTCACCGACGTGGGTCCGTGGAGATCGACGTGCCGCGCGACCGCAACGCCGAGTTCGAGCCGCGGGTCGTGGCCGAGCGGCAGAAGCGCCTGACCGGCGTGGACGAGATGGTGATCTCGCTGTTCGCCAAGGGTCTGACCACCGGGGAGATCTCCGCGCACCTGGCCGAGATTTATGGCGCCGACGTATCCCGCCAGACCATCTCCACGATCACCGACAAGGTCGTGGAAGGCATGGTCGAATGGCAGAACCGGCCTCTCGACCCGGTCTACCCGGTGGTGTTCATCGACGCCATCCACGTCAAGATCCGCGACGGGCAGGTGGCCAACCGGCCGATCTACATGGCGATGGCCGTGACCTGCGAGGGCCACCGTGACATCCTCGGAATGTGGGCAGGGGACGGCGGCGAAGGCGCGAAGTACTGGCTGCACGTGCTCACCGAGCTGCGCAACCGCGGCGTCGCCGACGTGCTGATGCTGGTCTGCGATGGGCTGACCGGCCTGCCCGACGCGGTCACCACGGTCTGGCCGCGCACGATCGTGCAGACCTGCTCGTGCACCTGCTGCGCAACAGCTTCCGCTACGCCGGCCGCCAGCACTGGAACGCCATCGCCAGAGCCCTCAAACCCGTCTACACCGCCCCGACCGAGGCCGCCGCCAAGGAGCGGTTCGCGGAGTTTCGTCGACGCCTGGGGCGCCCGCTATCCGGCCATCGTCCGGCTCTGGGACAACGCCTGGGCCGAGTTCGTGCCCTTCCTCGCCTTCGACGTCGAGATCCGGCGGGTGATCTGCTCGACCAACGCCATCGAGTCCGTCAACGCCCGCATCCGCCGCGCAGTCAAGGCTCGCGGCCACTTCGGGAGTGGAGAGCGACGGCGGTCAGCGCCTGGCTCGCCGTGTCGTCCACGGACTTATCGAGCAGTGTCGGCAGGTCGTGGGGTGTGGAGTGCATCGCCGTCACCAGGGCCACGGCGTGCCGGACGGAGTCCACGGCCATGCCCGCGGCGTTCGGCGCCCTAGTGGCGCCTGCCGCGCGCACGCGCCGTTTGCTCTGTCTGCGGCGGTCCTTCTTCCTGCGGTTGGCTTTGCTCACAATCCCGTCCAGACGTCGGCGCAGTCCGACACCGCTTCAGCTCAAGCGGCGACTCTATCGGCAACGAGGCCCGAACGTCCGCCTTGACACCCGTCTGGCGTCAAGGCGGACGACTGGATCAGGCGGAGCCGTTCTACCCGTTGTCGGATCAGTCGACTGGTGTACTGAGCAGAGTCGTGAGTGCCCTGACCGGGTAGACGATCAACAGGTGCAGTTGTGGTGCGCCGAGCAGCGCGACGGTGTCGCCGGTGCGGATGCCGGTCAGGTCGCGGAGACCTGCGGGGATGAACACCTGGTGGCGGGTGTCGATTCGGTTCGGGCTGTCGGGGGCGAGTCCGATGGTGATCGCTTGGCCGCGTAGTCGTGCCGTGGTGGTCTGTCCTGGGTGCCAGTTCAGGGCGTTGAGTAGTTTGCGTGCCGGGGCTCTGCCGGAGTGGTCGAGGATTCCGGTGGTCAGCAGTAGTTCGGTGTCGTCGAGTTTCGGTGTGGCGTGGATCGTGGTTAGCGGTGGGGTCGGTTGGGGTGTGGGTGGGCTGAACAGTGGTGTGGGGCGTTCGGTCATGGTTGTGGGGTGAGGATGGGGAAGGCGGGGAGGCCGCTTTCGGGTGGGGGTGTGGTGGCCAGGGGGTGGGGTTCGCCGGTGTAGGCGGCGAGTGCGGTGGCGAGGTCGGCGATGGTGGGTTTGGTGTAGACGGCGGTGGTGTCGTCGCTGCGGGGGTGGGCGTGGCCTGCGTAGCCGCGGGCGATGGAGGGGCCGTAGTGGCGTTCGACCCAGGTGAGTGTGGTGTGGCGTAGCCAGTGGGTGGAGATGTTGCGGGCGGTGACCCAGGGGAGTCGGTCGCCGAGGCGTTGCCAGAGGCGGTCGTAGCGGCGGTGGTTGATCGGGTCGCCGTTGTTGTAGCGCAGCAGGGGTTCGGGAGTGGGTTTGCCGTTGCCGCGGTGTTGGCGGTGGGCCAGCAGTGAGGCGATCAGGGTGGGGCTGGCGGGTTGCCAGCGGACGGTGTCGTTCTTCTCGCGAAGCTGGATCAGGCAGGTGGTGGGTTCGATGTCCTCCTCGCGCAGGGCCAGTGCGCCGCCGCGTCGGCAGGCGGTCTCGAGGTGGAGGCGGAACAGCAGGGTGTCGAGCACGGTGTCGCGTCCGCTGGCGGTGACTGCGTCGGCCAGCCCGGTGATTTCGGCTGCGCTGAGGCCTTGTCGGGTGGTGGGGCGTCGTCGGGGTTTGGCGAGTTTCGCGGCGGGGTTGTGGTGGGGTGGCAGGAGGTTGTCGTTGATGGCGCGGGCGTAGACGGCGCGCATGGCGGACAGGAAGTGTTCGGCGACGGAGTGGCCGCCGCGGTCGTTGCGTCGCATGCGGCGGTTGGCGACCAGCAGCCGCATGAGGGCCTCGATCTCCGAGGGGGTGACCTCGTCGAGGCGTTTGTCGCCGAAGGTGTCGGTGATGTGGGCCCAGTAGGTGCCGTAGGTGCGTTTGGCGCCGGCGCCCGATGCCGCGATGACGTGGGGGATGTAGTCGCGGAAGGTGGGCAGGTCCGTGGGGACCCACATCAGGTCCTCGGGGGTGAGACCGAGTTGGGTCAGCAGCAGGCGGGCGGCTTGCACGGTCTTGGGGTCGGTGCTCAAGAGGTCCTCGCGTCGGTGGTCTTTGGCCGGAGTCCGGGGCGCTGAGCAGCGGTTTCGATCTTGCTCGGTGCCGGGCGGCAAGTTGTACCATCGTTGGTACGGACTCGCACGGCGACGCGTACCAACGTTGCCCCCGTGCCTGCGTCGCCGGTCCACCCGCTTCTCGCGGAGAACCGCGCGCGATTCGGCCACCGCCTCGCCGCCCTGCGTCAGAGTCGCGAGTGGACACAGGAACAGTTGGCAGAGGCCAGCGGATTCGACCGCAAGACCATCAACCGCATCGAGAACGGCCGACACTCGCCCAGCCTCGACCGCGTCTTCGTCCTCGCCGACGCGCTCGGCGTCGCACCGCTCGAACTCTTCCGCTGGCCGGAGTCCTGAACCACCCGATCGTGTGGCCCATGTGCGTTGTCCACATGTACGACGGTATGTCCAGTTCGGACTGACGTCAGGGGTCTGCTGCCGGAAGTCGGCAAGGGAGCCGGTATGTGCCGGTGATAGGCCCTGTGGGAGTGGCCAGCGCTTTGCAGGCCTGATTCGGCGTTCGGGGATGTCGGGTCGTGCGGACAGGTGGAAGCACGTCCGGTTGGCGGTCGCGTCGGCACCGGTCGGAAAATGTGAGAAGTATTCGTATCGGGGTGGTGGTTCAGCTCTTTCGACCACGCAGGAGCGGGAGAAATCCCCGCGCCGATGGGCCGTTCGGAGCAAAGGGGAGGTGTGGTCCAGGCCAAAAAGTAGCGCCTGGTGCTCGCGTGAGCACCAGGCGCTACTTTTTCACTGGAATTCCAGCCCAACTGGTGTCCGAGGGGGGACTTGAACCCCCACCCCCTTTCGGGGACTAGCACCTCAAGCTAGCGCGTCTGCCATTCCGCCACCCGGACCTTCGGCTCTCGCCGTGGTGTGTGCATAGGTTACATGATCGTTCTCGGTGGCCAAAATCGGGGTCCGTGGTTGGGTGGTTGTGGGGCGTTGTCGCTGGTCGGGCGACTGGCGGCCGTCGCGTCCGGACGCTGCGGAGGTTCGGCTCGCATGGTGTGGGGGTGGAGTCGGCGCGGGTGGGTCGTGGCGGTGACTGTGGGGAGTGGCGGGGGAGCGTTGGCGGTCGGGTGGCGGTGGGCCTGGTTGCCGGGGGTGGAGGGGTGGGTTCGGTGAGAGTTGAGGTCTGTCGACCGCACATTCGGGTGGTTGGGTGTGCCGGTGATCACACTCTAATAGGCTTAGGGGTTGTAAACCGCCCTGTTGCGGAATGGCGGGAAATCGGTGGCTGAGTTGTGGGGCCGGCGTTCGGGATCGGTGCAGTTCCGCACTGTCCGAACGGGACTGGTGCGGCCGGATGGCGGTCTGCCGCGAAACTGAGTCTAGGCCACGTGGGGCGAAATATTCCCATCCACCAACATGTTTTGTGCTCAACCAATCGGTGGATTGATGGTCAAATGACCGGTATGTACAGTCGAATAAGTAACTCGTCACCTGGAATTTAACGTGGTGGCGGCGTGCTGTTCATCTCACGGGGGCACCTCCGCCGGAGGGCTCTCGGTCGTGGTCAACGTCGACCACTCTCCTGCTGTCCGACCTGCAGGACGCTGCGGCCTCACGGCACGGCGTCCTTAATTGGCGTGCACAACTTCACCCGAGGGGGGACAGGTGGTCACTTCGCCACCGGACACGCGCGGGCAATCGGCGGTGCACGCGGTGTTGCGCCATGCGGCCTACCCGGTTCTCCTGCTGCTCGTGGTGGGTACCGGGGTGTGTGCGATCGTGCTGGAATGGGACCCGGCGGTGGTCAGTCCGCTGTTCCTGATCGGCGTCATCGGGTACTTCACCGCGCTCGAACGCATCATCCCCTTCAACCCCGAATGGCACCCGAACGCCCGTGAATGGGGCTGGTACGGCCTGTACTTCATCTTGACCGCGGTCGGGGCGGCGATCGCCCAGCTGCTGGTCACGCTGCTGGTGGGGGCGCTGGCGCCGACGGCGCCGTCGTGGCCTGCCTGGGCGGAACCGCCGGTGGCGCTGCTGCTCGGGTCGCTCGGCAGCTACGTCATGCACCGACTGGGGCACACGAACCGATTCCTCTGGCGATTCCACGGCGTGCACCACGTGCCGCAAAAAGTGAACGTCGCCAACAACGGCGTGAACCACGTCTTCGACATCGTCATCGCCCAGGGCGTCGTGCAGGTCTCGCTCGCCCTGGCCGGTTTCTCCGCACCGACGGTTCTCGCGGTCGGCATGTTCGTGACCGCTCAGGGCTACTTCACCCACGCGAACGTCGACGTGGGCATCGGCCGGCTCAACCACGTGCTGGCCAGTCCCGAACAACACCGCCTCCACCACAGCTCGAATCCGGCCGAAGCGGGGCACTACGGCTCCGACCTCGCGATCTGGGACCACCTCTTCCGCAGCTACACGTGGGCTCCGGGACGGGTTCCGGCCGCTATCGGCCTTTTCGACCCCACGTCGTTCCCCCGCACCGACGCGTTCCTGGCGAGCTTCCTGCACCCGTTCCGGCCGCGACGGCGCGCCGCCAATCGGGCCACCGCACCGGAGCCGCCTGCCTAGACGAAGGCGACGTCACACCCTGCGCCGGCTTTTCGCCGGATCTCCTCACGCGACGCTCCGCACTCCGCGGCGGTGCCTGGTCGCGCTGCTCTCGAAAAGGACTGCGACTCCATGCCAGAAAGCATTTCCCCGACCTCCCCGGACGACCGCTTCGCGATAATCGGGATCGGCTGCCGCCTGCCCGGTGGCGCCTCCGATCACCGCGCCTACTGGCGGAACCTCCTGGACGGCAAGGACTGCATCACCGACACCCCGCCGGACCGCTACGACGTCGGCACGCTCGGCAGCCGTGACAAGACCAAGCCCGGCAGGCTGGTCGGCGGGCGCGGCGGCTACATCGACGGCTTCGACGAGTTCGACCCGGCGTTCTTCGGCATCAGCCCCCGCGAGGCCGAGTACATGGACCCGCAGCAGCGCAAGCTCCTGGAGGTCGCGTGGGAGGCGCTGGAGGACGGCGGTCAGCGTCCCGGTGAGCTGGCCGGCGCGGACGTCGGTGTGTTCGTCGGCGCCTTCACCCTCGACTACAAGATCCTCCAGTTCGCCGACCTGGGCTTCCGCACCCTGGCCGCGCACACCGCCACCGGCACGATGATGACGATGGTGTCGAACCGGATCTCGTACTGCTTCGACTTCCGCGGACCCAGCGTCTCGATCGACACGGCGTGCAGCTCGTCGCTGGTGGCGGTGCACCTGGCTTGCCAGAGCCTGCGCCGCGGTGAGACGAGCCTCGCCCTGGCGGGCGGCACGTTGCTGCACCTCACCCCGCAGTACACGATCGCCGAGACCAAGGGCGGGTTCCTGTCGCCGCAGGGACTCTCGCGCACCTTCGACGCCTCCGCCGACGGGTACGTGCGCGCCGAGGGCGTGGGCGTGGTGGCGATCAAGCGCCTGGCCGACGCCGAGCGCGACGGCGACCCGATCCACGCCGTGATCATCGGCAGCGGCGTCAACCAGGACGGCCGCACGAACGGCATCACCGTGCCCAGCGCCGACGCGCAGGTGCGGCTGATCAAGCAGGTGTGCGCGGACGCGGGCATCACGCCCGGCGACCTCCAGTACGTGGAGGCGCACGGCACCTCCACGCCGGTCGGCGACCCGATCGAGGCGAACGCGCTGGGCCGGGCGCTGGCCGAGGGCCGTGCGCCCGGCGCGCCCGTCTACGTCGGCTCGGTGAAGACGAACATCGGCCACACCGAGTCCGCGGCGGGCATCGCCGGCCTGATCAAGACCGCGCTGGCGCTGGAACACCGGCTCATCCCGCCGCACATCAACCTCGAACGGGTCAACCCGGAGATCGACCTGGACGCGCTGCCGTACGACATCCCCACCGAGGTGGTGCCGTGGCCGGAGCACGAGGGTCCGGCGCGGGCGGGCGTGAACTCGTTCGGCTTCGGCGGCACCAACGCGCACGTGCTGCTGGAGGAGGCTCCGCCTCGGCGTGCGCCGCGGAACGACGCCGTCACGGCGCCGGCCCGCACCGTGCTGCCGCTGTCCGCCCGCGATCCGGGCGCGCTGGCCGAGCTGGCCGGCGGCATCCGCCGTGAACTGGCCGAAGGCGCTTCGGTCGCGGACGTCGGCTACACGCTGGCGCACCGGCGGCAGCACCACGAGCACCGGTTGGCGATCACCTACTCCACGGCGGAAGACCTGGACGCCGCGTTAGCGGCCCACGAGCGCGGCGAAGCGCACCCCGACGTGGTGGAGAACCAGGCGCCCGCCGACGGGCGGAACCCGGTGTGGGTGTTCACGGGCATGGGCCCGCAGTGGTGGGCGATGGGCCGCGGGATGCTGGCGTCCGAACCGGTGTACCGCGAGGTGATCGAGCGGGTCGACGCCGAGATCCGCCGCCAGGCGGGCTGGTCGCTGATCGAGCTGATGGCGGCCGACGAGGCCGACTCGGCGATGGGGGAGACGTGGCTCGCCCAGCCCGCGAACTTCGCGGTGCAGGTCGCGCTGGCGGCGGTGTGGCGGTCGCGGGGCGTGAGCCCGGCCGCCATCGTCGGGCACAGCACCGGCGAGATCGCCGCTTTCTGCGAGGCGGGCGTGTACTCGCTGGCCGACGCCGTGGACGTCGTGCTGCAGCGCAGCCGGCTCCAGCAGAAGCTCGTCGGCACCGGCACGATGCTCGCCGTCGGCCTGACCGAGGACGACGCCGGCGCCCGCGTGCTGCCCTACGGCGACCGCGTGTCCGTCGCCGCCGTCAACTCCCCGACCGCGGTGACGCTGGCCGGTGACGCGGACGCCCTCGAGGAGCTGCGCGAGGCGCTGACCCGTGACGGTGTGTTCGCCAAGTTCCTGGCCGTCCGTGTGCCGTACCACAGCGCCCGCATGGAGGCGATCAAGGACGAGCTGATCACCGCGCTGTCCGGGTTGCGCGCCCGGGAGGCCGTGGTCCCGCTGTACCTGACCGGCCGCGAGGGGCGTGCGCGCGGGCCGGAGCTGGACGGCGGGTACTGGTGGGACAACGTGCGCGACCGCGTGCGGTTCCGCGCCGCCGTGGACGCCATCGCCGCCGACGGCCACCGGCTGTTCCTGGAGATCGGGCCGCACCCCGTGCTGGCGCACTCCATCGCCGAGTGCCTGGCCGCGCACGGCGTCGAAGGCCGCGCCGTGCCGTCGATCCGCCGCCAGGAGGACGAGCCCGCGCGGCTCCACCGGTCCCTGGCGGAGCTGCACACGCTGGGCGTGCCGGTGGACTGGGCGGTGCTGCAGCCCGCGGGCGCGACGATCCCGCTGCCGCGCTACCCGTGGCGGCGCGACCGCTACTGGGTGGAGCCGGCGCCGGTCGAGCAGGTCCGACTGGGGCACCGCGACCACCCGCTGCTGGGCCGTCGCGTCGAGGGCGCGGAGCCCACGTGGGAGGCCCGCATCGACGTCGAGGACCTGCCGTACCTCGACGACCACCGCATCGAGGACAACGCGCTGTTCCCCGCCGCAGGGTACGTCGAGATGGTCGCGCAGGCCGTCCGGGCGCTGACCGGCGGCGCGTCGGCGGCCATCGCCGACCTGGAACTGCGCAAAGCGCTCTTCGTGTCCGACACCGAGTCCCGGCTGGTGCGGCTGTCGTTCTCCGGCGAGAACGCCGGGTTCACCGTCGCCTCGGTCACCGACGGCGCCCAGGAACGCGTCGTGCACGCGGCGGGGGTCGTCCGGGCCGGGCAGCGGGGCGAGCCCGGCGCACCGCCCGACCTCGACGCCATCCGCGCCCGGACCGAGCGCGTCGCGGGCTCGGACTGCTACGCCGCGCTGGCCGGTCTCGGCTACCACTACGGGCCCGCCTTCCAGGGCATCGACGAGGTCTGGGTGGCCGAGGGCGAGGCGTTGGCGCGCATCCGACCGACCGCGGGCATCGACGCCGCCGGGCACCACGTGCACCCGGTGCTGCTCGACTCGTGCTTCCAGACCTTGTTGACGCCGCTGCTGGCCGCGGGTCCGGCCGCCGGGTCGACGGGCATCCGGCTGCCGCTGTCGATCGGGGAGGTCCGGCTCGACCCGGTGGGCGACCAGGAGTTGTGGGCGCACGCCGTGATCACCGACCGCGACGGCGGCGACCTGGTCGGCGACATCCACGTCTACACCGCCGACGGCACGCCGCTCGGCCACGTCCGCGGGTTCCGCGCCGCCGACGTCGAGAAGGCCGCCACGGCGGTCGGCCGGTCCACCATCGACAGCTGGCTGGCCAAGGTGGCGTGGACGGCGTGCCCGCCCGCGCCCGAGCCGGACCGGGCCGAGGGCCGCTGGCTGCTGCTGGCCGACGCCGGCGGTGTCGCCGACGAGCTCGCGGTCGCGTTGCGCGCCACGGGCAGGCACTGCCACCTCGTGCGCCCCGGCCGCGGCTACCGGCGTGGCCGGTGGGAGTCCACGGTGACGCCGGGGGAGTCCGCCGACCTGTCCCGGCTGGCCGCCGACCTCGCCGACGAGCACGGCACGCCGTTCGAGGGCGTGGTGCACCTGTGGAACCTGGACGCGCCGGACGTGGACGGCCTGTCCCGCACGGACCTCGACCAGAGCACGGACCTGGGCGCGTACTCGCTGGTCGTCCTCGCGCAGGCGCTGCTCGCGGGCGAGCTGACGGGCAGGCTGCACGTCGTCACGCGCGGCGCGCAGGCCGTGTTGGACGGCGACCCGGTGCGGCCGCTGGGCGCCCGGGCGTGGGGGATCGGCCGGGTGCTGTGGCACCAGGAGCTGACCGCCCACCGCGGCAAGCTGGTCGACCTGGCGCCGACCCGCCCGGACGGACCCGACGCCCGCCGCGCCGAGGTCGACGCGCTGCTGCGCGAAGTGCTCGCGCCCGTCGACGCGGAGGTCGACGGCGTCGGCGTGGTCGACGAGATCGCCCTGCGCGGCACGGACCGGCACACCAGCCGGCTGCGGTCGGCCGCGCCCGGGCTGACCCGCCCGCTGCCGCTGCGCCTGCGTTCCGACGGCAGCTACCTGGTCACCGGCGCGTTCGGCGCGCTGGGCAGGCTGCTCTGCCGGACGCTGGCCGCCCGCGGCGCGCGCCGGCTGGTCCTCGTCGGCCGCACGCGGCTGCCGGAACGCGCCTGGTGGAGCATGCTCGACCGGGACAGCGCCGCCGGGCGGGCGGTGCGGTTCGTGCGCGACCTGGAAGCCCTGGGCGCGCAGGTGATCCTGGCGCCCATCGACGTCACCGACGAGCCGGCGCTCGTGTCGTGGCTGGCGGACTACCGCCGTGACCACGCCCAGCCGATCCGGGGCGTGTTCCACCTGGCCGGACACGTACGCGACACGCTCGTCCCGGCGATGGACCGCACCGGCTTCGACGCGGTGCACGACCCGAAGGTCGTCGGCGCGCACCTGCTGCACCAGCACCTGCGCGACGAGCCGCTGGACCACTTCGTGCTGTTCGCCTCGATCGCGTCGCTGCTGACGACCGCGGGACAGGCCAACTACGCCGCCGGCAACGCCTTCCTGGACGCCTTGGCGCACCACCGCCGTGCCAAGGGCCTGCCCGCGTTGAGCATCGACTGGGGGCCGTGGGCCACCGGCATGATCGAGGAGCTGGGGCTGGTCGAGCACTACCGCGTCAGCCGCGGGATGAGCTCGCTGTCGCCGGAAGCGGGGATGGCCGCGCTGGAGCGGGTGATCGGCCAGGAGGACGCCCAACTGCTGGTGGCGACCGTCGTCGACTGGCCCGCCTTTCTCTCGTGGTACGGCACGCCGCCGCCGCTGGTGAGCGAACTCGCCGCCGCGGCCGCCGACACCGCGCCCGCGGAGTCCGGCAGCTTCCTGGACGCGTTCCGCGACGCCGACGCCCAGACCCGCCGCGCGCTGGTGGCCGAGCGGTTCACCGGCATCGTGGCCACCGTGCTGCGGGTGCCGCCGGAGCAGGTCGAGCCGTCGTCCGGCCTCACCGCCGCCGGGTTGGACTCGCTGCTGGCGATGGAGCTGCGGGCCCGGATCACGACCGAGCTGCGGGTCAGCCTGCCCGTGGTCGCGCTGCTCAGCGGCAGCCCCGTGGCCGAGCTGATCGACCAGGTGCACGCCGGCCTGATCGCGCACGCGGCCACCGGCGACCGCGAGGAGACCGCGGTGGAGGTGTTCACCGACGAGCACCGGTTCCCGCTGACCCAGAACCAGAAGGCGCTGTGGTTCCTCAAGCAGCTCAACCCCGACGGCTTCGCCTACAACATCGGCGGCGCGGTCGAGGTGACCGCGGAACTCGACCCCGAGCTGATGTTCGACGCCGTGCGCACCCTGATCGCTCGGCACCCATTGCTGCGCGCCAACTTCACGATGGAGAAGGGGCAGGCGGTCCAGCAGATCTCGGCGTCCGTCGAGGCCGACGTCGCGCTGTTCGACGTCGCCGACCGGGACTGGGACGAGATCTACCGGATAATCATCGCCGAGTACCGCGCGCCCTACGACCTGGAGCGCGACCCGCTCGTCCGCTTCCGGCTGTTCCGC
The DNA here is from genome assembly GCF_052936025.1 of Saccharothrix hoggarensis. The sequence goes on along the minus strand of NZ_CP193624.1, from coordinate 4,091,636 downwards.
CGCGGCCCGGACCGCTGGGTGATCATGAAGGCGGTGCACCACATCGTCTCCGACGCCATCTCCACCTTCACGTTCATTGAGGAGCTGCTGGCCGTCTACGAGGGCCTGCGCCGGGGCGAGCCGGTGGAGCTGCCCGAGCCGACCGCGCAGTACCTTGACTTCCTCAACTGGCAGAACAGGTTCCTGGCCGGCCCGGACGCCGGTCGGATGCTGGAGTACTGGCGCGGGCACCTGCCCGAGCGGACCCCCGTGCTCAACCTGCCGACCGACAAGCCGCGGCCGGTCGTGCAAACCGACAACGGCGCCTCGGAGTTCTTCGTCCTGGACACCGCGCTGAGCGCGCGGGTGCACGACCTGGCCCGCGAGCACGACGTGACGGTGTTCGTGGTGCTGCTGGCCGCGTACTACGTGCTGCTCAGCCGCTACTCCGGGCAGGACGACATCATCGTCGGCAGCCCCGTCACCGGCCGCACGGAGAAGGAGTTCGGCTCCGTCTACGGCTACTTCGTCAACCCGCTGCCGCTGCGCGCGGACCTGTCCGGCGACCTCGACGTCGGCCGCCTGCTCGGCCAGGTCCGCTCGACCGTCCTCAACGGACTGGACAACCAGGAGTACCCGTTCGTGCTGCTGGTGGACGAGCTGGGGCTGCGCCACGACCCGAGCCGGTCGGCCGTGTTCCAGGCGATGTTCATCCTCCTGGCGCACAAGGTGTCGACCGAGAAGTACGGCTACCGCCTGGAGTACGTCGAGCTGCCGGAGGAGGAAGGCCAGTTCGACCTCACCCTCTCCGTCTACGAGGACGAGGCGGACCGGCGCTTCCACTGCGCGTTCAAGTACAACACCGACCTGTTCTTCGCCGAGACGGTGAGCAGGATGGCCGGGCACTACGTGACGCTGCTCGACAGCCTGACCCGCGCGCCCGCCGAGAAGCCCGTCACCGAGCTGACCCTGCTCGGCGAGGACGAGCGCGCGGACATCCTCGACGGGTGGAGCGGCGTGACGCGCACCGCGCCCGCCGACGCGCCGGTGACGACGTTGATCTCCGCCGCCGCGGCGGCCACCCCGGACGCCGTCGCGGTGGTCACGCCGACGGACACGGGCGCCGACCGGCTCACCTACGCCGAACTGGAACGGAGGTCCACGGCGCTGGCCCGCGTGCTGCGCGCCGAGGGCGTGCGGGCCGGGTCGGTGGTGGCGCTGTGCCTGGAGAAGTCGGCCGACCTGGTCGTGACGCTGCTCGCCGTGCTCAAGGCGGGTGGCGCCTACCTGCCGCTGGACCCGGACTACCCGGCCGAACGACTCGACCACATGGTCCGCACCGCCGGCGCCGCGCTGCTGCTGGCCGACGCGCGCACCCGCGACCGGCTGACCGGGCTGCCCGTGCCGGTCACCGACGTGGCCGACCTCGCCCTCGACGTGGACGGCGGCCCCGGGCTGGAGCCCGTCGACCTCGACAGCCCCGCGTACGTCATCTTCACGTCCGGGTCCACCGGCACGCCGAAGGCCGTCCGGGTCGACCACCGCAACCTCGCGTCGGCGTTCGCCGCGTGGCGGCAGGAGTACCGGCTCGACACCGACGCGCGGGTGCACCTGCAGATGGCGGGCTTCGCGTTCGACGTGTTCACGGGCGACCTGGTCCGGGCGCTGTGCTCGGGCGGCTCGCTGGTGCTGGTGTCGCGCGACCTGCTCTTCGACACCGCCCGCCTGCACGACACGATGGTGGCCGAGCACGTCGACGCGGCCGAGTTCGTCCCCGCCGTCGTGCGCGGGCTGATGAACCACTGCGACCGCACCGGCGCGCGGCTGGACTTCATGAAGCTGGTCGTCGTCGGCTCGGACGTGTGGAAGGTCGAGGAGTACCGGCGGCTCAAGGCGTTGTGCGGCCCGGACACCCGGCTGGTCAACTCCTACGGCCTCACCGAGGCCACGATCGACAGCACCTACTTCGACGGGCCGGTCGACGACCTGGAACCCGGCCGCGTGGTGCCGATCGGCCGACCGTTCCCGAACACCGCGCTCTACGTGCTGGACGAGCGGGGAGAGCCGGTGCCGCAGGGCGTCGTCGGCGAGCTGTGGATCGGCGGCGACGGCGTCGCCGCGGGCTACCTCGGAGACCCCGGGCAGACCGCGCTGCGCTTCGCCACCCGTGAGCTGCACGGCCGCGAGGTGCGGTTGTACCGCACCGGAGACCTGGCCCGCTGGACGGCGGGCGGAGTGGTCGAACTGCTGGGCCGGGCCGACGGCCAGGTGAAGGTGCACGGTCACCGGGTCGAGGTCGGCGAGGTCGAGAGCCGGTTGACCCGTTGGCCCGGCGTCGCCCAGGCGGTGGTGCTGGTCCGTCCCGACGCGCGCGGCGAGGACACCCTCTTCGCCTACTGCGTGCCGGCGGAGGGCGCCGACTTCGACCCCCGCGCCCTGCGCGCCCACCTGGGCGAGTACCTGCCGACGTTCATGATCCCCGCCCACCTCGTGGCGGTGCCGGAACTGCCCCTGACCGCCAACGGCAAGGTCGACGTGGACGCCCTGCCGCTGCCCGTCGCGGCGGACGCCGCCGACCACGAGCCGCCGGTCACCCTGTACGAGGTCCGCACCGCCAAGCACTGGCAGTCCCTGCTCGCCGTGGACCACGTCGGCCTGGACCAGGACTTCTTCGAGTCCGGCGGCAGTTCGATCGCGCTGATCGAGCTGATCCACCACCTCCAGACCGAGTTCGCCATCACCATCCCCGTCAGCCTGCTGTTCCGGGTCACCACCCTGCGCGGCATGGCGAAGACGGTCGAGCACATCGTCACCGGGCAGATCGCCGGCGCCAAGCCGTACCTCGTGTTCAACCCCGACCGGGAGGCCGCGCTGTTCTGCTTCCCGCCCGCGGGCGGCCACGGGTTGGTCTACCGGCTGCTGGCCGGGCACCTGTCCGAGTTCCGGCTCACCGCGTTCAACTACGTGTCCGGTGACGGGAAGGTGGCCGAGTACGCCGACCTGGTCGAGTCCGTCCAGCCGCAGGGGCCGTACCGCCTGTTCGGCTACTCGCTCGGCGGCAACCTCGCGTTCGAGGTCGCCAAGGAGCTGGAACGGCGCGGGCACGCCGCCGCGCACGTGGTGATCATGGACTCCTACCGCATCCCGGAGCGGTTCACGCTCGCCGACGAGCACGTCGCCGAGTTCGAGCACGAGCTGGCCGCGCACCTGCACCGGCACACCGGTTCCGCCACCGTGGCGGAGGAGACCATGCGGCAGGCCCGCGAGTACCTGCACCACTCCAGCCGCACGCCGAACGTCGGCACGGTGTCCGGGCCCGTCACGGTGATCTCCGACGAGCACAAGGTGGAGTTCTACGCCGCGTCCGAGCACGGCACGTGGCACGGCAGCTCCGCCGCGGGCACCACGGTGCTCGCCGGGTCCGGCGCGCACGCCGAGATGCTCGACGGCGAGCACCTGGCGCACAACGCCGACCTGCTGCGCGGCGTCCTCACCGCGGGAGGCGCCCGCGATGTCGCCTAGCACCAGGGTCCCCTGGGACCGGCGGACGCGGACGTCCGGCGACCGGCCGCGCGTCATCGTGATCGGCGCGGGCATGGCGGGCATGGCGGTCGGCTGCTACGGGCAGATGAGCGGCCTGGAGACGCGGATCTTCGAGTCGCACGTGCTGCCCGGCGGCTGCTGCACGGCCTGGGCCCGCGAGGGCTACCTGTTCGACTACTGCATCGACTGGCTCAACGGCACCGCGCCCGGCAACGAGGCCAACCAGGTCTGGCGGGAGCTGGGCGCGCTGGACGGCAAGGCGATCACCCGGTTCGACGAGATCAACCGGGTGGTCGCCGAGGACGGCCGCTCGGTCACCTTCCACACCGACCCCGACCGGCTCCAGGCGGAGCTGGAGGCGTGCTCGCCCGCGGACGCGGCGAAGATCCGGCGGTTCTGCGCCGACCTGCGCCGCTTCGTCCGGCTGGAGATCCACCCGTTCCTCACGCCGACGCCGCTCATGTCGTGGCGGGAGAAGCTGAGGATGCTCGGCAAGGTGCTGCCCGCGCTGGGGCTGTTCCGGCGGACCGGCGGCACGCAGATGGCCGACTTCGCCGACAGCCTGAGCGACCCGTTCCTGGCCGCGGCGTTGCGGAACATGTTCTACCAGGACCCGCGGACCTTCGCGCTCATCCCGTTCCACTACACGATGGCCGAGGCGCACAAGGGCAACGTGGGCATGCCGCAGGGCGGGTCGCTCGGCCTGGCCCGGTCGGTCGAGGAGCGCTACCTCGGCCTCGGCGGGCGCATCGACTTCCGCGCCAAGGTCACCCGCGTGCTGGTCGAGGACGGGCGCGCGGTCGGCGTGGAGCTGCGCAACGGCGAACGGCACTACGCCGACCACGTCGTGGCGGCCGGCGACGTGCACACCACCGTGACCAAGCTCCTCGGCGGCGAGTACACCAACCCGCGGCTGGACACCTTGTTCACCGAGGTGGCGCCGGACCCCGAGCAGCTGTACCCGGCGGTCGTGTCGGTGTTCGTCGGCTTCCGCGGCGACGTGGCCGCCGACGAACCGGTCAGCACGACGTACCTCCTGCCGGAGGAGGACGTCGCCCGCCTGCCCGGCGTGCTGCAGAAGAGCCTGGTCGTGCACCTGCGGTCCCGCCTGATCGCGGGGCTCGCGCCCGAGGGCCGGTCGCTGATCCACTGCACCTACTTCAGCGACTACGACACGTGGAAGGCGCTGAGGTCCACCGACCGCCGGGCCTACTGGGACCTCAAGCGGCAGCTGGCGGCGTTCATCAGGGAGTTCCTGGAACGGCGCTTCCCCGGCATCGACGAGCGGGTGGAGGTGGTCCAGGTGGCCACCCCCGCCACCACCGAGCGCTACACCGGCAACCACCGGGGCTCGATCCTGGGCTGGAAGTCGCCCAAGGCCGACGACCTGGTGGACGACCTGATCGCCAAGGACCGGCTGGCGCTGCCCGGCTTGGCCGGCTTCCACCTCGCCGGGCAGTGGGTCGGCAGCGGCGGCCTGCTGCGGGCCGCGGCGTCGGGGCGGTTCGCCGCCCAGTACCTGTGCCGCGAGCTGGGCGTGCCGTTCCACGCCGAGGAGAGCCGCGGCGCCGAGCCCTGGCAAGCGGGCAAGCTCGGCGACCTCCCCCAACTGGACAACTGGACCGAGCGCCCCCGGGCCGCCCGACCGACAGCGAGGACGTCACGGACATGACCCGCGCGCGACGCAAGACGATGATCGTCATCGGCGCCGGCCTCGGTGGGCTGTCCACCGGGTGCTACGCCCAGATGAACGACTACGACAGCCGGATCTTCGAGATGCACGAGATCCCCGGCGGGTGCTGCACCGCCTGGGACCGCGGCGAGTTCACGTTCGACTGCTGCATCAGCTGGCTGCTCGGCAACGGACCGGGCAACGAGATGCACCAGATCTGGCTGGAGCTGGGCGCGTTGCAGGGCAAGCAGATGCGCCACTTCGACGTGTTCAACATCGTGCGCGGCCGGGACGGGCGCTCGGTGTACTTCTACTCCGACCCCGACCGGCTCGAAGCGCACCTGCTCGACCTGTCCCCGGCCGACGCCAAGCTGATCCGCGACTTCTGCGGCGGCCTGCGCAAGTTCCGCCGGGCGCTCGCGGTGTACCCGTTCCTCAAGCCGGTCGGGCTCATGGGCACGGTGGAGCGGATGAGGATGCTGGCCTCGTTCGTCCCGTACTTCAACGTGGTCCGCAAGTCCATCGGCACCCTCATGACGGACTACTCGGCGCGGTTCCGCGACCCGTTGCTGCGCGAGGCGTTCAATTACGTGCTCTACGAGAAGCACCCCGCGTTCCCGGTGCTGCCGTTCTACTTCCAGCTCGCCTCGCACGCGAACCTGTCCGCCGGCGTCCCGGAGGGCGGCTCGCTGGGGCTGGCCCGGTCCATCGAGCAGCGCTACCTGCGGTTGGGCGGGCAGGTCACCTACAACGCCAAGGTCGAGGAGATCATCGTCGAGGACGGCCGGGCGGCCGGCGTGCGGCTCGACGACGGCCGGGAGTTCCGCGCCGACGTCGTGGTGTCCGCCGCCGACGGGCACACCACGATGATGAAGTTCCTCAAGGGCCGGTACCTCAACGACGAGTACCGGGAGCTGTACACGGAGACGATGGCGAAGCCCGGCATGGTGTTCCCCGGTTACGTGTGCCTGTTCCTCGGCCTGAACCGGCCCGTGCCCGAGGGCGACCCGTGCACCACCCACCTGCTGACCGACGAGGAGAAGGCCGACCTCGTCGGCATCCGGGACGCCAGCATCAACATCCAGTTCCGCAGCGCGCACTACCCGGAGCTGTCGCCCGAGGGCACCACCGTGGTCTACATGACCTACTTCGCGGACATCGCGCCGTGGCGCGCGGTGGACGACTTCCCGGAGCAGGTGACGCGACGACGTGGCGGCGAGGTGCTGCACACGTTGCCCGTCAAGCACGGCCGCGAGTACTACGCGACCAAGCGGAAGACCCGGCTGGCCCTGATGCGGTACCTCGAGAAGCGCTACCCGGGCATCACGGACTCGGTGGTGGCCCGCGACCTGTCCACCCCGCTCACGCAGGTCAGGTACACCGGCAACTACGACGGCACGGTGCTCGGCTGGCAGCCGTTCGTCGACAGCGGCGAGACGCTGGAGGAGCTGGTGAAGAAGTACGGGCCCGGCCTGCCGGGGCTGCGCGACTTCTACCAGTCGGGCGTGTGGGCGACCACGGGCGGCCTGATCCGCGCCGCCGCCGCGGGCCGCCAGGTGATGCAGTTCGTGTGCCGCGACGACGGCGTCCCGTTCACCGCGCACGTGGACGACTTCGCGCCGCCGCCGACCCACGTGGTCATTCCGGTGGGACCGGGGGAGGCGCGCAGGAAGGTGCAAGCCCACTCGACGAGCGGCGTGTGACGGTCGGCGGGTGACGAGGGGCGCCCGGTGGCATCGGCCACCGGGCGCCTTCGCTCATCCGGCGCGCAGGACTTCCAGGGCGCGGTTCGCGTGCACGTCCATGCGCGTCTCGCTCTTGACGACCTCCAGCACCCGCCGGTCGGCGCCGATGACGAACGTCCACCGCCGGGTGCGCAGCGCGGCCAGCGGACCCGGCAGCCCGACCTTACGCCGCACGCCGAACAACGCGGCCACCGCGCCGTCCGGGTCGGACAGCAGCGGGTAGTCGAACCCGTTGGCGTCGGCGAACTCCCGCTGCCGGTCGACGGGGTCGGCGCTGATCCCGACCCGCTGGGCGCCCACCGCGGCGAACTCGGCCGCCAGGTCGCGGAAGTGGCAGCTCTCCGCGGTGCAGCCGGGCGTCATGGCGGCGGGGTAGAAGAAGACCACCACGGGACCGGCCGCCGTGAATTCCGCCAGTGACCGTTCCTCTCCTTTGTGGTCCGGCAGCGTGAAATCGGGAACTATGTCACCTTTGTTCATGGGTTCAATTCTACCGACGTCAATGTGGGCAATAGTCCGCCATTGCAGTGAACCTCTGTTCCGCTGTCCACTGTGGACTTGACTACTCTCGGTGGGCGGTCTCCGGTCGTCTGATTGTTCACAAGTGTGACCGCGCTGCACCGATTCTGTTCACAGGTATGACCAGGGCGCATTGATCCCGGCTCGGTCGGCCGGTGGCCGTTGATCGAATCGAACGCCTGCTACCTCGGCGTTCGATTCCATTCGACACCCGGCGCGGGGAAATGTGCGGAACACTTGTTGACCTGCGGCTTCCGCGGCATCTAACATCCGCCGGGAAAGCGGTTTCCGGTACGACGGCGTGCGGGAAGCACTTCCGGGGAAACGTCGGCCGCCCGTTCCGATGTCCAAGGCAAGTCAGAGTGGAGTTGTCATGAGCACACCGGTCCACCGACCGATCGGGAAACCTCCGCGGCCGAGCGCCGCGCGATGGCGGCTGAGCCTGTTCGCCGCCGCCGGCGCCGCGGCGCTGGTCGCCACCCTCGCGTCCTGGCCGATGGCGGCGCCCGCTGAGGCGGCGATCGGCGCGGGGACGTACACGGTGAAGAACGCGGCCAGCGGCCACTGCCTCGACGTCCCCGGCGCGACTGCGACCGCGGGCGTGCAGCTCCAGCAGTCGGCGTGCGGCACGGCGTCCAGTCAGCTGTGGACGTTGACGGCCGTCAGCGGCGGGTACCGGATCACCTCCGTCTCCAGTGGCCTGTGCGTCGGCGTGCGGGACGCGTCGACGTCGGCGGGCAAGCCGATCGAGCAGGCCGCCTGCACCGGCGGCCCCGGTCAGACGTGGACGTTGACCGCGAGCGGCAGCAACTACCGCGTGATCGACACCAACAGCACCAAGTGCATGAACACGAAGGACAGCTCCACGGCCGTCGGCGCGTTGGTGCAGACCAACTCCTGCGACAGCGTGGCCACCAAGCAGTGGACGTTCATCCCGTCGAGCGGCGGGCCGACGTCGACGTCGACGTCCACTTCGACCTCCACGTCGACCACCACCACGTCCACGACGACGACCACGTCGACGACTGCTCCGGGTGGTGGCGGTGACGGCAGTGGGCCGTGGCCGACCGACTCGGGCAGCGTGCACCAGACGACGACGCGGAACGTGGGGACGTTCTTCGACGGTGGGATGAAGCGGTTCTACGGGATCGGGGACGGTGGTCAGGGCGAGGGTCAGGACCCGATGTTCGTGGTGGCCCACGGCGGCACGATCCAGAACCTGTTCATCGACGCGCCGGCGGGTGACGGGATCCACTGCGAGGGTTCGTGCACGATCCGCAACGTGTGGTGGAACGACGTGGGCGAGGACGCGGCGACGTTCAAGAGCCCGAGCGCGTCGGCGACGTACCTGGTGGACGGTGGCGGTGCGAAGTCGGGGTCGGACAAGGTGTTCCAGCACAACGGCGCCGGCACGGTGACGATCCGGAACTTCCAGGTGCACAGCTCGGGCAAGTTGTACCGGGCGTGTGGCAACTGCTCGACGTCGTACCAGCGGCACGTGGTGATGGACGGTGTCACGGCGCGCACGACGAAGGTGTTGGCGGGGATCAACACGAACTGGGGCGACACCGCCCGGTTCTCGCGGATCACGGTTTACGGCAGCACGGTGATCTGCGAGAAGTACCAGGGTGTGCCGAAGGGCAGCGAGCCGAAGAAGATCGGTGAGGGCGCGGACGGGAAGAACTGCTTCTACTCCGAGTCCGACATCACCAGGCGGTAGGCGGGTCGATCAGCGCCAGGCGAGGTCCCGGCCTCGCCTGGCGCTGACGGATGTGCGCGCCTACACGGCGATCGACGGGACCACGCGACGGTGAGGGGCCGTCGCGGTGAAGTCCTGCCAGGCGGCGGACAGCCGGGTGACGGCGGCGGTGATGGCGGCCGGGTCGTCGGTGAACGGCAGGCGCAGGCGGTCGGCGCTGCGGCCGGTCGGGTCGAGGGAGGCGCCGGGGAGGACGGCCACGCCGTGCCGGAGGGCAACCTGGGCGTAGCCGGCCGCGTCGGCGTCACCGGGTAGGCGCACCCAGAGCGTCTGGCCGCCTTCCGCCGGCGTGAACCGCCAGGTCGGCAGGTGGTGGCGCAGTCGCGCGCGGAGGACGTCGTGCCGGTCGCGCAACGCGGCGACGCGGTGGGAGCGCACGGTGGCGAAGTCGGCCAGGAGCTCCACCGCCGCCAACTGCTCCAAGACGGCGCTGCCGAGGTCGTGCACGGCCTTGAACCGGGCCAGCCGGGCGATCAGCGGGGCCTCGGCGCGGACCCAGCCGACGCGCAGACCGCCCCACACCACCTTGCTCAACGACGCCACGGTGATCGCCTCGGCGGTGGGCGGCTGCGGTGGGCCGCCGGCCAGGTCGAGGTCGGACAGCACCTCGTCGAACACCAGCGGCACGGCGGCGGCGGCGCGGACGAGGCGTCGGCGTTGCAGGGGGCTCATCGACGCGCCGGTGGGGTTGTGGAACGTCGGCATCGCGTAGACGAGCGCCGGCTTCCGGCGCCCCAGCGCGTCGGCCAGGTCGGGCGCGGCCCGGATCACCGCCGCGGCCTCGTGGAACAGGTCCAGCGCACCGGGGTACGTGGGCGCCTCCACCAGCACCTCGTCGCCCGGCCGCACGAGTGCGCGGGTCAGCAGCGCCAACGCCTGCTGCGCGCCGGTGGTCACCAGGACCTGGTCGTCGGTCGTCGGCACGCCCAGCGCGGTGTAGTGGTCGGCGAGCGCGCGCCGCAGCGCGGGGTGCCCGGACGGGTGGTAGCCCATGTCCTTGCCGGTGAGGCGGTCCGCGGCCCGGCGGTACGCCTCGGCGAGCTGCGGCGGCGGCGACATGGGCCCGGCGCACGCGAACTGGAGCACGCCGTCGGGCGGCTCCAGCAGGTTGACGAACATCGGGTTCGCGGTCTCGGCACGGGCCGCCGCCGCGCCGCCGCCCGGCGCCACCCACGTGCCGCTGCCGCGCCGGCGGGTCAGCCGGCCTTCCTGGCGGAGTTGGTCGTAGGCCGCGATCACGGTGGTGCGGCCGACCGCGAGGCCCGACGCCAGCACGCGGTCCGGCGGCAGCACCGTCCCCGCCGGCAACAGCCCTTCGTCGATCAGCTCGCGCAGGCGCGCGGCCAGCAGCAGGTACAGCGAGCCCCGACCGGACGACCAGCGCCCGAGCCACCCGCGCAGGTCGTCCACCGCGATTGGTTCCACAAGCAGACCAATCTAGTCGGATTGGACCTTCCCGGTCACCGCCGCCCGCCGGAGGATCGGGGACATGCGAGTCGACACCCGAGTTGTGCACACCGACGTACCCGCCCTGACCAGCAAGCCCCTGGCCGTGCCGCTGTACCAGACGTCCGGCTTCTCCTTCGACGACCTCGACGCGTTCGCGGACGGGATGACCCGGCCGGACGGGGCGTTCGTCTACAGCCGGCTCGCCAACCCCACCGTGCGCGCGCTGGAGGACGCGGTGGCGGCGCTCGAAGGCGGCACGGCGGCGTTGGCGACCGCGTCCGGGATGGGCGCGATCAGCGCGGTGCTCATGGCGAATCTCAAGGCCGGCGACCACGTGATCGCGCAGCGCGCGCTGTACGGCGGCACGTTGGCCTTCCTGCGCGACCTGGCGGAACGGTGGGGCGTCACCGTCACCTACGTCGGCGGGCACGACGCGGACGAGGTCCGCGCCGCCCTGCGCCCCGAGACGAAGGTGCTCTACCTGGAGACCATCGCCAACCCGACCGGCCACGTGAGCGACCTGCCCGCGCTGGCCGCCGCGGCCGGCGACGTCCTGGTCGTCGTGGACAACACGTTCGCGTCGCCGCTGCTGTGCCGCCCGATCGAGCACGGCGCGGACGTGGTCGTGCACTCGACCACCAAGTACCTCGGCGGCCACAGCGACGTGACCGGCGGCGTGGCGGTCTTCGCCGACACCGCCCGGCACCACCGGACCTGGCACTACGCCGTCGAACTCGGCGTCACGCCCGACCCGTTCGCGGCCTGGCTGACGATCCGCGGCCTGCGGACCCTGGCGCTGCGCGTGCGGAAGCACGAGGAGAACGCCGCGGTGCTGGCCCGTCGCCTGGCCGACCACCCCGCCGTGCGCAAGGTGCACTGGACCGGTCTGGAGACCCACCCCAGCCACGCCGTCGCGGCCGGGTTCCTCACCGGGTTCGGCAGCGCGTTCTCGTTCGACCTGGCCGACGCGGCCGCCGGGCGCGCGTTCGTGACCAGCCTCGGGCTGATCAGCCTGGCGCCGTCGCTCGGCGGCGTGGAGACGTTGGTGCTGCACCCGGCGAGCACGTCGCACCGCCAGCTGACCGAGGAGCAGCTGGCCGCGTCCGGCATCACCGGCGGCACGATCCGCTTGTCGGTGGGCATCGAGGACGTGGAAGACCTCTGGGACGACCTGGCGCGGGCGTTGCCTGTGGTGTGAACGGCCCACAGCACGGGGCCGGTTGGCGGGTTAGCGTGCCGCGCAGCCGGGGGGAAGAGCCTTTCCGGCACGCTCACACGAGGAGAACCGAGATCGTGAAGCACGTCCAGCGCTCCCTCCTGGCAGCCGTCGTGGGGTCGGCTGCCCTGGTGTCCACGGCCTGCGGCCCGAAGGACACCGGAGCCGCGGACGCGGCCGGGGCCGCCAAGACGACCACCGCCGTGGCGACCCCGGCCGAGCCGACGACCGCAGACGGCCACACCAGCCCCGGCATGCGGCTGAAGATCGGTGAGCGCGCGGTGGTCCCGGCCAACTACAACGAGCAGCGGTTCGGCACCGTCGCCATCACGGTCACCGCGATCGAGCCGGGCGACGCCTCCGACCTCGAGCGGTTCCCGGCGGAGCAGGTCACCGGCGTCACCCCGGTCCGCATCCGGTTCACGGTGGAGTTCGTGAAGGGCGACGACCTCAGCGGCCTGCCGATGACGCTCGTCGGGCGGCAGGCGGACGGCTCGCGCACCGGGATCGGGCTCGCGGGCGAGTCCACCGCGTGCGACTCGAAGAACGCCGGTGACGACTTCACGACGCCCGGCGCGAAGTTCGAGTCGTGCTCGCTGGCCGGGTCGAAGGACGGCTTGAAGGTGGAGACGGCCGCGTTCAACGACGGCGGCGACTACCGCAAGAACCCGATCCTCTGGGGGAACTGAGCTCCCGCGCGCCACGGGGCCGACGGCCACCCTGTCACCGGATTTGTCCGGTCAGGGTGGTCGTCGGGTCTGGACGGCCGGGGCCGTCGTGCGCCAGAGTCGGGACGGTGATCGGGCATCCGGATCACCTGACAACGTTGTCACCCAGAGAGGGTCCCCGCCGATGCCGCTCCGCCGAGGCAACTCACTCCTGCTGGCCGCCGCACTGGCGCTCATAGGAGCGCCGCTCGCCGTGGCGCCGGCCGCCGCCCAGCCCGACGACGTGGACCCGACGACCCTGGTGAACCCGTTCGTCGGCACCCAGAACTTCGGCAACACGTTCCCCGGCGCGAGCATGCCGTTCGGGATGGTGCAGGTCAGCCCGGACACCGGCGGCCAGGGCGGCTACGACTACCAGCAGCAGGAGATCCACGGCTTCAGCCAGACGCACCTGTCCGGCGTCGGCTGCGGCGTGGCGGGCGAACTGCCGGTCATGCCGACGACCGGCCCGGTGGACAACGTTGACATCGCCGGGTACCGGTCGAAGTACTCGCACGCCGACGAGGAGGCGCGGCCCGGCTACTACCGCGTCGGCCTGTCCCGGTACGGGATCAACGCCGAGCTGACCGCCACACCGCGCACCGGCTGGCAGCGCCACGCGTTCCCCGCCGGGGCGCAGGCGAACGTCCTGTTCAACACCGGCAAGGCGAACCAGCAGGTGCTCGACTCCGAGGTGCACGTCATCGGCGACCGGACCGTCGAGGGACGGATCAAGGCCGGGCGGTTCTGCGCGGGCCGCGACGAGCACACCGTCTACTTCACGGCCACCTTCGACCGGCCGTTCGCGAGCTTCGGCACGTGGCGCGGCACGACCCGCGCGCCGGGCGTGCCGGACGCGGCGGGCCAGGGCGGCAACGGCGCGTGGGTGACCTTCGACGCGACCTCCGACCGCGACGTCGTGCTCAAGGTCGGCATCTCGTACACCGGCATCGACGGCGCCCGCAAGAACCTCTCCGCCGAGACCGGCGACTCCTACGACTTCGACGCCACGAAGGCCGCCGCGCACCGGGCGTGGGTGGACCGGCTGAACTCGATCCGGATCGACGGCGGCGCGCCGGAGCGGCGGGTCGCGTTCTACACCGCGCTCTACCACTCGTTGCTGCACCCCAACCTCGCCGGCGACGTGGACGGCCGGTACCTGGGCTTCGACGGCGAGCCGCACACCGCCGAGGGCTTCACGCCCTACCAGAACCTGTCGCTGTGGGACACCTACCGGCCGCAGAACCAACTGCTGGAACTGCTCGAACCCGAGGTGGCGCGGGACGTCGCGCTGTCCGTCGTCGCGAGCGGGCGGGACGGCGGGTGGCTGCCGCGCTGGGCGCTCGCCAACAGCGAGACCAACATCATGACCGGCGACCCGGTGACGCCGTTCCTGGTCGAGGCGTGGTCGAAGGGCCTGCTCGCCGGGCACGAGGAGGAGGCGTACGAGCTGCTCAAGCGCAACGCCACCACCGTCCCGCCCGCCGACTCGCCGTACAACGGCCGGTCCGGCGTCGAGTTCTACCGCGACCGCGGCTACATCCCGTCCGGGCTGGAGCTGGGCGTCGACTGCGCGCACAAGGGCGGCGACAACGACTGCGTGCACCCGGCGTCGGCGACGCTGGAGTACGCGGCGGCGGACGCGTCCCTCGCCGTCATGGCGGAAGGGCTCGGCAAGCGCGACGACGCGCGGATGTTCGCCGACCGCGGCCAGTGGTACCGCAACCTGTGGGACGCCGAGATCGGACACTTCCGCCCCCGCACCGCCGAGGGCACCTGGGTGACGCCGTACAACCCGGTCGACGCGGGCCACCAGTTCCACGAGGGCGGCGCGTTCCAGTACCAGTGGCTGGTACCGCAGGACCCGAACGGGCTCGTCGACCTGATGGGCGGGCGCGAGGCCGCGGAACGGCGGCTCGACGCGTTCTTCGCCTACGACGAGCTGCTCGCCGACCCGGCCGGGACCGTGCGCGAGGACTGGATCACCCAGCCGTACGACTACTACGGCAAGCCCACGTACAACCCCAACAACGAACCCGACCTGCTCGCGCCGTACTTCTACCTGTCGACGCGCACCCCGGCGAAGACGGCGACCGTGGTGCGGGCGGCGATGACGCTGTTCACCACCGGCCCGGACGGCATGACCGGCAACGACGACCTGGGCACCATGTCGGCCTGGTACGTGTTCTCGTCGCTGGGCCTGTACCCGACGATGAGCGGCGGCGACTTCCTCGCCCTGTCCAGCCCCCAGTTCCCGGGCGCGACCGTCCGAACCGGACAGAACACGCTGACCATCACCGCGCCGGGCGCGAGCGACGCCAACCGGTACGTGCAGGAGGTGTCGTTCGACGGCCGTGACCTCCGCAAGACGTGGCTCGACTGGGACACCGTCGCCGGCGGCGGCACGGTGGCGCACCGGCTCGGCGCCACGCCGTCGTCCTGGGGCACCGATCCCGGCTCCGAGCCGCCGTCGGTCAGCCGCGCCCGGCCCGACGACCGGCGGCGCCTCGACGCGTCGCTGCGGCAGTCCGCGGCGGTCGTGCCCGCGGCGGACGCGCCGCGAACCGTGCCGCTGACGCTCGACGTGCTCGCCCAGGCTCCCGGCGCGGTGCCGGTCGAGGTGACGGCGGACGTGCCGGACGACTGGTCGGTGGCGCCGGTCCCGCCGATGGTGGTCAAGTCGCACGGGCTGCCGACCCAGCGCTCGGTGGACGTCGTGGTGACGGTCCCCGCCGGCACGCCGATCGGCAACTACCCGGTGCGCGTCACCGCGGAAGGGCCGAACACCGTCGTGCGGGAGGCCGTGATCGAGGTGCGGGAGGCGGCCACGTGCGCGGTGGCGGGCGAGCAGTGCGCGGTCGACCTGACCCGCGAGCTGAACCACGACGGCACGGCCACGGTCGCCGCGTCCGGGCAGGGCGACTTCGACGGCCAGGGCTGGAGCTACGACGCCGCGTTGCTGCCCGCCGCCGGTCCGGTGACGTGGGGCGGCGTGACGTACCAGGCGCCGGACGCGACCGGCACGGCGGCGAACTTCGTGGAGGCACGCGGGCAGGCGATGCTGCTGCCCGCCGGGGAGCACGGCGCGCTGAAGCTCGTCGCGGCGTCGCACAACGGCCCCGTGACGGCGTCCGTGACGGTCCGGTACGCCGACGGCAGCACCGCCGAGGCGCCGGTGACGGTCGGCGACTGGGCCGGCTCCGGTGGCACGGTGGTGCTGGACATGCCGCACCGCATCAAGGCCGGCCAGGGCGTGGACGGCCCGCCGGTGCGGCTGTTCGGCCTGTCCGTCCCGCTCGACCCGGCCAAGGCCGTGCACTCGGTGACGCTGCCCGACGACCCGCGGGTGGAGGTGTACGCGATCACGTTGGTCTGACGGCCGGACAGGTCGGGGCGGGTGTCCTCTCCGGATGCCCGCCCCGCGCCGGTGGTCGGGCGGCGATGTGCCGGGTTCACACTCCGGCGTCGCGAAGAGTGGCTGCGTCCGCCAGGGACGCGGATCACGGCGGTTCCTAGCATCGAGGCAACAGTGTGACCGCTGTCACCCGTCCTCATCGTGGAGGTCCGCCGTGCCCGATCGTCACCCCATCGCCGTGATCCGCGGTCCCGCCGCGGTGCTCGTGGCCGTGCTCGCCGTCCTGCTGGTCGTCGCCCTGTCCGTGGTGGGCACGCCGCGGCCCGCCCGCGCGGCGACGCTGCAGGAGGTGACCGGCTTCGGCACGAACCCCGGGGACCTCCAGATGTTCCGGTACGTGCCGACCGGCCTGGGTGGCGGACGGCCGGTGGTGGTGGCGATGCACGGCTGCACGCAGAACGCGTCCGCCTACGCCGGCGGCACCGGCTGGCAGGCGTTGCCCGACCGGTGGAAGTTCTCGGTGGTGTTCCCGCAGCAGAAGTCCCAGAACAACGCCAACTCCTGCTTCAACTGGTTCGAGCCGGGCGACGCCCGCCGCGGCTCCGGCGAGGCGTTGTCGATCAAGCAGATGGTCGACCGGACGAAGGCGGACCTCGGGTCGACGTCGGCGTACGTCACCGGCCTGTCGGCGGGCGGCGCGATGACGTCGGTCATGCTCGCCGCCTACCCGGAGGTGTTCTCCGGCGGGGGAGTGGTGGCGGGGCTGCCGCACGGCTGCGCGACCACGGTGTCGGCCGCGTTCACGTGCATGAACCCCGGCGTCGACCTGACCCCCGCGCAGTGGGGCGACAAGGTGCGCGCCGCGGCGTCCTACACCGGCGCCCGCGCGAAGGTCTCCATCTGGCACGGCACCGCCGACAACACCGTGCGCCCCATGAACGCCGCCGAGCTCGTGGAGCAGTGGACCAACGTCAACGGCACCGACCAGACCGCCGACGTGCGCGACACCGTCGCCGGGTACCCGCACCGCGTGTACGGCGGCACGGTGGAGGTCTACGACATCACCGGCATGGGCCACGGCCAGCCCGTCGACCCCGGCACGGGCCCCGGGCAGTGCGGCGCCGCCGGGGCGTACATCCTCGACGTGAACATCTGCTCGGCGCACCACATGGCCCGGTTCTGGGGCCTGCTCGACGGTTCCCCGACGAGCACCACGCCCACCACGTCGACGCCGCCGTCGCACACCGACACCGCCCGCGGCACGCCGACCGACCACTACGTCGCCGGCCGCGTCGACGTCAACGAGTACAACACCCTGGGCGGCCGGTACGGCTACAACACCGTGATCACGCTCTACCACTGCGGCGCGGACTGGACCGACAAGCCGGACTGCTCGCCGATCTGACCACGCGCCGCCCGCTACCCTGGGAGCCGGCTTGATCGACACCGGCGCCGGGGGACGACGACGTGACGAACGACAACGACTGGGTGCCGGACGGAGCCGACGTCCTGCGGCCCTCGGCGGCGCGGGTGTACGACTTCCTGCTGGGCGGCGGTCACAACTTCGCCGCCGACCGCGCCGCCGCGGCGCACATCGAACGCGTCCTGCCGCACGCCCGCCGGGTGGCCCGGTCCAACCGGGCCTTCCTGCGGCGCGCGGTGCGGCACGTGGTCGGCGAGGGCGTCACCCGGTTCCTCGACCTGGGCTCGGGCATCCCGACCGTCGGCAACGTCCACGAGATCGCCCAGCGCGCCGACCCGACGAGCCGGGTCGTCTACGTCGACCACGAGCCGATCGCCGTCGAGCACAGCAGGTTGCTGCTGGAGGGCGACGAGCGGACCGCGGTGGTGGAGGCCGACCTCACCGACCCGGACGCGGTGCTGGCGTCGCCGTCGGTGCGGGACCTGCTGGACACCGGCGACCCGGTCGGACTGCTGATGGTGGCGGTGTTCCACTTCGTCCCCGACCGCCTCGACCCGGCTGGCCTGGTCCAGCGCTACCTGTCGGCGTTGCCGCCGGGGAGCTTCGTGGCGATCTCCCACCTGACCGCCGACCACGACCCCGAGGGCATGGCGCAGGTGGCCGCGACGATGGCCGCGAGCCCCAACCCGATGTTCTTCCGGCCCTACGACCGGGTCATGACGTTGTTCGAGGGCCTCGACGTGGTGGAGCCGGGCGTGGTCGACGCGGACCTGTGGCGGCCCGAGCCCGGCGCCACCGACCCGGACGGACCGGCACGGGGCGTCTACGCGGGCGTGGGGCGGCTACGCGTCGGGTGACCCGTCGTCCGGCAGCAGGGTGAGCGCGCGCGAGGCCAGGTCCCGCACCTCCGCCCACGACGGCTCGACGGCGAGCGCGTCACGGGTCCACAGGTGGGCGTTCGCCTCGCCGCTCATCCGGTCGAGGAGCTGGTCGAGGGCGGTCAGCACGGGAGCCGCCGGGCCGAACTCGGCGAGCCGGCCGCGGACGACGAGGTAGGCGTCGCCGTACTCCAAGGCGAGTTCGTCGGTGAGGTCCCCGATGAAGCCGCCGAGCCCGCCCAGGTAGGCGACCTGGTCGGCCGCCGGCATCGCCAGGCGCGTCAACGCCGCCGTGAGCGCCTGGCGCACCGGGAACTCGTCCGTCACCACACCGTTCCCGCCATGCGGGCCAGTCTCGCCCACTGTCAGGGCGGATCGCCGGCGAACACCCGCCGCTCGGCCTCGGTGAACGGCGGCTCGGTCGACGGCGGGCGGCCGGGCCCGCGCAGCACGCCGAGGGCGACCCGGGGCGACAGCAGGCTCCGCAGCGGCGCGGACAGGGTGTAGGCGTTGATCTGCGCGCGGGTGACGGAGGGCCGGCCGGTGGCCGCCAGGACGAGCCGGTCGAGGTAGCGCTCCAGCACGACGTCGGCACGGGTCCGGGGCGGGCCGATCGTGCCGGGGTAGCGAAGGTCCTGCCCGACGGCCATCTCCCACGCGTCGTCGATCACCCGGGCGAACCGCCGCTGGACGCGCGCCGCCGTGCGGCCGTCGAGCCCGTGCCGCGCCAGGCCGTCCCGCAACGCCACCGCCTGCCGGGCCACGACGGTCATGCCGTGCCCGTACACGGGGTTGAAGGTGCACGCCGCGTCGCCGAGCACGACGAACCCGGACGGCCAGGGGGAGAGGCGTTCGAAGCGGCGACGGCGGTTGACCGTGCCGTGGAACCCGAACGGCCGGGTGAGCGGTTCGGCCACGTCGATCAGGTCGGCGATGGCGGGGTGGCGCAGCCGGCGGGCGAAGGCACGGAACCCCTCCGGGCTGACGTCCGGCTCGCCGCCGCGCATGCCGCCGAGGCTGACGATCCACCGGTCGTCCTCGATCGGCACCAGCACGCCGCCCTGCCCGAACGGGTTGGACCGCGGGTCACCGAGGATGCTCAGGCCGGGGAAGTCCCCGGCGCCGGCGGGCGCGCGGTACAGGCGCGTGGCGTACACCAGGCGGGAGTCGACGCGCTCCTCCGGCACGGCGGGCAGGCCGAGGTCCGCGAGCCACCGGTCGGCCCGCGAGCCGCGCCCGGTCGCGTCCACCACGAAGTCGGCCTCGATCCGGCGTTCGCGCCCGGTGTCCCGGTCCCGCACCCGGGCGCCGGTGACGTGCGCGCGGTCGCCGAGCAGCCCCACGACGTCGGCGGCCTCGACCACGTCGACCACGCCCGGGGCGAGCACCCGCCGCCGCACCTCGCCGTCGAGCAGGGCGCGGCTGCACCCGATCACGAACTGCGCCTCGTCCAGCCGGGGGAGCCAGCCGAACTGGGTGAACACCAGCAGCCCGTTCGGCAGGCCGAGGCGCCGCGCGCCCGCGTCGACCAGGCTCGCGGTCAGGCCGGGCGACACCTCGTCCAGCGCGCGGCTTCCGCCGGCCATCAGCACGTGCGCGTGCCGGGTGTGCGGCACGCCCCGGCGGTGGCGGACGTCGTCGCCGAAGCGGTCGCGGTCGCCGGAGCGGTCGCGGTCGACGACGGTGACGCGGTCGACGTGCGCGGTGAGGACGGACGCGGCGAGCATCCCGGCCAGGCCGCCGCCCAGGACCAGCGCGCCGGTCCGGTGCCCCGCCGAAGTCCCCGGCCCGCTCATCGGCGCGTGCCGACGGCCGAGCCGACGTCGGCCAGGGCGGCGTCGACCACGGGTCCGGTGAACGCCCGCGCCACCAGCACGAGCCGGGTCCGCTCGCCGGCGAACGCGTGCTCGGCCGCCGGCGAGCCGTCCTCGCCGGCGGGGGTGGCGTCAGCGGGTTCGTCACCGCGGTCGCGGGCGCGCAGGGCGGCCTTGATCCGAGCGGCCTCGTGCGCGGCCCACCGCTCGTCCGGCGAGAGTCCCGCGGCACGGCGGTCGACCGCGCGGGCCACCTCGGCGTCGTGGCCGGGCCGCAGCCGGTGCAGCCAGTCGTTGATCTCGATGACGCGCCAGAACAGGCGGTGCTCGGGGTCGAAGCGCTCCCTCAGCGTTCCGGGCACGTGCCGCATGGCCAGGTCGACCGCGCGCAACGCGTGCCACAGCGGCCGCAACCGCCGGTGGTCGCGGACCGCGTCACGCTGCCGCCCTGCCCGTTCCCGCAGGTCGGTCAGCCGCGGGCCCCACGCGGCGATGCTCGCCCCGACGACGACGATCGGCACCGCCAGGGTGAGGGCCTTCGGCGCGGCCACGGCCCACGCGTCGAGGTTCGCGCCGAGTCGGCTGCCGATGACGCCCACGAGCACCAGCACGGCGTAGCCGGACCCCACCAGGACGCCGATCGCGTTGATCCGCAGCCCGCGTCCCAGCCACGGCTGGTCCGGCGGCGTCTCCCCGGCCCACAGCCAGCACAGCCGCACGACGTTGAGCAGGCCGACGAGGTAGGCGACGTGGTACAGCACCAGCAGTTCGGCCAGGTACGGCGCGTCCGCGTACGCCGCCGGGAAGTCGCCGTGGTGCTCCTCGTCGGCGTCGCCCAGCACGAACAGCGCGATCATCGTCGCCAGCACGACGGCGGACGCCGCCAGCACCCGGCGGGTCGTCCGCCACGCCCGCTCGGGCGGGTGCCGCCAGTACAGCAGCATGGCCTGGTTCGCGGCGACGAACGCGACGCCGGACGTGTACACCAGCATCACGGACAGGTTCGGTATGCCGGTGAGCGAATCGACGCTCACGCCCACCGTCGGCGCGAGGAACAGGAACGCCGGCGCCGCCGTCACGCACGCGAGGCAGATCGGCAGCAGCGCCGGTCGCCGTTCGGGCGGCGCCTCCCGGTACGCCCACCACTTGTGCGCGAGCAGCACCAGCACGCCGACGACGCTGCCCAGGTAGAGGACGTCATCCACGGGAGCCCCGCTCGGGCGAGTAGCCGAACGAGTACCACGCCCGCGTCACGAGGTCGTCGCCGTCCGGGAGGGAAGGCTCGGCCGGCTGCCGTCCCGCCCAGTCGATCAACGCGCGGGTCAGCACGCCCGCGACGCGGTCGGCTTCCCGTTCGTCCCGGCGGGACAGGTCCGTGCGGCCCGCGAGGATGCGGAACATGGCGGGGGACAGGTCCGGGTAGAGCAGCCGGCGGCCCTCCTCGGCGTTGAGCCGCGGCGCGCGGTGGCCGCACAGCATGTGCGCGATCTCGTGCAGCAGGATGAGCAGCCGGTGCACCCAGCTGCGGGCCGTGGTGACGATGATGACGTGCACCTCGTCCTCGGTCACGGCCCACAGCCCGCTCGTGCCGCCCGCGCCGAGGTCGTCGAACCGCAGGATGATCTCCCGCCGCAGCCGCCGGGCCACCACCTCGCACAGCCGGACGCACACCGCCTCCGTGGTGGCGGACCGGTCCAGGTCGAGGTCGCGGATCAGGTCCTCGCTGAGCGCGCGCAGTTCCTTGGCCTTCATCAGGTCACCGTTCCCACCCGGCCGCCTACGTCGATCCCGTGCCGGTCACGGCCCGGCCGTCGGTGGGCTCGTCGTCGGCGGACGTCGCCGGCTCGTCCGGCTCCAGGGCGCGCCGGATGGCGTCCTCGGCCTCGACGCCGGGGTGCAGCGCCCGCACCAGCGCGAGCAGGATCTTGTTGCGGACGCCGGGCGGCGGCGGTTGCTCGGCGGTGCGCAGGATGACGGTGTTGACGCCGAGCTTGTCCATCGCCAGGCGGGTCTCCAGCTGCTCGTCCACGCGGGCGGCCAGCTCGTCGTCGAAGAAGTACGCGGGCGCGGCGCCGAACGCCTCGGCCAGCCCGAGGATGTGCTTCAACCGGGGGTTGTCGCTCGTGCCCGCGAGGAGTTCGCGCACGTAGTTGGCCGAGATGGACCCGTACGGGCCGGCGGTGATGCGGGCGGCGATCTCCTCCGGCGAGAACGGGCCCCGGTTCGGCGGGTACACGGTGTCGAACAGGTGCTTCAGCGCGCCTCGCCGCCACCGCGGGCGTTCACCGGCGTGCAGCGCGCTGCGGCCGCCCACGAAGCACGCCGGGTGGACGTGCAGGGCGTTGGCCAGGCCCTCGATCGTGCGGCACGTCGGGTTGTCCTTGTCGCCGCGGCGCAGCTGCGAGATGTAGGTGTGCGTGATCTCGCCGCCGTCCCGGCGAATCCGCTCGGCGAGTTCCACGTTCGTGTACCGGGAGCGGTCACCGGGACGCAGGCACAGTTCGTCGAGGACTTCGGCGAAAACGCGTTGTTCTCCCGCCGTCATGGCCATCCCCCGTACGCACGACCGCTTCCTCGCGTGACTACTTCCACTCGCGAGTGGCACGGCCAAGCTACTCCGCCACCGCGGTTGATTCCAGGGTGGGGCCCCAGTAGCCTGGCCCGAGGCGGTTCCACTGGAATTGGGGGCAGCCGCGCTTGAGCGTACTGCCAGTGGAACGGAGTCGGCGACAGCGAGATCCCGGGTGACCAGGCCGGCTGTCACCGGGGCCCTGCGGTTGTGCCGCCGCACCGCCACGGCGGCACGCGTTGAGGGGTGCGCAGGGCCGCGGGATCTCGCCCGCCGACGCGCCACGCGCCGAATTCCTCCGTCGCGAATACATCTCAGCTTTTCCGTCTCCCCTCGCGAATCCGCCGATAAGCGAGCTGAATTCGGATATTCGCACTCCCGTGGAAAATCCACACGGACGGGTCACGTGTCGGTGGCGACGTCCCCGGCTATCCCCGTGACGACGGTTTCCCGGCGCGCGGAGGTGGAGCATGGCTTGTCCCAGCGGTCCGGGCGACCCGGACAACGCGCTGGCCGAGGTCGGGCGCGGCGCCGTGGTCGTCGGGTTCGACGGCTCGGAGCGGTCCCGGCAGGCCGCGCGCTGGGCGGCCCGCGAGGCGGCGAGCCGGGGAGCGCGACTCGTCGTCGTGAACGTCCTGCGCGGACCGTTCCCGGAAGTCGTGGTGACCCCCGTGTCCATGCCGCTGCCCCAGCTGGTCGGCGAGGAGTCGGTGCGCGCGTACACGGACGACCACCTCGCCGAGATCGCCGCCGAGTGCGAACGCGTCGCGCCCGGCGTGCCCGTGGACACCCGCGCGTTCGACGGCCACCCGGCCGCCGTGCTGGGCGAGGTCGGCCGGGACGCGGCACTGCTCGTCGTCGGCTCGTCCGGCGCCACCGGCCTGGCCAGGATGTTCACCGGCTCGGTCGCCGCAGACCTCGCGCACCGCTTCCGCGGCCAGGTCGTCGTGGTCCGCGGGCCCGAGGAGGTGGACGGCCGCGTGGTGGTCGGCGTCGACGGCTCCGCCCCGGGCGACCGGGCCGTGGACGTCGCGGCCGAGTACGCCGCACGGCACGGGCACGTGCTGGTCGCCGTGCACGCCACCACCGGCCTGCCGGTCGACGCGCTCGGGGCTGGCGGCGTCTGGGGGCAGAGCCTCGGCCTGGGCATCGACACCGACCAGCTCCGCGCGGCGGCGGAGAGCCTGATCCGCACGTCGCTGGCCCCCGCGCTCGCCCGCCACCCCGGCGTCCGGGCGGAGCAGGTGGTGTCCCTGGCCCGACCCGCCCAGGCCCTCCTCGACCAGGCGGAGAACGCGGCCCTGCTCGTCGTCGGCAGCCACGGCCACGGCGCCGTGCGGCGCGCCCTGCTCGGCTCGGTCAGCCACGCCATGCTCCACCACGCGCCCTGCACGCTGGCCGTCGTCCGCCGCGACGCGCCCCGCTGACCACCTGCCGGCGCGCCCGCCGCCACCCCGTGGGACGGATGGTAGGAAGTCCGGGTGAGTAACTTGGATGACGGGGCCGGGCTGCGGCTCGCGCAGGACGAGGTCGTGTCGCTCGCCAGCGAGTTGATCAGGATCGACACGACCAACACGGGCGACCCGGCCACGGTCGTCGGCGAGCGCGCGGCGGCCGAGTGGATCGCGGAGAAGCTGGGCGAGGTCGGCTACGAGACGACCTACGTCGAGTCCGGGGCCAAGGGGCGCGGGAACGTGGTCGCCCGCCTGGCGGGCGCCGACCCGTCACGGGGCGCGCTGCTCGTGCACGGCCACCTCGACGTGGTGCCCGCGGACGCCTCCGAGTGGTCCGTGCACCCGTTCTCGGGCGCGGTGCAGGACGGGTACGTGTGGGGCCGCGGCGCGGTCGACATGAAGGACATGGTCGCGATGTCGCTCGCCGTCGCGCGCCGCTTCAAGCGGGACGGCGTGGTGCCGCCCCGCGACATCGTGTTCGCGTTCCTCGCCGACGAGGAGGCGGGCGGCCTGTACGGGGCCAAGTGGCTGGTCGACAACCGGCCCGAGCTGTTCGAGGGCGTCACCGAGGCGATCAGCGAGGTCGGCGGGTTCTCGATCACGCTGAAGGACGACGTCCGCGCGTACCTCGTGGAGACCGCCGAGAAGGGCATCCGGTGGCTCAAGCTGCGGGTGCGCGGCACGGCCGGCCACGGTTCGATGATCCACCACGACAACGCGGTGGCGAAGCTGGCGGCGGCCGTCACCAAGCTGGGTCAGCACCGGTTCCCGGTCGTGCTGACGCCGTCCGTGCGCGAGTTCCTGGCCGGCGTCTCCGAGATCACCGGGCTCGACTTCCCCGAGGACGACATCGAGGGCGCCGTCGGCAAGCTCGGCGCGCTGTCGCGGATGATCGGCGCCACCCTGCGCGACACGGCCAACCCGACCATGCTCTCCGCCGGGTACAAGGCGAACGTCATCCCGTCCGTCGCCGAGGCCACCGTGGACTGCCGCATCCTGCCCGGCCGGGAGGAGGCGTTCGACCGCGAGCTGGCCGAACTGCTCGGCCCGGACGTCGAGCGCGAGTGGCTCGGGCTGCCGCCGGTCGAGACCACGTTCGACGGCGCGCTGGTCGACGCGATGACCGCGTCCATCACCGCCGAGGACCCCGGCGCGCGGGTGCTGCCCTACATGCTGTCCGGCGGCACGGACGCGAAGTCGTTCCAGCAGCTGGGCATCCGCAACTTCGGCTTCGCGCCGTTGAAGCTGCCCGCCGACCTCGACTTCTCCGGCCTGTTCCACGGGGTGGACGAACGCGTGCCCGTCGACGCGCTGCAGTTCGGCGTCCGCGTGCTGGACCGGTTCCTGCGCAACTCCTGAGCCGTGCGGGGGCGCCGCGACCGGGAGTCGCGGCGCCCCTGGTCAGGGGTCAGGCCAGCGGCGCGGACACGGTGAACGAGGCGTCGCCCGCGAACGCGGAGTCGGACGAGCGCAGGTCGAGCCGCATCTCGTAGTCGTAGTGGCGCAGGTAGCGGCCGGGGAAGTTGTACGACTCGAACGACGTCGTGCCGCCGCCCGCCAGGCCGACCCGTCCGCAGAACGTCGCGTCGCCCCGGAACACGGCCGAACCGTCGTTGTTCTGCAACGTGAGGCGCATGGTGTTGTGCCGCAGGTAGTAGCCGGGGAAGTTGACCGCCTGGAACGAGTAGCAGTTCGAGTTCGCCAACCCGGCGACGATCGAGAACGTCGCGTCACGCCGGTCGTTCAGGGCGCTGCCGGAGCCGAGCGGGTCGACGTGGGCGAGGTAGTCGCGGTGCCGGACGTACCGGTCGGGGAAGTTGGCCGACCGCAGGGACCGGGTGCCCGTGGCCACGGCGGTGCTGTCGCCGACGTTCTCGCGCAGCACGGTGAAGTGGCGCGCGGTGCCGGACAGGCCGGGGAGTTCCACCTTCGCCCCGAACGTGGCGAGGTTCGAGCTGTCGGCGTAGTAGTACCGGTGCGCGCCGTACTGGTCGAAGTAGATGCGCCAGCGGCCGTCGGGCAGCTGCACGAGCGCGGGTCCTTCGAGGCCCGAGCCCCAGCCCGCCCAGTTGCCGGTGCCGACGAACTGCCACGGGCCGTTGAGCGACGTGGCGGTGGCGTGCTCGATGTACTTCGTCGTCTCGTTCTTGAGGAAGTTGTGGTACGTCCCGCCGACCTTGACGATGAAGCTGTCGATGTAGTTGGCGGGGATGCCGAGCGGCGTGGGCGCGGTCCACGCGGACAGCGAGCTGTTGGTCGCGGTGATCCGGTAGGGGCGGAACTGGCCCGCGGTGCCCGTGGTGGAGGCCGAGAAGACGACGTGCACGCTGCCGTCGGTGTCCCTGAACCACTCCGGGGCCCACGTGCTGCCGGTGGAGCCGTTGAGGCCGACGGTGACGTTGCGCAGGAACGTCCACGTCGTGTAGTCCGCGCTGCGCGCGAAGCCGATGGTGTTCCCGGTCCAGCCCGTGGTGTAGACGATGTAGTAGTAGCCGTCGGTGTGCCGGATGACGCTGGGGTCGCGGATGAGGCCGGACGGCGGGGTGTACGCGTTCGACCGGACCAGGTCGAAGTTGGTCGCGTTCGCCGAGTCGTAGACGTACATGTTCGACTCGCTGCTGTTCGTGAACGCCGTCATCAGGTAGTGCGGTGCCGGCCCGGCCGCGAGGGCGGCGGGCGCCGGTCCGGCGAGGCCGAACGCGGCCACGACCAGGGCGGTCACGGCGGCGAGCAAGGTGCGGGTGCGCATCGGCGAGCCCCCAGGTCAGGAGAAGACGACAGTTGTTAGCGTTAACATCACCGAGTCGGCGGAACCACGGGGTCGGCTGGGTGGGGAGCAATTGGTATCCCGGTCGCGCCCGACGTGTCAATACGTCGCCGTCAAGTTAATTAGCGCTAACAAAGACCACCTCGTCGGCCTGTTGCGCCGGCCGCCGCGGTCCCTCTACCGTGCTCAGTCGAAGCGCTTCGATGGCGAGGAGCGCCGCGCCTCCCCGAACCGAGAGGGGACGTCCGTGTCCGGAAGCCGCCGTTGGGTGCTGTCGCCCCTGCCCGCGCACGCCGCCGAGTCGCCCTTCCGCGATCCCGACCTGCCCCGTGCGGTCCGGGTCGACGACCTGCTCGGCCGGTTGACCGTCGACGAGAAGCTGTCGCTGCTCCACCAGTACCAACCCGCGATCCCGCGCCTGGGCATCGGCGCGTTCAAGACCGGCACCGAGGCGCTGCACGGCGTCGCGTGGCTCGGCGAGTCGACCGTGTTCCCGCAGGCCCTCGGCCTGGCGAACACGTGGAACCGCGACCTGGTCGAACGGGTCGGCGCGGTGACCGGTCGGGAGGCCCGCGGCTTCCACGCGAAGAACCCCGCGCAGCACGGCCTGAACCTGTGGGCGCCCGTGGTGAACCTGCTGCGCGACCCCAGGTGGGGGCGCAACGAGGAGGGCTACTCGGAGGACCCGTACCTGACCGGGGCCATCTCGACCGCGTTCGGGCACGGCATCCAGGGCGACCACCCGGACTACCTCCAGGCCGCGCCGACGCTGAAGCACTACCTGGCCTACAACGTCGAGGACGACCGCGTCAGGGTCGACGCGATCGTCCCGCCGCGCATCCTGAAGGACTACGACGAGGCCGCGTTCAAGCCGGCCGTCTCGGCGAACGCGGCGACCGGCGTGATGGCCTCGTACAACCTGGTCAACGGCCGTCCCACGCACGTCGGACCGGAACTGGACGAGGTCGTCCGCTCGTGGACCGACGAGGACCTGATGATCGTCGGCGACGCGGCGGGCGCGTCCAACCTCACCCGGGGGCAGCGGTACTTCGCCACGCAGGCGGAGGCGAACGCGGCGGCGGTGAAGGCGGGCCTGGACAGCTTCACCGAGGACAACCAGAACTCGACCCCCACCACGTCGGCGCTCAAGACCGCGCTGAACCAGGGGTTGCTCACGATGGCCGACGTCGAGGACGCCGCGCGGCACGTGCTGTCGCTGCGCTTCCGCCTCGGCGAGTTCGACCCGCCCGGCCGCAACCCGTACGCCTCGATCACGCCGGACGTCATCGACGCGCCGGAGCACCGGCGGCTCGCCCGCCAGGCCGCCGCCGAACAGGTCGTGCTGCTGCGCAACGACAACAACACCTTGCCGCTGTCCACCCAGGACACCAAGAAGGTGGCCGTGGTCGGCCAGCTCGCCGACACGCTCTACGAGGACTGGTACTCGGGCACCATGCCGTACCGGATCACGCCGGCGGAGGGCCTGGCCGAACGCGCGGCCGTCACGTCGAGCGAGGGCGTGGACCGGATCAGGTTGAAGGACCTGGCCACCGGCAAGTACGTCACCGCGTCCACCTCGGACACCGGCGCGCCGCTCACCGCCACCGAGGCGACTCCCGCCGACGCCACCGGCCTCGACGTGTTCGACTGGGGCGAGGGCACCGTGACGCTGCGGACCGCCGCCAACGGCCGGACGGTCTCTCTGGGCGACGGGCGCGGCCTGGTCAACAACGCCGTGCAGCCGAACGGCTGGTTCGTCCAGCAGCAGTTCAAGCTCCTCGCGCAACCCGACGGCTCGCACGTGCTGGAGTACGCGGGCAACGACGTCAAGGAGTCGTGGTTCGGCAAGAGCCGGTACGTCGTCGTGGGCGCGGACGGCACGCTGCGCGTCGGCGCGGAAACGCCGGACGCCGCGGCGAGGTTCGGGCGGGAACTGGTGCGCAGCGGCGTGGAGAGCGCCGTGGCGGCCGTCAAGGACGCGGACGCCGCCGTCGTCGTGGTCGGCAGCATGCCGTTCATCAACGGCCGCGAGGACGACGACCGCCAGACCACCGTGCTGCCCGCCGGCCAGCGGGCCGTGATCGACGCCGTCCGCAAGGCCAACCCGCGCACGGTCGTCGTGCTGGAGAGCAGCTACCCGTACTCGGGCGACTGGGACACCGCCGACCTGCCCGCCATCCTGTGGACCACGCACGCGGGCCAGGAGACCGGGCGCGCGCTCGCCGACGTGCTGTTCGGCGACCACAACCCGAGCGGGAAGCTGACCCAGACGTGGTACCGGTCCGACGCGGACCTGCCCGACAAGCTCCGGTTCGACATCGCGAAGTCCGGCCACACCTACCAGTACTTCGACGGCAAGCCGCTGTACCCGTTCGGGCACGGGCTGAGCTACACCTCGTTCCGGTACTCGACCTTGCGCGTCGACCGGGCGGTGGTCGACGCCGCCGGCGAGGTGAAGGTCCGCGTCGACGTGACGAACACGGGCGACCGCGCGGGCGCCGACGTGGTGCAGCTGTACTCGCGGCAGAAGCAGTCGCGGGTGGAGCAGCCGGTCAAGCGGTTGCGGGCGTTCGAGCGGGTGGAGCTGCGGCCCGGCGAGACGAAGACGGTCGAGCTGACCGTGCGCGCGGCCGACCTGTCCTTCTGGGACGTGACGCGGGAGAAGCACGTCGTGGAGACCGCGCCGCACGAGCTGCTGGTGGGCTCGCTGACGCGTGGCATCACCGTGCGCGGGGAGACGATCCCGCCGCGCGACCTGCGCAAGACCACCCGGGCGCAGAACTTCGACGACTACTCCGGCGTGACCCTGGTGGACACCACCAGGGAGCGGGGCACCGCCGTCGCCGCGACCGCCGCCGGCCAGTGGGTCTCCTACGAGGACGTGGACCTCGGCCGGTCCGCCCGGTCGCTGTCGGTCCGCGTGGCGAACCCCGACGCGCCGACGACCGTCGAGGTCCGCCTCGGCGGGCCCACCGGGCGGCTCGTCGGAACGGTGGCCGTGCCGACCACCGCCGACAAGTACTCCTGGACCGCGGTCTCGACGCCGTTGCGCGGCGCGGCCGGTCGGCAGGACGTCTACCTGGTCTTCACGGGGAAGGCCCGGATCGACAACCTCAGCGTGGAGGAATCCTGATGTCCAAGCGTCTCCTGGCGGCCGCGCTGGCGGCCCTGATGGCCGTGGCCGGCTGCGGAGGGTCGGACGACGGCGCCGACGCCAACACCCTGAAGCTGTGGCACTACGAGGGGCCGGACAGCGCGATGGGCGTGGCCTGGGCGGAGGCGATCAGGCAGTTCGAGGCCAGTCACCCCGGCGTGAAGGTCGAGTTCGAGGAGAAGGGCTTCGAGCAGATCCAGAAGACCGCGCCGATGGTCCTCAACTCCAACGACGCGCCGGACATCCTGGAGTACAACAAGGGCAACGCCACGGCGGGCCTGCTGTCCAAGCAAGGCCTGCTGACCGACCTGAGCGACGAGGTCGCCAAGCGCGGCTGGGACAAGAAGCTCGGTCCGGGCATCGACACCACGGCGAAGTACGACGAGCGCGGCGTGATGGGCTCCGGCAAGTGGTACGGCATCCCCAACTACGCCGAGTACGTGTCGATCTACTACAACAAGACGATGTTCGACCAGCAGGGCCTCGCCGCGCCGACCACGCTGGAGGAGCTGACCGCCGCGATGAGGAAGTTCGTCGCCGCGGGCGTCACCCCGCTGGCGCTGGGCGGCGCGGAGTACCCGGCGCAGCAGGTGCTCTACCAGCTGGCGCTCACCAAGGCGGACCGCGACTGGGTCGACCGCTACCAGCGGTACACGGGTGACGTGGACTTCCACGACGAGGCGTGGGTGTACGGCGCGGAGACGTTCGCCGAGTGGCTGCGCGAGGGGTACATCGGCAAGGACTCGGCCGGTGTGAAGGCCGAGGACATGGGCCTGGCGTTCATGCAGGGCAAGAACCCGATCATGATCAGCGGGAGCTGGTGGTACGGCCGGGTCCAGGCCCAGGTCAAGGACTTCGAGTGGGCCTCGGTGCCGTGGCCCGGCATGACGGCCGGGTCCAGCGGCAACCTGTGGGTCGTGCCGAAGGGGTCGAAGAACAAGCAGCTGGCCTACGACTTCATCGAGATCACCATGTCCCAGCCGATCCAGGACAAGCTGCGCGACGCCGGCGGCGTGGCCGTGGCGGCGGGCGACAGCCCCGCGGCGGACCCGAAGAGCAAGCAGCTCAACGACGACTTCGCGGCGCTCGTCGACGGCGACCGGTTGGCGTTCTACCCGGACTGGCCCGCGCCCGGCTTCTACGACGTGCAGGTCTCGTCGGTGCAGAAGCTCATCACCGGCCAGCTCGGGCCGCACGAGGTGCTGACCGAGTTGTCCGACTACTACAAGGAAAACCTGGCGAGCGTCGGCAAATGAGCCTCGTCCCCGCCTCGATCCGCGACCGCGGGTCGTACCTGTGGTTCCTCCTCCCCGGCGCGCTGCTGCTGCTCGCGGTGATCCTGGTGCCGTTCGCGATGAACATCGGCATCAGCTTCACGCAGTGGTCCGGGGCGGGGGAGCCGGAGTGGACCGGGCTGGACAACTACCGGCGGCTGGTGTCGGACGGCACGTTCTGGGCGTCCTTCCGGCACAACGTCGGCCTGGTGGTGGCGATGGCGGTCCTGCCGACCCTGGCCGGGCTCGTCATCGCCGCCGCCCTGTTCGACTTCATCGGCAAGCACTTCGGCTCGCGCCACGCGAGCGTGCTGCGGGCCGCGGTCTACCTGCCGCAGGTGTTGCCGATCGCCGTGGCGGGGATCGTGTGGAGCTGGATCCTGGCGCCGCAGGACGGCGCGCTCAACGAGGTGCTGCGCGCCGTCGGGCTGGACGCGCTGGCGCAGAACTGGCTCGGCGACCCGGACCTGGCGCTGTGGACCGTCATGGGCGTGATGCTGTGGATCCAGGTCGGCTACCCGGTGGTGATCTTCATGGCCGGGATGCAGCGGGTGGACCCCTCGCTGCACGAGGCCGCCGAGCTGGACGGCGCGTCGTGGTGGGGCCGGTTCTTCCACGTCACCGTGCCGCAGATCCGGCCGGAGGTCTTCGTGGTGCTGCTGACCTGCACGATCGCCGCGTTGAAGGTGTTCGCGCCGATCTACGTGCTGACCAGGGGCGGACCGGGCGGCGCGACGAACGTCCCGTCGTACTACTCGTTCCAGAACTTCTTCGAGAAGACGCAGGTCGGCTACGGCGCGGCGATCGCGACCGTGCTCACCGTGCTGATCCTCGTCCTCACGTGGGGGTTCCTGCGGGTGCAGAACCGGGGTGAGCGGTGAAGCGGCACGCCGTGCTGTGGTCGATGGTCGTGCTGGCCGTGGTGATGCTGGCGCCGTTCGTCCTCGTCGCGCTCAACGCGGTCAAGACCCCGGAGGAGTACTCCACCGGAGGACCGCTCGACCTCCCGACCGGGGTGTCGCTGGACGGCGTCGTCGCGTTCTGGGACCGCGTCGACTTCGGCGAGAAGCTGCTCAACAGCGCGGTGATCAGCGGGTCCGTGGCGGTGCTCGCGGTCGTCGTGTCGGTGTTCAACGCCTACGCGCTGGGCATCGGCCGCGTGCGCGGCAGGCTGTGGATCCTCGTGGTGTTCCTCATCGCGAACACCCTGCCGCAGGAGGCGCTGGTCTACCCGCTGTACTTCCTTGCCAACGAGGTCGGGCTGTACGACACCAAACTGGCCGTGATCATCATCTTCACGGTGGTCCAGGCCGCGTTCGGCACCTACCTGCTCACGTCGACGCTCGGCGGCTTCCCGCGCGAACTGCTGGAGGCCGCCCGCATCGACGGCGCGAACAAGTGGCAGACGCTCGTGCGGGTCGTGGTGCCGATCAGCCGGCCCACGCTGGGCGTGCTGTTCGTGTTCTTCTTCATCTGGACCTGGAACGAGTTCTTCCTCCCGCTGGTGCTGCTGATCTCCAACGAGAACCAGACGGTGCCGGTCGCGCTGGGCGTGCTCCAGGGGCAGCGGATGATGGACGCCACCATGACCAGCGCCTCCGCGCTGCTCGGCGTCATCCCCGCGATCGTGTTCTTCCTCATCTTCCAGCGGGCGTTGACCCGAGGCATCACGGCAGGAGCGGTCAAGTGAAGTTCAGCGACGGGTACTGGCTGCTGCGGCCCGGTGTGGAGGCCGCCCACCCGGTCGAGGCGCACGACGTCACCACGGGGGACGGGGAGGTCGTCGTGTACGCGCCGACCCGCCGCATCCGGCACCGGGGCGACACGCTCAAGGGCCCCGCGATCACCCTGGGGCTCACCTCGCCGATGGCGGACGTGATCGGCGTGCGGATCACGCACTTCAGCGGTCAGGTGGCCAAGGAGCCCGCGTTCGCCCTGAGCGCCGACGGCACGCACGAGGCCAAAGTGGTGGAGGACGACGCCGGCGTCGTGATGACGTCGGGCGAGCTGTCGGTCCGCGTGCACCGCGGCGACGAGTGGCGGGTCGACTTCACCGCCGGCGGCCGCGCGCTGACCAGCAGCGGCGTCAAGGGCATGGGCCTCATGACGGTGGACGGCACGCGCCACGTCCGCGAGCAGCTCACCATGGGCGTCGGCCACGCGGTGTACGGGCTGGGGGAGCGGTTCGGGCCGCTGGTGAAGAACGGGCAGACCGTCGACATCTGGAACGCCGACGGCGGCACGAGCAGCGAGCAGGCGTACAAGAACGTCCCGTTCTACCTGACCAACGCCGGGTACGGGATCTTCGTCAACCACCCCGGCCACGTCTCGTTCGAGGTCGGCTCGGAGGCGGTGTCGAAGGTCCAGTTCAGCGTCGAGGGCGAGGAGCTGGAGTACTTCCTGGTCTACGGCCCCACGCCGCGCGAGATCCTGCGCAAGTACACCGCCCTCACCGGCCGTCCTGCGCTGCCGCCCGCGTGGTCGTTCGGCCTGTGGCTCTCGACGTCGTTCACCACCGCCTACGACGAGCAGACCGTGTCGGGGTTCATCGACGGGATGCTCCAGCGCGACCTCCCGCTCAGCGTGTTCCACTTCGACTGCTTCTGGATGCGCGAGTTCAACTGGTGCGACTTCGAGTGGGACCCGCGCACGTTCCCGGACCCGGTCGGCATGCTGGAACGCCTGCGCGCCCGCGGCCTGCGCATCTCCGTGTGGATCAACCCGTACATCGCGCAGCGCTCGCCGCTGTTCGCCGAGGGCAAGGCGAACGGCTACCTGCTGCGCAAGCCGAACGGCGACGTGTGGCAGTGGGACCTGTGGCAGCCCGGCATGGCGTTGGTGGACTTCACCAACCCGGCCGCCCGCGCCTGGTACGCCTCCAAGCTGGACGCGTTGCTGGCGCAGGGGGTGGACTGCTTCAAGACCGACTTCGGCGAGCGCGTCCCGACCGACGTCGTCTACCACGATGGCTCCGACCCGGAGCGGA
This sequence comes from Saccharothrix hoggarensis, assembly GCF_052936025.1. The sequence continues at coordinate 4,057,373 of NZ_CP193624.1, read as the reverse complement.
TGCACAACTACTACACGCACCTCTACAACCAGACCGTGTTCGAGGTGCTGCGCAAGCGGCGCGGCGACGGCGACGCGGTGGTGTTCGCCCGGTCCGCCACGGCCGGGTCGCAGCAGTTCCCGGTGCACTGGGGCGGCGACTGCGAGGCCACGTACGAGTCGATGGCGGAGAGCCTGCGCGGCGGGCTGTCGCTCGGCCTGTCCGGGTTCGGGTTCTGGAGCCACGACATCGGCGGCTTCGAGGGCACGCCGTCGGCCGCGTTGTTCAAGCGGTGGATCGCGTTCGGCCTGCTGTCCTCGCACAGCAGGCTGCACGGCAGCTCGTCGTACCGGGTGCCGTGGCTGTTCGACGAGGAGTCCGTGGACGTCCTGCGGCGGTTCACCAAGCTCAAGCTGAGCCTCATGCCCTACCTCGACCGGGCCGCGCGCCAGGCGTCGGGCGAGGGCGTGCCGGTGATGCGGGCGATGGTCGTGGAGTTCCCCGACGACCCGGGCTGCGCGCACCTCGAACGCCAGTACATGCTCGGCGACGACCTGCTCGTCGCGCCCGTGTTCTCCGACGAGGGCGACGTCTCGTACTACGTCCCCGACGGCACCTGGACGCACCTGCTCACCGGCGAGACCGTCGAAGGGCCGCGCTGGGTGCGCGACCGCTGCGACTTCCTCACCGCCCCCGTGCTGGTGCGGCCGAACACGATCCTGCCCGTGGGCGCGGTGGACGACCGACCGGACTACGACTACGCCGACGGCGTCACGCTGCACGTGTACGAGCTCGCGGACGGCGACCACGTCACGGTGGTCGGCGGCACGACGTTCCGCACCCGCCGGCGGGGCGACGAGATCCGGGTCGAGGCGGACGACGCGCCGGCGCGGTGGCGGGTGCTCCTCGTCGGCGCGCGGGCCGTGGACGCGGTGGACGGCGGCGCGGCGAGCACGCACGACAACGGAGTGCTCATCAGCGCCGGTGACGGCGCCCTGACCCTGAGGGGTGTCCGATGAGGCTGTTGGCGGTGGCACTCGTGCTGCTGGGCTCCCTGGCCGCGACCACACCGGTGGTCGCGGCGCCCGCGGCGGAGACCGGAGGACGGCACGAGGTGTCCTACGACAGGTACTCGCTCATGGTGGACGGCGAGCGGGTCATGCTGTGGTCGGGGGAGTTCCACTACTTCCGGCTGCCCAGCCCCGAGCTGTGGCGCGACATCCTGGAGAAGATCCGCGCCGCCGGGTTCACCGGCGTGTCCCTGTACTTCCACTGGGGCTACCACTCGCCCTCGCCGGGCGTCTACGACTTCACCGGCGTGCGCGACGTCGACCGGCTGCTGCGGATGGCCGACGAGCTGGGCCTGTACGTGGTGGCCCGCCCCGGCCCGTACATCAACGCGGAGACCAGCGGCGGCGGCTTCCCGGCGTGGCTGAAGACGGTGGAGGGGCGGGCGAGGTCCAGCGACCCCGGCTACCGGGCCGCGTACACGGAGTGGCTGGGCCACCTCAACCCGATCATCGCCCGGCACCAGGTCAGCCGCGGCGGTTCGGTGATCGCGTACAACGTGGAGAACGAGTACGCGGTCAACGTCGACGCGGCCTACATGGAAGACCTCCAGCGGCAGGCCCGCGACGCCGGCATCGACGTGCCGATCGTGCACAACAACTGCTGCGGCGGGAACCTGGCGAACTGGTCGTCCGGCAAGGGCGCGGTGCAGATCCCCGGCGTCGACGACTACCCGCAGTCGTTCGACTGCCACAACCCCGACGCCTGGGGCCCGTGGGGCGACGGCGTCACGCGCCGGCTGCGCGACGACGCGCCCGTGTACGCCGCCGAGTACCAGGCCGGCGCGATCGACCTGAACAACGCCGGGTACGACAAGTGCCGCGAGCTGACCGGCCCGAGCTACATGAAGGTGTTCTACAAGAACAACGCCATCGCCAGTGGCGCCACCATGTTCGGCTACTACATGACGTTCGGCGGCACGTCGTGGGGCTGGCTCCCGCAGCCGAACGACGTGTACACCTCCTACGACTACGGTTCGGCGATCACCGAGTCGCGGCAGCTCACCGCGAAGTACGACGAGTTCAAGCGGCAGGGCTACTTCATGACCACGGTCGCGCCGCTGACCAAGACCGACGCGGCGACCGCGCCCGTGCCCGCCGACCCGGCCGTCCTGGCGCGGGCGCGGGCGAACCCGGACACCGGCACGCAGTTCGTGCTTGTCCGGCAGGCCGACCTCGCCGGCGCCGCCGACCTGTCCACCACGCTGGACTGGACGACCCCGGACGGCCGCTACCAGGTGCCCGTGCGGGTCAACGGCCGCGACGCCAAGATCCTCGTCGCCGGGTACGACCTGGGCGGCCAGCGGTTGGCCTGGTCGAGTTCCGAGGTCCTGACCCACGTGACGGTGTCGGGGCGTGACGTCGCCGTGCTCTACGGCCGTGACGGCGAACAGGGCTCCACCGTGCTGCGCTACGACTCGGCGCCGACCGTCCAGGTGCTCGACGGCGAGGTGCGCCACTCGTACGAGGACGGCGACCTGCGCCTCGACTACCGGCACACCGGGCTCGCCCGCGTGCTGGTCACCGGCGGCGGGCGGCAGCCGCTGCTGCTCATGCTCGGCACGGACGAGACGGCCGCGCGGTTCTGGCGGCAGGACACCTCCGCCGGCCCCGTCCTCGTCCGCGGCGCCTCGCTGGTCCGGTCCGCCGAGGTGAGAGGCGACCGGCTGGCGTTGCGCGCCGACACCGACCGGGCGTCCGACGTGGAGGTGTTCGCACCGGTCCGCCACCTGACCGTGGGCGGCCGCCCGGTGCCCGTGCGCCGCACGCCGAGCGGTTCGCTGCTCGGCTCGCTGCCCGGTCCGGAGCAGGTGCGCCTGCCCGCGCTGACGAACTGGCGACACCGCGCGGAGCCGCCCGGCTTCGACGAGTCCGGCTGGACCACCGCAGACAAGACCACCACGGCGAGCCCGATCAAACCGAAGACGCTGCCGGTGCTCTACGCCGACGAGTACGGTCACCACAACGGCAACGTCTGGTACCGCGGCCGGTTCACCGCCACCGGCGCCGAGAAGACCGTCTCCGTCAACGCCATCACCGGCAGGCGCGGCATCTACCTGGTCTGGCTGAACGGCCGCTACCTCGGCTCCGCCCCCGGCGGAACGCAGGCCGACTCCGAGCCGGTGAACCCCGACCCCGGACGCGGCGACTTCGCCGTGCCGGAAGGGCTGCTCTCCGCCGGGCAGCAGGCGACGCTGACCGTGCTGGTCGAGAACATGGGCCACAACGACGACTGGACCGCCGACGACGTCCGCCACAAGCAGCCCCGCGGCCTGTTCGGGGTGGCGGTCGAGGGCTCGACCGCGCCGATCTCGTGGCAGATCCGGGGTTCGCTGCCCACCGACGGCGAACGCGGCCCGATGAACACCGGCGGCCTGTACGGCGAACGTGCCGGCTGGCACCTGCCCGGCGACGGGGGCGGCTGGCAGAACACGCCGGGCGAGCTGACCCCGGGCGTCTCCTGGTACCGCACCACGTTCCGGCTCGACCTGCCGCGCGGGCACGACGTCTCGCTCGGCCTGCGGTTCGACGACACCACCGACCGCGACTACCGGGTGCTGGTGTTCGTCAACGGCTGGAACATGGGCCAGTACCTCAACGGTGTCGGCCCGCAGCGGGAGTTCGTGCTCCCGGCAGGCGTGCTGCGGGACCACAACACGCTCACCTTCGCCGTGATCTCCACCGAGGCCGCGCAGGGTGATCCCGGACCGGTGAGCCTGGTGACCCTAGGCAACCACCGGACCGGTGCCGGCGCGGACCGTGAGCCGCGGCGGTAGCAACCGGACCTCCGGTTCGCCCAGGCCGTCGAGCAGGCGCATCGCCAGCTCGACGGCCAGCGCGCCCAGTTCGACGGCGGGGATGTCGACCGAGGTCAGCGGCACGGACTGCGCCTCGGCCAGGTCCGGCGGGCAGACCGCGAGCACGGAGATGTCGTCCGGCACCCGCCTGCCCCGGCGGTCCAGCTCCGACAGCAGCGGGCCGAGGATGGCCTCGTTGTGCACCACCAGCCCGGTGACCGCGCGTTCCAGGGCGAGCAGGTCGTCCAGGCACGCGCGGAGGCCGTCGTAGGTGGGCACGCAGGGCAGCGTGACGGCCGTGACGCCCCGGTCCGCGGCCGTCTTGGTGAACCCGCGCAGGAACCGGCCGGCGTAGCTCGTGCCGCGCTCGTAGACGGCGGGCGACGGGCCGATGAGGGCGACGTCCCGGTGGCCGAGGTCGGCGAGGTGCGTGACGCACTCCGACCCGGCGGCGGTGAAGTCGAGGTCGACGCAGGTCAGCCCCTGCGGGTCGTCGGGCACGCCGATCAGGACCGCCGGCCGCCCCAGCTCGCGCAGCACGGGCACGCGCGGCTCGGCGGCCTCCACGTCCATCACGATGATCGCGTCGGCGAGGGAGGAGGCCACCACGCGGTGCAGCCCCTCCGCGCCCTCGTCCGCCGTCAGCAGCAGCACGTCGTGGTCGTAGGACCGGGCCTCGGTGACGGTGGCCGTGACGAACTGCATCATCACCGGGACGTTCAGGTCGGCGCGCAGCGGCACGACGAGCGCCAGGACGTTGGTGCGGTTGCTCGCCAACGCCCGCGCGCCCGCGTTCGGGCGGTAGCCGAGCGCGCGGATGCTGTGGTGCACCCGCCGCCGGGTCGCCTCCGAGATCGAGCGCTTCCCGGACAGCACGTACGACACGGTGCTGGGCGACACTCCCGCCGCTCGGGCGACGTCGGCGATGGTGACCATCGGGCGATCATAATACGTCCGCCCTGCACCCACTCCTCGCCTGTCCACAGTGGACTGGCAATCGGAGTCGGCACGCTGTCTCGGCCGCGGAGGCCGGGCGTGCGTCGGAGCTGGTTCCGCTAAGTGTGATATCGCTAACATCAGTATGTCAGGCGTCAACCGGATGCGGAAGGTCGTGTGGTCGCCGTATCCACAGTGATCGCGAGATGTCGGCCTGAAGCGTCCCGTGAGGCGGGGATGTTAACGCGAACATGGCGGTTGACCTGTCGCGGGAATGTCAACGGTGTCGATGGTCCACACAGGTCGATAACGCGACCTTGATCGGTCCTCCGGTGCCTCGTCACACCGGAAGGCGCTTTCCGTCGGTCGATCACGATAGGCATCCGCAGCGGACGATCAAACACAATCCAACATAACCCCTGATGGATTGATCTGCGCTGGTCAACGCATCGGTGCGATGCGCGTGTGTCCGAACGGGACGTTTTCGTTGCACCCACAAGGTGATGAGTGCACCGTGTGAAACCCGAATGCACCTTGACGAACCGTCAACCCCTGATCACTCTTGTGTGGTTCTGGTTGAACATGGAGGTTCAGCATGACTCGCCTGCGCGTTCCGGCAACGGTGATGGTGGTCCTGGCCGCCGCGGTGGTGGGGGTGAGTCCCGGTACCGCGACCGCCGCCCCGCCGGGCGAGCTGTACTCGACCTACCTGGAGAACCCGGGAATGGTGGCCCAGAACCAGGAACCGGCGCACGCCTACCTCCGGCCGTACGCCGACGTCGACTCCGCGGTCCGCCGCGACGAGCGCTCCCCGTACGCGCAGGTGCTGGACGGCACGTGGCGGATCGCGATGGCGGACCGGCCGGAGGAGGTGCCGGCGGACTTCCACGCCGACGGCTACGACACGTCCGGCTGGCGCGAGGTGTCGGTTCCGCACACGTGGCAGACCGACGGCCTCGACCACCCGATCTTCCGCAACATCGCCACCGAGATCCAGCCGGACGACCCGCCGCGCGTCCCGCGCGACGTCAACCCGACCGGCGCCTACACGCGTGACTTCGACGTGCCCGCCGACTGGACGCGCCGCACGACGTTCCTCCGCTTCGAGGGCGTCACGTCCGGCTACTTCGTCTGGGTCAATGGCAAGTACGTCGGGTACGACCAGGGCGGCTACACGCCGGCCGAGTTCGACGTCTCCGCCGCCCTGCGCCCCGGCCGCAACCGCGTCGCCGTGCAGGTGCACCGCTGGAGCGCGGGCGCCTACCTCGAAGACGTCGACCAGTGGCGGTACTCGGGCATCTTCCGCTCGGTCCGGCTGCACTCGACGCCCGCCACCCACGTGCGGGACGTGGCGCTGCGGACCGACCTCGACGCCACGTACACCGACGCCACCCTCTCCGCCGCCGTGGAGATCGGCCACAAGGCGGGCGGCACCACCGGGACGCACCGGGTGACCGCCGGTCTGCGGGACGCCCGCGGCACGGAGGTCGGCGCCGTGAGCGGGGACGTCGAGGTGACCGACCGGGGCGGTCGGGTGGAGCTCACCCTGCCGGTGCGCGACCCGGCGAAGTGGACCGACGAGACGCCGAACCTCTACACCGTGGTGCTCACGCTGACCGACCCGGACGGCCGCACCACCCACATCACCAGCGAGACCACCGGTTTCCGCGAGATCGAGATCCGCGACAAGCAGCTGCTCGTCAACGGCAAGCGCGTGCTGTTCAAGGGGGTGAACCGCGCGGAGACCGACCCCGACCACGGCAGGCACGTCCCGCGCGCGGCCCAGGAACGGGACGTGGCGCTGATGGAGCAGCTCAACGTCAACGCGGTCCGCACCTCCCACTACCCGTCGGACCCGTACTTCTACGAGCTGGCCGACCGGCACGGGCTGTGGATCGCCGACGAGGTCGACATCGAGACCCACAACCACGAGAACTGCGCCCGGTGGTGCCAGGCGAACCAGCCCGAGTGGCGGGACGCGTTCCTCGACCGCTTCACCGCCATGGTCGAGCGGGACAAGAACCACCCGAGCGTGTTCCTGTGGGACACCGGCAACGAGGCGGGACTCGGCGCGCACCACTTCGCGATGGCCGAGTGGCTGGACGCCAACGAGCCGACCCGCCCGAAGTACCACCAGTCGAACAACCCGGACGGCGACGCGCCGTTCGCCGACGTGTGGGGCCCGCGCTACCCGTCGCCCGAGCGGTTCGAGCAGCAGGCGAAGAGCACCACCAAGCCGTTGATCTTCGGCGAGTACGCGCACGCGATGGGCAACAGCCTCGGCAACTTCCGCGAGTTCTGGGACACCATCCGGGCCAACCCGGCCACGCAGGGCGGGTTCATCTGGGACTGGGCGGAGGCGAGCATCCGGCAGGAGGTGCGCATCCTGCCCGACTCGTCCGGCAACAACATCTCCGCCCACCTGTCGGGCGCGCCGGAACTGGTCGACGGCCACCGCGGCAAGGCGCTGCACCTCTCCGGGCTCGACGACTTCGTGGAGGTCTACCGGGACCGCAGGCTCGACATCACCGGCAAGGCGCTCACGCTCGACGCCTGGGTCAAGCCCGCCAGGTGGAGCGGCGACTTCCGGATCGTCGGCAAGGGCGACCACCAGTACGCGCTCAAGATGAAGAACGAGACGACGCTGGAGTTCTTCATCCACAGCGGCACGTGGCGCGTCGTGCAGGCCACCGTGCCCGCGGACTTCTACGGCAACTGGCACCGGGTCAGCGGCACCTACGACGGCGCCGCGCTGCGCCTCTACCTCGACGGCCGCGAGGTCGCGAGCACGCCGTTCGACGGGCCGATCGACCCGTCGTCGGCCGAGGTCAACATCGGGCGCGACTTCGAGACGTCGTGGAACGACCCGAGCCGGGTCGGCCGGATGGCGCACGGCGCCGTGGACGACGTCCGCGTCTACGACCGGCCCCTGACCGCGGCCGAGCTGAACGCGGCGGAGCCCGTGGGCGGCGCGGTGCTGGCGCTGGACTTCGACCGCGTCGAGGAGCGCGGCACGCACCTGTCCTACGGCTCCAGCCTGTCCGGCCTCGACGGCCTGGTCGGCCCCGACCGGGACGCCCAGCCCGAGACGGCCCAGATGGCGTGGGCGCACCAGCCGCTCCGCTTCCGCTACGCGGACGGCGTGCTGTTCGTCCACAACGAGCGGCAGTTCAGCGGCACGGACGACGTGGCGCTGCGGTGGCGGGTCACCGAGGGCTCGCGCGTCGTGACGAGCGGCGAGCAGCCGTTGCGGGTCGCGGCGGCGTCCACCGGCGCCGTCCGGGTGCCGGCGCCGGCGAACCCCGCCGACCGCGAGCGGTTCCTCACCGTCGAGGCGGTCACCACCGCGGCCCTGCCGACGGTCCCCGCCGGGCACGTGCTGGCGCACGACCAGTTCCCGCTCGGCGGCACGAAGGTGCCGGGTCTCGACGCCGAGGCCAAGGGCGGCGGCGCCGCCGTCACCGCCGACACGTCCGACGCCGTCACGGCGACGGCCGAAGGCGTTAGCTACACCGTCGACAAGGAGACCGGCTCGCTGTCGTCGATCAAGGTCCGGGACCGGGAACTGATCGCCGGCGGGCCGAAGCTCGACGCGTGGCGCGCCCCGATCAGCAACGAGACCTTCAAGTGGGGCCGCGCCGAGGGCGAGGACTGGCGCAAGGTCGGCCTCGACCGGCTCGCCACGACGGTCACCGGCGTCCGCGTCGAGCCGGACCCGTCCGGCGTGCGCGTGGTCGTGGACAGCCGGGTCGCCGCGCCGGACGTCACCGGCGCGTGGTTCGACCAGACGATGACGTACGTGGTCGAACGCGGCGGCGTGCTGCGGCTCGGGCACAAGGTGACCCCGCAGGGCGCCCTGCGCACGCTGCCGTACCTGCCGCGGATCGGCGTCTCGCTCGCCGTGCCGGACAGCTACGACCGGTTCGCCTGGTACGGGCGGGAGGCGGAGAGCTACGTCGACCGCAAGGACGGCACGCCGATCGGCGTCCACTCGTCCACGGTGGACGAGCAGTACGTCGACTACCACCGGCCGCAGGACCACGGCAACCACACCGACAGCCGGTGGGCGCTGCTCACCGACGGCCGGACCGGCGGACTGCTCGTGTCCGGCGCGCGGGACGTCAGCGTGACGCCGTACGACGACCTCGACCGGGCCGCCTACCCGTTCCAGCTCCAGCGGAACAAGGGGTGGGTCACCCTGCACGCGAGCCACGCCGTCACGGGTGTCGGCGACACCCCGAACCCGGTGCGGCCGCGCAGCCAGGTCCGCCCCGACACCACCTACGAGTACACGATCACCCTGCGGCCGCTGACCGCGCAGGAGGCCCGCGCCGGACTCCCGGCGGGCGGCTGACGAGGACGGGCCGGTGTCGCGGGGGCCACGCGCTCCCGCGACACCGGCCCGCGTGGTCGGCCGAGGTGGTCGACCGGGCCGGCCGATCCGTGAGGTCGGTCAGTCGAAGTCGTACACCGTGGTGGGCACGTCACGGGCCGGCAGCGTCTCGGCGATCAACGGCTCCACGCGCTCCCACTTGCCGCCGGCGAGGCCGCAGCCGATGCGCGGCATGTGGACGCCGGCGTTGAGGTCCACCGCGTGCTGGGCCAGGGTGGCCAGGCAGCGCGCCACGGCGTCGTAGCGGATCGGCGGCCCCTTGCTGCCGGCGCGGAGGCCGTGCTGGCCGACCATGTTGGCCACCCACGTGTCCGCCCGCACCTGGACGAGCTGGGTCGCGCCGAGCCCGAAGTCGTTGCGCGCCCGCGCGCGGTGCCAGTCGCGGTAGGCCCGCTCCGGTTCCGGCCGGCGCTGGGAGATCGCCAGGACGAAGCCCTTGCCCCACCCGCCGAGGTCGTTGCAGACGTGGGCGATGATCTTCGGCCCCTTGGCCTGGGGACTCGTCGCGTCACCCTTGACGACTCGCAGCACCTCCACGCCCGCGATGCCGCCGGCGGCGCGATCGCCTGTCGACGCGGTTTCCGCCCGCCCGTGCCCGCCCGCCGGCGCCGGTTGACCGCCCCGCCGCAACCCGACCGGCGACGTCCGTCACCGCGCCTCCCGCGCCTGATGAGGGGAAGCTTGAGCCGGGAGGTGGTGCGCGGTGTTGCGGTTGCCGTTCGGCGTGCACGACGAGGTGCGCGCGGAGTTCGAGCGCCGCTGGGCGCGGACGCGGCCGTTGCTGCTGCTGGGCTTCCTCGCGCCGCCCGCGGTGAGCCTGGCCGTCGCCGTCGTGGCGCGGTGGTCGGGTGTCCCGGCGGTGGGCTGGGTCCTGCTGCTGGTCGGCTGCGGGGCGCCGGCGGTGTTCCTGTTCCGCCGCGTCTACGTGCACCGGACGGGCTGGTGGGGCGGTGTCGTCGCGTACAGCGGCGCGGTGCAGGTCCTCGGCCTCGGGTTGGTCACCGCGCGGGCGCTGCTCGTGCTGCCCACCGTCGCGGCGATCGTGGCCGGGGTGCTGCTGGTGACCAGGGCGCGGGTCGTGCTGCTGGACGAGACCGGCGGCGCGATCGCCGCCACGACGCTGGGCGTGCGGAGCGCGTCCCGGCAGGTGCGCGGCCCGACCGGCAAGCTGCTCGCGGCACACGCCACGGTGGACGGTGAGGTGCTGCGCTGGCACGTGACCACCGGAGCGTCCATCCCGGACACGTGCGGGGGCGAGCTGCCGCTGCGCGAGATCACCGACGTGTGGGTGGCGGAGACGCGCGACGCGCCCGGCGGACCCGTGGTCGTCGTGCGCGCCGGCGGCCGTGACCTGGAGCTGGTCGTCGGGCACCCGCACGACTTCGCGAGCGTCCTCGACCGGCGGTTGCGGCTGCTCGGCGGCCCCGGCTGGTCGCAGGCGTGACGTCCGCTCAAGTTACTCGTTGGTCACGTCGAGGTCCGACGACGGAGAGGGGCAGCGGCCATGGCGACCGAGCGGTTGCGGCTGGAGGACGGCACGGAGCTGAACGTGGTGAGCGGCGGCCCGTCCGACGCCGGGGTGACCGTGGTGCTCGCCCACGGCTACGCGCTGGACCACCGCAGCTGGCACCGCGTGGTCGCGGCGCTGCCCGAATCGGTGCGCGTCATCGCCTACGACCACCGCGGGCACGGCGCGTCGTCGCCCGCGGACAAGGAGACCGCGACGATCGAGCAGCTGGGCGACGACCTCGGCGAGCTGGTCGAACGGCTGGTGCCGGACGGGCGGGTGATCATCGTGGGTCACGCCATGGGTGGCATGGCGGCGATGGCGATGGCCGAACGCCGTCCCCGCCTGTACCGGCAGCGGGTGGCGGGCGTGGTGTTCGTGTCGATGGCCGCGACGGGCCTCGCGGAGACGTCGTTGGCGTGGCCGAAGGCGCTGGGCAAGCTCGTCCGGGAGCTGGAACGCGCCTTCGGGCCGCTGGTGCGCGCGGTGCGGGAGAAGATCGAGCCCGCGAAGACGGCCGGGCTGCGCTGGTGGCTGTTCGGCGACGAGCCGCGCGACGAGGACGTGGACCTCACCGCCGACATGGTCTGGTCGCACTGGCCCGAGACGGTGGCGTTGTTCCGGCCGGCCGTGGACCGGTACGACCGCGAGGCCGCGCTGACCGTGGCGGGGGAGCGGCCGGTGATCGCGATGGTGGGCGACGAGGACCGCCTGGTGCCGGAGTCCAACGCCAAGTCCCTGGCCGCGGCGGTCGGCGGGGAGTCCGTGGTCGTGGAGGACGCGGGCCACATGCTGCCGCTCGAAGCGCCGGCCGAGGTGGCGGCGCGGATCATGGAGCTGAGCGCCTAGCCCCGCGCCGGTCACCGGCGGCGGTCACCCGCGGCTGATCCGGTCGAGGCAGAGGTACCGGCCGGCCATCGGCGCCATGGGGCCGACGACCAGCACCTTCGCCGTGTCGCGGTGTCGCCCGCACGGATCGTCGCGCCCGGGTTGCACCTCGCCGTCGGCGAGGACGCGGAAGCGCGCGTCCGGGTCGTCGCAGGGGACGATCCGGGCCGCGTCGGCGTCCTCGAACCCCTGGTCGTCGCCCGGGAAGCCGACGCAGTTCCCCACTTCGGAGGCGTCGACGGCGTCGTCCGGGGCCGTCAGGTCGTCGGCGATCGAGACGACCGCCGCGACGAACAGCGCCACGACTGCCAACGCGAACACGCCCCACAGGATCTTCCGCACGATCGCCACCTCCACCTCCGTACCGTTCCGCGCGGAGCGGGGTGCGACAACCGCCGTGGCCGGATGCGGCCACCGGACGTCGGGGCCGGGGCGTCAGGCCGGTGGCTGCTCGGTGAGCAGTTCGGCGATCACACGGGTGCCGGGAGCGTGCCGGCCTCCGGGGCCGGGGAGCGGCGTCACGTCGTCCACGTGCAGTTCGCCGCCGCAGTGGGAACACGTCACGACCGGGGTCGCGGGGTGGTCGCACGTGGTGTGGTGCAGGCGCAGCGGCGGGCCGTCCGGGGCGAGGTGGCGGTCACCCCAGGCCAGGAGGCTGACGACGACGCCGTACAGCTCCTTGCCGGCCTCGGTCAGGTGGTAGTCGTGGCGCACGGGGTTGTCCTGGTACGGCCGGCGCACGACGACGCCGGCGTCGACGAGCGTGGTGAGGCGGTCCGTCAGGACGTTGGTCGCGATGCCGAGGTCGCGGGTGAACTGGTCGAACCGCGTCAGCCCCAGGAACAGGTCGCGCAGCACGAGCAGGGTCCACGGGTCCGCGACGATGTTCGCGGTGCGCGCCACGGAGCACGCCATGACGCCGAAGCGATCTCTGGCCACGCCCTCAGCCTAGTCGGTTGCGAACAGCAAGGCTGCAGCTCTAGGGTCACTTGCAACTTGCAAGCCACTGGAGGTTGATCGTGTACCACGCTGTCGTCAGGGCCAAGGTGCGCAGGCTGTGGGAACGGGTCGGCGCCGGCGACCACCGGGCCGCCGTCGAACTCGCCGCACCCGACCTGCGGTTCCGGTTCGTCGGCGATCCGCCGGTCGGCGCCGAGTTCACCGGTCGCGACGAGTTCGAGCGGTGGTTCCTCGGGCTGCAACGGACCCTGCCCGGCCTGCGGATCACGCTGACCGACGTCGTGGTGCGCGGGTGGCCGTGGCGCACCACCGTCGTGACGCGGCTGACCATGGCGGCGACGCTCGCCGACGGCTCCGCGTACCGCAACGAGGGCGTGCAGTGGGTGACGTTGCGGTGGGGGCGGATGGTGGACGACTACGTCCTGGAGGACACGGCCCGGTTGGCCGACGCGCTGCACCGTCAGGCGAGCCGCGCGGCCTGAGCCCGGAGGCCGGTCAGGTGTTGGCCCGGTAGGCCTCGGCCAGCAGCCGCGTGAACTCGTCGTCCACCTGGTCCGGCGACTCCAGCGCGACCCGCACGGTGCCGTGGGCCAGGCTCTTCGCCGACAGCAGTCGGCCGCCCGGCTCGCGGCCCGGCAGGTTCAGCCCGACGTCGACCCGGCGCCTGGTGGTCGCCTTGACGACGGCGAAGGTGCGCTTCGGCGCGACCAGCGAGATGTAGGTCTTGCGCGCCTGCACGACCACGTCGTCGCCCACCGAGCACGCCGCCTCCAGCACCGCGTCGCAGACGGGGCGCAGGTCCGGCCGGTCGGCGTACTGGTTGTCGATCAGCTCGGCCGGGTCGGTGAGCAGGAAGTCCGGGTAGCCGTGCCGTTCGTAGACCAGCAGGTCCTGCGAGTAGCCGCCGACGCCCTGCGCGGTCAGCCACCGCCGCAACGCGGGCTCGTCGCGCGGGTCCTCCTCGCGCACCAGCCCGTTCCACTCCGCGACCGTCCGGCCCGTGGCCGCCTCCAGCCGCCGGGCGGCGTCGTCCATCATGGACTTCCAACCGCGGATCTCGCGCTTGCCCGGTGTCGACATGGGGGCCGCCTCCTCGTCCGCGACCACCGTAGTGACGCCCGTCACGTGCGGCAACGCGTGCGGCTCACGACACCCAGCGCCACACCGACGGCGGCCGACCACCCTTCGGCAGGGCGGCGGCGTGCTGCGCGGTGCGTTCCAGGCCCGGCACCCGTTCCATGATCCGACCCAGGTTCGCCGGGTAGGGGCGGTCGCCGGTCAGCGACTCGGTGGCGTCCAACGCCTGCGCGGTGGTGAACTCGCGGCCGAGCAGCCCGGCGGTGAACCCGGTGTCCCGCCAGAGCCGGTCGGCGAGGATCGGGCGGCAGTCGCGGACGATCCGGTCGTGGTCGAACGCCAGCGGCGGCACCTCGGTGACCGGCGCCCACACCGGGCCGTCGCCGGCCAGCCGGGTGGGGTCGACGGTGGCCCAGAGCGCGATCGACAACGTCGGGCCGCGCGGGTCGCGGGACGGCTCGTCGAACGTGCTGAGCTGCCCGGACGCGGAGATCGCCTCCGCCGGGACGCCGAGCTTCCCGGTGACCGCGCGCCGCGCCGCGTCCCGCAGCCGTTCGCCCTTGCCCAGCAGCACACCGGGCAGGGCCAACTCGCCCGCGAACGGCTCGAACGCGCGCGGCGCGACACCCACCAACACCGCCCGCGCCACCGGGTCGAAGCGCAGGGCCAGCACGTCCACCGAGACCAGGGTCGACTCGATCATGGCCTGATCCTCCCGCATCCGACCGACCACCCACCGCCCGGACCGCCGCCCACCCTCCCCACCGGCCTCCCCGGCGTCCGGTCTCACGCCGAGGTCGGCGCGCCGACCGCCGCCGCGGCCGACGCGGGGGCGCGGACCGGCGTCCGCACCACGTAGTCCGACCGGTCCGCTCCCGCCCCCGTGACGAGCACCGGGACGCCCAGGTCTCCCTCCAACCACGCCACCGGGTCGGGCAGGTCGGCGAGCACCGGCGTGCGGCCCGCCAGGAACGCGGTCAGCTCCGCCCCCGTGCCCGCGACCGGCAGGGGAGCGTCGTAGGACACCGCCACCTTGAGGTCCCGCGCGTCGAGGTGCGTCACCGCCAGCGCGTCCACCCCGCCGCACGCCGCCACCGCGTACCGGAGCAGCACCGCGTCGAGGTGACCGGCCCGCCACGCCCCCTGGTAGTGGCCGGTGCCGTTGTGGCGCTCCGGGAACCGGGCGAGCACCGCCGCGTCCTCGGTGGGCAGCGGCCCGGCGCCGTGGCGGGTCTGGTACGTCCTGGTCACGCCGAGCACGGTGGCCCGCCGTCCGCCGAGCAGGCCGCGGGCGTTGTCCGGGGTGACCGTCGACCACGTCGTGTGCGGGTGGAAGCCGCGCCACTGGTCGAGCAGCACGCCCTGCGCGCCCTCGAAGACGAGCCGCCCGGCGTCGGCCAGGCGCCCCACCTCGTCTCCGGTGGTGCACCGGACCGCGTCGGCGAACGCCCGGTACAGCGACACCAGCTCGTCCACGGACGTGCCGTCGCCGATCAGCGGCTCGTAGAACCGCGCCAGCGCGTCGAGCTTGCCGCGCAGCACGGCCGGGCGGGCGCAGTCGCCGACCGTCGGCGCGGGGCCGGGCACGCCGAGGACCGGCTGGTCCTCGACCACGTCACCCGGCGCCGCGCCCCGGCCCGCGAGCAGCGAGTACCAGACGGTCTCGCCGATGCCCTTGCCGCACGAGCCGTGCCGGCCGGGCCCGCGCGCGTCCTCGCGGGCCCGGTTCGCGGCGACGTGGATCGGGGTGGTGAGCAGCGCGTCCGCGTCGATCGACAGCAGCCGCAACGGGTCCGCGACGCCCAGCGCCGCCAGCTCCCGCGACTCGGCGGCCAGGGCGATCGGCTCGACCAGGACGTGCCGGGAGAGGTGGGTCGGCACGCCCGCGAGCGTGCCGGACCCGAACTGGCTGAACGTGTGGTGCCGGTCGCCGGCGACCACGTTGTGCGCGGCCTGCGCGCCGCCGTTGAACCGCACCACCGACGTCACGGGACCGTCGTGGCACAGCGCGTCGACGACCGCCCCCTTGCCCTCGTCGCCGAACCCCAGGCCGACGACGACCACGTGCCCGTCCACCCCGATTCCGCCCATCAGTTCAGCGTCACGTCGTCGGGACCGTCGAGCAGCGGGGGAGCGGCGGTCGTCGCGACCGCCTTGCCGCCCACGTGGACCAGCGCCTTGCCGACCGCCTCGCGCTCGGCGATCGACCCGACGTCGGCCAGGTCGATCATCGCCTGGTCGAGGTCGACGACCCGCTCCTCCATCCCGATGGTGGCGGCGATCAGCTCGCACACCGCGCCCGGGTCGTCCAGCTTGAGGAAGTTCTGGCCCAGCAGGTCGCGCCAGTGGTCGGCGATCTGCGGGTCGTCGTAGTACGACGACTGCTTGGGCAGCACGAAGTAGACGTGCCACTTGCGGCTCAGCTCCCGGTACACCGACGCCGGGTCGATGTCCTCCTTGATGTCGTCGCCGATGATCCGGCGGATGTGCTTGGCCTCCAGCCGCGGCTTGTTCAGCTCGTCGCCGATCAGGAACAGGTAGCCCTTGCGGCCGCGCTTCTGCCACGCGTCGGTGACGACGTGCCGGGCCACGAAGTACGCGGCCAGCTCGTACGACTCGCTCTTCTGCCCGCCGCCGTTGCCCTCCAGGAAGATCGTGCGCAGCTGCTCGTCCATCCGGTTGTCCGACTCGAACTGGCCGACCTGCAGCGGCACGCGGTCGCTGTCCGCGTCACCGATGCCGCCGAACATCAGCTGCGGGTCGGTGAGGTAGCCCTTGCGCTGCAACAGCCCGTGCAGCTTGCCCAGCTTGCGCTGCATGATCTGCGGCACCCGGCCCATCGAGCCGGTGACGTCGAACAGCACCGCGATCGGCGTCGAGTCGGCGTGGTCGGCCGAGTCGCGGCACTCGCGGGCCACCACGCCCTTCGGGTCCAGCGACGGGTCGGCCTTCCACTCGGTCCTCGGCTGCGACCGCAGCGTGGCGGTGTAGCCGAAGTCGTCGATGCCCTTGGCCGCGCGGAAGGTCTTCGCCGCCGCGTAGGCGTTGTCGTCCCACTTGCCGTGTCCCATGTCAGGCTCCTGTCATCGGTAGAGCGAACGGGCGGAAGGTCCGCTCGCCGTAGAGGTCTTCGAGCAGTTCGTCGTACTCGGCGAGCAGGTCGGCGGCGTCGGGTCGACGGCCCGGTTCGTCCTGCGCGCACCAGCGCGCGAACGTGCGCTGCCGCGTTTCGTCGTCGGCCAGGAGGTCCAGCATGAGCGTGTGTGCCATGTGGACGTCCGTGGCGGTGGTGACCGGCTGTCCCTTGTGGACTTCCGGCGGGTAGGCGGTGGTCTTGTCGGTGGCGAGGAGCCGTTCGCCGGCGGCGACCGCGAACGTCCAGCCGGCCAGCACGATCCCGTGCTGCTCCGGGTGCACCAGCACGTTGTCGGCGGTGATCGCGCCGTGGACCAGGCCGATCCGGTGCGCGCCGGCGACCGCCCGCAGCAGCCTGCGGTGCATCCACGCGTAGTCGCGGCCGTCCAGGCCGCGCGGGAACGCCCGGCGCACGTCGGCCAGCGTCACGAACCCGTCGACCAGCGGTTCGAGGACGGTGAACGCCCGCTCGCCGCGCTCCACGTCACCGGACGTGTCGACCAGGCGCGGGTAGTAGGGGCGCAGCCACCGGTGCTCGGCGGTGAACCGGTCGAGCCGGCGCAACGCGTCCCACTCGGCGTGCAGCAGCGGGTTGAGCGCGGGGTTGCGGACGACCTTGACCACGTGCGGGCCGTCGGTCCGGTAGACGTTGGCGACGCTGCCGACCGCGTGCCGGTCGGTGATCCGGTACGCGCCGGTCGCGGTGCGCAGCTCGACGGACGTGCCGTGCCGCCACTCGTGGTGGAGCCGGGTCAGCTCCGCCGACGCCGCGTGCGCCCTGGTGTCGCCCGCCCCGACCCGGTCGGGGTGCAGGACGGCGGCCAGCTGTCGGTACAGCCGCTGCACCTCCTTGCTCCGGGCCGGGTCGACGGGGCCGAACAGGTCGGCCGCCGTGCCCGCCCGCTCGACCCGGTCGAGGGCTTCGTCCCTGGTGAACATAGTTTGAGTCTAGACGACTCAAACCCTCGATGGAGTGGAATAGCGGTGTGCCGCCGGTCACATCGGGGGGCGGCCCGCCAAGCGGCCCGGCGGGCCGGTGTCAGGCCGTCGCCGACGTTCGACACCGCGGACGCGAGCCCCAGTTCGCCGAAGTCACGTCCCGGTCATGGCGCCGCGGCAGCCGACGTCGGCGTTCGCGCCGGCGTGGGGCACCGCATTCCGGTTCCGTCCAGTCCTCCGGCGATCGACCCACGATGTGAGAGGCGACCGGCGCGCGTGGACACGCGGTCCGCGCCGAACCCATCATTCGCTCGATCACGAACTGGCTGGGGGACCGCATGGTGTCACCGTTGGACAACCCGACCTGTGCCTCGCTGAACGGCGCGCACGCCCGGTTCGCCGAACGTCACGGGCAGGTGATGCGCTACCACCCGGAGGTGGCGACGTTCCTGGCGCTGCCCGACCGCCCCGACGACCGGGTGTGGGCGGACGTCGCCGCGTTGGCCGGGCCGGGCGCGACCGTGCCGATGAACTCGTCCTTCGCGCCGCCCGCCGGGTGGGAGGTGCTGGGCCGGGTCGCCGGCGTGCAGCTCGTGGACGTCGGGGTGCGCGCCGCCGAGGACGCGGAGGCCGTCCGGCTCGGACCGCGCGACGTGCCGGAGATGCTGGAGCTGGTGGAGCGCACGAAACCGGGGCCGTTCCTGCGGCGGACCGTGGAGCTGGGGACCTACCTCGGCATCCGCCGGGACGGCGCGCTGGTCGCGATGGCCGGCGAACGCCTCCGCCCGCCGGGGTGGACGGAGATCAGCGCCGTGTGCACCGATCCCGCGCACCGCGGGCGGGGCCTGGCCACCCGCCTGGTGCTGGCCGTGGCGGCGGGCATCCGGGCGCGCGGCGAGACGCCGCTGATGCACGCCGCCGCGTCCAACACGTCGGCCATCCGGCTGTACGAGTCGCTGGGTTTCGCGCTGCGCAAGCGGACGGAGTTCGTGATGCTGCGCGTGCCCGAGGACGCCGACGTCGCACTGCGGGCCGGCGCCCGCTCGTGATCCCGGTCAGTCCAGGTCGTCGAGGAAGCGGGCGACGATCTCGGCGGCGATCTCGCGGGCCTTCACGTTGCGGCGCTGGGACAGCTCGGTGATCTTCTTGAACGCGGTGTCGGCGTCGCAGCGCTGCACGGCCATCAGGATGCCGACGGCCTGGCTGGTCGTGCTGCGGCTGGCCAGCGCCTCCCGCAGCGTGCTCGCCTCCCGCTCGCCCTCGGCCAGCAGGGCCTCGCGGAAGCTCGACAGTTCCAGGTGGACCCTGATCCGGGCGATCAGCTCCGTCGGGTGGAACGGCTTCACCACGTAGTCGTCCGCGCCGTTGCGCAGCCCTTCCACCGCCGACTCGGTGCCCGCGCGGGCCGTCAGCAGCACCACGGGCACGCGCACCAGCACCGGGTCGGCCCGCAGGTCGCCGAGCAGCGCGACGCCGTCGCGGCCGGGCAGCATCACGTCGCTGAGCACGAGGTCCGGCCGGGACGTGCGGGCGTGCTTCAGCGCGGTCTCGGCGTCGCCGACCGCGGCCACCCGCCAGCGCTGCGCGGTCAGCAGCCGGACCAGGTAGTCGCGCATGTCGGCGTTGTCCTCGACCAGCAGGATGTGCCGCTCGCCGGCGCCGGCCGCCGGCGGCTCCACGACGGCGGCCGGCGCCCACTGGCGCGCCTCGCCGAGGAACGTGGCGCCGAGGTCGTCCAACGTGGTGTGACGGGCGGCCTCCTCGGACGTCGCCAACGGCACCGTGACGGTGAACGTGCTGCCCTCGCCGAGCGCGCTGCGCACGGTCACCCCGCCGCCGAGCGCCGCCGCCAGGTCCGATACCAGCGACAGGCCGATGCCGACGCCCTCGCGGCTGCGGCCGGTGACGCCGTCGACCTGGTGGAACCGCTCGAACACGCGCTGCTGCTCGGCGTCCGGGATGCCCACGCCGGTGTCGGCGACGGTCAGCACGCACGAGTCCCCGGTGGTGCGGACGGTGACGCGCACGGAGCCCTCGGTGGTGAACTTCAGCGCGTTGGACAGCAGGTTGAGCACGATCCGCGCCCACATCTCCTGGTCCAGCCACACCGTGCCGCCCTCGACGTCGACCTCCAGGTCGAGCCCGAGGCTCTCGGCGGTCGCGCGGAACATGGCGGCGCAGTCGGCGGTCAGCGCCGCGATGTCGGTCGGCTCGAGTCGCGGGCGCAGGTGGTCGGCCCCGGCCCGCGCCACGTCGAGCAGCGTGTCGACCAGGCGGCGCAGCCGCAGCGCGGCCCGGTGCGCGGCCGACACCGCCTCGCGCTGACCGGCGGGCAGCGCGTCGGCGTGGTGCTCCAGCAAGGTGCCCAGCGGGGCCAGCAACAACGTCAACGGCGTGCGGAACTCGTGGCTGATGTTCTGGAAGAACCGGGTCTTCGCGGCGTCCAGCTCGGCCAACGCCGTCGCCCGCGCGCGCTCGGCCCCGTACGCGACCGTGTCGTCCACGGCGGTCGCCACGCCGGCCGTCACCAGGTCCACGAAGGACGCGTAGGACTGGTCGAAGCTCCGGAACGGGCTCAGGCCGACGACCAGCGCGCCGTGCGTGCCGCGGACGCCCGCCGCCAGGGGCAGCACCAGCGTCCCGCCGCCGATCATCTCCGACTCCCCGCCGGCCGCCACCCGGCGCACCACGTCCGCCGGGACGTCCGGGCCCTCGCCCGCGGCCGCCACGAGGACCGGCTCGCCGTCACCGCCGCGCAGGTAGGCCTCGACCCGGGGCAGGTCGGCCGCACTGGCCGACAGCAGCTTCACCGCGGCCCGGCACGCGTCGGCGGCCGTGTCGGCCTCGGCGATCGACAGGGTGCCGAGCTGGCGCAACGTCTCCAGCCTGCGTTCGCCCAGCACCCGGGGCGTCACGTCGGTGGTGGCCACGAACACGCCCGCGACCGTGCCGTCCTCGGCGTGCACGGGGCTGTAGGAGAACGTCCAGTACGTCTCCTCCAGGTGGCCGTGCCGGTGCAGGAACAGCAGCTGGTTCTCGGAGTAGGTGGACACGCCCTCGGCGAAGACCTGATCGGCCCGCGGACCCAGCTCCTCCCACACCTCGGGCCAGCACTCGCCGCCTGGCTGGCCGATCGCGCCGGGGTACTTCGCGCCCAGCACCGGGGTGTAGGCGTGGTTGAAGATCTGGACCAGCCGCGGACCCCACCACAGCAGCATGGGCACGCTGGACGGCATCACGGTGCGGATCGCGGCGCGCAGCTCGACGGGCCAGGACTCGACCGGTCCGAGGGGGCCGGCCGCCCAGTCGTGTGCGCGGTGCGCGGCGCTGGTGAGGTCGTCGCCAGGGAACAGCCGCCGCGCAGACCACTCCACCACGTCCGCCGCCTCCCGCGTCAAAGCGAGACGACGTCCACGGCACCGGACAGGTCTCGCGATTCTCATCGACCTGCGCGGCTGGTGTTTCAACCGGCTGCGACGATGTTAGCCGAGGCCGGGGGCCTGGGCGCCATCGGTGCAGGTCGTGTCGCGCTCGGGGTGGTGCGGTGGTGCGCAGGGTCCTGACCGCGCCGCTGTACGGCGTAGCGCTCGGCGTGCTGTCGCTGGTCGGACTGGTCCAACTGGTCACGTTCGTCGTCGGCCACGCGGATGTGCGTGCCGCGATGAGGACGGGCTGCACCGGACGCCGTGGGTGGTCGTGGCCGTTCGGCGTGCTGCTGGTGGCGGCCGGGTTCGCCGCAGGTCCGCTGTCATGCGCCGGCGCACCCGGTGGACGCCCGTGCTGCTCGGCCCCACCACCCGCACCGGGAGCACCGCGCGTGGGTGTGGATGGTGCCGCGCGTGCCGACGGCCGCGGTCGGCACGGCGGTCGCCGGGCTCGGACCGGCGGCGTGGCACCTGGTGGCGATCTTCCCGACGTTCCCGGCCGCGCACGGCCCCGACGTCGTGGCCGGCACGCGGCCTGCCCTCACCTCGGTCGCCGGGGTGATCATGTCCGCGGGCGTGGTGCCGGCCGCCACGTTCGGCGCCCTGGCCGTGCTGCCGCTGGTCAGGTTGGCGCAGAGGGCGTTCCTGGTGGCGTTCGGCGTGCTGCTGGACGCGCTGGTCGTCCGAGCGCTGCCGGCGCCCGCCCTGACCATCCACAAGGGACGGACGTTCCGGTGGGCCGGCGGACCGAAGCCCGCCGGGCGTTCTGCCGGCAGGCCGACGCGTGGAATGGTGGACTGGGACGACGGCGAACCGACCCGGTGAGGATGCGGATGACTCTCGACCAGACCGGCAGGACCACGACCGGCACGGCCACGACGGCCACGACCACCACGACGGCGGCGCCGTGGTGGACCTCGGCGGTGGTGTACCAGGTGTACCCGCGCAGCTTCGCCGACGCGGACGGTGACGGCGTGGGCGACCTGGCGGGTCTGGCGTCACGGCTGGACCACCTGGAAAGGCTGGGCGTGGACGTGGTCTGGCTCTCGCCGGTGTACGCGTCGCCGCAGGCCGACAACGGTTACGACATCTCGGACTACCAGGCGATCGACCCGGTCTTCGGGACGTTGGAGGACTTCGACCGGCTGCTCGCGGAGGTGCACGCGCGGGGCATGAAGCTGGTGATGGACCTGGTCGTGAACCACACCTCGGACGAGCACCCGTGGTTCGCGGAGTCGCGGTCGTCCCAGGACAACCCGAAGCGGGACTGGTACTGGTGGCGCCCGCCGCGGGACGGGTTCGCGGCGGGGGAGCCGGGCGCGGAGCCCACCAACTGGGAGTCGTTCTTCTCGGGGCCCGCGTGGACGCTGGACGAGAAGACCGGCGAGTACTACCTGCACCTGTTCGACCGCAAGCAGCCGGACCTGAACTGGGAGAACCCCGAGGTCCGCCACGCGGTGTACGACATGATGCGGTGGTGGCTCGACCGGGGCGTCGACGGCTTCCGCATGGACGTGATCAACCTCATCTCGAAGGACCCGGCGCTCCCCGACGGCGCCACCACCGGCACCGGCGGCCTCGGCGACGGGTTCCCCCACTACGGCACCGGTCCGCGCATCCACGAATTCCTCCAGGAGATGCACCGCGAGGTCTTCCGCGGGCGCACGGGGGAGTTCCTGACCGTCGGCGAGATGCCCGGCGTGACGTGGGAGGACGCGAGGCTGTTCACCGACCCGGCGCGCGGCGAGGTGGACATGGTGTTCCAGTTCGAGCACGTGTCGCTGGACCACGGCCAGGGCGGCAAGTTCGACCCGAAGCCGCTGGACCTGCGCGACCTGAAGGCGTCGCTCGGGCGGTGGCAGGCGGCGCTGGCCGAGACGGGCTGGAACAGCCTGTACTGGTGCAACCACGACCAGCCCCGCGTGGTGTCCCGGTTCGGCGACGACGGGCAGTGGTGGCGCGAGTCGGCGACGGCGTGGGCGACCGTGCTGCACCTGCACCGGGGCACGCCGTTCGTCTACCAGGGCGAAGAGCTGGGGATGACCAACGCGCCGTTCGCCGGCGTGCACGAGATGCGCGACGTCGAGTCGCTCAACCACCACCGGCGGCAGGTCGAGGCGGGCGTGGACCCGGACGTGGTGCTGCGCGGACTGCGGGCGATGGGCCGCGACAACGCGCGCACGCCGGTGCAGTGGGACGCCACCCCGAACGCCGGGTTCACGTCCGGCGAGCCGTGGCTGGCCGTCAACCCCAACCACTCGTGGCTCAACGCCGAGGCCCAGTACGACGACCCGAGGTCCGTCTTCAACCACTACCGGCGGCTGATCGGGCTGCGCCACGAACTCCCGGTGGTGGCGCTCGGCGACTTCCGGATGCTCCTGGCCGACCACCCGCACGTCTACGCGTACGAACGCGCGCTGGACGGCGTCCGGCTGCTCGTCGTCGCGAACCTCGGCGGGGCCGAGCAGACCGTCGACGTCGATCCGGCCTGGTCGGATGCCGACGTGGTGCTCTCCAACACCGACGCCGCGCACGTGTCGGCCGGGCGCGTGGAGCTCGGGCCATGGGCGGCGCTGGTGCTCAAGCGGTAGCGGACCGGACGCCCGGACGCGCTGAGCGGAACCCGTTTCGCGCGCACGGGCGTCGTGCCGGACAATCACCCGATCACACGTGGATTCGACGGAGGGTGATCGGTGCTGGGTGGGGATGTCGGGCTGGAGCTCGGCCTGCGGGTGGCCAACGCGCTGAAAGCGGCGCTCGACGTGGAGATCACACCGGTCGAGGCGCTGATCCGACCCGCGGCCCCCGGGCGCGGTGCGGACTACCAGTGCAACGTCGCCATGAGCCTGGCCAAGAGGCTCGGCCGACCGCCCCGCGAGGTCGCCGAGGCGATCGTCGCGCACCTCGACGCCGCCGACGTGGTCGAGCGGCCCGAGGTGGCCGGGCCGGGGTTCGTCAACTTCACCCTGCGCCGCGAGTGGCTGGAGGCGCAGACCGCCCGGCTCCTCGGCGACGCCCGCCTCGGCGTGCCGACCGTCGAACCGCGGCGGTTCGCCATCGACTACGGCAGCCCCAACGTGGCCAAGGAGATGCACGTCGGCCACCTCCGGTCGTCGATCATCGGCGACGCGGTGGTCCGGCTGCTGGAGTTCGCTGGCCACGAGGTGATCCGGCACAACCACCTGGGCGACTGGGGCACGCCGTTCGGCATGCTCATCGAGCACCTGGTGGACCAGGGCAGCACCGGCGCCGGCCACTCGATCGGCGACCTGAACGGCTTCTACCAGGAGGCGCGCAAGAAGTTCGACGCCGACCCGGAGTTCGCCGACCGGGCCCGTCGCCGCGTGGTGGCGTTGCAGGGCGGCGACGAGACCACCCTCGCGCTGTGGCGCGAGCTGGTGGAGGAGTCGGAGCGGCACTTCGCCGCCGTGTACGAGCTGCTGGGCGTGAAGCTGACCGCCGACGACTACTACGGCGAGAGCTTCTACAACCCGTTCCTGGGCGAGGTGGTCGAGGAGCTGGAGGCCAAGGGCCTCACCTCGATCAGCGACGGCGCGGTGTGCGTGTTCCCGCCCGGCTTCACCAACCGCGAGGGCGAGCCGCTGCCGCTGATCGTCCGCAAGAGCGACGGCGGCTACGGCTACGCCAGCACCGACCTCGCCACCGCCCGCTACTGGACCCGCGACCGGGGCGCCACGGACCTGCTGTACGTGGTCGGCTCGCCGCAGGCGCAGCACTTCAAGATGGTGTTCGCCACGGCCGAGGCCGCGGGCTGGCTGGACGACGACCACCGGGCCGTGCACATCGGGTTCGGCTCGATCCTCGGCGAGGACGGCAAGGTGCTGCGCACCCGCGCGGGCGGGTCGGTGAAGCTGGTCGACCTGCTGCGCGAGGCCGTCGACCGGGCCACCGCGGTCGTCGCCGAGCGGTCCAAGCTGGACGAGGCGCGGCGCGAGGCGGTGTCCCGGGCGGTCGGCATCGGCGCGGTGAAGTACGCGGACCTGTCCGGCGACCGGGAGAAGGACTACGTCTTCGCGTGGGACCGGATGCTCGCCATGGAGGGCAACACGTCCGTCTACCTGCAGTACGCCAACGCGCGCGTGCTGTCGGTGGTCGCCCGCGTCGGGCGGGAGGCGGAGCCCGGCACGCCGGTGCTGCTGGCAGAGGCCGCCGAACGGGCGCTGGCGGTGAAGATCCTGCAGCTGCCGGCCGCCGTGGCCGCCGCGACGGAGGAGTACGCGCCGCACAAGCTGTGCACCTACCTGTACGAGACGGCGGTCGCGTTCTCGACGTTCTACGAGAACTGCCCGGTGGTGCAGGCCCCGGACGACGACACCCGCATGTCCCGGCTGGTGCTGGCGCAGCTCACGTCCCGGGTGCTGGCGCTGGGCCTGTCGCTGCTCGGCATCGACGCGCCCAACCAGCTCTGACGGTCGCCGTCACGGGCCGGTGACGTCCAGGACGCCCATCATGCCCAGGTCCTCGTGCGAGGCGATGTGGCAGTGGTAGACGGTGCGTCCCGGCTCGCCCCGGAACGGCACGGCGATCGTCACCGCGCCGCCCGGCGGGACGTTGACGGTGTCCCGCCAGGCGCGCACGGGCTCGGGCCGCCCGTCGCGCGCCACCACCTGGAACGAGTAGCTGTGCAGGTGGAACGGGTGGTCGGTGGTGTGCTCGTTCACCACCTCCCACACCTCCAGCGTGCCCAGCCGGGCGTGCAGGTCGACGCGGTGGTGGTCGAACGCGCGGCCGTCGAGGGTGAACCCGCCGCGGTCGTCGCCGCCGAACACGACGCGCCGCCGCCGCACCGCCCGCGCCTCGTCCAGCGCCTCGACGGGCCGCAGCCGGTCGGGCAGCGGCACGGCGGCGAGGCCGGCGGGCACGTCCGCGGCGACCAGCCCGACTTCGGCGCTCGTCGCGCCACCCGCCCCGTACACCGAGTACGGCAGCGCGGTGAGCGTGAACCGGCCCGCGGCGGAGGTGTCCACCAGCACCTCGGCGCGCTCGCCCGGCGCGAGCAGCACCTCGGTCAGCTCCACCGGCCGGTCGACCAGGCCGCCGTCGGTGGCGATGAGGTGCAGCGGCAGCCGCGCGCCGGCGCGGACCGCGCCCAGGAGCAGGTGGTCGCCGGCGGTGGCGTTGAGCAGGCGGAGCCGGGTGAGGCCGCGGTTCGGCGTGAACACCGGCCGCACCGCGCCGTTGACGGCGATGTCCCGGCCGACCCTGGTGAACATGAGCAGCCGGTCGTCCCAGTCGGCGTGGTCGGCCGGCCCGGCGACCACGATCGGCCCGGCGAGGCCCGCGAGCAGCTGCCGCTCCACGTCGCCGTGGGCGTGCGGGTGGTACCAGTAGGTGCCCGCCGTGCCTTCGGGGACGGTGAACTCCTGCACGCTCGTGCCGCCGGGTTCGAGGTGGTCCAGTGGCGCGTCCACGGCGGGCGGCAGCGGCAGGCCGTGCAGGTGCAGGCTGCTCGGCGCGTCGAGGTCGTTGCGGAACGCTAGGCGGACCCGGTCGCCCTCCTTCAGCTTCAGCAGGGGTGTGCCGCCGTTGTAGCGGAGGCCCGCGCCGGCGGGCGCGGCCACGAGGTCGCCGCGCAGCACGCCGTCCGGTCCGGCGCGCAGCGGCAGGGGAGCGAGGTCGGGGAGGGCGGCGGTGAAGTCGGGTGCGGCGAGGGCGGAGCGCACGACGGGCACCAGCGCGCCCGCGCCGGCGGCTCCGACGGCCGCCCCGGCGGCGATCAGCAGTGTTCGGCGGGACAGCCGTGAGCGCTCAGCCATGGTGGTGCGCGCCTTCGTGCGACCCGTGCGCCTCGCCGGCCGGCGCGCCCGTGCCCGCGCCCTCGACCACGGTCAGCCGCCCGACCATGCCCTGCTCCTCGTGGTCGCCCACGGTGCAGAGCAACGCGTACTGGCCGGCCGGGGCGCGCACCACGGCGACCCGCGTCCGCCCGCTCGGCACCTCGACCTCGACGCCCAGCGCCTCGATGGTGAACGTGTGGTCGTCGTCGGTGTCGTTGGTGAACCGGAACGCCACCGGCTCGCCGGGGCCGACGCGGAGCTGGGCCGGGGCGAAGCGGTAGTTCACCAGGTCGACGACGGGGAGCGCGGCGACCTGGTCGGGCGTGAGCGAGCCGGTGTCGTCGGCCTGGGGGAGCACCGCGACGAGCGCGACGGCGACGGCCGCGCCGAGAGCGGCCCCACCGGCCAGACCCACCACCGCGCGGTCCCGCCGCACGAGGGCGAGCACCGCGGACAGGACGGCCACCCCGACCGCGAGCACCTGGACGGCGGCGACCGCGAACGGCAGCACGTCACCCGGCCGGATCAGGTCGAACGCCAGCCCGCCCGGCCGGAACGCCACCATCACGGGCGCCGCCACCAGCGCGGCGTAGAGCCCGGCTCGTCTGCCCAGCCACAGCAGCACGGCCGCGACGAGCGGGAGGACGGAGACGGCGGCCATGCCGGGGTTGGGCTGACCGGTCAGCAGCAGGAAGGAGACGAGGTTCGCGGCGGCCGACACGAGGACGGCGAGCAGGGGGATGCGGTACGACATGGCGTGCGTTCTCCTTGTGGGTGGGGAAGATCAGGGGACGAGGACGACTTTGCCGCTGACCGTGCCGGACTCGGCGAGCCGCACGGCGTCCACGACCCGCTCCAGCGGGACGCGGGCGGCGACGCGGGGGTTCAGGGCGCCTCGGGCCAGCAGCGCGAAGACCGAGCCGAGGTCGCGGGCCAGCTCGGCGCGGAACCTCGCCGCGTTCCGCCGGCCCGCCCAGACGTTGAAGAACGTGGCGGAGTGGCCGTTGGGCAGCGCGTTCCACCACAGCAGCCGCAGGAACAGCTTCAGCACCGGCAGTCGTGACGAGCCGGGCTCGTCCTTGGTGGACGCGGTGCCGTAGGCGACGAGGGTGCCGCGCGGCGCGAGCAGCCGGTACGAGTCGACCAGGCCGGGGCCGCCGACGTGGTCGAACACCGCGTCCACGCCGCCGGGCGCCAGCTCCCGCACCCTGGCGGGCACGTCGGCGTCGCGGTAGTCCACCGGAACGGCGCCGAGCGCGCGGACGGCGTCGTGGTGCCGTGCCGAGGCGGTGCCGATGACCCGTGCGCCGGCGAGCGTCGCGAGCTGCGTCAGCAACGACCCGACGCCGCCGCTGGCGCCCAGCACGAGCACGGTCTGACCGGCTTCGACCTTCGCGATGCCGTGCAGCATCCGCCACGCCGTGATCCCGTTGACCACCAGCGCCTCGGCCTCGGCGGCGTCGACGCCGTCCGGCACGGGCACCAGGTCGGCCGCGTCCACCAGCACGTGGGTGGCCCAGCCGCCGATCTTGGTGAGCGCCGCGAACCGGCGGCCGACGAGCGCCGGGGCGACGCCGGGCCCGACCTCGGCGACGACGCCGACCAGGTCGTAGCCGGGCACGAACGGGAACGCGGGCTGGTCGTAGTACTTCGCCTTGCGCATCTGCTTCTCGGCGAAGGACACCCCGGTCGCCTCGACCCGCACCAGCGCCTGGCCGGCGGCGGGGACGGGCCGCTCACGGCGGCGCAGTTCGAGGCCCTCGGGCTCGACCACGCCCGGCAGGACGACTTCGAGAACCTGGTCGGTGGACGCGTTGCTCATCGTGGCTCCAAGTGTGAGTGGTCAGTCACTCAGTACGAGGCTGAGTGAACACGTGGACGCGAGAGCTGTCAAGCAGTGCAGGTCAGAGCGTTGAAAAGTGTGATTGGAGAGTCACACTTGCGGTGCGTCAGGCCGGGTAGGCATGAACCTCGGTGGCCTTCACCGCGGCCCACAGCGCGTCGCCGGGCTGGAGGCGGAGGTCGGCGACGGTCGCCGTCGTGACGTCGGCCAGCACGGGCGGCACGCCGTCCAGCCGCAGGCGGGTGGTGTGGGCGTGCTGCTCGATCCCGGCCACGGTCACGCGCCACGCGTTGCGCGGGCTGCCGGTGGGGTGGTCGGGGTGCAGGCTGACCGCGGTGGGCGGGAACACGACGTGCACCGGACCGTCCGCCGGCGTCGCCACGGTGAGCGTGCCGCCGTCGTCCAGCTCCACGGCCGTGCCGCGCGCCGTGCCGCGGTAGAGGTTGAGGCCGACCAGGTCGGCGACGTACGCCGTGCGCGGCCGGCGCGCCACCTCGGCGGGCGTGCCCTGCTGCACCACCTCGCCGTGCTCCAGGACGACCAGCCGGTCGGCGAGCACCATCGCGTCCAGCGGGTCGTGCGTGACGAGCAGCGTGTGGCCGGGGAAGTCGCGCAGGTGCCGGCCCAGTTCGGCGCGCACGTGCAGCCGGGTCGCCGCGTCCAGCGCCGCCAGCGGCTCGTCGAGCAGCAGGAGTTCCGGACCCGTGACGAGCGCGCGGGCCAGGGCGACGCGTTGCGCCTGACCGCCGGACAGCGTGCGCGGCCTGGCCTTGGCGTGCTCGGCGAGCCCGACCCGGTCGAGCCACCGGGCGGCCCGCTCCCGCGCCTCCGCCCGCCCGACACCGCGGGCGCGCAGCCCGAACGCCACGTTCTCCAGCGCCGACAGGTGCGCGAACAGCAGGTAGTCCTGGAACACCACGCCGATCGGACGCCGTTCGGCCGGCCGGAACACGTCCGGCGGCGCGTCCCACGTCCGCCCGCCGACCCGGATGTGCCCGCCGGTCAACGGGAGCAGCCCGGCGAGCGCGCGCAGCGCGGTGGTCTTGCCCGCGCCGTTCGGCCCGAGCAGGGCGACCACCTCGCCCGGTTCGACGGTCAGCTCCGCGTCGAGGCGGAACCGGCCGCGGGCGACCCGCAGGTCCGCGTGCAACGTCATGACGGCCCGCTGATCCACCGGTCGCGCAACGCGGCCAGCACGCCGACGGACACCAGCAGCAGCACCACGCTGAGCACGATCGCCGCGTCCGGGTCGCTCTCCAGCGCCAGGTACACGGCCAGCGGCATGGTGGTCGTCTCGCCGGGGAAGTTGCCCGCGAACGTGATGGTGGCGCCGAACTCGCCCAACGCGCGCGCCCAGCACAGCACCGTGCCCGCCACCACGCCCGGCAGGATCGACGGCAGGGTGACCCGCCGGAACGCCAGCCACCGCGACGCGCCCAGGGTGGCGGCGGCCTCCTCGTACCGCGGGTCGGCCGCGCGCAACGCGCCCTCCACCGAGATCACCAGGAACGGCATCGCCACGAACGCCTCCGCCAGGACCACCCCGGCCGTGGTGAACGGCAACGAGATGCCGAACCACGCGTCGAGGTGCTGCCCGACCAGCCCCCGACGGCCCAGCACGAACAGCAACGCCACCCCGCCCACCACCGGCGGCAGCACCAGCGGCACCGTCACCAGCGCCCGCAGCACACCCCGTCCCGGCACGTCGCCGCGCGCCAGCAGCCACGCCAGCGGCACGCCGAGCACCAGGCACACCACCGTGGCGAGCGTCGCGCACACCAGCGACAGCCGCAGCGCCTCGCCGACGGAGGCGCTGAACAGCTGACCCGGCAACGTCCCCCACGGCGCCCGGAGCAACAACCCGACCAGCGGCACGAGCAGGAACGCCAGCCCCGCCACGGCCGGCAGCACCAGCACCACCGGGAGGCGGCCACCGGCACGTCGGCGGGTCGGCGTCACGGCGACTCGAACCCGGCCTCGGCGAGCACCGCCCGACCCCGGTCGGAGCGGACGTGGTCGACGAACGCCCGCGCGCCCGCCGCGTTGCGCGCCTTCGCCAGCGGCGCGATCGGGTAGTCGTTGACGGTCCGGTCGGCCTCGGGGAACGCGATGCCCTCCACCTCGCCGGCGGCGGACCGCACGTCCGTCCGGTACACCAGCGCGGCGTCCACCTCGCCGAGGCGCACCTTGGTCAGCACCGCCTTCACGTCCTGCTCCAGCGTGTCCGGGCGCGGGGTGACCCCGGCCGCCTCGAACGCCCGCTTCGCCGCCGCGCCGCACGGCACCTGCTCCGCGCACAGCGCGACCTTGACGTCGGCGTCGGCGAAGTCCGCCAGCCCGGCCACCCCCGCCGGGTTGCCCGCCGGCACCGCGATCTCCAACCGGTTGCGGGCGAACACCGCGGCGGCGTCGGCGGTCCCGCCCGCGTCGGCGACGCGGGCCATGTCGGCGGGCGCGGCGGAGGCGAACACGTCCGCCGGCGCGCCCTCGCCGATCTGCCGGGCCAGGCCCGAACTGCCGCCGAAGTTGAACACCACCTCCACGCCCGGGTGCGCGGCCTCGAAGTCCTCGCCGAGCCGGGTGAACGTCTCGGTCAGCGACGCCGCCGCGAACACCGTGACGCGGCCCGTCACCGCGCCGGCGGGTTCGGCCGTGCCGCAGGCCGCCGTGCCGCAGCCGGCCGCCAACACTGCTGCCAGCACCAGTGCGCGCACGTCACACCTCCGGGATCTCGACGACGACGTGGGTCGACTTGATCGACGCGACGGCGACGCTGCCGACCTCCAGCCCGAGCTCGTCGGCCGAGTCGCGGCTCATCAGCGACACCACGCGGAACGGACCGGCCTGCAGCTCGACCTGCGCCATCACACCGTCCTTGACGACCCTGGTGACGATCCCGCGCATCCGGTTGCGCGCCGACGCGGCCACCGTCACGCCCGGCTCGGGCGCCTCCGCCAGGCGTTGGGCGAACTCGGCCAGCTCGCGGCCGTCGACGCCCTTGCGCCCGCTGTCGAGCTGCACCTCGGCCAACCGGCCCTGCTCGATCCAGCGGCGCACCGTGTCGTCGCTGACGCCCAGCAGTCCGGCCGCATCACTGATCCGCAGATTCGGCACGAAAGCGAGTGTAACTCCGCGCCTGCGGGAGTCAGCGATCTTCGTTTCACCCCGACCGCTCCGGGTACGCCATCGTCACGCGGTGATCGGAGGACCTCCATGACGACCCCAACCGAACGCGTCGGCGCCCGCCGACGTCCCATCCAGACGTTCGCCCTCCTGGTCGGGGTGGTGTTCCTGCTGGTCGGGGTGCTGGGGTTCGTGCCGGGCGTGACGGCCGACTTCGACCGGTTCGGCCTCGCCGGGCCGCACTCCGAGGCCGCCCTCCTCGGCGTGTTCCAGGTGTCCGCGCTGCACAACGTGGTGCACCTGCTGTTCGGCGTGGCGGGCGTCGCGGCCGCCCGGTCGTGGGGCTCGGCCCGCCTGTTCCTCGGCGCGGGCGGCTTCCTCTACCTGCTGTTCTGGGTCTACGGCTCGGTGGTGCACGCGATCGGGCACGCCGGCGGCGCGGCGAACTTCCTGCCGTTCAACTCGGCCGACAACCTCCTGCACCTCGGGCTCGGCGTGGGCATGATCCTGCTCGCCGTGCTCGGCACGGCGTTGGAGCGCGCCCACGGCCAGTACCCGGGACGCGAGCAGCGCGGCCACGACCGCTGACGCGCCCGGTTGACCCCCGGGCCGGACGCGTCGCGTAAGTTCACCCTCGAGGCGCTTGACTGGGAGGGTGTGGATGGCGAGCTCCGGAGGACGGCGACGGCTCGGGCGGGTGGACCCGTTCGTCCTGTTCATGGTCCTGCCGCTGGTGCTGATCGGGGGCGTGGTGGCCTGGGGTGGCCTGCCCTGGGTCGGCGTCCTCGTCGTCGTGTGCGCCGGGATCGTCGTGCTGGTCGACGCGTGGTCCAACCGCCCGCTCCCGTTCGACCTCCCCGACGACTACGACTACGAGCCGCCGCCCCGTCGCCGCTGAGCGGCCCGCAGCGTGAGCAGGGAGATCTCGCTCGGCGCGAACACGCGCAGCGGCGGACCCCAGAACCCGGCGCCCCGGCTCGTGTAGAGACGGGTGCGCTCGCCGTGCCGGCTCAACCCGGCCAGCACCGGCTGCTGAAGACGGACCAGCAGGTGGAACGGCCAGATCTGGCCGCCGTGCGTGTGGCCCGACAGCTGGAGGTCGACGCCCGCCGCCACCGCCTTCGGGATCTCGCTCGGCTGGTGCGCGAGCAACACCACCGGGTCGTCCGGGCGGGTGCCCGCCAGCGCGGCGGCGAGGTCCGCGCCGTGGCCCGCCTCGCCGGAGTGCGCGGCGGTGATGTCGTCCACGCCCGCGAACACCAGCCGGGCGTCACCGCGTTCCAGCACCCGGTGCTGGTTGTGCAGGCTCGCCCAGCCCAGCTCGGCCATGTGGTCCAGCCACGCCTGCGCGTTGCTCAGGTACTCGTGGTTGCCTGACACGTAGAACCGGTGCGGGGCGCGCACGTCGCCCAGCGCGGCGGCCTGGCCCCGGCGCTGCGCCACCGTGCCGTCCGCGATGTCGCCGACGTGGACGACGACGTCGGGCCGCAGCTCGTTCACCGCCGCCACCGTGCCCTCGGACCACCGCGTCCGGTCGATCGCGCCGTAGTGCGTGTCGGCGAGCACGGCGATGGTGAGCCCGTCGAACGCCTCGTCCAGCCAGGGGAGCACCACGTCGGTCCGCTTGACCCGCGGCACGCGCCGCGCCTCGTGGCTGCCGTGCGCGACGAGCGCCAGGCCGACGACCAGCAGCAGCACCGCGATGAACCGGGCGCGGAACGGGTTCTCCACGCCCGCGACCGCAAGCACGAGCCGCAGCGCGTGCGTGACGACCGTCCACGCGAAGAACACCCACGCCACGCCGAGCATCAGGTGCGCGATCCGGGAGGCCCGGTCGGAGTGCCGGCGGCCGTGCGCGCGGACGAGCAGGAACGGGAACGCCACCGACGTCACGACGAAGAACGCCGTGCCGACGGCCTGCACCGGCCAGGGCCACCGCGCGCCCGGCGCGAGCAAACCGGTCCACGGCACCCAGAACAGCAGCGCGGTCACCGTCAGCATCACCGCCGTGAAGGTGACGCGCCGCCGTGCGGACGGGCGGGGCGGCGCGGTCGTCGTGCTCGACATCGGGTCTCCTCGGCGGCCTTACGAACCAGCGGGCTCTTATCGACGGTAGCCCGCCGCCCGGCCGGCGTCCAAGTTTGGCGGCGCGACCGGTGGCAACCCTCGGCGCATGTCCGACGACGAACGCGAGACCGACCGCGCCGAGACCGACCTGACCGCCACGGGCCAGGGGAGCGACCAGGTCGACGGCGACAGCGCCGTCGCCGAGCGAACCGGAGGCCAAGCGCCGGCCGTCGACGTGCCAGTTGCCGACGTGCCCGCCGCCGACGTGCCCGAGATCGACACGTCCCGCGAGGAAGAGCGGCTGGCCGAGTCGCAGCGCAAGATCGACGAGGCCAAGGCCGTCGCCGCGGACCTGTCCCGGACGACCCCCGATCCGCTGCCCGACTCGGAGCCGCCGTCGGGCTCGACACCCGGTTCCTGAGCCCGGCCCGATCGGCACGATCGGGGTCCACAATGGACTCACCCGAATGGCGGTTGTCGATCGGGAACGGCGCTGTGGATAGTGCGTTCCTCCGCGAACGAATTCAGTCGATCGCACCTTGACTCGGGGGTAACGGGGCGTGGCGCGTCCAACCCGCACCGTGGTGGACGACACGCTGTCGGCGCCCGGCCAGTCCGGTCTGCGCTGGGTCGCCCGGCTGACGGAGACCTACGCCTGGCTCAGCGGGGTCGCGTTCACGGTCCACCTGCTCTTCGTGGCCTCCGGACCCGCCGGCCTGGTGATCGCCGCGCTGGTGCCGGTGGTCCTCGGGTCGTGGTGGCTGCGGCCCAAGCGGGACAGCCGGCTGGTCGCCGTGGTGGAGGGCGTGATCGCGCACGGCGCGGTGTTCGTGCTGCCCAACCCCCAGCCCGTCATCACCTTCCTGTTCGCGGTCACGGTGCGGCGCGCGGTGCGCGGCGACGCGGAGCGGTTCCCGGTCAAGGCGGTCCCCGCCCTGCTGGGGTACCTGTCCGGCTTCGCGGTGTGGATCACCGTCACGCCGGTCGTCGTCACCGGCCCGCTGGTCGTGTCCGTGGTGATGCCGTTGGTCGGCCTGGTGGTCGCGGCGGCGGCCCTGCACGAGACGGTGCGCGCGGCGCGGCTCGTCGAGGACGCGCACCGCACCGTCGAGGCGGTGGTGCGGGCCAGCCCGGTCGGCCTCGTGCTGCTCGACGCCGAGGGCACGCCCCGGCTGCACAACGACCGCGCCCGCGACCTCCTCGCCTGGTCGTCTGAGGAGCCGGGGCGGGTGCCGTGCCCGCACGGGCCGGACATCGCGTCCTGCGGCCACGGGTGCCGGACCGCGGACGACGCGGTGGAGGTCGACGTCACCCGCGCGGACGGCACCACGGCCGTGCTCGCGGTGCACGCCGTGCCGATCGAGCACGTCTCCGAGCAGCACACCCTGGTCACCGCGCTGGACGTGAGCAAGCGCCGCGAGTGGGAGGACGCCCTGCGCAGCCGCGCCGAGCGGGACGAGCTGACCGGGCTCGCCGGCCGCGCGCACTTCCTGCACCTGGTGGACGAGGCGCTGCTCGCGGGCGAGTCGGTCGGCCTGCTGGTGATCGACCTCGACGGGTTCAAGGAGGTCAACGACGCCGAGGGCCACGAGGCGGGCGACTGGTACCTGGTGTCGGCGGCCGAGCGGATCAGCCGCGCCGTCGGACCCGTGGCCACCGCCGCGCGGCTCGGCGGCGACGAGTTCGCCGTCCTCGCGCCGGGGCACGACGTGCGCGACTCGGCCCGGCTGGCGACCAGGGTGCTGTCGGAGTTGGCACGCCCGCTGACCGGGCTGGGGCACGAGACGGTGATCCGGGCCAGCGTCGGCATCGCCGTGTCGTCGCCCGGCGCCGGCACGGCCGACCTGCTGCGCGACGGCGACACCGCGATGTACGCGGCGAAGCGCGAGGGCGGCGGGCGCATCCGGCTGTTCCGGCCCGAGATGGGGGAGCGGGTGCTGGCGCGGCAGCGCGACAAGGCCGACCTGCGGACCGCCGTGACCGACGGGCACCTGGTGCTGCACTACCAGCCGATCGTGGACCTCGCGACGTCGGCGGCGACGGGCGCCGAGGCGCTGGTGCGGTGGCAGCGGCCCGGCCACGGGCTGCTCGGGCCGGGCGAGTTCATCGGGCTGGCCGAGGAGACCGGGCTGATCGTGCCGCTGGGCAACAAGGTGCTGGCGGGCGCGTGCGAGCAGGCGATGCGGTGGCGCGAGCAGGGCCGCGCCCTCAGCGTGACGGTGAACGTGTCCACCCGGCAGTTGTCCGCACCCGCGTTCCTGCCCTCGCTGGACCGGGTGCTGAAGACCACCAACCTGCCACCGGAGCGGCTGACGATCGAGGTGACCGAGTCGGTGTGGGCCGACGGCGCGGCCATGCGCGGGCTGATGGAGGTGCGGGAGACGGGGGTGCGGGTGGCGCTGGACGACTTCGGCACCGGCTACTCGTCGCTGAGCTACCTCCAGCGGTACCCGTTCGACGTGGTGAAGATCGACAAGTCGTTCACCGGCGCGCTGGCCGACACGGGCCGCACCGCCGGGGTCGTGCGCTGCATCATCGACCTGGCGGAGGTGCTGGGCGCGCACACCGTGGCCGAGGGCATCGAGACCCAGGCGCAGGCCGACTGGCTGCGCAACGCCGGCTGCGCCTACGCGCAGGGCTACCTGTTCGGCCGGCCGGACCTGCCGGAGAACTGGGACGCGCAGCCTTCCGTCATCCGATGACGGACGACCGGCGCCCGACCCACGTCGCCCCGGTCGTCCTGGCCCGACCCGTCCCGCACGGCTCTCGTGCCGTGCTGAACGGGTCCGGCAGCGGGGTCCGACCGGTCAGCCCAGGTCGGCCAGCGTGTTCCAGAACATCAGCTCGTACGAGTGCAGCAGGCGCGCGGCGGGCATCGCGCCCGCGGGCTCCCACTTCGTCGCGAGCACCTGGTCCAGCGCGCGCAGGCCGAGGGCGTCCAGTTCCGGCGCGGGCACCGCGAAGAAGTCGAAGAACGCGCAGCCCGCGTCGTTGAAACCGTAGTGCTCGCGCAGCGCGGCGGCGATCGCCGCGCAATAGCCGCCCCATTCCGCGAAGTTCGCCAGAATCGCGAGCAGCGCGTCGTGGGGATTGCCGTCCAACGCCAGCCTGGCCACGTACGACGGGTATGCCTGGCAGCCCGGCAACGGCCGGTACGACGCCACGTCGTCGGGGCTCAGCCCGCACGCGGCGGCGAAATCGGCGAGCTTCGCCAACGCGAGGCCCTCGCCTCCGGCGACCGCGGCGAAGAACTCGCGCTGCGCCGGTTCGGTCGACTGCGCGGCCAACGTGAGGAACGCTCGCCAATCGCTCTGCACGATGCGGTGCTCCTCGGCCGCCAAAGCCCGCAACGTGTCGAGCGGCGCGTCACCACTGGCGATCAACGGCACCAGCCGGTTGGTCCCACCGTCCTCCTTCAGCTCCTCCCGCACCCGCTCCAGCAGGTCTTTCGCGTCTTTCGTCATCCATCCCCCTCGTCCGAGCGCCGCGCCTCGCCATCGACCGCGGCATGATGACCGGGCACTCTATCGATGGTTCGCCCCACCGGCGGACCCACCGGTGGGAACATCTTTGGATGAAGACTCGGCAACAGGGATTGACGCAGATACCCGTTTCCCGGTCTCATGACCCCCGCTTGTCGGATGGCAGCGTTGCCGCAGTAGTCGTCGCAGTAGGGAGAGCCGGGATTGCGCGTCGCCGGAGTCACGTCGGTCGAAAACCGCGAAATCCCGATCGAAAAGCAGAACCAGGTCTGGATCGGTTACCTGGTTTTCGGTCTGTTATCGGTCGGTGTGTACTACGCCCTGCCGATCTTCGTCGGCACGATCCCGCTGCGCGTGATCGTCTACTGCGCGGTCAGCACGTCCGCCGCCCTGGCCGTCTGGTGGGGCGTGCGGCGCAACAGACCCGAGCCCCGGGCGCCCTGGGTGGTGCTCGGGCTGAGCCAGCTGGTGTACGCCCTGGCCGACACCACGTTCTACGTCTCGCACTACGTGCTGAACGAGACGAGCTACCCGTCCGTCGCGGACGCCTTCTACCTCGGCCACTACCCGCTCGTCGTGGCCGGCCTGGTGATGCTGATCCGGCAGCGCCGCTCCGACCGCGACCTGCCCGGCCTGCTCGACGCCGTCTCGCTCACCGTGGTCGCGGGCCTGCTGTCCTGGGTGTTCGTGATCGGCCCGCAGACCCGGCTGGGCACGCCGCTGCTCGTGGAGATGGCGTCGCTGGCGTACCCGCTGATGGACCTGGTGCTGCTGCTGGTGTCGCTGCGGCTGCTGTTCGGCGGCGGCCGGCGTGACGCGTCGTTCGTGCTGCTGGCGCTGTGGCTCGCCGCGATCCTCACCGCCGACACCGTGTACGTGCTCCAGCGGCTCGACCTCAGCTACGAGGCGGGCAACTTCCTCGACGCGATCTGGCTGACCGGCAACCTGGCGCTCGGCGCGTGCGCCCTGCACCCGTCGATGGGTCGGATGGCGCAGGCCGTCGACGTGCCCGCGCTGCGGCTGAGCTGGCCCCGGCTGGCCATCCTGTCGGCGGGCGCGCTGATCGGCCCGCTGGTGCTGTTCGTGCAGCACTTCAACGGCGTGCGGCGGGACGTTCCGGTGATCGCCGTCGGCTGCGCGGTGCTGTTCGCGCTGACCGCGACCCGGCTCGCGGGCCTGGCCGTCGACCAGCGGCGGCTCGCCATCACGGACAGCCTCACCCGGCTGCGCAGCCGCCGCTACTTCGAGGCGCGGCTCGCCGACGAGGTGGCGCGGGCCCGGCGCGCCGGCAGCCCGCTCGGCGTGGTGATCCTCGACGTGGACCGGTTCAAGTCGATCAACGACCGGTTCGGGCACCCGGCGGGCGACCGGGTGCTGGTCGAGGTGGCCAACCGGCTGCGGGCCGTGGCCGGCGAGGAACGCGTCCTCGCCCGGTACGGCGGCGAGGAGTTCGCGCTGATCGCGACCGGTGCGGACGCGGACAACCTGAACCGGTTGGCGGAACGGCTGCGGCACGGCGTGTCGCACCACCCGATCGCTGTGAGCGGGCGACGTTCCGTGACGGTTACGCTCTCGGCCGGCACCGCCGCGTTCGCGCCGCACTACGGCACCGCGTCCGCGTTGGTGTCGGCGGCCGACCGCGCGCTGTACCTCGCCAAGGACCTCGGCAGGGATCGCGCGGTCGCCGGTGGCACATCGCTCACCGAGCACCGGGAGGACGTCGCGGTGGACTACCTGAACCAGGTCGCGGACCTGGTCGACCTGCGCGTGGCGAGTCCGGGCCGGAGCCTGGCCATCGCCGAGTGGGCGAGGACCGTGGCCGAGCGGCTGAAGCGCACCCCGGGCGAGATCCGCACCGTGCACCGCGCCGGACGGCTGCTGGACGTCGGCATGATCGTGCTGCCCGACGACCTGCTCACCGAGTCCGGTCCGCTGACCGACCAGCAGTGGCACCTCCTGCACGAGCACCCGGACAGCGGCGCGCGCATGGTGGGCGTGCTGCCGGACCACGGCGAGGTGGCGGAGGTGATCCGCCAGCACCACGAGCGGTGGGACGGCGCCGGCTACCCGGCCGGGCTCACCCGCGACGCCATCCGCGTCGAAGCCCGCATCCTGTCCGTGTGCGACGCCTGGGCGGCGATGCGCGCCGACCGCCCGCACCGCCGGGCGCTGACCCACGAGCACGCCGTGCGGGAGCTGCGGTCCGGGCGTGGCGCCCGGTTCGACCCCGAGCTGGTGGACGTCTTCCTGGAGCTGCTGGACGAGGGCGCCGTGGGCGACCTGGTCGTCGGACCGGCCTCGGCCCGCGAGGACAGCCGCCTGTCCTGACCCGAGGGCCGTTGCTGCCCAGGGCTCGTCCTGTTCGACCTCGACGGCACGCTGGTCGCCCCGACGGGCACGTCCGCCCGCTGGGTGGTCGCGCGCGACGGCGTCCACCGCGGAGTGGTCGGGCACGGTGGGCGATGGCCCGGACAGCCCTCAAGCGTGCCCCGATACGCCTGAACCGCGCCCGCAAACGAACGCAAGCCAGCGCAAGCCGTCTGCAAGGCCTGGCCGCGTCGGCGCGCGTCCCATCGCCCGATGAACCCTGAAACCGCTGGACAGACCTCCGTGTCGTGCCGGTGAAACCGCTGCATGCGTGCGACCAGGACGATCGTCAACAATTTGCGTTATCCCGTTCACATCTTGCGGGTCGCGAGTCGACGCGCTTATGGTGTGCGCCACGCCACACCCCGTGACATCCCTGCCCGCAGCTTTCGAGGTCCCGTCCAACGAAGGGCTGAACCCATGCGAGTCGACCCCACCCTCCGGCGCCCGTTGGCGCTCGGCGCGGCGGCGGTGGCCACCTCCCTGGTGGCCGCGATAGCCGTCGCGGCGGCGCCGAGCGCGGTCTCCGCCGAGATCGCCGCGGCGGCCGTCGCCACGTCGCCGTTCGACATCCCCGGCCGAGGCGCCGACGTGCCCTTCGTCGAGCACGAGGCCGAGGCCGCCGCCACGAACGGCACGAAGATCGGCCCCGGCCGCCGCCAGGGCACGCTGGAGGGGGAGGCGTCCGGCCGCCGCGCCGTGACGCTGTCCGGTCAGGGCAAGTACGTCGAGTTCACCCTCACCGAGCCCGCGAACTCGATCGACCTCCGGTACAGCATCCCGGACGGCAACGGCGGCGCGGGCATCACCGCCCCGCTGTCGCTCTACCTCAACGGCGCCAAGACGAGCAGCCTCACGCTCACGTCGAAGTACGCGTGGCGCTACGGCGGCTACCCGTACGCGAACGACCCGAACCAGGGCAAGCCGCACCACCTGTACGACTCCACCCGCGCCCTGTTCCCGAGCACGCTGCCCGCGGGCTCCAAGGTGAGGCTCCAGGTGGACGCGGGCGACACCGCGCCGTCGTACACCATCGACCTGGCCGACTTCGAGCTCGTCGCGCCCCCGGCCGCGCGGCCCGCGAACTCCGTCTCCGTCACCGAGCACGGCGCCACCCCGAACGACGGCACGAACGACAACGGGGCCTTCGACGCCGCGATCGCCGCCGCCAGGGCGTCCGGCCGCGAGGTGTGGATCCCGGCGGGCCGGTTCACCGTTACCAAGCACATCACCGTGGACCAGGTGACGGTCCGCGGCGCGGGCCACTGGCACAGCGTCGTCTCCGGCGACCGGGTCGGCTTCTACGGCCTCGGTGAACCGTCGAGCTGCGGCCAGGGCGGCAACAGCGGCGTGAGCACGCGGGTCGGCCTGCACGACTTCGCGATCATCGGCGAGGTCACCAACCGCGTCGACTGCGACCAGGTCAACGCCATCGGCGGCGCGCTGGGCGGCGGCTCGGTGATCTCCGGCATGTTCCTGCAGCACACCAAGGTCGGGCTGTGGCTGGACGGTCCGTTCTCCGGCCTCACCATCCGCAACAACAAGGTCGTCGACCAGCTCGCCGACGGCATGAACCTGCACCGCGGCATCAGCAACGTGCTGATCGAGCACAACCTGTTCCGCAACATCAGCGACGACGGCATCGCGTTCTGGTCCGAGCAGCAGGCCGACCACAGCAACACGATCCGCCGCAACACCGTGGTCGTGCCGATGAAGGCCAAC
The DNA here is from genome assembly GCF_052936025.1 of Saccharothrix hoggarensis. Next base: position 4,015,867 of record NZ_CP193624.1, on the reverse strand, counting down.
GGCATCGCCATCTACGGCGGTCGGGACAACACCGCCACCGAGAACGTCGTGGCGGACACCCAGGACCAGGGCGGCGGCATCCACGTCGGCAACCGGTTCTCCTCGGTGCCCCTGTCCGGCACGACCACGTTGTCCCGCAACACCACCCTGCGCGCCGGCGTGCTGGACTCGAACTGGCAGTTCGGCGTGGGCGCGCTGTGGTTCGACGCCCGTGACGGCGCGATGAACGGCCGCATCGACGTCACCGACACCGACCTGATCGACAGCAACTACGAGGCCATCCAGTTCATCAGCGGCACGATCACCAACGTGCACTTCAACGGTGTGCGCATCAACGGCGCGGGCACGTTCGGCATCCAGCTGCAGTCGCCCGGCTCCGCGTCCTTCACCAACGTGACGGCCACCGGCCTCGGCCGGGCCGGGATCTACAGCTGCCTGGGGGACAACGGCTTCCAGATCACCAGGGGCACGGGCAACTCCGGCTGGGACGGCACGCCGTACTGCGGCCCGTGGCCGGACCCGATCTACACCGACCCCACCAACCCGCCCACCAGCACCACGACGACGACCACCACCACGACCACGACGACCACCGTTCCTCCGGGCGGCAACCTGGCGCGCGGCAAGTCGGTCACGGCGACGACCGCGAACGGCGGTTTCCCGGCCACGGCCGCGGTGGACGGTGACGCGAACACCTACTGGGAGAGCGCGAACAACCAGTTCCCGCAGTCGCTCACGGTCGACCTGGGCCGATCGGAGTCCGTCGGCCGGCTGGTGCTGAAGCTCCCGCCGCCCGCCGCGTGGGAGGCCCGCACGCAGACGCTGAGCGTGTCCGGCAGCGCGGACGGCGGCACGTACGGCCAGGTCGTCGCGTCGGCCGCGTACCGGTTCGACCCCGCGACCCGCAACCAGGTGACGATCCCCGTCTCGGGCGCGCACCGGTACCTGCGGCTGACGTTCACCGGCAACACCGGCTGGCCCGCCGGGCAGCTGTCCGAGTTGGAGGTCTACGCGTCCGGCGGCACCACCACGACCACCCCGCCCCCGGCCGGCAACGTGGCCAGGGCGAAGCCGGTGACGGCGTCCAGCGCGAACAGCGGCTTCCCGGCGGCCGCCGCGGTGGACGGTGACGCGAACACCTACTGGGAGAGCGCCAACAACCAGTTCCCGCAGACCTTCACCGTGGACCTGGGCACGCGGATCGGCGTGAACCGGATCGTGCTGAAGCTCCCGCCCGCCGCCGCGTGGGCCGCCCGCACGCAGACGCTGAGCGTGTCCGGCAGCGCGGACGGCGGCACGTACGGCCAGCTCGTGGCGTCGGCCGGGTACCGGTTCGACCCGGAGACCGGCAACCAGGTCACCATCCCGGTCGCCGCGAACCACCGCTTCCTGCGGGTGACGTTCACCGGGAACACCGGCTGGCCGGCCGGGCAGCTGTCCGAGTTCGAGGCGCACGCGGGCTGACCCGCCGCCCGTGAGCGGCCTCCCGGCATCGTCGCCGGGAGGCCGCTCCCGTGTCGTGCCTCAGCCGCGCCAGCCCCGCTGGTCGTCCGCGACCTGTCGGAACAGCCGCTTGAACGCGTCGAAGGCCTCCGCGCCGACGCGCTCGGCGTGCCGGGCCTCGATGCCGGCCATGATCGCGTCGGACTGGCGCATCTGGTCGAGCCCGCGCCCGGTCGGGACGACGACCTTCGCCCGCCGGTCGTCCGGGTCGGGGCGGCGGGTGACGTACCCGAGCGCCTCCAGCTCGTCCAGCGCCTTGCCGACGACCTGCTTGTGCTGGCCGGAGCGCCGGGCCAGGTCGGTGGCCCGGCTGCCCTCCTCGTCCAGGTAGGCGAGCACCGCGCCGTGCAGCGGGCGGAGGTCGGCGAACCCCCGCCGGGCGAGGGCGTCGAACAGCTCCTCCTGCACGGCGAACAGGAGCCGGCCGGTGAGGACGCCCAGGTCGGGCTCGGTCTGCTTGCGCTCGCCTCGACGCATGCGGCTCCTTGGTCACCTGAGGTGATAGTCACTAAGTTTGACTATATCTATAGGTGACTATATCGTCCTGCTCATGATCCAGCAGCAGGAGGGGGCCACTGTGGACAGTCGCGTCAAGGTCGCGGTCGTGTACTACTCGGCGACCGGCAACATCGCCCAGATCGCCCAGGAGATCGCCGACACGGCCGAGAAGGCGGGCGCCGAGGTGCGGCTCCGCAAGGTCGCCGAGCTGGCGCCGCAGTCCGCGATCGACGGCAACCCGGGGTGGGCGGCCAACGTCGCCGCGACTGCGGACGTCCCGCTCGCCACCGCCGACGACCTGGTGTGGGCCGACGCGGTCGTGATGGGCACGCCCACGCGGTTCGGCAACGTCGCCGCGCAGCTCAAGCAGTTCCTCGACACGCTCGGCCCGGTCTGGCAGCAGGGTCTGCTGGCGGACAAGGTCTACAGCGGGTTCACCTCGACCGGCACGCTGCACGGCGGCCACGAGTCGACGCTGCTCGCGCTGGCCAACACGTTCCACCACTTCGGCGGGATCGTCGTCGCCCCCGGCTACACGCACCCCGACAAGTTCGCCGACGGCAACCCGTACGGCACCTCGCACCACGACGCGGGCGGCACGGCGACCGTGGACGAGACCGTGCGCGCGGCGGCCCGCGTGCAGGCCGAGCGCGTCGTCAAGTTCGCCCGCGCGGTCGCCGCCGCCTGACGACCGTCCACGGTGCCGTCGCGCCCGGGTTCGAGGGGGTGCGCGACGAGTTCGCGGCGGTCGTGGCCGGTGAGCCGGGCCTCGGCGCCCAGCTCGCCGTGCACCACCACGGCCGCCGCGTCGTGGACCTGTGGGCGGGGCTCGCCGAGGACGCGTGGCCGGCGCTGTACTCGTCGGGCAAGGGCGCGGCGCACCTCGTCGTCGCGTTCCTCGTGCAGGACGGCGTGCTGGACCTCGACCGCGCGGTCGCGTGGCACCGGCCGGAGTTCGCCGCCTCCGGCAAGGGGCGGATCACGCTGCGGGACCTGCTCGCGCACCGCGCCGGGCTCGTCGGCGTGCCCGGCGGGTTCACCGCGGCCGAGCTGTCCGACGACCGGCTCCTCGCCGCGCGGCCGGCCGGTGAGCGTCCCTTGTGGACGGAAGGGCACGGCTACCACGCCCTGGCGATCGACGCGTTGACCGGCGAGGTGGTGCGCCGGGCGACCGGGCGGACCTGGTGACGGGGGAGCGGGACCACCTCCTCCTCGGGTTCGAGGCGCAGGCCGTGCGGTACCCCGCACTCGGCGCGGACGCGTTCGGGCACAGCGGTGTGGTGGGCGCGCAGGCGTTCGCCGACCCGCGCGGCGGCATCGCGCACAGCCACACGCGGCGCCGCTTCCCGCCGGTCGCGGCGGTGGCGCGCCCGGGAACCACCGCCTGGTCGCGGCCGTGCTGGACGCCGTCGGCTGACCGCCTCTCGTGGCTTGCCGTCGTGCTCGCACGCCGGTCGACAACACCGGCGGTTTCAGTAGAGTCGACGCGGAGATCACCAGCGGAGGATTGCGATGAAGAAGAACATCAGCTGCCCGTGCGGAGAGCACATCACCGGGCAGGACGAGGACGACCTGGTGGCCAAGACCCAGCAGCACCTCAAGGAGAACCACCCGGGCCACGACTACTCGCGCGACGAGATCCTGTTCATGGCCTACTGAGCGGGCTGTGTGCCCGGGTTCGGGTGCAGGGCGACGAGCAGGAGGGCGTCCAGCAGGCGCAGCCAGTCCGCTTCGGCGAGGTCGCGGCCGGTGAGCGCGGCCAGCCTGGCGAGGACGTCCAGCAGTCGGCCGGCGAGGTCGGTGGCGTCCTGACCGGTGGCCTCGGCCAGCGCCCGGACATCGCGGCGGAACCTGGGCGTGCGGCCGAGCCGGACCAGGGCGGCCGGCAGTTCGGCCGGCTGCTCGGCGGAGTCGGCGAAGCCGATGGTCAGCGTGGTGCCGAGCGCCTCCGCCAGGCGGGTGAGCGCGTCGGCGGTCGGGTTGCCCCGGCCGTTCTCCAGGTTCGCCACGTACGGCACCGAGAGTCCCGCGTCGGCGGCGACGGCGGCCACCGTGCGCCCGCTCGCCGCCCGCAGGGCTCGTAGCCGCTGCCCCAGGTCGTGTCCCACGGCCTTATCTTGTCAGAACACTAACCTCTGTGGCTATCCTGTGGAGATAACCACAGGGGGTCGTGTGCTGGCTGCGTTGCGCGTCGGGGACTTCCGGCTGCTGTGGGCGGCGCGGACGGTCAGCGTGTTCGGCACCTGGCTGCTCGTGGTGGCCGTGCCCGCGCACGTCTTCCACCTGACCGGCTCGGTGATGGCGGCGGGCGCGGCGCTGGCCGCGGAGTTCCTGCCGCTCGTCGTGCTCGGCCCGGTCGCCGGGGTGGTGGCCGACCGGTGGGACCGGCGGAAGGTGATGGTCGCGGCCGACGTGCTGCGGGCCGGCGCCGTCGGGCTGCTCCTCCTGGTCCGCGGCCCCGGCGACCTCTGGCTCGTCTACGTCGCGGTCGTCGTGGAGAGCACGGGTACGGCGGTGTTCCGCCCGGCCGCCCAGGCCCACACGCCGGTCGTCGTCGGCACGGGCAGCGCGTTGAGCGGCGCGAACGCGTTGAACTCCGTCACCGACGGCGTGGCGCGTCTCGTCGGCGCGCCACTGGGCGGCGCGTTGATGGGCGTCCTAGGGTTCCCCGCGCTGGTGCTGGCCGACGTCGGGAGCTACCTGGTCTCGGCGGTTCTGCTCGTGCTGATGTCCAAGCGGGCGACGGCGAGGAGCACGCGCGCCGTCACCCGCCGGTTCGCCCGGGAGTTCGCGAAGGAGTTCGCCCAGGGGTTCGCGTTCCTCCGGGCGGACCGGACGACATCGGCGTTGCTGGTCGTCAGCACGGTGTTCCTCGCGGCGAACGCCTCGCTGAGCGCGCTGCTGGTGCCGTTCGGCATCGTCACCCTCGGCGGCAGCACGGCGATCGGCCTCGTGATGTCCGGGCTCGGCGTCGGGTTCCTGCTCGGCGCGCCCCTCACCCGCTTCCTCGTCGACCGGGCGCGCACCGGACCCCTCCTCGCCGGCGCGCTCGTCGTCACCGCCGCGGGGTTCGTGCTGCTGTTCAGCTCCCGCACGCTCACTGCGGCGGCGCCATCCGCCGTGCTCATCGGCCTGTCCGGCTCGGCCGCGCTGGTCGTCACGCAGACCGCGATCCAACGCGTGACGCCCACCGACGTGCTGGGGCGCGTCAGCGCGGTGATGTTCACCGGCGAGGCGGTGGCGACGTTCGTCGGCGCGCTCGCCGGTCCCGCGCTCGCCGAACTCACCTCGCACCGCACCGCCGCGTACGTCGCCTGCGCCGTCACGGTGGCCGCCGCCGTGCGCGCGGCCGGATCGACGCCTGCCGTTCACCAACCGTTCGCCCGCTGATCGCCGCTCCGCGCGTCAAACGAGTCGAACGGGAGAGATGATCAGGATGAGCGCGGGGGTGAGCGGGTCCAGTGAAACGCCGGTTGTCCATCGGCCTGGCCGTGGTGTTGTTGGCCGCGGTCGTCGCCGTCGTCGTGTGGGGCCGTCCGGACGACGCGGAGGGCGGCGCGGGGAGCGAGCTGACCACCGTGCGCGGTGTCATCGGCTCTGAGAAGCTCGCGTTCTTCAGCGACCGGCGCGTGGTCGACGCGTTCGCCGGGCACGGCCTGAGGATCGAGGTGGACACGGCCGGCTCACGGCAGATCGCCACCTCCGTCGACCTCGGCAAGTACGAGTTCGCGTTCCCGTCCTCGGCGCCCGCCGCGCAGCGCATCCAACGCGACCGCGGCACCACCGCCGCGCACACGCCGTTCCAGTCGCCGATGGCCGTGGCCACGTTCGAGCCGATCGCGGCGCTGCTCGAAGCCGCGGGCGTGGTGACCAAGGGCGCGGGCGACTACCGCGTGCTGGACGTCGCGAAGTACCTGGAGCTGGCCAAGGCGGGCACGCGCTGGGACCAGCTGCCCGGCAACACCGCCTACCCGGCCCGCAAGAACGTCCTGATCACCACGACCAACCCGGGCGAGTCGAACTCCGCCGCGATGTACCTGTCGATCGTGTCGTTCGTCGCCAACGGCGACACCGTCGTCGGCACGCCCGAGCAGGAGGCGGCCGTCCTGCCCGACGTCGCCCGCCTCTTCCGCGACCAGGGCTACACGCAGAACAGCACCGAGGGGCCGTTCGAGGACTACCTCGCCGCCGGCATGGGCAAGACGCCCCTGGCGTTGATCTACGAGTCGCAGTACCTCGACCGGCTGGTGCGCGACGACGGCTCGATCCGCCCCGACATGCGCCTGCTCTACCTCGCGCCCACCGTCTACTCCAAGCACACGCTGGTCCCGTTGTCCGGCAAGGGCGACGAGGTCGGCCGGCTGCTGAGCACCGACCCCGAGCTGGGCCGCCTCGCCGCCACGTTCGGCTTCCGCACCAGCGACCCGCGCCTGTTCGCCGAGGTCGTCGGCGACAAGGCGCCGGCCGACCTGGTCGACGTGGTGGAGCCGCCGTCGTTCGAGACGCTGGAACGGCTCCTCGACGCGGTCGCGAAGTGATGGACGAGTTCACGCTCACCCCGCCGGAACCCGTGCCGCCGGTGCCGGTGGAGCGCGCGGCGGGCCTGATCGCGCTCGGCGACGACACGCGCCGGGACATCGCCCGCCGGGCCGAGGAGTTCGCTGAACGCCTGGGCGCGCTGGACGTCCGGTCGCCGGAGTTCACCGCCGCGCTGGACGACGCGCTGGTGGTCGGCGAGGCGGACATGCGGGCCGCGGCGGCCGTGGCGGGCGCGATGCTGGATCGCTCGGCCCGCGCGTCGCGTGACGACGCGCCCCAGGTCCGCGTCACGACGTCGCTGTCGGGCCTGCGCCGCGCCGTCGCCGAGCTGGACCCGGCCAGGCTGCCCATCACCGGCCGCAAGCTGCTCAAGGTGTTCCCCGTCGCCAACGCCGCCAAGAAGGCGCTCGACCGCTACCGCGCGGCGGGCGAGCCGGTGAACGCGCTGGTGGTCGAGCTGCGCGAGCGGCAGGACGTCCTGCGCCGCGACAACGCCGCCATCAAAGGCGAGCGGGAGCGGCTGTGGCGGGCGATGGGGAAGCTGTCCGAGGCGGCCGCGTTCGCCGAGGCCGTGGACGCCGCGGTCGACCGGCAGGCCGACGTTTTCGACCTGACCGACCCGGACCGGGCCAGGGCGCTGCGCGCCGACGTGCTGCACCCGATCCGGCAACGCCACCAGGACCTGCTGACCCAGCTCGCGGTGAGCGCGCAGGGCTACCTGGCGCTGGACCTGGTCCGCCGCAACAACGACGAGCTGATCCGCGGCGTGGAGCGCGCCGTGACGACGACCGTGGCCGCGTTGCGGGTCGCGGTCGTGGTGAGCGGAGCGCTGGCGAGCCAACGGGACGTGCTGGACGAGATCGCCGCGTTGCGGTCCACCACGGACGGGCTGATCCGGGCCAACACCGAGCTGCTGGACCTCCAGAGCGCCGAGATCCGCCGCGCGGGCAGCGACCCCGCCGTCGCGGTCGAGACGATCCGCGCGTCGTTCGACCGGATCTACGCCGCGATCGACGCCGTGGACGGCTACCGGGCCGACGCGGTGCGCAGCATGGCGGTGACGGTCGAGTCGCTGTCGGGGGAGATCCGCCGCGCCGAAGAGCACCTGCGCCGCTCGCACGACGCGACGGCCGTCGAGGGGGAACGATGAGGACAGCGCTGCTGCCGGCCCTGTTGCTGCCGGTCGTGCTGCTGGCGGCCGCGTGCACGTCCGACGCGCCGGACCCGGACCGGCCCGCCGGTCCACCCGAACCCGGTGTGCTGCGGGTGCTCGCGGGCAGCGAGCTCGCCGACATGCAGCCGGTGCTGGAGGACGCCGCCGAGGCCACCGGGATCGAGGTGAAGTTCACCTTCACCGGCACCCTGGAAGGCGCGGAGGCGCTGGCGAAGGGCGAGGTCGACGGCAAGTACGACGCCGTCTGGTTCTCCTCCAACCGCTACCCGGCGGGCATCCCGGAGGCCGCGCGCCGGCTCGGCAACCAGGTCAAGGTCATGAGCTCGCCGGTGGTGCTCGGCCTGTCGACGTCCTCGGCGCGGCGGCTCGGTTGGGCGGACCGGCGGGTCGGCTGGGGCGAGATCGCCGACCACGCCGGGCGCCGGGCGTTCACCTACGGCATGACCGACCCGTCCGCGTCGAACTCCGGCTTCTCCGCCCTGGTGGGCGTGGCGTCGGCGTTGGCCGGCGCGGGCAACGCCGTGGACGCGGGCCAGATCGCGGCCGTCACGCCGGAGCTGAAGGAGTTCTTCGCCGCGCAGGCGTTGTCGGCGGGCTCGTCGGGCTGGCTGTCGGAGGCCTACCGGCGCCGGGCGAGCGGCGAGGACGTCGGCGCGCGCGTCGACGGGCTGATCAACTACGAGTCCGTGCTGCTGTCGATGAACGCCGCCGGGAACCTGCCCGAACCGCTCACGATCGTCTACCCGTCCGACGGCGTGGTCACCGCGGACTACCCCCTGACCCTGCTCGCCGACGCCGGTGACGACGCGCGCGGCGCGCACCAGCGGCTCACCGACCACCTGCGCACGCCCGACGCGCAGCGGCGGATCATGGAGACCACGCACCGGCGGCCCGTGGTGCCGGGGGTCGAGCCGGACGCCCGGTTCGCCGTGCGCGACCTGGTCGAGCTGCCGTTCCCAGCCGCCCGCGAGTCGGTCGACGCGCTGCTCTCGGCCTACTTCAACGAGATCCGCCGCCCGTCGCGCACGCTGTACGTGCTCGACACGTCCGGGTCCATGGCGGGTGACCGGATCGAGTCGCTCCGGTCGGCGCTGGTCGGCCTGACCGGCGCGGACGACTCGCTCACCGGCCGCTTCCGCCGGTTCCGCAGCCGCGAGGAGGTGACCATGCTGCCGTTCAACACGACGCCCGGCACACCGCGGACGTTCACCCTGCCCGAGGGCGACCCGGGGGCCGGTCTGGCGGAGATCGAGGCGTACGCGCAGGGCCTGACCGATGGCGGCGGCACGGCGATCTACGACAGCCTGTCCCGCGCGTACGACGTGATGGGTCCGCTGATGGCGGCCGACCCGGACCGGTTCACGTCGATCGTGCTGATGACCGACGGCGAGAACGCGAACGGCTCGGGCCTCGCCGACTTCACGGCGTCGTTCGGCAGGCTGCCCCAGCCGATGCGGGAGGTGCCCGTGTTCACGGTGCTGTTCGGCGAGGGCAGCAACGTGGAGCTGTCCGAGGTCGCCGCCCTGACCGGCGGCAAGGTGTTCGACGCGCGCAACGCCGAGCTGGGCGGCGTGTTCCAGGAGATCCGCGGCTACCAATGATCCGCTTCCTGGGCTCCACCAAGAACCTCGTCGGCTGCGTCGGCGGGCTCGTCGGCGTGCTGCTGCACCTGACCGGCGTGGTCGGCGGCGCGTGGCCGTTGGTCGTCGCCGGGCTGTACGCGGTGGGCGCGCTGCTCGCGCCGCCGGAGCGGGTCCGGCTGGTGCCGGTCGACGCCGTTACCGAGGCGGGGCGGCTGCGCGCCGACCTCGACGGGCTGGTCCGCGAGGTGACCGCGCAGGCGTCCCGGATGCCGTCGCCGGCGGTGGACGGCGTGCGCCGCGTCGCGGCCGTGCTGGACGACCTGCTCGCCCGCCCCGACGCCCTGGCGGCCAACCCCGACCTCCGGCACACCGTCGTCCGGTTGGCGCGCACCGACCTGCCGCTGTCCGTGCAGACGTACCTGAACCTGCCGTGGTGGTTCGCGGTGAAGCAGCGCGCGGGCGGCGAGCCGAGCCCCGGCGACGAGCTCGTGACCCAGCTCGGGCTGCTGGAGGCCGAGGCGCACCGGCTGGCCGAGCGCGTGTACGCGGCCGACGTGAACCAGCAGGCCGACCACACGCGGTACCTGCGCGAACGGGACGCGGGCGAGCCGTCGTGACCGCTGCCGGACGTCAGCCGGCGGCCTGATCCGGGGTCATCGCCGCACCGCGGGCGAAGTGCTCGGCGAAGGCCTCCGGCCCCAGGGCGGCCGTGGCGCGCGCGGTGATCCGGTCGACGTCACCGCGTTCGGCCGGCGGCAGGGGAGCGCCGCGCGAGCGCCGTGCCGCGTCGGCCGCGCCGAGCAACGCCGCGGCGACGTCCGGGCTGGTCGTGGCGCCCGCCAAGCCCTCCAACGCCAAGGCCAGGGCGCGCGGGTCGCCGGTGTCGGAGGCCACCTCGTAGCTCTCCCGGTGCCGTGCCGCGGCGGTCGCGAGGTCGCCCCGCAGCTCCGCGACGAACCCCAGTTCGGCCAGCACCAACGCGTTCGCGCCGGTCAACCCGACCTGGTCGTGCCACTCCGCCACGACGACCAGGTGCTCCTCGGCGACGTCGAGGTCGCCTTCGCGGCGCGCGCCCAACGCCAACCCGAGCCGCGCGTTCACCTCGCCGGCGCGGAAACCGTGCTGGGCGGCCAGGTGCAGCGCGCGCTCGTGGTGTTCCCGCGCCCGCGCGTGGTCGCCGGCGAGGAGGGCGATGCGGCCGAGACCCGCCGTCAGGTCGGACACCTCCGGCCACAACCCGAGCTGGTCGGCCAGGCGCAGGCCGGTGCGCAGCCGGTCCGCCGCGCCGTCGTGGTCGCCGAACGCCTCGGCCACGGCCGCGAGGGGACGGGTGGCGCGGAGCTGACCCCACGTGTCGCCCAGGTCGCGGAACAGGGCCGCACTCCGCTCACCGTCCCGTGCCGCCGCCTCCAGGTCGCCGCGGACGAAGTGCTGGAGCGCCCGGTCGCCCAGGGCCGCCGCGGCGCCCCAGCGGTCGCCGGCCGCGGCGAAACCCGTCAACGCCCGGTCGATCAAACCCTCCGCCGACGTCAGGTCGCCGATCCGGCACAACGCGTGCCCCAGGAACCAGGTCGCGTGCGGGTCCGGGCAGTCGCGCACCGCGTGCGCGATCCGTTCCGCCCGGTCCGCCCCGTGGCCGATCATGATGCCGATGCCGGTCTGCCACGCCGTCGTGGCGGCCGTGCGGCCGAGGGTGTGGGCGGCGGTCAACGCGCGGTGCGCCTCTCCCAGCCGGCCACGCAGCACCCAGTACCACGCCAGGGCGTCCACCAGGCGCGACGCGTGCGACGTCAGGCCGTGCCGCACGGCGTGGTCGAGCGCGCCGCGCAGGTTCGCCGACTCGGCGTCCAGCCGCCGCAACCACTCGCGCTGCTCGGGGCCGCGCAGCCGGGACCGTTCGGCCAGCCCGGTGTAGTGCTCGACGTGACGGCGGCGCACGTCGTCCAGCTCACCCGCCTCGCGCAGGCGCTCCACGCAGTACGCGGACACCGATTCGAGCAGCCGGTACCGGTTGCCGTCCGGGCCTTCCACCACGACCACCAGGGACCGGTCCACCAAGCCGGTCAGCACGTCGAGCACGTCACCGGGCCCGCCGGGCTCGTCCGATCCGCTCGGACCGCCGGGGTGGCCGCACACCGCCTCGGCCGCTTCGAACGCGCAACCCTCGCTGTGCACGGCCAACCGGCGCAACACCACGCGTGACGCGTCGTCCAGCAGCTCCCAACTCCAGTCGATCACCGCGCGCAGGGTGCGCTGCCGGGGCGGCGCGTCCCGGTACCCGCCCGCCAGCACTCGGAACCGGTCGTCCAACCGCGCCAGCACGCCGTGCACGCCGAGCGCGCGCACCTTCGTCGCGGCCAGCTCCAACGCCAGCGGCAGGCCGTCCAGGCGGCGGCACACCTCCGCCACGGCGCCGAGGTCGAGCGCGGACTCCGGAGCGGCGGCGGTGGCCCTGGCCACGAACAGCTCCACGGCGGCGTCACCGGCCAGCGGCGCCACGGGCCGGCGCACCTCGCCCGCCACGGCCAGCGGCTCCCGGCTCGTTGCCAGCACGCGCACGTGCGGCGCGGTCCGCAGCACCACCGCCGTCAGCTCCGCCACGTCCGGCAGCACCTGCTCGCAGTTGTCCAGCACGAGCAGCACCCGCTTGTCCCGCAACGCGTTTGCCAGCCGGTCGAGGGTGTCGAGGTGCTGGCCGCCCCACGTGCCGTCGTCGCGGATGCCGAGCACGGCGGCCACCACGTCGGGCAGCGCGCTCGACCCGGACACCTCGACGACCCACACGCCGTCCGGGAAGCCGTCCACGACCTGGCGTGCCGTCTCCACCGCGAGCCGCGTCTTGCCGACCCCGCCGGGCCCGGTCAACGTCACCAGCCGGTGCTCGGCGAGCAGCCGGCGCACCTCGGCCACGTCCCGCCGCCGGCCCACCAGCGGGGTGAGGGGGTTCTGCAGGTTGGTGCCCGGCCGGACCGGCGGCGCGAGGTCCGGGTCCTGGGCCAGCATCGCCCGGTGCAGGTCGGCCAGCTCGGGGCTCGGGTCGACGCCGAGGTCGTCGGCCAGCCGGCGGCGCAGGTCGTCGTAGCCGGCCAACGCCTCACCCTGCCGTCCCGACCGGTAGAGGGCGCGCAGGTGCGTCGCGCGAAGGCGTTCCCGCAACGGGTGCCGCGCCACGAGGTCGGCCAGCTCCGACACCACGGCCGCGTGCTCGCCCAGGTCCAGCCGGGCCCGCGCCAGGTCCTCCAACGCGACCAGCCGCAGCTCCTCCAGGCGGGTGACCTCGGACCGGGTGAAGTCGAGGTCCGCGAACTCCGCGAACGCCGGACCCCGCCACAGGCTCACCGCGTCGGCGAGCAACGCGGCCCGCGCGGACGGGTCGGCGACCTCGCGGGCACGGGCGGCCAGCTCCGCGAACCGGTCGGTGTCCACGGTGGCGTCGGCGCGCAGCAGGTAGCCGGGGGAGCGGGACTCGACCAGGTCGCGGCCGCCCGGCTCGGCCTCCTCCAGCGCCCGGCGCAGCTGGGACACCTTCGCGTGCAGCGCCCGCAGCGGGTTGCCCGGACCGTCGTCGCCCCACAGGTCGGCGACCAGCCGGTCCGCCGACACCGGCCGGCCGCGGTGGGCCAGCAGGTCGGCGAGCAGCACGCGCACCTTGCGCTCGGGCACCCGGACCGGTGTGCCGTCCGCCGTCCGGACGTCCAGCGGACCCAGCACCCCGAAACGCATGCCCGGAACCGTAGCCGAGCGACCCGCACAAGATCCGAGCAGAACCCGAACAGGGCGGCGGCACAGTCGGTCCCGGAGAACGCAGAACCGCTCGGAGGAACCTCATGGCCCCCACCACCACCCGCGAGATCCGGCTCGCCGCCCGCCCGGTCGGCGAACCGACCCCGGACCACTTCACCCTCGCCACCGCGGACCTGCCCGAACTCGCGGACGGCCAGGTGCTGGTGCGCAACACGTGGATGTCGGTCGACCCGTACATGCGCGGTCGGATGGACGAGGGAGAGTCGTACATCCCGCCGTTCCGGCTCGGCGAGGCGATGGACGGCGGCGCGGTCGGCGAGGTGATCGCCTCGCGGGCGGACGCCGTGCCGGTCGGCTCGACCGTGGTCCACTTCCTCGGGTGGCGCGAGCACGCCGTGGTGGACGCGGCGGCGGCGACCGTCGTGGACACCGCGTTGGCCCCGGCGCAGGCCTACCTCGGCGTCCTGGGCACGCCGGGGCTCACCGCGTACGTCAGCCTGACCGAGACCGCGCCCGTGCGGCCCGGTGACGTGGTGTTCGTGTCCGCCGCCGCGGGCGCCGTCGGCAGCGTCGCCGGTCAGCTGGCCCGCCTGCTCGGCGCCTCGCGCGTGATCGGGTCGGTCGGCGGTCCGGTCAAGGCGAAGAAGGTCGTGGCGGACTTCGGCTTCGACGTCGCGCTCGACTACAAGGACGGTCCCCTCGCGGACCGGTTGGCGTCCGCCGCGCCCGCGGGCGTCGACGTCTACCTCGACCACGTCGGCGGCGACCACCTCGAAGCCGCCATCGGCGCGATGCGCGACGGCGGCCGGATCGCGCTCGTCGGCGCCGTCAGCCAGTACAACGCGACCGGACCCGTGCCGGGCCCCAACCTGTACCCGGCGGCGGTCAAGCAGCTCAGCCTGCGCGGCATGGTCGTCAGCTCGTACCTGCACCGGTTCCCCGAGTACGTCGAGCGTGCCGCGGGGTGGCTCGCGGACGGCTCGCTGCGCGCCGAGGAGACCGTGGTGGACGGTCTGGAACGCGCGCCCGAGGCGTTCCTGGGAGTGTTGCGCGGCGCGAACACGGGCAAGATGCTCGTGCGCCTGGACGCCCGGTGAAGGCGCTGCTGGTGGTGGCCCACCCGCGGCCCGACTCGCTGACGTGGCAGGTGGCGGCACGGGTGCGCGACCACCTCCTGGCCGCGGGCGACGTCGAGGTGGACGTGCTGGACCTGCACGTCGAGGGCTTCGACCCGCGGATGACGCCCGAGGACGAACCGGACTGGGCCGACCGCGACAAGCCGTACTCGGCGGACGTCCGCGCCCACATGGCCCGGATCTCGGCGGCCGACCTGCAGGTCGTCGTGTTCCCCGTCTGGTGGTACGGGCCACCCGCGATCCTGAAGGGCTGGATCGACCGCGTGTGGAACCACGGCTTCGCCTACGGGCGCAGCCAACCCCGGCTCGCGGGCAAGCGGGTGCGGTGGATCGGGCTGGCGGGGGAGTCGCGGGAGACGTTCGCCGAGCACGGCCTGGACGACGTGCTGGACCGCCTGCTGCGGGTGGGCGTCTCGAACCACTGCGGGGTCACCGACGCGTCGGTGACCGTGCTGCACAGCACGCTGGCCGGCGAGGACCACGTGCGAGGGCTGCTCGACGGCGTCACGGACGTGGTCGGTCCGGTGAGGTAGTGGGGGTCGGCGCGGCGGTCGCCTCTCGGCGAGTGGCTCGACGCGGCTCCAGCCTGACGGTATTCCGCGAAGGCGCTTGGTGAGGCCCGGGGACACGGACCGCACCGACCGATTGCTTCAACGGTGTGGGCGCGCTCGGTGTTCCCGGTCGGCGGTGGTGTGCGTCTCACCGTCGGTCGGTCTGGTCGGCGACCTCCGTACGGTACCGTACGGTCTGCGACCATACGCAGGCGTACGGAGGTGTCCGATGACGGTGTTGGCCCTGCTCACGGCGATTGTTCTGGTGCTCGTGGGCGTGCTGCACGTGGTGTGGATCTTCACGCCGTGGCCGACGCGGTCACGGGAGGAGTTCGCCCGGCTGGTGGTGGACGTGCCGCCGGAGAAGCTGCCGTCGCCCGCGTTGACGTCGGCCGTGGCGGTGCTGCTCGGCGTGGCCGCGTACCTGGTCGTCGGTCGAGCGGGTCTCGTGCCCGTGCCCGGTCCGTCGTGGGTGGCGGTCGTCGGCACGGTCGGCGTGGCGGCGGTGCTGGCGCTGCGCGGGGTGAGCGGGCTGGCGATCTCGTCGCGGCGGTCGACCGGGTTCGCCCGGCTCGATCTGCGGATCTACTCGCCGTTGTGCGTGGCGTTGGCGGCCGGTTGCGCCGTGGTGGCCTTCGGCTGAGTCGCCTCTATAGCTTCAGTGTTAATTGAAAGTGCACAGGTGGAATCGGCCCCCGCCCGAACTCCGGGTTCGAACGGGGGCCGATGGCCTGCGGTCGAGCTGCCCTGCCGTGGTGCGGTTACGCGCAGTTCGGCAGGTGCGGGTGCTTCTCGCCGCGGGCGGTGGAAGCCTCCGCCAGCGTGCACTGGAGGGCGTGGTAGGCGGGCTTGCGGGTGAAGTCGTCCCACATCACGGTCGCCGCGCCCTCGCCGGAGAAGAACACCGGCACCCAGGAGTACTTGTCGGTGAAGCCCCAGATCGTGAAGGAGTCACAGCCTTCGACGTTGAGGCACGCGGTGAGCGTCCGGCGGTAGTAGTCGGCCTGCTTCTCCAGCATCTCGGCGGTCGGCACGCCGTTCGCCGGGAGGTCCATCCGCACGTCGAGCTCGGTGATGGCGGTCCCGAGGCCCAGGTCGGCGAACCGCTGCAGGTTCGCCTGGAGGTCACCGGGGAAGCCGTACCGGGTGCTGAGGTGCGACTGCGCCGAGAAGCCGTGCACCGGGACGCCCTGCGCCAGCAGGTCCTTGATCAGCGCGTAGTAGGCGTTGCTCTTGGGGTTGACGCTCTCGACGTTGTAGTCGTTGAAGTACAGCTGCGCCTTGGGGTCGGCCTCGTGCGCCCAGCGGAACGCGTCCGCGATGATGCCGGGGCCGAGCTCGCGGATCCAGATGTTGTCGGTGGTGCGCAGGGCGCCCGAGTCGTTGAAGATCTCGTTCGCCACGTCCCACTGCTGGATCTTGCCCTTGTAGCGGCCGACGACGGTGGTGATGTGCTCGCGCAGGATCTCGCGCAGCTGCTCGGGCGTGAAGTCGCCCTGCTCCACCCACGCCGGGTTCTGGCTGTGCCACAACAGCGTGTGCCCGCGCACGACCTGGCGGTTCAGCTGGGCGAACCGGACGATCCGGTCCGCCATGCCGAAGTTGTAGCGGCCCTGCTCCGGGTGGATGTACTCCCACTTCATCTGGTTCTCGGCGGACACCGAGCTGAACTCGGAGGCCAGGACGCTGCGGTACTCCAGGTCCTTGGTGAACGGGTCGGGGTAGGGCTGCGACTCGTGGTGCCCACCGCCCGCGGCGGCGGTGCCGATGTAGAAGCCCTTGGGCGCCACCCAGCGCAGGGTGTCCTTCTTGGCGTGGCCCGGTGACAGGTCGGCCGTGGAGGGCGACGCCGCGGCCAGGGCCAGCGGCGACAGCGCCAGCGCGGCGAGCGTGGCGGTGACTAGTCGGATCGACTTCATGGGGGTTCGCTTTCTCAGACGACTACAGCGGCGCGTTCGAAAGTTTCGTCTTTGATCCGGCAATTTTCGAGATGCCGGACCCTAAGTCGCCCGCCGTGCGGTCGTCAAGACCTCCGTCTCGTCCCGTCGGCCCTGGTGGAACGGCCGGTTGCCGCTTGGAGGAGGACATCGCCGCCTCGTCGGGTTGTCGAGCGCCGGTGACGGTCGGCTGAGACGAGCAACGTCCGCGACACCCCGCCCGCCGGCGACACGTCGAGTGCGACGCCGTGGCGTCCAGGACACCGCCCGCGCCGGTCGGACCGGGTGGTTTCAGTCCCCCGATCGGTGTGAGAGGGCCGGTCCGGGCTGCCGGCAAACCGGTGCCCTCTTAACGTCGTCAGAGCCGAGTCGACCGACTACTTACGGGGCGGGCCATGAGGACATTGGCGACACTGCTGGTGGCGGTGCTGGGCATCGCGCTGGTTCCGGGAACCGTGCTGGCCCGGCCCACGCCCGGGTGGTCCGCGACGTGGGGGGCGGCGCCGCAGCCGCCCACGGCCTCCCTCGGACCGAGCTGGGGACCCGCCGGGTTCGAGGACCACACCCTCCGCCAGGTCGTGCGGATCAGCGACGGCGGCGCGGCGGTCCGGATCAGGCTCTCCAACGCCTACGGCACGTCGCCGTTGGTGGTGACCGGGGCGACGGTCGCGCACACGGCGGAGGGCGCGGCGGTGCGGCCGAACTCCGTGTGGCACGTGACGTTCCGCGGTCACCGGTCGGTGACGGTGCCCGCCGGCGGTGAGGTGGCCGGCGACCCGGCGCCGCTGGTGGTGTCGCCGCTGAGCCGGGTGACCGTGACGCTGTACCTCGCGGGGGCGACCGGACCGGCCACCGGGCACGCGTACGCGAACGCGACGAGCTGGCGGGCCTCGGGCGACCACCGGGCCGACGTGGCGGCCGACGCGTTCACCGAGACGTCGCAGTCGTGGTACTACCTCAGCGGGGTGGACGTGACCGACCGGGCGCCGCGCCGTGACGTCGTGGTGGCGTTCGGCGATTCCATCACCGACGGCGGCCGGTCCACTATGGACGCTGACAACCGCTTCCCGGACGAGTTGGCCGAGCGGTTGGGCGGTCGGCGCGGCGTGGTGAACTCGGGCATCAGCGGCAACCGGGTGCTCAACGATTCGTCGTGCTTCGGCGAGAAGGCGCTGTCGCGGTTCGAGCGCGACGCGTTGGCGCAGCCGGACGTGCGCACGGTCATCCTGCTGGAGGGCATCAACGACATCGGCTTCCCGCAGTTCGCGTCCGAGTGCACGGCGCCGAACCCGGCCGTCACGGCGGCGGAGCTGATCGCCGCCTACCGCGAGCTGATCGGCCGGGCGCACGCCCGGGGCGTGCGGGTGCTGGGCGGAACGCTGCTGCCGTACAAGGGCGCCGGGTACTTCACGGACGCGGGCGAGACCGTGCGGGACGAGGTCAACGCCTGGATTCGCACGTCGGGCGAGTTCGACGGGGTGGTCGACTTCGACCGCGCCCTGGCCGACCCGGCGAACCCGGACGCGATGCTGCCGGCGTACGACAGCGGTGACGGCCTGCACCCGAGCGACGCGGGGCACCGGGCGATGGCCGAGGCCGTTGACCTGTCCCTGCTGTGATGTCCGGTGCGGTGAAGTGTGCTGCCGAGTGTTCGGTAGGTGAGGTTCCTGTGGTGCGGTTCCTGTTGTGAGTACGTGAGTACGTGAGTTCCGCGCGGGTCGCGGTCCGTTGAGACGCCCTTCCGGCTGTGTGCCGGGAGGGCGTTTCGTCGAACTGCGGTCGAACGCGTGTCGAATGGGATGTCGTTGTCCGCCAACACTTCACAACTCTGTGCGCGGATGGTTACAGTGCGATTTGGGAGCGCTCCCAGCAATCCATGAGAAGTACCTGACATGGTCGTCCTCAACGAGGAGGAGAGAGTGGCGCTCATATCCGTCCCTGCGAACAAGAGACTGCTTGGCAGGGTCTTCGCGGTGTTCGCGGTCGCCGCCGGGCTCATGGCGAGCCTGCTGACCGGTATCGCGGACGCGCACGGGTCGACCACCGACCCGCCGTCGCGCAACTACGGCTGCTGGCAGCGGTGGGGCAGCGACTTCCAGAACCCGGCGATGGCCCAGCAGGACCCAATGTGCTGGCAGGCCTGGCAGGCCGACACCAACGCGATGTGGAACTGGAACGGCTTGTACCGCGAAGGCGTCGCGGGCAACCACCAGGGCGTGATCCCGAACGGCCAGCTGTGCAGCGGCGGCCGCACCGGCGGCATGCGGTACGCGGCGCTGGACAACCCCGGCCCGTGGCGCGCCGTGACCAAGCCGCGCCAGTTCACGCTCACCGTCACCGACCAGGCCCGGCACGGCGCGGACTACCTGCGCGTGTACGTGACGCGGCAGGGCTTCGACCCGACGACGCAGCAGTTGGGCTGGGGCAACCTGGAACTGGTGGCCAGCACCGGCCGTTACGCGCCGGCCGGTCAGTACCAGGTCGGGGTGAACGCGGGCAGCCGCACCGGCCGCCACATCGTCTACGTGATCTGGCAGGCCAGCCACTCGGACCAGTCGTACTACTTCTGCAACGACGTGGTCTTCCAGTAGTCGCGCGGCCGAGCTGACCGGTGTCGATCCCGGCTCCCCGTGGTGGGAGCCGGGATCGGCGTGTTCACCGGTCACATGCGGCCGGTGCCCGCGCCCTGCGTGACCAGCGCCTTGACGTTGGCCGGCGGGTCGACGGTGTACTGGTAGTAGGTGCGGGGGTCGACGACGGTGCCGCCGACGACCGGGGTGCCGCTGTTCACGTACACGTTGTTCCGCTCCACGATGCTGCCCCGCGGGCCGGAGTAGCTGTTGGTCATCGGCTCTTCGACGTTGTCGAAGTGGTTCGCCTCGATCCAGCAGCCCGACTGGGCCTGGCACGCCGGGCCCGTGTCGCTGTTGTTCAGGAAGTAGTTGTTGAAGATGTGCACGGGGTTGCCGAAGCGGGTGCGCGGGTTGCGCTGCGAGGTCTTGTTGTAGAAGTTGTGGTGGTAGGTCACCTTCAGGTAGCCGGTGTCCTGCGCGCCGTTGGTGTCGGAGTGCCCGAGCAGCATGTTCTTGGCGTGGTCGTGGACGTGGTTCCACGAGACGGTGATGTAGCTGGAGCCGCGCTTGATGTCGATCAGCCCGTCGTAGCCGCGGGAGAGGTCGTTGTGGTCGATCCAGATGTGGTGGCTGAACATCTGAACGTTGATCGAGTCGTCGCTGGCGTTGCGGAACACCAGGTTGCGGATGATCACGTTGTGCACGGCGTTCGCCGGGGGAGTGGTCACCTCGCTGACCGGCAGGCCGATGTTCAGCCCGCCGCCGATCAGGCCGGACGCCGCGCCGACGCCGATGATCGTCTTGTCGGAGGTGACGTCGTACATGCCCGGTGGGAGCGTGATCATGCCCTGCACGCGGACCACGCGCGGGCCGTCGGCCTTGATGGCGGCGATGAGGTCGGCGGCGGTGGAGACGGTGACCTCCGGTCCGCCGGCGCCGCCGGTGGTGCCGTTCTGGCCCAGGGCGTTGATCGACGCGAAGCCTCGGGGTGACGTCTCGACGGTGGCGCCCGGGTTGCCTGCGGCGCTGGTTCCGGCGTTGGTGCCCGGGGTGGTGATCCCGGAGGTGGCGGGTGCGGCCGTGACGGGTGCGGCGGCGGTGACCAGGCTCCCGAGCAGTGTCGCGGCGAGCGCGACAGCGGTGGTGCTCCTCACGATGTCCTCCATTGGACGCGGCCGACTCCTGCGCCGGCGGTGACGAGACTGGGTACGGAGGCGGCGTTGTCCGGGGTGTAGCTGTAGTAGGTGCGCGGTTCCACGACGGTGCCGAGGGTTTGGGGCGTGCCGGAGTTGACGTAGATGTTGTCGCGCTCGACGACGCGACCCGGCCCGCTCTTGTCGTAGCCGGACAGGATCGGGCGGGCGACGTTCTCGAAGTAGTTGGCCTCCACGAGGACACCGGCGTCCATGGTGGACGCGACGCCGTAGAGCGCGTTGCCCCGGTAGTAGTTGTTGTAGACGTGCACCGGCTCGGCGAACCGCACGCGCGGGTGGCGCTGGTCCGTGCCGTCGAAGAAGTTGTGGTGGTAGGTGACGCGGAGCTTGCCGCGGTCGGTGGTGTAGGTGTCGGAGTGGCCGAGCAGCGCCGACTTGCTGTGGTGGTGGAAGTGGTTCCACGACACCGTGACGTAGTCGGAGTTGCGCTTGATGTCGAGCAGGCCGTCGTAACCGTTGGAGAGGTCGCAGTGGTCGATCCACACGTGGTGCGCGGAGTTCGTGACGCTGATCGAGTCGTCCGAGGCGTTGGTGAACCGCAGGTTGCGGATGATCACGTTGTTGCCGGGGCGGGTGGTGGAGCCGAGCTGGAGGCCGCCGCCGGTGATCTCGGCCGTGGAGCCGACGCCGATGATCGTCTTGTTGGCGACCACGGTGACCATGCCGCCGAGCTGGATGCGGCCGGAGACGGAGATGACGTACGGCTCCTTGCGACCCACGTAGTCGGCGAGGGCGGCGGCCGTGGTGACGGTGACCGCCTGGCCGCCCGCGCCGCCGGTGGTGCCGTTCTGGCCGAGGGCGTTCACGCCGGCGAAACCGTCGGCGACGGCGAGGGGGTCGATGCTGAGGGAGCCGGCGCTGGGTGAGTCGGTGTTGAGCGGGTCGGTGTTGTGCGGGTTGGGGTGGGGTTGGTCGGCGGCCCAGGCGGCGCGCGGCGCCGTGGCGGCTACCGCGGCGAGCGCTGTGCCGGCGAGCAGGCGTCGGCGGTTGATGGCGGTCATGCGTTGTCCTCCTGGCTGGGTGTGGCCTGTCCCGACGTCTCGGCTCAGATCGGGCCCACGCCGACGCCGGCCGGGATGGTGCTGGGCAGGGTTGACGGGTTGTCCGGGGTGTAGGCGTAGTAGGTGCGCGGTTCCACGACGGTGCCGAGGGTTTGGGGCGTGCCGGAGTTGACGTAGACGTTGTCGCGCTCGACGACGCGGCCCGGCCCGCTCGCGTCGTAGCCCGAGTAGATCGGGTGCGGCACGTTCTCGAAGTGGTTGGCCTCGACCAGGACGCCCGCGTTCATCGTGGACGCGACGCCGTACAGGGCGTTGTCGCGGAAGTAGTTGTTGTAGACGTGGATCGGCTCGCCGAACCGGACCCGCGGGTGCCGCTGGGCCGTGCCGTCGAAGTAGTTGTGGTGGAACGTGACGCGGAGCTTGCCGGTGTCCTGGCTCGCGTTGGAGTCGGAGTGGCCGAGCAGCGCGGTCTTGCTGTGGTGGTGGAAGTGGTTCCACGACACCGTGATGAAGTCCGCGCCGCGGACGATGTCGATCAGCCCGTCCGCGCCGCCGCTGAAGTCGCAGTGGTCGATCCAGATGTGGTGCGACGACTGCTGGACGCTGATCGCGTCGTCGTCCGCGCCGGTGAAGCGGAGGTTGCGGATGATCACGTTCTGCCGGCGGTACATGTCGAGTCCGCCGCCGCGGATCTCCGCGCCGGGCAGGCCGATGACGGTCTTGTTCGAGCGCAGGGCCTGCTTGCTGCTGAACTGCATGATGCCGTCGACCTGGATGACGTACGGCTCGTTGCGGTCGCAGTAGTCGAGGAACGTCTCGGTGTCGCGGACCGTGACGACCGGTCCGCCGGCGCCGCCCGTGGTGCCGTTCTGGCCGAGGGTGTTGGTGCCGGCGAAGCCGTCGGCGGTGTGGAACGGCGCGGCCCAGACCGGGTTCGTGGTGGTGACGGTGTGTCGTGGGTTGTTGGCGGAGTCGGTGGCGGTGGGTGGGCGGGTGGTGCGGGCGGACGCGGTGGTGGCGGTAGCGGCTGTGACGGCCGTTGCTGCGGCGCCGGTGAGGAGGGCCCGCCTGCTGATGTGGCTCATGACGGGTTGCTCCTCTGGACGCGGCCGGTGCCCGCGCCGGCGGGGACGATGGTGGGGACGTCGGCTGCCCGGTCGGCGGTGTAGGCGTAGTACGTGCGGGGCTCGACCACGGACCCGCGCAGCTCGATCGCGTGGTTGCACTCGACGAGGATGTTGTCGCGCGCGACGATCCGGCCCAGGTCGCCGCTGAAGTCGACCCGGCCCGGGTTGTTCACGCTGTAGAAGTAGTTGCCCTCCATCACCACGCCCGCGTTCATGGCGGAGGCGACGCCGTAGCTGTTGTCGCGGTAGTAGTTGTTGTAGACGTGCACCGATTCACCGAATCGGACGCGTGGGTTGCGCTGGTCGGAGCCGTCGAAGTAGTTGTGGTGGTAGGTGACCCGCAAACGGCCGATGTCCTGCGCGCCGTTGTCGTCGTCGTGGCCGAGCAGCAGGGTCTTGTCGTGGTCGTGAAACCTGTTCCACGAGACGGTGATGAAATCGCTGCCCCTTTTGATGTCGACCGCGCCGTCGTCACCGTTGGAGAAGTCGTTGTGGTCGATCCAGATGTGGTGGCTGAACATCTGCACGTTGATCAGGTCGTCGGTGGCGCCGGAGAGCGCCAGGTTCCGGATGATCACGTTGTGCACGGCGTTCGCCGGGGGAGTGGTGACGTCGTCGTCCACCGGCAGGCCGATGTTCAGCCCGCCGCCGACCAGGCGGGCGTCGGAGCCCAGGCCGATGATCGTCTTGTCGGACGCGACGTCGTGCATGCCGTCCGTGGTGCCGGTCGGCAGGGTGATCGTGCCTTGGACCTGCACTATCAGTGGTTCCGGGCGGGCGATGTAGTTGAGGAACTGCGCCGTCGTGGTGGCCGTGACGACCGCTCCGCCCGCGCCGCCGGTGGTGCCTGCCTGGCCTAACGCGGTGACTGAGGCGAAGCCGTCTGCGGTGGCTGCGGTTGGTGTGACGGGTGGGGTGGTGGTTGTGGAGGGGGTGGCGAGAGGTGTGGCGGTGGCGGTGGCCGGTGTGGCGGCGAGGGCTGCGGTGAAAGCGACCGTGATCGTGATGGCCTTGCGCAGGGCGCGCCAGTTCCCGAGAGGTGTGGGCATGGGTATTTCCTCTCCCGTATGAGGGTGAGTGCAGGGTGAATCGCGGGTTATCTGGAAAGCGCTCTCTTATCGCACCGTAGCGCAAGTTTCGGGCGTGTCAACGGTCGGTGACGGCTCGGGTGCGATGTTCACATATGTGGCCGACGGGCATTTGGCGGGGCGGTTCACATATGTGGGTTGGGGGAGTGCGGGGAGGGGTGGCGCCTCGCCCCTACCGATCATGGGTGACGGTGTGGAGTGCGTGCTGTGGTTCGCGGTGTGCGGCGGCATTGATTGTGGTGTGGAGATTTGGGGACGGTTTTGTTGTCCGGTCCGGCTTGATGTGACATGGGGCCAGTACGGGCACCGGAGGCAGGCCGCAACCGGCAGGAATGGCGGATAAGGCGCCCGCCAAGGCTGCCGGCTCCGACCAACCTATGGCACCCAAATCAAGCCTCGTCGGCCGCCGGCGGTATTGCGGGTCAGAGAGGCGGAACTGCGCGATTCTGTCCAGAGTGGACGGACGTGGTTCGGTGCATTGGTGATGATTCGCGCTCGTCGGGGAGACACGCGACGGTGCTCAGGCGTCCGGTGTGGCGGCTGGGCTTTTGGCGTGGTCTTTCCGGGCGTTGGGTTGGTCTGGAACCACCGGCCGCGGCCCGGCGGGGTTGCCCTGCGAGCGGCGGCGGTACTGGTTCCAGCGGTGCCCTCACCAGGATTCGAACCTGGGACCTCGCCGTTCGTAGCGGCGCGCTCTGTCCTGCTGAGCTATGGGGGCGTGGTGGGAATTCAGGGGTGCTGCGGTGGTCCTATGGTGAGTGAGGGCCGGGTGGGGGTCAAATCATTTCCGGCACGGTTTGGCAATCTGGTGGCAGGTGGGCGGTCGGGTGGTTCAGAATCCCGCGGTGACCACTGTGCGACGTCTGCTCAAGGCCCTCGACCCGCTGCCCTACGGTGCGCGGCAGCGGCTGCTCGCCCACACCGCGCGCGAGTTGGCCGGCTCCGGTGAGCTGGGAGCGTTGTTGCGGGAGCTGGAGGGGCGGGGCGAGTTCGAGCAGCGGATCGCGTTGCACCTGGCGTACGTGGCCGGGGACCGGGAGCACGTTGAGCGGTGCCTGTCGGCTCGGCACACGTCGGTGGTGCGCCAGGCGATCGGCGCGGCGATCCGGTTGGACGTGTCGGCGGCGGTGTTCGCGGAACGGTTGCGGCACCTGCCCGGCGCGTTGCGGCAGAGCTTCTACAGCGGGGTGCGGCGGCGGAAGCGCCAGGCGTTGGCCGACGAGTTGGTGGGGGTCGTCCGCGAGCGGTTCGGGGACGGTGAGGCGGCGGGGCTGCTGGCGATGTGCTCGTCCGCCACGGTCGCGGCGCTGTTGCCCGACCTGGAGCACGCGGTGGGGAGTTGGGCGACGCTGGGACGTCGGCACCCGCTGGTGGTGCTGGACTTCGTGGAGGCGGAGTTGGACGCCACGACCACGGCGTGGTGGCCGGGGTTGTGGCACCGCTTCGACGGCGCGGTGATGGCGGCGGCGCCGTCCGCGCCGGACCGGGTGCTCGACCTGGTGGAACGGGTGTTGCCGCACGTGTCCCTGCCGTGGGGCCTGGGTCGGGTGATCGGTCGGCTGGCCCGGCACGACCCGCGTCGCGTGGCGCGGTTGCTGGTCGACCCGCGTCGGACGGGTCGGGTGCCGGAGCGGCGGTCCCTGTGGCGTGCCCTGGCGCCGGCCGGTCCCGATGAGCTGATCCCGTTCGCGCGCATGCTCGACGGTGACGCGCTCGTCCGGTTCCTGCGGACGATCCCGCCGTCGCGTCGCGAGGCGGTGTTCACGGGCGCGTTCGGCGACCGCCCGGACGTGCCGCCGGCCGCCGTGGACGAACTGCCGGCCGTGGCACGGGCTGTGGTCGCGCGTCGGTTGCTGGGGTTGCGCCAGGTCGCGGACGACCCGTCGCGTCGGCTGGCCGTCACGGCTCGGTTGGCGTGGGCGGAGGCGCGGGACGTCCTGCTCGCCGCGACCCGTCGGGCGACCGCCGACGAACGGGCGGAGGCGTACCCGCTGTACCTGGCGGCGGCCGCGGCGACCCGTGATCCGGACGTCTTCGGTGGTGTGGTGGCGGGGTTGACGAGGCTCTCCAACGAGCAGGACCCCGTGCGGGGACGGGCGGTCGCGGCGTTGGGGGAGGTCCCGGCGTGGCTGTTCCGGCCGGCGGAGGCGGACGCGGTGGGCAAGGTGATGCTCGACGCCGCCCAGGCGCGGGACTGCTCGCCGCAGACGAAGTACGCGGTGCGGAGGTTGGCCCAGTCGTTGATCCGGGAGGGCGCGGTGTCGCGTCGACCGGAGCTGGTGGAGACGGGCCTGGCCGGTCTGGGGCACCTCGGGGTGCACGGGGCGTGGATCGACCTGACCGGGCTGTACCGGGTGTTGCCGCGCGGGGCGGAGCACGGGGTGTTCGCGGCGTTGCGGCCGCGGATCGACGCCGACGCCGCGCGTGGCCGGTTCTCGGTGGTCCTCTGGCTGGCCGCCGGGTTGGACCGGCGGGCGTGGGACATGCCGGAGCTGCAGGGTTTCCTGGACCGGGCGCGGTCGGCCGCGGACGACGGCGTGGTGCGGCGCGCGATCGACCTGTGGCTGGCGCCGAGCGGGACGCGGGACGAGCGCGTGGAGCGGGTGCTCGCCGACGACCCGTCCAC
This sequence comes from Saccharothrix hoggarensis, assembly GCF_052936025.1. The sequence goes on along the minus strand of NZ_CP193624.1, from coordinate 3,989,573 downwards.
GATCACGCTGGCGGCGGTGCGGCAGGTGGTCGCGTGGCGGCGCACGGACCTGCTGGACCGGGTGATCGGTCGGCCGGCGCACGGCCGGTTCCTGAAGCGGGGCGTGCGGTACGTGCCCCCGTTCCACGGGTGCTTCGACCGGTGGTTGCCGCGCCAGGTCGCCGCGTACGTCGCCGAGTTGGCGGCGCTGGCGTCGTCGCGCGGCGCGAACCCGTTCGAGCGCGCGTCGGCGGTCCGCGGCCTCGGGCGGGTGCCGGGGTCGGCGCCGGTGGTGCGCCGGTTCGTCGACGACCGCGAGGTGCAGGTGGCGGAGGCGGCGCTGGCCGCGTTGGCGTGGACGGACGAACCCGGTGACGTCCTGCCCGATCTGCTCGCGCACGTCGACACCGATCGGGCGCGGGTCGCGGTGTACGCGTTGAGCCGGTGTGCCCGGTTCACGTCGCCCGAGCGCCTCGGCGTGCTGCTCGCGCCGGTGGTCGGCGGCGCGAAGGTGACGGCGCGCAAGGAGGCCGTGCGGTTGTTGGCGCAGCACCGGTCGCCCGGCGCGGTGGAGGTGTTGGCGCGGGCGTGGGACGGCGCGCACCGGGACGTCCGGCGTGCGGTGGTGTCGGCGACGCGGTGGTTCCTCGACGACGAGGCCGCGTGGGAGCTGCTGGGGCGGGCCGTCGCGGACGAGCGGGCGGTGGCGGGCGAGGTGCTCGACCAGGGGCCGGACGTGGTGGCCCGCCGGCACCGGGCGCGGTACGCGGAGCTGGTGCGGGTGGTCGCGGGGTCGGCCGACCCGGACACGGCCAGGCTGGGGCTGTCGGCGTTGCCGGCGTGGATCCGGTGGTCGGACGGGGCCGCGGAGCTGCTGGTGTCGCGGGTGTCCGACCTCTCCGCCACGGCGACCTGGCGGTACGCCCTGGCCGCGTTGGTGCGGCTGTCGGCGACGACGTCCGTGGCGCCGTTGCGGGAGGCGATCGCCGCGTTGCTCGCCGTGGACGGTGAGTTCGACGCGGTCGAGGACCGCGACCTGCCCGCGCGGCAGCGGATCGAGGCGGTCGTGCAGGGTCTGGCCTGGGACCGTTCGGCAGCGGGACGTGCGGCGGCACGGGCGGTCGTGCCGGACCTCGCCGCCGCCGGCTACCGGTCGTGGGCGGTGAGCTTGACCGTGGCCGCGGTGCCGTGGGAGGACGAAGGCGCGGAGCTGGACGGGTTGCGCGAGGTGGTGCGGCTGGCGGTGCGGCCGGTGGCGGCGTGGCAGGCCGCGGCGGAGGTGGAAAGGGACCTCGGCGGCGTGTTGCGGCGGTTGTCGCGGGCACGGCTGCTCGACGTCGCCACCACGCTGGCCGCCGAGGGCGCGGCCGTGCCGGCGCTCGCGATCACGAAGGTGGCCGGTCCGGACGCCGGGTGGCCCGAGGAGTGGCGTGCGCTGCTCCGCGCGCTGCGCCGGCACGACGACCCGGACGTGCGGGAGGCCGCCTTGGGCGTGTTCACCGCCGCCGAGTGACGGCCGCCGTCGTCGCCGGACTCGACCGCGGGCCTTGATCGTGCGGTGCGCGATCAAGGCCCGCGGTGTCGAGCCCCGGTGGTGGACAGGATTCAGCGCGACGCCGAGGACCGCGCCGACTACGCGTCCGGCACGCGGGCGGGAGCCGGTAGCGGACAGGGGGCTTGTCGGCGGTCACCGCGACAGCTTTTCAAGTTTGTGGGGACGCCACGGTGGCGGAGTGGATCTCATCCTTCCGATATCTCGACCCGTCCGGCGGGGCTGCCTAGGTTCGTGGCATGGCTTACGGCAAGGCACTGCGCGAGGCGGTCTCCGCGCCCGGGACGACCCCGCTGATCGGCGTCTTCGACATGCTGTCGGCCTCGGTCGCGGCCCGCCACTACGACGGGCTGTTCGTGTCCGGGTTCGGCTTCTCCGCCTCGCACTACGGCCTGCCCGACATCGGGTTCATCGCCTGGCCGGACGTGGTGGGGTTCGTGCAGCGGCTGCGGCTCGCGTTCCCACGGCAGCACCTGCTGGTGGACATCGACGACGGGTACGTGGACCCCGAGGTGGCGGGCCAGGTCGTGCGCGCGCTGGAGCAGGTGGGCGCGTCCGGCGCGGTGCTGGAGGACCAGCGGCGGCCGCGGCGGTGCGGGCACGTCGAGGGCAAGGTGGTGCTGCCGTTGGAGCGGTACCTCGAGAAGCTGGACGTCGTGCTCGGCGCGCGGACCGACCTCGTGGTCGTCGCGCGGACGGACGCCACCGAGGAGGACGAGATGCTGCGGCGGGCCGCGGCGTTCGCCGAGACGGACGCCGACGCGGTCCTGGTCGACGGGGTGCCGTCGGTGGACGTGATCCGCCGGGTCCGGGACGTGGTGCGCGACAAGCCGGTGGTGTTCAACCAGATCTCGGGCGGTCGGTCGCCCCGGCTGTCGTTGACGGAGCTGACCGCGTTGGGCGTCGACGTGGCGATCTACAGCACGCCATGCCTGTTCGCCGCGCAGACCGCGATGGACGACGTCCTGGTGGAGTTGAAGGACCACGACGGCGTGCTGCCGGACGGCCCGGTCGGCGTCGCCGAGTCGCAAGCCCTGCTGGAGCACAACATCAGCCGCAACCACGACCTCCCGGCGCCGCGGGCGACCAGCCCGTCCCCGGTCCGCTGAGCCGAGGGGGCCCGGTCAGCCGGGGTCGCCGCGCCGCTTGCGGTGCACGACCCAGCCGAAGTCGACGATCAGCGCGACCACCAGCACGCCGAGCAGCACGGCCAGCCAGGTCAGGCCGGCCCGCACGCACAGCACCGCGGCCACGGCGTTGAAGACGATCCCGAACCCGGCCAACCACAGCCGGAGGATCAACGCGCTGCGGGGCGGGGCGCGCGGCGGCAGGCCGTCCTCGTCGTCGACCGGGCCGGTCACGTCCGCCACTCCTCCTGCCACCTGTGGTGCGTGTCGTAGGCGGCGGCGAGGAGCTGGAGCACCCAGCGGTCGGACGTGCGCTCGACCTCCGTGCGCAGCCACCGCGCCTTCTCCTCGAACGGCACGACGGCGTCGTCGCGGGTGTGCGCCGTGCCCGGCACCAGGAGCAGCTCGCGGCCGTCGTCGGACCGCAGCACCCGCAGCCGGCCGCGGCCCTCGGCGTCGTCGAGCAACGGCGACTCCTCGCGGGCCACGCGTTCCTCGTCCTCGGTGAGCCGGTCCAGCACGAACCGGCGCAGGTCCTCGTCCGACAGGCGATCGGCGTCCACGTCCATGGCCGTGGGGTATCCACTTCCCGCCGGACCACACCCCGGTGTGGCCGGTGTCGATCAAGCGTGCGAGATCCGCCGCGGCCCCGTGCGGCGACCGGGCACGATGGCGGGATGGACCCGCTGCCCGCCTCGCCGTCCCTGCTCGCCCTGGCCGAACGGCTGCTCGCCATCCGCTCCACCGCCGACCGGCCCGACGACCTGCGCCGCGCGCTGGAGCTCGTGCTCGACGTCGTCGGGCCGGGCTTCACGGTGGAGCGGTTCGAGTCGGGCGGCAAGCCGAGCGCGCTCGTGTACGCGGGGGAGCGCCGTCCCCACTTCCGCTTGATCCTCAACGCGCACTTGGACGTGGTGCCGGGCGCGGACGGGCAGTTCCGGCCCCGGCGGGAGGGCGACCGGCTCATCGGCCGCGGCACGCAGGACATGAAGCTGTCCGCGCTGGTCCTGGCGTCGGTGTTCCGCGACACGGCCGCCCGCCTGCCGTTCCCGGTCGCGCTCCAGCTCGTCACCGACGAGGAGGTCGGCGGCCGTGACGGCACCCTGCACCAGCTGGAGCAGGGAGTCACCGGGTCGTTCGTGGTGATCGGCGAGCACAGCGCGCTGCGCGTCGTCACCGAGTCCAAGGGCCTGTGCACGGTGCGGCTGCACGCGGTCGGCCGCGCCGGGCACAGCGCCTACCAGTGGTTGGGCGACAACGCGCTCGTCAAGGTGATGCGCGCGGTCGAGGCGGTGCTCGACGCGTACCCGGTGGCCACCCGGGAGGAGTGGCGGACCACGGTGAACGTCGCGCGGATCTCGTCCGGGAACGAGGCGCTCAACCAGGTCCCCGCGGACGCGACCGCGTGGCTGGACGTCCGGTTCCCGCCGGAGGACGCCGACTTCACCGGCCGCGACCCGGACGAGATCGCCGCCCACGTCACCGCCTTGTGCCCGCCGGGCGTCACCGCCGCCGTCGACCACGTCGAACCGCCGCACCGGGCCGAGCCGGACAACCCCGACGTGGTCGCGTTGCGGCGCGCCGCCCGCGCCGAGGGCTACTCCGGTGACCTGCTGCGCAAGCACGGCGCGGCGGACTCCCGGTTCTACTTCCAGCGCGGCGTCGACGCGGTGATCTTCGGGGTCGGCGGCGACGGGCAGCACGGGCCGGACGAGTACGCCGACCTGACGACCGTGGAGCCGTACCGGCGGGCGCTGACCGCGTTCCTGGAGGGCCTGGGGGCATTGCCCAACGCGTAACCCACTGGTTACGCTTCCGGGTGTGGACGAGGTGGCGGCGGCGATCGCCGACCCGGTGCGGCGGGAGATCCTGGAGATGCTGCGCGGCGACGCGCGCCTGTCGGCCGGGCAGATCGCCGAGCGGTTCGCGATCAGCCGGCCCGCCGTGAGCAGGCACCTGCGGGTGCTGCGGGAGAGCGGGCTGGTCCGCGACGAGGTCGTGGGCAGGCAGCGGTTCTACGCGCTCGACGCCTCCCGCCTCACGCCGCTCACGCGGTGGCTCGCCGGCTTCACCCGGCCCACCGGACTGGAGCACCACCTCGACGCCCTGGAGACCGAGGTCTACCGCGCCCGGCGGGAACGCCGCGCGGACCAACCCAAGGAGAACACGGCATGACCCCCATCCCCACCGGTCGGCTGTTCCGCACCGACGCGGGCAGCGACCTGGTGATCACCCGCACGTTCCGCGCGCTCGCCGACGACGTGTGGGCCGGCCTGACCGAACCCGAGCGCACCGCGAGGTGGTTCGGGCCCTGGGAGGGCGAGGGCGGACCGGGGCGCACGGTCAAGGTGCGGATGGTGTTCGAGGAGCAGGCGCCGTGGGTCGAGGTGCGCGTCGACGCCTGCGACCCGCCCCGGCGGCTGGCCCTGTCGATGGTGGACGACGCGGGGACGTGGCGCATGGAGCTGCTGCTGTCCGAGGTCGACGGCGTCACCGAGCTGCGCCTGGTGCACCACCTCGACACCGAGGAGGGCATCGGCGAGGTCGGCCCCGGCTGGGAGTACTACCTCGACATGTTCGTCGCCTCCCGCGCCGGCACGCCCCTCCCGGCCTTCGACGACTACTACCCGTCCCTCAAGCCGCACTTCGAGTCGTTGACGACGGAGGGGTGAAGCGTTCGCCCGGTGGTCCCGTCGGCTGATCTTCGACGCCGCGGGACCGCCGGCGCGGGCGGTCCGGACCGGGGGGTCGCGCTGTCGCCCGATCGGCCATTACCACAGGTTTTAGCTGCACTTCTGCTGCAAACGGAGTAGCGTCGGTCACCGCAGCGGGTTGAGCCAGCAGCCACTGCCTTCTTCTACCCCGAGGAGGCTGCGGCCGTGAATACACAGCGTTACGACCAGCTTTACGACCTCCCGTTCCGGGTGGAACGACAAGTGCATGGTTACGCCGTGGTCGTCCGCGTCGCGGGCGAGGTCGACGCGTTGACCGTGCCCCAGATGAAGCACGAGATCGCGGTCGGGCTGGCACTGGCCACTCCACCCGCTCCCGTCGTCGTCGACCTCACCGAGGTCGACTTCTTCGCCGCCGCCGGTCTGAACGAACTGCACCGGTGGCACCTGGCAGCGAAGGCGACGGGTGTGGCGTTGCGAGTGGTCGCCTGTCACCGCCACGTGCTGCGACCGTTCGAGGCGAGCGGGCTCGACCAGGAGATCCAGCCGTGCGCGACGCTGGCCGAAGCGCTCCTGGTGCCGTCGCCGAGGGGCGTCCGCCGGTTCGCCGTGCGCTGACGGCCGAGTATTCGCCCGATCCGGTGACGCCACGAGCATCGTGGCGCCGCCGGCAGGGCCGGGTGATGACATCGCGTGCGGACGTGCCCGCGGGAACGGCCGGTCGGCGGTCGCCACGTTGGCCACCGGCCCGGACGCCGGCGGTCCATCGAGCGAACAGCGCGCCGTGCGGCGGTCCCTATGCTGCGGCGATGATCAACTACGACTACGAGTGGCGCGGGCGGTTCGGCAACGACGAGGTCAACGTGCTGCACGCGGAGGGCTTCGACCACCGCGTGCTGGACGACGACTGGTGGGGCCAGGTGAACCGGCACAGCCTCGGCTGGGTGACCGCACGCCGTGACGGCGACCTGGTCGGGTTCGTCAACGTCGCGTGGGACGGCGCCGCGCACGCGTTCATCCTCGACACGCTCGTCGCGGGAGCGGCGCGTCGGCAGGGCGTCGGCCGGGCGCTCGTCGCCACGGCGGTGGAGGGGGCGCGGGCCGCCGGGTGCGAGTGGCTGCACGTCGACTTCGACGACCACCTCCGGCCGTTCTACTTCGACGGGTGCGGATTCCAGCCCACCCCGGCGGGGCTCATCCCGTTGTGACGTTCCCGCCGGTGGCCTTGTGACGTTCCCGTCGGCGGTCACCGCGTGTAGGTCGCTCCCACCCGGGTAGTCGGCGTTCGACTGCCGACGAGGAGGAGCACGTGGACCCGATCAAGCCAGCGAAGGTCGTGAAAGAGGCGCTGGACAAAGCCGTCGAGAAGGTCGCCGACCTGGTGACGCCGCCCGCGCCCGGCAGGCCGGGCAGCGCGCCGCCGCCGGTGGACCCGCCGAGCGAGCCGCAGGGCCCGCTGCCGCGCAAGCCTGACCAGGCGTCACCGGCGACGCTCAGCGCCACCGGCGCGGGGACCGGCGCCGCGGCGGACGTCCGGGAGCAGCAGGGGGAGTACCTCACGACGGCGCAGGGCGCGCGGCTGTACGACACCGACCACTCGCTCAAGGCCGGCGAACGCGGCCCGACGTTGCTCCAGGACCACCACCTGCGCGAGAAGATCACCCACTTCGACCACGAGCGCATCCCTGAACGGGTGGTGCACGCGCGGGGTTCGGCGGCGCACGGCGTGTTCGTCGGCTACGGCACCGCGTCCCAGGTGTGCAAGGCCGGGTTCCTGGCGGAGGGCGCGACCACTCCCGTGTTCACCCGGTTCTCCACCGTCGTGGGTTCGCGCGGCTCGGCGGACACCGTCCGTGACACGCGGGGGTTCGCCACGAAGTTCTACACCGACGAGGGCACGTTCGACCTGGTGGCCAACAACATCCCGGTGTTCTTCATCCAGGACGGCATCAAGTTCCCGGACATCATCCACGCCGCCAAGCCGCACCCGGACCGGGAGATCCCGCAGGCGCAGAGCGCGCACGACACGTTCTGGGACTTCGTGTCCCTGCACACCGAGGCCACCCACCACGTCATGTGGCACATGTCCGACCGGGGCGTGCCCCGCTCCTACCGGATGATGGAGGGCTTCGGCGTCCACACGTTCCGCCTGGTCAACGCGGACGGCGTGACGTCGCTGGCGAAGTTCCACTGGAAGCCGAAGCTGGGCGTGCACTCCCTGCTGTGGGAGGAGGCGCAGCTGATCAACGGCGTCGACCCGGACTTCCACCGCCGCGACCTCGCCGACGCCATCGAGTCCGGCGCGTTCCCGCAGTTCGAGCTGGGCATCCAGGTCTTCCCGGACACGCCGGAGCAGACGTTCGAGGGCATCGACCTGCTCGACCCGACGAAGATCGTGCCGGAGGAGCTCGCGCCGGTGCAGGCGATCGGCATGCTCACGCTCAACCGGAACACGACGAACTTCTTCGCCGAGACCGAGCAGGTGGCGTTCCACGTCGGGCACCTGCCGCCCGGCATCGACGTCACCGACGACCCGCTGCTCCAGGCCCGCCTGTTCTCCTACCTCGACACCCAGCTGAGCCGGCTGGGCGGACCGAACTTCGGGCAGATCCCGATCAACCGGCCGCACGCGCCCGTCAACGACATGTTCCGCGACGGGTTCCACCAGCACGCCGTGCACAGCGGCGTGGCGCCGTACAAGCCGAACACGCTGGACGGCGGCTGCCCGTTCATGGCGGGCGCGGACGTCGGCGCGTACATCGAGGTGCCGCAGCCGGTGGCCGAGTCGGTCAAGCGGCGCGAGTCGCCGACGTCGTTCCAGGACCACTTCACCCAGCCGCGGCTGTTCTACCGGAGCCTGAGCGCGGTGGAGCGCGAGCACGTGGTGCGGGCGTTCACGTTCGAGCTGGGCAAGTGCTACGAGCAGGCGATCAAGGAACGCCAGCTGCGGGTGCTGGCCAACGTGGACGCCGAGCTGTGCGCGCTGGTCGCCCAAGGCCTCGGCCTGCCCGCGCCGGAAGCGACCGTGCCCGTGCCCGAGGTGACGCCGAGCCCGGCGTTGTCGCAGGTCGGGCAGGTGTGGCCGGTGGAGGGCCGGATGATCGGCATCGTCGTGGACGCGGACGACCCCGACAGCCTCGACGGCCTGCACCAGCTGCGCTCCACGATCGACGCCGCCGGCCTCACGCCGCTGATCATCGCCGCGCGCGGCGGGCAGCTGGAGGACGGGCTCGACGCGCAGCGGACGTTCCTCACCGCCCGGTCGATCGAGTTCGACGCGCTGCTCGTGGCCGCCGCGCCGCCGCCCGCCCCGGACGCGCTGCCGAACCGCGACGCCAAGGCCGCCGCGCCCGCCGTGTCCGTCGACCCGCGCGTGGTGCTGATGGTCCAGGAGTGCTTCCGGCACGCCAAGGCCATCGGCGCGTGGGGCACGGGCCGCAACGCGCTGCTGGAGGCGGGATGCGCGGAGGGCGACCCCGGTGTGGTCGTCGGCGACACCCCGGCGGAGGTGTTCGGGCAGGTCGTCGAACTCCTCGGCGCCCACCGGGTGTGGGAGAGGTTCCCCGCGACCGTCGCCTGACGGGCCGGACGAGCGCATCGCAAGGTGATCGCAAGGTCCGGAGGGCGGCAAACGGTCATCCGGGAAGTGGGGCGGCACCAGAATCCCAGGGGTGCACGACCAGGCGCCGGCCGTGGCACGCGCACGCGGCCGGCGCCCGTCCGACGCCGCCTGCCGGAAAGCCGATAGTGACCGCCATCCCGGATGACCCCGACGCCTCGACCCTCGTCCTGATCTGCGACCACTGCGGGCGCACCCACCCGCGGGCGGAGCCCGGGTGGGCTCCGCTGTGGCGGGCCGCGACCGCGGTCGGGTGGGGAGGCCGGGCCAGACCCGTGGGACCGCACCGGTGCCCCGTGTGCGCCGGCTGACCGACCGGCCGCGGCCGTGCGAGGTGGGAGGGGTCAGCCCGCGACGGTGTCGCGCCCGACCCTCGCGCGCGTCAGCAGGTACCCGGCCGCGGCGGCCAGCGGGAACATCACCACGCCGTACACGGCGGCGGGCACGGCCAGCCGCTCGCTGCCCAGCACGGTCACCGCGACCGTGATCGCCAGCGTGCTGTTGTGGATGCCGACCTCGAACGCCGACGCGATCGCCTGCCGCTTCCCGACCCTCGCCAGGCGCGGCAGCAGGTAGCCGGCCGCGAGGCTGCACGCGCAGAACAGCACCGTCACCAGGCCGATGTCGGCGAGGTAGCCCGCGATGTTGTCGCGCTCGGCGACGATCGTGCCCGCGATCACCGCCACCAGCACCACCGCCGAGAAGATCCGCACCGGCTTGTCCGCGCGGTCGGCGAACGCGGCGGACCAGCGCCGCACCAGCATCCCGAGCACGACCGGCACCAGCACGATCGCGAACACCTGCGCGACCTTGCCGAACTCCAGCCCCACCGCGCCCTCGGCCGGCGGCTCGAAGTGGTTCAGCGCGAAGTTGACCACCAGCGGCAGGGTCGCCACGGCGAGCACCGAGTTCACGGCGGTCAGCGTGATGTTGAGCGCGACGTCGCCCCGGAACAGGTGGCTGAACAGGTTCGCCGTGGTGCCGCCGGGCGACGCGGCCAGCAGCATCATGCCCACCGCCGGCACCGGGTCGAGGCCCAGCGCCACGACCAGCCCGAAGCACACCAGCGGGAGCAGGAAGAGTTGCGTGGCCAGGGCGACCGCCACCGCGCGGGGCTCGCGGGCGACGCGGGCGAAGTCGGCGACCGTCAGCGACAGCCCGAGCCCGAACATGACCACGGCCAGCGCGATCGGGAGGCCGACGCTCGTCAGTGCGGAGCCCATGGCGATCACCTGCGTTTCTGCGTCGAACCCGCGGTCGGGAGGAGCGCATCCTCTCCCAGAACGGGACGAATCGGGAGATCCGGCGGCACTTCGATGGCATTCGGTGATCCGCGCTACGCTGTCAGGCAGTGCCTGACAACCACGGGAGCGCCGATGACCCACCCGCCGGGCTGTTCGTTCTGCGGCAAGGCCGCCGCCGAGGTGCGCAAGATCGTCAGCGGGCCGGGCATCTACATCTGCGACGGCTGCGTGTCGGCCTGCGTCGCGATCCTCGACGCCGACGCCGAGAACCCCGCCGGCGACGGCGGCACGTCCGACGTCACCGTCCCGGAGTGGTCGGCCATGTCCGACGACGAGCTGCTCGGCCACCTGCCGCGCATCGCGGCGACCGCCGCCCAGGTCGAGACGGGGCTGCGGGACCGGGTCGCCGAGCTGCGCGACCGCGGCGTCACCTGGGCCCGCATCGGCGCGGCGCTCGGCATGAGCCGCCAGTCCGCGTGGGAGCGGTTCGCGTGACGGTGTGGCGCGTCCGCGACTTCCGGCTGGTCTGGGCCGGGCAGACGCTGTCGTCGTTCGGCAACGGCGTCTCGCAGCTCGCCTACCCGCTGCTGATGCTCGCCCTCACCGGGTCCGCCACCGCGGCCGGCGCGCTCGCCGCCGTGCGCGCCGTGCCGTACCTGGTGCTCGGCCTGCCCGCCGGCGCGCTGGTGGACCGCTGGGACCGCCGCCGGACGATGGTGTGGTGCGACCTGGGGCGCGCGGCCACCATGGCGAGCGTGCCGGTGGCGCTGCTCTTCGGCGTGCTGACCCCGGCGCACCTGTTCGCCACCGGGCTGGTCGGCGGCGTGCTGCACGTGTTCTTCAGCGCGGCCGAGAACGCCGTGCTGCCCAACGTGGTCGGCAAGGACCACCTGACGACCGCCGTGTCGACCGTGGAGACCGCCCAGGCGGCGACCGGCGTGCTGGCCGGCCCGGTCGGTGGCCTGCTGCTGCAGCTGTCCCGCGGCCTGCCGTTCGTCGTGGACGCGGTGTCGTTCCTGGCCTCCGCGCTGTGCCTCTCGTTGGTGCGCACGCCTTTCCGCGCGTCGGAACCGCGGGCGAGGCGGTCGTTGCGGGCCGAGGTCGGCGAAGGCGTGCGGTGGTTGTGGCGGCACGGGTCGCTGCGGTCGATCGCGCTCACCGCCGCCGGGTTGCAGGTGGCCGTCTCCGGCATCGCGCTGGTCGCGATCGTGACGGCGCGGGACGCGTCACCGGCCGTGATCGGCGCGCTGTTCGCGGCGCTCGGCGTCGGCGGTGTGGTGGGTGCGGCGGTCGCGCCGAAGCTCAAGGCGCGCCTCGGGTTGACGGGGCTGCTGCTGTCCGTGGTGTGGCTGCAGGCAGTGCTGTGGGTCGTGCTGGCGTTCGCCCGCGACCTCGTCGCGATCGGTGTCGTGCTGGCCCTGTTCACGGTGTCCATGCCGTGCTTCGGGGTGGCCGCGCTGAGCCACCAGCTGGAGGTCACGCCGGACCACCTGCTCGGCCGGGTCGGCACCGCGTTCAGCGTGCTGATCTGGGCGGCGACCCCGGTGGGCGCGGGCGCCGCCGGCGTGCTGCTCGACGCGGTGGGGCCGCGCACGACGTCGCTGGTGTTCGCCGGCTGGGTCGCCGTGCTCGCGACCGTGACGACGGCGGGGCGCACGCGGCCGTCTGTTATCGCTAACAGGTAAGAAAGCGCGGCCGTTCGCGCAATGGTGTTGAAACCATTCGACACCAAGCCAGCGTGTCAAGTTAAGGGCAAGTTGCCTATTGAAGTCCGGCGGAAAGTGCTGTTAGCGTTAACAGCCGTGCGGTCGGGTGGTCGGTGATCCCGTCCACCGCGGTCGCGAACCGCCGCTCACGCCGCCCCACCAGCGGTCCGCCCCACGTCCCCCGCGGAGCGGACCGTCGTGTGTTCGTCCATGCAGCGTCGCAGGGAGAGCAACCATGAGTTCGGCTTATCGGAACGTGCGACGCGGTGGCTTCGTCGTCGCGGTCGTCACCACGCTGCTCGGGGCGTTGACCGCGGCCGTGCCGCCCGTCGCCTCGGCCGCCGTGGTCGACGTCAACGCCACGTACGTGCTGGTCAACCGCAACAGCAACAAAGCGCTCGACGTCTACAACCTCGCCACCAACGACGGCGCCCGCATCTCGCAGTACACCCGCAACGACGGCGCCTGGCAGCAGTGGCGCTTCATCGACTCCGGCGGCGGCTACTACCGGCTCCGGTCGGTGCACAGCGGCAAGGTCCTCGACATCGAGGGCGCCTCGACCGCCGACCGCGCGAACCTGATCCAGTGGACCGACCGCAACGCGACGAACCAGCAGTTCCGGCTGGCCGACTCCGCGGGCGGGTTCGTCCGGCTGATCAACCGCAACAGCGGCAAGGCGGTGGACGTGCTCGACTTCTCCACCGCCGACGGCGCGCAGATCATCCAGTGGCCCGACACCGGCGGCACGAACCAGCAGTGGCAGCTCGTGAAGCTGGGCGCGCAGACGCCGGGGACGTTCGCCAACCCGATCAAGCGCAACGGCCCGGACCCCTGGCTGCAGTACCACAACGGCTACTACTACCTGGCCACGACGACGTGGAACTCCACGATCACCATGCGCCGCTCGACCACCCTGGCCGGCCTGTCCTCCGCGCCGGACCAGGTGATCTTCAACCTGGCGGGCCGCGCGAACGGGTGCTGCAACATGTGGGCGCCGGAGTTCCACCTCCTCAACGGCCGCTGGTACCTCTACTACGTGGCCGGGCAGAACGTGCCGGACTTCAACCCCACGCAGCGCCTGCACGTCATCGAGAGCGCCGGCACGGACCCGATGGGCCCGTACACGTTCAAGGCCGACCTGGGCAACACGTGGGAGCTGGACCCGAGCATCCTGCAGCACAACGGCCGCCTGTACCTGATGGGCAGCGCCATCGACGGCACCCAGTCGCTGACCATCACCCCGCTGTCCAACCCGTACACGATCAGCGGCGCACGGCGCACGATCTCCCAGCCCACCCTGGCCTGGGAACGGCAGACGCACCCGGTCAACGAGGGCGCGGAACCGCTGTACCACAACGGTCGCACGATGATCGTGTACTCGGCCAGCGCGTGCTGGGGCCCGGACTACAAGCTCGGCCTGCTCACGCTGACCGGCACGGACCCGCTGAACCGGGCGCACTGGACCAAGTCGCCCAACCCGGTCTTCCAGCGCAACGACGCCAACGGCGTGTTCGCGCCCGGCCACAACGGGTTCTTCAAGTCGCCCGACGGCACCGAGGACTGGATCGTCTACCACGCCAACGACTCGGCGTCCGGCGGCTGCGACATGAACCGCTCCACCCGCGCGCAGAAGTTCACCTGGAACGCCGACGGGACGCCGAACTTCGGCACCCCGGTCCGGCTCGGCACCACGCTCGCCGCACCGTCCGGCGAATGAGAATCCCCCAGGGCGGGTGTCTCCCGCCCGCCCTGGGGCCCCTCGAGAGGCACGAGGCTGATGCTGCAACGACGCACACTGCTGGCCGGCGGACTGGCCACCCTGGCGCTGGCCAAGACCGGGATCGCCGGCGCCGCGCCCGGCGACTCCGCCTACGTCATGGGCTACTTCACCGAATCACCGTCGCGGATCGCCGACCGGTACGCGCTGCACCTGGCGGTCAGCACGGACGCGCTCACGTGGACCCCGCTGAACCAGAACAACCCCGTCGCCACGCCCACGGCGGGGACCCGCGGCCTGCGCGACCCGTTCATCATGCGCAAGCAGAGCGGCGGGTTCATCGTCCTGGCGACCGACCTGACCGGCACGGACTTCAGTCAGCAGAACCAGTACATCCACGCCTGGGACTCACCGGACCTCCGGTCGTTCACCGGCTACCGGCGGCTGAAGATGCACTCGATGCCGACCCACACGTGGGCGCCGGAGGCGTTCTGGGACGCCGCGCGCGGCCAGTACGGCATCGTCTACTCGGCCAACAGCGGCGGCCGTGACGGCATCTGGGTGAACTACACCACCGACTTCGTGAACATCGGCCCGCCGCAGCTGTTCTTCGACCCCGGCTTCAACGTCCTGGACGCCACCGTGCACGTCGGCAACGGCGTGAACTTCCTGTACTACAAGAGCTTCGCCGACGGCCGCCTCTACGGCGCCCGCTCCGCCACGCTCGACCCGCGCAGCTTCACCACCTACACCAGCGGCGTCGTCAACGGCGGCATCGAGGCGCCGATCGTCGTCAAGGCCCACAACCGCAACGAGTGGTGGCTGTGGGGCGACTCGTTCGCCCCGGTCAACGGCGAGCTGTACGCGTGGCGCAGCGGCGACATCAACACCAACTCGTGGACGCCGCTCACCAAGGCGCAGTACACCCAGCCGCTCAACGCCAAGCACCCCACCATCTGCGGCATCACCGCCACCGAGCACGCCAACCTGCTGGCCCACTGGGGCGCCCCGGCGTGGAACCGGATCAAGTCCTACAACTACCCCGACCACCTCGTCCGGCACGCGGACAACGCCGGGCGCATCGACCCCTACCCGTTCGACCCGTACCAGGACTCGCAGTGGCGCCTGGTGCCCGGCCTCGCCTCGGCGTCGGGCGTGTCGTTCCGCTCGGTCAACTACCCCGACCGGTACCTGCGGCACAGCGGCTTCGTGGTGGGCCTGGCGGTGAACGACGGCAGCGCCGCCTTCGCCGCCGACGCCACCTTCCACCGCGTCGCCGGCCTCGCCGACGGCGCCTGGACGTCCTTCCGGTCGCACAACTACCCCGACCGGTACCTCCGGCACGCGAACTACCTCCTGCGCATCGACCCGATCAGCACCACGAGCGATCGGGCCGACGCCACGTTCCAGGTCGGCTACTGACCTTCGCGGTCGGCGTCGACCGGGACCGCGGGCGCGACACCACGGCGGCGTGTCGCGTCCGCGGCGTTCCCCGACAGCTGCCCCAGCGCGCGGCGGACGTTCTGCTCCACGATCTCGACCATCCCGGCGCGGTCGGGGAAGTCGCCGTCCAGCAGCCGCAGCGGACCGGCCACCAGCGACAGGTGGCAGGCCAGGCGGTAGAGGCCCAACCGGGCCGGGTCGAGGGCGGGATCGGCGAAGTGGTGGTAGTGCGGGCCGAAGCGGAGCTCCAGGAACGCGTGCTCCCACTCGACGTCGAACGCCATCACGCCCTCGATGTCGATGAGCACCGGCTCGTCCAGGTCGGCGTCGACCAGGACGTGGTCGGGCCCCAGCTCGCCGTGCACCAGGCCGAACCGCGAACGCGGCACGACAGCGGCGTGCCGTGACCGCAGCAGGTCGGCCAGCCGCTCGGCCGCGTCGGCGATCCGGTCGACGCGGGCGGCGGCCTCGGCGAGGTGGGCCAGCGCCCGGCGCAGCACGACGTGCTCCACGCCGTCGTGCCGCGCCGGGTCGGTGGTGGCGGCGGCGTGCATGGCGCGGACCGCCGTCCCGAGCCGCGCGAGCACCGCTTCCGCGCGCCGGGGGTCACGGGCGATCAGCCGTTCCAGCGTGCCGCCGCGGACGTCCTCGACCACCGCCACGTCACCCAGCCGTCCCCCCGGCTCGCGCAGGAGCAGCCGCGGCACGCGCACGCCCACGGCCGTCAGCCGGGCGTGGGCGTCCTCGAACAGCCCGAGCCCGGAGGCGTGCCGGAACGGGTCCTCCGGGTCGCCGGGCGCGTCCGGCCAGAAGTCCTCGTCGGGGTGCCAGACGTAGGCGATCGCACTCGCGCCGTCGGCCGACCGCAACCGGTAGACGCCCTTCTTCGTGCCGCCGCGCAGCCGCTCGGCGGACACCAGCCCGCGTGTCCCGAACGCCGCTCTCGCCACATCACGCAGGTCGTCGACGCCGAGGTGTCTCCGCGACGCGGGACGCTCGTTCTCCGGGGGCATGCCGCCATGATCGCGCACGGAGGGCCGGCCGTAATCCGGTTGACCCGGACGCGGAGCGGCGCTGGACTGCGGCACGACACCCACGAGCCGTGGGGCGCCGGTGGTGCGGGAGAGGCAGCGATGGAGATCCGTTCGACGACCGACCAGGACCTCGACGTCTTCGTCGACACGGTCCACGCCGCGTTCGGGCGCCTGCCGGAAACACCGACCGAGGCCGGCGGCCTCTGGTGGTCGGCGATCGAGATGGAGCGCAACCTGCTCGCCGTGACGGCGGACGGCCGGCCCGTCGGCACCGCGGGCGCGTACTCGTTCGAACTCACCCTGCCCGGTGACGTCGTCGTCCCGGCCGCCGGGGTGACCGCCGTCGGCGTCCTGCCCACGCACCGACGTCAGGGCGTGCTCAGCGCGATGATGCGGCGCCAGCTCACCGACCTGCGGGCGGCGGGGGAGTTCCTGTCCGTGCTGCTGGCCACCGAGGCCCTGATCTACCGCAGGTTCGGCTACGGACCCGCGACCTACACACGACGGCTGACGGTGCAACGCCACCAGGCCGCCTTCGCCGTCCCGCGGGCGGGCGGGGACACCACCGGCTCGGTCGAGCTGCTGCGGCGCGCCGACTGCGGCGAGATCCTGGAAGAGGTCTACGACCGGTACCGCCGCGCGCAGCCCGGCGCGCTGTCCCGCCCGCACCGCTGGTGGGCTTCGGGCGCGGGACAACCGCCGGTCGCGTCGACACCGCGGCACGTCGCCGTCCACCGTGCCGCCGACGGCGTCCCCAACGGCTACGCGAGCTACTCGATCGGCGACGGCGGCACCTTGACGGTGGACGAGACCGTCGCCACCGACGACGCCGCCTTCACCGCCCTGGCCCGGTTCCTGCTCGGCCACGACCTCGTCGGCCGGGTCGTGTTCAAGCACGTCCCGCCCGATCACCCGCTGCGCTGGCAGCTCGCCGACTTCCGCGCCGGCGAGGTCGGCGACGACACCGACTGGCTGTGGGTGCGGCTGCTGGACGTCCCCCGTGCGCTGACCGCGCGCGGCTGGTCCGCGGACGGCGAGCTCGTCCTCGACGTCGAGGACCCGTTCCTCGGCGAGTCCGACCGCTACCTGCTGACCGTCCGGGACGGCACGGCCGGGTGCGTCGCGACGGACCGGGAGCCCGACCTGTCGTTCGACGTCAGCGACCTGGGCTCGGTTTACCTCGGCGGCACCACCCCGAGCGCGCTCGTGCGCGCCGGACACGTCCGAGTCCACCGCCCGGGCGCGGCCGCCCTCGCCGACGCCCTCTTCCGCACCGAGCGCTCCCCGCACTGCCTGCACTGGTTCTGACCGGCCGCGGGGACGCGCCCGTCAACCCCCGTCCGTAGGTTGTCCGGCCGTCCGCCGCGGAGTTCAATCGCGCTCCTACGCCGCACGCAGCAAGGAGTGCCCATGCGCAGAGCTTCCGTGGCCGCCGCCGTCGTGGCGATCGCCGCCGTGACCGCCACGCCCGCTTCCGCGATCAACACGTACAACGCCACGCCCGCGCCGGAGCGCACCGAGGTCGGCGCGCTCGTCGCCACCTGGGACAACGACGACAACCCGGCGACCCCCGACCGGGTCGACTGGGTGTGCAGCGGCGCGATGGTCGACCGCGACACCTTCCTCACCGCCGCGCACTGCACCACGGACTGGCCGTCGAACGTCCAGTTCTACGTGTCGCTGGAGCAGGACGTGCAGTCCGCGCTCGACCGCGCCCCCGGCACCCCCGCGCAGAAGGCGGCGGCCGTCGGCGTGCGGGGCGTGGCGCACAACGACCCCGACTACCCCGGAACGTCCTCGGACCCGCACGACATCTCCGTGGTCGAGGTGCCCGCCAGGCAGGTGGCCGCGCGGTGGTCCTTCACCCCGGCGACCCTGCCCTCGGCGGGCCTGCTCGACGCGATGGGCCCGCGCGCGCTCGACACCGCCGAGTACACCGCAGTCGGCTACGGCACCCAGGAGGCCCAAAACGGTCCCGGCGGCCACACGCACCCCGGCGGCGGCGTGCGCATGAAGGCGACGCTCGGCTTCAACGCGCTCAACAACAACTGGTTGCGCCTGTCGATGATCGAGTCCCAGGGCTACGGCGGCGCCTGCTACGGCGACTCCGGCGGCCCGAACTTCGCCACGATCGGCGGCAAGCGCGTCCTGGTCGCCACCACGATCACCGGCGACGCTCCCTGCTACGCCACGAACGTCACCTACCGGCTGGACGCCCCGGCGGCCCGGTCGTTCCTCGCGCCCTTCGTCGCGCTGCCCTGACACCGGACCGACGGCGTCCCACCCTGACGTGCGGCGGGACGCCGTCGGTCGGAACCCGCTAGCCGACGAGGTAGAGGATC
This sequence comes from Saccharothrix hoggarensis, assembly GCF_052936025.1. Next base: position 3,971,138 of record NZ_CP193624.1, on the reverse strand, counting down.
GAGGCGATCCCGAAGCCCATCAGGCTGATCGTGGTCTCCATGACCGTCCACGTCTTGAGGGTGGTCCTGATGTCCATCCCCATCAGGCGGCCGACCAACCAGAAGCCGGAGTCGTTGACGTGGCTGACGGTCACCGAGCCGGCGGCCAGGGTCAGGACGATCGCGGCCAGTTCGACCGCGCTGAACCCGCCGGCCTGCACGACGGGCTGCATCAGGCCGGCCGCGGTGGTGAGCGCGACCGTGGCGGACCCCTGGGCGATGCGCAGCGCGGCGGCGATGACGTAGGCGGCCAGGAGCACCGGCAGGCCGAGGTCGGCCAGGCCGTCGGACAGGGCGCCGCCGATGCCTCCCGCGCGCAGCACGGCGCCGAACATGCCGCCCGCGCCGGTGATGAGGATGACCGAGCACACGGGTCCGAGCGCCGAGTCGACCAGCTTCTCGACGGTGTCCTTGCCCTGCCCGCGGCGGACGCCGAGGAAGTACGACGTCACGAGCACGGTGGTCAGCAGGGCGACCGGGGTCGAGCCGAGCGCCCGGGCGACCGCGTACCACGAGGCGTCCCCGTCGACCAGGCCGGCGGCGCGCGCGGCGTCGAGGCCGGTGTTGGCGAAGATCATGACCAGGGGGAGCAGCAGGAGGGCGACGACGACGCCCGGACGCGGCGGGTCCTCGCCGTCCTCGGCCTGCGGGCCGCCGCTGAGGATGTCCGGCACGGGCAGCACCAGCCGCTTGCCCACCCACAGGCCGTACAGGTAGCTGGTCACGTACCAGGTCGGGATCGCCACCAGCAGGCCGAGCGCGATGACCAGGCCGACGTCGGCGCCCAACAGCTCGGTGGCCGCGACCGCGCCGGGGTGCGGCGGGACGAAGACGTGCATCACCGAGAACGCGCCCGCAGTGGGCAGGCCGTAGCGGAGCACGCCCCCGCCGAGCCGCCGGGCCACGGCGAACACGATCGGCAACATGACGACCAGGCCCGCGTCGAAGAAGATCGGGAAGCCGAAGATCAGCGAGCTGACGCCGAGCGCGAGCGGGGCGCGGCGCTCGCCGAACGCGGTGATCAGCGCGTCGGTCAGCGACCGGGCCCCGCCGGTCACCTCCACGAGCCGGCCGAGGATCGCGCCGAGGCCGACGAGCAGCGCGACGCTGCCGAGCGTGGTGCCGAACCCGCCGGTCAGGATGGTGATCACCGACTTCGCCGGGATGCCCGCGGCGAACGCGGTGAGCAGGCTGACCACCACCAGCGCCAGGAACGCGTGCACGCGCAGGTAGATGATCATGATCAGCAGGAGGGCGACCGCGCCGGCCGCGATGCCCAGCAGCGCGCCGGCGCCGAGGGTCTGGACCCAGTCTTCGGTGGTGTTCATCGACAGCTCCGTTGCACGTCGGGCTCCTCGGAGATCGGTGGGTGGCCGGGTTCGCGTCGGGGGCCGGGTGGCACGGCGGCGGTAAACCGTCCACAGTGGACCGTCGGGTGACAGGACGGTGATCTTCGGCGGCGAAAGGTAGCACCTTTGCCCGCGCCGAAAAAGGCCCGAAGCGGGTGCCTCGGGCCTGGCCGGGACGGCGTCGCCCGGAACGGGTTCGGACACCCGACCCCGCGGCGTGGACGGCCGGGTGGGCGCTCGGCTCAGGAGTAGAGCGCGCCCAGGAACTCCACCAACAGCCGCTCCCGCAACGCCGGGCTCGCCGCCGCGAGCAGCGTGTTCACCGTCGCCATCCGCTCCGGCAGCACGCCGTCGCCGCCGCCCATCCCGGCCGCGGCGAGCAGCCCGGCGAACTCCTCCGGCGTGAGCGAGTCCGGCTCCAGCCCGCCGACGAACTCCAGGACCTCCGGCGCCACCCGCACCGGCCCGGCCGCCACCGCCGCCTCCACCGACGCCCGCAGGTCGGCCAGCAACCCGGCCTCGTGCCCGGCGTTCGCCGCCGTCACGGTCAGGTGCAGGTTCGCGGGGGACGAGCGGTGGGCGAACTGCGGCTGCACGTACCAGTCGCGCGCCTTCATCTCGTCGGCCACGGTGAACACGTCGAAGTCGTCCCGCGCCGCCGCGACCGCCAGCAACGTCGCCGACGGCGACCCGAGCACGCGCAGCCCGTCGATCGCGTCGATGCCCTCCCGCAGCACCCGCGTGCTCTCCAGGGCCCGGTGCGCGAGCGACCGGTACCCGTCGTCGCCGATGTGCCGCAGCACGGCCCACGCCGCCGCCAGCGGCCCACCCGACCGGGTGGACTGCGTGGTCGAGTTCAGCATCGTGTAGCCGGGCCACGCGGCCGACGCGAAGAACTGCGGCCGGCGCAGGTCGGCCGACGCGTGCAGCAGCACGGACGTCCCCTTCGGGCAGTACGCGTACTTGTGCAGGTCGACCGAGATGCTGGTGACGCCCGGCACCGAGAAGTCGAACGGCGGCACGTCGGACGCGTGCGGCAGCACCCAGCCGCCGATGCACGCGTCCACGTGGCACCGCACCCCGCGGTCGAGCGCCGCGGCGGCGATCTCGGCGACCGGGTCCACCACGCCGTGCGCGTACGACGGCGCGCTCGCCACCACCAGCACCGTGGACGGGTCGATCGCCGCCGCCATCGCCGCCGCGTCCGCCCGGAACGTCACCGGGTCCACCGGCACCGCGACCACCCGCACGCCGAAGTAGTGCGCCGCCTTGTGGAACGCCGCGTGCGCCGTCTCCGGCAGCACCATCGACGGCCGGGCGACGTCCGGCCGCGAGTCCCGCGCCGCGACCACCGCCAGCAGGCACGACTCGGTGCCGCCCGACGTGACCGTGCCGACGGTCCCGGCCCCGCCGCCCAACAGCCGCGCCGCCGTGCGCACCACGTCGTTCTCCAGCGTCAGCAGGCTCGGGAACGCGGTCGGGTCGAGCCCGTTCACCGACGACGCCAAGGCGTGCGCGGACGCCGCCAGCTCGTCCAGCCCCGGCAGCGCGCTGTCGTACACGTAGGCCAACGTGCGACCGCCGTGCGTGGGCAGGTCGCCGGCCCGCAACGCGCGCAGCTCGGCCAACACGTCGTTCATGAGGTCTCCTCGCGCAGCAGGGGCAGGGCCGCCAGCGCCAGCACGGCCGGGATGACGGTGAAACCGAGCAGCGCGGACGTCACCGCGCCGGCGGGCTGCGCGGCCGAGCCGTCGGTGCTCGCCACGTACCCGCCCAAGGCCAGGACCAGCCCGTACACGCCGGGGCCGAGCGCCAGCCCCAACGTCTCGCCGGCCGTCCAGACGCCGGAGAACAGGCCCGCCCGCGTCGCGCCGGTCCGCCGCTCCTCCGCGGTGATCACGTCCGGGAGCATGGCCAGCGGGAACACCTGCATGCCCGCGTACCCGACGCCGATCACCGCCATCAGCGCGAGCACGGCCGCCACCGGCAGCACCCGTGACGCGGTCAGCCCGGCCACCGCGACCGCGAACAGCGCCGACGCCGCGACCAGCCCGACCCGCTTGCCGTGCCGCCGGCCGACCCGCTGCCACAGCGGCATCACCAGCAGCGCGGGCCCGACGAACCCGGCGAACAACGCCGCCTGCGACCCCGGCTCGCGCAGCACCAGGCGGGCGAAGTAGTCGACACCGGCCAGCATCGTGCCCAGTCCCACGGCCTGCACCACGAACACAACCAGCAGCAGCCGGAACGGCCGCGACCCCCGCACCGCCGCCACGAGCTCTCCCACACCGGCCGCCGCGGGCGCGCGACGGGACACCGGCGTGCCCCGCGTGCCCGCGAACGTCGCCAGCGTGCCGACCACCATCAGCGCGGCCACCGCCACCCCCATGCCCGGGTAGCCCACCGCATCGCGCACAGCGGGCGCGCCCGCGCCGCTGACCAGGATCGCCAATGCCAGGAACGCCATCCGCCACGCCATCAGGCGGGTCCGCTCGTCGTAGTCCTCGGTGATCTCGGCGGCCATCGCCACGTACGGCACCTGGAAGAACGCGTACGCCGTCGCGCACGCCAGGAACACCAGCGCCACGTACACCGCCGCGCCCGCGCCGGTGAACGGTCCGGCGAACAGCAGCGCGAACAGGGCGGCCGTGACGAGCCCACCGCGCAGCAGGAACGGCCGCCGCACGCCGGCGCGGTCGCTGATCCGGCCCGCGACCGGGTTGAACAGCACGTCCCACGCCTTCGGCACGAGCACCAGCAGCCCGGCGACGGCGGCGGGCACGGCCAGGCCGTCGGTCAGGTAGGGGAGCAGCAGCAGACCCGGCACCGTGCCGAACGCGCCGGTGACGAACGACCCGGTCGCGTACCCCGCCCGGACACCACGAGTGATCTGCCGCATAGGCGGAGAAGTTTCGCATTCGACCCGCCGCCCGCGCGAGACCGACTTCGGGGCGCCGGACGGTCGGGCCGGAACGGGGTCGACCACCGGCCCGCCCGGCGGCGGACCGGTGGTCGACGGGCGGATCAGGCCGCAGGCACCGTGTCGACGTGGTCCACGCCTGACGAGCGGTAGCCGGTCACCCGCGACTGGACCTGCGCCGGGCTCAACACCTGGTCCTTCGCGAAGTACACCCAGTCCACGTGCTGCTGGTAGGCGCGGTCACCGGGCGCGCCGACCAGGCCGCCCGAGATGAACCACAGGTTGAAGTTGATCGACATCGGCGTCTCGGGGTAGTACTTGTCCCCGTGGTCGGCCACCTGCGTGCCGTCGATGAAGTACTTCACCCGACCACCGGACACCTGGATCACCAGGTCGTGCCAGCCCGCGTGGCTCCACCGCTGTTCGGTGTGGACGTTGTCCGCGATCCACGGCTCGTTCTGGTACGTCTCCCACGTGGTCTCGTACATGATGTTCGCGGGCTCGCCCCAGCCCCCGTTCGGCAGGTACTCGAAGTCCATCTCGCCGTAGTTCGGGTCCATGTCGCTGTTCAGCGGCGTGATGGTGAAGAACGTCTGCACCACGTGGTCGCCGTCCGGGCCGTAGACCGGCGCGTCGGAGAACTTCACCCGCGCGGCGTACGTGCCCTCGAAGAACTTCCGCTGGTGGTACAGCTCGGTCTGCCGCGCCGACGAGCCGTTGTTGGACGACTCCAGCCGCATCGACTTCTGCCCGTCCACGGTCGGGAACGTGACCATCGCGGGGTCCCAGACCGCGCCCGGCACACCGGGGCCGCCGCCGCCCGAGCGGACCGTCCACCCGCGCTGCGAGATCCGGGAGTCGCCGGAGCTCGCGTAGTTGAAGTCGTCGAACAGCGCTGGGCCGTTCGGGTTGGGCGGGGGAGTGGTGGTGGTCGTGGTGGTGGGGCCGGTGCCGCCGGGCGACGTGCCCCACAGCTGGGTGCCGCCCCGGTGCACGGTCACCCGCGACCACGCCGAGTAGGTGCTCGACGCGCGGAACGAGTAGTCGTCGGCCTGGTTGATCTGGCTCCAGTTCGACCGGTAGAAGCGCAGCTGCAGGTCGCCGGTGTCGGCGCCGGGCGCGAGCGACCCCGCGCCGGCGGTGAACCCGACCTCCAGGTACCGGTCGGCGGAACCGCCGGTCAGCGTGCCGAACGTGCCGGTGACGTTGCCGCAGCCGCGCACCGCCCACGAGCAGGCGAAGCGGTACCCGACGTCGGGCGTCTCGCTCTTGAAGTAGTAGCGGACCTTCAACTCCGCCAGCGGCACGGTCGTGCTGCCGACGTTGACCAGCTTGAGCCACGGCTCGACCTGGTCGGTCGTCGCGGCGGACGCGCTGGTCCGGTACTGGGCGGTGACCGCGTCGGCGGCCATCGCGATGGGGGCGACCACCAGCGCGGCGACCGACACCGCGGCGGCTCCGATCGCCGAGATCATGCGTGCGGACACAGTTGTCTCTCCTCGAGTCAGCAGGGTGGGATAGGGGAGCGGGCGTCGTCCTCCTCTCCGGCCAGGGGCCCCGAGGGCACGGACAGCGCGGTCAACCGGGCCGAGTGCTCGCGCATCCGGTCGGTGAAATCGGTCCACGACGGGCGCTGCACCCACAGGGAGTCGGCCAGCGCCGCCAGCCGCGGGTACGCCAGCCGTTCCAGGTGCTCGGCGGTCGGCACGTACTCCGTCCACAGCGCGCACTGCGCGCCGAGCACCCCGTGCGGCAAGGGCACGTGGTAGACGTCGTGCGCGGTCACGACCAGGCCGGGCTGTCCGGCGGGCTCGTCGGGGTCGGCGGACTGCGGGTAGTCGAGGTAGGTCGACCGGTGCGGCGCCATCACCACGTCGTGGCCCAGGTCCAGCGCCGACCGCGCGTCCGCCGCGTCGCGCCACGGCATCACCACCGCCCGCGCGTCGCCGATCGGCTCCCACGACACCGGCGCCCGGCCACGCGCGATCACGTGCTCCGCCACCGTCCGCAGGAACCAGCCGTGCAGGTCGCGCGGCCCGGCCAGCCCCTCGCGGCGAACCCGCGCCCACGCGCCGGGACTGGACTCCCACTCCGCGGTCGGGCACTCGTCGCCGCCCAGGTGCACGTGCCGGCCGGGGAACACGTCCAGCACCTCGTCCAGCACGTCGCGGCAGAACTCCAGCACCCGGTCGTCCACGCCGAACACGGCGTCGCTGACACCCCACCGCGTCCACACCGGCAGCCGCCGCCGCGGGAAGTTGCCCAGCCGCGGGTACGCGGCCAACGCGGCCCGCGCGTGGCCCGGCATCTCGATCTCCGGCACGATCCGCACGCCGCGCTCGTCGGCGTGGGCCACCAGCGCGGACAGCTCGGCCCGCGTGTACGCGCCGCCGTGCGGCACGCCGTCGCCGTCGGTCTCGGTCCGCCAGGCGCCGACCGAGGTCAGCAGCGGGTGCCGGGGCACCGGCATCCGCCAGCCCTGGTCGTCGGTCAGGTGCAGGTGCAGCACGTTCAGCTTGTGCAGCGCCATCAGGTCGACGAACCGGCGCAGCACCCCGATCGGCTGGAAGCGCCGCGCCACGTCCAGCAGGACCCCGCGCCACGGCAGCCGGGGCGCGTCCCGGATGTCCACGCCGGGCAGCGCCCAGTCCACACCGGACACCGGCCGCGCGCCCAGCGCCACCGGCGACACCAGCTGCCGGATCGTCTGCACGCCGTGCGCCAGCCCTTGCCGGGTGGCGGCGCGCAGGACCACCGCGTGCTCGTTCACGGTCAGCGCGTAGCCCTCGTCGCCGAGCCCGACGAGCCTGGGGTCCAGCGCGAACACCACCCGGCCGTCCTCGTGCAGGGGCAGCGGCAGCCCGGTGGCCGGGCGCAGCAGCGACCGCAGCAGCCGGGCGGCGCCCTCCGCGCCCGGCGTGGCGCGGACCGCGGTGTCGTGGTCGAGCGGGAACCGGCCGTGCCGCCGGACCAGCCGCGTCGGTCGTGGCAGGATCACGGGCCGGCCCTCCCCGGCCGGAGCGGGCGCCGCCGTCATCCCTTGACCGCCCCGCCGACGATCCCGGTGGTCACGCGGCCCTGCAGCACCAGGAAGACCGCCAGCACCGGCAGCATGAACAGCGTCGAGGCGGCCATCGTGGCGCCCCAGTCGGTGCCGAAGGTGTTGCTGAACGAGGACAGCCACACCGGCAACGTCCGGTCGTCCTGGTCCTTGATGATCAGCACGTTGGCGAAGGCGAACTCGTTCCACGCGGTGATGAACCCGAACAGCGACGTGGCCAGCAGCCCCGGCGCGAGCAGCGGGAACACCACCCGCCGGAACGCCTGCGCCCGCGAGCACCCGTCCACCAGGGCGGCCTCCTCCAGGTCGACGGGGATGGCGGCGAGGAACCCGCGCAACGTCACGACGGTGAACGGCAGGGTGATCATGAAGTAGACGAGCGTGAGCATCCACAGGGTGTCGAGCGTCCCGGTGTCCCGCGCGATCACGTAGACCGGGATGAGCAGCGCCTCCCACGGCGTCATCTGCGCGACGAACACCATGAGGATGAACCCGCGCCGCCCCTTCCAGCGCAGCCGCGCCACCGCGAACGCCGCCATCAGCGCGACCACCAGGGCCAACAGCACCGCTCCGCCCGCGACCAGCAGGCTGTTGCGCCAGAACGACCAGAACCCCTGCGCGGCCACCGCCGTGCCGAAGTGGTCGAACGTCAGCGAGAACGGCAGGAACGTCGGCGTCGCGGCCTGGATGTCGCGCGTCGGCTTGAACGCCGTCAGCACCATCCAGTACACCGGGAACACCGAGACCGCGAACACCGCCAACGCCGCCACCGCGCGCAGCACCCGGCCGGTCACGAGACCTCCTCCTGCCGGTACATCTGCCGGAAGTACGCCAGCAGCGCGAGCACCAGCAGCAGCACCATGAGCATCGACACCGCCGCGCCCAGGTCGTAGCGCTGCAAGGACTGCGCCACCTGGAACGCGTACACCGGCAACGTGGTGGTGGCCTGCCCCGGACCGCCCTGGCTGATCACCCAGATCTGCACGAACGCCTTGACGACCCAGATCACCTCCAGGCAGGTGATCAGCCCGAACATGGCCCGCAGCATCGGGAACGTGATGGAGGCGAACACCCGCCACGCGCCCGCGCCGTCCATCCGGGCCGCCTCGTACAGCTCGCCCGGGACGGTGACCATCGCCGCGTACAGCGACAGCGCCGCGAACGGCACCGACTGCCACACGATCAGCGCCACCAGGATGGCGAACGTGGCCGGGCCGTCGGCGAACCACGCGTAGTCGCGGTAGCCCTCGAACCCCAGCTCCACCAGCAGCCAGTTGACCACCCCGAGCCGCGACTGGAACAGCCACTGGAACACCGTGGTCGCCGCGATCACCGGGGTCGCCCACACCAGCACCAGCCCCGCCATCACCAGCAGCCGCAGCCACCGGCCCAGCCGCACCAGCAGCAGCGCCACCAGCGTGGACAGCACCATGATCAGCACCACGTTGACCGCGGTGAACACCAGCGTCCGCCGCACCACCGCCCAGAACTCCGGGTCGGTCAGCACCCGCGCGTAGTTCGCCAGGCCGACGAACCGCGCGTCGCCGCGCACCAGCTGGGGCAGGCCGAATTCCTGCACCGAGATCACCACGTTGCGCGCCAACGGGTACAGCAGCAGGTACGCGGTGGCGAGCAACGTCGGCGAGATCAGCAGGTACGGCCACCACGACGTCCGACGCCGGCGCGGCGGGGGAGGGGTCGGCGGCGGGCGGTGCCGGACCGCCCGCGACAGCGTCGTCGACATCGCTAGGCGCCCGAGTTGAGCGCCTGGGCGATCACCCGGTCCGCCTCGGCCGCCGCGGCGGCCGGATCGGCGCCGGTCAGCACCGCGGTCAGGAACTCCTTGATCGGGTTGCGCGCCTCGACCGCCGCCCAGTTCGGCGAGTTCGGCGTGGCCCGCCCGTTGACCGCGCCGGCCGCCATCGCCGCCGCGCCGGGGTCGTCGCCGACCGCGCTCGCGAGGCTCGTCCGGTTCGGCACGTAGTTCATCGCCTTGGCCAGCTCGACCTGCCACTTCTCCCCGGCCAGCGCCTTGACCACCTGGTAGGCGCCGTCCTGGCGGGTGGAGGCGAGCGGGATGATCAGGTCGGAGCCGCCGGTGAACACCGCGCCGGGCCGGTCGGCGGTCTTGCCGGGGATGGGGAAGAAGCCGAGCTTGTCGGCGAGTTCGGGGTTGGCCTTGGCGACCAGCTTGGCCGCGCCGGGCACCGCGATGAACTGCGCGACCTTGCCGCCCGCCACCACGTCGGTCTGCTGCGGCTTGGCCTCGTCGGAGTCCTTCGGGCCGTCGCCCAACGCCTGCAGCCGCTGGTAGAAGTCCGCCCCGGCCAACGCCTGCGGTGTGCTCAGCGAGCCGGACCACTGGTCGCCCCGCTGCTCGGCGAGGTCGCCGCCCTCGTCCCAGACGAACCCGGACAGCACGTACCAGTTCTGGCCCGGCAGGTAGATGCCCTGGGTGTCGCCCTGGTCGAGCTTCGCGGTGGCGGCCAGCCACTCGTCCCGCGTCTTCGGCGGCGTCACGCCGGCCGCCTCGAACAGGTCCTTGCGGTAGATGACGACCCGGTTGGCCGCGTAGAACGGGATGCCGAACTGCTTGCCGCCCACCGCGCCCGGCTCGGCCAGGCCGGGGATCCAGTCCCCGCCGCCCAGCTCGCCGACCTTGCCGGACAGGTCGGTGACGCCGTCGCTGGCCGCGTACTGGGCGACCTGCGTGTTGCCGACCTCGATCACGTCGGGCGGGTCGGTGCTGGCCAGGGCACTGGCCACCTTCTGCGTGATGCCGTTCCACTCCTGGATCTGGACCTTGACGTCCAGTTCGGGGTGGTCCCGCTCGAACTCGGTCTCGAAGCGGGCGGTGAAGTCGTCGGTGGCGGTGTCCTTCATCAGCCAGACGGTGATCTCCTGCTTGCCGCCCGACGCGTCGGGACCGGAGCCGCAGGCGGACAGGGTGAGTCCCAGAGCGAGGACGAAGGCGACGGAGCGGTTCGGCACGTCTCACCTCTCAGCTGACCAATTGGTAAACCCAGGTGGAGCGTGTCCGAAGATGGCATAGACCAATGTGACAGTCGACACCCAGTTCACAGCCGTGAGAGCGCTCTCGATCTTCGTCAAGAGGCACTTGACCACTGGTCTGACATACTGGCCACGGGACAGGGCAAGACGAAGTGAGGCGGCATGGCCGAACCGATCCTCAAGCGCGAGCGGGTGCGCGACTACCTGCTCGAACTCATCGAGACGCACCCGCCGGGCGTGCCCATCCCGGCCGAGCGCGTGCTGTGCCGGCAGCTGTCCGTCTCCCGGCCCACGCTCCGCTCGGCGGTGGCCGAACTGGTCAACACCGGCCTGCTCATCCGCCAGCACGGCCGGGGCACGTTCGTCGCGCCGGCCAAGATCACCCAGGAACTCGTGTCCGGCGACCGGGCCATGACCCTGCCGCAGGCGGGCGGCGCGTGGACCAGCCGCGTCCTGGAGCACGCCCGCATCCCGGCCGGCGCGCGCGTCGGCCGCAAGCTGCGCGTGTCACCGGCCGCCGAGATCACCTACATCGCCCGGCTGCGGCTGGTCGACGGCGCGCCGATGGCGATCGAGCACCTGCACGTCCCGGTCGCCGTCGCCCCGGACCTGACCGTCGAGGACATGGAGTCGGGCAACTTCTACGACCGGCTGGCCGACCACGGCGTGCACGTCAGCGACGCGGTGCAGTCCATCGAGCCGACCGTCACCAACGACGTCGAGTCCGACCTGCTCGGCGTGCCGGTGTTCGCGCCCGCCCTGCTGTTCGAACGCCTGACCAACGACACCACCGGCCGCCCGGTCGAGTACGTCCACTCGCTGTACCGGGGCGACCGCTACCGCATCGTCTCGCGGCTCTCCCTCGCCCCGACCGCGCCCTCGCCGGGCGCCCGCGAGGGCCACCACCCCGGCATCCCGCCGGGCGACCTGTCGTCGGCCGGCCCGGTCCGCTCGGCCACCACCGGCGACGTCCAGTAGCCGTCGGCGACGGGTGCGAGTCGCCCTGCGGCATACGCCCTGTGCTGCGACGATGGGGCCTCCTCGATGGACCCGGCACGACCAAGGAGGACCCCGTGGCATCCCGCCTCAACCCGTACATCAGCTTCGCCGGCAACGCCCGGGAGGCGATGGAGTTCTACGAATCCGTCTTCGGCGGCACCCTCAGGCTCGACACCTTCGGCGAGTTCAGCGGCCCCGAGGCCCCGGAAGCCGAGAAGATCATGCACGGCATGCTGGAGACCGACAACGGCTTCACCCTCATGGCCGCCGACACGCCGCCCGGCATGCCGCACAACCCCGGCGACAACATCAACATCAGCCTCAGCGGCGACGACGTCGACGAGCTGCGCGGCTACTGGGAGAAGCTGTCCGCCGACGGCACCGTCACCGTCCCGCTCGAGAAGCAGATGTGGGGCGACGAGTTCGGCGCCTGCCAGGACCGCTTCGGCATCGGCTGGATGGTCAACATCTCCGGCTCCTAGACCGGTCCACCGTCCCGCCCGAGCAGCGCCACCACCTCCGCGGCGCACCCCCAGGACAGCGTGACGCCCGCGCCGCCGTGGCCGTAGCACGACACCACGGGGCGCCCGTCGCGCTCGACCCGGTCCAGCCGCACGGCCGACCGCGCCGGGCGCAGGCCCACACCCCGGCTCGCCACGGCCGCGTCGCGCAGCGCGGGCACCAGGTCGCGCACGCGGGTCAGGATCGCGGTCTCCACCCCGGGCGACGGGTCCACCGACCACGCGCCGCGCTCGGCCGTGCCGCCGCACACCACGTCGTGGTCCCGCGGCACGACGTAGGTGAGCCCGGCCGGGTTGTCGTCGTCGATCAGCCAGTCGGTGAGGCCGGGGTTCGCCAGCCGCACGACCTGGCCGCGCACCGGCGTCACGTCCTCGTCGGCCAGCAGCCCGCCGGAGCGCAACCCGGCGGCCACGACCACCGCTCCTTCGACGTCGGCCAGGTCCCGCACCTCGCCGACCACCGTGCGCACGCCCGCCGCAGCCACCAGCCACGGCAGGTACCGGCCCATGTCGATCACCGGCAACGTGCACCGCGTCGCGCTCGGCACGCCGTGGGGCAGCCCGTCGAGGACCGTCTCGGCCGACGCCACGGCCGCCGTCCACCAGAGGTCCGGCGACGCCGTGCGGTGCAGCACCAGCCCCGACCGCAGCGAGACGCCCGTCCCCGGGTCGGCGGCCAGTTCGGTGAAGGCCCGCAACGACCGCGCGCCCCACCGCAGCACCGCGTCGGCCGGTGCGGCCTCGTACGGGAACCACACCGCCGCGGCCACCGCCGACGTGGTGCGGTCGGGCGGGTCGGCGGCGAGGACGGTGACGTCGTGCCCGGCACGCGCCAACTCGTGCGCGCACGTGTACCCGATCACCCCGCCGCCGATGACGGTCACCTTCATCCGATCATCATGCCGCTCCCGCGACGGCCCCGGAACGGCCGACCGGCGCGACCCCGACGTCACGCCACACCGTGCCCCGCCGTTCGTGCGCGAACAGCCGCTCCGCCTCGTGCGCGATCCGCGGCCCCAGCTCGCGTTCCAGCAGGTACAGCCCCAGGTCGATCCCTGATGTCACGCCGGCGGCCGTCACCAGGTCCCCGTCGTCGACCACGCGGGCGGCGACGGCTTGCGCGCCCGTGGCGGCCAGCGCGTCGAGGCCCAGGTGGTTCGTGGTCGCCGTGCGGCCCACGAGCAGGCCGGCGAGGGCGAGCACCAGCGAACCGCCGCACACCGTGGCGACGGTGACGCCCGGCCGGTCGAGGGCTTCCCCGACCAGGGCCGGCAGTCCGGTCCGCGCCGCGGCGGCGAGCCGGGCCTGAACACCGTCCTCCGGCACGTCGTCCGGCCCGTCCGGGAGGCGGCCCGCCGCGCCGGGCACGACGACCAGGCCGGCCCGCGCGGGGTCGAGCGCGGCCGTCGCCCGCAACGAGAGCGGCCCGATCCCGCTCGGCACCTCCCGCGGCCCCTCGGCCGACACCAGTTCGACCTCCAACGCCCCACCCGCGATCACGCCGCCGGCTCCCAGCACCTCGTACGGTGCGATGACGTCCAGCGGGTCGAAACCGTCGAACAACACGATCTGCGCCAGCACCAGGTCCTCCAACTCGTGGGTGTCCCGCGACGCTAACCACGGCCACCGCCCGCCGGAACTGGCTGGAATGCCAACCTTCCACGGATTCTCGCCAATGCTGTGACCAGGGATGACGCCCAAAGTCACTGCTCACAGCCTTGGCTGGCACACGCTGGACGCCTACGGTGTCGCCATGCTCACCGTGGCCGTGCTGGCGCTCGACCAGGTCATCCCCTTCGACCTGGCGACCCCGATCGAGGTGTTCACCCGCACCCGCCTGCCCGACGGCCGTCCCGCCTACCGGGTCGGCGTCTGCGGCGCCACGCCCACGGTCGACGCGGGCGCGTTCACGCTCCAGCCACCGTGGGGCCTCGCCGCCCTCGCCGACGCCGACACGATCGTCCTGCCCGGCTGCGCCGACCCCACCGCCCCCGTCCCGGACGAGGTCCGCGACGCCCTGCGCCAAGCCGCCGCCCGCGGCACCCGCATCGCCTCGATCTGCACCGGCGCGTTCACCCTCGCCGCCACCGGGTTGCTCGACGGGCAGCGCGCCACCACGCACTGGCTGGCCGCCGCGGCGCTCGCCGAACGGCATCCGGCGATCGACGTGGACCCGGACGTCCTCTACGTCGACAACGGCCAGTTCCTCACCTCCGCGGGCGCCGCCGCCGGGCTCGACCTGTGCCTGCACCTCATCCGCCGCGACCACGGCTCGGCGGTCGCCGCCGACGCCGCCCGCCTGTCCGTCATGCCCCTGGAGCGCGAGGGCGGGCAGGCCCAGTTCATCGTCCACGACCAGCCGCCGGCCCCGCGTGGTTCCGCCCTCGAACCCCTCCTGCGGTGGATGGAGGACAACGCGGCGCGAGACCTCACGCTGGAGGAGATCGCCGACCACGCAGGCCTGAGCACCCGCACCCTCAACCGCCGGTTCCGCGAGCAGACCGGCACCACGCCGCTCCAGTGGCTCCTCCGCGCCCGCATCCGCCAGGCGCAGCACCTGCTGGAGGCCACCGCGCACCCGGTGGACCGGATCGCGGGCCAGGTGGGCTTCGGCTCGTCCACCGCGTTCCGCGACCGCTTCAAGCGGATCGTCGGCACGACGCCGAACGCCTACCGCGCCGCGTTCCGACGACACGCCCACGCCTGACCCGCTGAGCGGTTCGGCGGCTTGCCCGCGTGGCGTGGATCACCTACGGTCGAACGAAAGTGAATACGTTTCGCGTATCTCGGGGAGTGCGGATGCCGGTCTCACGACGGTCGTTAGCAGCGTCCGCGCTGGTCGCCGCGCTGGTCGTGGTCGGGTTGCCGACGGCGGACGCGGCCGTGCCGCCGTACCTGGTGGGGCGCGGCATCTCCGACGTCACGGGCCCGGCCGCGGAGAACGGCATGATGGGCTACTCGGCGTTCGACCAGAAGACCACCGGCATCCACCAGCGGCAGCGGTCGCGGGCGTACGTCGTCGTCGACCAGGCCACCGGCAAGCGGGTCGCGTACGTCAACGCCGACCTGGCGATGATCTTCCGCGCGGTGCAGGAAGCCGTGCTCGCGAAGCTCCAGGCCCGTTACGGCGCCCTCTACACGCGCGAGAACGTGCTGCTCTCCGCCACCCACACGCACGCCGGCCCCGGCGGCTACTCGCACAACCTCGCCTACAACCTGTCGATCCTCGGCCTGCAGCCTCAGACGTTGGCCGCGATCACCGACGGCATCACCGAGTCGATCGTGCGGGCGCACGACGACCTCAAGCCGGGCGAGCTGTCCCTGGGCCGCGGCGAGCTGACCGACGCCAGCGTGAACCGGTCGCGGGTCGCGTTCGAGCGCAACCCGGACAAGGGCCACTTCCCGCTGGCCATCGACCCGGCCATGACCGTGCTGCGGTTCCGGCAGAACGGCGAGGACGTCGGCGCGATCAGCTGGTTCGCCACCCACAACACGTCCATGACGAACAAGAACACGCTGATCAGCCCGGACAACAAGGGCTACGCGTCCTACCAGTGGGAGCACGACGACCGCGGCGTGCGCTACCTGGAGGACCGGCCCGGCTTCGTCGCCGCGTTCCCCAACACCAACGCCGGCGACATGTCGCCGAACCTCAACCTCCGGCCGGGATCGGGGCCCACGGAGGACGAGGTCGAGAACACCCGGATCATCGGCGAGCGGCAGAACCGCAAGGCGCAGCAGGTGTTCGCCGGTCCCCAGACGCCCGTCACCGGGGGAGTGGACCACCGGATGCGGTTCGTCGACATGTCGGCGGTCGCGGTCGACGGCCGGCACACGACGGACGGACGGCCCGGCACGACGTGCCCCGGCGTGGTCGGCGCGTCGACGATGGCGGGCAGCGTCGAGGACGGTCCCGCGATCCCCGGCTTCGGCGAGGGCATGACGAGCCCGTGGAAGGCGCTGTTCGAGCCGCTGGACGTCGAGGTGCCGCAGTGGTTGCGGGACTGCCAGTACCCGAAGGCGTCGCTGGTGCCGACCGGCCTGGTGCAGGCCACGCCGAACGTCCTGCCGTTGCAGATCGTGCGCATCGGACAGCTGCACCTGGTCGCCGTGCCCGGCGAGGTGACGATCGTCGCGGGCCTGCGCATCCGCCGGACGGTGGCCGCCGAGGCGGGCGTGCCGCTGGAGGACGTGCTGGTACAGGGCTACGCCAACGACTACAGCCAGTACGTCACCACCCCGGAGGAGTACGACCTCCAGCAGTACGAGGGCGGGTCGACGCTGTTCGGCCGCAACACCCTGCCCGCGTACCAGCAGGAGTTCGGCAAGCTCGCCGCCTCCCTGCGGACGGGCACGCCGCTCGCGCCCGGCGCGACGCCGACCACGCCGCCGTTCACCGGCATCAACCTCCAGACGGGCGTGGTGTTCGACGACAAGGCCCCGTGGCACCAGTTCGGCCAGGTCCTCACCCAGCCGGCCCCGGCCTACGCGCGCGGGCAGACCGCGACCGCGGTGTTCGTGACCGGGCACCCGAAGAACGACCTGCGCCGCAACGGCACGTTCCTGGAGGTCCAGCGCCTGGTGGACGGCCGGTGGACCCGGCACGCCGACGACGGCGACTGGTCCACCCGCTACCGCTGGCAGCGCGAGGGCGTCGCGAACTCGAACGCCACCGTCACGTGGACGATCCCCGCCGACACGCCGGCCGGCGCCTACCGCCTCGTGCACCACGGGAACTGGAAGAGCGGGTGGACGGGCGGGATCACCGCGTTCACCGGCGCGACCAGGACGTTCACCGTCGGCTAGCGCCGCGGGGTTCCCGGCTGTGCCGGTATCGGAAAGGGCTTAGCCCTCGCGGTCCAGCGGGCCCCAGTTCGTGGCGGCGTGCTCGTCTACCAGGCGCTCGCACTCCTCCAGCACGTCGTCCGCGATCCACCCGATCGGGTGACCACACTCGACCAGCGGCTCGTTGTCCGGCCCGCGGCCCACCTCGGTGCCCTCCAGGATCCACGGCCGCGTGCCCGGACCACGGCGTTCCCGCAGGTGGCGGTAGTCGTGCAGGCGGCGCGCCACCCAGAGCCGCAGCGGCCGGTCGCCCCACCACGGCTCGATCGCCAGCGAGTTGGCGGACAGGCCCGGCAGCCGCACGCCGCTCAGCCCGTCCCGGCTGCGCCGGTCGCTGTCCGCTTCCGGCCCCTGCGACCAGCGCACGTACAGCTCGCGTGCGGGCGCGCGGTCCTCTACCAACGTGACGAGGTCGGCGAGATCGGCGAAGGTGCGCATGCGCCGGGGTTACCGCGCCGGCGGAGGTTCGAACACGGAAGTCCCGGGTATGAGCTAGAACATGACGGAAGCGACGACGACGGCCCGGCACTCGCTGTGGTCGGAGGCGATCCCGCACGGCCGGTTCCCGGCGCTCACCGGCGAGACCTCGGTGGACGTGGCGGTGGTCGGCGGCGGCATCACGGGTGTCACCACGGCGTTGCTGCTCAAGCGCGCGGGACTGCGGGTCGCGCTCGTCGAGGCCGACCGGGTGGGCAGCGGGGTGAGCGGCAACAACACCGCCAAGGTGACCGCGCTCCAGTCCACAATGTACTCGACCATCGAGAAGAAGCACGGGGCCGACGCGGCGGCCGACTACGCCAACGGCAACGTGGCGGCCGTCGAGCGGGTGGCGGCGCTGGCGTCCGAAGAGGGCGTCGAGTGCGAGCTCCGCCGCATGCCCGCCTACACCTTCGCGTTCGACGAGAGCGAGCTGTCCTCCATCGAGGAGGAGGCCACCGCCGCCATCAAGGCGGGGCTGCCGGTGTCCCGCGACCGCGGCGAGCTGATGGGCGTGCCGTTCCCGGTGGCGGGCGCGGTGCGGCTGGACGACCAGCTGCTCATCCACCCCGCGAAGTACGTGCGCGGCCTCGCCGAGATCGTGGACGGCGAAGGCTCCCGCGTGTTCGAGGGCAGCCGCGTGCAGCGCATCGAGGACGGCAAGCCGGCCCGCGTTCACACCGACGGGGGAACCGTCGTCGCCGAACGGGTCGTGGTGGCCACGCACTACCCGATCCTGGACCGCGGCCTGTACTTCGCGCGGCTGGAACCCATGCGCTCCTACTGCGTCGCCGTGACGCTGAAGTCCGGCACGCCGCCGACCGGCCTCGCCATCAGCGCGGGCAGCCCCACCTGGTCGCTGTCGCGGTCGGGCGACCTGCTGATCGTCTCCGGCCGCAGCCACGCGACCGGCTCGTCGCCGGGCGAGCCGTACGACGAGCTGGCCGCGTTCGCCCGCGAGCACTGGGACGTCGGCGAGGTCACCCACCGCTGGTCCGCGCAGGACCCGACGCCCTACGACAACCTGCCCATGATCGGCCCGTACACGCCGGGCTCGACCACGCTGTACGGCGCGACCGGGTTCATGAAGTGGGGCCTGAGCAACGGCACGATGGCCGCCGAGCTGCTGACCGACCTCATCGTGGGCCGGTCGAACAGCCTGACCGAGCGGTTCAGCCCGCACCGGATGACGCTCGGCGCCACGCCGAAGCTCGCGAAGCTGAACGCCAAGGTCGCCGTGGACCTGGTCGGCGACCGACTCAAGCGGGCCGAGGTGGACTCCGTCGCCGAGGTGCCGGTCGGGGAGGCGCGCGTGGTGCGCGACGGCAGCGGCAAGGCCGGTGTCTACCGCGACGAGGCGGGCGGCGTGCACGGCGTGTCGTTGCGCTGCACGCACCTGGGCTGCCTGGTGCGGTTCAACCCGGCCGAGCGCAGCTGGGACTGCCCGTGCCACGGCTCCCGCTTCGACGTGGACGGTTCGGTGTTGGAGGGCCCCGCGACCAAGCCGCTGCCCCGGCGTGATCCCGCCTGATGACCGTGGGCGTCGAGGAGGAGTTCCTCCTCGTGGACCCGTCGACGCGTCGCCCGGTGGCACGGGCCGTCGAGGTGCTGTCCCGCGTCGGCGACCTGCCGCCGGGGTCGGCGGTCCACCGCGAGCTGATCGGCACGCAGGTCGAGTTCGCCACCGGCGTCTGCGCGGACCTGGCGGAACTGCGGGACCAGCTGGTGGCGGGCCGCCGTGCGCTGGCCGACGCCGCGCGCGCCGAGGGGCTGCTGCTCGTCGCGTCCGGCACGCCGCCCCTGGCCGATCCCGCGCCGCCGCTGAGCGTGGGGGAGCGGTTCACCCGGATCGAGGGCATGTACCGGGCCCAGGTGACGGACTACCAGTGCTGCGGCTGCCACGTGCACGTCGGCGTGCCCGACCGGGACACGGCGGTGCACGTCGCCGACCACCTGCGGCCGTGGCTGCCGACGTTGCTGGCCCTGAGCGGGAACTCGCCGTTCGACCAGGGCCGTGATACCGGGTACGCGAGCGGCCGGATGCTCCAGCAGGCGGGGTTCCCCGGTTCGGGAGTGCCGCCGGTGTTGCGGACCGCCGCCCGGCACGACGAGCTGGTGGCCCGGCTGGTCGACTGCGGGGTGCTGGTGGACGGCAGCATGACGTTCTGGCTGGCCCGGCCGTCGCCCCGGTACCCGACCGTGGAGGTCCGCGCGGCGGACACGGCCGCGACGGTGGACGACGCCGTGCTGCAAGCGGGCCTGACCAGGGCGCTCGTGGACACCGCGCGCGCCGCCGGTGAGCCGCCGGAGCTGGACGAGCAGGTGCTGGCCGCCGCCGTGTGGTCCGCCGCCCGGTACGGGCTGACCGGTTGGGGCGTCGACCCGTTCGCCGGCCGCCAGGTGCCCGCGGTCGAGCTGGTGGAGGCGCTGCTGGAGCACGTGTCCGACGCGCTGGGCGACGACCGCGACCTGGTCCGGTCGCTCGTGAGCCGCGTGCTGACGGACGGGACGGGCGCCGAGCGGCAGCGTGCCGCCGGTTCACCCGAAGACGCCGTCGATCTGCTCGCGTGCACCCCGGCCGGAACGGGTAGTCCAGCGCCATGACCACTGTGGACCAGGCCGACCGCACCGCCCACCGCACCCCGGACCGGGCCGTGCTGCCCACGCCGCGCGGACCCCTGTCCGGCGCCGTCGTCAACGCCCTGCGCGCCGACCCGCCGGCGGCCGACCTGCCCTCGCACGTCGAGGCGGACGCCTACGGCGAAGACCTCCAACTCGCCCTGCACGTGTGCTACGAGCTGCACTACCAGGGCTTCGCCGGCGTGTCGGACGAGTGGGAGTGGGACCCGGGCCTGTTGCGGTTCCGGGCCGCGCTCGAACGGGTGTTCCTGGACGCGCTGCGCGCCGACGTGCCCGGCGGCACGGACCTCGACGCCGTGCTGGGCGAACTGCTGGTCGAACCGGTCGACGGCGTGGGCGTCAGCCACCACCTCAAGGACGAGGGCGAGTGGTGGCAGATGCGGGAGTACCTCGCGTTGCGCTCGATCTACCACCTGAAGGAAGCCGACCCGCACGCGTGGGTGATCCCACGCCTGCGCGGCAAGGCCAAGGCCGCGCTGGTGGCGGTCGAGTTCGACGAGTTCGGCGGCGGACGCGCCGACCGCATGCACTCGCGCCTGTTCGGGGACCTCCTCGTCGGCGCCGGGCTCGACGACGGCTACCTGCGGTACCTCGAGCACGCGCCGGCCGTGATGCTGGCGACGGTGAACTTCATGTCGCTGTGCGGCCTGCACCGGTCGTTGCGCGGCGCCCTGGTGGGGCACTTCGCCGCCGCCGAGATCACCACCGCGCCCAGCGCGACGCGGATGGCGAAGGCGTTGGAGCGGATGGGCGCCCACCCCGACTGCGTCGAGTTCTTCACCGAGCACATCGAGGCGGACGCGGTGCACGAGCAGGTCATGCGCCGGGACGTCATCGGCGACCTCGTCGCCCGGGAACCGGAGCTGACCGCGTCGGTGGTGTTCGGCGTGCAGGGCACGGAACTGCTGGAACAACGCCTGGGCGAGCACCTGCTGGGCGCGTGGGAAGAGGGGCGGACGGCGTTGCGCCTGCCCCTCTGACCCCTCTGACGCGCCCGGCCCCTGACCGCCCTCGCCGTCAGTGCCGCTTGCGGTGGCTCGTGTCGCACAACGGGTAGCGCTTGCTGCGGCGGCACGCGCACACCGCGACCACGAACCGGTCCGAGCACACCACCGTGCCGTCGTCCAACCGCAGCTCGACGGGCCCTTCCACCAGGATCGGCCCGCCGGGCACGACGGTCACCACTCGTGCGTCACGCGGCGTCGGCACGGATCACCACCAGCTCCTCCTGCTCCTGGTCGTCCTCGATGAGACCCCGCCGGGCCAGCCAGTCGGCCCGGCGGCGCATCACGGGTCCGAACGGGACGGTCCGGCGGGCCACGACGGACGCCTTCAAACCGCCGCCGCGCAACTGCCGCAGCGTGACGTCCGGATCGGACAACGTCGAGTGCACGATCAGCCCGAAACCCTTGGCCGCCAGCAACAACGGCAGCACCGCGCACAGCCGGTCGAGCACGGAACGGCCCGTAGGCCCCGCGTCCCACGCCCGCGCCGGGCCGCGGTCCGGCACCGCGACGCTCGGCACGTACGGCGGGTTGGCGGTCACGACGTCGTACTCGCCCCGGCCCACCAGATCCCCGAAATCGCCGCGCCGCACGCGCACGTCCACGCCGCGCAGCCGGGCGTTGACCCAGGCGGCCAGCACGGCACGCCGACACAGGTCGACCGCCGTCACCTCGCCGGCCCCGGCCAGCCCCGCGGTGACCGCCAACGCGCCGGTCCCCGTGCACACGTCGAGCACGCGCCCGCCCCGCGGCATCCCCGCACCCGCCAGGGCCTCGGCCATCAGCCACGTGTCTTCCTGCGGCCGGTACACGCCCGGCGGCCTCCACAACCACATAGCACTGTGGTTCCCGCCGTTCTCGGCGGCAAACGACGGCGCGGAACAGGATTCGGCCGCCGCGCACGGGGAATCCTGGCGGCCCGGACGTCCGGACAGGGAGGGTGTGGATGGGCGTGGTGGACGTGACGCGTGCGGCGGCAAGGGAACAGGTGCTCATCGCGATGCTCGGCATCCCGCGCCTGCTCGCGGACCCGGCGTGGCGGGACGCCGACCCGGACCAGGGACGCGGCGCCGGAGTGCTGCTCGTGCCCGGTTTCGGTTTCGGCGACGCCAGCCTGCGCCTGACCGCCACCTGGTTCCGCAAACGCGGTTACGTGCCCATCGGCGCCCGCATCGGCCTCAACGTCGGCTGCACGACGACCCTGCTCGACCGCCTGGAACGTCGGCTGGAGGCACACGCCGAGGCGACCGGCGGGAAGGTGATCCTGTTCGGACAGAGCCGGGGTGGCGGGCTGTCGCGGCTGCTGTCCGTGCGCAGGCCCGAACTGGTGCGTGGCCTGGTGATGCTCGCCAGCCCCGTGCTGGACCAGTTGGGAGCGCACCCGAGCGTGGTCCGGGTGGCACGCAAGCTCGCCCGCCTGTCCGCGGCCGGCCTGCCGGGGCTCGTGGACCAGGACTGCTTCGCGGGCCCGTGCTACGACACGAACTCCGCCGCCATGGGGCAGCCGCTGGAGGTGCCCGCCATCTCGGTGTACTCGCGCAACGACGCCATCGCGCCGTGGGAGCTGTGCGCCGACCCGTGCGCCGACTGCGTCGAGGTGAGCAGCAGCCACACCGGCATGGCGCTGGACCCGGAGGTGTACCGCGTCCTCGGTCCGCGTGTGGCCGAGTGGACGCGTGATCGGAGCGTGGCCGCGCTGTCGAACCGCGCGCCGGAACCGGTGTCGATGGCGGGCTGACGCTGCCCTGCTGTGACCACCTCCGTGAACGTGAACGTGTGCGGTGGTTCTTTGCCGCCTCAATTACTTCAGTGTTGACCAAAGGTCACTCTGGGGAACCGGCTCGTCTCGTTACGATGAATGTTCGTTGATCATTCACTCTGACGAGTGATTTTTCGTGCGATCCTGCCTGCGTGCGGCCACCCTGCGCCGCCGCACCCGGGGAGGAGACACCTTCGTGCGAGTACGACCCCTGCTGCATCCCCTTGCCCTTGTCGTTTCCGTCGTCACCGTCGCCGCGGCCCTGCTGATCCCGACCGCCGCCGCCGGCGCCACGCCGATCACCGTCGCCGAGGCCATCGGCCGGCAGACCGGCGCGTCGGCCACCGTCCGCGGGTACGTGGTCGGCCAGCCCACCGCGACGAACACCGTGGTGCGGTCGAACTTCCCGTCCGACTACGCGTTGGCCCTGGCCGACTCGCCCAGCCAGACCAGCACCAGCCAGATGCTGTACGTGCAGATCACGTCGGCGTTCCGGGCCCAGTGGGGCCTGCGGACCAACCCCGGCCTGCTCGGCGCGCGCATCGACGTCACCGGTCCGCTCAGCGCGTACTTCTCGCACCCCGGCCTCACGTCGCCGACCGCGTTCGCGCACGCCGGCACGACACCGACGAGCACCACGGGCCCCACCACCACGTCGTCCACGACGCCGGGCGGCGGCTACGACGACACGTACTACCGCGACGCGCTGGGCAAGACCGGCGCGTCGTTGAAGACCGCGTTGAACAGCATCATCCGCACCAACGCCAAGCTCTCCTACGACCAGGTGTGGGAGGCGTTGAAGGTCACCGACCAGGACCCGAACAACAGCGCCAACGTCATCCTGTTGTACACGGGGCGCTCGCAGAGCAAGACCCTCAACGGCGGCGACCCCGACGACTGGAACCGCGAGCACGTCTGGGCCAAGTCGCACGGCGACTTCGGCACGGCGACCGGTCCCGGCACGGACGTCCACCACCTGCGGCCGACCGACGTGTCGGTCAACGCCACCCGCGGCAACAAGGACTTCGACCTCGGCGGCGCGCCGGTCGCCGAGGCGCCCGGCAACTACACCGACGCGGACTCGTGGGAGCCGCGCAACGCCGTGAAGGGCGACGTCGCGCGGATGCTCTTCTACATGGCCGTGCGGTACGAGGGCAACGACGGCTACCCGAACCTGGAGATGAACAACAGCGTCAGCAACGGCACGGCGCCGTACCACGGCAAGCTGTCGGTGTTGTTGCAGTGGAACGCGCAGGACCCGCCGGACGCGTTCGAGAAGCGTCGGAACCAGGTCATCTACGACACGTTCCAGCGCAACCGCAACCCGTTCATCGACCACCCCGAGTGGGCGACGTCGATCTGGGGCTGAGCCCCCGGCGTCTTTCCCGGAACGCCTGTCCTCCTCCGTCTTCGGGCGGGTGAGGGCAGGCGTTCCGACGTTCCGGGGCTGTGGCCTCACGGTCGGATGTGGGCCTCGAACGCGTGTGTTGTCCGAATGGCCATGCCTGTCCCATGTGGACAGTGGTGTGACGGGCGGCGGCTGCCGACGTGTGCGGCGTTCTCGCGGACCGAGGCTGCCTCACTTGTGTGGTCGCTGTCAGGTTCTTGAGCGGTGCCGGTCCGGGGATTGTCACGCGGTGCGTCTGATTTCCTTCTGAACCCGGTCGCGGACCGGGGTGGCATCGCTCGACCTTGTGAACCCGATCGGTTCGCGGATCGCCGACAACCACACCGGCTAGGCGTGTCACGACCAACCGGATGAACGTCGGCGGACGGGCCGCAACCTGCCCGAGTGGTGTTGGGTTCCGCCGCTGCTTCTTGCTCTGGGTGACTGTTAGCTTGCGGACAGCAATGAACCCTAGTGCGGAGGCGACGGATGAAACGCCTGTTCGGCGTGGTGCTCAGCGGGCTTGTCGCGGCGGTGCTGCTGGTTCCCCTCGGGCCTGCGGCGCAGGCCGCGACCGGCAAGGTCGTGGTGTTCTCGGTCGAGGCGGTGCCGCTGGAGAACTACGACAACCCCGTGGGTTGCCGGCGGCTCCCGGCCGGCGCGCACGTCCTGGCGAACCTCACCGACGGTGACGTCACGATCTTCGGTGACCCGCTGTGCGTGTCACCGCTCGTGACGGTGGAGCCGGGGTACGGCACGCACGTGCCCACGTTCGGCGCCGCGTTCCGGGCCTGACCGGCGTGGCCGGCGGCGTGCCGTCCGGGACACCGGCGACAACGGGGACAACTGATCTGCCAACGACACCTCACCCGCGGGCGAGCGGGGTCGAGGCCGTGGAAAGGGCGCAAGTGCCGTTCGATCTGGTCGTGGTCGGAGTCGGCTACGTAGGTCTACCGCTGGCGGCGGCCGCGAGCGCGGCCGGCCTGTCGGTGGCCGGGTACGACACGAGCCCGGACGTGGTGGGCACGCTCACCGAGGGCCGTTCGCACGTGCTGGACGTGCCGTCGACCGAGTTGCGGGCCATGCGTGCCAGGGGTTTCACGCCCACGGGCGACCCGGCGGTGATCGCCGGCGCGGACACGGTGGTGATCTGCGTGCCCACCGGTCTGGGCCCGGACGGGCGGCCCGACCTCGGCGCGGTCCGGGCGGCGGCGGCGACGGTGTCCGACCAGCTGCGACCGGGGACGTTGGTGGTGCTCGAATCGACCAGCTTCCCGGGGACGACGGACGAGGTGCTGCGGCCGATCCTGGAGCGGCACGGTCTGGTCGCGGGCGAGGACTTCCCGCTCGGCTACTCGCCCGAGCGCATCGATCCCGGCAACCGGCACTACGGCATCCGCAACACGCCCAAGGTGGTCAGCGGGCACACGCCGTTGTGCGCGAAGCACTGCGCCACCTTCTACAGCCGGTTCGTGGACACGGTCGTGGTGGCGCGCGGCACGCGTGAGGCCGAGATGGCGAAGTTGCTGGAGAACACCTACCGGTACGTGAACATCGCGCTGGTCAACGAGATCGCGGTGTTCTGCGACCGGCTGGGCGTGGACGTGTGGGACGTGCTGCACTGCGCGGCGACCAAGCCGTTCGGGTTCGCGCCGTTCACGCCGGGACCGGGTGTCGGCGGGCACTGCATCCCGGTCGACCCGCGCTACCTGCTGGACAAGGCGCGTCGGGAAGGCGCGCGGTTGGGCGTGGTGGAGGCCGCGCGGCGGGTGGACTCGGCGATGCCGTCCTACGTGGTGGAGCGCACCGTGCGGATGCTGACCCGCGAGGGCGTGCCGGTGGCCGGGGCTCGGGTGCTGCTGCTGGGTGTGTCGTACAAGGCCGACGTGCCGGACACGCGTGAGTCGGCCGCGTTCCGGATCGCGGACGAGCTGCGGTCGCTGGGCGCGGTGGTGGATTACCACGACCCGGTGGCCGGGGTGGTGCCCGCGCTCGGGCCGCCGGTCGCCGACCTGGACTCCGCGCTGCGGGCGAGCGACGCCACCGTGCTCCTCGTCGCGCACCGCGGTTACGACCTGGGCCTGGTGGCCCGTGAGGCGCGGTTGCTGCTCGACGTGACGGGCAGCGTGCCGGGAGGGGAGGTCATGCGCCTGTAGTGGTCGGGTCCGGGTGTGTTTTCCGGACCGGATCGGCAATTGGCTGGTCGGCACGAGACGAACCGCAAGACGAAACACGAAACACGAAACACGAAACGTAGGCACGTCGGTTCCGGCGTTGTCGCCGGAACCGGACTTTTCACACTGAGGAGTGTCCCGAATGGTCATGTCCACGACGGTCAAGAACGACCGGCTCAAGAAGCGCTTCGAGAAGTGGGACGTCAACGGCAACGGCCGGATCGAGAAGGCCGACTACGAGGCCGAGGCGCACCGCATCATCGCGGCGTTCGGCGAGGAGCCGTCGTCGCCGCAGGCGCGGGCCCTGATCGAAGCCTACATCGCCATGTTCGAGTTCCTGGCGACGAAGGCCGGTGTCGGCGCGAACGGCGCGATGACCGAGGACCAGTTCCTGAGCGTGGTCGAGGCGCAGGTGTTCGCGGAGGGCGACGCGGGGTTCAACCGGGTCGTGCGGCCGACGGTCGCGGCCATGGTGGGCCTGTGCGACACCGATGGCGACGGCGAGGTGAGCCCGGCGGAATTCCGCCGGTGGCTGGAGGCGATCGGCGTGGACGCGTCGTCGGCGGTCGAGGCGTTCCGCACGATCGACACCAGCGGCAACGGCAAGCTGACGGTGGACGAGCTGGTCGGCGCGGTGCGCGCCTACCACTTCGGCACGTTGGACGTGCCGCTCCTGGGTCACTGACCTGACGACGTGCGGCGGCGCCCCGGGGATCATTCCCGGGGCGCCGCCGCCGTGTGTGACGAGGTCGCCTAGAGGGCCGGCACGGCGGTCGGCGCCGGCACGACGGCGGGGCAGAACACGACGTCCATCTCCGGGCGCAGGCCGATCTCCGGTCCGGTGCGGGGCGTGGTGGTGGTGACCAGGATGTTGTAGTGGTTCGGGTGGTGGCAGGCGTCGAAGCCGAGGACGGTGCCGACCAGTTCGCCGTCGCACCACACCTCGTCGCCGCGGTCGATGACGCCCGCGTTGTCGATCTCCACGAAGCCGAGGAACGCGACGCGGTCGACGCGCGCGCCCGGTGTGGTGTCGTCGTGGTCGGTGGTCACCAGCTCGTGCACCTCGCCGCGGCGCACGCAGCGGCTCGCGAACGGCTCCAGGCTCATGCCGCGGTCGTCGCGGCGGTGCACCAGGACCTTCACGACCCGGCTGCCGACCGCTCGCTTCTCGCCGTCCTCCAGCATCACTCGCCCTCTCGTCGATAGCACTCGTCCACCAGGTCCAAGGCGGCCAGGCCGCCGTCCCGCCACGCCGACCGCAGGTCGACGGCGCGTGCGAAGTCGTGGAGCACGCCCGTGTACTCGTGCCACAGGGAGCCTTTGAACTCGTCGTAGCCGGCGAGCATGTCGGCCCGCAGCACGGTTCCGTCCGCGAGTCGCACGGTGACGTCCTTGGTCTCGCCGGGGTGCGACCAGTCCAGTTCGACCTCGGCGGGCGCGGTGCCGCGCACGTGGAGCACGGCCTGCCGGTCGATGCCGTCGACCCGGGTGATGCGGGCGGACTCCAGGGCCACGTCGCCGAGGAACAGGCGGACGAGGTCGAGGGCGTTGGGTCCGTTGTCGGCGACGCAGCCGCCGCCGGACCGGGCCGGGTCGAGGTACCAGCGGTCGTGGCCGACGTGCTCCTCGATGCGTTCGAGGTAGCGGACGGTGAGGCCGGTGACGGGCGCGGCGCCGGCGAGCTTGTCGTGCAGGGCGAGGACGTGGGCGTTGTAGCGGCGGTGGAACGCGGTGAACAGCGCCACGTCGTGCCGCCGTGCGGCGTCGGCCACGGCGAGCCCGTCGCGCAGGGTGGTGGCCAGTGGTTTTTCCACGCACACCGGCAGGCCGCGGGCGATGACGTCCAGGGCGACGCCGGCGTGGACGTCGTTCGGCGCGGTGATCACCACGGCGTCGAGCCCGCCGGCGTCGAGCATCTCCTGGTGCGAGCGGTGGGCGGGCACGGGGTGGCCGGCGGTGGCGCGGTCGTCGGGGTCGCACACGGCGGCCAGTTCGAACCTCGGCGAGTCGGCGATCGCGGCCAGGTAGAACCGCGAGATCACGCCCAGGCCGACCACGCCGAGCCGGATCGGGGCGGTCATCCGGCGGCTCGCAGGGCCGGTGCGACGGCGCGCAGCTCTTCGTACAGCTCCGCCGGGAGGGGCACGCCGTGGGTGCGGCGCCACCGCGCGCGTTCGCCTTCGTGTTGGCCGGGGTACGAGACGGGTCCGCGGGGGTCGACGGGCGTGGCGCCGAGGATCGCGCCGAACAGGGCCGACGCGTCGTCGGCGAAC
Organism: Saccharothrix hoggarensis; assembly: GCF_052936025.1. The sequence continues at coordinate 3,942,678 of NZ_CP193624.1, read as the reverse complement.
CCGGACCGCAGGGCGTGCGGAGCGAACACCAGCGCCGTGACGCCGATGTCGTCGTCCCGCGACACCGCGGAGGTGGGGCCGAGGGCGGCGCCGGGCAGCAGGGCGCCCAGCACCTCCACCAGCAGGCCGAGCCCGAAACCCTTGTAGGCGCCCGTTTCCGGTGTGCCGCCCAGCCACAGCAGGTGCCCGTCGCCGCGGTCGAACGCGGCCGGGTCGGTCACCGGGGCGCCGTCGTCGTCGGCCAGCCAGCCCGGTGGGATCTCCTCGCCGGCGCGCGCCGCCGCGCGGATGCGGCCGGTCGGCACCACGGTCGTGCTCATGTCCAGCACGAACGGCGGCCGGTCGCCCGCCGGGCAGGCCAGCGCGAGCGGGTTCGTGCCGAGCGCGGGCTCGCGGCCACCCGGTGGGCGGGCGATGCGCTGGCCGCCGCAGTTCGAGGCGATGAACCCGATCATGCCGTGCGCGGTGGCCCGTGCCGCGTGGTAGCCGGCGCAGCCGATGTGCGTCGCGCCGCGCAGGGTGACCAGGCCGACGCCGTGGCGGGCGGCGCGTGCGGCGGCCAGTTCCACCGCCTGTGACGCCGACCAGAGCCCGAGGGCCCGGCGGGCGTCGGCGAGGACGGACGCGCCGAGGTCGGTGAGCACCTCCATGCCGGCGGTCGGGTCGGTGCGGCCGGAGTCGAACAGGGGCAGGTACAGCCGGGTCAGGTTGACCAGGCCGTGCGTGCTCATGCCGGTGAGGTCGCCGTGGCACAGCGCCTCGGCGGCGACCGCGGCCCGGTCGGGTGGGACGCCCCGTTCGCGGAAGACGTCGGCGACGGTGGCCAGCAGGGTCGGGTAGGGCACCAGGACGGTCATGTTCCTCCGTTCCGCGCGAACCGCACGACGATGTCCCGCACCACGGCGGAGAACCGGTCGAGGTCGGCGACGTCGGCGTGCTCGCCGCGCGCGTGGGCGTTGTTGGCGGCCAGCGAGCCGGGGCCGAGCACGGCGGTCCGGGCGCCGGGCACGTCGGCCAGCCAGATGGCGTCGCAGGTGAACGCGGGTTCGTCGTCGGGCCACCGGGGCGCGACGGTGTCGAGCAGCGGCACGTCCTGGGGTGGCAGGGCGGGCAGGCCGCGCTTGCGCCACACGAGGTGCGTGATGGCGGCGGCGTCGACGGCGGTGCGGTGGAAGGGTGCCACGTCGCGGAACCGGGCGGTGAACTCGGCCAGCCCGTCGCGCAGGGCGGTCTCCACGGCGTCGCCGAGGGCCCGCGCGGACGCCGTGCTGCCGTAGGAGAGGTTCAGCAGCAGCTCGCCGGTGCCGTATACGCGGTTGTGCAGGTGCCCGGTGTGCAGGCCGGCGACGCACACCTGCCCGTCGGGCACCCGGCCCGCCAGCGCGCCGGCGAGGTGCTGCGCGAGGAACCCCAGCAGCACCGACGCGTTGTGCCCGACGTGCGGCCGGTCGTCGATGGCGTCTTCGCCGGCGACCCGGACGCAGGCCGTCATGGCGGCGGTGGAGCGGGGCAGGTAGCGCAGGCCGGTCGGCTCGCAGAACACGTTGAGGCTGCCGTGGAAACCGGCTTCGACCAGGGGGCGGGTGCCGAAGACGCCCATCGCGCCGCCCTCCTCGCCGGACACCGCCTGCACCAGGACGCTGACGTCGCGGCCCACGGCGGAGTCGGCCATCGCGGCGCGCACCCCGGCCAGCAGCGCCACCGCCGGTCCCTTGGCGTCGATCGCGCCGCGACCGTGGAACCGCACGCCGTCGAACCCGGCCGGCTCGAACGGCGCGACGGTGTCGAGGTGCACGTTGAACATCACGGTCGGGTCGGCGTCGCCGACCCGCAGCACCGCGCTCGGCTGGCACGCCAGGAACCCCGGGTCCGCGGTGATCGCCTCGCGCACGGCGGCGGGCACGTCCGGGCGCAGCACGTCGGCCTCCCGTGCCGCCGCGAGGTGGACGGTGCGCAGGCCGAACCCCTCGGCGGCGTCCGAGTAGAGCTGCATCGCCTCCCAGAGGTGGACGTCGTCGGCCGTCTCCAGCGGTCCGGCGGTGGGCAGCGCGAGCAGCCGCAGCAGCAGGTCCCGGTCCTCGCCGATCACGGCGCCGTCCCGATCATGGTGCCGTCCCCGATCATGGTGCCGTCCCGCTCACCGCACCAGCCCGGCCATCGCCCGACCGGCCGCGACGAACGCCGCCGCGGCGTCCGGGGCGAGCGCGCCCGACTCGTGGGGGAGCAGCGACACGTGCGGTTCCAGCGACCACGCGCCCCGGTAACCGTGGGCGCGCAACAGCTCCACGCAGTCGGCGACCCGCGCGTGACCGGCGCCCGGCGGCACGAACCGGTCGCCGACGGCGTCCTTGACGTGCACGTGCTCCACGTGCGAGACGACCTCGCGCAGCATCGCGTGCCCGTCGTAGCCGTGCGCGACGCCGTTGCCGGTGTCGAACAGCAGCCGCAACGCCGGGTTGTCGACCGCCGCCAGCAGCTCCAGCGCGCGTTCCGCGCTCGTGCCCGCCCAGCCGGAGCAGTTCTCGTGCAGCAGCACGACCCCGGCCGTGCCGGCGCGCTCGGCGAGCAGCGACACGCGGGCGACCACCCGGTCGCGCCAGCGCCGCTCGGACAGGCCCGCGTTCGGGTACGACATGATCCGCACGTACCGGGTGCCCAGCTCGGCGCAGCGGCGCAGCAGCACGTCCAGCTCGGCCAGGTCGTGCTCGAAGGGCGCGTTCACCGGCCGCGCCCACCCGCCGATCCGCGACGCCAGGCACACCGCCCGCACGTCGTGCGCGGCCAGGGTCTTCGCGAGCCCGGCGAACTCGGCGTCATCGAGGTGGGCGACCGCGCGGCCGTCGACCGTGCGCAGCTCGACGTGCGACCAGCCCAGCTCGGCCAGCACGGCCAGCTGCCCGGCCAGGTCGGGGGCGGCCTCGTCGGTGATACCCGCCAGCACGGGCTCCGGCACGCCATCGGTGAGCACGCCCTCGGTGGGCACGCCGTCAGCGGGCGCGGGGTCGGTGGGCGCAGTGCCGGCGGTCGCGAGGTCAGTGGGCACGGGGTCGGTGGGCGTGCGGTCAGCGGGCATGGGCGGTCACCGGGCCGGAGGACGCCTCGCCGCGCGCGGAGGGCACCACCGGCTCGGCGCAGATGTTCTTGGCCACCGCGAGCAGCTGCACGACGTCCGTGGCGAACGCGAACCCGCGCGCGTGCTGGTCGCCCGCCGACTGGAACATCCGGTAGGCGCGGACCACCCACTCGGTGAGCGAGTCGTCCCGCAGCACCTCGTGCTCCCGCCGCCCGTTCACGGTGACGGTGAGCTGGGAGTGGTCGTCGTCGTCGCTGACCGCGTAGTGCCCGACCGCGCTGCCCTTCTCGAACTCCACCGTGATCCGGCGCTCCCGCACCGGGGAGGTGAGGTCGGAGCTGATCTCCGTGCGGACGCCGCTGTTGTGCCGCAGGCCGATCCGCGCGCCGCCCATGCGCGGCACGACGACGTCGCCCACGGTCAGGTCGTAGCCGGCCGCGTGGGTGACCCGCGCGCTGCCCGCCAGGCGCAGCGCCAGGCCCACACCGTGCGGCAGCTCCACGTCGAACGCGGTCTGGTGGCTGGGCCTGGTCAGCGAGCGGCGGAACCGCGGCTTGTTCTGCACGATCGAGATGGACTTCGCCTCGCCGAGCGTGCCGCCGCGCAGCAGCTCGGTGAGCCGCGTGGTGAGGGAGCTGGTCAGCCACGGCTCGACCACCGCGATCCGCAGGCCGTGCTTGCGGCGCAGCCGGATCACCCTGGCCAGGTCGTCGGTGTCGGCGGCCAGCGGCTTCTCCACGATCACGTTGCGGAACCCGCGCTCGGCCAGCTCGGCCATCACCTCGGCGCGCACGGTCGGCGGCGTGCACACGTGCGCCACCGCGTCGGCGGGGGCGAGCAGGTCGGCCGCCTCGGCGAGGCTGCCCGCCATCGCGAGCCCCGGGCGTTCGGCGGGTAGCCGCCGCGGGTCGCAGGCCACGATCGGCCGGTCGTCGAACAACTGCGGGACCGAGGTCCGGGCCCTGGCCAGCACCGGCAGGTGCAGCTCCGCCCCGGCCCGACCCAGCCCCACGACGAGTGTCCGCACTATTGAGCCCCGTCTTGATCCGTTGGAAGGCATCGGGAATTGCGACTTGTGACCCCAATTGACGGGCCCGACGTTGTCCCAATGCACGTCGCGCTGTCAACACCGGCTCGCCGAATTGACCAGGAAGAGTGAACTCGCGTGCGGGGCGTGGTTCCTCCGGTGGGCTGTCATACGCTCGCCGGCGGAACCGGCGACAGCGGAGGTGAGTGCGCTGACCGTGCCATTCTTCACGCAATCGGCAACCTTTTCGGATTTGTGGCCGACAACGCGAGGGCACATCGTTGACGTCATCGAGAACGGGAAATACTCGCACGGCCGCAAAGTCCTCGAATTGGAAAGCGCGTTGGCCGCGTACACCGGCGCGGCGCACGTCGTCGGCGTCAACAGCGGCACCGACGCCCTCGTGCTGCTGCTGCGCGCCTGCGGGCTCGCCCCCGGCGACGAGGTGGTCGTCCCCGCGTTCTCGTTCATCGCCTCGGCGTCCTCGGTCGTGCCGGCGGGCGGGCGCCCGGTGTTCGCCGACATCGAGCCCGACGGCTACGGCCTCGACCCCGACGCGGTCGCCGCCGTCGCCGGGCCGCGCACCCGGTTCGTCATGCCCGCGCACCTCTTCCACCAGCCCGCGGACCTCACCGGGCTGCTCGCCGTGGCCCGCCGGCTCGGCCTCACCCTGGTCGAGGACAGCGCCGAGGCCATCGGGATGCGCCACGACGGCGTGCACGCGGGCCTGCTCGGCGCCGGGGGAGTGCTGTCGTTCTTCCCGACCAAGACCCTCGGCGCGCTCGGCGACGCGGGCGCGGTCATCACGAACGACCCGGAAGTGGCGGAGACCGTGAGCGCGCTGCGCCACCACGGGCGGTTCGGCCCCACGATCGACAACTTCCCCGGCATCGCCACCACCACCGGCCTCGTCGGCGTGAACAGCAAGATGGACGACGTCCAGGCCGCCGTGCTGCTGGCGAAGCTGGGGCGGCTCGACGCCGACATCCGCCGCCGCGCCGAGCTCGCCGACCGGTACGCGCGGGGCCTGACCGGGGTGCCGGGCGTGCGGAAGCTGCCGTCGGTCCTGCCCCGCCGGGCGAGCGTGCGCGGCGTCTTCTACGTGTACGTGATCGAGGTCGACCGGCGCGACGAGCTGGCCGCGCACCTCGCCGCGCACGGCGTCGGCACCGAGACGTACTACCCGGTGCCGCTGCACCTCCAGCCGTGCTTCGCCGACCTCGGCCACCGGCCGGGCGACTTCCCGAACGCGGAGGCGGCGTGCCGCCGCACGCTCGCCCTGCCGCTGTACCCGGACCTGGCGGTGGACGACGTCGACCGGGTGTGCGACGTGATCCGCTCCTTCCAGACCGGGGGGCACGCGTGACGATCCCGTTCTTCCCGCCGGACCTGTTCGACGGCGACCTGCTGCTGGAAGTGGTCGAGGAGGTCGGCCTCGCGCTGGACCAGCGGTTCATCCTCGGCGAGCGCACCGCGGAGTTCGAGGCCGTGCTGCGGGACTCGCTGGGCGTCGCCGACGCCGTGGCGTGCGGCAGCGGCACGTCCGCGTTGACGCTCGCGCTGCAGGCGATGGGCGTCGGCCCCGGCGACGAGGTGATCGTCCCCGCCTACGGCTGCGCGCCCCTGGCGTCCGCGCCGCTCGCGGTCGGCGCGACGCCCGTGTTCGCCGACGTCGACCCGTGGACGATGGTCGTCGACCCGGCCGAGGTCGACAAGCTGGTCACCGGGCGCACCAAGGTGATCATGCCCGCGCACGTGTTCTCCGTGATGGCCGACATGCCCGCGTTGCGGCGCATCGCCGCGGACGCCGGCGCGCGGCTGCTGGAGGACTCGGCGGTCGCCCAGGGCGGTGTGCTCGCCGGCCGGCCCGCCGGCACCTGGGGCGACGCGGGCGTGTTCTCGTTCGTGCAGGTCAAGACGTTCGGCATGCCCGGCGAGGGTGGAATGGTGGTGACCGGCGACCCGGCGCTGGGCCGGGCCGTGCGGATGCTGCGCAACCACGGCCAGGACGGCGTGCGGCGGTTCGTGCACCACCGCGTCGGCGGCAACAGCCGGTTCGACGAGGTGATGGCCGCGTTCCAGCTGCGCCGGTTCGCCGGCCTGCCGCGGCGGCTGGAGCGGCGGGCGCGGATCGGCGACTACTACACCGAGCGGTTCGCCGGGCTGGCCGGCCGGGGTGTCCTCGCGCCGCCGCCCGGCCGGGACGGCCGCTGCTTCTACGTCTACTCCGTGCTGGCCGAGCGGCGGGACGCGCTGCGCGAGCACCTCGCCTCCCGCGGCATCGGCACGCACGTCTACTACCGGGCCCCGCTGCCGCGGCAGCCCGCGTTCGCCGGGCACGCGCAACCCGACCGCGACTGGCCCGCCGCCGAGTCCGCCGCACGGCGACAGCTCGCCCTCCCCATCCACCCCCACCTGACCGACGCGCAGGTGGAGCACATCGCCGACGAGGTGTGCCGGTTCGCCCGGCACGCCGGGCCCGACAGCTGAGGAAGCTCCGATGACGACCACCATCGCGCCCGGATCGACCGGCGCGTACGTGAAGCTCGCCAAGCTCGACATCGTCGACTACTACCTCGGCGTGTTGGTGGTGTGGTCGCTGCTCGCGCCCGCGCTGCGGTTCGACGGCGGCGTCCTGACCACCATGGCGGTGTTCCTGGTCGGCGAGGTGTTCGTCATCGTCGCGATGGTCGCCCTCGACGACCTCACCGGCTACCGCGACGGCAGCGACATCGCCAACTACGCCCCGGACGCGCCGGCCCGCAAGCTCAACCGGAAACCGCTCGTCGCGGGGACGCTCACCGAGCCGCAGGTGCTCCGGTTCGCGCTCGTCACCGCCGTGGTGGGCGCGGCGGTGTGGGCGGGCGCGCTGTGGCTCGCGCCGCACCGTCCGGTGTGGACCGTCGCGCTGGTCGCCGTCACGTACTTCTTCGCGCTGCAGTACTCCTGGGGCGTCAAGCTGAGCTACCGCGGGTTCCAGGAGTTCTTCCTGGCCGCGCTGGGCTGGGCGCTCGTCCTCGCGCCGTACGGCCTCGTCACCGGCGCCGTGGACGGCGTCGTCATCGTGCAGGCCCTCATCTTCGGCCTCGGCCCGCTGCTGTTCGGCGTCTACTCCAACACCAACGACGTGGCGGGCGACCGGCGCGTCGGCAGGCCCACGGTGGCCGCCCTCACCTCGCCGCGCGGCAACAAGCTGTTCGTCCACGGCGTCTCGGCGTGCGAGCTGCTGCTGATCCTGGCGCTGCCGTGGGTCGGCGGCCCGTGGTGGTTCCCGCTCGCGCTGCTGCCGACCGTCGTGCTGCGGCTGCGGCAGCTGCGCGTCGGGTTCGGCCGGGGCGACATCCTGCGGGCCCGCCGGATCGGCATCGACGTGCACCGGGTGACCGTGGTGACGCTGGTCCTGGTCAACCTGGTGGTGCGCTGATGGGCGCCGAGCTGGACGTGGCAGTGGTCGGCGGCGGGATCGCCGGGCTGGCCGCCGCGCACGAACTGGCCCGCGCGGGCCGCGAGGTGCGCGTGTTCGAGGCGGCCGACCACGTCGGCGGCCGGATGGCCACGCGCCACGTCTCCGGGTTCGTCGTCGACACCGGCGCCGAGCAGATCTCCACGCGCGGCTACCCCGACACGTGGGACCTGCTGCGGCGGACCGGCCTCGACGCCGCGCCGCGGAAGGTCGGGCGGCACGTCGGCGTGTGGCGCGACGGCCGGGTCCGGCGCGGCCTGGCGCACCCGCTGGGCCTGCTCACCGGGGCTGGCCTGTCGGTGCGGGCGAGGTTGGACTTCCTGCGCGCCACGCGCGGCCGGTTCGACGTCACCCGGCCCGAGACGTCCCGGCTCGGCCGCGCCACCGTCGCCGAGTTCGCCGCGCCCCACCACCGCGACCTGCTGGAGTACCTGTGCCAGCCGGTGGTGTCCGGGTTCTTCGGCTGGCGGCCGGAGCACTCGGCCGCCGCGCCGTTCCTCGGCCTGCTGGGCGCGATCGGGCCGGTCACCGGCTGGCGCGCGTACGACGGCGGCATGGACTCGTTGGCGCGGGCGCTCGCCGCGCGGCTGGACGTCACCACGTCGTTCCCGGTGCGGGAGGTCGTCGCCGCACGGGACCACGCGCGGGTGGTCGGCGACGACGGCGAGGTGCGGGCCCGCTCGGTCGTGCTGGCCGTGCCCGCGCCCGTCGCGCGCCGCGTCCACGTGACCGCGCCCGAGCCCGACCGGCGGTTCCTCGACGCCTGCACGTTCACCCCGATGGTGAAGGCGCACCTGATGCTGGACCGCCGGCCCGACCCCGGCGTCTACCTGCTCGCCGTGCCGCGGTCGGAGAGCCCGTCGGTGTCCGTGGTGCTGTTCGACCACCTCAAGCACCCCGACCGGGCGCCCGCGGGACGCGGGCTGGTCACCGTCATCGCCAGTCCGGCGATCGTGCCCGCGCTGCTGAACGCGCCGGACGACCAGGTGGTGGGCGTCCTCGCGGACGAGGCCGAGCGGTTCGTGCCCGGCCTGCGCGCCGCCGTGACCGGATCGGTCGTGCACCGGTTCCGCCACGGCCTGCCCGAGGCCACGCCCGCCGCCCTGGACCTGCGCGCCGGGTTCGAGTCACGGCTCGGCGGCGTCGTCGACTACGCGGGGGACTGGCTGACGCTGGCCCCGTACAGCGAGGCGGCCGTGCGCTCCGGCCGCCGGGCCGCCGCCCGCGTCCTCGCCCGAACACCGTCGGCCGCCGCGCAGCCCGGGACCTTGCCGTCGGCCGCCGCGCCGAAGAGGGAGCACGCATGAGACCGCACGACATGGGCACGCTGTTCGACGAGGTCGCGGCGCGCCACACGCACACCACCGTCCACCTCGACCGGCCGTTCGACATCGCGCCGGCCGGACCCGCGCCGGCAGACCGGTCGCACGGTGCGCTCGGCGACGACGGGTTCGGCCAGGGCGTCGACTACACCGTGCCGGAGCTGGCCGGCCTGGTGCGGGAGGCCGCGGGCTGGCTGCACGCCGTGGGCGCGCGGCGCGGTGACCGGGTGGCCGTGGTGAAGCGCAACCACTACGACTACGACCTGCTCGCGTGCGCCGCCGTGCGGATCGGCGCGGTGCCCGCGCTGCTGTCCGGCCACCTGTCCGACGACGCGCTCGAGACCCTGCTCAAGCGGCTCGACCCGGCGGTGCTGGTGACCGACCGGGTGCCGCCCGCCGGGGTGGCCGGGCGGGTGCTGGCGCTGGGCGAGCCGTTCGCCGGCGCGGTGCCGCTGGACGACGTGCGCGGCTCACGGCCGCCCGCGCCGCGAGGCCGCCACGACGACGACCCGCTCGTCGTCAACCACACGTCCGGCACGACCGGCGTGCCGAAGCTCGTCGTCCACACCACCCGCACGATCGTCCACCGGCTGGCCCGGTTCGAAGCCGTGCGGTGGCCCGTGATCGGCGTGCGCCGCGACGACGTCGTCGCCAATGCGAGCTCCTACGCCCACGGCCGCACGTTCTGCTGGACGGCCAGCGTGTTCTGCCTCGCCCCGCGCAAGATCGTGCTGCTCGGCGACCCGCGGTCGGCCGAGACCGTGCTGGCGCGGCACCGGCCCACGACGCTGGAGGCGCTGCCGTCGGCCTACGTGCGGTGGCAGCCGCTCGCGTCCCGCCCCGACAACCCGTTCCGCGACGTCCGGCTGTTCGTCAGCACGTACGACGCCATGCACCCGCCCGCGATCCGCGCCATGCTCCACGCGTCGCGCCGCCGCCGTCCACTGTGGATGCAGGGCTGGGGCCAGACCGAGACCGGCCCGCTCACCTTCCGGTTCCTCACCCGCCGCGCGCTCACCCGCTCGCCGGACGCCCGCGACCTCGGACGTCCCGTGCCCGGCCGCACCCGGCTGCGCGTGGTGGACCCGGTGACGTTCGCGCCCCTCCCGCGCGGGCGCGCCGGGCTGGTGCTCGCCCGGACCGCCGCGCGCTGCGCCGGGTACGTCGGCGAGCAGGACCGGTGGGAGGCCAAGAACACCGGACCGTGGTGGAACACCGGCGACCTCGGCGTCATCACCCGCGGCGGCGCGGTGCGGCTGCTGGACCGCGAGGTGGACGCCGTGCCGGGGCTGAGCTGCCTGGAGGTCGAGGACCTGGTCGAGGACCGGCTCCCCGAGGTGGTGGAGTGCGTGGTCCTCGGCACGCCGGGCCGGCCGCCGATCCCGGTGCTGGTGACGTCCGGTCCGCTCGACCCGGCGGCGTGGCGTCGCGCGGTGGCCGACCTGCCTCCGATGGCCGAGCCGCACGTGCTGGCGTGGGACGACGTGCCGCGCACCGCCACCGGCAAGGTGCGCCGCCTCGACCTGCTCACCCGCCTCGTCGGCACCGCCGAGACCCACGGCACGGGACGGTGGACGTGACCACTTACGTCTTCGACCGCGGTCACGTGGCCGAGCAGCACCGCTGCCTCGCCGCCGCCTACGACCCCGTGACGTTCGCCCGGCTCGCGCAGACCGGCGTCCGGGCCGGCTGGCGGTGCCTCGACGTCGGCACGGGCGGCGGCAGCGTCGCCCACTGGCTCGCCGGGCGCGGCGCCGTCGTGCTCGCCACCGACGTGCACACCGACCACGTGCCGCCCGCGCCCGGCCTGACCGTGCTGCGGCACGACGTGGTGCACGACCCGCTGCCCGAGGCCGCGTTCGACCTGGTCCACGTGCGGCTCGTGCTGCGGCACCTGCCCGAGCGCGACGCGGTGCTGCGCAAGCTCGTCACGGCGCTCAAGCCCGGCGGCCTGCTGCAGGTGGACGAGTTCGACAACTCCTACAGCCCCGTGCTGCGCGCGCCGGACCGGCAGGCCGCCGAGCTGTACGAGACCTTCCTCGCGGTCAAGGAGGGCGTGTTCGACGCGTTCGGCGTGGACGGCGCGTGGGGCCGCAAGGCGCCCGCGGCGATGGTCGCCGCCGGGCTCGTCGACATCGACCCCCGGGTGGTCGTGCACCCGTGGCGCGCCGGGTCGCCGGGCGTGGCGCTGCTCGCCCACACCACCCGCATGCTGCGGGACAAGCTGGTCGCCGCCGGCCTGACCGACGCGCACCTCGCCGCCGTCCGCGACCTGCTCGCCGACGAGCGGTTCCTCGCCACCTCGCCCGTCGTGTACTCGGTCCACGGCAGGCGGCCCGCATGACGTCCACCGCGACCGCCGTGCCGTGGGCCGGACCGGTCGACCTGCCGCTGGCCGGCGAGCGGGACGTGCAGGCCGCGTGCGGGCTCATGCACGTCCACGGCCGCCGGTTCGGCAGGCCCACCGCGCTCGGGCTGGACTACGCGTCGATCCTCGCGTCCGAGCTGGCCGGCATCGGCGCCCTGGCGCTGGACGTGGCACGGCTGCGCGGCGTGCCGCTGCGCGCGGTGTCCACGTCGGTCGCCCAGGCGGCGCTGCTCGCGGTGTCGCAGTACCTCGCGGCGGCGACCGCGCCCGACGTCGGCCTCACCCTCCCCGAACCGGCGGGCGGCGCGGGCGGCGGGCCGCCGTTCGTGTCCTCCGACGGGGTCGCGTTCGAGCTCGAGGCGTTGGACGCGGAGGTGTGGCGGCGGTTCTGGACGGCGCTGCACGCCGAACCGCGGGCGGTGGCCCGGGTGTGGCGGCCGTTCCAGCAGCGGTTCGCCACCGCGACGTGCCCGCTGCCGCGCGAGCTGACCGGGCTGACCGCCCGCTCGCCGATCGCGCGGCTGGAACAGGTCGCCGCCACCACCGGGATCACGCTCGTGCGGGTGGCGAACCGGGCCGTGGACGACCTGCCGCCGTACCGGGTGCGACCGCTGGGACCGGCCGCACCGGCGGTGGGAGTCGCGCCGCACCACGGCGTGCTGCCGCTGTCGGGGCTGGTGGTGGTGGAGTCGTGCCGACGGGTGCAGGGCCCGCTGGCCGGGCACCTGCTGTGGCAGCTCGGCGCGTCGGTGGTGCGGGTCGAGCCGCCGGGCGGCGACCCGCTGCGGGGCGTGCCGCCGATGGCCGGTGACGTGTCCGCCCGGTTCCACGCGCTCAACCGGGGCAAGCGGGTCGTGGAGGTCGACCTCGCCACCGTGGCCGGGCGTCGGGAGCTGCTGGAGCTGGTGTCGGGCGCGGACGTGTTCCTGCACAACTGGGCGCCGGGCAAGGACGCTGACTGGGCGTTGCGGCCGCGCGACGTGGCCCGGGCGCGGCCTGGCATCGTCTACGCGCACGCGTCCGGCTGGGGCGACGAGCTGGGCGCGCGACCGCCGCTGGGCACCGACTACGTGGTGCAGGCGCACGCGGGCGTGCCGCCGTCGCTGATGACGATCGTGGACGTGTTCGGCGGCGTCGTGTGCGCCGGGGGAGTGGTGGACGCGGTGGCGCGGCGGATCAGGTCCGGGGTGGGGCAGTCGGTGGCGTCCTCGCTGCTGTCGGCCGCGTCCCGGCTCAACGCCCGCGCGACCGGCCGGTGCGCCGCGCCGCTGAGCGTGCCGGTGTGCGCGGACCTGGCCGAGCTGGGACGGGACGAGCGGTTCTCCCGCGCGCTGACGCGGGACGGGTGCGTGGTGCCGACGGGGGTGTGGGAGTTCCGATGACGTGGACGTCGACCACCGGCGTGGTGCTGCGCGACCTGGTCCCGGCCGGGACGCGCCGCTCGTGGGTCGAGGCCGGGCACTGCCCGGACCGGGACCTGCACTCGCTGTTCCGGGACCGGGTGGCACGCCACCCGCGCCGCACCGCCGTCATCGACGACGCGGGCGCGATGGACTACGCGGCGCTGGATCGCGCCGTCCGGCGGCTGGCGACGTCGCTGCGCGACTACGGCCCCGCCGACATCATCGGCCTCGACCTGCCCAACGGGAGGGAGGCCGTGGTCGCGGAACTGGCGGTCGCGGCGATCGGCGCGGTGGCCGTGCACCTGCCCGACGGCGGCTCACCGGTCGTCAGCACGGTGCTCACGGACGTGTCGGAGGCGTTGGAGTCCGATGAGGACGTCCCGTGGTCGCCGGTCGCGGTCGACCCGGAGGCGCCCGCGCGGATTCTCGTGTCGTCCGGCTCGGAGGCGGCGCCGAAGCTCGTCGCCTACTCGCACAACGCGTTCGCCGGCGGGCGCGGCAACTACGTGCGGGCCGTGCACGGCGTCACGGCGGTGCCGCGCGACCTCGTGCTGGTGCCGCTGGCGTCGGCGTTCGGGTCGTTCGGCGCGGCGATCACGCTGTGCCGGTTCGGTGGCACGCTGATGCTCCAGCGCCGGTTCGACGCGGCGGCGGCGCTGCGCGTGGTGGCCGACCACCGGCCGACGCACGTGTTCGGCGTGCCGACCATGCTGCGCCGCATGACCGAACTCGCGTCCACAATGGACACCTCCTCGATCCGCGCCGTCGTGTCCAGCGGCGACGTGCTGACGCCGGAAACGCTGGCGGTCACGCGGGCCGCGTTCGACCGGCCCGTGATCAACATCTACGGGTCGTCCGACGGCGTCAACTGCCACACCTCCACCCCCGGGCACGGCGTCGGCCGACCCGATCCCGCGGTGACCGACATCCGGATCGGGGACGGCGAGATCTGCGCCCTCGGCCCCATGACACCGCTCTGCTACGTCGACGCGCCCGAACTGGACGCGCGCCACCGGCTGCCCGGCGGGTGGGTGCGCACCGGCGACGAGGGCTTCCTCGACCCGGACGGCACCCTGCACGTCGTGCGCCGGCTCAAGCGCGTCGTCATCCGCGGCGGCTACACGATCAGCCCCGCCGAGGTGGAACTCGCGCTCGGCGGCCACCCCGGCGTGGCCGAGGTCGCGTGCGTCCCGGTCCCCGACCCGGACCTCGGCGAGCGGCTGTGCGCGTGCGTCGCCGTGCGCCCCGGCCACCCGCCGCCCTCGCTCGGGCAGCTCGCGGAGTTCCTGCGCGACCGGGGCGTGAGCCGCCGCAAGCACCCCGAACGGCTGCTGCTCCTGCCCGAACTGCCCCTCGGCCGCACTGGGAAGGTGTGCCTCCGCACCGTCGCCCGGCTCGCCGCCGAACGCCACGGCGCCCTGCTGTGACGACCCCGCTGTGACGACCCCGCTGTGACGACCCCGGTGTGACGACCCGTGTGACGACCTGACCCGGAGGTGGTTGTGATCAAGCTCGACCCGTTCGCCGGACCGGGGTTCGCCGCGCTGGGCGCGCTGGCGAAGGCCGTGGACGACGTGGACCTGCCCGCCGGCCTGGTGGAGCTGGTCCGGTTGCGGTGCTCGCAGCTCAACGGCTGCGCGTACTGCGTCCGCCTGCACACCGACGCCGCCACCGCGCTGGGGGAGACGCGGGACGTGTCGTCGTGGCGCGCCGACCCGGCGTTCACCGACGCGGAACGCGCCGTGCTCGCGCTCGCCGAAGCGGTCACGCTGATCCACGACGGGCACGTCCCCGACACCGTCCTGGACGCCGCGATCCGCGAGGTCGGCGCGGTCCGGGCCCAGCAGGTGGTGTGGGTCACGTCCGTCGTCAACGCCTACAACCGGCTCGCGATCAGCGCCCGCCTCACCTGACCCCGGCGCGACCCGGGCGCGGGTCGCGTGAGGCAGAATCCGGCCGTGAGCACCAACTGGGCAGGCAACGTCACCTTCTCCGCCGCGCGGACCGCGCACCCGACCTCCGTCGACGAGCTGCGTGACGTCGTGCGGACCGCCGGGACGGCGCGCGTGGTCGGCGCCGGCCACTCGTTCAGCACGATCGCCGACACCGCCGGCACGCTGATCAGCCTCGACCGGATGCCCGAGGTGTTCGAGGCCGGCCCCGAGTCGGTGCGCGTGAGCGCCGGGATGCGGTTGGCGCGGCTCGCCGGGCTGCTCCACGCCGCTGGCCTGGCCCTGCCCGCCATGCCGTCGCTGCCGCACATCACGATCATCGGCGCGTGCGCCACCGCCACCCACGGCTCGGGCAACGACATCCCGTCCCTGGCGAGCCTGGTCCGGTCGATCGACCTGGTCACCGCCGACGGCCGCGTCACCACCCTGGGCCGGGGCGACGACGGGTTCGACGGCGCGGTGGTCGCGTTCGGGTCGCTGGGCGTGGCCGTCGCGGTGGAACTCGACGTCGTGCCGACGTTCGAGGTCGAGCAGCGGGTCTACCAGGACATGCCGTTCGACGCCCTCGTGGAGAACGTGGACGCCGTGTTCGCGAGCGCCTACAGCGTCAGCGCCTTCACCACCTGGCAGGGCGTCGCCCACGTGTTCGCCAAGCACCGCGCCACCGACACCCGGCACGACCTGGCGTGGACCGGCGCGACCCCCGCGACCGAGCCCCGGCACCCCGTGCCCGGCCAGCCCGCCCTGCACTGCACCGCCCAGCTCGGCGAGCCCGGCCCGTGGCACGAGCGGCTGCCGCACTTCCGCGCCGACTTCACGCCCAGCGTCGGCCGCGAGCTGCAGTCCGAGTACTTCGTGGCCCGCGAGCACGCCGCCGAGGCGCTGACCGCGCTGAACGCCCTCGCCGCCGAGACCGCCCCCGTGTTGCTGACCTCCGAGGTCCGCACCGTCGCCGCCGACGCGCAGTGGCTCAGCCCCGTGCACGGCCGGGACAGCGTCGCGTTCCACTTCACGTGGCAGCCTGACGACGCGGCCGTGCGCGCCGTGCTGCGCAAGATCGAGGCCACGCTCAGCCCGTGGCAGCCGCGCCCGCACTGGGGCAAGCTGTTCGAGCTGGCCGACCCGGGGGAGCGCTACCCGCACTGGGACCGGTTCGCCGCCCTGCGCGCCGACCTCGACCCGCACGGCGTCTTCCGCAACCCCCTGGTCGACGGCTGGTTCGCCCGGTAGGCGGTCAGGCCCGGTCCAGCGGGTCGAGGGCGGGAGGTCCACCTGCCGCTGCCGGACCAGGCCGGGGCGGCCTCGAAGGGCTCCACCGGCCACGTGCTGTCGTCCCCGACGGGGGAACCGGGGTCACAAGCGGGCGAACCGGCGCAGCGCCTCCAGGTCCGGCACGACCACGTCACGCCGCAGGTGGCTCACCACCACGCCCGCCTTGCGCAGGTCCGCGAACGCCTTCTCGGCCGTGCGCGGCTTCATCCCCGCGATCGACGCCAGCTCCACCTTCGTCAGCGGGATGCCCAGCACCCAGCCGCCGACCTCCTGCCTGCCGTGCGCGCCGACCAGCTCGGCCAGCACCCGCGCGACCCGCTCGGCGGCGGTGTGGGACAGGAAGTCGCGCCGCCGCCGGTTGGCCCACCTCAGCTGGTCGTCCAGCACGCCCAGCAGCTCGACGAACCCGTCGTTGCGGCGGTGCAGGAACCCGTGCAGCTCGGCGCTGGTGATCAGCTTCGCCGTCACGTCGCCGCAGGTCACGACCGTCGCCGAGCGCGGCCTGTGGTCCATCGACGCCATCTCGCCGACCAGGTCGCCCGCGACCCGCACGGTGAGCACCGCGCTCTCGCCGGACCCGTCGTCGACCAGCACCTTCACCACGCCGTCGAGGATCAGGAACACGTGCGTGTCCGTGGCGTCCTGGACGATGATCTCCCGGTCCGGGGCGTACCGGACGGCCGTGCCGAGGCCCAGCAGCTCCTGCCGGCTGGTCTCCCGCAGCCGCGCCAGCAACGTCCCGGCGGGCCACTCCGGCGCGCCCGCCCGTGCTCCCGACGGGCTCGACGTGGCCAGCGAGCGGCCCGCGTCGGCGAACGACGCGTAACCCCGCTCGAACGACGGGTCGGGCCCCGCGCCGGACAGCAGCGCCTCGCACGCCCGCCGCTGCTCCTCCAGCGCCCGCACGGCCGGGTGGTCGACGCCCAGCGCCGACACCGCGCGCATCGACGCGTCCCGCACCACGTCCAGCAGCCGCTGCGCCTGCGCCCTGGTCCCGTCGAGGTGCGCCAGCTCCAGCTCGGCCGACGCCAGGTTCGCCGTGGCGATCACCGCGTGCGGGTGGTCCGCGCCCAGCCTGGTGGCGGTGCGGTCGGCGGCCGAACGCAGGCTCGGCAGCGCGAGCCGGGCCCGTTCCGCCGACCGGCGCACCCTGGCCAGCTCGAACTCGGCGGACGCGAGGTTCGCCTGCGCGACCAGCGCCCGCGGGTGGTGGACGCCCAGCGAGTTCACCGCCCGGTCGGTCGCGTCACGCAGGTCGGCCAGCGCCTCGGTGACCTCCGCGGTGTCGCCCTGGTCGCGGGCGATCCGGAACCGGGCGCACATCAGGTTCAGCCGCAGCACGGCCGTCTGCGGGTGGTTCGCGCCCAGCACGGCCGCGTTGCGCTGTAACGCCAGTTCCAGCGCGCCCGTCTCGGTCGACTTCACCGGTTCGACGGCGACGGCGACCGAGCCGACGGCGACGGGGTCGGCCACCGGCATCGGGTCGAGGAAGTCGCCCACCACCTGGCGCGGGGGAGCGCCCCGCCCGAACGCGGCGGCGGGCGGGCGGCGCCGCACCTGCCGCGGCGGTGTCGGCCCCGGCTCGCGCCGACCGCGGGCGACGGCCACCAGCGCCTGCTGGTCGCGCACCCGCGACGCCTCGGGGCCCGTCGGGTCCACGAGGGCCAGCATCGCGATCAGCAGCGCGTCCGCCGCGTCGGCGGACCCCATCCGGGTCAGCGCGGCGGCGCAGCGCAGCAGGCGGTCCACGTCCCGGCGGGCGCTGAGCGCGTCCAGCGAGCGCGCCAGGTCCACGGCGAGGCGCCGGGCCGCCTGCCGGTCCGGCGCGGACCGGGACAGGACTGCTTCGAGTTCGACCATTCGGCTGTTCATCCGGCACCCCAGGTGGTTGCTCGGTCTGCGACGGCTCGGTTCCCGCGTTCGGACGCCGGGTTCCGGCGTTCGGGCGCGTGGACTCGTGCCGCCGGGGTGGAATCGTCGTCCATAGCGGCGATATCGGTTGCTCCGGGCATTCGTTAGCCCAGTCCAGAACATTGTTACGGCACGAATGGGCGAATGTCCGAAGCGAATCCGCAATATTGCGGACAACTCGGCAATTTTCCTGTTGTTCACACGGCCCACACGTCCGGCCACTGTCCCACGACCACCGCGACCGCCGTGGGACGGACACCGCATGCGCGTGGGTTCGCACCGGCCCTGGCCGGGCGGCGAGGTCGACACCGGCCGGCGCGGTCGTCGCGCCGTACCGCTTGACCAACCCCTCAGCCACGAACGCGTAGCCCGTGCGGTTCCCCTTCCTCGTGTTCCGGGGGGTCAGCGTGGGCGCGGGGGCATGTCGTCGGCCGGGTAGACGCACGCCATCGGCCGTGCGGCGGGTCGTGAGCACCTTCCGGGCCGTCATGCGTTCCGGTTCCCGTAGCGGAACGCGCGGATGCGGTTGGGCCCGAAGCGTTCCTCGGTCATCCTGTGCGCCTGGCAACCCCCGGTCGCCGCTACCCCGTTCCGGGGACGGATCTTGTCCGAAGCGTCCGTCCGCCGCTGACCGGTCGGGTTCGCCCACACCGCAGGAGGACATCGATGACCGTTGCCCACGACGACCCCCACGTCGCGCGGCTCTTCGAACGCATGGCCCTGCTGGTCTCCGACGGGATCGGCGACCCGCTCGACGTCCACGAGCACCTGGTCGAGCTGGCGATGGCCAACTCGCCGGACGTCGCCCGCTACTGGAAGCAGGTCGGGGTGGGCGTCGGCGTGCCCGACACCGCCTACAAGGACGGCGGGCCGCACCTGTTCCCCGACGCGCCGCCGGTCCGCGTGTTCCGCACCAGCGGCACGACCGGGAGCGTGCGGGGCAGCGTCCGCTACTCCAAGCTCGGCCTGGAGCTGAAGGGGATCGCGATCGCCGCCAACGCCCGGCGGCACCTGCTCACCGGCGACGTGCGTCCCGCGGTCCTGTCGTTCGCGCCCTCCGAGGAGGCCGCGCCGGAGATGGCGATCGCGTTCGACATGGCCCGGCTCGCCGAGGCGTGCGGCGACCCCCGGTTCAGCGCGGCCGTCGTGGGCTCGGACGGCGTCGACTTCGACCTGCTGGCACGGCGCCTCGACGCCGCCGTGGCCGAGGACCTGCCGGTGGTGCTCGTGGGCGCGACCTTCGCGTTCGTCAACATCTGCGACGCGCTCCAGGCGCAGGGCCGCAGCTGGCAGCTGCCCGCCGGCTCCCGCATGTACGACGGCGGCGGGTTCAAGGGCCGCTCGCGGATCATGAGGGTGGACGACCTCCGCGTCGCCGTGCGCCGGGTCTTCGGCATCGAGCGGCACGGCAACATCTTCGGCATGACCGAGCTGGCCAACATGCTCTACGACGCCTCCGACACCCCCGTCGGCCCGCTCGGCGAACGACCCAAGGGCCACCACCCGGCGGGCGGCCCCAAGGTCCGCGACCCCCGCACGCGCGAGCACCTGACCGAGGGCCACGGCCTGCTGGAGGTCACCGACCTGTCCCTGCTCGACCGGCCGCACGTCCTGCTGACCGGCGACCTCGGCGTCGCCGGGCCGGAAGGCGTCGCCATCGCCGGCCGCATCGCGGGCAGCACCAGCCGCGGCTGCTCCCTGACCCTGGACGAGATGACCGGAGGAGCCGCATGAGCGTGTCGTGGATGCCGGGCTGGGCGCCGGTGGACGGCGTGCCGTTCAGCCTGCGGTCGGGCCCGCACGAGTGGCGCGGCGTCCGGCCCGCCGACTGGACCGCGGTCGGCGCGGGCCTGGCGGCGGCGCACGAGGAGCTGCGCCGGCTGCCCGTGCGGCGGATCGTGGCGGCGCTGGACGAGGTGTCCGACCGGTGGGCCAAGCGGGACTTCGCCCCGCGCCGCGCCACCGTGCGGGACGCCGCGCTGGTCACCGGCATGTCCGAGGAGACGATCGAGCGCGCGCTGGACGCCGAGGTGGGCAACCTGCGCGCCGAGTCGCTGCTCGCCGCGCTGACCCGCGAGCTGGGCGACCCGGAGGTGCTCGACGGCTTCCGCGGTGGCACCACGGCCGTCGGACCGCGCACCGTGCTGGCCGTGTTCTCCGGCAACGTCCCCGGCCTGCCCGTGCGGTCGCTGGTGCGCGCGCTGCTGGTCAAGGCCACCGTGATCGCCAAGGTCCCGGCCAAGGAGCCGCACTTCACCGCCGCGTTCCTGCGCAGCCTGCACGACGTCGAGCCGGTGCTGGCGAACGCCGTCGTGGCCACGTACTGGGACCGCGCGGACGACGCGTCGCTGGAGGCCGCCCTGGGGCACGCCGACGCGGTGATCGCCTACGGCGGCGACCAGGCGTGCGCGGCGATCCGCGCCAAGGTCGCGCCGCACCAGCTCTACGAGGAGCACGCGCACAAGCTGTCGTTCGGCGTGATCAGCGCCGACTACGCGGCGAAGCACGGCGCCGCCGAGGTGGCCCGGCGGATCGCCGCCGACTGCAGCGACTTCGACCAGCACGCGTGCCTGTCGCCGCAGGTGTACCTGGTGCAGGAGCAGCACGCCCGCGCGGTGGCGCAGCACCTCGCCGCGGCGATGCGGGACGAGGCGCGGGACACCCCGCCCGGGACGGTCGACGACCTGGACGCCACGGTGCTGCAGCACCGCAGGCTCGTCGCCGAGTGGCGCGCGGCCACGTCGGACGTGAGCGAGGTGTGGTCGCCGGACGGTCTGGAGTGGACGGTCGTGCTGGACGACACGCTGATGCCGCTCAGCGGCGCGGGCAACCGGGTCGCGCGGATCGTGTCCGTGCCGGACGTCGCCGCCGCCGTCGCCGTGATGCGCCCGTACGCCCGGCACCTGCAGAACGTGGGGCTCGGCGCGGTCGGCGACGAACTGCGGCGCACGGCCCGGGAACTCGCCGTCCTCGGGGCGAGCCGGGTGTGCGCGCCGGGCGCGATGACCAAGCCCAGCATGGTCTGGCGGCACGACGGTCAGCCGCGCATCGCCGGGCTCGTGCGCTGGTGCGACGTCGAGCTGCACCCGGAGCTGGAGCCCGACCCGACGGCCGTGTGACCGCTCTCACCGGTCCGGATGCTGGAAATCCGCTTCCTCGCCGCCCACCCCGGCGGCGAGGATCGGCCGGTGGCCGCACCGAGTGAGACCCCTGCCCGCCCGCGTTCCCGGCCATTCGTGCCGCTGGTGTCGTTCAGCCTCCTGTCGAGCGTCGGGTACGCGCTCGCCGGACCGTTCATGTCGCTGTTCCTGATCAAGGAACTCGGTGCCGGCCCGGTCCAGAGCGGCGCGTTCCTGCTGGTCAGCGCACTGGCGGCGATGATCGTCAGCACGTTGATCGGCCGGTTCTCCGACTCGCGGGCGATCCGCCGCACCCTGCTCGTGGTGGCCGGGTTGGCGAGCGCGGTCGCGTGGGTGCTGTTCGCGCTGCTGCGCGACTACTGGCTGCTGCTGGTGGTGGCGGTCACCTTGTGGGCGGTCGGGTCGTCCCAGATGCCGCAGATGTTCGCCTACGCCCGGCAGCTGCTGGAGCGCAGCGGCTCGGCGCGAGGGCCGCTGGTGATGAGCGGCCTGCGCATGACCATGTCGATCGCCTGGGTCGGCGGTCCGCCGCTGGGCGCGCTGCTCATCGTGGGCGGCGGGTTCACCGGCCTGTTCTGGGTCAGCGCCGCCGTGTACGGGGTGGCGGTGCTGGTGGCCGTGGTGTGGCTGCCCGAGCTGGGCAAGTCGCCCGAGCCTGCGGAGGCGGTGGAGCAGCGGTCGGGGCTGCGGCGGGAGATCCTGCTCGCGGCGGTGGCGTTCGTGCTGCTGCAGGGCGCGACGTCGGTCGGCGTCGCGGCGATGCCGTTGTTCATCACCGAGAACCTGGGCGGCACGGCCGGTGACGCGGGACTGGTGCTCGGCCTGTGCGCGGCGCTGGAGATCCCGCTGATGCTCGCCTTCGGCGCGTTGGCGATCCGGTTCAACCACCGGGTGCTCGTGCTGGCGGGCGGCGCGGTGGCGCTGGCCTACTACGGGGTCATGCTCGTCACCCAGGCGACCTGGCAGGTGATGGCCGCGCAGGTGCTGCACGCCGTGGTGATCTCGGCGGTGATGGGCGTGGGCATCTCCTACTTCCAGGACCTCGCGCCGGACCGGCCCGGCTACGCCAGCACCCTCTACACCAACACGGCCAAGACCAGCGCGATGCTCTCCGGGCCGCTGCTGGGCGTCGCCCAGCACTTCGGCTTCCGCACCGCGTACGGGATGGGCCTGGTCATGTCGGTGCTCGGGCTGGCGCTGCTGCTGGCCGCACGCCGACGGCGGTCACACGGTTCGGCGACGCCGGGCGGTCGGTGATACTGGGCCGATGATCGACGAGCTGCTGCGGCGCCAGGCGGACTTGCAGGCACAGGCGGACGGGGTCGTGGCCGACCTCGGGCTGGACCGGCTGCTGGCCGAGCTGGGGGAGCCCGTGCGGACGGGCAGCTCCGCGCTGGGCCTGATGGTGGTGCCGGACATCGACATCACCGTGGCGTGCCCGGCGCTGGACATCCCCGCGGTGGTGGGCGTCGGCGCGCAGCTCGCGCTGCACGGGCGGGTGCGCGTGGTGCAGTTCCGCAAGGACGACCGCGACTGGAACGCCGAACCGCACATCTACCCCGACGGCCTCTACCTGGGGGTGAAGTACCGGGACGAGACGGGTCCGGAGTGGAACCTCGACCTGTGGTTCGTGGACGAGCCGGACCGCCAGCCCGACCTCGGGCACGTGCGGGAGCTGTCCGGCCGGATCACGGAGGAGACCCGGTCGGCGATCCTGCTCATCAAGCACGCCCGCCCGGACTACCGCAGCTACGACGTCTACCGGGCGGTGCTGGACGACGGCGTGCGCACCCCGGAGGACTACGACGAGTGGCTCGCCGCCGGGACCGGGTGAACCGACCGCCCGGTCACGTCGGAGGCGGCGCGACCGGGGGATCGGTGAACACGGGATCGGTGAACGACGCCTTGCGGGCGGCCCGGCGCAGGGTGCGCAGCAGCACCGGACCCGTCGCGAGCACCAGCACCGTGGTGGTGATCGCCCGGCCGACGTCCCAGCCCAGCGACGTCGCCAGGCTGAACGCCACCACCCGCACCAGGTTGTCCAGGATCGGCCCGCCCGGCTGGTAGGACAGCGACGTGCCGCCCGCGCCCAGCGCGAACGGCCAGAACGACAGGTTCAGCAGCAACCCGTAGACCAGCGACGCGATCGCGCTGTACGCGGCGAGCAGCGCCAGTTCCGCCCGACCGCGCAACGGCGGCAGCAGTCCCGCGCCCAGCGCCACCCAGGCCGCGCCGAGCATCTGGTACGGCAGCCACGGCCCGACGCCGCCGGTGAGCAGCGCCGACGCGAACAGCATGGTGTTGCCGAGCACGAACCCGAAACCGGGCCCGAACACCCGCCCGCCCAGCACCAGCAGGAAGAACACCGTCTCGATCCCCGCCGTGCCCGCGCCCAGCGGCCGGATCGCGGCGCCGAGCGCGGAGAGCACGCCGAGCATCGCCACGGCCTTCGCGTCCAGCCCGCCCTCGCTGATCTCGGCCAGCACCACGGCCAGCACGAGCGGCAGGAGCAGGGCGAACGTCCACGGCGCGGTCGTGCCCTGCGCGATGTCGGCGTCGGCGGACACCAGCAGCGGCCAGCCGAACGCGGCCACGCTGATCGCCGCCGCCACGGCCAGCGCCAGGGTCGCGCGGGGCCGGACGCGGACCGAAGTGTTCACCGAGGCGTTCGCCCGGGTGTTCAGCCGGGCGTTCACCGGGCCGCCAGGGCCGCGCGCACGTCCGCCACGGTCAACCACGACTGAGGCGCGAGCACCTTCGCGACCTGCGGCGAGAACACCGGCGAGGCGGTGACGACCTCGGCGGTCGGCCCGTCGGCCACGACCTCGCCCTCCGCCAGCACCACCACCCGGCTCGCGTACTCGGCCACGAACTCGACGTCGTGCGTGGCCAGCACGACCGCGTGCCCGTCGTCGGCGAGGTCGCGCAAGGTGGCGGCCAGCCGCGTCTTCGCCGGGTAGTCCAGCCCGCGGGTCGGCTCGTCCAGCAGCACGACCCGCGGCGACGGCGTGAGCGCGACGGCCAGCACCAGCGCCAGCCGCTGCCCCTCGGACAGGTCACGCGGGTGGCGGTCGTCCGGGATGCCCGACGCGAGCCGGTCCAGCAGGTCGCGGCAGGTGCCGGCGGGCTTGCCGGACTCCCGGTCGGCCTGCGCGCACTCACCGCCGACCGTGTGCAGGTACAGCAGGTCCGCCGGCTGCTGCGGCACCAGGCCGATCGCCTCGCGCCGCCGTGCGGGTTTGAGCGACGCCGGGTCGACGCCGTCCACCGCGACCTCGCCGCCGGACCGCCTGCCCGCGCCCTGCACCGCCCACAGCAGGCTCGACTTGCCCGACCCGTTGCGCCCCATCACGGCCACCCGCTCACCCGCGCCGACCCGCAACGACACGCCACTCAGAGCGTCCACAGTGGAGTAGCGGACCCGGAGGTCCTTGATGTGCACCAGGTCCCCGGACGGCTGCGCGAGCGGGACGGGCGGCTCGGCGAGCCGGTCGCGCAGCGGTCCCGCCAACCGCCGCGCGTCCCGGACGGACACCGGCACCGGCTCCCACCCGGCCACCTGCGCCAGCCGCACCACGGGCGGCGCGACCGGGGCGTCCGCGAGCACCGCGCCCGGATCGCCCGAGACCGGCGGCAGCCCAGCGCCCGGCAGCCACACCACCCGGTCGGCGTACTGCGCGACCCGTTCCAGCCGGTGCTCCGCGATCAGCACGGTCATGCCCAGGTCGTGCACCAGACGGTGCAGGGCGGCCAGCACGTCCTCCGCCGCGCCGGGGTCCAGCGCCGACGTCGGCTCGTCCAGCACCAACACCTTCGGGTGGGCGGTCAGCGCCGCGCCCACGGCCACCCGCTGCTGCTGCCCGCCGGACAGCGTGGCCAGCGGCCGGCGCCGCAACCCGGCCAGCCCCAGCAGGTCCAACGTCTCCTCGACCCGTTTGCGCATCACCGGACCGGGCAGCGCCAGCGACTCCATCGAGTACGCCAGCTCCTCCTCGACCGAGTCGGTGACGAACCCGGCCTGCGGGTCCTGCGTCACCACGCCCACCACGTCGGCCAGCTCACGCGGCGGGTGCGTGCGGGTGTCCCGGCCCGCGACGAGCACGCGGCCGGCGAGCGTGCCGCCGGTGAAGTGCGGCACCAGCCCGTTGACCGCGCGCAGCAACGTCGACTTGCCCGACCCGGTGCGGCCGACCACCAGGCACAGCTCTCCCTCCGGCACGTGCAGGTCCACCGCGGTCAGCGTGGGAGCTGCGGCGTCGCGGTAGGTGACGGTGACGTTCTCGAACCTGATCATGTCTCTTCCCTGGTCGGACGCCCGGAGCGGCCGGCGGCGAGGACGGGCGCGACCGCGCACAGCAGGCCCAGCGCGGGCAGCAGCGGCAGGGCCGGCGCGCTCAGCGGCACGGTGGCGGGCGTCAACGCGGCACCGCCCAGCGCCGCCGGCGCGAGGAACGTGGCCAGGGCCGCCACCAACCCGGACGCGACGATCAGCAGCTCCCGCGGACCCCACCGGTCCGGCCGGTACCGGCTGCGCCGCACCCGCCGCGACCCGCTCCACAGCCCCGCGACCGCGCACACCGCGCCGACCGCCAGCAGCGGCGTGCCCGTCACCGCCGGAGCGCTGCCGTCGAGCAGCCCGTACGCGCCGACGCACAGCCCGACCAGCCCTCCGAGCACCAGCACTCCGGTCACCACCCTGGCCCGCTTCGGCAGGCCCGCCGTCCGGCCGTACCCCCGCGAGTCCATCGCCGCGGCCAGCACCAGGGACCGCTCGAACGCGTCCTCCAGCACCGGCACCAGCAGCACCCGCACCGCCTTCACGCCCCGCACGGCGTCGCCCCGCAACAC
Source organism: Saccharothrix hoggarensis (assembly GCF_052936025.1). Next base: position 3,916,899 of record NZ_CP193624.1, on the reverse strand, counting down.
CCGGGCCCGCCGCACCGCGCGCGCACTGGCCACCAACTGCGGTGCGACGGTCAACGCGACCACCACCGCCACGCTCACCTCGTACAGCGCGGCGGGCAGCGACCGCAGCAGCCGCTTGGCGTTGGCCAGCGCGTTCGCCGCGCCGACGCAGCACAGCAGCGTGGCGAGCTGAAGTCCTTGGCACAGCGCGAAGACGAGGCCCTCGGCGCTGACCGGACCACCCAGCCGGATGCCGTTCGCCCACTCGGGCAACGGGATGCCGGGCAGCGTGAACAGCACGGTCGGCCCGCCGACACCGCCGAGCAGGATGTGCAGCACCACCCGGATGCCGAGCACCACCAGGCCGAACTTGAGGAAGACGCCGTAGGCGCTCGCCCACGGGGTGTCCTCGCGGCACGACACGGCCACGTACCCGGCGACCGCGACCACGAGCGCCAACAGCAGCGGGTTCGTGGTGCGGGTCGCCACGGCGGCCAGGCACAACGCCCACAGCCACCACGCGCCGGGGTGCAGCGTCACTCCGCCGCCCCGGCGCGCCGCCGTGCCGTCCGGAAGCCGAGGCCGGCCAGCGCGAGGACCACGGCGATCCCCACGACGAGCCCGACCGTGCCGCCGGACGACGTGCCCGCCGTCGGCTCCACCGCGACCGAGGTCGCGCCCGTCGACGTGGGGGAGGGACCCGACGTCGTGCTGCCGGCCGCGGTCGCCGACGACGAGGGTGGCGCGGACGTCGTCTCGGACGTCGTGGTCGGCGTGTCCGTGCCGGATGGCGCGGACTGCTGCGTGGCCTGCCCGGATTGTCCCGGCTGCTGTCCCGGCTGCGCCGGTTGTCCCGGTTGCGCGGGCTGTCCGGGCTGGACCGGTTGGCCGGGTTGTGCCGGTTTCGGCGTCGGAGGCTGGGCCGCGGGCGGCTGCGGTGCGGGCTGGGTCGGTCGCGGCGCGGGCGGCGCGGGCGGCGCGATGCCCGGCTGCTGACCGGAACCGAACGCCCAGCCTTCGACGGTCCCCGGCGCCGGGTCGTGGGAGCCGGCGCTGGTGTCGCTGTAGACCCACGAGCCACCCGGCCGGGCGTGCCAGTAGCCCCAGTACGCCGTCGGCGGGGAGGCGTTGACGCACGGGTCGTCGCCCGGCACGCCGTTGATCCTGCAGATGAATCCCGGCTGCCGCGCCGTGCTCGTGTAACCGAACCCGGCGGCGTTCAACGCGGCCAGGCCCGACGCGGGATCGCCCGCCGCGCAGCCCGTCCGCACGCCGCCGCCCAGTGAGCCGAAGTCCACGACCACCGTGACGCCCGCGCAGTCCGCCGCCCGCGCGACCGGCGGAACGCCGACCAGGGGAGTGCCGACCAGCGCGAGCCCGACGACGGCCGCGGCCGCCACCGCCCGCCGCACCGCGCCCGTCACGACGCCGCGGCCGGGGCGTGCCCCGAGCCGGGCCCGCGGGCCGTCACTTCCGGACCCCCGCATACCGCTTGCGGGACAAGGCGACCGCGAGCACGCCGCCCAGGAGCATCAGCACGCCGATCCACAGCACCGGCCCGACCGACGCGCCGGTCCGGGCCAGGTCGCCGCTGCCGTTCGACACGACCGCCGCCGCGGTCGTCGTGGTGGTGGAAGTCGAGGTCGCGGTGTCGGTCGTGGTGCCGGTGGCGTCGGCGGTGGTCGTGGTCGTGCCGGTCGTCGTTCCGGAAGTGTCCGAAGTGGACGACGTGGACGAAGTCGGTGACGTGGACGTCGTGGAGCGGCAGTCGAGCACCGGAGCGCCCGGCGTGGCGTTGCCCGCCTTCAGCTCGCCGAAGCCAACACCGACGAGCCCGAGGACGCCCTGCGCGCTCGCCCGCAACGACGTGGCCTGCTTGAACCCCGTCCGGTCGAACGCGATCGCTCCCCGGTCCGCCGCCGGGGCCGGGCAACCGACCTGGGACGCCGTCAGGAACGCCGCCGCGCGGTCCGCGGCCGCCGTCCGGCCACCGGCACGCAACGCCTGCGCCGCGAGGCCAGTGCTGTTGGCGTTGCCCTCGTCGGTCTTGCCCTCGTCGCGGAACCCGCCGCCGGGCTGCTGCACGCGGCTCAGCCAGTCGAGCGCGCGTCCCGCCTCGGTCGTCCGGTCCGCGGCCAGCAGCGCCTGCGCCACCATCGCGGTGGCGTCCACGTGCGGCGCGCACTTCGCCTCCTCCAGGACCAGCGGGAAGCCGCCGTCCGGGCACTCGGTCCCCACCAGGTAGTCGACGGCGGCCTTCGGTGCGCCGCCCTCGCGCCGGTCGAGCGCCAGCACCGCGAAGGCCTGCGTGAACCCGTTGGAGAAGTCGCCGAAGGCGGACTTGTCCCGGAACCGCCCCGACGGAGACTGCAACGCGGTGAGGCCCGCGATCAGGTCGACGCCGCCGAAGGCCGTCGGGTCCTGGCCGTGCACCTGGACGGCCAGCGCCAGCTTGGCGTGCGCGCCCGCGTACGACTCGGTCGGCTTGCCGAAGTGGAGGTAGTTGTCGAGGACGTCGGGCTTGGCGAGCCACGCGGTCGCCCTGTCCGCGTTGGTCCCGGCCACGCCCGCGGCGGTGAACGCGAACACCGCGTCGAGCGTGAGGCCCTGGTCGGGGTAGGTGACGTTGTCGTAGACGTTCTCGAAGTGGTCGCCGCCGACGAGCTGTCGCGCCAGCCACCCGGCCGCGGCGTCGCTCACGTCCGTCGTCACCGGCGGCTCCTGCGCGCCACCCCGGACATCCGGCTGCGCCTGGGCCGCGGGCAGCACCGCGAGCGCGGCGACGGCGGTGGCGGCGAGGACGCAGGCGGTCCGTCTGAACGACATGTTCGGCCTTTCCGGGCGCAACGCGTGAGCGGACCCCGGACAGCCGTCACCGACCTCCCCCGGGCTCCGACCCGTTGACCACGACGGTGTCAGGAGCTTGCACGCGCGACGGGTGTTCGGGCTCGTCCCGGGTGGGACCTACCGTTGCGGGTCAGCGCCGGATTTCGACCGGCTTCCCCCGTTCGTGCGCGATTGCCGATCGTCTGTCACGGACCTGTGCGTGTCAATCCGCCTGTGGCGCGATGCTGCTCACCCCTACGTACGGTTACCGTCGCTCAGATCGACCTGGGGAATGAGGGGTGTGGGATGACAACTCTGGCGTCCGTGCGCGACGGCTTGGTGGCGTGGGTCGCACGGCGTTCGGCGACGCGGTGGGTCATGGGGAAGATCGGTTCGAGGGCGTTGTCGCTGCTCCCGGACCGTGCGCTGGTTCCGCTGAAGCGGGACGGGGTCGTGCCGGTCGCCGAGCTGGAGCGGATGCGGCAGACCGGCGCGGTGCACCGCATCCCGGTGCCGTTCGGCCTGCGCGTGTGGTTGGTCACGGGCCTGGACGAAGCGAAAAAGGTGCTTTCCGACACAGGAGCGTTCAGCAACGACTACGCGCGGCTGGGTGCGGCGGTCCGCATCGAGCAGTCGCCCGGCGGCCTCGGCTTCGCCGACCCGCCCGACCACACCCGGCTGCGCAAGCTGCTCACGCCGGAGTTCACCATGCGGCGGTTGTCCCGGCTCGTGCCGCGCATCGACGCCATCGTCACCGAGCGGCTGGACGCGATGGCGGCCGTCGACGGTCCGGTGGACCTCGTCCAGGAGTTCGCCCTGCCCATCCCGTCCCTGACGATCTGCGAGCTGCTGGGCGTGCCCTACGAGGACCGCGACCGGTTCCAGGAGCTGGCGGCGGCGCGGTTCGACCTGTTCGGCGGCGCGGGGCAGGCGTTGGGCGCGATCTCCGAGTCGCTGTCCTACATGGAGGAGATCGTGCGCCGCGAGCGCCGGTCCCCGGGCGACGGCCTGATCGGCATGATCATCCGCGAGCACGGCGACGCGGTGAGCGACGTCGAGCTGGCCGGCCTGGCCGACGGCGTGCTCACCGGCGGCTTCGACACGACCGCGAGCATGCTGGCGCTCGGCGCGATCGTGCTGCTGACCGACGACGAGGCGCGCGCGGCGATGCGTGACGACGACGCGGCCACCGCGCCGATGGTCGAGGAGCTGCTGCGGCACCTCAGCGTGGTGCAGGTGGCGTTCCCGCGGTTCGCCCGGCACCCGCTGGACGTCGGTGACCAGCGCATCGAGGAAGGCGACGTCGTCGTGGTGTCGCTGTCGGCGGCGAACCGCGAGGAGGTGTCGGACTTCGACCACCGCCGGGGATCGTCGGCGCACCTCGCGTTCGGGTACGGCGCGCACCGCTGCGTCGGGGCCGAGCTGGCGCGGATGGAACTGCGCGCCGCGTACCCGGCCCTGCTGCGCCGCTTCCCGAAGCTGCGCCTGGCCACCGACAGCCCGGACTTCCGCACCGCGTCGATCGTCCACGGCGTCGACAAGCTGATGGTCCACACGCGCTGACGGCGCCGTCGTGCGGAACCGGGGGTCCGGTGTTCGACCTCCGGTTCCGCACAACCTTGTAGCTGTGCTTAACGCAGGCTCATGAGGTTTAACTTTTCTTGAATCCGGTCGTGCGGGACGGTGATCCCATGACCGGACGAGGCGTGCTGCGGATGGCGGTGCTGGCCCTGCTGTGGGGGTCGGGCTTCCTGTGGATCAAGCTGGCCCTGACCGGCCTGTCCCCGGTGCAGATCACCGTCATCCGCTGCGCGCTGGGCGCGGCCGTCCTGCTCGTCCTCGCGCGCCTGGGACGGCAGGCCTTGCCGCGTCGGCTGTGGGGCCACCTGGCCGTCGCCGCGTTCTTCTGCAACGCCCTGCCGTTCCTGCTCTTCGCCGTCGGGGAGCAGACCGTCGACTCCGGCGTCGCGGGCGTCCTCAACGCGACCACCCCGCTGTTCTCGCTGATCATCGGCCTGCTGATCGGCACCGACCGCGGTGTGACCCCGATGCGGGTGGCCGGTCTCGTGCTCGGGTTCGCCGGGGTGACGCTGATCTTCGCCCCGTGGCAGCGGGAAGGTCTGGCGGGGATCGGCGCTCTCGCCCTGCTCGGCGCCGCGGCGAGCTACGCCGTCGCGTTCGCCTACATGGGCCGCAAACTCGTCGGCAAGGGCGGCCCGATCGCCGTGTCCGCCGCCCAGCTGACCGCCGCCACCGGCCTGAGCGCCGCCCTGGTCCCGTTCGACCGGACCTCCACCACCCTCAACGTCACCGCGATCGTCGCCGTGGTGGTGCTCGGCGTCTTCGGCACCGGCGTCACGTTCATCCTCAACTACCGGATCATCGAGGACGAGGGGCCGACCAGCGCGGCCACCGTCGGCTACCTGCTGCCCGTCGTGTCGGTCGCCCTGGGCGCGATCGTGCTCGACGAGCCGCTGACGCCCCGGGTCGTGGCGGGCATGGCCGTGGTGCTGGCCGGTGTCGCCCTGACCCGGCTCGGCGCAACCCGGTCGGCCCTGGCCAAGCGCCCGCCGGAGCGACGCCGGCGTTACCAGTTGTCCGTTATGTCCACCGAGCGTGACACCGTGCGCCGCCGTTCGGCCGACGACCGTTGACCACGGCATAACCGCTGGTCAGGCTCCACGTTGAACCACGGACGAGTGACTGTCCGCCCCGTCAACCCTGCGTCGGGGCGCACCCGGCCGTGGCTCGCCCGAAGGAGCCAACCCGTGCGTCCTTTCAGCCGGACCATCGCCGTCCTGGCCGTCTCGGCCACCGCCACCGCGCTCACCGCCGGCACCGCGCCGGCCGCGCCCGCCCACCAGGCGGAGATCACCCTCGCCGCGGCGTCCCCCACCGTCCACCCGATCCCCGACTCCTACATCGTCACGCTGGGCCCGGCCGCGCGCGCCGGCGCCGGTGTGGCCGCCGCGGCCGGCGTCACGCCCACCCACGTGTGGGACGCGGCGTTCCACGGCTTCTCCGCCAAGCTCACCCCGGCGCAGCTGCGCAAGCTCAGCCGCGACCCGGCCGTCGCCGCGATCGAGCAGGACGTGCTCGTCACCGACGCGCTCGACGCCACCCAGCTCAACCCGCCGTCGTGGGGCATCGACCGCGTCGACCAGCGCGCCCTGCCGCTGTCGAACAGCTTCACCTACACGTACAACGGGAGCGGCGTGCACGCCTACATCATCGACACCGGCATCACGCCGGGCCACGTCGACTACGGCGGCCGGGCCACGTTCGACTACAACGGCATCGACACCAACAACACCGACTGCCACGGCCACGGCACGCACGTCGCCGGCACCATCGGCTCGGCCACCTACGGCGTCGCCAAGGGCGTCCGCCTGCACGGCGTGAAGATGATGAACTGCTCCGGCGGCGCCACCACCACGTCGGCGCTCAACGCGATCAACTGGGTGACGGCCAACCACACCAAGCCGGCCGTGGCCAACACGTCGTGGAACTTCACCGCGTCGGCGAGCCTCGAGACCGCGATCCGCAACATGACCGCCGCCGGCGTGTTCCTGGCGACGTCGGCGGGCAACACCGGCGGCAACTCGTGCGACCGCCTGCCGCGCAAGGTCGAGACGGCGAGCGTCGTGGCGTCGTCCACCAACACCGACGCCCGGTCCTCCTTCTCCAGCACCGGCGCGTGCGTCGACCTGTACGCGCCCGGCAGCTCGATCGTCTCCACCGTCCGCACCGGCGGCTCGGGCACGATGAGCGGCACGTCGATGGCGACCCCGCACGTGGCGGGCGTGGCCGCGCTCTACAAGCAGCGGTACGGCGACCAGTCGTCGGCCACGGTCCACAACTGGCTCAACTCGTCCGCCACGCCGAACGTCGTCGTCGGCGGCACCACCGGCGGCACGGTCAACCGCCTGCTGTTCACCAACGGGCTGTGACCGCTCCCCGGCGCGCGGGCTGAGGACGTCCCCGCGCGCCGGGGAACCACGCTCAGCGTCCCTCTGCGAAGATCGGCGCATGGGGACCACCGCGCTGGTGCTGCCGCTCGCCGACCCCGACGCCGACCTGGCCGCGGTCGGCGGCAAGGGGGCCTCGCTGGCCCGGCTCGCGGCCGCCGGCCTGCCCGTGCCGGACGGCTTCCACGTCACCACGCACGCCTACCGGCGGTTCGCCGCCGACCTCGACGCGCGGATCGCGGAGGCGCTGCGCGGGGAGGACCCGGCCGCGGTGATCGCCGCCGAGTTCGCCCGCCGCGAGGTGCCGGCGGACGTCGCGGAGGCGATCCTCGCGGCCCTGCCTCCGGGACCGGTGGCGGTGCGCTCGTCGGCCACCGCCGAGGACCTGCCGGGCCTGTCGTTCGCGGGCCAGCACGACACGTTCCTGGACGTGGCCCGCGACGACGTGCTCGACGCCGTCAAGCGCTGCTGGGCGTCGCTGTGGACCGAACGCGCCATCGCCTACCGCGCCCGGAACGGCATCACCGACGTGGCCGCGGCGGTGGTGGTCCAGCGGATGGCGCCCGCCGACGCGGCCGGCGTGCTGTTCACCGCGAACCCGGTCACGGGGTCGCGCGCGGAGACCGTGGTCAACGCCGCGCCGGGGCTGGGGGAGGCCCTGGTCGGCGGCACGGTCACGCCCGACGAGTACGTGGTGGCGGACGGCGCGGTCGTCACGCGGTCGGGCGCCCTGCTGCCGGACGTGACGGTGCTGGAGCTCGCCGACCTCGGCGCGCGGGTCGAAGACCTCCACGGCACGCCGGTGGACGTCGAGTGGGCCGTGGCGGGCGGGCGGATCGCCCTGCTTCAGGCCCGGCCGATCACCGCCCTGCCCGACGCGGCGCCGGAGGTCTGGAACGACACCCTGCGCGGCGACTACCTGTGGACGTGCGCGAACCTCCGCGAAGCCGTGCCGAGCGTGATGACGCCCGCCACGTGGTCGTTCGCCCGCGCGCTGGCGCAGCCGCCCATCGGCGGGCACCCGACGTCCGGCAACATCGGCGGCCGCTTCTACCTCAACCTCAGCGTCGCGTTCGCGGTCGGGCGGGCGCTCGGGCTCGAAGGGTTCCTGCGTCGGACGAGCGAGCAGTACTTCGGCCGCATCCCGCCGGACGTGGTGGTGCCGCCGCTGCCGATGTCACGGCTCGCCGTGCTGCGGGCGGCGATCGGCGCCCTGGTGCCGTTCCTCCGGCAGGGCCGCGAGTTCCGGGCCCGCATCGACGGCCTGCTGGCGTCGGCGCCGGACCGCGCCCGTCGGCTGCGGGAGGCGTTCCGCGCCGCGTCCACGCCCGCCGACCTGCTCGCGCTGTGGCGGTCCGATGTGGACGAGGTGCTGCGGGTCGACGCGCGGGTGTTCGACGCGGGCGCGCGCACCGGCTCCACGGCGGCGGCCAGGGTCTGCCGCCGGTTGGTGAAGCTGGTGGGGGAGGACGACGCGACCGCGTTGCTGACCGGCGCGCACGGCGCGGCTGGGGAGTTGGCGAGCCTCGGCCCGCTGCTCGGCCTGGCGCGGCTGCGGCGCGGCGAGATCAGCCGGGAGGCGTACGTCGAGCAGTACGGCCACCGGTTCGCCGACGAGTTCGAGGTGTCCGCGCCCCGTCCGGCCGAGGACCCGGCGTGGCCCGGCGGGCTGGACGTCGGCGTCGACCCGGAGGAGTTGCTGGCCCGTCAGGCGGCCGTGCGCGACGCGGCGTGGGACCGGCTGCGCGCCGCCCACCCCGGCAAGGTCGAGCGGCTGCGCGAGCAGGTCGACCGCGTCGCCGCGCTGGCCCGCGAGCGCGAACGCGCGCGGTCGGAGTTCGCCCGCGCGTTCGGCGTGCTGCGGGCGTTCCTGGTGCGCGCGGGGGAGGTCACCGGGCGCGGCGACGACCTGTTCTTCCTGCCGATCGAGGAGACGCTGCGCGTGCTGGCGGGCGACGGGACGCCGCTGTCCCGCGTGCCGGCCCGCCGTGCCGCCTACGACCGGTACCGCGCGCTGCCGCCGTACCCGACGCTGATCCGCGGCCGGTTCGACCCGGAGGCGTGGGCCGCCGACCCGGACCGCAGGCTGGACGTGCACGACTCCTCCGCCGCGCCGCCGGGTGACGACGTGTCCGGCTTCCCCGGCGCGGCGGGCGTGGTGGAGGGCCTGGCACGGGTGATCGAGCACGTCGAGGACGGCGCGGAGCTGCGGCCGGGCGAGGTGCTGGTGACCACGGTGACGAACATCGGGTGGACGCCCCTGTTCCCGCGCGCGGTCGCCGTGGTGACCGACGTCGGCGCGCCGCTGTCGCACGCCGCCATCGTCGCCCGCGAGCTGGGCATCCCGGCCGTCGTCGGCTGCGGCAACGCCACCACCCGCCTCCGCACCGGCGACCGGGTCCGGGTGGACGGCGGGCGCGGCACCGTAACGGTCCTGCGCTAGTTGTTCTGTCCTGTGAGGTTGGGGACGCGGCTGGCGGGTGGTTGGCCGTGGAGTGCGGTGTGGCCGCGGTGGTGGTTGTAGGTGTGCAGCCAGTGTGGCAGTGCGGCTCGTCGTTCGGTTTCGGATGGGTAGGGCTGGGCGTAGGCCCATTCGTCGAGCAGGGTGCGGTTGAAGCGTTCGACCTTGCCGTTGGTCTGGGGTCGGTAGGCGCGGGTGCGTTTGTGGGTGATGCCGGCGTGGGTGAGGGTGTCGCGCCACAGGTGTGAGCGGTAGCAGGAGCCGTTGTCGGTCAGCACCCGCTTGACCGTGATGCCGGCGGCCTGGAAGAACGTCTGGGCTCTGGTCCAGAACGCGACCGCGGTTTCCTTGGTCTCGTCGGGCAGGATCTCGGTGTAGGCGAGCCTGCTGTGGTCGTCCACGGCGTTGTGCAGGTAGGCGTAGCCGAGGTTGGGGCGGCCGTGGACCTTGCGCGGCCTGTCCGGGTCGCGGTGGGCGGAGCTGTTGCGCCCGCCGGCCCGGCGTCCGTGCACTTTGTGGCCGCCGCCGTCGGGGATGTTGCCCAGCTTCTTGATGTCGACGTGGACCAGGTCGCCCGGCGCGGCGTGTTCGTAGCGCCGCACCGGTACGGCGGTGGCGCGGTCCAGGTGCGCCAGGCGGGCCAGGCCGAAACGGCACAGCACCCGGTGCACCGTGGAGGGGTTCAACCCGAGCAGGTAGGCGATGCGGGCCGGACCCCACCGCCGCGCCAGGCGGACCTTGACGATCCTGCGTTCGCGGCGGGTGGGCAGACGGCGGGGGCTGCGGTGGGGCCGGCTGGAGCGGTCGACCATGCCCGCCTCGCCCCACCGTCGGTAGCGGTCGGCCCAGCGGGCGGCGGTGGTCGGCGAGACCTGGAACCGCTCGGCCGCGCGTCGCAGCGGCCAGCCCTGGTCCACGACACACCGGGCCAGGCGCAGCCGGCCCGCCGGAGTCAGCGGTGCGTTAGCGTGGGTCACGAGGGCCTCCGTCGGCTCGGTGTAGACGTCGCAATCCACACCGAACCCGGAGGCCCTCCCTCATTCCAACATCATCCGACTACGTGTCGAACCGCCCACAACCTCCCAGGGCAGTACAGCTAGTCGTCTCCCGACCGCTCCACCTCTCCCCAACACCGCTGCCTCTTCCGACCGCCCTGCGCGGCCACCGCCGCCCGTCGGGACGTCCGCTACGGCAGCCGGAGTATTCCCATGCGGTGACGGAATCGTTACAGTCTGCTTCTGGGAACGCTCCCAGAAACGACAACGAAGGGGTTGTTGTGCGAAATCTTCTGGCGGCGGTGGCCGCCGTGGTGTCGATGGCAGGGTTGGTGGTGATCGGCGGGACCAGCACCGCGGGGGCGGCTCCGGTCTGCGCCGTGGACTACAAGCTGAACCAGTGGTCCACCGGGTTCACCGCCAACGTGACCGTGACCAACCAGTCCGCTCCGGTCACTTCGTGGAAGCTCACCTGGACGTTCGCCGGCAACCAGGCGATCAGCTCCGGCTGGAGCGCCGACGTGCGCCAGTCCGGCAAGCAGGTGACGGCGTCCAGCATGCCGTGGAACGGCGCGCTGGCCACGGGCGCGAGCGCCCAGTTCGGCTTCCAGGCGACGTACAGCGGCGCCAACGCGGTGCCGACCGACTTCGCTTTCAACGGTGTCTCGTGCGGTGGTGACCAGACCACCACGACCACCACCACGACGAACACGGGCTCGTGGCCGCCCACCGACTCGTCCACGACGACGACCACCACGACGACCGACCAGCCGCCGGTCGACTGCGGCACCGCGACGCTGTGCGACGGCTTCGAGCAGCAGACCGGCTCCACGCCGAGCGGCCGGTGGACCGTGGGCGCGGCCAACTGCACCGGCCAGGGCACCGTCGCCATCGACAACTCGGTCGCGCGCAGCGGCTCCAAGTCGGTCCGGGTGAACGGCGCGTCGGGCTACTGCAACCACATCTTCTTCGGCACGCCGCTGACCGGCACGGGCGTCGTGCACGGCCGGTTCTACGTCCGCCACACCACGGCCCTGCCGATGGCGCACGTGACGTTCATGGCCATGAAGGACTCCGCCGACGGCGGCAAGGACCTGCGCATGGGCGGCCAGAACTCGGCCCTCCAGTGGAACCGCGAGTCCGACGACGCGACCCTGCCCGAGCAGAGCCCGGTGGGCGTGTCGAAGAGCAAGCCGCTGCCCACCGGCACGTGGAACTGCGTGCAGTTCACCGTCGACCCGGCCGGCAAGATCGCCACCTCGCTCAACGGCGCCCCCGTCGAGGGCCTGCAGGCGGACGGCGTCGCGACGCCGGACGTCGACCGGCAGTGGATGGCCAAGTCCGGCTGGCGGCCCGCCGTCACCGACCTGCGCCTGGGCTGGGAGAGCTACGGCGACGGCGCGAACACCCTCTGGTACGACGACGTGGCGATCGGCTCCTCGCCGATCGGCTGCTAGACCGGCGCGCCGGGTTCCGGCGCGTCACGATGATCCGGTGTGGGGGAGGGCCGAGCGGGACCCGGCCCTCCCCCACAGCGTCGATCAGGAGGCCGTGACCGAGACGTCGTCCAGCACGAACGAGGTCTGGTAGGACCAGTCCTCCGCGCCGGTGAAGCTCAACGTGACGGTCTGGCCCGCGAACGCGCCCAGGTTGAAGGTGCGCACGACGTAGCCGGACGGGTTGAGGTTGGTGTAGGTCGCCAGGGTGGTCGTGCCCGCCTTGACGGTGAACGTGTCGAACACCTGCGGCTCGTACTCCGCCGTGCTGATCTTCAGCCACAGCGACAGCGTGGTGTTCGTGCAGCCCGCCGGGATGGTGACGACCTGGGACAGCGTCTCGGTGTTGGTGTAGCCGTAGCCGCTGATCCACGAGGACCGGGAGCCCGAGCGCGGCGCGCCCTCGCCGGTCCACGCCCCGATCGTCCAGGTGGCGTTCGACCAGCCGGTGGTGCCGTTCTCGAAGCCGCCGTTCACGACCTTCTCACCGGGCGCGGAGCACGAGCCGCCGGGCGGGTTGATCGTCCACGTGAACGTGGTGCCGGCGGACTTGCCCGCGCTGTCGGTCACCGTGGCGGTCACGGTGTAGGAGCCGGCGGTGGTGGGCGTGCCGGAGATCAGGCCGGTCGACGCGGCCAGGCTCAGGCCGGGCGGCAGGCCGGTGGCCGACCACGTGTACGGCGGCGTGCCGCCGGATGCCTTGAGCTGGAGGCTGGTGGCCGTGCCGACGTTGCCGGTCTGGTTGCCGGGCGGGGTGACCGACGGGGTGCCGGGGCCGGGGTCGCCGGTGTTGACGAACAGCAGCCGGTTCGGCGAGCCGGTGCCCGGGCTGGTGATCTTGTTCGGCGTGGCGGAGCCGGTCATGGCGCTCGCGACCTGCGCGGGCGTCAACCCCGGGGTGGCGCCGAGGAGCAGCGCCGCGCCGCCGGCGACGTGCGGCGCCGCCATCGACGTGCCGCTGATGGTGTTGGTGGCGGTGTCGTTGGTCATCCACGCCGAGGTGATGTTCTGGCCCGGCGCGAAGATGTCGGTGCAGGTGCCGAAGTTGGAGAACGACGCGCGGGCGTCGGCGTTGGTGGAGGCGTTCACGGTGATCGCCTCGGCGACCCGCGCCGGGGTGAAGTTGCACGCGTCGGAGTTGGAGTTGCCGGAGGCGATCGCGTACGTGATGCCGTCGGCGATGGAGTTGCGGACCGCGTTCTCGCCGGTCGGGTCGCTGCCCTGGCCCCCGAGGCTCATGTTCGCCACGGCCGGGCCGGAGGTGTGGTGGCCGGTGACCCAGTCGATGCCCGCCGCGACGCCGGCGAACGAGCCGGAGCCCTGGCAGTTGAGCACCTTGACCGCGATCAGGCGCACGCCCTTGGCGACGCCGTAGGCGGTGCCGCCGACCGTGCCGGCGACGTGCGTGCCGTGGCCGTTGCAGTCGGTGTTGTTGGAGTCGACGGTGTTGGTGCCCCAGGTGGCGCGGCCGCCGAAGTCGGTGTGCGTGGTGCGGATGCCGGTGTCGATGATGTAGGCGGTGACGCCGGAGCCGGTGTTCGGGTTGGTGTAGGACGAGTCCAGCGGCAGGTCGCGCTGGTCGATGCGGTCCAGGCCCCACGACGGCGGGTTCGGCTGGGTCGCGGTCGCCTGCACGGCTCCGTTCTGCTGGACGTAGGCCACGGTGGGCTCGGCGGCGAGCCGGCGGGCGGCCCGCTCGGACAGCGTGCCCGCGAAGCCCTTGAGCGCGTGGCGGTAGGTGAAGTCGACCTTGGCGTCGTACTTCGCGGTGAGGTCGCTGGTGAGCGCGTCGACGCTCTGGGTGGACAGGTCCTTGTAGACGACGATGTAGCTGTCCTTGATGGCCGTCGGGTTGCCGAGGCCCACGATGTCGCCCTCCGCCGCGGCGGCCGGTGTGGCGCCGGTGGCGAGGGCGGCGGCGGTGATGGTGGCGGTGGCCAACGCGATGAGGACGCGTCTGGGTGCGCGATCGTCTCCCATTGCAGGGTTCTCCCTCGTGCAGGGGTTCCGGCAGGCCCAATGCGGCGCGGGCCGGCCGGGGAGTGGAGGTTCTGCGATCACGTTCGCGCGACGTGATCGGCAACGTTAGAGGACCGGTGGGAACCGGACAATCGGCCGGCAGTGGGAACGACCTGCGGTATTCCGAACGGCGACGCCGCCGCGGCGACCCGGTGGGCGACCCGGTCGGGTGACCCTCGCCCCATTGGCCAATAATCTTAATAACTTCAGTGTCAACTAAAATAAGTCCTCCTCCGGTGCAGCCATGGCACCGGAGGAGGACTTCCACAAAGCAACCAGGACGGTCAGCGCCCGACGTAGGCACGCAGGTGGTGGGCGGTCAACGTGTCGGCGTTGTCGACGAGGTCGGCCGGGGTGCCGGTGAACACGATCCGGCCGCCGTCGTGCCCGGCGCCGGGGCCGAGGTCGATGATCCAGTCGGCGTGCGCCATGACCGCCTGGTGGTGCTCGATCACGACGACCGTGTTGCCGTCGTCCACGAGCCGGTCGAGCAGGGCGAGCAGCTGGTCGACGTCGGCGAGGTGCAGGCCGGTGGTGGGCTCGTCCAGCACGTAGGTGGACGCCTTCTCCGCCATGTGGATGGCCAGCTTGAGCCGCTGGCGCTCGCCGCCGGACAGCGTGGTCAGGGGCTGGCCGAGGGAGAGGTAGCCGAGGCCGACGTCCACGAGCCGGTCGAGGATGGCCTTGACCTGCTTCTCGGTGAAGAAGTCGCGGGCCTCGGCGACGGACATGCCGAGCACCTCGCTGATGTCGCGGCCGCGCAGGGTGTGGGTGAGGACCTCGGGGGTGAACCGCTTGCCCTCGCACTCCTCGCAGACGGAGGCGACGCCGGCCATCATCGCGAGGTCGGTGTAGACGAGGCCGATGCCCTTGCACTTGGGGCAGGCGCCCTCGGAGTTGGCGCTGAACAGTGCGGCCTTGACGCCGTTGGCCTTGGCGAAGGCGGTGCGGATCGGGTCGAGCAGGCCGGTGTAGGTGGCGGGGTTGGAGCGCCGCGAGCCGCGGATGGGCGACTGGTCGACGGTGACGACCTCGGGGCGGCGGGCCAGCGAGCCGTGGATGAGGGAGCTCTTGCCGGAGCCGGCGACGCCGGTGACGACGGTGAGCACGCCGAGGGGGATGTCGACGTCGACGTTCTTGAGGTTGTGGAGCGACGCGCCGGTGATGGGGAGGTGGCCGGTGGGGCGGCGGACGTCGTCGCGGAGGCGGGCGCGGTGGTCGAGGTGCCGTCCGGTGAGGGTGTCGGAGGCGCGGAGTTCCTCGACGGTGCCGGTGAAGGTGATGTGGCCGCCGTTGACGCCGGCGCCGGGGCCGAGGTCGACGACGTGGTCGGCGATGGCGATGGTCTCGGGCTTGTGCTCGACCACGAGGACGGTGTTGCCCTTGTCGCGCAGGCGGAGCAGGAGGTCGTTCATGCGCTGGATGTCGTGGGGGTGCAGGCCGACTGTGGGTTCGTCGAAGACGTAGGTGACGTCGGTGAGGGCGGAGCCGACGTGGCGGACCATCTTGACGCGTTGGGCCTCGCCGCCGGAGAGGGTGGCGGCGGGTCGGTCGAGGCTGAGGTAGCCGAGGCCGATCTCGACGAGGTTGTCGAGGAGTTCCTTGAGGGTGGCGAGCATGGGGCCGACGGAGGGGTCGGTGATCTTGGCGACCCAGTCGGCGAGGTC
Source organism: Saccharothrix hoggarensis (assembly GCF_052936025.1). Next base: position 3,901,488 of record NZ_CP193624.1, on the reverse strand, counting down.
GCTGATCTGCATGGTGGAGCAGTCGGCGATGTTCCGGCCGTCGATCTTGGCGGAGAGGGCGGCGGCGTTGAGGCGGGCGCCGTGGCAGGAGGGGCACTCGGCGAAGGTGACGGCGCGGTCGACGAAGGCGCGGACGTGGGGTTGCATGGATTCGCGGTCTTTGCCGAGGTAGAGGCGTTGGACCTTGACGAGGAGGCCTTCGTAGGTGACGTTGGTCTTGCCTACTTTGACCTTGGTGGGTTCGCGGTTGAGGAAGGCGTCCCATTCTTCGTCGGTGAAGTCCTGGAGCTTCTTGTCGGGGTCGTAGAAGCCGGACTGGATGTAGGTCTGGACGTACCAGTTGTCGACGGTGAAGCCGGGGACGGTGATGGCGCCCTCGTTGAGGGACTTGGTGCGGTCGACGAGTTCGTCGGTGTCGACGGTGGAGACGCGGCCGAGTCCTTCGCAGGTGGGGCACATGCCTTCGGGGAGGTTGAAGCTGAAGGCGCCGGAGGTGCCGACGTGGGGTTCGCCGAGGCGGCTGAAGAGGATGCGGAGCATGGTGTGGGCGTCGGTGGCGGTGCCGACGGTGGAGCGGGAGTTGGCGCCCATGCGTTCCTGGTCGACGATGATGGCGGCGCTGAGGTTGCGGAGGGCGTCGACGTCGGGGCGGCCGAGGTTGGGCATGAAGGATTGCAGGAACGCGGTGTAGGTCTCGTTGATGAGTCGTTGGGACTCGGCGGCGATGGTGCCGAAGACGAGGGAGGACTTGCCCGAGCCGGAGACGCCGGTGAAGACGGTGAGTCGGCGTTTGGGGATGTCGACGGAGATGTCGGCGAGGTTGTTCTCGCGGGCGCCGCGGACTTGGATGACGTCGTGGCTGTCGGCGGTGGTGTGGCGTTCGGCGGGCGTGGGCATGCGTGTTTCCCCAGAGTGGTGTGCGGTTTGTTTATGCCGTAAGGTCGGCTCGCGCACGGTACTTTACACCGTAAGGGGTGGCAAGTGGTGGTGTTCGCCGGGCAGGGTGACGCGCGTCGGTCGATGCGACTGCTGTGGCGTGGGCCGGGTGGTGCGGCGGGTCCGGGGTTGAGCGTGGACGTGATCGTGGACGCGGCGATCGCGGTGGCGGACCGGGACGGCATGGCGGCGTTGTCGATGCGCGCGGTGGGGGAGCGGCTGGGTCGTTCGGCGATGGCGTTGTACACGTACGTGCCGAGCAAGGCCGAGTTGTTGGACCTGATGTACGACAAGGCGTTGGGGGAGTTGCCGTCGGAGTACCCGTTGGACGGCGGGTGGCGTGCGGCGTTGGTGGCGTGGGCGGAGGACGTGCGGGCGTTCTACCTGGCGCACCCGTGGGTGTTGCAGGTGTCGCAGGCGCGGCCGGTGCTGGGGCCGAACGAGTTCGTGATGGTGGAGACGTTGTTGGGGATCCTGCGGTCGACGGGGTTGGGCCGGTCGGCGTTGCGGGGTGTGGTGGGCGCGGTGGTGCAGTTCGTGCGCGGTGCGGCGGGGGTGATCGCGGACGCGCGGCGGGCGGCGCGGGAGACGGGGATGACGGACGAGGAGTGGTGGTTCTCGCGGTCTCCGGTGTTGGAGGAGGTGGCGCCGGACTTCGGGGAGCGGTTCCCGTTGTCGGCGTGGCTGGGTGAGGAGGAGCCGCCGCCGGTGCCGGGTGACGAGTGCGCGCCGTACCTGGAGCGGGACGCGGTGCGGACGTTCCGGTTGGGCTTGGACGTGTTGTTGGACGGGGTGGAGGCGGCGGTGGCGCGGTCGGGCGGGGTCTGACCGGGGTGGCGCGGTGGTGGGTTACGGTGTGGCGGTTCGCGCGGATCGGGGAGGTGAGACCCATTTCTGCTGGTGCACGTCGGGTCGTCCCCGGCCGCGTCGTGGCGGTGTGAGGGGCGCGCCCGCGGGGTTTTGTCACGCGAGAGGCGTTGCGCTGTCCATGCTGGTGCCGGATGTGGATGTGGTCGCGCGGTTGCGTGCGGCGGGGTGTGTGTTCGCCGAGGACGAGGCGCGGTTGTTGGTCGCTGCCGCCGGGTCCGCCGAGGAGTTGGCCGAGTTGACGGCGCGGCGGGTGGCGGGGTTGCCGTTGGAGCACGTGCTGGGGTGGGTGGAGTTCTGCGGGTTGCGGGTCGTGGTGGGTCCGGGGGTGTTCGTGCCGCGGCGTCGCACGGAGTTCCTGGTGCGGGTGGCGGTGGGTGTGGTGGGTCCGGGTTCGGTGGTGGTGGACCTGTGCTGCGGGTCGGGCGCGGTGGGTGCGGCGGTGGTGGACCGGGTGCCGGGGGTGGTGTTGCACGCGGTGGACGTCGATCCGGTGGCGGTGCGGTGTGCGCGGCGGAACGTGGGCGCGGGTCGGGTGTACGAGGGTGATCTGTACGAGCCGTTGCCGGTGTCGTTGGTTGGGCGGGTGGACGTGTTGGTGGCGAACGCGCCTTATGTGCCGACGGGTGCGATCGGGTTGATGCCGCCGGAGGCGCGTGAGCACGAGCCGTTGGCGGCGTTGGACGGTGGTGCGGACGGGTTGGACGTGCAGCGGCGGGTGATCGCGGGTGCGGCGCGGTGGTTGGCGCCGGGTGGGCGGTTGTTGGTGGAGACGGGCGCGGTGCAGGCGGAGGGCACGGTGGAGGCCTTCGCGCGGGGTGGGTTGCGCGCGGAGGTGGTGTCGGACGAGGGGTTGGGCGCGACGGTGGTGGTGGGCTCCCTCGGGTAGTGGGGCTGGGGTGGGTCGGGCCGGGGCAGTCGGACTGGGATGGCCAGGCCGGGTGGTCAGGCCGGGTGGTCAGGCTGGGGTGGTCTGCGTGGTGGTGCGGGGTGCGTCGGGGGCGGGGACGGGCAGGCGGGCGGTGACGTGGTTGCCGTCGACGTCGAGGGTGGCGCCGGCCTGGGTCAGGATGGTGATGGCGGCGGTGTTGTCCGTGGTGGTGTCGGCGGTGATGGTGTGGACGCCGCGGCGGTGCGCTTCCTCGACGAGGCGGCGGAGCGCGGCGAGGCCGACGCCGGAGCCGCGGGCGCAGCGGGCGATCCACATGCCGGTGTCGCCCTGGTCGGTGAGGCGGGCCATGCCGATGGTGTGGTCGTCGGCGACGATCTCGTAGGCGTCGTGCTGGAAGCCGCGGTAGAAGTCGCGGAAGTCGTCGGGTCGGTCGACGGTCCAGCCGGGTGGCATGACGTCGGCCGGGTCGGTGTCGGCGACCGCGAGGCCGAGGAGGCGTTCGAGTCCTTCGTCGTCCAACCGTCGCAGGTGGATCATGTGCTCAGCTCCTTCTCCAAGGGGGTCCGGAAGCGGGGGGTGACGCGCGTCCCGCCGATCCAGTCCGCCATGCGCTGTGCTTCCCGGGCGATGGCGGCGGTGGCGTCCGCGCCGACGTCGTCCAGGAGGTGCCAGACGGGTTCGCCGTCGGGGCGTTGGGCCCAGCCGCCGACGACCGTGCCGTTCCACCACACGGTGGGGCCGACGTTGCCCGCGGTGTCGAAGAGGCGGGGTCGGTGCCGGGTGGGGAGGTACCAGTCGCGAGCCTGCCACCCCATCGGGGTCGAATCCAGTGCCGGGAGGAGCGCGGCCCACGGTTCGGGTCGGTCGACGGGGTCGAGGTCGTCGGGCAGGACGTGGCCGGTGCCGGTGGACAGCCCGACCGGGACGGCGCCGACGTCGGCGAGGGCTCGGCGGACGGCGGTGAGGGTCCAGCCGGTCCACCACTTGAGGTCGGCTTCGGTGTCGGGTCCGTAGGCGGCGAGGCGGCGGCGGATGAGCTCGGCTCGGGCTTCGGCGGGGTCGATGTCGGGCCAGGGTGTGCCGGGCGCCCAGCGGAACTGGCTGCTCAGCCAGGTGCCGAGGGGTCGGCCGCGGCGGGTTCGGCCTTCGGCGGCGAGGACGCGGAGGATGCGGCTGGAGACGTTCTGGCGGGTTTCGTAGGGCTTGCCGGGTGCGACGACGACCTGTTCGAGGAGGGCGGGGACGTCGCGGGTGAGTTCGACTGCGGTGGCCTCGCCGCGTCGGCGCAGGGCTTCGAGGGTGGCGTCCTCGACTTCGGCGAGGCGGTCGGCGTCCCAGCCGACGCCGTCGGCGAGGTGGGTGAGGAGGTTGCGGCGTTCCTTGGCGGCGATGGGTTTGCCCGCGGCGGCGTGGACGACGGGTGCGGTGGTGGCGGTGACGGCGAACATGGTGCGGCGCATGCAGAGCAGGCGGACGAGGGTGCGCCGGTCGTAGAGGGCGGCGTCGACGTCGGCGGTGGCGGGGTGGTCGAGGCGGGCGCAGGTGGAGAGGTAGACGGTGGCGGGGTCGGTGGCGTGCACGCCGACGAGCGCGTCGGCGACGGCCTCGACGGACGGTCCGCGGGTGGCCAGGAGGTGGCGGGCGCCGAGGCGGGCCCGGCGCTGGTCGTCGTCGATGGTGGCGGTCGGCACCGGTACATCCTGTGCGATCTACGCTGATCGGGGAACCGAGATGCGGAACCCGGATACCGCTGGACAAGGACGCGATGTCGGCTACACGGCTGTTGGTGCTCGGGGTGGTGCGGGGTTACGGGCGGGCGCACGGGTACCTGATCGGCAACGACCTGATGGGGTGGGGCGCGGGGGAGTGGGCGAACGTCAAGTGGGGTTCGATCTACCACGCGTTGAAGCAGTTGACGAAGGACGGCTGTCTCGTGGACGAGACGGCGCCGCCGGGTCGGACGGACTACGTGATCACCCCGAAGGGTGAGGCCGAGTACCGGCGTTTGCTGCGGGACGCGTTGCGGCGGCCGGAGACGCGGCCGGACCTGCTGGCCGCGGGGTTGGCGTTGTTGCCGTCGTTGACGCGGGCGGAGGCGGTGGGCCTGTTGACGGAGCGGTTGGCGGCGTTGGAGTCGCGGCGGGACGTGGCGCGCAGGCAGGCGGGGGAGTGGCGGGAGCCCGTGCACGTGAAGGAGCTGTACGGGTTGTGGGAGCACACGGCGGCCAGTGGTGCGGAGTGGACGCGGGGGTTGGTCGAGCGGTTGGCGGCGGGGGAGTACCCGATGGCGGGGGAGCCGGGATCGCCGGGTGCGCCCGGCAGCTGGGGTATGCTCAAACTTGAGTAGCGAGGGGGAGCGCTGAGCACAGGGTTGGAGCGGTACGCGGCCGTCTTCGAGGTCGCCGATCCGCCACGCACGTCCACCGTCGCCTTCTACCCCGACGACGCCCGGCCCGTCCCGGTCGGCCCCGAACCCGCCCGAGCCGAGGTCGTCGCGTCCGGAGAGGACGGTGTGGGCCGCGCCCCGGCGGTGCCCGCGGGGGACAGCGGGGAGACCTCCGGACCTGCCGCCCGCCGCACGTCCGCGGGGAGTCCCGCCGGAGGGCCGGGCGACCGGTTGACCATCGCGGGCCCCGACGGCGCGCGCCGGACCGTGCCCGCGGTGCGGTTGCCGGTCGCCGACGCGATCCCGCTGCTCAGCCGGGCGCGCCGCGCCGGCCACGCGCACCCGGCCACCGCGTTCTGGGGCGCGGCCGTCGTGGTCGCGCTGCAGCTGGTCTCCCGCGGCCGGGTGCGGCCGGCGGTGACGGACGGCGACTTCGACGCGTGGCTGCTGGGGCCGCTCGACGCGGCCGACCACGCCCGCGTCCGCGACCTGGCGGCGGCGATGCCCGCGCACGCCCGCGCCGTGCCGCTGCCCGGCCGCGACCCGCTGGAGCTGCCCGAGGCGGAACCGCTGCTGCGGGCGTTCCTGGACGCGGTCGCGGACACGATGCCGCGCGGTGCGGCGGCGGTGCACGCCGCCGGTGCGCCCGCGTTCGCGTCGCCCGTGCCGCAGAAGGTGCCGCACCTGCGTGACTGGGCGGACCAGGGCGTGCGGATCTCGTTGCGGGTCGAGGGCTTCGGGCCGTTCCGCGCGGTCGTGCAGGTGCACAGCCTGGCCGACCCGGGGCGGGTGGTGGACGCCGCCGAGCTGTGGGCGTCGGCGAACCAGCGGTCGCGGGCGGACGCGATGGTGGCGTTGCGGCGTGCCGCGCGGGCGTGGGCGCCGTTGGAGCGGCTGCTCGACCAGGCGGTGCCCGACGAGGTCACCCTGCTGGACTCCGACGTGGAGCACCTGCTGGCCGTGGGCGCGGTCCGCCTGGCGGGCGCCGGTGTGGACGTGCACTGGCCGAAGGACCTGGTGCGGGACCTGTCGGCGAAGGTGGTCATCGGTGAGCGGCCCGCCGACCGGCCGGCGTTCTTCGGCCCGGACCAGCTGACGTCGGTGAACTGGCAGCTCGCGCTGGGCGGCGACCCGCTCACGCCGGAGGAGCTGGACGTGCTGGCCGAGGCGACGCGGCCCGTGGTGCGGTTGCGGGACCGGTGGACGCTGGTCGACCCGGAGCTCGCGCGCCGGGCCCGGGAACGGGCGTTGGAGCCGGTCACCGCGATCGACGCGCTCGGCGCGGCGCTCACCGGCGTCGCCGAGGTCGACGGTGTCGAGGTGGAGGTCGCCGCGACCGGCTGGCTGGACGAGCTGCGGTCGCGGCTGGCGGACCTCGACGGTGGGCCGGCCGGTCAGCCGCCCGCGTTGCGGGCGACGCTGCGGGACTACCAGCTGCAGGGGTTGCGGTGGCTGGACCGGATGACGTCGCTGGGGTTGGGCGCGTGCCTGGCCGACGACATGGGCCTGGGCAAGACGATCACGCTGATCGCGCTGCACCTGCACCGCGGTGACGGGCCGACGCTGGTGGTGTGCCCGGCGTCGCTGATGGGGAACTGGCAGCGGGAGATCGAGCGGTTCGCGCCGGGCGTGCCGGTGCGGCGGTTCCACGGGCCGCGCCGCGAGGTGGCGCACGAGGGGTTCGTGCTGACCACGTACGGCACGATGCGGCTGGACGCGGAGCGGCTGGCCGCCGTCGAGTGGGGCCTGGTCGTGGCGGACGAGGCGCAGCACGTGAAGAACCCGGCGTCCGACACGGCGAAGGCGTTGCGGCGCATCCCGTCGCGGGGCCGGGTGGCGCTCACGGGCACGCCGGTGGAGAACGCCCTGTCGGAGCTGTGGGCGATCCTCGACTGGACCACGCCGGGGCTGCTGGGGACGATGGCGCGGTTCAAGGCCCGCTGGGCCACCCCGATCGAGGTCGACCACGACCGGGAGGCCGCGGACCGGTTCGCGCGGCTGGTGCGGCCGTTCCTGCTGCGCCGCCGCAAGACCGACCCCGGTATCGCGCCGGAGCTGCCGCCGAAGACGGAGACCGACCAGCCCGTCGCGCTCACCCGCGAGCAGGCCGCGCTGTACGAGGCGGTGGTGCGGGAGCTCATGGCGGAGGTCCGGGAGGCCGACGGCATCGCCCGCCGCGGTCGCGTCGTGAAGCTCCTCACCGGGTTGAAGCAGGTGTGCAACCACCCGGCGCAGTACCTGAAGGAGCCGTCGCCGAAGCTCGCCGGCCGGTCGGGGAAGCTGGAGCTGCTCGACGAGCTGCTGGACACGATCCTGGCCGAGGGCGGCGCGGTGCTCGTGTTCACCCAGTACGTCGCCATGGCACGGCTCCTCGAACGGCACCTCGCGGGCCGGGGCGTCGCCACACAGCTGTTGCACGGCGGCACGCCCGTCGCCGCCCGCGAGGACATGGTGCGGCGCTTCCAGGACGGGGAGTGCCCGGTGTTCCTGCTGTCGCTGAAGGCCGCGGGCACCGGGCTGAACCTCACGCGCGCCGACCACGTCGTGCACTACGACCGGTGGTGGAACCCGGCCGTGGAGGACCAGGCGACCGACCGCGCCCACCGCATCGGGCAGACCCGGCCCGTGCAGGTGCACCGGCTGATCGCCGAGGGCACGATCGAGGACCGGATCGCGGCGATGCTGCGCGCCAAGCGGGACCTCGCGGACGCCGTGCTGGCGCGCGGCGACGCGGCGTTCACCGAACTGGGCGACGACGAACTGGCCGGTCTGGTCGAACTCAGGAGCGGCACGTGAGCGACCGCGTCAAGGGCTTCCCGCCGTTCGGCAAGGGCGTGCGCCACGCCCGCTCGTGGTGGGGCCGGGCGTGGCTGCAGGCGGTGGAGGACACGTCGCTGGACCAGGCGCCGCTGCGGCAGGGCCGCAAGTACGCCCACGCGGGGCTGGTCGGCACCATCACCGTCAGCCCCGGCCTGCTGTCCGCGACGGTGTACGACGCCGAGGACACGTACCGGACGTCCGTGCGGCTGACCCCGCTCACCGACGCCGAGTGGGACCGGTTCCTCGGGCAGGTCGCCGCGAAGGCGGGCCACCTGGCCGCGTTGCTGGAGCGGGAGGTGCCCCGCGAGCTGGCGGAGGCCGCCGCGGACGCCGGGGTGCCGCTGCTGCCCGGCATCGGCGACCTCGACCCGGACTGCACGTGTCCCGGCTGGGAGCTGCCGTGCCGGCACGCCGCCGCGCTGTGCCACCAGGCGTCGTGGCTGCTCGACGCCGACCCGTGGGTGCTGCTGCTCCTGCGCGGCCGCGACCAGGACGAGGTCGTCGCCGGCGCGCGCCCCGCCACCGGGGTCCTCGCCACCGCCGCCTACGCCCAACCCGTCGCGGACCTGCCCGACGACCCGCCGCCCGCCGACCTCGGCCCCCTGCCCGAGTTCGAACCCGCGCCCGGGCTGGACGTCGACGTGCTGCGGCTCCTGGTCGCCGACGCCGCCGCCAAAGCCCGCGACGTCCTCGCGACCGGCCGGTGGCCCGCCGCCGACGACCACCAGGACCACGTCCGCCTGGCCGCCTCCCAGCCCGCGCTGCGCGACCGCCTCGACGTGGAACCCCGCGCCGTCCGGGCGTGGCGGCAGGGCGGCGCGCCGGCGCTCGACGTCCTCGAACACCCGTGGACCCCGACCCGCGCCGACACCGCCCGCGCCCGTGCCGCCTGGGCCGCCGGGGAACTCCCCGACGCCACCGTGTGGCGCAACCGGTGGACCGTCCACAACCGACAGGTCCGCTACGGCCGGGACGGTCGCTGGTACCCGTACCGGGCCGGCGACGGCGGCTGGTGGCCCACCGGAACGCCGCACCGCGACCCGACCGCCGCGCTCACCGACACCGATCCCGACTGACCGTCACCGGACCGGCGCCGTCCCGGCCGGTGCCGGCGACAGCGATCCGGTCGTGCCGCCGGGGCAGTCGCGCGGACACCTCCGCGAATTCACCCACCACCACCTCGAACGTCACCAGGCATTTGCCCGGCCAATGATCGTCAGGATCGCGGCCCTGCGCCGGAGGTTCGAGCAGGCGGCGGATCTGCCCGCGGGCTGCGACGCCTCCACCCTCGCCCGCCTGGTCCAGGCCGTCACCGACGGCATCGCGGTGCAGGCGGCGAGCGGTCGCACCCGTGACGAGCTGCACCTGGTGGCCGACCTGGCACTTCGCACTCTGGTCCCCAGGACCGGCCCCGACCTGCCGTAAACGGTCGCCGGGCGGTCCGTCGCCCGACTAGGGTCCTCCGGCTGGGGGATGTCGACAGAGGGGGACAAGGACATGAACGCGGCACCGGAGGTCCATCCGTCCAACGCGGACCAACTGCGCGCCTGGAACGGCGACCAGGGCGAGTTCTGGGCCACCCGCGCCGACCGCATCGACCAGGGCGTGGCCGGCTACCACGACCGACTGCTCGACGCGGCGGGGATCGAACCGGCGTCGCACGTCCTCGACATCGGCTGCGGCACCGGGCAGACCACCCGTGACGCCGCCCGCCGCGCCGCCGAGGGCACCGCGCTCGGCGTGGACCTGTCGTCGGCGATGATCGAACTCGCCCGCCGCACGGCCGAGCGCGAACACCTGCCCAACGCGCGGTTCCTGCAGGCCGACGCGCAAATCCACCCGTTCCCCGAACGGCACTTCGACGTGGCCCTCAGCCGCCACGGCGTGATGTTCTTCGGCGACCCGCCCGCCGCGTTCGTCAACATCGCCCGCGCGCTGCGCCCCGGCGGGCGCCTGGCCCTGCTGACCTGGCAGCCGCTGGACCGCAACGCCTGGCTCAAGGCGTTCCGCACCGCCCTCGCCGCCGGCCGCGACCTGCCCGCGCCACCACCGACCTCCGGCGCGTTCGCCGACCCCGGCCTGACCCGCGACCTGCTCCACTCGGCCGGGTTCGCCGACGTGCGGATCGACGGCCACACCGAACCGATGTACTTCGGCCGCGACGCCGACGACGCCTGCCGGTTCATCACCGACCAGTTCGGCGGCCTGCTCACCAACCTCCAGCCCGACGCACGCGAACGGGCCGTGGCCGACCTGCGTGCCGACCTCACCGCCCACCAGACCGATCGGGGCGTGCACTACGACTCGGCGACCTGGCTGATCCAAGCCCGCCGCTGAGTCGCCAGATACGAAGAGTGAACGAAAGTGCAGGTCGAGCCCGCTTCACCACACCTGTGGTACCACAGGTGTGGTGTTAGGACGGACCGGAGCGCCGCCACCGCTCGAAGCGTGGCGGAAGGCCGGGCGCGCGGGCCCTTAGGTGATCACACCGGGGACCACGGCGGCCGTCCGCTTCCGCCGCAGCCACACCTTGCGCGACCCGTCCCCGAACAGCAGGGTCCGCGACAGCTCCCACCCGGCGAACTCCGCGTGGATCGTCAGCTGCGTCGTCGCCGTGCGACGGGAGACACCGGCCGGCAACCGCAGCGGCCGGTACTCCCAGTCCCCGTCGACCACCCCTTCGCCCGTCATCCGATCACCTGCATCCCTCGGCCGTCCCCGGACGCGACGAACACGCGCCCGCTGCCTGGATCCACCGCCACCGAGTCCGGCTGCCGGACCGCGGCGTACCGGTGCCGCTCCACCGGCTCCCCGCCGGAGACGTCGAACGCCACGACCTCGTTCCGCTCGGTGAGCGTGATCCACAGCAGGTCGCGCGCCTCGTCGTAGGCCATCCCGTACGGCGCGCCCGGCAGCGGGTACCGCAACCGCATGATCAGCGGGCCGGTCGAGAACGCCATCAGCTCGCCGCCGCGCGTGTCCACCACGAACACCCGGCCGAACCGGTCGGCCACCGCGTTCGTCGCGCCCTCGCCCGCGCGCAGCCCCGCGCCGGGACCGTCCGCCGCCGGGTCGAGGTCGAACACGGCGCTGCGCGGCCGGTCCAGCACCACCGCGGCGTCACCCACCGCGACCAGCCGGTCCGGGCTGGAGATGCCGCGCACCACGTGGTCGCCCACGCTCACCTGCCGGGCGTCGCGCCGCGCCACCAACGTGCGGCCGTCGACCCGCGCCACGTCCACCGGGCCGCCGTCCACGCGCCGCTCCGACGTCGTCCCGTCCGCCCGCACGGTCACCACGACACCGGCGGGCACCACGGCCTCCACCTCGTCGCCGACCGCGACCAGCCGCTCCGCCGCACCCGGCAGCGGCACCACCCGCGGGTCTCCCGCCGCGTCCACCGGGTACAGGGCCACCGACGGGGGATCGGACAGCGCCACCGCCACCCGGTCGCCCGCCACCGCGACCGCCGTCGCCCGCCCCAGCGGCACGACCCGGCCCTCCGGCGCGGCGGACTGCTCGGGCGACGCGGCCGGCCGGGCCGGCTCCAGCGTCGCGGCCACCTGCAACGGGTCGCCCGGGTTCTCCTCGGTCGCGCACCCGGACACCAGCGCGGCCCCGGTGAGCACTACCGCCGCCAGTCGGCGCAACGTCGGACCTCCCACGTTCAACCCGTTCGCTCAGTGCCTCCCAGCATCCATCACCGAACCGCCATCGTCACGCAGGGGGCGGGTGTCGTCGTTGCTCTGGGCAGGTGATAGTCACGCCGCACGCCCACGCCCCGCCCGATCTCGGCGACCATCGCGGAGGACGGGAGGCGCCGCGATGACGGTCGAGGAACTGCGCAACCGGCACGTCGCCCTGCTGCGCGACCGCCGCGTCGTCGACCACCTCGACCCGCCCCGCGACCACACCGCCCGACGCGCCGGCGGCGGGTCGGGCGGTGGGTCGGGCGGTGGCGACCCGACCGGCGGCGGGCGGTACCACACGTGGACGCGCGTGGCGTCCGAGCCGCTGCCCGGCCGCCTCGCCCGCCTGGCGGAGGTGCGGCTGCGGCCCGCCCCCTACCGGCAGGCCCACCTGCTCGACCGGCAGCGCACCCTCGACGCCCTGCAACCCGAGGTGCTGCACCTCGCCCACGCCGCGGGCACGCCCCTCACCACACCCGTCCTGGCCGGCGTGTTCCCCACCGGCACCCTGGACGCGCTCAGCGTCCCGGTGCCCGGCCACGGCGTCCTCGTGCTGGTCGACACGTCCGCGCTCGACCTGCTCGACGCCGTGCTGACGATCATGACCGCGACGTCGCCCGCCTACGGCACCCCGCCGCTGCTCACCGAGGACCAGGCGACCTACGCGCTGGCCGAGGCCGTCAACGCCCACCTGTACGGCAACGGCGCCGTCCGCGCCCGGCCCCTGCCCGAGCCGACCGGGCAACGGCTCGCCCTCGCCGCGCTCATGGCCCGCCGCGCCACCCAGTTCGTGCTCGCCCACGAGGTCGCGCACGTCCTGGCCGGGCACCTGGTCCACGCCCGCCGCGTCACCGACCCCGACACGCCCGTCGGCCCGCTGGACGCCCTGTCCGTCGGCTGGCCCCGCGAGCACGACGCCGACCGCCTCGCCGCCGACCTCCTGTTCCACACCCTCGACGACTTCGGCCCCCGCGGGCTCGACGTCCACGAACCGTGCCTGGTCGCCGCGGTGCTGCTGGTGCTGTTCCTGCACGAGGTCACCGACCGGCTCGCCGACGAGCTCGGCCTCGCCGTGCCGTTCGCGGGCAACCACCCGCCGGCCGTGCGGCGCGTCCAGTCCCTGGTCGAGCACCTCTCCGGCCGCGTCCGCACCCCGCGGGCGCTGGACCTCGCCGCCGACGTCGCCACCTGGCTGGAGGACCGGCTCGGGGGAGTGCGTCACTGGTTCCGGCAGGTCGCGGACCTGATCGGGTGACGACCTACGTCAGGCGGGTCACGGCGCCCGTGTCGAGCTGGTAGCTCGCCGCCACCACCTTCACCCCGTGGTGCGCCACCGCCGTCCGGATCGTCACCGACCGCTCCAGCATCAGCGACGCCACCCGCTTCGCCTGGTTGTCCACCGCCGCCGCCAGGAACCGCGCCTCGTCCCCGTCCGGCGGCGTCGCCAGCACGGCCGGCTCGATCGAGCGGACCAGCACGCTCACGTCACCCGACACCTGGCCGCGGCCGCGCACCACGTCGATCGTCGCCGACACCGCGCCGCACTTCGCGTGCCCGAGCACCACCACCAGCGGCACGCCCAGGTGCTCCACCGCGTACTCGACGCTGCCCAGCACGCTGTTGTCCAGCACCTCGCCCGCCGAGCGGATCGTGAACAGGTCGCCCAGACCGTGGTCGAACACGAGCTCCGGCGGCACCCGCGAGTCCGCGCAGCCCAGCACCACCGCGAACGGGTGCTGGCCCTCGACCAGCGACTCCCGCCACCGCAGCGACTCGTGCGGGTGGGTCTGGTGACCGGTGACGAACCGGTGGTTGCCGCCCGCGAGCCTGCGCCACGCGCCCTCCGCGTCCAGCGACGTCACCTCCCGCGCCGACGCACCCGCACTCGTCACGGCCGGGGTGCCCGCAACGGTCGGGCTGCCCGCCAGGGCCGGCGCGGGCGCGTCGGCGGCCACCAGGGTCGCCGCCGTGCCCGCCGTGATGCCGAACAGCCGACGCCGCGTCACCGCGGCCGGCTCACCGCTTGATTCACGCACCACCGGAACGTAGCCCCGGCTCGGCCCGCCAGGTGACGCGGGGTCACGGAACTCACAGATCCAGTCACGCAAAGCAACATTCCGCCCAGGTGCGCCCAACCCCGCCCATCCCGCCGCAATGGGTCCTTTTCGGACATCCGACACCCGGCACCGGGGGCCGGCGCGGCGGTGGTCAGCCCATCGGCCGTTCCGGGTAGCCGAACTCGACCGCGCTCACGTCGTCCAACGCCGCCCGGATCGCCGGCGGCAGCGTCAGCTCCTCCGCCGCCAACGACCCCAGCAGCTGCGCCGTGTCCCGCGCGCCCACCACCGGCGCGACCACGCCCGGCCGGTCACGCACCCACGCCAGCGCCACGCACAGCGCGTTCGTGCCCAGCCCGTCCGCCGCCGTCGCCACCGCCTGGACGATCCGCGCCGCCCGTTCCGTGCGGTGCTGCTCCACGTACCCGGCGAAGTGCGCCGACGCGCCCCGCGAGTCCGACGGGGTGCCGTTGCGGTACTTGCCCGTCAGCACGCCGCGGCCCAGCGGCGCCCACGGCAGCAACCCGATCCCGTGGTGCTCCGCGGCGGGCACCACCTCGCGCTCCACGCCCCGCTCCAACAGCGAGTACTCCACCTGCGTCGACACCAGCGGCGTGTGGCCCGGCAGCGCCGCCGCCGTCCCCAGCTGCCAGCCCGAGTAGTTCGACACCCCCGCGTACCGGACCCGGCCCGACGCCACCGCCGTGTCCAGCGCCGACAGCGTCTCCTCCAGCGGCACGTTGCCGTCCCACGCGTGCAGCTGCCACAGGTCGATGTGCTCCACGCCCAGGCGGCGCAGCGACCCGTCCAGCGCGTGCAGCAGCGCGCCCCGCGACGCGCCGCCGCCGAACGGGCCGTCGTTGCGCCGCGCCACCGCCTTCGTCGCGATGACCAGCTCGTCGCGCGGCACCACCTCGCCCAGCAGGCCGCCCAGGATGCGCTCGCTCTCGCCCTCGACGTACACGTCGGCGGTGTCCACCAGCGTGCCGCCCGCCTCGGTGAACGCCAGCAGCTGCGTGGCCGCCTCGTCCGCGTCGGTGTCCCGGCCCCAGGTCATCGTGCCCAGGCCCATCCGGGAGACCCGCAGTCCGCTGCGGCCGAGGTATCGCTGTTCCACGCGGGGGAGCCTAAGGGGTGATCGAGATACCGGCGGGTCGTGGCACGCGCCTGTCAAGCGCGAATCTCGCCCCGATCGGGGCCGATCGGCCGCGGGCCGCCCTGGCACACCAGGTTACCGACCGGTACGGTCCGGGGTGTGCGACTGGGACTGAACCTCGGGTACTGGGGCGCGGGCAACGACGCCGCGAACCTCGAACTGGCCAGGGAAGCCGACCGACTGGGCTACTCGGTGGTGTGGGCCGCCGAGGCCTACGGCTCCGACGCCCCCACGGTCCTGGCGTGGGTGGCCGCGCAGACCGAACGCGTCGACGTCGGCAGCGCGATCCTGCAGATCCCCGCGCGGACGCCGGCGATGACCGCGATGACCGCCGCGACCCTCGACTCGCTGTCCGGCGGCCGGTTCCGGCTCGGCCTCGGCGTGTCCGGTCCCCAGGTGTCGGAGGGCTGGCACGGCGTCCGGTTCGACAAGCCGCTGGGCCGCACCCGCGAGTACGTCGACATCGTCCGCTCCGCCCTGCGCCGCGATCGGCTGCGCTACGAGGGCGAGCACTACACGCTGCCGCTGCCCGACGGCCCCGGCAAGGCCCTCACGCTCACCGTGCACCCGGTGCGCGAGCACATCCCCGTCTACCTCGCCGCCGTCGGCCCGAAGAACGTCGAGCTGGCCGGCGAGATCGCGGACGGGTGGCTCGCCCTGTTCCTGTCGCCCGAGCACTCCGCCGACGTCCTCGCGTCCCTGAAGGCCGGGCGCGCCAAGGCCGGCCGGACGCTCGACGGGTTCGACATCGCCGCCACCGTGCCGCTGGTCGTCGGCGACGACTGGCGCGCGTGCGCCGACGTCGTGCGCCCCTACTCCGCCCTGTACGTCGGCGGCATGGGCAGCCGCCAGAAGAACTTCTACAACGACAACGCCGTCCGCATGGGCTTCGCCGCCGAGGCCGCCGAGGTGCAGGACAAGTACCTCGCCCGGGACTACGAGGGCGCCATGGCCGCGCTGCCCGTGGAGTTCCTCGACGCCACCTCCCTGCTCGGGCCCAAGGAGCGCATCGCCGAACGGATGCGCGCCTACGCCGAAGCGGGGGTCACCACTCTCACCCTTTCGCCCATGCTGCAAGATCTCGAGCAGGGGATCGCCGCGCTGCGCACGGCGACCGAAGCTCTGGATCTGGCAGGAGTGGGTAGTTGAGCTGGTTGCAGGCCCTTGTCCTCGGACTGGTCCAAGGACTGACGGAATTCCTGCCCATTTCCTCGTCGGCGCACGTCAGGATCGTCTCCACACTGTTCTTCGGCAACGACGCGGGCGCGTCGTTCACCGCCGTGATCCAGTTGGGCACCGAGGTCGCGGTGCTGATCTACTTCGCCAAGGACATCGGCAACTTCATCGCGGCCTGGTTCCGCGGGCTGTTCAGCAAGGCCGCGCGGCAGACCGAGGACTACCGGATGGCCTGGTACGTGATCATCGGGTCCATCCCGATCAGCGTGCTCGGCTACCTGTTCAAGGACGAGATCCGGTCGTCGTTCCGGAACCTGTGGATCACCGCCACCGTGCTCGTGGTGTTCGGCATCCTGCTCGGCGTCGCCGACCACTTCGCCCAGCACCTGCGGTCCCGGCTGAAGCTCACCGACGCCGTCGGCATGGGCCTCGCCCAGGCCCTCGCGCTGATCCCCGGCGTGTCCCGCTCCGGCGGCACCCTCACGGCGGGCCTGTTCCTCGGCCTGGACCGGGCGGCCGCCGCCCGCTACTCGTTCCTGCTCGCCCTGCCCGCCGTGTTCGGCG
This sequence comes from Saccharothrix hoggarensis, assembly GCF_052936025.1. The sequence goes on along the minus strand of NZ_CP193624.1, from coordinate 3,884,945 downwards.
CCGGGATCTTCAGCATCCCCGACGTCCTCGACCGGTCCGCGCCGAACTCCGCGTCCGTGCCGCAGATGATCGTCGCCACGATCGTCGCGTTCGCCGTCGGCTACGCCACCATCGCGTGGCTGCTGCGGTACGTCTCCAAGCACAGCTACTCGGCGTTCGTGTGGTACCGGCTGCTGCTCGGCATCGTCCTGATGGGGCTGCTGTCGATGGGACTGCTCAACCCGACATAGGGTTGGCCCCGTGGCTACCGTGATCTTGCTGCGACACGCCCGGTCCACCGCCAACGGATCGGGCGTCCTCGCGGGCCGCCAACCCGGCGTGCGGCTCTCCGACCGGGGCGAGGACCAGGCCGAGGCGCTCGTCAACCGGCTCGCCGGCGTGCCCGTGAGCGCCGTGGTGACCTCACCGCTGGAACGCTGCCGGCAGACCCTCGCGCCGCTGCTCGCCGAACGCGGCCTCGACCCGGTCGTGGAACCCGACCTCGCCGAGGTCGACTACGGCCAGTGGACCGGCCGCGCCATCAAGGACCTCCTCGAGGAACCGCTGTGGAAGGTCGTGCAGCAGCACCCGTCCGCAGCGGTGTTCCCCGACGGAGAGGGCCTCGCGACCGTCCAGGCCCGCGCCGTGGCCGCCGTCCGGGCGCACGACGCGCGCATCACCGCCGAGCACGGCCCCCGCGCCGTGTGGCTCCTGTGCAGCCACGGTGACGTCATCAAGGCGCTGCTGGCCGACGCGCTCGGCGTGCACCTCGACGGGTTCCAGCGGATCGTGGTCGACCCGGCGTCGGTGTCCGTCGTCCAGTACACCGAGACGCGGCCGTTCGTGCTGCGCGTCAACGACAACGGCGGCGACCTGTCCGGCGTCGTCCCGCACCCCGAGGCGGCGCCGTCGTCCGACGCCGTCGTGGGCGGCACCACCGGCGGCACGGACACGGCGGGGACGACCACCGGGACGGCCGCCGTGAGTGGCGAGACCTCCGAGGGCTCCGACGCCTGACGCCGGCCGGCGGGGGAGACCCGCGATCCGCAGCGGGTGGCCCCCGGACAGTGCAGGGTAGTCCGGGGGCCACGGTGCGCTTGGCCGGGGCGGGCGGCCGCGTGGGACTGATCGTATTGCGGTTAATGCGCAGGTAAATGGCCTCCTACGGGGTGGGCCGCGGACGGCCCCGCAGGGCCCGCAAGGGCCGAATCGCCGGTCTGGCACCGAAAACCGGCTATAACCGCAGCTCAACCTATGTGGAAACACGGCGGAAACACACGGTGGCAAGCGGGCGGACGCGCCAACCCGCTAGCCCGTTCGGCTCCGGCCGGAAGTAGCGCACGTGTTAGAAGTTAACAACCCACCGTGCGCTCTTGATCACAGTCCGAGGCGGGTGACAGCGTTGTCCTCCAAGGGGTTCGCCGTCCGGATGTAGCGGTGCACCGTCCGCGGGTTGGTCCACCGGCCCTGCCGCATGATCTCGCGGTCGCTCGCGCCGCCCAGCGCCGCCTGCGTCGCGAACCCCGCCCGCAGCGAGTGCCCGCCGAACAACGCCGGGTCCAGCCCCGCCCGCAGCGCGTAGCGCTTCACCAGGTCCGACACCGCCCGGTCCGACATCGACCTGCCGCCCAACCGGCCGTGCCGGCTCACCGACGGGAACAGCGGGCCGCGCAGGGCGCCCGGCCGGTAGTCGTGGCAGCGGTGGGTCGACGCCGTGTCGCCCTCGTCCTCCAGCAGCGCGCGCGGGTCCGGCGCGGTCAGCACGTCCACCCAGTCCGCGAACGCGCACACCGGGCACGTCGGCCGCCGCGCGCCGCGGGGCAGCACCACCCGCTGGCGGTGCGCGCCGGTCTGGTCGGTCTTCGTCACGCCCAGCGAGACCAGCAGCAGCGGCTCGTGCGTGCGCGGGTCGACGTCCACGGTCACGTCCTCCAGCGCCACCGCGGCCAGCTCGCTGCGCCGCAACGCGCCCGCGAACCCCACGAGCAGCAGCAAGGCGTCACGGCGGCGCGCCACCCCGGTGGGCCAGCCGGGCGGCGGCCGTTCCGCGAGCAACGCCTCCAGCGTGTTGAGCAGCACCGGGCGCTTGCGCTTCGGCTCGGCCTGCCGGGTGCGGCGGATGCCGCGCAACGTCAGCCGCACCACGTCCGAGCGGGTGGGGGAGGGCAGCCCGCCCGCGGCGTGCACGGCGGCGATCGCGGCGGCCTTGCGCTCCAGGGTCGACGGGCCGAACGCGGGGGAGCCGTCGGCCTTCGTCGTGTCCGCCGCCACCGCCAGGTACACGGCGACGTCCACCGGGTCCGCGGGCAGCGCCACCCGGCCCTCCGCCTCGCACCACGCCGCCCAGCCCACCCAGTCGGAGCGGTAGGCCCGCAGCGTGTTGGGCGACTGGGCCGCCCGCAGGTAGGTGGAGAGGGCGGCGGCCTGCTCGTCGTCGAACCGGCGGCGCACCTGGTCCAGGGCGGCGAAGTCGACCAGGGCGGTGTGCGTGACGCGGCCCAGCTCCGCACGCACCGGCTCGGGCAGGGTCACGTCGTCACCCTAACATTTTCTGCAGGTTAAATAACTTCAGTGTGGACTAAAGGACGTCTTGACCGGGGCCGCTACTATGCGAAACCGTGCGCGCCCTACAACACCCGGACGTGGGAGAGCTGGAACTCTCCGCGGTCCTGAGCGCGCTCGCGGACCCCGTCAGACTGCGGATCGTCGCCGAACTCGCACGATCGGGTGGCATCCACTGCGGGCAGTTCGACGTGCCCGTCAGCATGTCCACGTTGTCGCACCACCTGAAGGTCCTGCGCGAGGCGGGCGTGCTGCGCGTGACGCCGAAGGGCAGCTACCGCACGCACGAACTGCGGCGCGACGAGATGGAACTCCGGTTCCCCGGCGTGCTCGACTCCATCACCCGCGCCATCGGGCCGCCCTGACCGGGCGCGTCACGTCCGGACGAACAGGCAGAACGGGTGGCCCACCGGGTCCAGGTAGACGCGGACGTCGTCCTGCGGCTGGAACTCGGCGAGCGTCGCCCCGACCGACTCCGCGTGTGCGCCCGCGGTCGCCAGGTCGTCCACCTCGACGTCCAGGTGGCACATCATCTGCTGGTCGCCGTCGTGGGCGGGCCAGGTGGGCCTGCGGTAGCGGTCCTCGGTCTGGAACGACAGGCCCGCGCCGCCGTCGGGCGGCACGAGCGTGGCCCAGCCGGGCTCGTCGTCGCCGAGCCGCCAGCCGAGCAGGTCGCGGTAGAAGCGGGCGAGGGCCTGGGCGTCCGGCGCGTCGAGGACGGTCGCGGTCAGCTTCATCACCGGTCGATTTTCACCCCGCCGGGTGGCGTTCGCAGATCATGACGCGCTCCTGTGGACCGTTCGGGTGGCCGGTGTCCCGGTGGTCCCGGCCCGCGGGGTGGCGTCGGCGGGGTCAGGTGATGACGACGGTGTCGCCCGGCCGCGCGACGGGCGCCCCGGCGCGGGTGGTGGCCTCGGCGGTGGTGAGGGTGTGGCCGATGTGGGTGAGCAGCAGCCGGCGGGCGCCCCGGCCCGCGGCGGCCGCGTCCTCGGGGGCGCAGTGGTGCGGCCCGGCGCCGTCCGCTTCGCACAGGAACAGGTCGGCGCCGTCGGCGAGGCGGTCCAGCGCCGGGCACGGGCCGGTGTCGCCCGAGTAGGCGAGGACCGCGTCGCCGTGGGCGGCGCGCAGCCCGAACGCGGGCAGGCCGTGCTCCACGGCGTGGCTGGTGAGGGTGAGGTCGCCGATCTCGGCGCGGTGGCCGTCGTGCAGCTCGTGGACGTCGAACGCGGCGGACGCCGGGTTGGGCGCGGCTCCGGCGAGGAACGCCTCCAGCCGCGCGGCGAGTCCGGGCGGGCCGTAGAGGGGGACGGGTTCGCGTGGGTGTCCGTCGGCGAACAGCAGCGCGTAGTAGTAGGGCAGCAGGTCGGCGGCGTGGTCGGCGTGGGTGTGGGAGATCCAGACGGCGTCGACCAGGTCGGGTCGGTGGTGGCGTTGCAGCGCGGCGAGCGTGCCGGGGCCGGCGTCGACCCACACGGCGGTGTGGTCGGTGCGCAGGAGGTAGCCCGAGCAGGGGTTGTCGGGGCGCGGGTAGGGCGTGGCGGTGCCCAGGACCGTGAGGCGGAAGGTCACGGGTCAGTGTGGCGCAGGACGTGCACGCCCGCCGCGGTTTTCAGGTAGGCCCAGGTGGTGGCGCCGGTGGTGGCGAGGCCGACGTGGGAGGCGGAGGTGCGGGCGAGGTCGTCGGGCAGGGCGACGGGGGTCCAGCCGGCGCCGGTCCAGCGGTGGAAGGCGGGTCGGGTCTCGAAGGAGCGGCGGCCGGCGCGCACGCCCCAGGTCCAGCCGGCGGCGACGCCGTGGACGTTGAGGCGTTCGGTGTCGCCGGGTCCGGGGACGGCGGTCCAGTCGCGGCCGTTCCAGTGGTGCAGGCGCATGCCCTCGGTGTCGCGGACGTGGCCGAGCCAGACGTCGTCGGGTGCGGCGGCGGCGAGGCGGGCGACGTGGCCGCGTTCGAGGCGGGGTGCGGTGACGTCGGTCCACGTGTGGCCGTCCCAGTGGGTGAGGACGGGGTACTCGTAGGTGGCGGGTCCGGCTCCGGCGAGGCCGCCGCCGCCCGCCCACACGTCGTGGGGTGCGGAGGCGGTGACGGTCTGGAGGTTCTCGCGGGCGGAGGACAGGGCGGGGCGCAGGTGCCAGCGGGCGCCGTCGTAGTGGAGTGCGTCGCGTCCGGTGCCGACGATGTGGACGTCGGTGTCACCGACGGCGGTGACGGCTTTTGCCCAGGCGAGGGGCGGGGTGGTGACGGTGTGCCACGAGGCGCCGTCGTAGTGCAGGACGAGGGGGCGGCCGGCGCTGTTGCCGACGGCCCACACGTCGTCGGGTGCGGTGGCGGACACGCCGGAGAGGCTGGCCGCGGCCGGGAGGTCGGGCAGGCGTTCCTCGCGCCAGGTCTCGCCGGTCCAGCTCAGCACCAGTGGCGCCGAGGGTCGGCTGGTGAACACGCCGGTCGTGCCCGCGAGCCACGCGTGGTGCTCACCCGCGGTCGCGAGGTCGGCCAGTGCGGTGCTGGGCGGCAGCACGGGCACCGGCACGGGTCGGAACAAGCGAACTCCCCCTCGATGGTCCCCCCGACTCATCGCATGATCCAGCTCATCTGTCCCGGTGCCGGTTCGCCAGCCGCCGAACGGCGGCTTGTGTTGGCGCAACAGCACGCTCCTGGTCAGGGCGGTCGCTGTGCGTGGTCACCGTCGGCTGGGGTGCCCGCCGCCGTCCGGGTGGTGTTCAGGGGCGGTGTCGGGCGCGTTCTTCGAGGTAGCGGCGTTCGGGGAGGCTGAGGGTGGTGCGGGCGGCGCGGGCGTAGTGGGTGCGGGCCGCGTCGTGGTCGCCGGCGAGGTCGAGGAGGTGGGCGCGGACGGCGTCGACGCGGTGGTGGCCGGTGAGGGCGGGGTCGGTCGCGGCGGCGTCGAGGTCGGCGAGGGCGGTGGCGGGGTCGTGGACCATGGCGGTGGCGACGACGCGGTTGAGGGTGATCATCGGGCCGGGGGTGAGGGTGTGGAGGAGGTCGTAGAGGGCGAGGATCTGGCGCCAGTCGGTGTCGGCGGGGTCGCGGGCCTCGGCGTGGAGGGCGGCGATGGCGGCCTGGAGTTGGTAGGGGCCGACGGCGGTGGTGGCGAGCGCGGTGGTGACGAGGTGGGTGCCTTCGGCGATCTGGTCGGTGTTCCAGAGGGTGCGGTCCTGGTCGGCGAGGGGCACGAGTGAGCCGTCGGGGCGGGTGCGGGCGGGGCGGCGGGCGTCGGTGAGGAGCATGAGGGCGAGGAGGCCGGCGGTTTCGCCGTCGTCGGGCAGTCGGGTGTGGAGTTCGCGGGCGAGGCGGATGGCCTCGTGGCAGAGGTCGACGCGGTGCAGGGTGGCGCCGGAGCTGGCGGTGTGGCCTTCGGTGAAGACGAGGTAGAGGACGTGGCGGACGGCGTCGAGGCGGTCGTCGCGCTGGTCGGCGGGTGGTGGGTGGAAGCGGGCGCCGGTGGCTTTGACGCGTTGCTTGGCGCGGCTGATGCGTTGGGCGACGGTGGGTTCGGGCACGAGGAAGGCGCGGGCGATCTCGGCGGTGGTGAGGCCGCCGACGGCGCGCAGGGTGAGCGCCACGCGTGACGGTGGGGTGAGCGCGGGGTGGCAGCACAGGGTGAGCAGGGTGAGGGTGTCGTCGACGCCGGGTGGGGGTTCGGGGTCGGGTGGGGTGAGGGTGGCGGCGGTGTGCTCGCGTCGGCGGCGGGCGGTGTCGGCGCGCCACAGCTCGATGCGGCGGCGTGACGCGACGGTGATCAGCCAGGCCCTGGGGTTGTCGGGGATGCCGTCGGCGGGCCATTGGGTGGCGGCGGCGAGGAGTGCTTCCTGCACGGCGTCCTCGCAGGCGTCGAAGTCGCCGTGGTGGCGGATGAGCGCGCCGAGGACGTGGGGCGCGTGGTCGCGCAGGAGGCCGGTGATCGCGGCGGGGGTCTGGGTCATGGCGTCGGTCGCAACGGGTTCCCGGTCGGAGGGGTGCTGGTCGGGGAGCGCTGGTCGGGGAGCGCTCGTCGGAGGGGTGCTGGTGAGAGGGTGTCGGTCAGAGGGGGAAGTCGTCGAGGGAGGACAGCACCGGTCGGACTTCCACCAGGCCGAGGTGCGCTTCGGGGACGCGTGCGGCGATCTCGACGGCCCGTTCGGGGGTCTCGCAGTCGAGCAGGAAGAACCCGGCGAGGAGTTCCTTGGCCTCGGCGAACGGTCCGTCGGTGGTGAGGGTCTGGCCGTCGCGGACGGTGACGCGGGTGGTGTGGGAGGGGTCGGCGAGCGCTTCGGAGACGATCAGCTCGCCGGAGGCGGCCAGTTCCTCGTCGAGGGCGGCGTAGGCGTCGAGGCCGGCGGACCGCTCGTCGCGCGACAGCCGGTCCCAGAGCGCGCGGGACTCAGGGTTGCTGTAGATGAGGACGAGGTACTTCACCGGGGCCTCCGAAACAACTGTCCGGCGGGATGTCGAGGACGCGGGTCCAGCTTCTACGTCTCCGGTGGAAGGCGCCCGACGGGGGTGCCCGTGCGGAGAGGAACTCCACCATGGACGAGGACAGCGGTGTGCGTGGGTTGTTGGAGCGGCGTGCGGCGGCGATGCGGGCGGGTGACGCGGAGAGCCTGGCGGCGGACTACCTGCCGGATGCGGTGACGTTCACGTTGGCGCCGCCGTTGCAGCACACGGCGCCGGAGGTGACGGACGCGGACGCGTTGCGGTCGTGGTTCGCGACGTTCGACTCGCCGGTGGACGTGGTGATCCGGGACCTGGAGGTCGTCGAGGAGGGTGATGTGGCGTTCTGCCACAGCCTGAACCGGATGTCGGCGGTGCCGAAGGGCGCGTCGGAGGCGTTCGAGCTGTGGTACCGGCACACGGTGGGCCTGCGCCGGGTGGACGGGGTGTGGCGGATCGCGCACGAGCACGAGTCGACGCCGTTCCACATGGACGGCGGGTTCCGGGCGGCGGTGGACCTGCAGCCGTAACGGCCGTAGCGGGCCGTCGCGGTCGTAACGGCCGTGGCGGGCGTCAGGCGAGGACGAGGGCCAGGGCGTCGAGGGCGGCGCGGTAGGCGTGGTCGGGCGGGCTCCCGTAGCCGACGATCACGCCGTGCCGCGTCGCGGCGGCGGGGTGGTGCCAGTGCTCGGCCAGGGCGCCGAGGGCGACGCCGTGCTCGGCGGCGCGGGCGGTCACGGCGGTCTCGTCGGGGTGTTCGACGAGGACGTGCAGGCCGGCCGAGACGCCGTGCGTGGTGACGCCGTGGGAGGCGAGGTGGTGCAGGCGGCGGACGAGGAGGTCGCGGCGCTTGCGGTAGCGGAGGCGGCGGGCGCGGATGTGCCGGTCGTAGGCGTGGGTGGTGATGAGGTCGGCGAGGGCGAGTTGGCCGATGACCTCGGTGTGGTGGTCGGTGTGGAGCTTGGCGTCCACGACGGCGTCGACGCGGTGGGCGGGCAGGACGAGCCAGCCGAGGCGCACGCCGGGCGCGAGGGTCTTGGAGGCGCTGCCGGCGTAGGCGACGTGGTCGGGTGCGGTGCCCTGCACGGCGCCGAGGGGTTGCCGGTCGTAGCGGAACTCGCCGTCGTAGTCGTCCTCGACGAGCAGCGCGCCGGTGGTGCGGGCCCACGTGGTGAGGGCGTGTCGGCGGGTGGGGTGCAGGGGGACGCCGGTGGGGTACTGGTGGGCGGGGGTGACGACGGCCGCGGCGACGTCGGGTGGGGTGCGGGCGCCGAAGTCGTCGACGGGCAGCGGCACGACGTGGCGGCCGGCGCGGGCGACGACGGCGCGGTGGAACGGGAGGCCGGGGTCCTCCATCGCGAAGGGGCCGTCGGTGACGGTGGCGAGCAGGGACAGCGCCTGCGCGTAGCCGGAGGTGATGACGATGCGGTCGGGGGTGGCCTGGACGCCTCGGGTGCGGCCCAGGTACTCGGCGAGGGCGGTGCGCAGTTCGATGCGTCCGCGTGGGTCGCCGTAGCCGTGCGCGCGGGCGGGTGCGGCGGCGAGGGCGCGGCGGGTGGCGCGCAGCCAGTCGGTGGCGGGGAAGGCGGACACGTCGGGGGAGCCGGGGCGCAGGTCGTGGAGCGGGGTGTGGTCGTCGGGGCCGGTGGCGGCGGGGGTGGTGTGGTCGTGGCGGGGGAGCGGCGCGACCTGGGTGCCCGCGCCGCGTCGGGCGGTGAGGTAGCCCTCGGCGACGAGTTGGTCGTAGGCGGCGGCGACGGTGTTGCGGGCGAGGCCGAGTTCGACGGCGAGGCGGCGGGTGGCGGGCAGGCGTGCGCCGGGGGCGAGGCGGCCGGCGCGGATGGCGTCGCGCAGGGCGTGTTCGAGGCCGGTGCGGCGGCCGGTGGCCGGGTCGAGGTCGAGGTGCAGGTCCACGCCCGAAGTGGCCCAGGTTTGCGACACGGTATCGGACCTTAGCAAGGGGCCAATGGATTTCCGCGTTGTGCCGCGGGACGGTTCGGGTCGCCGCTAGCGTGAGCGGTGCCGGCCGGGCCGGACCGACCGGGACCGGATGGCCGGAACCTTGTGCGCGACCGTCCGGCGGCGCCGAAACCGCGCAGCCGGGGAGAGGACTTCCCGGTGGAGACTGACGACGTGGAGACGAACCTCGTGGAGACCGACACGAACCCGAACACCGCCGGCGCCGGGGCGGGGGTGCTGCGGTCGCTGCACGTCGCCGGCGCGCCGCTGGTGCTGCCGAACGCGTGGGACGCCGCGTCCGCGCGGGTCGTGGTGGACGCCGGCTACCCCGCCGTGGCGACGGCCAGCGCCGCCGTGTCGGCCGCGCTCGGCTACCCGGACGGGCACGGCATGCCGGTCGACGAGGCGTTCGCGGCGGTCCGGCGGATCGCCTCCGCCGTGGACGTGCCGGTGACCGCGGACATCGAGCGCGGGTACGGCCTGCCGCCGGGGGAGATCGTGGCGCGGCTGGCGGAGGCGGGCGCGGTCGGCTGCAACCTGGAGGACTCCGACCCGGCGACCGGGGCGATGGTGGACGTCGCCGAGCAGGCCGACTTCCTCGCCGCGGTGCGCGCCGCCGACCCGGACCTGGTGCTCAACGCGCGGGTGGACGTGCACATCAAGGGCGACAAGTCGCTGGAGGACAGCGTGCGGCGCGCGCTGGCGTACTTCGAGGCGGGCGCGGACTGCGTGTACCCGCTGGGGTTGCCGTCCGACGAGATCGGCCGGTTCGTGGCCGCGGTCGGTGGCCGTCCGGTGAACATCGCGCACGGGCCGGGTTCGCTGACGCCGCCGGAGCTGGGCGCGCTCGGCGTGGCGCGGGTCAGCTTCGGGCCGGGGCTGCACCGGCTGCTCCTGGCGCGGCTGACGGAGCTGGTCACGGACCTGCGCGCGGGCGCCAGCCCTTATCGGGCGCGGCCTGCCGGCAACTAGCTACCGGCAAGTAATTAGTGTGGCCGCATGACTGTGGTCCGGATGCACGAGTGGGACGCCGACACCCGGGTGGACGCGGCGGGGGACGGGCGGTTCACCGCCCACCTCACCGACCGGTGGAGCGGCACCGGCGGGCGGCCCAACGGCGGCTACCTCGTCGCGTTCTGCCTGCGGGCGCTCGGCGAGGTGCTGCCGCACCCGGACCCGCTCGTCGTCGGCGCCCACTACCTGCGGCCCGGCGTCGTCGGACCGGCCCAGGTCGACACCGAGGTGGTGCGGGCCGGTCGTCGGCTGTCCACCGGCGAGGCGCGGCTGCGCTGCGGTGACCGGGAGGTGTTGCGGGTCGTCGCGTCCTACGCGGACCTGGGCGCCGCGACCGGCCGCACCCACGTGCTGGGCGCGCCGCCCGACCTGCCGCCGCCCGACGAGTGCGGCGACGTCTACGGCGGGGCGCGGCTGCCCGACGTCACCGTCGCCGACCGCGTCGACCTGCGCGCGCCCGAACCCCACGGCTGGGCCACGGGCCGCCCCACCGGCACCCCGACCACCGAGTTCTGGATCAGGTTCGCCGACGGACGTCCCGCCGACACCGCGTCCCTGGCGTCGCTGGTGGACTCCGCGGCGCCCGCCGTCCTCGAACTCGGCGAGACCGACTCCGCCACGGTCGAGCTGACCGTCCACGTGCGGGCGCGCCCCGCGTCGGACTGGCTCGCCGCCCGCGTCACCACCCGGCACGTCCTCGGCGGTTTCCACGAGGAGGACGTGGAGCTGTGGGACACCTCGGGGCGGCTCGTGGCCCAATCCCGCCAGCTCGCGCTCCTGCCCACCCGATAATCGGCGGCCCCCGCGGTCCGGCCCCGATATCCTTGACCCCAAATGAACACGATGTCGCACGCTGACCTGCGCAAACGCCTGTCCGAACTGATGTCGCGGGACCAGCGGAGGCTGGAACGCAGGCTCGACGGCGCGCGCAAGGTCCGCGACGACCAGGCCCGCGCGGCGGTGCTCGCCGAGGTCGAGGCCGACGTCGAGGCCGCCGAGCTGCGCGTCGCGCTGCGCCGCGAGGCCGTGCCGAAGATCACCTACCCGGCGGAGCTGCCCGTCAGCGCCCGCAAGGACGACATCGCCGCGCTCATCCGCGACCACCAGGTCGTGATCGTCGCCGGCGAGACCGGGTCGGGCAAGACGACGCAGCTGCCCAAGATCTGCCTCGAACTCGGCCGCGGCGTGCGCGGCCAGATCGGCCACACCCAGCCCCGCCGGCTCGCCGCGCGGACCGTCGCCGAGCGCGTCGCGCACGAGCTGGGCACCGAGCTGGGCGGCGCGATCGGCTACAAGGTCCGGTTCACCGACCACTCCGGCGACGACACGCTGGTCAAGCTCATGACCGACGGCATCCTGCTGGCCGAGCTGCAGACCGACCGGATGCTGTCGCGCTACGACACGATCATCATCGACGAGGCCCACGAGCGCAGCCTCAACGTCGACTTCCTGCTCGGCTACCTCAAGCAGCTGTTGCCGAAGCGGCCGGACCTGAAGGTCGTCATCACCTCGGCGACCATCGACCCGCAGCGGTTCTCCCGCCACTTCGGCGACGCGCCGATCATCGAGGTCTCGGGCCGCACGTACCCGGTCGAGGTCCGCTACCGCCCCGTCGTGGACCCCGAGGACCCGGACGCCGACCCGGACCGCGACCAGACGCAGGCCATCTGCGACGCCGTCCGCGAGCTGCAGGCCGAAGGGCCCGGCGACGTGCTGGTGTTCCTGTCCGGCGAACGGGAGATCCGCGACACCGCCGACGCCCTCGCCGCGCTCGACCTGCGCGACACCGAGATCCTGCCGCTGTACGCGCGGCTGTCGTTCGGCGAGCAGCACCGGGTGTTCCAGCCGCACCGCGGGCGGCGGGTCGTGCTGGCCACCAACGTCGCCGAGACGTCGCTGACCGTGCCCGGCATCAAGTACGTCATCGACCCCGGCACCGCCCGGATCTCCCGCTACAGCCACCGCCTCAAGGTGCAGCGGCTGCCGATCGAACCGGTGTCGCAGGCGTCGGCCAACCAGCGCAAGGGCCGCTGCGGGCGCGTGTCCGAGGGCATCTGCGTGCGCCTGTACAGCGAGGACGACTTCGACGCGCGCCCCGAGTTCACCGACCCGGAGATCCTGCGCACCAACCTCGCGTCGGTGATCCTGCAGATGACGTCCATCGGGCTCGGCGACATCGCCGCGTTCCCGTTCATCGACCCGCCCGAGACCCGCAACGTCAACGACGGCGTGCAGCTGCTGCAGGAGCTCGGGGCGCTGCTGCCCGCCGAGCGGAAGCTCACCCCGCTGGGCCGCAAGCTCGCGCAGCTACCCGTCGACCCGCGCCTGGCGCGCATGGTCGTGGAGGCCGACCGCAACGGCTGCGTCCGCGAGGTCATGGTCATCGCCGCCGCCCTGTCCATCCAGGACCCCCGGGAACGGCCGTCGGACAAGCAGCAGGCCGCCGACGAGTTCCACGCCCGGTTCAAGGACCCCGAGTCGGACTTCACCGCGTTCCTCAACCTGTGGCAGCACGTGCGGGAGCAGCAGAAGGCGCTGTCGTCCAACCAGTTCCGCCGGATGTGCCGCAACGAGTTCCTCAACTACCTGCGCATCCGCGAGTGGCAGGACATCTACCAGCAACTGCGGCAGGTCGCGAAGACCCTCGGCGTGCACGTCAACGACCAGCCCGCCGAGCCGCGCAACGTGCACATCTCGCTGCTGTCCGGGCTGCTGTCCCACATCGGCGTCAAGGACGTCCCCAAGCGCGACCCGGGCAAGCGCGCCGCCACCGAGTACCTGGGCGCCCGCAACGCGAAGTTCGCGATCTTCCCCGGCTCGGCCCTGTTCCGCAAACCGCCCCAGTGGGTGATGGCCGCCGAACTCGTCGAGACGTCGCGGCTGTGGGGCCGCACCGTCGCGAAGATCGAACCCGAGTGGGCCGAGAACCTCGCCGGGCACCTCGTCAAGCGCACCTACAGCGAACCGCACTGGGAGGCCAAGCGCGGCTCCGTCGTCGCGCTGGAGAAGGTCACCCTGTACGGGGTGCCGATCGTGGCGGCCCGCAAGGTGAACTACGGGCGCATCGACCCCGAGCTGTCCCGCGAGCTGTTCCTCCGGCACGCCCTCGTGCAGGGCGAGTGGACCACCCACCACAAGTTCTTCCACCACAACCGGGCGCTGCTCGCCGAGGTCGAGGAGCTGGAGAACCGGGCCCGGCGGCGCGACATCGTCGTGGACGACGACACCCTCTACGACTTCTACGACCAGCGCGTGCCCGCCGACGTGGTGTCCGCGCGGCACTTCGACACCTGGTGGAAGAAGACCCGGCACACCCAGCCCGACCTGCTGACCTTCGACAAGGCGATGCTGGTCAACGAACGCGCCGCGGTCACCCCCGACGCCTACCCCGACGAGCTGCGCCGCGGCGGGCTGCGCCTGCCGCTGACCTACCGGTTCGAACCCGGCGCGCCCGTCGACGGCGTCACCGTCGACCTGCCGCTGCCCGCGCTCACCACCCTGCCCGACGACTCCCTGTCGTGGCAGGTGCCGGGCCTGCGCACCGACCTCGTCGTCGCCCTGATCCGGTCGCTGCCCAAGCCGCTGCGCCGCAACTTCGTGCCCGTGCCCGACGTCGCCGCCGCGGCCCTGTCCGGCATCAAGACCGACGAACCGCTCCTGCCCGCGCTGGAACGCGAACTGCGCGCGCTGACCGGCGTCGTCGTCGCCCGCGACCAGTGGCAGCTCGACCAGGTGCCCGAACACCTCAAGCTCACGTTCCGGATCGTCGACGAGAACGACCGCGAGCTCGCCCAGGGCAAGGACCTCGCCGCCCTCAAGCGCAAGCTCCAGGGGCAGCTGCGGGAAACGCTCGCCGCCGCCGCGAGCAACCTCGCCCGCACCGGCCTCACCACGTGGGACATCGGCGACCTGCCCCGGACCGTCGAGCGGCAGCGGTCCGGCATCGTCGTCACCGCCTACCCGGCCCTGGTCGACAAGGGCGACACCGTCGCCGTCGAGATCCTCGACACCCCCGGACGGCAACGCCAGGCCATGTGGCGCGGCACCCGCCGCCTGCTCCTGCTCAACACCCCGTCACCGGTCAAGACGCTGCAACGCGGCCTGAACAACGCCGAGAAGCTCGCGCTCACCCGCAACCCGCACGGCGGCGTCGCGCCCCTGCTCGCCGACTGCATCTCCGCCGCCGTCGACAAGCTCCTGCGCGACGCCGGCGGCCCCGTCTGGGACCAGGCCGCGTTCGCCAAGCTCACCGACCACGTCCGCCGCGGCCTCGGCGAGACCACGTTCGACGTCGTCCACAAGGTCCGCCGCGTCCTCGAAGCCGCCCAGGACGTCGAACTGCGCCTCAACGCCGTCCGCGGCCCCGTGTTCGAGGAATCCCTCGCCGACGTCCGCGCCCAGCTCGCCGGCCTCGTCCACAAGGGCTTCGTCACCGCCGCCGGCGCCGACCGGCTCCCCGACGTCCACCGCTACCTCCAGGGCATCGCCCGCAGGCTGGAGAAGCTGCCCGAGAACGTCCGCCGCGACCAGGAGTGGATGGACCGCGTCCACGCCGTCCACGGCGAGTACCGCGAACTGCTCGCCTCCCTGCCCGCCGACGAACCGCACGACGAGCTCGACGAGGTGCGGTGGATGATCGAGGAGCTGCGGCTGAGCTACTTCGCCCAGACCATCGGCACCCGCTACACCGTCTCCGACAAGCGGATCTTCAAAGCCCTCGACGCCGTGCCCCGCTGACGCCGCCCGGGGGTTCGTCCGGGGGGGGGGGCGTCCGCGGTCCAGGGCCGTCAGGACCGCCCGCCCGAACGGTGCAGGGTGATCGTCGTCCACGCGCCCACGTGGACGCGGTCGCCCGGCTCCAGCGGGCACGGCACGTTCGGCCGCAACGGCTCGTCCCCGCCGTTCACCGTCGTCCCGTTCGTCGACCCCAGGTCCACCACCGACCACCCGTCACCCGACGCCACCAGCACCGCGTGGTGGTGCGACACACCGGGGTCCTCCGGCGGACCCACCAGGTCCACGTCCGGGAAGGTCCCCCGCGACCGGCTCCGCCGCCCCACCGACGCCCGCCGGCCCGTCAACGCGAACCGGCGCGGCGGGCAGAACTCCGGGAACGCCATCGACCCCGCGTCCGGACCACCCTGCGCCACCACCCGGTCGAAGTACGCCCGATCGGCCTCCACCGTCACGTGCCACGACACCGGAGCCTCCCGCGCGGCGCCGGGCGGGGGAGCGGCGACCACCGGTTTCAGCGAATCGTGCCCGCACTCCTCGCAGAACCGGCCCACCCGCACCGCACCGCACGCCGCACACGACTCCTCCGCCGACGCCGACGCCGACGCCGGCCCGGACGAAGACGCCGACGGGGACGGGGACGGGGACGGCTCGGACGGCGTGCCCGCCGCGATCGGCGCGCCGCACACATCGCAGTAGTCGTCGGTGGCCGAACCGTGGCCCGCCGCGCACGTCGCCATCCCTAGTCCTTCCCGACCCGCCTGGTCACCGTCGACCGCGTGTCCAGCGTCATCTCGTCCGCGTCGGCCACCCGCGCCCGCAGCTTCACCGTCCCCGTCCGCGCGTCCCGCACCTCCACCACCCCGGCCAGCAGCTTCGCCGTCTCCGCGTTCCCCGACTCGTGCGCCAGCCGCACCGCCCGACCCAGCTTCGCCGTCGCCCGGCCCACGTCACCGGCCCGGCGCGCCTCCAACCCGTCCCGGATCGCGTCCGCCAGCTCCGCCTGACCCGTGTAGTGCGCCACCTCCGAGCTGATCCGCGTCGACAACGCCGCGTCGTCCGTCCACACCGCCAGCACCCGCCCCTGACCCAGCACCTCGCCCGCCGGCCCCACCAGGCTCACCCGCGACGCCAACATCCGCTCGCCGACGCCCGCCGGCCGCACCCGGACCCCCAGGTGGTAGTCCCGGCTCTCCCCGCCCGCCCACGCGCCCGTCGGGTAGTCGCCCGTCCGCGGCCCCGCCTCCGCCCGCCGGCCCGTCAGGTCCACCAACCCCGGCGCCGCCTGCTTCAGGAACCGCACCGACGCGCCCTCCGGCGTCCACAGGCGCAGCGACACGTCCGCCACCGCCTTGCCCATCGCCGTCGCCGCCATCGACCGGAAGTCGTCGGCCAACCCCGCCGGGTCCGCCACGATGTCCACCGTCCCCAGCAGCGCCTCCGAGATCCGACGCAGCTCCGAGACCTCCCAGTCCGTGCCCACGCCCCGGCAGTCGCACGTGAACCGGCCCGCCACCGCGTCCAGGTTCTCCTCCAGCTGCGCCGCAGACTCGTGCTGGTTCGCCCCGTCGGTCAACAGGATCGCGTGCCTCGGCCCGCCCTCGTGCCCCTCGAACAACGTCGCCGCCGCCACCAGCCACCGGCCCATCGCCGTGCCGCCGTCCGCGCGCAACCGGTGCACCGCCCGCTTCGCCTCGGCCCGCGTCCCCGGACCCGCCACCGCCAGCGACCCCGTCCGCGGGTACACCACCGTCGCCGTGTCCGTGCCCGCCACCACCGCGAACCGCACCCCGTCGCGCAGCGCCTCGACCGCCGCCACCGTCGCCTGCTTCGCCGCGGCCAGCTTCGTCGGCGGGTACCGCATCGACCCCGACGTGTCCACGATGATCACCTCGGCGGCGTCCGCCGACACCACCGGCCCCCCGTCACCCGTCGCGGTCACCGTCACGATCGCGTCGACGTCCGCGGCCCCCTCCGGCAGGTACTCGTTCTGGAACACCTCGACCGCGAACTCAAGCGCCATGCCCACCCCGCAGCTGCACGACGACCACCGTGATGTTGTCGTGCCCGCCCGCCTTCAACGCCACCTCGACCAGCTCCCGCGCCACCTCCACCGGCGTCACCCCCCGCGGCAGCACCGCGAGCAGGTCCTCCGGCTCCGGCACGTAGTTCCACAACCCGTCGCTGCACAGCACCAGCAGCCCCGGCGTCTCCACCGCGAACGTCACCGTCTGCGGCCCGCCGATCCCCGAGTCCGCGCCCAGCCACCGCGACAGCACGTGCGCGCGCCGGTCGGTCGACGCCTCCTCCTCGGTGAGCACGCCCTCCGCGACCAGCTGCGCCGCCCACGTGTCGTCCACCGTCAACCGCGCCGCGCCCGCCTCGGCCACCAGGTACGCGCGGCTGTCGCCCACCCAGCCCACCGTCGCCGAGCCGCCCGTCACCACCGCCGACACGTACGTGCACGACGGCGCGACCTCCGCCGCCTCCGGCCGCGCCAACCGGGCCACCGCCTCGTTCGCCGCCGCCACCGCGTCCGCCGTGGCCAGCTCGGCGTCCATCCCGGACTGCAACCCCGTCAGCAGCACGTCCACGGCCGTGTCCACCGCCAGCTGCGACGCCTGCTCCGCCCGCTCCGACGACGCCACCCCGTCGCACACCACCGCCGCGACACCGCGGCCGCGCACCCGGCCGAACGCCATCGAGTCCTCGTTGCGCTGCCGCCGCCTGCCCCGGTCGCTCACCCCCGCCACGCCCGGCAGCACGAACTCCACCCGGTCCCGTGCCGACGGCCGCGCCCGCCCGCACGCCTCGCAGAACCCCTCGGCGTCGAACTCCTCACCGCCGCACGCGCACATCGGCGGCCACTGCGCGCCCGGACCACCCACCGGTGTCCGCTGCACGCGCAGGTTCCGCCCGCACGCCTCGCAGAAGCGGTCCTTCGCCGACACCGGCGACGCGCACTCGGGACACGATTCCATCATCACACCAACGTCCTGGGCCGGACCGCGTTCGCGCGGTCGACGAGAGCGATGCGTTCCTCGGGGCTGTCCGCCAGCCGCGCCAACTGCCGGTAGCAGCGCTCCAGGCCCGACCGCAGACCCGACTCGGTCAGCTCGCACCCCAGCAGCCGCCCCGCGGGCCGCGACCCGTCACCGGGCAACGACTCCAACGCCACGCGCAACAGTTCCGCGGTCAACCCCGCCCGCCTCGCCACGTCCAACTCCAACCCCGACAGCCTCGCACCGGCCGCCACCACGTCCTCCAGCGCACCACCGGACCGCGCGCCACCGGCCACGACACCCGACCCCACCACGCCCGCGCGCAACTCCTTGTCGATCGTCGCCCCGCCCACCGGAACCCGCCCGATCTGCGCCCGCACCGCCGCCACCTGCGCCGCCACGTGGTGGATCGACGTGTCCGGCACGGAGTGCAGCACCGCCACCGCAGCCTCCCGCTCACCCGAGCCCACCAGCACCCGCGCCAACCCGAACGCCGCCGACACGTACGAGTGATCGGTGCGCCACACCGCCTCGTAACCGGCCGCCGCCGCGTCCGCGTCACCCAACGCCTCCGCGCACACCGCCGCCGCCAACTTCGGCGCCGCCTCGCCCGGCAGCACGTCGCACACCCGCTCGAACGCCGCCCGCGCGTCCACCGACCGGCCCGCCACCAACGCGGCCAGCCCCCGGTACCAGCCGGGCCGCCAGTCGTCCGGCGCGGGCAACCGCGGGTCGTCCGGGTCCGCCGGCGCCGCCAGCTCGTCCAACCCGGCGACCGCCTCGTCCACCCGGCCCGCCTCGATCAGCGCCCGCACCACCTGCAACCGCACCTCGACCGTCTGCACCGGGGCCGCCCGCAACGCCGCCACCACCTGGTCCGGGTCGCCCGTCGTGGCCGCCGTCGCCAGGAACCCCGCCGCCTCGTCCGACGTGTCCACCTGCGGCACCGGCAGCCCCGACGCCGCCGCCCGCACGTCCAACCCGCTCTCCGGCCCGAACGCCCGCCGCTCCGGCGTGAACTGCCGCGACACCCCCGGCCGCGGCACGCCGTCCTGCTCCGCCAACACCTCCCGCAGCACACCCGTGAGCTGGTCGGCCATCTCCTCCGCCGACCCGAACCGCTGCTCCGGGTCCGGGTTCGTGGCCCGCTGCAGGAACCGGTGGAACGAGCCGTGCCGGCGCAGCAGCGGCTGCTCGTCCGGGCCCGGCAGCGAATCCTTGTGCCGGCCGCGGAAGTCGAACGGGAAGCTCATCACCGCCAACGCCCGGCCCACCGTGTACAGGTCAGACGCCACCGACGGCCCCGCCGTGCCGATCTCCGGCGCCTGGTAGCCGATCGTGCCGTAGATCGGGGAGTGCCAGTCGTCCACCCGCCGCACCGCGCCCAGGTCGATCAGCTTCAGCTGCTCCTCGGTCTGGATCACGTTGTCCGGCTTGAAGTCGCAGTACAGCAGGCCGACGCCGTGCAGGTACCCCAACGCGGGCAGCACCTCCAGCGCGTAG
The DNA here is from genome assembly GCF_052936025.1 of Saccharothrix hoggarensis. The sequence goes on along the minus strand of NZ_CP193624.1, from coordinate 3,865,766 downwards.
GCGATCGCCTGCGGCACCGGCAACGACTCGCGTCCCGTGCCGCCCGCCCGCAACTGCTTGATCATGTCCTTGACCGACGTGCCGCCGACGTACTCCATCACGATGTAGTCGACGAGCTCGCCGGTCGCCCGGTCCTCGTGCCGCACGAAGTTGTGGATCTTGACGATGTTCGGGTGCTCCACCTCGGCCAGGAACCGCCGCTCCGCCATCGCCGCCGCCATCGCGTCCGCGTCGCCGGAGTCCAGCAGGCCCTTCAACACCACCCACCGGTCGCTGACCGCGTGGTCGGCCGCCAGGTAGATCCAGCCGAGGCCGCCGTGCGCCAGGCAGCCCAGCACCTCGTACTGGTCGTGCAGCACCTCACCCGGAGCCAGCTTCGGCGTGAACGAGTAGCGGTGCCCGCAGTGCGCGCAGAACCCCTCCACCCGGCCCGAGCGCCCGTCCCGACCGCGCCCGACCTCCTTGCCGCAACTGGAGCAGAACCGCTTCGCCTCCGGCACCTCCGGATCGGTCAGCACCGCCGTCTTCGGGTCGCGGTAGGGCACCCGCGGCACCTCCACCAGGCCCGCGCCCAACCTGCCCCGCCCGGACGACAGCGTCGACGCCGACGCCCGTCGCGACCGGCCGCCCGACGACGTCGCCGGCGACCACGCCGCCGTGCCCGGACCACTCGCGGGCCCCGTCGCCGACGGCTCGCCGCCCCGCGCGGTCGCGGAACCGGAAGCCACCCCGAGGTCGCCTCGGGGCGCGGCACGCGTGGCCGGCCCGGACCCGGCGTCGACCGAACCCCGACCCGCGACCCCCGCCGTCGAACGCACGGCCGGCCCGCTGACGGGCCCGGCGCCGGCGACAGACCTCGCGGCCTCTCCCGTGGCCGGTCCGGCCCCCGCCCCGGCGGCACGCCCGCCCGCCGCACGACCACCGGCCGCCGGCGCGCCCTCGGGCGGGGGAGCGGGCGCGGTCACGGCCAGGACCGGCGCCTCCAAGCCGCACACGTCGCAGAACCCGTCGTCGTCGATCGCCCCGCCGCAGCCGGCGCGCGGACACGTCCTCATCGGGCCTCCGTCCTCGCCAGCACCGCGCGCTGGTACCGCAGCACCGCCACCGTGCCCGCGTTCAGGTCGCACGGCACGCCCAGCAGCACGTTCCGCGCCTGCCGGTGCAGCGCCGCCAGCTCCGCGTCCTCGCCGAACCCGAGCCCGCCCGCCTTCGCCCGGTACGCCTCCAGCCGCCCGCGCAGCTCGGCCCGCCGGTCCAGCGACCCGGTCAGGTGCGCGAGCACGCCGCGCGCCCGTTCCAGCGCCACGACCACCGCCGATTCGACGGCCACGACGTCCGATTCCACCACGTCCGGAAAACGTCGCCGCAGCCCGTCGAGTGCCCCCGCGACGTCGGTGCCCGGCACGTCCGGGTGAATGCCCGCGATCGTGGCCACGACCTCCACCCGCACCCCGCGCGCCCGCGCCCGCACCGCCTCCACCTCGGCGACCCGGTCCGCCGCGACCGCCACCCGCGCCTCGAACGTCCGGTGCAGGTCGCCCACCTCGGCCACCCGCGCGGCGAGCCCGGCCACCGACGGGTCGGGCGTCAACGGGTCGGCCACCGCGCGGGCGTGCGCGGCCGCCACCTCCGCGCGCAGCCGCTCGACGGCGGGCGAGTCCAGCCCGGCCAGCCGCCCCGGCAACGGGTCCAGCAGCTCCAGCCGCCGCGCCCACGCCTCGCGCACCTCGGTCAACACCGCCATGACCTGCGCGTACTGCTCCTTCATCCGGTCCACGAGCACGCCGAGCGCGACCCGTTCGCCGACCACCGCGGGCCCGGTCAGGGTGCGCACCGGCACGGGCCGCTCGTCCAGCACCACGACCGGCTCCGTCACCAGGCGGGCCACCTCGTCGGGGCCGGGCGCCGCGTCCACCCGCGCCAGGACCTCCCGGTAGGCGTCGAACCACTGCCACAGCAGCACCATCGCCGGGCCGATCTCGCGCCACCGGTCACGGGTCGCGCCGGTCGTCGCGCCGCGCAGCAGCCCGTGGCCGGGGTGGTCGTCCATCGCGAGCAGCGCCTCGGCGATCCGCTCGCCCTCGGCCCGCAGGCGAGCCAGTTCCTCCCGCGCGAGCTCCCGCCGAGCCGCCTTCCCCCGAGCCGCCTTCCCCCGGGCCGGTTTCCCCTCGGCCGGTGTCCGCCGGGCCGAGTCCTCACGGGCCGCATCCCGTCGGGCGTCCACGTCAATCCCGGTACACGGCGGCGGGCGGAGCCGGGGGAGCGCCCAGCCACCGCCGGTGGATCGACGCCCACGTGCCGTCCGCCCGCAGCCGCTCCAGCAGCGCGTTGACGAACCGCACGAAGTCCTCGTCCGGCTTGCGGAACGCCATCCCGTACGGCTCGGCGGTGAACTGCGGGCCCACGACCTTCGTGTAGGGATCCTGGGCGGCGAACCCGGCGAGGATCGTGTCGTCGGTCGAGATCGCGTCCACCTGGCCCTGCTGGAGCATCACCAGGCAGTCCGTCCAGTTCGGCACGGACACCGCGATCGGCCCGGACGGCGCGTTGGCCACGTTCACCAGCGAACTCGACCCCTTGGTCGCGCACACCCGCTTGCCGCCCAGCGCGTCGATGCCCGTCACGTCGGAGTTCGACGGCACCAGCACCCGCTGCCCGGCGTGGTAGTAGACGGTCGAGAAGTTCACCTTCTGCCACCGGTCGCACGTCACCGTCATGGTGCGCACGACGATGTCCACGTCGCCGCGCTCCAACGCCGGGATGCGCTCCTCCGACGTCAGCACCTTGAACTGGATCGCGGCCGGGTCGCCGAGGATCGCCCGCGCCACCTCGCGGGCCATGTCGACGTCGAAGCCCTCCAGCTCGCCGGAGAACGGGTTGCGGAACCCCATCAGGTAGGTGTTCTGGTCCACGCCCGCGATCAGCCGGCCCCGCGCCTGCACGCGGGCCATGGTCGTCCCCGCGGGCATCTGCCCGGCCGGCGGCAACGGGCCCACGGGGCGCAGGCTCGCCGTCGGGTCGCACGACGCGGGCGGCACGGCGGCCGTGCTCGGCGGCTCGGTCAGCTCCACCACGTCCGCGGGCCTCGGCGCCACCGCCGAACCGCCCCCGATCGGCGGCGCGGCGCTCGGCACCGGCGCGCACGCGCCCAGCGCCACCGCCAACAGCGCCGTCACCAGCGGCAGTCGTGTCATCGGTACTCCTTCAGCCGCTGCCACAGGCCGAACGTCGACGCCGCCGCCGCGAGCAGCGCCAGCGCCACCACCGCCGGCACCACCCCGCGCAACGCGGCCCGCGCCCGGCCGATCGCGTCGGTCAGCTCCGCCCGCGCCGACCCGATGGCCTCCACCAGGTCCGACTCCAGCTCGCCGAACGCCGTGGCCGCGCCCGGACCCAGCGCCGCCCGCACCGCCGCCGCGTAGTCGCCCCGGTCGTCGGCCTCCCGGACCAGCCGGTGCGCCTGCCGCCACCGCTCGTGGTGGTCGGCCGACTCCGCCGACAGCGGCGTCCCCGCCAGGTCGCGGGCCCGGCCCAGCAGGTCGCCCAGCGCCCGGTCGGCGTCGACGTAGACCTTCTCGTACTCCGCGCCGCTGCCCCGCGCGACCAGCGTCAACGTCTCGCCGCCCCGCGCGGTCAGCGTCGCGATCCGCGCCTGCGCCAGCAGGTCGACCAACGTCGCCTCGTTCCGGCTGGCCGACGTGTTGTGGACGACCAGCAGGCTCGCCGTGAGCACCCACAGCAGCGACACCGCCGTCAACGCGGTCGCCACCACCAGACCCGGGTTGAACACCCGGTTCGTCCGGCGCGTCAGGTACCGCTGGGCGAACACCAGCGCCGCCAGCGCCACCGCGCCCAGCAGCAGCTCCAGCCACGGCAGCGACCCGGCGTCCTCCAGGTCGCGCACCACGTTCGCGGTCTCCACCCGGTACAGCTCGCGCGCGGCGGGCAGCATCCGCGAGTGCATCAGCGTGGACGCCTCCCGCAGGTACGCCGCGCCCACCGGGTTGCCCTGCCGGTTGTGCGCGCGGGCCGTCTCCACCAGGCCCGTGTACACCGGCAGGTGGCCCGACAGCGTCGACAGCGCCGGGGTCAGCTCGGGGGAGCGGGTGATCTCGCTGGTCGCCGCCGACAGCGCGGCCGCCGCCTTCGCCACGTCCGCCTCGTACCTCTGCCGCAGCGCCGCCGACTCGACACCACCCGACAGGAACGCGCCCGCCGCCGTGGCGTCGGCGTCGGCCATCGCCCGGTAGACCTCCTGGGCGGCGAACGCCAGCGGCTCGTTGCGGTCGCCCAACGCCTCCAGCGCCTGCGACCGGCGCTGCACCGACAGCGCGGTCACCGCGCCGACCAGCAGGCTCACCACGATCAGCAGCAGGGCGAGCAGGCTCAACCGGCCGGGGGTGCTGCGGGCGAGGCCGGTCACCCGCCGCACGGCAACGCGGTTCCGTTGAGCCTCGACCAGCACGACCGCCCCCTTTCCGAGGTGATCGGCGTCACTCGCCGCACCGTTAGCGTAGATCGAAATACGCCGAACGGGACGCGAACGGCCCGGAACGGGGACGCCGGGCGTGCCGCCGTCGCGCCCTGGCCTGATCTTTGCGGGGAATGGCCGCCGAAGCGCCGGCGGCCGCGCGGGACATCGACCACCATCGAATTCATGAGCTCAATGCGCGCCATCAGCCAGGACCACCTCGGCGGCCCGGAGGTGCTGCACGAGACCACCCTCCCCAAGCCGCAGCCCGGCCCCACCGAAGTGCTCGTCCGCGTCCACGCCGCCGGCGTCAACCCGGTCGACGCCAAGACCCGCGAGCACGGCCACTGGTTCGTCGAACCGCCGTTCGTGCTCGGCTGGGACGTCTCCGGGGTGGTCGAGGAGGTCGGGTTCGGCGTCACCACGCTCCGACCGGGCGACGAGGTGTTCGGCATGCCGCTGTTCCCCCGCGCGGCCCGCGCCCACGCCGAGTACGTCGTCGCGCCGTCCCGCCACTTCGCGCCCAAGCCCGCCGCGCTGGACCACCCGCACGCCGCCGGCCTCCCGCTCGTCGGCCTCACCGCCTGGCAGGCCCTGGTCGACACGGCCGACGTGCGCCCCGGCCAGCGGGTCCTCGTGCACGCCGCCGCAGGCGGGGTCGGCCACGTCGCCGTGCAGATCGCCAAGGCCCGCGGCGCGCACGTCATCGGCACCGCCAGCGCCCGCAACCACGACTTCGTGCGCGACCTCGGCGCCGACGAGGTCGTGGACTACACCGCGGTCGACTTCGCCGAGGCCGTCCGGGACGTGGACGCCGTGCTCGACGCGGTCGGCGACGACGTCGCGGCCCGTTCCGCGGCCACCGTCAAGGACGGCGGGATCGTCGTGACGATCCTCGGCGCGGCCTACGACGCCCTGGTCGAGGCCGCCGCCGGCCGGATCCGCACCGCCGCGCTCCTGGTCGAACCCGACCTCCGCGGCCTGCTCGGGCTCAGCGACCTGGTGGAACGCGGCGCGCTGCGCGTCGAGCTCGGTGCCGTGCTGCCGCTGGCCGACGCCGCCAAGGCGCACGAGCTGATCGACTCCGGCCACACCCGCGGCAAGATCGTGCTCACCGTCGACTGAGCCGGTCCCGAACGACCATCAGGGCCTCGCCCAGCAGGTTCAGGCCCAACCAGGTGCTCGGGTCGGCCGCGCGCGGGTCGTCCGCGGCCAACCCGATGCCCCACACCCGGTCCACCGGGCTCGCCTCCACCAGCACCCGGTCGCCGGTGCCGAGCAGGAACGCGCGCAGGTCGTCGTGGGCGCCGAACTTCGCCAGGTTCCCGCGCACCACGACGTCCAGCCGCGCCGCCGCCCACGTCGCCTCGTCGAAGCCGCGCACGTGCCGGCCCAGCGCCTTCGCCTCGCCCGGCGTGCGCGCCGCCACCACCCGCTCGGCGACCTCCTCGTCACCGAACAGCAGCGCCTTGCCCTCCATCATGAAGTGCTCGGCGGTCGCGTAGGTGCGGCCGTCCACCGTGAACGGCGCCTCCCACCACTGGCTGAGGCACTGCTTGCCGACCGGCGCGCCGGGGCGCGCCTGGTGCCCCCAGAAGAACAGGTACTTCGTCACGGCGCAGACGATGTCAGAAACCCTCGGCGAACCGGGTCGGCGGGGCGCGGCAACCCGCCGGCCGGAGACGGGTACGTCACGAAGATCGGGACGTCACGAAGATGGGGACGTCACACGGGCGGGCGCGCGGGCAGCGGCAGCGGCAACGCCGGCAGCCCGTCCATGCTCACCGCGTTGTAGTCCTTGCTCTCGCAGTACGCGGCGAACTCGGCGTCGGACTTGCGGCCGAAGTACTCCGCGTGCAGCGTCCGCTCGCCCCGGTAGTCCATGAACGGCACCGCGAACCCGCACGTGTCGCTGATCAGCTTCGCCGTCACCACCACGACCGCCCGCAGCGCCGGCCCGTCCGCCTCGCCGAAGCCCGCCACCAACTCGGCGAACCGCGGGTCGTCGCGGAACACCGGCTCGCCCGTGCCGTGCACGCGCACGATGTTCGGCGGACCGTCGAACGCGCACCACATCAACGTGATGCGGCCGTTCTCCCGCAGGTGGGCGATCGTCTCCGCGTGGCTGCCGCCGAAGTCCAGGTACGCCACGCGGTGCTCATCGAGCACGCGCCACGTGCCCGCCCGGCCCTTCGGCGACAGGTTCACGTGCCCGTCCGCCGACAGCGGCGCCGTGGCGGTGAAGAACACCGGCTGCGCCTCGATGAACTCGCGCAGGCGACCTTCGATCCGCTCATATGTCTTGCCCATGACGCCAGTATCACGGACCGACGACCCGGTATCGCCGCACGTCGCTCCCCTTGAGACCGGTGAACGCCCGCACACGTCGCCACAGCTCCGCCACGCCGACCGACCCGTCACCGCGCGCCAACGCGTCGACGTGCGCCTCGGCGGACGTCCACTCCGCGTAGTTCAGCACCCGCGTCCCGTCCACGCTCACGTGGAAGTGCCCGGAGATCCCGCCCGGGTGCGGCTCCTCCTCGGCCGCCAGCGCCGAGAAGACCAGGTCCACCCACTCCTCGGCGACGCCGGGCCGGTCGAACTCCACCGACACCAGCACCACGCACCCCACCGGCCGGTCCGGCGACGCCAGGCCCACCGACCGGTGGCGCCGGTACGCGACCCCGTCACCGGGGTCCGGGGCGCCGCCGGACCACTGCGAGTACGTGACGACCTCGTCGGCGTCCGGGGCGACGCGGGCCAGGCGCCGCACGTCCAGCAGCCCTTCGGGGCGCGGGTCGAACGGCACGGAGGCGTGGTGGAGGAGCACGAATCGGGCGTCTTCGCGGGTGAGGTCCATGCCGGGGACGCTAGGCGCGGCCGCCGGCCTGCCGAATCAGTCACGTGACCGGTGCACGGTTGTTGCACCTCGGTGGCGGCAACAGCAGACTCCCGTCATGGCACCCGAGATCCACCGCTCCCTGGTCCAGCACTCCCGACTGCGCTCCGACCCGCACACCGTGCTGCGCCGCATGCTCGACCACGTCCGGCCCGGCACCCCCTCGGACGAGCCCACCAGGGAGCTCGAACAGCGGATCGCGGACCTCCTCGGCAAGCCCGCCGCCCTGTTCTTCCCGTCCGGCACCATGGCGCAGCAGGTCGCGCTGCGCGTCCACGCCGAGCGCACCGGCCGCCGCACGTTCGCCGCGCACGCCCTGTGCCACCCCGCGATCTGGGAGGAGGAGGGCTACAACGCCGTCCACGGCCTGCGCCACAAGACCGTCGGCGACCGGCAGGCCCTGATCACCCTCGACGACCTCGCCGAGGTCCGCGAGCCCGTCGCCGCGCTGCTGCTGGAACTGCCGCAACGCGAGATCGGCGGCCTCCTGCCCGCCTGGGAGGACCTGGTCGCGCAGACGAAGTGGGCCCGCGACCGCGGCGCCGCCACGCACCTGGACGGCGCCCGCCTGTGGGAGGCGCAGCCGTACTACGACCGGCCGTTCGCCGAGATCGCCGACCTGTTCGACACCGTCTACGTGTCCCTCTACAAAGGCCTCGAAGGGGTGCGCGGCGCGGTCCTCGCCGGCGACCGGGAGACCATCGACACCGCGTCGGTGTGGCGGCACAGGCTCGGCGGCGCCATCCCCGACGCCTGGCCGCTCGCCGTCACCGGGCTCATCGGGCTGGACGAGGCGCTGCCCCGCATGGCCGAGTTCCGCGACCACGCCGTGGCCGTCGCCGCCGCGATCAACGCCGACGGCTACGCCCGCACCCGCCCCGAGGTGCCGCAGACGCCGCTGTTCCACGTCCACCTGCCCGTGCCGCCGGACGTCGTCGCCACCGCAGCGGCGCGAATCCTCGAGGAGACCGGTGTCGAGCTGCCGCGACGCGCCCGCGCGTCGTCCGAACCGGGCCGGTCCGCCATCGAGCTGACCATCGGCGTGGTGTCGCTGGACTTCACCCCGGAGGAGGTGGTGGAGCTGATCCGGCGACTGCGCTGAGACCGCGTCGCAGGAACTCCCGCTCGGCCGCGTTCCCGGCCGCCGCCAGCGCCCGCTCGTACGCCCGCGCCGCCTCCCCGTCCCGCCCCAGGCGGCGCAGCAGGTCCGCGCGCACGGCGTGCAGCAGGTGGTAGCCGGCCAACCGGGCGTGCTCCGCCGACAGGCCGTCCACCAGCGCCAACGCCGCCTCCGGCCCGTCGACCTCGGCCACCGCGACGGCCCGGTTCAACGCCACCACCGGCGTCGGCGTCAACGCCAGCAGGTGGTCGTACAGCCGGACGACCTGCGCCCAGTCCGTCGGCGGCGGGTCGCTGTGCACCGCGTTGATCGCCGCCTGCACCTGGTACGGGCCGGGCCGGTCGCGGCGCAGGCACCACCGCACCAGCTCCCGGCCCTCCGCCAGCATCGCGGCGTCCCAGCGGGAGCGGTCCTGGTCGGCCAGCCGCACCAACCCGCCGTCCGGGCCCGTCCGCGCCGGGCTCCGCGCGTGCTGCAGCAGCATCAACGCCAGCAGCCCCCGCACCTCCGGCTCGTCCGGCATCAACCCCGCCAGCAGCCGGCCGAGCCGCACCGCCTCGTCGCACAGGTCCTCGCGCACCAACGCGTCACCCGAACTGGCCGAGTACCCCTCGTTGAACACCAGGTACACCGCCGCCAGCACGGCCCGCAGCCGGTCCGGCAGCTCCGCCTCGCCCGGCACCCGGTACGGGATGCGGGCGTCCCGGATCTTCGCCTTCGCCCGCACCAGGCGTTGCGCCATCGTCGGCTCCGGCACCAGGAACGCCCGCGCGATCTCCGCCGTCGACAACCCGCCCAGCAGCCGCAACGTCAACGCCACCCGTGCCGCCGGGTGCAGCGCCGGGTGGCAGCAGGTGAAGATCAGCCGCAGCCGCTCGTCGCCCACCACGTCCACCTCCCCGCCGTGCTCGTCACGGGCGCGCAGCAGCGCCGCCTGCGCGTGCCGGTCGTCGCGCGACGACTCACGGCGCAGCCGGTCGATCGCCCGGTTGCGGGCGGTGGTGATGATCCAGCCCGCCGGGCTCGGCGGCACACCCGTCTCCGGCCAGCGGCGCACCGCCTCGGCGAACGCGTCCTGGACCGCCTCCTCGGCGATGTCGATGTCGCCGAAGACGCGGACCAGGACGGCGACCGACCGGCCGTACTCGGCCCGGAAGACGCGCTCGACCGACGTCACGTCAGCCGGGGAAGTCCTGGAACGGCCGCACCTCGACCGGCAGCGTGCACGCCACGCTCATCCGGCGGCCCCACTCCAGCGCCGCGTCCAGGTCCGGCACGTCGATGATGTTGAACCCGCCGATGTGCTCCTTGGACTCGGTGAACGGGCCGTCGGTGACGACCACCTCGCCGTCGTCCGTCGGCCGCAGCGTCGTCGCCGTCTCCGGTGCGTGCAGACCGCCCGCGAACACCCACACGCCCGCCTCGCGCATGTCCGCGTCGACCGCCTGCACGTCCTTCATGATCCGCTCCAGCACCTCCGGCTCGGGGATGTCGTAGCCGGTCGGCTCGATCACGCTGATCAGGTACTGCGTCATGGTGTCCTCCTCGGTTCGGGGTGTCCCACCCCCTACACGAACGGCCGTCGACCGGATCGACACGACGCCGGCAAAACCTCGGAGAAATTCTCGGGCGGCCCCGACGAGCCCGCCGGACGTGCCGGCCGCGGTCACCCGTGGTGCTCCAGGACCACCGTCAGCATCCGCGCCAACTCGTCCCGCTCGGCCGCCGACAGCGGCGCCAGCAGCGCGTCCTGGGCCGCCCTCAGCACCCGGTCCAGCTCCCGCAGGTGCTCGACCCCCGACGGGGTGATCGTCACGACGTTGCGCCGCTTGTCCACCCGGTCCGGCCGCCGCTCCACGTGCCCCTGGGCCGCGAGCTCGTTCACGGTCGCCACCACGTCGCTGCGGTCCAGCCCGCCGCGCCGCCCCAGCTCCGCCTGGCTGGCGGGGCCGAACTCGTCCAACGCGGCCAGCAGCGAGTAGTGGTACCGCCGCGCGCCGACCCCGCCCAACGCCTCCGACACCAGCCGGTGCGCGTGCGTCGTCGTCTGGCCGAGCAGCCAGCTCGCGGTGCCGCGCAGCCGGCGCGGCGCGCCCCGGGTCTCCATGCCGCCGCACTCTAGTTGGCGACACCAACGACCGCCGCGCGCCTACACGAGGCCGGGGTGCCCGAATTGCGCGATCCGCAGCCCGCCGTCCACGACGACCGTGTCAACCACCCGGAACCCCAGGCTCTCGTACAACGCGATGGCGGGCGCGTTGGCCGCACCCGTCGACACGATCGCCGGACCGCCCTCGGCCAGCACCTGCTCCACCAGCCGCCGCGCGAACCCGAGCCGGAAGTGGCTCGGCGCCACGCCCAGCCGGTCGATGTCCAGCACGCCGTCGACCTTCGCGTAGCCGACGAACGCCACGAGCTCGCGGTCGACGTACCCGCCGAGCCACCGCAGCGGGAGTCTGCGGACGTCGTCGACCGACTCGTGCAACGCCGGCATCGCCGTGCTGCCGATCAGGTCGGCCTCCACCGCGTACGACTCCAACGCGATCCGGTGCACGGCCTCCGCCGTGGCGTCGTCGGTGAGGTCCAGGGGAACGATCATTCGGGCACCTGCCTGTGGGGTGGGGAGTACGTCGGGTGGGGGAGTACGTCGAAGATTGCCATTCGGTCATCCGTTCAACCCCACGACTTCGCCCGTCGCGCGCCGGCCCCGCGACCCGCCCGGGGTTCAGCCATTCGCCGGATTACCCCGACCAATCCGAGGCGGACCCTGGAAATCGGGGGTGGGAGCCGTGGAATTCGGCCGCAGAACGTTCATCCAGGCAACAGGTCTCGTCACGTTCGGCGCGTGGGCGCACGGCCCGGACCGGGACTGGGACCGGCTCCGGCGCGCGCTGACCGGCCGGCTGGTCCGTCCCGGCGACGACGGCTACGACACCGTGCGCCGCCCGTTCAACACGGTGTACGCGCACCGCCGCCCGGCGGCCGTCGCCCTGTGCGCCGACGAGTCCGATGTGGCCCGCTGCCTCGACTTCGCCGCGACGCACGACGTGCCGGTGGCGGCACGCAGCGGCGGGCACAGCTACGCGGGCTACTCGGTGCCGGAGAACGGCCTGGTCATCGACCTGGCCGCGCTGAACGGCGTCGACGTGGACGAGCGCGGCGACGCGCGGATCGGCCCCGGCGCCCGGATGATCGACGTCTACGAGGGACTGGGCGGCGTCGGCCGGCTCCTGCCCGCCGGGACGTGCCCCACCGTCGGCGTCGGCGGCCTCACGCTGGGCGGCGGCATCAGCGTCGTCGCCCGCAAGTACGGCCTGACGTGCGACCGCCTGCTGTCCGCGCGGGTCGTGACGCCGGACGGCGTGACGCGCCACACCGACGCCCAGACCGAGCCCGACCTGTTCTGGGCGCTGCGCGGCGGCGGTGGCGGCAACTTCGGCGTCGTCACGTCCTTCACGTTCGACACCGAACCGGCCCGCGACCTCGTCGTGTTCCTCCTGCGGTTCCCCGCGGACGCGGGCGTCGACGTGCTCGGCGCGTGGCAGGAGTGGATGCTCGGCACGCCCGACGAGATGTGGACGGCGTGCGAGGTCGTCGCGGGCAGCCCGCCGACCGCCGGCGTCATCGGCTGCTGGGCGGGCGAGGAACGCGGGCTGCCGCCGCTGCTCGACCGGCTCACCGCGAAGGTCGCGCCGACCAGCCGCCAAGTCCTGCCGATGGACTACCTCACCACCATGCGGTACTTCGCGGGCTGCCTGCCGCAGTGCGCGCCGACCACCGGCGCGCCGTTCGTGGCCTCGTCCCGGATGCTCCACCGGCCCGTCGACCCGGCGCGCGCCGTCGGCCTCATGGAGGGCAGGCGCGCGGGCTGGGTGCAGTTCGACTCGTTCGGCGGCGAGATCGCCCGCGTGCGCCCGGACGCCACCGCGTTCCCGCACCGCGACGCCATCGCGAGCGCCCAGGCGTACGTCGGCGTCGGCGACGTGAGCGAGGCCGAGGCCCGCCGCACGGTCGCCGACGTCCGCGACGGGCTCGGCCACAACACCGGCTACGTCAACTACATCGACCCCGACATGCCGGAGTGGCGCACCGCCTACTACGGCCGCAACCTGGCCCGCCTGCGCCGCGTGGCCCGCCGCTACGACCCGGACCACGTCCTGGCGTTCCCGCAGAGCGTCGTCCCGTCCTGAGGAGACGACCAGTGGACCGGGTTCGTTGTGTTCCGCCTGTGCCAGGACGTTCCCGACGTGGCAACGCGTCCACGGGCGGGGCGTCCCGTTAGTTCTCCCGCGGCGTCCCGGTCGGTCCCCTCCCGGTCAGGCTCCGACGTACGCCGCCAGGTGCTCGCCGGTGAGGGTGGAGCGGGCGGCCACGAGGTCGGCGGGCGTGCCCTCGAACACGACCCGGCCTCCGTCGTGACCGGCGCCGGGACCGAGGTCGATGATCCAGTCGGCGTGCGCCATGACCGCCTGGTGGTGCTCGATGACGATCACCGACTTGCCGGAGTCCACCAGCCGGTCCAGCAGGCCGAGCAGCTGCTCGACGTCCGCCAGGTGCAGGCCCGTGGTCGGCTCGTCGAGCACGTACACACCGCCCTTGTCGGACATGTGGGTCGCCAGCTTCAGCCGCTGCCGCTCACCGCCGGACAACGTCGTGAGCGGCTGGCCCAGGGTGAGGTAGCCCAGCCCCACATCGGCCAGCCGGTCCAGGATGGCGTGCGCCGCCGGCGTCCGCGCCTCGCCCTCGGCGAAGAACGCCTCCGCCTCGCGCACCGACATCGCCAGCACCTCGCTGATGTCGCGGCCGCCGAGGTGGTACTCCAGCACCGACGCCTGGAACCGCTTCCCCTCGCACTCCTCGCACGGGGTGGCGACGCCGGCCATCATCGCCAGGTCGGTGTAGATGACGCCCGCGCCGTTGCACGTCGGGCACGCGCCCTCGGAGTTCGCGCTGAACAACGCCGGCTTCACGCCGTTCGCCTTCGCGAACGCCTTGCGGATCGGCTCCAGCAGGCCCGTGTACGTCGCCGGGTTGCTCCGCCGCGACCCCCGGATCGCGCCCTGGTCGACCGACACCACACCCGCGCCGGCCGGGATCGACCCGTGGATCAGCGAACTCTTGCCCGAACCAGCCACACCGGTGACCACGCACAGCACCCCGAGCGGCACGTCGACGTCCACGTCGCGCAGGTTGTGGCGGTTCGCGCCGCGGATCTCCAACGCGCCCGAGGGCTTCCGCACCGACTCCTTCAGCGACGCCCGGTCGTCGAAGTGGCGGCCGGTGATCGTGCCGCCGGCCCGCAACCCCTCCACCGTGCCCTCGAAGCAGATCGTGCCGCCCGCTGAACCCGCGCCCGGACCGAGGTCCACGACGTGGTCGGCGATCACGATCGTCTCCGGCTTGTGCTCCACCACGAGCACCGTGTTGCCCTTGTTCCGCAACCGCAGCAGCAGGTTGTTCATCCGCTGGATGTCGTGCGGGTGCAGCCCGATCGTCGGCTCGTCGAACACGTACGTCACGTCCGTCAACGACGACCCCAGGTGGCGGATCATCTTGACGCGCTGCGCCTCGCCGCCCGACAACGTCCCCGCGGGCCGTTCGAGCGACAGGTACCCCAGCCCGATCTCCACGAACGAGTCGAGGGTCTGCAGCAGCTTCGCCAGCAGCGGCGCCACCGACGGCTCGTCCAGGCCCCGCACCCACTCCGCCAGGTCGCTGATCTGCATCGCGCACGCGTCCGCGATGCTGATCCCCTTGATCTTCGACGACCGGGCCGCCTCGCTGAGCCGCGTGCCGCCGCACTCGGGGCACGTGGTGAACGTGACCGCGCGCTCCACGAACGCCCGGATGTGCGGCTGCATCCCCTCCTTGTCCTTCGACAGGAACGACTTCTGGATCTTCGGGATCAACCCCTCGTACGTCAGGTTGACGCCGTCGACCTTGACCTTCGTCGCCTCCTTGTGGAGGAAGGCGTCCATCTCCTTCTTGGTGAACTCCCGGATCGGCTTGTTCGGGTCGACGAAACCCGACTCCGCGTACACCCGCACCGTCCAGAAGCTGTCCGACTTCCAACCCGGAATGGTGAACGCGCCCTCCGCCAACGACTTCGAGTCGTCGTAGAGCTGGCTCAGGTCGATGTCCGACACCGAACCCCGGCCCTCGCAGCGCGGGCACATGCCGCCCGTGATGCTGAAGGAACGCCGCTCCTTCACCGTCTGCCCGCCGCGCTCCACCGTGACCGCGCCCGCGCCGCTGATCGAGGCGACGTTGAACGAGAACGCCTGCGGCGACCCGACGTGCGGCGTCCCGAGCCGGCTGAACAGGATGCGCAGCATCGCGTTCGCGTCGGTCGCGGTGCCCACCGTTGACCGCGGGTCCGCGCCCAACCGCTCCTGGTCGACGATGATCGCGGTCGTCAGCCCCTCCAGCACGTCGACGTCCGGCCGCGCCTGCGTCGGCATGAAACCCTGCACGAACACGCTGTACGTCTCGTTGATCATCCGCTGCGACTCGGCCGCGATCGTGCCGAACACCAGCGAGCTCTTGCCCGAACCGGAGACGCCGGTGAACACCGTCAGCCGCCGCTTCGGGATCTCCAGGCTCACGTCCTTGAGGTTGTTCACCCGCGCGCCGTGCACGCGGATCAGGTCGTGGCTGTCGGCGACGTGCGACGCGGACTCCTGCGCGTCCGTGTTCGTGGCCGTGCTCATCGTGTCTCCATCTGTTGCGCGGGGGTGGGGCGGCACTCGCGGGGAGCCCGGCCGCGTGCGCGGGCCCTCCGCGGTGCGGGTCTGCCGGGGCGCGTCTGCGAGGGGCGCGGTGAACGCCCGACGGCTCAGCGCAGCTGCTGGATGCGGATCAGGTTGCCCGCGGGGTCGCGGACGGCGCAGTCCCGGATGCCGTACGACTGCTCGGTCGGCTCCTGGACCACCTCGACGTCGCCCTCCTGCAACCGCGCGAAGGCGCCGTCGAGGTCCTTGGTGGCCATGAGCAGGCTCGCGTACGTGCCCTTGGCCATCATCTCGACGATGGTCCGGCGCTCCTCCTCGGTGATGCCCGGATCGGCCGCCGGCGGGTGCAGCACGATCGACGTGCCGGGCTGGCCGACCGGACCGACCGTGATCCACCGCATGCCGCCGTACCCCACGTCGTTGCGGACCTCGAACCCCAGCGCGTCGCGGTAGAACGCCAGCGACGCGTCCGGGTCGTGGTGCGGGAGGAAGCTCGCGTGAATGGTGATGTCCATGGCCATCACGCTAGGTCGCGCTCGGTGACGACGCTTCTCGATTCCTGATCGGCCTCGTCACCTGCTTGACCACGCACGACGGCATCCCCGCCGTCGCGCGTGCCGCCTCACGCCGGTAGACGCTCGGCGGCACGCCGACCAGCTCGGTGAACCGCGTGCTGAAGGTGCCCAACGACGAGCAGCCGACCTTGAAGCACACCTCGGTGACGCTCAGGTCTCCCTGGCGCAGCAGCGCCATCGCCCGCTCGATCCGCCGCGTCATCAGGTACGAGTACGGTGACTCGCCGTAAGCGCGGCGGAACTGGCGGCTGAGGTGCCCGGCCGACATGTTCACACCGCGGGCGAGCGCCTCGACGTCCAGCGGCTGCGCGTACTCCCGGTCCATCCGGTCACGGACCCGACGCAGCCGCGCGAGGTCGCGCAGGTACTCCGCTTCCGCCGATCTGCTGGTCACGTGCGGGATCGTGCCACACGCCGCCGCGCCGAGCCGGCCGCGACGCACGCGCCCGCCGGTGCCCGCCGGCGTCGGCCGGGTCAGCCGCCTCAGCCGACGAACGCCTCCGGACCGAAGCGGCCCCACGCCACGAAGGCGGCCAGCGCCAGGTAGCCCAGGTCCAGCACCATCAGCTTGATCTCGCCGCGGCGGTAGCGCGTGACCGCCGCGGCGGCCATGATCACCACCAGGCCGAGGGCGGCCAACGGCACCAGCACCGGCGCGATGCCGAGCACCGCGGGCAGGATCAGACCCACCGCCGCCAGGAACTCGAGCGCCCCGATCGCCTTCACGCTGCCGGCGCTGAAGTCCTCCACCCACGCCCCGGCGTGACCGGCGGCGGCGATCCGCTCCTTCGACACGACCACCTTGCCGACGCCGCCGACCAGGTAGACGACGGAGAGCAGTCCGGCAACGATCCACAGAGCGACGTTCATGACGGTTCCTCGCGGGGTGGTAGGGGAGACCGGCCGGTCGACGCCGAGTCGGACGAACCGGCCGGGACGGTCGTTCGCCCCAAGACACCGCCGCCCGACCCCCTGTGACAGCGGACCGGCGTGACGCCGGTCTCTCCCACCCGAGCGCTGCGGGCGTCACGACCCGGCGGCGCCGAACCACCGGGACAATCGGCCGACCAGGTCCGACTGGTCCTCCCCGACCCACGCCACGTGGCCGTCCGGCCGCAGCAGCACCGCGGGCACGTCCAGCTCCCCACCGACCTCCACCACGTGGTCGACCCGGTCCGCCCAACCCGCCACCGAGAGCCGCCCGGTCCGGTCGAGCAGCACCCCGCGCCCACCGCGCATCACCTCGTACAGCCGTCCCCGCTCCAGCGCCACGTCCCGCATCCGCCGGCCGACCAGTTCGTGCCCGCCGCCCAGGTCGTAGCGGATGCCCGTCGCGGTGATCTTCTCGGTCAGGTACCGGTTGACCTCCTCGAAGTCCATCAGCTCCGACACCAGCCGGCGCACCGCCCGCGGACCCGGCTCGGTGGACATCAGCTGCATCTGCGCGCGGGTGTTCTCCAGCACGTCGGCCGCGACCGGCCGCCGCTCGGACTCGTAGCTGTCCAGCAGCCCTTCCGGCGCCCAGCCGTTGACCTCGGCGGCCAGCTTCCAGCCCAGGTTGAACGCGTCCTGGATGCCCAGGTTGAGCCCCTGCCCGCCGACGGGCGGGTGGATGTGCGCCGCGTCGCCCGCCAACAGCACCCGCCCGTCCCGGTACCGCTCGGCCAGCCGCGTCGCGTCGCCGAAGCGGGAGAGCCACCGCGGCGAGTGCACGCCGAAGTCCGTGCCCGCGACCAGCCGCAACTGCCGCTTCACCTCGTCCAGGGTCGGCGGGACGGTGCGGTCCTCGGCCACCCCCTCGGCGGGCACGACCAGCCGGTACCCGCCGTCGCCGTGCGGCCCGACGCCGAACCGGAGCTGGGTCTTGCGGACCTCGGCCACCACGGCGGCCACCGTCTCCGGCGACGCGGTCAACTCCACCTCGGCCAGCAGCGTGTCGGCTTTGCTCGGCTCACCGGGGAAGCCGATGCCGAGCAGCTTGCGGACCGTGCTGCGGCCGCCGTCGCAGCCCACGAGGTACCGCGCGCGCAGCCGCGTGCCGTCCGCCAGCTCGGTGGTCACGCCGTCGTCGTCCTGGCTCAGCCCGACCACCTCGCGCCCGCGCCGGACTTCCACGCCGAGTTCGGCGGCGTGCTCGGTCAGCAGGCGATCCGTCGTGGTCTGCGGGATGCCCAGGACGAACGGGTACGTGGTGTCCAGGTCCGGCGACGGCTTGGTGATGCCGGCGAAGAACCCGCCCACCGGGTACTGCTGCCCGTGCGCGAGGAACCGGTCCAGCAGGCCGCGCTGGTCCATCACCTCGATGCTGCGCACGTGCAGGCCGAGCGACCGGACGACCTTCGTCGGCTCCGGCTCCTTGTCGAGCACCACCACGTCCACGCCGTGCAACCGCAACTCGGACGCCACCATCACGCCGGTCGGCCCGCCACCGGCCACGATCACGTCAACCACGAAACCCCCCAATTCCCACGTCCCATTTCGACCGGCCCGACCGACGCGTGAACATCGCTCATTTCCGCAGGTTCCGGCCGCGGCCGCAGAGTGTGCAGCACAACCGGGGTCTTGCGGCAAGACCCCCTGTGCGCTATAAGTTGAGAGTGGCAAGGAAAAGTCTCCTTGCCCTTTTTTGTGCCCGGCCGACGTCGGTCACCCCTCGGCGATGAGCGGCGCGCCGGGTTCGTGCCGCCGCCAGGCCTCGGTGAGGCGGACCAGCCGGGAGGGTGCGGCGATACCGCGCACGGTCACGATCCTGCCGTTGGCGAGGTCGAACGTCACGGCGCCGACGACCCGGTCGCCCGGCACGAACAGGATCGCCGGAGCGCCGTTGACAAGCGCGTAGTGGACGGCGGGTGCCGCCGGCGAATCGCCGTTTCGCGGGTGAGGGCTTGAAACCGGCCCGGGCAATGGCGGCAATGTGCTGCGGGGTGTCGTACCGCAGCAGCGTCTCGGCCAGACCGGCACCGTCCGAGATCGCGATCGCGTCGTCGGTCAGCAACGCCACCAACCGTTCCGTGCGGCCCGAAGAAGCCGCGGTGAGAAATTCCTCGACGATCCGGCGGGCGTTTTCCGGGTCGACCACGCGGCGACGGCGCTCGGCGGTGACGCGGCGCCGTGCCCGGTGGAGGTGCTGCCGGCTCGCGGACTTGGTGACGTCGAGGTTGTCGGCGATCTCGGCGTGGCGTAGGAGAACACCTCGCGCAGCAGGTAGACGTCCCGTTCGACGGGGGACGGGCGCTCCATCAAGGTCAGCACCGCCAGCGTGACCGATTCGCGCTGCTCGACGGTGTCGGCCGGGTCGAGCAGCGGGTCGCCGTCGAGGAGCGGTTCGGGCAGCCACGCGCCGATCGTCCGCTCACGGCCGGGGCCGAGTGGAGCCGGTCGAGGCACAGGTTGGTGACGACCTTGGTCAGGCACGTCTCCAGCACCTCGATCCGATGCCGGTCGGCGGCCTGCCGACGTAGGAACGCGTCCTGCCCGGCGTCCTCGGCGGTCTGCGTACCGGGACTCGCCACGGAAACCGGTCCGAGGCTGACTTCCGATAAGGTTCACTTATCGGAAGTCATCTTCCCGGCACGCTATAGCGTTGCGTTGTAGCCATTAACGTTTGAAGCAACGAAACTCTGCTACGGTATCGCCGTGACGACGACCGAGAACCCCGCGACGACCTGCAACTACCCAGGCTGCACCCGGCCGGTGTGAGCTGCAATCATAATGCCTTCGCTGTTGCTGGCAACCTGTCTTGATGTCGCATGTAAAGTGTCTCCCCTGGCGTTGCGGCGCTCAGCGCAGGGTGTCTGACCTGCATGTTCATCGGTTCATGATCCGCTCCGCAGTTTGCAGTGTTCGTCACCGATTGTACATTTTCGTCCTTCTGATGCCACTGCGGCGAGCCCTGACGCCATCGCCGACCTGCTTGCCACCAGGTCGGCGATCAATTCACCGATTCGAGTCGAGAGTCGCCGGCAAAGTTCGCCGGGTACTGCACGGCGCCTATGTGCACCTGCATGGAAAAGTTGGCGATGCATCGCAGCGCAAGCAAGCTTTCCGCTTGAATCTGTCGGCGAGTTTCGCGGGTCCGGCAACCGTATTGTCGGGTCCGATGCGAGTTGCGTTCAGCCCATAGATTCGAACGAGGCGGAATAGTTCTGTAGGACATGGATGGCTTTGGCCAGTCGGCCGGTGCGGTAGGGGCAGCGGCGGAGCGCGCGAAGGATGCGCCAGGTCTTGAGTTGGGGGTCGGCGCGTTCGCCGGGTCCGCGCAGGCGGGCCTGGACCCGGTCAGCGTCCAGGCGATCACCCGCAGGTTCACCTCGTGCATCCGGTGCTTGCCCGAGTAGAAGGGCCGGTCCGCGACGACCCGGTCGATCGGGCTCGGCGTGCCGTCGACGACCACGTCCGGCCAGACCTCACCACTTGGCCGACCGCAACCCATCCACAGCTCCGGAGCCCCACCCTGCGGGCAATCCGACGGTTTCGTTGACATGGCGCCAACACGTCCTGTCGACACTCCGAACCCGGCGCCGACCTCGGCGAAAGCCTCGCCCTCGCGCAGGTACACCAGCAGTGCGGGCGAGGTCCGGAGCAGTCGGCCTGCCGGGTCGGCCAGGAGCCGGACGTGCTGACGATCCCTGGTTCAGAGAAGCGGGGATCGGCCGGTCAGCCGGGCGCCGTGCGATGCGGCTGGTCCCACCATTGCAGTGAGTATCGGACATCGGCAGCGGGGCGGGGATGGTCATCGGGGGTGAGGATTCCTGCCGCACGCAGCGCCGCGACCCGTTCGGCGGGGATCCGTGTGGTGGGGTCGGTGAGGAGCAGGTAGAGGTCGCGGGCGATGTCGTGGTCGACGGCGACTGTCGACGGGACCTGCTCTGGGGAGGGGGCGTCGGCCTCCGTCGTGCTACCCCGAGCGGTCGGGTCGCGCAGGTATCGCGGTTCGGGGCGCAGGGCCAACGTGTCGCCCTCGATGTGCAGGGCTACGCCGGGGGGCGGATTGTCGTGGAGTCGGATGGCTGCGGCCTGTACTCGCGGGACCGGCCATCGTGCCTGTTCGGCCACGGTGTCGGTGGACATCGCGGTCGGGTGGTGACGCAGGAGCAGTGCGGTCAGGTCGGCGACGTCGGTGTCGGGTGTGGTGTGCCACGGGGATCGGGGGCTTTGCAGGACCGAGGCGATGGTGGGCGCGTCGATTCGGGTCAGGGTCGCCAGAAGCAGCATCGTCCTGGTGGGCAGGCGTGTGATCAGGTTGATCATGCGCCATGCCGTGGTCGTCTCGGTGGGCAGATCGTCGGTGGTGGTGTTGAGCAGGTCGGCCAGTTCCCGCCGGGGCATGGGCAACCTCAGCAGTGCGGTGTGCAGGGCATGACCCACCGGTCCGGGGCACTGGTGTTGCCCGCACCGCGGGCAGGGTGGGTAAGCGTCGGTCACGATGTCTCACCGCCGGGATCGGATCCGGATTCTGCAGGATGCGACGGCGGTGTCCCCGGTGTCGTGGACGGGTACACCGGGTCGGGGCGTATGTCCCGCACGGTCAGGCCCCGCCTGACGATCCAGAACAGCAGCGGATGCATGCCCCGGTAGGCGATGCCGCGTCTGCGCTCGCGCTCCCCGCTGGTGCCGCGTGTGACGATATGGGTGCCCTCCACATCGGCGAACCGCAGGTCTTCGGCGATGTCGAACGGTGGTCCGTTGTAGATGGCCTGTGAAAACACCTCGTGAGACAGCATCGCGCGGTCGCGCACGAACAGCGGGGGGTCGACGACGGGCTGTCGGTTGCGGTGGTGGTCGCGTTGACAGCGGTAGGCGCGCAGCAGCGGCAGGCTCCAGGGTGGCAGTTGAAGGATCGTCGTCCCGAACACCAGGGCGGGTGCGGTGACGGGTCCGCCGGCGCCCGTGGTGGCGGCCGGGGGAGTCGCGTCGTCGTCGAGGTCGGTGTCCGGGTGGACGGACACGACCGGGGAAAGGTCCTCCGTGATCAGGTGGTGGTCGCGGAGCATGACCAGTCCGTCGCAGTCCGTCTCGAGGTAGCCCCACAGCAGGTTGGCGACCGCGACTAACGGGTCGAGCACCGGCTGCAGGGTCCCCAGGTAGTGACGGGGCACCAGGTTGCCGGGAAGGGATTCCGGTCGTGGTCGTGCGTAGGCGGTGGGGTCGTGGCCGATCCAGTGTCCGGTGTGGGTGAACGCCGCAGCCTGGATCGCGCGCAGGGTGATCATCCGTACGGCCAGCGGCGGGTCGTGCAGGGTCAGGCCGTGGAACAACGCGGTGCAGATCCTGTCCTGTATCCGCGCGTCGTGCGGGAGGGCCAGTTCCGTCGCGCAGGCGGTGTAGGCGGTGGTGTAGACGTGGTCGAGGGCCTGGCGGTGAGGCAGTCGCGCGCACGCCGCGCGGAAGGTGGGGAAGTCGTCGACCGGCAGGGACATCGGGTCGATGTCCCTGCCGGCTCCGTCCCAGTCGGGGCCGGGTCGCCGCCTGCCCCATCCGTCGTCGCCCCAGGACCACTGTGCCGGTGCGGGCCGCAGGCCGGTTCCCGGTGCGTCGTCGTCCGGAAAGCGGGAGCCGGTCGGGTCCGGTGGTCCGTCGGCGCCGTATGCGGGAGTGGGTGGGTGTCGTGGCGGGCCGCCGTCCAACAGGTCATCCAGACTGGTGGTGAGGGCGGGTCGGGCGATCGGGGCGGTGCTGATCAGGACCAAGCGGGCTCCGAGGTGGTCGCACCATGAGCGGGCGAGGTCGAGGGTGGCCTGGTTGAGGGAGTGGGGGCAGTCCAGGGCGAGCACCGCCACGCGCAGTCCGCACAGCCGGTACAGCGTACGGCGGGGTAGTTCGTCGGGTTCGACGGACTGCGATTCCACGTCGCGCATCGTGACGCCGATGGCCCGCAACGTGTCGTAGGCCAAGTGGACCCGGTGCACGGTGGCGGGGCGGATGCGTACCAGCAGGATGCGGCGTGCCCGGGCCGCGGGCGTGGTCAGTGCCGCGCACACGGCGGGGTCGTCGGAGGGGTTGAGCAGTTGCCACGCCACGGCCTGCGGGCCGTCGAATTCCGGGTCGCGGTGGAGGTCGACCGTCGTGCCGCCGGACATGAGGACTCCCGTCTTCGTCGTGTACGGGCTGGACGCCGTCGATCGCGCTGACGGCGACGATCCCCTGGCGGCCTTGGGGTTTGCGGTGTCGGCACCGGCCGGCCGCGCGGGGTGGATCAGCTGCGGCCGAGGACCCGGTAGCCGGCGGCGACCAGTTCACGGTCGAGGGTGACGCGGCCCTCGGCGTGGGCGAGGTCGGCGGCGGTGGCGGTGAACGACACCCAGTTGCGCCAGTTGCCGTGGGCGAACTCGGTGTCCACCGCGGCCAGCAGTTCCGGTTTCGCTTCGGAGTACAACGGGTGGTAGTGGCGCATCATGGCCGGTACCTGACGTCCGGGCAGCGGGTGGAACTGGCGTCGTCGCAACATGCGTGAGACCAGGGTCTGGGAGCGGGAGATGGTCTCCCAGCAGCCGTCCCCGCCGACGAACAGCACGGCCAGCCGGGTCGCGGTGTGGTCGTAGAGGTAGCGCAGCACCTCCATGGCGTGCCTGGTCAAGCGCTGTGCCTCGTCGACGACCATCAGGTACGGGGCGCCGGACAGCTGCTCGAGGGCCTGTTCCTGTATGCCGAACCGGTTGACGCCGGTCGGGATGGAGCCGGTCAACGACCTGGCCACCTCCTGTGCCACCCGCAGGTCGTTCGGTCGGTGCGGAAACACCAGTTGCACCACTCGCACCGCGTCCTTGGCGGGCGTCCGGCTCCGCGGCGTAGCGGTGCCCGGCTCGGGCAGGGACGCAGAGCCGGTGGCGGTCAGGCGCTCCAGGGCCGCCTGCACGGCGAAGGTCTTGCCCAGTCCGGCCTGGCCGTGCACGATGCCCATCGCGAAGTGTCTGACGAGGTCGTCGATGTCGGCGCCGACCCACTGGAACGCTTCCGTGGCCAGCATCTGCGCGCCGCTCAGTCGTAGATAGTGCTCGGGCATCCCACCTCCCGGTTCGAAGTCCGCGGCCGTCCGTGGTCCCTGTGGGTCGGGCGGTCCCTGTGTGCGCCTACCGGGTGATTCGTTGTCGGCAGGTGTCGTTTCGTCCTTCAGCCGGCGTCGTCGAGCACTCGTACCGTCGGCGGATCGTCGAGGTCCGCATCGGGTTCGGGCACGACGAAGAACGGGACCGGCCTCGACAACCGCGTCCGACGCACGGGACGGCGTTCGGCGGGCTCTGCGTCCGGATCCGCAGTGGTCGGCACCGGGGAAGTCGGCACCGGGGAAGTCGGTGCCGGGGTAGCCGGGACTACGGGGCGAGGCGGAGGTTGTCCTGCGGTCGCGGGCAGCACGGGTAGGGGCTCCGGCGGAAGGACGACGATGTCGTGTGTGCCGACGGTGCCGGCCTCGGTGTTGCCGATGTCCTCCTTGCTCGACGCTGTCGGTGTGGTGCTCGCGGGCTGCGGCGGGACGGGCATGGGCTGCAGGGCGGGAGGGCCGACCGGTTCGTCTCGGCGACGGGCGCGGGCGATGGCGGCTCGGCGGCGGGCCAACAGGTTCGCGGTGTCGCGTCCGCGCGCCGCGTCACGCGCACGGGCCTCGGGCACGGTGAGCGTCTCGCTGGGGGTCGCGGTGGCCAGGTGGACGCCGTTGCGGTCGTATACCTCGACGAAACGGTCGTCGTGGGGTGCGTAGCGGATCTGCACCGTACGGCCGACGGCGTTGTCCAGCACTTCGGCGCTGTAGTGCAGATTGTCGTTGCGGATGCCGGACTTGCCGATCACCCGGCGCTCCGGGCCGAGCAGCAGATCCCGCAGCAGTTCCGGCGCGATCGTCATGAGCGGAGTGGGGTCGGCCCGCCACGCGCGTAAGGGGGAGCGTCCTGCGAGTCCGCCGTGACGGTGGGCGGTGTTGTACCAGTGCACCCAGCGGGTGTATTGGTCGACGAAGGCCTTCCAGGTCAGCATCGGGGCCACGGCCGTGGCGACCGTGGCCTCCGTCGAGTCCGAGTCGACCGTTTCCGGGGCGTGGGCGAGGCCGTTCGTCGTCTGGGCGAGGTCGTGGTGGTCGCCGTGGTGTCGAGCCACGTCCTCGGCGGTGGGGTGGGCGGTAATCCAGGCGATGTCGTCGCGGATCGGGGCGCAGAGTCTGCCGTGCCGGTCCCGCGGGCCGCGGGTGTAGCCGGGCAGGTGCACGAGCAGCATCCGCGTCACGGTGTCGTGCCAACGTTCGATCCGTCCGTGGTAGTGCGGGCGGCGCGGAGGCGAGTGCACGATCCTGATGCCCAGGCCGGCCGCGAAGCGGTGTACCGGGTCCGAGGTGAACTCGCTGCCGCGGTCGCATTCCAGGAACTGTGGTACGCCGCCGTGGTCGCCGCGTGCCGGGTCGCGGAGGATGGCGTCGCGCAGTGCCGCGAGGACGGTCTGCGCGGTCGGCCTTCTCTCCGACAGTACCCATCCCAGCTGCACGCGGCTGTAGGCATCGATGATCGAGGTGAGCCAGGGGTGCACCGGTGCTCCCCGTCGGGGCAACACGAGGATCTTCAGCTGCGCATGGTCGGTCTGCCAGATCTCGTTGCGGTGACCCGCCACCCGTCGTCGGTACACGCGCAGCGCATCGCGTGCCGTGTCGCCACCGGTCCAGAAGGCCCGTTCGGCAGGCGAGAGTTCCCTGTCGAACGCCGCGTACAGCGTGCGTTCGGCCACCGGCCGTGCTCCGCGCCATCCGGCCAGTAGGAAGGTGGGGATCGGCACCCCGCTGTCGATGCGGTCGCGGCCGGCGACCGCGGCGCTGCGGGCCCGGTGCACCGCCGATACCTGGCCCGCGTAGTACTCGAACGCCCACATGTCGGTCTCGTCGAGCAGGAACCGGCTGGCCGGCATCGGCCGTGTGTAGTCGCGGCCCTTGGCCAGCCATCGATCCACGGTCCGCTCGCTGACCCTCACGGCCGCGGCCGCTGCGCGCACCTCCGCTCGCGACAACACGCCACGCTCGCGCAATCCCAGTAACCGCGCCACGACCCGCGCCCTGGACTCACCCCTGACGTGTGTGTTCTGTCGGCCTCGCTCCAGCGTTAGGTTGTCACCGGCCTGCGGCTGCACACCATCCGGTGCCGTCGTGGGCGAAACCTCCGCCACCGGGTGTTCCGCACCGGAGACCCCGCGTTCGCCGACGGAGGTATGAGACCAGGCCGCGCCGGGCGTGGCCGTTCCGATGTCACGGGTGCCCATGGTCCGGTCCTCCGCAATCCTCGATCTCCGGTGACGGCTTCCCTGCGGTGGTGCTTCCGAGCGAACCGAGCAGGCCGTTGGGCGTCAACCCCTGTGACCCGAACGGCGCGACGGTCGCCGCGGAACCGGTGAGCGCGTCGGTCATCGTGTCCCGGCTGACGGCGCGGTCATCCCGATCAAGGCACGTCCCCGTGCACCCTCGCGCTGCAGACGGATCAGACGCCCCCATCGGTGACCGGTGTCGGAGTCCGGGGCTCGACAGTCGTCCCGCACAGTGACGGCACCGTGCAGGCGAGTGGTTCGAAAGTGCCGGTGACGCCGCCCCCACCGTGATCGCTTCCGTTGCGTGTCACCGCGTGACGGGGTCCGCGAGCGTGGTCCGCGTGGGGGTGTCGTCGAACTTTCGTTCATGGTGGGCAGATTCGGGCTGCGGCCGGCAGACCGGGCTGGCCGGCCCACCGGGCTCGCGGGCGGATCGCGAGACATCCGGCAGGCCGGCCCTCGGTCATGCGCCGTGCAACCTGTGGTCGGTGCCGGTGCGCCGCAGGGTGTGCCGCAGCGGGTTCCGACCGCGGTGACCGGTGTGGTGGGCCCGGCGCAGGGGGACCGTGCCGTCGGCGGTACGGGGAGCGGTCACGGACGTGGTCACCAGCCCGGAGACGGGCAGGTAGGTCATGCGGCGGGCCCGCAGGTCCGCCCGGACCAGGCCCTGGCCACCGTGGTCGCGCAGCAGGTGCCAGATGCCGAAGCCGGCGAGGATGGCCTGTTCCCACTCGTGCTCGTCGATCGCGGTGACCTCGAATCCGGTGACGAATTCCCGGATGTGGTGCAGCAGGGCGGGTTCGATCCGGTCGTGGCCTTCCAGGTAGCCGCGGTGGGAGGCGTGGCCGAAGACCAGGGCGGCGATGCCCTCCTCGACGGCGACCGCGCGGCCGCCGTCCTCGTTCTCGTCGGTGGCGGGGTCGCTGCGACGTTTGCGGTCCAGCAACGCGCGGGTGACCGGCGACCAGCCCAGCACGGTCGCGTAGGCGAGGTGGAACGCGTCGTGCAGCCGGTAGCCGTCGGGGATTCGACAGGCGTCGGTCAGCGGGTCGCCGATCGGCGTGCCGTCGATGCTGATCGTGGTGACCGGCACGCCGTCGCGTTCGCGCGGTCCGGTGCGGAAAAGGTAGTCGACCCGGTCGGGCAGCCGCTCCGCGGCGGGGAAGCGGGCGTCGAACCGCGCCGAGGACCGCTCGCCGTCCCACGTCCTTGCCCGCGGGACGGCGCCGACCGCGCGGTGGGCGGGTGGGCGACGATCGGAGGCCGACCGCCCACCGCCCGGTCGCCGATTGCCGCCCGGGCTTGACGGCGCGGATCCGGACGTCGACGGAGTTCCGGTCGTCTGCCGGTCCGGCTCGTGCCGGTCGAGTTCGCCGCGATGCGGCGAGGACCCGCTCCGGTCGGACGGCGCGGTCTCCGGTGTCGCCGAACCGTCGGCGGCCCGGTGCCCGTGGGGGGCCTCCGCCTCCACTGCTCGTCGCTCGCCGTCGACGTGCGGTGAAGCGCTCGTGACGCGGCACTCTCGGGGGATGGCCGTCGCGTCGGGGTGCTCGTCGGATGCCATGAACTGGTCTCCAGTTGGCTTAGCGATCGGGGCGGTCGGGGCCACCCATGATCGTCGGATTAATCGGCAAAGCCTGTCGACTTTTGCCACTCCTGTGGTATCATGAGACAAGCGTTGTCGGCAACCACGACACGGAAGGGTGGTCGGTGAGCGATCCGGACTCACGACGCTCGCGTGTGGAGGACTTCATCCTCGAGCGTCTGGCGCTGCTGGAGCAGTGCGAGGTCGACGAGCTCCGGGAACGGCTGCTCGCCGACGGGGCGGAGATGCCCTACGACTCGGTGGTGCTCGTGGAGCTGATGACCACGGTCGAGGAGCACTTCGGCGTGCGCCTGCCGCTGGAGCTGGCCACCGCGCGGGACATGCGCGCGATCGGGAGCTTCGCGCGGCGGGTGTGCGAGGAACTCGACGCCGGCGACGCGGACGGACCATCACCGGTCACCGCGTGGACGGCCGCGCCCCACGGTGACGGAATCGACGACACGGGCGCCGAGGGGACGCCCGACCGGGGTGTCGCGCGGGAGGGGGAACCCACGTGACCACGTCCGCAACGCCTCCGAGCGGGTCCGACCACCCGCCGGGGCACGCGGAACCCTGCGCGCCGTGGCGCGCAGGCGCCGAGGGAGGTAAGGAACGCACATGGAATCGGACACGGCACCGGGCACGCCGGACGACCGCGAGGTCGCACCGGACTCCCGGGCACCAGGGGTCAGTCGAGACAGACACGCCGACAGCCGTCACCTGTCGACGGGCTCCGGCGGCGGACGCGGTCGCCCTCCGGCGGGTGGTGACCCTACGGGCGACCTGGAGCAACGGATGCTCGCCGAACGGCTGCGCACCACCCGCGACCGGCTGGGCCTGAGTCAGCAGGCGGTGGCCGCCAGCACCGGCATCCCTCGCTCGGCGATCTCCGACATCGAACGCGGCCAACGCCGCGTCGACAGCCTGGAGCTGAAACGACTGGCGGTGGTCTACGGCAGGTCGGTGGAGTACCTGTTGGGCGAGGACGACGAGGGCGAGGACCAGGGCTCGCTGCGGATCCTCACCAGAGCCCACGCCGGCATGACCGCCGACGACCGGGCCAAACTGGTCGCCTTCGCCGAGTTCCTGCGCCACCACGCCCACACCGCCCGGGTGGAGCACGACGTTCGACGTACCACCGCCGACCGGCCCCGGGACGGTGACGGGGTCGGATGAGCAAATGGAGCGTGGCGCACCGGCTGGCGCAGATGGCCGCGGCCCGCATGCGCGGCGACGCCGGGCTGGACACCGCGGCGCGGGCCGACATCCCCGCGTTGCTGCGCGCGCAGGGTCTGGTGGTGCAGGCCGAACCCGCCGATCGACTGTTCGGGGCCTACATGCCCGCCGACCCCGACCTGGGCATCCCCGGCGGGGTGTGGCTCAACGGCGGCCTCACCCTGCCGGGGCAGCGCCACACCGGCGCCCACGAGCTGGGACACCACGCGCTCGGGCACGGGGCGAGCTACGACACCGACATCGCCGCGCTCGCCCCGCCCGGCACGCCCCTGGACTTCGGCGAGTCCTGCGCCGAGGCGTTCGCGGCGTGGCTGCTCATGCCCCGCGCGGCGCTGCAGTGCGCGTTGCGCGCGGTGGCCGTCCGACCCGGGGCGCCCACCGCGGTCGAGGTCTACCGGGTATCGCTGCTGCTGGGCACCTCCTACCGCGGCACCGCACGGCACCTCGGCGTCGCCCACCTGATCCCCGACCAGGACAGCGGCCGGCTGCAACGCGCCGTGCCCGGACGGCTCAAGGACGCCTGCGACGACCCGAGCGCACCACCCCGTGACGGCCGCGGCGAAGTATGGGCGCTGGCCGACTTCACCGCCGCGGGCGACATCGTGGTCGCCGACGGCGACCGGCTCGTCCTGCCCGCGCACGCGGTGGCCGCCGCCGACGAACTCGTCGACACCGGACACGCCGAACACGTCCACCACGGCCTGCACCACATCACGCTCACCGCCCGCACCCGTTCCACCACCCCGGAGCCCGACCCCGCCGACGGTGTCGAGATCCACCCCGACGGTCCCGACGGCGCCGGTGTGCGACTGCGGGTGCAGACGCCACTGCGCCGCACCCCACCCCGCGAGACCCCGCCCCCCGATGTCTCCCGACTCGACGAGGCCGAGCTGGATCGTCTGCTCGCCGGCACCCGCGACCACTGACCACACCGCCGAACACCCACACCCAC
Organism: Saccharothrix hoggarensis; assembly: GCF_052936025.1. The sequence goes on along the minus strand of NZ_CP193624.1, from coordinate 3,835,925 downwards.
ACCGCCGCCGCGCTGCGGCATGCGTCGCGCCCACCGGCCCGTCGGGGTCGGCGGTCACCTTCACGGGAAGGCCGAGACCATGCACCTGTCCGACTCGATGATCACGGGCACCGACTGCGGCCAGGCATGGCTGTCGGCCGTGCAGACAGTCCTGCGCGTGCCCGGACGCAAGGCGTTGCACCTGGTCGTGCGGATCACCCATCCCGACCGCGAGGACCCCCGGATCCGCCACGTGGTGGACGACCTGCTGCGCAGACGCGGCCTGCAGCCGGTCGACACCGTGGTCAACACCCTGTTCCCGCGGCACCTGGCACGGCTGGCCGCCGACCCCGCCGAGCTGGCCGCCCGCTACCGCACGCACTACCCGCGGCTGCGCAAACTGCACCGCGCCAACGGGCGTGGCACCTACTTCGGCAGGCTTGTCGCGCACCCCGCCGACGGCCGCGAGGTCGACCAACTCGCCCGCATCGTCGCCCGCCTGCGGTCACATGCCCGCAAGCCCGGCGCGGCACCACTGTACGAAGCCGGATTCATGCTCATGGACGACGACCCCGAACAGCCCGGACACAGCGCGCACATCGACCCCGGGACGATGGACGCCGCCAGCTCCGACGAGCCTGTCGACGCGACGAGCGACACGCGGCCGGCGACGACCTCGGAAACCGCCGATCCCGCAAGTGCCGCGGACGGCGCCGCGGTCGCCATGATCGACACCCCGATCTACGCCCCCCGCACCGACGCGATGCCCCTGGGATTCCCGTGCCTGTCGCATGTCTCCTTCCAGGCGGTGGGGAACACCGTCCACGCGTTGGCGCAGTACCGCAGCCAATACTTGGTCGAACGCGGCTACGGCAACTACCTGTCACTCGGCCTGTTGTTGCGCTACGTCGCCGACGCCGCGGGACTGCAGGTCGGCGCGCTGACGGTCACCACCGGCCTGGCCGCGGTGGACGGCGGGGTCCGGCAACTCACCACCGCCCTGCAGTCGTTGACCCAGCAGCGCCTCCCGGGCCTGTGACCATCCGCGACCTCTCCGCCTGATGCGCACACTCCGACAGGCCGCGGCCGCAAGGGCTTCGCCGACGTGGCGAGGAAGGGCGGGGGTGCGCTCCTGGCCGCGGGTGACACCTCCCGCCGGAGCCTTCGGCGTCGGACGCCGGCCGGAGGCACGCACCGGACGACCGAGGCCGGTACTCGTTGATCGGGCGCGGACGGGCGGCGACTTGGCCGACAGGCGGTCCTGTACGTCGCCGGTCATGAGGATGGTGGTCGCGGCCGTGTCGAGCCGGACGGGCGCGGCGGGTCCTGCACCGCGTCGGACCGCCGGATCGACCGTACGCGGACCATGTCGTCCCTAGTCGCGTGCGAGTTCGCCCAGTTGGGCGGCGACGGCGTCGTTGATGCCCCACTTGGGCGGAAACCACGGTGTGGGCAGGGGAGCCGGGTCGGGTCGGTAGTGTTGCTTGATCCGGGTGCGTCCCGACAGCCCGCCGATCTCCGGGTGGGCGACACGGGAGTACTTGTCGACCTCGCAGAACAGGTTCTGGCAGTCGATCAGGTGCAGTCGACGCCCGCCCAGACCGGGAAAACTGAGACCCAGACGCGCAAAGTGCTCTTGCTGAGTGTCGGTGACCCACGTGATGATCTGCGACTCGATTCCACGGCTGTCCGGGCCGAAGCACTTGCGGATGCCGTCGCGCGCACCGGGCCCGGCGGCGACGAAAGAGTTCTCGGAGAAGTCCAGGACCGGGGAGTAGTTCAGGTCGATGGCGAACTGGTAGGCCAGGAAGTCGCCGAGGCTGCGCCTGGACCGCAGCGCGGTGAACACCTCGCGCAACGACCGGGCCGCCGTGACCTGCGCGGTCAGCCCGTCGGCCATCAGCGTCTCCAGCAGCAGCAGATGGTCGGCATGTTTGCGGGTTCCACCCAGACGCGGCGGAGGAATGACGTAGGCCGCCGAGTACAGCCTTTCACCCCGACCCCACATCGCGTCCAACACCGCTCGCGCCGCTTCAGTCTGCCAGTCCCGCCACGTGATGGTGCCCAACCGCTTCTCCAATGCCCTCCAGGTCCCGATCTTGTTGAAGATCTTGAACAGCAGGACGCGGAACACCACGTCCCGTTCGTCCCATCCGGCCGGCCACCGGGTGCCGTCGGGATAGGACACCGGAGCGATGGCGAACTGGCTGACCCGGTCGCAGGCGCGGTAGCAGTTGGTGAACCGGTAGGCGGACAGGATCGGATCCTGCCCGTCGGGCCGTGCGTCGACCGGCTGCGCGGCGGGCATGCCTCGGAACCGGTCGAAGTACAGCAGCTGGCGGGCGACGGCGAAACGCCAATAGGTGTCGAACACCGCCGTGGGCCGCAGGCGTCGTCCACCGATTACTACCGGCGCGTCCGAGGTGCCGGGTCCTTCCGTCGCGCGCGGCCGGTCCCCGGAGCGCCCGCGGCCACTGTGTCCGTCCACCGTGACACCGACCGGCACGGCCGCCGTGGTGCGCCGGACGGCGCCCTCGCGCCGTCGGGACGGCATGCCGGGGATGACCGGGGGAGCGTCGGCCACTGTGGACACAGCGGAACGTCGCGGTCGGATCGGGCGAGCGGGCGCGGAGGACATGGCCGACAACCTAGCGTCGGCTCAGGCGGCGGCGGGGAAGGCATGCCGCGCGATCCGACGGCCGCTGGTCGACCTCGTGACGATGTGCGTCGCAACCGTCCCAGCGGCACCCTCGCGGCCCCGTGCGGGGATCCACCCGATCGCACCGGATACACGCCGATCGGGTGGATCCGCATGGCCCGGCGCGCACCCGCGCCGGGCCGCGTTGCGGCATCCGCGCGGTCCGACGATCCGGGCTTCATAACAACGGCCTAGAACCGGTTCCGGATTGTGACGAGCAGGAATCGGATCGAAGGCGGCCGATTGTGTGATTGTGGCGTCCGATTCCGGCGGTCAGCCGATGGGGACTGGCGCGTACAAAGATTGAAGGGGCATAGTGACACCCCTCGCGGTGGTGGCCCGATGCGCGACGGGCCGCCCGACCCGTTCACCGGAACGCGATGTCCATCGGCGTCGTCGGGTCACCCGACGGCATCACACGACACACCTCGGACGAGAAATGACCAGATGTGCACCATCGTGTCCGACCCGCCTGTGGGGCGCGCCGGACCTCGGACCGGCGCAGTCGCCTCCGGCCGACATGGGCATCGCGCAGCCAGGTGCCGCCGTCGCCGCGCCGTCGGTCCGCCGAGCGGGCATCCGCGACGGGTCGGCGCACCGGACCGTCCCAACCGTGGTCGACCGGTCAGCGGGTGGTCGAGCCCTGGTGACGCAAGGTGACTCCGGCGGCGAGCAGGCGATCGCGCACGGTGCTGTAGTCCAGCCCCCGCGCTGCGGCGATCTGCCGGATGCTGTCCCCGGCCCGGTACGCGCGGGCGAGCTCCTGCCCGTCGGACGCCCGTCGTGTCCGGCTCGGCAGCCGTACGCCTGCCTCGCGCAGCAACCGTCGCAGCTCGCGGCGATCGATCGCCGTGGCATCGGCCAATTCGTCGACGGACTCACCGCGGCGGTACCGCTGGGCCAACCGGGCCGCCACATCGGCCTCGGAGGGGCCCAGGCACGATCGCGTGTAGTCCTCCACCCCCGCCTCCACCAGCAGGCGCCGCACCGTGCACGGACGACGGCCGATCTCCTCGGCCAGCTGCCGAATGGACATCCCACTGGTGACGAACTCGACCGCTAATCGCTGTGCGAGCTGCCGACGCCGCCCGCCGCGTAACGCCGCAGTGTCACGCTGTGCGCTCATCCCCGAGGCCTCTCCGGCGCACCGCAGGCCCGACCTCGGCCACGCAGGTCCGGGGGACGTCGACCGTGCGCCTGGTGTCCGTCCGGTGCAGGGACACCGCGATCACACCCATCATGACGCGGCGAGCCGGAACATCGAGGCGATCGCCGGACGGAAAGCAGCCGCCCCGGCATCCACACTCAGCGCTCCGTCCCCCGATTGCGCCGCGATTAATCGTAGGACACGATTAATCGCACTGTCCACGCTCGCAGCCTGTCGGGGGCCCTCATGGAGCACATCTCCGAGTTGTCCGCACAATTGCGGACGCGTGACGGGACGACGCAATGGCGTCGATCCCGCCGATGCGGCCCGAACGGGGCCAATTGCGTCGCCGTCGCGTTCCTCCCGCACGATGTCGTCGGCGTCCGTGACACAAAAAACGGCACCAGGTCCGTCGTGCTGCCGTTCCAGGGCCGCAGCTGGGCCCGTTTCGTCATCGGCACGCGCCGCGTGGCCCGGCGACACACCTGAGCCCGCGGTGTCCCGGTGTGCGCGCACACCGGGACACCGCGACACCGGCCCGGTCACGCCGACGCTCCGGTCGGAGCCGCCGATGGCCCGGCCGCCCAGGCGGAACGGGGTGGACACATGTCCGTTCCGGTGAGTCCGACGCGACAGTTGCTGGGGCGCGCCCTGCGCGAGGCCCGCACCGCCGCAGGACTGAGCCAACACGCGGTGGCAACCATCCTCGACTGCAGCCAAGGAAAGATCAACAAGCTCGAGTCGGGCGTAGTGGTGGTCAAGGACACCGACCTGCGCCTGCTCGTCAAGCACCTGGGCATCGACGAGGCGACCGCTACCCGCATGGTCGACCTGCTGGACATGGTCCGGCGCGAGCGAGGCTGGTCGGGCCGACACGCCCTCATCCCCCCGTTCTTCCGCCGCTACCAGCAGTCCGAACAGCACGCCGTACATGTACGCGGATGGCACGCCGAGGCGATTCCCGGGCTACTGCAGTCCGAACGCAACATGCTCACCCTCCTGTCCGTCGCAGGCCCCGACGCCCTCGACGACCAGGTCCGCAACCGCGAAGAACGCCGTCAGGTGTTCACCGCCAACCCCGACGCCCAGCACCACTACATCCTCGGCGAGGGGGCGTTCCACCGCATCCGCAGCAGCCGCGGGCCGGGGGTCGCCCTCGACCAGGTCGAGCACCTGCTGCGGACACTGGACCGACATCCGCAGCTGGCCGTGCAGGTACTGACCTACGCGACAAATTTCGTGCCCGGTGACTTCAGCATCGTCACCATGCCAGAGGGACTCGACGACTTCGTATACCTCGAACGAGTGAACAACGCCGACTACCTGACCAAGGAAAAGGACCTGCTCGCTCACGATCACGCCTGGTCACGGCTGGCCGAACAGGCCCTGAGTCTCGAAGAGAGCCGACGCCACCTGGAAACGTTGCGCAACCATCTGTGCGATGAATCGTCAGACTAGTGCCGTCTGCCGCGCATGCCGGACCGGCGCTACCGTCGAGCAATCGGAGAGCCGTCACGGCCGGACCGGAGGACGACAGGCGTGACCGACCCCCGACCACCCGCAGAGCACCCCATCCCCAACGAGCGCGGCCCGGCGCGGGACGACATGACCAGCGTCGACACAAGCCGGCCCAGCGCCGCGCGAATCCAGAACTACCTGCTCGGCGGCGAGGCACATTGGACCATCGACCGCGGTGTCGCCGACCGGGCGCTGCAGGAACTGCCCTCCTGGCAAGACGTCCACATCGCCTCACGTCTTCTCCTGCGCCGCGTGATCCGGTTCCTGCTCGCCCGCGGCGTACGTCAGTTCATCGACGTCGGCGCGGGCATCCCCGACGCGGCAGCGATCCACCGGCTCGTCCGCGATCCCGTCCACCCAGCGACACGCACCCGGCAATCGGGGCGCTCCAGCGCTGCTCGCGTGGTCTACGTCGACCGGGACCCGCTGGCCGTGGCGCACTGCCGCGCCGCGCTGGCACGGGACGGTGACCAGCGCCGACACGCCGCCGTGCAAGCCGACCTACGCGACCCCGACGAACTGTGGACCCGTGTCGCGGACACCGCAGTGATCGACCCCCGCCGCCCGGTCGCACTGCTGGTACTGGCGGTGCTGCACTTCAACCCCCCCGACCTCGCACGGGCTTCCGGACACGATCCCGTCGTCGATTCCATGGCCGCGTACCGCCGATGGTTACCGAGCGGTTCGTATCTCGCGATCTCACACCTGTCCGACCACCAAGTTCCCCCGCCCACGGCGGCCGAGCTTGCGGCCGTGACCGACCACTACCGCCGAGCAGGCGTCCCACTTTCGGTCCGATCACCCGACGGCATCCGAGCACTCTTCGGCGATTTCACCCTCCAGGAGCCCGGACTGACTTGGTGCCCCCTGTGGCACCCGGACCTCGTTTCTGACGCTCGAAGTGCCCCCCGTTTCCCCACGCCGCGACACTCATTACTGCTGACCGGTTTGGCACGCAAAGCCTGACCCGCAACCGATTCCGTCCCGGACGTCAGGCTTGGGACCGTCGGACAGGAATGATCGGCGCGAGGCCTGCCGAGCTGAGAGGACCTCCTACTTGATCGGGGTATCCCTTCGCTCTTCGTGCGTGAGTGCGCAGACTGCCGGCCGTCGACCCTCAATCACGACGCTGACAGGGCAGGACCTACGTTTCCCAGTCGTGCGTGCGGTGTTCTCGGACGACCCAAGTCCAACCAACGGGTGTAATGCCGGAGCTGCTCAGGTAGCCGACGCGGTCCAGGTCGGTCGTTGGCGGCGTCGCTTCCGGTGTGGTGGAACGCAGCCCGTTGGGGGATGGTATGGATGGATGATCTGCGGGCCGCGGTCGGTGGTGCCACCTGTGCTCGGGTCGAGGCGCCGGGCCGCCGGTCTGGGCATGTGAGTGGCAAGGGCTGGTACGACACGGTGTTGGGTGTCCGTAGCGGCGCATTGGGCCGATCTTTGGTGATCGTTTGGGGAGGGCATGGCTCGGGTCGTGTGGCGGACGGCGGTCCTGCTGGCAATGTTCCTGATCATCGCGGTGGCGGTGATCGTGTTCACCGATCCACGCCCGTCGACGGTGCAGGTCGAGGCGTACGGGCCGCTCGAGATCGAGGTGTGCCCGTTGCACGTGACCGATGACGAATGCTGGTCGCCGACGCCGGAGCCGACGCCGACACCACCGGTCGAGCCCGCTCTCGTGATCGTCGTGGCCGTCGTCGTGGCCTTGGTGTTGTCGGCGGCATGGGAGTTCTGGCGCCGCCGAAGCTCGTGGCCGGCCTGACCGGTTGCGGGATCGATCAGGCCGGCCAGATTTGTACCAGCCACCGTTCGATCCCCTCGGCGAAGGACACGGGTCCGGCCGCCTCGATTGCGGTGCGGCCGCGGACGTAGGCCCGCACCCGGTGGGCGCCGGGTGCGGGCAGTGTCAGCACGTGTTGCCCCGGAGCTGAGGTGAACGAGGCCAACAGGAGCCGGTCGAAGTCGGCGGTGAAGTCGTCCTCGGCCACCGCCTCCCACTCACCCGGTTCGCGGACCGGCGGAGACGCCCACAGTTCCAGCCTCACCGCGGCGGTGTGGTCGTTGCCGGCGCTGTGGAACAGCACCCCTCCCGGTCCTCCCGCGACCAGCCAGTCCTGCGGGCCGGGCGGCTGAATGGCCGCCGCCGTGTGCGGGCTGTCGAAGACCTGAAGAGTGAATCTGTGGTACTCGACTTCGACCATGTCGTCCACGGCCGACAAGCGGGCTGGCTCTGTCACAACGTCATGCTAGGGCGTGATGATGACGTAGAAGGGGTCTCCGTCCAGGATCCGGTCCTCGCGCAGCCAGGCGGAGTAGCGCCCGCCGGCGGATCCGTTGTGAGACTCCTCGACCGGACGGACGGCATAGTCCCACACTGATGCCGGGTTGACCCGCGCGGAATTCTCGTAGGTCGCGGCGAACGGGTACTCGTCGCATTGCATGGTCCTGCCGTTCGGGCCTTTGGCGAAGTTGCTCCCGAAGTAGTTGACGCAGGTCCGATGGACTTTACGTCGTGACGCCTTGATGCTTTTGCTGGTGTCGTAGCCGCTGTACAGGCGGTGCAGTTCGCTTTCCAGGTATCTGCCGGGAACCTTCTTCCCCGGGTTCGCCGGTGCGATGATAGGTCCGCCGTTCTGCGCGTCGCGGATGAAGGTGGCCGACTCGCCCATGGTGTCGTGGGAGGCGCTCATCTGCAGTGATGAGATGACATGGTGGAACACGCAGCGCGAGGAGGAGAGGATGTAGGTCGCCGAGTCGCATCGGAACAACTCGTAGCGAAGGTTGGCGGTGTCCTCGGGCAGGCCGGCCGAGCGGCCCCAGACGGTAAACAAATAGGAGAAGTAGCCGCGCAGTTCGGCCGCGTACTTGTCGGAGGTGGGCACCGCCGTCGTGGTGGTGGCGACGGTGAACCAGAACGGTCCCGGCAGCCCGAGCTTCCAGTCGGCGATCGGGTAGCCGATCGAGAGCTGCGGGTCGTCGGCGTGTGCCCGGCAGGTGCTCGTCCTGGCAGCGTCGGCGTTCTGGCAACCCAGCCTGAAACCCATGACGCCTGCCGGGTCGATTTCCCCCACCTGGCGGTCGAATCGCATGCGGAGGCCGAAACGAATCTCGTGCGAGCCCGGAGTGGTGGTGGCGATGACCGTGGCCTTGAAGTACGCCGTGCCGATCTGCTGGGGCACACCGTTGACCACTGCCATCTGCTTTGCCTGCACCCCCTGCGTCATGCAGAGGTTGAACCGGTCCCTGAACCAGAAGGCGTTGTCCCCGGCTGTATCGGCGCACTCGTCGAAGTCCACGGGCACGGGCTCGGCGGACTCACCGGTCTTCTCGTCGTAGCGGGCAGGATCGTTGACGACGACGTACTTGCGGTCACGCCAGAGTTTGTACAGCGCCTCGCCCTTGGGCAAGGAGGCGGCTAGGTCTTCCATTTCGCGCCGGGTCTCGGCTTCGGACGTAGTCGGATCCCCCAGGGTCAATGACACCGGATCGTGTCTGGAGGAGTCGGTCGCCTTGCCGTCGGGCAGGACCGGGACAGGCGCGGCCGCCGAGGCCTGTTCCGGCGGCGTGGCGACCGCGATGTCGCTCGCGGGGACGACGGTGGCCAACGCCAGTATGGCGAGTAGGGAGAGGATCTTACGGCGATACATGCTCCACCTTCGGTGCTTGTCGCTGCGACGGTTCGGCCGGAAGTGCGGTGTCGGATGAGCGGCATGGATGTCAGGTGATGACGTCGTAGGCGTTCCAATTGCCGCCCAGGTTGACCACGGCGTCCAGGCCGTCGGTTCGGTCCAGTCGTGACGAACGCACCGGGTACAGGTGGAGTTCGCCGGAGAACTGGCGCATCAGAATGTCGTCGTTGCCGTTTCCTGTGACGTCGGCCACGGTCGCAATTCCGCCGTACATGCCGCCGTAGGCGAGGACTCTCGCACGGTAGCCGGTCCAACTCCAGGTGTTTTCCGTCAAGTCGGGCCGGGCCATCGGGGAGTAGTAGGCGGGGCCGCCGCCGGTCTCCACCGTGGCGAAATCGGGTGCATTTCCGTACCAGTGGGTGAACGAATAGAAAGTGCGACCGTCGCCCGCCGGTCCCGCAACGTTGGCGGATATCTTGATCCGTGAACCGAGAGTGTTGTTCTCGCGTAGCGTCCGCAAGTTCGGGTATACCCAGACGGTGTACTGTCCGTCCATGGCGACGATGTCGTCGTATCCGTCCTGCGTCACGTCGGCAACCCAGATGCGTTTTATGCCATTCCAGCCGGTGCCGATGTTCACCGGGGCCAGCCACGTGGAGGTACCGTTGACAGTTCCGCTGTGCGGATAGATCATCAGCACCCCGTCACTGGCCCGGCGTGCGACAATGTCGCCGAGATACCTGGACGATCCTGCTTCGTCATCACCTGTCGAACCGTCCTTGGCATCACTGTCGACGAAGTTGCCTACACCGATCCAGTTGTGCATATTCCATCCCACGCCCACGAGCGTTCCCGACTCGAACGTGGATGCCCCGTTCACGGAGCCAGAGTGACGATGCAAAGCCAGATCCCCGCTGGCACTGTTCCGGGCCAGCAGATCAGGCCAGTCATCACCGGTTAGATCATAGGACCGAAAGGACGACCTGTAGGAATCCGGCTGATTTACTGCAAGTGAAACGCCGGGGCCGTCAGGAATCATCGGAGCGGCATGAACATGGTGGACAAGAGACAATGACAACGTTGTCGTAACCGCTGCGACCAGGGCGGCAAAGCGGTTCTTATTCATATCGCCTCACAGTTGCGGCGCGACCTAGGAGACAATGCGTCGCGCGTGAATGATACGAAAATTGACGAGAACACCGCGCCCGTCAAACAACCGGGCCGATACCAGAGTATGGTCGGCCAGAATAACAAGTGGCCGACAGATTCAGCTATAGTTCCCCTCCGCAGCTGGCCTGCCCTCCCCGGCATGCCTTACCCACTTTAACGCGATGCCATGCACGCGAAAGGAACTCGGCGAATATACACTGAAACGGCTCAGTGATGATCACCCTTCGTGGCGTTACTCGACCGAAGGGATGAGCCGCCAAGCGACGAGACGTCCGGGGCCGGTTCAGACCGCATCGGAAGAGTCACCTACACCCCCACGGCACGGCGACTGGCCGCCGACGAAGTCGGCCATGATCGACCGACCGTCGTTCGCCCGGCACGTGCGCGGTCGGCCACCAAGGGGTAGGAACCCACATGAGAAGGAACGCTCGACCGGGACGTGCACGCACCCCAATTGAGGACGTCGTGGTCCGCCTCGGCGGTAGGCGTCGTCATAGCCGAGGCTGGTGTAGGGCGCGTCGGTGATCCAGGTGAAGGCGGCGGCGGTGGTGCCACCCCGCCCGCTGCCTTCCATGGCGATGCCGCTGGCAAGCGGCGGGAGGTAGGTCGCGGTGTCCTTGTCCTCGCTGATGACGATCACCTGCGGCGGATAGGACCGACCGCCCGGCATCGCGGTGGCCTGGGTGCTGCCGCCGGACATCCCGGAGACGCGCGACGCGGGTGCGTGCGGCCAGCTGGATGGCTAGCCTTTACGCGTGGCAGGTGAAGAGCACGAGGACGGACAGCCGGAAGACCCTTCGGAGGACGACGGCCTCGAGCTGACGCCGAAGCAACAGGAGACGCTCCGGAAGTCGATGGAACAAGTGCGGCGCTCTCTGGGCCCCCGGATCGACTTCAAGCTTCCGTCCATGTCGCAGTTCATCCCCGACTCGGTGCTGAAGAACATCACGACGCTGTCGGCGTTCGCCGAGGCGCAGCAGGCAATCGTCGGCAACGCCATCAAGCCGTTCCTCGACTCGCAGGCCGCGTGGCAGAAGCAGTTCTCCGTCATCAACAGCGACATCTTCCGGACCACTGCGCTACAGCAGTCCAACCTCAACCGCATCGCCTCGCAGTTGACCAGGAACATCGACTTCGGCCTCGGCGACACGCTCACCCAGGTCGCGTCACGGTTCGCCGCGCAACAGGCATCCTGGCTGAAGGCCATAGGACCGTCGCTTGCCAACATCAAGTGGACGTTTTATCCACCCAACCTGCAGGACATCGAAGGTCTGAGGTTGGAGCAGGTGGAAGAGGTGGTCATGGTCGACGGCATACCGCTCTACGGGGTGCCGCGCGCCTCTACGGCAGAGGCACTGATCCGCGCCGACAGCGCGAGCGAACGCAGGGGCATTCTCGGGCGACGCTGGAGGACCATCTCAGCGGACTGCCGCGAGGTGGTCACAGCCTGCACCACGACGGCCGTCGCCCCGTACACCCGCTTCGCCGTGGCCGCGCTCGACGCCCTCGATGCCGGCCACACGGAGGCTGCGCAGGCACTCGCCGGGTCGCTCATCGACGCCGTCCTCAGCGCCTACTTCAAGAAGGACCGGTACAAGTTCACCCCCGACCGGAAGGGCAGGCGCACGAAGGACGCCTACGACGAGTTCACGGTCCGTCAGTTCATCGCGTTCGCTCCCATGTGGCAGACGTACCAGCAGTTCTTCGTCGAGGACGGAGACGTCGTACCGAACACCTTCAGTCGCAACGCGACGGCCCACACCGTGAGCCCTCGCCAGTACAGCCGTCGCAACGCGGTGCAGGCATCGATGCTCGCCTGTTCACTGTTGTGCCGTCTCGACGAAGAGGCCGCAGACCGGAAGGCCGCCTGAGGCCGGGCACCCCGAGGACCGGCACCGCATCGGAAGTGATCCCTTTGCCCGCCGTGCGTCGGATGCCGACCTCGGCCGACCGGGAGGAGAGCTCCCCTGGGCCGGCGGAGTCGTTGGAGTACAAGAAGATCGTCTCCGGATCGGCCGCGATGCCTCGATCGTGTCCCGCGAGGTGAATCGTCGCCGGCGGCAGGGAAGGCTATCGGGCGGTGGCTGCCGACCGGGCTGCGGAGGCGGCCCGGTCGAGGCCGAAACCACTGGCGGTGGACCGGAATCCGGTTCTGCGGTCGCGGGTGGTAGGGCTGTCGCGAGCGGGTTGGCCGCCGGCGTCGATCTCCGGCCGATTGGCACGCGACAAGCCGGTTTGGGACGCTGGGATTGCGAGTCACGAGGCCATCCTCCAGTGGGTCTACGCCCAGCCGGTCGCCACACCACGGCAGGAGTCGATCTCGCTGCGCACCCGCCGCACGGACAGGCGCGGGCCACGTCCGGCGCCGGCGCCGCGTATTCGCGAACCCCGCTGCTCGACGGACGTCCGGCCGAGGCCGACGACCGCGCCGCGCCCGGCCATCTGGGAGGGCGACCTCGTAATCTATGCGTGCTCTGCCGCAACCGGTTGGGCGCTGGTGGCCAGGTCCACGTCGGGGCCCAAGACGAGGGTGCCGTCGGTGTGGACGATCGCCAATGCCGAGAAGATGGTAGGCCTGATGACCGCCGAGTGGGCCTGGGGCAAGGTGTGGATCCGTGAGCAGGCCTACCGGCGCCTCGGACTGGCACCCATGTTCGGCGCCGACCAAAAGAAGAACGTGTTCACCCAGGCGGATATGCGCGGCTTGGTCGACTACGCCCGCAAGCACGACGTGGGCATGATCAGCGGATGGGGGTGCCGTACGCGACAACCACCAGGGCGACCTCGACACCGAGGAATCGCCTACCAGGTTGGTTTACGACGGGGATTGGGAATCCGGCGGTCGATCCGTTCCTTACACCCGTGTGAAGCAGCAGCCGGGCGAGTTCAGCCGTATCGCCGCCGGCTACACCGGAGGCCACCGCACATCGCCGCCCGCGTAACCACGGGCTCGGGCCGGCCGGGCACCCCTTTCACGGCGGCCACGGCACACGGTGTCTTCGTCCTGCCCCGCCGTGATGGAAGACCGCCACGATTCCGCCACCAAGCCTGCGCGGTGAGGAAAGGCGCCGGTCGTGCGCCTCGGCCACCGCGTGGTCCCGGTGCTCATGCTGCGCGTGGCAGCGTCAGGTCGGCGTGTCGAGTCCCGGTTCCACTCGGCGAGCCACTTTCGGGTGAGTTCGACCGCGGTGCGTGTGCGGCTGGGCCCGGGTGCTATCCGAGGGGCACGTTTTGAGTACCTGACCTGAACGGATCTCTCCGGGAGGCAACATCATGCGACGCGTGTTGGTGACCACCGCCGCGGCACTCGCCACGGCCACCACCCTGGTCCTGCTGGGCGGCACCGCCGCCGCCACGACGGCCCAATTGCCATTGCATGATTGGCCCAACGATCCTAATATCCTCGCCTACCCTGCTGGCATCGTCAATTCCCTCGTCGGCATTGACGTCGATGCCGACGTGGGCGGGGTGACCGAAGGGCTGGTCGAGTTCGGCGAAGTGGGTGGCTACGGTTCCGGCTGGGCTGAGGAATGAAGCCTGGAGTGCCGAACCGGTCGCGCCGACCCTGGGCGCGCCGCTGATCTCGCCGGGCACGACAGCGAGGCCGGCCTGGACGACGGGGTCGATTTCCATTCGCTGCGCCGTTCCTACGTCACGTACCTGATCGAGGACGGCTGGGATCCCAGGTTCGTGCAGGAGCAGGTCGGCCACGAGCATGCCTCCACGACCTCGATCTACACCTGCGTGTCCTCGGACTTCCGCAAGCGCACGCTGCGTCGCCATCTCGACGGCCTGGCCGCCGAGGCCCTGGGCGGGCAGGAGACGCGGGCATGAGACGCAAGGTCGGGTACACGTGGCGGCTGCGGGAGGTGATGGCCGCCCGCGGCGTGTTCACCGCCACCGAGCTGGCGCCGCTGCTCAAGGACCGCGGCGTCGACCTGTCCGCCTCCCAGGTCCACCGCCTGGTCTCGGGCACCCCGGAGAGGCTGTCGTTGCAGGTGCTGGCCGCGTTCTGCGACATCCTCGGCTGCACCCCGGCCGACCTGGTGGCCATTACCGCCGAGAACGCCGGCGTCCGCCGCACCGCCACCGATGACCGGCCCGCGCCGCCGTCGGGCACCGAAAGGCTACGTCCTCGGCCAGCGCTGATTGTCGACGACGAGTGAGCCCCGCCTACCGCACGCCCGAGCAGTTCGAGCGTTGGCACAAGCGCACCTGCGCCCGGTGCGGCCGGTTCGGCTGCTTCGCCGCCGTCTGGCCCGACGGCTCGGTCTGCCGGACCTGTGAGTGCCGCGCGCTGCGTCTCCACGGCCGGTGTCCCGGCTGCGGCGAGCAGCGGATTCTCCCCGGACGGCGACCCGCCGACGGCGCGGCGGTATGCACCCGGTGCGCCGGTTTCCGCCCGTCCTATGCCTGTTCCCGCTGCGGCGGGGAGAGCCAGCTGCACGCCGGTCGGCTTTGCACCCGCTGCACTCTGTCGGACCGGCTGGCCGTTCTGCTCGACGACGGCACCGGCCGCGTCCGCCCCGAGCTGGAGCCGCTGCACCGGATGCTCACCTCGATGGACAACCCCCGCACCGGGTTGAGTTGGCTCGACGGGCGACCACCGAACGCCGGTGCCGCCGCGAATCTGTTGCGCGGCCTGGGAACCGGCAAGATCCCGCTGACCCACGAGGCGTTCCACCTGCTCCAGCCCTGGCGGGCCGCCGCCCACCTGCGGGACCTGCTCATGAGCTGCGGTCTGCTACCACGGGTGGACAAGCAGCTCTGTCTGTTCGAGCGCTGGCTCGGCGAACACCTCGCCGGTATCACCGAGCCCGACCACCAGCAGGTCATTCGCCGGTTCGCCACCTGGCACGTCCTACCCCGACTGCGCGCCCGCGCCGACCGCAAACCCCTCACCCCGTCCGCTCGCGGGTTCGTCGGGGATCAGGTCGCCCGCGCCACCGCGTTCCTGGGCTGGCTCGCCGAACGCGGCCTGCGTCTGTCCGACTGTCGTCAAGGCGAGATCGACGCCTGGCACGCCGAACGCAAGCAGCACGAACGCACCGCCATTCGTGCGTTTCTGTTGTGGTGCATGGACAACAAGCTCACCCGGCGGTTCACGCTGCCCGTGACGCAAATCCGGCCAGCGGCCCCGCTGACCCGCGCGCGTCGGATCGAACTGTTGGGCCACGTCCTCACCACCGACGACGCGCCGCTGCGCAGCGGGGTGGCCGCCGGACTGCTGCTGCTCTACGCCCAGCCGGTCAGCCGCATCGTCCGCCTCACCCTCGACGACATCGTCCAGGAAGCGGACCAGGTCCTCCTCCGCCTCGGAGATCCGTCCTCACCCGTTCCACACGCCTTCGCCGCACTGCTGCTGGACTACACGGCCAGCCGCACCACCATGCGGACCGCGACCAACCCCGGCTCCACCTGGCTGTTCCCCGGTCGCCGCGCCGGCCAACCGCTCCGGCCCGAGCACCTGGCCTCGCTGGTCCACGAACTCGGAGTGCCCACCACCGCCGGACGCGCCGCCGCGATCCGCCAGCACGTCCTGGAGATGCCCGCCCCGGTCGTCGCCGACGCCCTCGGCTACCACCACGTCACCACAACCAGGCTCGCCAACCAGGCCGGCGCCACCTGGAGCCGATACGCACCCGGAGATCACACGCAGCGACCATGACGACGAAGCTGCGACAGTTGAAGGCACGATTCACCAGTTTCGCGAGACCTCGAGTTCAACACTCGACATACTGGTGGGGCTCCGCCGACGCATCGGGCCGACCGCTCCCAGGGGGGCCGCCATCTCCGTGGCGGCCTAGGAAGGGGAGCACTGTGTCCGTCATCGGATCGGTGACCGAGTTCATTCTCGCGGTCACCGGACTGCTGCTCGCAGTACCGCAGGTTCACCAATGGTGGACCACGCGCCGGTCAGCCCACCGCCGGCTGCGTCGACTGCGGCGGCCCAAGCGGCGACGTTGAGCAGGTGCGGGCCGAAAGCCGGTGTGCTTCCGGCCCGCACCGCACATCAAGTACTTCACGCATGTCTACCTCAGCTCCGAAGACCGAAGCTGGTGTCAGTACGCCCGTGTGATCACTCAGCGCTACAACCGCCGAGAACTCGTGACAGTTGAATACGCGACCTCACCAGTCCTCGACCCCCGGTAGGCGTCGACCAGTATCCGCAAGGTCAACGGCACGTTCGCCAGAACGCCCACACCGGCGTCTACGACCGCGCGGATGAACCGCTCACCATCCACTCCGACCTGGGTGGCCAACGTCGTGACGTCGGCACGGGTCAGGGGAGCCAGGTCGGCCACGACACAGCGATCCAATGCCTGCTCAAGCACACCGGTCAGACCGGTGGGGTAGTCGGCGCTGCGGCAGGCGATCAGCAGCCTCAGCGACCGCGTGTCCACAGCGGCCAGCGCCGACTGGAAGCGGCGGGACAGCCGCGCCAGCATCGGACTCTCGTCCAACTGGTCGAGCACGATCGTCAGCGCCGTCGGGAACGGACCAGTGGAATCGGCACGGGGGAGAGCTTCGAGATGATCGCCTATCAGCTCACGGAAGGACGCGAGGTCGGTCAACTCCGACCCAAGAACCCAAACCGTGCCGGACTGCCCAGGCTTCGGGGATACCGTGGCGGCATCCGCGCCGGTCAACTGACCGAAAGCCGTGGTCTTGCCCGTACCCGGCTCGCCCAACAGCACCAGCGCCATTCCGGCAGAAGGCAGATCCCTCAGACGGAGCAACTCCTCGTCCAGACGCCCGGATTCCGGCAGCAGGCCGTTCTCGTCCAGCTCGAACGGCGGGTCCTCCCGATCCTGCAACTGGCGCCCCGCACCCAACGGGCCACCGGCGGATCGAAGAGGGGATCTTGCGTCATCACCCCATGATCGCCCGTCGCCTCTGCCCAAGGGGAATCGCCACGCCGTCCGCCCATCAGTTCCGGGCGGCATGCGCAGCATCGCTGTCTTCCGTCCGGACAGGCTCCCCCGGCGGGCGCCGAGCCGTCGGTCGGCGGGACAACGACGCGCTGGTGGCATTGCAGCGAGCGTGCACCCGACAGCATTACGAACCGCAGTCGTTCACAGCGCAGGTCTGCCCGGCGGGTCGCCGGGCCAGGTTCGACTGAAGATCAACATGCCGAAACTGGTAGCGGTGATGAAGGTCAGAGGGCGTCGATGCAATCCGAGCACAACGCCGTGCCTTCGTCGATGTCGCGGTTGTCCACGGGACACTCGCAGCGCGGGCACCGGTCGTTGAACTCGCACCCGCAGAAGAAGCAGAGACCGCTGCGGTTCGGGCCGGGTTCACCGGTGGTCGGGTCGAACCACACCACCATGTCGTGGCCGCACTCCGGGCAGGGTTCGGTAGGCGTGTCTCCTCCGTCGTGCGCTGCTTCGTAGTGGCTGCCGAGTCCCAGCCTGGTGCCGGTGAAGTCGTCGACGTATGCCTCGCGCGAGTCCCAGCGTGCAGTGCAGAAGACGCACCGGGGCCGACTGTGCTCAGAACCGTGTGGCCGATCGGGGTGTCGGTCTTCCAGAAGCACTGCCAGCTGGCCACAGTCCGGACACCAGGCGGTCCAAACCCGGGCCAGGACAGGACGTAGACCCTGCATCCGTTGATTGACCAGCGCGGTGATCGTGCCGAGAGCACTGCGGATGTCAGGCATGGCCTCGGCGAGGACCTGCTCGTCGGCGGCGGTGAGATGGGTCTCCGGGGTGATATGGGTGTCGATGAAGTCCACGATGAACCCCAGTGCTTTGGCGGCCTGAGCCTCTACTGCTTCGGCGGTGCTGGTCAGGCCGTGGTGCTGGAGCTGGTTGCGGAACCTCTCCAGCGCGGCGGCCGCGCGCTTCTGGCCGCT
Source organism: Saccharothrix hoggarensis (assembly GCF_052936025.1). Next base: position 3,817,926 of record NZ_CP193624.1, on the reverse strand, counting down.
GGTGAAGGTGACGTCCTGGAGGGTCTGAAGCCGCTTGAGTGCCTTCCCGACGCCGATGCTGCGAAACCGGCCGGCCTGATAGTCCTCCTCGGTGACCTCTGCCAACGTGGCGTCCTTGTCCTTGTCTTCGAGGATGAGTCGCCAGTCCTGGCAGATCAACCGGTATTTCAGCAGTACCTCCACGCCGGCGTGCAGATGCAGCACCGCGTACTTCAAGTCCCTTGGGCTCGGGGTCCGGGTGAGCCGGTGAACGGCGTCGGTGAGGTAGTCCAGGCCGTTCTCCAGTGGCGGGAAGTCGATGCTGCGGCTCATCGCACACCGCCGATGTGGAGCGCGGCGAACTCGTCGTGAGCCTGGTCGACGACCTCGGGAAATCGCTGAGCCTTGTCGTCCTGGCCGATCTCCGGGAACTCACGCAGACGCCCCGGTTTCTCGTCCGCCGACACCTGTGCCGACAACCATGCCTCCAGCCGTGAGAAGCCCCGGTCAGAAGCCTACTGAGCCGTATCCACCCGATTTTCGGTTCTACGGGGAGACCCGGTGAGACAGGACGAGGGCTGCCGCCGAAGGCGTCTCATCCGCGCCGCCAGGATCGATCGTGCCCCTGCACGAGCCCTGCCCGGACCGGGCGGTCCCGCTACGCGGTCCTCGACCTGTTCACCGTGCAGGTTCGGAGACCGGCGACCACGACAGACGTTGCTGGCTACCTCGTTCGGGAGCGGATCGGCGACGCTAGGGTGTCTGATGGATCGCTGCGCGGACGCTGAACCGGCAGTCGCCGTTCAGGATCCTGCGGATGTCGTCGGTGCCGGTCTTGGCGGTGCTGGTGAGTCCGCGGGCCAGTGTCAAGCGCACGATTCCGGCGGGATCGGAAGCCAGTCGTCGCCCGATGTCGTCTTCGCTGTCGTCGATCTGTGTCCAGCAGTGGGCGGCGAAAGCGCGTATCGAGGGGGATCGTGAGACGGCGAGCGCGAGCAGGTCGTGCCTGAAGGTGCCGGCCGGTGCTTGGGCCAGCGCGTTCTGCAGCAGCCGGGGATTGTCGATGTCGCCGTCCATGAGGGTCAGCAGCAGGTTGCGGGCGATCCGGTCGCGCTCCCGCTCATCCGGGGCAAGGATGACCAGCAGCCTGTTCGCCGCGAGCACCAGTTCTGCCGGGGAAGTCAGCCGTAGCGGGAACAGATCCTCGCTGCTGCCGATACCCTGGCCGGCGGCGATCGGTCGTACGGCCTCGAGGACTCTGACGCGGAGGTCGGTGTCCAGCGATCCGGCGCCGCATCGCTGAGCGACGGCGGCGATGGCGTCGATCGCCTCGCGGCGTTCGACGTTGAGCTCTCGCGGTTCCAGGGCGATGTCGAGCATCGCGGCCACGAAGCGATCACGTCGGCCCGGGTCGCCGATGTGGGAGAGGTCGGCCACGCTGACCAGGTCACTGCCGAAGCCCGCGGAGCCCGGTGTGTAGGTGCGTGGTTTCGCCGCTGCGTCCAGCGCCGCGTTGGTGTGCTCGACCACGGCAGGTGTGCGTACTCCCAGTTCCTCGAGCACGGGGATGAGCCACGGTGCCTCGTTCGCGTCGACCGCACGTGAGAGCCGCTCGACCAGGTACCCACTGGCCGGCGCCAGGAGTTCCAAGGCCCGTGCGGTCGCTGCCGGCACCGCTTTGGCCGTCACGCACATCAGGTCGGCGAACTGGTGGGCGGCATCGGCGGCCAGGTCGGGGTGCACCTGGGCGCATCCCAGCAGGAGGTCGACGTGCGCCTCGATCGATCGTCGCAGTCCCCCTTTCCCCGCGATGGGTGCCAGGCGGGCGAGCAGCCTGCCCGCCGCGTCGCGCGAGGAGGACCACACCAAGGAGGCGAGGGTCTTGAGCAGCGTCTCGTTCGCACCCAGGGTCGCCCAGTCACGGATGGGCCCCGCGGTGATCAGCCGCCCCGCCGACTTCTCGAACAGCTCCCGCGCATGCTGCTCGGGAACAAGATCACCGTGCGCGCCGAGGAACTCGTAGGCCGCCCTGGCCTGCCAGACCGGTCCGTCGACCCAGGACTGCTCGGGCACCAGTTCCGTGTCGGGTTGCCGTCGCAGCAGCGCCGTGGCCTTCTTGTGCTCGGCGCCCCGCAGGTAGTGGTCGACGGCCGACCGCACGTTGTCGGCGCCCAGGGCGTCGCCGAGGCTCGTTTCGCACTGCCGCTGGTTGGCCAGGGCCGCCCCGGTCGACATGCGGTGCCTCAAACGCATGAACACCCGGTGCGCCCGGTCGCGTTGTTCGGAGGCGAGGGCTTCCAGGCCGCGCGCCAGCAGCTGGTCCTTGCCCTCGAAGACGGTGAGCTTGTGGCTGCGGGGCAGTGACTGAGCGGTGTGGTGCGTCTCGTAGCCCATGCCGGGCCCGCCGAGGGCGAAACGCAGGTTGCGCAGGTCGTACAGCCACGTGCGCACCTCGGCGTACATCTGCTCTCGGGTGCCACGGGCGACGGCCTGCTCGTAACTCTCGACCGCTCCCGCGAGGTCGTTGCTGCGCGCGAGTGCCTGCCCGTGTCGGGCGCGGGCCAACACGTGCAGCTCGGGACCGCAGTCCGCCTCGATCGTCGCCAGCAGCGACCAGTCCCGACGGCATTCCGCGACGGCGATACGCATGCGCCCGGCGAACTCCACCGCATCGTCGGAGGCCGCCGCCGCGTGCGCCAGAGCGCGGTCGCACAGCCTCTCGACGATGTCGGGTCGACCGGCGGCGACCGCTTCCTCGGCCGACCACAGCAGCAACTCCCCGGCGAACTCGTCGTCATCGCGCACGGCCGCGACGCGTTCGGCCACGTCCGGCAACGACATGTCGCCGGCCTCGTACCGCAACACCGCGTACACCGCCGTGCCGACACGCGCGGAGACGTCCGGCGAGCGCCGGAACTCGTCCATGAGCTTGAGCTCTTCGGGGAACTGGGACGGTACCTCCCCACGTCGCACCGGCTCCCAGGCGGCGACGACGGCCGCGCGTATCGCGGCGTCGTGCTGTCCACCAGCCCGCAACGCCCGGGTCAGCTGCGGCTGCAGTTCGGCGGCCTGGTGGAGGTAGCCGTCCGCCTGCAGGTCGGCCATCACCGACTTGTACTGCTTGGCGGCGGCCTGCGGGTCGGACTTCGACAGCTTGTCGGCTTCGGCGACCCGGTCGCGCAGCGCTCCGCCGGTGAGAGGACCGTGCAGGACGGCATCCGGGGCGAACACCGGTCCGACCTCGTCCCGGGTGTGGACGATTCGGGTGAAGTCGAGTCCGTCGGCGGCAAGCTCGCCGCGCAGATCCCGGGCGTTGGCGAACGTCCGATCGGCCGACAGGTTCTCACAGGACACCAACAGACTGCGCCAGGCTGTGTCGACCCGGGAAACATCGACCATCGACCTGCCCAACACGGCTTGCACGGCCTGCAGGTCCCGCCCGCCCGGCTGAAGGTCGAACGCCATGACCCGGAACACCGAACAGAACGCGTGAAGATCCTCACGTGCGATCTCCGAGCCCACCAGCTGTTTCCAGAGTCGCCGCACGTGGCCGGTGAAGACCGACAGCGCTGTCCTCTCACCCTCGCTGTTGGTCAGTTGCTCCTCGCCGGCGGAGAGGGGCGCCGTCGCCAGCCGGTTGACCACAGTCACCAGATGGCGACGAACCGGTTCGGGAGCGTCCATGTCGGACGCGATCACGATGCGGTCGATCGCCGGGTTCCACTCCCGTTCCGCCGCCGCGCCAGGCGGCCCCTGACGGAACATCCGTACCGCCTGCTCGAGCGCCTGTGCCAGCGGGGATTCCTCCGATAGGCCGAGTCGGAGCTGCTTCTTCGCCTGCACGGCGATGAAACCCTCGTCGCCCGTGAAGGCCACGATGTCGTCGACGGGGTATCCGGCCTGCAATCCCACGTGGGTGAGCCGGCCTGCGGTACGCGGCCACGGCCGCGGGGCACTGGAGGGCAAGCGGGCTTCCGTCACCACGTGCGCGGCGAGCATCGCGCCCACCTGTATCTCGAACCGGAAACCGCCAGCCGCTGCCGAACCGCCGCTGCTACTGGTCGCCATCCGGAAATCCTAGCGGTCGTGTCGTGTCAGGCCCGTCCGTCGTGACGACATGACGCCAGCCGTTGAGCACTCGCCTCCATGCCGAGCCGTGGCGAGCACAAGTCCGTGATCGAGCCAGCCCAGGACACCGCAGCTTTTCGTCACGGTGACGACCTCCCGGTTCCGAAGACCGATTTGTACACCACATCAGCCATCGGATTCGCGATCGCACACCTCACCGACATAATGACACTTATCTCGGCAAGGTACTCCAGTACAGCACGTTACTGGGAACTAAAAGTAGGTTTCTGTTTCTGAAAACAAGCTGAGTGCTAGTGTGTGCGGGTGACAACCGAGACGGATGCGCAGGTAGACGGGCCGGCGGGGCGCACGAAGCCGTGCGCGCACTGCGGTCGGCCGGTGACGGCTCGCCGCCCGACGGGGCGACCCCCTCGCTACTGCCCGCCGCAGGAGCGGGACTGCCAAGCCCGCGCGCGGGCCGAGCGACTGACGGCACGCGCGGTGGAGACCACGGGCGGACCCGCCGCGGTGCGGCAGGTCGTGCTGGACCTGGCCGGACGCCTGGACGAGGCGTGGGAGCCGCTGGGCGACCTGCTGGAGACCACGCAAGCCGCCCGTGACCTGCTGGGTGGGCTGCGAGACGAACTGCTCGACCGCGTCGAGCGAGCAGAACGCGCGGCCGAACAAGCCGCCGCGGCGACACAAGAGGCCCTCGCCGCGCGCGACGCAGCCGAGACCACCCGCGACGAAGCGCTACGACAGGCTCGTGACGCCCGCGACGAACGCGACCGGGCACTGCGCGCCGAACAGGACGCCGTCGACGCCCGCCAAGCCGCGCTGCAGACCCAACAGCGACTGGCCGCCGAACGCGACGCCGCCCGAGAGCAGGCCGACCGGGCGGCGGCCGCGGCCGACGAAGCCGTGGCCGCCGCCACTACATCGGCCGACGCCCGTGTCAGAGAAGCCGTCGAAGCCGCCACCAAGGCGCGCGAGGCCGCCGCCTCGCTGCGCGGCGAACTGGCCGCCACTCGGGAGCAGGTGAACGAAGAGACCGGGCGGAACCGGGTACTGGGGGAGGAGGTGGAACGCATCCGGACCCGATCCGCCGAGCAACTCGCATCGGAGATCGCCCGGATCACCGCCGACGCGGACAAGCGGGTCGAGCGCGCACACGCCGAGATCGACAGCCTGCGCCGCGCCGAGGAGTCCCGCCTGCGCGAGGACGCGCAGCGCCTCGGCGCCCAGACCGAACGCGCCGACCGCCTCGAACGCGAATGTGCGGGCTACGAGGCAACACTCGGCAGAATCCTCACCCTGCTCAGCGACGCCGAACACCAGGCGGTCGGTGACCGGTCCAGGCCCGATCCGATCCGCGAGACGATCGCCGTCATCCTGGCCGAGCGTCCCCGCCGGTCCCCTCCGAGCACGCATCCGTGATCCGAAACCGGAGCGACACACCGCACCCACCCGCCGTGTCACCGTTTTGGTGACACATGTGCCACCAAAACGGTGACACGGGATCATGCCCGAACCGACGACACGATCTGAGGTGAGGTTGTCCCCTTGGATCAGGGTGTCCGATCCAAGGGGACAACCTCAGACACGCGGGGAGCCGCAGCGTTCTCACGCGAGGAGTTCGCCGGCATTCCGGCATGAGAACGCGTCAGTCCCTGACTGTCGACCGGGTGAACCGATGCGTGTCGGCGGCGGGCCGATGGTGGTGCTCGTAGCATCAGGGGATGCCGATCAGGTGGTCGCGGATCCACGTCGAGCTGGGCCTGGGACCGGCCGCGTTGACGTACAACATGGTGCGCAGGGCGGTCGAGGCGGGCATCGCCGAGGCTGAGGACCTCGACTGGAAGCAGGCGTTGATCCCACCTGTGGAGAAGAAGTGGTGGGAGTTCGCCAAGGATGTCGCGGCGATGGCGAACACTCGCGGCGGCCTGATCGTCTTCGGAGTTCGTGAGGACGCGGAGCGTGCCGCTGGGCTGGTCGGGGTCCCCAACGGCGATGCCGAGCGTCAGCGCTTGAGGAGCTATGCCCTGCGGTGGGTCCGGCCGGTGATCAGTGAGCTGGTGATCGAGCCGCTCGACGACGAGGAGAACGGTGGTCCCGGGCTGATCGTGGTGTTCGTCCCTGCCAGCCCGGACGCGCCGCACGTAGTCGGTGAGAAGAACGAGATGGGGGTGCCCTACCGCTCCGGGCCGCACACGGACTGGATGTCCGAGGCTCAACTCGAACGCGCCTACCGGGACCGGTTTGCCCGCCAGACCGACGACCGAGCCGCGCTGCACGCCCTAATCGACGGCCTCGTTCCTGAGCTGCTGTACCTGGATGACGCAGTCTGGCTGGCGGTGGCGACCAGGCCGACCACGTCCCCGCCACCCCAGGGATCACGACCTGACCGTGAGCACACCGCTGGCACGATGCGCACCTCGCTGGAGCTGGCCGGCGATGTCCTGGGTGTCCATTCGGAACGCTTCCAGGTCCTGTCTGGCGACGGCAGCGAGTTTCTGTCCCAGCCGCGCACTGGGCTGAGGAGATGGACGTTCCGTTCGAACCGCCTCGCCGTCAATCCGCACGCGCGCGTCGACCGGGTGATGGTGGAGCTGCACCACGACGGCAGCATCGCCCTCGCGGTCAACCTCGCCACGTTCCTGTACGGCGCGCAGGTCGTCGAGGACAAGCGGCTGCGGGACGTGCTGCTGGTGCCGATCGCGAAAGTGGATGGGCTGCTCGTCGAAGCCGTCGCCGTAGCCTCGACGCACGTCCGGCGCCTCGGTGGGGCCGGCACCATCCTGGCTCGCGCCGTCCTGCTCACCACTCCCGGGAAACCTCTCGTCGCCGTCGACCGCGTGATTCCGGGGAGCATCAGTCCTGTCGAGGTCGTCACCGAGACGTGGCCGGTACGGGTCCCGCTCGCGGTGGAGGCCGAGTTCGACGCCGACGGTGACGTTCCGGCCTTGCACACCGCAGCTCGCCAACTCGCGGAGGACATCCACCAGCAGTTCGGCAGCTCCGGGGCCGCCCTGCCACCCCACCGCGAAGACGACACCACCGTCCAATGACCACCCACGGCCCGCACGACCGCCAGGATGGGCCGTCGCCTCGTACAGGCGTCGGAGTACCGCTCGGCTATCTCTCCGTCGTGGCCACCCTACGAACTGGCAATCCCATTGCTTCGGCTTCGAGAAGCCACGGCTCGACTTCGGTGCCGACACGGTCGCCCCAGTAGGCCAACCAACGCCAAAAATCGTCGAGGCCTTGTTCCAATGAGTGTGCGGTCGTCACCGCGTACAGCGAGGGCCACAGCACCTCTGGGACGTCGTACGCTGTAATCGGGGGACGCAGGCCGAACAGTGGTTGCCGGAAGCGGGCCCCCTCGTAGACCTGGGTGACATGGACGAGCACTCGGGCATTGGCACGATCGGTGGCTGACCAGTGCTCAGGCGCGGTCTCGAAGTGGAGACGTTCGCCTGTGAAGGGATCGTGGTCCCACTCCCGCGGCAACGCCCAGCGGCAGTAGCGGCCATGGCCGGGGTGCTCGGCGAACCAGACCCGGTCCTGTTCCTGCGCGCGGTCGGCTGCGAGACGTGCCTTCTTCGGCAGCCTGGATGATCGGCCGATGTTGGTCGTCATGAGATCGGATTGAAGTACCTGCACCCTTGACGCGCTTGTCCTGCGCGGTGAGTTCGCACGAACGGGGACCAGCGCCGACTCCGTCACGACGGTTCGCTGTGGGTCCCCTTCTTATGCGCAGTCCTGGGCCACACCACAGCCGCCTACCGACCTGCTCCACCTGCCGCCCGCCGTATCGACATGGCGCTGTCCCCGGAGTCCGGTCTTGGGGCCTGGGTGGCTAGGGTGCCGGAGGTGACCGCGTCGAAGTCTGGTGTGCCCGCCGGGGCCACCGTGGTGCCCGTGGAGCAGTACGTGGCGGGGCTGGCCCGTAAGCGCATGGCGGCCGGGGTGTTGTTCCGCGACCGGGCGGGTCGGGTGCTGCTGGTGGAGCCTTGTGTGCGGCCGGACAATGACCGGATCGAGTGGTTGTCGTACGCCGCGTGAGTCGAATCAGCTCGGATGAGTGGTAGGGCCGCTACGGTCCGCCGGTGATCAAGACCGGTTGGCGGGTGCACTACGTTCCGGCCGAGCTGCCTACGCCGCGTTCGCCGCTGCCGTTCGTGGACGAGTTGCCGCGCGATTGGGATCGGTGGTTGGCCGAGGACGACACCCCGGTGCGGACGCCGTTCCTGATCTCGCCGACGTTCGAGTACGACGTCGAGTTGAACGCGTTCTTCCGGTCGGTCGGGATGATCGGTGATGCGTGGAACACCCAGGCCGGGTACGCGCGGGACGTGGCCGCGTTCCTGACGTTCCTGTGGAGGGCGCGCGACGGCAGGTTCTGGCGGGACGCGACGGAGGCCGACCACACTGCCTACCTGGTTTGGCGACGTCGCGACGAGCGTGGTCCGCGAGTGGACGATGCAACCCGGGACCGCGAGGTCGCGGCGGTCAACCGGTTCTACAAGTGGCAGGTCAAGGTCGGCAACGTGCAGGCGAACCCGATCCCGCAGCGGGAGGCCCGCATGGCGCACGCGCATGTCGGGCGGCGGGGTGAGCAGGGCGAGAGGCCCGCGACCTACAGCCACGGCGCCGGCAGTGACCGGATCGAGTGGTTGCCGACGTCCTCCTACCGCCGCTGGCGTGATGTCGGCATGCGGGGCTACGGCCCGGACGGGCTGCCGACGTCGGGATTCCGGGGCCGGTGGGCAGCCCGCAACGCCGGCTTCTGCGATCTGATGGTGCGTACCGGAATGCGGCTGTCCGAGCAGGCGGCGCTGAGCATGTTCGAGGTGCCGCTGGATCGCGGTCTGGGTGGCTACCAGCGGTTCTGGTTGCCGCCGGTGATCGCCAAGGGTGGCTCGGCCCGCTGGATCTACATCCCGGCCTCGGTCGTGGCAGACCTGATCGACTACGTCGAGATCGACCGGGTCGACGTCATCGCGCGGGCCCGCGCTGATGGTGCTTACCAGCGGCTTCGCCGTCCGCTGGTCGTGGAGGACCCCGCCCGGCCGGTGGTCATGCAGCGCCAGCCGGGCGGGAGCGTGCACCGGGTCAAGGTTGACGCACCCCCGCACCAGAAGCACCACCAGGCCGACGACCGCCGAGCCCTGCCAGTAAGGTCGGACGATGGCCGCATCGTCGCCGCAGATCCTGCCACCGGACGAGTATGTTGCCCGCCTGGCCAAGAAGCGCATGGCGGCCGGAGTCCTGTTCCGCAACGAGCAGGACCAGGTCCTCCTCCTCCGCACCCACTACAAACCCCACCTCGAAATCCCGGGCGGGGCAGTGGAAACCGGCGAGGCACCGTGGACCACGGCAACCCGGGAACTCGTGGAAGAACTGAGCTGGGACCGCCCGCTGGGCCGCCTCCTGGTGTTGGACCATGTACTGCCCCACGACGACTGGCCTGAGGGCATGCTCTACCTGTTCGACGGCGGCCTGATCAACCAAACCGACCGAGACTCCATGGTGTTCCGCGACGGTGAAGTACTCGCAGCCGACTTCTGGGACCTCAACGAGGCGCGGGCGCAGATGAAATCACTGGTCGCCGACCGAGTCGCCGCAGGCTTGGAAGCGCTGGCAGAAGGCGTGACCGTGTGGTGCGAACACGGCCGCCGCGTCGCCTAACGAGCAGCCCAAGGCACGATTGCACGGCCATGAGCCCTCGCACCAGCCAGCCTTGCCTGTGCGGCTGAGGTTGTCGGTGGTGAGGGTTAGGCTGTTCGGTAACGCAAAACCCCGGTGCTGCGCACGTGGGGCAGGCACCGGGGTTCACCTTGATTGGCGTCAGGACGATATCCCGAGCACGACGTGGGCCGACAGGAGGCCCGTCACGTTGTGAGCCAGCCCATACTACGCGGTGATCGGGGCGCAGCCCCTTGAAAGGAAGCCGCGAGTGAGACTGGTCAGCGCCCATGTCATCAACTACCGCTCGGTCGATGACTCCGACAGGTTCGACGTCGAGAAGGACGTCACCTGTCTGGTCGGCAAGAATGAATCCGGCAAGACGGCGACCCTCCGGGCGCTCTACCGCCTGAACCCGGTCGAGTCGACGGCGACGTTCGACGAGGTCGTCGATTTCCCCGCCAAGCGCTCCAAGGAGCGCAAGACGACCAAGGGGTTCATCCCCGCCGTCCGCGCCACCTTCGAGCTCACCGACGACGAGATCGAGCTGGTGACCGAACACTTCGGCACCGAAGCCCTGACCACCCGCTTCCTCAAGCTTCAACGGGGCTATCGGACGGGCGGCACGTTCACCGTCGCCCACAACGAACAGAAGATGGTCTCCCACCTGGTCAACGGCCTCGACCCGACCTCTCGGGAAACGATCAAGTCCACGAAGACCATCGAGGACTTCACCGAGGCGCTGCGGGAGCTCCCCGATCGGCCAACCGCCGCGAACGAGCTGCTAACGAAGCTGGACAAGTGGGGCGGCACGGCCTGGAAGTGCCTGCACAGCCTCCTGTCACCCAAGCTGCCGAAGTTCGTCTACTTCGACGACTACGACTCCATGCCCGGCAAGGTCTCGATCCCCGACCTGATCCGCCGCCGCGACGCCGGCAGCCTCGACCGCGGCGAACAGGCGCTGCTCAGCCTTCTGGGCATGGCGGGTGCCGATCTCGAAGACTTCCACAGCACCAACCAGCACGAGCACCTGGTCCGCGAACTGGAGAACGCCAGCGCGGGCATCTCCGACGAGGTGTTCGAGTACTGGTCGCAGAGCAACCAGCTCGCGGTCAAACTGCACCCCTTCGAGCCGGAGGCAGGAGCCCAACCTCCCCTCAACGAGGGGCCGATCCTGCAGATCCGTGTCGACAACAGCCGCCACCGAGCGTCAGTGCCCTTCGATGAGCGCTCCCGAGGGTTCGTCTGGTTCTTCTCGTTCCTGGCCTACTTCACCGAACTCGAGGAAGCCGCCGAACAGGACCTGATCCTGCTGCTGGACGAGCCGGGCCTGTCGCTGCACGGCCGCGCGCAACAGGACTTGCTGCGGTTGATCGACAAGCGCCTGGCACCCAAGCACCAGGTCATCTACACCACTCACTCGCCGTTCATGGTCTCCGCCGACCACCTGCAACGCGTCCGGACGGTCATCGACCAGGACGACGCAGGCACGAAGGTCTCCGCCGAGATCTTCAAGGCCGACGAGGACACCGCGTTCCCCCTCTACGCGGCGATGGGCATTGAAATGACCCAGAGCCTGTTCATCGGCGAACACACCCTCCTGCTCGAAGGACCCAGCGACCTGATCTACCTCGACGTCCTGTCCGACGCACTCACCGAACAAGGTCGGACCGGCCTGGACCCACGCTGGGTCCCGACCCCCATCGGCGGCTCCGGCAAGCTCTCAACCTTCGTCACACTGCTGGGCGCCAACAAAATCCACGTCGCCGTCCTGGTCGACTCCAGCACCAAGGACGTCGGCGCGGTCAAGCGACTGCGCGACAACGACCAACTCGCCAAGGACGGCCTGCTGGAGATCAGCCAGTTCACCGGCACCAAGGACGCCGACATCGAAGACCTCTTCGAGCCGGACTTCTACCTCGAACTGGTCAACCGCGCCTACAAGCAGCACCTCACCACCCCGATCGCAGCAGGCGACCTCAACCTCAACGACCCGAGGACCGTCCGCAGGATCGAGACCTACTTCCGCGACAACAACATCGCGAGCGGCAACTTCGACCACTACAAGCCCGCCGCGAAGCTCCTGCGCGAACAAGCAGACCTCGTGCCCAACATCGCCGACATCACCCTGAACAGGGCAGAACAGCTCTTCACCCTGCTCAACAACATGCTGCCTTCTTGAGCCCAGGGCGGCCCGATCACATGATCGGGCCGCCCGGTCGGAGCGCACAGACACATCGGTCAACGGTCAGCTGCAAACCCCATCCATAACGAGCCGTCCTACAAGCCGAACTTCGAGATCCCGGGCGGCGCGGTGGAGGCCGACGAGTCGCCGTGGGCGACCGCGATCCGCGAGCTGGCCGAGGAGCTGGGCTGGGACCGCTCGTTGGGTCGGCTGCTGGTGGTGGACTACGTGCGTCCGCAGGACTCGCGTCCCGAGGGTGTGGTGTTCGTCTTCGACGGCGGGGTGCTGGACGAGTCCGACCTGGTGGGGATGGCGTTCGCGGACGGCGAGATCCTCTCCGCGGGTTTCCACACATTGGAGGAGGCCAGGGCGAAGGTGAAGCCGTTGCTGGCCGACCGCCTCGGCGCGGCGCTGCGGGCAGCGGAGCAGGGCGTGACCGTGTTGTGCGAGCAGGGTCGGCGCATCGCCTGACCGGGTGATGCGCCAACCCTGGCCGGTGGCGCGGCTACGCGGTCACCGGAGCTGCCGTCGGGACGGATTCCGGCCTGGGGCGTGGTGTCGGGATCACGCTGTTGTCCCCTCTGCCGGTGTGGTGTTTACCCGCGGCGCGGAAGAGGCTGTCGTGGATGCCGTCGGCGTAGAGCAATCCGCCCAGGTCGCGGCGGGTCTTGGCGGTACGGCAGTCGGCGCGGAACCCTGCCGCGCCCAGCAGCAGCGCCAGTTCGGCGGTGATGGAGTCGGCGGTGTCGACGCCGTGCGCCTTCATCGCCGCGCCCCACGGTTCGGCGTCGTCGTGGCCGGCGTCGGCAAGGTGGGAGGCCACGGTGCTGCCGAGCAGCGCGGTGACGAGTCGGGCGTGCGTGCGGCCGAGGGTGACCAGTGCCGAGTCCCGCAGCCGGGCCAGGTCCCCGGCTGCCCGTCGGGCGGTGAGTCCGGCGGTGACGGTGTCGAAGACCGCGGCCGCGGCGCCCAACGCGGTGGCGGTGACCAGGGGCCGGTAGCCGGCGAAGTGCTCGCGCAGCAAACCATCCCGTCCCCGTGCAGGACGTCCTGTGGCCGTACCGGCACGGCGTCGAGGTCGAGGATTCCCCAAGGCCCTGCTGGACTCCGAGCACGCTCGCCGCGCGATCGGCGAGGTCGCCGTCCCCTACGGCTCCTGCAGCGAGCCCAGCAACGTCGCCGCGGGCGGCGATGACTGCCCCGTCCGGTTCCGCTGCGTCGGCTGCGCCCACTTCTCCACCGACATTTCCTACCTGCCCGACCTGGAGGCTTACCTGGCCGACCTGCTGCGCAACCGAGAACGGTTGCGGGCGGTCGTCGACGCCGACGACTGGGCCAAGGCCGAGGCCATGCCCTCCGACGCGGAGATCAGCCGCATCCGCCAGCTGATCAGCCGGGTCAAGGCCGACCTGGACGACCTGACCGAGGAGGAGCGCGCCCAGATCCAGAAATCGGTCGCCGTCATCCGCGCCGCCCGCAACAAGGTCGTCGGCCTGGGCATGCCTCGCGTCCGCCAACCCCTGCCCGACATCCGCCCCGAAAGGACGGCATGAGCAACACCATGATCGACGGGCGGCGCGCCGACTCCGCCCGCCGTCGTCAACGCGTCATCAAGGCCGTCAACGACGCGACCAAAAGCGGCGCGGAGATCAGCGTGTCAGCCATCGCCCGCGCCGCGCGCGTCGACCGCACCCTGATCTATCGGCACCCCGACCTGCTTGCCCTGGTCCACACCGCACAGCCACCCCACCGGCCATCGCAGACGGCGGTCCTCAGGTCACTCGGACCTCGTTGCAGGCCGACCTGGCCAACGCCAACGCCCGCCTGACCCGCCAAGCCAGCCACATCACGCAGCTGGAGCGCAGGCTCTCCGAGGCACTAGGCGAGCAAATCTGGAAGGAGTCCGGGCTCGGCGCCCCGACCGACGTCGACCACCTCCAACGCCGGGTCACCGGGCTCGAGCAGCAGGTCGTCGACCTGCGAAACCAGCTCGACGAACGTGACCAGGAGCTGGACGCGGCGCGAGCAGCAAACCGTGAGTTCATGGCGCGCCTGAACCCGAAACTCCTGATCGGAGACAGGCAGCGGTGGTCATCGCGGTCGAAACTCCGCGATGACCACCGTTCAAGACTCACCGGATTCCGCCGCCCTGTCCTGCCCGTCTCGCTTGTCACCGCTGTCATCCCCGGAGTCGTCACCCTCCTCCAGAGCCCGCCCCTCGGAAAGCAGGATCTTCAGCACTCGCTCAGCGATCTTGCGCTCCTCAGCGGAGGCCGTTACATCCATCGCTTTTTTCTGCGCAACGCGGATGCGATGCTCACGGCTCAGTCTAACGATCCCTTTCGAGACCCGCTCAAAGTAGTGCACAATCAGCCCCACCGTCAGCGCAAGCGCCAACCACTGCGCATTCTCCGCAGCCGCCTCGAACGCCGAAATAACGCGCAGGAGTATTCCGTTCATACGTGTTCGACTCTCTTACTGTTTTTCCGGGAGAGAGTCGAAACACGGAGCTACGCAGCCGCGCGAACCATCTCACCGGAGGCCAAGGAAAGGGCACCTTGTTCCATCGGTGAAATGCCGGGAGCACGAGGCGGACGCCCCAACTCAAGAACTACATGGCCAGGAGGGTCACATGCGCGCGAGACTAGCCGCTCCTCACGAGCGGTCGCCGTCAGAGCGGCTCGCGATTGACGCGACGAGTCGGAACGCCGACCCAGCTCCACCAGTCGCTCCAGGAACCGCTCGAGGACTTCCCATGGGCCAAGCCACTCGAACCGTCGCTCATCGGACTCGTCTGCCGAACGGTCGGCTTGACTCTTGGCAATGACCACCAAGATGAGATTGTCGCCAGTCGTACAAAGATCGGGACGACTCGGCTGCTCGTCAAGCGACGAAGGACCTACGGGGCAGACTTCCGAGGGAGGCGTCTTTCGATCGACTACAGGCCGCAACCATAGCGGCTCGCTCGACAGGTCTCGGGAACCGTCAAGCTGGTCCAGAAATGCCGCGATAAATTCATGCGACCAGGAAAAGCTTCTTTGAAACCGGGGGATTGCGAAGTCGACAAGATTCGCGACCTCACGGGCAGAAAAACCCGATGCCGCTACAGTTTCATTGTGAAGAACAGACCGGATGCGCAGGAAATAACTTGTCGGCAAGTATTGTGCTGAGTCGATGAGGATCGGCAGCACAGATTGAATCCTCATTGAGGGCAGGTCGCCCACCACGGAGCCGCACGAGGCGCCGTCGAGGTCGGTTTGCACCATGCGGCGATTATCGCACACAGGCGGACGCCGCCGAGAGGGGGCGCACGGCGTGTCGCTGATGCCCTCGTCGATACGACAGCACACCAGCCCGACGGTCATGATCCGACGTTCACTCACATTGACTGCCTGGTGGTCGACTGGCCCGCTCATCAACGAGTCAGCCACGGAGTCTTGCCACTGACAAGCCGCCTTGCACCACACCTGTCGTGATCACTAAGCTATGACGGCAATGCTACTGAGCTGCAGAAACCTGCCTCCAGAGACCGCTCGCTAGTCAGCAGCCCCAGAGAAGCGGCGATCCAGGTCTTGCGGCCGGAGACGAGCCACGTGCCGTCGGCGGCGGGTACTGCGCGGGTACGGGTGGCGGCCGGGCGGGATCCGCCGTGCGGTTCGGTGACCGCGATGCCGGCCAGTTCGCCCGCCAGCAGGCGGGGAAGCCATTTCTGCCGGGTCTGCGGACTGCCGTGGCGGGCGATGAGCACGCCGTGTCCCAGTCCGGTGGCGTCGCGTAGGTCGAGGTCGCGGTAGCCGCACAGGAACTGCGCGAACATCCCGAACAGGTGATCACGGGCGTCGGCGTGGCCTTGGACGGCCAACTCCTGCCGGACGGCCAACAGTCTGCGGCTGCGCTCGGCCCCGGCGGGCAGGTCGGCGCCCACCGGGTACGCGGCCAGTGTCTGATCCAACGCGGTGGCCAGCGCCGTGAGCCGTGTCCAGTCGACCTCGTCGGCCGGGTCGATCACCGGCCGCAGTGGGTGCAGCCAGCCGGTGATCGCCTCACCGGGCGCGGTCGGGTTCATCGGACCTCCCCGTGGACGCGGGCCGGGTGGCCGTAGGCCAACGCGCCGGGCGGGATGTCGTGGGTGACCAGGGAGCCGGCCCCGACCAGGGCGTGCTCGCCGATCGTCACCCCGGCCAGGACCACGCAGCCGGTGCCGACCTTCGCTCCGATGTCGAACCGCGGTGCCACCAGGGTGGGTTCGCGGTGCGGGTCGCGCCAGGACAGGGTCTTGTCGTTGATGGTGCGCACGCCCGCGCCAAGGAACACGCGGTCGGCGAGGACGGTGGAGCTGGTGATGTGCGAGCCGGGTGAGCAGCGCACGTCGCGGCCGATACGGGTGGCGCGTTCCACGGTCAGGTGGTGACCGAGCTGGGCGTCCGCCCCGACCCGCACGGCGGTGCGCAGCAGCGTGTGGTGCCCGATCAGCGTGTTCTCCCCGATCTCGACGTCGGCGTAGACGACCGCGCGGGAACGGACCACCGCGCCGGCACCGATCACCGTGCCGCCTCCGGCGCCGGGGCGGATGCTTCCGACCGCGTATCCGAGTTCGGGTTTGCCGATCACGACGTGTTCCTCGATTCGCGCCTGCCCGTTGAGGGTGGTGCCGCCGTGGACGACGGCGAACGGGCCGATCACCGCGCCTGCGCGGACCACGACCGGTCGCGGCTCGCCCAGCTCGTCGGCGGGCAGGAAGATCGCGAACCTGCTGATCACGACGTTCGTGTCGGCGTACAGCAGGCCCGCGCGATCCAGCTCGGCCGCGGACAGTTCCTGCCTGTGGCCGAGGGTGGGGTGGTGAGGGCGGTCATCGTGTCCTCCGTCCGCGGCGGGGACGGGTGGGCTGCCGCGGCGGTCTCCAGGACACCCCGGCCTACCCCACCGGCCTGCGGCTTTGCCGAGGATGGCGTGCGGGTTTGCGGGGTATGCAAATCCGCCGGGACGGACGGTGATCGGGTGGCTACGATCGAAGCTCCTGGTCTGATGCGGGGAGCGCAGACGATGGAACCACCGCGAGCGATCTGGCACACCGACGAGGTCCGTGCCGCCGTCGAATCCGGGGACCTCGGGGCGATCGTGCGCAGCGTCCGTCACGCCCACCACCTGACCCTCGCCGACCTGGCCCGACGGTGCGGCTACTCCGTCTCGACGTTGTCGCGGATGGAGCGGGGCAAGCAGCCGCTCGGTGACGTGCGGGTGCTGCGCAGCCTGGCCAAGGCGCTGCGGATTCCGCCTGCCCTGCTCGGGCTGGCCGACACTCCCCGACGGTCCGTGCGTGCCGCAACACCCGTCGCTAGGGTCGGCGTCATCCTGATGCCGGGCGAGGGGACCGATTCCGTGCGTCGACGCACGCTGCTGACCGGACTGACCAGTCTGGCCGGCACCGCGATGCTCGGTACCTCCCCTCAGGGCTTGGCCGTAGGCGATCCGGTGGCCAACCACCGGTTCACCGCCTTCGGCCCGACCGGGGTCGGGCTGTACCGGATCAGCATCGCCAGAGTCCTCGGCGACTTCGGTACCGCCGTCGAAGCCGCGCGGCGGATCGACCCCGCCGCCATCCCGCTGGTCGAACGCCGCGCCCGCTACTGGTCCGACCTCGCCCGCTCATTCCACCAATGGGGCAAACCCGAACAGTGCTACCGCGCGCTGCTCGCCGCCGAACACGCCTCCGCGGACGAGGTCCGCTACCGCAAACCCATCCAGCAGATCACCACCAACCTGCTCCGGCACCCGACCGCGCGCGCCCTGCCCGGTCTGCGCGCGTTCGCCACGCGCACCGGCACACACGCATGACGGACAAGGCCGACGGGACCGCGTCCTCGTGGACCTGTCCGGAGTAAGCAGACTTTCCCGATACCGGGACGACGTCACACCACGGGCGCGGGATTGTCGTGCAGTTCCAGCGACGGTGGTTCGGCAGTGACCGGGGCGCCGTGAGGGTTGTCCAGGTCACGGATGAACCCATCGTCGCGGAAGGTGACGAGCTTGTCGAAGCCGCGGTGGTGGGTGGTGGGGATGTTGTTGTCGATGATGATCAGCTGTGCGTCGTCGTGGCGGCCGCCGAGTCCGCGGCGGGCGGCGAAGTAGTCGACGGTCCAGGAGTACATGCGGGCGGCCAGCCGCTGGTCGTGGTCGTTGCGGCCGAAGTTCTTCTGCGGGGAGTCCAGGATCAACAGCGTCGGCAAGCGGAAGTGCTGGGGGTTCTCCAGCGCGTAGACGAGCAGGGTCAGGCTGTAGGCGACGGACACGGCGGTGCGCGAGCCGCCGCCGCGTTGCTCGAAGTCCTGTTCGTCGACCAGCGGCGTCCAGGTGTGCGGGTCGAGTCGGGCGCGGCCGGTGGCCCAGGGAAGGCCGAAGGCGTGCACGATCCCGCCGAACAGGCTGTCCAGTTGCCGGCGGACGTCGACGGGGTCGTGCAGGGTGGCGGCGAGATCGGCGTACTCGGTGCGCAGCTGCTGCAGCCGGTGTTCCTCGGAGATCAGGTCGGCCAGGTCGTCGGCCAGGCGCTGGTGGGGAACGTGGAGTCGCTGCAGGGTCTCGAGCCGGGCGCGCAGCGCCTCGCGTTCGGCGGTGGCCGCGGTGACCGCGTCGAGGAACGGGGTGACCACGAGCGTCGTGCGCCGGTCGAGCTCGGCGCGGGCATGGTCCCATCTCTGCTGGGCCAGATCGTAGGCTGCCCGCGTGGCGGCCAGGTCCCGTTCGGCCTGCTCCAGCGTGGCACGGGCGGCGTCGCGGGCGTGATCCAGACGGGCCTTCTCCCGGACCTGGGCGGACCCGGGCAGCGGCAGTGTGCACAGGCTGCAGTGCCCGGGCGGCACGACACGGTCGGCCAGCGCCGTCTCGCACGCGGGGCAGCTTCCGTACAGCAGCGCCAACTGCTCGCGGTCCTCGGGCGAGGCGTTCTCCACGGCGGACAGCCGGTCCAACGACCGGTCCAGGGCGGTCACCTTGTCGACGGCTTCCCGGTGGCGGCGGGCGGCCCAGTCCTCGCCGTCGCGGGCCCGGTGACGCCTATGATCCGCCTGCTCGACCTGCAGACGCAGGTGCTCGGCGAAGCGGGTCGCGGCCGAGGCCTCGTCGGTCATCCGCCGCACCAGGTCGTCAGCCTGCTTTTCCTGATCGCGCAGTCGGCTGAGGTCGGCGGCCAGGGTCTCGAGGTTGGTGGTGTCGGAGGCGGCGAGGAAGTCGCGGATCTGCTTGTGCTGCCGCCGGCGGCGGACGATGTCGTTGTTGAGGTCGGTGATGGTGCCGGCGAGACGTTCCAGTCGCGGATTGCTCAGGTTCAGCAGCAGGGTCAGCGCCGCCAGCCGTTCGGTGTGCCGCTCCGGTGGGCGCACCACGAACCGGTCGATGTCGTCCTGTCGGATGTGCAGGAAGGGCAACAGGTCCGAGGCGAAGTCCAGCCGTTTGTCCTTGGGCAGCCGCACGGAGGCGAAGTCGTCGTCCAGACCCAGCCGGGCCAGCAGCCAGTCGGAGATGCTCTGCCGTCCACTGTGCGCGCGAACGTGGAACACCCCGACCGGCGTGCCGTCGAGGTCGGCCACGGTGACCGTCCCGGTAGACCGGCGTTCCCGGCACAGCAGGTAGGTGCCGTCGCCGATGCTGATCTGCGCCCACGGCCACTACACGCACGTCCATCGCGCCGCGGAACACCACGGCGTCTCCGAGCACGTAGTTCAGGCAGCCGACCATCGACGTCTTGCCGCGATCGATCGGGCCGACGATGCCGACCAGTCGACCGTCCAGGCTGTACGGCCGCTGCCAGCCCGTCCGCGTCTTGATCTGCACCCACCTGATCCGCAGCCTGCCGCTCACGCGTCGGCGTCCTTTCCTCGGGCCGGCAACACCATGAGCGTGCCCGTTGACCACGTGTCGCCGTACCCGGCCCGGTCGTCACCCGGCCGGGTAAGCCCGACGCGCCCGGCCGGGTCACGGGGATACAACCAGGGCCTGCGTGGGCGCAGCCTCGAACCCGCCGGGTCGCCGGCGGCCACGGCCGTTGCCATGATGCGGTCATGGCGGCACACGATCCGCGCGATGCCGATTCGCGGTCTGCCTGGGATGCACTTCCGGAGCAACGTCGCACCGTCCTGCTGCGCAGACTCGGGCCGCGGCTGGGGGAGCAGGGCGTGCGGGACCGGGTCGCGGGCGCCGCCCAGTCCACCTGCCGGTGGCGGTGGATGCGGGTCCATCTCGGGGATCCGTGGGCGGTGCCCGGTGATGACGGCCTCTTTCACCTGGCGGTCGGTGATGTCGTCGTCTGCAGTCGAGTCTCGCCCGAGCGGACGACGACCACACTGTCGGACACGTGCCATCCTCGTCGACGGCGGTTCTACCGTCTGGCCGGATCGACCGGACCGGGCGCCGGGATACGAACCGTCGACTGGACGGTGACGTTCGTCGGGGCGCCAGTGCCTCCGAATGACGTGCCGCCGGGATCACGGTGTGTCTATCCCTCAGGACGCAGCGACTGGCCGCCGTACGTCGACAATCGCACCGCGCTGGGCAGGATCCGCCGGACACTGATCGACCTGTCCGCGGGCCGGTGCCAGGCGTGCGGCCTGCGGATCGGGGTGGCGGTCGACCACGACCACGACACCGGCAGGGTCCGCGGCCTGCTGTGCAGTCACTGCAACGCCCACGTCGACACCTGTCCTCATGTCGACGGCTGTCCTTGGGCGGATTACCTCGCCGCGCCCCCGGCAGCGCCGCTGGACCTGTTCTATCCGCGACACGATCGTCGCCTCCGGCCGCGCCGTCCACGATCGGATCGGTGACGGCACCGCATAGCACCGGCTCTGTCGAGCGTGTGGTGGATCGACCGTCGAGGCCGCCGCACCACACGATCGAGTGGACGACGTCGTGAGCTGTTTTCATGATCTACGGCACACACAACCCGACCGGCATGACGAACAAGCCGCTGTTTCACACCGTGTCCGAGGCCGCGCGCATCCTGCGCGTCGCCCCGTCGACCTTGTATCGGGCGATTCGCGAGGATGCATTCCCCGCGGTGCGCGTGCGCACTCGGTACATCGTTCCCGCGAAGGCTATCGAGGCTCTGGCCTCCGGCGCGACACAGACGGGCGGAGTGCTCGATGTGGCCGCGATGGTGCAGGAGCGGCAGGCGGAGCGGGAGTTGGCACAGCGGTGGCACTGAGTGTCGCGGTGAACCAAGGCCGGCTCCAGCAGAACTTCCCACCGATCGTACGATCGCACAGCCGTCGCAGGGGATGACAGACACTCCCGGGCCCGTCCGCGCGAGACCGCGAACGGCGTCATCCACCGGTGCAACAGCAGCAGGCGGTCGCGACGACGAGCCTGCGGTCGGCACGCCGTGCACAACCGATCATGTGTCCGGCGAGCCGGTCAGGCGCTGGCGCACCTGGATGGCCAGCGCGACGACCCGATCGTGGGAATCGGCGGAGCCGAGTGCGGCGTCGACGAGCTCGAGCGCCGTCCGGACATCGGCGGAGGGCATGGTCGCGTCGACGAGCGCGCGGTCGAGCTGCTGCAGACCGTGCAGCAACTCGACCGGATCGCGATGGACCAGGCCGGTGCGCAGAGCCAGGAGGGTGGCGTCGGCGGAATCCCGAGCCAGGTGAGATGCATGACCTGCCGGTGCGTGGTCCGCAGACGGACGCCCGGCCGTCGCCCGGGCCTGCCGTAGGGCCTGTTCGACGATGTCGACGGCGGAGCGGTCGGGGTGGCGGGCGGCCTGGTTGTAGACGCGGTTGGTGGTGTCGACGGAGGCGTGGCCGACGTCGGCTTGGACGTCGGTCATGTCCGCGCCGCCCTCGGCGGCGGCGGTGACGTAGAAGTGGCGCAGCAGGTGCGGGTGCATGCGGTCGGCGAGGTCGGCCAGCAACGGGCCGGCCGCGGCCGCGAGGCGTCGCAGCAGCGCCCACACGTCGCGGGGGTTCAGCGGGTCGCCGTCCCGGGTGACGATCAGAGGGGAGCGGCGTGCCCCGACCGTGCCGAGTCGGGCGGGTGTGGCGGTGGCGTCGTGTCGGTCCCGTTCGGCCAGGTAGTCGTCCAGTGCCCGGGCGGCGAGATCGGAGAGGTACACCACGCGGGTCTTGCCGCCCTTGCCGTGCACGTACAGCGCGCGCCGTCCCCTTGTCGTGTGCAGATCCTCCCGTCGCAGCGTCGTCAACTCGCCCACCCGCAGCCCCAAGGTGAACAACGCGACGATCGCGACCGCGCGCAGCCGCTGCAGCGGCGATCGGCCGCGCCGCGGCGCCGCGGCGGTGGAGAGCAGACGGTCGGCCTGGGTCGCCGTGAGTACGATCCTGCGGCTGGTGTCGCCTACGCTGCTCAATGTCAGGCCGCGCCGGTCGAAACGCGTCGGGTCGACGGTGACGGCGCCGTGCTCGGCCCAGAACGCGTACAGGCTGCCGACCACGGCCAGCCGATGCGACCGGGTGCTTTTGGGCACCTCGGCGGCGTCCATGTCCAACTGCCAGCGTTTGACGTCCGCCGCCGTGGCCCGCAGCGCGTGCACACCGTGACGTCCGCACCAGCGCAGCCACGCCAGATCCCGGAACCGGCCCGGGCGAGTCGGTGGTCGTCGGGTGCCACCGGTCGGACGCGGGGGTGCGTCCACAGTGTCCGTAGTGGACAGTGGGGTGGTCGTCAGCGCACGTACCCACGCCCGCTCCAAGCCCAGCGCGTCGGCGTAGGAGAACCTGGTCGCGGGGGAGCGGTAGCCCAGCAGCCACTCCGCTACCAGTCTCTGCGCCTGCCGCGTCTCGTCCTCCCCCGGCCCGTCGACGTCCGGCACCGTCCCCCCGACCTTCACAGGTCGCTCTGTGGACGATTCGCGCACGGCTGATCCGTTGTCGCCGGACCCACCATGATCCGAGTCGGGGTGTCGGCGAGAGGTCAAGGCACGGTCAGGCACGCAACGATCTTAGATCCGGCGACCGAACCGTCATCGGCGCTCGTCCCGGCAGACGTGGATTTTCATTCGGGGACGACCTCCCCGGCCGGCCACGACGTGGCGTCCACGTGGAGCCGACCGGAGCCGGTGCCGGGTGGCGGTCCAGATCACCCGGTCGTGCGTTTCGGGCGGTGCCGCCAGGCCGGAGCGGGCGCGTCGTATCGGACGGCACGACCTGCCGTGCTTGGGTGACCACGTGACCGCGCGGCTCGACGACCACATCACGGCGTCGCCGCCACACGCACCCACCCTCCGCCCCGTCGACGTGCCCTGGATGCAGGGACGAGTGCTGCGGCGACGCGCCTGTCCCAGGCGCGCGTCGGGACGCATCGGCCCAGGGCAGCCAGGGCTTTCCGACCCGGCTTTCGCCGAAACCGGGCGCGCCCCCCGGACGACACGGCGTCGAACGGCCCTACGCACGGTGCGGTGCCGACAGGCGCACTCACCCCTACGATGGGTGAGCCCGATTAATCGCAATGCGTATGGCCGGTGCCATCGTCCGTGAACCCAGTTCCCATGCCTGTGTCGCCGTCCGCATCCGCTCGTTCCAGTCTCTGCCCGCCGCAGCGGCAGGCGCGGGAAGCGCGGTACCGGACGGAGGCGCCCCGCCGTCCGTGTCGCGTGCGGAGTCCCGTGCGGGGATGTCCGGTGAGGCGGTGTCGGGGGCGTTGCCGCGCTCGACTGTAGTGGCGTCGTCGGGGCGTAGATCGTGTTCTTTCATAACCTCACCCGTTCGTGTGACCGCCGGATCGCGGGTGCGACCCGGCACTGTTGTGGCCCGCTCACCGTGGAGCCGGCGGATGTCGCCGCCCGGACGCGCGTGGAGGCGAGTTCGACAACGGGCAGTCCGATGCGGCGGGCTTCGGTGGCGCCGATGACCGCGCCGTGGGAGCTGGGATCGTTGATCAGTGCGTCGCCGATGGCCCGGCACATGGTGTCCACGGCCGCGGTGTCGCGGTCGGGGTTGCTGCTGATCGCCTGGCGTGCCATCTGGTCGGCGCGGGCCAGGGCGGAGCGGGCGAACTCCACGACGGTGGAGTCGATCCCGCCGAACATCGCCGCGTGCAGCGGGTAGGTGTCGGGCCGTTCCGCGACGTCGGTCATGGCCCGCTCGACCGCTCCGATGAGGTCCTTGGCCGACACGAATCCGCGTTTGCCGACGAGGACTTGCGGGTCGATCGGGCCCAGGTCGGACGTGGCACCCATGACGATGCGGTGTGCGGCCAGCGCGAAGATCGTCGCGGCGCTCTTGGCGATCTCCGGTACCAGCACCACCAGCTCCCGGCAGGAGTGCTGGGCCATGCGCGCCAACCGGATGGCGACCTCGCCGTCGCCGCCTGGAGAGCACAGCAACACGTGCAGATCACGGGTCGGGTCCAGTCCGTGCAACACGTCCTGGAAGAACGTGACGCTGTCCTCGGAGATCTGGTCGATCATCACGACGAGGTTGCAGCCGAACGCCGCCTCGTAGTCGCTGATGAGGTCGCGACGGCGGTAGCGGTCCTCGTGCTGCGCGCGGAACAGCGGTGTGTACGTGGGCCGAGAGACCGGAGGTTCGGGCTTGCGGTCGACCACGAGGTCGACCTGAGCTTCCGGGGGCCGCCCGGTGATGGTCGGCCCGCTGCCCGGTGCGGCACCGTCGATCACGTCACCGGTGTCCGCGGTCAGTGCCCCGTTCGGCCCTGTGTGGACGGTCCGTCCGTTCGGGACGACGCGGTCCTCGAGTGGGGTACCGGCCGTGCCGAGGTCATCCCACCCGCAGTGGGCCATGATCTGGGGGCTGTGGACCCGCTATTTCTCGCTCGGCCCGCTGACCCATCTCTCGGTCTACGAGTCCGCCAAGGCGTCCCAGGTCCACTCCGCCAAGAACCCACGCACCTGACGGAGCCGCGCTCCGCACGCGCAGCGCATTGCAGAAGTGTCTCGTCACAGCGCTGTGGCTCAGTCGAGCAGGGCTCGCTCTTGATTTGGGCGCCTGCGGACCGGACTGAACCGCTCGAGCGGGCGATTCTCGCTGTAGTAGTAGACGTGAAACGGTGCAAGCACCTGTTCCGAGGAGTTCGGCGCCCGTGAACTTCGTACCTCCGTGGTTCCGTGCCTGCGCTCAGCCACTGGGAACTAGAGCGGACATCCGGCACGGGCGATACCGGCCAGATCACGCGCCCGACTGATCGCCGAACACGCCCGCGCCGCCAGGTCGTCGACGCCATCGACCACGCCACAACCCACCCACAGACCGCCGCGCCGACGGGCACGCATAAGAACTCGACACGGCCATGGCAATCAGCCAGGCCCTGCGCCGCCGGGCCGAGGACGGCCATCCGCGCGTGTGAGGCGGACCGAGCTGTCACGGGGCGGTGTGCTCATTGAGGGTGAACTATCGGTGTGCCGCACGGCGCGGAAGCACGAAGCCGGACACGGCGTTCTACGGTGGTCGGGATCGGTGCCCGGGGCGGGTGCCCGACTGTCCGGGAGGCACTGTGGCGCTGATCCTGCACTTGTCGGACCTGCACCTGGCTCCGCTGCGTGACGACGAAACGCTGGGCGACTACAAGCGCCCGGTAGTACCGGCAGCGGAGCGGGCCAGGCGGACGAGCAGAATCCGCAGCAGCCTGCGGGCGTTGGGCACGATGCTCGACCGGGAGCAGCGGACGTTGGACGCCGTGGTGGTCAGCGGTGACGTGACCGACCGCGGTTCGGTCGACGGATTCGCTCTGTTGCAGGCGACGTTGGCGGAGTTGGGCGCGACACTGCCGCCGCCGGAATCGGTGATGGTGGTCCCGGGAAACCACGACGTGCGGTGGTACACCGCCCCGTCGCACCCGGACCGGTACGCGGCCTTCGTCGCCGGAGTACGAAGTCTGGGTTACCGCACGCCACTGCTGGAAGGCGTGGACCTGGTCGACGAGCACACCGCGCCCGCCACCGGTGTCGATCCGGTGATGATGCTGGACGGCGGCACGGTCGCAGTGGTGGGGTTGAACACCGCCAACTACTGCGGCGTCGAAGAAGACACCGATCCGGAGGTCGCGGACGCGGTGCGGACACTGGACTCCCTGATGCCGGCGGACGAGAAGTGGGACGCGTTGCGGCGCGACTGGCGACGGCGTGGGAGCTTCGACATCGCCCGGTTGGGTCCGCTGCAGCGCCGTTGGGCAGCCCACCTGCTGCACGACGCGGTCCAACGGGTTGACGGCGACGGCCCGGTAGTGCGGGTGGCGGTCATGCACCACCAGCTGCTGCCGGTGGGCATCGACGAGGAGGTCAAACCGTTCGAGTCACTGGTGAACCTCGGCGAGGTGCGGGAGTTTCTCGCCGCCAACGACATCGACGTCGTACTGCACGGACACAAGCACACCGCCGGGGTCTACGAGGACCACTACACACCCAACGAAGGCGACACACCGGTGCGCGCAGTCGTGGTGTGCTCGGTGCGCACGATCGGTAAAGGGCAGAGCGGCACCGGTGAGTTCGCCAGGCTGGTCGATATCGACACCGGGATGCCGACGCTGCGGCGTGTCCGGATCCAGTCCGTGCCCGCCCGCACGGAGGGTGTTCCGTTGCACGAACGCGACCTGACCGGCACCCGTAGCTTCCTGCTGGCACCTCCCGGCTCTGCGGCTGCATCCTTGCCTGCCGGGTCTGCGGCGGTCTTCGCGGCCGACACAGCCGCCTTGGTGCACGAGCGGATGCTCGACGCGGTCCGGCAACCGGGCGGCCTGCCGACACCGACCGTGTGCCGGATCACCGACGGCCCGACCGCTCTGCTCGTCCCGCCCACGTACCCCGAAGTCCCCGGTCACGCACCACACCGGCTGCAGCAGTGGTTCACCGAGATGGTCGGCTGGTGGCAGAGGCCTCAGGCCGGCCGGGGCATGCAGTTCAACCACGGCGAACGACTGCGACGCTTCCGCGCCGACCTGGACCAGATCGACCGTGTCGTGACGGTGCTGCGCGCGGAGCCCGACAGCAGCCGGGCGCTGGCGGTGCTGGTGGACCCAGTCGACGACCGGATCGACGACCCGACCGCACGGTTCCCCGCGTTCACCCTGGTCCACTTTCTGCTCACCGCAGGCGCGGTGGACGTGCTCGCCTACTTCCGCAAGCAGGAAATGGCGTACTGGTGGCCGATCAACGTGGCCGAGTTGGCCACGCTCCAGCGCGAGATCGCTCATCGGCTGACCGAGACCGGTCGCACGGCGCGCGCGGGAGCCATCACCACGGTCACCGCCCTGCCGCAGATCGGACGGAGCGTGCCGCAGGTAGCGCTGCCGATCGTGGACCGCATCGCCGACGAGGACCGCACCGCGATCGTGCGCAACGTCGCCGCCCTCGTCGCACCGGCAGCCGACCGTGCTGCGGAACGCGCCTGGTGGAAGGCGTTGTTCGCCGACTGGTACCCGGCAGACGAGCCCGCACCGGACGGCGATCCGGCCCCGACGTGGGGGCTGGAGGTGCTACGGGACACCGTGAAGGCCTTCGCCGAGGCGTTCCCCGATCAGGCACGGCTGTCGCGGGTCGCCCAGCGCCTGACCAGCCTCATCCAACTCAATACCGCGTATCTGCTCGATCAACAGCGTGGCCACACCGTCGTGCAGCGCGCGAGGTGGGCCGACCAGGTACGCCAACTCGTCGACGACTTGCTGCTTGACGTGAACCGGCGCCTGGACCGACGCCCCACCTGACCGCACACCCTATCCCGGGCATGAACCCGGAGCGGCGGACACGGTCACGTCCACCGCTACAGCTCGATCGGTTCCTGCGGCAGGACGTCGTTGACCACGGTGGACAGCTTGATACCGAACAACAGGATGTCGGGTAGCCGGTCTCTCACGAACCCGGCACGCGTTTCGACGATGTCGATCGCCTCCTGCATCCGCCACACCAGCTTCGCCAGATGGTGCCCGAAATGGCTCAACTGGTCGCGCCGCGACATGCCCGCCACATCAGGCAGGTAGGTCACGTCGTGCCACCACTGAGCCTGCTGCCATTCTCGCCACGTCACCGCCGACCGGACGGCCGCGCCGCCGTCGAACGATCCGGTCCACGGGCCGTACCCGAACGCCTGCTGCCCCGGACCAGGTGTACCAGCGAGGACATGTCCGGCCTCGCGGCGTGCCAGCCGGTCGGCGTAGAGCTCCCGCAGATCCACGTCGAGCTCCGCAGCCAAGGCGACCGCCATCGACCGTGTCCTAACGGCGACCTCGACCAGCGCGGCACGGGAGTTCTGCTCGACATGCTCTGCACGGTCACAGTGGCTGGCCACGACTCCCGTGACAGTGATCAGTTCCGAATGCCAGCGCAGCAACGCCGGCGCCGAATCCACCGTGGAGAGCATTCCTTCACCCCATCCCGCGGCCGAGCCGACTCTGGAGCGCCCACTTCCTCGAGAGTCGGCAAGTGTGACGCCCTGACCAGTCGCAGACTAGGCGATCGGGCTCGATCCCACCGCCGACCACGCGAAGCGACTCCCGACAACACCGCCACCGCAGCAACGGCAAGCACGCGCCTGCAGAGTATGTCCACTGCACAGCCGTGGCTGCGCCTGGTCGTCGCAGAGCGAAGATGACAGCGACGCCAACCTCAATACACGGACCGGCCTTCCTCATCGGACGGTCACGGACGAGGCACGGTGCGACGCCTCCGGAGGGTAGGCCCGCCGGAAGCACGGTCGCCTCACGCGTGACCTCAGGGCACGCCTAACCAGGCGACCACATGGCGGCATCGCCCGCCGACGCGACCGCAGTGGCGCGCACTCCGACGCCGAAGCCATGCAGCCCTCGACGGCGACCCGCAGGAACAGCCGCTATCGACACAGGCGACTGTGTAAGTCGCACGTGCCTAACCGCGTGACTCTCATGAAGTGACCGTGCCCAGGTTTCGGTCCAGTACCGCACTCCACGCTCTGCGCCGAATCCCGGACACGACACTTTCCGCGCGATCGGTGACCTTGACCTGGTTCGACCAACTCTGCGTGGTAGCCAGCCAACCGGTACGGGCGAGCGCGATTGCCCGTAGATAAGCTAGCAGGCTTCCGTCAACACGGCGACCAACCGTTCGGGTTTTCGCTCCTCCGAGCGTCACCGACACGGAGGCAGCCACACTAACCGCACCAGGCTTCATCTTCGGCGGTTGCGGACACCATCGCGTTACGGTGCTGGTTGACCACGCTGCCGAGCTGGTCCAGCCTACGATCGCCCCAACGTACTGTCCTCGCAGACTTGACACCTAGCCCGCCAACACAGCGCCGACACTTTGCCTGCAACACCAACGAGAATGACATTCAGGTCGCTGCCGACTTCGATGCGTCACCGTCGAAAGCATCTGAGTCTCGACAACGAAACTTGTATCCCAGTCAGGCTCGAAAAATGCCGTCCGCACCCCCTGAATCGGCCGGCCTCGCTGGTCACAGCCTTCAGTGCAGATTGCCTCATCAGCTCAGATGGCTCGCGTCAGACAGTTCACCTGCGAAACCCAGCGTCCTTTTCCCTGCACTCCACAGCCGGTGTTCCGGGGCACGGGGCCAGGTCGTCCCGCCGAGTACTGCGACCTGCCGGAGCACACCCGGTGGAGGGCGTGGCGGGAGCGGCAGCGGTTGGCGCAGGCCGTGGACGGGGACGAGGAGGTCGTCACCGTGACGAAAGGTCCGCAGGGGATCACCGCGGGCAAGATCAGGGCTGAAGAACTGCTCGACCGGTTCCGGGTGCTCGCCGAGCAGATGTCGACCACCCTCACCGGCGCGGTGGCGGAGCTGTCCGCGATCGCCGACCCCAGCGTCGCCGAGAGCCAGGTGCAGGCGGTCGAGGCCGAGGCCGCGCGGCGGGTCGCCGAGGCGGAGGCCGCGGTCGCGAAGGCGGAACGGCGGCGGCGTGACGCCGAACAGGCACGTCACGCCGCCGAGGCCACCACCGAGGACGCCGTCCGAGCCGCCGAACAGGCCGAACTCGACGCCGAATCCGCCTACGCGCAGCGCGATGCCGCACGAGCCGAGGCCGATGCGGCGGTGCAGCGGGCCGAACTCGAGATCGCCGCCATCCGCACCGAGGCCGCGGCCGCCGTGGACGAGATCCGCCGTGACGCCCAGGCCCAGGTCGAGCAGGCCAAGGCGGACGCCGTCGCCCAGGCCGAACAGGCCCGGCGGCTCGCCGTGAAGGAGATCGACCAGGTGCGGGCCGACGCACAGGCCCGCATCGACCAGATTCGGCAGGACGCGCAAGCGATGGTCGACCGCGCCCAGGCCGAAGCCCAGAACCGGATCGACCAGGCCCAAGCCGACGCGCGGACCCTCGTCGGCCAAGCCCAGGCGGAAGCGCGGGTCAACGTCGAGCAGGCCCGTGCCGCCGCACGCGCCGAAGCCGACGCCGCGAACGAGGCCCGCGTCAAAGCCGAACGGGCCGAGCAGTCCGCCCAGGACGCCCGCGCCGAACTGGACCGCGCCCGTGCCGAGCTGGCCGAGCAGCGCGACACCCACCGCGTCCAACTCGACCAGGCCGAACGCGCCGCCCGCGAACGCCTCGACGCCCTGGAACAGGCTCGCGCCCAGACCCAGGTCCGCGCCGAACGCGCCGAATCCCAACTCGACCGCCTGCAAGCCGAGCTGGACGCCCTCCGCGCCGAACGCGGCCCTCAACCACCGCGGTGACGCCGGCCGGGCGTCACCGGCCGGCACACCCTCGCCGGTGGCGGACGCCAGACCTGGGACAACTGCGGCTGAGCCCGCACACCGTCCCGCGGTGGCACGCGTGCTACCGCGGGACGCCTCAGCCGAGCGTGACCGGCTTGCCGACCAGGCTCGTCGCCACCACCCGGTCGACGCCCGGCAGGTTCGACAGCCTCATCGCCACCCGCCGCGCCCGCAGGCGCAGCCGCGACTCGGGCAGGAACCACCGCGCACCAGACCGTGCGACCTGTTGTTTCTCCGCCACCACGGGTTGCCAGGCCCGTTCGTACGCCGTCACGTCGTCCACGTGCCCGGCCAGCACGTAGGCCCCGCCGACGCCGAGCGACGCGCCCTGGCCGGCCAGCAGCGATACCGCGCCGCACGCGTCGCCCACCAGCACGACCCGCCCGGACGACCAGCGCGGCAACTCGACCTGCGCGACCTGGTCGTAGTAGATCTCCGCCGGGCAGCGCTCCAGCGCCCGCGGCACGACCCAGCCCAGCGACCCGTACGCCTCGACCACGGCCGCGCGGGGATCGGCGGGCAGGTCCGGTGTCGGGGTCCGGTGCACGGTGAACGCCGCCACCCGCCCGTCGCGCAGCCCGTAGAACCCGACTTGGCGCCCGGTGGTGTCGGTGACGCAGAACCGGCCCGTGACGAGCGCGTGGACCTCGGGGTCGTCGAACGTGAACGCCGCCGTGTGGAACCCGAGGTAGCGGACGTGACCGGGTCCGAAGACGAGTCGCCGCACGGCCGAGTGGACGCCGTCCGCGCCGACGAGCAGGTCACCGGGCACCGTCGACCCGTCCGCCAGCGTCGCGGTGACGCCGTAAGCGCCGTTGTCGACGCCCACGACCCCGGCGCCGTACCGCAGGGTCACGCCGGCGGGCAGGTCCTCGCGGAACGCGCGCTCGATGTCGGGCCGCATGATGCTCAGCAGCCGCCCGTCGACGGCGCGCGCGAGCCGGTCGAACCGGAGCCCGGCCACCCGCCGACCGCGGGAGTCGACGTAGGCCGCCTCGTCCACCCGGTACCCCAGCGCGCGCAGGCGCGGCAGCACGCCCATCCGTTCCGCGGCGTCGTAGCCGGGCCCGAAGAAGTCGATCATGTAGCCGGACGCGCGTGGTCCGGGCGCCTGCTCGACCACGACGACCTCGTGCCCGAGCGTCCCCAGCCGGTGGGCCAGCGCCAGGCCCGCGATGCCCGCGCCGCTGATCACGACCTTCACCGAAGCACCCTCCCCAGGACGGGCACGACGACGTCGGCGGTCAGGTCGGGGGAGAGCGCGCGGTGCAGCAGCACGCCGTCCACGGCCGCCGCGAGCACGGCCGCGGTCTCCGCGGGGGTGGGCACGTCCCGCGACGCCAGCCAGGCGGCGAGAGTGGCCCGGAACTCGACC
The DNA here is from genome assembly GCF_052936025.1 of Saccharothrix hoggarensis. The sequence continues at coordinate 3,785,963 of NZ_CP193624.1, read as the reverse complement.
AGCACCTCGCCGACGGCGCGTCGCAGGTCGTCGTTGCGGGTGGCGGCGAGGAACGTCTCGGTGAACAGCTCCTGCCCGTCGTGCCCGTCCAACGCGCCCAGCAGCAGTGCCAACGCGTCCGACGGCGTGTCGGCCTGCGCCAGCACGGAGGTGAGGCCGCCCACGGCGGACCGCAGCGCGCCGACGGCGGCCTCCACCAGCACGGCCTGCGTGGAGTCGAAGTGGTAGTGCACGATCCCCGACCCGACCCCGGCGCGGTCGGCGAGCACCCGCGTGCTGACCGCGCCCCAGCCCTTCTCGGCGATGAGTTCCGTGGCCGCGCGCAGCAGCCGTTCCCGAACCGTCATTGGACGATCGTACTGGACGATCGTCCAAATCTAGAGCCGGACATCTCCGCTCACGCCCGCGAACGCCAGCAGCCGTGCGCCTTCGGCCTCCACGTCGGCCTTCTGGTCACGGGTCAGCGGGCGGAAGAGCTCGACGTCCAGCCCGTCGCCCGCGATCTTCCACGTGCCGTGCACGAAGCCGTCCACCAGCAGCGTCGGCTTGCCGCCGATGATGATCCCGCGCCGGTAGTCCTCGTCGGAGATGACGCGGGTGCGGTCGTCGTGGCCGAGCAGCACGTTGTCGAACTCGGGCAGGAACCGCGCCGGCGCGGGCGTGTCGGGGTCGGGCAGCGGCGCCTCCGGCAGGTCGTACAGCGTGCGCCCGCGTTCGTCGGTGAAGACCCCCAGGTCCATCGCCTCGACCACGGGCTTGAGGCGGCTCATGCCGGCCCACGTCTGCACGTCCTTCACCGACGCGGGGCCGAACGCGGCCAGGTAGCGGCGCACGAACTCCTCGATCGGCGCGGCGGGTCCGGTGGGTCCGAGCCAGTGCGCGGCGGTCGTCCACCTCGCCGCACCGGACCTGCCCCACACCGCACGGGGCGGCACCTGCACGGACGGCACCAGGAAGCTGCCCGCGTAACCGAGCGCGGTGGCGTCGCGGTCGGGCCACCGCGCGCCGAGCAGGTCTCCGATCTCGCGCCGGGTGCGCGGCTTCTCCTCCAGCAACGTGGTGACGGCCCCGGTGAACTCGTCGACGTCGAGCCCTTCCACCACGAACCCGAACGGCGAGGACGCGAACCTGCGGTGCAGGAACGGCCGCAGCAGCGGTTCGATCCGGCCGTGGTCGGCGGCGGTGACCAGGTGGATCGTGGCGCGGTGCAGCGACGCCCGGACCACCTGCCGGTCCAGCAGCAGCGAGCCCAGGTCGTCGGGCCGGAACGACCGGATGCGCGACCACAGGCCGTAGTAGGGCGAGAACGGCTCCTGCGCCTGCATCCCGACCAGGTGCTCCACGACGTCGTGAGCGGTCCGGTCCACCCGGTCCAGCAGGAGCTGGCGGTGCAGGGTCGCCCGGTTCAACGCCCGGGTCGTCAGCTTCTCGGTCACGACGCCACGGTAGGCGTGATCGAGGACAACTCCGGTCCTCGATGGCGTTCAGCCCAGCTGCGGCCGCACCTCGTCGGCGACCCAGGCCATCGCGTCGGCCATGCGGTCCGCCGGCACGGGCATCCACAGCGCGCACAGCGTGATGCCCGCTTCCCCGAGGCGCCCGAGGTCATCCACGACGCTCGCGACGCTCGGTCGTGGTCCGCCGAGCGCGGGGCCGGGCGGTTCGCCCTCGAAGCCGGGCGGGACGAGGAACGAGACCGTGCTGAGGTCGAGGTCGGCGAGCGTGCGGCCGTGCGCCTGGGCCTCGGCGGCCAGCCGGCGTCGGATCTCCGGCATGGTGTCGGGGGTGACGCCGGAGCCGTGCCAGCCCGCGCCGAACCGGGCCGCGCGCCGGAGCGCGGCGTCGCTGTGCCCGCCGATCCACAGCGGCGGGCCACCGGGCGTCGTCGGCGTCACGCCGATCCGGGCGCCGGTCAGCGAGCCGAACGTCCCGGTCCGCGTGACCGGTCGGCCGCTCCACAGCGCGGTGAGCACCGACAGGTGCTCGTCGGTGCGCGCGCCGCGCCGTTCGACGGGCACGCCGACGGCCGCGAACTCCTCGGCGTGCCACCCGACGCCGACACCGAGGACGAACCGGCCGCCGGACAGCACGTCGAGCGACGACAACTGGTTGGCCAGCACCACCGGGTGGTAGTAGGGCAGGACGAGCACGCTGGTCACCAGCCGGACCCGCGTGGTGTGCCCGGCGACCGCGGACAGCAGCACGACGGGGTCCATCGCGGAGCCCGCGCTGCCGGCGAGCAGGTGGCTGGACATCAGCACGCTGTTGAAACCCAGCCGCTCGGCCGTGGCCGCGACGTCCAGGAACCTCTCGCCGGTCGCCCCGGCGCCCAGCGGTTCCAGCGACACCCCCAGGTGCATGGCCCCCCGCTCTCTCGTGGTCGGAAGATCGTCTTCCACCACGCTACCGAACGGTGGCGTTGACCTCCCGGCGCAGCGCGACGGCGTCCGCGCGGACGCGCTCGGGCGGCTCCCCGTCGATCAGCGCCCGCCGCATCAGGTCGGCGATGGCGGGCTGGTGCTCGGGCGTGAAGCCGCGGCGGGTGATCTCCTGGGTGCCGATGCGCAGGCCGCGCAGCCCTTCGTCGATGCGCTGCCACGGCAGGCCGATGCCGCTGAGGTAGACGCCGGCGTCGCCGAGCCGCACGGCCGCCGCGTCGCCGCCGCCGAGGGTGATCGCGTCGATCGCCAGGTGGTGGGAGCGGGTGAACTCGCCGTCGTGGCGGGCGACGTCGAACCCGTTGTCGGCCAGCGCGCGGCCGAGTGCCTGGGCGTTGGCGACGCACGCCCGCGCGTAGTCGGGTCCGCGTTCGGCGAGTTCGGCGGCGGTGACGGCGAGCGCGCCGAGCCGTCCGGCGTCGTAGTTGGCGAGCATGCCGGGGTAGGCGACGTTCGAGACGCGTTCGGCCAGGTCGGCGTCGCGGGTGACGACGCAGCCGCCGGACGGGCCGCCGAACGACTTGTAGGTGGAGAACGTCATGACGTGCGCGCCCTCGTGCAGGGGCCGCTGGAAGACCTTGCCGGCGACGAGCCCGGCCATGTGGGAGGCGTCGTAGACGAGGACCGCGCCGACCTCGTCGGCCGCCGCGCGCACCGCCGCGACGTCGTGCGGGAACAGCATGAGGCTGGCGCCGATGACCACGATCCGGGGCCGGTGCACGCGCAGGAAGCCGGGCAGCTTCGCGTAGTCGAGGTCGAGCTCGTCCGGCAGGTAGGGCAGGTCGACGACGGTGAGGCCGCGGATGGCGGGCACGCCCTGGGCGTGGTGGCTGGCGTGGCCGCCGGCGGACTCGGGCAGCACCGCGATCTTGTCGCCGGCGCGGGCGAACGCGGTGTAGACGGCGAGGTTGGCCAGGGTGGCGCTCTGGAGCCTGACCTCGGCGTGCTCGCCTTCCATGAGGGAGGCGACGAGCATCGGCGCGAGGACTTCGAGGGTGTCCAGGTGGTCGAGGCCGACCTGGTACTTCTCGCCCGGCCAGCCCATGCTGGGCCGGCTGGACACGGTGGCGGACAGGGCGGTCGCGGCGGCAGGGCTGAGCACGTTGGTGCCCGCGTAGAGCACGATCCCGTCGTCGTCGACCTGGGCGGCGTGGGCGTCGAGGGCCTTGCGGACGGTGCCCGCGACACCGGCGGCGGTCAGGTCGGCGGACACGGCGGCTTCGACCTCGGCGAGCCTGCGCTGCGCCTGCGGGGAGGCCCAGGGGGCGATCCGGCTGTTCGTCACGAACCGGAACGCTAGGGCGTGCCCGGCGGGTGGGGCGACCGTCCGGCGACTGGAGTTGTTCCTACAGTTGTCGGAATGCAGGAGCTGCTGGACGAGCTGTCCCGGGTGCTGGGGCGTGGCGTGTCGGTGGACGACGTGGCGGGCCGGGTGGTCGCGCACAGCGCCCAGACCGACGATGTCGACCCGGCGCGGGTGCGGGCGATCCTGACCCGGCGGGTGCCGGCGGACGTCGCGGCGTGGCAGGAGCAGCACGGCATCGCGACCGCGACGGGACCGGTGCGGGTGCCGGAGAACGCGGCCCTCGGGTTCCACCAGCGGGTCGGCTTTCCCTTGCGGCACAACGGGGTGCTCGTCGGCTACCTGTGGGTGCTGGGCGAGCCGCCGGAGGTGGACCTGGGCGGTCGGCTGGCCGCGTTGGCCGCGCAGGTGCCGGCCGGTGAGCGGACGCCGGTGCGGGTGGTGGTGGCGTTGGAGCCGCGGGTGGTGCGCACGGTGCCCGCCGGCGACGCCCTGCCGGAGCTGCCGGGGCACGTCGGCGTGAGCGACCCGCACCCGCCGGACCGGTCGGGGGCGGCGTACCAGCAGGCGTTGGCGGCGGCCGAGCTGGCGCGGCTGGACCCGGCGTTGCCGCGGCGGGTGCGGTGGTCCGAACTGGGCGCGTACCGGCTCCTGCTGGGCGCCGCGCCCGAGGACGTGCTGTCCGGGCTGTCGGACGTGCTGCTGCGGACGTTGGAGGTGTACCTCGACTCGGGCTGCGACGCGCGGGCCACGGCGGAGCGCCTGCACCTGCACCGCACCAGCCTGTACTACCGGCTGGGCCGGATCGGCGAGATCACCGGCCGCGACTTGGCCGACGGCGGGACGCGGCTGGAGCTGCACCTGGCGCTCAAGCTCGTCCGGTTGGCACGGCGGCCGTGAGGCGGCGCTCGCGGGTCGGGGCACATCCGCTCCGACTGCGGGCGGGGAGCCGGGCGCACGATAGGGTGATCGGCTTCCTGACCGACGTCAAGGAGTGATGTGCCCGCCGACCTCGGATTGCTGCTGTACCTCCCGCACCGCGAGCTGGAGAACCGGGTGTTCGCCGCCCTCGCGGAGGCGGGGTTCGACGACGTGACGCCCGCCCAGGCGCGGGTGTTCCACCGCATCGGCCCGGACGGGTCGCGGCTCACCGAGCTGGCGGAGGCCGCGCGGATCACCAAGCAGACCGCCGGTTTCCTGGTGGACCAGCTGGAACGCGCCGGCTACGTGGAACGCACGCCGGACCCGACCGACGCGCGGGCCCGGCTCGTCCGGGTGGCCGAACGGGGGCTGCGGGCGATCCCGGTGGGGCTGGCCGCGATCGCCGAGGTGGAGCGGGAGTGGACCGCCCACCTGGGTCAGCGTCGGATGGCGGCGCTGCGCGACGCGTTGACCCGGCTGAGGGAGGTCACCGACGTCTACCTGTAGCCGGTCCTACCGGCAGGTCGGCGGTCGTTGCTGCGCGCCGTGGTTCAGCTCGACGCGGATGTCGTCCTTATCGGGCAGCACCACGACGGTCCCGCGCGCCCTGGTCCAGCCGTCGGAGACCAGGAAGTACTTGCCGCCGGTCTTGTCGAGCAGCCGCAGGCCGAGGTAGCGGAACCGGTACTGCGAGCCCTCGGCGGGCAACGGCTCCTCGCACGCGCCGGGCGCCGTGATGTGCATGCGTTCCTTGGCGTACACGACGACGGCGGTCCTGGCGCGCACGTCGGCGGCGAACGCGCGGGCCAGCTCGACGCCCTCGACCTCGGCGTAGTTGCCCGCCGACCAGAACAGCGACAGGGACACGACGGCGAACGCGAGCACCCTGGTCCACGTCGGGTGCGTGTCCGGTCGGCGCAGGCGGCTCGCGTACAGCGACACCAGGATGCCGCCGCCGACCGCGAGCGGGAACGCGTAGAAGCTCGTCACCGGGAACACCAGGCCCAGCGCCACGGCGATCGCGGGCAGGAGGACCCAGGCGAGGGACAGCGCGGTCCGCAGCGCCCGCGCGCGTGCGCCGGGTCTCGCGCTCGCCGTGCGGACGTGCGGTTCCAGCCAGCGGCAGACCAGGGCGATCACGACCACGACCGCCAGCAGCAGGAACACCGGTCCGACGCTGCGCAGCACGTAGTCCGTGGTGGACAGGTCGAGCACGAAGCTGTCGAGGCCGAGTTCGCGGGCCTGGACGTGGCTGCGCCGCCAGCCGAAGTAGACGAGCAGGCCGGTGAGCACGGTGACGTTGGCCAGCACCTCGCCCACCCGCTGCACGGCGTCCGGCTGGTCGGAGCCCGTGCCGGTGTCCGCGGGCCCGGTGTCTCGGCGGTCTGTGTCCGGGCGGTCGGGTTGCGGGCGCTCCCGGCCGGGACGCTCCGCGTCGGCGTGGTCCGGGCCGGGTGGGTCCGGGCCGGGTGGGTTCGGGCCGGGGCGCCCGGTGTCCGCGCGGTCCGTACCCGGGCGTTCGGCGGCGGGCCGGTCGCGGTCGGCCGGTGTGGTCATGACGTCGTGGTGGTCGTCGTGGTTGTCGTGGTCGTGCGGCCCGTGGTCGTGGTGCCGGCCCCGCCCGTCCGCGACGTCGTGGTGGTCGTGGTGGCTTCGTTCGCGTCGGTGCGCGGGTCGTCCCTGGGCCCGCCGGGCGGCGGGGGCCAGCCCGGCGGCCTGCCGGCGGCGCAGGGGAAGCTCTGCGGTTCCCGCTGGTCGAGGACGCTGCGCACGGCCTGGTAGGTCGGGCAGTCGACCGCGCCGCTGCCGTCGCCTCCGGTGTTCACCAGCCAGCCGTACCGGCCGGCGCGCCCGTACATCGCGCGGGCCCGCGACTCGTCGCCCCGGCACAGCGCGACCGCCGCGTCGTAGAGCAGGACGTTGCGCGGGCTCGTCATGGAGCGCCACTCCTGCTCCAGGGTCGTCTTCGCCGCCCCGCAGTCCCGGAACGTGGCCAGCTGCCGGTACACGTTGTCCTCGGCGAAGCTCGGCGAGTCCGGTCCCACGGGCAGGAACCAGCCGTACCTCCGGCCGTTGCCGGTCGGGCCTCCCGTGCCGCCCGTGGTCTCACCCGTCGTGCCCGTCTCGCCCGTCTCGCCCGTTGTGGTTCCGCCGTCGCCGGTGGAGCCGCTCGTGGCCGTCGCCGGGTCGGTGGTGGTCTCGCCGCCCGGCCGGTCGAACGCCCCGCTCCCGCACGCGGCGAGGCCCACCGCCGCCGCGACCGCCACCGCGGTCGTCGTGGTCCGCGTCCACATGGCATACCGCCTCCTTCGCCGTCACGGCAGAGGAGGCACGGCCGGTCGCCGGGGATACCGGTCCCGGTGTCGCCTTTCGGGTGATTCCGGGCGGCTAGGACGACAGGAAGCGGTCCAGGACGCGGGCACCGTGGCGGAGGCCTTCGACGGGGACGCGCTCGTCCACGCCGTGCGGCATGGCGCGGTAGTCGTAGCCGGGCGGGATGGACAGCGGCGAGAAGCCGTAGCAGTCGATGCCCAGGCGGCTGAACGCCTTGGCGTCGGTCCCGCCGCCCATGCAGTACGGCACCACGACGGCGTCGGGGTCCTCGGCGCGCAGGGCCGCGGCCATCGCGTCGAACCAGGGCGAGTCGATCGGCGCCTGCACGGGCGGCTCGTTGGCGATGAACTCGCGCCGCACGTCCGGCCCGAGGGCGGCGTCGATCGCGGCGAGCAGCTCGTCCACGGTGCCGGGCAGGGTGCGCACGTCGACCTCGGCGGTGGCGGTGCCGGGGATGACGTTCACCTTGTAGCCGGCCTGCAGGACGGTGGGCGTGGTGCTGTTGCGGACGGTGTTCTCGACCAGGCGGGCGGCGGGGCCGAGGCGGGCGACGGTGCCGTCCACGTCGTCGAGGTCGACGTGGACGCCGAGCGCCGCGCCGACCTGCTCGATGAACGCCCGCACGGCGGGGGTGAGGCGCACGGGGTGCTCGATGGCGGTGATGCGGGCGAGCGCGCCGAGGAGGTTGACCACGGCGTTCTCGTCGTTGCGGCGGGAGCCGTGGCCGGCGCGGCCGGTGGCGGTGAGGCGCAGGTGGGACGTGCCGCGCTCGGCGGTGCCGATGGGGTAGATCCGCTGGTCGCCGACGGGGTAGGCGTAGCCGCCGGACTCGCTGATGGCGGCGGCGCAGCCGGTGAAGAAGTCGGCGTGGTGGTCGACGAGCCACTGGGCGCCGTACTCGCCGCGGTCCTCCTCGTCGGCGACGAACGCGAGCACGATGTCGCGGCGCGGCCGGCGGCCCTCGCGGGACCAGTCGCCGAGCACGGCGAGGACCATGGCGATCATGTCCTTCATGTCGACCGCGCCGCGGCCCCACAGGTAGCCGTCGCGCTGGACGCCGGCGAACGGCGGCACGGTCCACTCGGACGGGTCGGCGGGCACGACGTCGAGGTGCGCCTGCACGAGCAGCGCGGGCAGGCCGGGGTCGACGCCGGGCACGCGGGCCAGGACGTTGGCGCGGCGCGGCGCGGATTCGAGCACGGTGGCGGGCACGCCGACGGCGTCGAGGTGCCCGGCGACGAACTCGGCGGCCTCCCGTTCGCCGGCGGACCGGCCGCGGCCGTGGTTGGTGGTGTCGAACCGCAGCAGTGCCGCGCACAGGTCGACGACGTCCTCAGCCATAGATACCCTCCACCGCCCCCGCGGCGATCGCGGTGACGACCTTGAACGCCTGCATCGCCAGGGTCATCGACGCGGCGTCGAAGCCCACCCGGCGTGTTCCGACCTGCTCCACCGTAGGGACCACCGCCGCGGCGGCCGCGAGGTGGGTGGCGTCGAACTCGACTTCGACCCGGTGGGAGGTGACCGAGCCGGGTGCGCGTCCGGCGCGGCGCACGGCGGTCCGGGCGGCGGCGGTGATCAGCTCGGACGTCACCGAGGGCGGCGCGCAGACGGCGGCGTACCGGCTGACGCACTCCTTGACGGCGACGAGCTCGGCGTCGGGCGCGTAGTCGCGGGCGTCGTCGCACGCCTTGTCGTCGCCGGTCACGAGCAGCACGGGGACGCCGTGCTCGGCGGCCAGCGCCGCGTTGAGCCTGCCCTCGCTCGCCGGGACGCCGTCCAGCCACACGCCGGTGATGGAGTTCTCCAGGTAGGTGTGGGCGAGGACGCCCTCCTGGCCCGCGCCCGCGTGGTAGCCGAGGAACACCACGCCGTCCACGCCGGAGTCGATGCCCTGCATCATCGACAGCGGCTTGTGCCGTCCGGTGAGGAGCCTGGCCCGGGGGTCGAGGTCTTCCAGCAGGAGGTTGCGCTGGGACGAGTGGGCCTCGTTGACGAGCACGTCGGCCGCGCCGCCCGCGACGGCCCCCGCGACGCAGGCGTTGACGTCACCGGTGAACAGCTGGCGGAAGCGCTGCCACTGCTCGGTCTGCGGGACGACGTCCGCGGTCCACGTGACACCCGTCGCCCCCTCCATGTCCGCCGAGATCAAGATCCGCATGGGTTTCACCGTACCGAGTGGTCGTCGGTTCTTGACGAATGACTCACGGTAGTGGTTACTTCTTGACTTCCACTCACGGGCGGGAGGCGGTCACTGTGGGTATCCGGCGATTCGGCGCGGTCACGGCGGCGATGGCGATGGTGGTCCTGCTGGCGCCCACACCGGCGCCGGCGCAACAGGCGGTCACCTTGAGGGTGGCGATCACCCAGCAGGTGGATTCGCTCAACCCGTTCCTGTCGATCTTCCAGGCGGGCACCGAGGTCGGCCGGCTGATGTACGACTACCTCACCGCCTACGACGTCAAGGACCAGCACCCCGTGGAGGGCCTGGCGTCCCGGTGGGAGTCCTCCGAGGACCGGCTCACGTGGACGTTCCACATCCCCGAGGGCAAGAAGTGGTCCGACGGGCAGCCGATCACCGCCAAGGACGCGGCGTTCACCTACGACCTGATGATGCGCGACGAGGTCGCCGCCACGGCCAACGGCAGCTTCACCGCCACGTTCGAGTCCGTGACCGCCGCCGACGACCGCACGCTGGTCATCAAGACCAAGCAGCCGCAGGCGACCATGCTGGCGCTGGACGTGCCGATCGTCCCCGAGCACGTGTGGTCGAAGGTCACCGACATCGGCGAGTACCGCAACGACCAGGTGCCCGTGGTGGGCAGCGGGCCGTTCATCCTCACCGAGTACCGGGCCAACGAGTTCATCCGGTTCAAGGCGAACAAGGACTACTGGCGCGGCGCGCCGAAGTACGACGAGCTGACGTTCAGCTACTACAAGACCTCCGACGCCGCCGTGCAGGCGTTGGCCAAGGGCGAGGTCGACCTGGTCAACCGGATGGGCCCGGCGCAGTTCGACTCCCTGAAGGACGAGGAGGGCGTCACCCGCAACAAGGCCAACGGCCGCCGCTTCAACGAACTGGTGATCAACTCCGGCGCGGCGACCCGCACCGGTGAGCCCATCGGCGACGGCCACCCCGCCCTGAAGGACGTCGTGGTGCGCCGCGCGATCGCGAAGTCCATCGACCTCGACGCGATCATCGACCGGGTCAACGGCGGCTACGCGCAGCGCGGCACCGGCCCCATCCCGCCGGTGTTCGGCGACTACCACCTCACGCCCGACCCGGCGCACCCGTACGACCCGGCCGCCGCGAACGCCGACCTCGACCGGGCCGGGTACGCGCGCGGCGCCGACGGCATCCGCGTCTCGCCCGAGGGCAGGCGGATGGAGCTGCGGCTGCTCGGGCACGCCAGCCGCGCCTACGACGAGCAGACCGGCGAGTTCGTCAAGCGGTCCCTGGCCGACCTCGGCATCGTGGTCGACGTGCAGATCGTGTCCGACAACCAGCTCAACGAGTCCAGCACCGCCGGGACGTTCGACCTCGTGTTCTCCGGCTGAGGCACCAACCCCGACCCGGACTTCATCCTGTCGCTGCACACGTGCGACCAGCGGCCCAACGCCGACGGCAAGGGCGGCACCACCGACACGTTCTTCTGCGACCCCGAGTACGACGCCCTCTACGCCGAGCAGCGCGCCGAGTTCGACCCGGCGAAGCGGGCGGAGCTGGTCAAGAAGATGCAGCAGCGGTTCTACGACCAGGTGCCCGCGGTCGTCCTCGGCTACGACAACGCGCTGGAGGCCTACCGCAGCGACAAGTTCGCCTCGTTCCCCGTGCAGCCCGACCCGGGCGGCGTGATCATGGCGCAGAACGGCGTGTGGGGGTACTACGGCGCGACGCCGACCGCGGCGGCCGCCCAGTCCACCGGCTCCAACACCGGTCTCGTCGTGGCCGTCGTCGGCGGCGTCCTGATCGTCCTGCTCGGCGGCGCGTGGCTGATCAGCCGCCGGCGCGGCGCCCGCGCGGAGGACCGCGAGTGATCCGGCACCTCGCCGGCAAGCTCGGCGGCGCGCTGGTCAGCCTCGCGTTCGTCGTGGTGCTCGGGTTCCTGCTGTTCCGCGTCATCCCCGGCGACCCGGTCGTCGCGATGACGCGGGGCAGGCCGGTGACCGGGGACCAGCTCGCCGAGCTGCGCGCCCGCCTCGGAGTGGACAAGCCGCTGCGGGAGCAGTTCGTCGACTACGTCGCCGCGGCCGTGCGCGGCGACTTCGGCACGTCCTACGTGTACAGCAGGCCGGTGCTGGAGCTGATCGGCGAACGGCTGTGGCCGACGGTGCTGCTGGTGGGCACGGCGACCGTGCTGGCCGTCGTGCTGGGCCTGTGGCTGGGCATCCGGGGCGCGTGGCGGCGCGGGTCGCGGTCGGACCGGATCTCCACCGGGCTGGCGCTGGCGCAGTGGGCGATGCCGACGTTCTGGCTGGGCATGCTGCTGTCGCTGGTGACCGGCGACCTGTTCCCCAGCGGCGGCATGCGCTACCCGGACACGCCGCCGGACTTCCTGTCGCAGGCGTTGGACGTGGCCCACCACATGGTGCTGCCGTGCCTGACGATGATCGCCGTCGTCTACGCGCAGTACCTGCTGGTGATGCGGTCCTCGCTGCTGGAGGAGATGCACGCGGACTACCTGACCACGGCACGGGCGAAGGGCCTGCGGGACGACCTGGTGCGGCGCAGGCACGCGGTGCCCAACGCGTTGCTGCCGACCGTGACGCTGGTGTTCCTGCACCTGGGGCTCGTGGTGTCGGGCGCGATCACGGTGGAGACGGTGTTCTCCTGGCCGGGCCTGGGTTTGCTCACCTACGAGGCGCTGACCGGCCCGGACCTGCCGCTGTTGCAGGGCACGTTCGTGGTGCTGGCGGGCGCGGTGATCACCATGAACGTGGTCGCGGACCTGCTGTACCGGGTCCTGGACCCCCGGGTGCGTGCGTCATGACGTCGATCGTGTGGCAGCGGCGGAGGGCCTCGGCGCGCGCGACGTGGCGCGAGTTCGCGTCCCAGCGCGGCGGCCTGGCCGGCTTGGTCGGGTTGGCCGTGATCACGCTGCTGGCGGTCCTCGCGCCGCTGGTGACCGACGCGTCCGGGCTGGACGTGACGCGGGTGACCGCGTCGCCGTGGGAGCCGCCGTCGGCCGAGCACTGGCTGGGCACCGACCACAACGGGCGCTCGGTGCTGCTGCTGACGTGGTGGGGCACCCGGATCTCGCTGGTCGTGGGGCTCGCGGCGACGGTGTTGTCGGTGCTGATCGGCACCGTCGTCGGGATCGCGTCGGCGCACTTCGGCGGGTGGCTGTCGGCGGTGCTGATGAGGTTCACCGACTTCTTCCTGGTGCTGCCGTCGCTGGTGCTGGCGATCGCGCTGTCGACCGTGCTGCCGCGCGGCCTGGGCACGATCGTGCTCGCGATCGGCGTGACGGCGTGGCCCGCGACGGCGCGGCTGGTGCGGGCGCAGACCTTGTCGGTGGAGGCGCGCCCGTTCATCGAGCGGGCCCGCGCGCTGGGCGGCGGGCACGGTCACGTCATCGGCCGGCACGTGCTGCCCGCCGTGCTGCCGCTGGTGTTCGTGAACACGACGCTGACGGTGGCCAGCGCGATCGTGTCCGAGTCGACGCTGTCGTTCCTGGGGCTCGGCGACCCGACGCGGGTGTCGTGGGGGTCGATGCTGCACGCGGCGAACATGCACGGCGCCGTGTCGCAGCGGGCGTGGTGGTTCCTGGTGCCGCCGGGACTGGGCGTGGTGTGCGTGGTGCTGGCGTTCACGCTGTGCGGGCGGGCGCTGGAGACGGTGCTCAACCCGCGGCTGAAGGGGGAGCGGTGAGCCTGCTGGAGCTGCGCGACCTGAGCGTGCACTACCGGGGTGCGCGCGGCGAGGTGACGGCCGTGCGGTCGGTCGACCTGTCGCTCGACGCGGGGCAGACGCTGGGGCTGGCCGGTGAGTCGGGCTGCGGCAAGTCGACCGTGGCCATGTCGGTGTTGCGGCTGCTGCCCCGCTCGGCCCGCGTCGAGGGCCAGGTGCTGCTCGACGGCGAGGACGTCCAGGCGATGTCGTGGGGCCGGCTGCGCGCGGTGCGGTGGGCGGCGGCGTCGGTCGTGTTCCAGGGCGCGATGCACGCGCTGAACCCCGTCCACCGGGTGGGCGACCAGATCGCCGAGCCGATGCTCCTGCACGGCAGGCGGTCGTCCGCGGCGCCGTCGGCCGTGGCGGAACTGCTGGACCAGGTCGAGCTGCCCGCGCGGGCGGCCCGCGCCTACCCGCACGAGCTGTCCGGCGGGCAGAAGCAGCGGGTGATGATCGCGATGGCGCTGGCGTGCGGGCCGAGGCTGGTCATCGCGGACGAGCCGACGACGGCGCTGGACGTCGTGGTGCAGGCGCAGGTGCTGGCGGTGCTGAAGCGCCTGGTCGCCGAGCGCGGCATCGGGTTGGTGATGATCAGCCACGACCTGTCGGTGCTGGCGTCGACGTGCGACCGGCTGGCCGTGATGCGGCACGGCCGGATCGTCGAGGAGGGCCCGGCGCGGCGGGTGATCGCGGAGCCGGCCCACCCGCACACGCAGGCGTTGGCGGCGGCGTTCCCGACCGTGGGCGACCCGGCGTTCCGGCACGTCACGCCGGACGACGCGCCCGCCGGCCCCGTGCTGCTGCGCGCCGAGGGCGTGCGCGTGGACTACGGCTCCACGACCGCCGTCGCCGGGGTCGACCTGGAGGTGCGGACGGGCGAGATCGTCGCCCTGGTCGGTCAGTCGGGCTCCGGCAAGACCACGCTGGCCCGCACCCTGCTCGGCCTGCAACGCCCCACCGCCGGCCGCGTGCTGTTCGAGGGCGCCGAACTGCCCCGCTCGTCGTCGGGCCTGCGCGCCTACCGCCGTCAGGTGCAGCTCGTGCTGCAGGACCCGACGAGCGCCCTGAACCCGCGCCACTCCGTGTACGAGGCGGTCGCGGAGGGACTGCGCATCCACCACGTCGCCGGTGACGAGGCCGCGCTCGTCGCCGAGGCCCTGTCGCACGCCGAACTCCGCCCGCCGGAGCTGTTCTTCCCCACCCTGCCGCACGAGCTGTCCGGCGGGCAGCGGCAACGCGTGGTGATCGCCGGGGCGCTCGCCCTGGGGCCGCGGCTGCTGGTCGCCGACGAGCCGGTGGCGTCGCTGGACGCGTCGGTGCGCGGCGAGATCCTGGCCCTGCTGCTGCGGCTGCGCCGGGAGCTGGGCCTGGCCGCGCTGGTCATCACCCACGACCTGGGTCTGGCGTGGACGATCGCGGACCGGGTAGCCGTGATGTACCAGGGCGAGCTGGTCGAGCAGGGCACGGTGGAGGAGGTCCTGCTGGTGCCCAAGCACGACTACACGCGCACCCTGCTCGCCGCCGTGCCCCACCACGAGGTGCCCGTCACGGACTGACCCGGGTGTCGGCGTCACGACCGAGCCGGTCGTGACGCCGAACGCGGGCTGCCGGGGGCGTTCCGCACGTCCCCGCGGACGGCCGGAGCCCCGACGTGACCGACCGGGGCCCGGTTCGTCAGAGGTACTTCTTCAGCTCCCGCTTGGCCAGCGACATGCGGTGGACCTCGTCGGGGCCGTCGGCCAGGCGCAGGGTGCGCGCGGCGGCCCACAGCTCGGCCAGCGGGAAGTCCTGGCTCACGCCGCCCGCGCCGTGCGCCTGGATCGCCTTGTCCAGCACCCACTCGGCCATGATCGGCGTGCCGATCTTGATGGCCTGGATCTCGGTGTGCGCGCCCTTGTTGCCGACGGTGTCCATCAGCCACGCGGTCTTGAGGACCAGCAGCCGGGCCTGCTCGATCCGCACCCGCGACTCGGCGATCCACTCCTGCACGACGCCCTGCCGCGCGATCGGCTGACCGAACGCGACCCGCGAGATGGCGCGGCGGCACATCAGCTCCAGCGCGCGTTCGGCGATGCCGATCAGGCGCATGCAGTGGTGGATGCGGCCGGGGCCGAGGCGGGCCTGGGCGATCGCGAAGCCCTCGCCCTCGCCCGCGATGAGGTTGTCGGCGGGCACCCGCACGTTGTCGAACACGATCTCGGCGTGACCGCCGTGGGACGCGTCGGTGTAGCCGAACACGTGCATGCCGCGCTTGACGTGCACGCCCGGCGTGTCGCGCGGCACCAGGATCATGGCCTGCTGGCGGTGCCGCTCGGCGTCCGGGTCGGTCTTGCCCATGACGATGAAGATCGCGCAGTTGGGGTTCATCGCGCCCGACGACCACCACTTGCGGCCGTTGACGACGTACTCGTCGCCGTCGCGGACGATGCTGGTGGCGATGTTGGTGGCGTCGGAGGACGCGACGTCCGGCTCGGTCATGCAGAACGCGGACCGGATCTCGCCGTCCAGCAGGGGCCGCAGCCACTGCTTCTTCTGCTGCTCGGTGCCAAACATCGCCAGCACCTCCATGTTCCCGGTGTCCGGCGCGGCGCAGTTGAGCGCTTCCGGCGCCAGGTGCGGGCTGCGGCCGGTGATCTCGGCCAGCGGCGCGTACTGCAGGTTCGTGAGGCCGGCGCCGTGGTCGGGGTCGGGGAGGAACAGGTTCCACAGGCCCTGCCGGCGGGCCTCGGCCTTCAGCTCCTCCAGGACCGGCGGGCGGGCCCACGGGTCCTCGGCGTCGTGGAGCTGCCGCTCGGCGACCGGTTCGGCAGGGTAGACGAACTCGTCCATGAACCGCAGCAGCTTGTCGCGCAGTTCCTCGGTCTTGGCGTCGTAGGCGAAGTCCATCAGTGCTCCCCTGAGGTCGCGGCGAGTCCCTGCCGGACCAGCGGCAGGGTGAGTTGGCCGATCTGGTCGAACCCCGCTCCCACGGTCTTGCCGCGGGTGAAGCGGAAGTGGATGCCTTCGAGGATCACGGCGAGCTTGAAGTAGGCGAACGCCGTGTACCAGGCCAGTCCGGTGACGTCGGCGCCGCTGCGCTCGGCGTAGCGGCGCACCATCTCGTCGGTGGACGCGAATCCGGGCAGCGTGGGCACGGTGCCGGTGATCGGGTCGTCCTGCGCGCCGATGCCGTTCCAGTAGACGCACAGCAGGCCGACGTCGGCGAGCGGGTCGCCCAGCGTGGCCATCTCCCAGTCGAGGACGGCGCTGATGTCGAGGGGGTCCTCGGTGACGAGGACGTTGTCCAGCCGGTAGTCGCCGTGCACGACCGTGGCGCGTCCGGAGTCGGGGACGGTGCCCGCGAGCCGGTCGCGCAGCTGGTCGATGCCGGGCAGGTCGCGGCTGCGGGAGGCGTCGAGCTGCTTGCCCCAGCGGGCGACCTGGCGGGCCAGGAAGCCGTCCGGTCGGCCGAAGTCGGCCAGGCCGACGGTCGCCGGGTCGACCGCGTGCAGGTCGGCGAGCACGTCGACGAGCCGGTCGGACAGCGCGCGCGCCTTGTCGGGGGTGAGCCACGGGCACTGGTCGCGGTGCCGCAGCGCCGCGCCGGGCACTTCTTCCATCAGGTAGAACGGCGCGCCGAGGACGTCGGTGTCCTCGCACAGCAGCTCGACGCGCGGCACGGGCACGGCGGTGTCGGCGAGGGCCTTGATCACCCGGTACTCGCGCGCCATGTCGTGGGCGGTGGCCAGGACGTGGCCGAGCGGCGGGCGGCGCAGCACCCAGCGGCGCTCGCCGTCGGTGACGCGGTAGGTGAGGTTGGACCGGCCGCCGGGGATGATCTCGCCGGTCAGCGGGCCGGTGCCGAGGTGGGCGGCGAGCCGGTCGAGGTCCAGGCCGGGCAGGTCGGTGACGCGCTGGTCGGTCATGCGCTCGCTCCCCTGAGCTGGTCGATCACGGCGCGCGTGGAGTCGGCGTCGGTGTGCCGGTGGGCGTGCAGGCCGACCTGCCGGGCGGCTTCGACGTTGACCGGCGCGTCGTCGAAGAACACGCACCGGTCGGCGGGCAGCCCGAGCTGGTCGAGGGTGTGGTGGAAGATGCGCGGGTCGGGCTTGCGCATCCCGATGCGGCCGCTGATCACGATCGTGTCGAACAGCTCGAGGAGCAGGTCCTCGGGGTAGCCCTCGCCCCAGCTGTTGGACAGCAGGGCGGTCGTGATGCCGTCGGCGCGCAGCTCGCGGACCAGGTCGACCATCTTCGGGTCGGGGTGGGCGCTGCCGAACATGCGCCGCAGCAGGCCCTTGGACGCGATCTCGCGGCCGTCGAGGGTGGTCAGCTCGGCGGCGAGCAGGGCTTCGAACTCGGCGGGCGTCAGCTCACCGGTCTCCAGGCGGAACACCGGGTTGTCGGGGGCCGCGTCACGTCCCATCCAGGTCCGCATGGTGGTGCCGTAGCGGTCCCGGTCGATGTTCTCGGATGTCAGCCAGTCCTCGATGAAGGCGGGCACGGAGACCGTGAGCACGCCACCCCAGTCCAGCACCACCGCGTCGATGCGCCGTTCGTCCACGTCGCGAGGGTACCGACCGGTCGGTATGTAGGCAACCTACGCGGGTGCAGCGACGTCGGAGGCGCGCTCAGGCGTCGGCTCGTCGGTTGGCGGCGAGGGCGCGCCCGATCACGCGGGCGCCGTCGTGGAAGCGGTCCGGGTCCGGGCCGGAGTAGTTGAGCCGAATGAACGTGCCGGACGGTTCGGCGGGGAACCACTCGGCGCCGGGGCCGATCAGGACGCCGCCGGCCTCGCAGTCGCGGGTGAGCCGGTCGAGGTCGGTGTCGTCCGGCAGGCGCGCCCACAGGTGCAGGCCGCCCGGCGGCACGTGGTCGAGGTGGGCCTGCGGCACGTGCTCCGCGAGGGCGTCGACGAGCAGGTCGCGGCGGGCGCGCAGCTCGTGGCGCAGGGTCCGCAGGTGGGTGCGCCAGCCGGGCTGGGTGACGACGTCCAGCGCCGCGGCCTGCAGCAGGCCGCTGACGTACATCGACTCGGCCCCGCGGTCGGCGAGGATGCGCTCGCGGGCCGGACCGCGGGCGATGACGGCGGCGACGCGGACGGCCGGTGACACGCTCTTGGTGAGCGAACGCAGGTAGAGGACGTGACCGGCGTCGTCGTGCGCGGCGACGGGCCGGGCGGTGGTGTCGATGCCGAAGTCGTGGGCCCAGTCGTCGTCCACGAGGAACGCGCCGTGCGCCCGGACGACGTCGAGGACCTGCGCGGCGCGCCCGCTGGGCCACTGGGCGCCGGTGGGGTTGGCGTAGTTGGGCTGCGCGTAGAACACGCGTGCGCCGGTCTCCTCGAAGGCGCGGGCGAGGTCGTCCGGGTCCGGTCCGGTCGGTCCGCTCGGGACCGGGACGAGGTGCACGCCGGCCTGGGCCGCGGCGAGGATGGCGCCCCAGTAGGTCGGCGATTCGACGAGCAGCGGCTGACCGAAGCCCACCAGGGCGCGGAAGATCGAGCTGAGGCCGCTCTGGCTGCCGGGGAGGACCACGACGTCGCGCGGTGTGGGCGGCGTGACGCCGACCGGGGTGGCCTCGGCGAGTTCGTTGGCGAACCAGGCGCGCAGTTCCGGCAGCCCGGCGACGTCCGGCCGGGACAGCGCGGTGTCGCCGCGGGCGGCGCGGGTGAGCGCGGCGCGGACCAGCCGTTCCGCGAGGAGCGTGCGGTCGGGGTAGCCGGCGTGCAGCCCGATGGCGTCGGGCGAGGCGCTGCGCATGGCCGTCGACCCGGCCGGGAGGCGGGCGTGCGGGGAGCGCAGGGCGCCGGTCTGCCACCCGTAGTCGGGCGGGCGGGTGGAGCGCGTGGCGCGGACGAACGTGCCCACGCCGGGTCGGCTCTCGATGAGCCCGAGCGCGTTGAGCGCGCGCATCGCCTTCTGGACCGTGACCGGGCTCGCCCCGTACTCGGCCGTCAGCGCCCGCGTGGACGGGACGCGCGTGCCGGGTGGCGCCTGGTCGATCCACGCGCGCAGACCGGCCACGATGCGCCCGGTGCTATCGTTGGCCATGTCGGAACACAGTAGCGCTACTCTGAATCCGGCGGCAACGCTATCGCCGTCGCGGGTCGGGTTGTGGTGGGGGTTGCTGGGCGTGGCGGCGTTCTCCTTCACGGTGCCGTTCACCCGCGTCGCCGTCGGCGGCCTCTCCCCGCTGTTCATCGGCGCGGGCCGCGCGGTGATCGCGTCGCTGCTCGCCGCCGCCGCGCTCGCCCTGACCCGGCAGCGGCTGCCCCGGGGTGTCCAGTGGGCGAGGCTGGCCGTCGTCGCGGGCGGGGTGGTGGCCGGGTTCCCGCTGCTGACGTCGTACGCGCTGACGACCGTGCCGGCCAGTCACGGCGCCGTGGTGATCGGGCTGGTCCCGGCGGCGACGGCGGTCATGGCCGTGGTCCGCGGCCGGGAACGCCCGCCCACGTCGTTCTGGGTGACGGCCGCGGTCGGCGCCGTCGCCGCCCTGGTGTTCGCGTCGTTGCAGGGTGGCGGGTTCGGGCGGCTGCACTGGTCGGACTTGTTGCTGTTCGGCGCCGTCCTGGCCGCCGCGATCGGTTATGCGGAGGGCGGGCTGCTGTCCCGTGAGCTGGGGTCGTGGCAGACGGTGTCCTGGGCGCTCGTGCTGTCGTCGCCGCTGATGATCGGCCTGACGGCCGTGTCGGCGTTCCGGGAGGCGCCCTCGGCGTCGCCGGTCGAGTGGGCGGCGTTCGCCTACCTCGCGGTGGTGAGCATGTTCCTCGGGTTCTTCGCCTGGTACCGCGGTCTGGCGATCGGACCGATGGCGCGGGTGAGCCAGGTGCAGCTGGTGCAGCCCGTGCTGACGATCCTGTGGGCGGCGCTGGTGCTGCGGGAGGAGCTGGCCTGGCCGACCGTGCTCGGCGGGATCGCCGTGATCCTCTGCGCCGGCATCGCCGTGCGCATCCGACTCGACCGCACGGCGTCGGGGCCGGCTGCGCGATGACGTGGCGTCAGGCCGGTTCGGGTCCTGCCCCCGGCCCCGCTCCTGGCCTTCGTTCCGGTTCGGCTTCAGGTTTCGGTGCGGCTTCAGGTTCCGGTTCCGGCAGGGCGTTGCGCAGCCGGATGCCGCTGAAGCCCAACGTCGTGGCCACCACCCGTCGCCAGAAGGGCCACAGGTTCGCCACCACCCTCAGCTCGATCCCGGCTCGCTCGTGCAGTTCGAGGAGGTCGCCGACCGCCACCGGCTCGCCGAGCGGTTCGACGGGTTCGGTCGCCACGTGCGCGTTGGGCGGCTCGCCGAACGGCCGGAACGACCGGGCGTCGAACCGGTACGCGTACAGCCGCACCGCCTGCACCCGGCGCAACCAGCCGTACTCGATGACGTGCACCCGCTCGGCGCCCAGCCACGCCCGGTCCTCGGCGCTCGTGGTGGGCTCGACCCACGTCATCGCGCGCGGGCACTGGCGCGGGAACCAGTAGTCGGGCGCCCGCCCGTGGTCCACCGCCCACACGTACGCCTCGGGCTGCCGCGCGGTCGCCGCCACGTGCGGTTCGAAACGGCTGATCGTCGGGTCTTCGGAGAAGTGGAGCACTTCCCCCGGCGCCGGTCGCATGACCGCCGATCCTCTCGAAGATCGGCCCGCGCGGGCCACCCGGTTTCCGCCAGGGCCGCACCCCGCCATCACGACCGGTCCCGACCCTGACAGTCTCAGCCGGTGCTCGGTCTCGACCGCCAGGACGAAGCGCCCGTCGACCGGCACGGCTGCTCGTGGTCGCTAGGCGGTGGTTGCTAGGCGGTGTTGACGACGTGTGCGGTGTTCTCGCGGACCTGCCCCGTGGTGCGCTGCCGGCGAGGACGACGGAGGGCTTGTCGTCGGTTGTCGTTCGTCGGTTGTCGTTCGTCGGTTGTCGTTCGTCGGTTGTCGTTCGTCGGTTGTCGTTCGTCGGGCGACGTGCACCGGGCCTACCAGCCGTAGACCCGGCGCACATCCGGTATCCGACGGCGCGAGGCGTCAGGCGTTGATTTCCTTCGGGGTGCCGTCGGTCTGGCCAATGGCGATCTTGCGCGGCTTCGCCTTCTCGGCGATCGGGATGCGCAGCGTCAGCACGCCGGAGTCGTAGTCGGCCTTGATCCGGTCGACGTCGAGCGAGTCGCCGAGGAACAGCTGGCGGGAGAACACGCCGAGCGGCCGCTCGGAGAGCTGCATCTCGACCTCGTCGGAGGTCCGGTTCGGGCGCCGCTCGGCCTTGACGGTGAGCACGTTGCGCTCCACGTCCAGGTCGATCGCGTCCGGCGTGACACCGGGCAGGTCGAACTCGACCACGAACTCGTCCCCGGCGCGGTAGGCGTCCATCGGCATGGGCGTGGGCCGCGACCAGGTGCCGGGTCCGCTGAAGAACTGCTGCGCCAACCGGTCCAGCTCGCGGAACGGGTCCGTGCGCATCAACATCGGGAACACCTCCTGTTGGTCGGGTCAATGCGCTGCGACACCATTTCTACCACGTCGTCACAAGGTTGACAAGACCTTTCGTCATCGGTAGGTTGACGTCATGGCGATCGGAGATTACGAGACCGTCCGCGAGGCGGCCACCGGAGACGACCTCAGTGCCGGGCAGGTGCTGTCCGCGCTGGTCCTCCTGCGGCGGCTGCGCGAGGAGCTGGCCGGGTGGGAACCGCAGCTGATCGCCGCGGCGCGCGAGTTGGGCACCAGCTGGGCCGAGCTCGCGCCCGCGCTCGGGGTGGCCAGTCGGCAGGCCGCCGAGCGCCGGTACCTGAGGTTGCGGCCGTCGGAGCTGGGCTCGACGGCCGAGGGGCGGGTGCGGGCGGAGCGGGACAGGCGCGCCGCCGACCGCGCGGTGTCGCAGTGGGCGCGTGACAACGCCGCGTCCCTGCGCAGCCTGGCCGGGCAGGTCGGCCGGGTGGACGTGGTGGTGCGGCAGGCGTTGGCGGAGGACGACGCCGTGGCGCTGCTGGAGCCGTTGAAGGCGGCGCTGGCCAGGATTCGCGCGACCGACCCGGGGTTGGCCGAGGAGATCCAGGCGGTCAACGACCGGACGGAGGAGGTGCGGCGCGACACCCACACGACGCGCAGCAACGGCAACCCGCCGCTCGGCAGGCCGCTTGACCAGCCACTCGACCCGGCGGCGCCGGACGACAGGCAAGCCCCTGGGCGGTAACCCGCCTCCGCGAGCGACGGCCGAACCGGCGTGGAGGCGCGACCGGTCCTGCGGCAGGACGTCAACGCGACGGGCCGGGGCGCCAAGGCGGCAGCCCTCGGTCGGCATGCGAGGCACGGCGTCGTGACGACATGAACGCGGCCTGCGCACGGCGGCGGTGCACAGCGGTGACCGCTACGGCGGTGGTCGCGTCAACACCGTGGCGGGTCAGGCCGCAGGTCGGTGACGTCAGGCAGGGTCGGCGCGCCGGGGCCAGTGGCGTGGGGGCATGACCGGTCAGCCGGTCGTGGTCACCGCGCCGGTGGTGCCGTCGATCGTGGTCGGCACGCCGAGGGGCACGGTGAGCTGGGCGGCGCAGTGGCCGAAGGCGACGTCGGCGACGATCGGCACACCGAGTCCGCCGAGGCGGTCGGCGAGCACGGTGGACGCGTCGCCGCAGCCGACCCACGAGCCGAGGACGATCCCGGCGACCCGGTCGAACCAGCCGGACCGCAGGAGGTCGGTGAGCATCCGGTCGAGCCGGTAGGGCTCCTCGTTGACGTCTTCCAGCAGGACGATCGCGCCGTCCGGCGGCGGGACGCGGGCGTCGAGCAGGCTGACGTTCCCGCCCACCGCGACGCCGCGGGCCACTCCGGGGACCAGGCCGACGCCGGCGTAGGACGTGACGCCGGTGAACAGGGCGTCGCGGAGGTGGTCGCGGGCGGCGGCGTCCTCCACGAACGCCCTGGTGCCGATCATGGGCCCGAACCAGGTGGGGATGCCGAGGTGCCAGAAGCGGTCGTGCAGGACCGTCGTGTCGCTGGAGCCGACGAACACCTTCCGGTGGGCGGCGACGGCGGTCCAGTCGACCAGGTCGACCATGCGCAGGCTGCCGTACCCGCCGCGCGCGCAGAGGACCCCGTCCGTGTCCGGGTCCAGCCAGGCCTGCTCGAAGGACCGGGCGCGGTCGGCGTCGGCGCCGGCGAGGTAGGGCAGCGTCGGGTGGGTGTCGAGGGCGTTCGGGGCGACCCGCACGTCCAAGCCCCACTTGCGCAGCCACGCCACGCCGGCGTCGAGGAGCTCGGCGGGGCACGGACCGGCCGGGCTGACCACGGTGACCCGGTCGCCCGGCCTCAGCAGCGGCGGACGCGCCGCGGGGTCCGCGCCCTGCCCGGACGGGCGGGTCCGGGCAGGGCCGGGCGCGGACCCGGCTGTCACCGGCGCAGTTCCAGGACCGGGACGCCGTCGGGGGTGAAGCCGAAGACCTGGCCGTAGAACGACAGCTCGGCCTCCAGCGCGGCGACGATGGTCTCCGCCTTGCGGAACCCGTGCTGCTCGCCCTCGAACGTCAGGTAGGCGTGCGGGATGCCGCTGCCGTCCAGCGCGGTGGCGAAGCGGGCGGCCTGCTCGGGCGGGCAGATCTCGTCCTCGAGGCCCTGCAGCAGCAGCACCGGACCGGCGAGCCGGTCGACCCGGTTCGACGGCGACCGCTCGGCGTAGCGGTCGGCGGCCTCCGGCCAGGGACCGACCAGGCCTTCCACGTACCGGGACTCGAAGTCGTGGGTCTCGCCGCCCTCGCCGGTCCACCCGGCCAGGTCCAGGATCGGGTACGCGACCATCCCGCACCGGTAGGTCTTCACCGACGTCAGCGACGCCGCCGACGTCCACCCGCCGGCGCTGCCGCCGCGGATCCCGAGCCGGGCGCCGTCGGCGGAACCCTCGTCGGCGAGGGCCTGGGCGACGGCGGCGCAGTCGTTGACGTCGACCACGCCCCACTGCTCGCGCAGCCGTTCCCGGAACGCCCGCCCGTAGCCGGTGGAGCCGCCGTAGTTGACCGCGACCACGCCGATGCCGCGGCTGGTGAAGTACGCCAGGTCGAGGTTCACGACCGCGGCGACGCGGCTGGTGGGCCCGCCGTGGACGTGCACGACGTACGGCGGCTTCTCGTCGGCGGGCCCGGCGAAGTCCGGGTTGCGCGGCGGGTAGACGTAGGCGGGGACGTCGCCGTCGGGTCCGCGGAACACCCGCTCCTCGGGCACCGGCAGGTAGTCCACCGGCAGCGGGGACTCCGCGGACGTGTGCTCGGTCAGCACCCCGGTGGACAGGTCCAGCGACACCACGGCGGACTCGGTGAGCGGACCGGCCGCGCCGCTGACCACGACACCGTCCTGCACGGCGAGGTGCGCGCGCCACACGGGCAGGTCCACGTCGACGTCGGTGACGGTGCCGCTGCGCTCGTCGAGCACGGCGAGCGCGCCGGACCGCAGCACGGCGTACCGGCCGGGGCCGATCGCGGCGAACCACCGGTTGCCCAGCTGCCACATGGGGCCGCCGAGCTCGTCGGCGCACGGCGCGAGGTTCTTCGACGTGCCGTCCAGCCCGATGCGGTACAGGTTCCACCAGCCGTCGGGGTCGGTGAGGGCGAGCAGCGAGTCACCCTCCCACTCGACCTGGCACACGGCCTCGGACTCGCCGCCGGCGAGGACGCGGTGCTCGGACGACCCGACCTCGGCGACGCACAGCTCGGTGCCGTCCCACGGCATGCGCGGGTGGTCCCAGCCGATCCACGCGTAGTGGCGGCCGTCGGGCGAGAGCCGCGGCCCGGTCATGAAGTGGTGGCTGGCCGCCAGCACGCGCACCGGCGAGCCGTCCAGCGGCAGGGCGACGAGTTCGCGGCGGACGTCGGTGCGGGCGTCGCCGGTCACGGTCTCGCGCACGCACCACACCTCGGCGTGGCCGGGCCCGGCGGTGAGGTCGGCGTAGCGGTAGCCGTGGCGCCGTTCCGGCTCGGGGCTCAGCGGCACGGGGCGCGGGTCGTCGGGGTCGAACACGTAGACGCGTTGGTCGTCCCAGTTCGTGAACGCCACGCGCGTCCCCGAAGGCGTGTCCAACACCACCCAGGGCCGCCCGCCGTACTCGTGGACGCGGTTGCGCACGTTCCACGGGGGCGGCAGCAGGTCCTCGCCGTCGCGCACCAGCGCGACCCGGCCGCCCTCGGCGGGGCGTCCCTCGGCCCACCACGGGCGACCGTTGTGCAGGTCGACCCAGTGCAGGCCCCCGCCGGCCGCGGCGGCGTCTGCCGCGCCGATGGGCGATGTCCACGTTCCGTACGGTGCGATCTTCACCACGCGGCGACCCTATCGGTGCGTCCGGGGCCCGGGCAGCGCCGATCGACGGAGATGACGTTAACCCGGGGCAGGGCTGCCGATCTTGCTCGCGTGGCCTAGGGTCGTCGTTGTCATGGCACGCGTCATCCACGTATTCCGCCAGCCCGACCGGTTCGTCGCCGGCACAGTCGGGCAGCCTGGCGAGCGCACGTTCTACCTCCAGGCCTCCGAGGAGGCCCGGCTGGTCAGCGTGGCGCTGGAGAAGCAACAGGTCGCCGTACTCGCCGAGCGCATCGGCTCGCTGCTGGAGGAGGTGCACCGGCGGTTCGGCGCGGAGGTCCCCGACGTGGTCCCCGACGACCTCCGGGACACCGAACCGCTCGCGGTGCCGGTCGAGGAGGAGTTCAAGGTCGGCACGATGGGGCTGGGCTGGGACGCCGAGTCCCGCGCGGTCGTCATCGAACTGCTCGCGATCACCGAGGAGGAGGTCGACGAGGCGGTCGTCCTCGACGACACCGAGGAGGGCCCGGACGCGGTCCGGGTGTTCCTGAGCCCGGTGGAGGCGCGGGCGTTCGCCGAGCGCGCCGACCGGGTGGTGCGCGCGGGCCGCAAGCCGTGTCCGCTGTGCGCGGAGCCGCTGGACCCGGACGGGCACGTCTGCCCGCGGCAGAACGGCTACCGACGCTCGGAAGAGGGCTGAGCGGGACGTGGGGCCGGGCGACGACGGGGTACTCGACTTACTGGAGCGCGGTCGCATCGAGGTCGAGGGTCGACTCGTGGACGCGTCGAACGCGACGCTGTTCTGCGGCATCAGCCTGGACGGTGTGAGCGCGCAGTGCGTCTACAAGCCGGTGCGCGGCGAGCGGCCGTTGTGGGACTTCCCCGACGGCACGCTGGCGGGCCGCGAGGTGGCGACGTACCTGGTGTCGGAGGCGGCGGGGCTGCACCTGGTGCCGCCGACGGTGCTGCGGGCGGGGCCGTTCGGCCCCGGCATGGTGCAGCTGTGGGTGGAGACCCGCGAGGACGACGACCTGGTGGACATCGTGCCGGTGGACCAGGTGCGGCCGGGGTGGCGTTCGGTGCTGCGGGCGCACGACCGGTACGGGGAGCCGGCGGTGCTGGTGCACGCCGACCACCCGCGGGTGCGGCTGATGGCGGTGTTCGACGTGGTGGTGAACAACGCCGACCGCAAGGGCGGGCACGTGCTGCACTCGGTGGACGGCGGCGTGTACGGGGTGGACCACGGGATCTGCCTGCACGCGGACGGCAAGCTGCGCACGGTGCTGTGGGGATGGTTGGGCGAGGAGCTGCCGGAGGAGGCCGTGGCGGCGCTGGGGCGGCTGCGGTCGTGCCTGGACGGCGGCGCGGGCGACCTGGGCGAGCGGCTGCACGAGCACCTGACGCGCGCGGAGGTGCGGGCGCTGACCGAGCGGGTGGAGAAGCTGCTGGCGGCGGGCGTGTACCCGGAGCCGTCGAACGACTGGCCGGCGATCCCGTGGCCGGCGTTCTGACCGGCTGAATCGCCCGGGTGGGGGATCTTCTGACAGCCGGGGTGCGTGCGGTGTACTAGCGGCGTGGACGTCGAACTGCGCGAGGTGACAGCGGCCGACGTGCTGGTGTTCTTCGAGCACCAGCGCGATCCGGAGGCCGTGCGGATGGCCGCGTTCACCTCGGCGGACCCGGACGACCGGGCGGCGTTCCTGGTGCGGTGGGCGCGCATCCTGGCCGACGAGTCGACGGTGACGCGCACGGTGGTGTTCGACGGCCAGGTGGTGGGGCACATCGGCAGGTTCACCCAGTTCGGTGAACCCGAGGTGACCTACTGGATCGACCGCGAGCACTGGGGGAAGGGATTGGCGACGGCGGCGTTGCGGTTGTTCCTGGACGACGACCCGGTGCGGCCGCTGTTCGCGCGGACCGCGGTGGACAACGTGGGGTCGCTGCGGGTGCTGGCCAAGTGCGGGTTCGTCGCGGTCGGCGAGGACGTGGGGTACGCGGAGGGGCGGGGCGAGGACGTGGAGGAGTTCATCCTCCGGTTGGACGAGCGGTGACGGCGACGCTGGAGCACCGCATGGTGCGGCGGTTCGGCGAGGGGGTGCGCGGGTGGCTGGACGCGCTGCCGTCGCTGGTGGAGGGCTTGGCCCGGGACTGGGGCCTGGAGGTGGTGCGGCCGTTCTCCGGCGGCACGTCGCACACGCTGCTGTGCGAGCGCGCCGGTGAGCCGGTCGTGCTGAAGGTGACGCCGGAGCCGGCGATCGCGGCGCAGGAGGACGCGGCGCTGCGGGCGTGGGAGCCGTCGCCGCGGATGGTGCGGGTGCTGGAGGCCGATCCGGCGCGCGGCGCGCTACTGCTGGAGGGCTTGGTGCCGGGCACGCCCGCGTCCGACGGTCCGGAGCTGATCGACGTGCTGCGCGCGCTGCACATCCCGCCGCCGGACGGTTTCCCGCCGTTGGCGGAGCGGGTCGACTTCATCTTCGGCGCGCTGCGCGCCCGTCACCCGGGCGACCACGACGCGGCGCACGAGAAGGCGGCGCGGCTGGCCCGTGACCGGGTGCCGGCGACGTTGCTGCACGGCGACCTGCACCTGCGGAACGTGCTGGACGCGGGCCCGCGGGGGCTGGTGGCGATCGACCCGCGGCCGTGCGTGGGCGACCCGGCGTCGGACGCGGTCGACTTCGCCTACGCCTCGCCGGACCTGCGGGAGGGCATCGAGCGGATGTCCGCGGTGGTGGACGGCGACCGGTTGGCGGCGTGGTGCGAGGTGTTCGCCGCGTTCTTCCCCGACCACCCGGCCAACCGCCCGCCCGGCGACCAGTCCGGCGACCTGTCCGGCGCGGACCGCACGGCGTAGCCGCGCCCGGCCGGGGTCGGGGCGGTAACGTCGCCGGCCGTGCGATCACACGACTACGGCCGCGACGTGCTGTCGGGCCGCAAGCGCAAGACGGTGCCCGAGGTGGTGGCCGAGGTCGGCCTGGTGGTGGAGGACCCGGCGTCGGGGTTCTGCGGCGCGGTGGTGCGGTTCGAGCACGGGCAGGTGGTGCTGGAGGACCGGCACGGCCGGCACCGGCTGTTCCCGCTGCGCCCGGCGGGGTTCCTGGTGGACGGTCAGCCGGCGACGCTGGTGCGCCCGGCCCCGGCCGCCGCGAAGCCCGCGCGCACCGCGTCCGGGTCGGTGCGGGTGGAGGGCCTGCGGGCCCGCACGGCCCGCGACAGCCGGATCTGGGTGGAGGGCCTGCACGACGCGGAGCTCGTGGAACGGGTCTGGGGGCACGACCTGCGCGTCGAGGGCGTCGTGGTGGAGCCGCTGGACGGCGTGGACGTGCTCGCCGACCGGATCGCCGAGTTCGGCACCGGGCCGGGACGGCGGCTGGGCGTGCTGGTGGACCACCTGGTGCCGGGCAGCAAGGAGTCGCGCCTGGTGGAGGGCGTGCGCGACCCGCACGTGCTGGTGACGGGCCACCCGTACGTCGACGTGTGGCAGGCGGTGAAGCCGGCGTCGGTGGGCATCGAGGCGTGGCCGGTGGTGCCGCGCGGCGTGCCGTGGAAGGAGGGGGTGTGCGCGGCGCTGGGCTGGGGTGAGCCGTACGAGGGGTGGCGGCGGGTGCTGGCCGGCGTGTCGGGGTTCCGGGACCTGGAGACGCCCCTGATCGGCGCGGTCGAGCGGTTGATCGACTTCGTGACGGACCCCGCGTCGGGCTGAAACCCCCCGCCCCGGCGCGCCGGGTGGGAGGATGGGGGTGTGGCCGCGCTGATCTGGTTGGTCCTCGGTGTCGTCCTGGTGGCGGCCGAGATCCTCTCGGGCGACTTCGTGCTGGTCATGCTCGGTCTGGCCGCGTTCGGCGCGGCGGGCGCGTCGGTGCTGGGCGCGGACGTGGTGGTCAGCGCGATCGTGTTCGGGATCGTGTCGCTGGGGCTGGTGGTGGGCGCGCGGCCCGCGATCAGGCGCCGGATGGCGCTGGGCCAGGGCCACAAGTCCGGCGTGGAGGCCCTGGTGGGCAGCACGGCCGTCGTCGTGTCCACTGTGGACGGACATGGCGGTAGGGTGCGGATCGGTGGCGAGGTGTGGTCGGCGCGGTCGTTGGACCGCGAGGTCATCGAGCCCGGCGCCGAAGTCACTGTTGTCGAGATCTCGGGCGCGACCGCAGTGGTGCTGTCCGGGGCCTGAGTGGAGGCTGGAGAGTTGACCACCACGCTGATCGTCATCGCGGTCCTGGTGCTGTTCGTGCTCATCGTCATGGTGAAGTCGGTGCTGGTGATCCCGCAGGCCACGGCCGCGGTGATCGAGCGGCTGGGCCGCTACCGCACGACCGCCGCGCCGGGGTTGAACATCCTGGTGCCGTTCTTCGACCGGGTCCGGGCCCGCATCGACCTGCGCGAGCAGGTGGTGTCGTTCCCGCCGCAGCCGGTGATCACCCAGGACAACCTCACGGTGTCGATCGACACCGTCGTGTACTTCCAGGTGACGGACCCGCGCGCGGCGGTGTACGAGATCTCGAACTACATCGTGGGTGTCGAGCAGTTGGCGACCACGACGCTGCGCAACCTGGTGGGCGGGATGAGCCTGGAGGAGACGCTGACCTCCCGCGACCAGATCAACAACCAGCTGCGCGGGGTGCTGGACGAGGCCACCGGGCGGTGGGGCATCCGGGTGGCGCGGGTCGAGCTGAAGGCGATCGACCCGCCGCCGTCGATCCAGGACTCGATGGAGAAGCAGATGCGCGCGGACCGGGAGAAGCGCGCGATGATCCTCAACGCGGAGGGCCAGCGGGAGGCGGCGATCAAGTCCGCGGAGGGTCAGAAGCAGGCGCAGATCCTGTCGGCGGAGGGCGCGAAGCAGGCGGCGATCCTGACCGCGGAGGCCGAGCGCCAGTCGGCGATCCTGCGGGCGCAGGGCGAGCGGGCGGCGCGGTACCTGCAGGCGCAGGGTCAGGCGAAGGCGATCGAGAAGGTGTTCGCGGCGATCAAGGCGGGCAAGCCGACGCCGGAGGTGCTGGCCTACCAGTACCTGCAGACGTTGCCGCAGATGGCGCAGGGCGACGCGAACAAGGTGTGGCTGGTGCCGTCGGACTACGGCAAGGCGTTGGAGGGCTTCGCGAAGATGCTGGGCGCGCCGGGCGAGGACGGCGTGTTCCGCTACGAGCCGCCCGCCTACGAGCAGCCGACGACGTCCGCGCCGGAGGAGGACGACCCGGCGGTGGCCGAGTGGTTCGACACGGCGCCGGACCCGGCGGTGGCGGAGGCGGTGCGCGCGGCGGAGGCCGTGGCGCGCAAGGAGGTGCCCAGCCCGCTGGGCCAGAGCCCGTTGTCGCCGGGTGCGTCGGCGCCGGATTCGTTGGGTCAGGGGCCGGTCGCGCGCGAGGTGGGTGCCGGGGAGGCGGAGCCGCCGCGCTCGTTGCACGAGTGACGCGGTGCGAGTGATCTTGGACGCAGTGCGGGGGGCGTCGGCGTGGTCGCCGGCGCCCTTCGGCGTGTTCGGGGTGGTCGGGGCGGCTGCGGGTGGCCCGGTGGGTCTCGTGGTGGCGGGCCGGTGTGCGGTTGGATGTCGCGGTGGAAGCCTTACCCGGTCGTGTGGCGGCAGCGCTGGCCCGTGTCGACGTCCCGTGGACGGCGCGGTGGGACGAGTTGGCGGCGGTGGTGGCCGACCTGTCCGGGCTGGTGCGGGGCGGTCCGGGCGCGCGGGACGTGGCGCGGGAGCTGGCCGAGGTGCTGGTGGCGGCGGCGCAGGGCGGTGAGCACCGGGCGGAGTTGGCCGGGTTGGTGGACCGGGTGCTGGACCTGCACGCGGTGGCGTGCCTGGCGGAGCCGCCGGACGGGCGTGAGCTTGCGGCGTGGCTGCTGTGGTTGCAGACGGGGTTCGCCGAGCCGCCGGAGGTGCGGTTGGCGCCGTACGCGGCGGTGTTGGGCGAGGACGGGCTGGCGTCCTACCGGGCGGAGGCGGTGGCGCGGTTCGAGCGGCTGCCGGTGATCGGGTTCGGCGAGACCGGCCGGTACGACCGGCAGCGGTGGGCGTTGCTGCGGGTGATGGAGGAGCTGGCCGAGCACACCGGTGACGTGGACCTGCAGGTGGCGGTGCTGGCGAAGGACCTGTCGTCGGGCTGGCAGTACCTGCGGGTGGCGACGGCGCTGCGGGACGCGGGCCGGTCGGCGGACGTGGTGGAGTGGGTGCGGCGGGGGCTGGTGGCGACGGGCGGCCGCGGCGCGGCGACCCGGTTGGTGGACCTGGGCGTGGACGAGTGCCTGCGGTCGGGGTGGGGGCGGGAGGCGGTGGAGCTGCGGCGGGACGCGTTCCTGGCCCACCCGACGGTGGAGGCGTACACGCGGTTGCGGGCCGTGGCGTCGGGTGACTGGCCCGCCGTGCGCGACGAGGTGCTGGCACGGGCGGGTGACGGCGCGGCGGAGGTGCTGCGGCAGGTCCCCGAGTAGCCCGACCGCGATCCCAACCCGCAGGACCCACCCCGCACGGCCGGGGGCGTCGGTCCGGTGGAGCGTTCGAGGGCGGCGGTTGGTCAGCTGTAGGCGGGTGGGCGGCGGTCGGCCCAGGGGCGGGCGCGTTCGAGTTGGCCCGCGGCGGCCAGGACGGTGTGGTGGTCGTCGCGGCGGCCGACGAGCTGCACGGCCAGGGGCAGGCCGGTGCGGGTGTGGCCGGAGGGGACGGCGGCGGCGGGGTTGCCGGTGATGTTCCACAGGGGCAGGAACGTGGTCATGCGGGCGGCGGCGAGCAGGGCGGCGACGGTGGGGCGTCGGTTCCACTCGCCGACGCGCAGGGGCGGGCGGGTGAGCACGGGGGTGAGCAGGAGGTCGTGCTCGTCGAAGATCCGGTCGGCGCGTCGGGTGAGCTTGGCGGTGTGGGCGAGCGCGGTGCGCACGGCGCTCGCGGGCAGGGACCGGCCGAGGGTGGCGACGGCGCGGGTGCGGGCGTCGAGCCGGTCGGGTCGGTCGAGCTGCTGCTCGGTGGTGGCGGCGCTGTGCAGGTAGCGGGCGGCGAACCCGGCGGGTCCGCTGATGTCGTGCAGCTCGGGGTCGAGGCGGGTGACGTCGTGGCCGAGGTCGGTGAGCAGGGCGGCGGTGTCGAGGACGGCGTCGCGGACCTCGGGGTCGACGGGGATGCCGGGCCCCCAGGTGCGCAGCGACACGGCGACGCGCAGGGCGCGGGTGTCGGTGACGGCGGCGGTGTGGTCGGTGTCGGGTGCGAGGACGTCGAGGAGCAGGGCGGCGTCGGCGACGTGCCGGGTGATGGGTCCGGCGGCGACCAGGCCGTGCCAGACATCGCGGTCGGGGGCGAGCGGCACGTGGTCGCGTTGGGGTTTGAGGCCGAACAGGCCGGTGCAGGCGGAGGGGATGCGGACGGAGCCCGCGCCGTCGGTGCCGATGGCGGCGCCGACGAGGCCCGCGGCGACGGCGGCGGCCGACCCGCCGCTGGACCCGCCGGGCGAGTGGTCGGGTGACCAGGGGTTGCGGGTGGCGCCGGCCCAGGACGATTCGGTGTGGGGCCAGAGGCCGAGTTCGGGCATGCGGGTGCGGCCGACGATGACGGCTCCGGCGTCGCGCAGGCGGCGGACGATCTCGGAGTCGGCGGGCGCGGGGGTGTCGACGGCGGCGGTGCCCTTGGTGGTGGGCAGGCCGGCGATGGCGAGGTCTTCCTTGACGGCGACGGGCACGCCGAGCAGGGGCGCGTCCTCGCCGCGGGCGCGGCGGGCGTCGGCGTGGTCGGCGTCGGCGAGGGCGCGTTCGGTGAACACGAGCCGGAACGCGTTGAGGCTCCGGTCGTGCCGGTCGATGCGGCGCAGGCACTCGGCGACGAGGTCGCGCGAGGTGAGCGCGCCGGACCGCAGCAGGTCGGCCTGTCGGGCGGCGCCCGCGAAGCACGCGTCGGTCAGGTCCATGGGTTCGGACTCTAGGGCAGGACGGGGCCGGTGATCAGGTGGCGCGCGAGGACGTGTCGGCCGCGGGGGTCGGGCCGGGGTCAGGCGTGGGCGGCCGGTCCGGGGACGGCACGGCGTTCGCGGCGCGCGCGGACGACCCGGTGGACGACGACGGCGAGCAGCAGCAGCGGCCACGGGAACGGCAGGGGCGAGGCGATCCAGGCGACGGCGAGCACCAGCAGGAGGACCTGCGGCACGGGTGGCCGGCGGCGTGCCGCCGCGGCGGGCGGCGGTGGCGGGGCGGGCAGGTCGGCGGTGAGCGCGGCGAGGTCGTGGTGGTGGACGGCGGTGTAGGCGGCGGCGATGCGCTCGTCGGCTTCGGCGAGGGTGAGGCGGCCTTCGCCGACGGCGTCGCGGAGCCGGGCGGCGGTGTTCTCGCGGTCGGTGTCGGAGGCGCGCTGCGGGTTCCCGATCGGTTGGCCGGTGGCGCGCGTGGCCGGTGCGGGGGCGTGGGCGTGGGGTGTGTCCATGTCGTCGATGCTCCGCGTGGTCGCGCGTCTCGGCGTCGGTCGGGAAGCGGTGACGGGAAGTACGTCCACCGACGTACGTGTGGGGGCATGATCGGGGGTATGTCCTCGTGGTTCGTGCCGTTGGCGGTGGCGGTGGTGGTCTTCTGGGTGGGTGTGCGCCACGTGCGCGCGTCCCAGTCGGACTCGTTGCTGGACGAGCACGCGCGGCGGCGGGTGGAGCCGGGCGCGGCGCCGCCCGCGCCGGTGTCGGTGTGGCGGGAGGCGAACCGGTTGTTCCGGTCGGGCGACCGGGAGGGGTTGCTGCTGCTGGCCGAGATCGGCCGGCACGCGCCGCGGCGGCGACAGGCGGTGGTGGACACGTGGCTGGCGGCGTTGCGCGGCGGGGTGGGCCGGGGGTTGGACGCGCCGTGGCGCACGGCGGTGCAGCGGGAGCTGGTGGCGCACCTGCGGCCGGGTGACGACTTCTGGCCGGGCATGGACGTGGTGGCGCCGGGCGCGATCCTGGTGGACCTGGACCTGTCGGGGTGCCGGCTGGGCCGGGTGGACCTGGTGGGCGCGGTGTTCGTGGGCGACGCGCGGTTCGAGGCGGTGACGGTGACGGGCGACGCGAACTTCGCGGGCGCGCGGTTCCTGCGGCACGCGGTGTTCACGGACGCGTTGTTCGCGCGGTCGGTGTCGTTCGGGCTGGCGGTGTTCGCGGGGAACCTGTCGTTGCGGTCGGCGCAGGTGGCGGACCAGTTGGTGGCGGCGCGGGCGAAGGTGTCGGGGCGGGCCGACCTGCGGGGCGCGGAGGTGTCGGGCCGGGCGGACTTCCGGCACGTGCGGTTCGGCGGGCGGGCGTTGTTCGCCGACGTGGTGTTCCACCAGGACGCGTGGTTCCGGCACGCGTGGTTCCGGGGCCGCACGGACGTGGGGTCGGCGTTGATCGGCGAGGCGGCGGAGTTCGGCAACGCCCGGTTCGGCCGCGGCGCGATGCGCTGAGCGCTCCTGCGCCGGCGGACTGAAGGTCGGCGGCCGGAGTCGGGCGGTTTGGGGGTCGGGCGGCCGAGGGTTGGCCGGTTCGGCTCAGGCGGTTCGGCCGCGGCGGTGGTCGGCGACGTGGACGCGGTTGGCGCACCGGGTGGTGCAGTAGCGGCGGCGGCCGTTGCGCGAGGTGTCGACGTAGACGGTGCGGCAGCCGGGGCGGGCGCAGCGGCCCAGCCGGCCGGGGTCCTCGCAGACGGCGTGGGCGAGGCCGGCGGCGGTGAACGCGCGGACGCGGTGCGCCGTGGGCGCGTGCTCGGGGGCGAAGTGCAGGTGGGGCGGCCTGTCGTCGTGGGTGGAGATGTAGGGCTTGGCGGCGGCTTCGACGAGCAGGTCGTTGACGAGGGCGACCTGGTCGGCGGCGCCGTCGAAGACGGGGGAGAGGCGGGCGGCCCAGTCGGTCAGCTCGCGGGCCTGGTCCGCGTCGAGCGTGCCGACGGGTTTGTAGCCGTGGTCGCGCAGCAGGGCGGCCAGCTCGTCGGCGCCGCTGCCGGGGTCGGCGTTGACGAGGGCGGCGGCGAGTTCCGCGGCCGCGCCGCCGTAAGGGTTGAAATGCACTGAACCATGACACCACGCTGGTGCGGTGAACACCAGATGCCCCTGTTGCGGGTGGCCCAGCGCCGAGCACGTGTACCCGGTCTCGTCCCACGGCGACGTGCAGTACGTGCGGTGCGTGTGCGGCGTGTGGCTGGTGGTCGAGGCGGGTCGGGTGGTGGCGACGGCGGGCCGGCCCTGATCGGCTAGTGTCCCGTCCCCGTGACGAGCCGTCGGGACCTGCTGTGCGACTGCGCGATCTCGGTGCTGGCGGCCGAGGGCGGCCGCGGCCTGACGCACCGGGCGGTGGACCGGGCGGCGGGCGTGCCCGAGGGCACCACGAAGAACTACTTCCCCACGCGCGACGCGCTGCTGCGCGCGGCGGCGGCCCGGATGACGGCGTCGCACGCGGCGGCGGTGCGCCGGCTCCGGGAGACGACCCCGCCGGACGTGTCGCCGGCCGAGGTCGCGCGGCTGTACCCGGCGCTGCTGCGACGCGCGGTCGCCGACGACGCCACGCAGCTGCTGGCGATGGTGGAGCTGTACCTGGAGGCGGTGCGCCGGCCGGGCGTGCGCGAGGCGCTGGGGCGGATGGCGGTGTCCAACGCCGAGGCCGGCGCCGGGCTGCACGCGGCCGCGGGGCTGCCGAGCACGACGCGCGACGCGGGCCTGCTGGACGCCTACTTCCTGGGGGTGGCGCTGTCGCTGGTGGCGTTGCCGCCCGAGGCGCTGCGCGCGGCGGGGCTGGACGACCCGGAGGCGCTGGGCCTCGGGTTGTTCCGCGCGGCCGTCCCCGGCCGTGGCTCAGCCGACGGGGACGAGCGGTTCGACGGCGGTGACGACGAGCGCGGCGGCCGGGGTGGGCGCGGCGCCGCAGCTCGCGGGCCGGGCGGCCGGTAGGTCGCGGGCGTCCACGGTGACGCGCCAGGCACGGCCGTCGACGTGGTGCACGGTCGGCCCGTGGACGGCGCCGCCGCCCGCGGTGTCGTGGACGGTCAGCACGTCGCGGTGCTCGCCGATCAGCTCCCGGACGGCGAGCTCGGCGGCCTGGCCGTGCGGGGTGTGGGTGGAACGGCCCCGGCACCGGTCGGTGACGACGTGCCCGCGGGCGGCGTCGTCGAGCAACCGGCGGGCCAGCTCGGGGTCGAGCCGGCCGTAGGTGTAGCCGGTGGGCAGCAGCACGCCGGTGGGCGCGAAGCGGTGCCCCCCGGTGTGGGTGCACTCCCACACCGCGTCCGGCCGGGCGGCGGCGAGGTCCTCGGCGAGCGGACGACCGCGCAACGCGCAGCACACGTCACGACGGCTGTTGGTGCACACCAGCAACAGCGGGTGCGCGGCGGGCGTGCCGAAGCCGGGGGAACGGCCCGCGCCCAGCGCGGCGAAGTCCAGGTCGAGCAGCGCGTCCGGGGTTGCCACGTCCGCCTGCTCGAGCCACGCCCGGCCGGGGGTCGTGGCGGCGAGGTAGACGCGGCGCGAGGTGTCGTGGTGGGTGTCGGCGTGACGGCCCGGACGGCGGATCAGCAGCACCCGCACCCCGGTGTCGGCGGCACGGCGGGCCAGCTCCGCGCCCAGCCGCGGGTCGAGGCGGCTCTGGGTGAGCGCGTCACGTCCCCACGGGCCGGGTTGTTCCAGGCAGAGCCACGCGGCGGCGGTGGCGGCGGTGCCCGCCTGGGGTTCGTGCAGGCTCGCGGAGATCGCGGCGCAACGCGGCTCGGTCACGTTCCCAGTCACGCTCCCAGGGTGCCCTGGAAGCGCCATTCGAGTGACACCGGGGTCGGATTCACGCTTTCGGGGCCGCCGGCGGTGGCGGTGCGTGTTCGCGACGGGTGGACAGCGACGGGCCGGGCGAGGACGTAGGTTCGGGGCCATGGCGATCACAGGGGAGGCCGCGGGCACGCGGTACGTGGCGGCGCCGCCCGCGGCGAGCGGCCGTCGACTGGTGGTGGTCTGGCACCTGCGCGGCACGCCCGGCACACCGGAGGACATGGCGGCGGCCGTGCCGCTGACCGGCGTGGACGCGTGGCGGCTCTACCCGGCGCTGCCCCCGTGGGACCACCACCCCGACGGGCACGTCCACGGGTACGCGTCGATGGTCGAGACGGCCGTCGACGCCCTGCCCGCGCTCGTCCGGGCCGCGCGGGAGCGGTTCGGCTGCGACGACGGCCCCGTGGACCTGGTCGGCGGCTCCGCCGGCGGGCACGTGGCGCTGCTCGCGACCACCCGCGACCTCGTCCCCGTGCGGCGGCTGGCCGTGGTCAACCCGGCGGTCACCGCGCAGGCCGTCGTGGAGGCGTCGATCGACGCCGGCGCCCTGGACGCCCACCCGTGGACGGACGCCAACGTCGCCGCCGCCGAACCCCTGGACGTCCTGGCCCGCGCGGCGGAGCTCGACCTGCCGCTGCTGCTCCTGCGCGGCGAACACGAGTACCCGGCGTTCCGGCCCGTGCAGGAGGCGCTGTGCGCGGCGGCCCCGGACGCGCGACTCGTGGACGTCCCCGGGCTGCCGCACATGCTCGTGCCCACCCCGGACGGCCCCGACGTCGTCGCGACCGTGGACGCGGAGGTGACCGCGTGGCTGGCCTGATCCTGGTCACCGGCGGCAGCCGGGGCATCGGCGCGGCGGTCGTCCGCAGGGTCGCCGCCGACGGCCACCGCGTCGTCATCGGCTACCGCGCGGCCGCCGACGAGGCCGAGGCCCTCGCCCGCGAGGTCGACGGCGTCGCGGTCCGCGCCGAGGTGTCCGACGAGCACGACGTCGACGCCCTGTTCGACACCGCCACCCGCCTCGGCCCCCTCACCGGCGTCGTCATCAACGCCGGGATCACCAGCCCCGTCGGCACCCTCGCCGAGCTGCGGACCGAGGACCTGCGACGGGTCGTCGACGTCAACGTCGTGGGCGCCCTGCTCTGCGCCCGGCGGGCCGCGCGCGACGTCGTCCCGGGCGGCTCCATCGTGTCCCTGTCCTCCGCCGCCGCCACCCTGGGATCACCGGGGGAGTACGTCCATTACGCCGCCACCAAGGCGGCCGTCGACGCGATGACCGTCGGACTCGCCAAGGAACTCGGTCCACGCGGCGTCCGGGTGAACGCCGTGGCCGCCGGCACCGTCCGCACCGCCATCCACGAGCTGTCCGGCGTGCCCGACCGCCCCGACCGGGTCGCCTCCCGCATCCCCCTCGGCCGCCCCGGCGAACCGGAGGAGATCGCCGAGGCCGTCGCGTGGCTGCTGAGCGACGCCGCCTCCTTCACGACCGGCGCGGTGCTGCGGGTAGCCGGGGGGCTGTGAGCACCCGCGGCCCGTCCTCGGTGACCGCGATCGTGTGCTCGACGTGCGCGGCGCGGCTGCCGTCCACCGTGTGCAGCGACCAGCCGTCCTCGGCCGTGTAGTACTCGTCGCGGCCGCCCGCGTGGAACATCGGCTCGATCGCCAGCGCCATGCCCGCGCGCAGCGTCAACCCCCGGCCCCGCCTGCCCTCGTTCGGCACACCGGGCGCCTCGTGCATGGCCCGACCGATCCCGTGACCGCCGAAGTCCGACGGCATGCCGTACCCCGCCGCCCGCCCGATCACCCCGATCGCGTGCGACACGTCGCCCAGCCGCGCGCCCGGCACCGCCGCCGCGATCCCCGCCTCCAGCGCCCGCTGCGCCGTGTCGATGAGCAGCAGGTCCGCCGGGTCCGCCTCGCCCACGACGAAGCTGATCGCGGCGTCGCCGTGCCACCCGTCCACGTGCGCGCCGCAGTCGATGCTGACCAGGTCGCCGTCGCGCAGCCGGTACCCGTCGGGGATGCCGTGCACGATCAGGTCGTTGACCGACGCGCAGATCACGCCCGGGAACGGCGTCGGCGCGAACGACGGCCGGTAGTGCAGGAACGACGACCCCGCGCCCGCGTCGCGCATCACCTGGCGGGCCACCTCGTCCAGCTCCAGCAGGGACACCCCGACCGCGGCGTGGTCGCGCACCGCGGCCAGCGCGTCGGCCACCACGATCCCCGCCGCCCTCATCGCGTCCAGCTCGCCGGGGCTCTTCAGCTCGATCACCACATGCTCCTAACCGTGATACTAATACCGGTATTAGTATCACGGCATGGTGCGACAGCCACTCACCCCGTCCGACCGCGCCCGCGGCGAACGCCTCGGCGAACTCCTCCGCCACGCCCGCGGCCAACGCAGCATGGTCGAGATCGCCGCCGCCGCCGGCATCTCCGTCGAAACCCTCCGCAAGATCGAACGCGGCCGCGTCCCCACACCCGCCTTCTTCACCGTCGCCGCCCTCTGCGACGCCGTCGGCCTCTCCCTCGACACCCTCTCCCGCGCCCTCGAACCACAGAGGCTGTCCGCCTAGTGGAGGACTTCATCCGGTCCACCACCACCCCACGACCGGTACCGCTCACCCCCGACATCGTCCTGCGCACCGCCGACGACGTCATCACCCTCTGGGAACGCACCGGCTCCACCGAACCACCCTTCTGGGCCTTCCCCTGGGCCGGCGGCCAAGCCCTCGCCCGACACGTCCTCGACCACCCCGACCTCGTCGCCGGCCGCCGCGTCCTCGACCTCGCCTCCGGCTCCGGCCTCGTCGCCGTCGCCGCCGCCCGCGCCGGCGGCGCCGTCACCGCCAACGACATCGACCCCGCCGCCCTCGCCGCCATCACCCTCAACGCCCGCGCCAACGACGTCACCCTCACCCTCGCCGCCGGCGACCTCCTCGACACCACCCCCGACACCGACGTCCTGCTCGCCGGCGACGTCTTCTACGACCGCGACATGGCCGCCCGCGTCGAACCGTTCCTCCTCGCCGCCCACCGCCGCGGCGCCCTCGTCCTCGTCGGCGACCCCCAACGGTCCTTCATGCCCCGCGGCTGGACCCGCCTCGCCGCCTACCCGGTACCCGTCCCACCCGACCTCGAAGGCGTCACCACCCGCACCACCACCGTCTGGCGACCCGCACCCTGACCCACGGGCACCACACCGCCTACCGCCGACGCGCGAACCGGTCCGTCGCCGCCACCACCGCCTCACGCATCCCCGGATCCGACGCCGCGTGCGACGCGCCCTCCACCACCACCAACTCCGCGTCCGGCCACGCCCGCGCCAACTCCCACGCCGTCCACAACGGACCCTGCAGGTCCAGCCGCCCGTGCACCAGGACCGCCGGAATCCCGCGCAACCGCCCCACCCCGCCCAACACCTGACCGTCCTCCAGCCACGCCCGGTGCCGGAAGTAGTGCGCCGTGATCCGCGCGAACGCCATCCGCCACGCCGGATCCGCCATCCGCGGCCCCGGTCGGTAATCCGGGTCCAACGATACGATCGACGACTCCCACGCCGTCCACTCCGCCGCGGCCTTCTCCCGCACCACCGGATCAGGGTCGTTCAACAACGCGTCGTACGCCGCCACCAGATCCGTCGCGCCCACACCCGCGCCGTCCCGGAACCTCGACCACTCCTCCGGGAACAACATCCCCAACCCGTGGTACAGCCAGTCCAACTCCGCGTACCGGCTCGTCGTCACCGCCACCAGCACCACCTCGGTCACCCGCTCCGGGAACGACTCCGCGTAGTGCAACCCCAACGTCGAACCCCACGACCCGCCGAACACCATCCACCGCTCGACCCCCAGGTGCTCCCGCAACCGCTCGATGTCCGCCACCAGGTGCGCCGTCGTGTTCACCGACAGATCCGTCGAGCACTCGCTCGCGTGCGGCCGACTCCGACCGCTCCCGCGCTGGTCGAACAACACGACCCGGTACGCCTCCGGGTCGAACTGGCGCGCCATGCCGGGGGAGCAGCCCGTCCCCGGCCCACCGTGCAGGCACACCACCGGCTTGCCGTCCGGGTTCCCGCACACCTCCCAGTACACGAGGTTCCCGTCGCCCACGTCCAACATCCCCTGCTCGTGCGGCTCGACCTCCGGGTACACCGGCACCACCCCTCCCACGTACGACAGCCCAGATGCAACAGTGCTGTTACATTAGGGGAGTGGACCCCACACCCTCGAGAGAATTTCTCGGCACCCGCCTGCGCCACCTGCTCGACCAACTCGACGGCGACCTCGGCCGCGTCTACACCGACCTCGGCCTACCGGGCTTCCGCCCCCGCTACACACCCGTCATCAGCCTCGTCAACAGCGGGGGACCGCAGTCCATCCGCGACCTCGCCAAGACCATCGGCGTCACCCACTCCGCCGTCAGCCAGACCGTCAACCAGATGCACCGCGACGGACTCGTCGACCTCAAACCCGGCGACGACGCACGCCAACGCATCGTCTACCTCACCGACCACGCCCGCGCCATCCTGCCCACCCTCGACGCCGAGTGGAACGCCACCACCGCCGCCGCCCACGAACTCGACGCCGAACTGCCCTACCCGCTCACCGACCTCATCGACGCCACCCTCAGAGCACTGGGGGAGCGGCCCCTGCGCGACCGCATCCACGCCCACCTCCAACCACCCGACAAACACACCACCGACCACACCTGACCCCCGACCGCCACACCGACCTCAACCCCCGTGCCGCGCCACCAACTCCGCACCCAACCGCGCCAACTCCGCCCGCACCCCGTCCGACTCCACCACCTCCACCAACCCACCCCACCCCGCCAACACCTGAGCGATCATCAGGGGAGAGGGCGCCGACAACCGCAACCGCGCCCGACCACCCACCTCACCCAACTCCTCGCAGTGCCGCCCGAACTGATCCCGCACCACGAACACGTGCCGCGGCTCCACCGACACCACCGCCGACACCCTCGACCGCCGCCGCTCCACCTCCGACACCACGCGCTCCCACGCCGCCGACAGGTCGAACTCCGCCGGCCGCGCGAACACCTCGTCCGTCACCCGGGCCGACACCACCCGATCCACTCGGAACGTCCGCTCACCACCCGGCGTGCCCGCCACCAGGTACCAAACCTCGTCCTTGTCCACCAACCCCCACGGCTCCACCACCCGCTCCGACCGCACCCGCCCACGCCCCTCGTACACCAACTCCACCCGCCGCCGACCCACCACCGCCCCCTGCAACACCTCCACCAACGCGGGCCGCCCACGACCCACCTCACCCCACCCCGCCACGTCCACCACCACCGCGTCCGCCGCCGCCCGCGCACCCTCCCGGAACGTCTCCGGCAACGCCCGCACCAACTTCCGCAACGCCGCCCGCACCTCAGGCGACCCCGCCGCCGCCGGACCCACCAACAAGAACAACGCCTGCGCCTCCGACGCCGTCAACCCGCTCAGGTCCGTCCGCGCCCGACCCACCAACCGCCAACCACCACCACGCCCCGGCTGCGAGTACACCGGCACACCCGCCGCCGACAACGCCTCCAGGTCCCGCCGCGCCGTCGCCACCGAGACCTCCAGCTCGCCGGCCACCTCCGCCGCCGTCACCTGGCCCCGCGCCTGCATCAACAACAAGGTCGCCACCAACCGGTCCGCACGCATGCCACGAGTCTGACCGGAAAAGTGCTCAGTCGGTGAGCACTTTGACCGCCAGGCTGGGCACAGCACACGACGGACGAACCGGAAGAGGGACCACCATGCTCCGCGGACTCACCACCACCAGCTTCTTCGCCGACGACCTCGACGCCGCGGCTGCCTGGTACACCGAGTTCTTCGGCATCGAGCCGTACTACAAGGTGCCCGGCGGCTACATCGAGTTCCGCATCGGCGACTACCAGCACGAGTTCGGCATCGTCAACAGCGCGTACGCGCCGCACGACGTCCACGGCGGCCCGGCCGGCTCCATCACGTACTGGGCCGTCGACGACCTGCGGGCCACGCTCGACCGACTCGCCGAACTCGGCGCCACGCCGCACGACGAGCCCACCGTCCGGGGCGACGGGTACGTCACCGCCAGCGTCGTCGACCCGTTCGGCAACGTCCTGGGCGTCATGACCAACGCGCACTACTTCGACGTGCTGGGGAAGCGGGCCTGAACCAGCTACTTAACATAATGTAGATTATCGGCGTTACGGGACGGGCCGGTGAGCAGGGGTCGAGGCGTGGATCATGCATGCCGCCCGCACACGTCGTTTCGCACACCGCGGCGGTCGACCGGCCCGCCGCCCGTGCGCCGGTCGACACACGCCGACGACGCGGCGTGCCGGTGGCGGAGACGTCGGGCCGAGAGCGCGTCGAGGGGTCGCGTCAGGGCTCCGGTGGGCAATGGCCGGCCGCCGGCGAGGCAGACGGCCATCCGCTGACACCACCCACAAAACGTCACAGTGACGGATCAAGGGTGGTGCCAGCGGATGGCGGGCACGTTGAGTGCGACGGTTTCCGAGGTTCGATGTTGATCACCGGAGTGACCCCGGGGGCTCGGGCTCGCCGTGCCGTACGACGACTGCGTGCCGCCATGTCGCTCTGGATGTGCGCGTCGGACGACGTTGAGTGCGAACACGTCGCAGAAGGCGGTTCGGGCCCCGTGGGCGGAGGCATGCGAGAGCGGCATCCCCCGGTCGGAGCCCGACCTCGGCCGAACCCCTTCCGGACCCGAATTTGATGGATAATGGCGATTATCCATCAAATGATCATGAAGTGTGGGCAGGTGCGGGACCGGCGCGATCCTGCGGTGCGAGCTACCTACGGGTTCGTCGGCAGCGTGCCGTGCCTCGCTGCCGTGCGAGGCCGGGTGAGCGGTCTGCGCAGGTCGAGCCGCTCCGGCACCGTGAACGC
Source organism: Saccharothrix hoggarensis (assembly GCF_052936025.1). The sequence continues at coordinate 3,742,216 of NZ_CP193624.1, read as the reverse complement.
CCGCCTGGGCGCCGGGCGTCCGGAGGTCGCCCCCGCTCCCCCCGCGACGTCCTCGTCGTGCCCGACCGTCCCCTGTCGGTGGCGGCGGATTGTCGGTGGTGTGCGGTAGGAAGATCCACATGCGTGTGCTTGCCGCCCAGGAGTCGTTCTTCCTCGCTCGTCGGCCGCGGAAGGATTCGCCGCACACCACGGCGGCGTATCGGCGTGACCTGGCGGGCATCACCGCGCTGCTGGCCGAGGTGACGGGCACTCCCCCGGATCGACTGGAGGTGTCGGACCTGACGGGCCGGAACCTGCGCGAGGCGTTCGGGGTGTTCGCGGACTCGCACGCGAAGTCGTCGGTGTTGCGGGCGTGGTCGACGTGGAACCAGTTCCTGACGTTCTGCGTGGCGGAGGACCTGGTGCCGGGGAACCCGATGGGCGCGGTGGCGCGGCCGAAGACGCCTCCGCTGGTGCCGAAGCCGTTGCGGGGTGAGGACACGCCGGAGCGGTTGCTGGCGGCGGCCGCGGAGGGCGCGCGGAAGGGGCGTGACCCGTGGCCGGAGCGTGACGTGCTGGTGTTGGCGTTGGGCCTGGTGGCGGGGTTGCGGTCGGCGGAGATGCGGACGTTGACGTTGGCGTCGGTGGTGGGTCGGCCGGGTGAGCGGCGGTTGCACGTGGCGGGCAAGGGGAACCGGGACCGGTCGGTGCCGATCGAGCCGGCGATGGACCGGATCATCGAGCAGTACCTGGCGTCGTGTCGTCGGCGGTTCCCGCGGGCGCGGTTCGACCGGGGGTCGGCGTTGGTGCGGGACCGGCACGGTGAGCCGATCGGGCGTGGCGGGTTGGAGTACCTGGTGCGGTCGTGCTTCCGGTGGGCGGGGTTGCACGACCGGGTGCCGTCGGGGGCGAACCTGCACGCGTTGCGGCACACGTTCGCGACGCGGTTGGCGGAGGACGGCGCGTCGGCGTCGGAGATCATGGCGTTGTTGGGTCATGCGTCGTTGGCGACGTCGCAGAACTACATCGAGGCGACGGCGCGGGAGCGGCGGGCGGCGGTGGCGGGTAATCGGACGTACGTGTCGTTGGCGCGGTTGCCGGACCGGGAGTAGCGGGTCTCCCCTGTCCCGGTGTCGTGGGGCGCCTGGGTTGTTAACCCATTCGGGTGACGTGCTGGTGCGGATCGTGCAGTTCGCGGGTAGTCACGTGGCATGAGGTCCGTGTGGCGTGGGGCGATCTCCTTCGGGTTGGTGACGATCGGTGTCCGGTTGTACACCGCCACGGAGGAGCACGACTTCCGGTTCCACCAGGTGCACCGGGAGGACGGTGGGCGCATCCGGTACAAGCGGGTGTGCCAGGTGTGCGGCGAGGAGGTCGCTTACGCCGACATCGCGAAGGGGTACGAGCTGGACGACGGTCGTGTGGTGGTGATGGACAGCGAGGATTTCGACAAGCTGCCGATCAACACGGATCACGCGATCGACGTGTTGGAGTTCGTGCCGGTCGACGAGGTCGATCCGATTTACTTCCAGAAGTCCTACTACTTGGAGCCGGACAAGGCTGCGACGCGTCCGTACGTGTTGTTGCGGACCGCTTTGGAGCGGAGTGGTCAGCTCGCGGTCGTGAAGATCACGATTCGTCAGCGGGAGACGTTGGCGATGTTGCGGGCGCGTGAGGACTTGTTGGTGATGCACACGATGTTGTGGCCGGATGAGGTGCGGAAGCCGGATTTCGAGTTCTTGGACTCGGATGTGGAGGTTCGGCCGCAGGAGTTGAAGATGGCGTCGTCGTTGGTGGACAGCATGGCGGGGTCGTTCGATCCGGGTGATTTCTCGGACGACTACACGGTGGCGATGCAGAAGTTGATCGAGGCGAAGGCCGAGGGCGCCGAGTTGCCGGAGCAGCCGGAGGCGGAGGAGGCCGGTGAGGTGATCGACTTGATGACGGCGTTGGAGCGGAGCGTGGAGCAGGCGAAGTCGGCTCGGGGTGGGAAGTCGGCGGCGCGGAAGCCCGCGGCGAAGAAGGCTTCGTCGTCGTCCTCGTCGGCTTCGGGGTCGTCGTCGCGGAAGGCTCCGGCGAAGAAGAAGGCGAAGCCCGCCTGAGGCGCGGCGGCCTCGGATGGGTGGGGATCTTTCGGAGTACCGGCGGAAGCGGGATCCGGGGCGGACGCCGGAGCCGGTGCCGGGTGAGGGTGACGCGTTGCCGCGTGGCGGTGACGACACGTTCGTGATTCAGGAGCACCACGCGTCGCGGCTGCATTGGGATGTGCGGTTGGAGCGGGGTGGGGTGTTGGTGTCGTGGGCGGTGCCGAAGGGTTTGCCGGCGGAGCCGGGGACGATTCGGTTGGCGGTGCGCACGGAGGATCACCCGTTGGAGTACGCGTCGTTTTCGGGGGTGATTCCGAAGGGTGAGTACGGCGCGGGTGAGATGTTCATCTGGGATCGCGGTCGTTATGAGACGGTGAAGTGGTCGGACCGCGAGGTGGATGTGGTGTTGCGCGGTTCGCGGGTGGAGGGTGAGTTCGTGTTCTTCCGCCGTGAGGGTGGTGCGGCGGGTGGCAAGGATTGGATGGTGCGGCGGCGGCACGAGGCGGTGCGGCCGGATTGGGTGCCGTTGCCGGAGTGGGTGCCGCCGATGTTGGCGACGGCGGCGGTGGAGTTGCCGGGTCCGGTGTCACGGTTCGCGTTCGAGTTCAAGTGGGACGGGGTGCGGGCGATCGCCCGGGTGGAGGGTGGTCGGGTCCAGCTGACGAGTCGTGCGGGCAACGACGTGACGGGGGCGTACCCGGAGTTGCAGGGCTTGGGTGAGCAGTTGGGCGCGACGCAGGTGTTGTTGGACGGGGAGATCGTGGCGTTGGAGGGTGGGCGGCCGAGTTTCGGGGCGTTGCAGCAGCGGATGCACGCGTCGGCGGCGCAGGCGCGGCGGTTGGCGGGGCGGGTGCCGGTGACGTTCCTGGTGTTCGACGTGTTGCACCTGGATGGTGCGTCGACGGTGGACTTGCCGTATTCGCGGCGGCGGGAGCTGCTGGAGGGGTTGGGGTTGCGGGGTGCTCATTGGTTGACGCCGAAGGCGTTCCCCGGTCAGGGGGCGGCGGTGTTGGCGGCGAGTCGTGAGCAGGGGTTGGAGGGGGTGGTGGCGAAGCGGCTGGATTCGCGTTATGTGCCGGGTCAGCGGTCGGCGTCGTGGGTGAAGGTGACGTCGGTGTTGACGCAGGAGGTGGTGGTGGGTGGGTGGCGGCCGGGTGAGGGGAAGCGGAAGGGGTTGGTGGGTGCGTTGCTGGTGGGGTTTCCCGCGGGTGACGGGGGTGGGTGGGTCGAGGGTGACGGGTTGGTGTTCGCGGGGTCGGTGGGCACGGGGTTCGACCAGGCGGAGTTGGAGCGGTTGACGGCGCGGTTGGCGGGGTTGGAGGTGGGGCGGTCGCCGTTCGGGTCGGGGGTGCCTCGGGAGCGGGCGCGGGGTGCGCGGTGGGTGCGTCCGGTGTTGGTGGGTGAGGTGGTGCACCGGCAGTGGACGGCGGATGGTCGGATGCGGTTTCCGACGTGGCGGGGGTTGCGGCCGGACAAGGCGCCCGGGGAGGTGCGTCGGGTTGACGGGTGACGCGGTGGTGCGGGTGGAGGGTCGTCGGTTGAAGCTGACGAACCTGGAGAAGGTGTTGTACCCGGCGGTGGGGTTCACGAAGGCGGAGGTGATCGACTACTACACGCGGATCGCGCCGGTGTTGTTGCCGCACTTGCGGGATCGGCCGTTGACGGTGCGGCGGTACCCGAACGGGGTGGACGGGAAGTCGTTCTTCGAGAAGAACGTGCCGTCGCACGCGCCGGAGTGGGTGCGGACGGTGCGGGTGGAGACGCCGGGGTCGTCGCGGGGTGCGGAGTTCGCCGATTTCGTGGTGGTGGAGGAGTTGGCGACGGTGGTGTGGTTGGCGAACCTGGCGGCGTTGGAGTTGCACGTTCCGCAGTGGACGGTGGGTGCGCGGGGTGGTCGCCGCTCCCCCGACCTGGTGGTGTTCGACCTTGATCCGGGTGCGCCGGCGACGGTGGTGGAGTGTTGTCGGGTGGCGTGCAGGGTGCGGGAGGTGTTGGAGGCGGACGGGTTGGCGCCGGTGGTGAAGACGAGCGGGTCGAAGGGGATGCAGGTGTACGCGGCGGTGCGGGTGTCGTCGCCGGAGCGGACGTCGGAGTACGCGAAGGAGGTGGCGCGGCGGTTGGCGGCGGAGTCGCCGGGTGAGGTGGTGTGGCGGATGGCGAAGGCGGAGCGGACGGGGAAGGTGTTGATCGACTGGTCGCAGAACAACCCGGCGAAGACGACGGTGGCGCCGTATTCGTTGCGGGCGCGGGAGCGGCCGTCGGTGTCGGCTCCGGTGACGTGGGGTGAGGTGGAGGCGTGTCGGGTGCCGGAGGATCTGGTGTTCCTGGCGGATGAGGTGCGGGATCGGGTGGCGTCGGAGGGTGATCTGTTCGTGGCGGGTGATCCGGTGGCGTTGCCGCGTTGAGCGGCGGGGGGCGTTGAGCGGTGGGCTCGTGTTGGGCCGCGTGGTGAGCGGTGCGCCTTTTCGAGTGTCGCTCGCTTTGTGGTCGCGACTGGGGCGGGTGCGTGTTGAGACGGCGCCTGCGAGGTTGCGAAGTGGGTTCTGTTCGGTGACGTGCGAGTTGCGGGTGTGTTGAATCCCGTCGGGTGTCCCGGTTTGCGCGTCGTCGGCGCGTGCGGGTGTGGTTCGGGTTTTGCCACCGACTTCGTGGCGGTTCGGACATGTCGTGCTATAAAACCATAACTCTCCCACCAGATCAGGTGAAGGTCTATCAAGAATAGACTGTACGGAGGTACGGTGGATGGCACTTCTGGGCTACCGAGACGCCTTTGAGGAGCTGGCGCGGTCGTATGACCGGAGCAGCGCGGGCCGGGGTGAACTGGTGCTCGTGAGCGGCGGTCCGGCGAGCGGAAAAACCGAACTGCTGCACGACTTTTTCGCGGTGGCGGAGGCTGCGGGCGCGTTGTTGCTGAGCGCGACGGGGTCCCGTGCGGAGCAGTCGTTGCAGGCGGGGGTGGTCGATCAGCTTTTCCGTGGCGCCGGTTTGCCGCCCGAAGTGGGTGACCGCGTGTCTCGTTTGGTGGTCCCGCAGGCTCCGGCGGCGGACGACGGGCAATCGGATGTCCGAAGTGTCCGCTCGGCGGGTGCTCGCGTGGTGCATGAAATCTGCGGCATATTACTCGGTTTGTCCCGGGAACAGCCGGTGGTCGTGGGAATAGACGACGTGCAGTTCGCGGACACCTCGTCTTTGGAATTCGTGCTGTACCTGCGGCGGCGTTTGGGGTCGGCTCGGGTGCTGTTGGTGTTGAGCGAGTGGGAGCAGCCGCAGCCGACGTTGCCGCTGTTCACGGCGGAGGTGACGCGTCGTCCGCATCACCGGATCAGGTTGGCGCCGTTGTCGGTGGCGGACATCGTGGAGGTGCTCCCCCGGTCGGTGGAGCCGGTGGTGGCGTCGCGGTTGGCGGAGGCCTGTCACGGGTTGAGCGGTGGCAATCCGATGTTGGTCCGGGCGTTGGTGGAGGACCTGGAGCACGACCCGTCGGTGGTGGCGGGCGGGTTCGAGGGCGGGGTGTGGCCCGCGGTGGGCACGGCGTTCCGGCACGCGGTGCTGGCGTGCCTGCACCGCTGGGAGGCGGCGTTGCTGGACGTGGCGCGGGCGTTGGCGGTGCTGGGTGACGGCTCGGAGCCCGCGTTGCTGGGGCGGTTGGCGGGTGTCGCGCCGGAGGACGCGCGGCGGGTGGTGGTGATCCTGTCGTCGGCGGGGTTGTTGCGGGACGGGTGGTTCCGGCACGCGGCGGCCGCGGAGGCGGTGCTGGAGGGCATGGCGGGGCCGCAGCGGGCGGCGTTGCACGCGCGGGCGGCGGATCTGCTGCACCAGCGGGGTGCGGAGCCGGCGGTGATCGCGCGGCACCTGGTGGCGGCTCACCGGGGGGTGGGCGCGTGGTCGGTGCGGGTGCTGCGGGACGCGGCGGAGCAGGCGTTGATGCGTGACGAGGTGTGCGAGGCGGTGCGGTTCCTGGAGTTGGCGCTGGAGGCGACCGACGACGAGGAGCAGCGGCTGGCGATCACGAAGGTGCTGGTGCGGGCGTTGTGGCGGGTGAACCCGTTGGCGGCGGCGGTGCACATGGGTCCGTTGCGGACGGCGATGGCGGCGGGCCGGTTGGGTGAGCGGGACGCGGTGACGTTGGTGCGGCACGCGCTGTGGCACGGTGACGAGGAGACCGCGGTGATGGCGCTGGACGTGCTGAACAGCACGCCGGGTCTGCTGGACGCCCAGACGGCGGCGGAGTTGCGGATCGCGCACCAGTGGTTCCGGGGTATGGACCGGTGCGCGGTGCCGGAGGTGCCGGCGAAGGCGGAGGACGACCCGTGGGTGGAGGCGGCGCGGGCGTTGACGTCGTTCTGGCGTGGTGGGGGTGATCCGGCGACGGCGGTGGCGAGCGCGGAGCACGTGCTGCGGAGTTGCCGGTTGGCGGACATGACGTTGGAGGTCGTGGCGACGGCGTTGCTGGTGCTGGTGCACAGCGACGACAACGACCGGGCGGCGTGGTGGTGTGGTGAGTTGACCGCGCAGGCGGTGCGGGTGGGGGCGGTGACGTGGCAGGCGGTGTTGGGCGCGATCAGCGCGGACATCGCGTTGCGGTGCGGTGAGCCGGCGGAGGCGGCGGATCGGGCGCGGCGGGCGTTGGACCTGTTGGCGCCGCAGAGCTGGGGTGTGTCGATCGGGTACCCGTTGGCGACGTTGATGTTGGCGAACGCGGCGTTGGGGCGGGACGCGGAGATCGAGGAGCTGTTGCGGCTGCGGGTGCCGGACATGATGTTCCGCACGGCGTACGGGTTGCGCTACCTGCACGCGCGGGGTCAGTGCCACCTGGTGGCGCAGCGGTTGTTGGCGGCGGTGACGGATTTCCAGACGTGTGGGCGGCTGGTGCTGGAGTGGCAGGTGGACGTGCCGGTGCTGGTGCCGTGGCGCAGTGACCTGGCGGAGGCGAACCTGCGGTTGGGGCGTTCGGAGGTGGCGCGGGAGCTGGTGTTCGAGCAGTTGCGGATGCCGGGTCTGGACTCGCGGACGCGTGGGGTGTCGTTGCGGGTGTTGGCGGCGGGCAGTGACGAGGACGATCGGCCGCGGTTGTTGCGGGCGGCGGTGGCGAGCCTGCACACGGCGGGTGATCGGGTGCAGTTGGCGTTGGCGATGCGTGATCTGGGTGAGGCGTACGAGCGTGCCGGTGACGGTGTGGCGCGGGTTCCGGATCAGGGGGCGGGGCGGCGTGACGCGGTCGTGGGGCGTGGTGCGGGGAAGGCCGCGGTGGCCGAGGGCGGTGCGGCTGACGACGTGCTGCTGGACTGCGCGGCGTCGGTGTTGAGCGAGTCGGAGCACCGGGTGGCGGACTTGGCGGTGTTGGGTTACACGAATCGTGAGATCAGTGCCCGGTTGTTCATCACGGTGAGCACGGTGGAGCAGCACTTGACGCGGATCTACCGGAAGCTGGGGGTGCGGAGTCGGGCGGAGTTGCCGCGGCGGTTGTGCGCGGACGACTTGAGCGCGTGCTCCCCCTGACCGTGTCGGCCCGACCGTGTCGGCGCAGTCGGCCTGACCGTGTCGGCGCCGGTGGTGGCTTGTGCCGTGTTGTGTCGTTTCGCGTCCCGGTGAGGGGCGTGTGTCCTGAGTTCTGGCGCGTGTCGTGACCTCGGCGCGCGCTGTCGTCCCCCCTTTTTCAGCGGGCCGTTGGGCGGTTCGCCACACCTCCAGGGAGAGACCCATGTCCGACTCGACCGCGTGCCGGATCTGCGGCGGCGAGGTCCGCGAGTTCCTCGACTTCGGCCGTCAGCCGCTGTCCGACGCCTTCCGGGCTCCGGACGACACGTCGGAGGAGTTCTTCTACCGGCTGGCGATGGGCGCGTGCGGTGGCTGCACGATGGTGCAGCTGATGGAGGAGGTGCCGCGCGACCGGATGTTCCACGAGGACTACCCGTACATCTCGCGTGGTTCGTCGGTGATGCGGGCGCACTTCACGGCGTTGGCGGAGCGGTTCCTGGGTGGTGAGCTGTCCGGGTCGGACCCGTTCATCGTGGAGTTGGGGTGCAACGACGGGACGATGTTGCGGACGATCGCGGCGGCGGGTCGGCGTCACCTGGGGGTGGAGCCGTCGGGTGGGGTGGCGGACCTGGCGGCGGCCGACGGGGTGCGGGTGCGCAAGGACTTCTTCGAGGCGTCGACGGCGGCGTCGATCCTGGCGGAGGACGGGCCGGCGGACGTGATCTACGCGGCCAACACGTTGTGCCACATCCCGTACATGGACTCGATCCTGGAGGGTGTGCGGACGCTGTTGGCGCCGGGTGGGGTGTTCGTGTTCGAGGACCCGTACTTCGGTGACATCGTGGAGCGGACGTCGTTCGACCAGGTGTACGACGAGCACTTCTTCTTCTTCACGGCCCGGTCGGTGCGGGAGATGGCGTCGCGCAACGGGTTGGAGCTGGTGGACGTGGAGCGGCTGCCGGTGCACGGCGGCGAGGTGCGGTACACGTTGGCGCGGGCCGGGGCGCGGCCGGTGGCGGCGTCGGTGGCGGCGCTGCTGGCCGAGGAGGAGGCGCGGGGGCTGAGCTCGGCGGCGACGTTGGAGGGGTTCGCGAAGGCGGTGGACCGGGTTCGGACGGATCTGCCGGCGTTGTTGGAGCAGCTGCGGGAGCAGGGCGCGCGGGTGGTCGGGTACGGCGCGACGGCGAAGAGCGCGACGGTGACGAACCTGTGCGGCATCGGGCCGGAGCACGTGGAGTTCATCAGCGACACGACGCCGGCCAAGCAGGGCCGGTTGGCGCCGGGGTCGCACATCCCGGTGCGGGGGCCGGAGGCGTTCGCGGCGGACTACCCGCCGTACGCGTTGCTGTTCGCGTGGAACCACGCCGAGGAGATCATGGCGAAGGAGCAGGCGTTCCGGGACGCGGGCGGCAAGTGGATCCTGTACGTGCCCGAGGTCCGCGTTGTCTGAGCGGGGTGGCGTGGTGGGGCGGGTCGCCGGTTCCGGGCGGCCCGCCCCGCCGTTGGTGGCGGTGTTGGGCGCGTCGGGGTTCGTGGGGTCGGCGGTGGTGCGGCGGCTGCTGGGCGAGGACGTGCGGCTGCGGTTGGTGTCGCGGGGCGGGGTGGACGCGCCGGCGGGGGTGGAGGTCCGGGCGTTGGACCTGACGGCGCCGGGGGCGGTGGCCTCGGCGGTGGCCGGCGCGGACGTGGTGCTGCCGCTGGTGTTGTTCAACGGGGCGGACGGCTGGCGGGTCGCCGAGGGCGAGGGCGCGTCGGCGGCCGAGCGGGTGAACGTGGGGATCGTGCGGGCCGTGGTGGACGCGTGCGGCGACGGCCAGGTGGTGGTGTTCCCCGGTTCGACGTCGCAGGTGGGTCCGCGGGCGGGTGAGCGGGTGGACGGGTCGGAGCCGGATTTCCCGGACACCCCCTACGACCGGCAGAAGCAGGCCGCGGAGCGGGTCGTGCTGGGCGCGGCGGGGGTGCGCGGGATCAGCCTGCGGCTGCCGACGGTGTTCGGGCCGGGTCCGAAGGACCGGGGTGTGGTGAGCGCGATGGCGCGGCGGGCGTTGGCCGGTGAGCCGTTGACGGTGTGGGGCGAGGGGTCGGCGCTGCGGGACCTGGTGTTCGTCGACGACGTGGCGGACGCGTTCGCCGCCGCGGTGGCGCACGCCGATCGGCTGGCCGGGCGGCACTGGCTGCTGGGCAGCGGGCGGGGTGTGCGGGTCGCGGAGCTGTTCGCGGCGGTGGCGGAGGCGGTGGCGCGGCGGACGGGGGCGCCGGCGGCGCCGGTGGTGTCGGTGCCGGTGCCCGCGCACGCCACCGAGATGGACCTGCGGGGGCTGGTCGCCGATCCAGGGGCGTTCCACGCCGTCACGGGGTGGCGGGCGCGGGTGGGGTGGGTGGACGGACTCGCCCGAACGGTGGAGGCGTTGACCGTCGGGCACCCCTATTTTCCGTCGGGGGAACCCCTGTCCTTTTGACCGGGTTTGACCCGCTGCCCGGCCGCCGACATGCTGGATCGGCAGTCCCGGTGCGGCAGCGTCATCCGCCGCGGATTTCTCCGAGGAGTTGGCGTGAAAGCACGGGAACTCGCCGTCGAGGGCGCTTTCGAATTCGTGCCCGAGGTTTTCCCGGACCACCGCGGCTTGTTCGTGTCGCCGTTCCAGCACGAGGCGTTCGAGGCCGCGGTGGGCCGGCCGCTGTTCCCCGTGGCGCAGCTGAGCACCAGCACGTCCCGGCGGGGCGTGCTGCGGGGCGTGCACTTCACCCGCACCCCTCCCGGGTGTGCGAAGTACGTGCACTGCGCGCGTGGCCGGGTGCTGGACGTGGTGGTGGACCTGCGGGTCGGTTCGCCGACTTTCGGCAGGTGGGACGCGGTGGAGCTGTCCGGTGAGGACTTCCGCGGCGTGTACCTGCCGACCGGGGTCGGTCACGCGTTCACGGCGCTGGAGAACGACTCGGCGGTCTGCTACCTGCTCTCCCGCGGCTACGACCCGGCCAACGAGCTCGCGCTGTCGCCGGTGGACCCGGAATTGGGGTTGCCCTGGCCGGATTCCGTTGTTCCGGTGTTGTCCGAGCGTGATCGCGACGCGGTGTCGTTCGCCGGGGCGCGTGCGGCCGGGTTGTTGCCCGAATACCAGGAGTGCCTGCGGTCGGACATGGCGCCGGACCGGGGCTGAACGGACGAGGAGTATTCGATGGTCGCACCTTCGCGGCGTGCGGTGAACCTGCGCCTCTCCGAATCGTTGACGGCGCCCGGCGCGCAATTCGGTGACGTCGCGCAATTCCACGACTGGTTGGCCCGGATGGGTGAGCACGCGTGGATGGAGGTGCGCCGCGCGCCGTTGGAGGCGCTGCCGAACTGGGAGCGGGACCCGGCGACGGGGAACCTGCGGCACGCGACCGGGAAGTTCTTCAGCGTCGAGCGGCTGGACGTGGAGTTGCCGGGGTCGGCGGTGCCGCGCTGGTCGCAGCCGATCATCAACCAGCCGGAGATCGGCATCCTGGGCATCCTGGTCAAGGAGATCGACGGGGTGCCGCACCTGCTGATGCAGGCCAAGCAGGAGCCGGGCAACCCGAACGGGTTCCAGCTCTCCCCCACCGTGCAGGCGACGCGCAGCAACTACACGCGCGTGCACCAGGGGCGGCCGGTGCCGTACCTGGAGCACTTCCGGGACGTGTCGGGGCCGGGCACGGTGGTCGACATCCGCCAGTCCGAGCAGGGCGCGTGGTTCTACCGCAAGCGCAACCGGAACATGGTCGTCGAGGTCGACGGCGACGTGGAGGCGGCGGAGGGGTTCTGCTGGCTGACGCTGGGGCAGATCGGCGAGCTGCTGACGGTGCCGGACCTGGTCAACATGGACGCCCGCACGGTGCTGTCGTGCGTGCCGTTCGTCGGGGCGGCGCTGCGGGACACGCTGCGGCCGCGGGACGCGTTCACCGCGGCGCTGCTGCGGTCGTTCGACCCGGACGCGCCGACCGCGCACACCACGGGTGACGTGCTGAGCTGGATCACGGAGGTCCGCACGCGCACCGACCTGCGGGTGGAGCGGGGTCCGCTGGCCGAGGTGCCGGGCTGGTCGCACGCGGACGGGCGGATCTCGCACGAGTCGGGCCGGTTCTTCCACGTCGTCGGCGTGGACGTCGAGGCGGGCGGCCGGGAGGTGGGGCGCTGGTCGCAGCCGATGATCGAGCCGGTGGGGACCGGGGTGATCGCGTTCCTGGTCAAGCCGGTGGACGGGGTGCTGCACGTGCTCACCCACGCCCGCACCGAGCCCGGCTACGCCGACACCACCGAGCTGGGCCCGACCGTGCAGTGCGACCCGGACAACTACGCGCACCTGCCCGAGGGGGCGCGGCCCCGTCACCTGCCGGAGGTGCTGGGCGCCGACCCGTCGCGGGTGCGGTTCGACGTGGTGCTGTCGGAGGAGGGCGGCCGGTTCTTCCACGCCCGCAACCGGTACCTGGTGGTGGAGACCGACCTGGAGACCGACCCGGCGGACCCGGACTACCGGTGGCTGGCGCTGCACCAGTACGTGGAGCTGCTGCGGCACAGCTTCTACGTCAACATCCAGGCGCGCAGCCTGCTGCTGTGCCTGACGAGCCTCCTGCCGCGCTGAGCGGCGGACGTCGGGGCCCCGGAGCGGTCCGGGGCCCCGACGTCGGGTCACCGCGTCACAGCGAGGCCAGCACCGACCGCAGCGCCTCGATCACCCGGTCCTGCACGTCGACCGGCAGCGACGGGTACATCGGCAGCGAGAAGATCTCCCCCGCCAGCTTCTCCGTCACGGGCAGGCTGCCGGCGGCGTAGCCGAGGTGGGCGAACCCGGACATGGTGTGCACCGGCCACGGGTAGCTGATGTTGAGCGCGATGTCGTGGGCCTTGAGGGCCTCGATGATGTCGTCGCGGCGCGGGTGGCGCACCACGTACACGTAGTAGACGTGCTCGTTGCCGTCGGCGACGGCGGGCAGCACGAGGTCGGTGTCGGCCAGGCCCTCGGCGTAGCGGGCGGCGACGGCGCGCCGTCCCGCGACGTACTCGTCCAGCCGGCCGAGTTTGCGGCGCAGGATCTCGGCCTGCACCTCGTCCAGCCGCGAGTTGTGGCCGGGGGTCTCCACGACGTAGTAGGTCTTCTCCATGCCGTAGTAGCGGGCACGGCGCAGGTTGGCCGCGGTGGTGTCGTCGCCGGTGATCACCGCGCCGCCGTCGCCGTAGGCGCCCAGGACCTTGGTCGGGTAGAAGGAGAACGCGGCGGCCTCGCCCATCGACCCGGCGATCCGGCCGCGGTGGCGGGCGCCGTGGGCCTGGGCGCAGTCCTCCAGCACCACCAGGCCGTGCTCGCGGGCCAGCGCCAGCAGCGGCTCCATCTCCACGCACTGCCCGTACAGGTGCACCGGCAGCAGCGCCTTGGTGCGCGGGGTGATCGCCGCGGCGACCGCGGTGGTGTCCATCAGGTAGTCCTCGGCGCGGACGTCGACGAACACCGGGGTCGCGCCCACCGCGTCGATCGCCACCACGGTCGGCGCGGCGGTGTTGGACACCGTGATCACCTCGTCGCCCGGGCCGACGCCCAGCGCCTGCAGCGCCAGCTTGATGGCGTTGGTGCCGTTGTCGACCCCCACGCCGTGCGCGACGCCGTGGTGGGCGGCGAACTCCGCCTCGAACGCCGACACGCTCGGACCGAGCACCAGCTTGCCCGAGGCGAAGACCGTCTCCACCGCGGCGAGGATGTCCTTGCGCTCGGCCTCGTATTCGTGCAGGTAGTTCCAGACGAGAACGGTCATGGCGGTCCTTCCCGTGCGCGCGCACTGGGGGTCGTGGGTGGCTTGGGGGGATCGTCGTGCCCGGCTCGCGCAAGGGGTAACCCCTAAGGTTCCGGCCTGCGCCGGGGGTCGTCGGCGTGCGCCGGGCGGACGCCCGCTAAGGGTCCGCCGTTAGGGGTGTCCGGGCCCGATCGGGCGCGCCTACGGTGACCACCGATCCGGCCCGCCGTGGGGAACGCCCCGGGGTGGGGAGCCGCCCGGGGCCGGGTCCAGCCGAAGGACGATCCCTCCGCCGCCGAAGAACGCAGGGACCCGAATGTCACAACAGCACTTCCTCTTCCTGTGCCACCCCGACCACGGGCACGTCATCCCGAACCTGGCGGTGGTCGCCGAGCTGGTCGACCGCGGGCACCGGGTGACCTACCTGACCGCGGAGAGCATGCGCGGCGCGGTGGCCGACACCGGCGCGACCGTGCTGACGTACGACTCGCGCTACCGCGACGCCGACTTCGGGCAGGTCGCCGAGAACCCGCTGTACCTGTTGACGTTGTTGCTGGACGAGAGCGCGCGGATGCTGCGGGCGGCCGACGAGCTGCTGTCGGGCGACGTGCCCGACCACGTCGTCTACGACACGTCGATCCTGTACGCGGGCCGCGTCCTGTCCCGCAAGTGGGGCCGGCCCGCGACCCAGCTCATCCCGGTGTTCGCGTCGAACCCGCACTTCTCCTACCTCAAGGCCATGTACGCCGCCGACTCCCCCGCCGCCGACTCCCCCGGCTCCGCCGCTCCGGCGGCGCCGCCGGTGTCGGACGGGCCGCCGCCGTGGGTGGTGGAGATGCTGGGCCGCATCGGCGCGCTGACCGCCGAGCACGGCCTGGACGTCGCACCGCAGGAGCTGTGGTGGGAGGTGCCGGACTCGAACGTGGTGACGATCCCCCGGTCGTTCCAGTTCGCGGGCGACACCTTCGACGAGCGGTTCGCGTTCGTCGGGCCGTGCGTGGGCGACCGGTCGTTCCTGGGCGACTGGGCGCCGCCGGCCAGCGGGCTGCCGGTGGTGCTGGTGTCGCTGGGCGCGGTGTTCAACCAGCACGAGGGGTTCTTCCGGGCGTGCCTGGAGGCGTTCGCCGGGCAGCCGTGGCACGTGGTGATGACCGTGGCCGACGGCATGGACCCCGCGTCGCTGGGCGGGGTGCCCGACAACGTCGAGGTGCACCGCTGGGTGCCGCACGCGACCGTGCTGGAGCACGCGGTGCTGGCCGTCACCCACGGCGGCATGGGCACGGTGATGGAGGCGCTGCGCTCGGGCGTGCCGATGGTGGTCGTGCCGACGTCCGCGCTGGACCGGCCCACCGCCGACCGGATCGTCGAGCTGGGCCTGGGGGCGAGCGTGCCGCCGGAGGAGATGACCGCGCCGAAGCTGCTGGCGCTGGTGCGGTCGGTCATCGGGGACGCCGACATCACCGCGGCGGCCGCGCGGATGCGTGACGACGTGCGCGACGCGGGCGGCGCCGTCCGGGCCGCCGACGAGATCGAGAAGTTCCTCGCCAGGAGCCGCTGATGGACGACGCGGTCGAGTTCGGGGTGCTCGGGCCGATCCGGGCGGTCGCCGACGGCGCGGCCGTGGCGGTGGGCAGCCCGCGGGAGAAGGCCGTGCTGGCCCGGCTGGTCGTGGACGCCAACCGGGTGGTCAGCGTGGACCGGCTCATCGACGCGGTGTGGCAGGACGAGCCGCCCAGCAGCGCGCGCAGCCAGATCGCGATCGTGGTGCACCGGCTGCGGCGCGGCCTCGGCGGGCACGGTGTGATCACCACCGCCAGCCCCGGCTACCTGCTGCGGCTGGCCGCGCACCAGTCGGACCTGCTGCGGTTCGACAACCTCGTGGCCCGCGGTCGGGCCGCCGCGGCCGACGGCGACCTCGGCGGTGCGGCCGGTCTGCTGCGGGAGGCGCTGTCGCTGTGGCGCGGCGCGCCGCTGGAGGACCTGCCGGGGCTGCGCGGCGACTCCACCCGGCTGGAACAGGCCCGGCTGGACGTCGTGGAGACGTGGGCCGAGGTGGAGCTGGAGCTGGGTCACCACGTGCGCGTCGGCGAGGAGCTGGCCGTGGTGGTCGCCGAGCACCCGCTGCGGGAACGCGTCCGCGCGCAGCTGATGCTCGCCCAGTACCGGGCGGGACGGCGGGCGGACGCGCTGCGCACCTACCAGGAGGCGCGGCGGACGCTGATCGAGCAGATCGGGCTGGAGCCGGGGCCGGAGCTGCGGCGGCTGCACGAGCAGATCCTGCGGGACTCGCCGGCGCTGACCGGCCGCCGGCCCGCCCCGCTGCCGCCGGTGGCGCCGGTGGTGGTGACCGCGCCGTCGCAGCTGCCCCGGCAGCCGCTGCCGTTCGCCGGCCGCGACCCCGAGCTGGACCTGCTCGACGAGGCGCTGCGGCCCGGCCCGGACACCGCGGGCGCGGTGGTGCTGGTGGGCGAGGGCGAGGTGGGCAAGACGGCGTTGGGGCTGAGCTGGGCGCACCGGAACGCCGACCGGTTCCCCGACGGGCAGCTGCACGCCGACCTGCACGACCGGACCGGCGCGCCGGTGGACCCCGGCGCGGTGCTGGACCGGTTCCTGCGGGCGCTGGGGGTGCGGACGATCCCGGTGGACTTCGCCGAGAAGGTCGCCCTGTACCGCAGCAGCGTCGCGCACCGGCGTGTGCTGGTGTTCCTCGACAACGCCGCCGACAGCGCCCAGGTGCTGCCGCTGCTGCCCGGCGGCGCGCACTGCCGCGTGATCGTCACCGGCCGCGGCCCGCTGGACGACCTCGTCGTCCGGCACGGCGCGCACCGGCTGTTCGTGGAACCCCTGCGGCCGGACGAGTCGTGGGAGCTGCTGGTCATGCTCGTCGGGCAGGACTGGGTGGCGCAGCAGCCGCACGAGGCCCGCAGGCTCGCCTCCGCCGCGGACGGCAACCCCCTGTCCCTGCGGACCGCGGCGGCACGGCTGTGGCCACCACCCGGCCAGGGCAGGTCGGAGCGCGGCAGATCGGGGCGGGGCAGGCTCGCCGCCGCCGGCTAGCGCCCCGCCCGCGTCCCCGACGTCGTGGCGCGCCCGCACGCCGATGCCCCTCCCTCCGGTTCGTCCGGGCGGAGGGGCATCGGCGGGTCGACGGCCGGCGGGGTCGGCGCGGGTCAGCGGCTCAGGACGGTGTCCACGGCGGCGGTGAGGGCGGCGGTCGACGCCGGGGCGGTGGTGCGCCACGCGACGTGGCCGTCCGGGCGGACGAGCACCGCGCCCGACGCGCCCACCCCGTACGCGGCCGCCCACTCCGGCGAGTCGGTCGCCGCCGACCCGTCGGCGGAGATCTCCACCGACTCCACCGGCACCCGCGCGTCGACCTCCTTCGCCGCCTGCGCCCAGCCGCTGCCGGCCGGCGTCAGCACCGTGAACCCGGCGCCCAGGACGTCCAGGGTGGACACCTTCGCGCCCGCGCGGTCCAGCCACACGTGCGGCGCGCGGTGGCCGGGGCGGGCCGTGGGCACGTAGGTGCGGTAGGGGTCCTCCGGCGCCGGGGCGGGGGTGCCGTCGGGCACCACCGCGGTCGAGTCGTAGTGGAACCCCAGCACCAGCCCCTCGACGCTGCGCCGGCCCGCCTGCAGCCGCAGCGACTCGGCCATGCTCAGCTTGCCCTCCATCATGTCGAACGTGATCAGCGCGTTGCGCAGGCTCTCCTCGACGGTCCGCTCGCCGATCGGGTGCCGTTCGGCGGCGTAGCTGTCCAGCAACGCCTCCCCCGCGCCCCACCCCAGCCGCGCCGCGAGCTTCCACACCAGGTTGTGCGCGTCCTGGATGCCGCAGTTCATGCCGAACCCGCCCTGCGGCGTCGACACGTGCGCGGCGTCGCCCGCCAGGAACACCCGGTCCGCGCGGAACCGCTCGGCGACCACGGCCTGCTGCAACCACGGCGACACGCCGATCAGCGTCACGTCCAGGTCCGGCAACCCCACCGCGGCGCGGACGATCTCCACGCAGAACTCATCGGTGAAGTCCTCGACGCTGCCGCCCTCCGCCGGGTCGTAGCCCGTCTGCACGATCCACCGGCGGTCGTTGTCCACCGCCTCCACCGCGCACGGGATGGCGCTGCGCAGGAAGTACAGCGCGCACATGCGGTCGCGCAGCAGGTGCGCGATGTCGGCCTCGAACATGATGCTCACCATGTGCCCCAGCGGCGGCGGGCCCTCCACGCCGATGCCCAGCGCCGCGCGGACGCCGCTGCGGCCACCGTCGGCGGCCACCGCGTGCCGTGCCCGCACCACCGTCGACCGGCCGCCCGACTCCACCACCGCCCGCACGCCCGACGCGTCCTGCGTCAGCTCGGTCATCGTGGTGGAGAACCGCACGTCCGCGCCCGGCTGCGACTCCGCCAGGGCGCGCAGCACCACCTCGAACTTGTCCTGCGCGCAGATGTAGGAGTAGGTGGGGCTGTGCGGCGCGTCGGAGGCGATGCCCGCGACCTCGTGGTGGAAGTCGTCGGCGAGCAGCGACGACCCCACGCCCACGGCGAGGCTCTCCTCGCGCGGCAGCCCGACCCGCTCCACGTCGTCCTGGATGCCCCACGCGCGCACCAGCTCCATGGTGCGGGTCGACATCAGCCGCGCCTTGGGGAAGATCGACGTGCCGGCGTGCCGCTCCACCAGCAGTGAGGACAGCCCGTGCCGGGACGCCTCGACCGACGCGGACAGGCCGACCGGCCCGCCGCCAACCACGAGCACATCGACCTCGACCTCGTTCATGCCGGCAGCGTCGCGCACGTGCCGTGACCGGGTCAACACAGTGGATAACGAACCGAAAGAGCTCCGAAAGGGCGCTTCGTTAGCGTCCTGCGCCACGTGAGGCGGACCGGCCGCCGCAGCGCGCAGACGCTCCCGAACGAAGACGCTGGAGTCGCCGAATGTTCACCGAAGGCTCGGTAGCACTGGTCACCGGCGGGTCGCGCGGCATCGGCCGGGCGGTCGCGCTCGACCTCGCCTCCCACGGCGTGCACGTGGTGGTCAACTACTCGCGGTCCGAGCAGCCGGCCAAGGAGCTGGTCGCGCAGATCGAGGCCGACGGCGGCAGCGCCAGCACCGCGGGCGCCGACGTCACCGACGAGGCCGCCGTGCGCGCCATGTTCCAGGCCGTGCGCGCCGAGCACGGCCGGCTCGACGTCCTGGTCACCAGCGCGGGCGTGACCCGCGACCGGTTCATGGTCGTCATGGGCACCAAGGACTTCCGGGAAACCATGGACGTCAACATGACCGGCACGTTCCTCGCCTGCCGCGAGGCGCTGCGGATCATGCAGCACCAGCGGCGCGGGTCGATCGTGACGCTGTCGTCGTCCAGCGGCCTGGACGGCGGGTTCCCCGGCCAGACCAACTACGTCGCCTCCAAGGGCGCGATCATCGCGTTCACCAAGGCCCTGTCGAACGAGGCCGCGCCGCACGGGGTCCGCGCCAACTGCGTGGCGCCGGGGTTCATCGCCACGGACATGACGAAGTCGATCCCCGCCAAGATCCGCGCGGAGTACGAGTCGCGCATCCGGCTGGGCCGGATGGGCACGCCCGAGGAGGTCGCGCAGCTGGTGACCTTCCTGGCCTCGGACCGCGCCTCCTACATCACCAGCGAGACCTTCGTCGCCAACGGCGGCGGGCTGGCCTGACACCCATCCACCGGGAGATGAAGTTGAGCATCGACGAACTGCGCGCCACGGCGGCCGCGCGCCTGCAGACCTGCGCCCAGATCAAGAAGATGATCGTGTCCCGCCTCGACCTGCCGATCGAGCCGGAGTGGATCACCGACGACCAGCCGCTGTTCGGCCGCGGCCTGGAGCTGGACAGCCTCGACGTGCTGGAGCTGTACGTGGCGATCGAGGCCGAGTTCGGCGTCGCCCTCTACGACAGCGACATGTCGGTGTTCGGGTCGGTGTCGCGGCTGGCCGACCACGTCAACCCGAAGCTCGCCAAGGTCGACTCCCTGACCGGGGCATGATGCGCAACGGCACCCGGCCCCGCGAGACCGCGGCGCTGACCAACGACCAGGTCCGCGACCTGCTCCCGCACCGGTGGCCCATGCTGCTGCTGGACCGGGTCGAGAAGATCGACGCGGGCGTCAGCGGTGTGGCGATCAAGAACGTCACCGGCACCGAGCTGTGGTTCCAGGGCCACTTCCCCGAAGAGGCCGTGCTGCCCGGCGTCGTGGTCATCGAGGCCATGGCGCAGCTGTCCGGTGTCATCTTCTCCCTCGCCGGCTCCAGCCGGATCAGCTACCTCGCCGGGGTGCGGTCCATGCGGTTCCGCCGGCCGATCGTGCCCGGCGACCAGATCGTGCTGTCCGCGCAGCGCACCGCGGGCGGCGCGGGGTTCTGCGAGTTCAAGGTCGAGGCCAAGGTCGACGGCCAGGTCGCCGCCGAAGGCTCGCTCACCATCGCCGATCCCAGCAGCTCACTCGGAAGGGCCTGACAACACCATGGATTCGCTGACCTCTCCGCTGGCCGACGTCCACCCGGAGGGCACCGAGTACGGCGCCGCGCAGGAGGCCCACGTGGCCCTGCGCTACACCACGCTCGACGAGGAGTACACCGCGATCCGGGAGCGCGCCGCGGTGCTGGACCTGTCCGGCTCGCGGGTGCTGGAGGTCTCCGGCGCCGACGCCGGCGGCTTCCTGCAGCGGGTCCTGGCCCGCGACGTGGAGTACCTGACCTCCGAGCGCTGCATGACCAGCCTCGTCCTGGACGAGCAGGGCCTGGTCGTCGACCAGGTCGTCGTGTGGGGCCGCGAGGACGGGATGCTCGTGGAGAGCTCCGTCGGCGGCGGCGCCCGCCTGCTGGAGCACCTGCGGTCCGTCGTGGGCGACGACCGGGTCGAGATCACCGACCTGACCGGCGAGCGGGTCCTGCTGGGCCTGGAGGGCCCCTACGCGTGGGGTGTCGTGGGCCGGCTGGTCGACGGTGAGCTGGCCGCGCTGCCGTTCGAGTCCGTGGTGGACACCACGTGGGACGGCGTGGACGTGCTGTTCGCCCGCACCGGCGTCACCGGCGAGTACGGCTACAAGGTGCTCGTGCCGCGCGACCAGGCCGCGGCGCTGTGGGCCAAGGCCGTCGAGCAGGCCACGCCCGCGGGCCAGGAGGCGCTGGAGCTGGCCATGCTGGAGGTCCGCCAGCCCACCCACCACGAGCACGCCGACGGCGCCGACGTGCTGACCATGGGCGCGAACTGGCTGGTCGACATCACCAAGGAGTCGTTCATCGGCCGCGACGCGGTGCTGGCCGCGTTCTCCGGCGGCGCGACCCGCCGCACCGTCGGGTTCTCCGGCGGCGACACCGTCCCCGCGGCCGGCACCCCGGTCACCGTGGACGGCGAGCAGGTCGGCGTCGTGGTGCACGCCGTGCACAGCATCGGTCTCGGCGCGCCGCTGGGGTTGGCGCGCCTGGACGCCGACCTGGCCGCCGCCGGGTTGCGGCTGACCGTCGGCGACGCCGACGTCACCACCCTCACGAGCCCCTACGTCACGCCCAAGAGCTGGAGCACCCCGATCATCTGATCGGGCCCGGGAAGAAGGAGCACGCCATGGCGCTGCGACCGGTCGTCATCACCGGGGTCGGCGTGATCTGCGCGATCGGCCGTGACCCGCAGGAGTTCTGGCAGCGGCTGACCGCCGGTCGCAGCGGGATCACCGAGATCGCCGACGACGCGTTCCACGCGTTCGACGCCCGTTATGCCGGGCAGGTGCCCGACGAGTGGATCGACGGGCAGTCCGGTCCCTCCGACGCGCACCTGGACCGCACGTCCCGGTTGGCGCTGGTCGCGGCCCGCCAGGCGATCGCCCAGGCGGGACTGGACGACCAGGACCCCGAGCGGTACGGGCTGGTGCTGGGCAAGTGCCAGGCCACGCCGGCCGCGGACGGCGGCTACCAGCCGATGCACGCCACCGGCGACATCGTCGCCGCCGCGCTGGGCATGCGGGGTCCGCGGATCCTCGTGTCCACCGCGTGCGCGGCGGGCGGCAACGCGGTGGGCCTGGCCAAGGACAAGATCCTCACCGGCGAGGCGGACGTGGTCCTCGCCGGCGGGGTGGACCCGCTGCTGTTCGGCACCTACGCCGGGTTCGCCGGGCTGCACGCGTTGAGCACGCAGCCGTGCGGCCCCTACAGCCGCTCCGACGGCCTCAACCTCGGCGAGGGCGCGGCGTTCGTCGTGGTCGAGCCGCTGGATCGGGTGCTGGCGCGGGGCGGCACGCCGTTGGCGGAGATCGCCGGGTACGGCCTGTCCGCCGACGCCCACCACGCCACCGCGCCCGACCCGACCGGCCGCGGCGGCGTCACCGCGATGCGCCGCGCCCTGGCCGACGCGGGCCTCACCCCGGACGACGTGCACTACGTCAACGGCCACGGCACCGGCACCCCGGCCAACGACGCCATGGAGATCAAGGTGATGCGCACCGTGTTCGGTGACCGCGCGCCGCAGGTCCCCACCAGCAGCATCAAATCGTTCCTCGGCCACACCCTCGGCGCGGCGGGCGCGGTGGAGGCGGTGGCGAGCGTGCTGGCGCTCAAGCACCAGACCGCGCCGCCGACCATCGGCTTCGAGGGCCGCGAGGCGCCGTCCGGGCTGGACTTCGTGCCCGACACGGCCCGGCCGATGCCGATGTCGGTGGTGGCGTCGAACAACTACGCGTTCGGCGGCAACAACGTGTCGCTGCTGCTCACCTCCCCCCGACCCGCCACCGCCGACACGGAGGCCGACACGGAGGCGGACACGGACACGGACGCCGGCGGGCTGCCGGAGACGGACGTGGTGATCTCCGGTCTCGGTCCCGTCGGCCCGCTGGGCGTCGGCATCGCCGAGGTCGCCGAAGCCCTCGCCACGGGCCGCCGCCAGGTGGGCGGGCAGCCGTCGCTGACCGGCCGCACGTTCGCGCCCCGGTCGCTGTGGCGGCACATGAACAACCTGTCCCGCATGGCGATCGCCGCGTCGCGGCTGGCGTGGGAGGACGCGGGCCTGCAGCTGTCCCGCGCCGAGGCCGAGAACGTGGGCGTCATGTTCGCCACCGCCGCCGGGTCGGTGGAGAGCACCGACGGGTTCGACGAGAGCGTCCTGGCCAACCCGAACAAGCCCGCCGTGCTCAGCTTCTCCAACGTGGTCCTCAACGCCACCGGCGGCGCGGTCTGCCAGACGCTGGGGCT
This sequence comes from Saccharothrix hoggarensis, assembly GCF_052936025.1. The sequence continues at coordinate 3,719,731 of NZ_CP193624.1, read as the reverse complement.
GCGCGGCCCGACGACGACGATCTGCAACGGCGGCGCGTCGGCGTCCATCGCGCTGGACTGCGCGGTCGAGACGATCCGCGCGGGCAAGGCCGACGTGGTGCTCGTGGTCGCCGCCGACGAGGCCGCGCTCGCCGCCGAAGGACTGGACGTCACCCCGTACGACCGGGTGAACAGCGGTTCGGTGCCCGCGTCCGGCGCGGTGGCGCTGGTCGTCGAGTCGGCCAGGCACTGCGCCGAGCGCGGCGGCACCCCCTACGCGAAGGTCGTGGGCGGCGGGCACGTCGGCGGCGCCGGCGAGGACGAGCGGACCCTGGTGGCGCGCAGCCTCGCGAAGGTCTCCACCGACGGCGCGCGGCTGGTGTTCGGCGCGGCCGTCGGCGACGAGCACGACGCCGACGAGGCCGCCGCGGTGTTCGACGCCGTGCCCGACGCGCTGCTGACCGCCACCACCGGCTACACCGGCGACTGCCGGGCCGCGACCGGCGGGCTGAACCTGGCGCTGGCGGCCCTGGCGGTGCGCGACGGCGTCGCTCCCGCCGTGGCCGGGCTGACCACCCCGCAGGTCGGCGGGCTGTCCGGGTACGTCACCAAGTCGGAGCTCGACGGGCCGGTGGAACGGGCGCTGGTCCTCAGCGCCGCCGCCGGATCGGTGCGGGGCGTCACCGTCCTGGGCGCGCCGTGACCACCGCGGCGGCGCCGTCGTCGGCCCCCGCCGGGACGCCGTTCGACGTGGCGGAGACCGACCGGTTGCTGACCACCACCCGGTCGGTGCGCCGCCGGCTGGACCTCGACCGGCCGGTGCCCCGCGAGGTCGTCGAGCAGGCCCTCGAAGTCGCGGTGCAGGCCCCGACGGCCAACGACCAGCAGAACTGGCGGTGGCTGGTCGTCACCGAGCAGTCGGTGAAGGACGAGCTGGCCACCGTCGTGCGGCACGCCTGGAACTTCCACCAGCGGGAGGTGCTGACCCGGTCGGGGCGGCGGCGCAACAACGCGCAGAACCAGCGCAACAACGCCTCCGCCGCGACCCTGGTCGACATCCTCGCCCGGGTGCCGGTGCTGGTGATCCCGTGCGTGCTGGGCCGCCCGCCGGACATCGGCGCGATCGACGAGGAGTACGTGCGCACCGCCGCGGGCCGCCGCAACGTCGGCACCTGGCAGGAGGACGTGCGGCTGGGCGCCATGCGGGCCAGCAACTTCTACGGCTCGATCTTCCCCGCCGTGTGGTCGTTCCAGCTCGCGCTGCGCAGCCGCGGCCTGGGCTCCACGATCACCGGCCTGCACCTGCCGTTCGAGAAGCACGTCGGCGCCCTGCTGGGCATCCCCTCGGGGGTCACCCAGGTGTGCATGGTGCCGGTGGCCTACACCGTCGGCACCGACTTCCGCCCCGCGCGACGGCACCCCGCCGCGGAGCGCACGCACTGGGAGAGGTGGCAGGGATGACCTCCACGGGCACGGCACAGGTCGACGTGGTCGTCGTCGGCGGCGGCATCGCGGGCGCCTCGGCGGCGGCGAACCTCACCGCGCACGGCGTGTCGGTGCTGCTGCTGGAGAAGCAGGACACCTACACCGACATCGTGCGCGGCGAGTGGATCGCCCCGTGGGGCATGCGCGAGGCGCAGCTGCTCGGCGTGGAGGACGCGTTCGGCGTCGGCGGCGCGTGGGAGATCCGCGAGTGGGTGCAGTGGGACGAGACCGTCGCGCCCGACGACGCCGAGGTCGTGGACATGACCCGGTTCGTCCCCGGCGTGGGCGGGCCGATGTCGTTCCCGCACCACACGGTGTGCGAGCTGATGGTCGAGCAGGCCCACGGCAACGGCGGCCGGATCGTCATGGGCGTCCGCAAGGTCCGCGTCACGCCCGGCCCGGAACCGGTGGTGACCTACCACACCGACGCCGGCGAGCACGAGGTGCGGGCGCGGATCGTGCTGGGCGCGACCGGGCGCGGCTGCACGGTGGGCCGCCAGGTCGGCGTCACCATGGAGACCTCGGTGCACCACTGGGGCGGCGGGCTGCGCGTGTCGGGCCTGGACGACTGGCCGATGGACGTGCAGGCGATGGGCACCGAGGCCGACAAGATGTTCATGGTGTTCCCGCAGGGCGACGGCGTCGCCCGGCTGTACATCAACTTCCCCACCGCCAACCGCGACCGCTACCGCGGCCCGAACGGCGTCGAGCGGTTCATCGCCGACTTCGAGCTGGAGTGCCTGCCCGACCGCGGCAAGTCCGTGTACGCCGCCGCGGTGCCCCTCGGCCCGCTCAAGCTGTGGCCGTCGGTGAAGGCCGTGCCCGAGCGTCCGCCCGTCGTGGACGGCGTGGTGCTGATCGGCGACGAGGCCGGCGCCGCGGACACCGTGCTCGGCACCGGTCTGTCCTCGGCGCTGCGGGACTCGCGCGCGGTGTGCGGCATCCTGCTCGCCGGCGACGACTGGTCGCCCGCCGCGTTCGCGCCCTACCTGGCCGAGCGGGACTTCCGGATGGGCCGGCTGCACTTCGGCGCGGAGATCGTCGCGAAGCTGCACTGCGAGTTCGGCCCGGAGGCCGCCGAGCGGCGCCGCCGGGTCCGCGACCTCATGACGGACAACTTCGCCGCGCAGGTCACCGGCCTGCTCAACATGGTCAGCCCCGAGGACGTGCCCGAGTTCGGGTTCAGCGAGTTCTTCGCCGAACGGCTTTTCAGGGAGACGGTGTGACCGCCAACAACAGCTTGATCAACGCCCGCGCGCAGGTCAACGGGGTCGAGATCGCCTACGTCGACCAGGGCGAGGGCGACCCGGTGCTGCTGCTGCACGGCTTCCCCGACTCCCACTACCTGTGGCGGCACCAGATCCCGATGCTGGTCGACGCCGGGTTCCGGGTCATCGCGCCGGACCTGCGCGGCTTCGGCGAGTCGTCCAAGCCGCAGGACGTCGACGCCTACTCGATGCGCACGATCGTCAACGACGTCGTCGCGCTCACCATGCAGCTGGGCATCCAGAAGACCCACGTCGTGGGCCACGACTGGGGCGCGGCCGTGGCGTGGATGTACGCGTTCCTCATGCCGCGGCGGGTGGACCACCTCGCGGTGCTGTCCGTCGGCCACCCCGGCGTGTTCGCCACGCAGACGGTGCAGCAGCGCGCCGCGAGCTGGTACATGCTGCTCTACCAGTTCCCCGGCGTCAGCGAGCAGTTGTTGCGGCGCAACGGGTGGCGGCTGTTCAAGGAGATCATCGGCGGCGAGGGCGACCACCAGCGCTACCTGCGGGAGCTGGCCAAGCCGGGCGCGTTGACCGCGGGCCTCAACTGGTACCGCGCCAACCGGTCGCCGGAGGCCGAGCTGCGGGTGGAGGGCAACTTCCCGCCCGTGTTCGCGCCGACGCTGGGCATCTGGTCCAGCGGCGACAAGGCGCTGCTCGAGGAGGGCATGGTCGGGTCGGCGAAGTTCGTCAAGGGCCCGTGGCGCTACGAGCGCGTCGACGACGCCAGCCACTGGATCCCGCTGGACCAGCCGGAGCTGGTCGGCAAGCTGCTGCTGGGGTTCCTGGGCACCGAGCAGCCCGCGGCGGCGGCGGTCGGCCGTCGCCGCCGGATGTAGACGTCCGCGCATCGGGACCAACGGAGGACTCATGATCGGGTATCTGTTCCCGGGCCAGGGGACGGTCCGCGTCGGCATGGGCGGCTGGCTGCGCCGCGACCCGGTGGGCGCGCGCGTGTTCGCCGTGGCCGACGAGGTGCACGCCGGCCTGGACGACGGCGGGCTGGCGGAGCTGTGCGCGCGCGGCCCGCTGGAGCGGCTGGTCGCCACCGACGTCGCCCAGCCGGTGGTGACCGCGTGCAACCTGGCGGCGTTGGAGGTGCTGCGGTCGCGGGGACACGCCCCGGACGTCGTCGCCGGGCACAGCGTCGGCGAGCTGAGCGCGTTGTGCGCGGCGGACGTGCTGGACGTGGAGGCCACGTTGCGGCTGGTCGCGACCCGTTCCCGGCTGATGGCCGCGCTGCCCCTCGTGGGCGGCATGTCCGCGGTCCTCGGGTTGACCGAGGAGCGGGTGGCGGAGTTGGCGGCCGAGGCGTCGGCGCCCGGCGAGCCCGCCGTGGTCGGCCTGGTCAACGGGCCCGACAACATCGTGGTGTCCGGTGCGCTGCCCGCGTTGCTGCGTCTGGCGGAGCTGGCCGTGGACGCCCGCAAGGTGGTGCCGTTGAAGGTCGGCGGCGCGTTCCACTCGCCGTTGATGGCGGGCGCGGTGGACGACTGGGCGGAGGCGGTGCGCGCCACCCCGATGCGGCCACCGTCCGTGCCGGTGGTCCCGAACGTCACCGCCGAGCCCACCACGGACCTGGCGACGATCACCGACGCGTTGATCGACCAGCTCACCGGGCGGGTGCGGTGGGCGGAGACGGTGCGGCGGCTGGCCGACGTGGACACGTGCGTGGAGGTCGGCGACAGCAAGACGCTCGCCGGGCTGCACCGCGGCGTCGGCGGCCGGTGCCTGAGCATGGCCGACCCGACCGCGGTGCGCAGGCTCCGGGCGGAGTCGGCGGCATGAGGCGCTGGGGCAGCGCGGCGGTCGTGCTGGACGGGCTGACTGCGCCCCGGCAGCTGGTGTGGCCGATGCGGCTGGAGGAGGTCTACTCCCGCGAGGAGCGGCTGCGGTCCGCCGCGGGCCGCACCCTGCAGCACTGGGCGGGCCGGTTGGCGGCGAAGTACGCGGTGCTGTCGCTGCTGGGCCTGCCGGCCACGGCGCGGCACCTGGGCCGGGTGGAGGTGCTGCCGCAACCGTCGGCGATGTGCGCCCGCACCACGGCGTGCATGCACGGCCACCCGCCGGGCGTGCGGCTGCTGGACGGGCTGTCGGAGGACGCGGACACCGGCGCCGGCGGGCGGATCGGCGTGTCGATCAGCCACACCGCCGACCTGGCGTTCGCGGTGGCGCTGGTGTCGGCGCGGCTGCCCGAGGACGACGTCGTGGAGGCGGTGGGCGGGTGGAACTGACCGGCGCCAACCCGACCCACACCGACCCGACCACCACAGACCCGACGGTCGAAGACCCGGCCACCACAGACCCGGTGGTGCCCGACCTGGCCGAGGCGGCCCGGCGGCACGTCGCCGCGTGGAGCGCCGGAGACCCGGCCGCGATCACCGCCGCGGTGACGTCGTTCGCCGACCCCGACACCGCCGAACCCCTCACCGGCGACGCCCTGACCGGGCACGTCGCCGCGGTCCTCACCCGGTTCGCCGAGCTGAAGCTGGAGGCCGACGACCCGGTCGTCACCGGCGGCACGGCGGTCGTGGCGTGGACGTTGCGCGCCGTGCACCGCGACGCCTACCTGGGCATGCCCGGCACGGGCGGCGCGGTCGAGGTGTCCGGGGTGGACGTCCTGACCGCGCGCGACGGCGGGGTGCACGCGCGCCGCGTGTTCGACCGGCTCGCGGTGGCCGACGCGCTCGGCTACACGGCCCGGTTCGTGCCCGCCTCCGACGGCGACCGCGAGTTCGGCGTCAGCTCCCGCACCCCGGCGCGCGCGTCGGCGGCCGGTGTCGCGCCGGGCGCCCTGGTGCTCACGTGGCTCGACATCCGCGACGGCGCCGAGGCCGCCGACGTGGACCTGCTCAGCGTCGAGATCGTCAAGGGCCTGCGCGCCTCCAAGGGTTTCCTCGGCGCGAGCAGCTTCGACGTGGGGCTGCGCAAGTACACCCTGACGGCGTTCGACTCGGTCGACGCGGTGCGCGCCGTGCACGCCCGGCCCCACCAGCGGGCGATGCGGAGGTTCTTCCGCGGCGGCCTGTGCACGGGGGCGGCGACCGGGGTGTGGGTGCCGCTGCGGGACAGCGTCTACGCCCGCTGCCCCGACTGCGCGTCGGTGGTGACGCTGGACCGCGAACACCCCGACAAGTCCTGCGACTGCGGGTGGACCCCCATCCCCGGCGCCCTCTTCTGATCTGGAGTGTTCCCATGACTGCCTTCACCTTCGAGCACATCACGGGCGAGGAGTCGCGGCCCGCGGTCGTGTTCATGTCCGCGTTGTTCGCCGGCGGCTGGATCTGGGACGACCCGGTGCGTCGGCTGACCGCCGCCGGGTGGCCGGTGCTGCGCACCGTCGAGCCGATCTGCGCGGTGGACAGCCGCATCGCCGGGTCCATCGAGCGGCTGGGCGACGAGCTGCTGGCCGCGTGCGACGAGGCCGGCGTCGACGAGGTCGTGGTGTGCGCGAACTCGCTGGGCGGGCTGGTCGCGATCGACCTGGCGGGCCGCTTCCCCGGCCGGGTCAAGGGCATCGCGGTGTCCGGCGCGCCCGGTCTGACCCCGGACCCGAACGTGGGCCTCAACGTGGACCGCCGCGCCAGCGTGCAGCCGTCCGGGCCGGAGTTCGAGGACACCATGATGAAGGCGCTGTTCCACGGGCCGGCGCTGTTCACCCGCGAGCAGCTCACCGAGACCGCGGACCTGCTGCGGCAGGGCCCGGCGATGCTGTCGATGGCCCGCAGCATCCGCGCCACCCGCACCTACCGGGTGGAGCCCGCGCTGGAGCGGATCACCTGCCCGTCGCTGTACGTGTGGGGCCGCCACGACCGGATGACGCCGATCGACCCGTGGGAGCAGGTGGTGCCGGGCCGCCCGGACACCGAGTTCGTCGCGGTCGAGGACTGCGGGCACATCCCGATGATCGAGGCCCCCGAGGAGTACTCCGACCGGTTGCTGGGCTTCCTGGACCGGGTGGTCGGGGCGCCGGTGTGATCGACACGCTCTTCGGCGAGGTCACGGGCGGGCGGCCGGTGCTGTTCGGCGTGGACATCGTCGACATCGGCCGCGTCACCCGCGCCATCGCCTACAGCGGCCCGGCCTACCTGCGGCACGTCACCACGCCGCAGGAGCACGGGCTGCACCCCGACGCGGAGCTGGCCGCCGCGGCGAGCGTCGCGGTGAAGGAGTGCTTCATCAAGGCCGTCGGCGGGCGGCCGCCGGGGTTCAGCTGGCACGACTTCCGGGCCCGCGGCGACGTGCCCCACGCCGCGCGGGAGTGGGCCGGTCCGCTGCTGGCGGGCGCGGCCCCGGAGGTGGAGAAGACCACCGGCATCGCGTTGGGCAACACCAGCGCCTACAGCGTGCACGGCGCGAGCCACGCCGCCGCGCTGACCCGGTTGGCGCCGGGACGGCCCGCGGCGGCCGTGGTCGGCGAGGCCCGCTGGGGGTGGGCCGGCGACCGGGTCGTCGCGCTCGCGATCCTGACCGCTACCACCGACGAGGAGCAACGATGGCCGTGAACCAGACGCTGGACCAGACCGCGCCGCACACCGCGGACACCGTGATCCGGGTGGAGCCGGGCCAGTCGGTCCAGGAGGCGCTGGACCGCGGCGGCCCCGGCGCGACCGTGCAGCTGGCCGAGGGCGTCCACAGCGGCAACGTCGTCATCGCCCACCCCGGCGTGACGCTGAGGGGCGCGGGCGCGGGCCGCACGGTGCTGGTGCCGGGGCCGGTCGCGCCGTCCGCCGTGCCGCCGCTGCACGACGCCCCGCCGGACGTCGTCAGCGGCATCGTCGTGCACGGCGCCGACACCGACACCGCGGGCGGCATCGGCGAGGTGGCGGTGGAGGGCCTGACCGTGCGCGGGTTCTCCGGCGCCGGCGTGTACGCCCACACCGTCAACGGCCTGCGACTGCACGATGTCGAGGCGGTCGACAACACGATCTGGGGCCTGTACGTGCGGGAGTCGTCCGACATCGAGGTGTCGCGCTGCCGCGGCGAGGGCAGCCGGTACGCCGGGATCGCGTTGGCGTTCTGCTCGCGCGCCGACGCCGTGGTCGCCGACAACGAGTGCGTCGGCAACGCGTTCGGCGTGTTCGTCGACAACTCCAGCTTCGCGCGGGTGCTGCGCAACCGCTGCCACGGCAACGCGGCCGGGATGCTGCTGCTCAACCAGGTCTACCCCGGTGAGCCCGAGGGCGGGGTGCGGGACTGCCTGGTCGCCGACAACGACGTGCACGACAACACGCTCGCCGCGGGCGGCGACGACCCCGAGGCGCTGGGCGCGGCGGGTCCGCCGATCTCCGGGGTGGGCATCGCGCTGATCGGCACCGAGCGGGTGTCGCTGGTGAACAACCGGGTGCACGGCAACCAGCCCGGCGGGTTCTCCCTCATGCCCGCCGCCGTGGTGATCGACTCCTCGGCCGAATGGGGCGGATCGGACGCCGTGGACAATTCCCTGGAGTGGAATACGATCACCGGCAACAGCCCGCTCGACGTGCGCATCAGCGTCGACGTGACACGCCAGCGGCTGGCCAACAACGTCGTGGGCGTGTCCGAGCCGGATTCCGTGTCGGGGCGCGCCGCGGAAGGGACCCAGTGACCTCGACGCCGATGGCTTCCTTACCCCGCACCTCCACCGCGCCTCCCGCGTTGCAGTGCGCCGGGCTGCGCAAGCGCTACGGAGACAAGACCGCCGTCGACGGTGTGGGTTTCCACATCGACGCCGGCGAGGCCTACGGGCTGCTGGGGCCGAACGGGGCGGGCAAGACCACCACGATCTCCATGCTGGTCGGGCTGCTGCGCCCGGACGAGGGCTCGGTGCGGGTGGGTGACGCGGACCTGTCCGACGACCCGGCCGTCGCCAAGTCCCGCATCGGCTACGTGCCGCAGGAGATCGCGCTGTACCCGGAGCTGACGGCGTTGGAGAACCTGAGGTTCTTCGGCCGCCTGCACGGCATCCCGCGGCGCGCCCTGGCGGGGCGCATCGACGAGGTGCTGGAGATGGTGGGGCTGCGCGACCGCGCGAAGGACCGGGTGGAGACCTACTCCGGCGGCATGAAGCGCCGCTGCAACATCGCGGTGGCGCTGCTGCACGAGCCGTCGCTGCTGATCCTGGACGAGCCGACGGTGGGCGTGGACCCGCAGAGCCGCGTCGCGATCCTCGACGGGGTGGAGGCGCTGGTCGCCGGCGGGATGAGCCTGCTCTACACCTCCCACTACATGGAGGAGGTCGAGCGGGTCTGCACCCGGGTCGGGATCATCGACCACGGCTCGCTCGTCGCGGAGGGCACCAAGGAGGAGCTGGTCGCCGGGCTGGGCAGCGCCGACCGGATCGAGCTGGTCCTCGACGGCGACGTCACCCGTGCCGCGGAGGAGCTGCGCGGCGTGGACGGGGTGAGCGAGGCGATCGTCACCGGTTCGCAGTCGGTGCGGCTGCTGGCCGCGGGCGGCCGGCACCTGCTGCCCGCGTTGATCGGCGCGCTGGCGGGCATCGCCGCGGTGACGGGCGTGGAGGTGGTGGAACCGGACCTGGAGGCCGCGTTCCTGCACCTGACCGGCAAGTCGCTGCGGGACTAGAGGGCGGACGCGGACGTGAGAGCCCTTTTCGTGGTGAGCCTGCACGAACTGCGCAGCCGGTTGCGGGACGGCACCGCGGTGCTGATCACGCTGGTGGCGCCGATCGCCCTGGCCACCCTGTTCGGGGTGGCGCTGGGCGGCGACGACCCGCCGCTGCGCACCACCATCGGCATCGTCGACCACGACGGCGGCGAGTTCCCCGCCAGCGTGCGGCGCGAGGCGCTGGCCGTGCCGGAGCTCAAGGACATCCTGACCTTCCGCGACTACGGCGACGAGAACGCCGCCCAGGCCGCGATCGACACCGGCGAGGCCGGGGCGGCGCTGGTGTTCCCCGCCGGGTTCACCGACAGCGTCGGCGCCGGGAACGGCGGCGAGATGCGGGTGCTGGAGTCGCCGGACACGCCGCTGGCGGGCACCATCGCCCGCAGCATGGTGGACCGGATCTCCGCGCTCGTCGACGCCCGCACCCTCGCGGCGAAGGCCGTGCTGTCGGCGGGCATGCCGCCGGAGCAGGTGAAGGCGTACGTGGAGGAGAACGGCGCGCGCGGTCCGACGCTGGCGCTGGCGGGCGACCCGCTCAGCGGCGGCGCGGTGGACCTGGCCGTGTACTACGGCTCGGGCATGGCGGTGCTGTTCGCGTTCTTCGTCGCGGGCTCCTCCGCCCGCAGCCTGCTGACCGAGCGGCAGCTGGGCACGCTGGGCCGCATCCGGGCCGCGCCGGTGCCGGTGTGGACGGCGCCGATCGGCAAGGCCCTGGTCGGGTTCGGGTTGGCGCTGCTGAGCATGTGCGCGACCTGGTGGTCGTCGCTGCTGATCTTCGGCGAGTCCTGGGGCGATCCGCTGGGGGTGTTCGCGCTGTGCCTGGCGCACACGTTCGCCGCGACGTCCCTGGTGATGCTAGTGGCCAGCGGCGCGAAGACCGACGCGCAGGCCGACGGCTACACGCTGGGCATCGGGTTCGTGTTCGCGTTCCTGGGCGGCAGCCTGGTGCCGCTGTACAACCTGCCGGAGTTCCTGCAGCACGCCGCCCTGCTCACCCCGAACGGGTGGGTGTCGTCGGGGTTGACCCGGCTGGCGAGCACCGGCGAGGGCGCGACGGCCGTCGCCGGTCCCGTCGCCGTGGTGCTGGGCATCGGTGTCGTGGCGGGCGCGCTCGCGGTGTTCCGCATCCGGAAGGGAATGCTGGCATGAGCGGCATGAGGCCGCGGCCGATCACCGCGCTGGTGGCGGCGAACCTGCGCCGCCAGGCCAAGGACCGGGTCGGGTTGTTCTTCATCGTGGTCATGCCGATCCTGACGATCCTGTTCGTCGGCATGGCGTTGGGCGGCGGGTCGGGCACGGGCGCGATGCCGGTGGGCGTGGTCGCAGAGGACGACGACCCCGTCGCCGCGGCGGTGCTGCGGGAGCTGTCGGCCAACCCGAAGCTGGAGGTGCAGCGGCACGACAGCGAGGACGAGCTGCGCGACGGCGTGCGGCGGGGCGCGCTGGCCGCCGGTCTGGTGGTGCGGCCGGGTGACCCGTCGCTGGACCTGGTGACACCGCAGGGCAGCGGCAGCGCCCTGGCGGCGCGCAGCGAGATCGACGTCGCGGTCGGCAAGGTGTCGGCGGTGCGGGAGGCGACGCGGGCCGCGCTCGGCGCGGGCGCCACCCCCGAGCTGGCGGACCGGTACGTGGCGGCCGCGCAGGCGGAGTCGGGCGAGGTCGCGATCCGCCGTTCCGGGCAGGGCGCCGACACGCCGACCGGGTTCGCCTACACGGCGCCGGCGAACCTGCTGCTGTTCACGTTCATCAACTCGCTGGCGGTGGCGGCGGCGCTGGTGGAGAGCCGCCGGATCGGCATGGTGCGGCGGGCGCTGGCCACGCCGGTCGGGCCGGGCCGGGTGCTGGCGGGCGAGGCGTTGAGCCGGTTCCTGGTGGCGTTGTCGCAGTCGCTGCTGATCATCGTGGCGAGCCGGTTGCTGTTCGACGTCCGCTGGGGCGACCCCCTGGCGGTCGCGGCGGTGGTGACGGTGTTCTGCCTGGTCGCCACCGGCGCGGCGATGCTGGTGGGCGCGTTGGTGCGCTCGCCGCAGCAGGCGCCGGCGATCGGCCCGCCGATCGGGATCGTGCTGGGCATGCTGGGCGGGTGCCTGTGGCCGCGGGAGGTCGCCGGGGAGACGTTGACCACGATCGGCTACCTGTTCCCGCACTCGTGGGCGATGGACGCGTTGCTGGCGCTGTCCACCCCGGGCACGGGGGTGGGGTCGGTGCTGCCGGAGATCGGGGTTCTGGCCGGGATGGCGGCGGTGGTGCTCGGCGCGTCGCTGGTGGTGTTCCGCCGCCGCGCCCTGGCCCTGCGGTAGGTCTCGCGTCGACGGTTCTCGGTGGCCCCGCGCGGGGCCACCGAAAACCGTTTCTCCTTCTCCGGCAAGGCGTCGTAGTCTGGCCGACTGCCCATCGGAAGGATGATCATGCGACGTGAGGCGAGCACGCACGAGGAGATCAACGCGGCCTGGGTCGACGGCGCGCCGGTGCTGAACTCGACGGTGCACCTGGCCGAGTACGACCCGCGGTGGCCGGCGCTGTTCGAGCGGGAGGCGCGGCGGGTGCGGTCCCTGCTGGGGGACCTGGTGCTGCGGCTGGACCACGTGGGGTCGACGTCGGTGCCGGGGCTGGCGGCGAAACCGATCGTGGACATGCTGCTCGTGGTGCCCGACCCGGCCGACGAGGAGAGCTACGTCGCGCCGCTGGAGGCCGCCGGGTACCGGCTGGTGATCCGCGAGCCGGACCGGCACGAGCACCGGGCGCTCAAGGGCCCGGACACGAACATCAACCTGCACGTCCACCCGCCGACCAGCCCCGACATCGAGCGGATGCTCGCGTTCCGGGACCGGCTGCGCGCCGACGACGCCGACCGCGACCTGTACGAGCGGACCAAGCGGGAGCTGGCGTCGCGGACCTGGACCTACATCCAGGAGTACGCCGACGCCAAGAGCGCCGTGGTGGACGACATCCTCACCCGCGCCTGACCCCGCCCCACCCTGACCGCGCCCCACCCTGACCCCGCTGGGCCGGGCGTCGGCTGCGGGCGTTGCCCGCGGTGCCGGCGGTCGACGTGGGCCGCGTGGTCGACGTGGACCGGTTGGCCGACGCCCGGTACGGGTCGCGGCCGCCGGCGGGGGCGGGGCCGGGTCTTTAGGGTGGGCGCATGCCGCGATTCGCCACCGCCGACACCGTGTCCCGCGACGAGCTGCTCGCCTTCCTCCGGCCCCGCCACCGCGCTCTGCTGGTCACCGCGCGCGCGGACGGCCGGCCGCAGGTGTCGCCGGTGTCGTGCGGCGTGGACGGTGCGGGGCGGATCGTGGTGTCGACGTATCCGCAGCGGGCGAAGTCGCGCAACGCGCGCCGGGACGACCGGGTGACGGTGTGCGTGCTGTCCGACGACTGGGACGGCCCGTACGTGCAGGTGGACGGCCGGGCGGAGGTGCTGGACCTGCCGGGGGCGCTGGAGCCGCTGGTGGAGTACTACCGGTCGATCGCGGGCGAGCACCCGGACTGGGACGAGTACCGCGAGGCGATGCGCCGCCAGGGGAAGGTCCTGATCCGGGTGACGATCGAGCGGTGGGGGCCGATCGCGACGGGCGGGTTCCCGCCGGAGTTGGCGGGCTGAGCGCCTCTCCCCCACGTCCCCTGCCCCGCCGCGCGGCGGGGCAGGGACCAGGTCATCGGGCGGACCAGGCGCCGCCCCAGCCGGGCGGGTCCTCCAGGACGGCGAAGACGCTGCCGGCGGGGTCGGCGATGGCGGCCACGGTGCCGGTGGGCACGTCCCGCGGTCCGATGAGGACGGTGCCGCCGAACCCGGTGGCGTCGGCGACGGCGCGCGCGACGTCGGGCACGGCGAAGTAGCAGGTCCAGCCGCCGTCGGCGGTGAGGCGGCCGGCGACGGGCCGGTGGTCGTCGCCCGCGTGGGCGTCGTAGAGGGTGAAGTCGGCGCCGGGGTCGCGGACGTGCCAGCCGAGTTCCCCGGTCCAGTAGTCGTCGTCGCCGGGGTGGCCCATCAGCTCGACCCAGCACGGTTCGCCGGGACGCGGCGGCGGCGCCCACGGCCCGTGCAGCACGCGGCCCTGGTCGACGGCGGCGCCGGGTTTGAGGTCGCGGGGTTCGGCGCCGGCGAACACGACGCGCCAGCCGGGGTCGCCGGGCCCGACGCGGGTGGCGAGGCGGTCGCCGACCCAGCCGGTGAACGTGCCGTCGGGTTCGGCGATGACCACCCACCCGAACAGGTGGGCGTAGAAGTTGGCGATCGGTTCGGGGCTGGGGGTGCTCAGCTCGACGCGGCGGACACCGCGCGCGGGGCTGTCGGGGGTACCGGGCACGGCGGTGGGTTTCCCATCGGGGCGGCGGGGCGGCGGAGATCAGGAACGCGCCCCATCCTCCGCACCGGTCAGGTGTGGCGACAATGCTCCGTTCGGCGGCTGCGGCTGGGCCGACAGGACGTGCGCGAGCGGGACGGGCCTGCCGAGGTGGAATCCCTGGCCGACGCGGACGCCGAGGCGCATGAGCGCGTCGACCTGCGCGGGCCGCTCCACCCACTCGGCGACGGCGGACAGGCCGAGGCCCTGGGCGATCTGCACGATGCCGGCGACGAGGACGGCGTCGGTGGAGCGTTCGTCGATGCCGCGGACGAACTCGCCGTCGATCTTGATGCCGGTGATGGGCAGGTGCTTGAGGTGTACGAACGAGCCGAACCCGGAGCCGAAGTCGTCCAGGGTGATGCGACAGCCGAACCCGCGCAGCTGCAGGGCGAGGGAGCGGGCGGCGTCGAGGTTGGTGACGGCGGCGGTCTCGGTGATCTCCAGCCCGAGCCGGCCGGGCGCCACGCCGGCGGTGGCGAGCCGATCGAGGACGAACCCGCCGAAGTCCTCGTCCTCCAGCGTGCGGCCGGAGACGTTGACGTTGAACCGCAGCTCGGGGTCGGGGTGCCCGACGAGCGCGTCGATGGCCGTCGACAGCACCCACCGGTCGATGTCGAGGACCAGGTTGGAGCGTTCGGCCTCGGGCAGGAACTCGGCGGGCCCCAGGTACGGCTCCTGGCCGTCTTCCAGCCGCAGCAGCAGTTCGTGCCCCAGGACCCTGCCGGTGGCCAGCTGCACCATCGGCATGGCGTGCAGGGCGAGGCCCCCGCCGTCGAGGGCGGCGCGGAGCCGGTCGAGCACGGACACGCGCTTCGCGGTGTCGGCGTAGTGGCCGGGCTCGTAGACGGTGACGCGGTTGCGCCCCGCCGCCTTGGACGCGTACAGCGCGAGGTCGGCGTTGGCGAGGACCAGCTCCCACGTGTCGCCGGGCCCGTACTCGGCGACGCCGGTGGAGACGGTGATGCTGCTCGCGGGGCCGACCAGCGGCAGGGCGGCGACGGCGTCGCGGAGCCCTTCGGCGGTGCGCGCCGCGTCGGGCAGCGACGCGCCCGGCAGCACGACGGCGAACTCGTCACCGCCGAGGCGGCCGATGAGCCGGCCGGGTTCCAGCCGTGACCGCAGCGCCGCGGCGAGGGCCTTCATCAGCCGGTCGCCGACGTTGTGGCCGCGCAGGTCGTTGACGTCCTTGAAGTTGTCCAGGTCCAGCAGCAGCAGCGCGCCCGGCCCGCCGGTGGCGAGCTGCCGTTCCAGCTCGCGGGTGACGGCGCGCCGGTTCGCCAGCCCGGTGAGCGGGTCCTGCTCGGCGAGGGCGAGGAGCTCGTCGTGGACGCGCCGGGCCTGCGTGATGTCGTGCGCGGTGCCCAGCACGCGCAGCGGCGCGCCGTCCTCGTCGGCGACGATCTCGCCGAAGCACTCGAACCAGCGCTCGGTGACGCGGTCGGCGAGCTTCATGCGGTGGGTGTAGGAGAACCCGGCGCCCGACCGCATCGCCTCCTCCAGCGTGGCCTGGATCATCGACAGGTCGTCGGGGTGCACGAGCGCGGCGTAGCCGTCGAAGTCGAGGTCGGTGTCCGGCGGGAACCCGAACATCTCCAGCAGGGTGTCCGACCAGACGACGCGGTCCTCGGCGATGTGCCACTCCCACGTGCCCATGCGTCCCAGCACCTGCGCGCGGCGCAACGCGTCGGCCTCGTGGGTGGCCTCCAGCTCGCGGTCGCGCCACGCGGTGACGTCCGCGACCCGGTACAGCAGCGAGTCGCCGGAGCCGAACGGCTGGCAGGTGACCTCCAGCCACCGGTGGCCCTTGCGGTACGCGCTGGGGGTGAGCAGGGCGAGACCGGACCGGGGCCGCTCCGGCGCGCCGGGCAGCAACGCGGGCAGCGACCGCCCGACCACGTGGTCGGCGGGGACGCCGAGGATCTCCGCCAGCGCCGGGTTCACCCACGCCAGCGTGCCGTTCGTGTCCGTCACACCGAAACCGACGTCGGCCCGGTCGAGCACCTCGCGGTGCAACGCGCCGTTGCCGTTCACGCGCCCCTCCTCGCCCACCCGCGCGCCATGATGGTGGAGATCACGCGGAGCGGGCAAGCCGACACGGTTCAGCGCAACCGCTCCAGACCCCGGGCGGTGTCGACGAGTTCCCCGGCGAGGCGGCGCAGTTCGCCCTTGTCCGCACCGTCCCCGGCGGCGGTGGCGATGTCCTCCGCGGCGCACCGCAGCTGGAACAGCCGGTCCTGCAGGTCGGCGAGCTCCGCGGCGGACAGCACCACGGCGTCCTCGGGCAGCCCGCCGCGCTGCACGGCGGCGCGGCGTTCGTAGGCGCGCTGCCGGCACGGTTGGGCGCAGTACCGGCGTGGCCGTCCGATGCGGCCGCTGTCGGGTAGTCGCCGCCCGCACCAGGCGCAGTGCCTGGCTTCCTCGCGGCGCGCCGCGACGGGCTCGGTCACCAGCTCCATGGCGGCCGACGGTATCCGGCTACCCACCGGTCACCCCCGCGCCACGCCGCCAAGGCAGACTCCCGGTGTGACCGCGAACCACCCGTACCTGTCCGGACCGCACCCCCGCGCGTTCGCCCACCGGGGCTGGCACCTCGACGACCTGGCCGGGATGGAGAACGCGCTGGCCGCGTTCCGCCGTGCCGCCGCGGAGGGGTTCCGGTACCTGGAGACGGACGTGCACGCCACGTCCGACGGTGTCGTGGTGGTGCACCACGACACCGTGCTGGACCGCACGACGGACGCGACGGGGCCGGTGGCGGCGCAGCCGTGGTCGGCGGTGCGGCGGGCGAACGTGGGCGGCCGGGAGCCGATCGCGCGGCTGGAGGACCTGCTGGAGGAGCTGCCGGACGCGTTGGTGAACATCGACGTGAAGTCGGACGCGGCGGTGGAGCCGGTGCTGGACGTGCTGCGCCGGGTGGACGCGCTGCACCGGGTGTGCCTGGCGTCGTTCTCGGAGCGGCGGCTGGCGCGGCTGCGGCGGCTGGGCGGGCCGGGGCTGCTGACGTCGATGGGGCCGCGGTCGGCGGGCGCGCTGTGGGCGTCGGGGCGGGTGCCGGTGGTGGGGTTGCCGGTGCGGGGCATGGTGGCGCAGGTGCCGTTGACGCAGGGCCGGCTGCGGGTGGTGGACGGCCGGTTCCTGCGGGCCGCCCACCGCCGCGGCCTGGAGGTGCACGTGTGGACGATCGACGACGAGGCCGTGATGCGGGAGCTGCTGGACCTCGGGGTGGACGGCCTGGTCACCGACCGGCCGGACCGGCTGCGGGACGTGCTGGTCGACCGCGGCGCGTGGACGGGCGGCTGACCTCCCCGCCGACCTCCCCGCTGAGCTCCCCGCGGGCCTGTGCGGGCGTCCCGGGGGTCCGTCGCGTGGCGTGCCGGGGACCGGTTGGCAACAGGTTGGTGGTGATCACCGCCAACGCATCGCGGGCGATATACAGTCCGCCCCCATGAGCGTGGCCGACAGCACCGCACCCGCCGTGGACCGCAAGCGGGAACAGCGCGGGTGGACCTGGTACGACTGGGCGAACTCGGTGTTCCCCACCTCGGTGGTCACCGTGTTCCTGTCCGGCTACCTCACCGCCGTGGCGAAGGAAGCGGCGATCGCCGACACCGCCCGCAACGGCCCGGACGCGTGCGCCGAGAGCTCGTTGCGGCAGTGCGACATCTCCCTGTTCGGCGCCTACTTCCCGGCCGGGTCGCTGTGGGGCTACCTGCTGTCGATCGCGACGGTCGTGCAGGTCGTGGTGCTGCCCGTGATGGGCGCGATCGCGGACCGCACCCAGAACAAGCGGCGAATGCTGGGCGGGCTGGCGTTCACCGGCTCGGCCGCGACGATCGCGCTGGCCACCGTCAGCGGCGACAACTGGCACCTGGGCGTCGGCCTGTTCATCCTCGGCAACATCTGCTACGGCGCGTCGGTCGTCGTGTACTACGCGTTCCTGCCGGAGATCGCCGAGCCGGACGAGCGGGACGCGGTGTCGTCGCGCGGCTGGGCGTTCGGCTACCTGGGCGGCGGCCTGGCGTTGGCGGTGCAGTTGGCGCTGTTCATCGGCCACGACGCGATCGGGTTGGGCGAGGGCGCGGCGGTGCGGGTCGGGTTCGTGCTGTCGGGCCTGTGGTGGGCGGGGTTCACGCTGATCCCGCTGGCCCGGCTGAAGCGGCACCAGCCGCCGCACGGCGCCGAGTCGGGCGCGTCGGTCGTGACGGCCGGGTTCGCCGAGCTGCGGCAGACGGTGCGGCAGGCGCGGCTGTTCCCGCTGACGCTGGCGTTCCTGGGCACCTACCTGATCTACACCGACGGCATCGCGACGGTCGCGAACGTGTCGGCGCAGTACGGCCGCGACGAGCTGAAGCTCGACGAGACGGTGCTGATCACCACGATCCTGATCGTGCAGTTCGTCGCGTTCTTCGGCGGCATGCTGCACGGCCGGATGGCGAAGTCGTGGGGCGCGAAGCGCACGATCATGGTGAGCCTGTGCGTGTGGATCGTGGTGATCGGCGCGGCGTTCTTCGTGCAGGCCGGGCAGCAGACCCAGTTCTACGCGCTCGCCGCGGGCATCGGCCTGGTGCTGGGCGGCACGAACGCGTTGTCGCGGTCGCTGTTCAGCCAGATGATCCCGCCCGGCCGGGAGGCGCAGTACTTCTCGCTGTACGAGGTGGGCGAGCGGTCGACGTCGTGGCTCGGCCCGATGGTGTTCGCCGGGGTCGGCCAGGCCACGGGCTCGTTCCGGCTGGCGATCATCTCGCTGGTGGTGTTCTTCGTGGTCGGGTTCGTGCTGATGATCTTCGTGCCGGTCCGCAAGGCCATCGCCGCGTCCGGGAACCCGGTGCCGGCCAAGGTGTGACCCCTGGCCGGCGCCCAGGGTCACCGGTCAGGGGTAACCGGCCCGGGGTCAGCGGCTCGCGGGCTCCGGCACGGGGGCCGTCCACGGGCGGAACGCGGCCACCACGACGGCCGTGACGGCCCACGCGCCGAGCATCGTCGCCGCGGACAGCGGCACGAGCAGCGCCGTCACCACCCCGGCGGCGACGCCGACCAGCGCCATCGCCCACCAGCGGCGCGGCGCGGGCGGCGCCTCCCGGTGGAACCCCGACAGCACCGCCGCCACCGTCACCAGCAGCGGCCCCTGCCACAGCAGCAGCCACCACGACGGGAACCCGCCCGCCACGGACACCAGCAGCCCCGCCACCCCGAGCGCGCCCAGCACGCCGACCGCGACCCGCGCGACGACGCGCCGACCGGCGACCAGCGCCCCGAACGCCAGCAGCGCGGCCGCGTCGACGAGCAGGCCCTCGGGCCCGGCCTCGCCGCCCCACCGGGCCGCCGCGGTCCAGCCCTGCGCGACCACCACGACGTGCCCGAGCAGCCCGGCCAGCGCGATCAGCCGCATGACGTCACCGGCCCGGCGGTCCGCGGCGAACCGCACCCGCACGGCCAGCGCCCACGTCGCCCACGCCTCGCCCCACCCCGGCCAGCCGTGCTCGAGGTCGAGGTCGTCACCGCGCCCGGCCAGGAAGATCCCGACCATCTCCTCCTCGCGCTCCCGCCGGTACCACGCGGGCAGGACACCCAGCAGCGCCCGGTAGCGGCGTTCCAGGTTCGACCCCGCCCCGCCGTCCACCGCCCCGCCGTCCACGAGGTCACCGTCCACCGCGTCACCACCGGCCGTGCCCGCACCCGCCGAGTCCCCGCTCACCGCGCCTCCCTCGCCTTCAGCACCGACGACGCGGCGCGCACGTTCGCCGACAGCCGCGCCACCTCCGCCGACAACGCCCGCACCCCGGCGTCGGTCAACCGGTAGTAGCGCCGCAGCCGGCCCTGGTGGACCTCCTCGCGGTCCCGCTCGGCCAGGCCTTCGGCGACCAGCCGGTCGAGCACCCCGTAGAGGGTGCCCACCCGCAACCGCGTCCGGCCCTCCGACAGCTCCTCGACCGCGCGCACGATCGCGTACCCGTGCAAGGGCTCCTCCGCCAACGCGGTGAGCACCAGGAACGCCTGCTCCGACATCACTTTCACACCGCAGGTTATATCGCGACGCGGTATATATCGGCAATAGTTCTGGACACTGGATATCCAGGATTGCGCTAGGGTGGTGATCATGAAGATGGCCGAGGGCGTCGAATGGGCCCTGCACTGCTGCCTCGACCTCGCCTGGGCCGGCGACACCCCCGTGGCCGCGGCCCGCCTCGCCGCCCACCACGGCCTCCCCCCGGCCTACCTCACCAAGCAGCTCCAGGCCCTCGGCCGCGCCGGCATCGTGCGCTCCGTCCCCGGCCCCGGCGGCGGCTACCTCCTCGACCGGCCGCCGCACGCCGTCACCGTCATGGACGTCGTCACCGCCGTCGACGGCCCCGACCCCGCCTTCCGCTGCACCGAGATCCGCCCCGACGGCCCGCACACCACCCGGTGCGCGATCGACACCGCCATGCACCGCGCCGAACTGGCCTGGCGACGTGAACTCGCCGCCCGCACCCTCGCCGACCTCGACGCCGACGTCCGCCGCGCCGACCCCGACGCCCCGGACCGCACCCGCGCCCGCCTCACCTGACACCCGAAGCCCGAAGCAGGACGCACACACCCGGAAGGACACCGACCGTGCCGCACACCCTCACCAACCCCGACGGGCTCAACGACCCCACCGGCTACGGCTACAGCCACGTCGCCACCACCACCGGCGACCTCGTCCTCATCGCCGGCCAGTACGGCGCCGACGCCACCGGCCACCTCGTCTCCGACGACTTCGCCGCCCAGGTCGACCAGGCCTACGCCAACCTCGGCACCGCCCTGCGCGCCGCCGGCCTCGACTACCGCCACGTCGCCCGCCTCGGCACCTACGTCGTCGACCACGACGCCGACCGCCTCGCCGTCCTCCGCGACCGCGTCACCCGCATCTGGGGCGACCGGCCACCCGTGCAGACCCTGCTCGGCGTCGCCACCCTCGCCCTGCCCGGCATGCTGTTCGAGGTCGACGCGATCGCCGTCCGCTGACCCGCCGGTCCGGCCCCCGCGTCCACCACGAGGGCCGGACCGGCGCCGTCACCCCGACCGCGGGCGGCCCAGCGTCGCCACCGCGTCCTCCGCCAGCCGACCCAGCCGCTCCCGCTGCGGGAAGTCCCCCACCGGCACCGCGCCACCTCGCGCGCCGTCGCGTACTCCACCACCGACACCGCGTCCAGGTTCGACAACGTCACCAGGCAGTGCCGCCCGTCCGCGCTGCTCAACGACCAGTACGGCAACGCGCCCACCGGGTGGTGCGCGTACCCCCGCACGAGGTTGGCGAACGTGCGGCCGTCCAGGAACGTCACCGTGCCCGCGGCGGACTTGCCGACCACGACCACGTCACGCACGGCAGCCGTGCCGGGCTGGGCGGCGTGGGTTGGGCGGTGCCGGCTCGGGCGGTGCCGGGTTGGGCCGTCGCCGCGCCGGAGGACAGGAGGAAGGACGCCGCCGCGAGGGCGGCCACCAGGCGTTTCATCAGCGGTCCTTCCACCGACGACACCGAACCGGAACCGAGCGGTTCACTGTGTCCCACGTCCGCGTCGCCGGCGGGAGCGCCATTCGGATGTGAAACAGATTCGCGATAGCCGGACGTCGACCACCCACCCCGCCACACCGGGGAGATCACCCCCGACACCGCGCACTAGGGTGGCCCGCCGTGGACCCGATCACCCCCACCCCCGACTCGGACCCGACCGACGCGCTGTCCGCCGTGCCCGCCTTCGGCGCCGGCCGCGGACTCGCGCCCACCGGCAGGCTCCGGTTCTTCTTCGGCCCCATGGACTGCGGCAAGTCCACCCTCGCCCTGCAGATCGACCACAACCAGGCCCGCCAGGGCCGCCGCGGACTCCTCCTCGTCCGCCACGACCGCTCCGGCACCCCCACCATCTCCAGCCGCATGGGCCTCGCCCGCAACGCCCTCGAAGTCGACGAGGACATGGACCTCTGCGCCCTCGTCCGCGACCACTGGGCCCGCGGCGCCCGCGTCGACTACCTCATCGTCGACGAAGCCCAGTTCCTCTCCCCCGACCAGGTCGACCAACTCGCCGAACTCGCCGACGACGCCCACCTCGAGGTCTACTGCTTCGGCCTGGCCACCGACTTCCGCAGCACCCTCTTCCCCGGCTCCCAGCGCCTCGTCGAACTCGCCGACGAGCTCAACGCCATCCAGGTCGAGGTCCTCTGCTGGTGCGGCCGACCCGGCCGCTTCAACGCCCGCGTCCACGACGGCGACGTCGTCCGCGCCGGAGACACCGTCCTCGTCGCCGACACCGCGCCCCACCCCGGCGCCACCCCCGACACCGCCGAGGTCCGCTACCAGGTCCTCTGCCGCACCCACTACCGCACCGGCGACCTCGGCCCACACCTCGTCAGCGGCCGGCAACTCAGCCTCACCTGACCCGGCCGGGCGACGTCACGGCGTCACGTCGGGCGAGCCGCCACCCCGGTCACCTCAGGCCTACCGGTCACTTCAGGCCGACCGGTCACTTCAGGCCGAACACCAGCCCCGCGTGCAACCCCACCGCCGCCTTCGCCCCCGCCGCCGCGGACGACACCACCTGCGCCATCGGGTCCACCACGTTCCCCGCCGCGTACACACCGGGCACGCTCGTCGCGCCCCACGCGTCCACCCGCACCAACCCCGCGTCGTCCCGCTCGCACCCCAACGCGTCCAGCACCCCGTCACGCGGCCGGAACTCCGGCGCCACGAACACCGCCCGCCGCGCCACCAACCCCTCCGCCGCCGTCTCCACCCCGTCCGCCGACACCGCCGACACCGGACCGTCCACCACCCGCACGCCCCGCGCGGCCAACGCCTCCCGCTCGCCGTCCGCCAACGGCCGGACCGCGAAGTACACCAGGTCCGACGACCACTCCCGCACCAGCAACGCCTGGTGCGGCGACCGCTCGTGCGTCCCCAGCACACCCAGCGGCCCGTCCGCCACCTCGAACCCGTGGCAGTACGGGCAGTGCAGCACGTACCGGCCCCAGCCCTCCCGCAGCCCCGGCACGTCCGGCAGCTCGTCGCGCAACCCCGTCGCCACCACGACCCGCCGCGACCGCAGCACCTCGCCGCCGTCCAGCTCCACCCGGAACTCCGGGTCCGCCTCCCGCGCCGGCTCGACCCGCTCCACCCGGGCCACCCGCCCCGACACGAACCGGCCCCCGTAGCGGGCCACCTCGTCCCGGCCCACGCCCAGCAGCTCACCCGGCGGCACACCGTCCCGCGACAGGAACCCGTGCACGCCCTCCGCCGGCGCGTTGCGCGGCTCGCCGGAGTCCACCACCACGACGCTCCGCCGCGCCCGCCCCAGCACCAGCGCCGCGTTCAACCCCGCCGCGCCACCGCCGACCACCACCACGTCGTCCATGTCGTCCACTCCCTCGTCAGGTGTCCGATCCCTGTGGACGAGGATGCGCCCGTGTCCCACAATGGACAAACCTTGTTGCCGAACCTGGGAAACGATCATGGCCGATCCGCCCGCAACACCCACCGACGACCCCGTCGAAGACCTCATGGACGACGTCCTGGACAAGGTCGGCGAACGACTGCGCCACATCCGCACCAGCCGCGGCGCGACCCTCGCCGACCTCGCCGCCGCCACCGGCATCTCCAAGAGCACCCTCTCCCGGCTGGAGTCCGGCCAACGCCGGCCCAGCCTCGAACTGCTCCTGCCCATCGCCCGCGCCCACCGCGTCCCGCTCGACGAGCTGGTCGGCGCGCCGCCGGTCGGCGACCCCCGCATCCGCCCCGTGCCGATCCGCCGCCCCGGCATGACGATCCTGCCGCTCACCCAGCAGCCCGGCGGCCTCCAGGCGTTCAAGATGATCATCACGCGGCGCGGCGAGCCCGACCCCAGGACCCACACCGGCTACGAGTGGCTCTACGTGCTGTCCGGGCGGCTGCGCCTGATCCTGGCCGACTACGACGTGGTGCTCGCGGCGGGCGAGGCCGCCGAGTTCGACACCCGCCTGCCGCACTGGTTCGGCGCGGCGGGCGACGACCCGGTGGAGGTGCTGAGCCTGTTCGGCAAGCAGGGCGAGCAGATCCACATGCGCACCCGCCGCGCCACCTGACCGGCCACCCTCCCCCGGCCCGACGGCGCGCCGGCCGATGCCGCACCTGATCACCGGGGCGTCGAGCGGACCCGCCACACTGTGCGCATGACAGGCAGGCGCAGCGCCGGCATCCTGCTCCACCGCGAGGTCGACGGCGAACCGCAGGTGCTCCTCGGGCACATGGGCGGCCCGTTCTGGGCCCGCAAGGACGACGGCGCGTGGTCCATCCCCAAGGGCGAGCCCGACGGCGACGAGGAGCCGGAGGCCACGGCGCGCCGGGAGTTCACCGAGGAGCTGGGCCTGCCCGTGCCGGACGGCGAGCTGGTGCCGCTGGGCGAGGTGCGCCAGTCCGGCGGGAAGGTCGTGCAGGCCTGGGCGCTGGCGGGCGACCTCGACCCCGATCGGGTGGTTCCCGGCACGTTCACCCTGGAGTGGCCGCGCGGGTCCGGGGTGTTCCGCGAGTACCCCGAGGTCGACCGCGTCGTTTGGTTCTCCCTGGTCGAGGCGCGTGTGAAGGTTGTGACGGCGCAACGTGAGTTGATCGACCGACTGGCCGAGAAGTTTGGTTTTGG
Organism: Saccharothrix hoggarensis; assembly: GCF_052936025.1. The sequence goes on along the minus strand of NZ_CP193624.1, from coordinate 3,695,413 downwards.
TCAACACTGAAGCTATAGAGCTTATAAAGCATCCATCTGGACGTTTGACGTGGGTCCGGACGGGTGATTCATCCATCATGCCCGCCACCGTGTACGACCGTGCCGCCACACAGCGTGGCGGCGGTGCCGAAAGTTCTCGAAATAACTTTGCGTGACCACGAGCATGACGGACGTCACTACTGCTGCGTTAAACCCGCCGTAACGTCGCGGTCCGTGGTCGGTCTAAGCTGTCGCAGCCGCACGACTTCTGCCGCGACTGCTCCATCCGTGTGATGGTGTACCTCGGTAGCTTGATAACGCGTCACGAACCGGCCGCGATTGCATCCCTTAGGAGGAAGCCTTCGTTGACGGGTGAAAGACGTCACTGTGGGCGACGATGACCGTGAAGCCGGGAACGAACGGAGCAGTCCGGTCGTTGCACTCGGTGAGCAACAAGCCTGGGCCCCGGCCCTGAGCCGAGCGAAAGGACACCGCCATGGCCGACCGCGTTCTACGGGGTAGCCGGCTCGGAGCAGTCAGCTACGAGACCGACCGCAATCACGACCTCGCCCCGCGCCGGTCGGTGCGGTACGCCTGCCCCAAGGGCCACGACTTCGAGGTCCCGTTCTCCGACGACGCCGAGATCCCGCACACCTGGGAGTGTCGTCTCCACGGCCAGGAGTCGAAGATCATCGACGGCGCCGAGCCGGAGGCGAAGAAGGTGAAGCCGCCGCGCACGCACTGGGACATGCTCCTGGAGCGGCGCACGATCCCGGAGCTCGAAGAGCTGCTGGACGAGCGGCTGGAAGAGCTGAAGGGGCGGCGCACCCGCACCGCCTGAGCCACACCGCGACGTGGGAGGGGCCCGCCGGACGCATCCGGCGGGCCCCTCCCACGTCCGGGGTCAGCGGTTGCTGGGCGCCTTCGCCTTCTTCGGCGCGAACAGGCCGCGCAGCTGGTTCGCGCGCCGCCGCACGCCCCACTTGGTGACCCGCCACAGCGCCTCGCGGACGATGTTGCCGCTCATCTTCGACTCGCCGATCTCACGCTCGGTGAACGTGATCGGCACCTCCACGACCCGGTAGCCGAGTTCGATGGTGCGCCACGCCAGGTCGATCTGGAAGCAGTAGCCCTGCGACGCGACGGTGTGCAGCTTGAGCCGTTCCAGCACCTCGGCGCGGAACGCGCGGAAGCCGCCGGTGATGTCCTTGACCTTCGCGCCGAGCGCGAGCTGCGAGTACACGTTGCCGCCGCGGGAGATCAGCTCCCGGTACTTGGGCCAGTTGACCGTGCTGCCGCCGGGCACGTACCGCGACCCGAGCACGAGGTCCGCGTCGCGCAGCGCGTCGAGCAGCCGCGGCAGGTCCTCGGGGGCGTGGGAGCCGTCCGCGTCCATCTCCACGACCACGGCGTAGTCGTGGTCGAGCGCCCACCGGAAGCCCGCCACGTAGGCCGCGCCGAGGCCCGCCTTCTCCGTGCGGTGCAGCACGTGGACCCGGTCGTCCGCGGCGGCCATCTCGTCCGCGAGCTGCCCGGTGCCGTCGGGGCTGCCGTCGTCGACCACGAGCGCGTGCGCGTGGGGCAGCGCCGCGTGCAGCCGCGTCACGATCTTCCCGATGTTGTCCCGCTCGTTGTAGGTCGGGATCACCACCAGCACCGGCCCGAGCTCGCGGTCAGGCTGCGCCTGCTGGTCCGCCATCCGTTTCCTCCTCGCCGACACCCGCACCAGGGGTCGGACGCGATCGTCGTCGTTTCGTCGTCAAGCTGAACGCCACGGCCATGAGGCCCAGAGCGGTCATCACCCACTCGGGCCATGCGCCGAGCCGGGTGGCCAGCGTAGCCTCCCCCCGCAGCGGGAGCGTCGCCACCAGCGCGTCGGCGGTGAACATGCCGGTGCGGGCGGTGACGGAGCCGTCTGGCTGCACGATCGCGCTGACCCCGCTGGTGGCCGCGACGACGACGGCCTTGCCGTGCTCGACGGCGCGGACGCGGGACATCGCCAGCTGCTGGTAGGTCATCTCGGTGTAGCCGAACGTGGCGTTGTTGGTGGGGATGGCGATGAGGTTCGCGCCCGCGGTGACGGAGTCGCGGACGACGCCGTCGAACGCGACCTCGTAGCAGGTGTCGATGGCGACCTTCGCCGGTCCCATGCTGAAGCCCCGCGGGTCGGTGCCGGGCTGGAAGGTGCCGGCGCGGTCGACGGTCTCGGTGAAGATCCGGAAGAACGACCGGTAGGGCATGGTCTCGCCGAACGGCTGGAGCTGCCGCTTGGTGTAGGTGTCGGTGGCGCCCGCGCCGGGTTCGTAGAGGACGACGGTGTTGCGGGGCAGCTTGTCGTCCTGGTCGATGACGACGGCGCCGACGGCGATGGGCGCCTGGATGGCCTCGGTGGCGCGTTGGATCTGGGCGGCGGCGTCGACGTTGCGGAACGGGTCGATGTCGGACGAGTTCTCCGGCCAGATGACCAGGTCGGGGCGGGCGGCGCGGCCGGCGCGGACGTCGTCGGCGAGTTGCAGGGTGCGCTTGACGTGGTTGTCGAGGACGGCGCGGCGCTGGGCGTTGAAGTCGAGGCCGGCGCGGGGCACGTTGCCCTGGATCGCGGCGACGGTCGCGGTGCCCTGGTCGGGGTCGGTGTGCACGAGCGCGGACGCGGCGACGCCCGCGGCGAGGGGCAGCACGACGGCGGCCGCGCCGAGCCGCCAGTTGCGCCCCAGGTGGGCGGCGCCGAAGCCGGTGAGGGCGACGGCGAACCCGACCAGCGGCGCGCCGCCGACGGACGCGAGCGGCAGGTACCAGCCCTCGGGCTGGCCGAACGCGATCTTGCCCCAGGGGAACCCGCCGAACGGGACGACGGCGCGCAGCGCCTCGTCGGCGACCCACACCAGCGCCATCCACAGGGGCGCGCCGGGCAGCCGTGACACGACCGCGATGGCAGCCGTGCCCACCGCGATGAGCACCGCGCACAGCAGGGCGAGCGGCAGCCAGGCGATGAGGCCGACGAACTCGCCGGTCCAGCGCAGCAGCGGCGCCATGAACGCCAGCCCCCACACCACGCCGAGCCCGAACCCGGCCCGCGCCCGCCGCCCGTGCAGCAGGACCCCGAGCACCGCGAACCCGACGGGCGCCAACCACCACGTCGTCCGGGGCGGGAAGCTGAGGAACACCAGCACACCGCCCGCGGCGGCCAACACGACCCGCAGCAACGTGCCGCGCACGTCCCGACGGCGGGCGGGGGGCGTGTCGGCGGCGGACTGACCCGACACCACGGGGGGAGCGACCACCGGCCCAGCCTACGAGCCCCCGGTCACGATCCCGCACCCCACCTCGCACCGCCGCCGCTCCCCCGTCGGGCGTCACCCGATGTGGGTCAGGGCGCTCGCGACGACCGACAGGCCGGCGGGGCAGGCCCCGGACTGCGGGGCGTCGGGCTCGGGGATGGTCGTGGAGCCGACGAGGTGGTCGGGGCCGTCCACCTCGACGAAGGTGAAGCAGATGCGGTGGAACTCGGCCTGCGTGGCGGTGTGCCGCCCGATCCGCACCCGGGAGACGCGCCCGCCCTCGGTCATGGTCTGCGCGTAGGAGGCCGGGACGTCGAGGCGGAGGTTGACGTTCTGGCCCCCGACCCGCCACAGGCACGAGGGGCCGTTCTCCCCGGGCTCCTCCTCGCCGGGGCCGGTGATGCCGAGGGCGTCGAGGTCGCGCGCGTCGAGCGCCAGGCAGGGCCGACGCGCCAGCTCGGCCAGCGTGTGCTTGTCCTGTTGCGGCGTGGTGGGGGTGGTGGACGACGGGCTCGACGTGGACGACGGGGTGGACGGCGACGGTGTCCGCGGGGCGGCTTCGCCTCCCGAGCACCCGGCGCCGAGCAGTCCGGCGGCGAGGACGAGCACCAGGCGGGCCGTGTCCCGGCGAACGCCGGGCCGGGGCGCGGTGGTCGGCGGACGCCGGTGGTGGTCGGGGTGCGTCATGCCGCCACGGTAGGGAGGCCGGGACGCGGTCGGTCCCGCGCCGGCAGGTAGCTGCCACCCATCGGGAAGTCCTGCCCGCGCCGTCGTCCGCGTGGGTTGCCCTGGTGTTGTCCGGGGGTTGCGGAGGGGGCGGCGGGGGTATCAATCAGGGTTCCCACCGATGTGGGGGGACCTGAGAGCGGGGATGGTGGAGTCATGACCACGTTGACGAGGCCGCAGGACCAGAAGGTGATCGCGGGCGTGTGCGCCGGGCTCGCCGCTCGCTACGGGTGGAAGGCCAACACGGTCCGGTTGGTGTTCCTGCTGTCCTGCCTGCTGCCCGGGCCGCAGTTCCTGCTCTACCTGGTGCTGTGGGCGATGATGCCGAAGCGCCCCTACTGACGGGACCGGACGAGCGCCTCGATGCCGTCGAGCACGCGTTCCAGGCCGAACGTGAACGCGTGCTCGCCGTCGTAGGCGGTGCCGTGGGCCTCGCCGGCGGCGGCGCCCACGCGGGCCGCAGTGGGGAACCGCTCGGGGTCGAAGACCTTGGCGAGGTAGGGCGCGGCGGCCTGCCACCACTGCTCGTCGGTGAGGCCGGTGCGCTGCTCGACCTGGGCGGCTTCGACGGCGACGCGCGCGGCGGCCCGGACGTGCGCGAGGACGAGGTTGAGGACGGAGTCCATCTCGACGTCGGTGAGGCCGATGCCGTCGACGGCGCGCAGTTCGTAGTCGTACTTGGCGGCCACGTTGGGGCCGAGCACGGCCCGGTTGGTCGCGACCTGCAGCAGCCACGGGTGGCGCAGGTGCAGCGCCCAGTTCTCGCGGGCGATCTGGGTGAGCCGGCCGCGCCACCCGCCGGGGACGTCGTCGGGGCGCGCGGTCTCGCCCTGGACGGCGTCGACCATGACGTCGATCAGCTCGGCCTTGCCGGGCACGTGCGTGTAGAGGGACATGGTGCCGACGCCGAGCTTGTCGGCGACGCGCCGCATGGACAGCGCGGCGAGGCCTTCGGTGTCGGCGAGGTCGACGGCGGCGGCGACGATGCGGTCGACGCCGAGATCCTTGCGGGCGGCGCGCTCGGTGGTGCGCCACAGCACCGCGAGGGTCCGCGCGGGGTCGCCGGTGCCGGTGTGTTCGGTGGCCACGGCTGGTCACCCTACGGCCCTTGGGGCCCCACGCGGTCGAGGACGGCGGCGCTGACACCAGGCAGGGCCGCACCAGGCAGGGCCGCACCAGGCAGGGCCGCACCAGGCAGGGCCGCCGGGCAGCGCTGACGGGCGCGGGTTCACGGGGGGCGGGCGGCCCGGGCTCACGCGGGCGGGCTCCGCGGGCCGGCGCGTTGACCGCGGTGGCCGACGCTCGCCGGACTGGCGTTAGTCGCCCAGGGCGGCGCGGACGATGTCGAGGGCTTCGTCGGCGGTGAGGCCCTGTTCGCGGGCGGTGGCGGCGTAGGCGCGGGCGGCGCGCAGGACGCGTTCCCGGCTCCGCTCCCCCGCCGCGCTGACGACGGTGCCGGCTCTGCCGCGGGTCTCGATGAGGCCGGCTTCCTCGAGTTCGCGGTAGGCGCGGGCGACGGTGTTGACGGCGAGGCCGAGTTCGGCGGCCAGGGCGCGGACGGTGGGCAGGCGGGTGCCGACGGCCAGTTCCCGGCCGGTGATCTTGCGGGCGAACTGGGACCGCACCTGTTCGTAGGGCGGCACGGGGGACAGCGGATCGAGGCTGATCACGTGTCCGATAGTGGCAGAGGGGCGTGGTGCGCCGGTGGGTGACCGTCGGGTCGCCGGGTCCGGGCGGGCGGTGGCAGGGTGGTGGTGTGATCCGCTGGCGCCCGCCGGCCGTGGCCGTGTCCCTCGTCGTCCTCGTGACCGTGCTCGTGGCGGTGTTCGCCCCGGGCCGCCGGGTCGCGGGCACGCCGACGCCGTACTGCACCGCGTTGGTGGTCCTGTTCGACACCGACGAGGAGATGAGGCGTGCCGCCGACGAGTTCCGCGCGGACGGCCGGGTGCGCGAGGTGCGGGACGAGCGGACGAAGGCGGACAACCACGAGCGGTTGACGGCGATGCTGCGGGAGTCGGGCCGGCACCGGCTGGCCGAGGCCGCGCGGGTGAGCACGACCCCGGCGTCGGTGCGGGTGGTGGAGGCGTTCGGGGTGGACGCGGCGGCGTTCGCCGAGGAGCTGCGGCGCGGGCAGCGCCGCGTGAACCACGTGGACGTGTGCGAGGCGGGCGGTGGTTGGGAGTACGGCTACTGACGCGGGGGCGCGACGACGGTGCCGCGGGCTTTGGTGACGACGACGGGCGGGTCGAGGACGTCGGCGGCGGAGGGGCCGCGGTCGGGGGCGGCGCGGCACACGACGCGGGCTTCGAAGTCGATCTCGCGGGAGCGGGTGCCGACGCGGACGAGGGTGGCGGTGGCCTCGATGACGTCGCCGGCGTGGACGGGTGCGACGAACTCGACGGCGGAGTAGCCGGCGAAGAGGCCTTCGTCGCCGTCGGTGCGGATGAGCAGTTCGGTGGCGACGTCGCCGAACAGGCCGAGGCTGTAGGCGCCGTCGACGAGGTCGCCACCGTAGTGGGCGTGGGAGTGGGGCACGTACCGGCGGTGGGTGACGGTGAATCCCTCGGTGAGGCTCACGCGCTCTCCTTCGTCTGGGTGGTTTTCCGGGTCCGCACGGCGTGCACGAGGTAGCTGGCGACCTCGCCGGGCGTGGTGCCGCGGCCGAACACGCGGTCGACGCCGAGCTCGTCGGCCATGAGCGGGTCGAAGCGGGGTCCGCCGGCGATGAGGACGGGTCGCCGGTCGCCCATCGCCTCGCGGAACGCGGCGGACATCTCGCGGGTGTTGAGCAGGTGCGCGTCGCGTTGGGTGACGACCTGGGAGACGAGGACGGCGTCGGCTTTCTCGGCGCGGGCGCGGCGGACGAGCTCGGGCACGGACACCTGGGCGCCGAGGTTCACGACGGTGAGTTCGCGGTAGTACTCGAGGCCCTTCTCCCCCGCGAAGCCCTTGATGTTGAGGATGGCGTCGATGCCGACGGTGTGGGCGTCGGTGCCGATGCAGGCGCCGACCACGACGAGCTTGCGGCGCAGGAGCTTCTTGAGGGCCGTGTTGACCTCGGTGGGGCTGAGCAGCGGGTACTCGCGTTCGACGACGCGGACTTCGTCGAGGTCGACGATGTGGCGGACGGAGCCGTAGACGACGAAGAAGGTGAAGTCGTCGCCGATGGGGTGGGAGTGGACGACCATGGCGGGGTCGATGCCCATGCGGTTGGCGAGCTGCTGGGCGGCGCCGTCGGCCTTGGGCCCGAACGGGACGGGCAGGGTGAAGGAGGTCTGCACCATGCCGTCGCCGGTGGTGTCGCCGTACGGGCGGACGTGCCGTTTCGGGTTCGCCGCCGCGGCGTCGGCGGGGGCGGCGCTCGTCTGAGGCGCGTTCTTCTGGGCGGTGTTGTTCTGGGCCGCGTTCACTGGGGTGTTCACCGGGCGGTCTCCAGCAGCTCCGAGGCGGGGTTGACGTACCCGTCGGCCTTCTCGACGACGCCGTCCGCGCCGCGGCCGCCGTGGGCGGGGCGTTTCATGAGGCCGAAGGTGCCGTCGGCGATGGCGTTGAGCAGCCCGTCGTCGACGATGCGGGCGAGGAGGTCGACGGCTTCGCCGAGGACCTGGTGGGCGCGTTTGACGATGAGCCCGTCGGGCGCGGGGCGGAAGTCCTCGCGCAGGCCGCCGGCGGCGTCGAGGACGTAGCGGACGTTGGCGAGGGCCAGGTCGCGGTCGGACAGGAACGGGGTGACGACGGCCTCGGTCATCATGCCGACGAGCAGGATGGACTGGCCGGTGAGGACGCCGGCGAGGTTGAAGAACCCGTCGAGCAGGTAGCCGTTGAACACGTCGCCGGTCATGTGCTTGGTGGGTGGCATCCACTTGAGCGGCGCGTCGGGGAACAGTTCGCGGGCGAGCAGGGCGTGGGCGAGTTCGAGGCGGAACGACTCGGGGACCTTGGGGTTGATCTCGAAGGCGTGGCCGAGGCCGAGGAGGTGGTCGGGCAGGCCGGCTTCGTGGGCGAAGTGCTCGTTGAGGAGCTGCGACACGGTGACGGTGTGGGCGGCGTCGACGGCGTCGGCGGTGGTGAGGTAGTTGTCCTCGCCGGTGTTGATGATGATCCCGGCGCGGGCGTGGACCTGGCGGGAGAACCGCTGGTCGACGAAGGTGCGGATGGGGTTGATGTCGCGGAACAGGATGCCGTACATGGAGTCGTTGAGCATCATGTCGAGGCGTTGCAGGCCGGCGAGGACGGCGATCTCGGGCATGCAGAGGCCGGAGGCGTAGTTGGTGAGCCGCACGTACCGGCCGACCTCCTTGGACACGTCGTCCAGGGCGGCCCGCATGATGCGGAAGTTCTCCTGGGTGGCGTAGGTGCCGGCGAAGCCGTGGTGGGTGGCGCCTTCGGGGACGTAGTCGAGCAGGGACTGGCCGGTGGAGCGGATGACGGCGATGATGTCGGCGCCGGCGCGGGCGGCGTTGCGGGCCTGGACGACGTCCTCGTCGATGTCGCCGGTGGCGACGATGAGGTAGATCCAGGGCCGTTGGGGCGGGTCGCCGAGGCGGGTGACGAGCCGGTCGCGTTGGGCGCGGTTGCGGTCGACGGTGCGCAGGCCCTTGGTGACGGCGGCGGTGGCGGCCTTGCGGGCGCGGTCGCGGTCGCGGCCGGTGGGCAGGGTGTAGCGGACCTGTCCGGCGGCGGTGGCCTCGGCGAGTTCGGTGAGGGTGCCGAGGTTGTGCTCTTTGAGGGCGTGGAAGACGGGCAGCGCGGCGCCGTGTTCGAGGCCGCAGTGCTCACGGACGGTGTCGACGACGCGGTTGACCCACGGCACGTCGCCGGCGCGGTGGGTGGAGTCCGCGCCGGTGATGCCGGCCAGCCGGAGTGTGGCGCGCTCGACCGCCACCGTGGTGTGGGCCTTGGCGATGGCCACCACCGGTTCGGCGGCGCGCGCGGCGAGTTCCCGTGCCGTCGCGACCACCCGGGGGTCGAGGTCGAGCAACGCCATGTGTCACTCCTGGTTTCCGGGGAAGGGGGTGTGCGGGGTGTGCTGCCGCCCGGCCGCCGGCGGGGACGCGACCGCCGGGGGTGCCACCGGTGGCGCCGTGTTGTGGCGGGCGGTCATGTGGCGTCCTTGTCGTAGATCGTGCGGCCGCGCAGGACGGTGCGCAGGCAGGTGGGCGCGGGGCCGTCGAGGGAGGGCAGGGCGGGGACGCGGGAGCGGGGGTCGGTGGACCAGCGCTGGACGCGGCTGTCGGGCGCGGAGACCTCGAGGTCGCCCGCGTCCCAGACGGCGTAGGTGGCGGGCGCGCCGGGTTGGAGGGTGCCGGTGACGCCGTCGTCGACGCCGGCGGCGCGCCACCCGCCGCGGGTGTGGGCGGTGAACGCGGCGCGCGGCGAGATGCCGGAGCCGTCGGTGCGGTGGTGGACGGCGGCCTTGATCGCGGCCCACGGGTCGACGTCGGTGACGGGCGCGTCGGAGCCGAGGGCGAGGATCATGCCGGCGGCGGCGAGCCGGGAGAACGGGTTGAGGGCGGTGCCGCGTTCGACGCCGAGGCGTTGCGCGTACATGCCGTCCGGGCCGCCCCACTCGCGGTCGAAGAGGGGCTGCACGGAGGCGACGACGCCCCACGAGCCGAGTTTCGCGGCCTGCTCGGCGGTGATCATCTCGACGTGTTCGAGGCGGTGGCGGCGGGCGGCGAGCGCGGGCACGCCGACGGTGGCGGCGGCCGCGGCGAAGCCTTCGACGACGGCGTCCATGGCGGCGTCGCCGATGACGTGGAACCCGCCCTGCAGGCCGGCTTCGGTGCAGGCGACGAGGTGCCGGGCGATGGCGTCGGCGTCGAGGTAGAGCGCGCCGGTGGTGTCGGCGTCGGCGTACGGGGAGCAGAGGGCGGCGGTGCGGGAGCCGAGGGCGCCGTCGACGAACAGGTCGCCGGCGAGGCCGCGGACGGGCAGGTCGACGGGTTCGGTGCCGCCCCAGTAGCCGACGACGTCGAGGACGTCGGTGGCGAGGAGGTCGGCGAGGTCGTCGCGGCTGGAGATGTCGGGTCCGGCGCACTCGTGCACGGACGCGATGCCGCGTGACGCGGCGTGCGCGAGGAACGCCCGCTGGGCGGCACGGCGCTGCGCGGCGGGGATGGCGTCCTTGGCGGCGCCCCGGACGTGGTGGTGGGCGGCGCGGGACAGCGGCCCGTCGGGCGACCAGCCGTCGGCGTCGCGGGCGGCGGGCGCGAGGTCGACCAGGGCGGTGGACACGGCCGCGGAGTGCACGTCGATGCGGGACAGGTAGACCCGCGCGCCGCGGCCGGCGGCGTCCAGCTCGGCCCTGGTGGGCGGCCGGTTCTCGGGCCAGCGCGTCTCGTCCCAGCCGTGACCCCAGATGAGGGGGCCGTCGGCGGCGCGCACGGCGTCGAGCAGCTCGGCGAGGGAGCGGCAGCCGGTGAGGTCGAGGCCGGTGAGCATCAGGCCCGCGGCGGTGGCGTGCACGTGGGCGTCCACGAACGCGGGCGCGACGAACGCGCCGTCCAGCTCGACCACTTCGGCGTCGGGGTGCAGGGCGCGCCCGGCGGCGTCCTGGCCGAGCCACACGACGGTGCCGTCGGTGATCGCCATCGCGGTGGCGTCGGGTGCGGTCGGGGAGTGGATGCGTCCCCCCACGAGCAGGCGCGTCGCCCCGGGGGCGCCGTTCACGGTAGTCACGCCTGCTGAGTCTGCCGGTGCTCGAACAGCGCCCGCACGGCAGGTTCGGCGCGCAGCAGGTCGAGGGCGAACGCGGCGTGGCCGGGCACGTAGCCGTTGCCGACGATCATCTCGACGTCGGCGGCGAGCCCTTCCGCGCCGAGCGCGGCGGCCGGGAAGGAGGTGGCCATGGAGAAGAACACGACGGTGCCGCCGTCGGCGGTGGCGAGGATCGCGCCGTGCTCGCAGCCGGGGACGTCGACGCACACGACGGTCACGTCGGCGGGTGCGCCGACGGCGTCGGCGACGGCCACGGGGTCGCGGGCGTCGGCGACGACGACGGTGTCGGCCAGGGCGGCGGCGCGGACGGCGGCGGCTTCGCGTTCGGTGGGGACGAGGGCGACGAGGCGGGACGCGCCGGCGCGGCGTGCGGCGGCCAGCGACAGCGACCCGGACTTCCCGCCGCCGCCCAGGACCAGCACGGAGGGGGCGTCACGGCGGCGCACGACGCGGTCGGTGAGCGCGGGCGCGCCGCACACGTCGAGGACGGACAGGGCGAGTTCCTCGGGCAGGTCGTCGGGCAGGACGGCGGCGATGGACCGGCCGAACAGCACGGCGGTGCCCTCGCACGGCACCTGTTCGTCGGCGCCGTCCCAGCGGGCGAGGCCGTCGGTGACGCGCAGCGGGGTGAGGGTGAGGGAGACGAGGGTGGCGACGCGGTCGCCGACGCGCAGCCCGAGGGGCGAGTCGGGGCCGACGGCGCGGACGGTGCCGAGGAGCATGCCGCCCGATCCGGTGACGGGGTTCTGCATCTTGCCGCGGGAGGAGACGATGTCCAGGACGGCCTGCCGGACGCCGTCGACGCCGTGCTGCTCGCGCAGCTGGCGGTAGGAGGCGGCGTCGAGGTTGAGGCGGGCGACGTCGAGCACGACTTCGTCGGGGCCGCACTCCGGGGAGGCGTCCAGCCGCCAGGCCTGCTGCGGCAGGACCCCGGCGGGTTCGAGGACGCGGTGCAGACCGTACGGCGAAGTCATGGAAATCCTTCGGTCGACAGGGTCAGGACCGGGATATCTTCACGCGCAGTGTCGACTTTGCGCAAGGGATCTTCTGCGGGCGGTGTGGTGGTGGGTGAACGCCGTGCTGGCCCCGGTGCCGGACGCACCACGTCGGCCCTCCCCCGGCACGTCTCGTGGACGCGCCGGCGGAGGGCCGACGAGGGTCAGGGCCGGTGGGCGCGGGGGCGGGATCAGGTCGTGGTGATCGGTTCCGTTCGGCGGCGGCGGACGCGCAGGACGCCCGCGAGGACCAGGGTCGCGGCGAGCAGCGCGTAGGCGATCGCGGCGAACGGGCTGGTCACGAGGGCGGCGGGGTCGCCTTCGCTGATCTGCAGGGTGCGGCGGACCTGTTCCTCGGCCATCGGTCCGAGGATGAGGCCGACGACGAGCGGCGCGACGGGGTAGCCGTGGCGGCGCATGAAGAACCCGGCGACGCCGATGACGAGCAGCACGATCAGGTCGTCGACGACGAAGTTGACCGCGTAGGTGCCCAGGGCGGCGAACAGCAGGATGCCCGCGTACAGGTAGGGCCGCGGGATCCGGAGGACCTTCACCCAGATCTTCACCAGGGGCAGGTTGAGCACGAGCAGCATGACGTTGCCGATGTAGAGCGACGCGATGAGCGCCCACACCATGCCCGGGCTGGTGGTGAACAGCAGCGGCCCGGGTTGGATGCCGTAGCTCTGGAACGCGGCGACGATGACGGCGGCGGTGGCGGTGGTGGGCAGGCCGAGCGTGAGCAGCGGGACGAGGACTCCGGCGGCGGCGGCGTTGTTCGCGGCCTCGGGGCCGGCGACGCCCTCGATGGCGCCCTTGCCGAACTCCTCGGGCCGCTTCGACAGCTTCTTCTCGGCCGCGTAGGACAGGAACGTGGACACGTCCGCGCCGCCGGCGGGGACGGTGCCGATGGGGAACCCGATGAAGGTGCCCCGCAGCCACGGTTTCCAGGACCGCCGCCAGAACTCGCCGGTCATCCACTTCCCGCCGACCGGCACGACCTCGACGGGGCCGTGCCGCAGGCGTGCCGCCACGTACAGGGCCTCGCCGACGGCGAACACGCCGACCGCGACCACGACGACGTCGATGCCGTCGGACAGGGTGGGCACGCCGAGGGTGAACCGCTGCTGCCCGGTGAGGGTGTCGGTGCCGACGAGCCCGAGGAACAGCCCCAGTCCCAGCGACGCCAGGCCCCGCACGGGCGACGACCCGAGCAGGGCGGCGACGGTGGTGAACGCGACGACCATCAGCGCCACGTAGTCGGCCGGGCCGAGGGTGACGGCGAGGTCGGCGATCGTGGGCGCGAGGACGGTGAGCAGGACCGTGGCGATGGTGCCGGCGACGAACGACCCGATCGCCGCGGTGGCCAGGGCCGCCGCGCCCCGCCCGGCGCGCGCCATCCGGTTGCCTTCCAGCGCGGTGACCACGGACGACGACTCGCCGGGCGTGTTGAGCAGGATCGACGTGGTCGAGCCGCCGTACATGCCGCCGTAGTAGATGCCCGCGAAGATGATCAGCGCGGCGGTCGGTTCGAGCGAGTAGGTCAACGGCAGCAGCAGCGCCACGGTCATGGCGGGGCCGATGCCGGGCAGGACGCCGACGGCGGTGCCGAGGGTGACGCCGAGCAGCGCGTACAGGAGGTACTCGGGCTGGGCGGCGGTGGCGAAGCCGTCCAGCAGGGCGGTGAGGCTACCCATCGAGGAGTGGCACCCCCTCGACCACGCCGGCGGGCAGCGACAGGCCGAGCCCGGACGCGAACACGACCTGCACGACCAGCGCCAGCACGACGGCGACGACCAGTGCCTTCCACCAGACCGCGCCGAGGGTCCACGCGGCGGCGGCGAACAGCACCGTCGCGGCGACCGGCCAGCCGACGACGTCGATCAGCACCAGGTGCGCGACGAGCACGGCGACGAGCTTGAGCACGGTCACCCAGTCGGTGCGGACGGTGGTGTCGACGTCCTCGGCGTCCTCGGCCGCGCCGAGCCGGCCGCGGGCGGTGGCGACGATCGCGGCGACGCCGGTGACCAGGAGCAGCGCGCCGACGGCGTAGGGGAAGGCGCGGGGGCCGATGCCGCCGACGGCACCGCGCACGGTGATGGTGGTGGCGTCGACCAGGGTGAACGCGCCGAGCGCGGCGACGAGCCCGCCGAACGCGTACTCCTCGACCTTCGCCGACAGCGGCGCCCGCGCCGTCCCGACGCCGGCGGCCCCGGGCGTCACGGCGCCCGACCCGCCGTCGCCGGCCCCAGGCGGGGTGGTGTCGGGGGAGGTCACTTGACGAGCCCGATCTCCTGCAGCACCGGCTTGATCCGGCCGATCTCGACGGTGAGGAACGTGGAGAAGTCGTGCCCGGTCTGGAACGTGTCGGTCCAGCCCTTCTTCTTCAGCTCCTCCTGCCACTGGGGGCTGGCGTGCATGTCGGCGACCAGCTTGACCAGCCGGTCCTTCGCCGCGACGGAGATCGAGCCGGGCGCGACGACACCGCGCCAGTTGATCAGCTCGACGCCGGTGCCGACGTTCTTGAACGTCGGCACCTTCAGCTCCGGGTGCTCCTTCGGGCCGGAGGTGCCCAGGGCGCGCAGCTTGCCCGCCTTGATCTGCTCGACGTACTCGCCGACGCCGGAGATGCCCGCGTCGACCTTGCCGCCCAGCAGCGCCGCCAGCGACTCGCCGCCGCCGGAGTAGGGCACGTAGTTGAGCTTGCCGGGGTCGATGCCCTTGGCCTTGAGCAGCAGCGCGGCGAGGATGTGGTCGGTGCCGCCCGCCGAGCCGCCGGTGATCGACACGCCCTGGCCCTTCTCGGCGACGGCGGCGAGCAGGTCGTCGATGGACCGGTACGGGGAGTCGGCGGGCACGACGACGACCTCGTCCTCGGCGGTGAGCCGCGCGATGGGCGTGGTGTCCTCCAGCCGCTTCTCCACGCCGTTGGTCTCGACCGCGCCGACCATGACCAGCCCGGTGACCATCAGGTACTCCTCGGACCGCTCGGTGGCGAGCTTCTGCAGGCCGACCGTGCCGCCGGCCCCGCCGACGTTGTTGACCTGCACGGAGTCGGCGAGCTTCGCGCCGCTGATCGCGGCCTGCATCGACCGCGCGGTCTGGTCCCAGCCGCCGCCGGGGTCCGCGGGGGCCATGATCTCCAGCCGGCCGACGCCGTCGCCGCCCGCGCCGCCACCGGCGCCGCAGCCCGCGAGCACCAGGCCCGCGGCGGCCGCCGCCGTGAGAAGTCGGATGCGCTGTCCTGCCATCGGGTCCTCCACGTTCCACCCGGAGCGCCGTCGCTCCGGTGGCCGGGAACGCTAGGAGCGCCGCCGCCGCGGCAGGGGGCAACGGTCGTAAGGGCCGTATTGGTCGTTTAGGTCATGGCCGCCCCCTCGCGAGGTGGGCCAGAATGCCTGCCATGCGTCGCCGCACGGTGCCCCTCGGTGTCAGCCTGCTCGTGTTGCAGGTGGTCATCGTGCTGGCCACGACGTGCGCGGCGGGGCTGCTGGCGGCGAAGATGCAGAGCGACCGCATCCGCGAGGCCTACAAGGACCGGATGCTGTCGGTCGCCGAGAGCGTCGCCCGCCTGCCCACGGTCGTGGACGCGTTCACCTCCCCCGACCCGGCGGCGACGATCCAGCCGCTGGCCGAGCTGCTCCGCAAGGCGTCCGACGTCACCTACGTCGTCGTCACCGACCGCGACGGCGTCCGCTACGCCCACCCGGACCCGGCGCGCATCGGCGAGAAGGTGTCCACCGACCCCCGCACGGCCCTGGCCGGGCAGGTGTTCGTCGGCACCGAGACGGGCACGCTGGGCACGTCGCTGCGCGCGAAGGTCCCCATCCGCTCCCCCGCCGGCGACATCATCGGCATGGCGTCGGTCGGCATCCTGGAGAGCCAGCTCGCCGCGGACCTCGCCGAGGACCTGCCGGAGCTGATCGGCTGGCTCGCCGCCGCCGCCCTGGTCGGCGTCCTCGGCGCGGCCCTGGTCACCCGCATGGTGCGGACCCGCACGTTCAGCCTCGAACCGGACGAGATCGCGCAGCTCCTCGAAACCCGGCACGCCATGCTGCACGGCATCCGCGAGGGCGTCGTCGCCGTGGACGACCGGGAACGCCTCGTGCTCGTCAACGACGAGGCGATGCGGCTGCTCGACCTCGCCGACGACCCCACCGGCCGGCCCGCCGCCGCCGTCCTGGAGGCCGGCGGCCTGCTCGACCTCGTCCGCGACCCCGACGACGTCACCGACCGGCTCGTCCTGGCCGGCGAACGCGTCCTGGTCGCCAACCGCACCACCGCCAAGACCCGCGGCCGCCCCGTGGGCGTCGTCCTCACCCTCCGCGACCGCACCGAGCTGCACGACGCGCTGCGCGAACTCGACGGGCAGCGCACCGTCACCGAGGTCCTCCGCGCCCAGGCCCACGAGTTCACCAACCACCTGCACGTCATCGGCGGCCTGGTCGAACTCGACCGCCGCGAGGACGCCGTCCGCTACATCGAACGCGTCGGCGGCACCGGCTCGGTCACCTCCGACATCATCGGCGGCGCCATGACCGACCCCGCCCTCGCCGCGCTGCTGCTCGCCAAGTCGTCGACCGCCCACGAACGCGGCGTCGCCCTGCGCCTCGACCCCGCCACCGCAGTCGACGCCCGCACCGGCGACGACGCGCTCACCGTCCTGGGCAACCTGGTCGACAACGCCGTGGACGCGGTCACCGCCGGCGGCACCGTCCGCGTCCTCGTCCGCACCGAACCGCGCGGCGTGCGGGTCGTCGTGGACGACGACGGACCGGGCGTCGACGAGTCCGACCGCGCCCGCATCTTCACCCTCGGCGTCAGCTCCAAAGCGCCCCGCGGCGCGCACGGCCGCGGCATCGGCCTGGCCCTGGTGTCCCGCGTGGTCACCCGCCGCAGCGGCCGGGTCCGCGTCACGGAGTCCGAACTCGGCGGCGCGTCGTTCGACGTGTGGCTGCCGGAGGCCGCCCGATGACCGTCCGCACCCTCGTCGTGGACGACGACTTCGCCGTCGCCGCCGTCCACCGCGGTTTCCTCGACGCCCTGCCCGACTTCACCGTCGTCGGCGAGGCCCACGGCGGCGGCGAGGCGCTGCGCGCCGTCGAGGCCCTGCGCCCCGACCTCGTGCTGCTCGACATCCACCTGCCCGACATGTCCGGCCTGGAGGTGCTGGCGCGGCTGCGGGCCCGACCCGGCCCGCCGGTCGACGTGATCGCCGTGACCGCCGCCCGCGAACGCGACACCGTCCGCCAGGCCATGTCCCGCGGCGTCGACCACTACCTCGTCAAACCGTTCACCCGCGCCGCGTTCCTCGACCGCATGCGCGAATACCTCGCCCGCCGCGCCGAGGTCCAGCGCCTCGGCCCGTGGCTCGACCAGGACGAGGTCGACCAGCTCCTCCAGCACCGGCCCCGAGCCGCCCTGCCCAAGGGCCTGTCACCGGTGACGCTGAGGCTCGTCGTCGACGCCCTGCGCGGCAGCGACACCGACCTGTCCGCCCAGGAGGTCGGCGATCGCGCCGGGCTGTCCCGCGTCAGCGCCCGCCGCTACCTCGAACACCTCGTCACCGTCGGCAAGGCCGAGGTCCTCCCCCGCTACGGCATGGCCAACCGGCCCGCGCACGGCTACCGGCTCACCTGACGGAACCACCGGCAGTCGTACGGGCCCAGCTCCACCCGCGCCTTGCCGTCCTTCACCGGCACCGTCCCGTCCACCAGCACATCGGTCAGCTCACCGTCCAGATCGGACAGCTCCACCTCGATGTCCCGGTCGGCGAGGTTGTGCACCGCGACGACCGTGCCGCCGTCGATGTCGCACCGGTGCGCGAACACCGCCGAATCCGCCGTGTCCATCACCTTGAACGTGCCCCACGCCAGCTCCGGGCACTCCCGGTACCGCTCGACCAGCAACCGCGTCCACGCCAGCAACGACTCCGGGTCGCGCCGCTGCTCCGCCACCGCGTCCCACCACATCGGCGTCCGCACCGCCTCCCGGCCCTCCACGGACAGGTCCTCGGTCATGCCGACCTCCTCCCCGTAGAACAGCACCGGCGTGCCCGGCAGCGAGAACAGCAGGCTGTACACCATCCTGATCCGCCGCATGTCGTGCCCCAGCATCCCCGGCAGCCGACGCCGCAGACCCCGCCCGTACAGCTGCATGTCCTCGTCCGGGCCGAACGCGTCGAACACCTCCTGCCGCTCCGGCACGGTCAACTTGTCCAACGTCAGCTCGTCGTGGTTGCGCACGAACGTCGCCCAGTGGCAGTCCCGCGGCGGCTCCGGCCGCTCCGTCAACGCGTGCGTCAACGGCCCCGCGTCCTGCCGCGCCAACGACAGGTACATCTGCTGCATGCCGATGAAGTCGAAGCACAGGTGCAGCTCGTCACCCACCCCGTCGCTCTGCCCGAAGAACTTCATCGTCTCCGCGTACGGCAGGTTCACCTCGCCCAGCAGCACCGCCTCGCCGTTGCGGCGCGACAGGAACGCCCGCAGGTCGCCCAGGTAGTCGTGCGGGTCCGGCAGCTCCTCCACCGGCGCCTCCAGCAGGAACGGCACCGCGTCCACCCGGAACCCCGACAGCCCCAGCTCCATCCAGAACCCCATCACCCGCGCGATCTCGTCGCGCACCTTCGGGTTCGCCACGTTCAGGTCGGGCTGGTGCTTGTAGAACCGGTGCAGGTAGTACTTCTTCGCCTTCCGGTCGTAGGTCCACAGCGACTTCTCCTTGTCGGGGAACACCACGCCCTTCTCCGCGTCCGGCGGCGGCTGGTCCCGCCACACGTACCAGTCGTGGAACGGCGACTCCGGGTCCCGCGCGCTCTGGAACCACGGGTGCTGGTCCGACGTGTGGTTCACCACCAGGTCCGCGATCACCCGGATGCCGCGGTCGCGGGCCGTGCGCACGAACTCCACGAAATCGCCCAACGTCCCCAGCCGCGGGTCCACCCCGTAGAAGTCGGTGATGTCGTACCCGTCGTCCCGCTCCGGCGTCGGGAAGAACGGCATCAACCACACGCACGTCACACCCAACCGGTGCAGGTGGTCGATCCGCTGCGCCGCACCCCGGAAATCACCGCACCCGCTGCCGTCGGAGTCGTGGAACGTCTCCACGTCCAGGCAGTACACGACGGCGTTCTTCCACCACAGGTCCGCGGTCCTCGTCAGCTTCACGCCCGCACCTCCGGCAGCACCCGCGCGCCGAACGCCTCCAGGAAAGCCTCCTGCTCACGACCCACGTGGTGCAGGAACAACCCGTCGAACCCCAGGTCGACGTACTCCCGCAGCACCGCCACGTGCCGCCCCAGGTCCGCCGACACGTTCACCACCCGCGCCACCTGCTCCACCGTCACGTCCTGCGACACCACGTCGAAGTGCTCCGCCGTCTCCAGGTCCCAGCACACCGGCGGACCGAACACGTTGCTGCGCCACTGCTCGTGCGCCAACGCCCGCGCCTCGTCCTCCGACTCCGCCCAGCTCAGGTGCACCTGCAGGTACAGCGGCCCCCGGCCGCCCGCGTCCCGATAGGCGCCGACCATCCGCTTGAGCTGCTCCGCCGGCGCGTTCACCGTGATCAGCCCGTCCGACCACTCCGCGCACCACCGCGCCGTCGCCTCGCTCACCGCCGCGCCCACCAGCGGCGGCGGCTCCTCCGGCCTCGTCCACAACCGCGCCCGGTCCACCCGCACCAGGCCGTCGTGCGTGACCTCCTCCCCCGCCAGCAACGCCCGGATCACGTCCACGCACTCCCGCAACCGCGCGTTCCGCACGTCCTTGCGCGGCCACGGATCACCGGTGATGTGCTCGTTGCTCGCCTCACCGCTGCCCAGCGCCGCCCAGAAACGGCCCGGGAACATCGCCCCCAACGTGCCGATCGCCTGCGCGATGATCGCCGGGTGGTACCGCTGCCCCGGCGCGTTCACCACGCCGAACGGCACCCCCGTCGCCTGCATCGCCGCGCCCAGCCACGACCACGCGAACGCCGACTGCCCCTGACGGGCGCTCCACGGCGAGAAGTGGTCCGAGCTCATCGCCGCGTCGAACCCGACCTCCTCCGCCCGACGCACCGCGGCCAGCAACGCGGACGGGTGAACCTGCTCGTGTGAAGCGTGCACACCGATGACGGTCATGCCGTCTCACGTACCCAGACACCCGGATCTGACACCTCGGCCACCCCCGGACGGCGGGCGCCCGACCCGTCAGGCCAGCGTGTTCGGCACGTTCTTGTGCGGACCGAAGTACCCCACGTGCACCTTCCCCTGATCACGCACGGGCACGAAGTAGATCCGCGGAGCGAGCATCCCGCCGCCCTCGGCGATCTTGATGTGCATCTCCATGAACATCCGACCCGACGCGTCCACCGACCGGTCCACCTCGAAGATCCGCTTCCGGCGCAGCTTCGCCGACGACCGCACCGACTCGCTCTCCCCCATCGCCAACTTCTTCGGCGTCGCCGTCCACGCGTGCGGGTGCCCCGAGTTCTCGCACCACGTCCAGAACGACCCCGGATCGTGCTCGGCGTCCCGCAACGCCTCCCCGTAGGCGTGCAGCGCCAGGAACGCCCGCCACGCCGTCTGCCCCCACGCCCGCGACTCGACCGCGTTGTCGATCAGATCCAGGTCCACGAGCGCGCCGTCCGGCACCCGCAGGTGGACGCCCAGGTGGGTCTGCGCCAACCGCGCCGCCTCACCCGGCGAGTCCGCGTGGTCCGGCGGCGTCGCGGCCACCACCGCCAACACCTCCGCCGGCCGCTCCTCCCACAACCGCGGCTCCACCAGCGCGAGCTTCCGACGCGCCGTCGCCAACTCCGCCCGCAACCGGGCGTGCTCGCTCTCCAACAGCTCGTGGTCCTCCAACAAGTCCTGGTACCGGTGGTCCTGGGTCGCCACCTGGCCGCGCAGCTCGGCGTTCTCCTCCTCGTACATCTCCAACAACTGCGCCGCGTCCGCCGGCACGGCCTCCTTCACCGAATCCAGGAACCGCGCCGCCACCTCGTAACTCGCCGGCGCCCGACGCGCGCCCGCACGCCGCGAGATCGCCCGGCTGATGATCCCGCCCGCACCCTCCCGGTACCGGAGGAACCGCGCCGGCACCGTGTACCGGTGACGCCACGGCTCGTCGACCGCCGGATCCATGTCCGGCAGGTAGATCCGGAACGCGCCATCCCGCACGCCGTGCTCCGGCCCGACGATCGACCCGAACGCCACCATCCCCGCCTCGTCCAGGCGGCACACCGCGGCCATCCCCGCCACCATCGCCGACGCTCGCTCCACCACCCGCTCGAACTGCAGGTGCGCGGTGACCCCCGGAGGCAGCCCCACGTGGTGGAACCCCGGCGGCAACGGCGCGAACACGACGACCGGCACGTCCCGCCGCACGTCCGTCACCAGCTCCGCCAGCGCCTCGGCGCCCGAATCACCCTCGAACGACAACACCGACGCCGACAACGGCACGTCACCCCGCCGCGGTCGACCGCCCTCCGCCAGCAGCGAGCGCACGAACCGCGGCGCGGCGATCGTCACGCCGTCCAGCGAGTCGTGGCTCACCGCGTCGACATCGGTCCACAGCCACCCGTCCGTGCCCGGACCGTCATCACGCGAGCACACCCAGCCGCGCACCCTCATGATCCACTGCGACCCGTTCTCCTGCGACTCCACGAACGACACCCGCAGCGCCGAGCGCACCGACGCGCCGTCGCGGTGGTCCTGCTCGTGCTCGACCTTCAGGCGCATCGCGCCGTCCTTGGTGCTCCCCGAGCCCAGCAGCCGCTCGACCTGGCCACCGCTCTTGAAGTCCACCCACTCCAGGACGGTGCGCCGCACGTCGTCCACCAGGCTCGGCCGGTCGTCGTTCCACATCGCGCGGTACAGGGTGGCCACGGTCGCCCCTTCCGGAGATCAACGGGGAAGGGACAGGCTAGCGGCGAACTCCCGCGCCGTGGCCGCCGAAACGGTCACGGCAACTCGCGGGGCTCCCGCCGCTGCCGCGACCGCGCGTCCACCACGGCGCCGTCCACCACGGCGCCGTCCACCACCGCGCCGCCGACCACGCCACCGTCGACCACCGGGCCGTCCACCACCGCGCCGTCCACGACGGCGCCGTCCACCACCACACCACCGGCCATCGGGTCACGCCCGTAGCGGACGTTCAACACCATCGCCCGCTCCCGCTCCTCCGCCCGCCGCGCCATCCGCCGGCTGATCAACCGCCGCGTCGGAGGGAACAGCAGGAACAGACCCGCCACATCGCTCACGAACCCCGGCACGACGATCAGGAACCCCGCCGCCGCGATCAGCACCCCGTCCGCGATCTCCTGGTGCGGCGCGCGCCGCGCCCGCAACGCCTCCGAGAACGCGCCCATCGTCCGCGCGCCCTCCCGGCGCATCAGCGCCGAGCCCACCACCGCGCCCAGGACCAGCAGACCCAGGGTCGGGAGCAGACCCCAGGCGTCGAACGCCGCCACCAGGGCCGTGACCTCGACCGCGAGGCCGATGAGCAGTACCGCCAACACGCGCATACCCACCTCAACGCAGCGGACGCCTCAAACGCTCCCCGCCGAAATATTTACGTCCAACAGGTCATCTGGCAGCATATCTTCACGCCACTCAACGGGTTGGGAGCATGGATGACTGCGCTGCACGAGGTCACACCCACGACGCACCGGGCTGACCTCCAGCCCTACACCTACGAGCGCCGCGAACTCGTCGAACCCGACTGGCGCCGCTTCCCCGGCTGGCGCGACGTCACCGACACCCAGTGGCGCGACGCCCAATGGCAACGCGTCAACTGCGTCAAGAACCTCAAACAGCTCCGCACCCTCATGGGCGACCTGCTCACCGACCGCTTCTACGAAGACCTCACCGCCGACCAGCAGCACTCGGCCACCATGTCCATGCTGGTGCCACCCCAGATGATCAACACCATGGCGCCCACCGCCCCCCTCGACCCCGAGAGCTTCACCACGGCCTTCCTCGCCGACCCCATCCGGCGCTACATGATCCCCGTCCACAGCGACCGCGACCCCGACTGGCCCAGCCACCCCCACTCCGCCCGCGACTCGCTCCACGAGGCCGAGATGTGGGTCGTCGAAGGACTCACCCACCGCTACCCCACCAAAGTCCTCGCCGAACTCGTCTCCACCTGCCCCCAGTACTGCGGCCACTGCACCCGCATGGACCTCGTCGGCAACTCCACCCCCCAGGTGCAGAAGCACAAACTCGCGCTCAAACCAGTCGACCGCCAAGACCAGATGATCGACTACCTCAAGCGCACCCCCGGCGTGCGCGACGTCGTCGTCTCCGGCGGCGACGTCGCCAACGTCCCCTGGCCCCAACTCGAGTCGTTCCTCATGCGCCTGCTCGACATCGACACCGTGCGCGACATCCGACTCGCCACCAAAGCCCTCGCCGGACTACCCCAGCACTGGCTCCAGCCCAAGGTCGTCGAAGGACTCGAACGCGTCGCCCGCACCGCCGGCCGACGCGGCGTCAACCTCGCCATCCACACCCACGTCAACCACGCGCAAACCGTCACACCACTCGTCGCCGAAGCCGCCCGCACCGCCCTCGAAGTCGGCGTCCGCGACGTCCGCAACCAAGGCGTCCTCATGAAAGGCGTCAACGCCACCCCGGACGACCTGCTCGACCTCTGCTTCGCACTCCAAGGCGAAGCGAACATCCTGCCGTACTACTTCTACATGTGCGACATGATCCCCAACGCCGAGCACTGGCGCGTCGCCGTCTGGGAAGCCCAAGAACTCCAACACGCCATCATGGGATACCTCCCCGGCTACGCCACACCCCGCATCGTCTGCGACGTCCCCTACGTCGGCAAGCGCTGGGTCCACCAACTCCACGAGTACGACCGCGAACTCGGCATCTCCTACTGGACCAAGAACTACCGCACCGGCATCGAACTCGACGACCCCGAAGCCCTCAACCGCCGCTACCCCTACTACGACCCGATCAGCACCCTCGGCGACACCGGCCGCCAATGGTGGTCCGACCAGGCGTGAACCACGGGGTGTGGCGGAAACCGCACAACCTCCCGCCACACCCCGAACGCCAGACCCCGAACGTCAGACCGACTCCACCGGGTCCGACACCCGCTCCGCCTCCACCACCGCGTCCGGATCAGGCTGCAACGCCACCAACAACGCCGCACCCGCCGTCAGCACCACACTCGCCACGATCATCGGCAGATAGCTGTGGAACAGGTCCGCCAACATCGCGCCCACCTGACTGCTCGCCGCCACAGCCACCATGTGCAGCGCCCACAGCACACCGATCGCCGTGCCCTTCTGCCCCCGCGGCAGGATCTTCGTGATCCACATCGTCGTCGCCACCACCGTCGCCAGGTAGCTCGCGCCGAACAACGCGCCGAACGCCAGCACCATGAAGTCCGACGAGAAGAACGGCAACAACACCATCGACCCGGCCCGCAACAAGTAGGCGCCCATCAACGTCGCCCGGATCCGCCCCTTGTCGCACAACCGGCCCGCGATCAACGAACCCACGATCTCCAAACTGCCCAACAACACGAACGACAACGAACTCGTCGTCGCCGTCACCCCGTGGTCGTGCATGTGCGGGAACAAGTGCACATCGATGAACGCCATCGTCGTCCCGCACGCGAAGAACGGCAGGATCAACCCCCGCACCCGCTTGTTCCGGAACGTCCCCCCGATCCCCTCCCAGAAACCGTGCTCCGACGGCGCCGGCCGCGACGACTGCCGCGCCGAGTACTTCACCAACACCAACGACAACGGCAACAACACCGCCAGGAACACCACGCCGGTCCCCAACAGGATCCGCTCCCACGACATCGACTCGCCCAGGAACGTCCACAACGGCACCAGCACGATGAACCCGACCGCCGCGCCATTCGTCAGCACCGCGTACAACACACCCGCGTTCCGACCCTGGAACAACTGATCGGCCAACACGCCCAACGGCACGAACGACAACATCGTGCACCCGATCGCGCCCAACACGCCGTAAGCCACCACGAACACCCAGATGTCGGTGGCCAACGCGCACACCACCAGCACGCCACCCGTCGTCGCCGCGCCGATCGCCAACACCGGCACCGCGCCGATCCGGTCCGCCAGGTGCCCGACCGCCGACGACGCCAACGCCGTCACCACCGCGAACAACGTGGTGCCGACCGCCAACGTCCCCCGGTTCACGTCGAAACCGTCCGCGATCGGCAGGAACAACACCTGCACGGTGCTCTTCAGCGACGACCCCGCCATGGAAATCAGAAAACTCACGGTCGTCGCGAACAACACGAACGCGGTGATACCCGCCGACGCCTTCGACACGGTGCTCAACTTCTCCCCAGCTCCACTCGGGTGGTCCCCCACCGACGGCCGGCGCACGGCCGACACGGCGGCCCATCCTGCCCGACCACTTCACCCCGTGAACAGCCCACAACAGCGGGATGCCGACACTCCGTTCACCACACCCCACCACGCCATAGGCCACACAGCGCGAACCCATCAGGAAATCCGATCAGGCAAACGGCCCACCCGGACCGCCCAATGGCCCACCCACCCCGCCGGCACGGCCCACCACGCCCACTCGAATATCCTCAGCCCGCACCGGCGCGGAGGTCCGCCCGACCACCACCCGGCCCGCGAACCCCCACCCACCACCACCTTCGCAGTCGCGCAGAACAGGAGCCGGCAAACCCATGCCCCAGACCGTCAAGGCAGCAGTCGCACTCGACGAGGGCAGACCGGTCGAGGTGCGGGACATCATCGTCCCCGACCCCGGCCCCGGCGAGGTCACCGTCCGGGTCCGCGCCTCCGGCGTCTGCCACACCGACCTCCACTACCGCGACGGCGTCATCGGCAACACCTACCCCTACCTCCTCGGCCACGAAGCCTCCGGCGTCGTCGAGCAGATCGGCGAAGGCGTCCACAACGTCGCACCCGGCGACTTCGTCATCCTCAACTGGCGCGCCGTCTGCGGACGCTGCCGCGCCTGCCGCCGCGGCCGACCCACCGCCTGCGTCGACGACTTCACCGCCACCCAGCGGATGACCCTCGCCGACGGCCGACCCCTCACCGCCGCCCTCGGCATCGGCGCGTTCACCGAGCTCACCCTCGTCCACAGCGGCCAGTGCACCCCCGTCTCCCCCGAGGTGGACCCCGCCGCCGCCGGACTGCTCGGATGCGGCGTGATGTCCGGCCTCGGGGCAGCCCTGAACACCGGCGGCGTCACCGTCGGCGACACGGTGGCCGTCATCGGCGTCGGCGGCGTCGGCTCCGCGGCCGTGGCCGGCGCGAAGCTCGCCGGCGCCACCCGGATCATCGCCGTCGACATCGACGACCGGAAGCTCAAGCACGCCACCGACTTCGGCGCGACCCACGTCATCGACGCCCGCCTCGCCGACGACGTCGTCACCGCCATCCGCGACCTGACCGACGGCCTCGGCGCCGACGTCGTGATCGACGCGGCCGGGTCCCCCGAGACGTGGCGGCAGGGCTTCTACGCCCGAGCCCTCGGCGGCACGTTCGTCCTGGTCGCCCGGCCCGACTCCGACATGCGCCTGGAGATGCCGCTCCTCGACGCGTTCCTGCGCAACGGCACCTACAAGACCAGCTGGTACGGCGACTGCCTGCCGTCCCGCGACTTCCCCGCCCTGGTCGACCTCCACCTCCAGGGCAGGCTGCCGCTGGACCGGTTCGTCACCGAGCGCATCCCACTCGCCGGCGTGGACGACGCGTTCGACACCATGCGCCGCGGCGACGTGCTGCGCAGCGTGGTCGTCTTCGACTGAGGCCCTAAGGCCCTGAGGCCCGTGACCTCACAGGAGCTCCGGTCCTGTCGGGGCTCCTTGCTGTTTTTTGGGGTTTGGTGGACGCGACCACTGGGTTGGGGTTTCTTTTAGTCAACACTGAAGCTATAGAGACGACTTACACCTCTCCCCTGCTTCGATCACCCCGCACAATCGGCCGCATGCGGAAGCCGAAGGTGTTCGTCGCGGGGCCGGTGTCGTGGAACCGACTGGTGCTGGTGGACCGGTTGCCGGACCCCCGGCCGCACACCGTGTTCGCCTCCGGCCACCGCACCGCGGTCGGCGGCACGTCGGCCGGCAAGGCGCTGAACCTCGCCTCCCTCGGCGCGGACGTGACGCTGCGGACCGTCGTCGGCGACGACGAGGCCGGCCGCGCGGTGCTCGACGTGCTCGGCCGGGCCGGGGTGGAGGTGATCGCCGAGCAGGCCGAGGGCGCCACCGAGCAGCACCTCAACCTGATGGACCCGCACGGCGGCCGCCTGTCGATCTACCTGGAACTGCCGGTCCTGTCCCGGCCCAGGCACCATGAGCGGGCGCTCGCGGCGTTGGCGGCGGCCGACGCGGCGGTGATCGACCTCGCCGACCACGCCCGTCCCCTGCTGGCCGCGGCCCGCGACGCCGGCGTGCCGGTGTGGTGCGACCTGCACGACTACGACGGCGTCGCGGAGTTCCACCGCGACTTCCTGCACGCCGCCGACCACGTGTTCCTCAACGACGACGGGTTCGCCGACCGCGACGCGCTGCTGACGTTCCTGAAGTCGCTGGGCAAGCCAGCGGTGGCCACGCTCGGCGCGGACGGCGCGGTGCTCGTGGCCGACGGCGCGGTGGAACGGGTGGCCGCCGCGCCGGTCGACGAGATCGTCGACACCAACGGCGCGGGCGACGCGTTCTTCTCGGGCTTCCTGGTCGCCCACCTCGGCGGCGCGGACGCGGCCACCGCGATGGCGGCCGGCGCCCGTCAGGCGGCCCGCTGCCTCGGCTCGACAGGACTCGCGCCGGACCTGTGACCGTCAAGGGCTTGCTGAAAGGCTTTGCAAGGTCTTTCATTCTGGGTGCCCCCTGTCGCCGTCGACGGAGAGGACCCACATGGACGGCGTGACCGCCCGGTTGAGCGACATCGCCGCGCAGGCAGGCGTCAGCGAGGCGACGGTCAGCCGGGTGCTCAACGGCAAGGCCGGCGTGTCCAGCGCGACCCGCCAGGCGGTCGTCGCCGCGATGGACCTGCTCGGCTACGAACGCCCGCCCCGCCTGCGCCAGCGCAGCGCAGGGCTCATCGGGCTGATCACCCCCGAGCTGTCGAACCCGATCTTCCCCGCCCTCGCGCAGGTCGTGGAGCAGGTGCTGACCAGCGCGGGCTACACGCCGCTGCTGTGCACCCAGACGCCCGGCGGCGCGACCGAGGACCAGCTGACCGAGATGCTGGTGGACCGGGGCGTGGCCGGGATCGTGTTCGTGTCGGGCCTGCACGCGGACTCGACGGCCGACATGGACCGCTACACCAAGCTCGCCGGCCGCGGCATCCCGTTCGTCATGATCAACGGCTACACGGAGAAGGTGTCCGCGCCGTTCATGTCGACCGACGACCGCGCCGCCATGCGGCTCGCCGTGTCGCACCTGGTGGAGCTGGGCCACGAGCGCATCGGCCTGGCCGTCGGGCCGCGGCGGTTCGTGCCGGTGCTGCGCAAGATCGAGGGGTTCGTGCAGCAAATGCGCACGGTCCTCCCCTACACCGCGGAACAGGCCGAGGAGCTGGTGCGGCACTCGCTGTTCACGGTGGAAGGCGGCCAGTCCGCGGCGGCGGCGCTGCTGGACAAGGGCTGCACGGCCATCGTGTGCGGCAGCGACCTCATGGCGTTCGGCGCGATCCGGGCGGCCCGGCAGCGCGGGCTGAGCGTGCCGCAGGACGTGTCCGTGGTGGGGTTCGACGACTCGCCGCTCATCGTGTTCGCCGACCCTCCCCTGACCACGCTGCGCCAGCCCGTCGAGGCGATGGGCCAGGCCGCGGTCAACGCGCTGCTGGAGGAGATCGGCGGCACGCCCGCGCCGCACGCGGAGTTCGTCTTCCTGCCCGAGCTCGTGGTGCGCGGCTCGACGGGCGCGGGGCCGAGGTGACCCCCGGTCGGGCGAGGGCGCTGCGCATGCGGGCGCAACGCCTGACGACGCCTGCCCGCTCGCTGCCCGAGCTGCTGCACGACGTGCTCGCCGTGCAGGCGCAGGACGTGACGGCCGCCGGCCTCGCCGTGCGGGCCCGCACCACCGGCATCACGTCGGCCGACCTGCGTGCCGCGCTCGACCGCGGTGACGTCGTGCGGACCTGCGCCATGCGGGGCGCGGTGCACCTGCTGCGCCGCGAGGACGTGGACTGGGTGGTGGCGCTGCTCGGGCCGGCCAACATCGCCCGCACCCGGTGCCGGCGGCTCGAACTGGGCCTCACCGACGACGTGTGCGCGCGGGCCGTCGACGCCCTGCGGGAGGTGCTGACGGAACCCCTGGCCAAGCCGCAGCTCGTCACCCGCCTCGCCGACGTCGGCGTGGCGCTCGACCCCGACTCCCCCGCGCCGGCCTACCTGCTGGCCTACGCCGCGAACCGGGGCGTGGTGTGCGCGGGCGAGTCGACCTACCGCCTCCTCCCCCGCCGTGACGGCGAGCTGCCCGGCGTCGCCGAGCTGGCCCGCCGCTACCTGCGCGCCTATGGGCCCGCCACGGTCGACGACTTCACCTCGTGGAGCGGGCTGCCCGAGGACGACGTGCGGGCCGGGTTCCCGTTCGACGAGCTGGTGGAAGGGCCGCACGGCTGGCGGCTGCCCCTGGCGGATGCCGCCGACCTCGACGGCACGGTCCGGCTGCTCGGGCCGTTCGACACGTTCCTGCTCGGCTACAGGGACCGGGAGCTGCTGCTGGACCCGGCGCACGCGCCGCTGGTGCAGGCCGCGGGCGGGGCGCCGATGCCGCACGTCGTGGTGGACGGCGAGGTGCGCGGCGCGTGGCGTCGTCGTGAGGGGCGGATCGTGGTGGAGCAGTTCGGCCACATCCCGGTGTCAGAGCTGGACTTCGAGGTGGAGTCGGTGCTGGCCTGGGCGTGACCCGGCGGTGGTGCCCGGCGGCGGGCGGTGGGGATCGGCACGCCGCCTGCCTGCGCTGGTTAGGGTTCGGAGGTTCTCGGCGGCGCTGGTGGGTGCGGCCCCGGCCCCGCTCACCGTGGCTGCCAATAAGAAGGTCAGGCGTGGTGATCTTGATCGCATGGCCGCTCTGGTCGCGCATCATTGCGCAAGGGCGTGCAAGTAGTTGCAGGCCAGACCCGGGCTGATCAGCCGCAAGTCCTCTGAGGAGCCTCGACCGCGAGGAATCGTCGCAACTTTTTGCGGGCTGGGCCGCGCGGGTGTCGCTTCGTGGATCTCACCGTGATCGGACGGGCACGTGTCGTACGGTGTGCCGATGACCGAGCGGGCAGCGGGAGGCGGAGGAGTGCCGCGGGCGCTCAGTTCGTTCGTCGGCCGGAAGGAGCTGCTCGCCGAGCTGCGCAAGCGGATCGGCGTCGCGCCGCTCATCACGCTGACCGGTGTCGGCGGCGGCGGCAAGACGCGGCTGGCGCTGGAGCTGGCCGCGCAGGTGCACCGCGCCTACGACGACGGCGTGCGCGTCGTGGAGCTGGCGTCCGCGCGCGGCGGCGACCCGGAGTTGCTGGCGCAGGTGGTGTCCAGCGCCGTGGGCGTGCCGGACCAGGCCACGACGACGCCGTTGGAGACGCTGGTCGACTACCTCGCGCCGCGGCGCGTGCTGCTGGTGCTGGACAACTGCGAGCACCTGGTGGAGCCGGTGGCGCACCTGGTCCGCGCGGTGCTCGGCGCGGCGCCCGGCGTGCGCGTCCTGGCCACGAGCCGCGCCCGGCTGCGCGTGCCCGGCGAGGTGCTGGTCGTGGTGCCGCCGCTGGACGTGCCCGCCGAGGACGCGCCGATGGACCTCGACTACGAGTCCGTCGCGCTGCTCGTGGACCGGGCCGAGGCGAGCGTGCCCGGCTGGCGGGTCACGCCGGAGAACTGGCCGGACGTGGTGCGCGTGCTGCGCCGCGTCGCGGGCATCCCGCTGGCCATCGAGCAGGCGGTCGTGCGGATGCGGTCCATGCCGGTGTCGCTGCTGGCCGACCGGCTGGACGACGTCATGCGCGTGCTGACCGCGAACGACACCACGGCGGTCGAGCACCACCAGACCATGGCCGCCCTGATCGACTGGAGCCACGCCCACTGCACGCCCGCGGAACGCCTGCTGTGGGCGCGGTTGTCGGTGTTCGAGGGCGGGTTCAGCCTGCCCGCGGCGGAGGCCGTGTGCTCGGGTGACGGGCTGCCCGCCGACGAGGTGGCCGACGCGCTGGCCGGGCTGCTGGACAAGTCGATCGCGCTGGCCTCCGCCGACCGCAGCCGCTTCCACCTGCTGGAGCCGTTGCGGCAGCACGGCGCGGCCCGGCTGCGCGACGCCGGCGAGACGCTGGACGTCCGGCTGCGGCACCAGGAGTTCTTCCGCCGTGACGCGGCCCGGCTGGCCGGCGCGTTCGCCGGGCGGAACGAGGCCGCGCTGCTGGCGGCCGTCGACGCGGACATGGCCAACCACCGGGTGGTGCTGGCCGACCTGATCGGCACGCCCGCCACGGCGCACGAGGGCCTGCAGATGAGCGTCGACCTGGCCCGCACCCGCTGGTACACCTACGCCGGTCGATTACCCGAGGAGCGGCTGTGGCTGGGCCGCGCCCTGGCCGCCGCGCCGGTGACCGCGGACCCGTTGCGCGCCAGCGCCATCGCCCTCGACGCGTGGATCGCCCTGTGCCTCGGGGTGGAGCGGCAGGTCGTCGCGCGGCGGGTGGAGGAAGCGGCGGCCCTGGCACGTGAGGTGGCCGTGCCGCTGCCCGCGGTGACGTTCGTGCGCGGCGCGTACGCGGTGCTGGCGCTCGGCGCCGTCGACGGCGTGGAGCTGCTGCGGCAGGCGCACGAGGAGTTCGGGGCGCTCGGGCCGGACTTCGCCGTGGACCACCACCTCGCGCACATCCTGCTCACCGTGTCGCTGGTGCTGCTCGGTTCCCGGGAGCAGGCGGAGCCGGCGGCGGACGAGTTCCACGCGGCGTGCGAGCGGTTGGGCGCGCAGTGGGGGCTGAGCTGGGCGCACTGGTGCTGCGGCGTCGTCGAGACCCGGTGGGGCGATCCGGAGCGGGCGCTGGGCGTGCTGGCGGAGGGTCTGCGCGTGCAGCGGGAGATCCGCGACAAGTGGGGTCCACTGTGGACGATCGAGGCGCTGGGCTGGGCGCACGCGCGGGCCGGTGACGCCCGTGCCGCCGCCCGGATGCTCGGCCTCGCGCACGGGCTGCACCGGGTGACCGGTGTGCGGATCGGCGGCCTGGTGCCGTTCGCGCGGGCCAGTGAGGAGGCCATCGCGCGGGCCAGGGCCGTGCTCGGTGACGACGAGTACCGGCGGGTCTACGCGAGCCGGGCCGAGTCGGTGGACGAGGCGCTGGCCGCCGTCCTCGACCAGGTCGAGGACGCGCCGGAGCCGGCGGACCGCCGTCCGGCCGGGCTCACCCCGGCCGAGTGGAACGTGGCCCGGCTGGTCGGCGACGGGCTGTCCAACCCGGAGGTCGCGACCCGGCTCGTCATCTCCCCCGCGACCGTGCACACCCACCTGACCCGCATCTACCGCAAGCTCGACATCACGAACCGGCACCAGCTGATCACCCTGCTGGCGGGGATGACCGACTAGGTCGGGCGGGTGCGCCGCGCCGGGCGGTTCCGGTCCGGGTGTGCCGGGCGGGTCCGCCGGTCCGGGTGGCCGCCGTGGCGTTGCCACTCCGGTCGGAGGATGGACATCACGGCGGCGTCCACCCGCTCCCCCCGCCACAGCAGCGCGTCTCGCAGCACGCCCTCCGCGACGAAGCCGACCTTCTCGTAGACGCGGCGGGCGCGCGCGTTGAAGGCGTACACCTCCAGCGAGACGCGGTGCACGCCCACGTCCTCGAAGGCGTGGCCCAGGATCAGCCGGGTCGCCTCGGTGCCCAGGCCGCGGCCGACGGCGCCCGGCACGAGGGCGATCCGGAAGCCGCAGCTCAAGTTGTCCCGGTCCCACGCGTTGAGCACCGCCTCGCCGACCACGGCACCGCCGGCCCGTTCGACCACTGCGAGGTCCAGCCGGTCGCCCTGGTCGCCGCGCGTGGCGTACCAGGCGTGCAGCCGCGCCCGGTCGGGCTCGTCGCCGCCGGAGCTGCCGTGGCTGCCCGTCAGCCGCGCCACCTCGGCGTCCCGGAACATCGGCATCAGCGCGGGCACGTCGTCGGCCGTCACCGGGCGCAGCACGACCAGGTCGCCGGTCAGGGTGGGCTTGACGCCGAAACCGGTGACCGGCGCGGTCCGTTGATCAGCCATGTGCGGCAGTGTGGCGGCCGGCGTGGCCTTTGTCGTCAGGGTTCGAGCCGTGCGGGGACCGTGGCGAAGGTGTTGGTCACGACCTTGTCGCCCCGCTCCAGGTCCGCCGGGTCGACCGCGAGGCGGGCGTTCGGGTAGCGCTCGCGAAGCGCCATGAGCGCGGCGCGGGCCTCGATGCGGGCGAGGTGGTGCCCGAGGCAGTAGTGGACGCCGTGGCCGAACGTCGCGTGGCCCAGTGCCGCGTTGCCGGACGCCGGGGCGCGGGTCGGGTCGAACCAGTCGGCCGTCGGGCCGTGCACCTCCTGGTCGCGGCCCGCCGTGCCGAGGCTGATCATCACCACGGCGCCCTCCGGGATGGCGCCGCCGCCGGGCAGGTCGATGTCGGCCACGGCGCGGTAGTGGGGCGTCACCCGGACCGGCGAGTCCCAGCGGGCCGTCTCCTCGATCGCGGCGCCGACCGTGTCCGTGTTCAGCGCCGTCCACGCTCCGGGGGTGGCGAGCAGGGCGACGGCCGCGTTGCCGATGAGGCCGGTCGTCGTCTCGTGGCCCGCCACGATGAGCAGGATCGCGGTCGTCAGCAGCTCCTCGGGCGTCAGCCGGTCACCGTCGACCTGGGCTTGGACGAGGCCGCTGAGCAGGGCGTCGTCCGGCTGGTCGCGCTTGTACTCGATCAGTCCGGCGAGGTAGCCGACCATGGCGTCCGACGCGGGCACCACCAGCTCCGGGCGTTCGGTCATCATCGCCGAGGTCCACTCGTGCAGCCGCTCGCGGTCCTCCACCGGGACGCCCAGGAGGTCGCAGATCACGGCCAGCGGCAGCGGGAACGCCAGGCCGGCGATGAGGTCCGCGTCCGCGGGCAGGGCCGCGACCATCTCGGCGGCGGTCCTCTCCACCGCCGGGCGCAGCGCTTCGACGCGGCGTGACGTGAACGCCTGCGAGACGAGGGCGCGCAGCTTGCGGTGGTGCGGCGGGTCGGTGTTGAGCATCGACGGGCCGATGATGCGGGACAGGTCCGTCGGCCGGCCCTTGCGCGCCAGCTGGTCCTGCATCGCGGCGCGGAGACCGGCGGCGTCCTTGCTCAGGCGGCTGTCGTTGAGCAGGGAGCGGGTGGCGTCCAGGCCCAGGGTGGTGACCAGCACCTCCAGGCCGTTGGGCAGTTCGGCGGTGTGGACCGGGCCCGAGCGGGCCAGCGCGTCCTCGTGCGCGTGGTGGTCCCAGCCGCGCAGCGGGCCGCCGACGAGGGCCTGTCGGTCCGGGACGAAGCCCGTGGTCAGCTGCACGTCGTCTCCTGGTGGGGTCCGGGGGTGGTGGTGCGGCCCGGGGTGGTGGCCGGGTCCGGGTTGGGAGCGCCCACTCTGGTGGGACCACCACACCGCGCGCATCCACCTCGGTCCGTATTCACGGCGGCGGTGTACGGAGACAGGTGGACGTCGCCGGCCGGTCCGTATACGGAGGTGGATACGGATGGTTGCTGATGCGGGCGGGCTGGGCCGTGCGCGAACCTGGGTGAGGTGTTCGGCACCCCGACGGCCGAACACCTCACCGGGCGGGTCAGGCGGGTTGGCCGCCGCCCGGCCACCGGGGGTGGGGGGTCGGGAGGGGGCCGTACCACGCACGCGCCCCCTTGCAGCCGCCCCCCGCCCTCCGGCTAGGGCCGCCGTCCGGCTTGGGCCGTCGGTTCGGCTAGGGCCGTCCGTCGCCGTCGCCGTCGACGCGGGCCAGGATCCGGTGGAAGACGTGGTCGAGGACGTCGACCTCATCGTCCGTGAGGGCGTCGAAGACATAGCGGCGGACGGTGTCGACGTGGGCCGGCGCGGCGGACTCGATCGCGGCACGTCCGGCGGCCGTGAGTCGCACCATCGAGCCGCGGGCGTCTTCCGGGCACTCTTCGCGGGTGACGAGCCCGCGCTTCTCCATGCGGCCGATCTGGTGGGACAGCCTGCTGCGCTCCCAGCCGACCAGCGCGCCGAGGTCGCGTGAGCGGACCAGTCCGTCCGGTGCTTCCGAGAGGGGGGCGAGGAGGGCGTAGTCGGCGTTGGAAAGGCCCGAGTCGCGGACGAGTTGGCGTTCGAGGGCGTTGTGCAGTTCGCGGTTCACCGCGAGGTAGGCCTGCCACACCCGCGCCTCGCGCTCGTCCAGCCATCGGGGTGCGTCCATGCGACCAAGCTAGCAAGATGTTGACGTGTCATCAATCGTCGCGCTAGGTTGTTGACGTGTCCACAAGTGCTACGCGGCTTCGCGGAATGCAGCTCGGCGTCTACAGCTTCGGCGACCGCCACCGTGACCCGCTGACCGGTGAGCAGGTCTCCGTCGCCGACCGGTTGGCGCAGACGGTCGAGCGGATCAAGCTCGCCGACGAGCTGGGCCTGGGGTTCTACGGCCTGGGCGAGCACCACCTCGCCGATTACGCGATCTCGAACCCCGGCACGGTCCTCGCCGCCGCGGCGAGCGTCACGTCGCGGATCACGTTGAGCAGCGCGGTGACCGTGCTCAGCACCGAGGACCCGGTGCGGGTGTACCAGCAGTTCACCACCCTCGACCAGCTCAGCCGGGGACGTGCCGAGCTGCTGGCCGGGCGTGGCTCGTTCACCGAGTCGTTCCCGCTGTTCGGGGCGAGCCTCGAGGACTACGACGAGCTGTACGAGGAGAAGTTGGCGCTGCTGCTCCAACTCGACCGCGAGGACCCGATCACGTGGTCCGGGAAGTTCCGCGCGCCGCTGCGCGACGCCCACGTCTACCCGCGGCCTTACGGCGAGCGGCTGCGCATCTCCGTCGGCACCGGCGGCAACCCCGAGTCCTCGATCCGCGCGGGTCTCCTCGGCCTGCCGGTCGTGTACGCGATCATCGGGGGCGAGCCCGAGCGCTTCGCACCCCTCGTCGACCTCTACCGGCGGGCAGGCGAGGCCGGCGGGCAGGACGCGCGGGACCTTCACGTGACCATGAGCGCGATCGGCCTGGTGGCCCGCCGCTCGCAGGACGCCAAGAACGCGTTCTACCCGTACTGGCTGGAGACCATGAAGTACGGCGCGCGGGCACGGGGCTGGTCCGTGCCGTCGCGCGCAGACTACGACGACTGGACGGACGGCGCGCGGTCCATCTTCGCCGGCAGCCCGCAGGAAGTGGCCGAACGCCTGATCTCGGTGGGACGCCTGGTCAACGCCGACCGCTACGCCCTCCAGATGGACTGGTCCGGTGTGCCTCACCACCTCGTGATGGACGCCATCGAGTTGCTGGGCACCGAGATCCTTCCC
This sequence comes from Saccharothrix hoggarensis, assembly GCF_052936025.1. The sequence goes on along the minus strand of NZ_CP193624.1, from coordinate 3,659,268 downwards.
CTGGTGCAGAAGGAGCTTCCCGCGCCCACTCCCTCATAGGTGGGCACGGGATTCTGGGATGCGTGGGCGCTGGGGCCTCGCCGCCGCCTCCTTCTTTCCCAGCAACGTTGTGGTGGGCCGAAAACTTCCCCTGGGGTGACCATTCATGGGCTGCTGGGGCTCACTACGCTCGATTGGGTGATCTTGGCGTCGTGCCTGGAAGTTGTTGTCTCCCTTGGCGTTCGGGCGACAGGAAGGGATCCGGGGCGAGGGTAGCGGTGAGTGCGGCTCCCGCGGGGCCGGCGCGGGCGGGTTGTGGACAACTTGGGCGTCCACATGATGGTCACGGCGTGTGACGCCACCCACTCGCGCTGCGGACAGCGCGACTGAGGCGTGAAATGGCGGTAAAGTCGCACGTCGGCGGTTCGTGGTTGCGGTCGCCTTGGCTGCTTGGCCGGTCCCGACCGGGTGCGGAGCAGCGGTCTCACGCCTCGGAGGGTTACACAGTGCGTCTGCTTTCGACCGGTGCTCGCCGGTGACCATCGCCCACTTCACGGATCACGACAGCGGCACGTCGGCCGCGCCTGGCCACGCGAACCCCGAGACGGTGGGGTTCTTCAGCGCCGCGCCGGCCGCGGACGAGCGCACGTTGGTCGACGTGCTCACCGCGACGGCCCGCCGTCATCCCCACTCCCCCGCGCTCGACGACGGCACGACTTCCTTGACGTACCGGGAATTGCTGGACGAGGTGGCGGCGCGGAGCGCGGTGCTCGCGGCGGCCGGGGTGGGGGTTGGCGACCGGGTCGGCGTGCGCGTCCCGTCCGGCACGCTGGACCTGTACCTCGCGGTGTTGTCGGTTCTCTCCTCCGGTGCGGCGTACGTGCCGGTGGACGCCGACGATCCCGACGAGCGGGCCGAGTTGGTGTTCGCCGAAGCCGGCGTGTGCGCGGTGATCGGGGCGGAGTGGAACGGTGGCGCGGCGCTCGACGTGCGCGGCACGCCGATGGGGTTGGGTGGGGCGCCGGGCCCGGACGACGACGCGTGGATCATCTTCACGTCCGGTTCGACGGGCAGGCCGAAGGGCGTGGCGGTCTCGCACCGGGCCGCCGCCGCGTTCGTGGACGCCGAGGCGCGCCTGTTCCTGCCCGACGACCCGATCGGCCCGGACGACCGGGTGCTGGCGGGTCTGTCGGTGGCGTTCGACGCGTCCTGCGAGGAGATGTGGCTGGCCTGGCGGCACGGCGCGTGCCTGGTGCCGGCTCCGCGCGCGTTGGTGCGGACGGGCGTGGACCTGGGGCCGTGGTTGGTCGAGCGCGAGGTGACGGTCGTGTCGACCGTGCCGACGTTGGCCGCGCTGTGGCCGGTGGACGCGTTGGACGACGTGCGATTGCTGATCTTCGGCGGTGAGGCTTGCCCGCCGGAGTTGGCGGAACGGCTGGCGGTGGACGGGCGTGAGGTGTGGAACACGTACGGCCCGACCGAGGCGACGGTGGTGGCGTGCGCGGCGCGGTTGACCGGTGACGGTCCGGTGCGCATCGGGTTGCCGTTGGACGGCTGGGAGTTGGCCGTGGTGGACGCGGCGGGCGCGCTGGTGCCGATGGGTGGTTCGGGTGAGCTGGTGATCGGTGGCGTGGGTCTGGCTCGCTACCTCGATCCGGTGAAGGACGCGGAGAAGTTCGCGCCGTTGCCCGCGTTGGGCTGGGATCGGGCGTACCGGAGCGGTGACCTGGTGCGCGCGGAGCCCGAGGGTCTGGTGTTCCTCGGCCGCGCGGACGAGCAGGTGAAGCTGGGCGGGCGGCGGATCGAGCTCGGTGAGGTGGACGCGGCGTTGCAGGCGTTGCCGTCGGTGGTGGGTGCGGCGGCCGCGGTGCGCACCACCAAGGGCGGTAACCAGGTGCTGGTCGGGTACGTCGTCGTGGACGGCGAGGCCGCCGGGCAAGGGGGACGGGAAGCCGCGGGCGGGTTCGACCGGGACGAGGCGACGGCGCGGTTGCGGTCGGCGTTGCCGGCGGCGTTGGTGCCGTTGTTGGCGGTGGTGGGGACGTTGCCGACGCGCACGTCGGGCAAGGTGGACCGGGCGGCGTTGCCGTGGCCGTTGCCGTCGTTGGACGCGGACGTGCCGGTCGGGGGCCTGACGGCGACGGAGGCGTGGCTGGCGGAGCAGTGGGCGGAGCTGCTGGGGTCGCGGGTGGCGGGGCCGGAGGCGGACTTCTTCGCCAACGGCGGCGGGAGCCTGGCGGCGGCGCGGCTGGTGTCGACGATCCGCACGCGCTACCCGAGCGGGTCGGTGCACGACATCTACCAGCACCCGACGTTGCGGGCGTTGGCGGCGCGGCTGGACGAGCTGAGCGGGCACGGCGCCGTGGCGCGGGAGGTCGTGCCGACGTCGCGGTGGACGGGTGTGGCGCAGGTGGTGCTGCTCGTGCCGTTGCTGGGGCTGGTGGGCGCGCGGTGGTCGGTGGCGCTGGCGGCGGTGGGGAACGTGCTGGGGTTCGCGGGGCCGGTGTCGTGGTGGTGGGTGGCGGCGGGGTGGCTGGTGTTCGTCAGCCCGCCGGGCAAGGTGGTGATCGCGGCGGGTGGCGCGCGGCTGCTGCTGCGGGGTCTGCGTCCGGGGACGTATCGCCGTGGTGGTGGGGTGCACCTGCGGTTGTGGACGGCGGAGCGGTTGGCGGAGTTCAGCGGGGCGACGAACCTGGCCGGGTCGTGGTTGACGCACTACGCGCGGGCGTTGGGGGCGCGGATCGGGCCGGACGTGGACTTGCACTCGGCTCCGCCGGTGACGGGTTTGCTGAAGTTGGGGCGTGGGTGCGCGGTCGAGCCCGAGGTGGACCTGTCGGGGCACTGGGTGGACGGTGACCGGTTGCACGTGGGCCGGGTGCGGGTCGGCGCGGGCGCGGTGGTGGGCGCGCGGAGCACGTTGTTCCCGGGTGCTCGGGTCGGGAAGCGGGCGGAGGTGGCGCCCGGGTCGGGTGTGACGGGGTCGGTGCCGACGGGGCAGCGGTGGGCCGGTGTGCCGGCGACGCGGTCGGGGAAGGCGGGTCGGCCGGGTCCGCGTCCGCCGCGGTCGTGGTGGTGGAAGCTCGTGTACGCGGTGACGACGTCGGCGTTGGGGTTGTTGCCGGTGGCGGCGGCGACGCCCGCGGTGCTGCTGGTGGTGCGGGAGCCGGTGACGTTGGGTTCGGCGTTGCTCGCGGTGCCGGTGGCGACGGTGGCGTGGCTGGTCGGGTACGCCGTGCTGGTGCTGGTGTCGGTGCGGTTGCTGGGGATCGGGTTGCGGGCGGGCACGTACCCGGTGCACAGCCGGGTCGCGTGGCAGGCGTGGACGACCGAGCGGTTGGTGAACACGGCGCGGGTGGTGTTGTTCCCGCTGTACGCGAGCTTGTTGACGCCGGTGTGGTTGCGGGCGTTGGGGATGCGCGTCGGTCGGCGGGTGGAGGCGTCGACGGTGGTGGCGCTGCCGAAGATGACGACGATCGGTGACGGGGCGTTCCTGGCGGACGACACGATGGTCGCGTCGTACGAGTTGGGCGGCGGTTGGCTGCGGATCGCGGCGGCGCGGGTCGGGAAGAGGGCGTTCCTGGGGAACTCGGGGATGACGGCGCCGGGCCGTTCGGTGCCGAACCGGGGTCTGGTGGGTGTGTTGTCGGCGGCGCCGAAGCGCGCCAAGGCGGGCAGCTCGTACCTGGGGATGCCGCCGATGCGGTTGCCGCGCGCGGTGGAGCGGGGTGATCAGAGCCGGACGTTCGACCCGCCGCGGCGGTTGGTGGTGGCGCGGGCGTTGGTGGAGTTGTGCCGGGTGGTGCCGGTGATGTGCCACGTGGCGCTGGTCGTGGTGGTGCTGTTCGCGCTGGCGGAGGTCGGGCCGTGGCTGGGCGGGCCGGTGCTGCTGGCGGCGGGTGTGGTGGCGTGCGCGGTGTCGGCGGCGGCGAAGTGGCTGCTGGTGGGCCGGTTCCGGGCGCGGGAGCACCCGTTGTGGAGCGGGTTCGTGTGGCGCAACGAGCTGGCGGACACGTTCGTGGAGGTGTTGGCGGTGCCGTGGCTGGTGGGGTCGGCGGGCGGGTCGCCGGTGGTGGCGGTGTGGCTGCGGTCGTTGGGGGCGCGGATCGGGCGTGGCACGTGGATCGAGTCGCACTGGTTCCCGGAGGCGGACCTGGTGCGGTTGGATGACGGTGCGACGGTGAACCGGGGGTGCGTGGTGCAGACGCACCTGTTCCATGATCGGATCCTGCGCATGGGCGAGGTGGAGTTGGCGGCGGGCGCGACGCTCGGTCCGCACGGGATCGTGCTGCCGGGCGCGTCGGTGGGTGCGCACGCGACGGTGGGTCCGGCGTCGTTGGTGATGGGCGGCGAGGACGTGCCGGCGGGCACGCGGTGGCTGGGGAACCCGATCTCCGCCTGGCGATGACGGGCCGCTACCTGGCCGGTCACGGTGACGGGGGTTACCGGGTCGCGCACTACGACCTCGACCTGGACTACCGGCCGCACACGGGCCGGTTGGCGGGTCGGGCGGTGTTGCGCGTGGTCACGTCGGGGCCGGCGTCGCGGCTGGTGCTGGACTTCGGGACGTTGACGGTGGGCCGGGTGCTGGTGGACGGCCGGCCGGCGCGGCACGTGCACGGCGGCGGGAAGCTGCGGGTGCGGCCGGCGCGGCCGGTGGACGGCGAGTGCGTGGTGGAGGTGCGCTACTCGGGGGTGGCGCGGCCGGTGCGGACGCGGCACTGGGGTGATCTGGGGTGGGACCGGTTGGCGGACGGCGCGCTGGTGGCGAGTCAGCCGGTGGGGGCGCCGTCGTGGTTCCCGTGCAACGACCTGGTGCGGGACAAGGCGTCGTACCGGATCTCGGTGACGGCACCGTCGGCGTACGTGGTGGTGGCGAACGGGGTGGTGGTGGACCGGCGCGTGGCCGGCGGCACGACGACGTGGGTGTACGAGCAGGTGGAGCCGATGGCGGCGTACCTGGCGTCGGTGCAGGTGGGCCGGTACGGGCGGGTGGTGTTGGCGGATGGCCGGGAGGTGGCGGCGCCGGCGCGGCTGCTGCGGGCGGTGGGGCACGACTTCGGGCGGCAGCCGCGGATGATGGCGGTGTTCGAGGAGCTCTTCGGGCCGTACCCGTTCGCGGCTTACCAGGTCGTGGTGACGGACGACGAGCTCGAGGTGCCGGTCGAGGCGCAGGGCATGTCGGTGTTCGGCGCGAACCACGTGGACGGTCGGCGGGGGCACGAGCGGCTGGTGGCGCACGAGTTGGCGCACCAGTGGTTCGGCAACAGCGTCGGGTTGGCCGACTGGCGGGACATCTGGTTGAACGAGGGTTTCGCGTGTTACGCGGAGTGGTTGTGGTCGGAGTGGTCGGGTGGTCCGGTGGCGGCGGTGCTCGCGGACCGGGCGCGGGCCCGGTTGGCCCGGTTGCCGCAGGACGTGCGGATCGGCGATCCGGGTGTGGCGAACCTGTTCGACGACCGCGTGTACCAGCGGGGCGCGGTGACGTTGCACGAGCTGCGCTCGCGGTTGGGTGATGTGGCGTTCTTCGCGACGCTGCGGGAGTGGACGGGCGCGTACCGGCACGCCACGGCGACGACCGGTGATTTCGTGGCGCTCGCCCAGCGGCGCGCCGGCGAGCCGTTGGAGCCGTTCTTCCAAGCGTGGCTGGGGGAAGCGCGCCTGCCGGCGCGGTGACCTCGGAGGGCGGGACGCGGGGTGCGGTGGCCGGTGGCGCGGTTCGTTCCGGGCGGAACGGGTAACTGTCCGTCATGACGGGTCGAGTGGCGGTGTTCGCGCCGTCTCCTCAGCTGACGGTGACCATCGAGGAATTGGACGGCGCGCCGGACATCCACGTCCACGCCGGCGGGCAGGGCGTGTGGCAGTCGCGCATGATCGAGTCGCTGGGCGCCGAGGTGGTGTTGTGCGCGGCGCTCGGCGGTGAGACGGGACAGGTGCTGCGGACGCTGATCGGGGTGGAGCTGAAGGCGCGGGACGTGGCGGCGCGCAACGGCGCGTACGTCCACGACCGGCGTGACGGCGGGCGTGACGAGGTGGTGCGGATGCCGGCGGACCACCTGTCGCGGCACGAGCTGGACGACCTGTACCAGCTCACGCTGGTGGAGGCGTTGAACGCGGGGGTGGCGGTGCTGAGCGGGCCGGCCGAGGAGGACGAGCCGGTGCCCGACTCGGTGTACGAGCGGCTCACCAGGGACCTCACGGGCAACGACTGCCAGGTGGTGGTGGACCTGTCGGGCGCGCGGCTGGCCGCCGCGCTGGCGGGCGGTCCCACGGTGGTGAAGGTGAGCCACGAGGAGATGGTGTCGGACGGGCTGGCGGCGTCGGACGAGCTGACCGACCTCGCCAAGGGCTGTCGCGAGGTCGCCGGGTCGGGTGCGCGGGCGGTGGTCGTGTCCCGGGCGGCGGAGGAGACGCTGGCGTTGATCGACGGTTCGTTCCACCTGGTGGAGGTGCCGTCGTTGAGCCCGGTGGACACGCACGGCGGCGGTGACTCGATGACGGCCGGGTTGGCCGCCGGGTTGGCGCTGGGGAAGTCGATCGAGGACTCGTTGCGGCTGGGGGCGGCGGCGGGCGCGGTGAACGTGACCCGGCACGGGTTGGGCAGCGGCGGCGGTGACGTGGTGCGCGAGCTGGTCGACCGGGTGCGGTTGCGGCCGTGGGAGGACGCATGAGGGTGCTCATCACCAATGACGACGGGATCGACTCGCCGGGGCTGGCCGCGCTCGCGGAGAGCGCGGTGGGACACGGCTGGGACACGGTGGTCGCCGCGCCCGCCCGCGAGTCCAGCGGCACCAGCGCGGGGCTGACCGCCGCGGAGGACGAGCGCCGGGTCGTGGTGGAGCGCCGGGAGCTGCCAGGCCTGGGTGACGTGCCGGGGTACGCGGTGTCGGCGCACCCCGGTCTGATCGCGCTGGTGGCGTCGCAGGGGGCGTTCGGCGATCCGCCGGACGTCGTGCTGTCGGGGGTGAACCGGGGCGCGAACGTGGGCCGGGCCGTGCTGCACTCGGGCACGGTGGGCGCGGCGCTGACGGCCGCCATCAACGGGGCGCGGGCGATGGCGGTGTCGCTCGACGTGGGGCTGGACCTGGACGTCCACCACCACTGGGACGCGGCGGTCGCGGTGGCGTCGGGGCTGTTCGGCCGGCTCGCGGAGCTGCCCGCGGGCACGGTGCTGAACCTGAACGTGCCGAACCTGGCCGATCCCGGCGAGCCGCGGCGGGCGGGTCTCGCCGACTTCGGCGCGGTGCGGAGCCGGGTGAAGCACACCGACGACGGGTCGATCGGGCTCACCTCCGTCCTGGTGGAGGGCGAGCTGCCGCCGGGCAGCGACGCGGCGCTGCTGGCCGCCGGGCACCCGACCGTCACTCCCCTGCGGTCCGTGGCGGAGGACCCCGACGTGGTGCTCGACCTGCCCTGATCCCGCGGTTTGACCACGGTGTTCGGGGTCGAGCACAGTGGTCGGGTGCAGTGGGCGCTGAGCATCCTGACGGTCGTCGCGTACGCGACGCTGCCGCTCGGCTCGGCGAGCTACGAGCAGCACCTGGCGTCGACGTTGCTGGTGGGGCTCGGGTACGCCGCGTTGGCGGTTGTCGGGTTCCCCTACGTGCAGCGGCGCGGTCGGGCGTTCGCGGTGGCGTACGTGTGCGTGCAGCTGCCGTTGGGTTTCGTCCTGTTCGCGCTGTCGGGCGCGGCGATCGGGGCCGTGCTGCTGCTGGTGGTGCTGGTGTCGCAGAGCGTGCTGCTGCTGCCGTTGGCGGGCGCGGCGGCGGTGGCGGCGGCCATCCCGCTGATCCACGTTCGGATGGACTGGCCCGCCGGGCTGCGGGAAGGGCTCGGCACGCTGGCCGTCACCGCGTTCACGGTCGTGGTGACGGAGTTGCTGGTGCGGGAGCAGCGGGCCCGCGCGGAGCTGGCCGACGCGAACGAGCGGCTGCGCGAGTACGCCGCGCAGGCCGAGCGGTGGGCGACCACGCAGGAGCGCAACCGGCTGGCCCGCGACATCCACGACGGGCTGGGCCACCACCTGACCGTCGTGCAGATGCTCCTGCAGGCCGCGCGGGCGGTGATCCGCACCGCCGACGAGGACCGGCTCGACTCGATGCTCGCCAAGGCGCAGGACCAGTCGAAGCAGGCGTTGGCGGAGGTGCGCCGCTCGGTCGCCGCGCTGCGGGAGCCGCGCACCGCGCCGCTGGTCAACGCGGTGCGGGCGTTGGCGGGCGAGGCGTCGGAGGCCGGTGTGCCGACCGCGCTGGACGTCCTCGGCGACGCCCGGGAGGTGCCGGTCGACGTCGAGGAGTCGCTGTTCCGGGCCGCCCAGGAGGGTTTGACGAACATCCGCAAGCACGCCGACGCGTCGGCCGCGGCCGTGGTGCTCGACTACTCCGACGCCGACGTGGTCCGGCTGGAGGTCCGCGACGACGGTCACGGCCTGCCCGAGGACCACGCGCTGCTCACGGCCGGGGACGGCGCGGACGGGAGCGGTGCGGCGGGCGGGGACGACACGGCGAGCAGGGACGGCGCGGTGGTCGGACGTGGCGGGTTCGGGTTGGTGGGGTTGCGGGAACGGGTGAACGGCCTCGGCGGGCGGGTGCGGGTCGACTCCGCCGCCGGGCGGGGTGTGACGCTGACCGTGGAGGTGCCGGGGTGACCGACTCCGCCGTCCGGGTCCTGATCGTGGACGACCAGGCGCTGTTCCGGGAGGCGCTGGCGACGCTGATGGAGGTGCAGCCGGAGATCGAGGTCGTCGGCGAGGCCGGTGACGGCGCTGAGGCCGTGCGGCGGTGCGCCGAGCTGCGGCCCGACGTGGTGCTGATGGACCTGCGGATGCCGGTCATGGACGGCATCGCGGCCACCGACCGGCTGCGGGTGGCGCACCCGGAGGTGCGGGTGCTTGCGCTGACGACGTTCGACGACGACGCGGGCGTGTTCGCGGCGCTGCGGGCCGGCGCGGTCGGCTACCTGCTCAAGGACGTGTCGTCGGCGCGGCTGGTGGAGGCGCTGGTCGCGGCGCGGCGCGGCGAGTCGGTGTTGCAGCCGTCCGTCGCGGCGAAGCTCGTGGCACGGGTGGCCCGCCTCCCGCACGACGATGCCCCGCCGCCGTCGTCGCCGCTGTCGGAACGCGAACTGGACGTGGTCCGGCTGCTCGCCGCGGGCCACAGCAACCGCGAGATCGCCGCCCGCCTGTTCCTCGCCGAGGGCACGGTGAAGAACCTGGTGACGAGCGTGCTGGCCAAGCTGCAGGTGCGCGACCGCACGCAGGCGGCGCTGCGGGCCCGCGAACTCGGCCTCTGCTGACCCGTCCCGGACGTCGTGGGTCGGGTCATGCCCGGAACATGACCTGACGCATGACCTTCGGCACCTGACCCCGCTCCCCCGACGGCCGACCATCTCTGGTGCACCGCGAAGAACGACCCGGAGGAGCCGTCATGACATCCGACCAGACGACCACCAGCACTCCCCACCGCCACGACGCCGCCGACGCGCCGCGGGGCCGTTCGGCGTGGCGCTTCACCCGGCACGCCGTGGAGATGGTCGTCGCCATGGTGGCCGGCATGGTCCTGCTGGAGCCGGTCTGGTCGTTCGCGTGGCCAGGCCTGGCCGACGTGACGACCGCGCACGTCCTGGTGATGGCCACCACCATGTCGCTGGGCATGGCGGTGTGGATGCGGGTCCGCCGGCATGGCTGGGCGGGCATCGCCGAGATGTCCGCGGCGATGTACGTGCCGTTCCTGGTCCTGCTGCCGTTCCACTGGACGGGGCTGCTGTCCGAGATGGCGCTGATGACCGCCGGTCACGTGCTGATGGTCCCGGCCATGCTCGGCGCGATGCTGCGCCGCCGCCACGAGTACGGCTGCTGACCGCCGTGCGCGCCGCCACCCGGATCACCGGGACCGCTCTCGTCTTCGTGCTCGCCGCCCTCGCCCTGCCCGTCGCGTTCGGCGCGCCGACCGTCGCCGCCGCGCTCGACCTGAACCCGCCGCGCACCGACGGCGCGGCCCCGTCACCGCGGCCCGTGGCGCACGTCGCCGGCAGACCGACCGCCGTGGTCGTGGTGGGTGATCGCGGCGCGGTCGTGTCCGACGCCCTCGCGCCGTACGAGGTGCTGGCCGCGACCGGCGCGTTCAACGTGTACGCGGTCGCGCCGAGTGGCCGGCCGGTGCCGCTCACGGGCGGGCTCGACCTGGTGCCGGACCTGACGTTCGCCGACCTCGACCGGCTGCTGGGCGGCGCGGCGCCGGACGCCGTGATCGTGCCCGCGCTGCCCGATCACGGCGAGCCGACGTCGAAGCCGGTCACCGACTGGCTGCGGCGGCAGGCGGACGGCGGGTCGCTGCTGCTGGGGGTGTGCAGCGGCGCGGGGGTGCTCGCGTCGGCCGGGCTGCTCGACGGGCGTGACGCCACGTCGCACTGGCTGCGGCTCGGTGGCTACGAGGACCGCTACCCGGCCGTCCGGTGGGCGCGCGGCACCCGGTACGTGGACGACGGCGACGTCATCACCACCGGCGGCATCCTGTCCGGCGTCGACGGCACGCTGCGCGTCGTAGAACGGCTCGTCGGACGGGACGCGGCGGCACGGGCGGCGGACGTCACCGGCTGGCCGCACTACCGGCCCGGGACGCCCGCCTCGATGCCGGAGGCCGGCCTCTCCCCCGCGGACGCCGTCACGCCGGTGAACAGCGCGTTCGGCTGGGACCGCGACACCACGGGGGTCTTGCTGACCGAAGGGGTCGGGGAGATCGAACTGGCCTCGGCCTTCGACACCTACGGCCAGTCGTTGGCCGTCCGCACGGTCGCCGTGGGCGGACCGGCGGTGCGGTCGCGGCACGGGCTGACGTTCGTGCCCAGGGCCGACCCCGCGACCGCGGGCCTCGACCGGCTGGTCGTGCCGGGAGCGCGGGCCGCGGACCTGCGCGCGGCCGACGCGTACGCCGACCTCACCCCGGTCTACCTGCACGAACGGCCCGGGTTCCCGTTCGACGGCGTGCTGCGCGACCTGGCCCGCACCACCGACGTGGCCACGGCGACGTGGACCGCGAAGGTGCTGGAGTACCCGACCGGCCACCTGGACCTCGTCGGGCCGGACTGGCCGTGGGCGGTCACCCTCCGGCCGTTCGCGCTCGCCGCGCTGGGCGTGCTCGCCGCGCTCGGGGCGGCCCGCCTCACCCGGTCCGCGCGCGGGCGCGCCGCGCCGGACCTGCCCGGAGCGGTGCGGCGTGAACCGGTGCCGGCGTGATCACCGGTTCAGTCGTCCTCGGCGCGCTCGGTGGCGGGCTCGGGGTGCTCGGCGTCGGACCGGCCCAACGCGTCCTCGGCGCCCGTGACCAGGTCGGGACCACCCCACTGCCGGCCTTCGGACTGGCCCAGTCGGTGCTTCGCCATGGTGTGAACTCCCCTCAATCGGCGAACAGGTACCCACTTCCGGGTGGTTTCACACCCCGCCCAAGCCGGTGGTCCGCTGCGGAGCGCAGCGGGCCGCCGGCTTTCATCACCTGAACGGCCGACGCGACCACCGCGCAAGTGGCGGTCCGGCTACAAGCCGTGCCGCTCTCGACATGGCAGCCCTGGAAGTCCAACGCCTGCCTGACCCGGTCCAGGGCCACGCCCTCAGCGCGACCGGCGACGCGCCCGCTGCACCCGCCTGCTCGACTCGCGCACCACCAGCTCCGGCGCGAACAGCACGTGCCGGTGCTCGTGCTCCGCGGGCGCCATGGTCTCCTCGATCACCAGCTCCGCGGCCGTCCGGCCGATCAGCTGGCGCGGCTGGCGCACCGACGTCAGCGGCACGGCGGCCGCCGCGGCGAAGTCGATGTCGTCGTAGCCGACGATCGCGATCTCCTCCGGCACCCGCACGCCGGCCCGCACCAGCACCTGGAGCACGCCGAGCGCCAGGAGGTCGTTGGCGCAGAACACCGCGTCCGGCCGGGTGGACCGGGCCAGCAGCTGCTCGGCCGCGCGCTGCCCGGACGCCACGTTCAGCGCCGGCACCTTCAGCTCCTCCAGCACGCCCGCGTCGCGGCCCGCCTTGCGGACCGCGTCCACGGCGCCCTCGTGCCGCTGGCGCGCCTGGTGGATGCGCGACGGCCCGTTGACCATCACGATCCGCTCGTAGCCCTCGGCGAGCAGGTGGGTGACGGCCAGTTCGCCGCCCGCGCGGTCGTCCACGGCCACGGCGCACAGGTCGGGGTCGGTCGTGGGGTGGTCGAGCAGCACGACGGACATGCCGCGCTCGCGCAGCCGGTGGACGGCGGCCAGGTCCGTGTCGACCGGCGTGATCAGCACGCCGTGCACGCGCTGCTCGGCCAGCAGCTCGACGTGCCGGGCCTCGCGCTGCGCCGACTCGTCGCTGTTGCACAGGATGACGGCGTGCCCGGCCTCGCTGGCGGTGTCCTCCACGCCGCGCGCGACGTCGGTGAAGAACGGGTTGCCGACGTCGAGCACGACGAGGCCGATGGCGCGCGGTGTGCCGGAGCGCAGTTGGCGGGCGGCGTCGTTGCGGACGAACCCGAGCTCCTCGATCGCGCCCATGACCCGGTCCCGGGTCGCCGGTGCGACGACCTCGGGCCGGTTCAGGACGTTGGAGACCGTGCCGACGGACACCTTCGCGCGCGTCGCCACGTCGCGGATGCTCACCGGTGACCCCACCGCGCCTCCTCGGCGGACTGAAGGACTTTGAGGTGTCGAAAGGTCGAGCCTATCGACCGGCACCGCTGCCGGCGCCGGATCGACCTGTCGTGATCCTACCCGTCCAGTCCTGCGTTAAATCGTTTCACCCCCGGTGCCGGTGTGGATCACCGCCGGCCCGTGCCCGTCACCGGAGGAACGCGGCCGCGACGCCCGCGTCCACGGGGATGTGGGCCCCGGTGGTGTGGGACAGCTCGCCCGCCGTCAACGCGAACACCGCGTTGGCCACGTGCTCGGGCAGGACCTCTCGCTTGAGCAGCGTGCGCTGAGCGTAGAACGCGCCCAGCTCGTCCTCCGGCACGCCGTACACGGCGGCGCGTCGCGCGCCCCAGCCGCCCGCGAAGATGCCGGACCCGCGGACCACGCCGTCGGGGTTGACGCCGTTGACGCGGATGCCGTGCTCGCCGAGTTCCGCGGCCAGCAGCCGGACCTGGTGCGCCTGGTCGGCCTTCGCCGCGCCGTAGGCGACGTTGTTCGGTCCGGCGAAGACGGCGTTCTTGGAGGCGATGTAGACGAGGTCGCCGCCCATCCCCTGCTCGACCATGACCTTGGCCGCGGCCTTCGCGACGAGGAACGACCCGCGGGCCATCACGTCGTGCTGGAGGTCCCAGTCGCGGGTGGACGTCTCCAGCAGCGGCTTCGAGATCGACAGGCCGGCGTTGTTGACGACCAGGTCGACGCCGCCGAACGCGAGGCACGCCTCGCCGACCGCCGCCGTGACGGCGTCCTCGTCGGTCACGTCCACGACCACGGCCACCGCCGTGTCCGCGCCGAGCTCGTCCGCCACGGCGCGCGCCGCGTCCGCGTTGACGTCGGCCACGGCGACACAGGCGCCCTCGGCGGCCAGCCGGAGCGCGATGGCCCGGCCGATCCCCGACCCGGCGCCGGTGACCAGCGCGACGCGCGTGGCGAGCGGCTTGGGGGCGGGCATCCGCTGGAGCTTCGCCTCTTCCAGCGCCCAGTACTCGATGCGGAACTTCTCGGCCTCGTCGATGGGCGCGTACCGGGACACGGACTCGGCGCCGCGCATGACGTTGATCGCGTTGACGTAGAACTCGCCGGCGACGCGGGCGGTCTGCTTGTCCTTGCCGTAGGAGAACATGCCGACGCCGGGCACCAGGACGATCGCCGGGTCCGCGCCGCGCATCGGCGGCGAGTCCGGTGTGGCGTGCCGCTCGTAGTAGGCGCGGTACTCGTCCCGGTAGGACTCGTGCAGTTCGCGCAGCCGTGCCGTCACGTCGTCCAGCGGCGCGGTCGGCGGCAGGTCGAGGACGAGCGGCCGGACCTTGGTGCGCAGGAAGTGGTCCGGGCAGGACGTGCCGAGCGCGGCGAGCCGCGGGTGCTCGGCGTGGGCGAGGAAGTCCAGCACGACGTCGGTGTCGGTGAAGTGGCCGACCTGGGGCCGGTCGGTGGAGGCGAGGCCGCGCAGGAGCGGCGCGAGGGCGGCCGCGCGGGCGCGCCGCTCGGCCGGGGGCAGCGGGTCGTGCAGCTTCGCGCCGAACGGGTCGGGCCTGCCGCGCGCGGCGAGGAACTCGGTGGCGCGCCGGATGATCTCCTGGGACCGCTCCTGGCACTGGGCGGAGGTCGCGCCCCACGCGGTGATGCCGTGACCGCCGAGGACCACGCCGATGGCCTGGGGGTTCTCGCGCGCGATCGCGGCGATGTCGAGGCCGAGCTGGAAGCCGGGGCGACGCCACGGCACCCACAGCACCCGGTCGCCGAACACCTCCTTGGTCAGCGCCTCGCCATCGGCCGCCGCCGCGAGCGCGATGCCCGCGTCGGGGTGCAGGTGGTCGACGTGCGCGGCGTCGACCAGGCCGTGCATGGCGGTGTCGATGGACGGCGCCGCGCCGCCCTTGCCGTGCAGGCAGTAGTCGAACGCGGCGACCATCTCGTCCTCGCGGTCCACGCCGGGGTACACGTCGACGAGGGCGCGCAGCCGGTCCAGCCGCAGCACGGCCAGGCCGCGCTCGGTCAGCGTGCCGAGGTCGCCGCCGGAGCCCTTGACCCACAGCAGGTCGACGGGCGCGCCGGTGACCGGGTCGGTCTCCGTGCCCTTGGCCGACGTGTTGCCGCCCGCGTAGTTCGTGGTCGCCGGGTCCGCGCCCAGTTCGTGCGACCGCGCCAGCAGTTCCCGCACCCGCTCGTTCACGCGCCCCATCCCGCCTGCTCGCCGCCGACCCGCTCCGCCACGATCCGCTCGCCGTAACCGGACCGGGCGTAGGCCGCGATCGGGTCGGGGTCGAGTCCCATGTCCTCCCGCACGGACGCCACGAGCGGCCGCACGTCGGTGTTGTACGCGTCCATCAGCACGGCGTTCGCGCCGAGCACGTCACCGGCCCGCTGCGCCGCCGCGAGCGCGTCCCGGTCGACCAGCAGCGCCTTGGCCGTGGCCTCCTGCACGTTCATCACCGACCGGATCTGGGCGGGGATCTTCGGCTCGATGTTGTGGCACTGGTCGAGCATGAAGGCCACCCCGGACTCGGGGGCGAGCGCGCCGCCGCGCACGACCTCGAACATGATCCGGAACAGCTGGAACGGGTCGGCCGCGCCGACCATGAGGTCGTCGTCGGCGTAGAAGCGGGAGTTGAAGTCGAACCCGCCGAGCTTGTCCGCGCGCAGCAGCACGGCGACGATGAACTCGATGTTGGTGCCCGGCGCGTGGTGCCCGGTGTCGACGACGACCTGCGCCCGGTCGCCCAGGGTGAGGCAGTGGGCGTACGCGGTGCCCCAGTCGGGCACGTCGGTGGTGTAGAACGCGGGCTCGAACAGCTTGTACTCCAGCAGGATGCGCTGGTGGTCGCCGAGCCGCCGGTAGGTCTCGTCCAGCGCCTCGGCGAGCCGGTCCTGGCGGGCCCGGATGTCGTCCTGGCCCGGGTAGTTGGTGCCGTCGGCGAACCACAGCTTCAGGTCGCGCGACCCGGTGGCGTCCATGATGTCGACGCACTGGAGCAGGTGGTCGACGGCCTTGCGGCGCACCGCCGGGTCGGGCGAGCACACGCTGCCGAGGACGTACGCGTCGTCCTGGAAGACGTTGGCGTTGATGGTGCCGATCGACACGCCGAGGTCGGCGGCGAACTTGGCCAGCTCGGCGTAGTCCGACACCCGGTCCCACGGGATGTGCAGGGCCACCGAGGGCGCCACGCCGGTGAACCGGTGCACGGTGGCCGCGTCGGCGACCTTCTCGTGCGGCGTGCGCGGCACACCGCGCTGGGCGAACACCTTGAACCTGGTGCCGGAGTTGCCGAACGCCCACGACGGCAGCTCGATCCGCTGACCTGCCAGGGCTCCTCTCGGCTCGCTCGTGCCGGGTGATGCCGTACTGTCGTCCACTTCGGACTCCTTCACTGCTCAGTCGAGGTGGAAGACCTCGGTCAGCGGCCTCATGGCCTCGTCGGGCTGCCTGCCGTCCAGCGCGGTGAAGAACTCGGCCATCTCGGCCTGCCACCGGTCGTTCACCTCGCGGTCGCGCATACCGCGCTGGGCGGCGTCCCAGTCCGGGGTCTCCAGGTAGCCGACGAGCAGCCCGTCGTCGGCCAGGAAGAGGCTGTAGTTGCCCCACCCGGTCTCGCGCAACGCCTCCCGCATCTCCGGCCACACCTCGCGGTGCCGCTCCCGGTACTCCTCCAGCCGCTCCGGGCGGACCCGCAGCAGGAAGCAGACACGTCGCACGCCAACCTCCGGAATGAAACGTTTCACAAGGACGCTATTGTTGCGCCACAAGGGTTGTCAATGGTCTGGACGAGTCGACCGGCTCACGGTGGCCGCACGCCGTCGTAGAAGGCCACCCGGACGGTGACCTCCCGCTCGCCGCCGGGCTCCAGCACGACGGGCGCGTCCCACGCGAGGGCCGAGCCGATGCCCTGGTACTGCCCCACGCGCACGAACCACGGGTCGGTGGGCCCGGACACCACGGCGGTCCACGTGCCCTTGCCCGGCGCTCTCTCCGGGTCTCCCACGACCACCGCGAGCCACGGCGCGGTCCGCCCGTTGACCTCCTCCTCCCCCACCCCGTTGGGGCTGAACACCCGCACGTAGGCGGGGTCGAGGTCGGGCAGCCGCCAGAACCAGCCGCCGTAGCCCGCGCCGGCCCGGCCCTTGCTGCCGGGGCTGTGCAGCACGACGTCCCGCTCGGCGGTCAGCACGCTGGTCCACTCCAGCTCCCAGCCGTCGGTCACGACCCGGCGGCGGACGCGCCGGCGTTCCCGCAGCAGCACCGCGCCGGCCGAGTCGCACCACGCCAGCTCGTCCGGTCCGGACTCGCGGACCCGGCCCAGCTCCCCCGGCACGTACCCCTCCCCTGGCACGTAGTTCCGGCCGCCCCACAGGTTGACCCCGTTGACGTCGGGCAGGGCGAGGCCGATGCCGCGGTGCCACGGGTGGTCCTCGGGGTGCTCGCCGGTCACCACGACGCCGCCGAGCGTGCGGACCGGGTGCAGCGCGGGCCGCGGCACGACCAGCGGCAGCCGCGCGGTGTCCCAGCCGTACCGGGCCACGCCGGCCAGGGGCGACCACGGCACGTCCAGCTCGGCGAACGTGCGCAGGTGCTCGGACGCCTTGGTGACCACGTGGTCGACGCCGTCCACGTCGACCCGGTTGCCGTTGCGGCGCAGCCACGCCGGGTCGATCGGCACGGGGTCGGGCGCGGTGCGCACGGCCTCCAGCACCCGCATGAACGCCCCGGCGCCGGCCAGCGGCGCGTGCAGCGGCACGGCCGGGTCGCGGAGGTGGTCGAGCAGGTTCCGCAGCGGGGTGTCGTGCCGGTACCGCTCGTCGATGCCGTCGAGGACCAGCCGGTGCCGGGTGTAGTGCAGCTCGGCGCGGGCGCGGCTGCCGTGCACGACGAGCACGGGTTCCCGCACGACCTCGGCGCACAGCGTCACCGCGACCACGACGACGGTGCCGTTGCGGGTGCGCAGCCGCAGGCAGGACGTGTCGTCGGCCTCGATGTCGCGGGAGCGCAGCAGCTCCAGCTCGATGTCCTCGACGTCGTCCACGCCGGTGCTGCCGTCGAGCGCCAACGCGGTCGCGATGCCGTGCGCGAACGGGTTGGTGAGGGCGCCGTCGACGACCGGGGCGCCGTCGAGCGTGCGGCGGCCGGCCCACGGCGCGCGGGTGTAGTAGGCGTCGTCGCGCGACCACGTGCCGCGCACGCCGATGCCGCGGATCTCGCCGAGCGCGCCGGTTCGCATGAGATCGGCGAGCCGGTGCACGGCGTGGGAGCCGAGGCTCTGGAACCCGATCTGCACGAGCCGGCCGGCGGACCGGTCGACGAGGTCGTGCCAGTCGGCCAGCGTGGGCGTGGGCGGTTTCTCCAGCACGAGGTGCGCGCCGGCGTCGAGGACGTGGTGGGCCAGCGGCACGTGCGTGTGCAGGGGCGTGGAGACGATGCCGATGTCGCCCTCGCCGAGGCCGAGGTCACCCATCAGGCGCGTCAGGTCCGCGTCCACGGGACGGTCACCGACGAGCCGCCGCGCCTCGGCGTCGAGCGGGTTGACCTCGCACACGCCGGCCAGCCGCACCAGCCCCTCGGCTTCCAGCGCGGCGATCTCCCGCAGGTACAGGCGCCCGTACCCGGCGGCGCCGGCGAGCACCACCCGGGGCGTCACCGGCGCTCCACCGCGACCGCGGCGAACACCAGCAGGCCGGGCACGACGACCACGAACGCGGGCGCCTGGCCGAGCACCAGCACGGCCACGGCCAGCGCGACGACCAGGTAGGCGTACCCGGCCCAGTCGCGGGACGGCTCGGCGAGCAGCGCGGCCCACCGGTCGCCCGGACGCCACCGGGCGGCCGTGCGCAGCAGCACCAGCGCGACGGCGGCCAGCGCCGTCCCGATCACCGGGCCGAGGACGGTCGCACCCGGCAGCCCGCCGAGCAGCGCCAGCAGGTCCAGCCCGGCGACCGCGAGGACGGCCAGGGGCGCGCCGACAGCGACGGGGTCTCGCACCACCTGTCCCAGCAGGGCGGCGAACCGGCGGACGGTCGGCGTGCGGCCGTCGTCCACCAGTTCCCGCAGCAGCACCGCGCCGGCCGCGAAGGCGGGCACGGCGGTCAGCACCGGCAGCGCCGCGACGCTCACCAGCACCCCGATCAGCAGCACCTCGGCCAACAGGGCCAAGGGCCGCGTCCACGTGCTCATCACCTGCCGCACCTCATCCCTTCAGCCCGGACGTGGCCACACCGTCGACCAGGAACCGCTGGAACGCGAGGAAGAACAGGCCGATGGGCAGCAGCGCGAGCACCGACATGGCGAACATCGGCCCGAAGGCGGACTGGGTGGCCTGGTCGATGAACAGCTGCAGCGCCAGCGGCAGGGTGAACTTCTCCGGGTCGTTGAGGTAGATCAGCTGGCTGAAGAAGTCGTTCCACGTCCAGATGAACGTGAAGATCGCGGTGGTGAGCAGCGCGGGCCGCAGCAGCGGCAGGATGACGTGCCGGAACACGCCGACCGGTCCGCAGCCGTCCAGCGTCGCGGCCTCGTCCAGCTCGCGCGGCAGCGACCGGATGAACTGCACCATCAGGAAGATGAAGAACGCGTCGGTGGCCAGGAACTTCGGCAGCACCAGAGGCCAGAACGTGTTCACCATGCCCATCTGCTGGAAGATCACGTACTGCGGGATGAGCACCACGTGGTGGGGCAGCATGATCGTCAGCATCATGAACCCGAACAGCGGGCCGCGGCCCCGGAAGTGCAGCCGGCCGAACGCGTAGGCGGCCAGCGAGCACGACACCACGTTCCCGACCACCGCGCCCACCGAGATCAGCAGCGAGTTCCCGAAGTAGTGCAGCACACCGTACCCGCCGACGCCGTCGAACACCTCGGCGTAGTTGCCGCCGGTGGGCTCCCGCGGCAGCAGCGCGAGGGTGGAGATCACCTCCGTCGCGGGCTTGAACGACGTGGAGACCAGCCAGATCACCGGGTACAGCAGCACCAGCAGCACCCCGGCGACCAGGACGTGCCACAGCACCTTCCGGGGCCGCACCGCGGTCCCGGGCGACGTCACCGCGCTCAACGGTCCTCCCCTGCGTAGAACACCCAGCGCCGGGCGCTGCGGAACACCAGCGCGGTCAGGATCGCGACCACGGCGAGCAGCACCCAGGCCATCGCCGAGGCGTAACCCATCCGGAAGTCGGTGAACCCCCGCTGGTACAGGTACAGCGGGTAGAGCAGGGTCGAGTCGCTCGGCCCGCCGCGCCCGCTGCTCACCACGAACGCGCCGGTGAACGCCTGGAACGCGTGGATGGTCTCCAGCACCAGGTTGAACAGGATCACCGGCGACAGCATGGGCAGCGTGACGCTGAGGAACCGGCGCGCCGGTCCCGCGCCGTCGATCGCCGCCGCCTCGTACAGCTCGCGCGGCACCTGCTTCAGGCCGGCCAGGAAGATCACCATGGGCGCGCCGAACTGCCACGCGGCCAGCGCCACGAGCGTGAGCAGCGCGTACTGGGGCTGGTCGACCCAGCCGCCGGTGTCGATGCCGACGCCGCCGAGCAGCCGGTCCACCGTGCCGTCGGTGGAGAACAGCGCCCGCCACGCCAGCGCGACGCTGACGCTCGCGCCCAGCAGCGACGGCGCGTAGAACGCCGACCGGTACAGGCCGACGCCCCGGCGCGGCCGGTTGAGCAGCATCGCGACGGCGAGCGCCAGGCCGAGCTTCAGCGGCACGGAGATCAGCACGTACTTGGTGGTGACCCAGGCGGCGTGCCAGAACCGCTCGTCGCCGGCGAACATGGTCACGTAGTTGTCGACGCCGACCCACGTGGGCGCCGAGAACAGGTCGTAGTCGGTGAACGACAGGTACAGCGACGCCGCCATCGGGCCGATGGTCAGCAGCACCGCGCCGACGATCCACGGCGACAGGAACAGGTACGCCACGCCCTGGCCCCGCCGGCGGCGCCCACCATCGGCGGGAGCCTTCGCGGGAGGGCCGGCGGCCCCAGGCGGGCTGACGCCCGGGGTTTCGGCGACGCCGGGCGTGCCGGCGATCACGGACCGGGTCATCGTCAGGACCCCAACGACTGCTCGGCGTCCTGGACGACGCGCTTGGCCGCGTCGGCGACGCTGACCCGGTTGAAGATGACGTCGTCGTAGGTGCGCTGGAAGTCGCGCTTGATCGCGGACGAGCCGGTGGGCCAGGCGCCGAACGCGGGGCCGATCTTGTCCTGCTGCGCCGCCTCGTAGTCGCACACGGCCTTGCTGCCGCCCTCGGCGGTCGCGCACACCTGCGCGCGGACCTCCTCGTTCGGCGGCACGCCGCGCGACGCGCCGAGCAGCTTGCCCGCCTCGGGGTCGTTGAGGAGGAAGTCGAGGAGCTTGACCGCCGCGTCCTTGTGCTTGGACCGCTGCGACACGGCGAACGACACCGGCGGCATCGCGGCCATGCCGCTCCTGGCCACGTCGCTGGGCAGCGGCGCGACCTTCAGGTTCGGGCCGAACGCGCCGAAGTAGCCGGTGACGGCGGAGTCGTAGCCGATCTCCGAGGCCGCCTGCTTGGTGACGATGCCCGAGTTCTGCACCGAGCCGTCCATCTTCGTGGTGACCTCGGCGGGCGAGACGCCCTTGCCGGGGCGCATCGCGCCGATCATCTCCCAGTACTCGGCGAGCTCGTCGGCGGTGAAGCCGAGCTTGCCGTCCGGGGTGTACAGCGACTTGCCGTGCTGGTCGAGCCACACCTCGAACCAGTCGATGGCCCAGCCGAAGTCGGTCGTGCCGGACACCGCGCCGGCCGCGCCGACCTTGCCCATCGCCGCGGTGAACTCCGCCCACGTCCACTTCTCGCCCGGCGCGGTGGGCACCTTCACGCCCGCGGCCTCGAAGTGCGTCGGGTCGAAGATCAGCATCTGGGTGGTGGCGCCGCCCGCGACGGCGTACTGCCTGCCGTCGACCTTGCCGCCCTCCAGCAGGTTCGCCGGGATCTTGTCGAGTTTCAGGCCCTTGCCGACGTGCTCGCCGAGGTCCGCCAGCACCTTGCGGCCCGCGTACTCGCCGATGGTGGCCCGGTCCAGCTGCAGCAGGTCCGGGCCGGCGCCGCCCGCGACCTGCGTGGACAGCTTCTGGAAGTACGCGTCGTAGCCGCTGTACTCCGTCTCGACCTTGATGTCGGGGTTGCGCTTCTGGAACTCGTCGACCGCCGCCTTGGTGACCTTGGCGCGGTCCTCGTTGCCCCACCACACGAACCGCAGCGTGACCGGGCCGTCGGCCGAATCGCTGCCGCAGCCGGACAGCGCGGCGGTCAGCGACAACAGCCCGACCAGCAGGCCTGCCGCACCGCGGCGAGACAGTCGTCCCATCACCCTCACCTCTCGATTGAATCGGTTCAAGCAACGTAGGTGAGCCCCATCACGGACGTCAAGTCCCGTGTTTCCTCCGCGCAACCCGGCCGTCACCGGGTCTTGCCATCCGCGTTGAAACGGTTCATTGTGTGGCGTCATCACGCCCCGCGCACCGTCGCGCACCCTGGAGGCCGCCGATGACCCGCGTCCGACCCCTGTCCGCCGTCCTGGCGGCGCTCACGCTCGTCCTGTCCCTGTCGCCCGCCTCGGCGTCGCCGGCCACCGGCACGACACCCGGCGGTCCGCGGCTGGAACTCCTCGACCGCGGCCTGGTGGCCGCCCGGACCGACGGCGGGGTGTTCCTGAGCTGGCGGCTCCTGCGCCACGAGGCCACCGGCCACACCGGCACCGGGCTGGCCGGCCCGGCGTTCGCCGTCTACCGCGACGGCGAGAAGATCGCCACGGTCACCGACAGCACGAACTACCTCGACCCCGCCGGCGGCCGGGAGTACCGGGTGGCGCCGGTCGTGCGCGGCCGGGAGGGCGAGCTGAGCGACGCCGTGTCGCCGTGGGCGGGCGGGTCGTACGACCTGCCGCTGCGCAAGCCCGCGGACGGCGTCACGCCGACCGGCGAGGCGTACACGTACTCGGCGAACGACGTGAGCGTCGGCGACGTGGACGGTGACGGCCGGTACGAGTACGTCGTGAAGTGGGACCCGTCCAACTCGAAGGACGTGTCGCAGGTCGGCTACACCGGGCCGACGTACGTCGACACGTACCGGTTCGACGGCACCCTGCTGCACCGCGTCGACCTGGGCGTGAACATCCGCTCGGGCGCGCACTACACCCAGTTCCTCGTCTACGACTTCGACGGCGACGGCCGCTCGGAGATGATGATGAAGACCGCGCCCGGCACCAGGGTGACGTCGTTCGACCGGCACGGCAACGCGGTGTCCGAGCGGTACGTGACCATGCCGGAGGAGGACGCGCGGGCCGGGTACGCGCACAGCGACGACTACCGGCTCAGCGCGGCGGGCTACTACCAGCACGTGGTGGAGATGTTCCGCGGTTGGCACGAGCACCCCGAGGTGGTGGCCGGCCGCTGGCCCGCGACGTTGGAGCAGGCGTTCGGCATCGCGCCCCGGTACGCCTACCCGCTGTCCGATGTGGACGCGAGGGCGTTGGCGGACCACTTCGTCGACGTGTACGCGCCGAGTCGCAGCGCCCGCAACAACCTCCGGGCGTTCGCCGGGTTCATCGTGGACGGCCCGGAGTACCTGACCGTGTTCGACGGCGGGTCGGGTCGCGAGCTGGAGACCGTGCGGTACGAGCCGGGTCGGCACGACGACGGCCTCATGTGGGGCGACTACGCGCTGGGGCGGATCGAGCCGGGCAACCGGGTGGACCGCTTCCTGGCCGGCGTGGCGTACCTGGACGGCAAGAACCCGTCGGCGGTGTTCGCCCGCGGCTACTACACGCGCACCACGCTGGTGGCGTACCGGTGGACGGGCCGCAAGCTCAAGCAGGACTGGTTCGTGGACAGCGGCTGGGTGCCGATGAGCAACCCGTTCAACTTCCCCGTGCACGGCCGGGACGGCACGTCGCCGACGCACGGCTCGCTGGCCACGCAGGGCGCGCACTCGTTGAGCGCGGCGGACGTGGACGGCGACGGCAAGCAGGAGATCGTGTACGGCGCGTCGACCGTCGACCACGACGGGACGCTGCTCTACAGCTCGGCGGGCGTGCTGCCGCCGGGCAGCGCGAGCCCCGGCACGGTGGCGCGGCTCGGGCACGGTGACGCGTTGCACGTGACCGACATCGACCCGGCCCGGCCGGGTCTGGAGATCCACATGGTGCACGAGGGCGGGACGTCGGCGCCTTACGGCTACACGTTGCGGGACGCGGCCACCGGCGAGGTGGTCTACGGCGGGTACACCGGGCGGGACACCGGGCGCGGCATGATCGGTGACGTGCTGCCGGCCGAGCCCGGTCTGGAGACGTGGGCGTCGGTGCCGGGCGGTTCGGGCGCGGTGGGTCTGTGGTCGGCGGACGGGCGTCCCCTGTCGGCGGCGATCCCCGGCACGAACGCGAGCATCCGCTGGGCGGCCGACCTGACCACGCAGGTCGTGGACGGGGCGGGCGACGTGACGCCGTCGATCAAGGACTGGCGGCGCGGGACGGTGCTGACGGCCGGGGGCACGCGCACGAACAACGGCACCAAGGGCAACCCGTCGCTGGTGGCCGACGTGCTGGGCGACTGGCGCGAGGAGCTGGTGGTGCGCAAGGCGGACAGCTCGGCCTTGCGGATCTACGTGAGCACGGAGGTCACCGGGCACAAGATGTACACGCTGATGCACGACCCGCAGTACCGGGCGGACGTGGCGCGGCAGCAGACGGCGTACAACCAGCCCGCGTACACCGGCTTCTACCTCGCGTCGGACGTGGAGTGGTCGAAGGTGCCGCGTTAGGGTCGTGGGGTGATCACGATCGCCGTAGCCCAGCCGCGCTGCACCCCTCACGACGTCGCCGCCAACGTGGTGGCGCACGCGGAGGCGGTGCGCGCGGCCGGGGCGCGGGTGGTGGTGTTCCCGGAGATGTCGTTGACCGGGTACCACCTCGACGCGCCGCCGGTGCCGTTCGACGGGTTGGGGCCGTTGGTGGAGGCGTGCGCGGAGACGGGGTCGGTGGCGTTGGCCGGCGCCCCGGTGGAGGGGCCGCACATCGGGGTGCTGGAGGTGTCCGGCGCGGGGGTGCGGCCGGTGTACCGGAAGATGTGGCTCGGTGACGCGGAGGCGGAGTGCTTCCGGGCCGGCGACGCGCCCGCGGTGGTCGAGGTGGACGGGGTGCGGCTGGGTTTGGCCGTGTGCAAGGACGTCCGGGGGCCGGGGCACGCGGCGGCGACCGTGGCGGCGGGCGCGGACGTCTACGTGGCGGGCATGCTGGACCACGCGTGGCAGTCGGCGCTCCAGCACGAGCGGGCCCGGCGGATCGCGGTGGAGCACGGGGTGTGGGTGGCGGTGGCGAGCTTCGCCGGCTCGACGGGCGAGGGGTACGGGGAGGCGGCGGGCCGTTCGGCGGTGTGGGACCGGTCGGGTGAGGTGGTGGCCCGCGCCGGTGTCGGGGTGGACGAGGTGGTGCGCGCGGCGGTGACGGCACGACGTGCGGTCGAGCCGGGCCGGGAGGCCTGAGCCCGTCCGTGGTCGCTGAGCCCGGGCCGTGGTGGCCGAGCCGGGTGGGTGGGGCGATTGAGCGAGCCGGGTTGGGGCGGGGGCCAGGCCGGAGCCGCCAGGGCCTCGGGCGGCGCGGTGCCGTCCGGGCGCGGGTCCGCGGTCGGCGGCGCGCTGATCGGCGCGATCCGGGTTAGGTTGCCCGCATGGCCGGAAAGTCGCCTTCCGTGGAGCTGGAGGTCGGGGACCGCGTCGTGCGGATCTCCAACCCCGATCGCGTGTACTTCCCGGCACGCGGTGAGACCAAGCTCGACCTGGCCCGGTACTACCTGTCGGTCGGCGACGGGATCGTCCGGGCGCTGCGGGACCGGCCGTGCATGATGCACCGCTTCCCGTCGGGGGTGTCGGGCGAGAAGGTGCACCAGAAGCGGCTGCCGCAGGGCGCGCCGCCGTGGGTGCGGACGGTGCGGGTGCACTTCCCCCGGTACAACCGGCACGCCGACGAGCTGTGCGTGGCCGACGTGGCGGACGTGGTGTGGGCGGTGCAGATGTCGACGGTGGAGTTCCACCCGTGGAACTCGCGGCGGTTCGACACGGAGAAGCCGGACGAGTGGCGCATCGACCTGGACCCGATGCCGGACTGCCCGTTCTCGCGCGTGCGGCGGGTGGCGCACGTGGCGCGCGAGGTGCTGGACGAGCTGGGCGCGGTGGGCTGGCCGAAGACGTCGGGTGGCGCCGGCATGCACATCTACGTGCGGATCAAGCCGGAGTGGGGTTTCGCCGACGTGCGGCGGGCGGCGTTGGCGTTCGCGCACGAGGTGGAGCGGCGCGCGCCCGACGACGTGACGACGGCGTGGTGGCGGCGTGACCGCGATCCCCGGAGCCTGTTCGTGGACTACAACCAGAATGCGCGTGACCACACGATCGCGGCCGCGTACTCGGTGCGGGGCGTGCCGGAGGCGACCGTGTCGACGCCGGTGCGGTGGGACGAGGTCGACGCGCTCGATCCGCGTGACTTCACGATCGCGACGGTGCCCGCGCGGTTCGCCGAGCTGGGCGACCTGCACGCGGGCATCGACGACGCGGTGTTCTCGCTGGAGCCGCTGCTGGAGTGGGCGGACCGGGACGGGCTCGACGTGCCCGAGTGACGTCTCACCGCGGCACGTCTCACCGCAGCACGCGGGGCCGCCGACGGCCTGCCGCGATGCCGTTCTCGACGTGGCGCGCCGCTTCCCGTGCGGTCCACCCCTCGACGCCGTCGTGCGCCGACGCGGCCGCGAGGAGCAGTGACGTCACGGTTGCCTCGTCCAGCCAGCCCGCGCCGACCAGCTCGCCGAGCCGGCACGCGGCGGTGAACAGGGTGTGCGCGCGTCCGCCGGGGCGGGCTTCGCGGACCCGTTCCACCTCGCCGTCCACGACGGCCGCGCGGTAGGCGGCGACGCGGCGCGGCGAGGGTCGTTGCGCGGGGATCGGCGGGTGGTCGGGCGGCGGCGGGGTGAGGACGGCGACCAGCCACTCGGGGGCGTCGGCGACCGGGCCGTCGCGCACCACCCGGTAGCGGTGGTGGCCGAGCAGCGAACCGGCCGCCACGACGTACCCGCCGACGCCCCGGGTGTCGACGTGCGGCGCGATGCGGCCGACCGTGTTGCCCAGCGGCACGTCGGGCGCGCGGAAGTAGCGGTGCTCTCCCCCGCTGGGCGTGGCGACCGTGTACGTGTCGCGCGGGTCTTCGGCGCCGTGCTGCCAGGCGCGGCGGGCGAACGCCTCGCGGCCGTGCGGCACGTCGAGGTCGACGACGAGCAGCCCGGCGGCGCCGCACGAGATGCCGACGTTGTACGGCCGGCGGGACCACCAGTGCCGGATGCGGCGGCGGTCGAGGGTGGCGGCGTCGTCCCAGCCACGCAGGGCGGGCGTCTTGGCGTGCGGGCGCAGCGGCACGACGGGCCAGCCGCGTGCGGCGGCGGCCAGGGCCGCCCGGTACCTGGTCATGCTCGTTCCCCCTCGTGTCGGGCAACGGGGGAAGCGCCGCCGACTCCAGTGTGCCGGGGCGCGGACGGCGGTCACAGGGCCAACAGGACGCCGGGGTGGTCCGGCGGGTGTACGCGCGGCGGAGGTGGGTAGGCCACTGGTCGGACGAGTGGAAGGGAGCCGACCATGCCCGATCCGGGGAGCCACTCCAACGACGTGCGCCGCACGGGCGTGCTTGCCGAGGACGACCAGGGCGCGCCCGACGTGCGCGCCGACGACGAACTCCGGCACGTCTACCCGCCGGGTGCGCTCGGCGAGCGCGCCGCGGGTCCGGCGGGTGGCGGGGGCGGCGTCCCCGACGACGGCGGCCTGCACGCGCGCAGCTCGGCGTTCAGCGGTCACACCATGATCCCCGACCGGTACTCGCGCGACGGCGGTGACACGTCGCCTCCGCTGGAGTGGTCGGACGTGCCGGCGGGCACGGCGGAGGTGGCGGTGCTGTGCGAGGACCCGGACGCGCCGGGCGGGACGTTCACGCACTGGGTCGTCACGGGCATCCCGGCGGACGTGACGGCGATCGAGGAGGGGTCGGTGCCGTCGGGCGCGGTGGTCGGCCGCAACGACTACGGCGACGTCGGCTGGGGCGGGCCGCGGCCGCCCGTCGGCGACGAGCCGCACCGGTACTTCTTCCGCGTGTACGCCGTGGACCGGCCACTCGGTCTGGGCGAGGGCGTCACCGGGGACGACCTGCGCGGCGCGGTCAAGGGACGGGTGCTGGCGCACGGCACGCTGGTCGGCTTGTTCGGCCGCTGACACCGTCACGTCACCCTTGCGTGTTCAGCCGTTCAGGCAATGAAATGACCGTCCGCCGCCGATAGCATCGACGCGGGGGGCGTCATGGACAACCCGGGGTTCGTCACGGACGACGGTAACCTCGTCGGAAGGCTCACGCGTCGGGTGCGGTTGTTCGACTCCAACTCCGACGGCGTGGTGCGTCGGCGGGACGTGGTGGCGACGGCGGAACGGCTGGTGCGCGGCTTCCGCGTCGCGCCGCGGTCGATCGGCGCCGAACGCGTCCGCGCCGCGTACGAGATGCTGTCGCTGGCGCTGCTGGCCGAGTTCGGCGACCCGGCGCGGGACGAGGTCGTCGTCGACCGGTTCGCCGTCGCGCTCGCCCGCTCCCCCGCCGGCGTGGCGCGCCTGGGCCGCCGGGTCGCGGAGGCCGACGCGCTCGCCGTGCGCGAGTGCCTCGCCCCGATCGGCGAGCAGGTGAAGGCGGAGCACGTCGCCGAGGTCGTCGTGGCGCTCGGCGCGCACCCCGGCCACCTGGCGGTCATCCAGCAGGCGTTGGAGCGGGACGGGGCGCTCATCCGGCTGTCCGCGGCGGATCGCCCGTTCGCCGAGCACTTCGCCGGTTCCGGGTACCCGCACCTCTACGGCCGGCCCTAGGGTCGACGGATGGCCGAATCGGACGAGCAGTACGACGCGCTCGGCGAGCTGTACGAACGCACCAAGCACATCCCCACGGGCCTGGCGGAACGCGCCACGTTCCTGGCCGCGCTGCCCGACCTGCGCGGGCGGTCCGTGCTGGACGTGGCGTGCGGCACCGGGTTCTACCCGCGCGAGTTCCGCAGGCTGGGCGCGGACCGCGTGGTGGGCGTCGACTCCGCGGCCGAGATGGTCGCCCACGCCCGGGCCGTGGAGGCCCGTGAGCCGCTGGGCATCGCCTACCACCGGCACGACGCGGCGGCGTTGCCCGTGCTCGGCGGGTTCGACGTGGTGACCGCGGTGTGGCTGCTCGGGTACGCCGAGGACGAGGCCGCGCTCGACCGGATGACCGGCAACCTGCGGGCCAACCTCGTGCCCGGCGGCACGCTCGCCGTGCTGACGCCGAACCCGGACGCGGACTGGGACCTGCTCGCCGACTACGGCCGCTACGGCTACGACGTGGTCCGCAGCGGGCCGCCCGGCGTGCGGCAGCCCGTCGTGGTGCGGGTGCACGGCGATCCGCCGTTCGACTTCGACTCGTTCTTCTGGCCCGGTGACGCGTTCGCGGCCGCCCTGGGCCGCGCGGGGCTGCACGACGTCACCCGGCACCCCACGGTCGTGCCCGACGACGGGCGCGGCGAGGCGTTCTGGGGTCCGCTGCGCCGCAGCCCGAGCTTCGCCGTCTACACCGCACGGGCCTGATCGCCGGTGGGCGGGATGGCAGGATTTCCCCGTGACCGTTCCCGCCGTGCTGCGCACGCTGGCCCGTCTCAGCGCGTCCGAACAGCCGCAGCGGGTGCAGCTGGACCTGACCAGGACCGCCGGTCTGGTGTGGCTCGGCGCGGACGAGACCGGCTGGCAGGCGCTCACCGCTGAGGAGGGCCGGCCGGGGTGGACGTCGCGGTCGTGGACCGCCCGGCCGGAGCAGCGGGCCACCGTGGAGCGGCTGGCGTCGTTCGACGCGCTGCACGAGGAGGATCGGCTGCTGCGGTTGGGGTGGGCGTTCCTGTGCGGCCCGGCGACGGTGAACGGGCAGCGCCGGCGGGTGTGCCTGCCGCTGGTGTCGCGGCCGGTGCGGCTGCGCCACGCGGGCGGCCGCCGCTACACGTTCCACGCCGCCGGTGACGTGGCGGTGTTCCCGCTGCTCGCCGACTGGGCGAAGGCGGCGGAGCTGGAGACGCGGCTGGACCGGTCCGCCGAGTGGATCGACGCGGCGCTGACCGCGAGCGGGTTCGCCGACGTGCCGGTGCTCGGCCCGGAGCACGACCCGCGCCGCCTGATCGGCGGGGACGACCTGGTCGTCGTCGCGGGGGCCGGGCTGCACGCGGGTGAGCCGGTGGTCAGCACGGAGCGCGGCGCGGTGCTGTACACGTGGGCGAAGGCCCAGGGCGTGGAGGAGACGGCGCTGGCCGGCCTCTACTCCCCCACCGACCCGTCCGCGGACGATGTCGCGGCGGGCGGTTCGGTGACGGGCGACCGGGCGGCGCTGCCGTTGAGCCCGAGCCAGCAGGCGGCCGTGGTGGCGGCCCGGTCCGCGCCGGTCACCGTCATCGGCGGACCGCCCGGCAGCGGCAAGACGCACACCCTGGCCGCGATCGCGCTGGACGCCGTCGCCGCGGGCCGTTCGGTGCTCCTGGCCAGCCGCACCCGCAACGCCGCCGACGTCCTCGGTGACGCCCTGCGCCGCGCCGGCGGTCCCGAGCCCGTCCTGTTCGGCGACTCCCAGCTGCGGGTGGAGGTGGCCCGCGAGCTGGGCGCCGGCCTGGCCGCCACGCGCGCGAAGGGCGAACTCGACCGGCTCGACCGCGCCCGGCGTGACGCCGTCGCGGCCGTCGCCCAGGTCGAACGGGCGGTCGGCGACGCGCTGCGGGACGAGGAGAGGGCCGACGCGGCGGTGCGGTTCGCGGCGCTCATGCCCGCCCACCGGGCCGTCGCGCCGCGCGCGTTCGAGGCGGACGCCGACTTCGACCGCCTGCACGGGCTCCTGCGGCCCCGCCGCGGGCTGCTGGGCGGCCCGCGGACCCGGTGGGCGGTCCGGGCGGCCCGGCGGCGGGCGGGCGCGGCGGACGACGTGGACGTGGTGGACCTGGCGGCGGCGGTCGAGGCCGCCGAGCAGTCCGCGGCGCACGTCCGGGTCGCCGCGCACGGCGGCACGTCACTGGCGGCGTTGCGCGGGCTGCTCGGCGACGAGGACGCGCGGGCGCACGTCGCCATCGCCGCGTGGCTCGCCGAGGTGGCCGTGAGCGGGCGCGGGGCGGGTCCGCGGCGGGCGGTGGCGGCGCTGGCCACCGCGTTGCGGTCCGGTCGGGCGGCCCGGCGGCGGGCGCTGGCCCGCATCGACAGCGGCCACCTGGTCGAGGCGCTGCCGCTGTGGGTGGGGACGCTGGCCGACGTCGAGGACATCCTGCCCGCAGTGCCGGGCATGTTCGACCTGGTCGTGATCGACGAGTCGAGCCACGTGGACCAGCCGCTCGCCGCGCCCGCGCTGCTGCGCGGCAGGCGGGCCGTGATCGGCGGCGACCCGCGCCAGCTGCGGCACGTGTCGTTCGTCGCCGACGCGGCCGTGCGCGAGGCGGTGGCGGCGGAGGGCACGACGTCGCTGGCGGACCGCCTCGACGTGCCCAAGGTGAGCCTGTTCGACGCGGGCGCGGCCGTCGCCGGGGTGCACTGGCTGACCGAGCACCACCGCTGCGCGCCGCACCTGATCGGCTTCGCCGCGGCCCGGTTCTACGAGGACCGGATCGCGCTGCTCACCACCCACCCGGCGATCGCCGACGTGGACTGCGTCGACGTCGAGCGCGTCGTCGGCGCCCGCGACGACAAGGGCGTGAACCGGGTCGAGGTGGACGCGGTGCTCGCGCACCTGCGCCGCCGGATCGCCGCCGGGACGCGGTCGATCGGCGTGGTCACCCCGTTCCGGGCGCAGGCCGACGCGCTGGAACAGGCCCTGCTCGACGGGCTGAGCCTGGACGAGATCACCACGGGCGGGGTGCGCGTCGGCACCGTCCACGGCGTGCAGGGCTCCGAGTTCGACGAGGTCGTGGTCAGCCTCGCGCTGACCGACGAGGACCGGCCCGCGGCCTGGCGGTTCGCCAACGACCCCAACCTCCTGGCCGTGCTCACCACGCGGGCCCGGCGGCTCGTGCACGTCGTCACGTCGGCCACCAGGCCGGTCGGGCTCCTCGGCGAGTACCTGCGGCACGCGGAGGTGCCGCCCAGCGAGACCGAGGGCGTCCCGCCGGCCGACGACTGGACCCGCCGGCTGGCCGGTGAGCTGGCCGCGTCGGGCGTGACCGTGCGGACCGGCTACCCGGTGGGCCGGTGGCGGGTGGACCTGGTCGTCGGCGAGGGCGAAGCCGCCACGGCCGTGGAGACCCGCCCGCACCCGGACGGCACGGCGGCGCACCTGGCCCGGTGGCGTGCGCTGCGGGGCGCGGGCTGGCGGGTGCACGACGCGTTCCCCAGCCGGTTCGAACACGACGCGACCAGGGCCGCACTCGTGGTGGCGCAGGACCTCGCCGCCCACCCCGTCCGCCACGCGTGACTCGGTGGCAGCGCGGCCGTTCCGGCCCGCTCAACGTCCACCGGGTGGGGGCCGGCGAGCGCCGCCGGCGGAAAAGGTGACGAACCTTGTGGTTTGAAGCGTCACCCGAATGGTTACTTCTCGCGTGCGCCTTGAGTAAACAGGGCGCTGGAGGAGCGTGCCATGAACATGGTGGAGCTGCCTGATGACGGGCTCGACCTGGAGCTCCGCGGCATCCCTTCGCTGGACGGCATCGACGGTTGGGTGCGGCAGGTCGCCTACGGGGTGGACGAGCAGCGCGTCGCCGACCTGGTGTTGATCGCCGCGGAACTGGTGGGCAACGCCCACCGGCACGCGGAGGGGCCGTGGCGGATGCGGGTGTGGCCGGTGCGGGAGCGGCAGGTCGTCCGGGTCGAGGTGGAGGACCGCAGCCCGAGCCTGCTGCCCGTGCTCGGCAGAGCCGACAGCCCGTCGCTGGGCAACGGGCTGCTGCTGGTCAACCGGCTCTCGGTGCACTGGGGGTTCGACCGCCACGACGACCGCAAGGTCGTGTGGGCGGAGGTTCCGACGACGTGAGACCCGGAGGGCGGTGGTGCGGGGCCCGCGACGCGTTCGGGCCCCGCACCACCTCTCAGCGGCCGACCTCCTCCAAGTCCCAGGAGGACACCGCCGAGCAGTAGTCCCGCGCGTTCGGCGCGAGGTTGATCGAGTGGCCGTAGCCGGGCACCACGTCGGTCCGCGGCGGCACCCGGAAGCACCCGGCCTCGGCCGCGTGCGGCGTCGCCGACGACGAGCGGTCCGTGGCCAGGTGCCCGCACACCGCCGCGTCCCGGCTGCCCACGGCGGACCTCACCGGCACGTCGATCAGCAGGGTGCGGCAGCAGCACCGCCACGCCGAGCCCGTCCGCGGCCTCCGTCGGCGAGAAGACGTCCTCGGTGGCCTCCTCGACCGCCTGCACGTCCGCCGCGCGCGGCGCGGGCGTTGGCCGCGGTGCCGGCGGTGGTGCGTGACGCCGGCATCGGCCTGACCGCGGCCGGCGTCACGACACCGCAACAGGCCCGGTGGTGGCGGGAGGTGGGTGCGGACACCGCGTCCGGTCCCCTGGTCGCTCCCGCCGGTCCACCGGACGCGATCACCCGATAGCGCAAGTCAGCGCAGGCGCTGTCGGGGAGCCGGTGGCGAGGAACCCGAACGTGGTGCTCTGCCCGGGCTTGATCGCCGCGTTCCACGACACGTTCCGGGCCGTCGTGGTGGAGCCCTCGGTGGTGATGGTCGCGCCCCACGCGTGGCGGACCTGCCCGGCCGCGGGCCAGCTCACCTTCCAGCCGGCGGAGGGCGAGTTCTCCTGGTGCCGCACGGTGATCTCGGCGTGGTACCCGGTGCCCCACTGGGCGACCACGCGCATCGTCGCCGTGCAGTCGCCGGGGGTGGCCTTGAAGTCGGGCAGCTCGTCCAGCGTGATGACGTCGGCGTGGTTGTAGACGCGCTGCAGGAAGTCGCGCGGGTTCACGACGCCGTCCTGGACGAAGTGCCCGGACCAGGTGACGAACCAGGACCAGCGGGCCTCGTAGGCGCGGACCAGGTCGGGGTCGGGGATGGAGCCGACCTCGCCCAGCGCCACCAGCTTCTTGTCGCCGCCCAGGTCCACCAGCCGCTCGTACGGGCCGATCACCGGGCCGTGGTCACCCTGCGGCGGGTACGAGTCCATGCTCACGACGTCGACGACGTCGTCGCCGGGGTACCAGTCGGGCGAGATGGAGTTCCACACCCAGATCAGGTTGTGCAACCCGTGGTGCCCGACGAGGCGCTGGTGCAGCAGCCGGTACAGCTCCTTCGCCGGGCCGGGACCCTTGGCGCCCCACCAGAACCAGCCGCCCTCGGCCTCGTGCAGCGGCCGCCACAACACCGGCACCTTCGCGTCCGCGAGGCGCTTGAGCTGCACCGCGATCGCGTCCATGTCCCGGATCAACAGCTTGTAGTCGGCCGAGTTCGGGTCGGCCAGCGCCGCGGCCAGGTCGAACGTGGTCGCGTCGGTGTAGAAGCCGCGCCACCACTCCTTGCCCGGCTGGTCGATCAACCCGGACGGCGCGTTCCAGTGCCACGCCATCGTCACGATGCCGCCGCGCCGGTCGTAGGCGACGGCGTGGTCGACGTCCCGGCCGACCGTGCCGCGCTCGACCCGGCTCGGCGAGTAGTCCATCAGGTCGTAGCCGCCGATCGCGGGCGCCTTGCCGACGTTCTGCTCGACCCAGTCGATCGAGCCCTGGTCCTGCTGGCCGGACAGGGTCTTCTCGCCGTAGTTGTCGACCAGGTACCGCATCAGGCCCTTGGCCTCCGCGGTGGCGGCCGGGTCGGTCAACGCGCCCGTGACCTGGTGCGGTCCGCGCGGCGCGCTGGGCGTCACCTTGATCGCGTCGATCAGGTACCAGCCCCAGTTGTTGGTGATGGTGACCGTGTTGTCGCCCTCGCGCAGCAGCACCTTGCCCGCGGCGATCGACGTGAACGTCGGGTGCTCCGGGAACGAGACGTCGCCGAGCCCGCTGCCGTTGAGCGACAGCGACGCGGTCTTCGCGCCGTACGGGGTGGCGTAGAGGATCGACAGGTCGTGCAGGCCGCCGGGGCTGTCCGGGATGGTGATGGTGACGCTGTCCGTGCCGGTGTCGAACCCGGCCACGTAGCCGCGGCCGGAGAACCCGGCGACGCCCGACTCGACCACGACGCCGTTCAGCACGCCGTCCTCGGCCTCGTGCACGCCCGGCGCGGACGGGGCGCTCGGCGCGACGCCGATGGCGTCGATCAGGTACCAGCCCCAACCGGTGGTGAAGGTGACCGTGTTGTCGCCCTCGACCAGCATCAGCTTCGCGCCGGTCGCCTCGGTGAAGCCCGCGCTCTCGGCGAGCGAGACCTCGCCGACCGGGGCGCCGTTCAGCGACACGGAGGTCTTCTTGGCGCCGTTCGGCGCGGCATAGCGGACCGTGAGGTCGTGCAGGCCGCCCGGGCTGTCCGGGATCGTGATGGTCACGTGGTCGGCGGGCTCGTCGAAACCGCCGACGTACCCGGTGCCGGAGAAACCCTCGGCGGACGTCTCGACGACCACCCCGGACAGCACGCCGTCCTCGGCTTCCAGCCAGTCGGCCGGGGCCGCGGCCGCCGCCGGCGGGACCAGCGTCAGCGCCATGAGCGAGACGAGCAGCAACAACCTCACGTCGTTTTGTCCCTTCACCGCCGTTGGCATGGGGCGCTAGCCTCTCCCTGTGCCTTCTGGGAGCGCTCCCAGAGAGCATAGGCCGCACGACACGCACAACAAAGGAGTTGTTCGTCAAATGCATCCACGAGTTCCCCGGCTCGCCGCCCTGGTGGCGGCCGTCGCCGGCTTGGTCGCCGGGCTGGCCATCGCGGTCAGCCCGCCGCAGGCCGCCGCCGCGACGACGATCTGCGAGAAGTACGGCTCCACGAAGATCCAGGGCGGACGGTACGTCGTCCAGAACAACGAGTGGGGCGCGAACGACGGTCAGTGCATCAGCGTCTCGGACACCGGCTTCACCATCACCGCGGGCAACCACAACGTGCCGACCAACGGCGCGCCCGCCGGCTACCCGTCGATCTACGCGGGCTGCCACTACGGCAACTGCTCGTCCAACAGCGGCCTCCCGCTGCAGGTCAGCCGCATGGGCACGGTGTCGAGCAACGTCAGCTACACGACCGCGGGCGGGTACTGGAACGCGGCGTACGACCTCTGGTACGACCCGAACCCGAACCAGGCCGGCCAGAACGCCGCCGAGCTGATGATCTGGGGCAACCACCAGGGTCCGATCCAGCCCATCGGCAGCCGCGTCGGCACCGCGTCCCTCGCCGGCGCGACCTGGGACGTGTGGATCGGCAACATCGGCTGGAACGTCATCTCGTACGTCCGGCAGCAGAAGACGAACTCGCTGAACCTCAACCTCACCGAGTTCACCAACGACGCGGTGCGCCGCGGCCAGGTGCAGACCGGCTGGTACATGACCAGCGCCCAGTTCGGCTTCGAGCCGTGGCAGGGCGGCCCAGGCCTGGCGGTGAACTCGTTCGGGTTCAGCGCGTCCGGCGGCACGAACACCTCCACCACGACGACCACCACGTCGTCGCAGAACAACGGCCCCGGCTCGTGCCGGGCGACGCACCGCGTGGTCAACTCGTGGAACGGCGGGTTCACCGCCGAGGCGACGATCACGAACACCGGCTCGTCGCAGGTGTCGAACTGGCGCGCCACGTGGACCGCGCCGTCCGGCGTGACGGTGACCAGCGGCTGGAACGCGACGGTGAGCCAGAGCGGCTCGACCGTCACGGCCGCCGCGCCGAGCTGGGCGCCGAACCTCGCGCCCGGACAGAGCGTGACCGTCGGCTACCAGGCCAACGGCTCGTCGTCCACGGCGCCCAGCGGGTTCAGGCTGAACGGCGTGGCGTGCTCGTGACGCCCGGCGACGGGGTTCCGGTCGGCGGGGTTCCCGCTGACGGGAGCCCGCAGAGTTCGTCGGCGGCGGCCCAGAGCTCCTCCTCGCGCCGCTCGTCGTAGGACTCGGACGATGACGGGATCACCTCGCCCCGGCTGATGTAGGAACCGCTGTCACCGGGGCGGGGCCCCGTCATCGTCTCCGCGAGCAGCCGACCGGCCTCGGCGGGCGTGGTCGCGAACGGCAGGGCGACCAGGGCCTTGCCGACCGCCCGGAACGCGGCCCGCCCGACCCGCCCCGCGTCACGGGCGAGCTCGGTGCCCGGCACCAGGCCGGGGTTGTAGGAGTAGACGTCGATCCCCTCGGGCAGGCGGCGCCTCAGCGCGTGCACCAGGTAGATGACGCCGAGCTTGCTCGTGGCGTACGCCCGCCGGCCCGCCCGGCCCGTGCCCTCCGCCGGCTTGACCAGCTCCCGCGGGTCGTCCCAGCGCGGCGGCGGGATGAGACCCAGGGTGTTCAGGTCGCGGTCGTGCACGTCGCTGGCCACCACGACGATCCGCGCCGGGTTCGTGAAGCGCGGCCGGAGCAGGGTCAGGAGCAGGTGGTAGGCCAGCACGTTGACGCCGAACGTCATCTCGTGGCCGTCGGCGGTGAGCTTGCGCGTGGTCGCCATCTGCAGGCCCGCGTTGCCCAGGAACCCGTCCAGCGGGCGGTCCACCTCGGCCGCCGCGCGCCGGATGTCGGCGAACGACGCCAGGTCGCACACCACCTCGGTCACGTTGGGGTTGCCGGTCCGCTCGATGAGCTCGGCGGCCAGGCCGGGCCTGCGGTTGAACACCAGGAGGTGCCGGTCCGGGTGGTGGCGCAGGAGGTGTTCGGCGGCCTCGCGGCCCAGACCCCGGCTCGCGCCGGTCATCAGCGTGGTGCCCATGACGTCTCCCGGTACTTGGTTCTAAGTGGTACTGAGTACCGTACCGGACGGCGTGCCAGGCCGCTATGCTGCTCCGCATGTCGGGACGGGCGCCGCTGCGCGAGCGCAAGCAACAACGCGCGCGGGAGCAGATCGTGGAGGCGGCGTTCGCGTTGTTCGCCGAACGCGGGTTCGCCGCCGTGACGGTCTCCGACATCGCCGAGCGGGCCGAGGTCGGGCGCACCACGTTCTTCCGCTACTTCGGCGACAAGCAGGAAGTCGCGTTCTCCGACGAGCAGGCGATCATCGAGCAGCTGACCCGGCGGCACCGCGAGCTGCC
Organism: Saccharothrix hoggarensis; assembly: GCF_052936025.1. The sequence goes on along the minus strand of NZ_CP193624.1, from coordinate 3,621,508 downwards.
GCCGGTGACCGACCTCGCGGGCGCCGTGGCGCAGATCCGCGACATCGTGCTCGAGTTGTGCCACCAGCTCGCCGCCGACCGCGAGCACTTCCGCGCCCACGAACGGCTGCTTCGGGACAACCCGGAGCTGCGGGACCGCGCCGCGCGGAAGTTCGCCAGGCTGTGCGCGACGTTCCGCGACACCCTGCTCGACCGGGGCGCGGCGCCCGACGTGGCCGCGCTCGCGCCGCAGCTCGCGCTGGCGTGCTACCAGGCGGGGCACGAGCTCGCGGACGGCGACCCGGCCGCCCTGCCCGGCGCGGTGGACGCGGCGTTCGCACAACTGAGCGAACTCGGTGACCGCGGCATCCCCTGAACGCCGCGGAACTGTCGGTCCCGTGGGCTAGGTTCTCCCCTGCCATGCGACTCATCGGACGGGACCACCCAGCCGGGGTGCTGCGCGCCGAGGTCGACCGCGCCACCCGGAGCCACGGCGGCCTCGTGCTGGTCGCCGGCGAGGCGGGCATCGGCAAGACCACGCTGGTGACCGGCGCGGCCGAGGACGCGCGGCGGCAGGGCGCGCTGGTGCTCGGCGGGTCCTGCTGGGAGTCCGAGAGCGCGCCGGGCTACTGGCCGTGGGTGCAGGTGATCCGGGCGCTGCGCCGGGCCGCCACCCCCGACGAGTGGGCCTCGGTCGACCGCGGGCCGCTCGCGGTGCTGCTCGGCGAGGCCGTCGCGGAGCAGCCGCCGGAGAGCTTCCCGTTGTACGACGCGGTGACCACCGCGCTGGTGACGGTGTCGCACCACCGGCCGGTGGTGGTCGTGCTGGAGGACCTGCACTGGGCCGACCCGGCGTCGCTGCGGCTGCTGGAGTTCGCCGCGCGGCACACCTGGTTCGAACGGCTCCTGCTCGTCGGCACCTACCGCGACAACGAGGTCGACGCCGACGAGCACCCGTTGCGGCCGTTGCTGACGCCGTTGCTGGGCCGGGCGACCACGGTGGCGCTGACCGGTCTCGGGCCGACCGAGGTCGGCGAGCTGATGTCGCGCACGGCGGGCCGCGAGCCCGACCCGGCGCTGGTCGCCGAGGTGCACCTGCGGACCGGCGGCAACCCGTTCTTCGTGGAGCAGACCGCCCGGCTGTGGCACGGCGACGGCCCCGTGACGGCGATCGCCCCCGGTGTGCGGGACGCGTTGCGCCGTCGGCTGTCGCTGCTGCCCGCGCCGGTCGGCGAGCTGCTGACCACGGCCGCCGTGCTCGGGCGCGAGTTCCACCGCAGGGTGCTGGCCGCGACCGCGTCCCTGCCGGTGCCGGCGGTGGACCGGCTGCTCGACCAGGCCGCGCAGGCCCGGCTGGTGCTGGGGCTGGGCGGCGGCCGGTTCTCCTTCGCGCACGACCTGGTCCGCGAGACGCTGTACGCGTCGCTGTCCGATGTGGACGCGCGGCACGCGGCCGTGGTGGAGGCGCTGGACGGCGACCTGGCCGACCAGGTGTTCCCGGCCGACCTGGCCCGGCACGCGCACCTCGCGGGCGACCACCTGCCCGCCGACCGGGCCGTCGACCTGATGGTGGCGGCGGCGCGCGACGCGAGCAGCCGGATGGCGGTCGAGGAGGCCGCCGGGCACTACCGGCGGGCGCTGGAGCACGCGCGGGGCCCGCGACGGCGCATCGCGGTGGCGTTGGAGCTGGGCCACGAGCTGTACCACTGCGCCGAACCCGCTGAGGCGCAGCGGATCTTCGCCGAGGCGGCGGACGCTGCCCGCGAGCTGGACGACCCGGAGCCGTTCGCCCGCGCCGCGCTCGCCATCTACCGGTTCGCCGACTTCGACGACTCGGGAGCCCTCGTGCTGCGCGAGGCGTACGCCCGGCTGATCGGGCCGCCGCCGGACGTGCCGCCGGAGGCGCTGGCGCGCGAGATGAGCCTGCGCACCACCGAGGCGGCGCGCGGCGGTGGCGACGACGACGCGTTGACGTCAGGCCTGTGGGCCACGCACGACACCACGACCGGCATCGGCAACGCCGAGGCGCGGCTGGCGCTGACGGACGAGCTGATCACCGTGTCGCGCCGCAACGGCGACCACAACGCCGAGCACTTCGCCACCTCGCTGCGGTGGGTGGCGCTGGTGGAGCTGGGCGACCCGCGTTACGTCGAGCAGCTGCAGGCGTTCGTGGCGCTGTCGGAACGGCTCGGCATGACCCGGTTCCACTTCTCGTCGGCGATCGACCAGTGCATCGTCCACACGATGCAGGGCCGGTTCGCCGAGGCCGAGGCGGTGCTGGCCAAGGCGACCGGGATGGGCGCGACCGGCCACCCCGCGTTCCGCATGATGTACCTGCACCTGAGGTGGGCGTTGCTGCTGCCGCAGGGGAAGTTCGCCGAGCTGGACGAGCTGGCGGACGAGGTCGCCGCGAGCACCCACCCGTGCCCCGGCCTGCTCGCCGGGCTCACCGCGTTGGAGCGCGGCGACGTGGAGACCGCGCGCCGGCACCTCGACCAGCCCGTCCTCGACGTCCGGTTCCAGCCGATGTTCGACCCGCTGTGGCTGCGGTTCCACGCCCGGTTCGCGCTCGCGACCGGCGACCGCGACGTGGCCGCGCGGGTGCGGGAGCGGTTGGCGCCGCACCGGGGCAAGTGGCTGGTGTCGCTGTACGGGTGCGACATCAGCGGGCCGGTCGACCTGTGGCTCGGCGTGGTGGACCTGGTGCTGGGCCGGTGCGACGAGGCGGCGGCGGAGCTGGCGGACGCGCAGCGGTCGGCCGAGCGGATGCGGGCCCGGCCGTGGGCCGTGCTGGCCCGCCGGCACCTCGCGGAGGCGCTGCGGGAGCAGGGCGCCCCGGCCGCCGAGCTGGTGGCGTCCGCCGCGCGGGACGCGGCGACGCTGGGCCTGGCGCCGGTGGCGGGCGAACGGCAGGCCGGCGAGTTCCGGCGGGACGGCGACGTGTGGTCGCTGTCGTACCGCGGCGTCACCGTGCGGATGCCGGACTCGAAGGGCCTGCGCGACCTGCACGTGCTGCTGAGCAGTCCCGGCGAGGCGGTCGCCGCGGTGTCGCTGCTGGCCCCGGAGGCGGTGGCGTCGGCGAGGCTCGGCGGCGACCCGGTGCTGGACGACGAGGCGAAGGCCCGGTACCGCAGGCGGTTGGCGCGGCTGGACGAAGAGATCGACCACGCGCCGGACGACGACCGCGCCGCCGCCCTCGACCGCGAGCGGGCGGCGCTGCTGGACGAGCTGCGTGCCGCCGCGGGCCTGGCGGGCCGGACGCGGAGGCTGGGCGACGAGGCCGAGCGCGCCCGCAAGGCCGTCACCGCCCGCATCCGCGACACGCTCCGGAAGCTGGACGACCGCCACCCCGGTCTCGCGGCCCACCTGAGGGAGACCGTGTCGACCGGGGCGACGTGCGTCTACTCCGGGCACGAGCGGTTCCGGCTGTGAGCGGGAACCGCTCGTCACCGCCCGGCGCGGCTCACTTGCGGTTGTACAGGCGCATGGTCCACGTGCCGAACACGACGGTGAACGCGACGCCGTAGCCGAGCGTCCACAGCATCGCGTCGGCGTCGAAGCCGCCCGCCATCAGCGACCGCACCGCGCCCACCAGCTTGCTGATCGGGTTGACCTCCACGAACGGCTGGAGCCACCCCGGCATGGTGGCCGGGTCGACGTAGACGTTCGACAGGAACGTCAGCGGGAACAGCACCAGCATGCTCGTGCCCATCACGGACTTCTCGCTGCGCAGGAGCAGGCCGAACATCGTCCAGATCCACGAGAACGCGAACGAGAACGCCACCAGCACCGCCACGCCGAGCACGACCCCGACGAACCCGCCGCCCGGCCGGAAGCCCAGGACCAGGCCGACGACCATGATCACCGTGGACGCCAGCACGTACCGCAGCAGGTCGCCCAGGATGTAGCCGACCATCGGCGCGGGCCGCCAGATCGGCAGCGTGCGGAACCGGTCGAACACGCCCTTCTCGATGTCGGTGTTCACCGCGACGCCCGTGTACATGGTGATCATGACGACGCTGGTGACGGTCATGCCCGGCAGCAGGTACTGGATGTACTCCCCCGGCGAGCCGGCCAGCGCGCCGCCGAACAGGTAGGTGAACATCAGGATCATCATGATCGGGAACGCGGTCACGTCGAACAGCTGCTCCGGCACGTGCTTGATCTTCAGCACGGCCCGCCAGCCGAACGTCAGCGACGCGGACAACGCGCTCGGCCGGTCCGGCCGCACGGTCTCCAGCAGCACCGCCGCCAGCTCCTCCGGCTTGGGCGCGGGCATGACCTCGGGCTCTTTGGTGACGGTCACGCCGCCGCCTCCTTCTTGTCGGTGAGGGCCAGGAAGACCTCGTCCAGGCTGGGCTGGCCGAGGGAGAACGTGTCGACGGTGATGCCCTCGCGGGCGAGCCGGGCCAGTGCCTCGGCGGCCTGCTCGGTGGCGCGGCCGGACAGCCGGGCGGTCAGCGCGACCGGGTCCGAGTCGAGCTGCACGTCGGCCTCCAGCGCGGCGGCCAGCACCTCCCGCGCCCGCGGCCGCTGGTCGGCGTCGCGCAGCCGCAGGTGCACCGCGCCGACGCCGACGGACGCCTTCAGCTCGCCCTTGGTGCCCTCGGCGATGACCTTGCCGCGGTCGATGACCGCGATGCGGGACGCGAGCTGGTCGGCCTCGTCCAGGTACTGCGTGGTCAGCAGCACGGTGGTGCCGTGCGAGACGACCGCGCGGACGATGTCCCACACCTGGTTGCGGCTGCGCGGGTCGAGGCCCGTGGTCGGCTCGTCCAGGAACAGCAGCCTGGGCGTGTTGAGGATGCTGGCCGCGATGTCCAGCCGCCGGCGCATGCCGCCCGAGTAGTGCTTGACCTGCTTCGCCGCCGCCTCGGTCAGCCCGAACGCCTCCAGCAGCTGAGCGGCCCGGTCGCGGGAGTGGGCGCGGGTGTGGCCGAGGAGCCGGGCCAGCAGGACCAGGTTCTCGGTGCCGGTCAGGTCCTCGTCGACCGAGGCGTACTGCCCGGTGAGGCTGACGAGTCGGCGCACCGCGTCGGGTTCGTCGCGCAGGTCGTGGCCGAACACCCGGGCCTCGCCGCCGTCCGGCCGGAGCAGGGTGGCGAGCATGCGGACCGTCGTGGTCTTGCCCGCGCCGTTCGGGCCGAGCAGGCCGTACACCGTCCCGGCGGGCACGGTCAGGTCGACGCCGTCCACCGCCCGGGTGTCGCCGAAGACCTTGACCAGGCCCGACGTTTCGATGGCGTTCATGATTTCCCTCTCTCAGGAGACGTAGGGGCGTCGGCCGCGGGCGTCCTTCAGCGCCGACGCCCACCAGGCGAGCTGGTCGAGCATCGTGTGCGCGGCGCACCGGCGGTGCTCGGAGTCGAGCGGTTCGCCGGCGAGGAGGTTGACCCCGACGCCGTTGCGCACAGTCATGACGTGCAGCTCGGTGAAAACTGTTCGGAGCTGCTCCACCGCGTGGAAGCCCTCGGAGCGGTAGCCGTAGGAGACGAACCCCGCGGGCTTGGCGTGCCACTCGTCGTAGGCGTAGTCGATGGCCTGCTTGAGGGAGGCGGGGAAGCTGCGGTTGTACTCGGGGGTGACGACCACGAACCCGTCCGCCGCCGCGACCTGGTCGGTGAACCGGCGGATCTCCGGCGTCGGCTGCTCGGGGTGGCGCGGCGGGAAGTCGTAGTCGGCCAGGTCGACCACCACGGGGCGCACGTCGGCGCGCCCTGCCGCTATCCCGGCGACCCACCGGCCGACGTCGTCGCCGACGCGCCCCTGGCGGGTGCTGCCCACGATGACCGCGATGCGCAACGGCTCCATCCGCCACCTCCTCTCACCCCGGAGGCGCGAGACGGCCCGCCAGACCGGATCTGGCGGCCGCCAGATCCCCGGAAACGACGGACTCCGCGCTCCCCCGCGCCGTGACGTGGGGAAACGCGGAGTCCGGTTCCGCTGGGTCGGGTGCCGGCTAGATCCGGCAGGTGTCCAGGGAGCTGACCAGGATCGCCCGCGCGCCCACGCGCCACAGCTCGTCCATGATGAACGGGGCGTCGTCGCGCGGCACGAGGGACCGCACGGCCACCCAACCCTCGCGGGCCAGCGGCGACACGGTGGGCGACTCGATGCCGGGCACCAGCTTGAACGCCTCCTCCTGCGCCTCGACGGGGCAGTCGAAGTCGAGGATGACGTAACGGCGGGCGATCAGCACGCCCTGGAGCCGGCGGTGCAGGATCTCCACCGCGCGCACCGAGTCGCCGTTGTCGGCGACGGTGTCGCCCTGGATCAGCACGGCCTCGGACTTGAGGATCGGCGAGCCGAACGTCTCCAGGCCCGAGGTCTTCAGCGTGATGCCGGTCTCGACCACGTCGGCGATCGCGTCGGCCACGCCCAGCTCCACCGCCGTCTCCACGGCGCCGTCGAGCCGCACGAGGTGCGCCTTGATGCCGAGGTCCGCCAGATGGGCCTCGACCAGGTTCGGGTAGCTGGTCGCGATCCGCTTGCCCTCCAGGCCGGCGGCGTCGTGGATGCCACCGGGCTTCGACGCGAAGTAGAACGACGCCCGGCCGAAGCCGAGCGGCAGGATTTCCTTCGCGGAGACGGTGGAATCGAGCAGCAGATCACGACCCGTGATGCCGACGTCCAACGACCCCTCGCCTACGTACACCGCGATGTCGCGGGGACGCAGGAAAAAGAACTGCACATCATTTGCCGGGTCCGCCACGATCAGCTCACGGCCGGACCTGTTCACCCGGTACCCCGCCTCGGCGAGCATTTGCGCCGCGGGAGCACTCAACGAGCCCTTGTTGGGCAGGGCGAAGCGAAGAGGAGCCATGAGCCGAAGTCTCCCACACGGAGGGGCCCGTCCCCGTCCCGGGTATGCCCAGGTGTCCCACGGTGTGGAAACCACGCGGTGTCGCGCCCGGGTCACCCGTCCGGGCTTCCCACCACGTGAGCACGGGACGTGAAGCGGTCACCTTTCGACGCCACCGGGCGGATTCGGACGACCTCGCCGTGAATAGGGCGGGATGGGTGCGTGAAATGCGGTCGACCCATTCCCGACGAACCGGCGCCGACCGTCGGCGACACTCGTCCGGAAGCCGGAATTCCGTTGCGGCCCTGCCGATCAGCCGGCGTTCGACCACCAGACGGCCTCGGTGACGACGGAAAAGCCGAGCGACTCGTACAACGGCCGGCCCGCCCTGGCGGCGGAGAGCGTCATCGGCACGGGGAATTCGTTGATCACGGCCTGCATCAGGGCCCGGCCGACGCCCCGCGAGCGGTGCTCGGGCAGCGTCGTCACCCAGTACACGCCCACCGCGCCGTCGGCCTCCACGGTCAGGCACGCGCCGGCCACCTCGCCGTCCCGCCGGATCGTGTGGACCGCGAAGCCCTCGCGGTCCAGGAGGGCGACGGGCAGCGCGTTGCCGGTCGGGAAGCCGGGCATGGGGAAGCCGTCGACCACGACCTGCTCGGCGACGGCCCACTCGCCCGGCGTGCGAACCCGCTCGACCTCGAAGTCGGGCGGCGGCACGGGCGTGTGAGGCCGGATCATCACCGGCAGGTTCCGGGACGTGAGGCCGAGCGCGGCGCCGTCGATCGCGCCGAACGAGTCCTCGACCACCACGCGGGCCTCGGCGCGCTTGACCAGCAGTTCCAGCTCCGCCACGTCGTCCGGGTCGGGGTCCGGCCGCAGCGCGAGCACCCGCAGCAGGGTCGGCCCGCTCATCGCGAGGAACCCGGCGCGGGTGATCAGGTCGTGGCCGCGGGTGCGGGCGAGGCCGGTCGTGAGGACGGCGGCGTTGCGCACCGCCAGGTGCAGCGAGGCGGACATGGGCCGAACCCTATTGGGCGTCCGATCACCGGTCAGCCGATTTCCGCCCCGCTGCGACCGGGCTGGTCAGCGCCCGGCGAGGAGCTGGTCGAACGGCACGAAGCGCTCGGCGGGACGCGGGCCCACCCGGCCGGTCACCAGGTCGGCCAGCTCACCGGCGGCGCGGTCGATCCGAGCCGGCAGGCCTGCCGCGCCCCAGTCGGACGACGCCGCGTACACGCCGGTCGGCACGACGACCGCCCGCAGGTACGCGAACAGCGGCCGCATCGCGTGGTCGAGCACGAGCGAGTGGCGCTCGGTGCCGCCGGTCGCGCCGATCAGCACCGGCTTGCCCGCCAGTGAGTCCGGGTCCAGCACGTCCACGAACGACTTGAACAGGCCGCTGTAGGACGCGTTGAACGTGGGCGTCACCGCGATCACGGCGTCCGCGCCGACCACGTCGTCCACCGCCGCGCGCAGCCGCGCGCCGGGGAACCCGGTGACGAGGTTGTCCGCGATGTCGCGGGCCACGTCCCGCAGTGGCACGGTGCGCACCTCGACGTCGGGCAGGCGCCGCCGGGTGGCCTCGGTGAGCCGCGTCGCGAGCAGCTGGGTGGACGACGGCGAGCCGAGCCCGGCGTGCACCACGGCGAGCGTCGCCATCTGCCGTTCGTTCATCGGCAGGCTGCTCATCGGACGGCTGCCTTGAGCATCGACGCGTGGGTGGGCGCCTCGGGCACGTCGGCGGGCCGGCCGACCGCGAACTCGCGGCGCAGCGTCGGCACGATCTCGCCGAGCAGGTCCAGCTGCTCCAGCACGGTCTTCAGCGGCAGGCCGGCGTGGTCCATGAGGAACAGCTGGCGCTGGTAGTCGCCGAAGTGCTCGCGGAAGGTCAGCGTCTTGTCGATGACCTCCTGCGGGCTGCCCACGGTGAGCGGCGTCTGCGAGGTGAACTCCTCCAGCGACGGGCCGTGCCCGTAGACGGGCGCGTTGTCGAAGTACGGCCGGAACTCGCGGACGGCGTCCTGCGAGTTGCGGCGCATGAACACCTGGCCGCCGAGGCCGACGATGGCCTGGTGCGCGGCGCCGTGCCCGTAGTGCTCGTAGCGCTCGCGGTAGAGGCCGATCAGCCGCTGGAAGTGCTCCTTGGGCCAGAAGATGTGGTTCGCGAAGAAGCCGTCGCCGTAGTAGGCGGCCTGTTCCGCGATCTCCGGGCTGCGGATCGAACCGTGCCACACGAACGGCGGCACGTCGTCCAGCGGGCGCGGGGTCGAGGTGAACGACTGGAGCGGCGTGCGGTGCTTGCCCTGCCAGTCGACGACGTCCTCCCGCCACAACCGGTGCAGCAGGTGGTAGTTCTCGATGGCCAGGTCGATGCCGTCGCGGATGTCCTTGCCGAACCACGGGTACACCGGACCGGTGTTGCCGCGCCCCATGATCAGGTCCACCCGGCCGTCGGCCAGGTGCTGGAGCATGGCGTAGTCCTCGGCGATCTTCACCGGGTCGTTGGTGGTGATCAGCGTGGTGGCGGTGGACAGGATCAGCCGCTCGGTCCGCGCCGCGATGTAGCCGAGCATGGTGGTCGGCGACGACGGCACGAACGGCGGGTTGTGGTGCTCGCCGGTCGCGAAGACGTCGAGGCCGACCTCCTCGGCCTTGAGCGCGATGGCGACCATGGCCTTGATGCGCTCGACCTCGGTCGGCGTCCGACCCGTGGTGGGGTCGGGCGTCACGTCGCCGACGGTGAAGACACCGAACTGCATGGCCACTCCTCGTTCAGGTAGTTGCGCTTTCAACTATCTGGCACAACGGTACCGCGTCTCTGGCTATTCCGGTGTTGTCCGGTGGCGCGGACCACGCCAAGGTGTGTGTCACGGGTCACCGACTGGGGAGGCACGGTGCACGAGCTGGTCCGGCGGGCCGCCGGGATAGTCCCGGTGCTGCGCGCCCACGCCGCGTGGGGCGACCGGAACCGCAGGCTGCACGACGACGCGCTGGAGGCCATGGCGGACGCCGGTGTGCTGCGCCTCCGGGTGCCCGCCGAGCACGGCGGCCACGAGGCGGACCTGACCACGGTGGTCGCCGTCATCTCCGAACTGGCCCGCGGCGACGGCTCGGCGGCGTGGACCGCGGCGGTGTGGGCGATCTCCACCTGGGTCGTCGGCCAGTTCCCGGACGACGTCCGGCGCGAGGTCTTCGCCAAGCCCGACGTGCGGGTCACCGGCATCCTCAGCCCCACCGCGACCGCCGAGCCGGTGGGCGGCGGCGTGCGCGTCAACGGGCGGTGGGCGTTCACCACGGGCGCGCCGCAGAGCCACTGGGCCACCAACGCGGCCCTGCTGGGCCCGGACCGCACACCGGTCGCGCTGGCCATCCCGCTGGTGGACCTCGATGTCGTCGACGACTGGCACACCACCGGCCTGCGTGCGAGCGGCGGGGTCACCACGGTGGCAACCGACGTGTTCGTGCCGGCGGAACAGGTGCTGCGCCTGGCGCCCGTGCTGCGGGCCCACCCGGACGCGTCCGCGCCGATGTTCCGCGCGCCGTTCCTGCCCGCCGCGTGCGCGACGGTCAGCGCGCCCGCCGCCGGACTGGCCCGCGCCGCGGTGGAGGCGGCCACCCAGTCGTCCACCCCGTCGTCGCCCGCCCGGATCAGGGAGGCGACCGTGCTCGCCGACGAGGCCGAATTCCACTCCCGACGCGCCGCGACCGCCGTGGACCGCAAGGCGGCGGAGGGCGGGAGGTGGACGCCGGAGGAGCGCGCCCTGGTGCGCCGCGACCTCGGCGAGGCGTGCCTGCGGGCCAGGGACGCGGTCGACGTGCTCGGCGCGGACAGCCCCGCCCTGCACCGCATCCAGCGGGACGTCCACGCGCTGAACCTGCACGCGATCCTGCACCCCAACGCCAACGTGGACCGGTACGGCCCGGTCTTCCTCGGCCGGTCCGGGTGACCCGCTGGCGTGCCTCGCCACCAGGTGACCAGGGGCGCGTGCCGGCAGCTGACGACGACCCGAGGGCTCACACCCGTGCTCGACGGGCGACCACCACCGCCGTGTCGCCGCGCCGCCACCGCACCTCGACGTCGCGGAAACCCGCCGCCCGCAAGGCGTCGACGTGCCACGACGCGGGCGGGTAGAAGTCGGCCGACCCGCCCTCGACCCGGTTCCGCGCGGCGTCGGCCAGGGCCGGGTGCGCGAGCGCCCGCGCCCACCACTCGCGCCAGCCGGCCAGACCGTCACCGGGCTCGGCGGCACCGGGCTCACCACCACCGGGCTCACCGTCGTCGGGCGCGACCGGCTCGCCCTCGGGCATCCGGTCGGCATTGGCGAACACGCCACCCGGCGCGAGCACCGCGTGGACCTCCCGGTACAGCTCCCGCAGCCGGTCCGGCGCGAAGCAGTGCAGCGCGGTGCCCGCCACCACGGCGTCGAACTCCAGCCCCGCGTCCCACCCCGGCACGCCGAGGTCGGCCGCCAGCACCGCTACCCGGTCCCCCAGCGCGGCCCTCGCGATCGCCAACAACACCGGGTCGACGTCCAGCAGCGTCACGTCGTCGTTGCGCAGCCGCGCCGCGATGGCGCCGGTGCCGCCCGCGAGGTCGAGCGCCCGGCGTCCGACCGCGACGTCCGCCAGCACGGCGAACGCCTCGTCCCGGTGCGGCAGGAACGGTTCCTGCCGCACGTCCCAACTCCGCCGCAGGTCCTCGGCGTCCGCACGGCTCAGCTGTGTCGTCACACCACCGAGCTTAACCGACAATGATTGTCGATAACGACGCTAGTCGCGCTCGATCAGGTGGCCCACGACGTCCGGACCGGGGTGGGCGTGCCCGGAACCGTCCCGGCGCTCGTCCGGCGCGGGCAGCTCCACCGGCGACCCGTTGTCCGCCGCACCCGCCGGCCGCGGCCCGACCCACGCCAGCGCCAGCGCCGTCTCGCCCTTCAGGAACCGGTGCGCCCGCACGCCGCCCGTCGCCCGGCCCTTCGCCGGGTACGCGGCGAACGGCGTCACCTTCACGCTCTGCCCAGTCGACGTCACCACCATCGGCTCGCCGTGCTCGTCGTCGTCCGTGCGCACCGCGCCGAAGAACACCACGTGCGCGTCCGACCCGACGTTGATGCCCGCCATGCCGCCGCCGCGCAGCCCCTGCGGCCGCACCAGGGACGCCGAGTACCGCAGCAACGACGCCTCGGACGTCACGAACACCAACGTCTCGTCCGCGCCCGCCAGCCACGACGCGCCGACCACCTCGTCACCCTCCTTGAGCGTGATCACCTCGAACTCGTCCGACCGCACCGGCCACTCCGGCGCGCACACCTTCACCACGCCCGACCGCGTGCCGAGCGCGAGGCCCGGCGACTCGGTGTCGGTCAACGGCGCGATGCCCACGACCTTCTCCCCGGCCTCCAGGTCCACGAGCTCACCGGCCGACATGCCGCCGCTCAACGACACCGTGCCGCTCTGCTCCGGCAGCACCGGCAGCGGCAGCACGTCCGTCTTGAACGCCCGCCCCCGGTTCGTCACCAGCAGCACCTGGCCGCGCGCCGTCGTGTGCACGGTCGCCGCCACCGCGTCGTGCTTGGTGCGCCCGTTGCGCCGCCGCGCCTCGGAGGACTCCTCCGACTCCGCCGCCGTCCGCGCCACCAGGCCCGTCGCGGACAGGATCACCTGGCACGGGTCGTCGGCGACCTCCAGCGGACCGGCCGGCCTCGACGCCGCCAGCACCTCCTTCAGGTCACCGTCCAGCAGCACCGTCCGGCGTTCCTGCTGGAGGTCCTTGGCGACCTTCGCCAGCTCCGTGGACACGACCTTCTTCAGCACCTCGGGGTCGTCCAGGATCTTCGTCAGCTCCGCGATCTCGCCGCGCAGCTTCTCCTGCTCCGCCTCCAGCTCCAGCGAGTCGTAGCGGGTCAGCCGGCGCAGCGGGGTGTCGAGGATGTACGTCGCCTGGATCTCGGAGAGCTTGAACGTCTTGACCAGGCCCTCTTTCGCGGCGGCGGCGTTCTCGCTGCCCCGGATCAGCTTGATCACCTTGTCGATGTCGAGCAGCGCCTTGAGCAGGCCCTCGACCAGGTGCAGCCGGTCCTCGCGCTTGCGCCGCCGGAACCTCGTGCGCCGCGTGACGACCTCGTACCGGTGCTTGAGGAACACCTCCAGCAGCGCCTTCAGGCCCAGCGTGCGCGGCTGGCCGTCCACCAGCACCAGGTTGTTGATGCCGAACGACTGCTCCATCGGCGTCAGCCGGTACAGGTCCGCCAGCAACGCCTGCGGGTTCACGCCGACCTTGCACTCGATCACGACGCGGGTGCCGTTCTCGCGGTCGGTGAGGTCCTTGACGTCCGAGATGCCGGTCAGCCGCTTGGACTTCGTCACCTCGTCGGTGATCTTCTCGATGATCTTCTCCGGGCCGACGCCGTACGGCAGCTCGGTGACCGTGATCGCCTGCCGGCCCCGGCTGCCCTCCAGCAGCCCGGTCTCGACCTTGGCCCGCATCCGCACCACGCCGCGCCCGGTCTCGTACGCCTTGCGCACCTCGTCCAGCCCGAGCAGCACGCCGCCGGTCGGCAGGTCCGGGCCGGGGATGAAGCCCATCAGCTCGTCCAGCGACGCGTCCGGGTGCGCCACCAGGTGCCGCGCCGCCGCCACGACCTCGCCCAGGTTGTGCGGGATCATGTTCGTCGCCATGCCGACCGCGATCCCCGACGTGCCGTTGACCAGCAGGTTCGGGAACGCGGCGGGCAGCACGGACGGCTCTTGCAGCGAGCCGTCGTAGTTCGGGCGGAAGTCGACGGTGTCCTCGTCCAGCTCGCCGACCAGCAGCATCGCGGCCGGCGACATCCGGGCCTCGGTGTAGCGGCTGGCGGCCGGGCCGTCGTCCGGGCTGCCGAAGTTGCCGTGCCCGTCGACCAGCGGGGTGTTCAGCGAGAAGTCCTGGGCCAGGCGGACCATCGCGTCGTAGATCGCGGTGTCGCCGTGCGGGTGGTACTTGCCCATGCAGTTGTGCACGACGAACCCGCTCACCACGAACGCGTGCTCGGCGCTGCCGACCTGGATGTCGTAGGTGGTGTCCGGCGCGGCCGGCTCCACCGACACGACCTGCGGGAACGGCTGGTCGGCGGCATGCCTCGCGCCGCGGATGACCTGCACCAGGCCGTCCTGGCGCGGGCCCACGCCGGTCCAGCGCAGCAGCGCCACGGCGAGCGCGGCGGCGTCGCGGCCGGTCACGGTCAGGGCGCCGGCGTCGCGGCGGGCGCGCAGGCCCGCGTCGGCCAGCACGGCGTACTCGGCCTCGCCGCCGGGCAGCACGATCTCGCGGCCGTCGCGGACGTGCCCGACCGCGAGGAACAGGCCCGCGAGGAACGGCGTCCACGCCGAGCGGTCGCGCAGCACGGCGTCGAGCCGGTCGGACGTCGCCGCCGCCGTCAGGCCGGGGTGGCGGTCGAACGTGAGGGTGTGGCGGTGGCGCTCGGCGGTCTCGACCTTGTCGCGCGACACCGTCACGTCGTGCGCGATGGCCCAGCCGTGCGCCACGTCGATCGGGTCGACGTCGGCCAGCTCCAGCCGCACCCGGCCGTCGGCCAGCACGTCGCCCGCGCCCGCGACGAGGCCGAGCACGAAACCGGACGTGTCGCCGTCGGCGAGGAGGTTCGCGTGGCGCTCCGCGCCGAAGCCGGCCGTGCGCGTGCCGACGAGGTCGCGGGCGGCGGTCCAGCTCGCGTCGGTCCAGTCGGCGGGGTCGTCGCCGGTGCGGAACCGCTGGCCGGGCGTGACCAGCATCGAGTGGCCGTCCGACCAGGTGACGCGGACCAGCTCGGACACCGGGTTCCGGTACACGGCGGTGACCGGGACCGGCTCGCCCCGCCCGTCCAGGACGAGGTCGCCCGGCTCGATCTCCTCGATCGGCCGCAGCCCTTCCGGGGTGGAGACGAGCGCGCCGCGGACGAAGCAGTCGCCGACCACGCGCGAGGACTTCACGTACGGGCTGGTAGGGCGGTAGCCCTGCTCGTTCATCGAGAACAGGATGCGGCGGTGCACCGGCTTGAGGCCGTCCCGCGCGTCCGGCAGGGCCCGCGAGTGGATCACCGAGTAGGCGTACTCCAGGTACGAGTCCTCGATCTCGGTGGTGAGCGAGTTGTCGAAGACCTGGGCGCCCGCGCGGTCGAAGGCGGACGGGTCGACCCTGGTCGTGGGGGTCTTGCGGCGTGCCATGGTCGGTCGTTCCCTCTTGTCAGGCGTCTCAGACGTCGATCGCGGACTGGTCGACCCGGGCGGCCGACTCGACGAGCCACGCCCGGCGCGGCTCGACCTTCTCGCCCATCAGCAGCTCCAGCGCGGCTTCCGCGGCCTCGGCGTCGTGCATGGTGATGCGGCGCACCGAGCGGGTCGCGGGGTTCATCGTGGTCTCCCACAACTCGTCCGCGTTCATCTCGCCGAGGCCCTTGAACCGGGGCACCGGCTTGACCACCGTCTTGCCCGCCTTCTCCAGCCTCGCGACCTTCTGCTCCATCTCGCGCTGGCTGAAGGTGAAGTGCGTCTCCGGGTTGCGGCCCTTGGTCATCACCTTGTGCAGCGGCGGCATCGCGGCGAACAGCCGGCCGTCCTCGATCACCGGCCGCATGTACTTGGCGAACAGGGTGATCAGCAGGGTCCGGATGTGCGAGCCGTCGACGTCCGCGTCGGCCATCAGGATCACGCGGCCGTAGCGCATCGTGGCGAGGTCGAACGTCCGCCCGGTGCCCGCCCCGAGGACCTGCACGATGCTGGCGATCTCGGCGTTGCGCAGGGTGTCGGCGAGGCTGGCCTTCTGCACGTTGAGGATCTTGCCGCGCAGCGGCAGGAGAGCCTGGTACTCCGACACGCGGGCCATGCGGGCCGAGCCGAGCGCGCTGTCACCCTCCACGAGGAACAGCTCGCTGCGCGCCACGCCGGTCGAGCGGCAGTCGACCAGCTTCGGCGGCATCGCGGCGCCTTCGAGGGCCGTCTTGCGGCGCGCGGCGTCCTTCTGGTGCTTCTGGGTGAGGCGGACGCGGGCGGCGTCCACGACCTTCTGCAGGACGACCTTGGCCTCCGCCTTCGTGCGGCGGTCCTCCGTCCACGCCTTGATGTGCTTCTCGACGATGCCGAGGATGACCTTGGTGATGCCCGCCGTCGACAGCTCGTCCTTGGTCTGCGACGTGAACTGGGGCTCCGGGATGCGGACGTGGACGACCGCCGTCATGCCCTCCAGGACGTCGTCCAGGATCGGCGGGTCCTCCTTGGGCTTCAGCAGGCCCCTGGTACGGCCGATCGCGTCCTGGACGGACTTCAGCACGGCGCGCTCGAAGCCCCGGCGGTGCGTGCCGCCGTGCACGTTGCGGATCGTGTTCGTGAAGCACTCGACCGTGCGCTCGTAGCCGGTGCCCCAGCGCAACGCGATCTCGACCTCGGCGTGGCGTTCCACCTTGGACCGCATGACGCCGTTCTCGTCGGCCGCGTTCTCGTGGTAGACCCCGGTGCCCGTGACGAGGAGCGTGCCGGACACCGGCTTCTCGCTCGACGGGGCGAGGTGCTCGACCATGTCGACCAGGCCGCCCGGGTAGTGGAACGTCTCCTCGGAGATCGAGTCGTCGGTGGCGACGCGGAGGACGTAGGTGACGCCGGGCACCAGGAACGCGGTGTTGCGCAACTTCGTGCGGACGCCCTCGACGTCGAGCGCGGCGCCGTTCTCGAAGTAGCGGGCGTCGTACCAGTAGCGGATCGACGTGCCGGTGCGCTTCGTGCGGCCGGTGACGCGCAGGCCCGACTGGCGGGTGAAGGCGGCCTTGGGGCCGGGGCCGTCGAACACGCCGGGGACGCCGTGGGCGAACGACATCTCGTGCGTCTTGCCCTCGCGGCGCACGACGACGTCGAAGCGGTGGGAGAGGGCGTTGACGGCGGACGCGCCGACGCCGTGCAGGCCGCCCGAGGTCTTGTAGCCGGAGCCGCCGAACTTGCCGCCCGCGTGCAGCCGGGTCAGCACGAGCTCGACGCCCGAGAGGCCCGACTTCGCGTGCGTGCCGGTGGGGATGCCCCGACCGTCGTCGTCGACCTGGACGCTGCCGTCGGCGTGCAGGGTGACCACGACCTTGGTGGCGTGGCCCGCCACGCCCTCGTCGGTCGAGTTGTCCACCACCTCGGCGAACAGGTGGTTGATGCCCCTGCTGTCGGTGGACCCGATGTACATGCCGGGGCGCTTGCGTACCGCCTCCAGACCCTCCAGGTGGGTCAGGTCGTCGGCCCCGTACAGGATCTCAGCGGTCACCGGGTCGTTCTCCCCAGGTCGTGGCGTGCGTCGAGCGGGTTCACGGTAACCGAGGAACGCGCGAGCCCGGCCCGGTGCCCGAGGTCCGGGAGGCGTCGGGCGCGCTGCCCGGTGGACCACCCGACAGCGGGAGCCGCCCGGTCGACCGCACACGTCAACGCACGTCCTCGGCTGGTTCATCCTATCGTGATCTTGCCGGAGTCGAACACAAGTTCGAAGATATAACCATGGTCACGTCGTCGCGCGCACCTGGGAGGGCCGGGCCGGGTTCTCGCAGGACGTGCGGAGGGCGCGCGGGAGGGCGCACGGCAGGCGCTGGGCTGCGCGGGGGGTGAGGCGGAGCGGGCGGGCCGCGCAAAGGTAGGGCGCTGCGTGCGGTTAGGCCGTGCGTGTCGGCACGACCGTGTCGGCATGACGGAGGTGGCCGGGTCGGCACCGGATCGGCATGGCCGGGCTGGCGCCAGGCCGGTCTGACCGGGCCGGCACCGGGTCGGTCTGGCCGGCCTGGGAGCGGGGGGCAGCGTCAGCACTGCGGATCTGGGCGCGGTCGATGCGGCGTTGACCGGGCGTTCGGTGCGGTCACCCGAGGCGCGGGGCAGGGGTCGGGGCGGGCGGCGAGCCGGGCGGCGGCGGGCAGTGAAGCAGGCGGCAGTGGGCGGCGGCGGGCGGTGAGGTGGTGGCGGGGTTGGCTCTGCGGGTTCGGGCGGTGTGGTGGCGGGCTTGGGTGGGTGCGGTCCGGCGGCGGGGCTTGGGGCGGTTGGCGCTGGCCTGGGTGGTCGGGGCGGTGGGGGGGTGGGGTGCCTTCCACCGTGCACGCGGTGGTGATGGGGGATGACGTGGTGCGGTCCACCCGTGCCGCGGCGACGTTGGCGGGCGGGACGGGGGTGGTGCGGGGGCTGGTGGTGCACCTGGTCGTGTCGGGCTGGTGGACCGGGGTGCTGGCGCTGGTCGACCAGCGGTGGCCGTTGGACGCCCGGCGGGGCGCGCTGGCCGGCCTGGCGATCGCGGTGATCGACTTGGAGGTGGTCGGGCGGCGGGCGCCGGCGGTCCGGGCATTGCCTCGATGGGGGCAGTGGGCCGACCACGTGGCGTTCGGGGCGCTGGTGGGCGCCCTTGTCGGGTCCACAGTGGACCGTCCCGGCAGGTGGGCCGGACCTCGTCCGGACTGGGTCCGCGTAGAGTGCTGCCGTCCCTCGCGCTGTCGTGCCTGGAGGTGATCGGTCGCCTTGATGTTCCGACGTGCCGCACCGAAGGAGCGTGCCCCGCTGGTGGAACCCGTGGCCGAGCTCGAACCCGCGCCGGCGGCGCCCCCTCCCCCGCCGCCGCCCGCACCCACCGCCCAGTTCTCCGCCTCGTTCGCGGGCGCGACGCTGGTCGTCGGCCCACCGGGCGGCCCGAGCCAGGCCGCGATCGCCCTGGGCCGCAGCCTGCCCGTCGACCGCGGCCGGACGGTCGTCGTGATCGACCCGCCGAACGGCGACGAGACCGCCTTCTGGCCCGCCGTGGCCACCGCGCTGCACGGTCGCGGCCCGGTGCGCCTGATGACGTCCCACTCCGGCTCGATGCGGCCGACCGCGCCCGCCCAGTGGCTCGCCGAACAGCTCCAGGCCGAGGTCGTCGCGCCGGACGGCGCGGTCACCACCGTGCCCGGCGCGGCGTTCGTCGCGGGCAACGGCGGCTACGGCTGCTGGCTGCGCTTCCTGCCCGGCGCCTCCCCCACGCCGATGGGCCGCCGCTTCCCGGTCCCGAACTGGGAGGCCGTCGACCCGAACACCCCGTGGCCGACCGGCGACGTCGGCATCTCCGAGCCGATCCCGGCCGGCGTGTGGCTGCGCGCGCAACGCGCCCCGTTCGACCTGCAGGCGCCGGACGTGCGGGCGGTCGTCGGGCTGCCGTGCCGCGACAACGTGCTGACCGTCGTCATCGGCGGACCGGGCCAGCCCGCCATCCCGATCGACGAGGTGTGCCGGCTGCTCGGCGGCCTGCCCTCGGCGGCGCGGTCGCGGGTCCGGCTCGTCTGGTACGGCGGGGAGCACCAGGCGCAGGCGGTCGCCGACCAGCTCGGCGAGCCGATCTCCCTGTACACGGGCCTGCCGGTGGGGTCGCTGCGCACCGGCGCGGCCGTCGTGGCGGTGAACCCGCGCGGCCAGCAGACGTGGCGGCCGTACGTGACGGAGGTGCGGTACTCCCCGGCGGGCGTGCCGGTCGTCTCGGGCTACCGCGTCCCGGTGCCGAACCTGGTCGAGCGCGGCCCCGGGATCTTCGACCTGGGGGGCGGCGTCGTGCTGGAGGTCGTGCCGTCCGGGCTCTGGGTGCGCGACGCCGAGGACAACGGTCCCGAGGTCCGGTCCCTGCCCGTGGACCCGGAGTGGGCGCGGCTGACCGTCGGCACGCCCGGCCGCACGACCGCGGGCGCGGTCGCCGTGGCGGGCGCGTCGCTGGTCGAACGGCTGGAGCCGGAGGTGCGCCGCCTGCTGAAGGTCGTGTTCTGCGACCCGACGCCGATGCCCCGGCCGCCGGTGGCCGAGGAGGAGCCGCCCCGCGTGACGGTGGACGAGCCGGTGCCGCTCAGCGTGGACGGGCCGCTGCCCGACTCGCCCGCGCCGGTGTGGGGCGAGCAGGTCGGCGACGAGGTCGTCCCGCCCGACCACAGCAGCACCGAGCAGGAACGCGACGCCGTGCGCCGGATGCTCGGCGAGCGGTACGGGACGCACGCGGCGGTGGCGTGCCGGCACATCGCGGAACGCCCGGACGACCCCGAGGCGTTCGAGGCCGTGGTCACGGACCTGGCGGCGGTGTCGGCGTGCCTGCAGCACGACGAGGAGATCGTGGTCGAGGCCCTGCGGTCGGGCAAGCTCGGCCGCCTGTGGCCCTACGCGGCGGCGGTGGTGTCGGGTCTGCGCCGGCTGCCGACGCACCAGGGCGTGACGGTGTGCTGGGGCGACGCGCGCCGGTTCCGCACGGGTGACGTGCTGGTCGAACGCGGCCTGCTCAGCACCGTGGCCGGTCCGGCGGTGCCGGTCGACGGGCGGGTCGAGTTCCTGCTCTGGTCGGTGACCGGCCGGCAGGTGTCCGTGGTCGACTCGTTCGGCAGCGTCCTGCAGGAACGGGTCGTGTTCCCGCCGGGCACGGCGTTCAAGGTGCTCGCGGTCGTGGAGGCCGAGGAGTCCGCGCCGATGCAGGTGATGGCGCAGGAGGTCGTCGGCCGCCACCACGAGCTGCCGCCCGGCGTCCTGGGCAGCCTCGAACGGGCCGCCGTGGCGCTTCGCAACCACGCCCGGGCGACCGCCTGAGCACGGGTCAGTAGGCGACGGCGCGGTCCGCGAAGCGGAGGGCGGGGGCCGCGCCGGCCGACGTCGGGTACGAGATCCGGTCGACCACGCCGTCGGACGTGTACCGCTGGTCCGGTGCGGCGGCGAGCTGGTCGAGCCAGACCGTCGACCCGTACCGGGCCTCGTCGCCGGTCGCGTCCTGCGACCGGATGCGCGGCGTGGCGCCCGGGTCGAAGTCGGCGCGGTACGGGGACAGCGCCGGGCCGGCGCCGACCATCAGCACGCACGCGTACTCGTACGACGTGCCGTCGAACGCCCCGCGCAACGCCAGCGACGCGTTCGTGGGCACCGCGCCGAACGGCAGCGCGAGGCTCGACACGCGGTAGTCCGGGACGGCCTTCTGGATCTCGCGCTGGCCGAGCGCGATCGCCTCCTGCACCTGATGGTCGCCCGCCTGGGCCAGGTTGGTGTGGTCGCGGGTGTGGTTGCCGATCTCGAACCCGTGGTCGCGCAGCCACCGCAGCGCGGCGCCGTCCGGCGAGCCGAACGGGCCGGCGTTGACGTAGAGGCTGGCGACGGGGCGGAAGCCGGGGTGCTTCGCGGCCACGTCGAGCAGGATCGCGATCGCGGTGCCCGGCGCCGGCCGGCCGTCCGGGCCGAGCGCGAACTGGGTCGCGTCGCCGTCGTCGAACGTGAGGACGACGGGGTGCGCGCCGGCCGGGATGTCGATGCGGCCGGTCGCGTACTCGGCGGTCGTCACCGGCACGTACCCCTCGGCGGCGAGCCGTTCCAGCTCGGCGCGGAACGCGGCGGGCGTCCGGTCGTACACCGACGTGGGCTGCTCCACGAGCCGGTGGTACATGAGGATCGGCACCTGCCCCAGCTCGTTCGCCTTCACGGCGGCCGGGTCAGGCGCGGCGGAGGACGACTCCGTGGACGGTGGCGGCGGCGAGGCGGCCGCGCTGAGGGCGGCGGCGGCCCGGTCCGGTGGCTCCGCGGGCTGGGCGCCGCACGCGCAGCACGCGGCCGCGACGAGCGCCACGACGGCCGCGACGGGCCTCGGCGACTCTGTGTTCACAAGGCGATGATTGCGCGTGAGTGGCCTGGCAAAACCGGGGTACACCCCTTCGGATGACCTTGGGTTTGACGGCCGGGGACGCGGCTAGCCGCTGTTTGCTGATGCCACGCCAAGATCGGAGCCGTCCGATGTCGGAGTCACCCCCGAACCCACCTCGCACCGTCAAGCGCGTGCTGATACCCGTGGTCGGCGTCGTGGTCCTGCTGCTGGTGGCAGGGGTCGTCACGACGATCGTCCACAGCCGCGGCACCGGCCTCGCGGTGGCGGAGTTCGGCAACGGGAACGTCGTCACCCCTTCGGGTGTCGAGAGCGTGTCCATCACGACCGCGGACCCCGGTGCGCTGGATCGTGTGACCGTGCACGTTGACGGACAGCCGGTGGAGGCCCGCCGCGCCGACGGCCGGATCACCCTGGCCGGGCTGCGGTTGAGCGAGGGCACGCACACCCTCTCCGTGCGCGCCGCGAACCCGCTGCCGTGGCTGCCCGCCGCCGAGGTCGAGCGCCGGTTCACCGTCGACGCCACCCCGCCCGCGCTCAACGTCGACGTGGTCGAGGCCAAGTCGCCGCGCGGGCCGGTGACCGTGAAGGGCACCGCCGACGGCGCGGACTCGGTGCGGGTCGGCGACCGGCAGGTGCCGGTGAAGGACGGCCGGTTCGAGGCGTCCCTGTCGACGGTGCCGACCAGCCTCCGGGTCGAGGCGAACGACGCCGCCGGCAACGCGAAGCACCACGACGTCGCCGTGCGGGTCACCCACCCCGGCATGCGCGCGGTGCACATGAGCGCGGCGGCCTGGGCGACGGCGTCGTTGCGCGACCCCGTGCTGGCGATGGCGCGCGAGGGCCGCATCGACACCGTGCAGCTCGACATCAAGGACGAGAGCGGCGAGATCGGCTACGACTCGCAGGTGCCGCTGGCCCGGCAGATCGGCGCGAACCGCAACTACTACGACGCCCGCGCGGTGCTCGACCAGCTGCACGGGCTGGGGCTGCGGGTGGTCGGCAGGCTGGTCGCGTTCCGCGACCCGGTGCTGGGCAAGGCGTCGTGGCAGTCCGGCGCGCGCGACCGGGTGTCGCAGAACGCGTCCGGCGGCGCCTGGTCGGCGCACTACGGCCAGTACGCGTTCACGAACTTCGCCAACCCCGAGGTGCGCGAGTACAACATCGCGATCGCCAAGGAGGCGGCGGCGCTCGGCTTCGACGACATCCTGTACGACTACGTGCGCCGGCCGGACGGCCCGATCAGCCAGATGGTGTTCCCCGGCCTGACCACGACGCCCGAGCAGTCGATAGTGGACTTCCTGCGGGACAACCGCGCGGCCGTCCGCCCGCTCGGCGCGTACCTGGGCGCGTCGGTGTTCGGCATCGCCGCGCACAGCCCGACGGACGTGGCGCAGGACATCCCGGCGCTGTCGGCGCACGTCGACTACGTGGCGCCGATGGTCTACCCGTCGCACTGGGGCCCCGGCGAGTACGGCGTGGACAACCCGAACGCCCGGCCGTACGACATCGTGAAGGCGTCGGTCGCCGACTTCGTGCGCCTGACCCAGGGCACCGGCGCGACGGTCATCCCGTGGCTGCAGGCGTTCTCGCTGGGCCACGCCTACGGTCCGGGCGAGGTGAAGGCGCAGACCGCCGCCTCGACGGACGCCGGCGCGCCGTCGTTCCTGCTGTGGAACGCGGCGTGCACCTACGACTCGGCAGGCCTGGAGCCCACATGAGGCCCGCTCCCCTCGTCCCCTACCTGACCGCGCTGTGCCTGGCCACGATGACGGTGGTGGCGCTGGACGCCGCGCTGGCGTCCTGGCCGGCCACCGTGGCACGGCCTGAGGGCGGCACCGCGTCGGCCACGTCGACGCCGGGATCGACGCCGGGATCGGCACCGGGGTCCACGCCCGAGTCGACGCCCCCGGAGCCTCGGTCGGTGGACACGCCCCCGCTCGCGGCGCTGCGGTCCGCCGCCGACCTGCCGCCCGGCCGTCCGTTCCCGCAGCACGGCACGGGCACGTGGCGGGTCGTGCCGCCGCCGTCCGCCGCCGGTGGCACGGGGTTCGCCTACACCGTGGAGGTGGAGGACGGCGTGGCGCTGCCGAACGGCGACGACGCGTTCGCCGCCGTGGTGGACCACGCGTTGCGGCACCCGCGCGGGTGGTCGGTCCGGTACGCGTTCCGGCGGGTCGGCGGCGACGTGGAGCCGGACCTGCGCATCCGGCTGACGTCCCAGCAGACCGCGCGGGCGCTGTGCGGGTTCGAGATGCCGTTCGACACGTCGTGCCGGGTGGGGTCGACGGTCCACCTGAACACGGCGCGCTGGTTCCGGGGCGCGCACACGTACGACGGCGACCTGCGGGACTACCAGGTCTACGCGGTGAACCACGAGGTCGGGCACTTCCTCGGCTTCGGCCACGAGGTGTGCCCCGTCGACGGCGGCCCGGCGCCGCTGATGATGCAGCAGACGCTGAGCACGGACAACGACGAGCTGGCGGCGATCACGGCGGGCAGCGACCAGGGCGTCGTGGTCGTCCCGGACGGCAAGGCGTGCGAGCCGAACCCGTGGCCGTCCTGGTGAGCCGCCCCACGACGACCGGCGCGGTCCGGCCGGGCGCACGCCACCGTCGCGCGGACGCGCCTCCGCGCGACGGTGGCACCGCGGGTCACCTCGCGGCGGACACCTTCGCCCGCTGCTCGGCGACCAGGTCCCGGTACCAGTGGAAGCTCGCCCGCGGGGTGCGGACCAGCGTCTCGTAGTCGACGTGGACCAGCCCGAACCGGTGCTTGTAGCCGTGGGCCCACTCGAAGTTGTCCAGGAACGACCAGACGAAGTAGCCGCGCAGGTCGACGCCCGCGGCGACGGCGTCGCCGGCCGCCGCGAGGTGGGCGCGCAGGTACTCGATGCGGTCCTGGTCGTCGAAGCCCGGCCGGTCCGGGTAGACGCAGCCGTTCTCGGTGACGTACACCGGGGGCAGGTCCGGGTACCGCTCCTTCAGCCCCACCAGCGTCTCGGTCAGCCCGGCGGGCTCCACCGGCCAGTTCATCGCGGTCCGCGGCACGTCCGGCAGGCGGGTGGTGTCGATGCCGATGTCGATCGACGTGCGCGTCGCCGGGTCCGGGTCGCGGTGCGGCGCGTCGGCCACGTGCTGGCGGTAGTAGTAGTTGATGCCCACGTAGTCCAGCGGCGTGGAGATCAGCGCCAGGTCGCCGTCCTTCCGGAACGACAGGTCCGTGACGCCCGCGAACGTCTCGGCGTAGTCCTCCGGGTAGCGGCCGGCGAACAGCGGCTCGGTGAACTGGCGGCGCAGCAGCAGGTCGTGCCGGCGCGCCGCGGCGACGTCCGCCTCGGAGGAGGTCACCGGGGTCGACGGCGACTGGTTGAGCACGATGCCGAACTGGTGGCCCGGCGTGCCTCGCATGGCCTCCACGGCGAGCCCGTGCGCCACCATCAGGTGGTGCGCGGCGGCGAGGGAGCCGTGGCCCTCCCGCGCGCCGGGCGCGTGCCTGCCCTCGCCGTAGCCGACGATCGACGAGACGTACGGCTCGTTGAACGTGGTCCACTTGGACACCCGGTCGCCCAGGGCGTCGTGGACGACGGTGGCGTACTCGGCGAATCGGAGCGCGGTGTCGCGGGACCGCCAGCCGCCGAGCTCCTCGAGCGCCTGCGGCAGGTCCCAGTGGTAGAGGGTGAGGAACGGTTCGATGCCCCGTTCCAGCAGCTGGTCGACGAGCCGGGAGTAGAAGGCGAGGCCGCGGGGCTCGACCCGGCCGGAGCCGGTCGGCTGGACGCGGGGCCACGCCACCGAGAACCGGTAGGCGTCCACGCCCAGCTCGCCGAGCAGCGCCACGTCCTCCGGCATCCGGTGGTAGTGGTCGCACGCGACGGCTCCGGTGTCGCCACCGGCGACCGCACCCGGCACCGCGCCGAACGCGTCCCAGATGGACGGTCCTCTCCCGTCGGCGTCCACGGCACCTTCGATCTGGTAGGCCGATGTGGCGACGCCCCAGCGGAACCCTTGGGGGAAGTCGGTCATCCTTTGAGTGCTCCTTGCATGATGCCGCCGACGATCTGGCGGCCGAACAGGAGGAACACCGCGAGCACCGGCACGGTGCCGATCGTCGCCGCGGTGAGCACGAGGGTGTAGTCGGTGGTGTACCCGCTGGCGAGGGTGGACAACGCGGTCTGCACGGTCGGGTTCTCCGGCGTGAGCACCACCAGGGGCCAGAAGAAGTCGTTCCACGCCTGCATGAAGGTGAACAGGCCGAGGACGGCGGCGGCCGGGCGGGCGGCCGGCAGGACGACGTGCCAGTACAGGCGCAGCGAGCTGCACCCGTCCATGCGCCCGGCCTCCAGCAGCTCGTCGGGCACGGCCCGCTCGAAGTACTGGCGCATGAAGAACACGCCGAACGCGGTGACCAGGCCGGGGACGATGACCGCGTGGATCTCGCCGGCCCAGCCGAAGTCGCTCATCATCATGTAGAGCGGGATGACGCCGAGCTCGGTCGGGACGGCCTGGGTGGCGACCACGAGGAGCATGAGCGCCGACCGGCCGCGGAACCGGAGCTTGGCGAAGGCGAACCCGGCGAGGGTGGAGAAGAACACCACGGACAGCGTGATGGTCCCGGCCACGACCAGCGAGTTCATCATCGCGAGGGCGAAGTCCGACTGGTCGAACACGCGGGCGATGTTGGCGAACAGGTTGCCGCCGGGCACGAGGACCGGCGGCACGCTGTCGACCTTGTCGGGTGTCTGGGAGGACACCACGAGCGACCAGTACACCGGGAACGCGGACCCGGCGATCACCGCGATCAGCGCCGCGTAGGTCCACGGCCCGGGCAGCCGCGCCGCCCGCCGCCGCCGGGGCGGTGGCGACGCGACCGGCGCCGGCCGTTCGAGCAGGCTGGTCATGTGACGGGCCCTTTCAGTCGGTCCGGATGCGGCGGGCGGCCAGGTAGCTCAACCCGGTGATGGCGACGGTGGCGATGACCAGCAGCCACGCGATGGCCGAGGCGTAGCCGAAGTCGAACTTCGCGAAGCCCTGCTCGTAGAGGTAGAGCGCGGCGGTCTGGAACTGCCGGTCGGAGCCGCCGGTCGCGGCGCCCGCGCCGGGGTTGAACAGCAGCGGCTCGGCGAGCAGCCGCATGTTGCCCGCGGTGGCGATCACGGTGGAGAAGATGATCTGCGGGCGCAGCATGGGGACGGTGATCCGCCAGAACTGCTGCCAGCCGCTCGCGCCGTCCAGCCGGGCCGCCTCGTACACGCTGGTCGGGATGGCCTGCATGGACGCCAGGAAGATCAGCGCGTGGTAGCCGGTCCAGCGCCACACCACCATCACGGCGATGGCGGTGTGGGAGCTGGCGGTGCCGGCCTGCCAGTCGATCCGGCCCAGGTCGAACAGGCTCAGCACCCAGTTGATCATGCCGAAGTCCCGGCCGAACAGCTGCGCGAAGATGATCGTCACCGCCGCGACCGAGGTGATGTTCGGCAGCAGCACGCCCATCCGGAAGAACGTCCGGCCGCGCAGCCGCCGGTTGAGCAGCTGCGCGATGCCGAGCGCGAACAGGATCTGCGGGACGGTGGTGAGCAACCACAGGCTGAGCGTGTTGCCCATCGCGTTCCAGAAGTACGGGTCCGCGGTGAGCAGCTGGACGTAGTTGTCGATCCCGATGAACGTCGCCGCGTCGCCGTCGAGCAGGTTGCGGTCCTGCAGCGACACCCACGCGGTGTACAGCAGGGGGAACAGGCCGAACACCGCGAACAGCAGGAAGTACGGCGCGATGTAGGCGTACGGCGCGTACCGGGTGTCCCACCGGTGGCGGCGTTCGCGCCAGTCCGTCTTCATCAGCCCTCGAGCTTCTTCACGTCGCCGACGAACTGCTGCCAGGACTCGTCGGGGCTCTGCTTGCCCTGCTCGACGCGCTGCATGGCGTTGCCCAGCTCGGTCTGCACGTCACCCGCCTTGGGGCCCTGGTACTGCGGCTTCAGCGCGCGGGCGGCGTCGGTGAAGACCCGGCCGACGGGCGCGTTGTTGAAGAACGCGTCCTGCTTCATGGCCACCGACTGCTCGCTGTACAGCTTCGGGGCGGACGGGAGCAGGCCGGCGTTGGCGAAGACCTTGGCCTGCTGCTCGGGCGCGGTGAGCCAGGTGGCCAGCGCGACGGCCTTGTCGACGTTCTTGCCTTGCTTGGGCACGGTCAGGTACGAGCCGCCCCAGTTGCCGCCGCCGCCGGGCACGTTGGCGAGGTCCCACTTGCCCGCGGTGTCGGGCGCCTGGTCCTTGATCTTGGCCATCATCCAGGCGGGGCAGGCGAGCGTGGCGAACTGGCCCTGCTTGAAGCCGGTGTTCCACGCGGGGGTGCTGTGCAGGAGCCCGGCGGACAGGCCGTCGGCGACGCCCTGGGAGACGAGGTCCCAGCCCTTCCTGATGTCGGCGTTCTCGCCGACGACGATCTTGTCGTTCTTGTCGTAGAAGCCGGTGGGCGCCTGGCCGACGATCGCGTTGAGGATGGTCGGGCCGCCGTCGAAGAACTTCGCGCCGGCGGGGGCCTTGGCGGCGAACTGCTTGCCGGTGGCCATGAACTGCTCCCAGGTCGGCCACAGGGCGGAGACCTGGTCGCGCTCGGTCGGCAGGCCGGCGGCCTCGAAGAGGTCGCGGCGGTAGCAGATGGCCAGGCCGCCGATGTCGGTGCCGTAGCCGATCTGCTTGCCGTCCTTGGACAGCGAGGCCTCCCACTTCCAGTCGAGCCAGCGGTCCTTGATGTCGGACTTCAGCTCGACGAACTGACCAGGGTTGGCCTTGAACTGGTTGATGTAGCCGACGTCGACGGCCTCGATGTCCGCGGCGCCGTTGTTGGTGGCGAGGTGGGCGGCGAGGTTCTTGTGGTGGTCGGAGTAGGAGGCGGTCCGGTCGGTGATGTCGACGTCCGGGTGCGCCTTCTCGTACTCCTCGAACAGCTGCTGGTAGCCGAAGTTGCCGAACAGGCCGATGGTGATCCTGGTCTTGCCGTCGCTCGCGCCGGCGCCGCAGCCGACGAGAAGGCTCGCGGCCAGCAGGCCGACGCCCGCCAAGGTCCCGGTTCGTCTCATTTCACGGCTCCCTTTCCGTTTACGGGCACGCCGGACACGCACAAGGTCGATCCGGGGGTTTCCGGCGAATTCGGCCGAGGTTCGCGTCCGGCCGGTGTGGTGTACATGACAGCTCCGGACCACGACACCGTCAAGTAACGAACCGATAACCTGGCCGTTCCACGCCTCCGGCGTTTTCGCAGGTGATACCGTGTCCACCCAGGTCAGGGTGCGCTCCCAGAAGGTCTGTAAGCGGTTACAAAGAAAGGGGCGGCAGATGACCACGATCCGCGAGATCGCCCAGCTGTGCGGGGTCTCCGTGGCGACCGTTTCACGCGTTTTCAACCAGCCGCTGACGGTCAGCAAGGAAAAGCGCGAAGTGGTCGAGCGGGTGGCCCGCGAGCTGGACTACCGGCCGAACGAGTCGGCGCGGGCGCTCGCCACCAAGCGCTCCGGGCTGATCGGACTGGTGTGGGACACCGACCACCGCAGGCCCGGCTGGCGGCACCCGTACCTGCAGGAGTTGCTGATCGGGTTGAAGTCGGCGCTGAGCGCGCACGGGTACCACCTGCTGATGCTCGCCACGAGCGGTTCGGCGGCGTTGCGCGCGGTCGGCGCGTCGCTGGCCGACCCGGTGGCGTACGTGAACATGACCCGGCGGCACCACCTCGGCGGGCTGGTGCTCATCGACAGCGGGTCGGACGCGCCGGCCTTCGCCGCGTTCGCCCAGTCCGGGCTGCCGTGCGTGGCGGTGGACGTCGAGGTCGACGGGCCACGGGCGACGTACGTGACGTCGGACAACGTCGGCGGCGCGGTGCAAGCGGTGCGGCACCTCGTGGTCGCGGGGCACCGCCGGATCGCCACCGTCACCGGTCCGCGGGCCAACCGCCCCGCCGCCGACCGCCTGCGCGGCTACCGCTCCGCGATGGCCGAGGCCGGGCTGCCGACACCGCCGGAGTACGTGGTGGAGGGCGACTACTACCGGCCGAGCGGGCAGGCGGCGACGCGGTCGCTGATCGCCCTGCCGGAGCCGCCGACGGCGGTGTTCTGCGCGAGCGACGAGATGGCCGTGGGCGCGCTGCTGGCCGCCCGCCACGCCGGGCTGCGGGTGCCGGACGACCTGGCCGTGGTGGGGTTCGACGACATCGAGCTCGCCGCGCTGGTGGACCCGCCGCTGACGACGTTGGCGCAGGACAAGGCCGGGATCGGGGTGGCGGCGGCGCGGGCCGTGCTGACCATGGTGCACGGCGGCGAGAAGCCGGAGCCCGCGTTCCTGCCGACCAAGCTCGTGGTGCGCTCCTCCAGCGGGTGAGCGGACCGGCGCGATTGGCGCGGGTGAGCGGGCCGGCGCGTCAGCACGTGTCCGGCGGCCGGCTGCGCGGCGGGCCGAACTCCAGGCGCAGCGAGTCGGTGCGCGGCACGACGAAGGCGGTGCCGGAGGACGACCGCCACGTCGCGGGCAGGAACACGTACTGGCCGCCGGACTGGAGCAGCAGCTTCAGGCCGTCGTAGCGGTACCGGTACGACGAGTCGGGCTGCGCGCAGACGACCTCCCGCACTCCCCCGCCGGCCAGGCTCAGGCTCTCCTTGCTGTAGACGACCACGCCGGCCATGTCCGGTATCCGGGCCTCGACCTCGAACCCGCGCCGGGTGCCGACCGAGCCGGAGTAGTCGCCGACGGACCAGAACAACCCGATGCTCACCAGCAGGAACGCGGCGACCGACTCCACGACCCCGAGGTTCCCGCCTCGGCGTCCGCGTCCCGCGCCGACGCTCCACCGCCGCCACGCGAAGGCCAGCAGGACGATGCCGACCGCGAAGCCGAGCCCCGGCAGGCCCGGGAAGACGCGGTACGGCTCCGGGTTGACGGTGATCGGCACCGTCACCCCGAGCAGGCCCAGCCCGAGCACCGCGGCGACCGGGGTGCAGACCCGGAGGAACGCCGCCCAGCCCTTGGCGGACATCCGCGCCCTCAGGTACCGGACGGCGAACGTGACGGCGAGGACCGCGATCGCGACCGCCGCCAGCGGCACGAACAGGCCGTCCGCGCCCCGGGCCAGGATCTCGTCGGTGGTCTGGCCGAGCAGCGTGTAGTGGACGCGGAAGTGGGTGAAGAAGACCTGCGTCGCCACCAGGCCGAAGAAGTACAGCAGGGCCGTCAGCAGGGTCGTGTTCGCGACCACGGAGGCCACGATCCGGAGCGCCCGCGCCGGTCCCGACTGCGTCTCGTCGGCCACCGGCGGGGTGGCCGGGGCCGACGTCCGACGCGTGCCCACGGCGCTCATCGCGCTCACCCGCCCCCGACGGTCGACTCGGCGGTCTCCTCCGACGTCACGCCATCGGTGGGGCCGCCAGTCGTGGGGCCCTCCGGATCCGGGGTGTCGGGTGGCGGCTCGTCCGGCGGGACCGCGGCGCCGTCCCCTTCGCACGGCGTCCCGAGGTCGATGTGGACCGTGCCGCCGGGCAGGACCGGCGAGGGGGTGATCCGCGTGATGCAACCGCCGCCGGCCCGCGGCCGGATGAGGACCCGGACCCCGCAGAGGCCCGCGCCGCACTGTTCCCCGATCTGTCCCTCGATCGTTTCCTTGGCGGTCTTCGGGGTCGCGCCGAGAAGGGTGTGGTCGTATTTGATCGGACTTCCGGGAACACCCGGCAACGGGGCCCGCCCCGCCGTGCCCGGCTCGGGGTTCCGCTGTTCCGGAGTGGCCTCGCCGGCGCCCGGAACGGCCTCGCCCGGCGGTTCCGCGCCGGCGGTCGGGTCATTTCCCGGTTCCGTCCGGGTGTCCGGCTGACCGGCCGTGACCTGCGGTGACGGCGACCTGGCCGGATCGTCGACGCACCCGGCGGCCACTGTGCAGATGAGGATCACGAATGATCCCGCGACCGACCATCGCATGGGATGTCACCGCCCCTGTTCCTCGCTGCGGTTTCACCCACAAAGAGGTTCGGGAACGCGGCTCGGATACGTCGCGGCGAAAAATCCGCGACCAGACCGGAAACCCGCCTCACGGCGAGGCGGGTTTCCGGGCAGAACGATCAGAACTCGTTGTCGGGCGTCCGGGCGGCACCGGCGACCGAGCCGCCGCCCTCGTCGGCGGACTGCCCGCGGCTCGCGGCCTCGGCGCGCGTCTCGGACTCGATGTCCCCGCCGCTGTCCAGGCTCACCACGCCCTCCTCGGGGATGACCTGGTCGCGGTCCGGCTCCTCCGCCGTCACGTCGGGCTGCTCCTCGCTCAGGCGCTCGTCCAGCGGCCGCGGGTGGGACTCCTCGTACGGCGTCATGCCGTACTTGTCCACGCCGCTCCAGTGCTCCGGCGGGTCCATCCCCGCCTCCAGCGGGTCCTGCCGGAGCCTGTCCTCGTCCAAGTCCTCGGCAGCGCTCAGGCCCGCGGCGTCGGTCTCCACCGCGTCGGGCGATCCCCCGTCGTCCTGGGGCGCTGCGTACCCCTGCAAGTCATCCGAACTCATGCCGGCGGTGTACCCGGTGTGGCGCGGCCGAACCGCTTTCCTCACGGTTGGAAGACCGCACGCACGCAGTCGTCCTCCTTCTCCTTGAACAACCGGTAGCCACGCGCGCCCTCCTCCAGCGGCAGGACGTGGGTGGCCAGGTGGGCGGTCGTCAGCTCACCGGACGCGATGCGGTCGAGCAGCATGGGGATGTAGCGCTGCCCGTGCTGCTGGGCGCCGCGCAGGGTGAGGCCCTTGTTCATCACCGCGCCGAGCGGGAACTTGTCGACGAAACCGCTGAAAACACCGAGCACGAACACCGTTCCGCCCTTGCGGCAGTTGTGGATCGCCTCGCGCACCGCGATCGGCCGGTCCGTTTCCAGCTTCAGCTTGCTCTTGACCTGGTCGTACGCGTGCTGCGGGCCGTAGCTGTGCGCTTCGCAGCCCACGGCCTCGATGCACACGTCCGGGCCTCGGCCACCGGTCATCTCGCGCAGCGCTGCGCCGATGTCGACGTGCTCGTAGTTCAGCGTCTCCAGCCCGAAGACCTGCTCCGCCTGGCGCAGCCGGTAGTCGAACCGGTCGACCACGACGACGCGCTCCGCGCCGAGCAACTGCGCCGAGCGGGCCGCCATCTGACCCACCGCGCCGCTGCCCCAGACCGCGACGACGTCACCCGCCCGCACCCCGCCGAGGTCCGCGCCCATCCACCCGGTGGGCGCCGAGTCGGAGGCGAACACCGCGCTCAGGTCGTCCACCGCGTCCGGGATCGGGATGGCGTTGTAGTCCGCGAACGGCACGCGCACGTACTCGGCGTGGCTGCCCTTGTAGCCGCCCATGGCGTGGGAGTAGCCGAAGATCCCGCCCGGATCGGCGCCCCACAGCGCCTGCGTGATGCCGGGGTTGGTGTTGGTGTTGTCGCAGAGCGACCACAGGTCGTTGCGGCAGTACCAGCACTGCCCGCAGCCGATGAACGACGCCACGACGACCCGGTCGCCGGGCTTGTGGCGGGTCACGTCGGGCCCGACCTCGACCACCTCGCCCATGAACTCGTGGCCGATGACGTCACCGGCCTGCATGAACGGGATGTGCCCGGTGAGCAGGTGCAGGTCCGAACCGCACGCGGTGCTCAGCCGCACCTTCAGGATCAGGTCCCCGCGGTTGAGGATCCTCGGGTCGGGCACGTCCTGCACCCGCACGTCGTTGATGCCTTCCCAGCACATCGCCCTCACAGCCGACCCTCCCCCGCGGACTTGCCGATCACCATGCGCAGCACCTTGCCCGCCGGCCCGGGGTGGGTGGTGGACGGGGTGTCCGGTTCGATGACCGTGCCGGTCTCCAGCACGGACTTGGCCTTCCGCAGCGCCACGCGCAGGTCTTCGCGCGACACCTCGCCGCCGTCCTTCGGCCGTGCCATCACCTCGGTGCCCCGGTCGCCGGGAGCGGTGCGGAAGCGGACGTCGATGCCCTCGCGCAACCGCTGCAACGGGTCCGGCAACGCCTCCGCGCCCGCCACCGCGTCCAGCGGGCGGTCAACCGTCACGGCCAGCCAGTGGTCGGACCGGCCGCGGTGGAGCTCGCGCCGGCGTGCCGTCATCCGCCGGCCCACCGCCACGGCCGCGCCGACTCCCGTGACGGCGATGGCCTTCATCGTTCCGTTCATCGCTGTGCCTCTCGTGGTCGGGAGCCAGCGGATACCCCCGACACGGCGACTAATCCGCGGTTGGTCCGGATTCACCGGCGCGGCCGGTGCGGCGGATCGGAGCGCGGGTCGCGGCCCGGTGACGGCGGCGAGCAGCCGGCCCGCCGCCGTCCGACCACCTCAGACGTTGCGCCGGTACTGGCCGCCCACCTCGAAGAACGCCTCGGTGATCTGGCCCAGCGTGCACACCCGGGCCGCGTCCATGAGCACGTCGAACACGTTCTCCCCGGACGCCGCGGCCTCCTTCAGCCGCCGCAGGGCGGGCTCGGCCTCGGCGGCGTGCGCCGCGGCGAAGGCCCGCGTCCGCTCGACCTGCGACCGCTTCTCCTCCTCGGTCGCACGGGCCAGCTCGATGGACACCTGCTCGCGCTTGCCGTCCTCGGGCAGGAACGTGTTCACGCCGATCAGCGGCAGCGAGCCGTCGTGCTTGCGCTGCTCGTACAGCATCGACTCGTCCTGGATGCGGCCGCGCTGGTAGCCCGTCTCCATCGCGCCGAGCACGCCGCCGCGCTCGGAGAGCCGGTCGAACTCGGCCAGCACGGCCTCCTCGACCAGGTCGGTCAGCTCCTCGATGACGAACGAGCCCTGCAGCGGGTTCTCGTTCGCCGACAGGCCCCACTCCTTGTTGATGATCAGCTGGATGGCCATCGCGCGGCGCACCGACGACTCGGTCGGCGTGGTGATCGCCTCGTCGTAGGCGTTGGTGTGCAGGGAGTTCGTGTTGTCGTAGAGCGCGCACAACGCCTGGAGCGTGGTGCGGATGTCGTTGAAGTCCATCTCCTGCGCGTGCAGCGACCGGCCGGACGTCTGCACGTGGTACTTGAACTTCTGCGACCGCTCGTTGGCGCCGTAGCGGTCCCGCATGGCGATGGCCCAGATGCGCCGCGCCACCCGGCCGATCACGCTGTACTCGGCGTCCATGCCGTTGGAGAAGAAGAACGACAGGTTGGGCGCGAAGTCGTCGACGTCCATGCCGCGCGCCAGGTACGACTCGACGTAGGTGAACCCGTTGGCCAGCGTGAAGGCCAGCTGGCTGATGGGGTTCGCCCCCGCCTCGGCGATGTGGTAGCCCGAGATCGACACCGAGTAGAAGTTGCGGACCTTCTGCCGGATGAACCACTCCTGGATGTCGGCCATCATCCGCAGCGAGAACTCGGTGGAGAAGATGCAGGTGTTCTGCCCCTGGTCCTCCTTGAGGATGTCCGCCTGCACGGTGCCGCGCACGGTGGAGAGCGCCCACGCCCTCAGCTGCGCCGCCTCGTCCTCGGACGGCTCGCGTCCGTGCTCGGCGCGGAACTTGTCGACCTGCTGGTCGATCACCGTGTTGAGGAAGAACGCGAGGATCGTCGGCGCGGGGCCGTTGATGGTCATCGACACCGACGTGCTCGGCGCGGTCAGGTCGAAGCCGTCGTAGAGCGCCTTCATGTCGTCCAGCGTCGCGATGGACACGCCGGACGTGCCGATCTTGCCGTAGACGTCCGGCGGGGTGTCGGGGTCGCGGCCGTAGAGCGTCACCGAGTCGAACGCGGTGGACAGGCGGGTCGCCTCCGAGCCCTTCGACAGGTACTTGAACCGGCGGTTGGTGCGGAACGCGTCGCCCTCGCCCGCGAACATCCGCGCCGGGTCCTCGCCGTCCCGCTTGAACGGGAAGACGCCCGCCGTGTACGGGAAGCGGCCGGGCAGGTTCTCCTTGCGCAGGAACCGCAGCAGCGTGCCGTCGTCGTCGTAGCGCGGCAGCGACACGCGGCGCACCTGGTTGCCGGACAACGTCTCGCGGGTCAGCTTGGTGTGGATCTCCTTGTCCCGCACCTTGACGACCAGCTCGTCGCCGCTGTAGTCCTCCACGACCTGCGGCCACGTGGCCAGCAGCTCGGCCGACACGGCGTCGACCCGCTTCTCCGCGGACTCCAGCAGGGACGTGATCGCCGCCGTGTCGTGCCCGGCGGACTCCAGCTCGGCGCGCGCCGCCCGCAGGTGCGCGGCCCGGCGCACGGCGTCCACGTGCGTCTCGGTGGCGCGGTGGTAGCCGCGGACCGTCTCGGCGATCTCGGCGAGGTACCGGACGCGCGTCGCGGGCACCACGGTCGCCGCCGACGTCGACACCTTGCCCGTCACGACCGGCAGCGCGCCTTCGGCCACGTCCAGCCCGCGCCCGGCCAGCTCGTCGCGCAGGTGCTGGTACAGGGCGGTCACGCCGTCGTCGTTGAACGTCGCCGCGGACGTGCCGAAGACCGGCATGTCCTCCCACGACGCCCCGAACGCCTCCCGGTTGCGGACGAGCTGGCGGGCCACGTCGCGGCGGGCGTCCTCCGCGCCGCGGCGCTCGAACTTGTTGATCGCCACCGCGTCGGCGTAGTCCAGCATGTCGATCTTCTCCAGCTGCGACGCGGCGCCGAACTCCGGCGTCATCACGTACAGCGAGAGGTCGACGAACGGCACGATCGCCGCGTCGCCCTGGCCGATGCCGGGCGTCTCCACGACGACCAGGTCGAACCCGGCCGCCCGGCACGCCAGGATCGCGTCGCCGAGGCCGTCCGGGACCTCCGAGCCCGCCCGGCGGGTGGCCAGGGAGCGGAAGTACACCCGGTCGCCGTCGAGGCAGTTCATCCGGATGCGGTCGCCGAGCAGCGCGCCGCCGCCGCGGCGGCGGGTGGGGTCGACGGCCAGCACGGCGATCCGCAGCTTGTCCTGCTGGTCGAGCCGGAACCGGCGGACCAGCTCGTCGGTCAGCGAGGACTTGCCGGAGCCGCCGGTGCCGGTGATGCCCAGCACCGGGGCGGTCGTGGACGCGGCGGCGGCCACCATTCGCTCGCGCACGTCGGCGGGCAGCGCGCCGGCCTCGATGAGCGTGATGGCGCGGGCCAGGACGTCCTCGCTGCCGGTGAACAGGCCGTCCCACGACGACGGCGCGCGCTCGGCCAGCGGGTGGTCGCACGCCTCCACCATCGTGTTGATCATGCGGGCGAGGCCGAGCTCCTGGCCGTCGGCCGGGGAGAAGATGCGCGCGACGCCGCGCGAGTGCAGCAGCTCGATCTCCTCGGGCACGATGACGCCGCCACCGCCGCCGAAGACCTTGATGTGCCCGGCGCCGCGCTCGTTCAGCAGCTCCACCAGGTAGCTGAAGTACTCGACGTGGCCGCCCTGGTAGGCGCTGATGGCGATGCCCTGGACGTCCTCCTGCACGGCCGCGGCGACGACCTCGCGCACGGACCGGTTGTGGCCGAGGTGCACGACCTCGGCGCCCTGCGCCTGGAGGATGCGGCGCATGATGTTGATCGCGGCGTCGTGCCCGTCGAACAGGCTGGCCGCGGTGACGAAGCGGACCGGGTGTTGCGGCGCGTGCAGCGGGCTGGCGGCGGTCACGACGGCTCCTTCGGCATCGAGGACTCCCACCAGATTACTAGGACATCCAACTATCGGACGTCAGGGCCGACTGTGTGCCGGATCACCCGCCGCTCACGCCCCGGCGGCCGGCGCCCGGCACAGGCAGCTCGCGCACGCCTCCACGAACACGCGGACGGCGGGCCGCTGGTCGCCCGTGCGCCACACCACGGCCAGCGAGCTGGGCGACAGGCCCGTCACGGGCCGGTAGACCACGTCGTCCAGCGGGTTGGCCTCGGCGTTGCCCGCCGACACCAGGACCACGCCCAGGCCCGACCCCACGGCCTCGAACACCTCGTCCGACGTCGCCGCCTCCGCCACGACCCGCGCGGGGCGGCTGCGGTGGTCCAGGGCCAGCCAGAAGTCGCGCAGCGGGCCCGCGTCCGCCGGCAGGGCGATGAACGGCTCGTCAGCCAGTTCCGCGAACGCCACCTCGGCGTGCGCGGCGAGCCGGTGCCGCCGGGGCAGGGCGACCCACCGGTCCTCGTTCGCCACCACGCGCCACGACAGCTCGCCCGAATCGGGCACCGGGAGCCACGCCACGGCCACGTCGACCTCGCCGTCGCGCAACCCCGCCGTCGGGTCGTTCCAGGGCACCTGGCGGAACTGGAGCCGCCAGCCGGGCAGCAGCTCCGCCATGCGCTCGGTCACCGACGGGATGAGGCCGCGGCCGATGCGGGTCTGGAAGCCGACGCGCAACGCCGGTTCGGGGCCCGCCGCCGCGAGCACCAGGGCCCGCCGCGTGTTGTCCCACTCCTCCACCAGCGCGCGGGCGCGCGGCAGCAGGTCGTGGCCGGCGGGCGTCAGCACCACCGTCCGCTTGTCGCGCTCGAAGA
Organism: Saccharothrix hoggarensis; assembly: GCF_052936025.1. Next base: position 3,583,681 of record NZ_CP193624.1, on the reverse strand, counting down.
GCTTGACCCGCAGTGACGATTCGAGCTGGCGGATCTGCTTGCTCAGGGCCGGCTGCGAGATGAACAGCCGTTCCCGGGCAGCCCTCGTGAAGCTGAGTTCTTCGGCGACCGCGACGAAGTACCGCAGATCACGGACATGGACGTCCATAACCAGGGGTTATATCACCGGATCTTGGACGAACGACAGGCGTCGGGCCACGATGGGTACGTGGAACCAGGCCCGCCTTCCCCAGGGGTGGGCCCCGGCTCCTCAGCGCCGCCGACCCCGCACAGGTCAGGCCGGCGCGGGAGCGCCTCGCCGGGCCTCCGCCCCGACCGCGTCCTCGGACGCGCGGTCGGGCAGGAGGAGTTCCACGAGGTCACGCGCCTGTCGGGCCGGCCCGTCGATGCCGAGCGCCTGCACGGACGCGTAGACGCCCTCCATGACCAGCGCCAGCTGGTCGGCGAGCGCGTCCGGTTCGGCCACGCCCAGCTGCCCGGCCAGCTCGCCGAACCGGGCGCGCATCCACGCCTTCGTGGCCACCGCGTTGCGGTGCGCCGGCAGTTCGGGGTCGGGGAACTCGGCCAGGGCCATGAGGAACGGGCAGCCGCGGCAGACCGCGGGGTCCACCTGGACGATCAGCTCGTCGAACGCGGCGAGGATGCGGTCCCGGGGGTCCCGGCCGTCGTCCTTCGTCGCTTCGGAGAACCACGCGCGGTAGTAGTGGTCGGCGCGCTCGACGTAGGCGCCGACGAGGTCGTCCTTGGACCGGAACAGCCGGTACAGGGTGGTCGGGGCGACGCCCGCCTCCGCCGCGACGCGGTCGACGCCGATCGCGTGGATGCCGTTCCAGTAGAACAGCTCGTGGGCGATGCCGAGCACGTGCTCGCGGGTCTGCGCGGCGGAACGGCGCACGGCGACCTCCGGGTGCGGTTCGTTCGGGATCGTTCCCTGTCGTCGCCACCCAAACTAGCACCGCCGCTGCCGGGGAAGTGGAACGACGCTGGTCCACTCCCCCGTCCGTCACGCGTGCGGCCGCAGCAGCCGTTCTTCGCGGTAGCCCGCGCGCTCGGTGCCCTTCAGCAGGCCGTACGCGTGGGCGGCGGACACCAGCGTGACGTGGTGGTGCCAGCCCTGGAACGACCTGCCCTCGAAGTGGCGCAGCCCGAACTCCTCGGTCAGCCGGGTCACCTGGCCCTCGACCTCGCCGCGCACGCGCAGCAGGCCCACCAGCTCCCGGATGCCGCCCGCGCCGAGGTTGGTCGTCCAGACCGCCCGCGGCCGGGCCTGGCCCGCGGGCCACTCGGCGACGACGTGGCGCAGCCTCGGCACGCGGCCGGGCCTGCCGTCCGGCGCCGCGGCCTGGCCCATGAGGGTCGCGACCACGAAGTCGGACGTGGTGACGGCGCCGGTGGCCTCGTCCCGCCAGGACAGCGTGGTCCGGCCGCGCCGGGCCGCCGCCGCCACCAGCTGGCCGATGGTGCGCGGCTGGTTCTGCGCGCCGACCAGGTTGACCGGCAGCACGGGCGTGCTCGTGGAGACCTGGGCCAGGTAGCCCATCCCCCGCTCTTCGAGGCCGCCGAGCAGCGGGAACACGCTCTGGTCGCTGCTGAGGTCGACGACGACCGGGGCGGCGGGCAACCCCCAGTTGCCCGTCATCTCGTCGAAGGCGTCCAGCAGGTACTGCCACGCCGGCTTGGACCGCTCGTCGTCGGGCACGCGGGTCTTCGCGCGCCGTTCCACGTCGGTGTCCCACGCCTTCGGCATGACCAGCCGCCAGTTGACCGGGACGGCGCCCGGGTCGCCCGCCAGGAACACGCCGAACGCGCGCTGGCAGTTGAGCATCCGGCCGGCGGTCGGCGCGTACTGCCGGGCCACCGCGACGGAGTTGTCGCCGTTCTTCGGGAACACGACCTCCCGCACGACCCACGCCCGGGGGCGCATGGCCTGGTTGGCCTGCTCGGCCAACCGCCGGCGCACCGGAGCCCACGCCCACGGGCTCTGGTTCACGAACTGCTGCAACGACTGGTCGGCGTCCCGGCCGACGACCAGCTCCGAGATCCGCCGGATCGACTTGCGACCCGGTACGACGAGCAGGCCCCTGACGTAGGCCTCGGCCCAGCGGCGCTGGTCGGACCTCCCCAGCGTCACGAACAGCTCGTCGCAGAACTCGGACAGAGTAGATAAGTCGGAAGGATCAGCCCCAGCTGACGCCTCTTCGTACATGTGCACGGATCGTTCCCCTCCAGCATTCGGACAGCCGCAAGGCAAGCCTTGCGGGGCTCGTCTTGTCACACTTCGTCTGAGCAAGGCACAGCACATTCCGAAGGAGATCTTCGCGACATCACCGATTTCCGCCCGCCGTGCGGCCGAACTCACCGCGACCCGGTGACCCCAGTGCCACCGGCCCTGCGTTTCCCCACGGCGGGGGAGCCCCCCGTCAAGATCGCCCCAGTTCCCCAGAAACCGGCCCGCACTGGCCGGTGTCCACGGATCGGGTACCCGCCCCGTGGACGATCACAGATTTTCAAGCTACCGGACGAATGTCTAGACTTGACTTGTGGTGGCATTCCCAGTTCCAGCACTCGACACGGACTTCCGAACCCGAGATTGATCCGTTCGGCACGCACAACTACGTCGAGCGGGCCACCTTCGTCGCGTAACCGCGCCGAAACGGACATTTAGCCGCGTCCCGCGGACGGGACCGGAACTAATACAACTTGCAACTTTCCCGATTTTAACGAATCGGGTTCATCTTTCCACGGGCCCGGCACGTGAAGCCGGACGCCCGTCCCCGAGTGAACGTCCGCGCGGTGATGTCGCGCGGACCGCGGGGACGCCGGCGCCACGCGCCACACCCTTCATGACGGCAGTCGTGGGCACCGGCTCTCCTTCGTTCCCCTGTGCTGCTCGGCCAACCGCGATGCGCAGTCGACGCTATCGAGATCCTGTGACGCAAGCATTAATCCACAACCGCGGCGGCAGGGCCGGTGATCGTACGCATCAGCTTTCCCGATGGCGGGACGGAGAGCCCGTGTACTTCGTCAAGTCGGGCTCACCCGGCGAGGTGCAGGACCACCCCGGCCGAGTCGAACTCCGGCGAGTCGAGCGGCACGAGGCGCAATTCCCGCACGCCGAGCTCGGGGTGCCGGAACCGACACGTCCGGGAACGGCGTTCGCGGACGATCTGCTCATCCCACCACTGCCGGAACTGCGGACTGGCTTCGGCCATCTCCCGGGCGCGCCGCGCGAACTCCTCGTCGCCCGGCCACTTCGCCGCCTCCGCCCGCCAGGCCGCCACCGCGTCGCGCGCCTCGCGTTCCCAGTCCGGCAGGCGCAGCCGCGCCACCGGCGACGTCAGCAGCCACACCACGACGTTGCGCTCGCGCTCCGGCAGCCGGTCCCAGTCGTCGTACCAGCGGGTGGACGCGGGATTCCAGGCCAGGAGGTCGCCGTGCCTGCTCACCCCGAACAGGGGGTACGGGTGCTCCTCCGCGGCCGCCACCACGTGCTTGATCAGGTCGGCCGACGACGACTCGCCCGACAGCGGCAGCGGCTCCGCGACGTGCCCGTACGCCAGGGTGTGCACGTACCGGCGCTCGTCCTCGGTGAGGCACAGGACGCGCGCGAGGCTGTCCACCACCTCACGCGACGGCCTGATGTCCCGGCCCTGTTCGAGGTAGGTGTACCAGGTCGGGCTGACCCCGGCGAGCACGGCCACCTCGTCCCGGCGCAGCCCGAGCGACCGCCGGCGCGGACCCGTCGGGAACCCGACGTCCGCGGGGTGGAGCCGTTCCCTGTGGCTGCGCAGGAACCGGCCCAGCTCGTCGCGACTGCTGCTGCTCGACTTCACCTGTTGCTCCTCCCCCGACGGCGCCCCGCGTGCCCGGCGCGGGGCCGCGAAAACGGGGGCGGACAGCGCGAAACCCCCACGGGTTCCGTTTCTGATCTCGAAACGCCGTGAGGGCTCCGTCGGACATGCTCAGCGATTAGCTGGTGTGGTTGTACTGGTAGGACGAGTCCGCCGCGTGATCCGCGGGGAATTCCGTCACCACCTTGTCGGTCACGTGGATGTTCACCATCCGCGCGTTGCCCGGCCCGAGGTTCGTGAACGCGTGCGGCACGCCGGTGCGGACGATGAGCACGTCCTCGGGGCCCGCTTCGCGGACCTCGCCGTCGGCCTCGACGCTGACCCGGCCCTCGATGATGATGAAGATCTCGTCGTAGGGGTGGCTGTGCCGGCGCGGGCCCTTCCCGACGGCCACGTCGACGATGAACGCCGACGACGTGGTGCCGTGCGCGCTGCCGTCGAAGATGTGGGCAGCCACCTCACCGTCGATCTGCACGGTGGGCAGGCTGTCCTTCTTCACGACCTCCATGTGGTGCTCCTTCTTTCCGGTGGGGTCGACTTCCCGGTGGTCCGGCGGTTCAGAGCCGGAACAGGCCGGGGTCCGACACGACGACGTCCAGCAGGACGGGACCGTCGGCGGTCAGCGCCTTGCGCAGTGCAGCCTGCAGCTGCTCGGGGGTCTCCACGCGCTCGCCCGAGATGCCGAAACCGCGGGCCAGGCCCGCCATGTCGACGCCGCTCAGGTCCCAGCCCTCCTGCCAGGCCTTCTGGCTGGTGTCGTCGAGGTAGTACTTCAGCGACAGGTAGCCGGAGTTGTTCGGGATCACGAAGGTCACCGGCAGGTTGTACTTACCGGCCGTCCACAGCGCCTGGATCGTGTACTGCGCCGAGCCCTCGCCGACCACGACCACGGTCCGCACGTCGGGCCGGGCCACGGCGTAGCCGACGGCGCCCGCGAACGGGAAGCCGAGCGCGCCGGAGGCGGTGGCGTAGTAGCCGTTGTCCGGGCCGAGCGGGATCTGCTCGTGGAACGGCGCGCGGCCGATCGGCAGCTCCTCGAACACCTGCGCGTCCGTGGGCAGCTCCTGCGACAGCACGTGGAACAGGTACGGCTCGGTGATCGGGGTGGACGCCTCGGGGGTGGGGATGGGCTCGCTCAGCGGCGGCAGCGCGAGGCGCTGGCGCTGCGGGAGCAGCGACACCAGGCCGCGCACGAACGCCGCGGGCGGGGTGACGTAGGCGGAGCCGGCCATGGACCAGGCGGCGGCCTCGGGGTCGTCGGTGATGTGGATGAAGTTGGTGTTCTCGGGCAGCTTCGGCGCGTCGCTGGTGTCCACCGGGGCGGGCGCGGTGGAGAACAGGTCCGCGGTGGTGAACAGGGTGAACGTGGGGCTGCCCAGCACGATGACCACGTCGTGGTCGGCGAGCTTGGCGTTGATCAGCTCGGGCAGGGGCGCGAGCACGCCGCCGAACAGCGGGTGGTTCTCCGGGAACGCGCCGCGCGGCCACACCGGGCTGCCGTAGACGCGGGCGTTGAGCCGCTCGGCCATCTTGATCAGGTCGCGGCGGGCGCCGCCGATCTCCACGCCGGGGCCGGCCACGATGGCCGGGTTGGCGGCGGAGTTCAGCGCGTCCGCCACGTCGGCGAGCACCTGCGGGTCGGGCACGACGGCGGCCTGGACCAGCCGCGTCTTGTAGGGGGTGGAGTTGGCCGGGCGGATCCAGTCGTCCTCCGGCACGCCGACGTACACCGGGCCCTGGGGCGCCTGCTTGGCGATGTGGTACGCCTTCTCGATCAGCGCGGGCACGTCCTGCGGGCGGGCCGCCTCCGCCGCCCACTTGATGTACGGCTGGGGCAGCTGCGTGGCGCTGGGCGCGTTGAGGAACGGCGCGCCCTGCTGGAGCTTGCGGGCCTGGAGGCCGCCGATGATCACCATCGGGGTGTGCGCGCTGGCCGCGGTGTAGATGGAACCCATCGCGTTGCCGGTGCCGGGACCGCCGTTGATCACGACGAGGGACGGCTCGCCGGTGGCCTGGGCGTAGCCGTCGGCCATGCCGACGACGGTCGCCTCCTGCAGGCCCATGATGAACCGGAAGTCGTCCGGCCACTGCTCGAACAGCTTCATCTCGGTGTGGCTGGGATTGCTGAAAACGGTCGTGAGACCGAGTTGCCGGAATACCTCCAGCGTGTCTTCCCGAACGGTGCGGGAATTCGTGCCATCCGCGCTCACGGTCAACTCACTCCTGTAGTGGGTTCGACGACGATTTCTGCCGACTGTGGTCGCAATGCTGCGACCGGCGCACGCCGTGCGACAAGGCAAGTGCCGTGGTCAGAAGGCACTTCGTGAGCTGTCGTGGTGACCTCACGCAGTCATGCCGGGCGCTCTGACGCGCCTTGTCGGCGCATCGGGCACGTGAACTACTGAATGCGCGCCCGGCACCTCGACGGCGGGCAACCGATGCGACGGATCGTCATTTCACCACAGCCGCGGCGCGGGATGGAACACGAGCAGTGAGGATGCGCGATGAGCAGTGAGCGGACCCGCCAGGTGGTGGAGAAGTACTTCACCGACCTGGAACGGGGAGACTTGGATTCGGCGCTGTCGGCGCTGTCCCACACCATCGACTTCGAGCTGCCGGTCGACCGGTGGAACGAGGTCATCCCCTACCTCGGCCGCCACGTCGGCCTGCCGGCCGTGCGCCGGGCCTTCGCGGTGCGCGGCGAGACCACCGAAGTGCTGGACTACGCCCTGCGGGACCTCCGGGCCGAGGGCAACACGGCGTACGCGGTGATCTACACCCGGGCGGCGCACACCCGGACCCGCCAGGAGTTCGAGATCGAGGACGTGCACAAGCTCGTCGTCGACGACGGCGGCCGGATCGTGTCGTGGAAGGTCTACTTCGACCCGAACACCGAGGTCGCGGCGTTCAACGCCGACCGCGAGGAGCGGTTGATCGCGGCGTGCTGGGCCGGCGACCGCGAGACCGTGGCGGAGCTGCTGCGGTTCGGCGCCGACGTCAACCACCGCGACCCGGCGAGCGGCCTGACGCCGTTGCTGATCGCGGCCGGTCGGGCGGACGCCGACCTGACCCGTCAGCTGCTCGCGGCGGGCGCGGACGTGTACGCCGTCGACAGCGGCGGCGGCGCGACGGCGCTGCACAAGGCGTGCCAGGGCGGCGAGCTGGCCGTGGTGGAGGCGCTGGTCGAGGCAGGCGCGTTCATCGACGCGGTCACCCCGAACACCGGCCACACGCCGGTGATGGACGCGGTGTGGTTCAAGAACCCGGAGATCGCGAAGTACCTGCTGGACCGCGGCGCGGGCCTGAACATGAGCACGCACTACGGGTTCTCGTTGCAGCAGCACTTCGAGTACGAGCTGAACGTCAACACGATGGGCAAGGACAAGATCCTCCTGGCCCACCAGTACATCCAGGAGCGCCAGGCGTCCGACGAGCGCCGTGCCGCCGACCAGCTGCTCATGGCCGCGGTCACGCAGGGCGATGTCGAGGGCGTGCGCAAGCTGCTGGGTGACGGCGCCAAGGTCGACGAGCGGTTCCCGATCGTCAACGGCTTCAACGACGCCCACACGCCGCTGCTGGTCGCGGCGCGGGACGGGCACACCGAGATCGCCCGGCTCCTGCTGGAGGCGGGCGCGGACGTCAACGCCACCGAGCCGACGTTCGGCGCGGTGCCGCTGCACAAGTCCGTCTACAACGGACACGTCGAGCTGACCCGGCTGATCGCGGGCTGGCCCGGTGTCGACCTCGACTTCCAGGGCGCCACCAACGGCTACACCCCGCTGCACGACGCCCTGTGGCACGGGTACGAGGAGTGCTCCCGGATCGTCATCGACGCCGGGGCGCGCCTGGACCTCGTCGGCCACGACGGCAAGACGCCGCTGGCGCTGGCGATCGTGGAGTTCGGCGCCGACCACCCGTTGACCGAGCTGATCCGAGCCAAGGTCAGCTGACCCCCACGTCGGCCTCGCCGACGGTCAGACCGAGGAGTACCGGCAATGCTGTTCTACGTCCAGATGAAGTGGAACCACGAGGGCCGCATCACGCTCGACGAGCTGTGGGAGATCGAGCAGGAGGAGGCGGAGCACGCCCAGGAGACGCTCGACTCCGGGTTCGCCGTCGGCCTGTGGAAGGTGGCCGCGCAGAAGCGGGTCATCGGCATCATCGACGCCCCCAACGCGGAGGAGCTGGACCGCACCGCGCTGGGCCGGCTGCCGATGCGCGAGTACCTGGAGTTCGAAGAGGTGTGGCCGCTGCGCGACTACCTCGGGTTCGCCGAAGACGTCATCAAGCGCTACAAGGTCTGAGGGGTAACGAATGATCCACCAGCTGATCTTCGCCGCGCCCAAGCCGGGCATGACGGTGGAGGAGTTCCAGCGCTACTGGGTCGAGGTGCACGCGGTGCAGTACGCCGCGAAGATCCCGCAGATCCGGAAGTACATGATCGACACCACCTTCGACGCCGGTGTCGACCTCGGCAACGGCGACCCGAAGTGGCAGGGCGTGGCCGAGATCTGGCTGCGCCCCGAGGAGCAGATCGCCTCGCTGCAGACCGAGGAGTTCCTGCAGGGCGCCCGGCTGGACGAGCCGAACTGGGCCGCGTTCTGGCAGACCCTGGTCCTGGACACCGACGCGCACGAGCTGAAGTCGGGCCCGGCGCTGTTCAAGGGCCAGAACTGGGTCAAGCTGATGATCCTGGTCAAGCGCAAGGAAGGCGTCTCCCTCGAGGACTTCCGCAACTACAGCCTGCACCAGCACGGCGAGCTGGGCCTGAAGCTGCCGGGCCTGCGCCGGTACATCCAGGGCCACACCGTGGACGGCTGGTACGGCATCGGCGAGCCCACGCTCGACGCGGCGTACCAGCTGTGGTTCGACGACGTGGAGGCCCTGCGCGACGCGCTGGAGTCGCCGGAGTACAAGCAGCTGACGGAGGACTTCGAGGCGTTCGTCAACACGCGGTACGTCCACCGGCTGGTCACCCGCGAGCACTGGATCCTCGGTCCCGAGGCCCGGTAGCCCGTTCCGAGACGACGCCGCCTCGTGCGCGGGAACGCCACGGGGCGGCGTCCACTGTGGAGAGAAGGAGACGCCATGGCCGGGTTGAGCCGCAACGTGCAGGCGGTGCACGACTTCCTCAGGTTGTTGGAGGAGAAGGACATCGACTCGTGGATCGAGTTGTGGGCCGAGGGCGCGGACCACTACTACCCGTTCGGCACGAAGATGTTCCCCCGCCACATCGTCGGCAAGACGGCCGTCTACTCGCGGTGGAAGGACACCCCGGACCTGTTCGAGTCCTGGGAGTTCCCGATCACCGACACGTGGGAGGACGGCGACACCGTCATCGCCCGCTTCGACGGCAACTGCCTGCTGAAGGGCGGCAAGCGGTACCGCAACACGTACCTGTCGATCTTCAAGTTCACCGACGCCGGACAGATCTACGAGTACCACGAGTTCTTCGACCCGATCATCGCGGCCGAGGAGTTCGGGCTCGCGGACATCAACTACACCTGATAGGAGGAACGGTGGCCGAGTCGCGAACCTCCGGTCGCGTGCTGGTGTGCCGGGTCGAGGACCTGCCCGACGGCGAGGCGGTGCGGGTGCCCGCCGAGGAGGCGGGGACGGAGGACGCCGTCGCGGTCTTCAACGACGGCGGGCGCCTCTTCGCGTTGAACGACACCTGCACGCACGCCAGGGCATCGCTGTCCGACGGCTGGGTGCAGGACGGGCACGTCGAGTGCCCGTTGCACGGCGGCGCGTTCTGCCTGCGCACGGGCGAGGCGGTCGGCGCGCCCGCGTCCGCGGACGCCACCACGCACGGGGTGGAGGTGCACGAGGGCGCGATCTACCTGCTCCCCCGCCCGTGAGCGGCGCGGACGGCACGCCGGTGCCCGGCCGCGTCGTCGTGATCGGCGCGGGCCTGGCGGGCGTGAGCGCGATCGAGGAGCTGCGCGCGTCCGGCTACGACGGCCGCGTGGTGCTCGTCGGCGCGGAGGACCAGCTGCCGTACGACCGGCCGCCGTTGAGCAAGGACGTGCTGCAGGGCAAGGCCGGTGCGCCGGAGGTCCGGCTGCACCCCGAAGCCTGGTACGCCGAGCACGGCGTGGAGCTGCGGCTGGGCGTGGCGGCGCGCGAGATCCGGACCGGTGAGGGCCTGGTGGTGCTGGGCGACGGCTCGGCCGAGCGCGCCGACGCCGTGCTGCTGGCCACCGGCGGCACGCCCCGGGCGCTGGCCGCGCCGGGCGCGGAACACCCGGTGGTCATGACCCTGCGCACGTGGCGCGACGCGGAACGGCTGCGGGCGGCGCTGCTGCCCGGCGCCCGCGTCGGGATCGTGGGCGCGGGCCTGATCGGCGCGGAGGTCGCCGCGTCGGCGGTGTCGCTGGGCTGCGAGGTCACCATCCTCGACCCGGCCGCGCCGCCGCTCGCGCCGGTCGTCGGCCCCGAGATCGCGGCCGTGCTGCACGCGCAGCACGAGCGGCACGGGGTCCGCGTCCTGGCCAACGGCGTGCGCGCCGTCGAGGACCAGGGCGACCGCGTGCGGCTGCACCACGACGGCGGCGTCGTCACGTGCGACGTCGTGGTGGTGGGCATCGGGATCGAGCTGGACCTGTCCCTCGCTGTCGACGCCGGGCTGGCCACCGACGGTGGGGTGCTGGTGGACGACGCGCAGCGCACGTCGAACCCGCACGTGTTCGCCGCGGGCGACGTGGCGCGCCGGACCGGGCAGCGGCGGACCGAGCACTGGGACGCCGCGCGCCGGGAGGGCCGTGCGGCGGGACGCGGCCTGCTGGGCCTGCCCGCGCCGGAACCGGGCGCGCCGTGGTTCTGGTCCGACCGCTACGCCACCCGCCTGGAGTGCGTCGGCGAGTTCACCGGCGCCGACGAGACCGTCGTGCGGGGCGACCTCCACGGCGACTTCACCGCGATCGCGCTGCGCGGTGGCCGGCTCGCGGGCGCCGTCGCGGTGAACCGCGCGGCCGACATCACCGCCCTGCGCCGGATCGTCGGGCAGCCGCTCGACGCCGACCGGCTGCGCGACGGGTCCGCGGACCTGCGCGCGCTCGCCCGCGCCGGGCAACGACGACAAGGAGCAACGACATGACATCGACGACACCGATGTCCACGCAGGCCGCCGCGGCCGTCGCCGAGTTGCGCGGCAAGCTGAACGGCGACGTGCTCGTGGCCTCGGACACCGCCTACGACAGCGCGCGTCGGGTGTGGAACGGCGCGACCGACCGGTTCCCGGCGGTCATCGTGCGCGCTGCCAACGAGTCGGACGTGGTGCACGCCGTGCGCACCGCCCGGGAGCGCGGGCTGACGCTGTCGGTGCGCGGCGGCGGGCACGACTGGGCCGGGCGCGCGGTGCGCGACGGCGGCCTGGTGATCGACCTGACCCGGATGCGGGACGTCACCGTCGACCCGTACGCGTCCACCATGGACGCCCAGGGCGGCGTCACGGCGGGCGCGGCGGGTTCGGCGGCCGACCGGCACGGGCTGACCGCCGTGGTCGGCACCGTGAAGGCGGTCGGCGTGACCGGTCTGACGCTGGGCGGCGGGTACGGCCTGCTGCTCGGCAAGCACGGCCTCGCGCTGGACAACCTGCTCAGCGCGCGCGTGGTCCTCGCCGACGGCCGCGCCGTGACGGCGAGCGCCACCGAGAACCCCGACCTGTTCTGGGGTCTGCGGGGCGGCGGCGGCAACTTCGGCGTGGTGACCAGGTCGACGTTCCGGGTGCACCCGCTGCGCAGCATGATGTCCGGCATGGTCCTGTTCGGACTGGACCAGGCGCGGTCCGTGCTGCGCGGCTACCGCGAGCTGACCGCGGCGGCGCCCGACGAGATGACCGTGATGACCGGGTTCTTCTGCGGTCCGGACGGGCAGGCGCTGCTGTACCTGCTGCCCGCGTGGAGCGGCGACCCGGCGCGGGGCGAGCGGTGGGCGAGCCGGCTCACCTCGCTCGGTGAGCCGGTGTCCGCGCAGCTGGGGACGATGTCGCCGTTCCAGGTGCTCGGGCTGCTGGACGCGGTGGTGGTCGACGGGCGGCACACCGTGGCGGCGAACCGGCAGCTCCCGGAGATCAGCGACGACGCGGCCGAGGTGCTGGTGTCCGCGGCGGCCCGGATCACGTCGCCGTACTCGGGCATCTTCGTGCACCACTTCCACGGTGCGGCGGCCCGCGTGCCGACCGCGGCGACCGCGTTCGGCCTGCGACGGGAGCACAACCTGGTCGAGGTCGTCGGCACCTGGGAGGCGGGCGAGGACGGCACGGCGCACCGGGCGTGGGTGGACGACCTGTCCCGCGACCTCGCGCCCCACTCGCTGCCCGGCGGGTACCCGAACCTGCTCGCGCCGGAGGACACCGAGCGGGTGCGGATCGCGTACGGGCCGAACGCGTCCCGGCTGTTCGCGCTGAAGCGGCAGTACGACCCGGAGAACGTCTTCAGTGCGGTGCCGACCCTGTTCTGACGGCACCGTGGGCGCTCGGCGACCGAAGGGCCTTCCCCGGCGGGAGGCCCTTCCGGCGTTGCCCTGTCGCGTGGCTGGTGGGCACGCGGTGATCCGGTTGGCGGTCGGCCAGGCGGCGGACAGGCACGCGGTGCACGGGCGCGCGGTCGGGGACGCGGCGATCGGTCCCGCAGAGGCCGGGCCGGCGGCTGTTGGGTGCGGCGTGGTGACCGGGCCGGCGGTTCGGCGCGGCGGGGCGGCTGTTGGGTGCACCGCGGGTGTGGTCGAGGTTGTTCGGGCAGCACGAAGTCGCCCCGGCGACCGTCCACACCGGAGCGCGCGGCGGCGGGCGGGGTCAGGCCGGGGGCAGGATCGCCTCCGCCAGCGCCCGCGCCTGGCGTGCCGGGCCGTGGATGCCCAGCGCCTGGGACGACGCGTTCACGCCCTCGATCACGAGCACCAGCTGGTCGGCCATCACCGCCGGGTCGGCGATCGGCGACGTCCGGGCCAGTTCCGCGGTCAGCTCGCCGATCCGCTCCCGCACCCACGTCTTCGCCATCACGGCGTGCCGGTGGGCGGGCAACTTCCGGTCCGGGAACTCGGCGAGGGTCATCATGAACGTGCAGCCGCGGCACCGATCGGGCTGGATGTGCTCGGCCAGGGCGTCGAACACGGCCAGGATCTTCGCCCGCGGACCGGGCCCGGCGGCGTCGACGGCGGCGGTGAACCACGACCTGGTCAGCTCGTCGGCGCGCTCCACGTAGGCCGCGATGAGCTCGTCCTTGTTGGCGAACAACCGGTACAGCGTGGTGGGAGCCACCCCCGCGGCCGCGGCGACCTTGTCGACGCCCGTGGCGCGGATGCCGTGCCAGTAGAAGAGCTCGTGCGCCACCTGCAAGACGTGCTCACGGGTTTCGGCGGAGGTACGCAGCATCTCGAACACCCCCTTGCTTGGTTGATCCGACTGTATTACGGTTGGCCGCGCAATGCTAGGGATCGTTCCCTTACAACCGACGAAGTAGTCGGCCGGGGCCGCAGGTGGACGTCCGACGACGGAGCGGGCCGGAAGCCGGACGTCGGACCCAGAAGTTGAATCCGAGGAAGGTAGACATGAGTGCAGACCTGCGACCTGGCCTGAGCCAGTCGCGAACCAACCTGGCGCTGGCCGCCCTGTTCCTCGGCGCGTTCGTGATGGGCAGCGCCGAGCTCATCGTGGTCGGCATCCTGAACCTCATCGCCGGCGACATGAACGTCTCGATCGGCACCGCGGGCAGCCTGGTGACCAGCTACGCGCTGGGCATCTCGATCGGTGGCCCGATCCTCACCGCCGTCACGATCAAGTTCGCCCGCAAGCAGCTGCTGCAGATCTCGCTCGCGGCCTACATCCTCGGCAACGTCCTCGCCGTGGTCGCCACGAGCTTCGGCCTGCTGCTGTTCGCCCGCGTTCTCACGGGCTCGCTGCACGGCCTGTTCATCGGCGTCGCGTTCGCGGTCGGCGTCGGCATGATGCCGCCCGAGAAGATGGGCAAGGCGATCTCGTTCATCTTCGGCGGCGTCGCGGTGTCCACCGCGCTCGGCGTGCCGCTCGGCACCCTGATCGGCCAGAACTGGGGCTGGGAGGCCTCGTTCGTCGCGATCATCCTCACCGGCGTCGCGACCCTGGTGCTGGCGCTGACGGTGATCCCGTCGGTCCCGAACTCGGGTGTCGGCGGCTTCGGCGCGCAGGCCAAGCACGCCCTGGCGCCGAAGGTCCTGGCGGTGCTCGGCCTCGGCTTCCTGATCATGGGCGGCCAGTTCGCCGGCCTGACCTACCTCCAGCCGTTCCTGGCCGACATCACCGGCATCTCCGGCAGCACGATCGCGATCTTCCTGCTGGTGTACGGCATCGCGAACGCGGTCGGCACGTTCCTGGGCGGCGCGGCGGCGGACAAGAACGCCAGCGCCACCATCGTGATCGGCGGCATCGTCCTGGTGCTCACCATCGGCGCCCTGTACTTCGCGGGCTCCAACCCGGTGGTGGCCGCGATCGCGCTGTTCGCCTGGGGCATCGTCGGCTTCGGCATCGTCCCGTCGATCCAGTACCGCGTGGTCAGCCTCGCGGGCCCCGGCCGTGACTTCGCGGCGACCCTCCCGGCGTCCGCGGTCACCGCGGGCATCGCGGTCGGCGCCCTGGCCGGCGGCTGGGCCGTCGCGAGTGGCTCCACCGGCCCGATGCTGATCGCGCTGATCGTCTGCGCGGTCGGCGTGCTGGCCGCCTGGGCGACCAGCTTCCTCAAGCCCACGCCCGAGGCGGCCCAGGACGACCCCGCCGCGGCGCCCGCGGTGGTGGAGGAGAAGGCCGCGACCAGCTAGTCCGGTCGCTCTCCACCACGGGCGAGGCAGCGGCACCCCCCCGACCGCTGCCTCGCCCCACCGCGTTCACCACCAAGTCGCACCACCGAAGGCTTTGGAGCCAGGCATCATGCGCATCGGAGCGGTCTTCCCGCAGATCGAGATCGGCGACGACCCGGCCGACATCCGCGGCTGGGCGCAGTCCGTCGAGGAGATCGGCTACACCCACGCACTCGCGTTCGACCACGTGCTGGGCGCCGACGTGGCCACCCGCCCGGGGTGGCGCGCCTACACCAGCGAGACCGCGTTCCACGAGGTGTTCGTCCTGTTCGGCTACCTGGCCGCGGTCACCACCACGTTAGAGCTCATGACCGGCGTGCTCGTGCTGCCCCAGCGGCAGACCGCCCTGGTCGCCAAGCAGGCCGCCGAGGTCGACATCCTCAGCGGCGGACGGCTGCGGCTCGGCGTCGGCGTCGGCTGGAACCACGTCGAGTACGAGGCGCTGAACGAGTCCTTCACCAACCGCGGCGCGCGCAGCGCCGAGCAGGTCGAGGTGATGCGGCTGCTGTGGGCCAACCCCTCGGTGAACTTCGAGGGCAAGTGGCACCGCATCGACCACGCGGGCATCAAGCCGCGTCCCGCGTCCGGCCGCATCCCGGTCTGGTTCGGCGGCAACGCCGAGCAGGTGCTGCGGCGCGCCGGGCGGATCGGTGACGGGTGGCTGCCCCAGCGCGCTCCCGACGCCATCTCGGCCGCGATGGTCGAGCGGGTCCGCGAGCACGCGCGGAAAGCCGGACGTGACGCGTCCGAGGTCGGGTTCGAGCCGCGGCTGGTCCTGGCCGAGGTGCCCGAGCGGCAGTGGGCGGCGTTCGCCGAGGGCTGGCGGCAGCTGGGCGCCACGCACCTGTGCGTGAGCACGATGGGGCTCGGGCTGAAGTCGGCCGGCGAGCACGTGTCCGTGCTGCGCGACGTGCTGAAGATCCTGCAGTGAACGTGCGGAAGGGGCCTCCCGGCGAGGAGGCCCCTTCCGTGTGACGACTATCGGGCGCTCCGGTGTGGACGGTCACCGGGGCGCTGTCGGCGTGCCCGCACGACGTGGCCGCGAGGCCCGAGGGGAGGTCCCGCCCACGAGCGGGCGGGACCTCCGGGCGGACGGGTCAGGAGCGGACGTTCAGCGCCGTGTGGTCAGGGCACCAGGCGCAGCAGGGCTTCGGCGTCGGCGGGGCCGACCGGCTTGTTGAACACCGGGGTGCCGTACTCCTGCCGACGGCTCTCCGCCAGCGTGCCGGTGTCGACCGGGGCGAACCCGAACTGCTCGGCCAGCGCGAACACCGCGGCCTTCGCCTCCGGGTCGTCGCCGGCCACCGGGATCGCCAGCCGCTCGGCCGCGGGGCGGTCGGGCCTGCCCTCGTCACGCAGCCTGCGGTACCAGATGGTGTTGAACGCCTTGACGATCCGGGCGCCGGGCAGGATCTCCGCGAGCATCTGGCCGGACGTGGTCTCACCGCGGTCGAGCTGCGGGTACCGGCCGTCGCGGTAGATGTCGTAGTTGCCCGCGTCGACCACGATCCGACCCGTGAACGGTTCCGCGGGCAGCTCGGGGTACCGGTTGAACGGGATGGCGAGGAACACCACCTCGCCCGCCTGCGCGGCGTCCGCCACCGTGCCGGCCTTGGCGCCCGGCCCCAGTGGTGCGATCAGCTTCTCCAACGTCTCCGGCCCGCGCGAGTTCGCGATCACGATGTCGTGTCCGTTGCGGACGAGTTGCACCGCGAGCGCGCCGCCGATCTCGCCGGCGCCGACGATCCCAATAGTCATGATCAGTTCAGCTCCACCGGTTCCCCGGATATTCCCGATCCGCCACCGTTTTCACCCGGTCGTGACCGACGTCCGCGTGGCCCGGCGGGCCCGGCGGCGCGGCCGCAGCGAGATCCACTCCGCGATGATCAGGTGCACCACCAGACCGCCCCAGATGCCCGCCGAGTACGCCTCGGTGAACGTCCAGCGCGCGTCTGCGGGGTAGGTGTCCGGGGCGAGCATCTGGATGCCGAAGAAGTTCGCCATGAACATCAGCCGCGCGGTGATGATGCTGGTGGTCAGCGCGACGTTGCGCACCATCCAGCGCCGGTGGTCGTCGTAGCGGCCCTGCAGCGCGGCCCGGAACCCGACGTAGGTCGTGAACAGCCAGAGCACGCCGAGGGTGAACAGCGCCATGCGCAGCGACTGGCCCGCGCTGACGAACACGGCGGTCGGGATGGCGAGGATTCCGGACGGGATCACGCCGCCGAAGTAGTAGACGAGGCCGATGCGCCGGTGCACCTTCGGCCGGCTGTTGCGCAGCCACGGCCACACCTGGAACGGTGCCGTCACCATGGCCACCGACCCGAAGATGACGTGCAGCGCCAGCAGCGGGTACTGCAGCGGCACTTCCGGCCGCGGCGGCAGCGCCGTCGACTGGGACACGTCGAAACCGATGAACCTGACGAAGCTGTAAATTCCGAATGCGATGGAGTACAACCCGAAGAGAACCACCCACCACTGACTCCGCCAGGCTGACGGCGTCTTTCTCGCGGGTGTTTCGGGAACTGCGGGACCGGGCCGCTCCTCGTCGACTGCGGTCATCGGACACCTCCGGTTGGCGCTGGCCGCCGGACGGTGTCCCGGCGGCGGATCGTGAATTGCGAACGAATCGTTCGTGCTTGCCCGCCGCTGGGCAGCGTCGGGCCGGACGGCCGAGGGGAGCCGTCCGGCCCGGCGTCGATCAGTGCTCGACGAGCGTGTAGCTGCCCGGCTGCACCGTCGACAGGTCGATGGCGGCCAGGAAGTCCTGCGTCTCGGGCGCGCCGTAGAACGCCGAGATGACGGCCTGGGCGGCCTCCGGGCTCGCCCAGGTGACGATGATCAGCCACTCGCCGTCCTGGCTGATCGCGGACTGGCGCGACACGAAGCCGGTCTTCGGCTCCATGTACTCGCGCTGCATCCGGATGTTGATCTCACGGAACTTCGCCTCGTCGAAGCCCTCGACCAAGCGGAACCTGATGGTCTCGACAATAGCCATTCGCAGCCGCACCCCATTACTTGTGAGAGTGTTCGGACATCGCCGAGAACGTTACCGATGGATCCTCGGAAACCCCACGGGCACGCCGGCGGGCAACGGCACTACGTGAGTTCCGCCGATACGGCACGTAGTAGCCTGCGATAAGCTCCGCGCCGGTTTGAACGGCACATGGCGAATTATCCTCGACTTCCACGCGGCATTTCGGGTGCCACCTGGTAGCAACGAGGAGTGGACATGGATCTGCATCTTTCGGGCAAGGTCGTGGTGGTGACGGGAGCGAGCCGCGGCATCGGGCTGGCCGTCACCGAGGCCCTGGCCGGCGAGGGCGCGCTGGTGGTCACGGGTTCCCGCACGATCACCCCGGCCCTCCAGGCCGTCGTCGACGCCTCGGGCGGGAAGGTCCGCGCGGTCCGCGTCGACCTCTCCACCCAGGCCGAGGCGGACCGGCTGGTCGGCGAGGCGGTGTCGGCGTTCGGCGCCGTCGACGTGCTGGTCAACAACGTCGGTGGCGTGCAGCCCCGGATGGGCGGCTTCCTCGCCATCACCGACGAGCAGTGGGAGTGGGGCCTCGACGTCAACCTGATGGTCGCGGTGCGGTCGACCCGCGCCGCGCTCCCCCACATGGTGGGCAGGGGTTCCGGCAACATCGTGAACGTCAGCACGGTGATGTCGTTCCTGGCCGACCCCGACGTGTACGACTACACGGCGGGCAAGGCGGCGCTGAGCAACTTCGCCAAGGCGCTGTCCAAGGAGGTCGGCCCGAAGGGCGTCCGGGTCAACACGGTGAGCCCCGGCCCGGTCGAGACCGAGCTGTGGACCCGCGAGGACGGCATCGCGCCCGCGGTCGTGCGCGCGGTCGGCATCGACCAGGACGACTTCCTCAAGGAGATGGCGAGCCGGATGGTGACCGGCCGGTTCACCAAGGCGGAGGAGGTCGCCGACGTCGTGCTGTTCCTGGCGAGCGACCGCGCCGCCAACGTGCACGGGTCGGACTTCTTCATCGACGGCGGCATGATCACCACGATGTGAGCCCGTCACGGCGACGACGGACGGCGCCCTCGACCGAGGGCCCCGTCCGTCGTCGCGGACGTGGAACCAGTCGGCGCGGGCGGCGGCGCGGGCCACCCACACCGACCGGCGCATCAGGCGACCGCGACTTCGGCGGTCAACGCCTCCAGGGCGGCCTTGGCGATCGGCTCGTCCTCGCCGGCCTGACCGCCGGAGACGCCGATGGCGCCGACGAGGACGCCGTCGACCACGATCGGGACGCCGCCGGGGATGACCGCGACACCGGGCTGGCTGGAGAGGCCGGCGAGCAGGGTCGGGTTGCCGGACAGGAACTGGCCCAGGCCCGCGGTGTCGAAGCCGAGGCCCGCGGAGGTGACGGCCTTGCTGGTGGCGATCGAGCCGGCCAGGAAGGACGCGCCGTCCATGCGCGCGGACGCCTTGGTGTTGCCGCCCGCGTCGACGACGGACACGGCCACGGCCACGTTCAGCTGCTCGGCGTGCTCCAGCGCGGCGTCCAGCAGGCGGCGGGCGTCACGGAGGGACAGTGCTGCGTTGCTCAAGCTCTTGCTCCTACTCGACCAGGGGTACTGACGAGCGGCAGCTTAACGTTAGGGAACCATCCCTAACAAGTGGGCGCGTCGACGCGGTGCAGCCCCAGCATGGTGATGTCGTCGTGCTGCTCGGCGTCGCCGACGTGCCGCCGCAGCGCGTCGTCCACGACGTCCAGCAGGTCCTCCGCGGTGCGCCGGGGCGTGAGGGCGGCCAGCATCGCGGCCCAGCCGAACTGCCCGCCGTCCGCGTCGCGCGCCTCCACCACCCCGTCCGTGTAGACGAACAGCGAGTCCCCGGGGTTGAGGTGCGCGCGGCCGAGGGTGTACTCGCTGTCGGCGAACATCCCGATCGCGGGCCCGGTGGGCGGCAACGGGGTGCGGGTGCCGTCGGCGCGGACCACGACCGGCGGGTTGTGGCCGCAGTTGATGTAGACCAGCCCTCCCGACAACGGGTCCAGCACGCCGAAGAACACCGTGGCGAAGTAGCCCTGGCGCAGGTGGTTGCGGGCCAGGTAGCGGTTGGTGTCCCCGACGGCCTGGACCAGCGGCCCGGCGCCGAACGTCAGCCGCGGCGACAACCGCGAGCAGCCGTCGGACATCCTGGTCGCGGGCGTGTTCTCCGCGTTGTGCCGCAACAGGGTCCGGATCAGCGCCATGAACAGGGCGGCGCCGAACCCCTTGTCGCAGACGTCCGCGACGACGAACCCCAGCCGGCGGCCGTCGAGCAGCTCGAAGCCGTCGTAGAAGTCGCCGGCGACCATGCGGGCCGGCCGGAAGCGGGCGGCGAACTCCCAGCCGGGTGGCTTCGGCAGCACGTCCGGCAGGAAGCCCGCCTGCACGTCGTGCGCGACCGACAGGTCCCGCTCGTACTCGCGCACGGTGGCCTCGACCGCCAGCCGCTCCCCCGTCACCGTCAACCGGCTGCGCTCCCACGACGACGTCAGCCGGCTGCGCAGCAGCACCGGCGAGTACGGCGGGGTCACGTAGTCGAAGCCGGCGCGGACGCACGCCTCCAGCGCCGCCAGGTCGCCGTCGGCGAACACGAGCGTGCTGTGGTCCGCGCTGGCCTCGGCGAGGCGCCGGCCCAGCAGCGACACGCTGGGCAGGCCCAGCGACGCCGCGAGCAGCACCACGTCCGGCCGGTCGACGACCCCCGGCTGCTGCGCGACCTCGGCCGCCGACGCCCACCGCACCGCGAACCCGGCGTCCCGCACGGCGGCGACGACCTCGGCCGCACGGCTCTCCGCCGGGCCGACGACCAGCGCCACCGGCACGCGTCCCGCGCCACCGAGCCGCGGCGCCGCGCCACCCCGCCCCGCCAACACCCCGACCGGCCGACCCATCACCCCTCCACGTCCTTCACCCGACGTCCCGACGTCCCGACGTCCCGCCGCACCCGCGGTTCACGGCCCGCGGGTCCCGCGCTCGGAACCCGTGCCGCCCGGATCGCGTCCGGCCCGGCACACCACCATCGTGTTGCGGTTGCGGCCGTCCACGCGCTCGTAGTGGAACTCGTCGAGCCCCGCCATGGCGACGTGCAGCCCCAGCCCGCCCGCCGTCCGCTCCGCCGGGTGCGTCGCCAGCACGTGCGACGCGTCGTGGCCGCGCGGGTCGAACGGCGGGGCGCGGTCCTCCGTGCGGACCCAGACGCGGTCGTCGTCCACGCCGCCGCACACGACCAGGACGCCGCGCCCGCCGTAGCCGTGCTCGACGATGTTCGTCGCGATCTCGTCGGCGGCCAGCCGCAGCCGGTAGGCCTGCCCGCGGGTCAGCTCGGCGCACTCGGCGAGGCCGCGCACCAGGTCCGCGACCCGCGGCCCGACCGCGTCCGGTGTGGACACCTCCTCGGTCATGCCCCGGTCGGCTCCTGCATCACCACGCTGCGGTCGAACCCGGTGAGCCGGATCGTCTCCGCGACCTCGGGACGGGCGCCGACCAGCACGATCTCCACCCCGCGGCCGAGCTTCTGGTGCGCGTACACCAGGCTGCGCAGCCCGGCGGACGACAGGTAGGTCAGCTGGTCCATGAGCAGCACCAGCCGGTGCAGCTCCTGCGTCGCCACCTCCTCGATCACCCGGTTGAGGCGGCCCGCCGACTTGGACTCCAGCTCACCGCGCAGCCGGATCGTGGCGATCCCGTCCCACACGTGGCTCTTGGCTTCGAAACTCATCGTCCCTCACTCCTGTAGCGTCGGACGGGAGGTCAGCACCACCACCGACCGCGGTCCCGCCCACAGCCGCGACCGGTCGGCCAACGGCGGTTCCTGCCCCGGTTCGTGCACCACGCCCGCGCCCGTGTCGGCGAACAGGCGCCACTCGACGCCCTCCGGCAACGCCAGCTCCACGCCCTCCCAGTGCGCGTTCGCCGCCACGTACACCCGGTCGTCGCCGAAGCTCACCGAGGCGGCCAGCAGCCTGCTGACCGTCGACCAGTCGGGTTCTCCGGGCGTCGTCCCGTGCCACGTGACGTCCCGGCCGCCGGCCAGGTGCCCGCGCCGGCGCAGCGCCGGGTGGGCGGCGCGGAACGCGATCACCCTGCGGGTGAACTCGAACAGCTCCTCGTTGCGCCGCACCAGGTCCCAGTCGAACCACGACAGCTCGCTGTCGTGGCAGTAGGCGTTGTTGTTGCCGTGCTGGGTGCGGCCGACCTCGTCGCCCGCGAGCAGCATCGGCACGCCCTGGCTGGTGAGCAGGAGCAGCAGCGCGTTGCGCACCTGGCGCTCCCGCAGCGCCAGCACCTCGGGGTCGTCGGTGGGCCCTTCGACACCGCTGTTCCACGAGTGGTTGCCGGGGTCGCCGTCGCGGCCGTCCTCGCCGTTGGCCTCGTTGTGCTTCTCGTTGTACGCCACCAGGTCGGCGAGCGTGAACCCGTCGTGCGAGGTGACGAAGTTGACCGACGCGGCGGGCTCGCGGTCGCCGTACAGGTCGGGCGAGCCGACGAACCGGGTGGCCATCTCCCCCACCACGTCGTCGTCGCCCTTGATGAACCGGCGCAGCGCGTCGCGGTAGCGACCGTTCCACTCGGCGAACCGCCGGTAGCCGGGGAACGTGCCGACCTGGTAGAGGCCCGCCGCGTCCCACGCCTCGGCGATCAGCTTGCAGTCGCGCAGCACCGGGTCGTTGGCCAGCGCCTCCACCAGCGGCGGGTTCGCGAGCACCGCGCCGTCCGGCCCGCGGGACAGGATGGCGGCCAGGTCGAACCGGAAGCCGTCGACGTGGAACTCCGACGCCCAGTACCGCAGGCAGTCCAGCACGAACCCGCGCACCACGGGGTCGTTGCAGTTGACCGTGTTCCCGGTGCCGCTGAAGTTGTGGTACTCGCCGTCCGGGGTGAGCATGTAGAACGTGCGGTTGTCCAGGCCGCGGAACGAGATCGTCGGACCCCACTCGTTGCCCTCGGCGGTGTGGTTGAACACCACGTCGAGGACGACCTCGATGCCCGCCCGGTGCAGTTCCCGCACGAGGGTCTTCAGCTCGTCCACAGGGGACGGTCCGGCGGCGAAGGACGCCTTGGGCGCGAAGAAGCCCACCGTGCTGTAGCCCCAGTAGTTGTACCACCACGTGTCGGTGTCCGGGTCGTGCCGCGAGTTCGTGAACTCGTCGAACTCGAACACCGGCATCAGCTCGACGCAGTTCACGCCCAACCGCTTGAGGTACGGGATCTTCTCCACCAGGCCCGCGTACGTGCCCGGGTTCTCGACACCGGAGTTCGGGTGCCGGGTGAAGCCGCGCACGTGCGCCTCGTAGACGACCAGGTCCTCGTGCGCGATGCCGGGCCGCCGGTCGTCCTGCCAGTCGAACTCGTCCCGCACCACGCGCGAGCGCCACGCGGTCTGCGCGTACCGGACCGGCCGCACGCCCCACTCCTCCGCGCCCGCCAGCGCCTTGGCGTACGGGTCGGCGATCACCACGGTGGGGTCGAACCGGTGCCCGGCGGCCGGGTCGAACGGCCCGTCCACGCGGTAGCCGTAGTCGACGTCGTCGGCGTCGACGCCGAGCACCGTCATCGCCCACGCGCCGCCGACCCGGAAGTCCTCCGGGAACGGCAGCTCGGCCAGCACCTCCGCGTCACCGCGGCGGAACAGCACCAGCGTGACCGCGGTGGCGTGGTTGGACGACACGGCGAAGTTCACGCCGCCGGGGACGGGGGTCGCGCCGAACGGCAGCTGCCGCCCGGCGCGCACCTCGAAGCCGGCGACCCAGCGGGTCGAGAGGTCGGCGGTCACCGCTCACCCCTCGGCGGGCGCCAGGTGGGCCCGCACGGTCAGGTCGTGGTCGGAGTCGGGCAGGTTCACCGTCATCGCGACCGGGTCGAAGTCGGCGTACGGCCGACCGTCGACCTCGACCCACTCCAGGCGGGCGGACCCCGGCGGCAGCGCGTCCGGCGCGACCCGCAGCACGCGGTCCTTGAACCCGTCGGCGCGCGGCTTGAACCACAGCGACAGCGGTCCGCCGCCGAGCAGCAGCCGGCCGTACACGGTGGCCAGGAACGCCAGCTCCGCCGCGTGGTACATGGACATCGAGTGGCTGCCCTTCAGCCGCTCGGTGCCCAGCAGGTACGGGTGGCCGTCGGCGAGGACGTTGAAGTACACGCCGCCCTCGTCGTGGTCGAGGAAGAACGCGTTGTAGAACGCCTGAGCCTCGCGGCCGTGCTTCAGGAACTCCTGGTCGCCGGTGGTGCCGGCGAGGATCAGGTACGCCAGGATGGCCTGCTCCTGCTGCCACCACGCCTTGCGGTCGTGCCACACCAGCCGGTGCCGGTCCTGGCCGACGCCCAGCACCCGCTGCACCACGTCGTACCAGCCGCCGCGCTGCCGGTCGGCGCCGAACGCGGGCAGCGACCGGGCGATCCGGTCGGCCAGCACCGAGTACGACTCCTTCGACTTGATCGAGTTCATCCGGGTCAGGTTCCACGCGATCTTCATGTTGTGGCCGACGACCGCGCGGTCCTGCTGCCAGCCGTGGGAGCGGTCGGGCGACCAGTCGCCGTGGAACCGCTCCTGCACGAACGGGCTCGTGGCGTCCGGGAAGTGGTCGACGATCAGGTCGAACGTCTCCTCCAGCATCCGCGCGTGCCGCTCCTCGCCGGTGGCCAGGTACAGGTTGATCAGGTACGCGGGCGCGTGGTCGCCGATCGAGTTCCAGTTCTTGCGCGACCGGTTCGGCCCGAGCGACTCGTGGTGCGGGCTGAGCAGGATCGGGTCGATGTGCGAGTAGTAGCCGCCGCGCACCGGGTCCTTGAAGAACCGCTCGAACAGCCGCAGCGTGCCGTCGATGTCGGACGCGATGCGCGGGTCGCCGGTGATCCGGTACGTCTGCGTCGGCCCCACCAGGGCGTAGATCTGCTCGTAGGCGGGGATGGACTGCGAGTCGTCGCTGAACTCCGACGCGAAGCAGCGCGACTGGATGCCGTCGCGCACGTCGATGCCGTGGTACCAGTAGACGACGTTCTCGTCGCGGTCCACGAACCGCATGTTGTCCCGCAGGTACTCGGTGCCGCGCTCGGCGACGCCGAGGAAGTCCTCGTCGCCGGTGAGCATGTAGGCGCTGGCCATGCCGTACACGAGCCGGGAGACCGTGTCGGTCTCCTGCACGTGGTCGTCGGCCTTGTCGCCGCCCAGCCGCAGGATGGTGCGGTAGTCGGCGAAGTCCACCGGGTTCTTCGAGCCGAACTGGGCGTGCCGGTAGAACTTGGCCAGCTCGGCGAGCTGCCGCGGCCACCAGTCGGTCTCCTCGAACCGGTAGGCGTCCCCCGGCCCGACCAGCACGACCCGCTTCGCGTCGAACGTCGTGTCGCCCCGCTCGGGGTAGAACAGCCCGTACACGAACACGTGCCGTCCCGGCCGGAGCAGGTCGATCATCGGCTCCGTCACCGAGACGGGCTGCTCGCCGAGGTTGCGGATCATCTCCGCGTAGGTGTCACGGGTGACCTTCGCCCGCACCGGGCGGCCGTCGCTGGTGCGCAGGTCGAGCGCGCCGCGGGTGGGGTCGTACCCGACGACGTACCCGGCGACCAGGTCGGAGAACACGAAGTCCACGTTGTTGTCAGCGACCATCGGTCGTCCCATCTGTGGTCAAGTGCCGCCGCCTCGCGGACGGCGGGCTCGGTCGCCTGGAAGTCGGTCGTCCGAGGCTCCTCCCCTGCCGATCGACGGACGTGATCGACGGGAAGGAGCCTCGGACGACCGGCGCGACCTCGCGGTGGTCGGGTGGGCGTCGTTCCAGCACAAGGACTGTCGTCCGCGCTAGGCCCTGTCCTCGGCGGCGTGGCGCGGGGAGGGGGTCATGCCGATCCCCCTGAGCATCCGTTGCCTGCTGCGCATGCTGCCCACCGGAGTGCGGGCCGCGATGAGGTCGATCAGGGTGCGCGCGAACAGGTGGGCGGCGTCGGCGCTGCGGCCGGTGACGAGGTCGCCGTCCACCACCACGTCCTGGTCGGTGTAGACGGCGCCCATGTTGCGGACGTCCCCGATCAGGTTGTTGTGGCAGGTGACCCGGCGACCGGCCACCACC
The DNA here is from genome assembly GCF_052936025.1 of Saccharothrix hoggarensis. Next base: position 3,557,928 of record NZ_CP193624.1, on the reverse strand, counting down.
TCAGGGATCGGCGCCACGAGCCACATGCCGTGGCAGATGATCCCCTTGAGCACGCCCGGCGTGGCGAACGCGCGTTCCAGCAGCCGCACCGCGGGCGCCTTGGCGTTGACGTCCTCGCTGTAGCGCAGCCGGTCCGACACCATGCCCGAGGGCACGATGATCGCGTCGTACGTGCGCAGCTTGGCGTCGTCCACCGCCTCCAGGTCGCCGTCGACCGTCATCGGCACCTGGTACTCGTGACCGGTGAAGGTGATCGACTCCTGACCCCACAGCCGGGTCAGGTACTCGATCGTGGCGCCCTCCTCGGCGAACCTCCGCTCGTAGTAGGCGATCTCCGGCTCGACGTAGTCGGTCTCCATCAGGATCGCGATGGTGCGGCCGGACAGCTGGCCGTTCTCGCGACGCGGGAGAGTAGGCATCGTTCCCCCGCTACTTGGTGACCAGGTCGATCAGGAACGGACCGGTGGCGGTGAGCATGCGGCGCACCGCGCCCGCCACCTGGCTCGGCTTCTCCACCCGCATGCCGTCCACGCCGAGGGCGCGGGCCAGCTCCACGAACCCGATCTCCGGCCGGCCCAGGTCGAACCCGGACGGGTACTCGTGCCGGTCGATGCCGCGTTCCCGCCAGTACTGCTCGATGTTGAGGTCCAGCAGCTCGTAGCGGTGGTTGTTGCAGATGACGAACTTGGCGTTGACGCCTTCCCGGGCCGCCGTCCACAGCGCCTGGATGGTGTACATGCTGCCGCCGTCGCCGGTGAAGCCGATGACCTCGGCGTCCGGCCGCGCCATCTTCGCGCCGATGGCGCCGGGGATGCCGATGCCGAGCGACCCGCCGCGGGTGGAGAAGTAGTTGCCCGCCACCCGCGGCGGCAGGTACTTCGTCAGGCCGGGCGAGGCGGTGAGGGCCTCGTCGAAGATGACGAGGTCGCTGCCGCCCTGCTCGGCGAGCTCCGCCGCGAACAGCTCCATCATCGGCGCGTTGTGCTCCGGCCGCGGCCTGCGCCAGACGGCGGAGGAGCGGGCCGTGGGCCTGCGGCCGGCGGCGAAGAGCCGTTCGGCCAGGGCCGCCAGGGTGTGCTTCGGGTCCGCGGCCAGGGCCACGTCCACCGGGTGGTTCTTGGCGATCTCGTAGGTGTCCAGGTCGACGTGGACGATCTTGGCGTCGGCCCGGAACGGGTTGTGCAGGCTGGGGAACACCTCGGGGAACACGTACGTGCCGACGATCAGCACCGCGTCCGCGTCGGCGACCTGCCGCTCGCTGTTGGCGCCGAACATGTGCCCCAGCTGCCCCTGCCACAGCGGGTGCGTGTTGTCCATGTTCAGCTCGGACGAGTCCAGGCCCCACACCGGCGCGTCGAGCAGCTCCGCGACGCGGGTCAGCTCCTCCTGCGCGCCGGACACCGACACGCCGTCACCCATGAGGATCAAGGGGTGGTACGCGCCGGTCAGCGCGGCGGTCGCCCTGTCCAGATCACTCGGGACAGGGACGACCGCCTGGCTGGGGATCGTGCTGGGACGCACGGGTTCGGTGTTCTCCGCGTCGAGCACGTCCATCGGCAGCGCCACGAAGACCGGGCCGCGCGGGGCGGTCATGGCGGTCTTCACGGCGCGGCGCAGCGTGCGCAGCAGCGACGACGGGTGGGTGACGCGGGTGGCCCACTTGGTCACCGGCTTCGCCATGGCGACGAGGTCGGTGGCCATCTGCGAGTCCATCGCGTCGTACCGCACCCCGGCCTCGCCCGCGATGACCACCAGCGGTGAATGACCGCGCATGGCCTGGTACAGCATGCCGACGCCGTTGCCGAGCCCCACCCCGGTGTGCAGCTGGACCAGTGCGGGGCCCGCCGTGGCCCTGGCGTAGCCGTCGGCCATCGCGATGGCGACGGTCTCCTGCAACGCCAGCACGTACTCGAATCCCGGCACGCCCTCCAGGATGTCCAGGAAACCCTCTTCCACGGTTCCCGGATTCCCGAACATCCGGGTAAAGCCATCGGCGACGAACTGCTCGAAGATGGCTACCTTTCCCGGCCTTGCGGTCATGACCGATTTCCTTCCCGGTTCGTATGGGCTAGCGGATCACCAACCGAATCGGCGCAGACCCGATTCGAGGACTTCGACGAGCTTTTCGCCGGCCGGGAACGAGTCCGGCGTGGAGCGGGCGGTGATGAACGGGTAGTCCACGATCACCGAGACTTCCTTGCCGACGTTGCCGTGGTAGGCGCCGTCGGGGCCGGTCGCGTCGCGCAGGATGTACTCCAGCGGGTACGGCGGCGGGCCCATGTTGAAGTCGACGCCGATGAAGCCGGTGCCGTCCTTGTAGTCGTACTCCTTGCAGTGGCCCGTGACGTGCTTGCCCCAGATGATCGACTTGCGGTCCTCCCAGTCGCGGGCGAACGCCAGCGGCGCGACGCCGTAGCACTCGCCGACGATGGGCTTGTCGGCGCGCAGGAACGCGAGGATCAGCTCGTGCAGGCGCTCGTTGTTGGCCAGGTCCACGATCGGGCCCGAGCCGCCGACGATCACCATCGCGTCGAACTGCTTGATGTCGTCGTCGAGGTTGCCCAGCTCGCGGTTGTAGGCCTCGATCTTGCGCAGGAAGTCCGACTCGCTGAAGTACGGGCGCTCGGGGATCCACTCGGCGAGGCTGATGGGGTTGTCGAGCCGGGACGACTCGTCCAGCTCCTTGGCCGCCACCGCGACCTCCGGCGTGGTCACCGACCGGCCCAGGGGCGGGTCGATGTAGCCGGGGTCGAGGCTCGGCGGCAGGGCTCGGGCCCGCGCGCCCGTGGGCGTCGCGAAGACCGACTGGTAGCCCTGCTCGTCGAACGTGGCGACCGGGCCGAGCAGTTCCTCGCCCCAGTAACCGTATTCCGAGAGGACGATCAGAATCTTCTTCGTCATCGTTTCTCCGTGGCTGGTGTCGACAGGCTGCGGTGAATTCGCCTGCCGAGGGCAAGTTGACCAGCGCGACCCCGTGACAACAAGGAACGCGGTGGCCTGCGGCGTCACTCCGTGCAGTGCGCCCGGAAGTTAACGCGAAACCGCGGCCGGACGGCGCCCGCATACTTCGTCATCTCGCCGCCCCGACCCGTCATTGTCGCTGGTCACGAACTTTCCGAACCGATCGAGCAGTGCCCGGCGCCGTTCTCCCGGTGCGGCATCCTTTTGTTTGATCCACCGAGAAAGGACGGCAGCAATGTCCGGCCGAATCTATGTCGAAGATGTGACGCCGGTGGTCGCCGCAGGACGTTATCCCGCGAAAGCAGTCGTGGGAGAGCACGTCCCGGTGACCGCGGCGATCTGGCGAGAAGGGCACGACGCCGCGGGCGCGACCGTCGTCTGGCGCGGTCCCGGCGACCGGCAGGCGCGGCACACCCGGATGGACCTGGTCGACCCCGGCGCCGACCGCTGGGCGGCCGCGATAGCCCCGGACGTGCCCGGCGCGTGGACGTTCCGCGTGGACGCCTGGTCGGACCCGTGGGCCACGTGGGCGCACGCGGTGCGGGCCAAGCTCGACGCCGGGCAGGGCCCGGAGGAGCTGGCGAACGACCTGGCCGCCGGGGTCGCCCTGCTGCGACGGGCGACCCTGCTGAAACGGCCCCGAGAGGAGCGCACCGCGCTGCTGGAGGCGGCCCGCGCGCTGGCGGACCCGTCGCTGCCGCCCGGCCGGCGCGTCGCCGCCGCGCTGGCCGACGACGTGGCGCGGGGCATGCGGGAACGCCCGGTGCGCGACCTGGTCAGCCGCGGCGACACCCACCAGCTGTGGGTGGACCGCACCCGCGCCGTGTTCGGCTCCTGGTACGAGTTCTTCCCCCGCTCCACCGGGGGGTGGGACGCGGACGGCAAGCCCGTGCACGGCACCCTCGCCACCGCCGCCGACGCGCTCGAACGCGTCGCCCGGATGAAGTTCGACGTGGTGTACCTGCCGCCGATCCACCCGATCGGCGAGGTCAACCGCAAGGGCCGCAACAACTCCCTCACCGCCGAGCCCGGCGACGTCGGCTCGCCGTGGGCGATCGGCTCGCGCGACGGCGGCCACGACGCCGTCCACCCCGAGCTGGGCACGCTGGTCGACTTCAAGGCGTTCGCGGACCGGGCGCACGAGCTGGGGCTGGAGATCGCGCTGGACCTGGCCCTCCAGTGCGCGCCGGACCACCCGTGGGTCGCCGAGCACCCCGAGTGGTTCACCACCCTGGCCGACGGCACCATCGCCTACGCCGAGAACCCGCCCAAGAAGTACCAGGACATCTACCCGCTGAACTTCGACAACGACCCCGAGGGGTTGCGCGCGGAGATCCTGCGGATCGTCCTGCACTGGGTCGGGTACGGGGTGCGGATCTTCCGGGTCGACAACCCGCACACCAAGCCGCCGGACTTCTGGCACTGGCTGATCTGGAAGGTCAAGCACGACCACCCGGACGTGCTGTTCCTCGCCGAGGCGTTCACCCGGCCGGCGAGGCTGTACGGGCTCGCCCGCCTGGGCTTCGACCAGAGCTACACCTACTTCACCTGGCGCGACACGAAGGCCGAGCTGACCGAGTTCGGCACGGAGATCGCCGCCCACGGCCACGAGGCCCGCCCCAACCTGTTCGTGACCACGCCGGACATCCTGCCGACGAGCCTTCAACTCGGTCTGCCCGCGATGTCCGCGCTGCGCGCGACCCTGGCCGCGACCCTCGCCCCGACGTGGGGCGTCTACTCCGGCTTCGAGCTGCACGAGCACGAGCCGCTGCGCGAAGGCGGCGAGGAGTTCCTCGACTCGGAGAAGTACGAGCTGCGGCCCCGCGACTTCGAGGGCGCCCTCAGGGAGGGACGTTCCCTCGAACCGTGGCTGACCAGGCTCAACGAGCTGCGCCGCGCCCACCCGGCGTTGCGGCAGCTGCGCGAGCTGCGCTTCCACGACGTCGACAACGACGCCCTGATCGCCTACTCGAAGACCGACCCGGCCACCGGCGACACCGTCGTGTGCGTCGTGACCCTCGACCCGCACCGGCCCCAGGAGGGCACGTTGCGGCTCGACCTCGCCGCCCTCGGCCTGGACGAGCAGTTCACCGCCCACGACGAGGTCAGCGGCCAGACCTGGCGCTGGGGCCGCGAGAACTACGTCCGGCTCGACCCCGCGGTCGCCGTGGCCCACATCGTCGACGTCGGTCACCCCGCACGTCGCAGCGAAGGAGCGTGACACCCATGTCCCTGTCAGACGACCCCGGCACCGCGGACTGGTTCAAGCGCGCGGTCTTCTACGAAGTGCTGGTCAGCGCGTTCGCCGACGCCAACGGCGACGGCATCGGCGACCTGGCGGGCCTGGAGTCCAAGCTGGACTACCTGGAGTGGCTCGGCGTGGACTGCCTCTGGCTGCCGCCGTTCTACGCCTCGCCGATGAACGACGGCGGCTACGACATCAGCGACTTCCGCGCCGTGCGGCCCGAGTTCGGCGACCTCGCCGACTTCGTGCGCCTGCTCGACTCGGCGCACCGGCGCGGCATGAAGGTCATCACCGACCTCGTCATGAACCACACCTCCTCGGCGCACCCGTGGTTCCAGGAGTCGCGGCGCGACCCCGACGGCCCGTTCGGCGACTTCTACGTGTGGAGCGACACCGACCAGCGCTACGACGAGACGCGGATCATCTTCGTCGACACCGAGAAGTCCAACTGGACCTGGGACCCCGAGCGCGGCCAGTTCTACTGGCACCGGTTCTTCTCCCACCAGCCCGACCTGAACTACGACAACCCGGCCGTGCGCAGCGCCATGATCGACGTGCTGCGGTTCTGGCTCGACCTCGGCATCGACGGGTTCCGCCTCGACGCCGTGCCGTACCTGTTCGAACGCGACGGCACGAACAACGAGAACCTGCCCGAGACGCACGACTTCCTCAAGTTCGTGCGCAAGGTCGTCGACGACGAGTACCCCGGCCGGGTCCTGCTCGCCGAGGCCAACCAGTGGCCCGCCGACGTGGCCCACTACTTCGGCGACCCGGACGTGGGCGGCGACGAGTGCCACATGGCGTTCCACTTCCCGCTCATGCCGCGCCTGTTCATGGCCCTGCGCAAGGAGTCGGCGCTGCCGGTGTCCGAGATCCTGGCCCGCACCCCCGACATCCCGGACAACGCGCAGTGGGGCATCTTCCTGCGCAACCACGACGAGCTGACGCTCGAGATGGTGTCCGACGAAGAACGCGAGTACATGTACGAGCAGTACGCGCCGGAACCGCGCATGAAGGCCAACGTCGGCATCAGGCGCCGCCTCGCGCCCCTGCTCGGCAACGACCGCGCCCGGCACGAGCTCCTCACCGCCATCCTGCTGTCCATGCCCGGCTCCCCCGTCCTCTACTACGGCGACGAGATCGGCATGGGCGACAACATCTGGCTGCCCGACCGCGACGGCGTGCGCACCCCGATGCAGTGGACGCCCGACCGCAACGCCGGGTTCTCCACCGCCGACCCCGGCCGGCTGTGCCTGCCGGTCGTCAGCGACAAGGTCTACGGCTACCAGGCCGTCAACGTCGAGGCGCAGTTCCCCGTCGAGGCGTCCCTGCTCAACTGGACCCGCGGCATGCTCGCCGTCCGCCGCGAGCACCCGGCGTTCGGCCTCGGCACGTTCGCCGAAGCCGACGTGTCGAACACCGCCACCTTCGCGTACCTGCGCCGGCACGGGGACGAGACGTTGTTGTGCGTCTTCAACTTCTCCCGCCACCCGCAGCCCGTCGACGTCAAGCTCCCCGGCCTCGACGGCGCCGTCCCGGTCGAGCTGACCGGCGGCGTGCGGTTCCCCGCGATCTCGGGCGAGCGCTACCAGCTCACCCTCCCCGGCCACGGCTACTACTGGTTCCGACTCGAAGGCGGTGTGTCATGACGACCGCGGTGGACACCCTGACCGACGCGCTCACCCGCTGGCTGCCCCGGCAGCGCTGGTACGCCGCCAAGGACCGGACCCCGGACCTGGTGCACGTCGACCGCGTCACCACCCTCCTCGACGGCGACCCGACGCTCCTCCACGTCCTCGTCTCCGTCGACGGCGAGCGCTACCAGCTCCTACTCGGCAGGCGCGCGTCGTTGCCCGCGGCCCTCGCCGACGCCGCCATCCTCGACACCCCCGACGGCGTCGTCTACGCCGCCACCCACGACGGCGAGCTGATGTCCCGGCTCCTCGGGCGCCTCCACGGCGCCGTCGACGGGCCGGTGTTCGAACCCGAACCCGGCGCGCGGATCGCGTTCGACCTGCCCGCCCGCGTCGTCGGCGTCGAGCAGAGCAACACGTCGCTGATCTTCGGCGACCGGTACATCCTCAAGCTGTTCCGCCGCGTCCTGCCCGGCGCGCACCCGGACGTGGAGCTCCACCGCGCCCTGCACTCCGTCGGCGCGCGGCACGTCGCCCGGATGCTCGGCACGATCACCACCCGCGTCGACGGCGTCCCGGCCGCCCTCGGCATCCTGCAGGAGTTCCTGCCCGACGCCCAGGACGGCTGGACCCTCGCCACCACCGACCGCGCCGCGTTCGGCGACGAGGCCACCGCGCTCGGCCGCGCCCTCGCCACCGTGCACACCGCGCTCGCCTGCGCGTTCGGGCCGCGCAACATCGCCGTCAACGACCTGTCCGACACCGCCGACCGGCTGCGCCGGCGGTTCGCCGCCCTGGCCGACGGCATCCCCGAGCTCGCGCCGCACGGACCGGCCCTGCGCGCCGCGTACGACCGCCTCCGCGACGCCCGCGGCCCGTTCACGCTGCAACGCGTCCACGGCGACCTGCACCTGGGGCAGGCGCTGCGCGCGGGCGGCCGGTGGACGTTGATCGACTTCGAGGGCGAGCCCGGCCGGCCGCTCGCCGAGCGCAACGCGGCCCGCCACCCGTTGCAGGACGTCGCCACCATGCTGCGCTCCTTCGACTACGCGGCGCACCACGGCGGCGCGTCCGACACCGCCTGGGCGCAGCGGATGCGCGACGCGTTCTGCGCGGGTTACGCCGAGGTCCTCGCCGACCCGCGCGACCAGCCCGTGCTGCTGCACGCCTTCGAGCTGGACAAGGCCGTCTACGAGGTCGCCTACGAGCGGGCCCACCGGCCGGACTGGGTCGGCATCCCGCTCGGCGCGATCACCCGCATCCTCGGGACGGCGTCATGACCGCCGTGCTGCCGGCCCGCGACGAGCTCGACCGCCTGCTGGTCGGTGACCACCGCGACCCGCACGCCGTGCTCGGCGCGCACCCGGCCGGACCGGACACCGTCGTCCGCACCGTGCAGCCCGGCGCGCACGCCGTCGCGGTCGTCGCCGACGGCGTGCGGCACGACCTCGCCGACCTGGGCCACGGGCTGTTCGCGGGCACCGTCCCCGGTCGGGTCACGGCCTACCGGTTCGAAGTCGAGCGCGACTACGAACTCCGCGTGGTCGAGGACCCGTACGCGTGTCAGCCGACCGTGTCACCCGCCGACCTCGACCTCATCGCTCGAGGCAGGCACCCCCGCCTGTGGGACGTGCTCGGCGCGCACCCGCGCGACCGCGGCGTCGCCTTCGCCGTCTGGGCGCCCAACGCCCGCGGCGTCCGCGTCGCCGGCGACTTCGACGCGTGGGCCGGCCGCGGCACCCCCATGCGCCACCTCGGCGCGGGCGTCTGGGAGCTGTTCGTCCCCGGCGTCCGGCCGGGGTGCCGCTACAAGTTCCGCGTCCTCGGCGCGGACGGGAACTGGCACGAGCACGCCGACCCGCTGGCGTTCGCGACCGAGGTCCCGCCCGCCACGGCGTCCGTCGTCACGACCTCGACCCACCGGTGGCGCGACGGCGACTGGCTCGCCCGCCGCGACGCCACCGACTGGCAGCGGGCGCCGATCAGCATCTACGAGGTGCACCTCGGCTCGTGGCGCGTCGGCCTCTCTTACCAGGACCTCGCCGTCGAGCTGGGCGACTACGCGCAGGAGATGGGCTTCACCCACGTGGAGCTGCTGCCCGCCACCGAGCACCCGTTCGGCGGGTCCTGGGGCTACCAGGCCACCTCCTACTACGCGCCGACGTCCCGGTTCGGCACGCCGGACGACTTCCGGTTCCTGGTCGACCACCTGCACTCCCTCGGCATCGGCGTCATCCTCGACTGGGTGCCGGCCCACTTCCCCCGCGACGCGTGGGCGCTGGCCCGCTTCGACGGCGCGCCGCTCTACGAGCACCCCGACCCGCGCCGGGGCGAACACCCCGACTGGGGCACGCTCGTGTTCGACCTGGGCCGGCCCGAGGTGCGCAACTTCCTGGTCTCGTCGGCCCTCTACTGGCTGACCGAGTTCCACCTGGACGGGCTGCGCGTCGACGCCGTCGCCTCGATGCTCTACCTCGACTACTCCCGGCCGCCCGGCGAGTGGCTGCCCAACGAGCACGGCGGGCGGGAGAACCTGGAGGCCGTGGCGTTCCTGCGCGAGCTGAACGAGACCGTGCCGCCGGGCGTCCTGGTGTTCGCCGAGGAGTCCACCACCTGGCCCGGGGTGACCAGCGAGGACGGCCTGAAGTTCGACTTCAAGTGGAACATGGGCTGGATGCACGACACCCTGCGCTACCTGGGCGTCGATCCCATCGAGCGCGTCCACCACCACGGCGGGATCACCCACTCGATCGAGTACGCGTGGAGTGAGCGCTACCTCCTGCCGCTGTCCCACGACGAGGTGGTGCACGGCAAGGGCTCGCTGTGGCAGCGCATGCCCGGCGACGACCACCGCAAGGCCGCGGGCGTCCGCGCCCTGCTCGCCTACCAGTGGTCGCACCCCGGCAAGAAGCTGCTGTTCATGGGCGGCGAGTTCGGCCAGCCGTGGGAGTGGGACGCCGACGACTCGCTGGCCTGGTGGCTGCTCGCCGAGCACGGCGGCATGAACTACCACCGCGGCGTCCAGCGGATGGTCGCCGACCTCAACGAGGTCTACCGGCGCGAACCCGCCCTGCACACGCTCGACGGGACGCCGGAGGGGTTCTCGTGGCTCCGCGCCGACGACGCCGCGAACAACGTGATCGCGTTCCGGCGGCACGGCGCGGACGGCTCGGAACTGGTGTGCGTGGTCAACTTCGCGGGCGTGGCGCACCACGACTACCGGCTGGGCCTGCCGCGCGCGGGCCGCTGGCAGGAGGTGCTGAACACCGACCTGCCGGACTACGGCGGATCGGGCGTGGTCAACGGCGCGGTGACGGCGGACGGCGTCCCGATGGACGGCCAGCCGGCCTCGGCGGCGTTGCGGCTGCCCGCGGGCGGGGTGGTCTGGCTGTCGCCGGCGTGAGCGAAAGGGGCCTGGCCTGCGCGGACCGGGCCCCTTTCGGGTGGCGTCGATCGTTTTCCCAACCCTGGCCGCACCTCGCCCCGAACACGCGTGTAACTTCCGTCCAAACGGGGTAGAGGATCTTCCATGAGCAGCACACCTATCTACGACGAGCTGGCGGCCATCCTGCTCGCCGACCACCCTGGCACGGCCGACGCGGCCGCCTCGGGGAAGCAGAACGCCGAGCCCTCGGACGAGGGCTCCAAGCAGGTCCGCACCGGTGGCAGAAGGCGCAAGCCCGAACCGGACGCCTGATCTTTAAGTTAACACTGAAACAATAGAGTGCACTACGAGTCGAACGCGTGTTCGATTCTCGGGTTATGCTGCCCTCATGCAGGTGTCGCTGTTCGACGACGGCGCGGAGCCGCCCGGCCTGCGCCCGCTGACCTCCGTGCGGCGGACGGTGCTGGGCGACGGCGCGTGGGTCGACGTGCTCCCCGGCTGGCTCACCGGCGCGGACGCGGTGTTCCGCAGGCTCGTCGACGAGGTGCCGTGGCGCGCCGAGCGCCGGCAGATGTACGAGCGCGTGGTCGACGTGCCGAGGCTGCTCTGCTTCTACGACGAGGACGCGCCGCTGCCGGACCCGGTGCTGACGCGCGCCCGCGCGGAGCTGACCGCGTGGTACGGCGAGGAGCTGGGCGAACCGTTCCGCACGGCCGGGCTCTGCTACTACCGGGACGGCCGGGACTCCGTGGCGTGGCACGGTGACACGATCGGGCGAGGCTCCACCGAGGACACGATGGTCGCCATCGTGTCCGTCGGCACGCCCCGCGCGCTGGCCCTGCGCCCGCGCGGCGGCGGCGGCGCGACCGTGCGGTACGCGCTGGGCCACGGCGACCTGATCGTCATGGGTGGCTCATGCCAGCGGACGTGGGAGCACGCCGTGCCCAAGGCGTCCCGCGCGGTCGGACCGCGGATCAGCGTCCAGTTCCGGCCTCGCGGCGTGCGCTGACGCCCGCGGACGGGAACCGGACGGAGCGACCGAAACCGGACCCCGTATTCCACCCCGTTCGGCCCAACGCCGCGTCGTCGCAGGTAGTGCGCCGGATTCTGGTCCTTGAACACCTCGACCGCCGTCACTACGCTCCGCCTGGGAGCGCTCCCAGAGCACGTTGCGAACATCCTCAAAGGAGAGCGGTATGCGGCAACGGAGATCGATCTTCGGCGCCCTGCTGACGGCCGCGGTGGCCGTCAGCGGAGTCGTCGCGGTCGCCACGGCGGGACAGGTCACGGCGGCCCCGGCAGGCGGTTACCTGCACACCGCGGGCAACAAGATCGTGGACAGCACCGGCGCGACGGTCCGGCTGACCGGCATCAACTGGTTCGGCATGGAGACCGACAACAAGACCTTCCACGGGCTGTGGTCCAACCGCTCGTGGAAGCAGCAGCTCGACCAGATGGCCCAGCTCGGGTACAACACGCTCCGCGTGCCCTTCTCCAACGACGCGCTCAAGCCCGGTGCGACGGCCTCCGGGGTCAACGATTACGTCAACCCCGACCTGACCGGCCTGTCCCCGTTGCAGATCCTGGACAAGGTCGTCGACTACGCGGGTCAGAAGGGGATGCGGATCATCCTCGACCGGCACCGCCCGACCAGCGCCGGGCAGTCCGCGCTCTGGTACACCGCGACCGTCCCGGAGAGCACCTGGATCAACGACTGGAAGATGCTGGCCGAGCGGTACAAGGGCAACACCACCGTCATCGGCGCCGACCTGCACAACGAGCCGCACGCCGAGGGCACCAACCCCAACGCCACCGGCGCGTGCTGGGGCTGCGGCGTGGTGGAGCGCGACTGGCGGCTGGCCGCCGAGCGCGCGGGCAACGCCATCCTGTCCGTGCAGCCGAACTGGCTGATCTTCGTCGAGGGCGTGAGCTGCCCGAGCGGCGGTCTGTCCGACACCTGGGACAACGACCCGTCCAACGACGAGGACTGCGGCTGGTGGGGCGGCAACCTGTCCAAGGCGGGCCAGTTCCCGGTGCGGCTGAGCGTGCCGAACCGGCTGGTCTACTCGCCGCACGAGTACGCGACCTCGGTGTTCGAGCAGAAGTGGTTCAACGCGCCGGACTTCCCGGCGAACATGCCCGCGATCTGGGACAAGTACTGGGGCTACCTCTACAAGAGCGGCACCGCGCCGCTGATGATGGGCGAGTTCGGCTCGACGCTGGCCAACCCGAAGGACAAGGTGTGGCTGGAGAACCTGATGGCCTACACCGGCAAGGGCGTGGACGGCATCTCGTTCACCTACTGGTCGTGGAACCCGAACTCCGGTGACACGGGCGGCATCGTCGGCGACGACTGGACCACGGTCAACCAGGCCAAGCAGTCGATCCTCCAGCCGTACCTGATCCCGCCGACGGGCGGTGGGACGACGACTACCACCACTACGACCACCACCACGACGTCCAACGGCAACGGCTCGGGCGCGTGCAAGGCGGTGTGGCGGCAGGACAACGCCTGGCAGGGCGGCTTCCAGGGCTCGCTGACGGTGACCAACAGCGCCACCGCCGCGGCCAACCCGTGGAAGGTCGTGTTCACCCTGCCCGCGGGCGTGACCATCGGCAGCGGGTGGAACGGCACGTTCAGCCAGAGCGGCACCACCGTGACGGTGACCGCGCCGTCCTACGCGCCGTCGCTGGCGCCGGGCGCGTCGGTGTCGCTCGGGTTCACCGCCAACGGCACGGCGAGCGCGCCGTCCGGCGTGACGCTGGGCGGGGCGGCCTGCACGGCCTGAGGTAGGGCCACCGGGGGCCGCGGCGACACCGCCGCGGCCCCCGTCGCACGAGCGCCGCCGCCATGATCGACCCTCAGTTTCCCGGTGGTACGTTCAGGCCGGGGAGCTTGATCGTGACGCGGACGTCCCGGCCCACGACCGGTGTGCGGCGGAACGCGCACGTCGGACGGGGGGTTCGGGTGAAGGCGTTCCAGGCGGTCGTGGTGGTGCTCGGCGTGTTCATGGTCGGCACCGGGTTGGCGGAGGTGGCGATCGGGCCGTCCCTGTTGCCGGGCACCCCGGCGGCGGCGCCCACGCTGGACAGCAACTACCGGTTCTTCGCCGCGATGTGGCTGGCGATGGGCGTGGCGATGCTGTCGGTGGCGCGCCGGGTCCGGGAGTCCACGACGGTGTTGCGGTTCGTCTGCGCCGCCGTGTTCGTCGGCGGTCTGGCGCGGGTCGTGTCGTGGGTGGCCGAGGGCACGCCCCACCCGATGATGCTGGTGCTGCTGGCGATCGAGTTCACCGTCCCGCCGGTCCTGGTGCTCTGGCAGCGACGTTGGGCCGCGTGACGACGGCTTCCGGCGCCACGCGCTCGCCGCAGCAGTCGCACACCATCCGCGTCCCGACGGAACCGCCGCAGCCCGCGTGCTCCACCAGGGTCGGCGGGCCGGACGGGGTCGGCACGTGCCGGTCGCCCCACGCCATGAGCGCCAGGATGACCGGCGTCAGCTCGCGGCCCCGGGCGGTGAGCCGGTACTCGTGGCGCGGCGGCCGGTCCTGGTACGGCACGCGCTCCAGCACCCCGTGGTCGACCAGGCCGGTGAGGCGGTCGCTGAGGACGTTGCGCGCGATCGGCAGCCGGGCCAGGAACCCGTCGAACCGGGTGACGCCCGACAGGGCGTCCCGCACGATCAGCAGCGTCCAGCGCTCGCCGACGACCTCCAGCGCGCGGGCGATCGAGCAGACCTGGTCGTCGTAAGTGCGTCGGAGCATCCGCGCATGATAACCACGGGTTTCTCCACGAAACTCACTCCTCCGCACCACGCTCCCGCTCCGGCTCGGCGGAGGTTCCGGGCGCCGGTGGGTGATCACCGGCGACGGCGCGGCCCGCCGTGTGCCGGTCGGCCACCTCCCCCAGGTACCGCAGCACGACGGCGGCCGCGGCGACCACCGGGACCGCGAGGAACGCCCCGGCGATGCCGTACAGGGTGCTGCCGGCCGTCACGGCGAGCAGCACCACGGCCGCGTGCAGGCGCAGGCTGCGCGACTGGAGGACCGGCTGCAGCACGTTCCCCTCGACCTGCTGGACCACCACCACGACCGCCAGCATGATCAGCGCCGCGGTGAGCCCGTTGCTGACCAGCGCGACCAGCACGGCCAGCGCGCCCGCGATGAACGCGCCGACGATGGGGATGAACCCGCCGAGGAACGTCAGCGCCGCCAGCGGCACCGCGAGCGGCACGCCGAGGATCACCAGGCCGAGGCCGATCAGCACGGCGTCCACCAGGCTCACGATCGCCTGGGTGCGGATGAAGTCGCCGAGCGTCGTCCACACGCGCTCCAGCACCACGGTCACGTGCCCGCCGGCGCGCTCGCCGATCACGCCGCGCAGCCACGGCGTGAACAGCGGGCCGTCCTTGACGAACAGGAACGCGAGCAGCAGCGCGACGATGCCGGTGACGATGCCGGAGGTGACCGTGCCGACGCCGGTGAGCAGCCCGTTGGCGATGGAGCCGACGCTGGCCTGCAGCTGGTCGACGCCCTGCTGGAGCAGCTGGTCGAGCTGGCTGTCCCCGAGGTTGAACGGCGGGCCGGCCATCCACTCGCGGGCCTGCTGCAGGGCGCGGCTGGCGCTCTCGGCGATCTCCGGCACACCGGACGCGATCGACGTCGAGATCAGCGCCAGGACGCCGCCGAGCACGGCCAGCCCGCCGAGCAGCACGATCGTCGCGGCCAGCGCGGCGGGCACGCCGCGGGCGCGCAGCCACCGGGCGGGCGGCCACAGGACCGTGGTGATCAGCAGGCCGAGCAGGACCGGCATCACGACGACCCACAGCCTGCCGATGAGCATGCCGAGCAGCACGAAGCCGATGGCGACCAGCGCCAGGCGGGTGCTCCACCGCGCCAGCCAGGTCACCCCGTGCCCGATGGCCTCACCGCGATCGGTCCAGCGGCGGTCTCCAGCGCTCACGTCGTCCATCCCCTCCACCGCGGCGCGCCGTCCGGCCGCGCCTGCCCGGAAGCCTGCCAGAGCCGCCCGCACATTTCGTGCCACGCCGCCCGTGTCAAGCGCCGGGCCGACACGGAACCCGTCCGGGCGACCACCTTCACCCACCGCCCGACCGGCCGCGCCGTACCTTCACCGCGACCACGGGCCTGAAGCCAGGCTCCTCGCTACGTCCTGCTCACGCCCGTCAGTGCGGGTAGGCATGAACATCCACTCCCACAGCAGCGCCCAGAAGGGGTGCGGTTCGGGTAGGAGACGTTGATGATGGCGAGACCGCTGTAAACTCAGCTGGGCAGGGCGTTGTTCCAGATCGGCCTCATGTGCGCACGCCTGGCGGCGGGCGCCTCCAGCCGCGTGAACGTCGCGGGATCTTGGCGGTACACGCAGTCGATTCCCACCCCGTGCAGGAGTGCGATGTCGTCGGTGGCGGGTCGTACCGGGAACAACGCGGTAAGGCGGACAACAGGCGGCTCCGGGCACCTCGGCGCGTAGTGGAGGAGCTGCGCGACGGCCTGACGCACCCGTTCGCGGCTGGCACCTCCTTTGGCCTCGATCACCTCGGCGCCATCCGGACCGCACGCGTACATGTCCGACACGCCGGCGACCGATGTGAACCGGCGGAACGTCACGTCGACATTCGCCGCCGCGTACTCCTCAACCAACTTCGACTCGCCACGGTGGACCGTGATCGAGCGAGTCGTACGGGCGTACGTCGTGTTCGCCGTGTGGAACTTTTCCAGTTCCACGGCCAGCCCCCGCTCCAACCGCGACTCGATGTAATCCTCGCGTGCCTTCTCCAGTGCCGCGGCACTGGAGGTCTCGATCCCGAGACCGCTGATCACCTGGTCGACCAGCGCAGGGTCGTCGACCACCCTCCCCGACATGAATGGGCCCTTGAGGGCTCCACCGGACACGTCCGCCAAGGTCCGGTACGGGATCAGCACCCCGTCGGCGAGACCCGTCAGGCTGTAGACGTTGACGAAGCTGTCCTCACCTGCCGACTCCTTCCACAGCTCGTCGGCGAACGCCTTGTTCCGGAAGCTCGCACCGACCTCGCCGATCGCACGGACGTGGTTCTCCCACACGAACAGCGCCACGTCGCCCACAGTGACGTCAGCCATCCTCCGGTTGAGGAACGCGCGGGTTCCCCAGAACCTGGCAGAGCCTGTCGGGTGGAGTTCCCGCAAGGTGTCGCGCTCGCGCGCGGACAACGTCGACCAGTAGCGGGGCTCGGTGAAGGCGACGTCGTTGTGCAGCGTTTTCTCGCGGTTGCGCGAGGCTTCCTCGTTCGCAGCCGGTTGGATCAGCAAGCGGGTCACATCAGCCCTTTCACGATCAACTCCCACCGCGCCGGATGAGGTCTCCCCGGATCGGGACCACTGGTACCACCCGTCCGGTCGACCACATGATCACACAGCGATCACCCTCCGGACATGGATTCGGGGAGACGCGTGTGCCCGCCCTTCCTTGGACGGGGGGTATCGACCGCGCTTGCCGGAAGTGCTATCGATGGAGCACTTGACCTGCGGCAACAGTCCTGGGCACAGCACACGTTGCGGGCGGCCTTGTCCGCGTGGACAGGCCGGTTCCGCAGACCGCACGTAGGCTCGGTGACGTGAGCGAGACGTCGGTTGCCGGTGACGCGAACCCCGAGCACGCCCGGGGCGGGACGTACTCCGTCAAGGGCAAGGAGTACACGCGCGACACCCGGTACATCACGACCCGGGTGACGGCCGACGGGCGGGACGGGTTCCCGGTGGTCCCGGGGCGGTACCGGCTGGTGGCGGCGCGGGCGTGCCCGTGGGCGAACCGGTCCATCATCGTGCGGCGGCTGCTGGGGCTGGAGGACGCGCTGTCGCTCGGGCTGCCGGGGCCGACGCACGACGAGCGGTCGTGGACGTTCGACCTCGACCCCGGCGGGCGTGACCCGGTGCTCGGCATCGAACGCCTCCAGGAGGCGTACTTCAAGCGCGACCCCGACTACCCGCGCGGGATCACGGTGCCGGCGATCGTGGACACGACGACGGGCGCCGTGGTGACGAACGACTTCGCGCAGATCACGCTGGACCTGTCGACCCAGTGGCGGGCTTACCACCGGGACGGCGCGCCGGACCTGCTGCCCGACGCGCACCGCGACGAGGTCGAGTCGGTCAACCGGCGGGTGTTCACCGAGGTGAACAACGGCGTGTACCGGTGCGGGTTCGCGGGCACGCAAGAGGCGTACGACGAGGCGCACACCCGGCTGTGGACCGCGCTCGACTGGCTGGAGGACCGGCTGCGGGACCGGCGGTACCTCGTCGGCGACACGATCACCGAGGCCGACGTGCGGCTGTTCACCACGCTGGTCCGCTTCGACGCCGTCTACCACGGGCACTTCAAGTGCAACCGGCAGAAGCTCGCCGAGATGCCGGTGCTCTGGGCCTACGCGCGGGACCTGTTCCAGACGCCCGGGTTCGGCGACACGGTCGACTTCACGCAGATCAAGCAGCACTACTACGTGGTGCACAAGGACATCAACCCGAGCGGGATCGTGCCCGCCGGGCCGGACCTGTCGGGCTGGGTCACCGCGCACGGGCGGGAAGCGCTCGGCGGGCGGCCCTTCGGCGACGGCACGCCGCCCGGTCCCGTGCGCGAGGGCGAGCGCGTCGACCCGGCCCACACCCCCTTGCGGTAGCCGCTACGGCACGCGCGGCGGGCAGGTGCTCTCGCGGACGACGAGTTCGGTGGCGAGGTCTATCCGCTCGTTCGGCGGCCGCTTGCCGCGGGCCAGGCTGAACACCATCTGCGCGGCCGTGGTCGCCATCTCGCGCAACGGCTGCCGCACGGTCGTCAGCCGCGGCCCGGTCCACTCGCTGACCGACAGGTCGTCGTAGCCGACGATCGACACGTCCTCCGGGACGGACAGGCCGAGTTCGCGCGCGGCCCGCATGACGCCCAGCGCCTGGAAGTCCGACCCGGCGAAGATCGCGGTGGGCCGGTCGGCGCGGCTGAGCAGGTCGAGGCCGTGGTTGTAGCCGCCGACGACGTAGAAGTCGCCGTAGCGCACGAAGTCCGGGTCCACGACGACGTCCGCGGCCTCCAGCGCGCTGCGGTAGCCGTCGACGCGGGCCCGGCTGCACAGCATGGTCGTCGGGCCGGAGATGACGGCGATCCGGCGGTGGCCGAGCGAGAGCAGGTGCCGGGTCGCGGCGAGGCCGCCGGCCCAGTTGGCCGATCCGACGGTCGGCACGCCGGGCGGCGGCTCGCCCGCGGTGTCGACGAACACGAACGGGATGTTGCGGGTGGCCAGCTGGCGGCGCTGCTCGTCGTCCAGCCCGGCCAGCACGAGGATGACGCCGAGCGGGCGGCGGGCGAGCAGGTCGTCGAACCACTCGCGGCGCGGCCGGTGCTCGCCGCCCAGCTCGGACAGCACGACGGCCGCCCGCTCGTCGGCGGCGGCCAGCTCGACGCCGCGGATGATCTCGGTGGACCAGGCCGAGTTCATCTCGTGGAAGACCAGGTCGATCAGGGCGGGCCGGGAGGAGTGCCGCGCCCGTCGGCGCCGGTACCGGTGCTGCTCGATGACGCTCTCCACCCGGGCGCGGGTGTCGGCGGCGACGTCCGGGCGTCCGTTGAGCACCTTGGAGACGGTCGGGATGGACACGCCCGCCTCGGCCGCGATGGACGAGATGGACGCCGTGCCCTTCGCTCCCTTCTCCGGCGCGGCCCCGGTGTCCGGCTCGGTCGACGAACTCATGCTGCCCCCTGGTTCGCGCGCGGCCGGCGCGCCCGCATGCCGGTCCAAAATCCATCTAAAGTTTCGAAGCCAAAGCGTAAAGGTTCGGCGTTCCGATCTCCAGCTTTGCCGCCAATCAGCTCAACGCAGCCTGAAATTGTTCATGGGTGTGAACCTGATCTGAGCCGATCCGATGGCCTATGAACTGCGAAGATATCGAACCGTCCGGAACTGTTGACGTCTTGCGGAGATCCCCCTACGTTCTCCCCACCGGATCGGCATGTCGGAAGTTGCTTCGATACTTTCGGTCGCCACGAGGACGTGAGCGGAGGTACCTGGTCGATGATGAACAGGACGACGGACGTCGCGGCGACGCCATTGGGCGACGCCGTCAGGACGACCGCCGACCGGCCGGACGCGGCCTGGCACGACGTCGGGCTGCCGGTCGCCGAGCGGGTCGAAGCGCTCGTGGCCGCGATGACGCTCGAGGAGAAGCTCGCGCAGCTCGTCGGCGTCTGGGTCGGCGCCGATCCCGACGGCGGCGAGGTCGCCCCTCACCAGAACGACCTGACCGGCGACCCGGTGGTGTGGCACGACGTCATCGCCTCCGGCCTCGGCCAGCTCACCCGCCCGTTCGGCACCCGGCCGGTCGACCCGGTGGCCGGCGCCCGTTCGCTCGCCCTGTCCCAGCAGCAGGTGGTCGCCGCCAACCGGTTCGGCATCCCGGCGCTGGTGCACGAGGAATGCCTCACCGGCTTCGCCGCGTGGCAGGCCACCGCGTACCCCGCTCCCCTGTCCTGGGGCGCGTCGTTCGACCCCGCGCTCGTCGCCGAGATGGCGGGCCTGATCGGCCGCTCGATGTGGGCGGCGGGCGTGCACCAGGGCTTGGCGCCGGTCCTCGACGTCACGCGGGACTACCGCTGGGGCCGGACCGAGGAGACCATCGGCGAGGACCCGTACCTCGTCGGCACGGTGGGCACGGCGTACGTGCGCGGTCTCGAAGGCACCGGGATCGTCGCCACGCTCAAGCACTTCGCGGGCTACTCCGCCTCACGCGCCGGGCGCAACCTCGCGCCGGTGGCCATCGGCCCGCGCGAGTTCGCCGACGTCGTGCTGCCGCCGTTCGAGATGGCCGTGCACGACGGCGGCGTCCGGTCGGTCATGCACTCCTACAGCGACGTCGACGGCGTGCCGTCGGCGGCCGACGCGGGGCTGCTCACCACGTTGCTGCGCGACACCTGGGGCTTCGACGGCACGGTCGTCGCCGACTACTTCGCGGTGAAGTTCCTGCAGACGCTGCACGGCGTGGCCGAGGACGAGGCGCACGCCGCCGCGCTGGCGCTGACCGCGGGCGTGGACGTGGAGCTGCCGACCGTGCGGTGCTACGGCGCGCCGCTGCTCGACGCGGTCAAGCGCGGCGACGTGGACGAGGCGCTGGTCGACCGCGCGTTGCGGCGCGTGCTGCGGCAGAAGGTGGAGCTCGGCCTGCTCGACCCCGAGTGGTCCGCCCTGCCCGCGGACGTCGACAACCTGGAGCTCGACTCCCCGCACGCCCGGGACGTCGCGCTGCGGCTCGCCCGCGAGTCCGTGGTGCTGCTGGCCAACGACGGCGTCCTGCCGCTGCGGCCCGGCCTCCGGCTCGCCGTGGTCGGCCCGCTCGCGGACGACCCGATGGCGATGCTCGGCTGCTACTCGTTCCCGGCGCACATCGGTGTGCACCACCCGGACGTCCCGCTGGGCCTGGAGATCCCGACCGTGCTCGCCGCGCTGCGGGACGCCGTGGACGGCGCCGTCACGCACGCCCGCGGTTGCGAGATCATCGGCGAGAGCGCGCCCGACGACCTGGCCGCCGCGGTGGCCGCGGCGGCGGAGGCGGACGTGTGCGTCGTGGCCGTCGGCGACCTGGCGGGCCTGTTCGGGCGCGGCACGTCCGGTGAGGGCTGCGACGCGACCGAGCTCGTGCTCCCCGGCGGGCAGGCGGAGCTGGTCCGGGCGGTCGCCGCCACCGGCACGCCGGTGGTGCTGCTGCTGATCACCGGCCGGCCGTACGCGATCGGCGACCTGGCCGGCGGCGCGGCGGCGACCGTGCAGGCGTTCTTCCCCGGCCAGCTCGGCGGGACCGCGATCGCGGACGTCCTGACCGGCGCCGTCTCGCCGTCGGGCCGGCTTCCGGTGGGCATCCCGGGCGATCCGTCCGGTCAGCCCGGCACCTACCTGTCCGCGCCCCTCGGACGCCGCAGCGGGGTGTCCAACGTGGACCCGACGCCCGCCTTCCCGTTCGGCCACGGACTGGGCTACGACACGTTCACCTGGTCGTCCGCGCGGGTGGCGGCCGACCGGCCGTGGACCACGGACGGCGAGGTGGAGCTGGAACTCGACGTGCGCAACCCCGGCACGCGCGCCGGGGCGGACGTGGTGCAGCTCTACCTGCACGACCCCGTCGCCCAGGTGACCCGCCCGGTGGTGCGGCTCGTCGGGTACGCGCGGGTGCCGCTGGAGGGCGGCGCGTCGGCCCGCGTGACGTTCCGCGTCCCGGCCGACGTCACGTCGTTCACCGGCCTGGACGGGCGGCGCGTGGTGGAGCCGGGTGCGGTGCAGCTGCGCGTGTCGCGGTCCAGCGAGGACGTGCACGAGGCGGTGGACCTGCGGCTCGTGGGCCCCCTGCGCGAAGTCGACCACACGCGGCGGCGGCTCACCGACGTGTCGGTCACCCACGAGGAGGTGGCACGAGCATGACCACCCGGCTCAGCGAACCCGCCGCCGAGGCGGCGCCGACGAAGCCCTCGAAACCGCCGAAGGCGGCGAGAACGCCCCGGCACAGGACGACCTGGCGCAAGGCGTGGAAGCGCGACTGGCAGCTCTACACGCTCGTGATCGTCCCGCTCCTGTTCTTCCTGGTCTTCCGCTACCTGCCGATGCTCGGCAACGTCATCGCGTTCCGGCGGTTCGTGCCGGGCGGCAGCATCTACGGCGAGTCGTGGGTGGGCCTGCGGTACGTCAAGATGTTCATCAGCGACCCCAACTTCTGGCACGTCTTCGGCAACACGCTGATCCTCGGCGCGCTGACCCTGCTGTTCTGCTTCCCGCTGCCGATCGTGCTGGCGCTGCTGCTCAACGAGGTCCGCTCGCGCTACTTCAAGCGGTTCGTGCAGACGGTGTCCTACCTGCCGCACTTCCTGTCGATCGTCATCGTCGCCGGCATGGTCATGCAGCTGACGTCGATCGAGGGCACGGTCAACCAGGTCATCGGCGCGTTCGGCGGCGACGCGATCTCGTTCATCCAGGACCCCGGCTGGTTCCGCACGCTGTACATCTCCTCCGAGGTGTGGCAGACCGTCGGCTGGGGCACGATCCTCTACCTGGCCGCGCTGACCACGATCGACACGCAGCTGTACGAGGCGGCCCGGATCGACGGCGCCAACCGCTGGCAGCAGACGTGGCACGTGACGCTGCCGGGCATCCGGCCGACGATGATCACGCTGCTGATCCTGAACATCGGCACGTTCCTGGCGGTGGGCTTCGAGAAGGTCCTGCTGCTCTACAACCCGCTGACCTACCCGACCGCGGACGTCGTCTCGACGTACCTGTACCGGGTCGGCCTGGTGTCCAACAACTTCAGCTACGCCGCCGCGATCGGGCTGTTCGAGTCCGTCATCGGCCTCACGCTGATCCTGTCCGCCAACGCGATCTCGCGCCGAGCAGTGGGGACGAGCCTGTGGTGACCACCGACCCGACGCGGCTCGCGTCCCGGCTGGACAAGCCCGCCGCGCCCCGCCCCACCTCGCTCGACGACTCGCGCGGCTACCGGGTCTTCCGGGTGGTCAACACGATCGTGCTGCTCGGCGTGGTCGCGGTGACGCTGTACCCGTTCGTCAACATCGTCGCGCAGTCGTTCAGCAGCGAGGTGTACATCCGCACCGGCCAGGTGAACCTGGTGCCGCGCGGGTTCAACCTCGACACCTACGCGCTCGTCGCCGCCGACCCCGCGTTCTGGAACAGCTACCTGAACACCGTCATCTACACGGTGACGGCGACGGCCATCTCGATCGTGCTCACCACGATCTGCGCGTACGTGCTGTCGAAGCGGAACCTTAAGGGCCGCAACCTGCTCATCGGCATCGCCGTGTTCACCATGTTCTTCAACGGCGGCCTGATCCCGAACTACGTGCTGGTCAACGGCCTCGGCCTGACCAACACGATCTGGGCGGTCGTGCTGCCCAACGCGATCAGCGTGTTCAACCTGCTGGTGATGAAGGCGTTCTTCGAGAGCCTGCCCGAGGAGCTGGAGGAGGCCGCCTCGATCGACGGCCTGAACTCCTACGGCATCCTGCTGAGGATCGTGCTGCCGCTGTCGAAGGCCGTGCTGGCGACGATGATCCTGTTCTACGCGGTCGCGAACTGGAACTCGTGGTTCCAGGCCTTCCTCTACTTCGACCGGGCCGACCTCTTCCCGGTCACCGTCTACCTGCGCAACATGATCGCCGGCGCGTCCTCCGCGACGTCGGTCGGCGCGGTGGAGACCAACGCGGTGGCGATCTCCGCGAACATCAAGGCCGTGACGATGGTGCTCACCGTGCTGCCCATCGTCGTTGTTTACCCGTTCATCCAGCGCTACTTCGTGTCGGGCGTGATGCTCGGCGCCGTCAAGCAGTAGCGCGCCTCCGAGTTGACGACGGTGTCACACACCTGAGGAGAGCACGATGCGATCGACATGGAAGCGCACGCTTCTGACTCTCGTGGCAGGCAGCCTCGTGGTCGGCACGGCGGCGTGCAGCGACGAGGACCCGGCCGCCGGCGGCCTCAACCTCGACGGCAAGAAGGCCGCTGCGATGGCCGAGTACAAGGCCGGCGACCAGTTCAAGGCCACCGAGCCGCTGGACGTGAGCCTGCTCTACCTCGACCAGGCGCACTACCCGCTGAAGAACGACTGGCTGCTGTGGTCCGAGATCACCAAGCGGACCAACGTCACGCTCAAGCCGACGGTCGTGCCGTACAGCGACTACGACCAGAAGCGCGGGCTGCTGATCAGCTCGGGCAACGCGCCGACGATCCTGTCCAAGACCTACCCGGGTCAGGAGGAGGCGTTCGTGTCGTCCGGCGCCATCCTGCCGGTGAGCGACTACATCGACCTGATGCCGCACTTCAAGGACAAGATCGAGAAGTGGAAGCTCCAGCCGGAGCTGAACACGCTGCGCCAGGAGGACGGCAAGTTCTACCTCCTGCCCGGCGTGCACGAGAACGTGTGGCAGGACTACTCGCTCGCGTTCCGCACCGACGAGCTGGCCCGCCTCAACCTCTCCACGCCGAAGAACTGGGACGAGGTCTACACCGTCCTCAAGGCGATCAAGGCCGCGAACCCGGACAGCTACCCGCTCTCCGACCGGTTCGAGGGCAAGTCGATCCTGAACTACGCCGGCCAGACGTTCGGCACCCAGGCCGGCTGGGGCTACGTCAAGAACACGACGTGGAACGAGTCGGCGCAGAAGTTCGACTTCACCGGCGTCACGCCCGAGTACAAGCAGCTCGTCGAGTTCTTCCGCAAGCTCGTCGCGGAGGGCCTGATGGACCCGGAGAGCTTCACGCAGAAGGACGACGCGGCGATCCAGAAGTTCGCCGGCGGCAAGTCGTTCGCGATCAGCAGCAACGCGCAGAACATCGTGAACGACTACCGGCCCAACATCGCGAAGATCCCCGGCGCGACCGTCGCGAAGATCCCGCTGCCCGCCGGGCCGAAGGGTGACGTCATCCGCGGCACGCGGCTGGAGAACGGCCTGATGATCTCGGCCAAGGCCGCCGAGAGCGACAAGTTCGTGGCGACCATGCAGTTCATCGACTGGCTGTGGTACTCCGACGAGGGCCAGGAGTTCGCCAAGTGGGGCGTGCTGGGCACCACCTACGACAAGGACGGCGGCAAGCGGGCCCTCAAGTCGGACATCGCCTTCGGCGGCATGAACGCGGGCGCGCCCAAGAACCTCCAGCGCGACTTCGGCTTCCAGGGCGGCGTGTTCGCCTACGGCGGCTCCACCGAGCTGCTCCAGTCGATGTTCACCGAGGAGGAGATCGCCTTCCAGAAGACCATGGCGAACAAGAAGGTCCTGCCGCTGGCCCCGCCGGCGCCGTTCGACGAGGTCGAGCGCGAGCGGGCCACGCTGTGGGAGTCGCCGCTGAAGGACTACGTCACGCAGTCGACGCTCCAGTTCATCCTCGGCAGCCGTGACATGTCCACCTGGGACGCTTACGTCAAGGAGCTGGACGCCAAGGGCATGAGCGAGTACATGCAGCTGGTGAACAGCGCGTACGACCGCTACAAGAAGAAGAACGGCTGAGTTGAATTGCCGCTGCTCCGCAGACGGCGGGCCGGGTCGCTGGGACGTCGGTCGTTAGCGACTGATTTCCCAGCGAGCTGGATCTTTGGCCGCTACTCCGCAGACGGCGGCCGGGTCGCTCGGAAGTCGGTCGTTCGCGACTGATTTCCCAGCGATCGAAAAGCGTGATCGCCGGGAAATGAGTCGCGAGCGACCGACGCGACCCGGCGGCGTGGGTCCGTGGCAGGGGTGTCGTGGTGGTGGGTGGAGGGGTTGTGGACCGCACGGTTGTGCCTGGTGAGCCGGTTGGCCGCCTGTCCGGGTCGTGGCGGCACTGCGTGGGGACCGGTCGGTTGAACCTCGCGCTGCGCGCCGACTACCAGGAGTCCCTGGCGGTGGTACAGCGGGACAT
The DNA here is from genome assembly GCF_052936025.1 of Saccharothrix hoggarensis. The sequence goes on along the minus strand of NZ_CP193624.1, from coordinate 3,532,273 downwards.
CGGCTTCCGCCACATCCGCGGGCACGGGCTGCTGTCCGACGACATGGGCGTGCACCGGGTGTCCGGCGACCGGGTCCGGTACTCGTTCACCTACGTGGACCAGGTGTTCGACCGGTTCCTGGAGCTGGGGTTGCGGCCGTTCGTCGAGCTCGGGTTCATGCCCACGGCGCTCGCCTCGGGCGAGGACACCGTGTTCTGGTGGAAGGGCAACATCACCCCGCCCGCCGACCCGGACGAGTGGGCGGCGGTCGTGCGCGCGGTGCTGCGGCACCTCGTGGACCGCTACGGCGTGGACGAGGTGCGCACCTGGCCGATCGAGGTGTGGAACGAGCCCAACCTCCCGCACTTCTGGAAGGACGCCGACCAGGAGGCGTACTTCCGGCTCTACGAGATCACCGCGCGGACCGTCAAGGACGTGGACGCCGGGCTCCAGGTCGGCGGTCCCGCCATCTCACCCGGCTCGGACGAGTGGTGGCAGCCGTTCGCGGACTTCGTCACCCGCCGCGACGTGCCGGTCGACTTCGTCAGCAGGCACGCCTACTCGTCCGGGCCAGCGCAGCACGTCCCGTTCGGCACCTACCAGACCCTGGCGCCGCCGCGGACGCTGCTGGAGCAGTTCGACGCGCCGCGCAAGCACCTGGCGGGCACCGCGCTGGCCGGGCTGCCGGTGCACATCACCGAGTACAACTCGTCGTACCGGCCGGACAACCCCATCCACGACACCGCCTACCACGCCGCGTACCTCGCGCCCGTGCTCACCGGCGGCACGGACCTGGTCGACTCGTACTCCTACTGGACGTTCTGCGACGTGTTCGAGGAGGAGAACGTGCCGACCTCCTTGTTCCACGGCGGGTTCGGGCTGCTCACGCACCGCCAGGTGCCGAAACCGACCTACCACCTCTACGCGTTCATGGCCCGGATGGGCACGCACGTGCTGGCCCGCGGCGAGGACCACCTGGTGTGCGTCGACGACGACGGCCGCGTCACCGTGCTGGCGTGGCAGCCGGTCGGCGGCACGGACGCGCCGGACGCCCCCGAGCGGCACGAGGTGCGGCTGTCGGTCCCGCTGGCCGGCCCGCGCGCGTTCGTGCGCCGGGAACGCGTGAACGAGCACGACGGCAACGCGTTCGGGGCGTGGCGCGAGCTGGGCCGGCCGCGATCACCGGACCGGCGGACGGTGGACGTGCTGCGCGACTGCGCCCGTCCCGCGCTCGAACACCGGTCGGAGGCTGTGGTGGACGGGCGGGTGGCGCTGGACCTCGCGCTGGCGCGGCACGAGGTGACGTTCGTCGAGGTGGCCCCGGTCCACGCGGAGGAGCACGTCGGGTTGGACGACCGGCGGCTGCTCGGCGGCTCCGACGACCGCCTCGTCGCCGGGCACGAGAGGTGACGGCCGTGGCGACCACACCCGGCCGCGGCGACCCGGCGGACGAGATCGGCAAGGGCGTCCTGTCCCGCTGGTCGGCCGTCGTGTACTGGTTCCTCGTCGTCGAAGGCCTGCTCCTGCTGACGGCGGGGCCGCCGTTGCTGCTGGTGGTGTTCCTGGTCGGGGAGGCGGGCAACGCCCCGCTGATCGGCCTGTGCTTCGCCCCGCTGGCGCCCGCGCTGTCCGCCGCGCTGTTCGCGTGGCGGGTGTTCCTGAACGACCGGGATCTCTCCCCCGCCCGCCACTACTGGCGCGGCTACCGGCTGAACGCGCTGGACGTCCTACGGTGGTGGCTGCCCGCGCTGGCGGTGCTCACGATCATCGGCTTCAGCCTCGCGAACCTCGGCGTGGCGGGTGTGCCCGCCGGGTACGAGCTGGTGCTGGTGGTGATCGCGGTGGCGCTGCTGCTGTGGTCGTCCCACGCGCTCGTGCTGTCGTCGACCCTCGCGTTGCGCACCCGGGACACCGCACGCCTGGCGTCCTACTACCTGGCCGCACGGCCGGCGAGCACGCTCGGCGCGTTCTCGCTGCTGGTCGCGGCCGGCGGGCTCGTCGTGCTCACGTCCGACTGGGTGCTCGCGCTGCTCGCGTCCCCGTTCACGCTGGCCCTCCTCCGCAACGCCGACCCCGTGCTCCGCGACGCCACCGAGAGGTTCACCGCGTGACCCGGCGGATCGGCTACGGCGGCGACTACAACCCCGAGCAGTGGCCCCGCGACGTCTGGGACGAGGACTACGCGGCGTTCGCGACGGCCGGCATCGACACGGTGACCGTCGGCGTGTTCGCGTGGGCGCACCTGCAACCCGCCGAGGACCGGTACGACTTCTCGACGTTGGACGCGATCGTGGAGCGGGCCGCGGCCGAGGGCGTGCGGATCGTCCTGGCGACGCCGAGCGGCGCGATGCCGCCGTGGCTCGCGCACGCGTACCCGGACGCGTGCCGGGTCGACTTCGAGGGACGCCGGCACGTCTACGGCCAGCGGCACAACGCGTGCCCGTCGTCGCCCGACTTCCGGCGGCTGTCGGTGGCACTGGCCGGGAAGCTCGCCGAGCGGTACGGCGACCACCCGGCGATCGTCGCCTGGCACGTCGGCAACGAGTACGGCGGCACGTGCTGGTGCCCGAGGTGCGGCGAGGCGTTCCGGGACTGGCTCCGCGAGCGCTACGGTGACCTCGACCGGCTCAACGCCGCGTGGAACACCGCGTTCTGGTCGCACACGTTCACCGACTGGGCGCAGATCCCGCCGCCGAACGCGCTGTCCGAGCACTGGCGCGGGCCGGACCACACCGCGTTCCAGGGCATCACGCTGGACTACAGGCGGTTCACGTCCGACGCGCTGCTGGGCGGTTTCGTGGCGGAGAAGGCGGCGATCCGCGCGCACGTGCCGGACACGCCCGTGACGACCAACATGATGGGCCTGTACCAGCCGATCGACTACCACCGGTGGGCGCCGCACCTCGACTTCGCGTCGTGGGACAACTACCCGCCGGAGGACGCGTCGCCGTCGCGCACGGCTTCGCGGATGGCGTTGGCGCACGGGCTGATGCGCGGGCTGCGCGACGGCGCGCCGTTCTGGGTCATGGAGCAGACGCCGTCGGTCACCGCGAGCCGCGACGTCAACCCGGTGAAGCGGCCGGGCGTGCTGCGGCTGTGGTCGTGGCAGTCCGTCGCGCACGGCGCGGACGCCGTCCTGTATTTCCAGCTCCGGCAGTCGCGCGGGGCGTGCGAGAAGTACCACGGCGCGGTGCTCGACCACGCGGGTCGCACGGACACGCGGGTGTTCCGGGAGGTCGTCGAGCTGGGCGGCGAGTTCGCACGGGTCGGTGACGCGCTGCTCGGCGGCCGAACCCCGGCGCGGGTGGCGCTGCTGGTCGACTGGGACAGCTGGTGGGCGGTCGAGATGTCCGACGGCCCCAACCGTAACGTCCGGTACCTCGACGTGCTGACGGCGTACCACCGGGCGTTGTGGCAGGCGAACGCGTCGGTCGACGTGGTGCCGGTGACCGCGGACCTGACCCGGTACGACGTGGTCGTGGCGCCGTTGCTGCACATGGTGAAGGGCGACCTGGCCGACCGGGTCACCGCGCTGGTCGAGCGGGGCGGGACGTTCGTGACGACCGCGCTGTCCGGCCGGGTGGACGAGGAGGACAACGCGTTCCTCGCCGACGTGCCGGGGCCGTTCGCCGGATTGCTCGGGCTGCGGGTGGAGGAGACCGACGCGCGGCAGCCACACGTGGTGAACCCGGTGGCGCTCGACGGCGAGGTGCACGAGGCGCGGCACGTGTTCGAGCTGATCGTGCCCGAGGCGGCGCCGGGCGGGCCGGCGGCGGAGGTCCGCGGCACCTACGGCGCCGACTTCTACGCCGGGACGCCGGCCGTCACCAGAGCCGTGCGCGGCGCCGGAAGTGCCTGGTACGTGGGCACGTTGCTGGACGACGCCGGTGTCGCGTCGGTGGTGCGGTCGACGTTGGCGGAGCACGACCTGCTCGGCCCGCTCGCCGACGTGCCCGACGTCGAGGTCGCCGAACGCGTCACCCCGGACGGCGTCCGCCACCTGTTCGTGCTCAACCACGGCGAGGCCCGCACCGTGCGCGTTCCGGTGGACGGGACCGACCTGCTGAGCGGGCACGACCTGCGCGCCGGTGACGAGCTGGCGCTCGCCCCGGCGGCGGTGCACGTCATCCGCCGCGGGTAGCGGTCAGTAGATCGTGCGGCCGTGCTTGTCGGGCACGCCCGACTTGCGCCGGAAGTACGTGTTGACCTGGTCGCGCCACTCGGTCGCGCACCGCAGCTGCTCCGCCAGCAGCTCGGTGACGCGGCCGAACACGTCCGCCGGCACCCGGTCGGCCAGGCCGGCCCACGTGTCGGCCATCCGGGCCACCTCGTCGCGGCCGGCGAAGTGCGTGTCGTAGATGTGCTGGATTACCGTCTCGCCCGAGTGCAGGACGTGGTCGTAGGGCACGTGGTGGAAGAACAGCAGCAGCTCGTCCGGGCACGTCTCGACGGACTCGTACCGGTCGCGCCACGGCACGGGGTACTGGCCGGTGTACCCGGTGCCCGTGGCGCGGGTGCGGTCCACGCCGACACCGTCGCGGTCGGCGAAGTGGTAGGTGCCCCACGGGGAGTACTCGTAGCCGTCGACGTCCGGCCCGTAGTGATCGCCCGGTCGGACCATGAACCCGACGCCCAGCGGTGCCGTGTACCGCTCGTAGGTGCGCCACGAGCCGTCCATCAGCCCGTGCAGCGCGTCCCGCACCGAGTCGTCGGCGAACGTGAGGCCGATCCACTCGTCCAGCACGGCTTCCGGCGCGAGCCGGTCGTCCCACGCCAGCCTGCCGAAGCCGAACAGGTTGGCCTGCGCCAGCGGGTGGCCCGTCCAGAACGGGTCGTCGCCGACGTTCGACACCGCCACCACTCCCCCGGCGGGCGTGCCGGCCCGGCCCGCGGCGACGTCGGCCACCGTGTGCCCGTCCTCGCCCCACGGCCGGAACGCCAGCACCTCCCGCCACTGCGGCACGAGGTGGCACACGTGCTTCTGCTGGCCGGTGTACTCCTGCGTCACCTGGAACTCCACCGCGAGACGGGTGCGGGGCATCGCCGCGATCACCGGCGACACCGGCTCGCGCACCTGGAAGTCCAGCGGGCCGTTCTTCACCTGCAGCACGACGTTCGCGTCGAACGAACCGTCGAGCGGGGCGAAGTGGTCGTGCGCCGCCCGCGCGCGGTCGGTCGAGCGGTCGCGCCAGTCCTGGCGGTGGTTGTAGACGAACGCGCGCCAGAACACCGTGCCGCCGAACGGCGCCAGGGCGCGGGCCAGGGTGTTCGCGCCGTCGGCGTGGTCGCGGCCGTAGGCGAACGGGCCCGGCTGCCCCTCCGAGTCGGCCTTGACGACGTACCCGCCGAAGTCCGGAATCGCCGCGTACACGTCGGCCGTGACGTGGGCCCACCAGTCGCGCACCGCCGGGTCGAGCGGGTCGGCCGTGGGCAGGCCGCCCAGGGTGATCGGCGCGGCGAAGCTCACCGACAGGTGCACCCTGATCCCGTGCGGGCGGAACACCTCGGCCAGCCGCACCACGTCCGGCAGCAGGTCGGTCAGCAGGCGCGCCTCGGTGCGGTGCACGTTGACGTTGTTGAGGCAGACCCGGTTGACGCCGATCGAGCCGAGCAGCCTCGCGTAGGAGCGGACGCGCGACAGGTCCTCGCGCACGCCGCCGTCGGCGTAGAAGATCGAGCCGCCCGCGTAGCCGCGTTCGACCTGGCCCATCACCGGGTGCTCGTCCACGTTGTCCCAGTGGTCGAGCATGCGGATCGGCTGCCGCGGCGCGTGCCGCCGGGCCTCGCCGTCGCCGGTGAACGCCGATTCGCCCTGCCGCACCACGTGGTGGAAGCCGTAGAGCAGGCCGACGCCGTCAACGGCGCGCACCACGGTGGTCGTGCCTTCGCGGCCCACCACGAACGCCTCGGGGTCGGTCTCGCCGTCGTCCGGCGCGCACACCAGGGCCAGGTCCGCCGGGCCGTCCTCGACCAGCGCGCCACCGTGGTCGGCGACCGCGGTCCGGACTTCGTCGCGCACCGTGGCGACGACCGGTCCGTCCCCGGTGACGCGGACCCGCCGCGAGCCGACCGACCGGAACGCGGAGGCCGGGAGCCACGCGGGGTGCACGTCGATCATGGGCGGGTTCCTCCGTGGCTCGGGACCGGTGCCGTGGTCAAACCTAGGGCGGTTCCGGTTCGCGGGCAAGGGAGAACACGCCGTCGTCAGTCCATTTTCGACAGGCTGAACCCACGAAACTTTTGCGTGGCAACGCTTTGGCCGGAGGCTCACGGACGCCGGGTGAACAGCTCCAGCGGCACGGCGTCCGCGAGCGCCTGGTAGCCGGCCGGGCTCAGGTGCAGGTGGTCGCCCTCGTCGTAGGCGGGGAGCAGGCGGCGCGGCTCGTCCGGGTCGCGGACGGCGGCGTCGAAGTCCAGCACGGCGTCGAACCGCCCGCCCTTCCTGATCCACTCGTTGACCGCCTGGCGTGCCGCCTCACGGTGGCCGTCCGGGTCGTCGTACTGGGCGCTGCCGCCGAGCGGGGTGATCGTCGCGCCGCACACGGCGGCGCCGCGGGCGTGGGCACGGGTCAGGACCTGCTCGTACGCGGCCACGAGGTCGTCGGCGACCCGCTTCTGCGCGTCGGGCGTCGAGTCGGCGGTGCCGAGGTCGTTCACGCCCTCGAACAGCACCAACCACGCCACCCCGGCCAACGCCAGCACGTCGCGGTCCAGCCGGGCCAGGGCGCTGGGGCCGAGGCCTTCGCCCAGCACCTGGTTGCCGCCGATGCCCTGGTTGAGCACGGCGACGTCCGCGGTGGCGGGGTGGGCGCGCAGCCGGGCCGACAGGCGGTCGGGCCAGCGGTCGTTGCCGTTGGTGGTGGAGCCTCGACCGTCGGTCAGGGAGTCCCCCAGCGTGACGACGGCGGACGCCTCGCGCCCGGACCACACCTCGATGCCGCTGAGGAAGTACCAGTGGTCGGCGGTGGTCGCGCCGGGCAGGTCGTCGGCCGCGACGTGGTCGCCCGCCAGGAGGTGCGAGGTCGTCCGGGAGCCGGGGTGCGAGGTGACGGTCCCGGACGCCTGCCCGTCGGCCAGGTGCACCGTCACGGTCAGGTTCGCCTCCGGCTCGACCGGGAAGTCCAGCGGGTCCGACACCACCTGAGCGCCGATCGGCACGACCACGCCGGCACGCCCGTGGAACGTGACCGGGCGGGCCGAGCCCGGCTCGACGGCGCCGACACCGGCGCGTCCGTCGACGGGACGGGCCACGGTCACGGCGGTGAGGGGCAGCACCGCGCCGCCGAACGCGTTGGAGAACCGCAGCCGCAGCCGGTCGCCGCCGATCGTGGCGCGCGCCGTCTGCCGCAGCGTGGCGTCGGCGAGCACCACGCCGTCGCGCGTGAACGGCGCGGGCGGCATGTTGTCCGGCTCGGCCGCCTGCGGCGCCGACACCCACGTGTGCGCCCAACGGCCGACGGGTGGTGCGCTGGGGCTCATGGGCGGGTCGACCTCCCGGCTCGACGGCGTGACGTGCCGATTCTGGTGCAGCGCGCCGGTCCCGGTCGACCGGTGAGGGCCACGAAACCTTTGCGTGCTTGCGCCAACCGGGCGACCTTGGTGTGACGGGCTGTCGCCGCGGGAACCGTCTCGGTGACGTCGTCGGCGACGTCGGGCGTGGGGGGAGGCGTGCATGCGGTGGCTCCTGGTCACGGTGTTGCTGGTCGTCGGCGGGTGCGGCGGGCTGGGGGCGGACACGTCCGGCGCGCTCGTCACCATGGGGTTCGGCCTTCCGGACGAGCACGCGACGGCACGGGTGGCGGTGTTCCGCGAAGCCAACCCCGGCGTCGACCTGCGGATCAGCGAAGGCGCGTTCGACGAGCAGCAGTTCCTGTCCGCCGTGGCCGCGGGCGACCCGCCCGACCTGGTCTACGCCGAGCGGCGCAAGCTCGGCGGGTACGCGGCGCGCGGCGCGGTGCAGAGCTTGGACGCCTGCGTGCGCGAGCACGGCGTGGACCTGGGCCGGTTCCGGGAGGCGGCGCTGCGGCAGGTCACCTACCAGGGCGAGGTGTACGGGCTGCCGGAGTTCTCCAGCGTCCGGCTGATGATCGTCAACAACCCGGTGGTGCGCGCCGCGGGCCTCGACCCGGCCGCACTGTCCACATCGGACTGGAATGCTCTGGGCGGACTGGCCGACCGGCTGGCCGTGGTCCGTGACGGGCGGGTGGAGCGCATCGGCTTCGACCCGAAGGTGCCGGAGTTCCTGCCGCTGTGGGCGAAGGCGAACGGCGCCGAGCTGATCGGTCCCGACGCCCGCCTGGACGACCCGCGCGTGGTGGAGGCGGTCCGGCACACCGCCGACCTGGTGGCCCGTCAGGGCGGCTGGGCGACGTTCAAGGCGTTCCGCGACACGTTCGACCAGTTCGGCGCGAACAACCAGTACGTGACCGGGCAGCTCGCCGCGATGCCGATGGACTCCTGGTACCTCAACACGCTGGCCACCAACTCCCCCGACGTCGACGTGACGATCGCGCCGTTCACCGACCGGGACGGGCAGGTGCTGACCGAGTCCGGCGGGCAGGCGTGGGCGATCCCGAAGGGCGCCCGGCACCCGGAGCTGGCCTGCCGCTTCCTCGTCACGATGACCGACACGCGGACCTGGGTGACGGCGGCGACGGCGCGGCGGGACGCGCTGGCCAAGGCCGGCCGGCCGTACGGCGGCACGTTCACCGCGAACCGCGACGCCGACGAGCGGATCTTCCGCGAGGTGTTCGACCCGAAGGGCAACCCGATCCTGGAGAAGGGCGTGCCGGTGGTGATGTCGTTGCAGGACAAGGCGTTCGCCCTGCCGCCGAGCCCGGCCGGCAGCGAGCTGGTGCGCGCCTGGGAGGGCGCGGTCAACCGGGTGCTGGTCGGGCAGCAGACCCCGGAGGAGGCGATGGCGCAGGCGCAGCGCGAGGCGGAACGGGCGCTCAAGCGGGTGGGCGGGAGGTAGGCCGTGACGGTCAGCAGACGTGAGGCGCGGGCGGGGTGGTTGTTCCTGCTGCCGTGGGTGATCGGGTTCGTGGCGTTCACCGCCGGGCCGATGCTGTTCAGCCTCTGGCTGTCGTTGACGCACTACGACATGCTCAAGCCGCCGTCGTTCGTCGGCCTGGAGAACTACCGGGAGGCGCTGGTCGACGAGCGCGTCGGCACGGCGTTGTGGAACACGGTGTTCTTCACCGCGCTGCACGTGCCCGCGCAGATCGTGCTGGCGCTCGGCCTGGCGAGCCTGCTGCGCCGGGCCGGGCGCGGCAGCGGGTTCTTCCGCACGATCCTGTACCTGCCGGTCATGACGCCGCCGGTGGCGCTGGCGGCGATGTTCCTGCTGCTGCTCAACGGGCAGCACGGCGCGGTGAACGGCTTCCTCGGCTGGTTCGGGTTCCAGGGCCCGAACTGGACCACCGACCCGGCGTGGATCAAACCGGGCCTGGTGGTGATGAGCCTCTGGACGGTCGGCAGCACGGCGGTGCTGTACCTGGCGGCGCTGACCCGCGTGCCGGTGGAGCGGTACGAGGCGGCGCGGCTGGACGGCGCGAGCCCGTGGCGGCAGTTCTGGCACGTGACGCTGCCCGGCATCAGCGGGACGGTCTACTTCACCGTCGTGGTCAACACGATCGCGTCGTTGCAGGTCTTCACCGAGGCGTACGCGATGTTCTTCGGCGCGCGGGCCAAGCAGTCCGCCGAGGGCGACGCGGCGCTGTTCTACGTGATCCACCTGTTCCAGGAGGCGTTCGGGTCGCTGCGGATGGGGTACGCGTCCGCGTTGGCGTGGGGGCTGTTCGCGGTGATCGCCGTCATCACGGCCGTGCAGGTGCGGTTGTCGCGCCGGTACGTGCACTACGAGGGTGATCGGTCGTGAGGCGCGTCGGGGTGTGGGCGGCGCTCCTCGTCGTCACCGCGGCGTTCGGCTACCCGTTCTGGTGGCTGGTCAGCGCGTCGCTGAAGGACCGGGCGCACGTGTTCGACAACGCGCTGCTGCCCCGGCCGTTCTCGCCGGGCAACTACGTCGAGGTGTGGCAGGCCGTGCCGCTGCTGACGTGGATCGGCAACAGCGTCGCGGTGGGGCTGGCGGCAGCGGCAGCGGCCACGGTGGCGAGCGCGCTGGTGGCGTTCGGGTTCGCGATGTTCCGGTTCCCGGGCCGCGACCTGCTGTTCGGCGTGGTGCTGGCGACGATGATGTTGCCCGGCGCGGTGACCATGGTGCCGGTCTACCTGGAGTGGCACGCGCTGGGCCTGGCCACCACGCAGGTCCCGCTGTGGGCGCAGAACCTGTTCGGCTCGGCGTTCTACATCTTCCTGCTGCGCCAGTTCTTCCTCGGCCTGCCGCGCGAGGTGTTCGACGCCGCCAAGGTCGACGGCGCGAGCGCGTGGCGGCTGTTCACGTCGCTCGCGCTGCCGCTGGCGAAGCCGGGCCTGGTCGTGGTGTTCGTGTTCGAGCTGAAGGCGGCGTGGACGGACCTCGTCAAGCCGTTGATCTACCTGCGCGAACCCGAGCTGTACACGTTGCCGCGCGGGTTGAAGGCGGTGCTGGACCGGTTCGGCGAGGGCGGCGAGGAGCAGTGGGAGCTGGTCCTCGCCGCGAGCGCGGTCGCGACCGTGCCGATGGTCCTGCTGTTCCTGGTGGCGCAGCGGCACTTCGTGCGCGGCACGGTCACTCAGCACGTCGAGTGACGAGCGGGTTCAGCACCAGGCCGAGCAGGTTCGCGGCGGTGGCGCTGGACAGGGCGATGCCCCAGCCGACCGGGCCCAGCGGCGTGCAGCCGAAGAACCCGCTGACGCCGGGCGTCTGGATCACCGCGGCGAGCGCGGCGGCCGAGCCGAGGCTCGCGGCGAGCACCGACCGGTCCAGCCCGCCGGTGACGAGGGTCTGGCCGAGCTGGGTGCCGACCAGGGCCGCCAGCGCGACCGTGCTCGCCCGGCGGGCCCGACCGGTGAGGCGGGCGGCCGTCCACGCGGCGGTCGCGCCGAGCGTCGTGGTGATGGCGCGGGCGGTGATGTCCCGGTTCAACGCGCTGCCCAGGGACGACGTCGGCCCTTCCCGCAGCAGGTCGGGCACGGACTCGCGGGCGGGCCGGCTCAGCGCGATGGCCAGCGCGGGCGCGAGGTCGGTCAGCAGGTTCACCAGGAGCAGCTGCCGGGCGGTCAGCGGCGACCGCCCGCTCAGCGCCGAGCCCAGCACCGTGAACGCGATCTCGCCGATGTTGCCGCCGAGCAGGATCGCCAGGGCCTCCCGCACCGACGCCCACATGGCACGGCCCTCGACCAGCGCCGCGATGATCGTCTCCAGCCGGTCGTCGGTGACGACCAGGTCGGCGGCGGCACGGGCGGCCGGCGTGCCGCGCCGGCCCAGGGCGATGCCCACGTCGGCGAGCCGGATGGCGGGCGCGTCGTTCGCGCCGTCGCCGGTCATGGCGACCACCCGGCCGAGCCGCTGGTACGCCTCGATGATCCGGACCTTCTGCGACGGCGTGCAGCGGGCGATCACGTCCACGGTGGGCAGCAGGGCGTCCAGCTCGTCGTCCGCCAGCTCGTCGATCCGCGAGCCCGTCACGACGGTCATGTCGTCGTCGCCGCTGACCTCGCTCGCGATGGCCTCGCCGGTGGCCGGGTGGTCGCCGGTGATCATGACGATCCGCACGCCCGCCTCGCGCAGCTTCGCCGCGGCCGGCGGCGCGCCGTCGCGGACCGGGTCGGCCAGCGCGACGAAACCCAGCAGCGACAAGCCCGTCACGTCGTCGTCGGTCACCGCGTCGCCGTCGGCGCGCGCTTCCGCGGCGAGGTCGGCGCGTTCGGCGACCGCCAGCACCCGGTGCCCACGCCCGGCGAGCCGGCGCACCCGCTCCTCCAGCCGCCGCAGCGCGGCCGGGTCGAGGTCGCAGCGCGGCAGCACCACCTCGGGCGCGCCCTTCACGCTCAGCACCAGCCGCTTCCCCATCCGGCCCGCGGTGGCGTGGTAGCCGCGGGACGGCTCGAACGGCAACGCCTCGACCAGCGTCCAGCCCCGCGCGCCGGTCGTGGGGCCCACGCGCACGCGCCGCGCGCCCTCCAGCACCGCGCGGTCCGTCTGGTGCGCGAGGTCCACCGGGTCGTCGGCGGCCGGTGTCGCCCGCACGGCGGCGGCGAAGACGCGGCGCAGGTCGTCGTCCAGCGCGCCGGGAGCGGCGCCGCGGCGGCCGTTGTCGATGCGGCTGACGGACAGGCTGCCCTCGGTGAGCGTGCCGGTCTTGTCGAAGCACAGCACGTCCACGCGGCCCAGCGCCTCGATCGTGCGCGGGTTGCGGACCAGCGCGCCGTGCTCGGCCAGCCGCCGTGCCGCGGCCAGCTGCGCGGCGTTGACCAGGAACGGGAGCCCTTCCGGCACCGACGCGACGGCCAGGTTCACCGCCGCGCCCATGCTCTCCCGCAGCGGCACGCCCCGCAGCAGGCCCGCGCCGGTCACCGCGGCCGCCGAGCCGAGCGCGACGGGCAGCGTCTTGCGGGTCAGCTCGGCCAGCCGCGCCTCCACCCCCGTGGTGGGCACGTTGCGCCGGGCCGCCGCCATGCTGCGGCCGACCTCCGTGGCGTCCCCGGTGGCGACCACCACGGCCAGCGCCGTGCCCGCCGCGATCGTGGTGCCCTCGTAGAGCATCGACGTCCGGTCGGCCAGCTCCGCGGCCACCACGGGCGCCGGGTCCTTCGCCACCGGCAGGGACTCGCCGGTCACGGACGACTCGTCGGCTTCGAGCCCTTCGGCGCCGAGCAGCCGGCAGTCGGCGGGCACCACGTCGCCCGCGCCGAGCCGGACCACGTCGCCCAGCACGAGCTCGTCGGCCGTCACGTCGTGCTCGCCGCCGTCGCGGACCACGGTGGCGCGCACCGCCGAGCGGCCGAGCAGGGACGCCAGCGCCCGGTCGGTGACGACCTGCTGCACGCTCCCGATCAGCGCGGACACGCCCACCACGCCCGCGACCAGCGCCGCGTCGGCCGGTGAGCCGACCGCCGCCGACACCGCCGCGCCGCCCGCGAGCACCGGGGTCAGCGGGTTGGCCAGCTCGGCGAGGAAAGCGCTGCCGAGGCTGGTGCCGACGGCCTGCCGCCCGGTGGACGTCCGCTGCCTGCGCTTGGCCTCGCGGTCGGCCAGCCCGTCGCGGGTCGAGCCCAGCCGGTCGAGCACGGTGGCCGCGGGCATGAGGTGCCACGGCTGGGAGGTGGGCGTGACCGGCACGGCGCCGTTGCCGGCGAGCCGCTTCGCGCGCCACACGCCGTCCACGAACGCGACGGCCGCCGCGCCGTCCACGGCACGGGCCGCGCTGCGGGCCGGTGCGGGACCTCGGGTGCTCAGCGCGCTGACCGCGCCGATGCCGCTCGCCGCCTGGGCCAGCATGATCCCGTCGCGGTTCACCCGCCGTGCCGCCGGGACCGCCTCCACCAGCAGCACGGCGGCTTCGAGGTCGCGGACCAGGACGTGCGCGCCCCACGGCGGCGGTCCGCCGTCCCGCCGCACGCCGACACCGCAGTCCGCCGCCCCCAGCGCCCGGCGGTCGTCCGACACGAGCAGCACCACGTGCCCGTCGCCTTGGAGGCCGCGCACCGCGCCGACCAGCCCGGCGCCCGACGGCACGACGTCGTCGGCGAACCGGACCGGCGACCGGTCGCGGTCCGTGGCCACGACCACGCGCAGCCCGGCGTCCCGCGCCGCCGCCGCGATGGCGTCCACCGCGGGCGTGGTCTCGGGGTCGGCCGCCAGCACGGCCTCGAGCCGGCGGCCCTTGGCCAGCCCGAGCACCATCGCGTGCCCGGCCAGCCGGCGCTGCTCGCGCACCCCCTTGCGGCCCGGCACGTCGAGCCGGTCGACCGGGCCGATCACCCACTCTCCGTCCCGCCGCACGGCCGCCGGGTCCTCGGGGTCGAACAGCGCGAACGCCCGCTCGGCGGCCTCGACGGCGTCCGCGTCCGGCAGCGGCACGAGGTCGGCGAGCACGGACCGGCCCGAGCCGAGCGCGCCCTCGTCGAGCAGCAGCACGTCCACCGCGTCCAGCCGGCGCAGCACCGTCCGGTCCATCACCAGCGCGCCCCGCCCGGCCAGCACGCGGCCCAGTTGCGCGGCGAACGCGGCGCCGCCCACCGACGGCGCCTTGGGCAGGCTCGCCACGCCGAGCGCCGCGGCCCGGCGCGGGCCGGTGAACGGGACCGCCGCGAGCCCGGCCGCCGCCCCCGCCGCGAGGGCCCGCCGCGCGTAGCGGTCGACCGGGCCCTCCGGCAGCGGACGCGGGCGCTCCACCACGATCGGCTCCGCCTCGGCGTCGTCCGGCCCGCGGATCAGCCCGGACTCGGCGGCGCACCACGCCTGCTCGTGCGCCTTCACCTCGCGCCACTGCTGCACGCGTTGCGCGAGGTCCAGCAACGTCCCCTCGCCGCGCGACGCGAGGCCCTGCACCAGGGCGGCGACCACGGACGTGGCCGTGTCGGCGCGTTCGCGGCCCTGCAACCGACCGGCGGCCAGTTCGCGCAGCTTCGGGTGCAGGTCGACGGCCGCGACCAACGCGCCCAGCTCGCCGGGCAGCGGAGCCCACGGCGCGACCTTCGTGACGGCCGCCAACGCCAAGCCCACCGTGTCCGCGGCCAAGGTCGAGAGGAGGCGGGTGCCCTTCAGGCCGTCCGCCGGGTGGTGCAGCTCGTCCTCGACCAGCCGCTCGTCCTCGGTGACCGGCTCGGCCTCCGCCTTGCGCACCAGCGCGACCAGCTCGGAGGTGGGCGGCGCGGGGTCCTCGACGGCGACGATCACGCGGGCGGACGGCGCGTTCACCCGGGCCCAGAGCACTCCGGGGTGGCCCTCCACGGCCCGTTCGATCCGGCCGGCCACCTGCCTGCCGCGCGGGCCGTGGACGCCGTGCGCCTCGATGTGCAGCCGACCGGGGCAGGACCACACCTTCCGTCGGTCGCGGCGCAGCACGGCGGTCTGCTCCAGCGGGGCGAGGGCGAGCCCGATCAGCCCCTTGGCGATGCCGCCCGCCGCGTTGGCGATGCCGCCCGCCGCGCGCACCGGGTCGATGCCGAGGAGTCCCACCGTGCCTGTTTTCCCGAACGGGTGGTGTCCTAAGCGTCACGATCGGGCGTAGATCGCCAGGGTCTCAGTCCTCGAAGACCACCTCGGCCCACACCGTGGTGAACGCGCCCTGGGTCAGCACGCCCCACCTGTCGGTCAGCCCGTCGACCAGCAGCAGCCCGGCCGCCGACCGCCACGGCCCCGACCCGCCGAGGGCGCGGTCGCGCACGCTCACCACCAGGGCTTCCCGCCACCGGTCGAGCACGAGTTCCAGCACGTACGGCGGCGAACCGTGCCGCCGGGCGTTGCCGAACAGCTCCCCCACGACGACGCCGACCAGCAGCACGTCCAGCTCGCGCCACCCGTCCAGGCGCTCGCGGAGCCACCGCGCCACGTCGGCGGGAGAGGTCGGGTCGTCGTCCTGGACGACCAGGACGACCGTGTCGTGGCCGGCGGTCACGGTTACCGAGCCTGCCACCCTCGCACCCCCGCACACCTGACGAACACCTTGCGATCGACAGCCCGGTTCGCCCCGGTTGGCCCCGGTTTGCCGATCTGCCGGACGGGTAGGCCGAACACCGTGGGTCGTTACGGTGACGAGGTCGCGGCGATGGCCGTGCCACTGGGCGACGCGGGCGACTTCGACGTGCTGCTGGACCGCGTCGGCGACGCGCGGGTCGTGATGCTCGGCGAGGCCAGCCACGGCACGCACGAGTTCTACCGCCGGCGCGACGAGCTGACCCGGCGGCTGATCGCCGAGCGGGGCTTCTCGTTCGTGGCCGTGGAAGGCGACTGGCCCGCGTGCGACCGGGTGGACGGCGCGGTGCGCGGCCGGGCGGGCGCGCCGGAGGACCCGCGGGCCGCGCTGGCCGCGTTCGACCGGTGGCCGACGTGGATGTGGGCCAACGAAGAGGTCGTGGACTTCGCACGGTGGCTGCGCGCGCACAACGGCGGCCTGGCCGAGGAGGAGCGGGTCGGGTTCCACGGGCTCGACGTGTACTCGCTGTGGGAGTCGCTGCGCGAGATCCTGGTACACCTGCGCGAGCACGACCCGGCGGAGGTGCCGACGGCGCTGGCCGCCTACCGGTGCTTCGAGCCGCACGGCGAGGACCCGCAGGAGTACGCGCTCGCCACCCGGTTCGTGCCGGCGGGCTGCGAGAACGAGGTGGTCGACCTGCTGGCGCGGCTGCGCGGGCAGGCGGCGGCCGACGGCGCGGGCCGGTTCGGCGCGTGGCAGAACGCCGAGGTCGTCGCGGGCGCGGAGCGGTACTACCGGTCCCTGGTCGGCGGCGGCCAGCCGTCGTGGAACGTCCGCGACCGGCACATGGACGACACCCTCGACCGGCTGCTGGCGCACTACGGGCCGGGGTCGAAGGCCGTGGTGTGGGCGCACAACACCCACATCGGCGACGCCCGCGCCACCGACATGGCCGCGTCGGGCCTGGTCAACCTCGGGCAGCTCGCCCGGGAGCGCCACGGCGCCGACCGGGTCGTGCTGGTCGGGTTCGGCGCGCACCGCGGCACGGTGATCGCGGGCGACGCGTGGGGCGCCGACCAGCGGGTGATGCCGGTGCCGCCGGCCCGCGACGGGTCGCTGGAGGACGAGCTGCACCACACCGCGCCCGGCGAGGCCCTGTTCGTGTTCCCCCCGGGTCACGACCGGCCCGACCTGCTCACGACGGCGCTGGCCCACCGCGCGATCGGCGTCGTCTACCACCCGGAGCGGGAACGCCTGGGCAACTACGTGCCGACGGTCCTCGGCGACCGGTACGACGCCTTCCTCTGGTTCGACGAGACCACGGCGCTGCGCCCCCTGCGCACCCGGCGGGTGGACGTGTTCGAGCCGGAGACGTACCCGAGCGGGGTCTGAGCGTCACTCCCGGTGTCCGCCACCCGGAACCTGACCTCGCAAAACGAGAGCTTGATAACATCGTGTCACGGCAGCCGCGTGCCGTCCGCTCAACGAGGATGGCACCGTGACCAAGGCACAGAGAATCGCAGCGGCGTGGGCGAACCTGCCCGCACCGGAGTTGACCGACCAGGTCCGCCTCCTGGTGAAGGCGCGGGACGCCGCCTCGCGCGGCGTGTGGTCGGCCGTGCGCGAGAACCCGGTGGTCGTCGCCCGCGTCCGCGGCGCGCTGGCAGGGCTGAAGGCCGAGTACCGCGGCCACCGCGACGAGGCCATGTGGCTGGTGTGGATCACGCAGGTCCAGCAGCAGTTGGCCGTGCCGGTCGAGGCGCCCGTGCCCGTCGTCGTGGAGGCGCCGGTGGAGGACGTCGCCGTCGAGCCGGCCGCCGAGCAGTGGGCGGACCAGCCCGCGCGGACCGCCCCGCGCCCGCCGAGCGACGCGCCGCCCGTGCTGTTCCAGGAACCCGCGTCCCGCTGACCCCGGCTCACCGCGCACGACCCCGCAGGGTGGCGGCGAGCAGCACGATCACCACCGCGGCCACCGGGATGAGCGCCGACCCCGTGCGCAGCCCCCACGCGTCGGCGACCGCGCCGATCACGGGCGCCGCGGCGATCAGCCGCGCGCCCCCGGCACCCGTCGCGGCGGGGCGCGCGGCGGCCTGCGGGCCGTCGAGCAGGAACCGCGACGTCGCGGCCACGGCACAGCCGCACAGCACGGCGGCGCTCGTCAGGTGCCACGGGACAGGCACGGCAGGCCCCGCGGCGGCGGCCCCCATCAGACCGCCGACCACCGCACCGATGCTCCAGACGCCGTGCAGCGAGTTCAGGATCGACCGGCCGTACCGCCGCTCCTTGCGCAATCCCTGGGCGTTCGCGCCGACGTCCGCGATCGCGTCGAGCGAGCCCGCGACGAACAAGGCGCCGGACGGGAACGCCGCCACCACCGACCCGAACACCGCATTCGACAACCCGAGGCCGGCTTTCAGCTCCGGGTAGCGCGGCACCGCGTTGGCGAACACCGCGCCGTTGACGAAGAACAGGGCCGCCACGGCGATCCGCGCCCGCCGGGCGTCGCGGTCCGGTGGCGGAGGTGACGTCACGCGCACCAAGCATCGAGCCCGCCCCTACCCGGCGGCAGTGACGTGGGACACACAGGGGCCGCGGTCACGGTCTCGCGGTCGGGCGGCGGGGAGGAGATGATGCGGGGTGGGCCGGACGGGCGGGCCGGCGGGAGCGGGGACTGCGGTGGGTTCGACCGGCACCCGGCGGGTGGTGAGCCAGGACCAGGTGGTGCGCGGCGCGTGCCGGTTCTTCCTGCGGCACGGCGGCGTGGACATGGACGGGCTCGCGACGAGCCTCGCCATCAGCCGGGCGACGCTCTACCGCGTCGTGCACAGCCGGGACGGGCTGCTCGGCGACGTCCTGTGGCTGCTCGCCGACCGGCTCCTGGCCCGCGCGCGGGAGCAGCGCACGAACCCCGGCGTCGACGGCGTGCTGGAGGTGACGCGGCGGTTCGTGGACCAGCTGCGCGCCTCGGGGCCGTTCCGCGCGTTCCTCCGCGGCGAGCCGGACACGGCCGCGCGGGTGCTGTTCCAGGCGTCCGGCGGGGTGCACCGGCGGGCCGTGCTGGCGCAGAAGGAGATCTTGCTGGAAGTCGAGGGAGGGCCGTGGTCGGCGGCCGTCCTCGACCAGGTCGCGTTCCTCTACGTGCGGATCGTGGAGTCCGCGCTGTACGCCGAACTGCTCACCGGCACGCCGCTCGACCACGAGCTGGCCGAGCAGGCCGCCCGGACGGTGCTGCTCCAACACCGCTGAGCCAGACACCGCTGAGCCAGACACCGCTGAGCCCGACGCCGTTGCTGCGACAGCGGTCTCACGATCTCCACGCGTCCTGGTGCGGGCCGGCCGGACCTGGCTACGGTCGGCGACATCCCCAACCCCCATCGCTGTGGGAGCCGGTATGTCACCTTCCCCGTGGCGGCGCGTCGGTCTGGTCGCGGCCGTGCTCGGCCTCCTCGTCCCGACGTCCGCCCCCGCCTCCGCTTCCCCGTCCCCCGCGTCCGCGTCCGAGCTCGGGCCGACACCCCGGGTCGTCGGCCCGCTGCCCGGCGCCGTGCCGGGCGACCGGCTGGCCGACCGGATCGAGGACACCTACCCGTTCTTCTCCACGCCCGCGGACCTGGCCGCCGCCGGGTACGTCGAAGAGGAGTTCCACGTCTCCGGCACGGCCGACGGCTGGGCGGTCGACGGCACGAAGGTCGCCACCGGCGTGCCGTACACGACCCGCGTCATCGTGCGGCGGCCCGCGCGGGAACGCGACTTCAGCGGCACGACGCTGGTCGAGTGGCAGAACGTCACCGCCGGGTACGACCTCGACGCCCTGTGGAACGCCGAGTCGGTCATCCGCTCCGGCAACGCCTGGGTCGGCGTGTCCGCGCAACGCGTCGGCGTCGACCAGCTGCGCGGCTGGAGCCCCGCCCGGTACGGCGGCCTCGACGTGACGGGCGCCGGCCGCTTCACCGCCGACGAGCTGTCCTACGACGTGTTCACGCAGGCCGGGCGCGCCGTCGCGTCCGGCGCGGTCCTCGGCGGGTTGCGCGCCCGGACGTTGCTGGCCATCGGCGCGTCGCAGTCCGCGGCCCGGATGACCGTCCTGTACGACCGGGTCCTGCCGCAGCAGCAGCCGGTGTTCGACGGGTACGGCTACATCGTCGGCAACGCGCCGACGCGGGTCGGCGCCGAGCCGGTCTTCCAGGTGCTGTCGGAGACCGACGTGCGGACCGCCGCGCGTCCCGCCGACACGGACCGGTTCCGCCGGTGGGAGGTGGCGGGCGCGGCGCACTCCGGCCACGAGGGTCAGGTGTACCGCGCGCCGATCTCGGAGCGCGACCTCGGCGGCGCGCCGCAGTACGACTGCGACCGGCCGCCGTTCAGCCGGGTTCCGATGCACCACGTCACCGCGGCGGCCTACGAGCACCTGCGGCGGTGGGTCGAACGAGGCACGCCGCCGCCGACCGCCCGCCCGTTGGAGTTCGAGGCGGACGGCGTCACCAAGAAGCGGGACGCGCTGGGCCTCGCCCTGGGCGGCATCCGCCTGTCGCAGGTGACGGCGCCGAGGGCGCTGAACACCGGCGACAACACGGGCGTGACGTTCTGCCGCCTGTTCGGCTCCCACGTGCCGTTCGACGCGGCGACGTTGGCGCGGCTCTACCCGAACCGGGGCGACTACGTGCACCAGGTCGTGACCGCCGACGTCGCCAACGTGCACGCGGGGTACCTGCAGCACGCCGACGCGCGGCGCAACCTCGCCGACGCCCTGACGACCGGAGGACAACGATGAGGATCGCGGTGACGACGCTGGTCCTGGCGCTGGTGTCGACGGTGGCCGCGGCGCCCGCCGCCTCGGCGCACGGGCTCACCGCGGTGGTCTTCGTGCACGGCCAGCAGGGCTCGGCGCAGCAGTGGCAGTCCAACGCGAAGCGGTTCTCCGGCAACGGCTACCCGGACCACCTGCTCCACGCCTACGAGTACGACACGACGGTCCCGACCAACGACCGGGCCGTCGCCGACCTGGACGCGTTCCTCGCCGGCGTCCGCGCCCGCACCGGATCGTCCACTGTGGACGTGATCGCGCACTCCCGCGGCACGGCGGTCATGCAGGCCTTCCTGTCCACGCCGGCGCGGGCCGCGGTGGTGCGCAAGTACGTCAACGTCGACGGGCGTTCCAGCACCGCGCTGCCCGGCGGCGTGCCGACGCTCGCGCTGTGGGGCAGCGCCCAGCCGAACGGCTCGATCGGCGGCGCGACCAACGTGTACCTCACCACCCTGGGGCACACGGAGACCACGACGTCGGCGGAGGGTTTCGCGCACATCCACCGGTTCCTGCGCGGCCGGCCCGCCGTCACCACGCACGTCGTGCCGGAACCGCCCGGCCGGGTGGAGATCGCGGGCCGGGCGCTGTACTTCCCGCAGAACGCGGGCATCGTGGCCGAGCTGCGCGTCTGGGAGCTCGACGGGCGCACGGGCGCGCGGCTCGGCGACGCCCGGCACAGCGTCCGGACCGGGTCGGACGGCTCGTTCGGGCTGCTGCGCGTGAACGGCCGCAAGCACTACGAGCTGGAACTGGTGCGGGAGGGGCAGCAGCCCCACCACTTCTACTTCGAGCCGTTCGAGCGCAGCGACCGGTTCGTGCGGTTGCAGGTGTCGCGGCCGGGCGGGATCGGCGACGTCGTCGACCGGTGCGCCACGCACACCGCGCTCACCGTCGTCCGCAACCGCGAGTGGTGGTCCGACCAGCCCGACCGGGACCGGCTGGAGTTCAACGGGGTCGACGTCCTCGCGCCGCCCGTCGCGCCGAAGGTCCGCCAGGTCATCGCCGCGTTCGCGTTCGACGACCACTGCGACCGCGCGGCCACGCCGGGCGTCGTGCTGCCGCCGTTCGCAACGCTGCCGTTCCTCACCGGCGTCGACGCCTACCTGCCGGCCCAGGCCGACGCCGGCGGCACGATCCACGTCACCCAGACCGCGCGCGGGACGGGCGGCCGGACGCGCACGATCGCCGTGCCGAACTGGCCGTCGGACGGGCACGGCGTCACCGTCCACTTCAACGACTACCTCGCCGGCGGAACCGGAGGCCACGCCACCGCGTCCCCCTGAGCGGAGAAGGGGGTTCGGTGGTCGAACGCGTGTCGCGGTGGCGGTCCCCGCGGTGGTCCCTGGGCGCGACGGCGGTGGCCGTGCTGCTCACCGCGTGGGCGGGCAGCCCGCCCGGGGGCTACTACGGGGTCGCGTTGGTCGCCTTCCTGGCCTGGGCGGTGGCCGCGGTCCTGTGGCTGACGGCGCTCGGCGCGGCGATGGTCGCGCTGCCCGCGCCCTTCCTGGCGCACGTCCGCCGGCTGTGGCCGTTCCTGGTGGTCCCCGCGCTGGCGGTGGCCACCGGGACGGCCCTCGAGACCGGCCTGGCCCGGCGCGTGGCGTTCGAGGCGCACCGGTCGGCGCTGTCGGCGCTGGTGGCGGAGGCTGCGGCGACGCCGGACCCGCGGATCGTGGACCGGCGGGTCGGGCTGCACCTCGTGCGCTCGACCAGGGTGGACCCCGCCACCGGCTGCACCCTGATGACCGTGGAGGACGCGGGCTTCCTCGACTCCCGGGGGTACGCCCACTGCCCGAACGGGGCGCCGCCGAACGTCGTGGAGGCCGACGTGGTGACGTACCAGCCGATCGACGGGCCTTGGTACGAGTTCTCGCTGGTGTGGTGAGCCCCTGAGCTCCCCCGGAAACGCGTTCCGACCACGCCGTTCCCTCAGGTACGCTCCGGCGCCGGTTCGCGGCCAGTGACGTGGGGGGATGCGTGTTCCGTTCGGTGCGTGGGCTCGGGGTGGCGTTCGCCGTCCTGGTCGGGATCACAGTGGTGTCGGACGTCCTCGTGACCGCCTGGGTCTGGCGGCTGCGGGACGTGCTCGACGACTACCTCCACGACCTCGTCGGCGAGGCGGAGCTGAACGGCGAGCTCGCCGCGAGCGCCGCGCTCGGAATCCTCAACACCGCCCTCTACGTGGCCACGGGCGTCGTGTTCGTGGTGTGGCTGTGGCGGGTGCGCCTCAACGCCGACCTCATCGCGCCGCACGCCTCCCCGTACCGCCGGTCGTGGGTGATCTGGGGCTGGCTGCCGATCGTCAGCCTGTGGATCCCGCGCCGGCTGGTGGCCGACGCGTGGGACGTGAGCCGAACCCGGCACGAGTCGGCGGGCGGGCACGGCCTGGTCAACCTGTGGTGGGGCCTGTTCCTCGGCTACCAGGTGCTCGACCGCGTCGCGGACCGCCTGCTGGCCCGCAGCGAGACGGTGGACGGGCTGGGCACCGGCGCGCAGGTGCTGACCTTGGCGACGGCGCTGTCGGTGCCCGCGGCGGTCGTGGCCGTGCTGGTGGTGCGGCGGATCGGCGAGTGGCAGTCCACGCCCGGGTTCGTCACGCCGGACGAGGTCGTCTCGCCGATGGCGGCCGGGCTGTCGCCGGTCGACTGGCCGGGCGCGGCCCTGCCCTCCAACCCCGTGATCGCCCCGCCGCGCCACGACCCGCGCTGGCGGCGGCCCGACTAGGAGCCGGCCGGGCCCGTCAGCCGAGGGCGGCGAGCGCGACGTGGACCATGGCGCGCACCCCGATCGGCAGGGCGCGTTCGTCGACGCGGAACGTCGGCTGGTGCAGGTCGCCGTGCGGCCCCTCGCCGGACCACGTGCCGAGCCGGGCGTACGAGCCGGGCACGTGCTGCACGTACCAGCCGAAGTCCTCGCCGCCGCACGACTGGGTGGTCGACGTGACGGCGTGCGGGCCGAGGGCGTCGGCGATCGCCGTCTGGAGCAGCGCGGTGCTGTCCGGGTCGTTGTCCACCACGGGGACGGCGCGGACGTGGTCGAGGCCGAACCGGACGCCGGTCGGCCGGAGCAGCCAGCCGACGATCTCCTCCACCAGCGCGGGGAGCTGGGCGTTGACCGCCGGGTCGCCGGTGCGCAGGGTGCCGCGCAGGACGCCTTCGCGCGGCGTCCCGCACGGCGTCTCCGGCGCGTCCATCAGGCCCCACGCCAGCACCGTGCCCGACCGGGGGTCGACGCGGCGGGCCAGCATCGCGGGCAGCCCGGTGGCGACCACGCCGAGCGCGTGCACGACGTCCGCGCTGAGTTCGTCGCGGGTGCCGAACCGGGTTGTCGCGGCGACCCGCAGTTCGAGCATGTCGCAGGCCGAGGTGACCGGGCCGCTCCGGGTGCCGATCCGGCCGACCTCCACCTTCGGGTCGCAGTGCAGGCCGAAGATCCGCTCCACGCCGTCGAGCCCGCCGGCCGCGATGACGTCCAGCGCTCCGCCCGGCTCCTCCTCCGCGGGCTGGAACAGCAGCCGCACCCGGCCCGGCAGGTCCGGCGCGGACGCCAGCGCCGCCGCCGCGCCGAGCAGGATCGCGGTGTGCACGTCGTGGCCGCACGCGTGCGAGACGCCCGGCACGCGCGAGGCGTAGGAGAGGCCCGTGCTCTCGGCGACGGGCAGCGCGTCGATGTCCGCGCGCAGCGCGACGCACCGCGGCCCCGTGCCGACCTCGCACAGGACGCCCGTGCCCACCGGCAGCACGCTCGGGCACAGGCCGAAGCCGCGGAGGAGGCCCACGACCATCTCCGTGGTGCGGGTTTCGCGGCGCATCAGCTCCGGGTTCGCGTGCAGCGTCCGCCGCCACGACATGACCCGGGTGAGGTTCGCCGCGAGCCAGTCGTCGAGCCACCTCGGGCCGCGGCCGGCGGCCGGGTCGGCCACCGGCACCAGGTCCTCGACCGCCGAGCCGAGCGGCACCACGTCGGCAGGCGCCACCGCGGCGGTCGTCACGTCGGCGGGCGTCACCTCTGCGGGCGGCGGGACCAGGTCGCGCGCAACAGGCTTCATGGTGGCTCGCCGTTCGTGCCAGGGCGTCAGCCCGCCTCCGGTGCGGCACGTCCCCGTGCCGTGGCCACATCCTCGCCCACGGTCCCGGCAAGATCCACGCGAACCGCCCGTTCGGGTGGCCGCGGGTGGACGCCGCCGTCACCCCACCGGGGCGTGGGCGAGGCGCTCCACGAGCTGGAGGCAGGCACGTCCGTTGTGGTAGCAGCACTTCCACTCGCCCGCCGCGTCCATCGGCACCGGCGCGTTGGCGGAATCCCTGGCGGACAGCCACTCCCCGGTCGGCCGCGGGTCGACCAGGTCGGTGGTGATGTAGTGCCACGTGTCGCACGCGAGCGCGTGGAACGCGGGATCTCCGGTGCGCTCGTGCGCGTTGAGGAAGCCCACGACCGCCTCCGCCTGCACCCACCACACCCGCGTCGCGTCGAGCCGGCCGTCCACCGACTCGTTGGCGACCGAGCCGTCCGGCAGCACCGCCCGCGCCGCCGTGCCCTCGGCGAGGCCGACGACGAGGTCCGGCACGTCCGCGCCGATCTCCCGCGCCGCCTCGTCGACCAGCCAGCTCGCCTCGATGTCGTGCCCGAACGACAGCACCTCCTCCAGCTCGCGCCAGTCGCGGTCGAGGAACACGCGCAGGGACCGGCGGCGCGGGTCGTAGAGCCGGTGGCGGAAGGTGTCCAGGAGCGCCGCGATCCGCGCCGCGACGTCCGGGGAGGGCGCGACGACGTGGTAGGCGGTCAGCGCCTCCAGGACGTGCAGGTGGGTGTTCATGGTGATGTCGGCCCGGTCCGTCCCGCCGAGCAGGACGTTCGGCTTCGGCGTCCACGAGCGGTCGAACTGCTCGCGGTACGCGCCGGTCGCCGGGTCGAACCCGACGCCGGTCACCACCTCGTACAGCTCCCCCGCCCGCGCCAGGGCGTCCGGCGACCCGGTGGCGCGGTGGTACTCGCTGAACGCGTACAGCGCGAACGCCTGGGCGTAGACGTGCTTGTCGGTGTCCGCCGGCGCGCCCGTGTGGTCGACGGACCAGAACACGCCGCCGTGCACGGGGTCGATCACGTGCCGGGTGAGGAACCGGTGCGCGTGGTGCGCGGCGGCCAGGTACGACAGGTCGCCGAACGCGCGGTAGGCGGCGGAGAAGGTCCACAGGAACCGGCACGCCATGACCGCGCCCTTGTCCGCGGTGGTGTCGACGACGAGGTCCGCGTCCACGCGGCCGTGGATGCCGCCGTGCACGCGGTCCGTCAGGCCCAGCCAGAACGGCAGGATGCGGTGGCGCAGCTCGGTCTCCGCCGCCTGTCGCAGGGCGGCAGCAGTCGGAGTCGCGCGCAGCTTAACCGGTTTTGTCTCGTGGGCCATGTGTCGGAGGCTATCCATCGCCAACCAGGACGACCATCGCATCCCACTTCTGAAGACGGTTGCTTAACCGGTTCTTCACACCCGCACCCGAAGTGGAGAGAGTCATGAACGACACCTCGACCGTGCCGCCCCTGGTCGCCGAGGCCGGAGCGCGGGCGCGCGCACGCGGGTTCGGCCAGTCCTGCGAGCACCCGGTCGGCCCGCTCCTCGCGGCGCTCGCCGCGGCCGTCCCGCGCGGCGGACGGGTCCTCGAACTCGGCACCGGCGCGGGGGTCGGGGTGGCGTGGCTCGTCTCGGGCCTCGGCGACCGCGCCGACGCCACCGTGACGACCGTGGAGCTGGACGGCGACCTCGCCGCCGAGGTCGCGGCGGGCGGGCTGCCGGACTGGGCCGAGGTGGTCGCCGGAGACGCCGAAGCGCTGCTGCCCGACCTCGGCCGGTTCGACCTGGTCTTCGCGGACGCGGTCGCCGGCAAGTGGACCGGCCTGCACCTGACGCTGGACGCGCTGCGCCCCGGCGGCGTGCTCGTCGTGGACGACATGGACCTCAGCCGGTACACCGAGCCCGAGCACCGCGCGTCGGTCACCGCCGTGCGGATCGCGTTGACGACCGATCCCCGGCTCGCGACCGTCGAACTGCCCGTCGGCACCGGGATCGTCCTGGCCACCCGGCGCGGCTGACGGCGGCGCCCGGCCCCGGTCAGCCTGTTACCGCTCACAAACTTCCGGGACTGAACTCGCGCGGCAGAGCACTCCTGACACCGCACCACGGCCTGACGGCCGACGACGCGCGGAAGGTCGTGGGCACCGCCCAGGACGCCACCCACGCGGCGTGATCCGGTGGGGGCGCGGAACCGGGCCGCGCCCCCACCCGGTGCTCACTCGTCCCGGCTGACCAGGTCCGACGTCCGGTAGCGCAGCGCGGGATCGACGGCCGCGTCGAGCGCGGCGACCGCGGCCTCCGCTCCCCGGAACAGGTCCGGGTCGACCGGGATCACGCAGCCGTGCCGGCCGAACACCGTGCGCGCGCCGTCCTGGACCTCCACCCCGACCACGTCGGCGAACCGGATGGTGTGCAGGTCGCCGTCGTCGTCGCGCAGGGTGACGCCGTCCGTGCCGAGGATCAGCCGCACGCGACGGGCGGCGCCGTTCAGCACGCGGGCCGCCAGCGGCGGGCGCAGCACCCGACCGTCCGGTTCCGGGCCGATCACCCTGGCGCAGCCGCCGACGGCCACCGGCGCGCCGTCCCGGTCCGACAGGTCGAGCGCGACGCCCTCCGGCACGACGAGCAGCGCCGTCCGCAGCCCTTCGGCCATGACCGCCGCCACCTGCTCCGGGGTGACGGCCTTCAGCTCGACCAGCCAGTCCTCGTCGGTGTAGTAGGGCCCGCCGAGCAGCTCGGCGCGGGCGCGCAGGTCCAGCCGGGCGACGACCAGGCGGGGGTCGTCGATCAGCTCGGCGAACGCCGCCAGCTCGTGGTCGACCTCCTCCTGGTCGGGACCGTCGTCGGCGAGCCGCTGCGCGGTGTTCCAGAGGATCTCCGCGACCTCGGCCTCCCGCCCTTCCCGGGCGTCGAGCCAGATGAGGCGTTCCGTCGTCTCGGGACTGACGTCCGCGCGCTCGCCGCCCACGTCGTAGCTGATGCCCTTCTCGCGCCGGGCGGTGGTGGTCAGCCGCTCCTGCAGCACGAGCATGGCGATGTTCCACGGCGCCGACGCCGACGGCCCGGTCAGGGAGAGGCCGGGGCACGGCACGTTCTCGGCGGACCAGCGCGGCCCGTCGGCCGGCAGCGGCTCCTGCGCCACGCGGGCCGGCCGTTCCCCGTCCGGCAGCGCCAGGCGCAGCCCTTCCGGCGGCGGACCCGTCAGGGTCAGCACGGCGTTGCCCTTGGTGAAGTACCGCCTCGCGTGCGCGGCCACCGCCTCGGCCGGGATGCGGTCGTAGCCGGGGCCGGCCCACGGCGCCAGGCCGTAGCCGGACGTGCCGAACCGGCGGGCCAGCAGCGCCGCCGCGGTCGGGTGCGTGACCTGGCTGCCCTCGGCGGCCAGCACGCCCGCCTCCTTCTCGACGCGGTCCAGCGGCAGGTCGGCCAGCGCCCGGCAGACCACGTCCAGGAACTCGACCAGCTGCGCGGGCTTGCCGGTGGCGAAGAACTGGGTGGTCTCCAGCTCGACGGACGCGTTGTGCTCGTAGTGCACGCGCGGCAGCGCGCTCATCGCCAGGTGCTCGATGAGGTGCGTGACGCCGATCGTGCGGAACGACTCGTCCCGCGTGCCGACGCCGAAGGCGAGGGTGGCCGTCATGGGCGCCGGTCCCTCCGCCCAGTAGACGGGAACGCCGTCGACAACCGTCTGCTCCACTGGTCCACCACCCGATCACGGTCCGGCGAGGCCGCGCCCACAGGGCTCTTTTCCCTGTGGTGGCACGGATCGCGCGGGACGCTAGCACGCGGGTGCGGTGGCCCGTCCAGCGTGAATCCGGGTCCCCGGGCTCGCGGCCGGACGCGTGGTGTGTCCGGCGTCGCAGTGGGCGTTATCGTCGCGGTCTTGTGTGAGATTTAGGTTAGCTTTACCTTGTCTCCGCCTGAGCCGCCTGGGGGGTGAGTTCTAGGAGGAACTGCAGTGAGCCGTCGCGCACGCGCCGTTGCGTTGATCATGGCTTTGCTGACCGTGCCGGTCGTCGCGTGCGGCGACACCGGGGACAGCGACGCCCTGGTCATCTACTCCGGTCGCAACAAGGAGCTCGTGGGCGGTGTGCTCGACCAGCTGGAGCAGGCCACCGGGGTGAAGGTCGAGGTCCGGTACGGCAGCAGCGGCGAGATGGCCGCCCAGCTGCTGGAGGAGGGTGACGGCACCCGGGCCGACGTGTTCTTCTCGCAGGACGCGGGCGCGCTGGGCGCGGTCGCCGAACAGGGCAGGCTCGCCGAGCTGCCCACCGACGTGCTGAACCTCGTGCCCGAGGAGTACCGGGCCGACGACGGCAAGTGGGTCGCGACGTCGGCCCGCGCCCGGGTGGTCGCGTACGACCCCCGCGTGGTCACCGAGGCCGAGCTGCCGACGACGCTCGACGACGTGGTCGACCCGAAGTGGAAGGGCCGGATCGCGTACGCGCCGACCAACGGGTCGTGGCAGGCGTTCGTCACGTCGGTGCGCGTGATCAAGGGCGAGGAGTACGCCGCCGACTGGCTGCGGCGGTTCGCCGCCAACGAGCCGAAGCGGTACGACAACAACATCGCGATCCTCAACGCGGTGAACGACGGCCAGGTGCCCGCGGGCCTGATCAACCACTACTACTGGTACGCGAAGGTCGCCGAGAACGGCGCCGACGCGGTCAAGGTGAAGCTGCACTACGCGGGCGGCGGCGACCCGCTGAGCCTGGTGAACGTGGCGGGCGCGGGCGTGGTCGCCGGGTCGGACCGGAGCGAGGCCGCGGTGAAGGCGGTCCGGTTCCTGCTGTCGGAGCAGGCGCAGCGGCACTTCGCCGACGAGACCGCCGAGTACCCGGCCAACCCGACCGTGAAGTCGGGCAAGCACCAGCTGCCGGCGCTGTCCGAGCTGAACGGCCCCGACATCGACCTGTCGAAGCTGTCCTCGCTCCAGCAGACGCTGACCATGCTCCAGGAAGCAGGGCTGTCCTGAGAGGCCCGTTGCGGGCCGCACCGACGAACACCGCGCTCGCCCTGGTCGTGGCCGGGGTCGCCCTGACACCTCTCGCCTACCTCGCGGTCCGCTCCTTCGACCGCGGCGCGGGCGAGGTCGGGCGGGTGCTCCTGCGTGCCCGCACCCTCGACCTGGCCGTGCGCAGCCTCGCGCTGGCGGGCGCGGTGACGGCGGCCTGCGTGGTGATCGGCGTGCTCGGCGCGTGGCTCGTGGTGCGCAGCGACCTGCCCGGACGGCGGGTCGCCGGCGTGCTGCTGGTCCTGCCGCTGGCCGTGCCGTCGTACGTCGCCGGGTTCACGTGGGTGGCGCTGCTGCCCGGGCTGACCGGGTTCGCGGGGGCGTTCCTGGTGCTCACGCTGGTGTCGTTCCCGTACGTGCTGCTGCCGGTGGCCGCCGCGCTGCGGACGTCCGACCCGGCGGTGGAGGAGGTCGCGCGGTCGCTCGGCCGGACCAGCGCGCGGACGTTCTTCTCCGTGACGCTGCGCCAGGTCCGGCCCGCGGCGACGGCGGGCGGGCTGCTGGTGGCGCTGTACGCGTTGAGCGACTTCGGCGCGGTGTCGTTGATGCGGTACGAGGCGTTCACGCTCGGCATCTACACGAGCTACCGGGCCACGTTCGACCGCACGCCCGCCGCGATCCTCGGCTGCGTCCTCGTGGTGCTGGCGGTCGCCCTGACCGTCGGCGAGCGACGGGCGCGGGGAGCCGCCGCCGCCACGCGCGGCCCACGCCGTCCGCTCACCGTGCCGCTGGGCCGGGTTCGCGTCCCGGCGGCGCTGGGCACCGCCGCGCTGGTCGTGCTGTCGCTGGGCGTGCCGGTGTTCAGCCTGGGCTGGTGGCTGGCCGCCGGCCGGTCGGCGGTCGGCGACGACCTGCTGGCCACGACGCTGAACACGGTGTCGGTGTCGGCGTTCGGCGCGGCGCTCACCATCGCGATGGCGCTGCCGGTCGGGGTGCTCGCGGCACGGCACCGCGGCCTGCTGGTGCGCGGCGTGGAGCTGGCCGGGTTCGCCGGGCACGCGCTGCCGGGCATCACGATCGGCCTGGCGCTGGTGTTCTTCGGCATCCGGTTCACGCCGGGCCTCTACCAGACCACGCCGATGCTCGCGTTCGCCTACGCCGTGCTGTTCCTGCCGCTCGCGGTGGGCGCGGTGCGCACGGCCGTCGCCAACGCCCCGCCGGTGCTGGAGGACGTGTCGCGGTCGCTGGGCCGTGGCCGGACCGCGACCCGGTTGCGCGTGACGGTGCCGCTGGCCGCGCCCGGCATCCTCGCCGGGGCCGCGCTGGTCTTCCTGACCTGCGCCAAAGAGCTGCCCGCGACCCTGCTGCTGCGGCCGACCGGCGTCGACACGCTGGCCACCGAGCTGTGGACGAAGACCGAGATCGCCGCGTACGCCGCCGCGGCGCCGTACGCGGCCGTGCTGCTGGTCGTGGCGGCGATCCCCGCCGTGGTGCTGGACCGGTTCCTGCGTGGAGGTGACCGATGAGCGACTTGCGCGTGAGCGGACTCGTCGCGGGGTACGGGCCCGAGCCGGTGCTGCGCGGCCTCGACCTCGCCGTGCCCGAAGGCGGCCTGCTGGCCGTGCTCGGGCCGTCCGGGTGCGGCAAGACGACGTTGCTGCGGGTGCTCGCCGGGTTCCACCCGGTGCGCTCCGGCGAGGTCCGGCTCGGCGGCCGGGTGCTGGCCGACCGGTCCACGCACGTGCCGCCGGAGCGGCGCGGCATCGGCATCGTGCCGCAGGAGGGCGCGTTGTTCCCGCACCTGACCGTGACGGGGAACGTCGGCTTCG
Organism: Saccharothrix hoggarensis; assembly: GCF_052936025.1. The sequence goes on along the minus strand of NZ_CP193624.1, from coordinate 3,501,116 downwards.
GCCTGACGCGGGCGCAGCGCCGGGACGGCCGGGTGGAGGAGCTGCTGGAGCTGGTCGGGCTGTCCGGGTACGGCGGCCGGATGCCCGCGCAACTGTCCGGCGGGCAGCAGCAACGCGTCGCGCTCGCCCGGGCGCTGGCCCCGCGGCCCGGCGTGGTGCTCATGGACGAGCCGTTCTCGGCGCTGGACGCGAGCCTGCGCGACGAGCTCCGCGCCGACGTGCGGGCGGCGTTGCGCGCGTTCGGCGCGACCGCCCTGCTCGTGACGCACGACCAGGAGGAGGCGCTGGGCGTCGCCGACCTGGTCGCGGTGCTGCGCGACGGCGTGGTGGCGCAGCTCGGCGCGCCGCAGGACATCTACGCGTCGCCCGCCGACCTCGGGGTGGCGCTGTTCGTCGGCGAGGCCGTGACGTTCGGCGGCTCGGCGCGGGACGGGGTGGCCGAGACGCCGTTGGGCCGGCTGCCGGTCAGCGGCTCGGGTTCGGGCGCCGGCACGGTCCTCGTGCGGCCCGAGCAGCTGCACGTCGGCGGGGACGGCGTCGCGGCCACCGTGGACGACGTGCTGTTCCACGGGCACGACGCGACCGTGCTGCTGCGGCTGGCCGACGGCACGCGGGTGCGGTCGCGCGTGCAGGGTCCGCCGCCCGTGCGGCCGGGTGAGACGACGGCGGTGCGCGTCTCCGGGTCGGCCCTGTTCTTCACCGGTCACCCGGCATGACCGCCACCGCCGACCTCGGGTTCGCGGCCGGGCTCGCCGCGCACGGCGACCGCACCGCGCTCGTCACGCCGGACGGCGCGGAGATCAGCTACCGCGAGCTGGACGACCGCGTGGCGACCGCCGCCGCACGGCTCGGCCCGGTGCGCCGGCTGGTGCTGCTGGCCGCGCGCAACGACGTGGACTCGCTAGTCGCGTACCTGGCCGCGCTGCGCGGCGGGCACCCCGTGCTCCTCACCGCGCCCGCGCAGGTGGCGGCGCTGTCGTCCGCGTACGACCCGGACGTGGTGGTCGACGGCCGGTGGACCGAGCACCGCGCGGGCACGGCGCACGACCTGCACCCCGACCTCGCGCTCCTGCTGTCGACGTCCGGCTCGACCGGCTCGCCGAAGCTGGTGCGGCTGTCGGCGGACAGCCTGGCGGCCAACGCCGAGGCCATCGCCCAGTACCTGGACATCCGCCCCACCGATCGCGCGATCACGTCGCTGCCGGTGCACTACTGCTACGGGCTGTCCGTGGTGAACAGCAACCTGCTGCGCGGCGCGGGGCTCGTGCTGACGGACCGGTCCGTGGTCGACCCGGAGTTCTGGACCGCGGTGCGGGAGCACGGCGTGACGGCGCTGCACGGCGTGCCGCACACGTTCGACCTGCTCGACGCCGTCGGCTTCGAGCGGATGGACCTGCCGAGCCTGCGGTACGTGACGCAGGCGGGCGGGCGGCTCGCGCCCGAGTCCGTCAGCCGGTTCGCGCGGCTCGGCGAGGAGCGCGGCTGGCGGCTGTTCGTCATGTACGGGCAGACCGAGGCGACCGCGCGGATGGCCTACCTGCCGCCGGAGCTGGCGCTCGCCCACCCGTCGGCGATCGGCGTGCCCGTCCCGGGCGGCGAGTTCGACCTCGCCCCGGACGGCGAGCTGGTGTACCGGGGTCCGAACGTGATGCTCGGCTACGCCCACCGCCCCGCGGACCTCGCGCTCGGCCGCACGACGCACGAGCTGCGGACCGGCGACCTGGCCCGGCGCACGCCCGAGGGCCTGTACCAGGTGATCGGCCGCAAGAACCGGTTCCTCAAGCTGTGCGGGCTGCGCGTCGACCTCGACCGGGTGGAACGGGTGCTGGCCGAGGAGGGGTTCGAGGCCGCCTGCGCCGGGGACGACGACGTGCTCGTGGTCGCGGTGCGCGGCGTGGTCCGACCCGCGGCGCAGCTGGTGCGCGCCAGGTTCGGCCTGCCCGCCACGAACGCGCACGTCGTCCGCGTCCGCGAGATCCCCCGGCTGCCGAACGGGAAGGTCGACTACGCGGCGGTCGCCGCGCTCGGCGGGCGGCGGCCCTCCGGCTGCGGCTCGGTCGCCGAGGTGTTCGGCTCCGCGCTCGGCGTGTCGGACGTGCCGGGCGACGCGACGTTCGTGGACCTGGGCGGCGACTCGTTGAGCTACGTCCGGACGTCCGTGGCGCTGGAACGGGTCCTCGGGCACCTGCCGAAGGACTGGCCCACCACACCGGTCGCGGAACTGGAGGCACGACGGGGGCCGGCCCCGGCGCGCCTGCCGTCGATCGAGACGAACATCGTGCTGCGGGCCCTCGCGATCGTCCTCGTGGTCGGGTCGCACATCGGGTTCTTCGACATCACCGGCGGCGCGCACCTGCTGCTCGTGGTGGCGGGGTGGAACTTCGCGCGGTTCGTGCTGCCCGTGCCGGCGCGGATGCTGCGCAGCGCGGCGCTGATCGCCGTGCCGTCCGCCCTGTGGCTCGCGTACCGGGTGGCCGTGACCGACGACGTGACGTTCGTGAACGTGGCGCTGGTCAACAACTTCGTGCTCACGGGCGCGGTCGGCTACTGGTTCGTGGAAGTCGTGGTGCACGCGCTGGTGGCGCTCGCGGCCGTGTTCGCGCTGCCGGTCGTGCGGCGGGTCGAACGGGCGCACGGGTTCGCCACCGCGGTGGCGTTCCTCGGCGCCGCTCTGGTGCTGCGCCTGGGTCTCGACGCGACGCACTCGTTCGCCGAGCGGAACATGACGACGGTGGGCGCGGTGTGGTTCTTCGTGCTCGGCTGGGTCGTCCAGCGGGCGGAGGCCCGGTGGCAGAAGGCCGTCGTGCTGGTGCTGGCGCTCGCGCTCATCCCCGGCACGTTCGACGACCGGTCACGGGAAGCCGTCGTGGTGGTGGGCCTGGTGCTGCTGGTCGCGGTGGCGCGCGTGCGGCTGCCGAAGGCGGTCGTGGCGGCGGTGACGCTCGTGGCGAGCGCGTCGCTGTACATCTACCTGACGCACTACGCGGTGTTCCCGGCGCTGCTCGACCACCTGCCGCGGTGGCTCGTGGTGGTGGCGAGCCTGGTCGCGGGCGTCGTCACCTGGCAGGTGGCCGAGCGTTACCGGCGGGTGGCGGCGCGGTGGTGTCGCCGGGTGTTGTCACGACGGGGCGGCTGACGGCGACCGGACGCCCTTTCGCATACGTGCCCCGCGGCGCGGGATCATGGGCCTCTACCGACCGGAGGCGCCGTGACCGAGCTTCCCGTGCACCCGTCCGCCGGGGACGTCCTCGCCGGTCTGCCCGACCCGGCGCGCCTGGCCGACTTCACCGCGTCCACCGGGGGCGCCGCCGCCGGGGGTGTCGCCGCCGGGGGTGTCGCCGCCGACCTGCTGGTCCGGCTCGACCTGGCGGGCCACGCGACCGTGGACCGGGCGGCGCTGGTCGTGGCGGCGTCGGAGGAGTCCGAACGGCTCGGTGACGTCCAGGTGCGGCCCGAGCACCTGGTGCTGGGGTGGGTGCGCGCGGCCGAGGGGCGTGGCGCGGCGGCGCTGGCGTTCGCACGGGAGCAGTTGCAGGCGGTGATGGCGGACCGGGCGCAGGCGCGGTACGAGCGGCTGCGGCCCCTGCCCCGCCCGGACGCCGCACGTCCACCCCGGACGGTGCTGCTCGCCGGCGTGCCGGGCACCGGCAAGAGCACGTTGGCCGAGGCGTTGGCCTGGCGGCTGAGGGCCCCGGTGTTCTCCCAGGACTGGCAGCTGGGCGCGCTGGTGCCGTTCGGGGCGCTGCGGGACGACAACACGGCCCACCTGGCGGAGGTCGCCCTGACCGCGTCGGTCGCCCGGCAGCTGCACCTGGGGCTCGACGTGATCGTGGACGCCACCGGGCACCGGCGGGAGACGCGGCGGCGGTGGCGCGCGGTCACCGAACGCCTGGGCGGCGTGTTCGTGGGCGTGGAGTGCGTGTGCTCGGACGAGCGGGTGCAGCGGAGCCGGGTCGAAGGCCGGGCTCGCGGGATTCCCGGCTGGCACGCGACGGTGTCGTGGGAGCACGTGCTGCGGATGAAGGGCCTGTGGGAGAGCTGGGACGACCCGCACCTGGTCGTGGACTCGGCGACCGAACCGCCGGAAGCCGGGCTGCGCCGGGTCCTCGACGCGGTGGAGGGCGACGCCCGAGCCGGCCCGGCGTCGCCGGCCTAGGGTTCGGACTGTTGGGGCGGTGATCGTCGGGGCCACGTGTCAGCGCACGTCACGCTGGTGCACGTCGGGCACGCCGTCCTGGTCCTCGTCGCGCGTCTCCTCCTCGTGGATGCGGCGGTACACGCGGTTGCGGGCGCGGAGGATGACGGTCGCGACGAGCGCCGACAGCAGCGACCCGAGCAGCACGCCGACCTTCGCCTGGTCGTGCTCGGGCGACCCCGGGTCGAACGACAGTTCGCTGACCAGCAGCGACACCGTGAACCCGATGCCGCCGAGCACGGCGAGCCCCACCACGTCGACCCAGCCGAGGTCGCTGTCGAGGGTGGCCTTGGTGAACCGGGACACGAGCCACGTGCCGAGGGTGATGCCGACGGTCTTGCCCAGGAACAGGCCGAGCACGATCCCCGTCGTGACGCCCTGCGTCGCGGACGACAGCAGCCCGTCGACACCACCGACCGAGACACCGGCGGCGAAGAACGCGAACACCGGCACCGCGAACCCGGCCGACAGCGGACGCCACCGGTGCTCGAAGTGCTCCGCCAACCCCGGCCCCTCCCCCGCGCGCTGCCGCACCACGGGCACGGCGAACGCGAGCAGCACCCCGGCGACGGTGGCGTGCACACCGGAGGCGTGCATCAGCGCCCACGTCAGCGCCGCCAGGGGCAGCAGCGCCCACCACGACCGCACCCGCCGCTGGACGAGCACGGTGAACACCACCAGCGGCAGCACCAGCAGCGCCAGCGGCACGGGCGACAGGTCCTCGGTGTAGAAGACGGCGATCAGCACGATCGCGATCAGGTCGTCCACCACGGCGAGGGTGAGCAGGAACGTGCGCAGCGCCGACGGCAGGAACCGGCCGATCACCGCCAGCACGGCCAGCGCGAACGCGATGTCGGTGGCCGTGGGGATGGCCCACCCGGACAGCGCGGTGGGGTCCGTCGCGTTGACCGCCGCGTAGATGACGGCCGGCACGGCGACGCCGCTGACCGCCGCCGCGACCGGCACGGCGGCCCGCCGCACGTCACGCAGGTCGCCCGCGACGAACTCGCGCTTCAGCTCCAGCCCCGCGACGAAGAAGAACACGGCGAGCAGGCCGTCGGACGCCCACTCGACCAGGCTCAGCCGCAGGTGCAGCGCCTCCGGGCCGACCTCGACCGCGCCGAACGACTGGTAGGACGCCGCCCAGGGCGAGTTGGCCCAGACGAGGCCGAGCACCGCCAGGCCGAGCATGAGGACCCCGCCGACCGTCTCCAGCCGCAGGATGTCGCCGATCCGCTTGGCCTCCGGCCACGAGCCGCGGCTGAACAGGCTTGTGGTGACAGGTCGCACGGGCGGCTCCAGGCGTCGTCGGTACCGACGCCGACCAGACTTCCCGGCACGCCATGCCACACGGGGTGGCAACGTGACCCGACACTACCGGCCGCCGGTGAACGCCGTGCGTCGCGCGTGCGGCGTCACGAAGGCGTGCCCCGTGGGGGCGGAGGACTGACTACAGTGGCACGTCCACCGGTCAGGGGGATTGCGCCATGAGCACAGTGACCGAACGTGAGTCCACGAGTGGCCGCACGACAGGTGCCCGCCGTGCGTGACGCGGTGGTGATGCCATCCGGGTGGCCCCAGGACGCCGTGGTGCGCACGGCACGGCTGCGCGTCGAGCCCGTCCGGGTCGCCCACGCCGAGGCGATGGCGGAGGTGTTGGCCGATCCCTCGCTGTACGAGGTCATCGGCGGCGCCCCGCCGACCGTGGCGGAACTCGAGTCCCGGTACCGGCGTTGGGAGCGGCCGTCGTCCGACGACGGACGCGAGGGTTGGCTGAACTGGGTGGTGCTGCGCGACGCGGACGACGTCGCCGTGGGCGCCGTGCAGGCGACCACGACCGCCGGCGCGAACGGGACGACGGCGGAGCTGGCGTGGGTCGTCGGCGTGCCGCACCAGGGTCACGGCTACGCCACCGAGGCCGTCACCGGGGTGATCGCCTGGCTGGTCGAGCGCGGCGTGCGGGACGTGCGCGCCCACATCGCGCCGGACCACCTGGCGAGCGAGGCGGTCGCGCGGCGGATCGGCCTGCGCGCCACCGGCATCCTCCGCGAGGACGGCGAGCAGCGGTGGCGGCTCCACCCCTCGCCGGCGCCTCCCCGGAACTAGGCCATCGGGTGGCCCGAGTTGACCTCGACGCCGGCGCGGGTTATCCACGGTTGTGGGCGATGACCAGAACGAGCCGGTTCCCCCGGACGACCGGCTGACCGCGCCACCGCCGCCGGGCGGTGTCCCGGCGCGCCGCGGGCGGACGGGCCTGGGGTTGGTGGCCGTGTTCTTCGCGGCCCAGGTGACGATGCTCCTGGCGTCCGTGGCGGTGTTGCTGACGTCCACCGGCGCCGACCCGGCACGGCTGGAGGACGGCCGGTTGCTCGCGCTGCTCACCGTGCCCATCTCGTTGGCCGGTCTGGTGGCGGTCCTCGGCGCGGCGTGGCTGGGCGGTGGCCCGAAGGCCGGGCGGGCACGCCGTGAGCTGGCGTTCCGGTGGCACGGTCGGGACGCCGCGATCGGCCTCGGGTTCGGCGTCGGCGGGTTGGTGATCGCGCTGCCGGCGGCGGCGCTGTGGGCCGCCTGGGTGGGTTCGGAGCAGGCCAGTTCGGCGGTCGGCGACGCGTTCACGGGTCGCGACCTCGCGCCGACGGCGGCCGTGGTGGCGTTCCTGGCGGTGTTCCTGCTCGCGCCGATCGGCGAGGAGCTGCTGTTCCGGGGCGTGCTGTGGCGTGCGCTGGAGCACTGGGGCTGGAACCGCTGGGTGGTGTTCGCGGTGACCAGCCTGGCGTTCTCCGTCGCGCACCTCGAACTCCTGCGCACGCCACTGCTGCTGGTGCTGTCGATCCCGATCGGCCTGGCCCGGCTGATCACCGGCAACCTGCTGGCCTCCGTGATCGCCCACCAGGTCAACAACTTCCTGCCCGCGATCGCGCTCCTCCTGGCCACGACGGGCGCCCTGCCGTGACCCGGGCGCGGCGCCTACCGGACCCGCCGGAGCGCGGCTGGAGCACATGCGCCGGTTCTTCGCCCAGCTCGCCGACGACATGGCCGGCGGGCCGAACACCGTGGGCGGCGACGTGGTGGCGGTGCTCGGCGCGCTCGTCCTCGCCGTCACGCCGGACGACGCCGACCGGCTGGCCGCCGCGCTGGGCCGGCCGCCGGACCGCGTCGCCGCCGCCCTCCACGACGCCGAGCAGCTCACCCGGTAGCGGGCCGGCTCAGTCCTTCCACGGCATCTCGTCGCGCAGGCCCTCGTGGATCGCGTAGGCGTTCTTCACGGCCGCCTTGAGCGCGCCCTCCACCCACCGCCGGTGCCGGCGGTCGCACGCGTCGTTGGCGAACCACACCCGGTTCACCGGCCGGATCACGTCCTCGTAGAACGCCTCGCTCATCTCGTAGGCGCGGAACAGCGGGCCGATGCCGCAGGCGAACCAGTCGAGCGCCCAGTCCTTGTAGACGCCGAACTCGAACGTGTCCCGCGCCTCCGGGTGGATCTTGACCAGGTCCTCCAACGCCTGGAAGACGCTCTCCTCGGCGGCCAGCGGCGTGTACGGCATGCTGTCCTGCTCCCAGCAGTAGGACGCGATCATCACGCCCTTGCGGTGCCGGGTGTCCTGGCCGGCCGGCGGGTAGACGATGTTGCGGATCGCCAGGTCGGTCACGGTGAGGCCGTGCGTGATGCCGTACGCGGTCTCCCACCAGCGCTCGCTGAACTGCATGAACAGCTTGTGCGCGCGGCCGTAGTAGGTGTTGCGGATCGCGTACCACTTGTCCGGGTCGAGCCCTTCGACCTCCATGTGCCGCAGGGTCGCGAACGGCACGGTGATCACGCACTCGTCCGCCGAGATCGTCTGCGACCGGCGGCCGGCCCGGTAGTGGACGCGGACCTCGGCGTCGGTCTGGTCGACGGCGTGCACGACCGCGCCCAGCCGGATGTCGTCCATCAGCATCGGCTCGAACGCCCGGGGCAGCGAGTCGGCGCCGTCGACGATGTAGACGAGCCGGCCGAACACGTCCTCGTAGTAGTGGGAGAACCACTCGAGCAGCGAGAAGTGGTAGCGGCCCTCCAGGTTGAACAGCGGCCCGAGCATGGCGAGCGCGCCGTCGCCGAGGCCCCGTTCCTTCAGGTAGCCGAGCAGCGTGTACCGGTCGTAGTCGGTGAGCAGCCGGTGCCACGCCTTCGCGTCGTCCTCCTGCTCCATGATGTCCACGAGCGGTTGCACGGTGTGCCGCAGGAGGTCGTGCGGCGTTTTGTCGGCTTCTTCGCGGGAAAGGTCGAAGCTGAACTGGTCGGCGCTGAAGTCCCGTCGCCGGACGCCCTTTCCCTGGAGGTACACGAACGTGTCCTCGTCGTACATCGGGAACGGCCGGGTGGCGAGCCGGAACTTGTCCTGGATCAGGTGCGAGACCAGCGGGTGCTGGAGCGGGAACCGCATCGCGCCGAACTCGCCGTACATGTCGCCCGCGAATCCGCGGTGGGTGAGGATTCGGCCGCCGAGCCGATTCTGACCTTCGAGGATCGTGACCTCGTGGCCCGCGTCCTTCAGCAGCATGGCGGTGGTCAGCCCGGCCATCCCCGCGCCGACCACGACGATCCGCCGCCGTGGCGCGGAACTCTCCGGCAATCCGTCTTTGAGCAGGTCCAGCACGTCCAACGTCATCGGAAAAACCGCCTCACGGTAGTTTCCGCGGCCGCACACCGCGCGGACCGCTTATCCTTCGGAGGTGGCCATCCTCGTGTTCCGACCGTACTCGGCCGAACGACGACCGGCCAACGCCCTGATGGGGTGACCCAGGTTTAACCGAATGCGCCCCACAACCGCTCGTGAACGCAAAACTGCGGTCCCGGCCACGATCCGGTCGCCACCGAACGGGTCTTTTCACCCACCGGTCAGGTGGCACGGGCGGCACGACCTTCCGGCCTGCTGAATCAACGGCCTCATTGGGACGCCCCTCCCGTGTCAGACGCCCGAAACGCCGGGATCGGCGGACGGCGGTGGGCGTCAGACGCGTTGGGCCAGCAGTTGGCCCGGCCACGTGTCCACGGTGAACGTCTCGACCGGCTCGAAGCCATTGCGGCGGTAGTAGTCGACCAGGCGGCCGTCGGAGCCCGCGTAGCAGTCGACCCTCAGCAGGCCGACGCCCGCGCGGCGGGCTTCCTCGCGGGCGTGGGCGAGCAGCGCCGCCCCCACGCCCCGGCCGGCGAACGAGCGGGACGTCACCAACCACGACACGTAGACCTCGGGCTCGCCCGCCGCGGTCACGTGGGAGGGCGCGGTGGACGTCAGGGTCATGCCGCCCGCCGGCACGCCGTCGACCTCGGCGATCCACGTCGTGCCCGAGCGGATCTTCGCGGTGATGCCCTCCACCCGCCGGGGCTGGGTCGAGAACGGCTCGCTCCCCCACTGGCCGGTCCGCCCGGCGGCGGCGAGCCAGGCCACCGCCTCGTCCAGCATGGCCATGATCACGGGCAGGTCGTCCAGGTCTCCACTGCGGATCTCCACGCGATCACGGTATCCGCGCGGACAACGGCATTTGCCAGACCGACAAGAGAGTTCTAGAGTTCTAGATGTGTCTCCTCCTGAAGTCGTCACCACGAGCGCGATGCGCGCACCCGACGCGGCCGGCCGCTTCGGCCGGTACGGCGGGCGCTACCTGCCGGAAGCCCTCATGCCCGCCGCCCAGGCGGTGGAGGCGGCGTTCCGCGAGGCGTGGTCCGACCCCGCCTTCCTGGCCGAGTACCGACGGCTGCTCGCCACCTACGTCGGCCGCCCGACCCCGCTGACGGAGTGCGAGCGGCTGTCCGAGGCGCTCGGCGTGCGCGTCCTGCTCAAGCGGGAAGACCTCGCGCACACCGGCTCACACAAGATCAACAACGTGCTGGGGCAGGCGTTGCTTGCCCGCCGCATGGGCCGCCGCAAGCTGATCGCCGAGACGGGCGCGGGCCAGCACGGCGTGGCCACCGCGACCGCCGCCGCGCTGCTCGGCCTCTCCTGCACCGTCTACATGGGACGGACCGACGTGCGGCGGCAGGAGCCGAACGTGTTCCGGATGGATTTGCTCGGCGCGGAGGTCGTGCCGGTCGAGTCCGCCAACGGCGTCGGCACGCTGAAGGAGGCGACCAACGCGGCGCTGCGGGCGTGGGTCTCCGAGACCGAGGACGCCCACTACTGCGTGGGTTCCGTGATGGGCCCGCACCCCTACCCGTGGATGGTGCGCGAGTTCCAGCGCGTCATCGGCGACGAGGCCCGCGCCCAGTGCGCCGAACGGCTGCCCGCCGCCGTGCCGGACGTCGTCGTCGCGTGCGTCGGCGGCGGGTCGAACGCGGCGGGGACGTTCGCCGGGTTCGCCGACACCCCCGCCCGCCTGGTCGGCGTGGAAGCGGCCGGGGGCAGCGCCGTCGACAAGGGCAAGCTCGGCGTCCTGCACGGGTTCATGTCGCACTTCCTCCAGGACGACGACAGCCAGGTCCTCGAAGCGCACTCCATCTCGGCGGGCCTCGACTACCCCGGCGTCGGCCCGGAGCACGTGCACCTCGCGTCGACCGGCCGCGCCCGGTACGCGAGCGTGACCGACGAGCAGGCCATGCGGGCGCTGCGGCTCGTGACCCGGACCGAGGGCATCCTCCCCGCGCTCGAATCGGCGCACGCGCTGGCGTGGGTCGTCGACGCCGCCGCGACCGGCGAGCTCGCGGCCGGGTCGACGGTGCTCGTCACGCTGTCCGGCCGCGGCGACAAGGACCTCCAGCAGATCAGGGAGCACCACCGATGAGCGTCGCCGCGGCCACGTTGGAAGAGCACCTCCGGTCCGCCCGCGCCGGCGGCGGCCGGCTGCTGATCCCGTACGTGATGGCGGGTGTCGTGCCGGACTGGCTGGACCTGGTGCGCGGCGCGGCGGAGGCCGGCGCGGACGCGGTCGAGATCGGGCTGCCGTTCTCCGACCCGATGCTCGACGGCCCGACCGTGCAGCACGCCGCCGCCCTCGCGTCCCGTCGCGGCGCACGGCCCCGGGCGCTGCTGGACGCGCTCGCCGGCCTCGACGTCGGCGTGCCGCTGATCGTGATGACCTACGCGAACGTGGCCCTGACGCTGACGCCGTCGCGCGGGGTCGGCGGGTTCGTCGACCACCTGGCGGCGGTCGGCGTGCGCGGCGTGATCGTGCCGGACCTGCCGCTGGAGGAGTCGGCGGAGTACCTGGCGTGCGCGGCGGGCGCCGATGTCGCCGCCGTGCTGCTGGCCGCGCCGTCGTGCGACGAGGACCGGTGCCGGGAGATCGCGCGGGCGTCGTCGGGGTTCGTGTACTGCATGAGTTCCATGCGCACCACCGGTGAACGCGCCGCGCTCGGCGCCTCGGCACGGGACACCGCCCGCCAGCTCAAGGGCGTGACCGACCTGCCCGTGGTGGCCGGGTTCGGCATCTCCACCGTCGACCAGGCGGTGGACGTCTGCGCGGACGCCGACGGCGTCGTGGTGGGCTCGGCGTTCATGCGCATGCTGCTCGACGGCGCTCCGGTCAGCGAGGTCGTGGACGCGGTGTCCGCGTTCCGGCGCGCGCTATCCTCCGTCGGGGGTTGAGAGTCGGGAGTTCCACTGTGGACCACGGGCGGCGGACCGGCCGCGAGTACGACACGCGCGTGCCCAAGTACCTGGCGATCTACCGGGTGCTGGCCGAGCGGATCGCCGACGGCCGGTACCCGGCGGACGCGCCGCTGCCCGCGCAGCGGGAGCTCGTCGAGGAGTTCGACGTCTCGCTGATGACCGTGCGGCAGGCCATCCAGGCGTTGGAGGCGGACGGTCTGCTGGAGACCCGGCACGGGGTGGGCACCTTCGTGCGGCGGCCCGCGTTCGCCTACGGCCTGACCGGGTTGCGGAGCCTGTCGCAGGACCTGGTCGAGCAGGGCATCGAGCTGCGGACCGAGGTCCTGGCGTCGGGTCTCGTCGTGCCGCCGGCGGACGTCAGCGCGCGCCTGGGCGTCCCGGCCGGTCGCGAGGTGCTCTCGGTGGAACGCCTGCGCAGCACCGACGCCGGGCCGCTGCTGCTCCAGACGTCGTACCTGCCGGCCGCCGTCGGGACGCGGATCGGCGTCGAGTCGCTGCACCACCAGTCGCTCTACCTGCTGCTGGCGGAGACCGGCACGCCCGTGCGGGAGGCGAGCGAGACCATCCAGGCGGTCGCGCTGACCGCCGAGCAGGCGCGGGCGCTGCGCTGTGAGCCGGGGTCGCCCGCGCTGCTCAGCTGCCGCCTCAGCCGGGGCGAGGACGGCGCGCCGCTCGTGGACGACCGCGCGCTGCTGGTCGGCGACGCCACCGTGATCACCGCCGACCGTGCCGCGACCGGCACGAACCTGGCCTACTCGGCCGACGCCGCCGTCAGGTCCGTCCCACCGCCTCCAGCCACGCCCGCCGGGCCGCGGCACGGGTGAACTCGCGGACGTGCAGCCCGGCGCGCAGCCACGCGACCGGGAAGTCGTCCCCGGTGTCGCGCACGGCCCGGCCGAACGCGTCGCGGCCCCGGTCGCGCGAGGCGGCGGCGAGGTCGGCGAGCAGGTCGGCGGTGGTGGTGAGGCCGGTGCGGGCCAGGGCGGCGACGTCCCGTTCGGCCGACGCCACGGCCGCGACCGCCCGGCCGCCCAGCGCGATCCGGTGCAGCACGTTCTCCAGCGGGCGGAGGGGACGCGGGACGCGGTCGACCGGCTCGGGCCGGGGCGGCAGCTCCCGTCCGCCGGGATCGGTGACGTGCGAGTGCTGGAGCTGGTCCAGGTCCAGGTCCACGTGGTGCCGGAGGTCGGCGGGCAGGCGCAGGTCACCGGACACGGCGAGCGCGACGGCCGTGCCGGGGCGGTCCGGTTTGAGGCGTGCCACGACCCTGAGCCGCAGCCCGGCGGCGGACGCCAGCACCCGCAGGTTCTCGCCCGCACGCCCGCTGCCGCCGACGAGGTCGACGTGCGCGGTCCCGACGTCGACGCGCAGCGCGCCTCCTGCCGCGCCGAGCACCGTGCCGTCGAGGAACAGCAGGTCCGCGCCTGCCGGGCGGTGGGCGTCCGGGCGGGTGCCGGCGTGGAAGGCGTCCGCGACCTGGTCGGTCAGGGGTCGGTCCCACAAGCCGGTGAACGGCGGGGCGTCCCACTCGGCGGCGGACGCGGACACCGCCCGGACCGCCTTGCCCGCGCCCAGCCGGTGGTCCGGCGACGCCGTGCCGCCGGACAGCAGCAGCCCGGCCCGGCCCAGCCCGCGCTGGGTCAGGCCCGACTCGCCGATCGCCACCGGCCCGCCCGCGGCGGCGGCGACCCGTTCCGCGCCGCCCGGCATGATCGACGGCACCGTCCACCGCCCGCCCCGGTCGTCCACGAGGTGCGTGACGACGCCCGCGTAACCGGACGTGGTGATGACCGCCTCGGTGCACAGGCCGTACAGGCGGAGGGCCCCGATGGGCCGGTACTCGCGCCGCGCCGTGCCGCGCAGCTCGTCCGCCGGCCCGACGCCCGCGCGGAGGTCGTGGCACAGGAGCATCAGCTCGACCAGGTCGGCGGTCAGCACCTCGCGGTCGAACGACGACTCACCGGCCCGTGCGGCGGCCAGGGCTGCGGCGATGCGCAACCCACACGCGGCCGCCCGGTGCAGCCCCACGACGCGGGCCGAGTGGACTGCCCGCAACACCTCCGCCCGGACCACCGCGCCGCTGCCCGTGGCGCCGGCCCGCAACACCGCCGCGCACGCCTCCCACAACGCGCCCACAGCCGCCCGCTCGCCGGCGGACAGCGCGTCGGCGGTGGAGGTGGGCGGGGTGTCGGCGGTGGAGCCGCCGGTCGGATGCGCCGACGCGGAGCCGGGCACGGGCGGGACCGAGCCGGGGACGGGCTGGGCGACGTCCGGCGCGGCGGCAGGCGGCCCGGTGCGGCCGATCCCGGCGGTGCCGCCAACGCCGAGGGCCTCGACCGCGCCATCGGTGTCGGCAGTGCGGTCGGCGTCGGCCGCACCGCCGGTCCCAACGGTGGTGTCGGGGTCGGCGGTCGTGTCGGCGGTGGTGGGTGTGCCGTCCGGGGCGGCGGCGGCAGGGATGTCGGTGTCGGCGGCGATGTCGGCGACGGACACCGCGATGGCGCGGTGCAGGCACTTCGGTGCGAGCAGGCAGCTGCACGCCAGGTCGTCCGCCGCCGTCAGCGCCCCGTCGTGCAACGTCCACGTGAGGGTGGTCTCGGGGTCGAGCACGGCTTGCGCGGTGTCGGCGGTCGTGGTCACGGACCACTCGGCCGCGCGGGACAGGGAGGCGTCCACGCGCTTGCGCAGTCGGGGCGGCAGGCTGTCGAGGACGTCGGCCACCACGGCCGGCACCACCGGGGGCACGGTCATCCGCGCACCTTCTCCCCCACCCACCGCGCCAGCTCCTGCGGGCTGAGCGCGGCCACCGGCATCCCGGCCGCGACCAGCGCGCCCGCTACCGACGTGGAGTAGCGGGCGACGCCGCGGTCGTCGAGGCTCGCGCAGCCGAGCACCGTCACACCCGAGGTGACGAGTTCCCGCACCTGCCCGACGAGCGACCCGACCGGGCCGCCCTCCTCGAAATCGCTGACCAACACCACCATCGTCCTCTCCGGGACGGTCACGAGGGAACGGGCGTGTCGCAACGCGCCCGCGATGTGCGTGCCGCCGCCGACCGACACCTCCAGCAACAGCGACAACGGGTCCGACACCTTCTCGGTGAGGTCCACGACCTCGGTGGAGAACGCCAGGAAGTGCGTCGACAGCGCGGGCACCCCGGCGAACACCGACGCGGTGAGCGCCGACCACACCGTGGACGCCTCCATCGACCCCGACACGTCGACCACCAGCACCAGCCGCCAGTCGCTCGCTCGACGTCCCCGCGTCCGGAACACCGGCCGCTCCGGCACGATCACCACCCGGCCGTCGGCGTCACGGCGCGCGGTGGCGAGGTTCGCGCGCACGGTCCGCGGCAGGTCGAGCCGGCCGCCCGGACGCCGGGTCGGCGTGGGCAGCTGGATGCCGGTCAACGCGGGCCGCACCCGGTTCGCGAGCTGCGCGGTCAGCTCGCGGACCAGCCGTGCCACCAACGGCCGCAGCCGCGCCAGCGCCGACTCCGACAACCCGCCCGCCAACGACAGCACGGACCGCAGCAGGTCGACCGACGGCCGCACCGCACCGGGGTCGATCTCCAACGCCGCCTCCAGCCGGCCGCCTTCCGCCGCCGCGGCCAGGACCTCCTCCCGGACGTGGTCGCCGAACAGGTCCCGCAGCTCCTCCGACCACTCGCGCACGTCGGGGAACGGGCTGGAGCGGTCCGCGCCGACACCGCCGCCCGCCGCTCCCTCGCCGCGGTCGCGGCCGTACAGCTCGTCCAGCGCGGCGGCGTAGCGGGCGGCTCCGGCGGGCCGGTCACCGCTCGCGCCCAGCACCAGCCGCCACCGCACGGCGGCGGGCAGCGCGCCGGTGACCTCGGCGGGCACGAGAGGCGGCTCGTCGCGCGGCGGCAACGGCTGGTCCACGATGCGGCCGAGGCGCAGGCCGTGCGAGCGCAAGACGTCCGCGGCGGCCCGCTCGGCGTCCAGCCACACGGCCAGCAGCTCGGGATCGGGCGCGCCGACACCGTCGACCCGCTCGCCCGTGCGGTCTTCCACGACCGCGAGCACGCGGGCCCGCGCCGCCGGCCCGACCGACGTGAACGCGCCGCGCAACGCGGGCAGCCGGTCGAGGAAGTCCCGGTCCACCAGCCGTTCCACGCGGTCCAGCAACGGTGTCAGCGCGGCCGGCGCCTCCAGCAGCGGCCCGGCCGCCGCGAGCACCCCGGTGAGGCCGCGCCGCAGCACGTCCCGCCGCTCCGGGTTCGACGCGCCGTCGATCCAGGACGCGATCCGCTCGCCCAGCGCCGCGGCGGGCGCCGAGCCGATCAGGACCCGCGCCGCGCCCGCCGCGCCGGCGATCAGCGGCGCGGCGGAGTCGGCCAGCCGCCGCAGGCAGGCTTCGAGCCGCGCACCGTGCGCCTCGGTCCGCTGCGAGAGCTCCACCAGCGCCCGCGCGTCGGCGACGTCCTCCGACCCGGCGAGCCCGTCGAGCTGGGCGACCGCCGCCGTCTCCAGTTCCCGCGCCAACGTGGGGTGCGCGTCGAGCACGTCGCCGGGAGTGCCCGGCAGGTGCCCGGAGCGCAACCGGTCGAGCAGGTCCAGCGCGGTGAGCAGGTCGCGCAGCGTCCCGGCGGACGGCAGCACGGTCGCCGCGTCGTCCAGCACCTCGCCGACGACGTCGGGCAGGCCGCACCGGGCCGCGTCGACGAGGTCCGCCAGCACCTCGCCGGGTGTGTGGCCGTCCCGGCGGTCACGGTCGGCGCGGCGGGCGCGCAGCCGTCCGGACGCTGCCGCTTCCAGCGTCACGCCCCACATCCCGGCGACGGGCACGGTGGCCTCCGTCGCCGGGGTCCACGCCACGGTCCACCGGGTGGTCAGCGCGTCCGCGCCGCCGACGCCGGTCGTCTCCGTCTCTTGCCCGTAGGTCACACCGAGCACGGCGAACCGCCGCAACGCCACCTCGCGCCGCGCGTCCAGCGCCGACCGCGACGGGTCGAGCCGCAGCGACACGGGTTCCCGCGAGCCGGGGCCGGGCAGGCGCAGCGATCCGACCAACGCCTCCACGGCGGGCGCGAGGCCCGAGCGGGGCGTGCCGGGCGCCAGGACACCGCCGCGGCGCCCGACGAGCACGTCGCCGGCGGCCCGCGCGACGACGCGGCCGCGGCCGAGCGGTTCGGCGTGCGTCAGCACGGTCTGCACCGCCTCGACCACCTCGCCGCGTCCGGGTGCGGGCAGGCCGCGCAGCCGGGACAGGTCGACGGCCAGCCGCAACGCCTCCCGCGCCTCGCCGGGCCCGGCCGGGTGCCCGAGTTCCCGGACGCGGGCGCAGATCCGCACGATCACCGACGCGGCCGCGGCCTCCACCGCGGCCGGATCGCCCGCCGCCTCCAGCACGGCCTGCTGCCACTCGGGGTCGCGGATGCCCGCCGGGTAGCCGGAACGCTCGTCCAGCAGCGCGAACCCGTACGGCACCAACGACGTGACGACGCCCGCCCCCGGCGTCGGCGAGCGGTCCACCTCGCCGTCCGGCGACGCCTCGCCGTCCACCAACGCCGCCGCGTGGAACGACCCGACGACCGCCGCGCAGCGCCGTCCGGCGACGTCCCGCACGACCCGCCGCATCCACGCCTCCCGGCGCAGGTCGAACGGGTCGACGCCGATGCCTTCCGCGTCCCGGCGCAACGCCCAGCCGACCAGCAGCGCGGCCCGCCGCACCGCCTCGGCGGTCTGCCCCGGCGCGGCGGCCTCCACCAGCCGGTCCCACAGGTCGTCGCCGTCACGTCCGGTCGTGGCCCGGCGCAACGCGTCGGTCAACGGCGACGCGCCGCGCCCGCCGCCCTCCCGCCCGCCGCCGCGCACGGCGATCGGCAGGTCGCACGGCCGGACCTCCACGCCGTTGCGGTGCGCCCACCGGATCGCGGCCAGCTCGGGCGAGAAGTCCGCGAACGGGTAGAACGCCGTCTCACCGCCCGGGGAGACGCCGGACAGCGCCACCGGCGCGACGAGTTGGGGGTCGGCCAGGAACGGCAGCCACTCCCCCAGCTCCTCGGGCAGTTCGACCAGCAGCACCTCGGGCGCGAACGCCTCCAGCAGCGCGGGCATCGCGGCCGCGAGCGCGGGCGAGTGGTGCCGCACCCCGATCAGGTGCGGCACCTCGCGCGCGGCGAGCCGGTCGACCAGGTCGGGCGCGGAGAACGCCTCGTCGGCCGGGCCGGCGACCAGGTCAGGCGTCGAGGACGTCACGGAGTTCCCACAGCCGTCGCCAGGTGCGCGCGCCGGACTCGGCCCGCCGCCGCACCGCGCCGTCCCAGTAGCCGAGCAGCCGGGCCGCGTCGCCCGGGTCGTCCTTGCGCACCACGCCGAGCAGGTGGCCGGGCAGCAGCGACAACGGGTCGCGGTCGCCGGGGAAGTACGCGTCGGCGAGCCCGAGCGAGGTCGCCACCGACACCGCTTCCGCCGTGCTCATCACGGTGGACGGCCGCTCGACCGCCCACCCCTCCTCCGAGACCCCGTTGCGCAGGTCCCGGAACGCGGTGACGAGCACCTCCAGCACCACGTCGTCCACCGCGAACGGCGCGCTGACGCGGGCCAGGGCGGCCTTCGCCTGCCGCCGCACCAGCTCCGTCTCCGCGGCCAGGTCGCCGATGGGTCCGACGGCCTCGAAGTTGAACCGCCGCTTCAACGCCGCCGACATCTCCGACACGCCCCGGTCGCGCAAGTTCGCGGTGGCGATCACGGTGAAGCCGGGCGCGGCGTGCACGGTCGCGCCGTCCGTGCCGGACAGCTCGGGCACGGCGATGCGCCGGTCGGACAGGATCGACACCAGCGCGTCCTGCACCTCGGGCAGGCAGCGGGTGACCTCTTCGACCCGCACCACGCCGCCGCCGCGCATCGCGGTGAGCACCGGCGAGGGCACCAGGGCGCGCGGCGACGGGCCTTCCGCCAGCAGCATCGCGTAGTTCCAGCCGTAGCGCAGCTGGTCCTCGGTGGTGCCCGCGGTGCCCTGCACGACGAGCTGGCTGCTGCCTGACACGGCGGCGGCCAGCAGTTCGGACAGCATCGACTTGGCCGTGCCGGGCTCGCCGACCAGCAGCAGCCCGCGCTCGCCCGCGAGGGTCACCACGGCGCGTTCGACGAGGGCCCGCTCGCCGACGAACTTGGGGCTGATCGCGAGCCGTGACGGCACGCCGGCCGCCACGGCGCCCTTGGGCAGCGGCAACGCGTCGCCGCCGCTGCCCATCACGAACGTCACCACGGCCCGCGGGGTGAGCCGCCACCCCGGTGGGCGGGGGCCGCCGTCGTAGGCCGCGAGGAACGCCAGCTCCTCGCGGTAGGCGTCCTCGGCCGGCTCGACCTGCCTGGGAGCGGTCACCTGCGTCCTCCGGTCATCAGCTCTTCGTAGGCGGGGGCGTCACCGTCGAGCACGCGCCGCCAGGCGCGGCCGAACAGGTCGGCGACGGGTTCCAGCGGCACGATCGCGCCGGGCCGCCCGCTGGTGTACTCGAACATCGGGGCCTTCCACGTCTCCAGCGGCAGGTGCGGCGACGACAGGGCGAGCCACCCGCCGGGCAGGAACAGCGACCGGCCGGCCCGCGCGCGTTTCGCGGTGAGCACGAGGTCGGTCGCGGCGAGCGCGGTGCGGGCCTGCCGCAGCCGGGCGGGCTTCCACCCCGTCCACCGGGCGACGTTCGCGTCCGTGGGGTCGGGCAGGGCCAGCAGCTGCAGGTACAGCGCCGCCGCGTCCCCGGTCAGGTCGAACCGCTCCGCCACCTCGGTGACGAGCGCGGGCACGGACACCGTCGGGTCCTGGTGGTAGGCCGCCGGGTCGACGCCCTCGGGCGCCGGCACCCCGCACACGGCGGTGAGCCGGTCGTCCGCGAGCAGGTCGAGCATCCTCAGCGCCTCCCGCCCGCCGCCGAGCTGCGCGACGGCGACCAGCTGGTCCCGGTCGGCCGGCCCGACGAGGCCGGGGCGCACCACCACGCGGCAGTACTCGTCGCTCAGCCGCACGATCTCCAGCCAGTCGCGGTACCGCTGGACGCCGCCGTCGGCGGGCACGTCGACGCCGAGCTGCGCGCGAAGCGGTCCGAGCGGCACCCACGAGCCCAGCCCCAGGGTGAAGCCGGGGTGCGCGACCCGTTGCCGGGCCTGCGCCAACGCCTCCGGCAGCCGGGCCCGCAGCGGTGAGCCGACCGGGAGCCGGTGCGCCAGCCACAGCAGCACCTGCGGCACGGCCCGCAGCGCCTCGTACCCGAACCCCTCGGGGTGGCGCGCTTCCAGCCTCGTGCCGCTGAACGCCGCGTCCTGGTCCGTGGTGAGCCACGGCGTGCGGTCGGGGTTGACCACGCCGGTGACGTGCTCGACCGTGTCGCGGATCGGCAGCAGCTTCGCCGCGTCGACGAGCACGTCGTCCGGCACCGGCGACCGCTGCCCGTGCGCGGCGGTCCACACCTCGGCGACGGCGTCCACGTCCGGGCCGCGCGTCCACAGGTCGACGGGGTCGACGGGCACGGCGGCGGCCAGGATGCGCCGGCAGTAGCCCGCGCCCAGGCCCTTGAGCCGTTCCTTGGCGGCCTTGGCCGCCGCCGCGGACAGGCCGAGCAGCTTCCGGTCGGCGGTCTCCAGGAAGTTCGCGGCCCAGTGCAGCACGCCGGGCATGCCGGCCAGCAGCAACGTCGCCTCGGCGGTGCCCAGTCCGGTGCGCTCCACCAGCGCGGGCACGGCCTCGGGGACCCACGGCGCGGGGCCGCGTTCGGCCAGCACGTCGAGGAACCGGGTGATCCACTCGCCGTCGAACGGCGTGACGACCTCCTCGGCGCGGGCGACCCGCCAGGTCTTCGGCAGGTCGAACGCGCCGGGCGTGCGGCTGAACTGGACGCCCTCGAACCGCGTGCCGGGTTCGTTGCGCCACCGGTGGTCGAACAGGGCCAGGAACCCGTCGCGCACCGGCACGACCCGGCCCTTCGGGTTCGCCTCCTTGTCCGGCACGATCACGGCGACCGTGCGCCACCGCCCGTCGCCGTCCGCGAGCCCGGCGTCCACGACGGACCGCAGCACGAGCACCAGCACGGCCCGCTGGTCGTCCGGGGTGAGCGGGGACGCGGCGCGGTGCGCCAGCGCGGCCAGGTGCGGCAGGGCGTGGAACCAGTCGGGCACGCCCGAGTCGGGCAGCGCCCGGCCTTCCGGCTTCGGCTGCCGCGCCGTCTCACCGAGGGCGGCGATCAGCTCGGGCAGCGTGGTGCGGCGCGAGCCGTCGTTGCCGCGGGAGCGGTAGCCGCCGAACCAGCCGAGGGCGGCGGCGACCTGGTCGTCGGTGATCGCGGGCCCGGTGGGCGCGGCGACGGGTTCGGCCAGGCGGGCGGCCTCGGCGATCGCGGCGTAGTCGCGGTAGGAGCGGTGCAGGTCGGCGGCGCGGCGGACGACGTCGACCACGCCGATGATCAGCGCGGGGTCGGTCAGGCCGGGCAGGGCGGTGGTGACGGCCCGGAGCAGCACGCCGTCGCGCTCGCCGCGGACGAGTGCGGCGAGGCGTTCCCGCACCGTCCGCTCCTCCCGCTGCTCGGCCAGGGCGGCGGCGAGCATCGCGTCCACGCCCTCGCGGGTGACGGCGCGCAGGGCGGCGGACCCGGCCTCGTCCCGCGGGCGGAGCAGGTGCCACCAGTCGAGCGGCGGCAGGAGCGGGGTGCCCGCCGCGTACGGCGGGTGGTGCGCCCCGCTCTTCAGGGACGCCACGGTCACGCCGTCCGCGTCGAGCAGCTCCAGCGAGTCGCGCGCGCCGGTGACGGTCAGCTCCGCGCCGCCGGGCAGCCGCAGCACGCCGCTCGGTCGCTTCGAGCCCTTGGGCAGCCGGACCCGGCGGCCGTCGACGCCCTCGCCGGTCCACGAGCCGTCGGCTTCGACGCGCACGCGCCAGCCGTGCAGGCCGTCGGCGGCGCCGAGGGGGCCGGCGGCGGTCGTCGGCAGGGCGGGCCGCACGTCGCACGCGTCGAGGTCGAGGGCGGCGCCGTCGGCGGCGAAGTCCTCGACGAACCGCGGCAGGCTCGCCCGGCCCAGCTCGCCGGTGGCCGGGTCGACCTCCACCCAGTGCCACCCCCGGTCCCGGTACAAGGCGGTCCACACCGTCGTGCCGTCGCCGTGCGCCTTGTGGGCCATCGGCAGGACGGTGTCGCCGGGGTGCACGGCGCGCCCGCCCGTGAAGCGGCCGCCACCGGGCAGCGCGATCGACGCGATGGTCGAGGAGGTCCAGTGGTAGTGGTGATCACGGCCGTCCTCGATCGCGAACACGCGGTCCGGCGCGTCGCTCCAGTACGCCATCGGGCCGTCCGGGCCTTCCCAGCGCACCAGCAGCACGCCGTCCACCCACATCGCGACCGGGTTCGCCCTCCGGTTGCGGCGGGCGTCGGCGGGAATGCGGGACACGTGCTCCGCGAGCACGCCGTCCGGGCCGACCACGACGAACGTCTCGCCGTGGCGCAGCACCAACGCGGGCCAGCCCTCGCCGCACATGAACACGCCCTGGTCGTTCGGGCCGCCCGAGGACCGCAGGCCGGCGACCGCGGCGTCCAGCGCCGGCCACCCCAGCTCGTCCAGCAGGCCGGCGCGCAACGTCCGGTGCAGGGCGGCGGCGACGTCCGTGGCGGCGAGCGACTCGGCCGCCTCGGGCACGTCCACGAACGCCTCCGGCCGGCGCACGACTTCGAGGTGGCCCAGGTGCCGGCCGAGGTCGGGCAGGCCGGTGGCGGCGACCTCGGCGGCGCTCGCGCTGATCCAGTCGCGCAGCGCGGCGCGCAGCCCCGGCACGGCCATCGCGGTGGCCAGCAGCCCGACGTCGACGGCCTCCGAGCGGGCCGAGGCGCGGGCGTGCTTGACGAGCCCCCGGCCCAGGGCGGCGCGGAACCGCTCGGACGTGGCCAGCGCGACGAGGTCGCGGCGGCCGGGACCGTCGTCGGACAGCCAACCCCGGACGTCGAGGTCCGGGTCGCCGTGGTTGGGGGTCGCGATCGGCACGCCGCGCGACACCAGCAGGTCGAGCAGGTCGAGTTCGCCCTGGTGCCGGTAGCGCAGCGCGCGGACCGGCACGCCGTCCGCGACGAGCCGGTCGGCCATCGCCGCCACCAGGTCCAGCAGCGTCACCGACCGCGTGACGGCGTGCCAGCCGAACAGGCGGACCCCGAGCACGGCCGACAACCACTCGGCGGGCTCGGCCGCCACCTCGTCCGGCCCGACCAGCGCACGGGTCGCGCCGCACGCCGTGAGGATGTCCAGCCACGTCTCGAGCGCGGCATCCGCGTCCGGCACGAACGACAGCAGCCGGCCGCGCACCTCGACGTCGGCGGCGGCCAGCGCCACCAGCGAGTCGCGGTACGCCTTCCAGAACCCGGCGCCCGCGCGGCTGATCGCGGAGCTGTCCAGCACGGCCCGCAGCAGCCGAGCGTCCTCAACCTTGACGTCGCGCTTGGCGGCCTTCGCCAGCCGCCGCAGGTCCTCCGGCATCCCCGTGTACGGGGGCAGCCCGCCCCGCGTCCGCTCGACGCACAGGGTGAGGAACAGCTCGTAGGCCGCGTCCGCGTCGTGCTTGCGGGCCAGGCCCTTGGCGTGCGCGGACAGCGCCTTGGCGGTGAGCGCGCCGGCGAACGCGAACTCCAGGAACACGTCGCGGGTGCGCTCGGGGTCGACGACGAGGTCGTGCACCTCCTCCGCCTCGCGGGCCTTGCCGAACATGCTCGCCGCGTACGAGGTGTTGCCGTGCTGCAGGAAGATCCGCCCGGCCTGCTCGTAGAACGTGGGCAGGAAGTGCGGCGCGGACCGGCCGAGCATGGCGCCGAGGGCGGTGAAGCCGTCCTTCGCCGCCCCCGCGCGGGACTTCGCGGTGCGGGCCAGGCGTTCGATGTCCTTGACGAGGTTGAGCGCGTGGTGGGCGTTGGCCGGGTCGTGCACGAGCGCCCACGCGGGGAAGCCGAGGGCGCTGCGCTTGCCCGTGCCGACGCCCTCGACCCGCTCCGGCGCGTCGAAGCCCAGGTACTCGCAGGTCAGGTCTTCGGCGCGGCCGAGGACGGCGGGCACCAGCCGCACGACGACGCGGTCGTCGAGGGCGGGGTGGCGGTACCGGCGGGCCGTGGTCGTGTCGCGGTCCTCGCCGACGTCGGACGTGCCGGGCAGCACCGCCCCCGCCGCGATGAGGGCCTTCTGGCTCAGGGCGTTCACGGGGCCACCACCGCTTCCTCGATGACGCGGCCGGCGTGGATCGCCGCCGCCATGCGCATGCCCTCGGACCAGGCGACCGGTCCGACGTCGGCGAGCGGCACCTCGGTTCCGTCCTCCAGCGCCCAGCGCAGCTGCCCGGTCGACGTCTCGGCCTCGGGGTAGTCCGAGCCGAGCCAGTAGCGGGCCTCCACGACCCGGCCGTCCTCGAACGCGGAGTAGACCGCGTAGCCGCCGCGCACCGGGTAGCCGAGCGTGCGGCAGCGGCTGAGCGCGTGGTTGAGCTGCTCGAACTTCCCGCCCGCGTAGTCGTCCACGGACGTCCTGCCCGCCACGTCGACGGGCCGCGTGAACGTCTGGCGGAACAGCTGCTGCACCTTCTGCGCCACGTCCAGCTCCGCGCCGAACTCGCGCAGCTCCTCCAGGTCGTCCAGCAGCACGGGGTGGGGGATGCGCACGACCTCGGGCCGCAGCCGGCGCGTGTCGCCGTCGAGGGTGACGACGCCGAGGCCGCGCTCGGGGTCGGCGTCGCGCAGGAACCCGGTCTCGGTCCCGTCGCCGTCGTCGGCGGTCACGACGAGGTCGCGCAGCGCGCCGGCCCACGCGGCGTCCGCCCAGACCTCGGCGATCAGCGCGGAGGGCACCGGCAGGGACCGCACCATCCAGCCGTCCACTGTGGCCAGGCACTCGGCCTGGTGGCGGCCGAGCCACTCGGCGAGCTGTCGCAATTGGACGACACCCGGGTCGTCCTTGAGCGACGCGGGCACCGAGGAGAGGAGCTTGCCCTTGCCGTTGCGGCACTGGACGCGCCCGTTCTCCCCGAGCCGCACCTGGTACCCGGACGCGGCGTCGAGCCAGCCCACGGTTCCTCCTGCGAGATCGTTCACGACGGTTGCGGCGGAGGTTAGCGAGGGGGTCCGACAAAACGATCAGAACGGCGGCTTCGTCGCCGGCCCGTGACCCTGGCGCGGCCGGCTCGTACCTCAAGCCTTGCCCAAATCGGATACCGGTGTGACCGGGGTCTCCCTAGCCTTTCCCCATGAGGCTGCTGCTGTGGATCGCACTCACGTGCGCACTGGCGGTCGAGGGGGCCGTGGTCCTACCGCTGCTGGCGGGCATGGCGCTCGTCTGCTGCGCCGAAGCTCGACGCCGGTCGCGCCCGTGGCGGCATGACCGACACACCGTGTTGACCGAATAGTCCCGACCAATGGAGACGGGCGATTTCGTGCGCGAACCCGCGCACGTTGCTTGACCTGCGCGCTGATGAGCGGTTTTACTGCAACGGCGCGTTCGCCTGCTTGATCGGGTGAACGGCGCGACCACTACGAGGGAGGACGCGCCCATTGTTCCCTGCCGCGGCGGCATTTGTCGCCGCGACACCAGGGCTGCCGTCCGCCGCGATGGGGGTTCGACATGTCCCTGCCCCGGAAGAACGATCGGCGTCGACTCCGACTTGCGCGACGCGGTGGGTCGCGCACAATCCACTCCATTGTCGTCGGCATCACCGCCGCGGCGCTCGTGGCGGTGCCGACGGGCGCCGTGTCCGCCGCGCGTGACCACGGTCCGACGTCGGGCGGAGGTGGCCGGGTGCAGTCGTTCTGGCTCCACATGAGCGGCACGCCGGTCTCCGCCCCGACCTGGGCCGTCGAGGCGGGAAGGCGCTCGTACGTCGTGCTCAACGCCTGGGAGGGCGAGCTGCGGGCCAAGCTCAAGGCCGTCGACCCGGACGTCCGGGTGTACGTCTACAAGGACCTCTCCTCGACCCGTTCGTACGCGTGCCGCGACGGCGTGGACGACGAGCACCTGCCGGCCGGTGTGGGTTATTGCCGGGCCGACCGGGACCACCCTGAGTGGTTCCTGCTCGACCGGAACGGCCGGAGAATGGAATACAGCGGCTATTCGGGTCATTGGCAGATGGACGTGGGCAACCCAGAGTACCAACGCGAGTGGGCCGCGAACGTGATCGCGAGCAGCACGGCCTCCGGATTCGACGGCGTGTTCATGGACAACGCGCTGTTCCCGTGCGACGCCTATCACCCGGGCGTGTGCCCGGCGAAGTACCCGACCGACGCGGCGATGCAGGACGCGTACCTCTCGATGTTGTCGAACACCCGGGACGAATTCGTCGCCTCCGGGCTCAAGACGGTCGCCAACCTCTCCAACGCCAGGTTGCACGCGGGCATGTGGGACGCCTACACCGAACACCTCGACGGCGGGTTCGACGAGTGGTGGCTGGCGTTCGACGACACGAACCTGCTGCCCGAGTACGACGAGGGGTGGAGCAGGCAGGTCGCCGAGATCGCCTCGAACGAGGCCCGCGGCAAGATCACCTGGGTGCAGCCGCACTTCACCCCCGGCCAGGACCGGCCGTTCCGGTACGCGCTGGCGAGCTACCTGATGGCCAACGGCGGCCGCGCGGCGATCGCCGAGCTCCACCGGACCGACGGCTACGGCGACCCCTCGCCGTGGCACGCCGAGTACGACTGGGACCTGGGCGCGCCGGCCGGCCCGTACCGGTCCGTGGCGCGCAACGTCTTCCAGCGCGACTTCGCGTGCGGCACGGTGCTGGTCAACGCGAACCCGACCGGCAGCCGGGCCGTCACCGTGCGGCTGTCCACCCGGCAGTTGGACGAGCGGAACGCCGTCGTGAAGTCGGTGTCGCTGCCCGGCACCACCGGGTCGGTCCTGCGCAAGCCCTGCTGACCCCGCCACCGAACAGCCGCGCGGCCGGCCGGCCCGTCAACCGGCTGGCAGGCCCGTCCGTCGGCCCGCCAGTCGGTCGGGTCAGTCGTCGGAGAGCTCGACGTCCGCCATGTCGTCCACGCCGACCACGTCACCGCCGTTGAACACGACCACGACCCCCAGCTCGGTGAGGCCGGGCACGCGGCACTCGGCGAACCGGACGAGCCAGTCCCGGCCGGGGTGAAAGGTGAACTCGGGCTCGGCGACGGCGTCCGGCCCGTAGCCGGGGCGCTCGCGCAGGTGCTCGGCCACGGCCGAGTGGGCGACGGCGAGCAGCCGCTCCCGGTCGCCGAGGACCGAGCCGATGAACGGGAGGTCGAGGTCGTCGGGCGAGGCCGGGTCTTCCACCAGCACGCTGACCGACGTCCCGGCGTGGGTCGAGTTCCAGCACGCCACACCCTCGGGCGTGTGGTCGACCGGCGTCAGCTCGCCGAAGCCGGGAATGGTGATCGTCACCCCCCGATCCTAGAGCGCGCCGGCGACCCGCCGAACACGTCACGTCCGCGCCCCGGCAGCCGTGGCCGGGGACGCGGCGCGACCCGTGCGCTAGGCCGGGGTGTAGGTGAGGCAGTTGGCGGCGTGGTCGCCCTGGCCGGGGCCGACCCGCACCCCGGACGCGGTGCACTCCAGCTCGGAGTTGTGCACGCAGTCGGTGCGCGAGCACGCGCCGACCTGCGCGACGACCTTCGGCAGGCCGCCCTTGCGGGCCAACGGGATGAACGTGCCGCAGTCGGCGGCGCCGTCCACACCGCTGACGGTGATCGCGAAGGCGTGACACCCGTCGTGGTTGTACGAACACCCGGTGACGGTGCACTCGCTGACGGCGGGCATTTCGGTGGTGGTGCTCATGACCGCTCCTCTGGACCGCTGGCTTCGCCGGACTCCGACGCTGCCACCGACCACCGGGCGCCGCAACACGAAATGATTGAGGGCAGCCTAACCTAAAAGCTTGTGGAGAAGGGGAAATGGCGATTCCCCTGTGGACGACTCCGTTGCGGAACAGTCCACAGGGGACGCACGGCGTCGCGGCGGGCTACGGCGTGACGGCGACGTTCGTCAGCCCCACCACGGCCCTCGTCACGGTGTTCGACGCGTGCACGACGTTCGGCGCGGTCGAGCACTTCGACGTCGAGGTGATCCGGATCGCGTACTGGCCGACGCCGCCGAGGTCCGAGCGGTTGTCGCGCCACACGTTCCCGCACCCGTTCGTGAACGACGGCGTGGTGGCCGGGTTGTGCGTCTCGTAGCCGTTGGCGAACGTGCCCGGCGACGCGAACGTGCCCGTGTTTCCCTCGATCGTGTAGCCGATGCCCTTCACGTCGACCCACGAGTCCGCCGAGTTCTGCCCGGAGATGCCCGTGCCGTCGAACGTGTTGCCGCGGATCACGCCGTGGAACGTACCCTCCTTGACGTCGACGTGCTCGGCCGTCACGCCGGGGCCGATCCGGTTGCCCACGACCTGCACCCGGTCGCTGCGGTCGACGCCGCCGGTGTTGCCGTGGCACGCCCAGTTCGAGTTCGCCGAGCCGATGTAGACCGCCTCGCCGTACCCCGCCTGCACCAGACCGGTGTGGCTGATCGCGGAGTCGCGCAGCACGCTGTCCGCCGACGAGCGCCGGAAGTGCACCGCCTCCTCGTCCACGTGGTGCACGGTCACCCGGTCGATCGCCGTGTGGTGCGAGTTGTCGGCCACGATGCCCTTCTTCGACTCGCGCACGGTGAACCCGACCAGGTTCCAGTGCGGCGCGTCGTGCAGCCACAGCCCGTAGCCGGGGTCCCAACCGGGCGTCGGCATCGGGCACCCCGGCCCGGAGCCGGACGGGCCGTCGTTGACGAGCACCGCGTCCGCCGGGCCGGTGAGCGTGATCGGCGCGTCGGCCGAACCCGGCCGGGTGATCGCGAACGCGCCCCGGTACACGCCGGCGGCCAACCGGATCGTCTGCCCCGGCGCGGCCGCCGCCAACGCGGCCTGGAGCTGCGCCGCCGTGGAGACGTCCACCGCCGAGCCGCCGGCGCCGGTGGTGGCGGTGACCTCCGCGCCGGCGGAGGTGTTGCCCGCCGCGTCACGAGCCCGCACCGTGAACGCGTACGCGGTGCTCGGGGCCAGACCGCCGACGGTGACGGCGGTGGACGACGTCGTGGCGACCACGGTCGCGCCCCGCGACACCTCGTAGCCGGCGACGGCGACGTTGTCGGTGGACGCGTCCCACGCCAGCGACACCGAACCCGCCGTCACGCCGGTGACCCGCACCCCGCCGGGGACGGTCGGCGCGGACGTGTCCGGCGCCGGGCCGCCGCCCTCGCACGGCACGCCGTTCACCGTGCAGCCGGCCGGCAGGCCGAGACCCGAGACGTTGAACCCGAACGACGTCGTGCCGCCCGGCCTGATCCGGCCGTTGAAGCCCGCGTTCGCGAACCGGAAGCGCTGCCCGTCGCGGGTCAGGACGGAGTTCCACGCGTTGGCCACCGACGACCCCGGCGGCAGGTCGAACTCCACGACCCACCCGGTGCTCTCGACGTCGCCGTGGTTGGTCAGCTCGAACCGGCCGCCGTACCCGGTGCTCCACACCGACTCCCGGTCGAACACCGCGGACAGCTCCGCCGCGCTCGCCCCCGCCGGTTCCGCGACCAGCCCGGCCGCGCACAGCACCGCGACATACAGCGCCGACAGACGTTTCCCCATGCCGTCGAACCCTTCGCCGAAGCTGAGGAGTGTCGCGGCCCACCCCGGAGGACCCGCCCTTTATAAACGTCACGGCGACGAGCGGTCAACGAATTCCCGCAATCCCCGAATCATTCACCGGCCTGAATCAGGGAACCCCCGGCCGGCCGCGGACCACAAAACTCCGGCGCCCCTGTCACCTTTGCGGCTCGCGCCTCGTCCACCCGGTGACGGCGGGGAACGACCGACGCCCGGCGACGGCACAAGGGGACCGATGCGCGACGAGCTGGCGAACCGATTCGAGGCGCACCGCGGCGATCTGCGCGCCGTCGCCTACCGGATGCTGGGCTCGCTGCCCGAGGCCGAGGACGCCGTGCAGGAGACGTGGCTGCGGCTGTGCCGGGTCGACGCCGACGCGGTCGACAACCTCGCCGCCTGGCTGCGCACCGTCGTGTCCCGCATCTGCCTCGACGTGCTGCGACACCGCCGGAGCCGGCGTGAGGACACCGTCGACCAGTTGCCCGACCGGTCCGCGGACGACGACCCGGAAGCGGAGACCGTCCTCGCCGAGTCGGTCGGCCGCGCCCTGCTCGTCGTCCTCGACACGCTCACGCCGGCCGAGCGCGTCGCGTTCGTGCTGCACGACGCGTTCGCCGTGCCGTTCGAGCGGATCGCGCCGGTCGTCGGCCGCAGCACCGCCACCACGAAGAAGCTGGCCAGCCGCGCCCGGTCGAAGGTGCGCGGGACGGACGTGGTCGCCGACGCCGAGCCGACCCGTCACCGGCACGCCGTGGAGGCCTTCCTCGCGGCCGCCCGGCGCGGCGACTTCGACGCCCTCGTCGCCGTCCTCGACCCCGACGTCGTCCGCCGCGCCGACCCCGCCGCCGTGCCGCCCGGCGCCCCCGCCGAGGTCCGCGGCGCGCACGCCGTCGCCACCGAGACCGCCGCCCTCGCCGCCAACGCCCGCCACGCCGAACCCGCCCTGGTGGACGGCCGGGTCGGCGTGGTCGTCGCGCCGCGCGGCCGGCTGCTCTTCGTCCTCACCGTCGTCGTGCGGGAGGACCGGATCGCCGCGTTCGACGTCATCGCCGACCCCGACCGCCTCCGCCGCCTCCGCCTCGCCGTGCTGTGACGTCCTCGCCGCCGGCCGCCGGGCCTGCCGACCGCCGGGCTTGCCGACCGCCGGGCTTGCCGACCGCTGGGCTTGCCGACCGCTGGGCTTGCCGACCGCTGGGCTTGCCGACCGCACGGTGACCCGGAAGGGTGGCGTCATGGGTGACGAGCGGGACGGCGTGGCGTTGACCAACCTCGACCAGCCGCTGTTCGACGGGGCCGACGCGACCAAGGGCGACCTGGTCGACTACCTCGACGCGGTGCGGGACCGGATGCTCCCCGGGCTGGCCGGGCGGCCGCTGTCGGTGGTGCGGGTGCGACCGGGCCAGGAGCCGTTCACCCAGAAGAACCTGCCCAAGTACACGCCCGAGTGGGTGCCGAGCGTGACGCTGTGGGCCGAGACGTCCAAGCGCCAGATCCGGTACGCGGTGTGCGAGGACCGCCGGACGCTGCTGTGGTTCGCCAACCAGCGGGCCGTCGAGTACCACGTCACGCTCGGGCTCGCGGGCGCGTTCGACCGGCCGTCCTACCTCGTGCTCGACCTCGACCCGCCGGAGGGCGCCGGGTTCGACGTGGTCGTGGCGGCGGCGGACCTGGTCCGGCGGGCACTGGCCGACGACGGCCTCACCGGGCTCGTCAAGACCAGCGGGTCCAAGGGCGTGCACGTGTTCGTGCCGGTGGACGGCAGCGACGACGACGTGGCCGCCGCGACCCGTGCCCTGGCGGCGCGCGCCGAGCGGCTGGACCCGGCGTTGGCGACCACGGCGTTCATCAAGGACGACCGGGGCGGACGGGTGTTCCTGGACTCGACCCGCGCGTACGGCGCGACCGTCGCCGCCGCGTACAGCCCCCGCATCCGGCCGGGCACGACGGTGTCGTTCCCGGTGGACTGGGCCGACCTGCCGTCCGTGAAGCCGTCCGACTTCACCGTCCGGACAGCCGCCGCCCTGCTCGGCGACGACGACCCGTGGCACTCGCGGATGCCCGCGCCGCAGAAGCTCCCCGACGACCTGGTCGCCGAGGGGCACACGATCCCGGTCGCCCGCGTGCAGGCGATGCACGAGGGCAAGCGCCGGGCCCGTGCCCAGCGCGCCCAGCAGTGAGCCCGTCCCGCCGGTAGCGCGCCCGCGTTCCTTCCAGGCGTTTTCCCTGGTGGCCGCACTGCCTCGGGTGCTGGTGTAGGTGTTATTTTCATTCAACACTGAAGCTATTGTGACCACTACGCCAGGAGTCGTGCGTCCGAATGTGCCACGACGAACGTCGCTACCGCGGTGCTGCCCCAGCACGCACGCTCGTGCGTGGCTTTCCCTACACCCTGCGGAGGCAGCCATGTCCTTGCGAAGGACGATCCCGGCGGCGAGCGCCCTGTTGCTCGCCGCTGCCCTGCTGAGCCCACCGGCCGTCACCGCGGCCCCGGTGAGCGCGCTGGCGGCGCCCGACATCTCCCTGGCGAACGTGCAGGCGCACCTGAACGACCTGCAGACGATCGCCAACAACAACGGCGGCAACCGGGCGCACGGCCGGCCGGGCTACCTGGCGTCGATCAACCACCTGAAGGCGAAGCTCGACGCGGCCGGGTACCAGACGGCGGTGCAGCAGTTCACGTACAACGGCGTGGCCGGGTACAACCTGACCGCCGACTGGCCGGGCGGCGACCCGAACGACGTGCTCATGCTCGGCGGTCACCTCGACAGCGTGACGTCGGGGCCGGGCATCAACGACAACGGCTCCGGCTCGGCCGGTCTGCTGGAGGTCGCGCTGACCGTGTCCCGGCAGGCCTTCGCGCCGCGCAAGCACATCCGGTTCGGCTGGTGGGGCGCCGAGGAGCTGGGGCTGATCGGCTCCAACCACTACGTGAACAACCTGCCGACGACCGAGCGGTCGAAGATCAAGGCGTACCTGAACTTCGACATGATCGGCTCCCCGAACCCCGGCTACTTCGTCTACAGCGCCTCCGGTCAGCCGACCGGGTCGCTGCTGCTGCAGCAGACGTTGCAGGCCGCGTTCAGCGTGCCCACGGAGCTGACGTCCGTCGGCGGGCGCTCGGACCACGCCGCGTTCGCCCGGGCCGGCATCCCGGTCGGCGGCACGTTCACCGGCGCCGAGGTGATCAAGACGGCGGCGCAGGCGCAGAAGTGGGGCGGCACGGCGGGCGTCGCCTTCGACCGCTGCTACCACCGGTCGTGCGACACGCTGACCAACATCAACGCCACCGCGCTGGACCGGAACAGCGACGCCATCGCGTACGCCCTGTGGACCCTGGCCGGTGAGGGCGGCACCCCGCCCGGTCCGCGCTTCGAGAACCAGACCGACGTGGCGATCCCCGACCTGACCACGGTCGAGAGCCCGATCACGGTGACCGGCGTGTCCGGCAACGCGCCGGCGGCGCTGGCGGTGGGCGTGGACATCACCCACACCTTCCGCGGCGACCTGGTGATCGACGTCGTCGCGCCGGACGGCACGGCGTTCCGGGTGAAGACGTCCAGCAACGACAGCGCGGACAACGTCGTGACCACGTACACCGTGAACGCGTCCGGCGAGGTCGCGAACGGCACGTGGAAGCTGCGGGTCCAGGACGTGGCGTCGGCCGACGTCGGACGGATCAACGGCTGGTCGCTGCAGTTCTGACCGGCGTTCCGACCGGCACGGCCTGATCGGCGCCGTGCCGGCCGCCGCCGGACCGGACGGCGCGCACCGGACGGCGCCGGACCAGCTCCCGGGGTGGGGCGGGGAAGCTACCTGCGGCTCCCCGCCCCACCCTGTTCCACTACGCCCACCCGCTCCCCTGCCACGAGCCGATCCCACCGCCCGGCTCCGAGCCGGCACCCGACCCTCGTCCGCGGACCAACTCCGTACCCACCGGCCTCGTGGCCGGCGCGTGTCCGAACACGCGCCGGCGAACGTACGGCGGTGAGCACGCGGTGGCGAACGTGCGGCGGCGAGTACGCGGTGGTGAGCACGCGGCGGCGAGCACGCGGTGCCGGACACGCGGTGGTGACCACGCGGTGGCGGGTGCGACCAGCGCGCCGCCGCGAATCCCCAGCCCGGGCTCAGCCCTGGGTCGCCGCCTCGTCCATCCAGAACACGTTCCAGATGTGGCCGTCGAGGTCGGTGAAGCTGCGGCCGTACATGAAGCCGTGGTCCTCCGGCTCCTTCACGAACCCGCCGCCCGCGGCCAGCGCCTTGTCCGCCAGCTCGTCGACCTGCTCGCGGCTGTCGAGCGACAGCGCCACGATCACCTCGGTCGTCGTCGCCGAGTCGGCGATCTCCTTGGTGGTGAACGTCTTGAAGAACGGCTCGGTGACGAGCATCGCGTAGACCGTGTCGCTGAAGACGACGCACGACGCGTTGTCGTCGGTGAACTGCGGGTTGTGCGCGAAGCCGAGGGCGGCGAAGAACTCGATCGACTTCGCGAGGTCGCTCACCGGCAGGTTCACGAAGATCTTCACGGACATGGTCGAAACCCCCACGGGAATACGAACGGACACCGCTGTGTCCTACGGTAACTTGTGTGTCCGGCGGACACTGCGTGTACGATAGACACAGATCGACAACGGGCGCAACCGCCGATTCGGAAGTGGTGGGTGGATGGCGAGCGAGGACCTGGGCACGGACCTGCTGTGGGGTTCGCGCGACAAGCCGGCGCGTGCGCCGCGGCTCGCGCTCACGGTGGACCGGATCGCCGACGCGGCCATCGAGGTCGCCGACGCGGAGGGCATGGCGTCGGTGTCGATGCAGCACGTCGCGGCCAGGCTGGACGTCACCAAGATGGCCCTGTACCGGCACGTGTCGAGCAAGGCCGAGCTGGTCGCGGTGATGATCGAGTCGGCGGTCGGCGACCCGCCGGACCTGCGCGCCGTGCCGGGCGGGTGGCGGCCGAGGCTCGTCACGTGGGCCGACCTGATGCGGGAGACCTGGCGGCGCCACCCGTGGCTCCCCGCGGCGACCACGGGTGAGCGCCCGACCGGTCCGCGCGAGGTCGGGTGGACGGAGTCGGCCGTGGCGGCGCTCGGCGACACCGGGCTCGACGGCGGCGAACGGATGGACGCGGTGTTCCTGCTCAGCGGCCACATCCGGAACACGCAGTCGTCGGCGACGGCGGGCACTCAGCCGTGGACGGCGGAGAAGCGCCTCCGGGAGATCCTCGACGCCCACCGCGACCGCTTCCCCGCCCTGCACGAGGCGGCGCGGTCGAGCGGCTCGGCGGTCGGGGACAACGGCTGGTCGTTCGGGCTGAACCGCATCCTGGACGGTCTGGAGGTGCTGATCGCCGAGCGGCGCGGTGGGCGCATCTCCTGAGCGGCGACCCCGCACGGCTGGCGCGCCTCACTCCGGCGTGGCTCGGTCCGCATAGCTATGCAACTAGTTGCACTGCATCCGGTTGCACAGCTACTGTCACGGCATGGCGTTGGAGCACGCGATCCTCGTGTCGCTGGACGAGCGCTCGGGCTCGGGCTACGAACTGGCCCGCCGCTTCGAGAAGTCGATCGGCTTCTTCTGGGCCGCCACCCACCAGCAGATCTACCGCACGCTCAAGCGCATGGTGGACTCCGGCTGGGTGTCGTGCGACGAGGTCGCCCAGGAGCGCCGCCCGGACAAGAAGGTGTACGAGGTCGCCGAGGCGGGCCGGGCGGAACTCGCCCGCTGGCTCGCCTCCCCCGGCGAACCGGAGACGATCCGGCACGAGCTGGCGCTGAAGGTGCGCGGGGCGTCCCTGGGCGACCGCGACGCGCTGGTCCGCGAGGTGGCACGGCACCGCGACCTCCACTCGGAACGCCTGGACGTCTTCCGCGCCATCGAGAAGAAGGACTTCCCCGACCCGTCCGCGCTGTCCGGCCGCCGTCTGCACCAGTACCTGGTCCTGCGCGGCGGGGTGCGGGCCGAGCAGGCGCTGGTCGAGTGGTGCGACGAGGTGCTGGCCGCGATGCGAGAGGACGACCGGCGATGACCGGGTACCCGAACCTGCTCAAGCCCCTGGACCTGGGCTTCACGACCCTGCGCAACCGGGTGCTGATGGGCTCCATGCACACCGGCAACGAGGACCGCGCCAAGGACTTCGACAAGCTCGCCGCCTACTTCGCCGAACGGGCGCGAGGCGGCGTCGGGCTCATGGTCACCGGCGGCTTCGCGCCGAACCGGGCGGGCTGGCTCTACCCGTTCTCCTCCAAGCTCACGACGCGCCGCGAGGCGCGCCGGCACCGGACCGTCACGGACGCGGTGCACGAGCACGACGGCAAGATCGCCCTCCAGCTGCTGCACGCGGGCCGGTACGCCTACCACCCGTTCAGCGTGTCGGCGTCCCCGCTCAAGGCCCCGATCAGCAAGTTCCGGCCGCGCGCACTGTCGGACCGGGGTGTCCGCGCGCAGATCGACGCGTTCGCCCGCGCCACCGCGCTCGCCCGCGAGGCGGGGTACGACGGCGTCGAGATCATGGGCTCCGAGGGCTACTTCATCAACCAGTTCCTCGCGCCCCGCACGAACAAGCGCACCGACCGGTGGGGCGGCAGCCCGGAGAACCGGCGGCGGATCGCGGTGGAGGTCGTGCGCCGCTGCCGCGAGGCGGCCGGTCCGGACTTCATCCTGATCTACCGGCTGTCGATGATCGACCTCGTCGAGGACGGCCAGACGTGGGACGAGGTCGTGGCGCTCGGCCGGGAGGTCGAGGCGGCCGGCGCGACGATCATCAACACCGGCATCGGCTGGCACGAGGCACGCGTGCCGACGATCGTCACGTCCGTGCCGCGCGCCGCGTTCACGAACGTCACCGCGAAGCTGCGCCCCCACGTCGGCGTCCCCGTGGTCACCTCGAACCGGATCAACATGCCGGAGACGGCCGAGGAGGTGCTGGCGCGCGGTGACGCGGACCTGGTGTCGATGGCGCGGCCGTTCCTGGCCGACCCGGACTGGGTGCGCAAGGCCGAGACGGGCCGCGCCGACGAGATCAACACCTGCATCGCGTGCAACCAGGCGTGCCTCGACCACACGTTCTCGATGAAGAAGGCCTCCTGCATGGTCAACCCGCGGGCGGGCAACGAGACGACGCTCCGGCTCCTGCCGACCCGTCGCGCCAAGCGGGTCGCGGTGGTCGGCGCGGGTCCGGCCGGGCTCGCGGCGGCGACCTCGCTGGCCGAGCGCGGGCACGCGGTGGAGCTGTTCGAGGCGGACGACGACATCGGCGGCCAGTTCGCCATCGCCCGGCGCATCCCCGGCAAGGAGGAGTTCGCCGAGACGATCCGCTACTTCCGGCGGCGCATCGAGCTGACCGGCGTCAAGCTGCACCTCGGCACGCGGGTCACGGCGGACGACGTCGCGGACTTCGACGAGGTCGTGATCGCGACCGGTGTCGCGCCGCGGGTGCCCGCGATCCCCGGTGTGGAGCGCGCGCTGTCGTACGTGGACGTGGTGCGGCACGGCGCCCCGGTCGGCGAGCGGGTCGCGGTGATCGGCGCGGGCGGGATCGGGGTGGACGTGACCGAGTTCCTCACCCACGCTTCCTCCCCCGCCCTCGACGTGGACGAGTGGCGGGCCGAGTGGGGTGTCGCCGACCCGGCGGACGTGCGCGGCGGCGTCACCGCGCCGAAGCCCGCGAAGGCCGCGCGGCAGGTGTACCTGTTGCAGCGCAAGGCGTCCCGGATCGGCAAGGGCCTGGGCAAGACCACCGGCTGGGTGCACCGGGCGGCGCTGGCCGCCAAGGGGGTCGAGCAGCTGACCGGCGTGAACTACGAGCGGATCGACGACGCGGGCGTGCACGTCACGTTCGGCCCGGACCGCGAGCGGCCGCGCGTGATCGAGGTCGACACGGTGGTCGTGTGCGCGGGCCAGGAGTCGGTGCGGGACCTCGCCGACGCGCTCGCCGGGCGCGGTGTCGTCACGCACGTCATCGGCGGCGCGGACGTCGCCGCCGAGTTGGACGCCAAGCGCGCCATCGACCAGGGCACGCGGCTCGCGGCCACCATCTGATCCGACCAGCCCGAGGAGGCACCACGTGAACGCGGCACTGGAGTTCAAGGCGGCGGTAGAGGCGGGCGACATCGTCGGCGCCACGGCGTTCTTCGCGGACGACATCACGTTGCACAGCCCGGTGAAGTTTCAGCCGTTCGAGGGAATCGACGTGGTGCGCGCCCTGTTCGGGGTGCTGCAGCGCACGTTCGAGGACTTCCGGTACGTCGGCCAGTACGACGGGCCGAACGGCCACGTCCTGCACTTCCGGACGGTGGTCGGCGGCAAGCAGGTCGAGGGCATCGACCTGATCGAGCTGGACGACGACGGCCGGATCGGCACGTTCACCGTGATGATCCGACCGCAGTCGGCGCTGACCGTCGTCGGCGAGGCGATCTGGGCCGGTCTGGTCGCGGACGGCGTCGTGTCCTAGGGGTTGGGGCGTAGGCGGTCGGCGTCCTGGCGGTCGGAACCTTGGCGGCGGTGTCCTGGCGGTCGGGGCCCTGGCGGTCGGGGCCCTGGCGGTCGGGGCCTTGGCGGTCGGTGTCTGCCGGTCGAATCCCGCCGATCGGGCCACGGCGGTCGTGTCGCGGGCGTCGTGGCCCCGGCTCGGGCGGTCGGCCACCTAGGCTGGCGTCGTGGACCTCTTCACCCCGCCCGACTCCAAGGCGTCCGCCGCGGCGCTGGAGGTGTGCCACCGGTACACCCAGCCGTGGCTGCTGAACCACTCGTTGCGCTCCTACTCGTGGGCCACCGCGTACGCGGCCGACGTCGACATCGCGCACGACGGCGAGCTGCTGTACGTCGCGACGCTGCTGCACGACCTCGGGCTCACCGCGCCGTTCGACAGCCACACCCTGCAGTTCGAGGAGGCGAGTGCGCACGTCGCGTGGGTGTTCGCGGCCGGCGCGGGGTGGGGGCCGGAGCGGAGGGCGCGGTTGGCGGAGGTCATCGTGGCGCACCTGGGCGACGACGTGTCCGCCGACGACGACCCGGAGAGCCACCTGTTGCAGGTCGCGGTCGGCGCGGACGTGTCGGGACGCGGGCTGGAGCGGTTCTCCGAGCGGTTCGTGGCGGACGTCGTGGAGCGGTTCCCGCGGCTCGGGTTCGCCGACGCGTTCCTCGTGCAGGCCAAGGACCAGGCCGAGCGCAAGCCGCACTGCGCCGCCGCCGGGCTGATGCGGGACGGCTGGGCGGACCGGGTGTCGGCCAACCCGCTGGACCAGCCCAGCCGGTGATCGGAGGTCGGCCCGGGGTGCGGTGATCAGCGCGAAAGCGCCACCGCCTCGGACGCCTGCCTGCGGTGGCGCGTGTCGTGGCGGGGCGTGTCGTGGGGGGCTCGTCATGGCGGGGCTCGCCGGTCAGGCCGGGTCGGCGGGCGGAGGGTCGGCCTGGGTGACGTCGGTGCGGTCGGCGGCGTCGGCGCGGTCGGTGCCGGAGTCGGCGGGAGCGGCGTTGGTGGAGTCGGCGGGAGCGGCGTTGGCGGGAGCGGTGTCGGCGGAGGTCGGGTCGATCGGAGCGGGGTGGGAGGGAGC
Organism: Saccharothrix hoggarensis; assembly: GCF_052936025.1. Next base: position 3,462,165 of record NZ_CP193624.1, on the reverse strand, counting down.
CGCCGGTGGCCCGGAGTCGGTGTCGAACGACTCCAGGCAGGAAACCGGGATGTCCCACAGTCCCAATAAGCTCGACACGGCGTCCTTCACGCCGGTGTAACGATCATTCGGCAAGCCGGGCGGAAGAGTGATCCGGATTTCCCGGTGCGTCATGCGGTACATGATTGCGACCGGGCAGGGCCTCGGCAATCACTCGATCGTGCCGACCTGCGCCTCGTTGGTGGAATCGACAACCACACTGCGCCGAAATGGCTTGAGCACGTCGCGGAGGTAAACGAGCGCACCCCACCGGTCGCCTTCGTGCGCCACAGTGCTGAGGATTTCCCGGAGGAACACCACGGGCATCCGGTCGCGCCAGTCGCGGTCGAGGGGCCGGACCTCGTGGTAGGCGTCGAAGAACCGCGCGGGCGAGTCGGCGCCGCAGAACATCATGCTGAGGTCGACGTCGGGCCACGTCCACGACACCGCCGGGTCGATGAACGCGGGCTCGCCGGCCGCGGTCGCGACGACGTTGTTGTGCCACAGGTCGCCGTGGGTGAGCGAGGGCGGCGCGGCGGGCACGATCTCCGGCAGCCGCGCGCAGAGCCGTTCCAGCGCGTCCCGGTCCTCGGCGGTCAGCACGGCGTCCGCCTTCGGCTCCCGCAGGTAGCGCAGGAGTCGCTGCTCGACGAAGAACTCGTGCCCGTCGTCGTGCCAGGCGTTGTGCTGGGGCAGCACGCCGAGCCACCCGTCGTCGTCCCAGCCGAACCGGTCGCCGCGCACGTCGTGCAGCGCGGCGACCGCGCGGCCGGCGGCCTCCCAGAACGCGTCGGACTCCGGCGGCCGCGGCGTCATCGCCTCCAGCAGCAGCCAGTCCGCGCCGACGCCCAGCACCTCCGGCGTGGTCAGGCCGTGCCGCCGGAGCACGCCCAAGCCCTCGGCTTCGACCTCGAAAAGGGACGGCGGCGCGTCCTCGGTCGTCTTTACCACGACCTCGCGCTCCGGACCGCGGACCAGCCACACCGTGTTGACCACGCCGCCCGTCAGCCGGACCACCTCGGCGCCCTCGCCGAGCTTTGCCAGAACGTCCCGCGCCGAACCCTCGTGTGCCGTCACCGTTCCCCCTGATTCCGCTGTCCGGCCGAAGCAGACCCGCCCGCGCGCGACTAACGTCGAAATCGATTCAGCGGACGTCTCGCACTGGAGCGACCATGCCCAAGTTACGCATGACGGCCGGCGTCCTCGCGCTGGCCGTGGCCTTGCCGCTGGTGAGCGCGCCCGGCGCGCGGGCGGCGGCTTTCATCACGGAGCTGCCCGGCCTGCCCGGTCACCCCAGCCACCGCGCGGTGGCGGTCAACGACCTCGGCCACGTCGTGGGCACCGCCTCGGGCAACGGCCCGTCGCGCGCCGTGCGCTGGGCGCCCGGCCTCCCGGCCGAGGACCTGGGCGGCGGCACGCCGAGGAGCCTGAACCAGGCGGGCCGGGTGCTCATCCAGGAGTACCTGGGCGGCAGCGGCACCTACGTCCAGCGCCCCCGGATCTGGGACCAGGGCAAGGTCACCGACCTCACGCCGAGCGGCTCCGGCTACGTCGTGGCGAACGGGATCAACCGCGACGGCGTGGTGCCGATGACGTACTCCACCTCCCCGTCGGGCTACCACCAGGAACGCGCGGCGGTGTGGCGCGACGGCAGGCACACCTCGCTGCCGGTGTCCGGGGCGCACCTGTCGCTGAGCGCGATCAACGACGCGGGCGTCATCGTCGGCTCGAAGGCCCCGATGTTCGGCACGGACGCGCACGCGTTCCGCTGCGCGGGCACGACGTGCTCGCGGCTGGCCGACGCGCCCGGCACCGGCCCGTACTCGGTGACGGCGGTCAACGAGGCCGGCGTGGTCGTCGGCAACCGGCAGGGCCAGGCGCTGATGTGGGCGGACGGCCAGGTGGTGGTGCTCGCGCCGGCCGGCGGGGTGGCGAACAGCCCGCAGGCGCTCAACGAGCGCGGTGACGTGGTGGGCTGGACGACGGACGCCAACGGGGTCCGCCGGGCGACGCTGTGGCCGCTCGGCGGGAAGCCCGTCGACCTGGGCGTGCCGGGGCCGTCCGAGGCGGTCGCGGTGAACGACCGGGGCGACGTGATCGGCTGGACGTCGTCGGCCGGCTCGCCCCGCGCGTTCCTGTGGCGGGCCGGGGTGGTCGAGTACCTGAGCTCGCTGGGCGGCACGCACACCCGTCCCGTGGCGCTGAACGAGCGCGGCACGATCGTCGGCGAGAGCACCACGGCCGACGGCACGGTCAAGGCCGTGAAGTGGACGCTCCTGGGGCCGCATCAGGTGGGCTGAGCGGATGGGCTGAGCGGGTGGGCTGACGGCAGCCGCCACCCCGGAACCGGCGGCCCGGTCACGCGGGCGCCGTCTCGGCGGTCGGCAGGGAGATGACGATCGTCAGCCCGCCGCCGGGGGTGTCCTCCGCCGTGATGGCGCCGCCCATGGCGTCCACGAAACCCTTGGCGACGCTCAGCCCGAGGCCGACGCCGGGGGTGGCGTCACGGTCGCCGAGGCGTTGGAACGGCGCGAACACCGCGTCCGCCGTGTTCTTCGGCAAGCCCTGCCCGTGGTCCACGACGCGCAGTTCCACCCGGTCCCGGTAGGCGCTGGCGCGCACCGCGATCTCGGGTTCGTCCAGCTCGATCCGGCCGTCACCGTCCACGTCGACCAGTCGGCGCGGGGTGAGCCTGCCGTGCCGCAGGGCGTTGTCGACCACGTTCGCGACCACCCGTTCCAGCAGGCCGAGGTCGGCGAGGACGGGCGGGAGGTGCTCGGCGACGTCCACGGACACGGTGTCGCGGTCGTCGATGCCGGCCAGGGCGCGCGCCACCACCTCGTCGTACGTCACCGCGCGCAGTCTCGGCGCGACGGCGCCGGTGGCCAGCCGGGACGAGTCGAGCAGGTTGTCGATCAGCCCGGTCAGCCGGTCCGCCGACACCTCGACGGTCTCCAGCAGCTCCGCGGTGTCCTCTTCGGACAGCGGCAGGTCGGTGTCGCGCAGGCTGCCGATCGCGGCCTTGATGGACGTCAGCGGCGTGCGCAGGTCGTGGCCCACGGCGGACAGCAACGCGGTGCGCAGCTCCGTGGTCTCCGCGCGCCGCTGCGCCTCGGCCGTCTCGGCGGCCATCCGCTGCTGCCGCAACGCCATCAGCGCCTGCCCGGCCGCCGCCTCCAACGCGCGCTGGTCGCCGGCGGGCAGGGTGCGGCCGCGCAACGCCAGGTGCACGTCCGCCGTCACCGGCACGTCCACATCGGCCTCGTCCGGTTCCGCGCACGGCCGCGGGCCCACGCACGCCACCCGCTCCCACTCGCCGTCCCGCCGCTCCAGCAGCGCCACCGACTCCAGGGCGAAGTTCTCGCGCACCTTCTCCAGCAGCCGGACCAGCGGGAACGGGCTGGTCAGCACGGTGCGCGCGTAGGAGGCGAGCAGCGCGGCCTCGGTGCGGGCGCGGGCGCCCTGGGCGGCGAGCCGGGCCGCCCGGTCGACCACGAGCGCGACCAACGCCGCGACCAGCAGCATGGCGGCCAGCGTGATCAGGTTCTCCGGGGTGGCGACGGCGAGGCTGTGGTACGGCGGGGTGAAGAAGAAGTTCAGCAGCCCCGCGCCGACGAACGCCGCGCACAGCGCCGGGCCGGGTCCGCCGACCAGCGCGACCACCACCGTCGCCAGGAAGAACCCCACCAGGTCCGTGGAGAACGTCAACTCGTCCTGCCACGCGACGCCCACGGCGGTGACGACGGCGGGCAGCAGCACGGCCAGCGCCCAGCCGAGCAGCTTGCGGGACCGGGCCGGCGCGGAGCCGCCCCGGCGCCACCGCCGGCCGCGCCGAGCCTCGTCGTGGGTGACCATGTGCACGTCGATCGGCCCGGACGCCTGGATGACCGACGCGCCGATGCCCTCGTCGAACACGCGCGCCAGCCGCGAGCGGCGGGACGTGCCCAGCACGAGCTGGGTGGCGTTGACGCCGCGGGCGAAGTCGAGCAGCGCGGTCGGCACGTCGTCGCCGACGACGGTGTGGAACGTCGCGCCCACGTCCTCGGTCACCCGCCGGAACCCGGCCACGAGCTGCGGCGACGCGCCGACGAGCCCGTCGCCGCGCATGATGTGCACGACCATCAGCTCCGCGCCCGCGCGGGCCGCGATGCGCCGGGCGCGGCGGATCAGCGTCTCGCTCTCCGATCCGCCGCTGATGGCGACGACGACCCGTTCCCTGGTCTCCCACGTGTCGGTGATGCGCTGCTCGGAGCGGTACCGCTGCAGGGCGACGTCGACCTGGTCGGCCACCCACAGGAGGGCCAGTTCGCGCAACGCGGTGAGGTTGCCGAGCCGGAAGTAGTTGCCCAGCGCCGCGTCGATCTTGTGCGCCGCGTAGACGTTGCCGTGCGCGAGGCGGCGGCGCAGCGCCTCGGGCGTGAGGTCGACCAGCTCGACCTGCTCGGCGCGCCGCACCACCGCGTCGGGCACGGTCTCGCGCTGCGCCACGCCGGTGATCCGCTCGACCACGTCGTTGAGGGATTCGAGGTGCTGGACGTTGACGGTGGACAGCACGTCGATGCCCGCGTCGAGCAGTTCCTCGACGTCCTGCCAGCGCTTGGCGTTGCGGGAGCCGGGCGCGTTGGTGTGCGCCAGCTCGTCCACCACGGCGACCTCGGGCGCGCGGGCGAGGAGCGCGTCCAGGTCCACCTCGCCGCCGGGGTGCTGGGGCCGCGGGCGGCGCGGGAGCTGGTCCAGGCCTTCGAGCAGGGCCGCGGTCCGCTCCCGGCCGTGCGTCTCGACCAGGCCCACGACGACGTCGGTGCCGCGTTCCCGGCGTCGGTGCGCCTCGGCGAGCATCGCGTACGTCTTGCCCACACCGGGCGCCGCGCCGAGGTAGATCCTCAGCTCGCCGCGCCTGCGCTTGCCGTCCACGGTCCCAGTGTGCTCGCGCCCGGCTGGGGGCACGGGCGGGGGCGCGGTTGAGGCCCGGTTGAGGTTCATCACCTCGGTGAACGGCGTGGAGGCTCCGGTCACGCCCAGACGGGTGAGGACCGGGAAATCCCGGTCACGCGCCGAAGTGTTCACCGGGAGTTCGGCCCCGCGGACCACCCGGCGCACGGGGCGCAAAACGATACTTCGCACCGGCCGCCGCCGTTCGGGTCAGGATCGGAGTCACCGCATGTCGCACCACCACCACGACCACACCCACGAGCACCACCACGAGGCGGTGGAGGGCAGCTGGCGCGACGGGGAGGACGACCGCCCGCTGTCCGTGGCGCGACGCCGGTTCCTGGCCGGGCTGGGCGCGGCCGGTGTCGCCACGACCCTCGGCGCGGCGCCCGCCCACGCGCACGACGACCGCCCGGCCACCCCGGTGAACCCGTGGCGCGGCCGCGACCGGTGGTACGCGGGCGACCACCACATCCACACCAAGTACTCGTCCGACGGCCAGTACGAGGTGGCGCAGCAGGTCGCGAAGGCGCGGGAGCACGGGCTCGACTGGGTCGTCATCACCGACCACGGCGGCGTGGCGCACGAGAAGTTCTCCGTCGGCCAGGTCGCGCCGGACATCGAGCAGGCCCACCGGGCGCACCGGGACGTGCTGGTGTACCAGGGGTTGGAGTGGAACATCCCGGGCGCCGAGCACGCCACCGTGTTCCTGCCGCCGGGTCGGTCCACTGTGGACACCCTGCGGGCGTTCGAGGCGGCGTACGACGGCGGTGTCCTGTCCACCCCGGTCGCGCAGGGCGGCAAGGGGCTGATCACGCGGTCGACGTCGGCGGACGGCGAGCCGTACGCGTTGGCGGCCCTGCGGTTCCTCGAAGCCCAGGTGCTGTCCGGCCGCACCGAGATCGCGCTCATGTTCGCCAACCACCCCGCGCGGCGCGGCGTGGACAGCCCCCACGAGTTCCGCGGCTGGCGGGACGCGGCGCCCGACGTCGCGGTGGGCATGGAGGGCGCGCCCGGCCACCAGGCGGCGGGCATCCGGACGTCGGACGGCGGTCGCGGCGGCGCGCGCGGCTACTACGACGGCTCGCCCAACCAGGACAGCTTCCCCGGCTTCGCGCCGACCGCGACGGAGAACCCGTACCGCACCTACGGCGGGTTCGACTGGATGACCGCCAAGGTCGGCGGTCTGTGGGACTCGCTGCTCGCCGAGGGCCGGCCCTGGTGGGTCACCGCGACGTCCGACGCGCACCAGGTGCACCAGGACACGCACAAGCAGGGCACCGGCGACCACAACGCCACCGGCAGCCGCGGCGCGCCCGTCGACACCGGCACGCCGCAGGTGTACGGCGACTACTGGCCCGGCTTCTACAGCTCCACGCTGGTCGGCGCGGACTCCAAGTCCTACGTGGACGTCATGCGGGGCATGCAGGGCGGCAAGGTCGTCGCGGTGCACGGCCGGATCGTCGACGGGCTGAACCTGCGGGTGCGGTCGCTCGGCGAGGGCGACGAGCGCGGCGTCACCATCGGCGGCCGCACGTTCGTCCGGCGTGGTCACGACGTCGAGGTGGTGATCGAGGTCGACCTGGCGCGCGGCCCGAACTTCGCCGGTGTCGTGCCGCGACTGGCCAAGGTGGACCTGATCGCCGGCCCCGTCACCGGTCCGGCGGCCGACCGCGACGCGTTCACCGCGCCCGCGACGAAGGTGGTGCAGTCGTTCGAGGTGGCCCGCGGCGCCCGCGGCACGGTGAGGTTCACGCACACGTTCCGCCGCGTCGAGGGCGCGTTCTACCTGCGGTTGCGCGGGTCGGACGGCAACCGGCTGACGTCGGACGGCAACCCGGTGATGGACGTGATCGGCGACGCCGACCCGTGGTCGGACCTGTGGTTCTACGCGAACCCGGTGTTCGTGGACGTCATCTGATGGTGTGGCTCGGCGCCGTGCCCGCCCTGCCCGGCGAGCACGGCGCGGCGCACGTGGACGCCGTGCTGCTGGCGGCGCTCGACGGCGACGGAGTGGTGGCGGACTTCGTGTGCACGCACGTCGACCGGGTGGGCCCGGTGTCCGTCACCACGCTGTCCGCGCACGTGCCGGGTGACGTGGACGTGGCCCGTCTGTCGGGCGCACTGGACGGTCCGGTGGTCGTGCTCGGCGACTCCCCCGACTCCCCCGACTCCCCCGACTCGGCCGCCGCACGGGCGGCGCGCGCGGCCCGTGACCGCGCCGACGGGCGTTGCGTGCGGTTCCCCGGCCAGGCCGCGCTCACCGGCACCCACCCCGTCGCGCACGTCGTGGCGGAGTCGGCGATCGACCGGGTCGTGGGGATCGGTGTGCCGGTGTCGCCGGCCGACCCGGTGGAGACGCTCGGGTTCCTGCGCCCGGTGTGCCGTGACGGCGAGCTGGTGCTGTACGTGGAGCCCGCCGTGGGCGGCGTGCTGCGGCCGGCCGAGGCGGAGAGCCCGCACGAGTGCTGCGGGGGCCATTGACCGGCTCGCGCGCGCCGTTGGCCGAGGTGGTGGTGGAGGCGTGGTGATCGCGGGTCGGCGGCCGGCCCGGCCGGGGGTCAGCGGGCGGCCGGTTCGACCGCGGCGAACCCGGCGCCGAGGCGGTCGATCATGACGCCGATGAGGTCGGACAGCTCGGGCCGGTCGGGGGTGTCGAGCCACCAGCCGACGACCACCCGCAGGGTGGCCATGACCGTGGCGGCGAACATCACCGGGTAGAGGTCGGCGGCGGGGTCGACGCCCACCCGTGCGGCCACTGCGGCGGCCAGCTCCCGTTCCTGCGCGGCGAACGCGGCCACCTGGTGCGGCAGGAGTGACGGGTTGCCGCGCAACGCCCGCAGCTGCGCCACCCGTTCCGGGTCGATCCGCTCGGGGACGACCTCGACCAGCGCGTGGTGCAGGGCTGACAGCACCGGCTCGGACCCCGGCCGTTCGGCGAAGGCGCGGACGAACGCGGCGGCGGTGGCGACGTCGCCCGCCACCACGGCTTCCTCTTTGGACGAGAAGTAGTTGAAGAACGTGCGCAGCGACACGCCCGCCTCGTGCGCGACCTGCTCGACGGTCACCCCGTCGAGGCCGTGCGCCACGCACAGCCTCAGGGCGGCATCGGCCAGCGCCGTCCGAGTGGCCAGCTTCTTGCGTTCACGCAGTCCCGACACGCGCGAAAGTGTCGCACCCGCCCGCGGTCGTCCGGGGCAGGCGCGACACGTGTCCCGCCGTGATCGCCTAGTGGGCGTCGGCCAGCTCGGCGGCCAGGCGCTCGTCACCGCTGAGCGTCTTGAGCGGCTTCTCCTTGATGAACAGCACCGCCAGCAGCGCCAGCACCGCGATCGGCGCTCCGATCAGGAACAGCTCGGCGGTCGCCGTGGCGTAGATGTCGCGCACGATCACGCGCATCGGCTCGGGCAGCAGCGCCAGGTCCGGCACCGTGCCCGCGGCGCCGCCCAGGGCCGGGCCGAACTTCTCCTCGCTCAGGGCCGTGACCCGGTTGGCGAGCACCGCGCCCAACGCGCTCACGCCGATCGCACCGCCGAGGCTGCGGAAGAACGTGAGCGTGGACGTGGTGGCGCCGAGGTCGCGGGCCGGCACGTCGTTCTGCGCGGCCAGGACGAGGTTCTGCATCATCATGCCGACGCCGATGCCGAGCACCGCCATGTGCACGCTCACCGTGAACACGCTCGTGTTAGCGTCGATCGTGGCGAGCAGCAGCATCCCGCCGACCATGATCGCGGCGCCGGCGACCAGGAACGCCTTCCACCTGCCCCACTTGGTGATCAGCTGACCGGCCACCGTGGACGACACCAGCAGGCCGAAGATCAGCGGCAGGCTCATCAGGCCCGCCTGCGTCGGCGTCTTGCCCAGTCCGATCTGGAAGTACTGGGACAGGAAGACCGTGCCGCCGAACATCGCCACGCCCACCAGGGCGCTGGCCAGCGTCGTCCACGCGACCGTGCGGTTGGCGAAGATCGTCAGCGGCACGATCGGGTCGGCCGCCCGCGACTCCACCCAGACGGCCAGGCCCAGCAGCACCACGCCGACCGTGACGAGCAGCGCCGTCCAGCCGGACGCCCACGCGAACTGGTTTCCGGCCAGCGTCGACCAGACCAGCAGCGTCGACACGCCGCCCACGATCAGCGCCGCGCCCAGGTAGTCGATCTTGACCTCCTTGCGCACCACCGGCAGGTTCAGCGTGCGCTGGAGCAGGAGGATCGCGGCGAGCGTGAACGGCACGCCGATGAAGAAGCACCACCGCCAGCCGAGCCACGACGTGTCCACCATGAGACCGCCGATCAGCGGGCCGGCGACCGTGCCGACGCCGAAGACGGCGCCGAAGATGCCGGCGTACCGGCCCATCTCGCGCGGCGGGATCATCGCTGCCATCACGATCGTGGCGAGCGCCGTCATGCCGCCCGCGCCGAGGCCCTGGACGACGCGGCTGGCGATGAGCACCTCGACGTTCGGCGAGAAGCCGGCGATGAGGGAGCCGACGACGAAGAGGCCGAGGGACAGCTGGATGAGGAGCTTGCGGCTGTAGAGGTCGGCGAGCTTGCCCCACAGCGGCACCGTCGCCGTCATGGCGAGGAGTTCCGTGGTGACGACCCACGTGTAGACGGACTGCGAGCCGTGCAGGTCGGCGATGATGCGCGGCAGGGCGTTCGACACGATGGTCGAGGCCAGGATGGACATGAACATGCCCAGCATCAGGCCGGACATCGCCTGGATCACGTCCCGGCGCGAGGTCGTGCCGGTTTCGGTGGACATCTCTCCCCCAGTGGTGTCGTTCTGCGTCAAGACTTTCGTGGACGTCGCAGGCGAGCGCCTTCGCCGTCGCCTTCGGGACGGCCTGGGTCAGCGGCCACTCCCCCGCCTAGCCCCGCCGTACCCCTACCTCTGGCTGGGGCTGTGCCAGCCCTTGCGCGATCAGGTCGAGGGCTTCGATCAGCAACTCGGGCAGCGGGGCCTCCGTGCCGGCCCACCGGACGACCGCGACCCGGAACGCCGCCCCGGCCGCGGCGCCGAGCAGCAGCGGGTAGAGGTGGTCGGCGGGCAGCCCGACCCGTTCGGCGATCCCGGCCACCAGGTCCCGTTCCACGGCCTCACCGCCGGAGAACACCTTGGCCAGCAGCACCGGGTGCTGCTGCACCACCCGCATCCGCTGGACCCACAACTCGCGGTCGTCGGCCAGTTCGGCGGCGACCTCCGCCACCAACGCCTCCCGCACGGCCGCCGCGGCCAGCAGATCGGCCGGTTGGGCGAGGACGCGGGCGCGGATGCGCGGGCCGGCGTCGGGATCGGGGCAGAGGACGGAGTCCTCCTTGCCGGCGAAGTAGTTGAAGAACGTTCGAGGCGAGACGTCGGCGGCGGCACTGATGTCCTCGACCGTCACCTGGTCGAGCCCGCGCTCCGCGACCAGGCGCACGGCGGCACGGCTCAACGCCGCCCGAGTCCGCCGCTTCTTGCGGTCACGCAGCCCTTCAGCCGCCTGCACGGTCACTCGATCAGGGTAGGGAAAAACGTGCACCTTCTGCAACTTTGCAGGTCGTGCACCTTTGTGATCCCGGCCATCCCCCCACCGCGCTCAGCCGCCGGTCGGCGTTGCCGCCAGACGGAACGGCGACCGTCCCTGAGTGGTACCCATCGGACACACGGGGGTTCCGCACCCACACGTTGACCGCCTGTTCGAACGCCGGCCGGCGCCGGGTGTCCGATCAGGTGGTGTCCGACGGCTCTCACGCCTGGCACGAGGGATTTTCGGCCGACGTCGCGGGAACGTCGCCGTGCCTGTGTCACCGAGACGCGTGACCGTCCACTTGGAACCTCCTCGCGAGTGCGGGCGCTAGGGTGCCGGAAGGCCCGATCGACTCGCGTAGGGAGAACGATGCTCCGCAGCACTCGCCTCTTCGGCCCGAAGCGCCGGGTGACCTTCTCACTGCCGCTCGACCAGCCGCGCGGACCGGTGAGCGTCGTCGGCACGTTCAACGACTGGACGCCCGGCGTCCACGAACTGGTCCCGCGCCGGGACGGCACCCGCACGGTGACCGTGATCCTCCCGCCCGGCACGCACCGGTTCCGCTACCTCGGCGACGGCGGCCACTGGTTCGACGACTCCGACGTCCCCCACGTCGACCACCACGGTTGCGTGATCACCATCGACACGACCGACGGCTGACGGCTGACGGCCCCGCGGGCCCGTCAGCGCGGGGCCAGGACGTGCTCGGGCATGCCGAGCATGTCGGCCAGGGAACGGAGTTCCGCCTCGAACAGCTCGCCCGCGTGGTCGCCCAGGAACCTGAGCTGGCCCATGACCTCCATGCAGATGACGCCGTAGAGGCGCACCCAGCAGCGGAGGAAGAGGGCGATGGTCGAGTCCGGCACGGGGAGTTCGATGCGGCGGCGGAACTCGGCGACCGTCTCCGGCAGCAGGGCCGCGGAGTCCTCGGGCAGCGGTTCGCCGCGGGAGGCGAGGAAGGCCGCGAAGAGTCCGGCGAAGACCTTGCCGAACCGGTAGCGGGCGTCGCTGAGACGGGGTTTGCCCGCTTCGGCGGTGGGCGGGGTGACCATGGTGAGCTGGAACTCGAACGCGTGGTCCAGCGCCCAGCGGCGGAGCGCACGGCTGGCGAGCACGATCTGACGCGCCGGGTCCTCGTGGGCGGTGGCCGCGACGACTCCGTTGAGGAGGGCGGTCATCTCGTCCAGGACGTCGAGGACGATGGCGTCGGTGAGGTCGTCGACGCTGCGGAAGTAGCGGTACAGGGCCGGGGAGCTCATGCCGAGATCCCGCGAGACGGCGCGGATCGTGAGGCCCTCGACGCCGTCGACCGCCACGCGCCGACGTGCCGCGAGCACGATGTCCTTCGTCGCCGTCAGCCGCACGCGCTCCCGCCACGGCACCCGACCGGTCGCCGCATCGCCACCGACCACCGTTCCACCCTTCCCGGCCCGACTCCGACCGCTCGAATGTGAATGAGTATCGCATCCACGGTTCGGAGGACCGAACTGCGACACACTGTAACAAGACGGACTGTATGTAGCTTCTGCAATAGGGGGCTGCTAGGGTTTCGGCCAAATTCAGAGGTAGCGGAGGTGGTCTTGTCCAGTTCTGCGAGCCCCTACGAGTTAGGGCCCGATCTGGGCTCCTGTGCCGTGCTGTTGCACCCGACGGCCAAAACCGACGCCGCCTCACTCGTGGCGTGCTGCCGCACCGGTGACCCCCAAGCGTGGCAGGAGCTCATCCGTCTGTTCAACCCGCTGGTGTGGACGGTCGCCCGGTCGTTCGGGCTGTCCACGGCGGACTGCGAGGACGTCTCCCAGCTGACGTGGCTGCGGGTGGTGGAGCACATCGGTTCCCTCCGGGAGCCGGATCGAGTGAGCGCGTGGATCGTGACGGCGGCGCGACGGGAGGCGTTGCGACACCTGATGAAGTCGGCGAAGCACGTGCCGGTGGGTGATCCGATCACCCCGGACGTGGCGGACGGCGCGAAACCCGAGGACGGGTTGCTGGCCGCGGCGGAGCGCACGCGGGTGTTCACCGCGATCCGCCAACTGCCACCCGAGCACCAAGCCCTGCTCGGCCTGCTGATCCAGGACCCACCGCCGAGCTACGACGAGATCAGCAGCGCGCTGGGTGTGCCGCGCGGTTCGATCGGACCCACCCGGCGACGCATACTGAACCGCCTGCGGGAACTGCTGGACGAGGATTCCTGACAACCGGGGCAATTCCCCACCGTTGTGGATTGCCCACCGTGGCGGACTTTCCCCGCTGCGGTTTTTTCTTGCCCTCGATTGCGCCGCTCATTGTTGCCGATTCAACGTGATGAGTCGCCACTGCCGCGCTCGTCCGCCACGGGTTCCGGAGAGTTGGCCAGGCGATCCCGGACGACCTTGACGGCCACGTCGTCGAAGGTGTCCGGGGCCTGGCCCAGGAAGTCGCGCAATCGCGCCACTAATTCGTCGTCCGCCGGGACCTGAGTGTCGTCCATCTCAGCCAGGCCGCCCTCCCCAGTCAGGCCGGGAGAGTGGAGTCCCCGTCCTCCCCGCATTCCCAACCGTCGGCAATGCCGTCGTACCTTACACGATACTGGGGCTTACTCCCTGGTAGTGGAAGTATCGACCGGCACGTCATCCCGACATCCGAGCGAGGAAGTCGGTGGTGACCCCGCCGAGTCGGAATTCCGGGTGGTCGAGCACCCCGCGGTGGAAGTCGACGGTGGTGCTGAGACCGGGTCCGGAGATGCGGTACTCGGCGAGCGCGCGGCGCATCCGGGCCAACGCCGCGTCGCGGTCCTCGCCCCACACCACGAGCTTCGCGATGAGCGAGTCGTAGTAGGGCGGGATGGAGCCGCCGGGCACGACGTGCGAGTCGACCCGCACGCCGGGGCCGCCGGGTGGCAGCAGGTGCTCCACCCTGCCGGGTGTCGGCGCGAACGCCCGGTCGGGGTCCTCGGCGTTGATGCGGCACTCCACGGCGTGCCCGCGCAGCCGCACGGACGCCTGGTCGAACGACAGGGGCTCGCCGGCGGCGACCCGCAGCTGTTCGGCGACGAGGTCGACCGACGTCACCATCTCGGTCACGGGGTGCTCGACCTGGATGCGGGCGTTGCACTCCATGAACCAGAAGTTCCGGTCCTCGTCGAGGAGGAACTCCATGGTGCCCGCGCCGCGGTAGCCGACGGCCTTGGCGCCCTCCACGGCCGCCGCGCCGATCCGCTCGCGGAGGTCGTCGTCCACGGCGGTGGACGGCGACTCCTCGATGAGCTTCTGGTTGCGGCGCTGCACGGAGCAGTCGCGTTCGCCGAGGTGGACGGCGTTGCCGTGGGAGTCGCACAGGATCTGCACCTCGATGTGCCGGGCGGGCTGGAGGTAGCGCTCCAGGTAGACCGACGGGTCGGAGAACAGGGCCTGCGCGTCGGCGCGGGTGGTGCGGTAGGCGTGCGGCATGTCCTCGCGCCGCCGCACGACGGTGATGCCGCGCCCGCCGCCGCCCGCGGAGGCCTTGAGGACGACCGGGTAGCCGATGTCGTCGGCCACGGCCAGCGCCTCGTCCGCGGACGTCAGGGGCGTGATGGTGCCGGGCAGGAGCGGCAGCCCGGCCTTCTGCATCAGCTGACGGGCGGTGGACTTGTCGCCCAGCGCTTCCATGACGTCGGGCGGCGGCCCGACGAACGTGATGCCGTGCGCCGCGCAGATCTCGGCGAAGTACGGGTCCTCGGACAGGAACCCGTAGCCGGGGTGGACGGCGTCCGCACCGGTCTTGACCGCCGCGCCGACGATGTTGGGTATGTGCAGGTAGCTCTGCTTGGCGGGGGCGGGCCCGATGTGCACCGCCTCGTCGGCGAGCGCCACGTGGAGGGCGTCGGCGTCGGCCGTGGAGTGCACCGCGACGGTGGCGATGCCCAGTTCCCGGCAGGTCCGGATGATGCGGACCGCGATCTCGCCCCGGTTGGCGACGAGGACCTTGCGGAACATCAGTCCACCGGCTCGAACTCGAAGAGCGGCTGGTCGAACTCGACCATGTCGCCGTCGCCGGCGAGCACGGCGGTGATGCGGCCGGCCCGGTCGGCGGTGATGGGGTTGAGGAGCTTCATCGCCTCGACGATGGCGAGCTGGTCGCCGGCCGCGACGACGTCGCCGACGGCCACGAACGGGGCCGCGCCGGGGTTGGGTGCGGCGTAGAACGTGCCGACGAGCGGCGACCTCACGGTCAGCCCGGACGGGGGTGTCGGGGCCGGTGGGGCCGGCGTGGGGGCGATCGCGGTGGCCGTCCCGGCGGCGGGGGCGGCGGGGACGGCGGCGGCCTCCCAGTCGACCTCGACCTCGTTGCGCCCGGCGCGCAGGTGGACCCGGCGCACCGGGCGACCCATGGTGAGGATGAGGTGTTCGGCCTCGGCACGCAGCTCGGCCAGCGACATCGGCGGGTCGAACGGGTCCTGTGGCGAGGTGCCGTAGGTGATGACGGCGTCGGTGCTCACGGCGGTGGCCCTCTCGGTCAGGGACGGTCGGTCGGGGTGCGGGGGTCGGGGTCGCCGAACCCGCGGTGGTCGGGGTGGCCGGACCCGGTGTCCGGGTCGTCGGAGGCCGCAGGGTGGCCGGACCCGGCGGGGTGGCCAGATCCGGCGGGGTGGCCGGACCCGGCGGGGTCGTCCGCCCCGGCGGCGTCGGGGTGGCCGAACCGGCTGAACCGGTCGTACCGCTGCTCCCGCAGCCGCTCCCCGTCCAGGTCGGACAGCTCGGTCAGGCAGCGCAGCAACGCGGACCGCAGCGCTCCGGACGCGGCGTCGTGGTCGGTGTGCGCGCCGCCGGGCGGTTCGGGCACCACTCCGTCCACCACGCCGAGGCGCAGCAGCTCGGGCGCGGTGACGCGCAGCGCTTCGGCGGCGCGGTCGGCCGAGGCGGCGTCGCCGAACAGGATGGTCGACGCGCCTTCCGGGCTGATCACGGAGTAGTAGGCGTGTTCGAGCATCAGGACCCGGTTGCCGACGGCGAACGCGAGCGCGCCGCCGCTGCCGCCCTCGCCGGTGACGACGGCGATGGTCGGCACGGTCATCCGGGACATGCGCAGGATGCACTCGGCGATGGCGTTGCCCTGGCCGCGCTGCTCGGCCTCGACGCCGGGGAACGCTCCGGGCGTGTCGACCAGGGCGATCAGCGGGAGCCTCAGCCGGTCGGCGAGGTCCATGAGGCGGCGGGCCTTGTGGTAGCCGGAGGGTTGCGGCATGCCGAAGTTGCGGCGCACGAGTTCGTCGGTGCGGTGGCCCTTCTGGTGGCCGACGAACACGACGGGCCGGCCGCCGAGCCGGGCGAGCCCGCCGACGACGGCGGGGTCGTCGGCGGAGAGCCGGTCGCCGTGCAGCTCGACGAAGTCGTCGAACACGCGGGCGGCGTGGTCGAGGGTGGTGGGCCGGCCGACGTCGCGCGCGGCGCGCACCACCTCGGCGGCGGGCCGCGGCGTGAGCGCGGACGGGTCGGTGACGTAGTCGCCGCCGGTCTCGGGGTCGCCGGGCGCGTGCAGGGCGAGCAGCCGGGCCAGCGTCGGCCGGGTCGACTCGCGGGGCACGACCAGGTCGAGCATCCCGTTGTCGCGCAGGAACTCGGCGGTCTGGAACGACGGCGGCAGGTCCTGCCGGATGGTCTGCTTGATCACCTGGGGTCCGGCGAACCCGATGCGCGCGCCCGGTTCGGCGAGGATGACGTCGCCGAGCACGGAGAACGACGCGGTCGCGCCGCCGTAGGTGGGGTCGGTGTTGAGGTTGACGACGAGGACACCCGCCTCGCGCAGCCGGCCGATCTCCTGGCTGGTCTTCGCGAGCTGCATCAACGAGATCGTGCCCTCCTGCATGCGGGCGCCGCCGGAGGCGGAGATCAGCAGCAGCGGGGTGCGGGTGTCCAGCGCGAGGCGGGCGGCGCGGGCGACGAGTTCGCCGGTGAGGCCGCCGACGCTGCCGCCCATGAAGGCGAAGTCCAGCGCCGCGACCACGACCGGGTGACCGTCGATGGTGGCCCGCCCGCACACCGCGGCCTCGTTGCGGCCGGTCTTGCGCTGCGCGCCGGCGAGCCGTTCGGGGTAGGGCACCTTGTCGCGGAACGACAGCACGTCGACCGGCCGCAGGTCCGCGTCGACCCGGTCCAGCGATCCCGGGTCCAGCAGCAGGTCCAACCGTCGGGCGAGGTCGAGCCGCAGGTGGTGGGAGCAGTCCGGGCACACCTCGTGGTGGCGGTGCAGCCGGCGCAGGTACACGAACGCGCCGCACGACGGGCAGCGCGTCCACTGGACGTCGTCGGTGGTGGCCGGGCCGGTCGACATGGTCGTCATGTCACACCTCGACCAGCTTCGGCTCTTGCGTGACGGCGGCGCGCTTGCGGATGAACAGGCCGGCGAGCGCGCCCGCGGCCACGAACACGACGCCGACCCAGATGGCGGGGATCATGCCGTGGACGAACGCCTCGGCGGCGTCGGCGGGCTGCCGGATCTCGACGTCGGCGAAGTACTCGGTGAACACCGTGGTGAGGACGGCGATGCCGAGGGCGCCGCCGATCTCGCGGACGGTGTTGTTCGCGCCGGACGCCTTGCCGTGCTCGCTGGGCCGCACGGAGCCGAGGACGACGGCGGTGGTCGGCGCGAACACGAGGCCCATGCCGATGCCGGCGATCACCATCGGCGGCACGAGGTCGCCGTACGGGGTCGTGGTGGTGGCGAGGGTGGCGATCCAGCCGAGGCCGACGCCCTGGAGGGCGAGGCCGAGGGCCATGAGCTTCCCGCCGCCGACCTTGTCGGTGATCAGCCCGGCGAGCGGGGCGACGATCATCGGCATGGCGGTCCACGGCAGGGTGCGCACGCCGGCTTCGAGCGGCGAGAACCCGAGCGGTCCCTGGAGGTACTGGGCGAGGAAGAAGATGGAGCCGAACACGCCGAAGTACATGGACAGCGAGACGACGTTGCTGAGCACGAAGTTGGGGATGCGGTAGAACCGCAGCGGCAGCAACGGGTTGGGCGCCTTGCGCTCCCACAGCACGAACGCGACCAGCAGCACCAGGGCGACGCCGAACGCGCCGAGGATCTGCGGTGACGTCCAGCCTTCGTCGCCGGCGCGCACGATGCCCCACACCAGCGACGTGATCAGGCCGGTCACCAGGACCACACCGGGGATGTCGAGGCCTCGGTCCGCGCCGCGGCTCTCGCTGATCGCCCACAGCACGAGCGGTGCGGCGATCGCGCCGACGGGCAGGTTGACCCAGAAGATCCACGTCCAGTCGAGGCCCTCGGTGACGGCGCCGCCGACCAGCGGGCCGAGGGCGACGCCGAGGCCGTTGATGCCGCTCCAGATGCCGATGGCGGCGCTGCGCATCTTCTCCGGCACGGCCGCCGCGAGGATCGTCAGCGACAGCGGCAGGATGGCCGCCGCGCCCACGCCCTGCACGACGCGCGCCGCGATGAGGGAGCCGCTGGAGTCGGCCAGGGCGCACGCCACCGAGCCGAGGCTGAACACCGCGATGCCGATGAGGAACACCAGCCTGCGCCCGTACCGGTCGCCGAGGGCGGCGGCGGTGAGGAGCATGCCCGCGAACGCCAGCACGTAGGCGTTGACGACCCACTGGAGGGTCGTCTGGTCCGCCGAGAAGTCCTCGGCGATCTGCGGCAGCGCGTTGGTCACCACCAAGTTGTTCAACGCCACCACGAACATCGGGACGGAGCTGGCGAGGATCGCCCACCCCAGCCCGACCCGCCGCGTCGGTGCGGTTGTCATCTTCTTGCCTCCCATGTTGTTCACTCGCCCGAGGCCTGGAGCCGGAACTGCCAGTGCGAGAACAGGCGGTGCTCGCGGTGCAGGCGGAGCAGCACCTCGACCACCCGGTCCACCACGGCCGCGTCGGTGACGGGCCGGGTGGGGTCGACCTGGCGCCACGCGCGTTCCAGGCTCAGCAGCAGCACCGCGCCGTCGGGGAACGGGTCGGACAGCACCCGTCCCGAGTGCACGACGAGGTGGACGGCGGCGGCTCCGGCGTGGATGGCGCTGTACCGCTCGGCCAGGCGGAAGATCTCGGCGGACGACGCGTGGTCGCGGCCCATCGTCGTCTTCAGGTCGGCCAGTTCGGCGCGCAGCCGGTCGAGTTCGGCGAGGAGCAGTTCGGCGACGTCCGCGCCGCGGTGGAACCAGTCGCGCTGGCGCGCGTCGGGGTGGCTGTCGGCGAACGCGCGGAGGGCCTTGACGGACGTGGGCAGGGCGAGCACGGTCTCGTCGCCGCCGCGGCTGAACAGCAGCTGCTCGGCGGGCTTCCACTCGGGCAGCTCGGCGTCGATGTCGAACTGGGTCGCGACGCGCTGCTCGGCCTCGCCGCGCGCGTCGGCGGGGGTTTCGGCCGCGGCGCGCAGGATGCCGTCGAGCTGCAGGGCGATGTTCTTGAGGTTCACGACGGTGTTGCCGTCGGCGAAGATGGCGACCAGCACGTCGCGGAGCATCTTCTGGTAGATGCCGTAGTGCGGGTGCGACCGCAGGTACAGGCGGGCGCCGAGGACGACCGACAGCTGGGCCATCGTGCGTTCCAGCAGGGTCGGCACGAAGTACTTGACGACCGACGAGAACACGCTGGTCTGGGCGGGGTTGCCCTGGAGGCCGCGGACGGCGCCGGTGCTGACGGCGTCGGCCAGGGCGAGGTCGGCGAAGCACTCGGCGAGCTGGCGGCGCGAGTACGGGATGTCGGCGACCTTCTGGCCGAAGATCTCGCGGCCGACGACGAAGTCGCAGGTGACGCGCAGCGCGGTGTCGACGGCGCCGAGCGCCATGCTGCTGATCGTGGTGCGGGCGACCTGGGCGCTCTTCAGCGCGATCTCCAGGCCTTGGCCTTCGGCGCCGAGGCGGTTCTCGTCGGGCACGAACAGCCGGTCGAGGCGGATGCCGCTCATGTCGAGCGCGCGCAGGCCGTGCAGCCGCTCGTTGGGCAGCTCCACGATGGCGCCCGCCGGCGCCTTGCGCTTCTCCACGGCGAAGATGGACCAGTCGCCGGGGCCGCCGCGCGCGCCGGTGCGGGCGTGGACGGAGACGACGTCGGCGATGGTGGCGTTGCCGATGAGGTACTTCTCCCCCGTCAGCAGGTAGCCGCCGTCGACCTTCTCGGCGCGCATCTCGTTGGACAGCACGTCGCTGCCGTGGTGCCGCTCGGACAGGCCCCACGCCATGCGGGTGCCGCGGTTGATGGCGTCCACGAAGTAGCGGCGCTGCTCCTCGGTGCCCGCGATCCACGCGGGCATGAACGCCAGGTCGGTGAGCATCAGCGCGGTGGCGGACGTGGGGTCGCGGCGGGCGACCAGGCGCAGGAGGTTGAACCCGACCTCGACGTCGCCCGCCCGGCCGCCCCAGCGCTCGGGCAGGCAGTACTCGTGCACCCGCCAGCGCTGCAGCTCGCCGACCAGCTCGAACGGGAACTCCTCGCGCTCGTCCAGTTCCAGGACCCGTTTGAACGACATGAGGTTCGCGTCGTCGTGGGGGTCGCCGAGGTAGCGCTCCAGCTCCTCGGTCAGCTCGGTCATCCGGCGCACGGTCATGCCGGGGTGCCTCCTTCGGCGAGCGGCAGCGGAGCCGCGGCGAACAGCCGTCCGGTGGCGTGCAGGTCGCGCACCACGGCGAGGGCGGGGTCGGCGTCTTCGACGCGCAGCCGGTCGGTGACGCGGTGCGCGCGGTCGAGGAGCAGGGCGAGGGTGGCGGTGAGCCAGCCCGTCGAGCCGGGTGGCGCGCCGAACAGGGCGCGGGACCGGTTGAACCACCACAGGTGCGCGCAGGACGCGGCGGCGTGCAGGAAGCAGAACCGCTCGGCGCGGTCCAGCGGGTCGCCGTGGCGGCGGGCGGCGAGCGCGGTCTCCAGCCGGTCCAGCAGCACGAGGGCGCGCCGGTCGGTGACGCGGGTGCGGATGGCCGCCGCCACGTAGGGCAGGGACTGGGTGACGTCGTCCCGGCCCCGCGTGGACAGCTCCAGCTCGTCGAGCCGCAGCGGCGGCAGGTCGGCGTCGAGGTCGAACGCGGCGGCCGGCGGCGTGGAGTCCGTGGCGGTGCCCGACAGCTGCATGGCGACGAGCCGCAGGTTCGCGGTGGGGCCGGTGTCGATGTGCCGCACCACGGCGTTGTCGCGGCGCATCACGTCGAACGGGGTGTCCGGCAGGAGGCTGCGGGTGCCGAGCACGTCCGCGCAGCGGGCGAAGACCTCCTCGGAGAGGTCCGTGGCGACCTTCTTCGCCACGCTGGACCACAGGCTCTGGCCGGCCGGGTTGGTGTGCAGGGCGCGGGCGCACGCGGTCGCGACGACGTCCACGGCGAGCAGCGCGGCGGCGGCCGTGCCCAGCTCGCGGCGGTTGCGCTCGTGCTCCACGACGGGCCGGCCCGCGACGACGTGCCGTTCGGCGAAGTCGAGGGCGAGGCGCAGGCCGGTGTCGGCGGCGGCGAGGTTCGCGCCCGTGCTCATGGCCCGCACGACCTGCATCGCCTTCATGGCGATCTCCATGCCGCGGCCGGGTCTGCCGAGGGTCGCGGCCGCGGGCAGCGGCACCCGGTCGAACCGGAAGCGGGTGAAGTCGACGCCGCGCATGCCGGCGGTCGGGATGTTCGGGCCTCGGGCCTTGTCGACGGCGGCCTCGTCCACCAGGGCGGCGGTGAACGCGGCCGGGCCGCGACCGCCGCTGCGACCGATCAGCACCAGGGCCCTGGCCCGCTCGCCGAGGCCGACCATCCACTTGTCGCCGGTGACGAGCCAGCCGTCCGGCGCCGGCTCCAGCCGGCAGCCGTTGGCGAGGAGGTCGCTGCCGTGGTCCGGCTCGGACAGCGCGAACCCGATCGGGTGGCCGGCGCGGAGGAGGTCGACGACGTGGCGGCGCTGCTCGTCGTCGCCGGCGAGGAGCACGCAGGTCGCGGCCGTGATGCTCATCATCGCGTGCGGCATGACGGTGAGGTCGCGGCGGGCGGCCACCCGCACCAGCGCCAGCGTGGCGTCCATCGTGGACAGCGTGCCGCCGTGCTCGGGCGGCACGAACGACAGCGCCAGGGCGTCCCGGAGCGGGGCGAGGTCGGGCCGGCCGGCGGTGGCGTCCCGGGTGACGGCGGCGGCGAACCCGTGCGGGTTGTCCGCGTCGCGGGGGTCGCCGAGCCGCCGGTCCAGCTCGACGGCGGGGTGCGCGAGGGTCGTCGTCACGACGCCACCTTCGGCACGGGCCGGTAGTCGCCGCACAGGGCGGGCAGCCGCACGCCGTTGACGGCCAGCTGCCGCACGCGGGTGGTGAACGCGGCGCCGGTGAGCAGGTGCCCGGCCACGTCGGCGACGCGCCGGTTCGCGGGCGCGGCCAGGTACGAGCCGCGCACCCACTCGTTGAACGCGCCCATCGCCGGGCCGCACCACACCTGGAAGTCGGCGGTGCGGTCGGCGTCACCGACCACGGCCCAGCGCGACGCCATGCCGAGGTACCAGCGGAACACCAGCGCCATGCGGCGCTTCGGGTCGTCGGCGGCACGGCGCAGCTGATCGGGGTCGCGGCGGGTGAAGTACTCCACGACGTCCTGCCACACGTCGTCCACGGGGCGGCGGAGGACCTGCCGCTCCAGCCGGTCCCGCTCGGCCGGCGGCAACGCCTCCAGGCCGTCGTAGGTGCGGTACAGCTCGTAGAGGCGCTTGGCGCGCATCGGGAACAGCGTGCCCTTCTTGAGCACCTGCAGCTCGACACCCAGCTCGAACATGTCCGCCGCGGGCGCCATCTCGACGTCCGCCGCGCCCGCGGACGCGAGCAGCTTGCGCGTCGCGTCCGACGTGCCGGACTCCAGGCACGCCTGGTTCACCGACCCGGTGACCACGTAGTCCGCGCCCATCGCGAACGCGGCCGCGGCGGCGTGCGGGGTGCCGATGCCGCCCGCCGCGCCGACCCGGACGGTGTAGCCCAGTTCCCGGCGCACCAGGTCGCGCTGCCGCAGGATCGACGGGAACAGCACGGTCAGCGGGCGGCGGTCCGTGTGCCCGCCGGAGTCCGCCTCGGCGGTGATGTCGTCGGCCAGCGGCACGTGGGCCGCCAGCTCGGCCTGCTCGGCGGTAATCAACCCGTCGGCGAGGAGCCGGGACACGGTCGCGGGCGGCGCGGGCCTCAGGAACCGGTCCGCCACCTCGACCCGCGACACCTTGGCGATCAGCCGGTTCTCGGCGACGACGCCGTGCGGGCCGCGCTTCAGGCCGGCCAGCCGGTAGCGCACCACGTGCGGGGTGAGGTCCATGAACGCCGACGCCTCGACGCACCGCACGCCGTGCCGCAGGTACAGCTCGACGGCGCGGCGCTCCAACTCCTCCTCGCTGGGGCTGTGGATCAGGTTCGCCGCGAACGGCAGGCCGGGGATCTCCGCGGCGAACCGGCGCAGCGCCGCCTCCACCCGGTCCGGCAGCAGCCCGGCCGCGCCGAACGACGCCAGGTACCCCGCCCTGGCCAGGGCGATCACCAGGTCCTCCGACGCGATGCCGCCCGCCATCGCGCCCGCCACGTACGCGTACCGCACGCCGTGGTGGGCGCGGAACTCCGGCGAGCCCAGCTGCTCGGGCGGCAGCGGTCCGACGGCGGCGACCACGGACGAGTCGTCCGCCGGGCGGGCGGTGGTGACGCCCACGCCGTGGTCCGTGCGGACCACGTAACAGGGCTCGTGCAGCCTGGTCAGCGTCTCGTAGACGCCTTCCGGGTCCGTGCGCACCACTGTCGTGGCGCCGATGGTGGCGGTCATCGCGCGTCCTCCTGGATCTGGACCGAGACGTCGGTCAGTTCGTAGATCCGCAGGCCGGGGCCCCCGTCGTCGTCGCCGGTGTGCCGCCAGACCGACGAGTCGGCGACGACGACCGTCCGGCCGTCCTCCGCGCGGACCTCCTTGACGTGCAGCTCGAACGTCATCTCCGCGTCGGTGCGCAACACCTGGCCGCGGTACTTCCAGCCCATCGGCACGTCCACGGGCAGCCGGAACACCGGTCGGGTGAACCGGTCGCCGAGCCCGGCCTCGATGGCGAACACCTGCAACGCCTGGATCACCGACTCCACGCCGAGCGAGCCGGGCATGACCGGGTCGCGGTGGAAGTGGCAGGAGAAGTACCAGTCGTCGTGGTCGATGCGCCGCACGCCGCGCACGTAGCCCTTGCCGTGCGCGCCGCCGTCCGGGACGAGGCCGACCTCGTCGACGAGCCGGACGTGGCCGTCGGCCAGGCGCAGCGAGCCCCGGAACCACCGGTCGTCGGACCGGACCGCGAGCGTGCGGTGGTCGGCGGGGTGCTCGTCCAGCCACGTCGGCGTGCGCCTGCCCGCGTCGAGGCCGACCTGGTTGGCCAGCGCCTGCTCGCTGAAGTACCCGAACAGGGACTCGCCGACGTAGAACACCTCGCCGTCGGCGGACAACTCGTAGCGGAAGCTCTGGAGCGTCGCGCCCGGCACGGCCCGGCTGGACAGCATCTCCGAGCGGTGCCGGATCGTCCGGCCGCGCAGGTCGACGTCCTTGACGTAGGTGGCGCGGCCGTCGAGGTTGCGGATGCTCAGCTCCTCGTCGGGGCTGGCGAGCGTCGCGCCCAGGTAGTAGCCGAGGAGGATCGCGGCCTGCAGCGAGGACTCCATCAGGATCGCGTTGACGGGCTGCGGGGTGGAGTTCTCGTGGAAGTACCAGGCCTCCGGTGGCGCGTCGTACTCGGTCTCCATGCGCGCGCCGGGCTTGAGGACGCCACGCGTGCCGTCGAGCCGCATGATCCGGTCGACGAACCGGAAGTCGCCGTTCGGGATGTACGGCGCCCGGCGGTTCGCGTAGATCTCGAACTCCGGGCCCATCGCCGTGGCCAGGTCGCCCTTGGCGGCGTGCGCCAGGTGCAGCTCGTTGATGAACGCGACCTCGCCCTGGTGGTTGCGGCGGCCCAGGAACGGCGGGATGCCGCCCGGACCGGGCCGGTAGGGCGTGCCCGGCTTCTCGCGGACCTGCATGCCGAAGTCGCGCATGGAGATGATCGGCTTGTCCCCGTCGTACACCACGATGTCCGCGATCACGGTGGGCCGCGGCAGCATGGTGACCTCGGTGACCTCCACGTGGTAGCGGATGTTCGGGGTCTTCGGCGTGATCTGGCCGCGCACCTTCACCTCGGTGTGCAGGCCGGGCACGGACTGGAACTCCGCGTCCGGCAGCACGAGGTGCAGGCCCAGGTACATGGCGTAGACCTGGAGCAGCTGCACGCCGCCCTCGGCGACGAGCGAGCCCGCCAGCACCGGGTCGCCGGTGAAGTGGCTGCGGAAGTACCAGGCGTCGGGCTCCAGGTGCTTGACGGCGGTCAGCTCGCCGAGCCCGCGGGGGCCGCCGAGCCGGTCGATGGAGGTGACCTCGTCGATCATGCGCAGCATGTCGCCGGGCAGCCGGATGGACGGGTTGCTGCCGTCCGCCGTCTGGTCCCACGCCTTGCCGAACACGTCACCGGGACGTCCGGCGGCGAGCAGTTCGAGGTCGTGCCGGGTGAGGGACGTGCGGTCGGTGCGCTCCAGCGGGGTGAACCAGGTCTTCGTCATCGCGGCCCGCCGGCGGCGGTCGGACTCGGTGACGACGACGCCCAGCGAGTCGTCCAGCTCGGCGGGGCTGAAGAACCCGGCGCACGCGTCGAGCAACTCCAGGATGAGCACGTCGTCCGCGTAGCACTTGTAGTTGAAGAAGAACAGCAGCGTGTCGCCGTTCCAGACGAACCGGTCGATCTTGATCTCGTAGCGCAGCCGCTGGCCCGCGCGCGGCAGGCCGCCGTGGAAGACGAGCTTCGAGTCCAGCAGCCGGTAGGCGCGGTTGCCCTGGTTGCGGAAGTCGATGCCCAGGTAGGCGACCAGCAGCAGGTCGGCCTGGCCGGCCTCGATGGTGACCGCGCACGGCGCCAGGCCGTCCACCAGGTACCAGGCGTCGTGGGGGATGTCGTACTCGGTCGTGATCGAGCTGGGCTCGAAGTGGCCGGTGGTGGCCTTCAGGTCCGTGACGCGGCTGACGAACAGGTACGGCGGCTCGGGCAGGCGGACGCGGACCGGGTAGGTGTCCACGACCGCGAAGTCCGGGCCGAAGACCTTGGCCACGCTCCCCCGGGCGAACTCCAACAGTTCGGCCTCGTCCCAGACCACGTTCGGGTCCTTCGCGGGCTCGGCGGGCTCGACGGGCTCGCCGGGTCCGGTCGGCAGGTCCGCGTGGACCGGGGGCGGGGGCGGACCGCCGGCCTCCAGCGCCCGCAACGCCTGGTCCAGCAGGGCGTCGTGGAGGCGCAGGGCGTGCCGGTGGGCCTGCGCCACGGTGCTGCCCAACGCGCGCAACGGGGACAACGCCGTCGGCGCGGCCGCGGACACGGAGGCGGACAGGGCGGGCGGGGGCGCGCCCTCGAACTCGACCGGACGTGCCGGCAGGGGCATCGGCAGGTACACGAACGGCTCCCCGTGGACGGTGATCACTTCGGTGTCCTCCTTGCGCACCACGGTCTTGACCGCGACCAGTGGCGCCGCCGCGCGGGCCGTGCGCCGGACCACCGACTCGCCGCCCACCGCGACCCGGTGCCGGAACCGCTCCGGCCGCTCGACCGGGTCGCCGAACAGCACGTCCAGCCGCACGTCCACGCCGTGGCTCACCAGCCGGGCGATGGCGGCGGCGAACGCGACCGCCGTGCCCGCGCCCCGCCGGTCCACCGACACGGCGACGTGCGGCCGGTCGGCCAGCGTCTCGCCGATCCAGCGGGTGCACGTCGCGCCGGGGCCGACCTCCACGAAGTAGCGGAAGCCGCGGTCGTGCGCGGTGGTGGCGAGGCGGGCGAAGTCGATGGTGCTGCGCAGCGTCCACGCGATCCGGCGGGCGATCTCCGACCGGTCCGCCGTCTCGGCGAGGCCGTAGTCGTACGCGGACAGCAGTTCCAGGCCGTCCGCCGGCGCGCCCAGCGGGTAGTCGTTGAGCGCGGCCAGGTCGTCCAGCACCGGGTCCACCACGGGGCAGTGCATGACGTGGTTCGCGGGCGCCTTCGCGGACGGCCGGCCGAGGGTGTCGAGCACGTGCTTCACCGCGTCGGGCGCGCCCGCGATCACCACCTCGTTCGGCGTGTTCACGTGCGTGAGGTAGACGCGGTCGACCAGCGCGGCGCGGACCTCGTCGGCGGGCGCGAGGACCACCCGCGTCGCCCACACCTCGGGCTCGTCGGGCAGGTCCCACGTGCGGCGGACCAGTTCCTTGCGGCCGCGCAGCCGGTCCTGGAACAGCGGTGTCGCGGCCAGCGCCGCGTCGTCGCGGGCCCGTGACGACCACACGTCGAGGGCGAACAGCATGCTGCTCTCCCCCAGGCTGTAGCCGAATCCGCCGTCGGGGCGCACGCCCAGCACGTCCCGGATCGCCCTGGTGTGGAGCACGGCGAGGTTCGTGCCTGCCGCGAGCATCACGGGGATGTCCTCGACCAGCGCCGCCTCGTGCCGCATCAGGTCGCGGCGGTCGAGGCCCAGCGGCGCGGACGGGTGCAGCGCGTCGTGCTTGAACCGCTCCCGCGGCCGGTCCGACTCCGCCTCGAAGTCCGTGAGCAGGCCCGGGAACAGCCGGAACAGGTCACGTCCCGCGCCGGGGTAGGTGGTGAACGCGCCGGGGTAGACGAACGCGACCTTGCCGGGTCCGATCGGCGCGGCGGCGCAGAAGCTGCCCGCCGGGGTGGACCAGTCGGCGGTCGCCGTCGCCAGGTCGCGGGCGGCGAGCGCCAGTTCCCGGCGCAGCGCGTCGGCATCCGGCGCGACCAGCACGGCGGTGCGGCGCCTGCGCGGTCGTCGCACGTGCTCCCGCACCACGTCGAGCGCGTCGCGGGACGTCAGCTCGTCGGCGACCCGCTGCGCCAGCGCGGCCAGTTCCGGGCCGTCGTCGCCGGTCAGGGGCAGGATCAGCACGCCGGGGCCACCGGCCCAGTCCGCCGGGACGCGCGCCGGCTCGCCCGCCGAGACGACGACGCCGACCGTGCCCGCGTGGACGGCGGCCGTGCGCCGGTCCGCCGTGGAGTGCCGCAGCCACGGCTGGGGCGTGTCGAGCAGGGTGAAGCCCGCACCGGCGAACGTCTCGTCGGCCAGCTCCTTCAGCGCCGCCGGCGCGGGCGGCAGGTCGGCGTGCCGGAGGGCGTCGACGGCGGCGACCAGGCTCGTCAGGACGCTCGCGTGCCGCGTGTCGCCCACCAGCGGGACCAGGCTGGCGACGGCGCCGCCGGTGTAGTGGCGGTGCAGGTCGCGCAGGTCGAGGGAGGCCAGCTGGACGTGGTCGACGTGCCGCGGGGCCGCCGGCGGGTCGAACGTGATCCGGTCGAGCGTCACCTGGTCGGCACGCTCGGCGCGGGTCAGCACGACGGCCGCCGCGCCGTCGCCGAGCAGGGCGGCCCGCCCGCCGTCCAGCCGGGCCGAGGCGAGCGTGTTCTCCGCGCCCGCGGCGAGTTCCACCCCGCCGACCAGCACGGCCTCGATGGTCGGGTCGAGCAGCAGGAGCCGCGCCACCTCCAGCGCGCGGGCGCCGCCGGTGGCGTCGGTGGACACGGTGAACGACGGGCCGGTGAGGTTGCGGGACGACGAGATGCGGCTCGCCATCACGTTGCCGATGAAGCTCAGCACCTCGTTCGCGCCGATCGGGTCGTGCACCGCGTCCCGCACGGCGGCTTCCAGCGCGTCCGAGTGGTCGGTGTGGGCGTGCAGGTGCGCGCCGATGTCGAACCGGGCGCGGTGGCTGTGCGACCGCGGTTCCATCTCCATCGCGACGACCACGGCCACCCGGCGCGGCGGCAGCTGCTCGGCCCTCGTGCCGGGGTCGGGCGCCGGGTAGCCGGCCTCGGTGAGCGCCTGCTCGGCGGCCTCGAACAGCAGCAGGTGCTGCGGGTTCGCGTCACCCAGCTCGGCGGGCGGGATGCGGTACGTCCGCACGTCGACCTCGACGTCCTCGGCGTACCCGGCCCGCTCCGGGGCCTCGACGCGCGGGTCCAGCCCGTACCAGCGGTCCTCGGGCCGGTCCACGAGGGCGGGGCGGCCGGCGCGGACCACCCGGCCCAGCTCGGCCACGTCCCGCACGGGGCCGATCCGCACGCCCGTGCCGGTGATGGCGATCGCGGGCGGTTCCGCCGCGTCGGGGCGGTCGGCCGGGTGCTCGGCGGGCACGATGTCCCCGCTCGACACGGACTCCTTGCCGAGCACGGCGTCCCCGCTCGGCACGGCGTCCTCGCCGGGCGCCGCGTGCTTGCGCAGCACGACGTGCGCGTTGGTGCCGCCGAACCCGAACGCCGAGACTCCCGCGCGGGTGACCTCGCGCTCCAGCTCGGTCCGCACGATCCGGTCGGCCGCGCTCTCGCCGCCGCGCGGGCGCACCGGGTCGCCGATCCCCGTGGTGGCCGGGACGACGCCGTGCCGCATGGCCATCAGGACCTTCAGCACGCTGGTGAACCCGGCGACGGTGAGCAGGTGGCCGACGTTGCCCTTGACCGACCCGAGCGGCGGCACGCGGTCGCCGAAGAACTCGGTCAGCCCGCGCAGCTCCACCGAGTCGCCCAGCGGCGTGCCGGTGGCGTGGCACTCGATGTAGTCCACAGTGGACGGATCGACGTGCGCGTACGCCTGCCGGTACGCCTCGACCTGGCCGGGCACGGTGGGGCTGAGCAGGTGCGCGCCCGCGCCGTCGTTGCCCAGGCCGATGGCGTCGATGACGGCGTGCACGCGGTCACCGTCGCGCTCGGCGTCCGCCAGCCGCTTGAGCACCAGCACGCCCGCGCCCTGGCCCGTCACGATGCCGGACGTCTCGCGGTGGAACGGCTGGCTGATCCCGTTGCGCGGGAACGCGTTCAGGTCCGAGAACGACAGGTGCATGAGCAGCGGGTCCGGCGCGCACACCGCGCCCGCCAGCACCACGTCCGCCTGGCCCGTGAGCAGGTAGTCGCGGGCCAACGCCATGGCGTACAACGTGGACGAGCAGGCCGCGTCCAGCGCGAGCCGCGGACCGCCCAGGCCGAGGGCGTCGGCCACGACGGTGGCGGGCAGCCCGGACGGCCACAGGTTCCGCGGGTCCGGCTCCGGCCGGTCGCCGGGGTTGGACACCTCGAAGCCCGCCTCCCGCAGCCCCCGCGACACCGCCTCGCGGATCAGCGGCACGCACAGCTCCACCGACTCCGGGGTGGGGAACGAGTAGTTGCCCATCACCAGGCCGGTGCGCCGCAACGTCGCCGAGTCCTCGGCGATGCCGGCGTCGCGCAACGCCCGCCGGATCACGTGCACCGGCCAGCGCACCACCCGGCCCAGGCCGGCCAGCTCGTCGGCGGGCAGCCGCAGGCCGGTGAGGTCGATCTCCGGCTCGGTGACGAACCCGCCCCGCGTCGCCGTGATGCGGTGCCGGTCGTCGCCCCACCCACCGGGGGTGGCCGGGTCCGTGCCGAACACGTCCCGGCCGCCCTCGGTGCGGCTGTCCACGCCGGCGCGCAGGTTCGCCCAGAACTCCTCCGGGCTGTGCGCGCCGGGCAGCAGGCACGCCAGGCCCACGATCGCGATGCTCATCGCGCCACCGCCTGTCCGAACTTGGCCGCCAGGGCCGGGCTGGGCACCACGTCGACGCCCCCGAACCGGAGCAGCACCCGGCCGTCGGCGGCGCACGCGGTGACCGTGGCCCGGGTGGCGGACTCCGCGTCCACGACGATCAGGAACGGCTCGCCGTCGGGCAGCGGGGCGTGCACCTCGACCGCCGCGACCGCCGTGGGCAGGCTGTGCGCGCCCTGCGTGCGGTGCACGCGGACCAGGGCGGCCTGGAGCAGCAGGTCGGCCAGGACCGGGCTGTAGTCGCCGGCCCGGTACGCGCCGCCGCCCAGCTCGTGGTCCGCCAGCCGCGCTTCGAGCACCAGCCTGGCGTCCGACTCCGACACGATGCCGGTGATCCCCCGCAGCCGGGGGCCGTGGAACAGGACCCCCTCGCCGTACGGGTCGTACGGCCGCGCGGCCCCGGTGGCGAGGCCGGAGAGGCGTTCCGGCGCGGGCGTTCCGGGCACGGGCGTGGCCCGGTAGCGGGGACGGCCGCCGGTGTCGCGCACGAGCACGTGGTCCGCGCCGGGCACGAAGTCCAGGCCGTCGAGGCCTTCGTCCAGCGTGACGCCCTTCAGCACGGCGAAGTCCTTCAGCCGCCGGTGGTGGCCCAGCAACGCGCCGACGGCGGCCGTGGCGGGCAGCACGGGAACGCCGCCGATGGCGTGGTCGGCCAGCACGGCGTCGTCCCGCAACGGGTCGAGCGAACGCCGGACCGTGCCCGTGGTGGCGGGGACCTCGCGCGTCGACAGCGGGGTGTCCGGGCCGACGAGCGTCACCACGTCGTCCGAGCGGGCGGCGGTGAACTGCTCGGTGAAGTAGTCCACGCCCGTGGCCAGCGGGATGAGGGTGATGCCGCGTTCGGTGAACATCCGCTCCAGCTCCGGCGTCACCATGCCGCCCGCCCACGCGCCCCAGACCACCGACGTCACGCGGCTCTGCGGCAGCCTGCCGCGCAGGCCGACGGCGATCCGGTTCAGCGCCTCGTTGGCCATGGCGTAGTCCGACTGGCCGCGGTTGCCGAAGAAGCCGGCGACCGACGAGAACAGCAGGACGTGCTTCAGGCGGTCCTCGCCGACCGCGTCGAGGGTCGAGCGCAGGCCGTGCAGCTTGGTGTCGAGCACCTTCGCGATGTCGGCCGCCTTCTTGTCCACGATCAGCTGGTCGGCCAGCACGCCCGCGCCGTGGACGACGCCCGTGACGCGGTCCCGGTAGGGGCGCAGCGCCTCGGCGGTCGCGTCCCGGTCGGTGATGTCCACCGCCAGGTACTCGGCGTCGGCGCCCGTGGCGCGGATGGCGCCGAGCGTCGCCCGCACCTCCCGCTGCGCCACCGTGGCGCGGAACGTCTTCTCCACGTCCCTGGGCGTCGGCTTCTCGCCGGCGCGGCGGGACTGGGCGACGATCTCCGCCCGCAGCCGGTCCTCCGGGACGTCCCGCAGCCACTCCGGCTCCGGGGCGAGGGCCGTGCGGCCGAGGAGGAGCAGGCCCGTGCGGTACCGGCGGGCGAGGCCGATCGCGCAGGCCGCCGTGACGCCGCGCGCGCCGCCCGTGACGACGAACAGGTCGCCGGGGCCGGGCTCGGGCGTCGGGGTGGCCGCCGGCTCGTCATCGGCCAGGGTGACGGTGCGGCGCGTGCCGCCCCCGTCGACGCCGACCTGCGTGAGAGCCAAATCGGCGTCGGTCAGCTCGGCCAGCAGCGCGGACACGGCCTGGTCGACGTCCAGCTCAGGGCTCAGGTCGACGGTGCGGGCGAACAGCTCGGGAGCCTCCACGGCGAGCGTGTTGACCAGCCCGGACAGCCCGCCGAGCACGGCCCGCGGCCCGTCCGGGTGGTGCAGGCCCAGGTGGCCGTCGATCCGGGTGACCGTGACGAAACCCTTGCGGTGGGCGGCCTGCTGGAGCGCCCGCTGGGTGCGGCCGGCGAGCAGGAGCGCGTCGGCCAGGGCCTCGGTGGCGCCCGCCCAGTCCCGCGGGTCGTCCGGGGCGAAGTGCAGGACCAGGTCCGGGTCGGCCACGTCGTCGCGGGCGACCTGCCAGCCCTTGGCGCGCAGCGCGGCCACGACACCGTCCGCCAGCGGGCCCGTCGCGCCGGAGAGCAGCGCGGACGGGCGGTCGCCGTAGGCGTCGAGGAGCTGGTCGGCGGCGGGCAGCGTGGTCAGGCGCGCCTGCATCCGGCCGATGCCGGGCGCGCCGTCAGCTTTTGGGAGATCAGCCCCCGCGCCGACGAAGTCGATGATGTCGCCCAGCGTGCGCAGCTCGCCCAACGCCTCCGGACCGGCCGTCGCGCTGTCCGGGAACCGCTCCCGCAGCTCACCCATGATCTCGACCCGCTTGATCGAGTCGATGCCCAGGTCCGCCTCGACGTCCATGGACAGGTCGAGCATGTCCGCCGGGTAACCGGTCTTCTGCTCCACCACGGCGAGCAGCACCGACTTCACGTCGGCCGCCGGGGCGGCTTGCGCGGTGGCGGATTGAGGTGCGGTGGCTTGCGGTGTGGCGGCTTCCGCTGTGGTGGACGGTGGTGTCGGGGCCGGCGGCGCCTCCTCCGGCGCGTCCGCTCCCCCGACGAAGTCGATGATGTCGCCCAGCGTGCGCAGCTCGCCCAACGCCTCCGGACCGGCCGTCGCGCTGTCCGGGAACCGGTCGCGCAGCTCACCCATGATCTCGACCCGCTTGATCGAGTCGATGCCCAGGTCCGCCTCGATGTCCATCGCGAGGTCGAGCATGTCGGCCGGGTAGCCGGTCTTCTGCTCCACCACCGACAGCAGGACCGCCTTCACGTCGGCCGCCGGTGCGGAGGCTTGCGGCGTGGGCGAGCCGTTGGCGGCGGGCGGCGGAGGCGGCGGGGCCGCCTGGACCGGCGCGGGTGCCGGCGCGTGCGTGGGCGCCGGTGCCGGAGCAGGGATCGGCGTCGGTGCGGCGACCGGCGCCGTCACCGGTGCCGGTGCCGGTGCCGGTGCCCGGACGGGCGTCGGCGCGGCGGCGGGCGAGGCGGTCAGGGCGTGCGGGGCGGAGTAGGCCGGCACCTCGTAACGCGTCGGCGCCGGGGCCAACTGCGGGGTGTAGCGGTGGGACGGCGCGTAGGCGACCGGGTTGCCCGCCTCCAGCCGCGCGAAGTTCAGCAGCACGTCGCTGGCGTGCATGTGGCTGTGGCCGATGGCGATGCTGTGCTCGGTCACCGACGAGATGCCGGCGACGGCGAGGTCGCTCAGGCTGCCCTGGCGGGTCTCGTGCTCCAGCACGCCGCTGAGCCGTTCCGCCACGCGCAACTGGCTGTCGAGGTAGTCGCGGTGCATCGCCAGGTGCTCCCAGGCGACACCGGCCGCGCCCGCCACTGGCGCCGGGGCCGGTGCCTCGGTCGGCGTGAAGCGCACCGGGACCTCCGGGGCCGCGGCGTGCCCGTTGCCGTTCACGGCGTTGCCGTTGCCGTTGCCGTTCGCGTGTCCGTTCGCGTGTCCGTTGCCGGCGTGCACGCCGTTGCCGGACGAGTCGCCGTTGACGGCGGTCGTCCCGTTGGTCGCGTGAGCGCCGTTCACGCTCACGCCGTTGGTCGCGGGTGAACCGTTCACCTCGGCACCACCGTTCGTCGCGGGCGCGCCGCCGTTCGCGGGCGCGGTGGGGATGCGGTAACCGTTCTCGAGGGCGTCCTGGTACTCCCGGCGGCGGTGGGCCGGGACGTGGTTCACACCGGTCAACGCAACCCTCATTCCCTTGGTCTGCGCCGCTTCCGCCACGGGGGCGGTGAAGCGGTCTGGGGTGGTCAGGGGCAGGCCCAGCACGGTGAGCCGCGCCGCCAGCCGCTTGATCGACCGGTCGGAGTCCTTCGCCGGTCCCGCGTCGGCGGACAGCACGACCACGTCGGGGTCGTCGCCGAGGATGCGGCGGACCAGGCCCGCCAGCACGGTCTTGGGCCCGAACTCGACGAACACCCGGTACCCCGCGTCGTACATCTGCCGCACCCGCTCGGCGAACGCCACCGGCTTGCCGAGCTGGTCGACCAGGACGTCCCGGTTGTGCGCGACGTCCGCGCCGTAGGCGGCGCCCGACGTGTTCGCGTACACCTCGGCGACCGGTTCGCGCACCTCCACCGCCGACACCGCCTCGCGGAACGCGTCCACGGCGTGCGCGACGTACGGCGTGTGGAACGCGGCGGCCACCGGCAGCACCTGGGCGTCCAGACCGGACGCGCGCGCCGCCGCGACGAACGCCTCGACGGCCGCCGTGCCACCGCCGACCACGGTCTGGTGCGGCCCGTTCAGGTTGCACACCAGCACGTCCGGGTGCTGCGGCAGCAGCTCGGCCAACGCGTCCACGTCGGACCGGACGGCGGCCATCGAGCCGCGGTCGCCCGACTCGGGCGCCAGCGCCATCGCCTTGCCGCGGGCGGCGGCCAGCCGGTGGAACTCCTCCTCGGTCAGCGACCCGGCCGCCCACAACGCGGTCAGCTCGCCGAAGCTGTGCCCGAGCATGCCCTCGGCGCGGAAGCCCAGCGCGCTCAGGTACCGGAACTGCCCGGCGGACAGCGCGCCGATCGCGGGCTGCGCGTAGTCGGTGCGCCGCAACGCCTCTTCCTGCGCCCGCGACGTCTCCTTGTCGAACGCGGGCGGCGGGTACACGACCCGGCTCAGCGGTTCGGCGGGGTCGGACAGCAGGCTCGCCGCGTCCAGCGACTCCCGCAGCGGCGGCAGCGCCATCGCCGCCGAGGCGCCCATGCCGACGTACTGGCTGCCCTGCCCGGCGAACAGCGCCGCCACCCGGCCGGTCACCGCGGCGGAACGCCGGTAGTACGCGCCGCCGGGCAGCTCGAACGCCTCGACGTCGCCGTTCTCCCGCAGCCGCCGCACGGCGTCGGCCCGCAGCACGGCGAGCTCGTCGTCGTCACGGGACACCACGGCCAGCCGCGCGTGACCGGCGGGGACCTCGTCCGCCACCCCGCCGGGCGATGCCTCGACCACGTCGAGCAGGGACGCCACGTCGGGCGCGTGCCAGACGTGCACCCGGTTGGTCCGGTGGGTTACCCGCACGTCCTCGGCCGGGTACTCCTCCAGCACGCAGTGGAAGTTCGTGCCGCCGAACCCGAACGACGACACGGCCGCGCGCCGCGTCGGCCGGCGCGGCTCCACGAGCCACGGCACGGACCGGGTGTTGACGTAGAACGGCGAGTTGGGGAAGTCCACCGCCTCGCGGGGCTTGGTGACGTTGATGGTCGGCGGCAGCACCTTCTCGTGCAGCGCCATCGACACCTTGATCAGCGCCGCCGCGCCCGCCGCCGCCTTGGTGTGGCCGATCTGGGACTTCACGCTGCCCACGGCGGCGAACTGCTTCTCGTCCGACGCGCCCGCGTACACGTCCCGCAGCGCGGTCAGCTCGGTCAGGTCGCCCAGCGACGTGCCGGTGCCGTGGCACTCCACCAGCCCGACGGACTCCGGGCCGACGCCCGCGTCGACGTACGCGCGGTGCAGCGCCACGACCTGGCCCTCGCGGCGGGGCGCGTAAATGCTCTTGTACCGGCCGTCGCTGGACGACCCGATGCCGCGCAGCACCGAGTAGATCCGGTCGCCGTCGCGCTCGGCGTCCGCCAGCCGCTTCAGCGCGAGCATGCCGATGCCCTCGCCGATCAGCGTGCCGTCCGAGGCCTCGTCGAACGGCCGGATCACGCCGCTCTTCGACAGCGCGGGCGTCTTGCTGAAGCACAGGTACATCAGGATGGTGTTCTCGGCGTCGCACCCGCCCGTGATCATCACGTCGGCGCGGCCGGAGACCAGCTCGGCCGCGGCCATGTGCAGCGCGGCCAGGGACGACGCGCACGCCGCGTCCACCGTGCAGTTCGTGCCGCCGAAGTCGAACCGGTTGGCGATGCGTCCGGCGACGACGTTGCCGAGCATGCCGGGGAACGAGTTCTCCTCCCACGGCGCGAACGCCTTCACGAACTTCGCCGCGATCTCCTCGGCGTCCGTCTCGGACAGCCCGACGCTGCGCACGACCTCCTTCAGCACGGGCGTCTGCAACCGGGTCGCCAGCGGCTGGGTCAGCGAGTTCGCGCCGGTGATGCCGAGCACCACGCCGGTGCGGGACGGGTCGTAGCCGCCGTTGACGTCGGCGAGGGTCTGCTTGGCCACCACCAGGCTGAGGAGCTGCAGGACGTCGGTGACCTCCAGCGAGGTCGGCGGCAGGCCGAACTCCAGCGGGTCGAACTGCACGGTCGGGATGAAACCGCCGCGCTTGGCGTAGGTCTTGTCCGGCGCGCTGGGGTCGGGGTCGTAGTAGTCCTCGATCTTCCAGTGGGTCTCGGGGACGTCCTCGATCAGGTCCTGGGCGTCCACGACGTTGCCCCAGAACTCACGCAGGTCCCCGGAGCGCGGGTAGAGCGCGCCGAGACCCACAACGGCGATCGGCGTGTCGCCGAGGCGGTGGGCGGGCTGGTTCATGGCGGGGGTCTCCATGGCGGCAGGGTCGGCGGTGGGTCGGGCAGTCCGGTTCGGGTCGGGCAGTCCGTTCGGGTCGGGCAGTCCGGTTCGGGGTCGGAGGTCCGTTCGGTTCAGGTGGTTCGGGCGGGTCAGCGGGCCAGCGGGCTGGTGAGGTCCGCGAGCACGGCCAGCGCCTCCGGGTGGCGCAGCATCGAGTAGTGGTCCCCGGGGCACCGGGCGGTGGCGAGCAAGGGCGTCAGCGTGTCCCAGCCGAGCGGGTCCGCCGTGTCGAGCAGGCCGCGGTCCGGGCGCACCAGGACCACCGGCACGTCGACCGGCACGGCGGTGTGCGCGCGGGCCAGCGCGTTGTTGCGGCGCAGGCCGTCGGCGTAGGCGCGGAACACCTTGCGCAGCCCGGGCGCGGTGGTGCCCTCCCGGAGGGCGCCGGTGCGCAGCGCGGCGGCCAGCACGTGGTCGAGCCCCGCGTCGAGGCCGACGCCGGCGGGCGGCGCGTCGACCGGGGTGCCCCGCTTGGCCGCCAGGTACATGGCGAACCAGCCGAGCACGAGGTCGGCGGACAGCTCGTCGTCGGCGGCCGTGTACTCCGGCACGGGCGCGATGCTGTCCAGCAGCACCAACCGCTGCGGGCGTTCCGCGGCGGTCAGCCGGGACGCCGCCGCGTGCGCCACGACCCCGCCGAACGACCAGCCGGCGAGCGTCCACCGGTCGGGCAGCCCGCGGTCGCGCAGCAGCGCCACCACCCGGTCGGCCAGCGCGTCGATCGACGTGGCGGGCGGGCCGCCGGTGAGGGCGGCCTCGAAGTACTCCGGCACCTGCTCGAGGTCGACCACGACGAGCGCCGCCGTCGGCCGCAGCACGTCGGCCAGCGCCGCGTAGTCGGCCGCGGGCACCGCGCCGGGGTGCACGAGCACCACGGGGTGCGCGTCCTCCGGCGCGGGCGGGAACTCGCGGACGAGGGCGGGTCGGCGGTCAGACCGACGCACTGTCACCGGCTCGCTCCTGCACGATGTAGCGGGCCAGGTCGGCGATCGTCGGGTGGTACCACAGCGCGGTGGTCTCCAATTCGAACCCGAGCCAGTTCTCCAGTTCACCCGAGAGGACCAGCGCCTCGGTGGAATCGAGGTCGAATTCGTCGAAGTACTGGTCGGTGGCGACCTGGTCGGCGGCCACCCCGAGCCTGGTCGCGATTTTCTCGACCAGCCATTCCTGCACGCTCTCCACGGTCAGTGCGGACATGCGGGCTCCCCTTGTGCTCAATGCCGTTGTGCGGTTTCGAGAACGGATTCGGCGGCGGCCGAGCCGGAGTCGAACGCCGATTCGTGCATGCCGAGGATGTCCGGCCCCATCTTGCGGGAGTGGAAGTAGGAGCCAGCGAACTTGATCCGGCTCGACCCGTCGTTCAGGGAGTAGATCTCCGATTGCAGGCGGCGGGCCTCGATGGTGAAGACGGGGTGCCGGTAGGACAGGTCGGCGACGATTTTCGCGGGGTCGATCGGGACGCCGGAGTCCAACGTGAGGAAGTAGTCGGATTCGGCGGTGAACTCCTGGAGGTCGTTCAGGTAGTAGTTCACCCAGGTGGCCTCGCCGGAGCGGCCGTAGTTCCAGCTGCGCCACGTCCCGCGCGGCGTCGGCTGGACCGCCACGTCGGTGTGCAGCGTGGCGCGGGTGGGGCTGTAGGCGATGACCTCGAGCATCCGCTGGCGCGGCGTGGGGTGGTCCAGCATCCGCAGCGAGTCGTCGGCGTGGGTGGCGAGCACGACCTGGTCGAACGTCGCCGTGCCGGTCTCGGTGCGCACCTCGACGCCGTCCGCCGTCTCCCGGACCTGACCCACCGGCGTGCCGAGCTGAATGCTGTGACCAGCGGTTTCGATCTCGCGGAGGGCGGCGCGGACGTAGCTGACGCTGCCGCCGGTGACCGTGCGCCACGGCACCGTGCGGCCGCCGAGCCCTTCGCCGCCGTGGGCGAAGAAGAACGCGATGATGGTGCTGGCGGGCATCTCCCAGATGCGGTCCGCGGGCACCGACCAGGCGGCGGTGGCGATCAGCACGATGAACCCGCGGCGGAACGCGTCGCTGTAGCCGTTGCGCTCCAGGTACTCCCCCAGCGGCACGTCGGCGCGCTTGCGGACGAAGTCCTTGGGCGACTCCCGGAGGAACCGGGACGCCTCCCACCACAGGTGCGCGAATTCCGGCGGGTACTTCGCGACGACCTCCTCCTCGGGGAGGTCGAAATCGTCCGACACGTACGCGGTGGCCTGGTCCAGGTCGAAGAAGCTGAACTTCCCCGGGTGGGGCTGGGTGGCCACGCCGAGGTCGGCGAAGAATTGCGTCAGCCGCGGGTAGTGCGGTTCGTTGAAGACGATGAACGCGGTGTCCAGGCCGAGCGTGCGCCCGGCGTCCTCCACTTCGACGGTGTGCGCGTGGCCGCCGGCCCGTGAGTCGGCCTCGAACAGTGTGACGTCCGCCTCGTGGCGCAAGTGGTACGCGGCCGAGATCCCCGCGACACCGGCGCCGACGACAGCGACTCGTGGTCGCACGAGTTGCCTCCCAGGTGGCCTGGAGAATGACTTGATTCTCCCTACAGAGCCGACCCGCGCGCGCCCGGATACAAGAACGTGGAACTTTTTTCGGCAGGACCCCCTAATGAGACGCGGAGGTGAACCGGCCATGAAATCCGAACGGTATGGCGTGCGGCACCTCGGCCCGCGCCACCTCCGCGAAGGTGGCGGCGTCCAGCACCAGCAGCGCCGACCGCCCGGCGTCGGCGTCGAGCACCACGGACAGCGCCACGCCGTCGTCCTCGGCGCGCGCGTCCGGCGCGGGCACGAACACCGGCTCGCCCGGGTAGCGGCCCGGCTCGTGCCACCGGGTGGTCCGACCGGTCCGGACGTCGAGCTTCACGAGCTGGTTGAAGAAGTCGTGGCCGAGGTTGCCGTGCGCGCCGACGCCGTACGCGTAGCGGTAGTCACGGCCGTTGTGCGCGCTGTAGGAGATGCGGGGCAGCTCCAGCGCGTCGTCGGCGAGCCGCCGTGACCGGACGGGCCCGTCGCCGGCCAGGTCGACCTCGTAGCGGGTGGGGAACGGCAGGGGCAGCTCGACGCCGTCCCGGGCCCGGTCGAGGTAGAGGGCGTCGACCACCTCGGCGTCGGGGTAGGCGCTGACGTCGACGACGACCGCGTCCTCGGTGTCGTAGGCGTTGATGTGGTGGAACGCGAAGAACGCGTCGGTGCGCCGGTCGGCCACGACCGAGCCGTCCGTTTGGTCGATCACGACGAACCGGGTGCCCAGCTCGGGCCGCCACCGGTAGTTCTCGATGAACGGCTTGCCGCGCAGCAGGAACGACAGCGGGTTCACCACGAGCGGGAAGATCGCCAGCACCACGTGCCGCTCGGTGATGGCGAAGCTGTGCAGGTAGCCGGGGCGTTCGGCGGGCAGGCTCGCCAGCAGCTCCCGGGTCCGGCCGCGTTGCCGGTACACCTGGTAGACGCTGCGCCGGCCGAACTTCAGCACGTAGTTGACGAGGTCGCCGGTGAGCGGCGCCTGGTGCGGGTGCGCGGTGGTGACCTCGCCCTTGATCGCGTCGCGGTGGTCGGAGAGGCCGACGGTGGCGAGGGTGTCCGGGTCGAACTCGACCGCGATCGGCGTCTCGGTGAGCGCCCAGTCCCGCTCGCCGTCGGAGACCACGTTGACGTTGGCGTTGGGCGTGATCCGGGGGCGGGTGAAGAAGCGGGCGAAGATCGAGCGGCACGGGTCGGTGGCGAACTCGGCGTAGGCGATGCGGCCGTCGTCGCGCACCGCGTGGAGGCTCGGCGTCTCCAGGAACCGGTTGCGGTAGGAGACGACGCCGTCGGCGAACCCGAAGCGGTGCAGCATGGCCTGGCCGTCGAACCAGTGGCGGAACGAGCGGCCGTCGGCCTCGAACCGGGCGGGACCGTTGCGGACGAGCGTGCCCGACAGCCACGACGGCAGCCGGCCGCGGACGTCCAGCCGGTCGACGACGGCCTCGCGGTCGAGGGTCTGGAATCCGGCTTTCACAACACGCCTCCTGGCCACACTGCGGACGAACCGGTGAAACACTGTTATAAAACGGCGTTTCGGTTCGTTCGTCAAGCGGTGCGGCCGTCGGCGCAGGATCGGAGAACCGGTCACGCGGGATCGGGGAGCCGAACCTCGTCACCGTGCTCGTGCGCCCACCGGCCGAGCACGTCGATCGGCCCGAGCAGGCTGCGACCGAGGTCCGTCAACCCGTACTCGACCCGGTCGCGCAGGGCGGTCCGCGTCACCAGGCCCACACCCTCCAGCCGCCGCACGGTCTCCGTCAGCACCTTGGGCCGGATGCCCCCGATGGCGCGGCGCAGCTCGGCCGGGCGGCGGGGGCCGTGCCGGAGGGCGTGCAGGACGACCGGGTTCCACGTGTTCGCGAGCAGGTCGAACGCCTGCCGCGCCCGGCAGTCGGCGAGGAAGGTCACGGGCGGCTCCCCTGTCGCGGGCACCGTTCGGTGACCGTCCGGCTCTCTAGCGTCGCCACCAGCCAATCATCCGACGACACGACCAGGAGGAACGGATGCGGATCGGCGTGCTGGGCACGGGCGGCATGGCGGACGCGCTGGGCGGCCGGTGGGTCGCCGCGGGGCACGAGGTGCTGGTCGGCGGGCGGTCGCCCGCGCGGTCCCGCGAGTTGGCGGCGCGGATCGGGGCGGCGGCCGGGTCGCCCGCGGACGCCGTGGAGTTTGGCGACGCGGTGCTCGCGGCCGTGCCGGCGGACGCCGCGGTGGACGCGGTCGGGTCCGCGCCGGGCCGGGTGGTGATCGACTGCACGAACTCGGTGGCGCCCGGCCGGTTCGTGCTGGACGAGCCGCGGGCCGCCGCACGGCTCGCCGAGGCGTCGGGCGCGCACGTGGTGAAGGCGTTCAACCTGTGCCACGTGGACGTGTGGCGGCTGCCGTCGCTGACGTTCGAGGGCCGTCCGCTCGGGGTGCCGCTGTGCGGCGACTCCCCGGCGGCGCTGGACGTCGTGCGGGCGCTGGTGCGGTCGATCGGGTGCGCGCCCGTGGACGCCGGGCCGCTGGCGCGGGCCGAGCTGCTGGAGGCGGCGACGGTGTTCGCCATCGGCCTGTGGATGGGCGGCACGGACGTGCGGTCGATGTTCCCCCCGGTGACGCCGGAGCTGCTGCAGCGCTAATATAACAGCACTGTTGTATCTCACCGAGGGGGTAGATCGTGCTGCTGTACCCGGAGATCGAGCCGTACGACCACGGCATGCTGGACGTCGGCGACG
Source organism: Saccharothrix hoggarensis (assembly GCF_052936025.1). The sequence continues at coordinate 3,420,464 of NZ_CP193624.1, read as the reverse complement.
GGCACCTCCTGTACTGGGAGGTCTGCGGCAACCCGGACGGCAAGCCCGCCGTGGTGCTGCACGGCGGGCCGGGGTCCGGCTGCACGCCGCGGGTCCGCCGGTACTTCGACCCGGAGGCGTACCGGGTGGTGCTGTTCGACCAGCGCGGGTGCGGCCGCAGCACGCCCCACGCCGGCGCGCCCGCGGTCGACCTGTCGACCAACACCACCGACCACCTCGTCGACGACCTGGAACGGCTGCGGGAGTTCCTGGGCATCGACCGGTGGCTGGTGTTCGCCGCGTCGTGGGGGTCGGTGCTCGGCCTCGTGTACGCCGAGCGGTTCCCGCACCGCGTGTCGGAGATGGTGCACGCGGGCGTGGCGACGGGGCGGCGGACCGAGACCGACCTGCTGACCACCGGGTTGGCCCCGATGTTCCCGGAGGCGTACGCCCGGTTCCGCGAACTGGCGCCGTCCGGCGACCCCGCCGCCGGGTACCTCGACCTGCTGCTGTCCCCCGACCCGGCGGTGCACCTGCGGGCGGCCGCCGAGTGGTGCGCGTGGGAGGACGCCCTGCAGCCGCTGACCACCGGCGCGTTCCGCTTCGACCGGCCGGAGGCCGGGCTCGCGTTCGCCCGGCTCGTCACCCACTACTGGGCGCACGGGTCGTGGCTGCCGGAGGGGATCGTGCTGGAGGAGGCGTGGAAGCTCGCGGGCATCCCCGGCGTGATCGTTCAAGGGGCGCTCGATCTGGGCAACCTGATCGGCACGCCGTTCGAACTCGCCCACGCCTGGCCGGACGCCGAGCTCGTCCTCGTCCAGGAGACCGCGCACGGCGGGAGCGACGCCATGACCGCGGCGAGGAGGGCCGCTGCTGACAAATTCCGGTAACACCCGGAAACTCGGTGCGATGGAGTGGTTTGTGGTCGTCCGACCGCAGCCTGAGCGCACGGAGGGCACCGGTGTCCGACAGGGGCAACCCCCACGGGGTCAACTCGCGGTTCACCGACCGCGCGCGGCGGGTGTCCGTGGCGGCCCTCCAGGAGGCGCGGCGGTTCCGCCACACCGCCATCGGCACCGAGCACCTGCTGCTGGGGTTGGTCGGCGAGGGCGGCGCGGCGGCGTCGGTGCTGGCCGCGTGCGGGGTGGCCCTGCCGGGGTGCCGGGACCGCGTCCGCGCGGCGCACGGGCAGGGCGTCGGCCCGGAGCCCGGCCACCTGCCGTTCACGGCGGGCGCGAAGCGGGCGTTGGCGCTGGCCGTGCGGGAGTCGCTGGCGCTGGGACACCGGCACGTCGACACCGGGCACCTGCTGCTGGGCGTGCTGGCCGAGGGCGAGGCCGCCGTGGTGGACCTGCTCGCCGGGTACGGGCTCGACGTCGTGGACGTGCGGGACCGGGCGTTCGCCGCGCTGGCCGGCATCGACCTGGCGCCCGCCCGTCGGTCCGCGCGCCTGTTCCTCAGCTACCGCCGGCCGCAGGACCTCCACCTCGCGGGCCGCATCGCCGACCGGCTGGACGACATCGGCCGGTCCGTGGTCGGCGACGTCGGCGAGTGCGACGTGCTGCTGGCCGTCGTCGGGCCGGACTGGGCGCCGACCGACTCGATGCGGACGGAGGTGGCACGGGCCGCGGAACGCGCCGTGCCCGTGGTCCCGGTGCTGGTCGACGGGGCGGTGCTGCCCGCCGACCAGCTGCCGGCGACCGCCGCGCCACGCCCGGCCCCGCCGCTCACCCTGCGGCACGAGACGTTCCGGGCGGACGTGGCGCGGCTGGCCGACGTCGTCCGCTACGCCCAGCCGGGCATCGGGTAGCCCGCCATCAGCTCGGCGACCTCGGCGGCGATGCGGTCGAGCGCCCCCTCGTCGTCCGCCGACCGGACCGCCCGGTCGATCCACTCGGCGATCGCCGGCATCTGCTCGGCGGTCAGGCCGCGGGTGGTGATGGCGGCCGTCCCGAGCCGCACGCCGGACGGGTCGAACGGCCTGCGCGGGTCGAACGGCACCGTGTTGTAGTTCGCCTCGATGCCCGCCCGGTCGAGGGCCTTGGCGGCGGGCTTGCCGCCGATGGCCTTGGACGTCAGGTCCACGAGCACCAGGTGGTTGTCGGTGCCGCCGGACACCAGGTCGAACCCGCGGTCGAGCAGCGCCGCCGCCAGGGCGCGGGCGTTCTGCACGACGGCGTGCGCGTACAGGCCGAAGGACGGCTCCGACGCCTCGCCGAGCGCGACCGCGATGGCGGCGGTGGTGTGGTTGTGCGGTCCGCCCTGCAGACCGGGGAACACGGCCTTGTCGATCGGCTTCGCGTGGGCGGCGTCGGTGAGGATCATTGCGCCGCGCGGGCCGCGCAGGGTCTTGTGGGTGGTGGTGGTGATCACGTGGGCGTGCCCGACGGGTGACGGGTGCGCGCCGCCCGCGACGAGGCCCGCGATGTGGGCGATGTCGGCCGCGAGGACGGCGCCGACCTCCTCGGCGATCTCGGCGAAGGCCGGGAAGTCGATGGTGCGCGGGATGGCCGTGCCGCCGCAGAAGATCACCTTCGGGCGTTCCGCGCGGGCCAGGTCGCGGACCTCGTCCAGGTCCACCACGCCGGTCTCCTTGCGGACGCCGTACTGGACGCTGCGGAACCACTTGCCGGTGGCCGAGACGCTCCACCCGTGGGTGAGGTGGCCGCCGGCGGGCAGCGCCATGCCCATGACGGTGTCGCCGGGGTTCAGGAACGCCAGGTAGACGGCGAGGTTCGCGGGCGAGCCCGAGTACGGCTGGACGTTGGCGTGGTCGGCGCCGAACAGGGACTTGGCGCGGGCGACGGCCAGTTCCTCGATCGGGTCGACGACCTGCTGGCCCTCGTAGTACCGGCGGCCGGCGTAGCCCTCGGAGTACTTGTTGGTCAGCACGGAGCCGGTGGCTTCGAGGACGGCGGTCGAGACGTAGTTCTCGGAGGCGATCAGGCGGATCTTCTCGAACTGGCGGCGGGCCTCCGCCTGGACCAGCCGGGCGACCTCGGGGTCCGTGCCGGTGAGCGAGGGGATGGCGGGTTCGTGCACGACGACCTCCACGCGCGCGGGGGCGCTGCCGTAGCACCCAGGCGCGCGGTGCGATTCGGCGAAACGCTCCCCGGTGGTCGTTCCCACCCTCGGCACGCCAGTCGCGAACACCCGGATCGTACCTCAGTCCTCCCGGCCCGCCGGGGTCTTGATGCGGTGGGCGATGGCCACGACGGCGAGCACGGCGGACATCGCCGGGTCGACCTCGCCCTCCGGCCCCCCGTCCCGCTCCGGGTGGACCTCGTCGCCGACGGGGTGGCCGGTGGCGGTCTTGACGGGCTCGTCGCCGAGCGCGTCCGCGGCCTCGATCCATCGCGCCCGCGGCGCCGCCGACCGCCTCGTGGAAGTCCTCGTGCCACAGCGCGCCGGTGACCGGGTCGGGTTTGGACGGCAGCTTGTCATCGGACTGCCGAACCTCGCGGCGTCCACCGCCATCGGGGCTCCACCCCATCCTCATCCGGTCCGAGGTTGACGGTTGGGCGGAACGGACCATTGCCGCAATGGTCGGCCGACCCAATACTTTGGGTTGGAAACCTTCCAACCGGCCCTGTGCCACGTCAGCACTTCCCCCTGCCTCGAAAGGACTGACGTGCTCGATCGGCGAACGTTCGTGCTGGGTGCCGCCGCTACCGCGGCGCTCGCCGGCGCACTACCGGCCCACGCGGCTCCCGCGTCGGGCGACACACCGGACACGGCAGACACCACCAACCACACCGCGGGCGTGTTCACCGCGCCCGACGGCGCCACCCTGCTCCTCACCCGCCAGGACGGCCACTGGGTGCTCCTCGACGAAGGCGGGTCCGTGCGGATCACGTCCGGGCTCGCGGGCGCCGACCTGGTCGACGTCACCGGCGACGGCACCCGCGCGATCGCGGTCGGCGCCCTCGCCGGCGACCCGGTCGCGGCCGTCTGGGAGTCCACCGACGCCGTCACCTGGCGCGAAGTGCGCCGCCTGCACGGCGTGCGGTCCGAGTTCACCGCGGTCGGCGACGGCCTCGCGCTCGGCTCCGTCGTGAAGCACGAACGCGCTTCGGTGGTCCGCATCGCCGCCCGGCGCACCCCGTCGGGCACGTGGACCACCGTCCCGCTGCGCGGCCTGGAGTGGACCGACGGGCTGACGGCCACCGCCGTCACCGCCACGACCGGCGGCTGGATCGCCGCCGCCGTCGACCTCTCCGGCACGGTCCTGCACACGTCGCCCGACGGCGTCACGTGGACCGCGCGCCCCCGGCTGGACGGTGTCGCGGTGCGCGGCCTCGCCCAGATCGGCGACCGCGTGCACTGGGTCGGCAACGAGGTGGTCGACGCCACCCCGCTCGCCGGCGTGCTCGACGCGGACCGGACCCGTCCGGCCGTGCCGGCGGACGCGAAGGCCCTGGGTGTCGCCGGCACCCGCACCGGCTGGCTCACCGGCGGCCGGCTGATCACCGCGGAGGCGACCCGATGATCACGTTCAGCCGGATCGACGGCACCCCCGTCTACTACTGGCGGTCGGGCCGCGGCAACACGACCCTGCGCAACTGGCAGGCCACCCAGGCGTTCTACGACAGCCTGGTGCTGTGGATCAGGGACCTGCGGTCGCTGTCGTCGGCGTACGGCAGCATCACCTACCTGGTGTCGGCGGGCTTCTACGTCAACAAGCCCGGCGAGCACGGCGCGGGCACGGCGATGGACCTCGACTACGTCCAGTGGAGCGGCGGCCAGGTGTCGTCCCCGCTGGACCAGCACCACGCGTCCGGCACCCTCGCCACCCGGCGGCGGTACCTGGCGGTCGACGCGGTCTGCCGGCGGCGGTTCCGGTACGTGCTGGACGGCTGGTACAACGCCGCCCACGCCGACCACATCCACTCCGACTTCGGCGGCCTGCCGGTCCGCTGCGTCACGGGTTCGGAGAGCGACGTCAAGTTCGTCCAGTCGTTGTGCAACAACTTCATGAGCTCCGGTCTGGTGGTGGACGGCATCTGGGGTCCGAAGACCCAGAGCGCGTTCACGACCGCCAAGTCGCGCCTCGGCGTGACGGGTGACCCGCACACCAGCAGCGCGGCCTGGCAGACGTTCCTGTCCGCGGCGGCGCGCCGGGGGTTCGCGAACCAGGCGTTCTGACGCGACCACCGCGACGGGCCCGGAGTCGGCGACGGCTCCGGGCCCGTCGTCGTCCCCCGGGCCGGTGACCGCCCGATCATCGGGATCACGTGACGAGCGCATTACCCGATGGTGGAGGGCGAGGACGGCATATCCCGTTGCAGTCGGGGGCATCCCGACCGGGACAGGTCCGTTGTGGAGCGTGGCGGCGACGACGTCGGCCACGCCGAGACGAGGGGATCACCGGAGATGTCGGAGAAGAAGGCGGTCCGCCCCGGCGCCAGACCCGCCCGGCCGCCGCTGGGCGCACGACGGGGTGACGTCGTGGAGCCCGTCCCCGGGCCGCGCGCCGGCGCACCCGGGCACCGCGGCCGGGTGGTGCGTGGATGAGCACGTCCGAAGTGGACCTGGCCCCGATCGGGTTGGTGCCGGAGCAGGGCGGCGCCGCGGCGGTCGAGCGGACCGGGCCGAGCATGGCGGAGCTGCGCGAGGAGCACGGCCGGCGGCGCTCGCGGATCGCCGCGGGGCGGCGGGAGGCGGTGGAGCGGCAGCACCGCCTGGGCAAGCGGACCGCGCGAGAGCGGCTGGACCTGTTGCTGGACGTCGGGTCGTTCGTCGAGGTCGACCTGTACCGGCGCGGCGCGGGGGGCGGGCCGCACACGGACGGCGTGGTGGCGGGCTCGGGCACCGTGGACGGCCGCCGCGTCTTCGTGTACGCGCAGGACTTCACCATCTCGGGCGGGTCGCTCGGCGCGCAGCACGCGGCGAAGATCCAGAAGGTGATGGACCTCGCGGTGGCCACCGGGTCCCCCATCGTCGCGCTGAACGACAGCGGCGGCGCCCGCATCCAGGAGGGTGTGCTGGCGCTGCACGGCTACGGCGGCATCTTCCGCCGCCAGGTGGCCGCGTCCGGCGTGATCCCGCAGATCGCGGTGGTGCTGGGCCCGTCGGCGGGCGGCGCGGCCTACTCCCCCGCGTTGGCCGACTTCACGTTCATGGTGCGCGACACCGCGCAGATGTACCTGACCGGGCCGGACATCGTGGCGCAGGTGACCGGCGAGCGGGTCAGCCACGCCGACCTCGGCGGCGCGGACGTGCACGGGTCGCGTTCCGGTGTGGCGTCGTTCGTCCACGACGACGAGGAGTCCTGCCTCGAAGGCGTGCGCGAGCTGCTGTCGTTGTTGCCGGACAACAACCTCGTGCCGCCGCCCGCGCTGCCCCCGTGCGGGGCGGAGACCGACTACCGGCCGCGGCTGGCGGAGATCGTGCCGGTGGAGCCGAACCGGCCCTACGACATCCGGTCCGTGCTCGCCGAGGTCGTGGACGACGGGGACTACCTCGAAGTGCACGAGCACTGGGCGCGGAACGTGGTGTGCGCGTTGGCGCGGATCGACGGCCACGTGGTCGGCGTGGTCGGCAACCAGCCGGTCGTGCTGGCGGGCGTGCTGGACATCAGCGCGTCGCAGAAGGCGGCCCGGTTCGTGCGGTTCTGCGACGCGTTCGGCATCCCGCTGGTGTCGCTGGTGGACGTGCCCGGTTTCCTGCCGGGCACGGAGCAGGAGCTGGGCGGCGCGATCCGGCACGGCGCGAAGCTGCTGTACGCGTACTGCGAGGCGACCGTGCCGCGGGTACAGGTGATCCTGCGCAAGGCGTACGGCGGCGCGTACATCGTGATGGACTCCCGCTCGGTCGGCACGGACCTGTCGCTGGCCTGGCCGACGAACGAGATCGCGGTGATGGGCCCGGAGGGCGCGGTGAACCTGTTGCACCGCCGGGAACTGGCCGCGTCGGACGACCCGGCGCGGTTGCGGGCGGCGCTGGTCGAGGACTACCGGTCGGAGCTGATGCACCCGTACCACGCGGCCGAGCACGGGCTGGTGGACGACGTGATCGACCCGGTGGAGACGCGTGCCGCGATCGCGCGCGGACTCGCCGTGCTGCGGGACAAGCGGGCCGAGCCGCCACGCCGCAAGCACGGCAACGCACCGCTGTGACCGCGCCCGTCCGACCACTGTGGACGAACGTCGGGCCGGTCACCCCACGCCCCCTGGTGGGGTGACCGGCCCGACGCGTCAGCTCACCGCCTGCGCGGCGGGATCGGCGGTCGGGGCCCCGGCCGCCTTCCGGCGCGCCAACCCGCTCGCCACGATCAGCACCGCGACCCCGGTCGCGATCACCGGCAGCAGGTACGCGTGGTGGAAGCCGGTGAGCATCGCGCCCTCGCCGGTGCCCGCCGCCGCGCTGAGCGACGCCGCCCCGGCCAGCCCGAGCGCGCCGCCGAACTGGAACGAGGTGTTCCAGACCCCGCCCGCGAGGCCCTGCTCCTCGTCCGCGACGCCTTCCACGGCGACGATCGTGAGCGGGCCGTAGACCAGCGTGAACGCCAGGCCGAGCAGCACCATGGTCGGGCACACGCCAGTCCAGTAGCCCGCGTCGGCGGGGATGCCGAGGAACAGCGCGTAGCCGACGACCGCGAGCAGCAGGCCGACGAGCATGACCTTGTGGTTGCCGAACCGGTCGACCAGCTTCGGCGTCACCGTCGGCGCGAGGATCGAGTCGATGCCGACGACGAGCAGCGCGACGCCCGTCTCCAGCGCCGTCCAGCCGCGCAGGTCCTGCAGGTACAGCACGGTGGTGAACTGGAACCCGACGAACGACCCGGCGAACAGGACGGTGGCGAGGTTCGCGCGCACGAGGTTCGCGCCGCGGAACAAGCCGAGCCGGACCAGCGGCGCGCTCGACCTCCGTTCCACGACCACGAACGCCACCAGCAGCGCGGCGCTGACCGCCGCCGTCACCGCGGTCTCCCCCACCGTAACCTCGGGCGCCATCACGATCGTGTAGACCGCGCCGACCGCGCCCAGGGTCACCGTGATCGCGCCGACCACGTCGTACTTCTGCCCGGGGACGCGCCGCGGCGGCTCGTCGCGCTCGATGAGCTTGACCGCCAGCACGAGGATGATCGCGGCGAGGATGACGGGCGCGAAGAACACCCACCGCCAGCCCAGGGCCGTCAGCAGGCCGCCGACGACCAGGCCCAGCGAGAACCCGCCCGCCGCCGTGCCCGCGTACCAGAGCAGCGCGCGGTTGCGCACGGGTCCTTCGGCGAAGCTGGTGGTGATCAGGGACAGGCCGGCGGGCGTCATGAAGGCGGCGGCGAGGCCGGTCACGGCGCGGGACGCGATGAGCATCCAGCCGTCGGTCGCCAGGCCGCCGAGGCCGGAGAACACGACGAACACGGCCAGCCAGAAGACGAACATGCGGCGGCGGCCGAGGAGGTCGGCGGCGCGCCCGCCCAGCAGCATGAAGCCGCCGTAGGTGAGCACGTAGGCGCTGACGACCCACTGGAGCTCGCCGGGCGCCATGCCGAGGTCGGCGCGGATCGCGGGGAGCGCGACGCCCAGCATCGAGACGTCGACGCCTTCGAGGAAGATCGAGCCGCACAGCACGAACAGCAGTGCGCGGGCACGGGCGCTCATGCGGGTGACGCCACCGTCGACGGGTGGGCTCTGCGGTGTCGTGGACACGTCAGCGGGCTTCCTTCCGGGGATTCGAGGGCGTGCCGGCAGCGCCGCGCGGGCGGTTTCCGTTGGGCACGTTGGGTTCCTCAAGTGTGTAAACGCATGATCAGCGACCACGCGCACACGCGGAAGAAGGCACTTCGAAGTCACCGGGTCACCGCGGAGTAACCGAGGACTCCCGGTGTCACCATCGGCACGCCGACGCGGTCCGGAACCGCTGGCGCACCGACACCGTCCTACACCGCGGGCGCACCGACACGGTCCTACACCGCCGGGCACTGACGCGGTCCTACGCCGTCGTCGGGCCGACGCGTCCTATGCCACCCTCGCGCCGACGCGTTCCTGTCGCGTGGCCGTGCGGGTGCCCGCCACCAGACCGACGACGCTGCGCCGATCACGGCGCGCCCGCGCGGCCAGCCCGACCACGACGGCCGCCACCGGCACGACACCGCCCCACCCCGCGGAGAACAGCAGCAGCACCGGCAGCCACCACACCGCGAACCGCACCACCACCGACCGCGCGGACGCCGCGTCGCCGGTGCGCGCGTCGACCGGGGCGATGTGGAACACCGCCTGCCCCGGCGTGGCGCGGTCGGCGCGCAGCAACGGCACGACGACCGTCGCCACCACCGGCGCCACGATCCCCAGCACGATCCCGAACCAGTCGGACCGCGCGAGGTCGGTGAGCCACGTCGTCCCGGTGCCCGCGCCGATCAGCGCGAGGACGACCCGGCAGCCGATCTGGGCCAGCGACAGGGTGAGCAGGTCGCCCGCGAACGCCAGGCCGCGGCGGAGCAGTCCGGGCGGCCCGGTGTCCGCGACGGGTTCGGGCACGGCCGCCGGCAGCGCGCGGCCGACCCGCCACGCGACCAGCCAGCCCACCACCGCGCCCGCCGTGTTCGTCATCAGGTCGTCCACGTCGGCCACCCGGTACGGGCACGGGTAGAGGCCGAACGCCGCCGTCCCCTGGGTGACCTCCACGGCGAGCGACACGAACAGCCCCAACGCCGTCGTCGCCGCCAGTCCACGGCGGAACCGGTAGCGCAGCAGGAAACCCAGCGGCACGAACAGCACCACGTTCAGCGCCACCTGGAGGAACGCCGGGCTGGTCGGCGAGAACCCGGCGGCGGCGATGTCGTCCAGCGACGCGAACGGCCGCGTCTGCCAGTAGTCGCGCGGCGACCGGTCCGGGCAGAACCCCTCGGTCACGGTCGGCAGCGGGAACAGCGTGAACGCGATCAGCCCGCACCCGTACAGCGCGCTGCCCGCCGCCACCGCCGCCGACCACCCGCGCAGCCGCCCGTACCGCCGGTACTGCCGGTGCACCCAGGGCAGCACCACGACCGGCAGCAGCAGCGCGAACAGCACCACCGTGATGATCGACTCGCTGAACCGCACCGACACGGCCGCCACGCTAAGCCGCGCTCCCCCGTCCCGCGCGCCGGTCACCTGACCGGGTGGCCGAACCGGCGTGGCACCCGGCGCCGAACCCCGTGGTGGAGCACTTCCGCGAAGGATGGGGATCGATGGACGACTCAGCCGCGTGTGCCGCCACCCGTTACGCCGACCAGCTGCGCGCGACCGTGGAACGCCTCGCCCTCGCCATCGGCAGGCGCCGGCCGCTGGTCCTGTGCGACGGCAACATCCACCTGCCCACCGGGCACGGCATCGCGGGGCTCGTGGTGAGCGCCCACGTCGGCGCGCGGGTGGACGCCGTGCTGCCGGCGTTGGCGTTGTCGGTCGACCGGTGGGCCTTCCTGGTGGACACCGCGGGCGTGGCCGTGCCCGTGCTGCCGCCGCGCGTGCGGCTGGTCGACGGCGGCCGCTACCTGCCGCTGCCGCCGAGCGTCACCGCGGACGGCCCCGTGACGTGGGTGCACGAACCCGTCGCCGCGCTGCCCCGGCTGACCACCGTGCTCGGCCTGCTGCGCCTGAGCGCGCCCCGGTGGTGACGGCCAACTCGGTACCCCGGCCGGCGGTGGCGGACGCCGACGGCGGCCACCGACACGACGCGCCAAAGCCGATTGTGGGAGGCGGCGCCCGGCTGCGATGATCCATTCGTGCCGGACCTCGTAGCGCGTGACGGAACCAGGCTCGCCTACCACGTGGTCGGGGACGGGCGGCCGGTGATCTGCCTGGCGGGCGGCCCGATGCTCGATTCCGCCTATCTCGGGGACCTGGGCGGCCTGTCGCGGCGCCGGCAGCTGGTGCTGGTCGACTACCGGGGCACCGGCAGCTCGCAGACGCCGCGCGACCTCACGTCGTGCCGCTGCGACCGCCTGACCGACGACGTGGAGGCGCTGCGGGACCACCTCGGCCTCGACCGGGTGGACCTGCTCGCGCACAGCGCGGGCGCGAACGTCGCCGCGGCGTACGCGACCCGCCGGCCGGAACGGGTGGGCAAGGTCGTCATGGTGACGCCGAGCGTGATCGGCGTCGGCATCACCCCCACCAGCGAGACGCGGCGCGAGGTCGTCCTGCGGCGGGAGGCCGAGCCGTGGTTCGGCCCGGCGCGGGAGGCGTTCGAGGCGGTGACGGCCGGACGCGCCACCCCCGAGGACTGGCTGGGCATCGCGCCGCTCACCTACGGCCGGTGGGACGGTGCGGCGCGCGCCCACCACTCGGACATGGAGCAGCGGCGACGCCCGCAGGTGGCCGCCGCGTTCGGCGCGGACGGCGCGTTCGACCCGGAGGCGACCAGGGCGGGCCTCGCCGCGTTCGACGGGCCGGTCCTGGTGCTCGCCGGCGCGGTCGACGTGAGCGCGCCGCCGGCCGTCGTGGCGGAGTTCGCCGCGCTGTGGCGGGACGCCACCCTGGTCACGCAGGAGGGCGCCGGGCACTTCCCGTGGCTGGACGACCCCGCCCGGTTCACCAAGGTCGTCGGCTCCTACCTGGGCTGACCGGCGGTCACCCGGGCGGTGGCATCCGCACGTCGCCGGGGTCCTTGTCGGGGCGCAGGCCGCGCCACGACGAGTGCCGCAACCGGCCGTCCGCGGTCCACGTGCGGTACTCGACCTCGCCGACCAGTTCCGGCCGCACCCAGTGCGCGCGGCGGGCGTGGTCGAGCGGCACGGGGCCCGCGAACGGCGACTTCGGCACGGCCAGCGGGCCCAGCCGGTCCTGGAGGTCGACCAGCGCCGCGTGCGTGAAGCCGGTGCCGACCTTGCCCACGTACCGCAGCCCGTCGTCGGTCAGCACGCCGAGCAGCAGCGACCCGACCGTGCCCGCGCGCCGCCCGTCGCCGGGGCGCCAGCCGCCGATCAGCACCTCCTGGGTGCGCACCAGCGGCACCTTCACCCACGCCGGCGACCGCCGACCCGGCTCGTACCGGGACGAGACGCGCTTGGCGACCACGCCCTCCAGCCCGTACTCCTCGGCGACCGCCAGCACGTCCCGGCCGTCGACGTCGCGGAACGAGGGCGGCACCCGCACCTCGGCCCGGCCGCCCAGCCCGAGGCCCGCGAGCTCGTGCCGCCGCGTCGAGTACGGCTCGCCGAGCAGCGAGCGGCCGTCGAGGTGCAGGAGGTCGAACACGTAGTACACGACGGGCACGCGGGCGATCAGGTCGGCGCCGGGGCGGGCGACGTGCATCCGGGACTGCAGCCGGCCGAAGTCGGGCTGCCTGCCCTCGCCCAGCGCGACGATCTCCCCGTCGAGCACGGCGTCGCGGTCGCCCAGGAGCGCGGTGAGCGCCCTGACCTCCGGGTAGGTGGCGGCGACCTCGAGGTCGTTGCGGGTCATCGCCCGCACCCGGCCGCCGCGCGCGTAGGTGATCGCGCGGACACCGTCCCACTTGAACTCGAACGCCCACCCGGTCCCGTCGGGCACGCCCCCGGACGAGGCCAGCACGGGCCGGATCAGCTCGGGGAAACCGGACTCGGCGCGCAACGGCATGCGACCGTCCCTTGTAGACGGACCTTCACGCCCAGTGTCACCCCGCCGGACCGCCGCCGCACGTCGGGCCGCCCCTCGATCGGGGGCATCCGCGGCCGGTCAGCAGGTCGGCGCCGACTCCGACCGGCTGCGGCGTTCGAGCATGACGGTGTCGCGCCACACGCCGTGGTGCCGCGCGATGCGCTCGCGGACGCCCACCGTGCGGAAGCCGGCCGAGTGGTGCAGGGCGATGCTGGCCCGGTTCTCCGGGAAGATCGCGGTCTGGAGCGTCCACAGGCCGCCCTCGTCGGCCGCCGTCACCTGCCGGTGGAGCAACGCCTTGCCGACGCCGCGGCCGCGGAACCCGTCGCCGACGTAGACGGAGGTCTCGGCGACGCCGGAGTAGCACTCGCGGTTGGACACGGGCGTGGCGGCGGCCCAGCCGGCCACCCGGCCGTCGATCTCGGCGACCCATCGGTGCTCGGGCAGCCACTTGGCCTCCAGCGTGCGGCGGCTGGGCGCCTCGGTCTCGAACGTGGCGTTGCGGGTGGCGATGCCCTCGGCGTAGACGCGGCGCACGTCGGCCCAGTCGTCCTCGCGCAGGGCGCGGACGGTGACGTCGGCGGGCAGGTCCGCGGGGCAGCACGGCCGGGTGACGATCGTGCCCATGACGGCGTCGGCGGCGTGCGGCAGGCCGGTGCAGCACGCCGGGTTGACCGACACGAGCGTCGCGGTGCCCTCCTTGCGCAGCCGGACGAACCCCACGTCGGCGAGCTTGCGCAGGTGGTGGGAGCACGTGGACTGGCTGATGCCGACGGCCTCGGTGAGCGCGCCGACGGTCATCTCGCCGGGGTGGGTGGCGACGGTGTGCAGCAGCCGCACCCTGGTCGGGTCGGCCAGGCAGGCGAACCACTCGGCGTAGGTGGTGGCGTCCTCGGGCGCGAGGCCGGGCACGGGGAGCGTCGTCGTCATGAGCCAAGAGTATCGACAAACACCGATGGTTGCCTCAATCGACCGGGTTCGATACATTCTCGCTCGTTAGATCGAGCTATGTCGATGAATGGGGTGTCCGATGGACGAGCCGGTGGTCGTGGTGGGCGCGGGTCCGGTCGGGTTGGCGGCGGCGGCGCACCTGCTGGAGCGCGGGATGACGCCGGTCGTGCTGGAAGCCGGCCCGCGGGCGGGGGCCGCGGTGGCGCGCTGGCGTCACGTCCGCCTGTTCTCGCGGTGGTCGGAGCTGGCCGACCCGGCCGCGCGCCGCCTGCTGGAGCGCACCGGGTGGCGGGCGCCCGACCCCGACGCCCACCCCACCGGCGAGGAGTGGGTCGCGCGGTACCTCGCGCCGCTGGCCGACGCTCTCGGCGACCACGTCCGCGTGAACGCGCGGGTGGTCGGCGTGGCCCGCCGCGGCCGTGACCGGGTCGTGGACGCGGGCCGCGACAGCGAGCCGCTGACCGTGCACGTCGAGGACGGCGGGCGGATCACCGCCCGCGCCGTGGTGGACGCGTCGGGCACGTGGGGCGGGCCGAACCCGCTGGGCGGCGACGGGCTGCCCGCGGTGGGCGAGCGGGCGGCGGCCGACCGGATCGGCTACCGCGTGCCGGACGTCGTCGGCGACGCCGGGCGGTACGCGGGCAAGCGGATCGTCGTGGCGGGCAGCGGGCACTCGGCGCTCACCGCCCTGGTCGCGCTGACCGGCCTCGCGGCCCGGCACCCCGGCACGCACGTGACGTGGCTGCTGCGCCGGGGCGCGGTGGGCGCGGTGTTCGGCGGCGGCGAGGCCGACCAGCTGCCGGCCCGCGGCGCGTTGGGGCTCCGGGCGCGGGAGGCCGTGCGGGCCGGGCACGTCGACGTGGTCACCGGGTTCCGCACGGCGGCCGTCGAGCGCGACGGCGACCGGCTGGTCCTGGTGTCGCAGGACGGGCGCCGCCTCGACCCGGTGGACGAGGTCGTCGCGCTGACCGGGTTCCGACCGGACCACTCGTGGCTGTCGGAGGTGCGGCTCGACCTGGACCCGGTGTTGCAGGCGCCGACCAGGCTCGCGCCGCTCATCGACCCGAACGCGCACTCCTGCGGCACCGTGTACCCGCACGGCGCGAACGAGCTCCGCCACCCGGAGCCCGGTGTCTACCTTGTGGGTATGAAGAGCTACGGCCGCGCGCCGACGTTCCTCGCCCTGACCGGCTACGAGCAGGTCCGCAGCGTCGTCGCCGAGATCGCGGGCGACCACGAGGCCGCGGCGAACGTCGAGCTGACGTTGCCGGAGACCGGGGTGTGCGGCGGGTCCGGCGTGTTCGACGTGGCCGAGCCGGGGACCGGCGCGTGCGGGGTGGCCGAGCCGGCCGCCGACGTGGCGGGGCCGGCGGACGCGGGCTGCTGCGGCGGCCCGCGGGTGGCGGAGCTGACGCTGACGGCCCCGGGTGCTCGGGGCTGAGGCGACCCGACCCGGCGTCATCGGGGGACGCCGGGTCCTGCTCGTCCTGTGCCTGACCCAGATCACCGGCTGGGGCGTGCTGGTCTACGGCTTCCCGGTGCTCACCCCGTCCGTCGTGGCCGGCACGGGCTGGTCGACCCCGGTGGTGGTCGGCGCGTTCTCGGTGTCGCAGCTGCTCGCCGCGGTCGGCGGGGTGCCCGTGGGCAGGCTGCTCGACCGGCACGGGCCGCGCCTGGTGATGACGGTCGGGTCGCTGCTGGCCGTGGCGTCCCTGGCGGTGGTCGCGTCGGCGCGAGCGCTCCCGTGGTTCTACGCGGGGTGGGTGCTCGCCGGCGTCGCCATGGCGGGTGTGCTCTACCAGCCGGCGTTCGCCGCCCTCACCCGCTGGCACGACGGCGAGCGCCGCGTGGCCGCGCTGACCGCCGTGACCCTGGCGGGCGGGCTCGCGAGCACGGTCTTCGCGCCGCTCACCGACGTGCTGGAGTCGCACCTCGGCTGGCGGGCCACGTACCTGGTGCTCGCCGGGGTGCTGGCGGTGCTGACCGTGCCCGCGCACCTGTTCGGGCTCCGGCTCCCCTGGCCCGAGGCCCCCGTCACGGCGGAGACGCGCCGACCGACCGCGATCGCCCGCAGCCGGCCGTTCGCGCTGCTCGTGGTCGCGCTGAGCCTGGCCGCGCTGGGCGTGTACGGGGTCATCGTCCCGCTCGTGCCGCTGTTCGCCGAACGGGGGCTTTCCACGACGGCCGCCGCGTGGGCGCTCGGGTTGGGCGGCGCCGGGCAGGTCGTCGGCCGCCTCGCCTACGGTCGCCTGGCCGCCCGGACCGACGTGCGGACCCGGACCGCGTTCGTCCTGCTCGGAGCCGCCGGCACCACCCTCCTCCTGGGACTCGTCCCCGGACCGGCGGCCCTGCTGATCGCCGTCGCCGTCCTGGCGGGGGCCTTCCGGGGGATCTTCACGCTCGTCCACGCCACCGCCGTCACCGACCGCTGGGGCACCGCCCACTACGGACGGCTCAGCGCGCTCGTCCACGCGCCGTTCGCCGTCACCGCCGCGATCGCGCCGTGGGCGGCGTCCGCGCTCGCCGGCGCCCTCGGCGGCTACCCGGCCGTCTTCACCGTCCTCGCCGCGCTGGGCGGTCTCGCGGCGGTCGTGTCGCTGAAGTCCGTGCCGCCGAAGCCGGGACCGCTCGGGTCCGGGCCGATCGGGTCCGGGCCGAGCGAGTCGGGGCGGCCGGGGCGTGCGACCTAGACTGCGGGGGTTCGGACATACCTGGGGGCGCGGTGGCTGTGCTGAGTGACGAGTTCTTCCGGATCGTGGACGCCCTGGCCGACGTCGAGCGCGCGGAGAGCGGGCAGTACACGACGTTCAGCGTGCGCGGCAAGCGGTTCGGCTACTACTGGCCGCGGACGCAGACCGTCGGGCTGAAGCAGACGCTGTCCGAGCAGCTGGCGCTGGTGTCGGAGCGGCCGGACGTCTTCGAGGAGCAGTTCACGGCGGGCGGCTTCGGCTGGGTCGTCGTGTACTTGGCGGGCATCGAGGCGGACGAGCTGTCGGAACTGGTCTTCGAGGCGTGGCGGCTGTCCGCGCCCGACGACCTGGTGGCACTGGCGCCCGACCCGGCGGCGCGGCCGCCCGCACGGCGGCAACCGACTCGGAGGCGATCCGGATGAACGCGCGTTTCCAGGAACTCGACTGGCGGCAGACCGCTCTGGGCGAACTCGTCCTGCGCCGTCGCTGGGACCCGGTCTTCGACCGCGAGGTCCACGAGATCAAGCTCAACGACGAGTTCCTGATGTCCAGCCTGTTCACCGTCGCCGAGGAGGAGATGGCGCGGCTGGCGCTCGCGGGCATGCCCGCGCCGCTGGACGTGGTCGTCGGCGGGCTCGGGCTCGGCTACACCGCGCGGACCGTGCTGGAGAACCCGAACGTGCGCTCGATGCGGGTCGTCGACGCGCTCGGCGAGGTCATCGAGTGGCACGAGCAGGGCCTCCTGCCCGGTGGCGCGGCGATGGCCGCCGACCCGCGCTGCACCCTCGTCCACGGCGACTTCTTCGCGCTCTCGCGGTCGGACGACGGGCTCGACCCCGGCACGCCCGGCCGGCGCTTCCACGCGATCATCGTCGACATCGACCACTCGCCGCGCCACCTGCTGCACCCCGGCAACGCCGACTTCTACGAGCCCGACGGCGCGCGCCGCCTCGCCGCCCGGCTGCACCCCGGCAGCGTGTTCGCCCTCTGGTCCAACGACCCGCCGGACGACGACTACACCGCCGTGCTCGCCGACCACTTCGACCGGGTCGACGCCGAGGTCGTCCGCTTCCCCAACCCGCTCCAGCAGCGCGACGCGACCGCCACCGTGTACCTGGCCCGCACGGCGCCCGACGCCTGATCCGCGCGCGCCCCGAGGGCCGTAGGGTTGTCCGCGCGGCGTGGACCGGTGGTCCGTGGTGCCGGGAAGGACGGGGTGCGGGTGATGGACGCGGGGCGTCTGGTGGCCGGGCGGTACCGGCTGCGCAGGCGCGTGGGAGCCGGTGCGATGGGCGTCGTGTGGCAGGCGGTCGACGAACGCCTGGACCGCGGCGTGGCGCTCAAGCAGCTCGTCGTGCCCGAGGGTTCCGACCCCGTCGAGGCGGTGCGCCGCGCGGCCCGCGAGGGGCGCATCGCGGCCCGGTTGCAGCACCCGAACGCGGTCACCGTGCACGACGTCGTCGAAGAGGACGGCCGGCCGGTGCTCGTCATGGAGTTCCTGGTCGCGCGGACCCTGGCCGAGCTGATCGCCGAGCAGGGCACCCTGCCGCCGGCGCGGGTGACGGCCATCGGCGCGCAGATCGCGGGCGCCCTGACCGCCGCGCACGCCGCCGGCATCGTGCACCGCGACGTCAAGCCCGGCAACATCCTGCTGACCGAGGACGGCACCGCGAAGATCACCGACTTCGGGATCGCCCGCGCGGTCGGCGACGTCACCGTCACCAGGACCGGTCTGCTCGCCGGCACGCCCGCGTTCCTGTCGCCCGAGGTCGCGCGCGGCGGCGAGCCGGGACCGGCGTCCGACGTCTTCGCCCTCGGCGGCACGCTCTACGCGGCGGTCGAGGGGCGGCCGCCGTTCGGCGACGGCGACAACGCCATCGCGCTGCTGCACGCCGTGGCCGCCGGGCGGTTCGCGCCGCCGACGCAGGCCGGTCCGCTGACCGACGTGCTGCTGGACATGCTGCGCACCGACCCCGCCACCCGGCCGACCATGGCGGAGGCCGCCCGACGACTGCGGACCGCGGCGGGCCTGACCCTGCCGTCGGACGGCCTGCCGGTCGCGGCCCAGCCGAACCAGACCCAGCCGAACCAGACCCCGCCGGGCGGAACTCCTGTCGGCGGGACTCCTCTGAGCGGGATTCCTGTCGGCGGAACGCCACCGGGCGGAACTCCCCCGGGTGGACATTCGTCGGGTGGAAATTCGCCGGGCGGGACTCCTCCGGGCGGAACTCCTTCGGGCGGCACCCCTCAGGGCGGAACTTCTGCGGCCGGAACTTCTGCGGCCGGGACTTCCCAGGGCGGGATTTCCGCGGCCGGAAGGCCGGGCGCCGACGCGTCGCCCGCGGACCCGCCCACCGTCGTGCACGCACCGGTGCAGGTGAGCGGGCGGCCCGGCGCCGCGCCGGCCCGGCCGACCCTGGTCCAGCCCCTCGGCTCGTTCGACGGCGCACCTGGCGGCGCGAGACCCGGCGGCACCCGGCTCGACCTGCACGCCGGCCCGCCGCCGCCCGCCCCCGCGCGCAACCCGCGCGTCGGCCTCATCACCGTGGGAGCCGCGGCCCTCGTCGGCCTGATCGCCCTGGTGGTGGCGCTGAGCGGCAACCGCGGCCCCGCCTCGACCACGACGGCGGGCGGCACGTCCACGACGCCGCCCGCCGCCCCTGCCCCGGCCACGGCCACCCCGCAACAGCTCGCGCAGGCCGTGGCGGACTACTACGCGCTGCTGCCCGACCGGCCCGCCCAGGCGTGGACGCGACTCGGCCCCGGCCTGCGCGCCCAGGGGCGCGAGCAGTACGAGAAGTCCTGGAAAGACGTGAAGGACCTGGTCGTCAGCTCGCCACCCACCGCGTCCGGCCCGGACACCGTCAACATCGGCATCGACTTCACCGGCGCCGAGAGCAGGCGGTACCGCGAGTCGCACCGGCTGCGGCTCGTCGTCCAGGACGGCACGCCGCTGATCGAGTCCGACGAAGTCGTGTCCTCCCAACGCCTGGGCAACGACGGCAAGGGCGACAAGGTCGACGACGAGGACGACAAGCGGGGCGGCGGCAAGCGCGGCGACGACGACGAAGGCGGCGGCTGACCGGGTTGGGCACCACGTCACCGGCGCGGTGGCGTTAGGTTCGCTCCATGAACGAGACCCCGGACATCAAACCGCGCAGCCGCGACGTCACCGACGGGCTGGAGCGCACCGCGGCCCGCGGCATGCTGCGGGCCGTCGGCATGGGTGACGACGACTGGGAGAAGCCCCAGATCGGTGTCGCCTCGTCGTGGAACGAGATCACGCCCTGCAACCTGTCGCTGGACCGGCTGGCGAAGGCGAGCAAGGACGGCGTGCACGCCGCCGGCGGCTACCCGCTGGAGTTCGGCACCATCTCCGTGTCCGACGGCATCTCGATGGGCCACGAGGGCATGCACTTCTCGCTCGTGTCGCGCGAGGTCATCGCGGACAGCGTGGAGACCGTCATGCAGGCCGAGCGGCTGGACGGGTCGGTGCTGCTCGCGGGCTGCGACAAGTCCCTGCCCGGCATGATGATGGCCGCCGCCCGGCTCGACCTGGCCAGCGTGTTCCTGTACGCGGGCTCGATCCTGCCCGGCCGGGTCACCCTGACCGACGGCAGCGAGCGCGAGGTGACGATCATCGACGCGTTCGAGGCGGTCGGCGCGTGCGCCCGCGGCCTGATGAGCCGCGAGGACGTCGACCTGATCGAACGCGCCATCTGCCCCGGTGAGGGCGCGTGCGGCGGCATGTACACGGCGAACACGATGGCGAGCGCGGCCGAGGCGCTCGGCATGTCGCTGCCCGGCAGCGCCGCGCCGCCGGCGACGGACCGGCGGCGGGACGGGTTCGCCCGCAAGTCCGGCCAGGCCGTGGTGGAGATGCTGCGCCGCGGCATCACGGCCCGGCAGATCATGACCCGCGAGGCGTTCGAGAACGCCATCGCCGTGGTGATGGCGTTCGGCGGCTCCACCAACGCCGTGCTGCACCTGCTCGCCATCGCGCACGAGGCCGAGGTGGAGCTGAGCCTCGACGACTTCACCCGGATCGGCGCGAAGGTGCCGCACCTGGCGGACGTGAAGCCGTTCGGCCGGCACGTGATGACCGACGTCGACCGCATCGGCGGCGTGCCCGTGGTGATGAAGGCGCTGCTGGACGCGGGCCTGCTGCACGGCGACTGCCTGACCGTCACCGGCCGCACGGTCGCCGAGAACCTGGCCGACATCGCGCCGCCCGACCCGGACGGCACGGTGCTGCGGGCGATGGACCAGCCGATCCACCGGACCGGCGGCATCACGATCCTGCGCGGCTCGCTGGCGCCCGACGGCGCGGTGGTGAAGTCCGCCGGGTTCGACTCCGACGTGTTCACCGGCACGGCGCGGGTGTTCGACCGCGAGCGCGCGGCGATGGACGCCCTGGAGAACGGCACCATCACCGCGGGCGACGTGGTCGTCATCCGCTACGAGGGCCCCAAGGGCGGGCCGGGCATGCGCGAGATGCTGGCCATCACGGCCGCCATCAAGGGCGCCGGGCTGGGCAAGGACGTGCTGCTGCTGACCGACGGCCGGTTCTCCGGCGGCACGACCGGGCTGTGCGTCGGCCACGTCGCGCCGGAGGCCGTGGACGGCGGGCCGATCGCGTTCGTGCGCGACGGCGACCGGATCACGCTGAACGTCGCGGCCGGCACGTTGGACCTCGACGTCGACCCGGCGGAACTCGCGTCCCGGCGCGAGGGCTGG
Source organism: Saccharothrix hoggarensis (assembly GCF_052936025.1). Next base: position 3,399,547 of record NZ_CP193624.1, on the reverse strand, counting down.
CAGCCGTTGCCCGCCCGGTACCAGCGGGGCGTGCTGGCGAAGTACGCGAAGCTCGTCGGCTCGGCGTCCACCGGCGCGGTCTGCGGCTGACCGGACCGCGCGACGAGCGGGCGCTGCGACGACACGGCCGCGCGAGCGGTGCCCCATCGGGGTGGGCACCGCTCGCGCGGCCTTCGCGGTCGGTCGTCCGGCGTCGTTACGGGGCCGGGTACTCCGCCACGTACACCGGCGCGCCGGTGTTGCTGTTGTCAGCCGGTCCGCCCACGCCGTTGACGACGTGGTCGATGGTGCCGGCGCTCAGGTTGACGGTCATGATGTGGTGCAGCTTGACGCCCTCGGTGGCGGGGACCTCGAAGCCGTTCTCCGTGTGGATGGACGGGTTGTTCTGGTTGAACACGTAGACGCCACCGCCGTAAAGGGTGTGGTCGCGCACGTGGTCGCCCACCTTGTAGCCCGCCCAGCCCTCGACGTCGCCCTTCATCCAGTCGGCCTGCGTCGGCGGGTCGTAGGGCAGCTCGTTCTGGTAGAGCACGACGGTGCCGCGCTCGCCGTTCCAGACGGTGTTGTGCCGCTGGAAGTGCTCGACGAACAGGCCGGTCGCGGTGACGTCGTCACCGTTCACGACGACGCCGGTGAGGCCGACGTTGGTGTTCCAGCGCTCGGTGTCGGTGAAGCCCTCGACGCCGTGGTCGGCCCGCCACACCCAGGTGTGGTCGATGAGGACGTTGTCGCTGTTGACCTCCAGCGCCGTCTCCACCTTGCCCACGTGCGGGCCGCCGACGCGGAAGTACACGTCGGACAGGGTCGTCGGGTTGGCCGGGTCGCTCGGGCGGTCGCCGTTCGGCTTGCCCACGCGCACCAGCACGGGCGAGGTCTCCAGGCCCGCGTCGACCGTGACGCCGGCGACGACGACACCGGGCACGTCGGCGACGTCCAGCGGGGTCGCGCCGTTGACGGCGGTCAGCGTGGCGTGGCCGATGCCGAGGACCACGGTGTCGGGGCGCTTGACCTCTGCTGCGGTCGATGTCGTACACGCCCGGCGTGATCAGCAGGTGCTTGCCGCGCGCGAGCTGGTTGTTGATGTCCTGCACCGAGTCCGCGGGCGTCGCCACGAAGAAGTCGGTCAGCGGGATGGTGCGGCCCGGCGTCATGCCGTCGGCCCACGACACGCCGCGGGTGTCGCGGCGCGCGGACGGGACGCGGACGTTGTACTCGCCCGAGCCGTCCACGAACAGGAACGGCTTCTCCCGGCTCAGCGGGGTGGTGTCGAGCGTGGTGTACGGCGGGGTCGGGAACGACGCGTCGTCCGGCGCGCCCTCGACGCCGGAGAACACCTGGTTCCACACGCCGTTCGACCAGCTGGTGACCTCGCTGTCACGGGTCAGCCACTGCTGCTGCGAGCCGTTGACGACCGACGGCATGCGGGAGTCGGCGATGAAGCCGCCGCTGGCGTACTGCGGGCCGGCGGTGCAGTAGTCCATGAGGGACAGCGTGCCGCTGGTGACGTTCAGGCGGCGCAGCGACACCGCCTGCGAGACGGCCCAGAAGTTGGCGGACGACCGGCACCCGTCCTGGCCGGCCGGGTTGATGTTGATGGTCAGGTTGCCGAGGGTGCGCCAGAAGTTGACCAGCGCGATGCAGTTGCCCGTGCCGCCGTCGGCCAGGCAGCGGTTGTAGACCTCCACCTTGCCGTTGATGACGACGTCCGTGGGCGAGGCGCCGAGGCCCGCGATCTCGGTGTAGTAGCCGACCTTGATGTGCAGCGGCTGCTCCGCCGTGCCGTAATGGCCGGGCTCGAAGAGGTAGGCGTACCGCTGCGCGCCCATCTCGTTGTCGACCTGGGCGGCGTGCGTGGCGTCGAGGGCCGCCTGGATCTCGCCGACCGGCATGCTCGGGTCGAAGACCTTGACGTTCACGCCGAGGTCCGACGTGCCGGGCCGGGGCGGGTCCGCGCTGACCGCGGGTGCGGTCGTCGTGGCGGTCGCGGCCAGGAGCAGGCCGAGAACGAGCACCCGCCCCAAGCGCGTGGGAGCGCTCTCTGGCCGTGCGTGGCGCTTCATCGTCATTGACAAGCCTCTGTGAGGAGTAGGAGCGCCGCGCCTGCCGACGGATGCGAGAGCGCTCTCACGAATCCGACCAGGTCAGGCACGGACGAAGTTTGGTTGGCTATTTTTACCCCCCGATCCGCTCCAGCGCCATGCCCAGTCCACCGCGAATCCGGAGCGAATCCGCGCGGGCACTCCACGCGACCCGGCGTCACGGCCGTTCCCGGTCGCCGGGCAGGGCCACGGCTCGCGGAGGTTCGACACCACCCTGGCAGAGTCCGAAACGTCCCCGCTCGGACCTCGTCGCCACTGCCCGCGCTCGCCGCCGCACGCCGCCACCTCGCCGACGACGGGGTGGTGGCGCTTGCCGGGACTGCTCTTGGAACGCGAGCCGGACCCGGCTACCGCGGCGTGCTCGGGTGGTCACCCTGGTCCTGCGCCCGACGCGCTAGAGCCCCAGCTCGCGCGGCAGCTTGTCCGGCGCGGCCACGATGTCCACCCTGGTGACGAGTCCGTTGTGGACGGTGAAGGAGCCGACGAACCTCGTCGCGGCGTCGGTGAGCGCGGCGAAACCGGGACCGCCGTTGACGGTGAGCGGCACGATCCGCTCCTCGACCAGCTTGCGCCGCACGCCGGTGAGGAAGTGGGCCACCCGGTCCGCGCCGAGGACCGGCCGCCGCGCCACGCCGACCAGGCCGCCGCCGTCGCTGGTCAGCAGCACGTCCGGGTCCAGCACGGCCAGGAGCCCTGACAAGTCGCCCTCGCCGACGGCGCGCACGAACGCGTCGACCGCGCGGCGGTGTTCCGCCGTCTCCACGTCGACCCGCGGCGCGCCGGCGGCGACGTGCGCCCGTGCCCGCACGGCCAGTTGCCGCACGGCCGCCGGGCTGCGGCCGACGACCTCCGCGACCTCCGGGAACGTCATCCCGAACACCTCGTGCAGCACCCACGTGGTGCGCTCGGCGGGGGTGAGGGTTTCGAGCACGATCATCAGCGCGAAGCTCACCGCGTCGTCCAGCGTCACCCGGTCGGCAGGGTCGTCCGCGCCATCCACGAGCGGTTCCGGCAGCCACGGGCCGACGTAGTCCACGCGCTGCACCCTCGCCGACCGGAGGACGTCCAGCGCCCGGCGGGCCACCGCCACCACGGCCCAGGCCTCGACGTCGCGGACGGGCTCCTGCTCGTCGGCCGCGGCGAGCCGCAGCCAGCAGTCCGACACGACGTCCTGCGCCTCCGCCAGGGTGCCGACCAGGGAGTACGCGACGCCGACCAGCCGCGGCCGGATGCGGGTGTACTCGTCGGCCAGCTCCACGAGCCGTTCCGACGCCGGAGCATCAGCGTCGGCGGGCTCAGCGCCGGTGTGGTCCCGGTCGGCCTGGTCCGGGTCGGCGTGATCGCTCACGGGCGCACCGACCGCAGGTACTCGGCGAACGTCTCCTTGCCCTCGGTGTACTCGCCCCGCGGGCACAGGCCGCCCGTGCCGAGGCCGGCGGGCCTCTCGTCCGCCTCCTCGACCACCAGGTCGTCACCCCGCCGCGCCACGACCTCGCGCGCCATGTCGACCAGCCGGAACCGCTCCGGCCCCGCGATCGGAGCGGCGTGCCCCTGCGGCTCGCCGACCGCCAGCTCCACCAGCCGCGCCGCGACTTCGGCGGTCGACACCGGCTGCGACAGCATGGGTGGCACGCGCGCCACCGGCCCCGACGCCCCCGCCAACACCTGCGACGGGAACTCGAAGAACTGGGTGGCGCGCAGCACCGTCCACGGCACCGGCCCGGCCGCCACCAGCGCCTCCTGGCGCCGCTTGCCGAAGTAGTGGTCGACGTCGACCACGTCGGCGCCCACGATCGACAGCACCACCAGGTGGCCGACACCGGCCCGCGCCGAGGCGTCGAGCAGGTGCCCGGTGACGTCGGTGAAGAACCGCTCCGCCGCCTCACGGCCCCACTCGGACGGGCTCGACACGTCGATCACCGCCTCGCACCCCGTCAGCGCCGCGTCGAGACCCTCACCAGTGGTGAGGTCGACCCCCCACGACCGGCTGAGCACCACCTCCTGGTGCCCGGTCCGCATCAACTCCTCGACCACCCTGCGCCCCGCGACGCCCGTACCGCCCGCAACCGCGACCTTCATCGTCGTCCTCCCTCGTGAGAACTTCCCGTGGACAGGACGATCGAGCGGGCGGGGTTGTGACACGCGGGCGTCAGTCCTTCCCGCGGGCCAGCCGGGACGGCCACCAGACGCGCCGGCCGACGTCCACCGCCAGCGCCGGCACCAGCAGGGACCGCACCACGAACGTGTCCAGCAGCACGCCGAACGCGACGATGAACGCGATCTGCGCGAGGAACAGGATGGGCAGCACGGCCAGCGCCGAGAACGTCGCCGCGAGCACCACGCCCGCCGACGTGATGACGCCGCCGGTGATGGTCAGCCCGCGCAGCACGCCCTCCCGCGTGCCCAGCTCGGCGGACTCCTCGCGGACCCGCGTCATCAGGAAGATGTTGTAGTCGATCCCCAGCGCCACCAGGAACACGAACCCGAACAGCGGCACCACCGGGTCGGCCCCCGGGAAGTCGAAGATCCCGTTGAACACCAGCGCCGCCACGCCCATGGTCGCGCCGAACGACAGCACCACCGTGGCGATGAGCAGCAACGGCGCGAGCAGCGAGCGCAGCAGCAGCGCCAGCACCAGGAAGATCACCAGGAGCACGATCGGGATGATGACCAGCCGGTCCCGCTCGGACGTGGTCTGCGTGTCCAACTGCGTGGCGGTGGGCCCGCCGACCTTGGCGTCGGCGTCCGGCACCGCGCGGACGGCCTCGCGCAGCCGTTGCACGGTCGCCAGCGCCGCCTCGGAGTCGGCCGGGTCGTCCAGCACGACGTCCAGCCGGACCAGGCCCGACGCCTCACCGGCCGGCCGCACCTCCGACACGCCCGGCACGTCCGCCGCCTCGGTCACCTCCGCCGCACGCGGCGCGCGGGCCAGCACCACCGTCGGCGCGCCCGTGCCGCCCGGGAAGTGCCGGGACAGCACCTCCTGCCCGGCGACCGACTCGACGTCGGTGAGGAACACGTCCGACTGGGCCGTGCCGGACGCCTTGAGCTGCGGCACGAACGCGACGCCGACGAGCAGCACCAGCGTGGTGAGGATCCAGGTGGCCCGCGGTCGGGCGGAGATCAGCCGCGCCACCCGCGCCCACAGGCCGCTCGCCTCCGGGTGCGCCGAGCCGAGCTTGGGCCGCCGCGGCCAGAACGCGGACCGGCCGAGCAGCACCAGCACGGCGGGCAGGAACGTCACCGAGGCCAGCAGGGCCGCGCCGATGCCGATGGCGGCCACCGGGCCGAGGCCCTTGTTCGAGTTCAGGTCGCTGAACAGCAGGCAGAGCACGCCGAGCACGACGGTGCCCGCCGACGCGGCGATCGGCTCGATGGTGGCCCGCCACGCCACCCGCATGGCCTCGAACCGGTCCTCGGTGTCGCGCAGCTCCTCGCGGAACCGCGACACCAGCAGCAACGCGTAGTCCGTCGCCGCCCCGAAGACCAGGATGAACAGGATGCCCTGGCTCTGGCCGTTGAGGTCGAGCACGCCGTTGTCGGCGAGCAGGTACACGGCGAGGCTGGCCACGCCGAGCGCGAACACCCCGGACAGCAGCACCACGAGCGGCAGCAGGGGGCTGCGGTAGACCAGCACGAGGATCAGCGCCACCACCGCTCCCGCGACCAGGAGCAGCAGGCCGTCGATGCCGCCGAACGCCTCCTTCAGGTCGGCGACCTGCGCGGCGGGGCCGGTGACGAGCACGGTGAGCCCGTCCGGCGGGTCGGTCAGCTTCGCCCGGATGTCCTCCACGGCGCCCGCCGGGTCGCCGGGGTCGACCGCGATGACCACCTGGGCGGCCTGGTCGTCGCGGTTCGACGGGATCACCGGCGACGCCTCGCCCGGGAAACCCCGGTTGCCCAGGTACTCGCGGTCGGCCGGGGTGAGGCCGGAGGGGCGTTCGGCGACCACGATCGCGGGCAAGCCTCGCGCGTCGCCGAACGCCCGGACCTGTTCCGAGACCTCGGTGGCCTCGGCGGAGGCGGGCAGGAACGCGGTGCTGTCGTTGACCGCGACCTCGCTCAGCTTGCCCGCGAACGGGCCGGAGAACCCGCCGAGCGCCAGCCACGCGACCGTCACGAGCGCGGGAAGCAGCCAACGGGTGCGGGGGCGGGTCGCGTCCACGGGAGAATGACCTCCGAAACCACTTAGTTCGATGACCGGATATTTCGACCATCGAAACAATACGGGAGGGCACATGGTCGACAACTCGGCCCTCGTCAGGTTGCTCCGGCAGCTCACGGTCGAAACCGACCGGTTCGCGGAGATGTTCGGCGAGAAGCAGGGGATGCACCGCACCGACCTCAACGCGCTCGCGGTGATCATGGACGCGAGGTGGTCCGGCGAGCCGATGTCGCCGAGCCGGCTGGCCGCCGCGCTGCACCTGAGCGCGTCCGCGACGACGTCCGTGCTCGACCGGCTGGAGGCGTCCGGGCACGTCGAGCGCGTCCGGAGCCCGCACGACCGGCGCAAGGTCGAGCTGCGCGTCCCCGACAAGGCGCTGGAGCTGGGCCGCCGCTTCTTCGTCCCGCTCGACGAGGCGTTCACCCGCGCGTGGGAGGGGTTCGACGACGCGGACCGCGAGGTCGTGGCGCGGTTCCTGGCCGCGAGCATCGACGCGACCGTGGCGGTGCGGGCGGGCCTGGCCTCGCCACCGCGTCACGAGTGATCTTCACCTCGTCGGGGAAGTGCGCCGAACGGACAAAATTCACCCGGTGTGGAAAAGATTTCGCTACGCTCGGACCAGTGCGAATCCTCTTCTCCAGCCTCGGAGCCCACGGCCACACGTACCCCCTGATCCCGCTCGCGATCGCCGCGCGCGAGGCGGGACACGACGTCACCTTCGTCACCGGCGTGGCGTTCGCCGGCGCGTTAACCCGGCACGGCGTCGACCACGTCGCCGGCGGACTGGACCTGCGCGAGGCGTTCGAGTCCGCGTTCGGCGGCGCCGAGGGAGTCCAGGCGCAGGAAGTGCGGCCCGAGCAGATCGCGTTCCTCTTCGGTGACGTGCTGCCGCGCCGCTTCGCCGCCGACGTCGCGCCGGTCATCGCCGACCGCAAGCCCGACCTGGTCGTGCACGAGGTGGGCAACCCCGGCGCCGGCCTGGCCGCACGCGTCGCGGACGTGCCCGCGGTGTGCCACTCGTTCGGCCGCGCGTGGCAGGCCGAGGAACTCGGCGGCGTCGTCCTCGACCACCTGTCCGCCGTCGCCGCCGACCTCGGCGTGGACCTGCCGGGCGAGGCCCCCATGACCCTCGGCAACCCCTACCTCGACATCTGCCCGCCCTCGGTGCAGGACCCGGTGTTCCTGGCGACGGCGACGGACCGGATCGAGCTGCGGCCGGTGCCGTTCGCCGAGCCGGGTGAGCTGCCGGCCTGGGTCCTCGAACACCGCGAACCGGTTGTCTACCTGACGCTGGGCACCGCGTTCGGCGAGGCGGGCGTGTTGCGCACGGCCGTCGCCGGGCTCGCCAGGCTGGACGCCCGCGTGCTCGTGGCCGCCGGACCGACCGTGGACATCGCCGCGCTCGGCGACCTGCCCGCCAACGTGGACGTGCGGGCGTGGGTGCCGCAGGCCGACCTCCTGCCGCACGTCGACCTCGTCGTGCACCACGGCGGCAGCGGCACGACGCTGGGCACGTTCGGCGCGGGCGTGCCGCAACTCCTCCTGCCGCAGGGTGCCGACCAGTTCGACAACGCGGACGCGGTGGTCACGGCGGGCCTGGGCGACCGGTTGATCGGCGCGGACGTGACCGCCGAGGCGATCACCGCCACCGCCCGGCGCCTGCTCGCCGACGAGGCCGTGCGCGACGCGGCGAAGGCGATCGCCGCCGAGGTGGCCGCCATGCCGTCGCCGCACGACGTGGCCCGCCGGCTGCCCCACTACGCGTGACCCACTGCTCCTGACCCACTGCACCTGATCCCCGCCTCGTGCCCGGTCCCCGTCGGGCACGAGGTGCTTAACACGTAAGCCGGACCACTCGTCGCAGTACTCACACCGCTCGTCGTGGTCTGCTTGACCGGTTAATTTGATCGCTGCCACGGTCGGCCTCGCCAGCACTGACGACCGGCGTTGGGAGACCTTCATGGCAAGGCACGTGGGGAAGTTGGCCGTGATCGCGGCCCTCGTGGCGACCGCGGCGGTGCAACCGGCCGCTGCCGCGCACGGCAAGCCCTGGGTGGCCGGCTGGGCGGCGAGTCCCGTGGTGGGCAGCGAGATCCCGTGGAGCGACTGCCCGGCGGGCCGCGGGCTGGAGGACCAGACCGTGCGCAACGTCGTGTTCCTCAGCGCCGGCGGGGAGTCGGTGCGGGTGCGGCTGACCAACGCGTTCGGCGCCACGCCGTTGCAGGTGGGGCGGGCGTCGGTCGCGGTCCAGGCGGAGGGTGACGCGGCCGTGCCCGGCACGCTGCGCACGCTGACGTTCCAAGGCCGGCGGGCCGTCACCGTGCCCGCCGGCCGGGAGGTCTTCAGCGACCCGGTGCGGCTGGACGTGAAGGCGCTGTCCACGTTGCTGGTCAGCGCGTACGTGCCGCACGCCACCGGACCGCTGACCAACCACCCGTTCACCGCGCAGGGCAACTACCTGGCGTCGGGCGACCGGACCGGCGCGCTGTCCGGCGGGTTCCAGGGCACGCCGTGCTGGATGGTCGTGAACGGCGTGGACGTCGCGCCCGCCAAGCGCGTCGCCGGGACGGTGGTGGCGTTCGGCGACTCGATCACCGACACCGCCGCCACCACCGGCAACACCAACCGCCGCTGGCCGGACTTCCTGGCCCGGCGGCTCGACGCGGTGCCCGGCCGGACCCTGTCCGTGGTGAACGCGGGACTGGGCGGCAACCGCCTCATCGCCGACCGCGACGAGCCGTACTGGGGCGTAGCGGGCGTCACGCGCGTGCAGCGGGACGTGCTGTCGCAGACCGGGGTGAAGGCCGTGATCCTGCTGGAGGCGGTCAACGACATCGGCTACAGCGCGTCGGCGGAGAACCTGATCGCGGGTCACCGCAACGTGATCGCGCAGGCGCGGGCCGCGGGCGTGAAGGTGTACGGCGGCACGGTGCTGCCGTTCAAGGGCTCGTTCATCTGGACGGAGGAGCGGGAGGCGACCTGGCGGGCGCTGAACGACTGGATCCGGACGTCGGGCGAGTTCGACGGCGTGGTCGACTTCGCCGCCGCGACGGCCGTCCCCGGCGACCCGGCCACCCTGAACCCGGCCTATGACAGCGGCGACCACCTGCACCCGATCGACGCGGGCACGGAAGCCATGGCGAACGCCGTCGACCTGGCGATGCTGCTGGAGCGCTGATACTCCCGTGCCGTCCGGGGATTCCTCGACACCCCGGACGGCACGGCGGCACACGGCACGGCGGCACCACACCCGGCGGCACGGTGCACAGGCACGCGGCGCAACGGCACGCGGTGGCACGGAGAACGGGCGACCCGGCCGGCCACCCCGCGTCAGCGGAACGGGGCGGTGACGCAGGCGACCCGGCCGCCGGCACTGCCCGCGCGGCCCGCCTCGGTCTCCGTGTGCGGCTGCTCGTGCAGCACGATCGACGCCGGCACCCGGTCGCCGAACGTGAACGGCACCGTGGTCTCCGCCGTGCCGTTGCCCTGCCGGTCGGTGGCCAGGTCGAGCCAGATCTCGTTCTGCGGGTTGGCGTACGCGGGGTCGACGGAGGGCCGTTCCGGGGTCGCCGCGGGGTCGACCTCGTGCTGGTAGTGCGGCCCGGCGTCGGTGCCCTTCGGCCCGCACGGGTCGGTGTGCGCGTGGACGGCGTAGCCGCGGTCCGGCTGGAGGCGGTCGGCGGTCAGGCGGACGGTCGTCCTGCCCTCACCCTCGACCACCTCCAGCTCCAGCTGCGCGCCGATGGGCGCGGCGGTCGGGTCGTAGGTGAACGCCGTCTCCGCCGCGTCGACCTCCGCCAGCACCCCGGTCTGCCGGGTGTTGACCTCCGACGGCCCGGTGTCCGTCGCGCCGCTGCCGGCGCACCCCGCCGCCGCGACGAGCGCGGCGACGACGATGACGATGCGCATGCCGATTCCCTTCCACGGCCGCTGGGACGCCGAGCGACTACCCCCGCGCCCCGCCGTGAAACCGGACGACACCCGAACGTCATCGCCGAACCACCCGGCCGGGTGGTTCGGCGATGACCACCACCGCGGCGGGAAGCCCCGAACCGAAGAGGGCCGCGGGCGCGGCGACCGGAAAGGCCTGCGGCACACCGGGAACGGGAGGGTTCGATGAACACCCGTGCGCTTCTGGCCGTCCTCGCCTGCACCGCGGCGTTCCACGCGCCGACCGCCCTCGCGGCGGACGGGTCGCCCACCGCCGTCACGTGCGGCACGACGGCGGAGGACCGCGCCACCACCCGCAGCGAGGCGTTGGCGCGGTCGCAGTCGTGGCTCGACGCGCAGGTCCCGTACAGCCAGGACGCGTGTCACGAGAACGCCTACGGCAGCTACCGCACCGACTGCTCCGGGTACGTGTCGATGGCCTGGGGCCTCAGCCACTCCCGCACCACGGTGACGTTGCGCGAGGTGTCCACCGCGATCGCCCACGCCGAGCTGATGCCGGGTGACGCGCTCGTCAACTCCTACCACGCCGCGCTGTTCGTGCGCTGGGCCGACGCGGCGAAGTCGGAGCCGGTCGTGCGCGAGCAGACCGGCCCCGACGGCGCGCCGCCCGTCGAACGCGCGTGGCGGGCGGCCACGGCGGCGGACTACACCGCCGTGCGCTACCACCGGATCGTCGAGGGCTGATCCGTCGTCACAGCGCCTGGCAGCGGTTCCCGTTGAGGGTGAACGCGGTCGGCTTGCCGTTGGCGCCCGACCACTTGCCGATGAACCCGAACGTCACCGAGCCGCCGGGCGGGATGGTGCCGTTCCAGGACGCGTTGCGGACGCTCACCGCGGCCCCGTTCTGCGTGTGGACGCCGTTCCACAGCTGGCTGATCTGCTGACCGTCCGCAAAGGACCAGCCGACCGTCCACGGCGAGATGGGGCCCGACCCGCGGTTGACGACGCGGACCTCACCCTGGAAGCCGCCCTGCCACTGGCTGACGGTCGTGTAGGCGACCGCGCACGGCGCCGGCGGCAACGTGAGCGTGACGGTCGTCGTCGTGGACGTCGTCGTGGACGTCGTGGTCGTGGTCGTGGTGGTCTGGCCGATCCGGCTCGGGTCCACCACGCCCCAGTAGGCGTCCTTCGCCTGCAGGCGCGTGTCGAACAGGAGCGGGTGGTCCTTGCGGGTCACCGGGAACGAGTCCAGCCACGTGCCGTCGTCGGCGAGGCCCCACAGCGTCACCGAGCTGATCTTGTCGGAGTACCGCTTGTACAGGGCGAACAGGTCGCGGTAGCGGTAGGCCTGGGTGAGCAGCACGTCGCGCGGCGGGGTCGGGTACGACTGGCTGTTGTCGGTGTAGATCGAGATGTCCATCTCGGTGATCTGCTGGTCCACGCCCAGCGGCGCGAACTTCGCCAGCATCGCCTCGGTCTCCGCGACCGACGGCCACTGCACGTTGATGTGCATCTGGTGGCCCACCGCGTCGATCGGCACGCCCTCGGCGCGCAGCTTGACCACCAGGTCGTACAGCTTGTCGCGCTTGGACGGGACGTTCGTGTTGTAGTCGTTGATCACGAGCTGGGCGTCGGGCGCGACCTCGCGCGCCACCCGGAACGCGGTGCGGAGGTAGTCCAGCCCGGTGAGCTCGAACCACTTGCTGCGCCGCAGGCCGTCGGGCTGGCTCTCGTCGATGACCTCGTTCACCACGTCCCACACCGGGATGTCGGCGCCGTAGTGGCCGACGACGGCGCGGATGTGCGCGTCGAGGCGGGCGAGCACGAGCGCCTTGCTCTCCGGCGTCGCCGTCAGGTCGTTGCCCGCCGCGTCCCGGAACACCCACGCCGGGGTCTGCTGGTGCCAGACCAGCGTGTGCCCGCGCACGGCCGTGCCGTTGGCCTTGGCCCACGTGACGAGCGCGTCCGCGTCGGCGAAGCGGAACGTGCCCTCGGACGGCTCCGTGGCGTCCCACTTGAGCGCGTTGCCGGGGGTGATCGAGTTGAAGTGCTTGGCGAGCAACTGCCCGTGGTTGTTGAGCGTTTGCGCGCCCTCGACCGCCGCGCCCACGGCGAAGTGGTCCGCCAGCACGTCCTTCACCGACGGGATGTCCGTCTGGATCGGCGGCAGCGGCGTGTAGGACATGCCGAAGTCGTCGATGTGGAACGACGTCGTGGCGCCGGTCGCCTCGACGTACACGGCGAGGAAGTCGACGTCGTGGGCGAGCGTGTAGGTGCCGCGCAGGTTGACCCAGCCGTCCGCGGTCACGGCGGTGTCGCCGACGACCTGGTCGTAGCTCGGCGTGCCGGCGGTGCGCCGCTCGACCGACAGGCGGGCCTGCGTCGCCGCCTCGCCCGCCGCGAGGCGCACCCAGACCGACAGGTCGTAGCGGATGCCCTTGCGCACGTCGTCGAGCACGTCGAGGGTGGGCCCCTGCCAGCCCTGCGTGCGGCCGGTGACGGCGAGGCTGTGCGTGCCGCCGCGCGCGACGGCGGTGCTCGGCGCGACCACCTCGGAGGCGCGGGAGGTCCAGCCCTGGGCCGTGCCGTCGTCGAACGTGCTCGACACGACGACCACCGGCTCGTCGGCCGCGACCGCTCGCGGGCTCGCGTGCACCGCCATCGTGACCAGGCCGGCCACGACCGAGGTCGCGAGCACACCGGCGAGAACTCTCCTCATCGAGAATCCCTCTTCCCGTCGGGCGCGCTCCGGGAGCGCTCCCAGAGCCTTCTCGCCGGGACTATAGGGAGCCTTGTCCGGTGCCGGCCGGCCGCCGTTCAGCCCAACCGGCCGGCGCCGGGACGGTCACTCGCAGCCGATGCCGTCGTTGTCGTTGCCGTCGAGGCCGTAGATGTCCGTGCCGATGATGCGGACCGGTCCGCGCACGTAGGCGGGGCCGTTGCCGCTGCCGCCCGCGCAGTCGACGTCGGACGCGATGGGCACGCAGCCGTCGTAGTTCGGGTCGCACTTGGGGGCGGGCGCGGGCGCCGGCGGCGGGGGCGGAGGCGCCTGGGTCGCGGGCTTCGTCGTCGTCTTCACGGCGGGCGGCGCGACGGGAGCCGGGGCCACGGTCGTGGTGGTGGTCGTCGTCGTGGTGGTCGTGGTGGTGGTCGTCGTGGTCGTGGTCGGGACGGTGGTGGTCGTGCGCGGAGCCGTGGTCGTCGTGGTGGTCGTGGCGGTGCCGAGGTCGGCCGCCGTGTTCGTCGACGACGGCGGGTCGTCGTTGTCCGTCAACGCGCCGATGAGGACGAACACGAAGACCACGGCGGCGGCGGCGATCCACATCGGACGGCGGGACGCCTTCGGCGCCGCCGGGTGCGCCACGGGGACGGCTGTCGGGTGCGCCACGGGGACGATGCCCTCGGCGTCGCGCGGGAGGCGGAGCACGATCTCCAGCCCGCGGGCGCCCTGCTGCACGAACGCCTCGCAGCCGGGCCGGCCGCCCTGCGCCGTCACCTGGGCGAGCAGCCCCGCGTACCGGCGCGACATCAGGTAGGTCAGCTCGCCGACCCGGTAGCCGTCGAGGCGGACCTCGATCGCGGCCTCGCCCCGGTACTTCCCCGCGCCGATGGTGCACCAGGCCAGTTCGACGGCGACCTGCCGGTGCGAGCCCGGCGCGACGGGGTACCGGGACAACACGGCCTGGTGGTGCTCCTCCCGCGTGACGGTGACGGGCACTTCACCGGGTAACAGCACCAGACCCGCCGACGAGTTCTCGTTCACGACCCACTCCTGACGCTCAACGGACGTACGCCTGGGCATCGGAGCGGCACGCCATCCGTTACCACCGCACACGCGCGGTGCCGGAGCGGTGACCGTGCGGTCCGCATGCGGCCATTTGGACCACAGTCTTCCTTCGCGCGGCGCACTCACATTGTCACGATGTGAACTGGGAGCGCTCCCAGAACGAAGCGTGCCCGAAGCACCACCCGAGTACTACTTCTGCAGCGACGTGACGTTCACCGGGTGACGGGGAGGAGCGGGGGCCGGTGGCAGTCCGGCCCCCGCTCGCCCTTCCCGAGGTCGACAGCGGGTCAGGCCCGGTTGCCGATCCGCCGGTCGTGGAAGTCCGGCCCCGGGTCGGGGAACGCGTCCGGCTCGCCCTCGTCGTACCGGCGCTCGACCACCCGCAACGCGCCCAGCAGGTCCGCGCTCGACAGCGCGCCCCGCTCCCCTCCCCCGTCGGCCCGGATCGGCATCCGGCCGACCGAGGACCACCTCAGCCGACCGGAGTCGTCGAGGTAGCTGCGGGCCCGGCCCATGTTGTCCGCGTGCAGGCAGTACGGCACGTCGAGGTACCCGAACGCGAACGCCCGGACGATCGCCTTGCCGACGTCGGCGTCCAGCTCCAAGACGGCGTCCACCAGCGCCCTCGCCTCCGCGAGCAGGCCGGTGTCCTCCGGCACGAGGTCGACGGTCGTGCGCGCGGCGACACCCGCCGCGAACTCCAGCGCCTCCACGTTCTCCGCGACGGTCGGGATGCGGTACGCCTCCGCGACCGTCTTGACGATCAGCCGGGCCGCCCCGCCGCGCACGGCCAGGGCCGCCGCGTCGCCGAGCAGCCTCAGGGCGCCCCGCCTGCTGCGCGGGTACACGCCCATGTACGCGTACAGCACCACGTGCCAGTCCACATCGGACAGGTGCTCGGCGGCGAGCGCGTGCAGCGCGTGCAACGCCTCCAGGTCCTGCCCCGCGTGCGTCTGCTGGGCGAGGCTGAGCGAGACGCTGGTCAGGCCGTGCCGGCGGAAGAACAGGCCCTCCAGCACGGTGATCGCGACCAGCAGGCTGGGCGGGCAGAGCTGCCCGAGCATGCACCCGCCGAAGCTCTCCAGGTGCGGCTCGAAGCCCAGTTCGCCCAGCTCGGCGAACCGCTCGCAGCACGACGCCCAGCTCTGCACGGCCCGGGTGAGCGGCACCCGGCTGTACGGCAGGCAGTACGACGCCGGGCCGCCCTCGGTGGCGTCGAGGCCGAGCCCCACCATGGCGTCGAACACGGCCGACGGCAACGCGCTGCCGTGCCGCACCTGCACCGGGAACCCCGGGTGACCGACGCCGTCCAGCACGGACAGCGTGATGAACGGGTCGAGGCTCGCGATCGGGTACCCGTTGAGGTCGACGCCGTCGGCCAGCGCCGCCCGCACCGCGGCGAAGTCGCCGACCCGGGTGTAGCTGTCCAGCGTGATGGTGCCCGCCGTCGTGGCGTCGGCGTGCTTGGTGGCCAGCAGGCCCGCGAGCATCCGCTGCGGGTCGGCGAAACCCATGCGCGGCTGGACGACGAGGCCGCCGCGGGCCGCGACGGCGCGGACGTGGCCGGCGAACGAGGGTCGCGCGGGCGTGGTCATCCCACCCCTGCTTCCACCGACGCGGGTGGCAGGGCGGACTCGATGAACCCGAGGAACCCCCGGACGTCCGAGCTGTCCTGGAACACCGCGTCGAAGCCGGCCGCCGCGAGTTCGGCGGCGTACCCGCGGTCGGCGGCGCCGGCGACGCCGAACTTGCCGCCGATCACCACCGGCAGGCCGCGCAGCTCCGGCACGTCGCGGAGGCGGCCGATCAGCCGCTTGCCGTCCACGTGGCCGTGGCCGTTCACCGTGCTGATCACCACCGCGTCCGGCCGGTGGGCGACGCACTCCGAGATGAGCAGGTCGTCCGGCACGCACGCGCCGACGTTCACCACCTCGTGCCCGCTCTCCTCCAAGAGCAGTTGCAGGAACACCAGGTTCCACGTGTGCGAGTCCGACGAGACGCTGGACAACAGGACCTTAGGCTTGCGTGGCGCAAGGACTCTCATCGTTCTCCTAGAGCGGGATGTTGCCGTGCGCGCCGCGCCGCGCGGGCGCGTTCGCCAGGGCCTCGGCGAGCTTGCGCCGGGTCAGCGCCGGCTCGATCACCTCGTCGACGACGCCGATCTCCATCGCCCGGTGCACGCCGCCCGCGACGCGTTCCTGCTCGACGATCAGCGCGGCCTCCACCTCGGCGCGGTCCGGCTCCGGTGTCGCGGCGAGCTTCTTGCGGTGCAGGATGCCGACGGCGGCCTTCGCGCCCATCACCGCGACCTCGGCGCCGGGCCAGGCGAACACCGCCGTGGCGCCGAGGCACCGGGCGTTCATCGCGATGTACGCGCCGCCGTAGGACTTGCGCAGCACCAGGGTCACCCTCGGCACGACCGCCTCGGCGAAGGCGTGCAGGAGCTTCGCGCCCCGCCGCACCACGCCGCCCCACTCCTGGCCGACGCCGGGCAGGTAGCCCGGCACGTCGACCAGGACCACCAGCGGCACGCCGAACGAGTCGCACATGCGCACGAACCGGGACGCCTTCTCCGCGGAGAGCGAGTCGAGGCACCCGCCCTTGCGCAACGGGTTGTTGGCGATCACGCCGACCGGCGCGCCCGCCAGCTCCCCCAGGCCGATGACGACGTTGGGCGCCCACTTGGCCTGGAGCTCCTCGAACGAGTCGTCGTCGAGGACCGCCCGGATCACCGGCTTGACGTCGTAGGCCCGGCGGGGTGACTCCGGGAGGAGGCCGGACGGGTCGGTGACGGGGACGTCGGAGGTGGACAGGTCGAACTTCACCGGACGGGACAGCAGGCCGGTGATGCGACGAGCCCTCACGTAGGCGTCGGGCTCGTCCTCGGCGATCACGTGGACCACGCCGGACTTGCGGCCGTGCGCCTCCGCGCCGCCCAGGCCGTCCATGTCGATCTGCTCGCCGGTGACGCTGCGGACCACGTCCGGCCCGGTGACGAACACCTTGCCGGCCGGGGACATCACGACGACGTCGGTGAGCGCCGGGCCGTAGGCCGCGCCTCCCGCCGCGGGACCGACGACCACGGAGACCTGCGGCACCCGGCCGGAGGCGCGGATCATCGCCGCGAACACGTGGCCCACGGCGTCCAGCGCCTCGACGCCCTCGGCGAGCCGGGCGCCGCCGGAGTGCCACACGCCGACGACCGGGCAGCCCTCCCGCACGGCGGTCTCGATGGCGTCCACGATGTGCCGGCAGCCCTCGCCGCCCATCGCGCCGCCCATGCGCGTTCCGTCGGTGCAGTAGGCGATCACCGGCGAGCCGTCGATCCGCCCGCGCACGGCGAGGACGCCCGAAGCGTCCTCGGCGTGCAACGGGACGAACGCGCCGGGGTCGAGCAGTCCACGCAGCCGCACGTGCGGACTGCGCGGGTCGGACGCCTCGACACCGTGATCGGCGGGCGGCCGGTCGGTCAGGACGGTCATCATCAGCTCCACGGGTGTGTTGTGGACAACCTGCTCGCCGCCGAAGGCATCAGCCGCTTCGATGAGGTGGACGCCAGTGTCACGAGCGCCGGACCGGGCGATCAATGTCCTTGCAATTACATGCAGTGACGACGGCGGTCCGGCCCGGACGACCGTTGGGGCACAAGGACATTGCCGGTTGCTGCACTTTCGTTGCGCCGGGCACCGGCGGCACGGTCAGCTGACGCCGCTGTTCCGTCACGCGCCGCCACGGCCGGGACCCCGGAGCGGACCGGACCCGGCGGGCCACCCCCACCCCGCCGGGTCCGGTTCACCCGGTGTGCACGCGACAACGCCGTGGCCATAGGCTTTTCTTATGCGGGATGACGATGCGTGTCCGTCGTTCCGTTACTCCGGCCGTGTACGGTCCGTGCCGTCATGTACACCGCCCGCCATGAACAGCATGCGAACCACAGGCGACCAGCCGCACGCCCGTCGGCACGAATCCGGCTGGTCGAAGTGCTCGCACCGCTACCCCGGACGCCGTAGTCGCGACTGCGTCGTCCGGTCGTTCCCGGCGGGCTACCGGCATGCTGTTGGCGGAGCGGACACTGGGGTGACGACGTGGATGGCGACTGGCCGCAGTTCGACACCACCCGCGAGGTGGAGCAGGACTTCATCGACATCTACCGGTTCCTGTTGGACGGTCCGGCCGGCGCGGAGGAGTGCGCCGCCGCCACCGGGCAGTCCATCGAGGCCGTGAACCGGGCGCTGCACAGCCTTGCCGAGTACCGGCTGGTGCGCCCGACGCTCGCCAACCGCGAGCAGTGGGAGGCCGTGTCCCCTGACGCGGCGGCGGCCGAGGTCCTCGGCCCGATGCAGGCGCAGGTGCACAACCTGATGCGGTGGGGCAACGAGGTCCGGCAGACGTTGGGCGGCTTCACGTCGCTCTACCAGGACGCGTACCGCAAGCAGCACCTCCAGTCGAGCACCGAGATGGTGCGCGGCGGGGACGAGGTGCGCCGGCGGCTGGACGACCTGGCCAAGCAGGCGCAGAACGAGGTCCTCGCGGTGCACCCGACGATGGCGCCGGTCGAGGTGCTGCGCGCCGGGTCCGACCTCGACCGGTCGCTGCTGGAACGCGGCGTGACGTACCGGGTGGTGTGGCCGCACTCGGCGCGGCGGCAGTCCGAGGCGGTCCAGTACATGCGGCTGCTGCAGGACCTCGGCGGCGACGTGCGCACGGCCGCGATGCCGCCGTCCCGGATGATCCTGCTGGACGGGCAGATCGCGCTGGTGCCGCTGCCGCCCGGGCAGGGTCCGGGCGCGGCCATCCTGCGCGACCCGGTGATCCTCGACTTCCTGTCCCACATCTTCGAGCACATCTGGGAGCGGGCGCAGCCGGTCAACTCCATCGAGTACGACGAGGCCGTGTTCGAGGACATCGAGCTCGCGATCCTGTCCGACCTCGCCCTGGGCAAGACCGACGAGGCGATCGCCCGGCGGTTGGCGATCTCGACCCGGACCCTGCGGCGCTACCTCAACACGTTGTTCGAACGGCTCAACATCGAGACCAGGTTCCAACTCGGCGTCGCCGCGGCCCGGGCCAACCTCATCACCCTGCCCAACGAGCAGGGCGGCACGGGCTCCGGCTGACGCCGGTTGTCGTTACCCCGCCCCGATTTTCGGGTGCGATTTTTCCGGCCCCGAGCTTCCGGGAAGGATCTTCGGGCGTCGATTTTCGCGCGGACGACCGTCCGGGAACGATCTTCCCGAACGATCTTCCGCGCGCCGATTTTTCCGGCGCCGGTCGCGGTCGTCGTCGTGCGGCGACCGTCGTGGCCGCCGCCGCGGGTTACCAATTCGGGTCGACCCAGTAGGGCAACGGGGGCTCGGGCGGATCCTCCGGCGGTTCTTCCCGTCGTCGATTTCCGTCGTGGCCGCCGTTCCGGGGATCGTCCTCGGCACGGCCCTCCTCCGACGGTCCCGGGGGCGGTGGCAGGCCGGATGACCTCTCGTCATCGTCGTCCCCGTCGCACCTGGATCGCATGCGGCATCCTCTCCACGGCTCTCCCCCAGCCGAGCCCCATTCTGGCCGACCCCCTGCCGCGCGGACGGCACGCCGGCCTGTCACATCCCGGCCTGTCCGGAAACGGACGCCCGTCGCGGCCGGCCGTTTTTTCCGGGGCCGGACGCGGCCGATCACAGATTTCGCCGTGGTGTTGAAGGAATCCTGGACGTACGCGTCCCGGCCACCGAGAGTTCAACTCTCCATTTGAGACGCCGCTCCCCGCGCCTCCCGTGGCCAATTTTTGACAGCCGCCGGCCGGGTTCGGACACCGCGCATCCCTGGCCACCGACGGCGCCGGGTGGATTTGATTATTCGTGTCAGCCCACCCCCAAAAGGGGATGCGAATAAAACTCACAAGGGAGTGACCCGTGCCGAACCTCCGTCGCGTTCTGGTCTCCGTCACACTGGCAACCACAGCCTTCTCCGCCACGTCCCTCTGGACGGACGGCCTCGCGCCCACCACCCCGGCCGGCGCCGAGACCACCGTCCTCGCCTCGGTCAGCTACCAGAGCGGCCTCTTCTGGCCGACCGGGCACCGCCCGGTCTGATCGACGGCCGCCGTGCCGAGCGCCAGGTGTTTTCGAATTCAACAATCTTCCGCACCACGACTCCTTCCGCTGGCCGAGGGACGATGAATGACTGACTCCGCAACCGGGCAACTGCCCGACTCCGCGTTTACCGCCGTCGAACACCTGCTGGTCGGGATTCGGCGGGAAGTGCTCCTGTTGGTTCCGGCGTACACCCCGGACTCGTTCGAGTTCTCCAGCCAGGTGATGGACGGCGTGCTGCGCCGCGGCGGGCAGTTGCGCGTCGTGTGGGCGTCCGAGTTCGTCGACCAGGCGCCGGTGGTGGCGTTCGCCCGGTGGCTCGGCGCTCGCGGCGTCGTGCCGCGGGCGGCGCACCACGTGCCCGTCCGGGCCGTGATCATGGACCGCCAGGTCGGCGTCCTCCTGGACGACCGGCAGCCCGAACTGGTGCGGACGTCGTCCGCGCTGGAATCCCTGTGCCGATTCGCCGACCGCCTGTGGGAACGCGCACGGCCGGTGCGCAGCGCCACCGTCGCCGAGTCCTCCGGCCACGGCCCGTCCCGCAGCGAGCTGGTGCTCCAGCTGCTCGCCGAGGGCCTGACCGACGAAGCCGTCGCGAGGCGCATCGGCGTCAGCGTGCGGACCGTGCGCAACGACGTCGCCTCGACCATGACGCACATGGACGCCCGCAGCCGGTTCCAGGCGGGCGTGCGCGCCGCCCGGCTCGGCCTCGTCTGATTTCCCCGCCTGTCCCGTCGCCGTCGCCCTCGTCGACGGGACGGGCGGCGCCCGGCCGGCCGGTTAGCCGATCGGCGCGCTGCCGCGGCTCACGACCTCGCCCGGCAGCAGTACGCCACGCCGCCGGTCCCCCGTGCCGAGCAGCTCCACGAGCGCGGCGGCGACCTGGTCCAGCGGCTGCCGCACGGTGGTGAGCCCGCCTTCCACCACGGACGCGGCCGGCGAGTCGTCGAAGCCGGTGACCGCGATGTCCTCGCCCGGACACCCACCGCGCCGGCGCACCTCCCGCAGCACCCCGACGGCCAGCGTGTCGCTCACCGCCATGATCGCGGTCGGCGGGTCGGCCGAGTCGAGCAACGCGCGTGCCGCCGCCTCGCCCGCCTCCGGGCAGTCCGCGTCCGCCGCCACCACCAGGTCGTCGCCCGACGGCAGGTCGTGCCGCTCGCAGCCCGCCCGCCACCCGGCGACCCGGTCGAGCACCGCCACCGTCGGCACGGTCAACCCGACCAGCCCGACGCGGCGGTGGCCGATCCGGTGCAGTCCCGCGACCAGCCGGGCGCACGCGCCCGCGCCGTCCACGTCGACCCACAGCCCCGGCTGGGCGCCGTTGGTCGGCCACGTCCGCCCGAACACCACGAACGGCACGTTCCGCTCGGTGAGCCACAGGTGCCGCGGGTCGTCGCGCACGGTGTCGGTCAGCACGAACGCGTCCACGGCCCGCTGCGCCAGGAGCTCGTCGAACGCGTCGACGTTCTCGGGGTCTTCGGGCGTGGTGAACAGCAGCATGTGGCGGCCGACGTCCTCGACCGCCCGCGCCAGCGCCCGCGGGAACTGGCTCATGATCGACGTGGGCGCGACCCGCGCGGACATCCCGTAGCCGACCAGTCCGGCCGACCGGGCGTTCGGGGTCCGCCCGCCGCGGTCCGGCCGGTAGCCGAGGGCCTCGATGGACGCCAGCACGCGGTCCCGGACGTGGGGCTCGACCTGGTTCGGGGTGGCGAGCACGGCCGCCACGGTCTGCCGCGACACACCGGCGTGCATCCCGACCTGGGCGACCGTGACCGGAGCGCCGGGTCGTGGTGACTGCGCCATCGACAACCTCCCGTGGGCGTCGCCACGTGAGCGGTCGACGCGTCGCGGTGTCCGGGGTGCGCCGTTAGAGCGCTCCAACCGGAAGCCGCACCTCTGTGTGTGCCGCGTTCGACGTCGGGAGGGGCCGGCCGGTTCCGGAACGCGCGCGATCCCGAACCCGTTCCAGGGCGTGGGACGCGCGCGTTCCGGTCCGATCAGGACCAGTCGGCCTCCAGGAGGTCGATCTCCGCCTGGGAGAGCGTCACGAGGGACAGGTCGGACGGGGTGTGACCGCCGGTGTCGGGCTCGTCGTCCAGGTGGGCCAACACGTCGAGCGCGCGCAGCCAGGTGTCGGCGAGGTCCGCGACCTCCGCCTCCGACAGCAGGCGGGCGGGCCACGTCCACTCCGCGACCAGGCGCGGTCCGTCCACGTGGTCCTCGGTGTGGGCGTTGACCTCCAGCACGTGGGTCATCGGCATCGCCGGGTCGCCGCCGCTGCCCAGCGGGTCGGCCTCCGCCGCCGCCGTCCAGTCGGCCTCGCCGTCCACCACGGGGAACCGGCCCAGGTAGTTGAACCCGAGCTGCGGCTCCGGCAGGTCCGCCGGCACGCGGGCGCCGTCCGGCGCCAGGTGGCGCAGCAGCCCGTACCCGATCCCGTTGTCCGGCAACGCCCGCAGCTGCTCCTTCACCCGCTTGAGGACGTCGCCCAGCTGCTTGCCACCGCGCCACACGTCGTTCCAGTTCCGCACGCCGGGGTCGAGCCGCGCCGGGTACAGGCTGGTGAACCACCCGACCGTGCGTGACAGGTCGGCGCCCGCCACCTGCTCCTCCCGGCCGTGACCCTCCAGGTCCAGCAGGACGGTGCCGTCGCCGCCGTGCGACCGCCTGCGCCGCCAGTCGCCGACGGCCAGCGCGAGGCCCGTGAGCAGCACGTCGTTGACGCCGGCGTGGTAGGCGGCGGGCACGCTCGTCAGCAGCCGGGTGGTGGCGTCGGTCGGCAGCACGCGGGTCAGCGCGCGGCCGGTGGACATCACGTCCCGCGCCAGGTCCAGCGGGCCGACGCCGAGCAGGGGGTCCGGTCCGCCGAGGACGTCCGTCCACAACGGCAGCTCGGCGGCCCGCTCCGCGTCGCGGGCGGCGGCCCCGAGCCGTTCCGACCACGTGCGCAGCGACGTGCCGACGGGCTCCAGCCGGGGCGTGCGGCCGACCGCGAGGGCCTGCCACGCGGCGGCGAGGTCGGGCACCACGATCCGCCACGAGACGCCGTCCACCACGAGGTGGTGCGCGGTGACCAGCAGCCGTCCGGGGCGGTCGGGGCCGGCGTCGAACCACACCACCTGCACCAGGTTGCCCGCGCCGGGGTCGAGGCGTGCCGCCGCGGCGGCGGTGTGCTCGGCGACGACCGCGCGGAGGTCCGCCGTGCCGCTGACGTCGACGCGCCGCACCTTGTCGTCCGCGCGGACCGCGCCCGGCTCGGGCACGTGCAACGTCCAGTCGGCGTGGTCGAGCCGGGCGCGCAGGGCGTCGTGCCGGTCCAGCACGGCCTGCACCGCACCGACGAGCAGGTCCTCGCCCAGGTCGGCGGGCACGTGCAGCAGCATCGACTGGTTGAACCGGTCGACCGGCCCGCCGCGGTCGCGCAGCCACCGCATCACCGGCGTCGGCGGCACGGCGCCCACGCCGATGTCGGCGACGGTCGGCTGTCCGGTGTCGGTCACGCGGGCGACGGCGGCGAGGCGTTCGGGCGTCTTGTGCTCGAACACCTCGCGCGGGGTCAGCTCCAAACCCGCCTTGCGCGCCCGGCTGACCAGCTGGATGGACACGATGCTGTCGCCGCCCAGCTCGAAGAAGCTGTCGTCCGCGCCCACGCCCGGCACGCCGAGCAGGTCGGCGAACAGGTCGCACAAGGTCCGCTCGGCGGGTGTCCGGGCGGCCCGGCCCCCCGCCGCGGTGGACAGGTCCGGCGCGGGCAGCGCGGCCCGGTCCAGCTTGCCGTTCGGGGTCTGCGGCAACGCGGCCAGCACCACGAACGCGCCGGGCGTCATGTAGTCGGGCAACGCCTCGGCGACGTGCCGGCGCAGGTCGGCGACCTCCACCGGGGCGTCGCCGCGCGGCACGACGTACGCGACGAGCTGCTTCACGCCGGGGCGGTCCTCCCGCACCTGCGCGGTCACCTCGGCCACCCGCGGGTGGCGGGCCAGCACCGACTCGACCTCGCCCAGCTCGATCCGGAAGCCGCGGATCTTCACCTGGTGGTCGGCCCGGCCGCAGAAGACCAGCTCGCCGTCCGGGAGGGCGCGGACCACGTCGCCGCTGCGGTACATGCGGCTGCCGGGAGGGCCGAACGGGTCGGCGACGAACCGCCCGGCGGTCAGGTCGGGCCGGTTCAGGTAGCCGCGGGCCAGGCCCGCCCCGGCGATGTACAGCTCGCCCCGCACGCCGGGCGCCACCGGCAGGAGGTTGTCGTCCAGCACGTACAGGCGGGTGTTCGTGATCGGCCTGCCGATCGGCGGTGTCGTCGCGCCGGTCAGCGGCTCGCTCATCGACGCGCACACGGTCGACTCGGTCGGCCCGTAGGCGTTGATCATGCGGCGGCCCGCGGACCACCGGGCCACCAGCTCGGTGGTGCTCGCCTCGCCCGCCACGACCAGCGTGCCGCCGGGGATCAGGTCGTCCTCGGCGGGCATCGCGGCCAGCGCGACGGGCGGGATGGTGGCGTGCGTGACGCGGTGCGCGCGCAGCAGGTCGGTCAGCGGGTCGCCGGGCGCCAGCCGGTCCGGCGCGGCCACCACGAGCGCCGCGCCGGACAGCAGCGACATGCACAGCTCCCAGAACGCCGCGTCGAAGCTCGGCGACGAGAACTGGAGCACGCGGCTGCCGGGGCCGACGTCGAACTTCTCCACCTGCGTGGCGAGGAGGCTCGCGACACCCTGGTGGGTGACGACGACACCCTTCGGGCGGCCGGTCGAGCCGGACGTGTAGATCAGGTACGCGGGGTGCGCGGGACGCACGTCGGGGTTCTCGGCGGGTTCGGCGGTGTGGCGCAGGGCGAGCGTGGCCGGGTCGTCCAGCAGCAGGGTCGCCGCGCCGTCCGGCAGCCGGTCCGCGACGGCCGACGTGGTGAGCACCAGGGCGGGCCGGGCGTCGTCGAGCATGTAGGCGATGCGGTCGCGCGGGTAGTCGGGGTCGACGGGCAGGTACGCCGCGCCCGCCTTCAGCACGGCGACCAGCGCGACCACCATGTCGACGGACCTCGGCACGGCCACCGCCACGAACCGCTCCGGGCCGATGCCGCGGTCGGTCAGGAGGCGCGCCAGGCGGGCGGCGCGGTCGTCCAGCTCGGCGTACGAGATCTCCTCGTCGCCGCACAGCACGGCCGGCGCGGACCCGTCCCACCGCACCCGCGCGGCGAACAGCTCGGGCACGGTGGCCGCGCCCACGTCGGCCGCCGTGTCGTTCCACTCCTCCAGCACCAGCCGGCGTTCCGCGGGGTCGAGCACGTCGAGCCGCCCGACCGGGGTCCCGCCGGCCTCGACCAGGACGTCGACCAGCCGCAGGAACCGCCGCAGCACGGCGTGCACGGTGTCGGCGTCGACGACGTCGGACCGGTAGTCCAGCCGCACCCGCAGCCGGTCGCCCGGCGTGAGCACGACGGCCAGCGGGTAGTGGCTGGTGTCGCGGTCCTCCACCCGCGTGACGCGCGGCGTGCCGGCCGGGCCGGACTGCGCCTCGAACGGGTAGTTCTCCACCATCGTGGTGGTGTCGAACAGCTCGCCGACGCCGGCGAGCCGCTGGATGTCGGTCAGGCCGAGGTGCTGGTGCGGCATCAGCGCCGCCTGCTCGTCCTGCACGCGGACCAGCAGCTCGACCAGCGACTCGCGCGGGTCGACCGCGACCCGGACCGGCAGCGTGTTGATGAACAGGCCCACCATGTCCTCGACGCCGGGCAGCTCCGGCGGGCGGCCGGACACCGTCGTGCCGAAGACGACGTCCGTGCGGCCGGTGAGGCGGCCCAGGAGCAGGCCCCACAGCCCCTGCAGCACGGTGTTGACGGTGAGGCCGTGCCCGCGGATGCGACCGCGCAGCCGCGCGGTGAGGTCGGCGGACAGCTCGGTGGTGATCTGCTCGGGCAGCACGGCCGCCCGTCCGGCCGCCTCGGGCGCGATCCGGGTCGGCTCCTCCACGCCGGCCAACGCCGTGCGCCACGCCTCCTCGGCCGCCCGCCGGTCCTGCGCGGCCAGCCACGCCAGGTGGTCGCGATAGCGCCCGGCCGGCGGCAGGGTGGCGCCCTCCCCCGCGTACAGCGCGAGGAGGTCGCGGGTGATCAGCGGGGTGGACCAGCCGTCCATCAGGATGTGGTGGCTGGTCAGGAGCAGCCGGTGCCTGGTGGGCGCGAGGTGGATCAGGGTGCCGCGCAGCAGCGGCGGGCGGGCCGGGTCGAAGCCGGTGCGCTGGTCCTGGGCCAGCAGCGCGGCCAGCACCTCGTCGTGCGCCTTGGCGTCCATGGTGGACAGGTTGACCTCGTGCCACGGCAGCTCGACGGCGCTTGGCACGAACTGCACGGGCACGCCCGCGTCGGTGTGCCGGAACCCGGCGCGCAGGGTCGGGTGCCGGTCCAGCAGCGCCTGGCAGGCGGCGCGCAGGGCGGCCGCGTCCACCTCGCCGTCGAGGTCGATCACGGTCTGCCCGACGTAGACGTCGAGCCCGCCCTCGTCGTAGAGGGTGTGGAACAGCAGGCCCTCCTGCAACGGCGACAGCGGCAGCACGTCGTCCAGCGCGGGCACGTCCGCTTCCAGCCGCTCGACCTCGTCCTGCGACAACGCGACCAGCGGGAAGTCCGAGGGCGTGCGGCCGCCCGTGCCGGCGCGGGTCACCAGCGCGTCCAGCGCGGCGAACCACGACGCGGCGAGGTCGGCGACCTCGTCCTCCGACAACGCCTCCCCGGCCCACGACCAGGTGGCGCTCAACCGCGGCCCGTCCGCGTGGTCGCGGGTCATCGCGTTGACTTCCAGCGCGTACGGCAGCGGCAGCGCCGGGTCCATGCCGTTGTCCAGCACGTCCTGGCCGCCCGTCATGGTCCAGTCGGCGTCCGCGTCGACCGGGAAGCGGCCGAGGTAGTTGAAGCACACCTCGGGCTCGGGGAACGCGGCCAGCGCCGGTCCCGTCGCGGGGTTGAGGTAGCGCAGCAGGCCGAAGCCGATCCCCTTGTCCGGCAACGCCGCCAGCTGCTCCTTGACCCGCTTGACGGCCTTGGCGGCGCCGTCGCCGCCCGCCGCGACACGCGCCAGGTCGGTCTCGCCCGCGTCGAGGCGGACCGGGAAGACGCTGGTGAACCAGCCGACCGTGCGGGACAGGTCGACGCCGTCCAGGACGTCCTCGCGGCCGTGGCCCTCGACGTCGATCAGCACGTCGGCGCCGCCGGCGCCCCGGCGCCGACGCCGCCAGTCCACCACCGCGAGCGTGAACGCGGCCAGCAGCACGTCGTTGACGCCCGCGTGGAACGCGGCGGGCAGGGTGGTCAGCAGGGGCGCGGTCCGGTCGGCGGGCAGGTCGACGGTCAGCGTGCGCAGGGTCGCGGCCACGTCGCGCGCCGGGTCCAGCGGCCGGGCCGTGAGCGCGGGTTCGGTCGCGCCGGAACCCGCGAGGATCTCCGTCCACAGCGGGAGTTCGGCGGCGCGGGCCGGGTCGTTCGCGTGCCCGGCCAACCGCTCGGCCCAGCCCCGGAACGACGTGGGCACCGGTTCCAGCGCGGGCCGGTCGCCCCGGTCGAGCGCCTGCCAGGCGGCGGTGAGGTCGCCGAGCAGGATGCGCCACGACACGCCGTCCACGACGATGTGGTGCACCAGCAGCAACAACCGGCCCGACCGCTCGGGGCCCGCGTCGAACCACACGGCCCGCAGCAGCTCGCCCGCCGCCAGGTCGAGTTCCCGTTCCGCCCGGTCGGTCCACTCGGCGACCACGGCGTCCCACCGGTCATCCGCGATGCCGGAGACGTCCACCCGGCGCACGTGGTCGGCCGCGGTGACGGCGTCGGCGGGCGGGATCTCGGCGGTCAGCCCGGCCGTGCCGGGCGTGTGGAGCACCCGCATGCGCAGGGCGTCGTGCCGGTCCAGCAGCGCGCCGACGGCCGTGACGAGCCGGTCGTGGCCGAGGTCGGCGGGCACCCGCACGAGGATCGACTGGTTGTACCGCGTGCTGGGGGCCGACCACTCGCGCAGCCAGTGCATGATCGGCGTCGGCGTGACGGGGCCGACGCGGGTCTCCGGGCGCTCGGCCACCGCCTGCTCGGCGGCCACCGCCACCGTGGCCAGCCCCTCGGCCGTCTTGCGCTGGAACACGTCGCGCGAGCTGAACCGCAGACCGGCCCGGCGGGCCCGGCTCACCAGCTGGATCGCGACGATGCTGTCGCCGCCCAGGTCGAAGAAGCTGTCGTCCACCCCGACCCTCTGCAGGCCGAGCACCTCGGCGAACAGCCCGCACAGCAGGGCTTCGCGCGGTGTCCTCGGCTCGGCCGCGCTCGTCGTGACGGCGAGGTCGGGGACGGGCAGGGCGGCGCGGTCCAGCTTGCCGTTCGGGGTCAGCGGCAGCACGTCGAGGGCGACGACGGCGGCGGGCACCATGTGCTCCGGCAGCACCTCGCCCACGTGCTTGCGCAGCACCGCCGCGTCCGGCAGCGAGCCGCCCGGCTCCGCCGTGACGTACGCGACGAGCTGCTTGGCGCCCGGACGGTCCTCGCGCACCACGACGGCGGCGTGCGCCACGTCCGGGTGCGTGGTCAGGACGTTCTCGATCTCGCCCAGCTCGATCCGGAAGCCGCGGATCTTCACCTGGTCGTCGGCGCGGCCGGTGAAGTCGAGCGTGCCGTCCTCGGTCCAGCTCACCAGGTCACCGGTGCGGTACATGCGGCTGCCGGGCGGGCCGAACGGGTCCGCGACGAACCGGTCGGCGGTCAGCCCCGGGCGGTTCAGGTAGCCGCGGGCCACGCCGACGCCGGCGAGGTACAGCTCACCCGTCACGCCGGGCGGCACGGCGCGCAGGGACGCGTCCAGCACGTACAGGCGGGTGTTGCGGATCGGCTTGCCGATCAGCGGCGTGGCGCTGTCCGCGATCCGCCAGAACAACGCGTCGACCGTGCACTCCGTCGGGCCGTACGTGTTGAAGCCGACCACGTCGGTCCGCGCGCCCAGGTCCGTCCACAACGCCTGCGGCACGGCCTCGCCGCCCAGGTTGATCGCGCCCGGCACGTGGCGGCGCGGGTCGAGGACGCCGACGGACGCCAGCTGGTGGAAGTAGGTCGGGGTGAGGTCGAGGTAGTCGACGTGGTGCTCGGCGATGTACTCGGCGACGGCGTCCGCGTCCCGGCGGGTGTCGTCGTCCAGCAGGTGCAGCTCGTGGCCCGCGACCATGCCCGCGATCGGGCTGAGCGAGGCGTCGAAGGAGAACGACGCCGAGTGCAGCAGCCGCAGCCGTCCGCCGTGGGCGACCGGGTCGAAGACGTTGAGCCGGTAGTTGAGGTACAGGTTCGTGAGGCCGCCGTGGCAGACGACGACGCCCTTCGGCTTGCCCGTCGAGCCGGACGTGTAGATGACGTACGCGGGGTGCAGGGGGTCCGCGGTGACGTCGAGGTCGCCGCCGGGTTGGTCGGCGAGCGCGTCCACGACGGCCGGGTCGTCGAGGACGAGCACCTCGCCGTCGTGCGCTTCCGGGAGCTGGTCGGCGACGGCGGTCGACGTGAGCAGGAGGGCCGGGCTCGCGTCGCCGAGGAGGTACGCGATCCGCTCGGCGGGGTAGCCGATGTCCACCGGGAGGTACGCGGCGCCGGCCTTCAGCACGGCGAGCAGCGCGACCACGAAGTCGGCCGAGCGCGGCAGTGCCAGCGCCACCAACGTTTCCGGCTTCGCGCCGTGCGCGACGAGCAGGCGGGCCAGGCGGTTCGCGCGGGCGTTGAGGTCCGCGAAGGACAGTGCGTCGCCGTGGCAGACGACGGCCGTGTCGTGCGGCGTCGCGGCGGCCTGGCGCTGGAAGAGCCGGGCCAGGTCCTCGGTCGGCGCCGGGTGATCCGTGTCGTTCCAGTCGGACAGCACGGACGTCCGCTGGGCCGGTGTCAGCAGCTCGACCAACGCGGCCGGTCCCGGCGCGTGATCTTCGAGGTGCGGCGTCACGTGTGCGGTCTCTGGCATGGTTGTCCACCCTCGAACTGGTCGATGCTGGTCCGGGCCCGGCGACGGGATCGCCCGCGCGGAGCCGGGCAGCCGGCTTGCCACCGGGACCGATTATCGAGTCGTGGAGCCACTTCCAGACCGCGCCTGCCGCAACCTGCACCCCGGTCGGGCACCCCGTCGCGGGCGCGCGCGAACACCGCGGACGTGGGACGTCCGCGGTGTTCGGGAAGGGCGTGGGGCTAGGCCGGCGCGGTGAGGGCGCGTCGGCGGGCCGCGCGCAGCCACTCGGCCCGGATCAGGCCGCTGGGCAGGCGGATCAGGAGCCAGTAGCGGGTGAACCTGCGGCGTGTCGCCTCGTCCGTGGCCAGCACGCGGGTCTCCGTGCGGACGGCTCCGCCGGCGCGGCGGAAGTTGAACGCGACCTTGTAGTGGCCGGGGTCGGTGACGTTGCGGAAGATCTCGGCGGCCTCGGCCGGGTCGGAGCCGAGGGCCACGGAGCCGGCGGGGTCGGTGGTGCGGACGGCGGCGCCGATCACGACCTCGTCCGGGCCGCGGCCGAGGACGGTGAAGCCGCCGCTGGTGAGGTCGGCGAGGAAGGGGCGGTCCGGGGGCATCCTGGTGCGGCCGAGCGAGCCGAGGAACAGCAGCGCCCGGAACAGCGGCACCTCCGACCACGTGACGCGCTCGATCGCGGCCAGCACGTCGGTGTCACCCCGCGCGTCCAGCTCGTGCCGCTCGTCGAACTGCCACTCGGGCAGCACCTGGTCCAGCAGACTGGGGGTCATTCCACGCCTTTCGCCGTCGACCGGGTGTTCCGCTGGTGCACGAGCGCCGCCAGACCGACCAGGACGCCACCCACGAACCAGTAGGGCTCGTAACCGAACAGGCTGAACTTCTCCGGCGTGGACAGGGTGTCCTGCTCGCCGCGGGCCAGCACGACCGCCGCCTGGACCACGGTCGGCACCGAGTGCACCAGGCACAGCGCGCACATGCCCCACGCCGCCGCCAGCCGCATCCACCGCCGCAACCGCAGCCCCCACGGCCGGATCAGGGCCAGGCCCAGCACGCCGCCCGCCACGCACAGCGGCACGGCGACGATGTCGATGATCAGCAGGAGCGTGTGGTCGGGCACCGAGAAGCCCTCGGGCAGCCCGAACCCGCCCCCGAACGCCCAGTACACGTGCAGGACGGCGAAGGCGAACGCCCACACCGCGGTCCCGTAGCCGAACCAGGGAGTGCCGGTGGCGCTCGTCGTGCCGATCGAGGTCGCCGGACGTCCGTGCATGAAATCCCCTTCGTCGCGGCGCCGCGCAGCGCGCCGCCCAGGCCCAGGATAGGGCGCTGGCGTCGCCGACCGGTGACCGAACGTCACGTCTGCACGTTGCTGCACGTCGGGGCGTCGTCACGGGTGGTCACCGGGTTCGGCGGACCATCGTGAACAGCACGCGGAGCACGAGCACGCTGCTCAGCACGAGCAGGTTGTAGCCGATGACCTGGAACAACGAGACGTCGGCGGTGATGTCCGGTCCCCCGTCGGTGCTCATCAGCAGCACCGCCATCACGCCTGTCGCCGCGCCGAGGAACGCCGTGGTCACCTGGTCCAGCATCGCGGTCACGGCCTGCCGGTCGCCGTCGTCGGACAGCAGCCGGACGCGCACCGAGAACTGGCCGCGCTCCAGCGCGCCGGTGATCCGGTCGAGCCGGCGCGGCAGCTTGCGCAGCATCGGCAGCAGCGCCAGCGCCTCGTCGGCCACCGAGCGGCGCAGCGACGAGGCCGTGAACCGGTCGGAGAAGATCTT
The DNA here is from genome assembly GCF_052936025.1 of Saccharothrix hoggarensis. Next base: position 3,367,776 of record NZ_CP193624.1, on the reverse strand, counting down.
GGACGCGCACGTGCGCGCCTCGGTCATCAGGTCGAACGGCTGGGCGACGCACGCGAGGGTGCCGTCCAGCGTGATCAGGCAGCGGAACACCGCGGCCACCTCCGGCGGCACGACCAGGCCGAACTTGGCCGTGAGCCGCAGCAGCGCGGTGAAGACCTCGAGGTTGGGGCCGGTGGAGCCGGCCAGGTGCAGCGCCATGAACTGGCCGAGCGCGCGTTCCAGCTTGGTCTCGTCGACCTCCTCGGCGGGCACGGCCAGCTCCAGCAGCGCGTCGCGCAGCGCCGCCGCGTCGCCGGTGTTCGCGGCGAACAGCAACCGCTGCAACGCCGACCGGACCGCGGTGTCGAGCCGGCCGACGGAGCCGTAGTCGAGCAGGGCGAGGCGGCCGTCGGACAGCACGAGGACGTTGCCGGGGTGCGGGTCGGCGTGGAACACGCCGTCCACGAGGATCTGCCGCAGCACGCAGCCCAGCAGGTCGCGCGCCAGCTCCTGCCGCTTGGCCGGGTCGAGGTCGCGCAGCCCGGTGGCCTCGCCCAGGGGCGTGCCGTCCAGCCGGTCGAGCACCATGACGCGCTCGGTGCACAGCCGCTCGTGCAGGGTGGGGAGCACGACGTCGGTGTCGCCGGACCGGCCCGCGCTCACGGCGAGGGTGTTGCGGACCTCCACCCGGAAGTCCAGTTCCTCGCGCAGCGCGCCGGAGAAGCCCGTGGCCAGCTCGCGGATGCCGATCGCGGCGCCCCAGCGGGTGCGGGCCTCGAGCGTGCGGGCGAGCCGGGACAGGATGTCGAGGTCGCGGGTGACGACGGCGCGGATGCCGGGCCGCTGGATCTTCACCACCACGTCCGTGCCGTCGAGCAGGCGGGCGCGGTGCACCTGGGCGATCGCGGCGGCGGCCATCGGCCGCTCCTCGAACGACGCGAACACCTCGTGCACCGGACGGCCCAGCTCCTCTTCGAGCAGGTCGCCGATCTCGTCCCAGCCGACCGGTGTGACGTGGCTGTGCAGGCGGGACAGCTCGGACACGAACTCCGGCGGCAGCAGGTCGCTGCGGGTCGCCATGAGCTGGCCCAGCTTGACGAACGTGACGCCGCCCTCTTCGAGCGCCAGGCGCAGCGACCGGGCGGGCCGGCGCGGCCCCGAGCGGGCGCGGGTGCGCGTTCCCCGCAGGTAGGGGCCGAGGCCGTGGCGGACCGCGATGCCGGTGATCCGCGAGTACCGCCGGGTGCGGGAGATCCGGCTGCGGAGGCCCTTCACCCAGTCGGTCGGCCAGCCGAGCGAGCCGGTCGGCGCGACCGCCTCGGCGGCCACGAGGAACATGACCGCCACCGTCAGGGCGACGCCTATCTGGATGGTGATCAGGACGGGCTGGTTGCCGGTCGGCCGCACGGCCACGCCGAACACCGTCTCGGCGATCAGGCCGAGCCCGCCCGCCATGAGCGTCCTGGTCACGCCGACCCGCAGGCCGAGCAGCTTGCGGGCCAGCGCGGCCAGCACCGCGACGGCCAGCAGGGTGCCGCCGATGAACAGCGGCGCGAACAGCACCTCGCTCATGACGGGCCGCCCGGGGTTCGTCGGGCGAGCGGAGACGTGGTCGTCATGACTCCCCCTCCTGGAGGCAGATCTCGGGCAGGCGTGGACGGGACGGGACGCGAGGTGGCGCGTCCCGGCGTCCGCGTCAGACGGTGGCCGAGCGGTACTTGCGGACCGCGAGCGGCACGATGACCAGCAGCGCCAGGGCGAGCCACGCCAGGGCCAGCGGGATCGGGTTGCGGGCGGCGAAGCTGTCGCCCGCGGCGGCCGGGTTGCCCCACAGCGCCCGGCAGGCGCTCGCGACGGCGCTGATCGGGTTCCACTCGGCGATGGCGCGCAGCCACGCGGGCAGGCCGCCGAGCGGGACGTACGCGCTGGACAGGAACATGAGCGGCATCAGCAGCAGCGACGGCAGCGAGGCGGCGGCCTCGGGGCTCTTCACCTTCATGCCGAGCAGCGCGCCCAGCCACGCCATCGTGAAGCCGAACAGCAGCAGCACGCCGAACCCGGCGATGGCGGCGAGCACGCCGCCTTCCAGGCGCCAGCCGATGGCGTAGCCGACGGCGGTCATGGCGACGCAGGTGACGGCGCGCAGCGCGGTGTCGCCGACCGTGCGGCCGACCAGCACGGCCGACGGCGACATCGGCAGCGAGCGGAACCGGTCCACCAGGCCGTTGCCGAGGTCTTCCAGCGTGCCGAGGGCCGTGTTCGGGACGGCGGTGATCATGACCTGGGTGAAGATGCCGGCCATGATGAACTCGCCGTAGTCGCCGCCGGGGATGGTGATCGCGCTGCCGAACAGCACGCCGAACAGGACCACGAACACCATGGGCAGGACGGTGGCGCTGACGAGCTTGTCCGGCATCCGCCGGAGGTGCAGCAGGTGGCGCCCGACGAGGGCGCTCCAGTCGGTGAGGACCGCGTTCATGCCGTGCTCTTCTCTCGGGAGACCTCGTCGACGCCACGCGGGGCGCCGGTGAGGGCGATGAACACATCGTCGAGGGTGGGCCTGCGCACGGCGAGGTCGACGAGGTCGACGCCGGCGCCGTGCAGTGCGGACACCGCGGCGGAGACGGTGGAGTCGCCGGTCAGGGTGAGCGACACGGTGAGGCCGTCGGGCGAGACCGAGGACGTGGACGAGATGGCGCGGGTGAACGCGTCGGCGACCACGAGGCCGTCGGCGGCGTGCGCCACGGTGACGTCCAGCCGGTCGTGGCCGACCTTGCGCTTCAGCTCCTGCGGCGTGCCGTCGGCGATGACGACGCCCTTGTCGACCACGGCGACGCGGTCGGCGAGCTGGTCGGCCTCTTCGAGGTACTGGGTGGTGAGCAGCACGGTCAGGCCGCGGTCGACCTCGGCGCGGATCATCGCCCACAGGTCCAGCCTGCTGACCGGGTCGAGGCCCGTGGTGGGCTCGTCCAGGAAGAGCACGGCGGGGTCGGCGAGCAGGCTGGCCGCGAGGTCGAGGCGGCGGCGCATGCCGCCCGAGTAGGTGCCGCTGAGCCGGTCGGCGGCCTCGGTCAGGTCGAACCGGGCCAGCAGCTCCTCGGCCCTGGCCCCCGCGCCGCGCCGGCCGAGCCGGTGCAGCACGCCGATCAGGTGCAGGTTCTCGCGGCCGGTCAGCTTCTGGTCCACGGCGGCGTACTGGCCGGTGAGGCCGATCTTGCCGCGGACCTCCTTGGCCTGCGTGACGACGTCGTAGCCGGCCACCGTGGCGCGGCCCGCGTCGGGCCGCAGGAGCGTGGCGAGCATGCGCACGGTGGTGGTCTTGCCCGCGCCGTTCGGCCCGAGCACGCCCATGATCGTCCCGGCGGGCACGGCCAGGTCGACGCCGGCGACGGCCTCGGTGTCGCCGTAGCGCTTGCGGAGTCCCTCCGCGTGGATCGCGTAGTCCATCTCTCACCTCTCGGATAGGTCTGCGGTGCGGTGCGGCGTGCGAGCGGTCAGGACCTCGGCGATCCGGGCCAGTGGTCGGGGCTGGGTCATGTCGTCGTGCGCGCAGTCGACCGGGTGGACGTCGATCCGCCCGGTCACGGCGTCCCGCCAGGCGGTGACGTCCGGCGCGTCGGGTCCGCGCCCGGCGGTGGCCTGGAAGAACCGGACGTCGCCCCGGTAGGCGCCGGGCGTGAACGCGTCGGCGAGCCGGGCGTTGTTGGCGGCCACCCGGGCCACGCCGGCCAGCCGGTCCGCGTCGAGCGCGCCGAACGCGGTGCCGGTCCGGGCGAGCGTGGCGGCGACCGCCTCGTGGGTGAGGTCGTGGCCCTCGGGGTCGACGCCGGCGGCCGCGAGCATGCCGCGCAGGAACCCGTCCTGGTCGCGGTCGGCGCGCGGCGCCTGCGGGTAGGAGTCCATCAGGGTCAGCTCGACCTCGTGGCCCTCCTGTTCGAGGCGGGTCGCCAGCTCGTGCGCGACCAGCCCGCCGAACGACCAGCCGACCAGGCGGTACGGGCCGCGCGGCGCGACCGCCCTGATCCGGCGCAGGTAGTCCTCGGCCATCTCGCCGACCGAGCCGGGCAGGCCGCCGTCGTCGGCCAGCCCCGCGGCCTGCAGGGCGTAGACGGGCTGGTCGGCGGGCAGGTGCCGGAGCAGGCCGGAGTAGACCCAGCCGATGCCCAGCGCGGGGTGCACGCAGAACAGCGGCGGCCGGGAACCCTTGGACCGCAACGGGATCAGCACGTCGAACCCGCCGTCCGCGGGCCGGGTCGCGCCGTGCTCCACGGCGGGGGCCAGCTCGGCCACGGTCGGCGCCTGGAACAGGGTCGCGACGCCGAGCCGCGCGCCGAGCCGGTCGCGGACCAACCCGACCAGCCGGATGATCAGCAGCGAGTGGCCGCCGAGGGCGAAGAAGTCGTCGTCCACGCCGACGCCGTCCACCCCGAGCACCTCGCCGAACAACTCGCACAGGACCCGCTCCACGGGTGTGCGCGGCGCGCGGCCGCGGACCCGTTCGGCGAAGTCCGGCGCGGGCAGGGCGGCGCGGTCCAGCTTCCCGTTGCGGGTCAACGGGAGCGCGGGGAGCGTGACGAACGCGGCGGGCACCATGTAGTCCGGCACGCGTCGGGCGAGCGCGGCGCGCAGGCCCTCCGGCTCGGCCGTGCCCACGACGTACGCGACGAGCCTGCGGTCGCCCGGGCGGTCCTCGCGGACCACCACGGCGGCTTCGGCGACACCGTCGAGGCCGCGCAGGACCGCTTCGATCTCGCCCGGCTCGATCCGGTGGCCGCGCACCTTCACCTGGTCGTCGGCGCGGCCCAGGTACACCAGGTCGCCGTTCGGCAGGCGGCGCGCGACGTCGCCGGTGCGGTACATCCGGGAGCCGGCCGGCCCGTGCGGGTCGGCGGTGAACCGCTCCGCCGTCAGCCCGGCCCGGCCCAGGTAGCCGCGGGCCAGCGACGCGCCCGCGATGTACAGCTCCCCCGGCACGCCGGTCGGCGTGGGGCGCAGGCGGGCGTCCAGGACGTACGCCCGGGTGCCCGCGAACGGCTTGCCGATCGGCACCGGGCCGGACGGCAGCGGCACGCCGGCGGGCACGCGGTGCTGGGTGCAGTTGACCGTGGCCTCGGTGGGTCCGTAGACGTTGACCACGTCCGCGTCCGGGTGGGCGCGGCGCCAGGCCGCGACCGCCTCGCCCAGCAGCGCCTCGCCGCCCAGCAGCAGCTCGCCGCTGGGCGAGTACGCGTCGGGCAGCGCGGTCAGCAGCGGGAGGTGGCTCGGGGTGGCCTTGAGGAACGTGGCCGGTCGGGCGGCGAGGGCGGCGGACGTCCCGGCGGACTCCTCCAGCGCGGCGACGTGCACGCAGCCGCCCACCACCAGCGGCGTGTAGAGGGCCGTCACGGTGAGGTCGAACGACACCGGCGAGTGCAGCACCGCCGCGCCGGTCGCGCTCGGGTAGGCGGCGGCCGTCCAGCCCAGGTAGTCCGCGACCGACCGGTGTTCCACCACCACGCCCTTGGGCCTGCCGGTGGAGCCGGACGTGTAGATGACGTACGCGGGGTGCCCCGGGCGCAGCGGGGAGCGGCGGTCGGCGTCGGTGGGCGCGGTGACCGGGAAGGTCCGCAGGTCGAGGTCGGCCGGCCGGAGCGTCGGCACGTCCGCGCCGGGCACGCCGTCGCCGATCAGCAGCAGCGGCGCGGCGTCGTCGAGGACGTGGCGCAGGCGGTCCACCGGGTGGTCCGGGTCGAGCGGCAGGTACGCGGCGCCCGACTTGAGCACGGCGAGCAGCGTGACGACCAGGTCGACCGAGCGGGGCAGGGCCAGCGCGACGATCTCGCCGGGCGCGGCGCCGTGCCGGATGAGCAGGTGCGCCATCGCGTTGGCGCGCTCGTCCAGCTGCCGGTAGGTCAGCTCCTGGTGGGCCGGGCCGGTGCCACCGGTGACGGCGACGGCGTCCGGGGTGCGGGCCACCTGGGCCTCGACCAGCTCGGCGACCGGGACGACCGGCACGTCGTGGGCGGCGCTGTTCCACCGCGCCAGCGCGTCGTGCCGCTCGGCGTCGTCGAGGAGGTCCAGCGCGCCGATCGGCTGGTCGGGGTCGGCCGCCGCCGCGGCGAGCAGCCGTTCGAACCAGCCCGCGATCCGCTGCGCGGTGTCCTCGTCGAACAGGTCCGTGCGGTAGGCGAGCATGCCGTCCACGCCGTCCGGCGCGCCGTTCGCGTGCCGTTCGGACAGGCTCAGCGACAGGTCGAACTTCGCGCCGCCGCCGGTGGCGGGGTACGCGTCCGCCCGCAGTCCGGGCAGCGCGATGGTGGCCTCGCTGTTGTTCTGCAGCGTGAGCATCACCTGGAACAGCGGGTGCCTGGCCAGCGAGCGGCGCGGGTTCAGCACCTCCACCAGCCGTTCGAACGGCACGTCCTGGTGGGCGTACGCGGCGAGGTCGGTGTCCTTGGCGCGGTCGAGCAGCTGCCGGAACGTCGGGTCGCCGCTCGTGTCCGTGCGCAGCACGAGGGTGTTGACGAAGAAGCCGACCAGGTCGTCCAGCGCGTCGTCGGTGCGGCCCGCGACCGGCGTGCCGATCGGGATGTCCGTGCCCGCGCCGAGCCGGGTCAGCAGGGCCGCGAACGCCGACTGCAGCACCATGAACGTGCTCGCGCCGGCAACACGGGCCAGGTCGGCGAGCCGGGCGTGGGTGCGCGGGTCGAGCCACACCGGCACGCGGCCGCCGCGGTGGTCCGGCGTCGCCGGGCGGGGCCGGTCGGTCGGCAGGTCGAGCTGGTCGGGCACGCCGGCGAGCTGCTCCGACCAGTAGGCGAGCTGGGTGGCGATGAGGCTGTCGGGGTCGTCCTCGCGACCCAGCAGCTCGTGGTGCCACAACGCGTAGTCGGCGTACTGGACGGGCAGCGGCGCCCACTGCGGCGCGCCGCCGGTCGCCCTGGCCCGGTAGGCGTGGGACAGGTCGCGGGCCAGCGGGGACATCGACCAGCCGTCCGCCGCGATGTGGTGCAGCACGAGGACCAGCACGTGCTCGCCCTCGGCGACGTGCAGCAGGTGGGCGCGCAGCGGCGGTTCGGTGGTGAGGTCGAAGCCCGCCCTGGCGGCGGTGGCGATCGCGTCGTCCACCGCGTCGCGCGGCACGTCCGCGATGGACAGCTCGACCTCGCGGGCGGCCAGCACGGCCTGGCGCGGCGTGCCGTCGTCGCCCTCGGGGAAGACGGTGCGCAGTGCCTCGTGCCGGCCGACGACGTCGGACAGGGCGGACCGCAGCGCGCCGCGGTCCAGCTCGCCGGTCAGGCGCAGCGCCACCGGCATGACGTACGCGTCGGCCTGGCCGCCCATCCGGTTGAGGAACCACAGCCGGCGCTGGGCGAACGACAGCGGCACGACCTTGGGGCGGCGGCGGGCCACGACCGCGCTCCTGGTCCGCCTGCCCCGGTCGAGGCGGGTGGCGAGGGCGGCGACCGTCGGCGCGTCGAACAGGGTCCGGATGGCCAGCTCCACGCCGAGTTCGGAGCGGATGCGGCTGACCAGGCGGGTGGCGAGCAGCGAGTGCCCGCCGAGGTCGAAGAAGCCCTGGTCCGCGCCGACCTCGTCCACGCCGAGCACTTCGGCGAACAGCGCGGCGAGCGCCTTCTCGTCCTCTGTGGACGGTGCGCGTCCGGCGGCGGCCGATCGGTCCGGCGCGGGCAGCGCCTTGCGGTCCAGCTTGCCGTTGGGCGTCACGGGGAACGCGTCCACGACGACGAACGAGGCGGGCACCATGTACTCGGGCAGCGTGCGGGCGACGAGCGCGCGCAGCTCGGCGAGGTCGGGCTCCGCGCCGGCGGCCGGCAGGACGTAGCCGACGAGCCGCCGGTCGCCCGGCCGGTCCTCGCGGGCGATCACGTGGACCTGCTCGACGGCCGGGTCCGCCGCGAGGACGGACTCGATCTCGCCCAGCTCGATCCGGAAGCCGCGGATCTTCACCTGCTCGTCGGCCCGGCCGACGAACTCCAGCACGCCGTCGGCGGTCCAGCGGGCCAGGTCGCCGGTCCGGTACAGGCGGGAGCCGCCGGTCTCGAACGGGTTGGCCACGAACCGCTGCGCGGTGAGGGCGGGCCGGCCCAGGTAGCCGCGGGCCAGGCCGTGACCGGCCACGTACAGCTCCCCGGCGACGCCCGGCGGGACGGGCCGCAGCGCGGCGTCCAGCACGTAGCACCGCAGGTTCACCACGGGCGTGCCGATGGGCGGGGTGCCGCCGGGCACGAGCGGTCCGCTGATCGCCGAGGCGACGGTGGTCTCGGTGGGCCCGTAGCCGTTGATCATGGTGCGGCCGGCGGCCCAGCGCTGCACGAGCTCGGCCGAGCACGCCTCGCCGGCCGTGATCAGCAGACCGTCGGGCAGGAGGTCGGCGTCGGCCGCGGTGTCGGCCAGGGCGACCGGCGGCAGCGTGGCGTGGGTGATGGCGTGCTCGCGCAGCACGGTGGCCAGCGGTTCGCCCGGCATCATCCGCTCGGGTTCCGCCAGCACGAGGGCGCCGCCGGAGAACAGGCCCATGACGTACTCCCAGAACGCCGCGTCGAAGCTCGGCGAGGCGAACTGGAGCGTCCGGGTGCCGGGGCCGACGCCGAGCCGTTCGGTGTGCGTGCGGACCATGCTGGCGACACCGGTGTGGGTGACCACGACGCCCTTGGGGCGTCCCGTGGAACCGGAGGTGTAGATGACGTACGCGGGGTGCGCGGGGACGTGCGGCGCGACGCGGTCGGCGTCGGTCGGGTCGGTCGCCGGGAAGGCGCTCGCGTCCACGTCGTCGAGGACTAGCCGCGGCACGTCGGAGACACCGGCGATGACGTGGTCGGCCGCGGCGTCCACGAGCGCCAGCACGGGCCGCGCGTCCTCGACCATGTAGGCGATGCGGTCCGCCGGGTAGTCGGCGTCCACGGGCAGGTAGGCCGCGCCCGCCTTGCTCACCGCGAGCAGCGCCGTGACCAGCTCGATCGACCGGCCGCCCGCGACGGCGACGATGGCCTCCGGTCCGACGCCGCGCCCGATCAGCAGGTGCGCCAGCCGGTTCACCCGCTCGTTCAGCGCGCCGTAGGACAGCGTCCGCTCCCCCATGACCAGCGCGGGCGCGTCCGGGGTGCGGGCGGCCTGCGCCTGGAACAGCTCGCCGATCGTGGCGGGCGGCACGTCGGCCGCGGTGTCGTTCCACTCCCGCACGATCCGGGCGCGCTCGGCCGCCGACAGGACGTCGATCCGGCCGACGGCCTGGTCGGCGTCCGCGGTGAGGCCGTCGAGGACGCGCACCAGGCGGTCCATCGTGGACTCGACCCACTCCGGCCGGAACAGGTCGGTCCGGTACGACAGGCGCAGCTGGAACTCGCGGCCGGCGACGCCCGCCGCGCAGCTGAGCGGGTAGTGCGTGCCGTCCTTGCCGGGCACGCCCCGGATGCGCAGGCCGGCGATCGTGGCCGCGTCCTCGTCCGACTCGACCGGGTAGTTCTGGAACACCGTCACGGTGTCGAACAGCCGCTGGTAGCCCGCCATCTGCTGAACCTCGGCGAGGCTCACGTACTGGTGCGGCATCAGGTCGGCCTGGGTGCCCTGCACGCGGCGCAGCACGTCCACGACCGGCTCGTCCTGGCTCCACCGCACCCGCACGGGCAGGGTGTTGATGAACAGGCCCACCATGGACTCGATGCCGGTGACCTCCGGCGGCCGGCCCGCGACCGTGCTGCCGAACACCACGTCGGACCGTCCGGTGAGCACGCCCAGCAGCAGTCCCCACGCGCCCTGGAACAGCGTGTTGACGGTGAGGCCGCGTTCCCGGGCGCAGCGGTGCACCCGGTCGGACAGGTCGGTGGGCAGCACGCGGATCAGCGTGTCCGGGCGGCCCGGCGCGGCGCCCGGGTCGGCGGGCACCAGCAACGTCGGCTCGTCCAGCCCGCCCATCGCGTCGCGCCACGCGGCGTCGGCGACGGACTTGTCCTGACGGGCGATCCACTCCAGGTAGTTCTTGTACGGCGTCACGGGCGGGAGGCTGTTCTCGTCGCCGTACAGCTCGAACAGCTCCCGCACCACGATCGGCATGGACCAGCCGTCGAGCAGCAGGTGGTGCTTGGACAGCGCGAGCCGGAACCGGCCGGGCGCCAGGCGGAACACGGCGAACCGCACCAGCGGCGGGCTGGACAGGTCGAACCGGGTGGCCCGGTCGGCCGCGTGGCGCGCGGTCAGCTCCGCCTGCTGCGCCACCGGGTCGAGCGCGGCCAGGTCGACCTGCTGCCACGGGACGGTGAACTTGCGCGGGATGACCTGCACCGGCATGGCCAGGCCCTCGTGCTCGAAGCTCGCGCGGAGGTTGGCGTGCCGGTGCAGCAGCGCCTTCGCCGCCTGGCGCAGCCGCGCGACGTCGAGCGGACCCTCGACGTCCAGCAGGAGCTGGGACACGTAGAGGTCTTCGCCCTCGTCGTCCAGCAACGTCTGGAAGAGCAGGCCCTCCTGGAGTGGTGACAGCGGCAGGACGTCTTCGACCCTCGACCGTTTCACTGCGCGAACTCCCACTCGTCGATCGGCTCGTCCACGTCGTCGTCTTCCTCGTCCTCGTCGTCGTCGGCGGCGTCCAGCCGGGACTCGAACCGGTCGAGCTGGTCCTGCGTGACGGCGACCAGGGCGGCGTCGGACGGGGTCAGGCCGCCGATGTCGTCGCGCTCGCCGTGCGCCACCAGCCCGCGCACCGCGTCGGCGAAGCACGCCATCAGCTCCCGCACGTGCGTCTCGGCCAGGAGCGTCTGGGGCCACGACCAGATGACGACCAGGCGCGGCCCGTCGGCGTGGTCCTCGGTGATCGCGTTCACGGACAGGGTGTGCGTCAGCGGGGTCGCCGGGTCGGGCCGGCTGCCGGACACGTCCGCGCCGGCCACCATGCCCTCGTCGTTCACCGCGCCCCACGCCTTGGGCCGCTCCGACGCGCGGTACCGCCCGAGGTAGTTGAAGCTGATCTGCGGGTCGAGCAGGTCCGCGAGGCGCTCGCGCGTCCCGTGGTTGAGGAACCGCAGCAGGCCGTAGCCGATGCCGTTGTCGGGCAGCAGGCGCAGCTGCTCCTTGACCCGCTTGAGCGCGGCGCCGACGGCCGGACCGCCGTGCGCGAGCTCGATGGCGTCCACCGGGCCGGGGTCGAGCCGCACCGGGTACCGGCTGGTGAACCAGCCGACCGTGCGGGACAGGTCGACCGGCGCGCCGACGCTCGCCTCCTCGCGGCCGTGGCCTTCGAGGTCGACCATGACGGCGGTGGTGTCGTCGTCCTCGTCCTCGTCGCGGGCGGCGCGCCATCGCGTCACGGCCAGCGCCAGCGCGGTCAGCAGCACGTCGTTGACGCCCGCCTGGTACGCGCCGGGCAGCGTGGTGAGCAGCGGGGCGGTCAGGTCGGCGGGCAGGGTGTCCGTGACGAACCGGACCGTGCCCATGGTGTCGGTGGTCGGGTCCAGCGGGCGGTCGCCCAGCAGGGGGTCGTACTCGTCCTGCAGCTCGGCCCACATCCCGACCTCGGCGGCGCGCTCGGCGGTGTGCGCCTGCGCCACCAGGTGCTCGGCCCAGCGCCGGAACGACGTGCCGACCTCCGGCAGCTCCGGCGCACGGCCGGCGCGCACCGCGTCCCACGCGGCGGCGAGGTCGTCGGTGATGATCCGCCACGACACGCCGTCCACCACGAGGTGGTGCGCGACGACCAGCACCCGGCCCGGCGCGGACGGGCCCGCGTCGAACCACACCACCTGGACCATGCGGCCGGTGGCGGGGTCGGTGCGGTCCCACGCGTCGTCGCTGTGCTCGGCGATCACCCGGCGCAGCGCGGCGCCGGTCAGGCCGGTCACGTCGACGCGCCGCACGCACTCGGCGGCGGGCACCGCGCCCGGCTCCGGGATGAACGGCCGCCACTCCGAGCCGGTCGCGTCGCGGTCGAGCCGCATCCGCAGGGCGTCGTGCCGGTCGAGCACGGCTTGCAGCACCGCGACGAGCTTGTCGGTGTCCAGCCCGTCGGGCGCCTGGAGCAGGGTCGACTGGTTGTACCGGGCGATGGGGCCGCCGCGCTCGCGGAACCGGTGCAGCGCCGGGGTGAGCGCCACCTGGCCCGTCCCCTGGTCCGGCCCGGCCGAGACCACGCCGTCCAGGGTGCCCGCGCCGGCGGCCAGCGCCACCACGGTCTTGCGCTCGAACACCTGCCGCGGGGTGATCACCAGGCCGGCCTTGCGGGCCCGGCTCACCAGCTGGATGGAGACGATGCTGTCGCCGCCCAGCTCGAAGAAGTTGTCGTCGATGCCGACCGAGCCGGCCGCGAGGCCGAGGACGTCGGCGAACAGCCCGCAGAGGACTTCCTCGTTGTGGTCGCGCGGACCGCGGCCGGTGGACACCGGTGTGAGGTCCGGCGCGGGCAGCGCCTTGCGGTCCAGCTTGCCGTTCGGGGTCAGCGGCAGCTCGTCGAGCACCACGAACGCCGACGGCACCATGTAGTCCGGCAACGCCGCCGCGACGTGCTCGCGCACCGCCGCCGGGTCCGGCTCCGCGCCGTCGCCGACGAGGTAGGCCACCAGCCGCCGGTCGCCGGGCCGGTCCTCGCGGACGACCACGGACGCGGTCGCCACGGCCGGGTGGCCCACCACGACCGACTCGATCTCGCCGAGCTCGATCCGGAAGCCGCGGATCTTCACCTGGTCGTCGGCCCGGCCGACGAACACCAGGTCGCCGTCCGCCCGGCGCTTGCCGAGGTCGCCGCTGCGGTACATGCGGGAACCGGGCGGGCCGTACGGGTTGGCCACGAACCGCTCGGCGGTCAGCGGGAACCGGTTGAGGTAGCCGCGGGCGGTCTGGCTGCCCGCCACGTACACGTCGCCCGTCACGCCGGGCGGCACCGGCCGCAGCGCCGCGTCGAGGACGTAGATGTCGATGTTGTCGAACGGGCGGCCGACCGCGAGCGCGCCGCCCGGCAGGTCCGTGCCCGGCTCGATCCGGTGCTCCGAGGCGTTCACCGTCGTCTCGGTCTGGCCGTAGACGTTGAGCACGGTGAGCTGCGGCTTGCGGGCCCGCAGGTCCGCCAGCGCCTCGCCGAGCAGCATCTCGCCGCCCAGCAGCAGGTGCCCGCTCGGGGAGAACTCGTCCGGCAGCGCCGCCAGCAGCGCGACGTGGCTCGGCGTGGCCTTGAGGAACGTGACCTCGCGCTCGGTCAGCACCGACCGCACCTGCTCGTCGTCCTCCAGCGCCGCCAGCAGCACCGTGCCGCCCGCGACCAGCGTCGTGTAGAGGCCGGTGACGGTGAGGTCGAAGGAGATCGGCGAGTGCAGCAGGGTCAGTCCCGCCGTGCTCGGGTACTTCGCCGTCGTCCAGGCGAGGTACGCGGACAGGGCGGCGTGCTCGATGATCACGCCCTTGGGGCGGCCGGTGGAGCCGGACGTGTAGATGACGTACGCCGGGTTGGCGGGCGACGCGGGGCTGATGCGGTCGGCGTCGGCCAGGTCGGCCGACGACCGGCTCTCGACGTCCGCGATGACGGCGGGGTCGTCGAGCAGCAGCCGCGGGGTGTCGGACTCCAGCTCGGGCAGGTCCGTGGTGGACGAGGTGAGCAGCAGGGTCGGCGCGGTGTCGGCGAGCATGAACCGGATGCGGTCGGCCGGGTACTCGGGGTCGACGGGCAGGTACGCGGCTCCGGACTTCAGCACGGCGAGCAGCGCGACGACCATGTCGACGGACCGGGGCAGCGCGATGGCGACGTACCGCTCCGGGCCGGCGCCGTGCCCGACGAGCACGCGGGCCAGCCGGTTCGCCCTGGCGTTGAGCTGGGCGTAGTCGACGGAGTCGGCGCCGCAGATCAGGGCGGTGGACGTCGGGTCGGACGCCGCGCGGGCCTGGAACCGGTCCGGCAGCGTCACCACGGGGACGTCGCGGCGCGGGCCGTTCCAGTCGACCAGCAGCCGCCGGCGCTCGTCCGCGTCGAGCAGTTCGACGTCGCCGACGCGGGTGTCCGCGCTCGCGACCATCGCCCGCAGCACGCGGGTCAGCCGCCGGCCCAGCGCCGTGACGGTCTCCTCGTCGAACAGGTCCAGCGCGTAGTCGATGCTGCCGTGCAGGCCGGCGGGCTCGCCGTCCGGGCCGGTGCGCTCCTCGAACCCGAACGACAGGTCGAACTTCGAGGTGCTGATGCCCGCGTCGCGCGGGCTGACGTCCAAGCCGGGCAGGCCGAAGTCGGCGACCGGGTTGTTCTCCAGCGTGAGCATCGCCTGGAACAGCGGGTGCCGCGACAGCGAGCGGTCCGGCGCGAGCGCGTCGACCAGCCGCTCGAACGGCACGTCCTGGTGCGCGAACGCGGCCAGGTCGGCCTCCCGGACGCGGTTCAGCAGCTCGCGGAACGTCGGGTCGCCGGAGGTGTCGGTGCGCAGCACCAGCGTGTTGATGAAGAACCCGACCAGCTGGTCGAGCGCGTCGTCCGTGCGGCCCGCGACGACCGTGCCGATCGGCAGGTCGACGCCCGCGCCGACCCTGGTCAGCAGCGCGCCCAGCGCCGCCTGCAACGCCATGAACAGGCTGGTGCGGGTGCCGCGGGCCAGCGCGAGCAGGTCGCGGTGCAGGTCGGCGTCGAGGTCGAGCCGGACCGTGCCGCCCGCGAAGTCCGTCTCCGCCTGGCGGGTCCGGTCGGTCGGCAGCTCCAGCTGCTCCGGCAGGCCGCGCAGCGCGTCCTGCCAGAACGCGAGCTGACGGCTCAGCGCGCTGTCCGGGTCGTCGTCGGCGCCGAGCACGTCGTGCTGCCACAGCGTGTAGTCCGCGTACTGCACGGGCAGCGGCGCCCAGCTCGGGGCGTTCCCCGCCGCACGGGCCTCGTAGGCGGTGGACAGGTCGCGGGCCAGCGGCTGCATCGACCAGCCGTCGGCGGCGACGTGGTGCATGACGAGCAGGAGGACGTGCTCCCGCGCGCCGACCGCGAACAGGTGCGCCCGCACCGGCAGTTCGACGGCCAGGTCGAAGCCCTTGCCCGCCGCCTCGGCCAGCGCACCGTCCACTTCGGACTGCGCGACCTCGGTGACGATCAGCTCGGGCCGTGCCTCGGCGGCCGGGACGACCTCCTGGTGCGGCGTGCCGTCCACGTCGGGGAACCGGGTGCGCAGGGTCTCGTGCCGGTCGACCAGGTCGCCCAGCGCCGCGTGCAGCGCCGTGACGTCGAGGTCGCCGGACAGGCTCAGGGTGAGCGGCATGTTGTACGCCGCCGAACGCTCCTCGAAGCGGTTGAGGAACCACAGCCGGCGCTGGCCGAACGACAGCGGGACGCGGTCGGGGCGCGGCATCGGCCGGACGGCCGTGCGCGCGCTCTCCGCGCCACGCAGCCGGAGCGCGAGCGCGGCCACCGTGGGCGCCTCGAACAGGGTCCGGATCGGCACCTCGACGCCGAACGTCGAGCGCAGGCGGCTCACCAGCCGGGTCGCGAGCAGCGAGTGGCCGCCCAGGTCGAAGAACCCGTCGTCCACGCCGACCGACGGCACGCCCAGCACCTCGGCGAACAGTCCGCAGAGGATCTCCTCGGCCGGGTCGCGCGGCGCACGGCCGGCGCCGGCGCCGGTGAACTCGGGCGCGGGCAGGGCCTTGCGGTCGAGCTTCCCGTTCGCCGTCAGCGGCAGCGCGTCCAGCCGCACGAACGCGGCGGGCACCATGTAGTCCGGCACCGAGGCCGCGACGTGCGCCCGCAGCGCCGCCTGGTCGAGCGCCCCGCCGCCCGAGGGGACGACGTACGCGACGAGCCGCTTGTCGCCGGGCTGGTCCTCCCGCACGACCACCGCGACGTCGCCGGTGCTCTCGTGCGCGCCCAGCACCGCCTCGATCTCGCCGAGCTCGATGCGGAAGCCGCGGATCTTGACCTGCTCGTCGGCGCGGCCGACGAACTCCAGCGCGCCCGCCGCCGTCCACTTCGCCACGTCGCCGGTGCGGTACATGCGCACGCCGGGCGTGCCGAACGGGTCGGCGACGAACCGGTGCGACGTCAGGCCGGGCCGGCCGTGGTAGCCGCGGGCCAGGCCCTCGCCGGACACGTACATCTCGCCCGCGACACCGGGCGGGGTCGGCCGCAGCGACCGGTCCAGCACGTACACCCGGAGGTCCGGGATGGCGCGCCCGATCATGCTGCCGGGGCTCGCGGCCGCCGTGGGCTCGTCCAGCGCGAGGTAGCTCACGTGGACCGTGGTCTCGGTGATGCCGTACATGTTCACGAGCACGGGCGCGTCGTCGCCGTGCCGCGCGTACCAGTCCGACAGCCGCCACAGGTCCAGCGCCTCGCCGCCGAACACCACGCACCGCAGCGCCAGGCCGCGGCCCAGGTCCGGGTTCTCCCGGTCGGCGCGCATGAGCTGGTAGAACGCCGACGGGGTCTGGTTCAGCACGGTGACGCGCTCGCGCACGAGCAGGCGCAGGAAGTCCTCCGGCGACCGGCTCACCGCGTGCGGGACGACGACGAGGCGTCCGCCGTGCAGCAGCGGGCCCCACAGCTCCCAGACGGAGAAGTCGAAGGCGTAGGAGTGGAACAGGGTCCACGCGTCATCCGGGCCGAAGTCGAACCAGTGCTCGGTCGAGGACAGCAGGCGCAGCACGTTGCCGTGCGGCACGACCACGCCCTTCGGCCGTCCCGTCGAGCCCGACGTGTAGATCACGTACGCGGGCCGCCGGGGGTCGATCGCCACGGACGGGCGGTCGGCGGCACGGCGGTCGAGCGCGGCGGCCGTGTCGGCGTCGTCCAGCACGACCCGCTCGACGTCGAGGTCCGGCCCGAGGGCGGCCAGGCCGTCCCGGGTGCCGACGACGAGCGCGGGCCGCGCGTCCTCGATCATGAACGCGAGCCGGTCCGCCGGGTAGTCGGGGTCGAGCGGCACGTACGCGGCGCCGGACTTGAGCACCGCGAGCACGGCGACGACCAGGTCGGCCGAGCGCGGCAGCGCCAGCGCCACGAACCGCTCCGGGCCCGCGCCGTGCTCGACGAGCAGGCCCGCCAGCCGGTTCGCGCGCTCGTCCAGCTCCCGGTACGTCAGCCGGACGTCCTCGTAGACGACGGCGGTGGCGTCGGGCGCGAGGTCGGCCTGCCGGTCGAACGCCGCGACGATCGAGTCGTGGGCCGCGGGACGCGCGCCGGTGGTGTCGTTCCACTCGTGCACGATCCGCGTCAGCTCGGCCTCGGTGAGCACGTCGACGCGCCCGACCTGCCGGTCGAACCCGTCGGCCAGGGCGTCGAACAGGTGCAGGAGCCGGTCGCCGAGCAGCCGCACGTCGTCGGCGGACAGCACCTCGGGGCGGTGGTCGAGCCGCAGGCCCAGCGAGCCGTCCTCCTCGATGCCCGCGATCAGGCTCAGCGGGTAGTGCGTGGCGTCGACCGCGGTGACCGCCGCGACCTCGACGTCGCCGGCGGCCACCCGCAGCGCGGCCGGGTCGAGCGGGTAGTTCTCGAACACCGCGATGGTGTCGAACAAGGTCGTGTGCCCGGCGATCCGCTGGATGTCGGGCAGGCCGAGGTGCTGGTGCGCCATCAGGCGGGACTGCTCGTCCTGGAGGCGTCGCAGCACGTCGGCGAACGTCCGGTCGGCGGGCAGCGTCACGCGGACCGGGAGGGTGTTGATGAACAGGCCGACCATGGACTCGACGCCGGGGATCTCCGGCGACCGGCCCGAGACGGTGGCGCCGAACACCACGTCGTCGTGGCCGGTGGAATGGGCGAGGAGCATGGCCCACACGCCCTGCACCACGGTGTTCATGGTCAGGCCGTGCCGGCGGGCCTCGTCCGCGAGGCGGCGGGTCGACGCGGCGTCGAGCGCGACGGTGTGGTGCTCGGGCGCGGCCCCGCTGTGCTCGGGGGCGTCCGGGGCGATCAGGGTCGGCTCGGCCAGCCCGCTCAGCGCGTCCGCCCACGCCTGTTCGGCGCCCGGGCGGTCCTGGCGGGCGAGCCAGGCCAGGTACTGCTTGTACGGGGTGACCGCCGGCATGCCGGCGTCGTCGCCGCGGCTCGCGTACAGCTCGAACAGCTCGCGCACCAGGATCGGCATCGACCAGCCGTCCACCAGGATGTGGTGGTTGGTCAGCACGAGCCGGTGGCGGTCCGGGCCGAGGCGGAACAGCGTGCAGCGCAGCAGCGGGGGGCGGGCGAGGTCGAAGCGGGTCGCGCGGTCGGCGGCGGTGAGCCGGTCCAGCTCGGCGGCCTGCGCGTCGGCGTCCAGCCCGGAGAGGTCGACGTCCGCCCACGGCGCCTCGACCTCGCGCGGGATGACCTGCACCGGGCGGCTCAGCTTCTCGTGGCGGAACGCGGCCCGCAGGTTCGGGTGCCTGCGCAGCAGGGCTTGGACCGCGCCGCGCATCGCGGCGCCGTCCACCGGGCCGTCCAGGTCGAACAGGAGCTGGACCGTGTACACGTCCACGCCCTGCTCGTCGTAGAGCGAGTGGAACAGCAGACCTTCCTGCAACGGCGAGAGCGGCAACACGTCCGCCAGGCCAGGCTTGGTCATCTTTCACAGCCTCCAGTCGGCGTCGAGCAGGTCGGTGGTGCCGAGTCGGTCGTGCGCCGTCGGTCGTGCGCGGTCGGTCCTGGCGGTGGTGGTGCGTCGCGGGCCGGTCCGCCCCGTGTGGTCGCGGACCGGCGCCGCGGCGCGGGCGGGCTACCAGCCCGCCGACTCGCTGACGACCTCGTACACACCGCGCAGGTTGACCATCCGGCCCAGCTCGGCCTGGTCGATGGCGATGGAGAACTGCTTCTCGAGCGACGCGAGGATCTCGATGGCGCGCAGCGAGTCCGCGCCGTGGTCCTCGTTGAACAGGCTGGTCTCGGTGACCTCTTCCGGCTCGATCTCGAGGATCTCGCAGACGATGTCCTTGATGGTGGCCATGCGCTCGTCGACAGCGGTGGTCATCTCTGGTGTCCCTTCGGTGGCGGAGCTTGGATCGCGATGCGGTGGTACCGGCGGCGTGCGGCGGGGTTCCCGCGTTCCTGCGTAGTCTTGCGGGGCCCCGCCCGGCCGGGAAGGTGCTTTTCCTGATGCTGCAACGGGTTTCGCGGGGGTGGTGCGGAAGGGTCAGCTGTGGACCAGGCTGGCGGGTCGCATGTCGGTCCAGTTGGCCTCGATGTAGTCGAGGCAGGACTGCCTCGACGCCTCGCCGTGCACCGGGCGCCAGCCCGCGGGCACGTCCACGAACGAGGGCCACAGCGAGTGCTGGTTCTCGTCGTTCACCAGCACGAAGAACGTGCCCTCGGCGTTCTCGAACGGGTTGGTCATGTCGGCACTACTCCTTGGTCTCCGGTCGGTTCCGGTGGATGTCCCGCAGCTCGTCCGCGAGGATGCGGCCGATCTCGGCCAGCGGGCCCGGTTTCATCAGGTCGGTGTGCTTGCGGTCGACCCGTCGGGTGGTGATCCGGCCGCCCACGTACGGGCGCCAGGTCTCGGGGGTCGGCGAGATGTCGACCTTGTCCAGGGTTGCCACGACCACGACCACGTCCCCGCCGTAGCGCGCCGGGACGCTCTCGTGGACCAGCTCGCGGAAGTTGGCGTAGATGCGGCCGATGGACTCGATGTGCCGCTGCTCCAGGCTGGCCAGGGAACTGCCCAGCTTGCGCAGCGTGTCGGTGACCTTCTGGTGGGTCAGGGGCTTGCGCCCCAGGTGGCGCCGGTCGAACCCGACCCAGCTGAGCAGGTCGGCCAGCACCTCCTGCTCGCCCAGCTCGGCGAGCGTCTGGCCGGGGTAGGTGTCGAGGATCGCCAGGAGCCCGACCTCCTCCCCCGCCGCTTCCAGCTGCGCGGCCATGACGTGCGCGAGGATGCCGCCCGACGAGTAGCCGACCAGGTGGTACGGCCCCTCGGGCTGCACCTCCCGGATCAGCCGGAGGTAGTCGGCGGCGGCCTCGGCGAAGCTGCCCGGCAGCGGCTCGTCGCGGTCCAGCCCGCGGGCCTGGAGCCCGTAGACCGGGAAACCGCCCTCCAGGTGCTTGATCAGCCCGGCGTAGCACCAGGCCAGCCCGCCGGCCGGGTGGACGCAGAACACGGCGGGCCGGTCGCCGAACGGCCGCAGCGGCAGCAGCACGTCCAGCGCGTCGGTGGCCCGCGCGTCCGCGTCGAGCTTGCCGACCATCGTGGCCACCGTCGGCGCCTCGAACACGGTGCGGATGGTCAGCGTGACGCCGAACGTCGACCGCACCTTGTTGATCAGCTTGGTGGCCAGCAGCGAGTGGCCGCCGAGGTCGAAGAAGTTGTCGTCCACCCCGACCCGCGGCAGGCCCAGGACCTCGGCGAACAGCCCGGCCAGGATCTCCTCCCGCGGTGTCCGCGGTCCCCGGTCGGACACCGCGGACGCCACGTCCGGCGCGGGCAGCAGCGACCGCGCCAGCTTGCCGTTCGGGCTGGTGGGCAGCGCGCCGAGCACCACCAGCGCCGACGGCACCATGTAGTCCGGCAGGCCTTCGGCCAGCCCCGCCCGCAACCGGGCCACGTCGAGCTGGATGCCGTCGGCCGGCACGGCGTACCCGACCAGGCGCTTGTCCCCCGGCCGGTCCTCGCGGACGGCGACCGCCGCGGCGGCCACGCCCGGCTGCCGGGTCAGCGCCGTCTCGATCTCGCCCAGCTCGATCCGCAGGCCGCGGATCTTCACCTGGTCGTCGGCACGGCCGGCGTAGTGCAGGTTGCCGGTCGCGTCCCAGCGCGCCAGGTCGCCGGTGCGGTACATGCGGGCGCCGGGCGGCCCGTACGGGTCGGCGACGAACCGCTCGGCGGTGAGGCCGCGCCGGTCGTGGTAGCCGCGGGCGAGCTGCACGCCCGCCAGGTACAGCTCGCCGACCACGCCCACCGGCAGCGGGCGCAGCGAGCCGTCCAGCACGTAGGTGCTCGTGTTCCACACCGGCGCGCCGATCGGCACGGGGCCGGGCCCGCCGGTGGACTGCCACGACGTGACGTCCACCGACGCCTCGGTCGGCCCGTACAGGTTGTGCAGCTCGACGTCCGGCAGCAGCCGGTGGAACCGGTCCGCGACCTCCTCGGGCAACGCCTCGCCGCTGCACATCACCTGGCGCAGCCCGGCGCACGCGGCGGCGGTCGGCTCGGCCAGGAACACCTGGAGCATCGACGGCACGAAGTGCAGGGTCGTCACCCGCTCGTCGCGGATCAGCGCGGCGAGGTAGGCCGGGTCGCGGTGCCCCTCGGGGCGGGCCACGACGAGGGTCGCGCCCTCGATCAGCGGCCAGAAGAACTCCCACACCGACACGTCGAACCCGGACGGCGTCTTCTGCAGCACGCGGTCGGCCTCCGTGAGCCCGTACCGGTGCTGCATCCACCGCAGCCGGTTGACGATCCCCTCGTGCGGCACCAGCACGCCCTTGGGCCGGCCGGTCGAGCCCGACGTGTAGATCATGTACGCCGGGTTCGCGGGCCGGACCGCCGCGGCGGGCGGGTCGGGGCGCTCGCCGACGTCCGCGCCGTCCAGCACGAGGACGTCGACGCCGAGGTCGGCGGGCAGTGCGGCGGCGGACGCCACCGTGGCCAGCAGCAGCGCCGGCCTGGCGTCCGCCAGCGTGAACGCGATCCGGTCGGCCGGGTAGTCCGGGTCGATCGGCAGGTACGCCGCGCCGGCCTTGAGCACCGCCAGCAGCGCCACGACCAGGTGCTCGGACCGGGGCAGCGCCAGCGCCACCACCCGTTCCGGGCCCGCGCCGCGCTCGACCAGGCGGTGCGCCAGGTCGTTGGCCCTGGCGTGCAGCTGCGCGTAGGTGAGGGTCGTGCCCTCGAACACCACCGCCGTGTTGCCGGGCGAGAGGTCCGCCCGGTGGGCGAGCAGTTCGGTGAGGGTCGTGCGCTCGACGGGCGCGGCGGTGTCGTTGAACGCGCGCACGACCCGGTCCTCCTCGCCGGGCAGCAGCGCGTCGATCGTGCCGACCGACCGGGCCGGGCTGGCCGCGGCCAGGTTGCGCAGGAACGTCACGAACCGCCGCTGGTGGGCGGTGATCTCGTCGTCGGAGTACAGCTCGGGGTTCGCGTCGAAGTCGATCTGGAGGCCGCGGCCGTCGCCCCGGTCGTACACGTTCACCGACAGGTCGTCGGACGGGCCGATCGACAGGTTGTGCACGAGCGCGCGGTGCGGGCCGAACTTGAGGTCGTAGTCGAACATCATGACGTTGACCTCGGGCCCGACCAGGCGCTGCTCCGCGCCGAGGAGCTTGCGGTCGCGCCGCAGGTCCTCGTACCGGTAGCGCTGGTGGCGCATGACCGCGCGGAGCCGGTCGGACGTGTGCCGGAGCAGGTCCTCCAGGCTGTGCGACGGCTGCACGGCCAGCCGCAGCGGCACCACGTTGGACACCATGCCGGGCGCGGCGCGGGCCACCCGGCCCAGGCGGGTCGTCACCGGCAGGCCGAGGACGACCTCCGCCGCGGAGGTGAACCGCTGGAGGTAGGCGGCGGTGGCGGCCATCACGACGGACGGCCACGTCACGCCGACCTCGCGGGCGAGGTCGCGCAACGCCTGCGCGGTCGGCTCGGCCAGGTAGCCGGTGTGCCGCACGAGACCGTGCGCCATCCGCGGCTGCTCGGCCGCGAGGCTCACCGGCGCGGGCGCCCCCGCCAGCTCGTCGAGCCAGAACCGGCGGTCGTCGTCGAACCGCTCGGAGGCCCGGTACTCGGCGTCGAGGCCGACGAGCGTCGCCAGCGGCTCGAACGGCGACGGCGGCACGGGAGCCCGGTCGACCAGCGCCGTGTACACCTCGGCGATCCGCTGGGCGACCAGCGCCACCGTGTAGCCGTCGACCACGACGTGGTGGTAGCGGTAGTACAGGAAGTCGCGGTCGTCGTCCACCTGGAACAGTCCGAAGTGGAACAGGGGTCCGGCGGCCGGGTCGACCGGCACGCCGAGGTCGGCGCGCATGGCGGCGACCGCGGCGGCCTCGGGGTCGGGCCGGTCGCGCACGTCGGCGACGTGCAGCGACCAGCGCGGTTCCGGCTCGACCACCTGGTGGTGGCCGTCCGGGTCGGCGACGATCCGCACGCGGAGGGTCTCCGCCTCGGCGAGCACCTGCCGCAGCGCGTGCCGGAGCAGCCCTTCGTCCACGGTGCCGCGGATCTCCAGGTACTCCCCCGCGTTGTAGATCGGGTTGTCGGGGTCCAGTTGCTGCGCATACCAGATCCCCGACTGCGCCGCCGTCAGCGGCACACGGTCCGCGCCCGACTCAGGCATGGTGGGTCCGTCCTCATGTGCGTGCAGGTGCTCGGGTGGTGGGCAGGTCGGGCGGGACGGCGTCAGCCGCAGCCGCCGGCGTGGCTGAAGTCGCCGACGCCGACCAGGGCGGGCGTGTCGTCGGGCGCGACCTCGGCGGGCTTGGCGGACGCGCCCGTGCCGCGCACGGCGGCGATGAAACCGGGCAGCCGCTCCAGGCCCCAGTACTTGTCGAAGCCGTTGGCGAAGTACGGCACGCCGAACACGCCGTCGGCGCAGACGTCGAGCAGCGCGGCGAGACCGCGTTCCCGCACCTCGGGGTTGGCCGCCGCGTCGACCAGCCCGTCCGGGTCGGCGCCGATGTCCTCGGCGACGGCGGCGATCGTGGCCGGTTCGGAGATGTTCAGGCCGCGGTCCCACCGGGCCCGGTACACCCCGGCGATGAACTGGCGGCCCAGCCCGCGCTCCTCGGCGACCAGGTAGGCGAGGTGCGCGACCTCCCAGTTGGCGTCGCGGTCCACGGGCCAGGACACGGGGAGCCCGCGTTCGGCGGTCAGCCGGCGCAGGTCCTGGAGGATGTACAGGTGCTTCTCGCGGGACATCGCCGAGTACGGGAACCGCCCACCCGCCGCGGCCAGGCGGTCGCGCAGGTCGGCGTCCGGCTCCCAGAACGGGCGCCACTCGATCCGGTCCGCGACGTCGGGGTACCGCTCGGTGAGGTCGCGGTGCGCCAGCCACGAGTAGGGGCTGCGGAACGAGAAGTACCAGCGGGGCGGCCTCTTGGCCATGTGTCGGTCTCCGTCCTGGGTCCTAGATGGTGATGCCGCCGTCGATCTGGAACACGGCGCCGGTGATGTAGGCCGCCCGGTCCGAGGCGAGGTAGCCGACCAGGTCCGCGACCTCGTCCGCGGTGCCGAGGCGGCCGAGCGGGATCGACTTGACCGCGTTGTCCTTGACCTTGTCCGACAGCACGGACGTCATGTCCGTGTCGATGAAGCCGGGCGCGACCACGTTGGCGCGGATGCCGTAGCGGCCGACCTCCTTGGCCAGGGCGCGGGAGAAGCCGATGATCCCGGCCTTCGACGCCGAGTAGTTCGTCTGCGTCGCGTTGCCGTACACGCCCGCGACCGACGAGATGTTCACGATGGAACCGCGGCGGCGCTTCATCATCTCGAAGACGGCGGCGCGGCAGATGTTGTAGACGCCGTTGAGGTTGACGTCGATGACCCGGTGCCAGTCGTCGTCCGGCATCATCAGCAGCGGGTTGTCCTTGGTGATGCCCGCCGCGGTCACCAGCGTCTCGGGCACGCCCAGCTCGTCGTTGACCTCGGCGAGCATCGCGCGCACCGAGGCGCCGTCGGACACGTCGGCGCGCACCGCGCGCACCCGTGCGCCGAGTTCGCCGGCTTCCTTCTCCAGCAGCCGGGCCGCGTCCTCGTTGGACTGGTAGCAGAAGCCCACGTCGTAGCCGTCGGCGGCGAGCCGCAGCACGCAGGCCCGGCCGATGCCGCGCGAGCCCCCGGTCACCAGGGCCACCCGCGGGGTGTCGTCGCTCATCGAAACCTCCCTCACGGGTCAGGAACCCTGGGTCGCCGGGCGCAGGGCCTCGGCGGGGCGGAACGCCATCACCACGCGCGACACGGTCATCACGACCTCGTCGCCGACCACGCTCTCGCCCTCGAACATGACGGTGTCGGTCAAGGCGCGCTGCACCACGACGCGGTGTTCGAGCACGTCGCCGGGCAGCACGGGGCGTTCGAAGCGGACGTCGGAGATGCCGCCGAACAGCATCACCTGGCCCGCGAGGACGTCCGGGTTCGGCGCGTCCCAGGTGGCCAGCACGCCCGCGGCCTGGCACCACGACTCGACCAGCAGCACCTCGGGATACGCCAGCTGCTCGGCGCGCAGGTCGACGGGCAGGTCGGCGTACCACGGCTCGTTGACCGTGACGGCCTTCCTCGCGGTCAGCCGCACGCCGGGCACGAGCTCGGTGACGGCGTCGACCAGCAGCATCGGGTAGCGGTGCGGCAGCACCCGTCGGATGTCGGCGGCGGTGATCACGCGCGTCCTCCGTTCCGGTAGCGGAGCTTGACCTTGGCCGCCTCGCCGCGCGGCGAGGAGACGACGGCCGAGACCACCCAGCCGTCACCGTCGGGCTTCCACTCGACGCGGACGGTCAGCTCGTCGCCGGGGAACGTCGGCCCGGTGAACCGGGTCGAGGCGATCGCGGCGAGTTCGAGGTCGCGGCCCTCCGGCGCGGTGGCGAGCGCGCTGCGGTGCACGCACTCGACCAGGCCGACGCCGGGGAAGATCGGGAAGCCCGGGTAGTGCCCGGCGAAGATGGGGTTGTCCGGGTCGATCGTGACGGTGGTGGTCGCGACCGGCTGCTCGCCGGGCGGTTCCACCACGCGCACGCCCTCGCGCAGCGGGGAGCAGGTGGTCGCCACGATCAGACCGCGGCCAGCTTGTCGACCATCAGCTGGTAGGCCTTGTCGAGGCAGACGACCTGCTTCAGCTCGGACTCGCGCAGCCGGATGCCGTACTTCTTCTCCAGCACGACGACGACCTCCAGCGCCATCAGCGAGTCGACCTCCAGGTCGTCGATGAACGACGCCTCGTCGGTGACCGCGTCGACCTCGACGTCGAGGACCTCGGCGACGGTCCGGCGCAGGTCTTCCTTGTCCAGCAGCGTGGTGGTGATCCCGCTCATCGTGTGCTCTCCTTCGTTCGGGTGTTCGTGCCGCGGCCCGGCGGGGCCGCGGCGGTGGTCGTCGAGCCTCCGCGGGGCTCGGGCGTCCGGCCGCTCAGGCGATGCCGAGCACGGCACAGCCCACGACGCCCTCGTCCACGGCGGTGATCAGCGCGGCGCGCCCGCTCGCGGCGGCGTCGCCGGAGGCCAGCGCCAGCACGGCGGTGATCTGCATGGCCGACGCCGCGCCGGCCGTGTCACCGATCGGCGAGAGGTCGGGCGCCCGGAACGCGGACAGGTCGCCGAGCACCTCGCGCAGCGCGACCGACTCGCCCGGCCCGGCCGTGCCGCACGGCGCGACCGCCCACAGGTCGGCGACGGAGACGCCCGCGCGGTCCAGCGCGCGGCGCACGCACGCGGCCAGCGCGGCGGTGCAGTCGTCGCCGTACGCGCCGAACTCGACCGCGCGCACCTCGGCGAGCGCCCGGGACGCGGAGTCGTCGCCGGACTGCTCCAGCTGGAGCATCGCGCAGCCCTCGCCGAGGACCGGCGCGTCGTCGCGGCCGGTGCGGTCGAGCCAGGAGCGGGCGGCCGAGTACTCCTCGACGGCGCCGCACAGCGCGGTGTCGGCGCGGCCGGAGATGAGCAGGCGGCGGGCGTAGTTCAACGCGTGCAGCCCGGCCACCCGGCCGCCGGCCACGGTGGCGTTCGGCCCGCGCAGCTGGTGCCAGATCGCGCACTGGCCGGCCGCGCAGTTCATCACCGTGTTGGGGAACCGCGACGGGTCGACGAGGTACGGCCGTTCGCCGGTCAGCGAGTCGCGAGTGAAGTCCATCATGCTCTGCGCGCTGCCGGTGGTCGTGCCGAGCACGAGCGCGGCGTGCTCGCCGGTGGCGATCTCCCGGCCCTGGTCCTGGTCGTCGAGCAGCCGGCCGACCGTGGCCACGGCCAGGCCGGTGGCGCGGTCCATCGACCGGGTCCCCTTGCGGCCCAACGCGGACGCGGCGGTGAACTCGGGCACCAGGCACGCCTCGGCGTCCGGGCCGGCCCACAGCTCCTTGTCCAGCTCCCGGCTCGTCGTGCGGCCGGCGAGCAGGCCCTCGGTGAAGGCCTCGCGGCCGGTGCCGAACGGCGACAGCGCCGACCAGGCGGTGATGACGGGGTTCTTGACGATCGTCGTGGTGTTCACGACAGCCTCGCTCCTTCTCGTCGTTGTCGTGGGCCGGACCGGGCGGGTCCGTTCACAGGAAGCAGACCCGCCGGTAGTCGGGCCACCGCCGGGCCAGCTCGCCCGGCGCGGCGGTCCGGATGCCGGGCAGCAGCGCGCCCGGTCCGGTCACGCCGAACGGCGCGAGGTCCCGTTCCTCGACCCAGATGTCCACTCCGGACTCGCGCAGCCGGGTCAGGTCGCGGCGCGGGTCGGTGAGGGTGTCGACCCGGCGGCGCCCCACGTCGATCGGCCCGACCTCGGCGCGGGCGGCGGCGTAGCTGACCGCCGGTCCGCGCAGCAGCACGTCGAGCCCGCCGAGCTGGCGGTGCAGCTCCACCGCCAGGTACAGCGCGTCGAAGAACTGCTTCTCCAGCGCGCCCCGGTAGGCGCGTTCCACGATCGCCAGCGTCTCGGCCATCACATGACCCCGATCAGCACGGTCTTCGCGGCCGCGGCGACGTTGTCCGCGTACTTGGCGGGCGCCCGCAGCACCACGCCGGGCAGGTGGTCGGTCGCGCCGCGGTCGTCGCTGCAGAACCGGCAGCCGTACCAGAACAGCTGCTCCGGGAACGCCTCCAGCAGCTCGGAGACCAGCGCCGTCGTCGTCGGGTACTCGGCGGACCAGTCGGCGAGGTTGCGCGGCTTGCTGTCGCCGAGCGACCGCTGGGTCAGCATGGTGGCGTAGCCGCAGGTCCAGACCTGCACCCGGCCGCCGCGCGCCAGCATCGCCTGCACCAGCCGGATCGCGCTGGTGACGGTGTCGTCGGCGTGCGGCGCGCCCATCAGCGTGATGAGCACGTCCGTGCTCGGGATCGCGCGGGCCATCAGTGCCACACCACCGGCACGTCGGGTTCCAGCAGCAGCACGGCCAGCTCGTCGGCGTCGACCCACCGCGCGCCGGCCGGGAGGTCCATCCCGGCGACGCCGCGCTGGGCCGCCGAGAAGCGGTCCACCAGCACGGCGACGCCCGCGTCGAGCAGGGTGACCAGGTCGGCCGAGCCGCCGGGCAGCGCCAGCGCCGTCGCGTCGGCGATCAGCGCCACCGTGACCGGTGTGCCGGTGCCGGCGAGGGCGGCGGCGTCGGACAGGAACCGCTCCACGCCCGGTCCCGCCCACGGTCCGCGGGAGGCCACCAGCAGGTGGCCCGGCCGCGCGTCGGTCACCCCGCCCGCGCTCATGACGGGTTCACTCGCCCGAACGCCTCGAGCACGCGCTGGTCGAACGGCACGAGCTTCCAGTCGCGGCGGTTCTCGATCACGGCGTAGCCGTGGGTGATGGTGCCGGTCGAGGTCTGCACGAGCCGGCCGTCGCGGACCACGTAGGTGTCCATGCGGGAGCGGTAGGTGAAGTCCTTGAAGATCTCCTCCACGGTGTAGATCGTGTAGAGGTCCTCCTCCATCAGCGCCTCGTCCAGGAACTTGATCTTCGAGTGCGGGACGACCGGGATCCAGCGGCGGTCGTCCAGCAGCGTCTTGATCGAGATGCCGCGGTCGGCCAGGAACAGGTCGACGACCTCCTCCATCTGGCGCAGGTAGCCGGACATCTGGAGGCGCTCGTTGTTGTGGCAGTACGGGTACGGGATGCGCCACTTCCAGCCGAACGCGTTGCGGCCGGCGGTCAGCTGCTTCAGTACCGGGTCGTCGCCCGCGCTGGTGCCGCGGCCCTCGGACAGCGCTGTGTTGGCGGCCACGTCGACCCGCTCGCCGGGCTCCGCGCCGCCGATCTTCGCGACGACGAACCGCTCCAGCTCCGACGGGTAGGCGTCGGTCGGCTCGATGTAGGTGTCCTTGCGCAGCGCCACCGTCACCTTGGACGTGACGTCCTTGGTCGTGCCGCCCTCCTTGGTGATGGTCACCGTGAAGTCGAGCCGGTCGGAGCCGTCGGCGATCTTCGGCACGACGGTGGCGAAGCCGACCTCGTCGAGGTGGAACGCGTTGAGGATGCGGGTGTCGATGGAGACGATGTCCAGGCCGAGCCCGAACTCCTCGAACAGCCGCCTGCTCGACAGGCCGGACTGGCGGAAGTGGTCCAGCACGGCCTCTTCGACCAGGTAGTTGACGTGCTTGAAGCCGATCCAGGTGCAGATGTTGTTGCCCTCGTACCTCGGCCGCACGGCCACCGTCGTGGCGCGGGACAACAGCTCGTGGGTGATGGACTCCGCAACGGCGGTCATCGGGTGTGCTCCCCTACTGGTCGGAATCCGGACCCCGCTCGGCGTCCGGTGGGCAGTGCGTCGGTGTCGGCGCCCGGCGGGCGGCGCCGCCGGGTGTCGGGCAGTGCGGCGACGAACTCCGCGATGGCGTCGGCGAAACCGCCCGGCTGCTCGGACATCAGGAAGTGGCCGCAGTCGGGCAGGACCCGCACGTCCGCGTCGGGCAGCCGCCCGGCCAGCGAGACGGCCTCGCCGGGCGGCGCGGCGAAGTCCCGCTCGCCGGCGAGGACCAGGCACGGCACCCGGATCGCGTCCGTGCGCAGCCACGGCGTGTCGAGGTAGGTCTGGAAGAACCTCGTCCAGCCGTACGGGCCGACGTGGTCGCGCACCCGGTGCGCCAGGTCGCGCCGGAGGTCCGGCCCGACCCGGCCGCCGGCGTGCACCCGGATGCCGTCCTCCATGATCAGGTGGAAGTCGTTGAGGTACCGGGAGATGTCCGCCCAGTCGAAGTCCTCGGGGTCGGTGCGGTAGAACGGCGAGACCAGCACCAGCGCCCGGATGCCGTACCGCTCGAACGGGTCGCGCCCGGCGGACGCCTCCCGGTCCAGCAGGGTCAGCAGCAACGTCGCGGAGAAGGAGTGCGCCACCACGACGCCGGCGCCGCCCGGCACCTCGTCCATCGCCTCGGCGATCCACGCGGGCAGGTCGCCGCGGTTGCTCCACGACGCCACGCCCTCGCCCCGCCACGGCAGGTCGGCCGACCAGATGTCGAACCCGCGGTCGGCGTGCCGGACGAACTCCGACCACACGGTGCTGCTGTTCGCCAGGCCGTGCAGCAGCAGGAGCCGGGCGCGTTCGCCCTCGGCGTGCCGCCGCAGCACGACCGGACGCTCGACGTCCGCCGCCAGGGTCATCCGGCCACCCCGGCGGGTCGCAGCACCAGGCCGGCGGTGGCCTCGTCGCCGTCGCCGCCCGCGAGGACGTACACGGGACCGTCGCCGCGCCCGGCGAACCAGCCGACGGCCGCCGCGCACTGCATCACGCCGAGCGCGCCGGACGCCACGCCCCAGGCCTTGGCCAGGTCGTACCGCGGCACGCCGGCCAGGATCGAGTCGGGCACCGCGCCGCCACTCTCCGGCAGGTGCAGCAGGCCGGGCGCGCCACCGTCCACGTCGGACAGCCGGTCGACGCACTCGCGCACGCCGCCGGTCCGGGCGTAGCGGCCCACCTCGGCGCGCACGGTGGCGCCCCGCTCGGCGGCCGCCTCGGCGTCTTCGAGCACGAGCCCGACCGCGCCGTCGATGGCACGCCGACCGCCGAGCAGCTTGCGCACCACGTCGTTGTCCGGCTCGACCCCGAGCACCAGGACGCGGGTCACCCGGCGGGCGGCGATCATGTTGGCGGCCCAGAACACCGCGTCCAGGCCGGACGTGACGCCGTTGCACACCATGAGGTTCGGCCCGCGCAGCCCGAAGCGGATGGCCACCGAGGTGGCGATCACGTTGCTGGACGCGTTCGGCAGGTGCATCGGGCTGGTGCCCATGGTCGTCTCGGCGGCGATCGTGTCCAGCACGCCGGTGACGGTGTCCGCGTTGCCGAAGTTGGAGCTGGCGACCACGCCGACCGTGTGGTCCGCGACGGCCAGCCCGTCCTCGCCGAGCAGCCCCGAGTCGCGCAGCGCGGCGTCGGCGGCGCAGTACCCGAGCTGCGTGGCGCGGTCCTTGTACCGCAGGCCCTTCTTGCCGATCCGCAGCTCCGGGCGCACCGGCTCGGCGGTGTGCGCCACGGCGGTCAGCAGGCTCTCGGCGGACGACGCCCGCGGGAGCGTGACGCCGACCCCGGTCACCACGACGGTCATCGGACTGCCTCCACGATCGCCACGGCGTTGATGCCCCCGAAGCCGAAGGCGTTGACCTGGGCCACCGACAGGTCGCCGGTGGCGGGCTCGCCCAGCACGAACCGGAAGTCGGCGGCCTCGTCGACCGGGTCGTCCAGGCCGACGACCGGCGGCACCACGCCGGTGCGCAGGGACTCCAGCCCCACCACCAGGTTCATCAGCCCGGACGCGCCCGAGGTGTGCCCGGTCATGGACTTGATCGCGGTCATCAGCGGCCCGTCGGCGTGGTCGCCGTACACGTCCGCCATCGCCACGGCCTCGGCCTCGTCGTTGAGCAGCGTGCCGGTGCCGTGCAGCAGGACGAGGTCGACGTCCTCCGGCTTCACGCCGGCCAGGTCGTGCGACGACCGCATGGCGGACGCGATGCCCTTCGGGTCCGGCGCGGTGACGTGGTAGGCGTCGCAGTTGACCGACACGGCGCGCAACCGGCCCTTGGGGCGGTCGCCGGGCTCGCGTCGCAGCACCACGGCCGCGGCGCCGTCGCCCATCAGCACGCCGGTGCGGTTGCGGTCGAACGGGCGGACCCGGTCCGGCGGCGTGGCGTGCACCCGCTCCAGCAGGCCGTGCATGCTCTCGGTGAGCACGTCGACGCCCGCCACGATCACGGTGTCCGCCGCGTCGAGGGCCAGCATGTCGCTGCCCATCGCCAACGCGTACAGCGAAGCCGAGCAGGCGTTGGAGAACGTGTAGGTGGTCACGGCGCCGAGCCGGTCCCGCAGCGCGGTGCCGAAGTGCAGGTCCCGCGGGGCGAACGGCACGCCGTCGCGCCACCACAGCTCCAGCGACCGCAGCTCCCGCAGCCCCGTGCCGACCAGGATCGGCACGTCCGTCAGGTCGTCGAGGCCCGCCTCGCGCGCCGCCTCCGTGATGGCCTCCACCAACGCGTCGGTGGCCCGGTGCGGCACGTCGCGGCCCGGTTCCGGCCGGTTGTCGATCTCGTAGGCGTGGCGCGCCCGGAAGGGCTCGGCGTCGAAGCCGCGCAGCGGCGCCAACCCGGTCCGACCGGCGCACAGGCTGTCGAACAGCGGGCCGACGCCGCTGCCGACGCTGGCCACCCCACCCGATCCCGTGATGTACCAGCTCATGACACCCGCTCCTCGTACTTGCCGAGAATGACCACGGAGTTGTTGCCGCCGAACGCGAGGCCGTTGTTCTGCACGATCCGCAGGTCCGCCGGGACGGCGTGGTTGGGCACGCAGTCCACGTCGCACTCGGGGTCGGTCTCGGTGTGGTTGATCGTCGGCGGGATGAAGCCCTCGGTGATGGCCAGGGCGCAGGCGATCGCGGCGAGCGCGCTGGCCGCGCCCATCGTGTGCCCGATCATCGACTTGATGGAGATGGTGCGCGGCGGCTCGTCGCCGAAGACGTGGCGGATCGCCCGCGACTCGGTGACGTCGTTGGCCTTGGTGCCGGTGCCGTGCGCGGAGACGAGGTCGACCTCCTCGGGCTTGATGCCCGCGTTCTCCAGCGCCAGCCGCATGCACTCCGCGACGCTGTCCTGCTTGGGCGCGACCTGGTGGTAGGCGTCGCAGTTCAGCCCGTAGCCGAGGACCTCGGCGTAGATCTTCGCGCCGCGGGCGAGCGCCGAGTCGAGGCTCTCCAGCAGCAGCACGCCCGCGCCCTCGCCGGTGAGGATGCCCTTGCGGTCCACGTCGAACGGCTGGCACCGCTCCGGCGCGATCGTGCCGAGCCGGTAGAAGCCGGTGAACGTCTTGCGGCACATGGCGTCCGCGCCGCCGCACAGGGCGAACTCGGCCTCGCCGGAGCGCACCGCGTCGAACCCGTACCCGATCGCGTAGTTGCCGGCCGCGCACGCCGTGGGCAGCGTGACCGCTTCCACGTCGGACAGCCCGAGCTCCTGCGCGATGGCCGAGGACAGCCGTCCGGCGGGCACGCGCCGGGTCTGCTGCCGGTCCATGTGCTCCGGGCCGCGCCGCACCTCGGTCTCGACCAGCTGGTCGAGGTCGCGCGACTCGCCGTCGGTGGTGCCGATGGAGATGACACCGTGCCGGTCCCGCAGGTGCGCCGGGTCCAGTCCCGCGTCGCGCACGGCCATGCCGGCCGCGGCGACGGAGAACTGGGTGGCGCGTCCCAGGGACGCGGCGTCCAGCTCGTGGATCCACTCCGCCGGCTGGAAATCCGTGACCTCGCAACCGTTGGCGTGTGCGTAGCCTTCGGTGTCGAACACGGAGATCGGCCGGGCGCCGCTGCGGCCTTCACGCAGGCCGTCGACGAACTCGGCCGCGCCGGTGCCGATGCTCGAGAACACGCCGAGTCCGGTGATCACCACCCGGCGCTGGGGCAGCCCGCTCTGCTGCCTCGTCGGGGACAAACCTGACGCCATGAGGCTCTCCGCCCGTCCGCTTCTACCGATTCGATCCTCTGTCGCGCCCCACTCCACCGCGTGCGCCACGCGGCCTTCAAGGGAGCTGCACAATGCTGCGAATCGGCTTGCGTCCGGCTCGGACAGCGCTATGGGGACGGTGGGCCCCCGGCGTGCCCACCGTCCTCCCGGGTCAGCCCACGCACCACTCCCGCGCCACCTCGGCGGCCAGCGCCAGGTTCGCGGCGGCGGCGCGCTCGGTGCGCCGGCCGTACCCGCACGCGGCGGCGACGCCGGCGACCGGCCCGCCCAGCGCGTCCACGACGAGCCGCAGCGCCCGGCGCGTCTCCACCGGGTGGTTCTCCGCGACCACGCCCGCGATGACGTCCACCCCGCGCCGCAGGTGCCGCAGGGCGTCGAAGAACGCCGGGTCGGTGCACGGCGGGTGGCCGCCGCTGGCGACCGGCAGGTGCACGGTGGGCATCGCCACCCCCCGCTCCGCCAGCACGTCCGCCAGCGCGTTGACGAACCGCACCGGCGGGTGGAGGTCGGCCGGGGTGAACACCGGCACGTGCTCCAGGTCGCCGTAGCAGAGGTGCAGCACCCAGCGCGCGTCCGGCGCGGCGGCGATCACCTCGCCGACCTGCGCGGTCAGCTCGGCGGTGAGCGTCGGCCACACCGGCGGCGGCGCGCAGTGGTACGACACCAGCACGGCCGGCGTCTCCAGCTGCAACTGCACCCGGTCACCCCACCGGGCGACGAGACCGGTGACCTCGGCGAGCACGGCCTCCTGCATGGTCGGCAGCCACTCGCGGGCGGCCTCCACCGAGCCGAAGGTGAAGAACGCGAGGTCGAGGGCGTTGGGGATGCCGACCTGCACCCTGGGCGGCGCCTCGGCTGGGCAGAGCCGGTCGAGCGCCGCGAACGCCGCCTCGGCCTGGGCGAGCCGGGCGAGCCCGATGTCCTCCGGCCGCAGCCGGTGGCCGGGGCGGACCCGGTAGAACGGCATGTCGTCGTAACCCCGGCTCTCCCCGCCGCGGACCTGTTCGAGGGCGGGCACCGCGGACATGTGGTGCGTCAGCCACTCGATGATCCAGCGGGGGTCGCGGTCGGACGGGAGCGCGGTCAGCCGGGCGTCGCCCCGGTGGTCGAGGAACCAGCGCATCGAGGTGGCGGGGTCGTCGCACAGCGGGTGCGGCAGCGAGCCGACGAGGTGGACGGGCAGCGGGCGTGAGCCGCGTTCGGGCGCGGAGGCCGCCGTGGTCGCGGATGCGGATGCGGTGGTGGTGGGCGCGGTGGCGGAGGCCGTTGCGGGGGCGGGGGCGGAGGCGGTCTCGCGAGGCATGAGGTTTGTTCTGCTTTCAATTCTGGAGCAAGCGTCACACGACCGGGGACCGGCGCGGGATCACCACGTCCGGATTCCCGGTTCACCCGGGCATCTTCACCGCACTCGCCCGTCCACGTCCACTTAGGATGATCGACAAAATACGACCGGGGGTTTCCTCCACGCGTTCGTGTGAACTGTCCTCAAGGGAGCCGAAATGTGAGTCCTTTTTGGACAAATACGACGAAGGCTCATGTGCGGTGACGCGGCCGGCGCCCGGTCACCGGGTCGGGCGACACCGGCCCGCAGGACGGCGACGGCTCCCGCGACGTCCCCCGTGACACCGGCCGGCGCGCTCCCGCCGTGGCGCGACACCGGACCGGGGCACCACGCCGACCGGCCCGAGGGACTAGGCTCCCGACATGGCGAGGTACTTCGACGTGCACCCGGTCAACCCCCAGCGCAGGTCCATCGACCAGGCGGTGGAGCTGATCAAGTCGGACGGGTTGATCGCCTATCCCACGGACTCGTGCTACGCGCTCGGCTGCCGGCTCGGGAACAAGGCCGGGCTGGACCGCATCCGGCAGATCCGGCACCTGGACGACCGCCACCACTTCACCCTCATGTGCCGCGACTTCGCCCAGTTGGGGCAATTCGTGCACGTGGACAACTCGGTGTTCCGGGCGATCAAGGCGGCGACGCCGGGCAGCTACACGTTCATCCTGCCGGCGACCACCGAGGTGCCGCGCCGGCTGATGCACCCGAAGAAGAAGACGGTCGGCGCGCGCATCCCGGACCACCCGGTGGCGCAGGCGCTCCTGGCGGAACTCGGCGAGCCGCTGCTGTCCAGCACCCTGCTGCTGCCCGACCAGGAGGAGCCCCTGGTGCACGGGTGGGAGATCAAGGACCGGCTGGACCACGTGGTCGACGCGGTGCTCGACTCCGGGGACTGCGGCACCGAACCCACCACGGTGATCGACTTCTCGCAGGGCGAGCCCGAGGTCGTCCGGCACGGCGCCGGCGACCCGTCCCGCTTCGTCTGACGCGACCGGGCGGCCCCACCGGCCGTCTTCCCACCGCGACCTGACCGGGGCAGCCCCACCGGCCCCCGCACCCGACCGGCGCATCCCACCGGCCGTCCCGACAGCGTCGACCCGACCGGGACGGCACGACCGGCAACCACCGCGTGGAGCAGCACCGCCGTTCGGCGAGCACTGTTGGGCCGGTCAGAGGTATGGGAGCGTTCCCAGAATCGGTAGGTTCCCCCTCTGCCCCCTCAGCGCAGAAGGAGCTACCCGTGCGGAAACGGTTGTCCTCGGCGGTCCTCGCCGTCCTCCTGTCGGTCGTCGCCCTCCCGGCGGCGTCCGCCTCCGACCCCGCTGCCTCCGACCCCGCTGCCTCCGACGCCGCCGCCTCGGACCCCGGCGCCGCGGGCTCCGCCGGCTTCGGTCCCATGAGCTACGGCGTCGCCGAGCCGGGACCGGCGGCGGCCCGCGACGGCAACCACCGGCTGAAGACCTGCGCCCGCGCCGAGCTGCTGTTCTGCGAGGACTTCCAGGACGTGCCCACGGGCGCCGGCACCAGCCTGAAGTGGGGCGTGGACACCCGGAACGGCTCGCTGGAGGTCGAACGCGACCGGCGTGGCCAGAAGGTGCTGCACGTGCGGGCCGAGGGCAACGGCCGGGCGTTCCTCAAGGTGGACGACTTCGCCGCGCCGGGCAACAGCTTCTACGGCCGGGTCCGGGTGCGCGTCGACGCGTTCCCGACCGAGCCGGACTGGGCGCACTACACCCTGATCGAGGCGACCGGCGACGGTCCCGAGGTGGTGCGGCCGCTGGGCGGCCAGTACGTGCCCACGCTGGACAAGGCGCTGTGGGGCGTCGGCGCGGACGGCGGCCCGACCGGCGACTGGACGAACTGGCGCGAGTCGGCCCCGTCGAAGCCGGACGTGTGGCAGTGCGTGGAGTGGCGCATGGACGCGTCCGACAACCGGATCACGCTGTGGTTCGACGGCGTGGCCAACCCGGACCTGACCGTCTCCACCCGCGAGCACGGCGGCAACCAGGTCGACTTCCTGTTCCCGAAGTTCGACACGGTCAAGCTGGGCTGGCAGCTCTACCAGCCGAACGGCGGCAGCTACGACATCTGGCTCGACGACATCGCGCTGGGCGCCAACCGCATCGGCTGCTAGCCGACGCCCTCGCGACCCCGGTAATTCGGACGCGGGACGTGCGGCGGCGCTGCTAGCGTCGCCGCATGTCCTCGTCGTCCCCGTGCCCGGTCATGGTGCCCCGCCACGCGGGGCCGCCGGTGCTGCACGGATGACGTCGTCCGAGGCCCCCTCGTCCCAGGGGCCTCCGACCGGACGGGAGCCCCCGCACCCCGGAGGTTCCCGATGTCGCGCTTCTACGTCACCACCGCCATCCCGTACGTCAACGCCCGGCCGCACCTGGGTTTCGCGCTGGAGGCCGTGCAGGCCGACGTGCTGGCCCGCCACCACCGCCGGCGCGGCGACGAGGTGCGGTTCCTGACCGGCACCGACGACAACTCGCTCAAGAACGTGCTGGCCGCCGAGGCCGAGGGCCTGTCGACCGCCGACCTGGTCGACCGCAACGCCGAGGCGTTCGCGGCGCTGCGCGAGCCGTTGGCGCTGTCGTTCACCGACTTCATCCGCACCAGCCGCGACGACCGCCACCGGGCCGGCGTCGAACGGCTCTGGCGCGCCTGCGCGGACGCGGGCGACTTCTACCGCGAGCACTACGACGGCCTGTACTGCGTGGGCTGCGAGCAGTTCTACGCGCCTGGCGAGCTGGTCGCCGGCAAGTGCCCCGAGCACGATGTCGAGCCGCGGCGCGTGGCCGAGGAGAACTGGTTCTTCCGGCTGTCCCGCCACCAGGACCGGTTGCACGACCTGATCAGCTCCGGCGCGGTGCGCGTCGAACCCGCCGTGCGCCGCAACGAGGTCCTCGCGTTCATCGCGGCCGGCCTGCGGGACTTCAGCGCCTCCCGCTCACGGGTCCGCGCCCGCGGCTGGGGCATCCCCGTGCCGGGTGACCCCGACCAGGTCGTTTACGTGTGGTGGGACGCGCTGGGCAACTACATCTCCAGCCTGGGCTACGGCACGGGCAGCCCGGACTACCGCCGCTGGTGGGTGGAGGACGGCCGTCGCGTGCACGTGATCGGCAAGGGCGTGGTGCGCTTCCACGCGGTGTACTGGCTCGCCCTGCTGCTGTCCGCGGGCGAGCCGCTGCCGACCGACATCCTGGTGCACGACCACCTCACCACCGACGGCCGCAAGATCAGCAAGTCGGCCGGCGACGTGGTCGACCTGGCCGCCCGGTACGGGACGGACGCGGTGCGGTGGTGGCTGGTGCGGGAGGTGGCCCGCGTGGGCGACACCGACTTCACCGTGCCCCGGCTCGTCTCCCGCGCCGACGAGGACCTGGCCAACGGGCTGGGCAACCTCGTCAGCCGGGTCACCGCCCTCGTGCACCGCTACCGCGACGGCCGGCCGCCGGTCGCCGAGCCGGACCCCGGCGCGGACCCGCTGCTGACGGCGTGCCGTGACGCGCCGGACCTCGTCCACGAGGCGCTCACCGACTTCGACTTCAGGCGGGCGACGGCGGCGGTGTGGCGGATTGTGGAGGAGGCCAACCGGCACGTCGAGCGGGTGCGGCCGTGGGAGCTGGCCCGAGCCGAGCGCGGCGGCGACGTGGCGGCGGGCCGACGGCTGGACGCCACCATCACGGCCCTGCTCACGGCGTGCCGCGCGCTGGCCCGCGAACTCGCGCCGTTCCTGCCGACGTCGGCCGAGCGGATCTCGGAGCAGTGCACACCCCTCGCCGGCGCACTCCCCCGCACGCGTGCCCTGTTCCCGCGCCTCAGCCCGACACCGCCGACGATCACCCCGGCCCGCCCCCGCTGACCGCCGGCCGCCGCTGACCGCCGAGTACGAGAGCCCACCCGACCGCCGCTCTCCTCGACCCTCGCGGACCCGCCGGGTGCCGCCCCGGCGGGTCCGCGTCCGGCTACCGCGGCAGGTAGGCGCGGTGCGTGCGGGAGAACTCGAAGCCGTTGTGGCGGTCCCAGTTGACCGACCACGTCATCAGCCCGCGCAGGTCGGGGTAGACGGCCTTCGGCTTGTACGTGCCGCAGTTCGTGCCCTTCATCAGGCAGTCGAGCGACTTGTGCACCTCGGCGACCGACGTGAACCCGTTGCCCGCGTTGACGCTCGCGGGCAGGCCGATCGCCACCTGGTCCTGTCGCAGGCCCGGGAACACCTTGGTCGCGTCGCCGCGCACCGGGAACCCGGCCAGCACCATGTCGGCCATGGACACGTGGAAGTCGTGGCCGCCCATGAAGTGGTACTGGTTGTCCAGCCCCATGATCGGGCCGGAGTTGTAGTGCTGCACGTGCAGCAGCGTCAGGTCGTCGCGCAGGGCGTGGATCACCGGCAGGTACGCGCCGGCGCGCGGGTCGGCGCCGCCGCTGCCGCCGTAGTGCTGGTAGCCGACCTGCACGAAGAACGTCTCCGGGGCCATCGTGAGCACGAACTTCGCGCCGTAGCGGGCCTTCAGCGTCTTCAGCGCCGAGATGAGGTTCACGATCACCGGCGTGGTGGGCGCGCGGAAGTCGGTGTCGTTGGCGTTCAGCGACAGCGAGTGGCCCTCGAAGTCGACGTCGAGGCCGTCCAGGCCGTACTTGTCGATGATCGCGGAGGCCGACCGGACGAACGCGTCACGCGCCGCCGTGGTCGACAGCTGCACCTGGCCGTTCGCGCCGCCGATGGAGATCAGCACCTTCTTGCCCTTGGCCTGCTTGTCCCGGATGCCGGCGATGAACTCGGCCTCGGACTCGACGTTCGGGCACTCGGCGACGGGGCACTGGGCGAACCGCAGGTCGCCGGACGTGGCGGAGGTCGGTTCGGCGAAGGACAGGTTGATGATGTCCCAGTCGTCGGAGACGTCCTTCATCCGGATGTAGCCGGAGCCGTTGGCGAAGCTGGCGTGCAGGTAGCCGACGAGGACCCGCTTGGGCAGCCCCGTGGGCGGCGGCGTGGTCGTCGTGGTGGTAGTGGTCGACGTCGTCGTGGAGGTGGTCGTTGTTGTCGTCGTGGTGGTCGTGGTCGTCGTGGTGGTGGTCGTCGAACCCGCGCACGACGCGCCGTTGATCTTGCAGTTGAGCGGGCCGGCGGTGCCGGCGGCGTTGAACCCGAACGTCACCGTGGCGCCGGGCGCGATGGTGCCGTTGTACTCGCGGTGGGTGAACGCGTAGTGCCCGCCCGAGTTGGTCCGCAACGCGTCCCAGTAGGCGCCGACGGTCGTGCCGGCGGGCAGGTCGAACTCGACCTTCCACCCGGAGATCGCCGTGCTGGTCCCGTTCTTGATCGAGAACTGGGCGGTGTAGCCGGTCTCCCAGCTGGACGTCTTGGCGAACGTGGCGGTGACGGACGCGGCGTACGCGGGCGCGAAGCTGACCGCCGCCGCTCCGACCACCACCGCCGCCACCGCCGCCACCCTGGCGAACAGGACTCTGCGCGACATCGTTCTCCTCCTAGCGGTGGCGGCCTCCAGGTGGGGAAATTGGACTAGACCACGTTCCGTCTGTCAAGAGACCAGGAGGTGGTTGACCTGCCGTCCGAGCGGGTACCTCGAACGAGCGTTCGAGGGAAGGAGAAGCCGGTGAACCGGAATCCGGAGAAGGACCCGAGTGACTGGACGACGGGCGACGAGCCGATGACCGGCCCGCAGGAGTCCTACCTGAACACGTTGGCGCAGGAGGCGGGCGAGGAGGTGCCGCAAGGGCTGACGAAGGTCGAGGCGTCCCAGCTCATCGACCGGTTGCAGGAGGAGACGGGCAGGGGGAAGTGACGCCGGCGCGGACCGCCGCGCCGGCGTGCGGCGGGCGGGTCAGTTCCCGTCTTCCTGCTCGCCGTCCTGCTCCTGCTCTTGCTCCTGCTCGCCGTCCTGTTCCTGCTCCTGGTTGTTCTCGACGCCGGGGCGGTCCTCGTTCTCGTTGCCGCCCTGGTTGTCGCACCCCGCGCCGAGGGACAGGAACAGGGCCGCCGCGCTCGCGAGCACGGCGAGCGACTTCTTCATCACGGTCTGCTTCATGGTGAGCCAGTACCCCGACCGGCCGGTGCCGACACCACCGGTCGACGCAGCTCGACCACGCCATGCCGTTGTCCGGTCCGCACGGCGCGTTCCCGGACAACGGCGGGCGTTGTCCGTGATGTTGTCCGGCAGTCGATTGCCGTTCGGGGAAGGCTCCTTTCCCGACGGACCGCCGGTTACCGTCTGGTGGTGCAGATCCCGTGGAGAGCCGCACCGCGCGCGGCCCTGTCGAGCCCACTGACACTGCTGGTCAGCTTGGTGACGGCGCTGTTGCTGAGCTTCGTCGTGGCC
This sequence comes from Saccharothrix hoggarensis, assembly GCF_052936025.1. Next base: position 3,326,644 of record NZ_CP193624.1, on the reverse strand, counting down.
GCCGCCGTGATGCACTCGGCCGCCTCGGGCAGCGCCGCGATCACCTACCAGCAGAGCCAGTTGTGCGCGGAGTCGCTGCACCCGTCGCTGGAGGCCACCGTCCCGCACGACCGCGTGCCGGGCCTGGTGCGGCAGGTCGGCGAGGCGGTGTCGACGCGGCCCCACCTCGTCGGCATGTACACGCGGGAGCAGCGCACGGACTTCGGCGGCCTGCCGACCGACGCGAAGTTCGGCTACCGGCCCGGCGCCACCGACCACCTGGAGGTGCTGGAGGGCGGCGGCAAGGACGGTCTCTGGGTACCCAAGAGCATCGCCGACACCATCGACCTCCGGCTGGGCGAGCGCGGCATGGGCGGGCGGCTGCCCCCGGTCACCGCGGTCTACGCCGACGTGCTCGACCCGCTGCCCGCGTGGTGGTGCTCCGAGCGCCACTACATCGTGCCCAACATCCTCGACCGCGACGAGCTGGCCACCGCCGTGGTGTGGATGCCCAGCGCCGAGTCGTTCGCCGCGCTACCGCGGGAGGTCGCCGGACCCACGGATGTGACGGTCCGCTTCCCGAGCGACGTGCCGCGCACCGTCGACGAGGCCGCGGCCCTGCTGGCCGAGGGCTCCGACCGCGTCGAACCGCTGGGCCACCTCTTCAACCGCACGGTGTCGCCGCTGGTCCTGGCCGTGGAGAACGGCGCGCAGACCGCCGTGAACGTGCGGTCCGCCGTCCTGCCGCTGACGTTGATCAGCCTCCTCATCGGCCTCGCCGGCATCGCCACGGTCACCGTCCAGTGGGCGCAACGCCGCCGGTCCGAGCTGCGGCTGCTGTGGGTCCGGGGCTCCGGTCCGTTCGCGCTGGGCGGCCGCGGCGTCCTCGAACTGGGCTTGCCGCTGGTCGTCGGCGGCGCGGCCGGGCTCGGCACGGCCCGCCTCCTGCTGCCCGTGTACGCGCCGTCGGACGCGCTGCCGCCGGGCACCGGGACGACGGCCGCCGTCGCCGTCGCGGTGGTGGTCGTGCTGAGCGTCGTGGTCACGTTCGCCACCGCCGCGCTGCGCGTGCACCGCATGTTCCAGGTCGCCATCCGCGGCAACCGGCTGCGCAAGGTCCTCACCGCCCCGCCGTGGGAGCTCGCCACGGCCGCGCTCGCCGTGTGGGCGTGGAACCGGGTGCAGAACAGCGGCCTGGCGACCACCACGAAGATCGGCGGGCTGCCCCGCATCGACGCCGCCGCCCTGGCGTTCCCGCTGCTGGTCGTGCTCACCGCGGCGCTGGTGACGGCGCGGTTGGCGCGGTGGGCGCTGGCCGCGTCGCACCGGGCCCGGTTCTGGTCGGCGCCCGTCGCGCAGCTCGCGATCCGCCGCCTCGCCGCGGCGGCCGGGCCGGTGACCGGCGTGCTGCTGGTGGGCGTGCTGGCGGTCGGCACGATCGCCGTCGGCACCGCCATCGCCGGGTCGCAGAGGACCGCGCTGGAGGTGAAGTCCGGCATGTTCACCGGCGCCAACAGCTACGCGCAGGTCGACCCGGAGACCTCCGAGCTGCCCGGCTCGCTGCGCGGCGACTCGACCATCGTCGGCTACGTCGAGCAGTACGACCGGACCGCCCTGGTGGTCGACCCGAGGACGTTCCGCGACGGCGCGTTCCCGTTCGAGATCGACCCGGCCTTGCTGGACGAGCCGCTGCGCGTCGGGATCTCGCCGCGCCGCGAGGTGACGCTGCCGGGCCTGCCGCCGATCAACCCGTCCGCGTGGGTGCCCGCGTTCCCGAAGCTCGGCAAGACGGGCTGGGTCGTCCCGGTCGACCGGATCGAGGACCGCGGCGACGTGGGTTCCTGGTACGTCTGGTCGCAGCGGCCGCTCGGCGAGCTGACCCGGGCGCTGGCGGCGGTGGGCGTGAAGTACCGCAACGTCGGCGAGAAGTCGAAGGCGGTGAAGGGCCTGCCGTTCCTCACGATTCAGTGGACGTTCGGGTTCGTCACGGCGATCGGCGTCGTCCTCGCGGTGGTGGCGGCGATCGCGCTGCTGCTGGCGGTGGAGGTGCGGCGGCGGCAGAACGCGCTGTCCGGCGCGTTCAGCACCCGAATGGGCCTCGGCCCCGCCGCGATGCTGCGCAGCCACCTGCTCGAACTGGGGGCCGTGGCCGCGGGGGCGGTCGTCGTCGGCCTGGCCGCGAGCGCGGTGAGCAGCGGGTTCACCGTGCCGCAGCTCGATCCCGCGCCGCGGCTGACGCCGGTGCCGGAGGTGCCGGACGTCGTTCCGCTCGTGGTGTCGACGGTCGTGGGAAGTGTGCTGGTGGTGCTGGTGGCGGCGTGGATCGCGGTGCGCGCGGCGCGTTCGGCGAGGATCGGGGAGTTGATCCGTGGGTGAGCACGTGTTGCGCCTGCGCGAGGTGGGCGTGGAGTACCGGACGCCGGCCGGGGCGGTGACGGCGGTGTCCGGTGTGACGCTGGACGTCCCCGCGTCGGGCATCACCGTGGTCGCGGGGCCGTCCGGGTCGGGCAAGTCGACGTTGCTGCGGGTGCTGAGCCTGGTGGAGCGGCCCACGACGGGCGCGGTCGAGCTGCGCGGCGCGGGCACGGCGCGGCTGTCGTCCGCGGCCCGGCGGAAGCTGCGGCGGCGGGACGTCGCCCTGGTGCTCCAGAACCCGTCGGACAACCTGATCGGCCACCTGGACGTGGGCGACAACCTGCGTGCGGCGGCCCAGGCGTCCGGGCTGGACGCGCCGGTCGACGAGCTGCTGGAGCAGCTGGGGCTGCCCGGCACGGCCACGTGGAAGGTGTCGGCGATGTCCGGCGGGCAGCAGCAGCGGCTCGCGTTCGGGTGCGCGTTGGCACGGCGGGCGACCGTCGTGCTGGCGGACGAGCCGACGTCCCAACTGGACACGTCGTCGGCGGACCTGGTGCTGGAGACGTTGGCCGACCTGGCGCGGCGAGGTGTGCCGGTGGTGGTGGCCTCGCACGACCCGAGGCTGATCGCGTTGGCCGACACGAGGTTCGACCTGCGGAACGGGGTGTTGGCGGCATGACGGCGTTGCGGGCGGTGGGTGTCCGGCGGACGTTCCGGCACGCGGCCGGGCCGGTGCCCGTGCTGCGCGGCGTGGACCTGGAGGTGGCGGCCGGCGAGCTGGTGACGCTGTCCGGCCCGTCCGGGTCGGGCAAGAGCGCGCTGCTCGCCGTGCTGGCCGGGTTCGACCGGGCGGACTCGGGCACGGTGGAGCTGGGTGGCGAGGTGCTGACGTCGCCGCCGCCGTGGAAGGTCTGCGCCCTGCTCCCCCAGGCCCTCGGCCTGGCGGGCGAGCTGACGCTGGCGGAGAACGTGGCGCTGCCGATCCGGCTCGGCCGCACGGGCGGCTCGCTGACGAGGGTGACCGGGCTGCTGGAGGAGCTGGGCATCGCCGAACTGGGCGACCGGTACCCCGCCGAGGTGTCGTTCGGGCAGCAGCAGCGGGCCGCGCTGGCCCGTGCCGTGGTCGGCTCCCCCGCCGTGCTGCTCGCCGACGAACCCACCGCGCACCTGGACGCGCAGAGCGCGCCGGCGGCCGTGCGGGTGCTGCGGCGGGCCGCCGACGAGGGCGCGGCCGTGCTGGTCGCCACGCACCACGATCAGGTGCACCGCGCGGCCGACCGCACCGTGGTGCTCGCCGGCGGGCGGCTCTCCGTAGACTAGGCGGCGATGTTGCGTCGATTCGTGGCCGTCGCCCTGGTGTTCCCGCTGCTTGCCCTCCTGCTGGTGGTCAGCGACTCGCCGTACCCCTCGTTGCCCGGTCCGAAACGCGACGCGCCGCGCGCCCTCGTGGCGTTGGGCGACAGCACGATGGCCGGTGAGGGCGCGGGCACGTACGAGCCCGGCACGGACGGCGAGAACGGCAACTGGTGCCACCGGTCGCTGAAGGCGTCCGTCCACAAGACACGGGTCGACGGCGTCGACGAGGTGTTCAACCTGGCCTGCTCGGGCGCGAACTCGGAGCAGGTCGGCATCACCGACCAGGTGCGCAACACGGAGGGCTCGCAGGCCAGGCAGCTGGCCGCGATCGCGCGCGAGTACCGGGTGTCGGTGGTCGTGGTCGCGGTCGGCGCGAACGACGACCCGAGGTTCGCCGACGTGCTCGGCGCGTGCCTGCGGGCGTGGATCGAGCGCCGCACCGACTGCGCCAAGGCGATGGCGGACGAGTGGAAGGCCCGCGTGGAGCGGATGACGCCCAAGGTGGAGCGGGCGTTGCGCGACGTGCGCCGGGTGTTGCAGGACGAGGGCTACACGCCCCGCTCGTACACGCTGGTGCTCCAGTCGTACGCCGCCCCGGTCGCCCCCGGCCTGCCGTTCGACCTGCAGAACCTCGCCGGCTGCCCGCTGCGGACGGGTGACCTGGAGTGGGTGCGCGAGGAGGCGGTCGACCAGCTGTCGGAGGGCTTGCGCAAGGCGGCGAAGTCCGTGGAGGCGCGGTTCCTCGACCTGTCGCGGGCGGGTGACGGGCGCGAGGCGTGCATGGGCGGCAAGAAGCCGGAGGAGGAGTGGTTCACCCGGCTCACCGTCGACTTCGACGGGTTGCGCGACGAGGCGCGGGCCCGGCACGCGCTGCAGGAGTCGTTCCACCCCAACGCGCGCGGGTACGAGCAGTTCGGCCGGTGCATGACGGAGTTCCTGACCACGACGGCGCGGGAGGCGTCGTGCGTCGCCGGGGACGACGGCAACCTCACCGCCGTCGTCGGTCCGAGGGACTGACCGCCTCCCCGTCGGCTGTGAGCCTCGGCGAGGCCGGGTGGCCGCGCGTCGCGCCGACCGGGGTGCCACCCGCGACGTACCTACCGGACCAACCGGTTCGACGTGCGTCGGGCATGCCCCGCCACGCGCCGGGGGTATGCGGTCATAGGCACCGCCCGCAGGCGCGGGCGGTCGGGTGTTCGGTTTCCAGTTCCGCGCGGGTGCCGCCGAACTTCACGTAGCTGCCGATCCACCTGACACCGCGGCTCGGTGTCCCGTTGATCGTGGCGCAGGAGGCGCGGTGCAGGAAGAGGTTGTTCGGGTTCAGGCTCCGTTCCGCGTTGACGACGTACTGGTCCTGGTTGTCCGCCAACCAGCGCTCGTACGCGCCGTTGTCCTCCGTGAACCTCCGCATCGGGACATCATCCACCGCGCGGCCTCACCGAGCGTCGGCCATCCGGCGCCACTCGTCCTCCAGAATCGCGTAGATCAGCGCCTCGCCCCACGCTCCCTTGAAGAACTCGTTGTGCCGGAAGTGTGCCTCGCGGCGCATGCCGAGGCGCTCCATCACCCGCCACGACGGCTCGTTGAACGCGTCGCACGACGCCACGATCCGGTGCAGGCCGAGGTGGGTGAAGCCGAGGTCCAGCATGGCGGCGGCGGCTTCGGTGGCGTAGCCGTTGCCGTGGTGGTCGGGGTGGAAGATGTAGCCCACCTCGCCCTGCCGGTGCTCCTCGCTGAGCCACTTCAGCACCGCCTCGCCGATCACCACGCCGTCCTTCTCCACGGCCAGTGCGAGGTGGTCGCCCTCCTTCTCCGGCCACGTCACGGACGCCTTCAGCGCCAGGCTCTCGGTCGTCTCCTCGGGGCTCCTGGGCCCGCCGTAGAGGTGCCGCACGACGTCCGGCCGCGACTGCCACGAGTGCAGCGCGGCGTGGTCGTCGGGGGTGAACGGGCGCAGGGTGAGGCGTGCGGTCCGAATGGGGTAGTCGGGCTTCGTCACACCGGTCAATCTACGAGGATCGCGCGCAGCCGTCGTCCGAGTTCCGCGGCCAGCCCGGCGAGGTCCCGGTCGGGGAACCGGTAGGGCCCCCGCTCGGCCGAGAACGCGGCGAACTGCTGCTCCTCGTACGGCACGCCGGGAGGCAGGGGCGCCAGGTGCCAGTGCGCGTGCCGGTTGCCCTGCTGGCTGCCGAGGCTCAGCACGTACAGGCGCTCGGTGGGGACGACGGCGGTCAGCGCGGTGCCGGCGGCGTGGAGGACCCGCTGCAACGCGAGGTAGTCGGCCGGCGGGAAGTCGCCGATGACGTGTTCGCGGTGCTCGACGGGCGCGACCAGCAGGTGCCCCCACATGAACGGGAACTTGCTGAGGAACACCACGGCGCGCTCGTCGCGGTGGGCCACGTGGTGCGGGTAGTCGGGGTTGCCGGCCAGCAGCTCGCAGACGAAGCACGCCCGGCGCACCAGCTCCAGGTAGGACTCCTCGTCCCAGCCGACGCGGGTCATCGGCGGCCGACCAGGTGGAAGAAGCGGGCGATCAGCGGGTACGGCATGCGGTCGGCCAAGGCCGGCTCCAGGCGTTCGAGGTCGGCGAAGAACTCCGGGTCGTGCTTGCGGGAGTTGTCGGCGATGTAGCCGGTGACGGCGCAGATGCCGTAGTGGCCGACCACCTCGCACCCGTCGAGCCACCCGACGACCTGGTCGGCCGTGAACAGGGTGAGGGTCGTGTCGAACGTCCGCGTGCGCGCCTGGTCGGTGTCGAGGGCGGCCGGCGCGCCGGCCGGGTCGAGTGCCAGGGTCGCCTGCTGCAACGGCTCGGAGCTGCGGTTGATCGCGATCACCGACACCACGCCGCCCGGCACGGCGAGCGACACGGCCGTGCGCAGGACGTCGGCCGGGTCGGCCAGGTACTGGACGACGTTGTGCGCCGGCACCACGTCGTACCCGCCCGGCAAGGCGGGCAGCCGCGTCAGGTCGGCCTCCACCAGCCGCACCGGCAGGTCTTCGGCGGCGAACGCGCGCTCCGCCTCGGCCGGCATCTCGGCGGACCGGTCGACCACCGTCACGTCGTGGCCGCGCCGGGCCGGTCGGAGCGCGTCCGCACCGTCACCGCCGGCCAGGTCGAGCACCTTCGCCGGCGCGGGCGGCAGGTGGCGGGCCAGGTTGGCCTCGGCCTGCGAGTAGCGCAACCGTCCCCACGGTGTCCGCTGGTACTCCCGCCACCGCCGCATCCCGCCGTCGAAGGTCACCCGGCCAATCTATAGATCGGCCAGGGCCTTGATCGGAGACTCGACGCAGTCGGCGACGAACCGCAGGAACCCGCCCGCCGTGCCGCCGTCGCACACCCGGTGGTCGAAGGCCAGGGTCAGCTGCGCGACCTTGCGCACGGCGAGCTGCCCGTCCACGGCCCACGGCCGGTCGATGATGCGGCCGATGCCCAGGATCGCCGCCTCCGGGTGGTTGATGATCGCGGCCGAGCCGTCCACACCGAACACGCCGTAGTTGTTGACCGTGAACGTGCCGCCGGTCAGCGCGGCGGGCGACAACCTGCCCTCGCGGGCCGACGCCGTGTGCGCGGCGATCGCGGACGCCAGCTCGGCCGTGGTCAACGACTGCGCGTCGCGCACCACCGGCACGACGAGGCCGCGGTCGGTCTGCGCGGCGAACCCGAGGTTCACCTGGTCGAGCACCACGATCTCGTCGCCCTCGACCCGCGAGTTCAGCTCGGGGAACTTCTTCAGCCCCAGCACGGTGAACCGGGCCAGCAGCGCGAGCAGCGACACCGACGGCAGGGCGGCCCGTGCGGCCAGGAACTCCGTCGCGTCGACGTCCACCCACACGGTCGCCTCGGGGATCTCGCGACGCGAGGTGGCCAACTTCTCCGCCACCGCACCCCGCAGCCCTCGCAACGGGATGCGCCGCCCGGCCGCGGGCTCGGCGGACGGTGCGGGGGTCGGCACAGCGGTCGGGGCGGCGGTTGGGGCCGCAGTCGGCGCAGCAGTCGGGGCGGCGAGCGCGGCCAGTTCCCGTTCCACGTCCGCACGCCGGATGACACCGCCCGGCCCGGTCCCGGTCACCCGGTCGAGCGAGAGTCCGTTCTCCCGCGCCAGCCGCCTCACCAACGGCGAGATGACCGCCGGAGCCGGCGCGCCACTCGGACCAACGGGCACGACGGAACCGGCACTGCCCCCGGCTTCGGCAGGCGCAGCCGAGGCGAGCGGAGCGGCACCGGCGGACGCGACCGAGCCGACCGAAACGGCAGCGGCCTCAGCGGGCGCGACCGAACCGACCGGCACGGCACCAGCCGAAGCGGGCGCGGTGCCGTTGAGCGCGGTGTCCGCATGACCGGCCGGTGCGGCGGCGGGCACGGTGCCGTTGGGCGCGGTGCGGGCGGCGGGGATCGGCGCGGGGCGGCGAGCGGTGTCCGGGTGCGGCACCCGCTGACCGCCGGACCGGCGCGGACGGCGTCGGCGCGGGGTGTCGGACGTGCCGTAGCCGATCAGGACGTTGCCCGACCCCTCCGAAGTGGCCTCGGGCGCGCCGACCGACAGCAGCACCGAGCCGACGGCCAGCTTCTCCCCCGGCTCGCCGAACCGCGCGCTCACCACGCCCTCGTACGGGCACGGCACCTCGACCACGGCCTTCGCCGTCTCGACCTCCACCACGGGCTGGTCGATGGACACGTGGTCCCCCACCGACACGAGCCAGGTGACGATCTCGCCCTCGGTCAACCCCTCGCCCAGGTCGGGCAGCCGGAAGTCAGGCACCGTAGGCCTCCACGACCTCGTCGTCCCACTGCAGCCGGTCGATCGCGTCCAGGATGCGGTCGACGCTCGGCAGGTGGTGCTCCTCCAGCTTCGGCGGCGGGTAGGGGATGTCGAACCCGGTCACCCGCAGCACGGGCGCGTGCAGGTGGTGGAAGCACCGCTCGGTCACCCGCGCGACGACCTCCGCGCCGTACCCGCCGAACCCGGACGCCTCGTGCACGACCACCGCCCGGCCGGTCCGGCGGACCGACGCGCACACGGTCTCGTCGTCGAACGGCGACAGCGACCGGAGGTCCACCACCTCGACGTCCCAGCCCTCCTCCGCCGCCGCGTCGGCCGTCTCCAGCGCGGTCGCGACCATGGGTCCGTAGGCGATGAGCGTGACGTCCTTCCCGGCGCGCCGCACCAACGCCCGGTCGAACCCGATCGCAGGTGTTGAACCGACCGCGAGGTCGCCCTTCGTCCAGTACCGCCGCTTCGGCTCCAGGAAGATCACCGGGTCGGGTGAGTCGATGGAGTCGCGCAACAACCGGTACGCGTCGTCCGGCGTTCCGGGCGTGACGACCCGCAGCCCCGGCGTGTGCGTGTAGTACGCCTCCGACGAGTCGCAGTGGTGCTCGACGCCGCCGATCCCGCCGCCGTACGGCACGCGGATCACCACGGGCAGCTCCACCCGGCCGCGGGTGCGGTTGCGCAGCTTCGCCAGGTGGCTGGTGATCTGCTCGAACGCCGGGTAGGCGAACGCGTCGAACTGCATCTCCACCACGGGCCGCAGGCCGTTCATGGCCATGCCGATGGCCGTGCCGACGATGCCGGACTCGGCGAGCGGCGTGTCGAACACCCGGTCGTCGCCGAACCGCGCGGCCAGCCCGTCGGTCACCCGGAACACGCCGCCGAGCGGGCCGACGTCCTCGCCGAACACCAGCACGGTCGGGTCGGCGGCCAGGGCGTCGGCCAACGCCCGGTTCAACGCGCCCGCCATCGAAACCTGGGCCACCGCAGCCGCCTCCGGCTCCCCCGTGACCTCGGACGTCGCCGTCATGCCAGTTCCTCCCGCAGCGCCGCCGCCTGCTCCCGCAGGTGGCGCGGCATGGTCGCGTAGACGTGCTCGAACAGCTCGTCGGGCGACGGCACGAAGTCGGCGTTCATCTTCGCCCGCACGGACGCCGCGAACTCCTCCGCCTCGGCCGCCACCGCCGCGCGCCGCGCGTTGTCCAGCAGCCCGCGCGACGCCAGGTACGCCTCCAGCCGGTCGACCGGGTCGCGGTCCAGCCAGGACGCGACCTCGTCGGACGTGCGGTAGCGGGTGGCGTCGTCGGCGTTGGTGTGCGCCTCGATCCGGTAGGTCAGGGCCTCGATCAACGTCGGCCCGCCGGCCGCCAGCGCCTCGCGCACGACCGCGTACACGGCGGCCGCGTCGTTGCCGTCCACCAGCACGGACGGCACGCCGTACCCGATGCCCTTGTGCGCCAACGACGGCGCGGCGTTCTGCTTCGACATGGGCACGCTGATCGCGTAACCGTTGTTCTGCACCAGGAACACCACGGGCGCCTGCCACACGCCGGCGAAGTTCAGCGCCTCGTGCGTGTCGCCCTCGGACGTGGCGCCGTCGCCCAGCAGCACCAGCGCCGCCGTGTCCTCGCCCTTCAACCGGGCCGCGTGCGCGAAGCCGACCGCGTGCAGCGTGTTGGTCGCCAGCGGGGTGCACTGGGGGCCGACGCGGTGCTCGTACGGGTCGTACCCGAGGTGCCAGCCGCCCTGGAGGAGGGTCAGCGTCTCGGCCGGGTCGACGCCCCGGGTGACGAGCGCGACCGAATCGCGGTAGGTCGGGAACAGCCAGTCGTCGGGGCGCAGCGCGAGCACCGAGCCGACCTCGCACGCCTCCTGCCCTCGTGACGACGGGTAGACGGCGAGCCGGCCCTGCTTGGTCAGCGCGGTGGCCTGGGTGTCGAAGCGGCGGCCGACGACCATCCGCCGGTGCAGCTCCACCAGCACGTCGTCGTCGGGCATGGCCAGTGGCGAGTCGTCCACCGGCGAACCGTCCTTGCGCAGCAGCGACAGCGGTTCGTCGCTGGGCAGCAACGTCCGCTCGGGCGCGCGGGTGCGGGCCATGGGCTCCTCCGGGTGTCTCATGTGACGAGATGGAGGGCATGGTCCGCGTCACAGCGGCCAAAGTTCCAGATCCGGGCCTCGAATCCGGACGATTGGCCCGCAGACGGGTTATCGTCGGCCACATGACGGCACGGGCTGGACATTCGGCACCGCTCGACGCGCTCGACCGGCGCGTCGTGGAGGAGCTGCGGGCGGACGGCAGGATGTCCATGCGGGCGCTCGCGGAGAAGCTGCACATCTCGCGCGCGAGCGCGTACTCGCGGGTCGAGCGGCTGCACCGCGACGGCGTCATCACGGGGTACGCGGCGGTCGTCGACCCGGAGCGCTACGGCTTCGGCATCTCCGCCTACGTCTACCTCAAGATCAGCCAGCACTCGTGGAAGGCCGTGCGGCAGCGGGTCATGGAGATCCCCGAGGTGTGGCACGGCGCGCTGGTGTCCGGCGACTACGACCTGGTGCTCCTGGTGCGGGCGCCCGACGCCCACAGCCTGCGCGACCTGGTGCTCTCCCGGTTGCAGACGATGCCGGACGTGACGTCCAGCCACACCGTGCTGATCCTCGACGAGCTGCCCGCGGGCGGTCACGACCGCGACGGTCACCAGCCGAAGTTCTGAGTCCAGTAGACGCCGTAGGAGCCGCCGCGCGCCATGCCCGCGCCCAACGCCTTGAGCTTGCAGTTCAGGATGTTCGCCCGGTGGCCGGGTGAGTCCATCCAGCCCTTCACGACGGCCTCGGGGGTGCGCTGGCCCGCGGCGATGTTCTCGGCGCCCGGCTGCGGGTAGCCGGCGGCCTTGACCCGGTCCACGAAGGACCGCCCGTCCTTGGACACGTGGTCGAAGTAGTCCTGGGCGGCCATGTCGGCGCTGTGCGCGCGGGCGGCGGCGGCCAGCCGGTCGTCGGCGGCGAGGGCCGGGCAGCCGTGGGCGGCGCGCTCGGCGTTGGTCAGCTCGACCACCTTCGCCTCGGCCAGTTCGACGTCGGTCTTCGTCGGCACGGCAGGCGCGGGCGCGGGGGCGGGCTTGGGAGCCGGCGCGGGAGCGGGCGGCTTCGCCGAGGTCCGCGGGGCCGGCGCCGCGGCGGAGGTGGACACCGGGGGCGCGGCCGGCGGGGAGGACGGCGGGGTGGTCGTGCCCCCCGCGGACGTCGTGCCCCCCGCGGACGTCGTGCCCGCCAGGTCCGGCGCGGTGGTCGGCGCGGCCCAGGCGTCGGCGTGCGACGTGGTGCGGACCGTGGTGGTGGCGGTCGCCGTGATCAGGGCCGTCCCGTCGGGGTGCTCGCACCCGGCCAGGGCGAGCCCGGCGAGGACGACGACCGGCAGCACACCACTCACACTGCTCTTGCGCGACACGCGAAAAACCTCAATCTGCATTCGGCGGTATTCGGGCACGGCGACCGCATGCGCGCTTCTTCGCAGGGTAAGCGTGCTGCGGTCGCCGCACCGAACGGGGAACCGGTCGAACCTGGCAAGGGGGAGAGCGCTGCGGTCGACCCGAATTCCAGGAATGACTTTATCCGGTATTCCACAACTGTCAACATCGACTTATTTAAGGAACATTTAAACTTGGCATCAGGCGCGGAAAAGGCGCCCGGTGTCAGGCTCGCTCCTCGGCCAGGCCGAGCCGCAGCCGGACCCGCGTGCCGCCCAGCGGTCCCCGGTCGACGGTGAGGGAGCCGCCGGTGGACTCGGCGGCCCGGCGGGCGATGTCCAGTCCGAGGCCGGTCGAGCCCGAGCCGCTGCTCCCCCGCCGCAACGCCGCTTCCAGGTCCTCGATGCCCGGCCCGGCGTCCTCCACCACGACCACCACCCGGTCGGGCTGGTGGAACAGCGCCACCACGAACCCGACCCCCTCGGGCGTGTGCCGGAAGACGTTGCCCAGCACGGCGTCCATGGCCGCGGCCAGGTCGCTGCGGGTCAGCGGGACGATCGCCCGCCGCTCGGTGCCGCGCAGGTTCCACAGCCGCTGCTGGTCGTCGGCGAGGGCGGACCAGAACACCAGCCGGTCGTGCACGACCTGGGCGGCGTCGCACCGGCCGCCGTCGGGGTCGTCCAGTTCCCGGCGGGCGGCCCGGACGAGTTCGTTGACCTCGCGTTCGAGCGCGTGCACGGCCTGCCGGACGCGATTGGCGTTGGGGTCCTGGCCGAGCGTTTCCGAATCGAGCCGCAACGCGGTGAGCGGGGTGCGCAGCCGGTGCGACAGGTCGGCCAGCAGTTCGCGTTCGTTGGCCAGCAGCTGGCCGATCCGATCGGCCATCCGGTTGAACGCGCCGCCCGCGTCCAGCAATTCCGGCGGACCACTGGGCGTCACCCTGGTCGTGAGATCGCCCTGGCCCATTTTGCGCGCGCCCTCGGCCAACGCGGCGGCGGATTTCACGACCCGCGCGCCGAGGCGGTCCGCGACGAGCACCGAACCGAGCACCAGGACGACCGCGACGCCGCTGAGCGCGAGCCACGCCTGGGTGACGCCGCGGGACAGCTCCGACTCCGGCACGTACGCCTCCACCACCGCCACCCGGTCCTCGGGCAGCAGCACGGGCTGGAGGTGCACGAACCCGGACGCGACGCGCTCGGTGGACGCCCGGCCCTGCTCGCGTGCGGCCCGGAGCTGGTCCTCGGTGGCCATCGGCACCCCGACGACCCCGCCGTCCGCCAGGTGCACCGCGAGGCGGCCGGCGGTCGTGCTGGCGAGGGCCTGACCGACGGACGCCGGGTCGCCGGTGATCACCAGGACCGGTGTGAGCGCGCCCGCGAGGCGTTCGGCGTCGGTCAGCGCCCGGTCCTCGGCGAGCTGCCGCACCACCAGGGCCAGCGGGATCAGGAACGCCAGCGCCACCATCGACGTGACGGCGAGCGAGACGAGCGCGAGCGACCTCCTCACTCGGCCGCCGTGAGCTTGAACCCGACACCGCGCACGGTGTGCAGGTAGCGGGGCTGGGCGGCCCGTTCGCCGAGCTTGCGGCGCAGCCAGGACAGGTGCACGTCGAGCGTCTGGTCGTCGTGCCGGCCGGGCAGGTTCCACAGGTTGGCGAGCAGCTCGGCGCGCGGCACCACCTTGCCCTCGCGGGCGGCGAGGTAGGCGAGGAGGTCGAACTCCTTGCGGGTCAGGTTCAGCTCGCGGCCGTCGAGCCGGGCCTCGCGGCGGTCGAGGTCGACGGTGAGCCGGCCGATCCGGAACGGCGCGGGCGCGGGTTCCTTGCGCGCCCGCCGCAGCACGGCGGACAGCCGCGCGGCCAGGTGCTCGCTGGAGAACGGCTTCACGAGGTAGTCGTCGGCGCCCGCGTTGAGGAGCCGGACGATCTCGCTCTCGTCGTCGCGGGCGGTGGCGACGATGACGGGCACGTCGCACACGCCGCGCATCATCCGCAGCGCGTCCGCGCCGTCCATGTCGGGCAGCCCGAGGTCGAGCACGACGAGGTCGAACCCGCCGCCGGTGATCTCCCGCAGCGCCTCCAGCGCGGTGCCGACGGGCAGGACGGCGTGCCCCAGCCCGGTCAACGCCCGCGTCACCGCCGACCGCACCACCGGGTCGTCCTCGACGAGCAGCACCGAGACCATGGCGGGCACGGTAACGCGGCCCGGTGGGCGCGTGATCGCACGGGGACCTCAGCGCGGCTCCGGGTGGAACAACCCGTCCAGCAGCACGGGGATCGCGCGCCGAGGGTCGGGGGTCGAGTCGACGGCCGCCTGCAGCATCGTCAGCACGACGACCACGTCGTCCAGCACGACGCCGCCGCGGAGGTGGCCCGCCGCCTGGGACAGGGCGAACGGGCCGCGCAACGCGTCCAGCAGCCGGCGCACGTGCCCACGCTGGTCGGGCTCGGGGAACCGGCGCAGCTCGTCGACCAGCGGGCGCATCGACACCTGGTACGCCATGACGGCGCCCAGCAGCGCGCGGAACGCGGCGGGGTCGTGGGCGTTGCGCTCGGCCGCCTCCGCCAGCACGCCCAGGTGCCGCCGCGCCACGGCCAGCAGCAGGGCGCGGCGGTCGGGGAAGTGCCGGTACACCGTCGCCTGGCCGAGGCCGGCGAGCCGGGCGACCTGCGCCAGCGACGGGGTCGTGCCCCGGACCACCAGCTCCTCGGCCACGCGGATGATCGACGCCCGGTTCCTCAGGGCGTCGCTGCGGCGCGGAACGGTCATGGCGGCACCCCGGCGAAGCGGTCCAGGTTACTCGCAAGTAACGAGAATAGCACCGTCTGTGATCCCTCGGAACGCCTTCGTAACGTCGGCGACCTGCCGCCTTCACCCCAGTGATCTCCGAGGAAGGACCGGACGTGCGCGGACGTCTTCTGAAGGTCGTGTGCGCGGTGCTGCCCGCCGCCCTGGCCGTCATGCTCACCTCGACCGGGGCGCGAGCCGCGGCCCCCGTCGACTACGTCGCCCTCGGCGACTCGTACTCCTCCGGGACGGGCGCGCCGCCGTACGTCAGCGGCTCGTGCTTCCGCAGCCCGCGCGGCTACGCCCAGCTCTGGGCGGACACCCACGCCGTGTCGTCGTTCAAGTACGCCGCCTGCGGCGGTGGCACCACGCAGAGCATGACCGACCAGTTCGCCGCGCTCGACGCGGGCACCGACCAGGTCACGATCACCATCGGGGGCAACGACGTCGGCTTCGCCAACACGATGATCACCTGCGTCACCGGCAGCGACAGCAGCTGCGTCAACGCCGTCGACAACGGGATCGCGGCCGCCCGCACCACGTTGCCCGCGCGGCTCGACACCACCTACGCCACCATCCGCGACCGCGCCCCGAACGCCACCGTGATCGTCCTGGGCTACCCGAGGCTGGTCGAACCGACCGGCACGTGCCTCAACACCACCAAGCGCACCGCCCTGAACCGGGGCGCGGACGCCCTGCACGAGGTGATCTCCGCCCGGGCCGCGGCCGCCGGCGTCCGGTACGTCGACGCCCGCGCCCACTTCGCGGGCCACGGCGCCTGCGGCCGGTCGCCGTGGATCAACCAGTTCTCGCTGTTCCGGCTGGCGGAGTCGTTCCACCCCAACGCCACCGGCTACAGCCAGGGCTACCTGGCGCTGCTCAACGGCGTCACCGGCTGACCGGCCCGGCCGGGTGGCGTGGGCTCCCGTCCACGCCACCCGTCCACGCCACCCGTCCACGCCACCCGTCCACACCGCCTGGCCACACCCGCCGCCCATGCCCGCCGTCCACGCCGCCCGGCCACACCGCCCGCCACGCCACCCGGCCCCGCCGCCTGACCGCGCCCGCCGCCCATGCCCGTCGTCCACGCCGCCCGGCCAGGGGTTCGCGCCCACGGGCCCGCCGGCAGGATGACCGCGTGACCAGGGGCCTGCAGTACCTCGCCGCGTGGTCGGCGTCGACGGCGGTCGCGGTGGCGCTGTCCTGGCTGGGCATCCGGTTCGTGCTCGACGCGGGCGTCCCCGAACGTCCTCGCGTCGTCGCGGGGCCCACGCAGTCATCCGCGATCCGCACCACCACCACGACGACCACGGTCGCCCCGACCACCACGACGACGGTGGCGGTGGTCGCGACGGCCGCCCCGACCACGACGGCGGTCGCCACCACCACGACCACTACCACCACACCGCCGCCCCTCCCGTCCGAGGCGGGCACGTGGACCGAGCAGGACGGCGAGCCGGTGTACCTGCGCAGCTTCCGCCTGCACGGCGGCGTGGCCGCGATCCGCTTCTCGCGCAGCGGGATCGACCCCATCTCCGCCACGCCGCGCCAGGGCTTCGCGGCCACCGTCGAGCAGCCCGCGGACGCCGTCGTGGTCGAGTTCACCGGCCCCGGCCACCGGTCACGGCTGGAGGCGACCTGGGTCGGCGGGCCGCAGTGGCGCATCGTGGAGACCGGCTAGCGGAACAAACTTCGACGTGTGAGGTGACGCCGGCGAGCCCGTGCCGCCGACCCACCCAACTCGTCCAACTCGGGCGACCCGCCCAACTCGGTCAACTCGGCCGACCCAGCCGGCCCAGGCAACCCGGCCAACCCGCACGAGCCGGCCGCTAGGCCAGCGCGACCTCGGCCCGCAGCCTCGGCAGCAGCGCGTGGAACGCGTCGCCGGGGCACACCGTGCCGTCCCAGAAGTCCCGGTGGCCGTGGATCTCCCGGGGCGGGATGCCGTACTGGCGGCAGACCACCGCGCACAGCCACACCAGGGCGTCCCACTGCGCGGCGGGCGGCGTCCCGTCGACGTACGTGCCCTCGTTCTCGATGCCGATCGAGTTCCGGTTCTGCCCGAACGCGTGCGCGCCCTCGACCATCCGGTCGCCCGCGAGCAGCGCGTCCAGGCTCCCGTGCCGCCCCTCCAGCACCACGCCGCCCCGCGTGACGGTGAAGTGCTGGCCGGTGTCGCCCCACCCGTGGCCCACGTGCAGGCGCTGGAAGAACCTGGCCAGCTCGTGCGCGTGCCGCCGCGACCCGTCCGCCACGTTCTCGGTGGCCGTGTGGTGGATCAGGAGGCGCACCGGCTTCCGGTCCACCCTCACCGGCCGGTCGGCGGGCGGCAGGGCGCCCCACTCGGCGCACGGCTCGACCCGCCGCCGGGCGGGTCGGGGCGGCAGCGTCGACGCGCCCAACCCGACCACCGCGCCCGCCCCGAGCAACACCGCGCGCCTGCTGACCACCGCTCCCCCGTTCCGCCGTCCAGGAGTTGATCACAGGGAACCCGCGCGCGGCCACCGATTCGTCACCCCCGGGGCCGATCACGGGCCGCTCACCGTCCGACACCGGCCCCCTGTCCAGCCTCTCACCCGTTCGCGTGGCGGACTCCACCCGATGGCCGAGTGGTGGTTCGATCGCGGTCATGACGCACCCCGGCGAACCGCACCGCGACGACCTCTCCGGCCGGCTCAACTGGCTGCGCGCCGGTGTCCTCGGCGCGAACGACGGCATCGTCTCGACGGCGGGACTCGTCGTCGGCGTCGCGGGCGCGACCGCGGACCGCACCACCATCCTCGCCGCGGGGGTCGCCGGGCTCGTCGCGGGCTCGCTGTCGATGGCGGGCGGCGAGTACGTCTCCGTCAGCACCCAGCGGGACACCGAGCGCGCCGCGCTCCGGCTGGAGGAGCGCGAACTGCGGGAGATGCCCGAGGAGGAGGAGCGCGAGCTGGCGGGCATCTACCAGGACAAGGGCCTGTCCGAGGACCTGGCCGCGAAGGTGGCGCGCGAGCTGACCGAGCAGGACGCGCTGCGCGCCCACGCCGAGGCCGAGCTCCAGATCGACCCGGACAACCTGACCAGCCCGTGGCAGGCCGCGTGGGCGTCGCTGGTGGCGTTCGCGGCGGGCGCGGTGATCCCGCTGGTCGCCATCGTGCTGCCGCCGACGGCCTGGCGGGTGTGGGCGTGCGCGCTGGCCGTGCTGGTGGGCCTGGCGCTGACGGGGGTGGTCAGCGCCAGGCTCGGGTCGAGCCGCGTGGGCCGGGCGGTGCGGCGGAACGTCGTCGTCGGCAGCCTCACGATGGTCGTCACGTACTACGTCGGTCTCCTGTTCGGCGTAGCGGTCGGCTGACCGAAGTCACGGAGCGCGCACACCCTCCGTAGCCGTCCGAAAAAAGTCACCACCCGAAGGTGTGGACTACGCAATGTGCGGGTACCCGCAGCCGACTTGTCACCGTTGAGCGCGACAAGCCCGGACTGGAGGTCTCCGCCGTGACGCACCCGCCCACCTTCGTCCTGTTCCCCCGCGACGAGAAGGCCGAACGCCGGGTCTGGACCCTCCTCGCGGCGCTGTTCGCGCTGGTGGCGGGCGTGAACGTCATCGTCGCGGTGAGCGAGGCGGCGTGGTGGCAGACCGCCGTGGCGGGCTTGTGCCTCCTCGTCGCCGCCGGCTGCCTGAGAGCTTCCCGACGCGCCAAAGGCTGATTTCAGACTGCACTGAAGCGATAGAACTCGCCGAAACTCTAGGCCGACCAGCCCTACCTCGCTGGTCGGAACGGCGTCAAGTAGTGGTGTGATTCACCACGACGCCCTCTCGGACTAGAGCCATAACCGCGAATTCACACTATCGTCACAAGACCCCGGCAACCCCGGTGCACCGCTCAGCGCCACCTCGACGACCCCATCCGGTCGCCGGGAGCGCGCACAAGGAAGTGCAGTTGTCCCGCACAACGGAGTGCGGTCCCACGCCGACGATCTCTCGGGCGTGGATCCACAGCCAGTACCAGCAGGCCGAGCTGTCCGCGTAAAGCCGCGCGCGGGGCGTTCGGCCGCATCCGTTTGCCCAAAAGACGAGGGCGAACAGACGACGCCACGGGAGGGCCCGTTGTGACCCACCACCAGCCGCGAGGCGGCCTCTACGACCCGCAGTACGAGCACGACGCCTGTGGCGTCGCGTTCGTCGCAGACCTGGCCGGTCGCAGAAATCACGCGATCGTGAGCCAGGCCTTGGTGGCCTTGCGCAACCTCGAGCACCGGGGCGCGCGTGGCGCCGAGCCGGACACCGGCGACGGCGCGGGCATCCTGATCCAGGTGCCCGACGCGTTCTACCGCGAGGTCGTCGGCTTCCCGCTGCCCGAGCCGGGCGGCTACGCGGTCGGCACCGCGTTCCTCCCGCACGAGGGCCAGGACGAGGTCAAGGCCGAGATCGAGCGCATCGCCCGCGAGGAGGGCGCCACCGTCCTCGGCTGGCGCGAACTCCCGGTGGACGCCGACCACGTCGGCCCCACCGCGAAGACCACCATGCCCGCGTTCAGCCAGCTCTTCCTCGCCGGTCCCGAGGGACCCCGCCCCGGCGGAGCGGCCCCGGACGGCCTGGAGCTGGAGCGGCTGGCCTTCGTCGTCCGCAAGCGCGTCGAGCACGCCACGGACGTGTACTTCCCGAGCCTGTCCGGGCGCACCATCGTCTACAAGGGCATGCTCACCGAGCCGCAGGTGGAGAAGTTCTTCCCCGACCTCACCGACGAGCGGGTGACGAGCTCCATCGGCCTGGTGCACTCCCGGTTCTCCACCAACACGTTCCCGTCGTGGCCGCTGGCCCACCCGTACCGGTACGTGGCGCACAACGGCGAGATCAACACCCTGCGCGGCAACCGCAACTGGATGGACGCGCGCGAGTCGGTCCTCGCCACCGACCTCATCCCCGGCGACCTGTCCCGGGTGTTCCCGGTCATCACCCGCGGCGCGAGCGACTCGGCGACGTTCGACGAGGTGCTGGAGCTGCTGCACCTCGGCGGGCGCAGCCTGCCGCACGCGGTGCTGATGATGATCCCCGAGGCGTGGGAGAACCACGCCGAGATGGACGCGCAACGGCGCGCGTTCTACGAGTTCCACTCCACGCTCATGGAGCCGTGGGACGGCCCGGCGCTGGTGTCGTTCACCGACGGCACGCTGATCGGCGCGGTGCTGGACCGCAACGGCCTGCGCCCGGCCCGGTACTGGGTCACCGAGGACGGCCTGGTCGTGCTCGGCAGCGAGGCGGGCGTGCTGGAGTTCGACCCGGCCACGATCGTGCGCAAGGGCCGGCTGGAGCCGGGCCGGATGTTCCTCGTCGACACCGCCCAGGGGCGGATCATCGACGACGAGGAGATCAAGGGTCAGCTCGCGGCCGAGCACCCGTACCAGGAGTGGGTGGCCGAGGGCATCCTGCACCTGGCGGACCTGCCCGCGCGCGAGCGCGAGGTGCCGACGCACTCGTCCCTCGTGCGTCGTCAGCAGGCGTTCGGCTACACCGAGGAGGAGATGGCCCTCCTGCTCAACCCGATGGCGCGCACCGGCGCGGAGCCGATCGGCTCCATGGGCAACGACGCCCCGTTCGCGCCGCTGTCGGACCGCCCGCGGCAGCTGTTCGACTACTTCACCCAGCTGTTCGCCCAGGTGACCAACCCGCCGCTGGACGCGATCCGCGAGGAGCTGGTGACCTCGCTGCACGCCACGCTCGGCGCGGAGCCGAACCTGCTGAGCGCGGACGCGTCGTCGTGCCGGCGGATCTCGCTGCCGTTCCCGGTGCTGGACAACGACGAGCTGGCCAAGCTCGTCCACGTGGACGACGACGGCACCCTGCCGGAGTTCCGCACCTTCACCGTGCGCGGCCTGTACGAGGTCGCGGGCGGCGGCGAGGCGCTGGTGCGCCGGCTGGACGAGATCCGGGCCGAGGTGTCGCAGGCCATCGAGGACGGCGCGCGGCTGGTCGTGCTGTCGGACCGGGGCGTGGACGCGACCCACGCGCCGATCCCGTCGCTGCTGCTCACCGGCGCGGTGCACCACCACCTCGTGCGCGAGAAGACCCGCACCCAGGTCGACCTGATCGTGGAGGCGGGCGACGCGCGCGAGGTGCACCACATCGCGCTGCTCATCGGCTACGGCGCGAAGGCGGTGAACCCCTACCTGGCCATGGCGTCGGTGGAGGAGCTGGCCGACGTCGAGCCGGAGGTCGCCACCCGCAACCTGATCAAGGCGCTGGGCAAGGGCGTCCGCAAGACGATGTCCAAGATGGGCGTCTCGACCGTCGCGTCCTACACCGGCGCGCAGATCTTCGAGGCGATCGGCCTCGGCGACGAGGTGGTGGACTCCTGCTTCACCGGCACCACCTCGCGGCTCGGCGGCGTCGGCTTCGACGTCATCGCCGAGGAGGTCGCGCGGCGGCACCGGACGGCGTTCCCGCCCGACGGCCTGCGGCCGCACCACCGGGAGCTGGAGGTCGGCGGCGACTACCAGTGGCGCCGCGAGGGCGAGGCGCACCTGTTCAACCCGCAGACCGTGTTCAAGCTCCAGCACTCCACCCGCACCGGGCGCTACGACATCTTCAAGGAGTACACGCGCGCGGTGGACGAGCAGGCCAAGCGGCTGTTGACGCTGCGCGGGCTGTTCGCGTTCAAGGAGGGCGTGCGCGAGCCGGTGCCGATCGAGGAGGTCGAGCCGGTCTCGTCCATCGTGAAGCGGTTCGCCACCGGCGCCATCTCCTACGGGTCCATCTCGCAGGAGATGCACGAGGTGCTGGCGATCGCGATGAACCGGCTGGGCGCGAAGTCCAACACCGGCGAGGGCGGCGAGGACGCCGAGCGGTTCACCCCCGACGCCAACGGCGACTCCCGCCGTTCGGCGATCAAGCAGGTGGCGTCGGGCCGGTTCGGCGTGACGAGCGAGTACCTGGTCAACGCGGACG
The DNA here is from genome assembly GCF_052936025.1 of Saccharothrix hoggarensis. Next base: position 3,304,998 of record NZ_CP193624.1, on the reverse strand, counting down.
ACATCCAGATCAAGATGGCGCAGGGCGCGAAGCCCGGCGAGGGCGGCCAGCTGCCCGGCGCGAAGGTGTACCCGTGGATCGCCAAGACCCGGCACTCCACGCCCGGCGTCGGCCTGATCTCGCCGCCGCCGCACCACGACATCTACTCGATCGAGGACCTGGCCCAGCTGATCCACGACTTGAAGAACGCCAACCCGGCGGCGCGCATCCACGTGAAGCTCGTCTCCGAGGTCGGCGTCGGCACGGTCGCGGCGGGCGTCTCCAAGGCGCACGCGGACGTCGTGCTGATCTCGGGCCACGACGGCGGCACCGGAGCCTCTCCCCTGTCGTCCATCAAGCACGCGGGCGGTCCGTGGGAGCTGGGCCTGGCCGAGACGCAGCAGACGTTGCTGGCCAACCGGTTGCGCGACCGGATCGTGGTGCAGACCGACGGCCAGCTGAAGACCGGGCGGGACGTGGTGATCGCGGCGCTGCTCGGCGCGGAGGAGTTCGGCTTCGCCACCGCTCCCCTGGTCGTGTCGGGCTGCATCATGATGCGGGTCTGCCACCTGGACACCTGCCCGGTCGGCGTGGCCACGCAGAACCCGGTGCTGCGGGCGAAGTTCGCGGGCAAGGCCGAGCACGTGGTGAACTTCTTCGAGTTCGTCGCGCAGGAGGTGCGGGAGCTGTTGGCGCAGCTCGGTTTCCGCACCCTGGCCGAGGCCGTCGGGCACGCGGACCTGCTCGACACGCGGGCGGCCGTGGACCACTGGAAGGCGGCCGGGCTCGACCTCTCGCCGATCTTCCACGTGCCGGAGCTGCCGGAAGGCGCGGCGCGGCACCAGGTCGTGGCCCAGGACCACGGGCTGGACAAGGCGCTGGACAACACGCTGATCCAGCTCGCCGAGGGCGCGATCGCGTCCGGTGACCGGGTGCGGCTGGAACTGCCGGTGCGCAACGTGAACCGCACCGTCGGCACCATGCTCGGCTCGGAGGTGACCAAGCGGTGGGGCGGCGAGGGCCTGCCCGACGACACCATCGACATCACGTTCACCGGCACGGCGGGCCAGTCGTTCGGCGCGTTCCTGCCGCGCGGCATCACGTTGCGGCTCATCGGCGACGGCAACGACTACGTGGCCAAGGGCCTGTCCGGCGGGCGGATCGTCATCCGGCCGGTGCCCGACGCGCAGTTCGCCGCCGAGCAGCACATCATCGCGGGCAACGTGATCGGCTACGGCGCGACCGGCGGCGAGATCTTCCTGCGCGGCAAGGTCGGCGAGCGGTTCTGCGTGCGCAACTCGGGCGCGCTGGCCGTCGTCGAGGGCGTGGGCGACCACGGGTGCGAGTACATGACCGGCGGTCGGGTGGTCGTGCTCGGCCCGACCGGGCGCAACTTCGCCGCGGGCATGTCCGGCGGCATCGCCTACGTGCTGGACGCGGCCGTGCCGCGGGTCAACCCCGAGATGGTGGACCTCGACCCGTTGGCCGACGCGGACCGCGAGTTCCTGCGCGGCGCGGTGGAGAAGCACTACCTGGAGACCGACTCGGCGGTGGCGCACGCGCTGCTCGCCGACTGGGACCTGGCGGTGGAGCGGTTCACCAAGGTCATGCCGAAGGACTACAAGCGGGTCCTGGCGGCACAGGCCCGGGCCGAGCTGGAGGGCCGGGACGTCAACGAAGCGATCATGGAGGCGTCTCATGGCTGACCCTCGTGGGTTCCTCACCACCGAGCGTGAGACCCCCCGCAGCCGTCCCGTGTTCCTGCGCCTGCGCGACTGGCGCGAGGTCTACGAGGAGTTCGAGCGGCCCAAGCTGGAGAAGCAGGCCGGCCGGTGCATGGACTGCGGCATCCCGTTCTGCCACCAGGGCTGTCCGCTCGGGAACCTGATCCCCGACTGGAACAACCTGGTGTGGAAGGAGGACTGGCGGCTGGCGTCGGAACGCCTGCACGCCACAAACAACTTCCCCGAGTTCACGGGGACGTTGTGCCCGGCTCCGTGCGAGGCCGCGTGCGTGGTGGGGATCAACGGCGATCCCGTCACCATCAAGCGGGTCGAGATCTCGATCATCGACCGGGCCTGGGACGAGGGCTGGGTGACGCCGCAGCCGCCCGCGACGCGCACCGGCCGCAAGGTCGCCGTGGTCGGCTCCGGGCCCGCGGGCCTGGCCGCCGCGCAGCAGCTGACCCGCGCCGGCCACGACGTGGTGGTGCTGGAGCGGGCCGACGCCATCGGCGGGTTGCTGCGGTACGGCATCCCCGAGTTCAAGATGGAGAAGTGGCGGCTGGACCGCCGGCTCGACCAGATGCGGGCCGAGGGCACCGAGTTCCGGACGGGCGTGAACGTCGGCGTCGACGTCACGGTCGAGGAGCTGCGGGAGTCCTACGACGCGGTGGTCCTCGCGGGCGGCGCGACGGCGTGGCGTGACCTGCCCGTGCCGGGTCGGGAGCTGTCCGGCGTGCACCAGGCGATGGAGTACCTGCCGTGGGCGAACAAGGTGGCGCGCGGCGAGCTGGACGTGCCGCCGATCACCGCCGAGGGCAAGCACGTCGTCGTGATCGGCGGCGGCGACACCGGCGCGGACTGCGTGGGCACCGCTCACCGCCAGGGCGCGCTGTCGGTGACGCAGCTGGAGATCATGCCCCGGCCGCCGGAGAAGCGCGCCGAGGCCAACCCGTGGCCGACGTACCCGATGCTGTACCGGGTGACGTCGGCCCACGAGGAGGGCGGCGAGCGCCTGTACTCGGTCTCCACCGTGGAGTTCCTCGGTGACGACGAGGGCGCGGTGCGCGCGCTGAAGCTGGTCGAGGTCCAGGCGTCCGGTGGCCGGTTCGAGCCGGTGCCGGGCACCGAGCGGGAGATCCCGGCGCAGCTGGTGACGTTGGCGATGGGCTTCGTCGGCCCGGAGAAGGACGGCCTCGTCACCGACCTGGGCGTCGACCTGGACCCGCGGGGCAACGTCGCCCGCGACGACTCGTTCGCCACCTCCGTCGACGGCGTGTTCGTGGCCGGCGACATGGGACGCGGCCAGTCGTTGATCGTGTGGGCCATCGCGGAGGGCCGCTCGGCCGCCGCCGGCGTGGACGCCTACCTGACCGGCAGGCACGTCCTGCCGCGGCCGATCGAGCCGACCGACCGGCCGCTCGTGTGAGCCGTCCCGGGGCGCACAACGACGTGCGCCCTGGGACCCCCTACCCCGCGTGGCCGGCCAACGTCGTCCGGCCACGCGGTTCGTCAGCCCAGCGCCTCCGCGAGCCGGTCGAACGCCTCTCGCACGCGGTCCGACGCCCCGGCGTGCCGCAGGCCCATCGGGCTCGGCATCGGCGCCGTGATCACCGGGACGCGGCGGCCCAGCGCGGCCGTGGGTCCCGGACGGTTCCACTCGTCGCGGGCGACGACCCCCAGCAGCAGCACCGCCTTGAGGTTCGGCACCAGGTCAAGCGGTGCGGGGACGTCGTTCGTCACACCGCACCGCTCGTGCGCGCCGGGTCCGGTCCGGTCGGCCCCGGTGGGCGGGGGCCCGCCGCCCACCGGGGTCCGGTCACCGGAGCCGGTCGCCTACGGGCAGGTCTTCCAGGCGAAGTGGTACGTCGTCTCGACGCTGCCGTCCGTGGAGTCCATCGACATGAAGCTCGTGGTCGTCGTCGGGTCGGACGTGCCCGCGTTCACCCGCAACTCGGTGTTGATGTTGAACAGGCGCTGTTCACCGCACGGGTGGTAGACGATCGCGGCCAGTTCGGTGGTGTCGGTCGCCTGCCAGTCGTCGCTGAGCGGACCGGCGTAGGTGTGGTTCTGGTACGCCGTCGGCGACATGCCCTGGAAGTAGTAGTTCGCCCGTTCCAGACCGGTCGCGCCCCGCTCCAGGTGCGCAAGCCGCGGTAGTCGGCCTGCGCGATGCCGTAGGTGAACCCCTGCGGGATGTTCAGCCTCAGGTTGAGCTGGCAGTTCTTCCGGAAGTCGGTGGGCAGCGCCCCGACACCGACCTGCGCCATGAACTGGCTGTAGGTGACGGTGAACGCCTTGTTGTCCGGTGACACCGCCACCGCGGCGGTGCCGGCCGGGCAGCCCGATCCGTTGACGGTCACCACGTCGATGGTCATGTGGTCCGGCGGGGGTGTGCTGTTCGGCGCGCCGCCGGGCGGGATGACGATCGCCGCCGCCATGCTGGCGGCCACCACGAAATTGAACATGGAGCACCTTCCGACTCGTCCTCGAACGGAAATCGGCGGCGAATTACGCAGATCAGGGGCCGGTCGACCGTCGCCCGTGAGCGGCTAGCAGCGCTTCCACGAGAAGTGGTACGTCGTGCTCACGTTGCTGTCGGTCGAATCCATCACCATGAAGCTCGTGCCGGCGGACGTCCCCGCGGTGACCCGGAGTTCGGTGTTGATGTTCAGCATCCGCTGTTCCCCGCACGGCGCGTAGACGATGGCGGACCAGTCCGTGGAATCGGTGGCCTGCCAGTTGTCGCTGTACGGGCCGTTGAACGTGTGGGCCCGGCGCGCGGTGTCATCCCACTTCCGGACCGCGCGTTCGTTGAATTCGCGACAATGCCGAAAGAAGACGCGGGAGCGGCGTGCTAGTTGGGCCGGGCGGCGACCACTCGTCGGATCAGCCGCACGAGCACCTCGCGCTCGTCGTCGTCCAGCACCTCGAACCACCGCGCCTCGCGCCCGTTCTGGTGCGGGAAGACCCCCGACACGGCGGCGCGCCCCGCGTCGGTGAGCGCCACGAACACCACCCGCCGGTCCTGGCCGTCCCTGGTCCGCTCCACCAGCCCGGCCCGCTCCAGGGTGTTGATCAGGTTCGACATCGCCGACCGGGTCGTGCCGGTCAGGTCCGCCAACCGCGCGGGCTGCGTCGGGCCGAGGATCCACAGCTTGAACATCAACCGGAACCCGGGCATGGTCCAGCCCTGCTCGCGGTGCACCAGCGCCTCGTAGTCGGTGATCATCATGTAGGCCAGGTGCAGCACGTTGTAGGAGAGGCCGAACGCGTCGGCGTTGCCGCCCAGTTCCGCGATCCGGTGCCGCGCGAAGCGCTCGTAGTCGTGCTCCGTCACCACGTCGTCGGCGACGGGAACCTCGTGCTCTGCCACCCGCCGATCCTCGCAGGGCGACCCGGCCGACGGGACCCGAATGCGGCACACTGGCCGGCGTGATCGGGACGAGGCGGTTCGCCACCACGGCCTCGGTCGTGCTGGTGCTCGCCACCGCCGCGTCCGTGGCCGCGAGCTTCGACGTGGTCAAGGGCGAGGCCGCCGTCGTGCTGGACGACCTGGCCCAGCTCGCCACGGGCCTGTTCGCCACGGGCTGCTGCTGGTGGACGGCGCGCCGCGCCACGGGCCCGGACCGGCGCTGGCGGTACGCGATGGGCCTCGGCATGGCCGGCTGGTCCACCGGCCAGGCCCTGTGGACGTGGTACCAGTTGGTCGAGCGGCGGGCCGTGCCGTCGCCGTCGCCCGCGGACGCCGGGTACCTGAGCATCGTCCCGTGCGCGTTCGTCGCGCTGCTGGTCATCGGCAACTTCCGCCGCTCCGAGTCGCCCGACGCCCTGCTGGACCGCCGGTCCCGCAGCGCTCGCCTGGTGCTGCTGCTGGACGGCCTGATCGTCGTCGGGTCGCTGTTCGTGCTCACGTGGACGACGTCGCTCGGCGGGCTCGTCGCCGCGGGCAACCCCAGCACGGCGGCGTTCCTGGTGGCCATCGCCTACCCCGTGACCGACCTCGCGCTGCTGGTCATCGTGGTGGTGCTGAGCGCGGACCGGAAGGTCGTGCTGCGCCCCCAGCTGCGGCTGCTCGGGCTCGGCCTGGTGTGCCTCGCCGCGTCCGACTTCGCCTTCGCCTACCTGGTCAGCATCCAGGCGCCCGAGGTGCCGCCGCTCGCCAACGCGGGTTTCGTGGTCGGTCCGGCGCTGATCGCGCTGGCCGCGCTCGCGCCGCCGCCGGGCGCGCTGGCCGGGTCCACCCGCAACCGCCGGTCCTGGCAGTGGGCCTACCTGCTGATGCCGTACGTCCCGCTGCTGGTCAGCACGGTGCTCGTGCTGCGCCGCACGCTCATCGGCGACCTGCGGCCGTTGGACGGGGTCGAGATCGCCTGCGGCTTCACCGTGTTCGTCGCGGTCATCCTGCGGCAGCTCGTCACCCTCGTGGACAACACCAAGCTGGTCCTGCTGTTGCGGGACTCCGAACGCACGTTGACGCACCAGGCGCACCACGACCCGCTCACCGGGCTGGCCAACCGGGCCGTGTTCGAGCGCAGGCTGGACGACGCGCTGACCGAGCACCACCGCGACGGCACGCCGTTCGGGCTGCTGTTCGTCGACCTCGACGACTTCAAGGCGGTCAACGACGCCTCCGGCCACGCGCACGGCGACGCGATGCTCGAACAGGTCGCCCAGCGGCTGCGGCAGTGCGTCCGCGACACCGACGTGGTGGCCCGGCTCGGCGGCGACGAGTTCGGCGTCCTCGTCCAGGGCGTGGAGGAGCCCGAGCAGGTGGCGTTCCGCATCCTCGACACGCTCGGCGAGGAGATCAGCGCGTCCGTCGGCGTGGTGATCTGCGCGAACCACGACCCCGAGGCCACCGCCCAGTCCGTGCTCAAACGCGCCGACAAGGCCATGTACGAGGCCAAGCGCGACGGCGGCCGGGGTCTGGTCATCCACCCGTAGGAGTGACACGGGTTGCGCACCTCGGCGAGGACTCCCTGTTTGCGCTGCGCAATGTCAGGGCATTCGGGAACGTCCTGTTCACGCGACCGGAGGTACCGCGGTGTCACCCTCGGTAAGCGACAACGTGTTGGCCGACCGCTACCGGCTCCTCGAACCCATCGGGATCGGCGGCATGGCCGAGGTCCACCGGGCCTGGGACACCGTCCTTCAGCGGCACGTCGCCATCAAGCTGTTCCTGCCCGGCCTGGACCCCGCCGGCGCGCAGCGGTTCGACAACGAGGTGCGCGTCCTGGCCGGGCTCTCCCACCCCGCGCTGGTCTCCGTCTACGACGCCGACACCACCGGGCGCACGCCGTTCGTCGTGTTGCGCCTGGTCGAAGGCCCGACCCTGCGCGACCGGCTCGCCGACGGCCCGCTGCCCCTCGACGAGGCGCGCCGGCTCGGCGCCCGGCTGGCCGACGCGCTGGCGCACGTCCACGCGCACGGCCTGGTGCACCGCGACGTGAAGCCGTCGAACATCCTGCTCGACCACGAGGGCGACGCCTACCTCGCCGACTTCGGCCTGGCCCACCTGACCGGCGCCACGCGGCTGACCCGCACGAACCAGCTCGTGGGCACCGCCGCGTACCTCGCCCCGGAACAGGTGCTCGGCACCGACATCGACCACCCGGCCGACGTCTACGCGCTGGGCCTGGTCCTCCTGGAGTGCGTGACCGGCCGACGCGAGTACCAGGGCACCGAGGTCGAGGCAGCGGTCGCCCGGCTGCACCGCGCTCCGGCCGTCCCGGAGGACCTGCCCGCCGACGTCCGCCGACTGCTGGAGGCGATGACGTCGTCCATGCCGCAGGACCGCCCAACCGCGCACGACTGCGCGTCGGCCCTGCGCACGGGAACCCCGCTGTTCGGCGGCGCGGGCGTCGAGCCCGAGACCGGCGATCCCACCGAAGAACTCCCCCGTGCCGCGCGCGTCCCGTGGAAGGGGCTCGTGGCCTCGGCGGGCGCGCTGGTGGGCGCGTTCGCGATCACGGTTGCCGCGATCTCCGAGGAACGGCCCACCACCTCGTCGCCGGCCGCGACCGTGACCGCGACGCAGCAGGCCGCCCCCGAAGAGCCCGTCCCGTCGACCCAGTCGCCGGAGCCGGTCCAGCCCCGGTTCGTCGGCACGCCCCAGGGCGCGGACACCACGCCTCCGCCCGCCACGCCGGAGCAGGAGGCCTCGACGCGGGAGCAGGCCGGCCCGGCCGCCGACAAGCCGAAGCGCGGCAAGGGTTCCGACGAGGTCCCCGGCAAGGCCGGCAAGAACGGCCGGTGACGGGCGGCGGTCAGACGTCGCGCCGCTCGTCGATCTCGACCGACGCGACCACCTCGTCGAAGGACTCGTAGCGTCCCTCCGGGATCGAGTGCAACGCGTGGACGGTGTCCTCGTCCGCGTTGTTGCGCGACGCGTGGTCCACCAACTGGCCCTTGTCCGCCGGGTAGACCACGTCGCCCAGCACGTTGCGCAACCTGCTCACCGTCGTCGTGTCGCTCATCGCCATCCTTCCGCCTCGGCACGTAGCCCACCGGTTACCCGGCGCCGGCGGCCCGACACGTCGCGACTACCGGCCCTCCCGCGGCAAGCGGCCCGTCACCTTGGGCACGAACGCGTAGATGCTGGCCGGCGAGCCGGAGCCGCGGCGGTTGACCGTGCCGCCGACCAGGATGTGCGCGCCCTGCTCGGGCAGCTGCGCCAGGTTCGCCAGGATCTCCAGGCTGATCCGGTGCTCGCGGTAGAGCAGCTTGGACACGCGGTACTCGACGTCGGTGGCGGGCTCGGGGCTGAACGTGTCGGTGCCCAGCGCGCCGCGACGGCCGAGCCGGCCGGTGTTCACCAGCCACTGCACGGCTTCCAGCGAGAAGCCCGGCTGGTGCATCTGGCCGGCGGCGTCGAAGTTGAAGAACGCCGGCGTGCCCCAGCGGGCCTCCCACCCGGTCCACAGCACGACCGCCGCCTCGTTCGGGATGCGGCCGTGCCGCTGCTCCCAGCGCTGGAGGTCGGCGACGGTCACCTCGTAGTCGGCGTTCGCGGCGGCCTGCGCCCGCACGTCGACCTTCACCGCGGGCAGGAACAGGTCCTCGGCGTCCAGCTCGTCGGCGTACGGCTGGTCGTCGTTGAAGTGGGCGGGCGCGCCCCAGTGCGTGCCGGTGTGCTCGCCCTGCTCCACGTACTGCAGGTAGAACCCGTGCTCCGGCACCGTCGTGACGGTGGTGAGCGTGAACGCCGGGTCGCCGGGGTACACGTTCGTCCGGTCCGGGTCGTTGACGTGCGCCAGGTTCACCAACCGGTAGTCGCACAGGGCGAGTTGGCCGGGCCGCCCGGCCGCGCCGGCCGACCCGCTGCCCGCCGCGATCATGCCGCCCACCGCTGTCGCCACACCCGCGAGCATCGACCGTCTCCGCACCGAAGACCACTCCTCTGCCTAGCCGTCACCCGATCCGGGCAACGGTACCGGCTGGGTGATCACATGACGATGACCTGCCGGACGGCATCTCCGGAAGCCAAACGGTCGAACCCGGTGTTCACCTCGTCGAGGGTGAGCCGACCCGACAGCAGTTCCGGCACGGGCAGGAGCCCGGCCAGGTAGAGGTCGACGAACCGGGGCACGTCCCGCCGCGGCACGCACGAGCCGAGGTAGCTGCCCTTCAGGGTGCGTTCCTCGGCCACCAGGCTCAACGCGTTGAGCGAGATCGTGCGGTCGGGGTGCGGCAGGCCGACCGTCACCGTCGTGCCGCCCGCGGCGGTCGCCAGGTACGCCTGCTCCAGCACGGCCGCGACCCCGGTCGTGTCGATGACCTTGTCCGCGCCGCCGCCGGTCAGGTCCCGCACCGCCGCCACCGCGTCCGGACCGCCGGCCACGTCGTGCGTCGCGCCCAGCTTCCGCGCCAGCGCCCGCTTGTGCTCCACCACGTCCACCGCGACGACCTGGGCCGCGCCGGCCGCCCGTGCCGCGAGGAGCGCGGCGAGCCCGACACCGCCGAGCCCGAACACCGCCACCCGGTCCCCCGGCACCACGTTCGCGCTGTGGAACGCCGCGCCCGCGCCGGTGAGCACCGCGCACCCGAACAGGGCCGCGACCTCGAACGGCAGGTCGGCGGGCACGGCGGTCGCCGACTTCTCCGACACCACGGCGTACTCGGCGAACCCGGACACGCCCAGGTGGTGGTTCGGCCGCGTGCCGTCGGGCAGCCGGAGCCGGCGTGCGCCGCTCAGCAACGTGCCCTCGCGGTTGGCCGCCGCACCGGGCTCGCACAGCGCCTGCCGCCCGGACACGCACCGCCGGCACGCGCCACACGCGGGCACGAACGACAGCACCACCCGGTCGCCGACGGCGAACTCCGACGCGCCGGGCCCCGTCTCCACGACCTCGCCCGCGGCCTCGTGGCCGAGCACCATCGGCAGCGGCCGGACGCGCGAGCCGTCGACCACCGACAGGTCGGAGTGGCACAGCCCGGTGGCGCGCACCCGCACCAGCAGCTCGCCCGGACCCGGCGGGTCCAGGTCGAGGTCGAGCACCTGGAGCGGTCCTCCGACCTCCGTCAGCACGGCGCCCTTCACGCGACCACCAGTCCTTCCATCGCGGCACGCAGTTCGGTCGGGATCGGCACCGGCTTGCGGGTGCCGCGGTCGGTGAAGACGTGCACGAAGTGGCCTTCGGCGACCACCTCGTCCCGTCCTTCGGGGTAGAAGCCCAGCTCGTAGCGGACGCTGGAACGGCCGAGGTGGCCGATCCGCAGGCCCGCGTCGACCGCCTCGGGGAACGCCACGGACGCGCGGTAGTTGCAGTGGGACTCGACGCACAGCCCGATCGCCTGGCCGCGGTGGATGTCCAACCCGCCCTCGGCGATCAACCAGGTGTTGATCACCGTGTCCATGAAGGCGTAGTGCACGACGTTGTTGACGTGGCCGTACACGTCGTTGTCGTGCCACCGGGTGGGGATCCGCTGCCAGTGCGGGTAGTCCTCACGCACGCGACCTCCTGATTGCCACACGACCTCCTGGTTCAGTCGAGCATCCGGGTGAGCTCGACCCGGGACCGCACCTCGAGCCTGGCGAAGATGTTCCGCAGGTGGTGCTCGACGGTGCGGTGGCTCAGGAACAGCCGCGCGGCGACCTCCCGGTTGGTCGCGCCCTCGGCGACCAGGCGGGCGATCTGCGCCTGCTGCGGCGTCAGCCCGGCGGTGGGGTCCGCGGTGGCGCGCCCGGCGGCCCGGTCGGCCGCGCGGTCCGCGGTCCGGTCGGCCTGCGACGGCCCGACCGCCTCGCCGGCGGCGCGCAGCTCGGCCCTGGCGCGGGACACCCACCGGTCGGCCTCGTAGCGCTGGAAGATCTTCATCGCGTCGCGCAGGAGTTCCCGCGCGGCGCGCGGCTTGCGGTCGCGCCGCAGCCGGTGGCCGTAGAACAGCTCGGTCTTGGCCAGCTCCATCGCGGTGCCGCTGGCCCGGTGCAGCCGGATCGCCTCGCGGAAGTGCTCGTCGGCCCCCGTGCCGTCGGCGAGCAGGCCGTGGCAGCGGTGCGACAGCGCGAGGCGGGCCGCGCTGCCGGTGGCGTCGGCCCACTTCTCGTACCGGCGCAACGCCCGATCCGCCGTGGACAGCCGGCCGCAGCCCACGGCGGCCTCCACGACGTGCGGCGCGGCCATCACCTTGATGCCGGTGTGCACGCCGCCCGCGCCCGCCGCCATCAGCCGCAGCCGGTCCAGGGCGTCGGCCGGGCGGTCGAGCGCGAGGTCCACGCAGGCGAACGCCCACGCGCCGAACGTGCCGGACCGGCCGAGGCCGCGTTCGGCGATCTGCTCGGCGGCGGCGTCGATGCGGTGCACGGCCGTCTCGGTGTCGCCGCGCAGCGCCGCGATGAGGGCGAGGATCGTCAGGTGGTCGACCACGGCGTTGTGCTGGCCGATGGCGGTGGCCGCGTGGACGCCCTCGAACGCCGCCGACATCGCCACCGAGTGCTGGTCGAGCAGCATCGCGGACAGCGCGCGGTAGACCAGCGCCCACGGCACGAGCGCGGTGAGGCCGTGCTCGTGCGCCGCGGTGACGGCGCTGGTCGCCAGCTCGTGCGCCCTGGAGGCGTCACCCAGGGTGTAAGCGGCCTGGCCGCCCCAGATCTTGGCCTGCGGGTGCGGCACCCGTTCGGCCAGCTCCACCACCGACCTCAGCACGGGCAGCGCCTCGTCGTGCCGGCCCGCGAACGTGGCGGCCATGCCGGCGAGGTGGTCGAGCGTGATCCGGGTTTCGTCGGGCTCGTCGGGGCGGCGCAGGCGCGCGGCGAACGCGGCGGTCTCGGCGTACCGGGCGTGGTCGCCCGCGATGCTGGCCGCCTCGCCGGCGAAGCCCAGCGCGGTGATCGCCAGCGTGCGGTGGGTGCCGACGAGTTCCCCCGCCGCCTGGAGCAGCCGGCGCACCGCGACGTCCGGCAGGCCGTTGCCCAGGTCGATGCCGCCGCGCAGCAGCTCGGCGCGGGCGCGCAGCTCGTCGCTGTCGGTGAGCCGGGCGGCCGTGCGCAGCGCGACGCGGGCCCGGCGCGGCGCCCCGGACGCCCAGTGGTCGGTGGCGGCGGCGATGAGGTGGCGCGCCCTGGCGTCCGGGTCGGCGGTGAGCGCGGCGGCCCGGTCGTGGTCGCGGGCGGCGGCCGGGTAGTCGCCGCAGCGGCGGGCGCGGGCCGCGGAGTCGACGAGGCGGTCGGCGAACGCGTCCCGGACGCCGGGCGCGCGGGCGGCCTCGTGCCAGGTGCGGCGGGGGCCGGGCGGCAGCGCCGCGGCCAGGGCGGCGTGCGCGGCGTAGCGCAGGGCGAGCGGCAGCTCGGTGCGCAGCGTGGAGCGGACCAGCGGCCCGCCGTCGAGCAGGGCGTTCGCCTCCTCCACGGCGGCCAGGTCGAGGTCGGGCATGCGGGCCAGGGTGTCCGCGTCGACCTCGTCGTCCACCACGCTCAGCGCGACGGCGAAGCGGGCCTGCTCGGGGAGCGCGCGGAAGCGGGCGCGGAACCGGGCGCGCAGGGAGCTGTCCTCGGGCAGCGCGTCGGGCGCGGGAGCCGTGCCGCCGAGCTGCTGGGACGTGAGCGCGCGGGCCAGTTCGGTGAGCGCGAGCGGGTTGCCGCGGGCCAGGTCGGCGACGTCGTCGGCGAGGCCGGGCGCCAGGCCTGGGCGGAGCGCGCGCAGCACGCGGAGGCTGTCGGCGTGGTCGAGGGGGTCGAGCCGGACCCACGGCAGGCCGTGCGGCTCCCCCTCGGTGGCGATCAGCAGGGCCACCGGCTCGTCGGCGACGGCCGCGGCCAGCTCGACCAGCCAGTCGGTGTCCTCCAGCAGGTGGGCGTCGTCCACGCACAGGAGCACTTCGCGGCCGGTCGTGGTGGCGGACCGGCGGGCCGCGGCGAGCATCGCGGTCTTGCCCGACCCGGCGCCGCCGCGCAGCACCAGCGCCCCGCCGTGACCGGCCCGGGCGCGGGTGAGCAACGCGTCGACGGCGACGCGCTGCCGCTCACGTCCGCGCAGCATGCAGCCAGTCTGGCCGGTGGTCGCGGCCCGGCGGAAGGGGTGCGGCCGAAATTATCTACCAGTGTTAGTTTTCACGGGGGACCGGTGGTTGCACCGATGCGGAGCGCTCACCCGGAGGCGCAAGGTCATCGCTGTCCGAAGTTCCCTGCCAAGCGAGGTGTACACCGACGTGCAACTCCGCAAATTGATCCCCGCAGTGATCCCCGCGCTGGCCCTGTCGTTGGTCGGCGTGACGCCGGCGAACGCCGAGGTCGAGTACCGGCGCGGCCCCGCGCCGACCACGGCCAGCATCGAGGCGTCCCGCGGCCCCTTCGCCACGGCCTCCACCACGGTGTCCTCCTTCGTCGTCTCCGGCTTCGGCGGCGGCACGATCTACTACCCGACCAGCACCGCCGAGGGCACGTTCGGCGCCATCGCGGTCTCCCCCGGCTACACGGCGAGCCAGTCGAGCATGGCGTGGCTCGGCCCGCGCATCGCGTCGCAGGGCTTCGTCGTGTTCACCATCGACACCAACAGCCGCTACGACCAGCCCGACAGCCGGGCGTCGCAGCTGCTGGCCGCGCTGGACTACCTGACCCAGAGCAGCTCGGTGCGCAGCCGGATCGACGCGAGCCGGCTGGGCGTCATGGGTCACTCGATGGGCGGTGGCGGCACCCTGCGCGCCGCCGAGCGTCGCCCCGCCCTGCAGGCGGCGATCCCGCTGACCGCGTGGCACACCGACAAGACCTGGGGCAGCGTCCAGGTGCCGACCCTGGTCGTCGGCGCCGAGAACGACTCGGTCGCGTCCGTGTCGTCGCACTCCGAGCCGTTCTACACGTCGCTGCCGTCCACGTTGGACAAGGCGTACCTGGAGCTGAACGGCGCGGACCACTTCGCGCCCAACTCGTCCAACACGACGATCGCGAAGTACAGCATCGCGTGGCTCAAGCGGTTCATCGACAACGACACCCGCTACGAGCAGTTCCTGTGCCCCGCGCCGGGTCGCAGCACGCTGATCGAGGAGTACCGGGACACCTGCCCGCACTCCGTCTGACCCACCGGTCCCGGGCGTGTCGCCGTGACGGCTCACGGCGGCACGCCCGTTCCACGTTCCGACCAACGCGGTGCCGACATTGCCGTCGACACCGCGTTGACATGTCCACGTAAGGGTGAACTTTTGCGCGGAACCTCGCATTCAAAGCCGTCCGCGCCACCGCACTCCCCCGTCAATTACACGTTCCGGTGAAAAACACTGCGACAGTCGAGTCAATGATTCGCACCGGCCGCGAATAGCCGCACGGATGTCGTCCAAGATCACCCGTTGAATACTTGCACCGGGGAAGATCTGTACGGTGAGTGCCCGTCACCACCCGAATTGACCCGCCGGGGTGTACTCACATCGGCCGCTTCCCTTAGCGCATTCGGAGTTACTACCGTCGTTCCGGACCAGTGAACGAAATCCGATTGGCGGTGTGCGCGGTGACTGTGACCGATGCGGACTTGGACAGCGAGCGACCTCGGCTGAGCCTGGGCACGGCGGCGGCGAGGAACCTCGCGACCACGACCAAGTCCGTGCCCCAGATGCAGGGCATCACGTCCCGGTGGCTGCTCAAGGTGCTGCCCTGGGTCGAGGCGAAGGGCGGCGCGTTCCGGGTCAACCGCAGGCTCAGCTACGCCGTCGGCGACGGGCGGCTGACGTTCACCAACATCGGCGCGGACGTCCGCGTCGTGCCGCAGGAGCTCGGGGAGCTGTCGCTGCTGCGGGGATTCGAGGACGTCGAGGCGCTGACCGCGCTCGCGGACCGCTTCGAGCAGCGCGAGTACGAGCCCGGCTCGGTGCTCGTCGAGGCGGGCCGCCCGCAGGACACGGTCTTCCTCATCGCGCACGGCAAGGTCAACATGATCGGCCGCGGCGAGTACGGCGACCAGACCGTCCTCGGCACGCTGGCCGACGGGGAGCACTTCGGCGGCCAGGTGCTGGCCGGCCCGCAGGGCGAGTGGGAGTGCACCTTCAAGGCGGTCACCCCGGTGATCGCGCTCGTCCTCCCGTGGGACGTCTTCGAACAGCTCAACGGCGAGGCGGGCGCCCTGCGCGCGCACATCCAGCGCGCGTTCGCGTCGGGCGGCGGCCGGGCCAACGCCTACGGCGAGGCGGAGATCGAGATCGCCTCCGGCCACGAGGGTGAGCCGGACCTGCCGGCCACGTTCGTGGACTACGAGCTCGCGCCGCGCGAACTCGAACTCAGCGTCGCGCAGACCGTGCTGCGCGTGCACAGCCGCGTCGCCGACCTCTACAACCAGCCGATGGACCAGGTCGAGCAGCAGTTGCGGCTCACCATCGAGGCGCTGCGCGAGCGCCAGGAACACGAAATGGTGAACAACCGCGATTTCGGCCTCCTGCACAGCGCCGACCTGAAGCAGCGCATCCACACCCGTTCCGGCCCGCCGACCCCGGACGACCTGGACGACCTGCTGGCCACGGTGTGGAAGGAGCCGACGGCATTCCTGGCCCACCCGCGGGTGATCGCGGCGATCGGCCGCGAGTGCAACAAGCGCGGCATCTACCCGTCCACGGTCGACCTGAACGGCCACCACGTGCCCGCGTGGCGCGGCGTGCCGATCCTGCCGTGCAACAAGATCGGGGTCAGCAAGACCCGCACGAGCTCGATCCTGCTGCTGCGCGCGGGCGAGCAGAACCAGGGCGTCATCGGCCTGCACCAGACGGGTCTGCCCGACGAGTACCAGCCCGGCCTGTCGGTGCGGTTCATGGGCATCGACGAGAAGGCGATCATCTCCTACCTCGTCAGCGCCTACTACTCCGCCGCGATCCTCGTCCCGGACGCCGTCGGCGTGCTCGAGCACGTCGAAATCGGCCGTGAAGACTAGTACCCGCGACCAGATTGGGCACCTGAAGTGACCGTGACCGACCCCGGTCTCGTCCCCGACGAGACCGAGCACCAGCGGCAGAGCCTCAGCACCGCCGGCGCGCGGAACCTGGCCAGCACCACCAAGTCCACCCCGCAGATGCAGGGCATCTCGCCGCGCTGGCTGCTGCGCAAGCTGCCGTGGGTGACCACCCAGGCGGGCACCTACCGGGTCAACCGACGTCTCAACTACGCGCTCGGCGACGGCCGCGTGAGCTTCACCAGCACCGGCGCCGACATCCGCGTCATCCCGCAGGAGCTGCGGGAACTGGCCGTGCTGCGCGACTTCCCGGACGACGACGTGCTGAACGCGCTCGCGAACCGGTTCGTGCAGCGCGAGTTCGGGCCCGGCGACGTGGTGGTCGAGGCGGGCGGCCGGGCCGAGGAGGTCTTCCTCATCGCCCACGGCAAGGTGAACAAGATCGGCCGCGGCGAGTACGGCGACCAGACCGTGCTCGACACCCTCGCCGACGGCGACCACTTCGGCGACGAGGTGCTCGTCGGCGGCGAGACCGAGTGGGAGTTCACCGTCAAGGCGGTGACCCCGGTGATCGCCCTGGTGCTGCCGTGGCGGTCGGTGCGCGAGCTGAACGGGCAGGGCGACGTGCTGCGGGCGCACATCGAGGCCGCCGTGCGCGCCACCCGCAAGCCGCAGAACAAGCACGGCGAGGCGGAGATCGAGATCGCCTCCGGCCACGAGGGCAAGCCGGACCTGCCGGCCACGTTCGTGGACTACGAACTGGCGCCGCGGGAGTACGAGCTGGAGGTCGCGCAGACCGTCCTGCGCGTGCACACCCGGGTCGCCGACCTCTACAACCACCCGATGAACCAGACCGAGCAGCAGTTGCGGCTGACCATCGAGGCCCTGCGCGAGCGGCAGGAGCACGAGATGATCAACAACCGCCGCATCGGCCTGCTCCACAACGCCGACCTGAAGCAGCGCATCCACACCCGCACCGGCCCGCCCACGCCGGACGACCTGGACGAGCTGCTGTCCCGTCGGCGCAAGACCGCGTTCATGCTGGCCCACCCGCGCACCATCGCGGCGTTCGGCCGGGAGGCGAGCAAGCGCGGCCTCTACCCCGGCACGGACACCATCGACGGCACGCGCGTCACCACCTGGCGCGGCGTGCCGCTGCTGCCGTCCGACAAGATCCCGATCTCGCCGAACGCCACCAGCTCGATCCTCGCCATGCGGGTCGGCGAGCAGGACAACGGCGTGATCGGGCTGCACCAGCCCGGCATCCCGGACGAGGTGCAGCCGAGCCTGAACGCCCGGTTCATGGGCATCAACGACAAGGCGATCGCGTCCTACCTCGTCAGCGCCTACTACTCGGTGGCGGTGCTCGTGCCCGACGCGCTCGGCATCCTGGAGCACGTGGAGATCGGTCGGTCCTGACCCCCGGGAGGTCGACGGCAGCCGGGCCACCGCCGTCCGGCTGCCCGTCCACCGCGCCCGCCGTCCCCCCTAGAGGAAGTGTGGCCATGACCGACCTGGACGTGACCGTCGCGCACCGGTCCGCGCGCGAGGTGCTGAGCTGGAGCCGTGCCGAGGTGGACCGGGCGCTGCGGACGGCGGTGGACCGGCTGCCCGAGTCGATGCGGGTGATCGCCGGGTACCACTTCGGGTGGTGGGACGAGCACGGCAGTCCGACCGGCGCGGACCCCGGCAAGGCGATCCGGCCCGCGCTCGTGCTGCTGGGGGCGCAGGCGGTGGGCGGCGAGGTCGACGCCGCGCTGCCGGCCGCCGTGGCGGTGGAGCTGGTGCACAACTTCTCGTTGCTGCACGACGACGTGATGGACGGCGACAAGACCCGGCGGCACCGGCCGACCGCGTGGCACGTGTTCGGCGTGAACGCGGCGATCCTCGCCGGCGACGCGCTGCTGACGTCGGCGCTGGACGTGGTCGCGGGCAGCGGGAACGCCCAGGCGCAGCAGGCGATCCGGGTGCTGTCCGGCGCGGTGCAGCGGCTGCTGGACGGGCAGAGCGCGGACCTGGCGTTCGAGGAGCGCGCGGACGTGCCGCTGGCGGAGTGCGTGCGGATGGCGGAGTGCAAGACGGGGTCGCTGCTCGGCGCGTCGTGCGCGTTGGGCGCGTTGTTCGGCGGCGGCCGGGACGAGCAGGTGGAGCACCTGCGGTCGTTCGGCGAGCAGGTCGGGTTGGCGTTCCAGTTCGTGGACGACCTGCTCGGCATCTGGGGCGACCCGGAGGTGACCGGCAAGCCGGTGTACTCGGACCTGCGCAACCGCAAGAAGTCGCTGCCCGTGGTGGCCGCGCTGACGTCCGGCACACCGGCCGCCCGAGAACTCGACGCGCTCTACCACGCAGACCGCCGGCTCACCGACCCCGAACTGGCCCGCGCGGCGGAGTTGATCGAGGTGTCGGGCGCGAGGGCGTGGAGCCAGGGCCGCGCGGACGACCTCCTGACCGGCGCACGGGCCCACCTGCGAGCGGCCGAACCGACCGACCGCGCAGCCGGCGAACTGGACGCGGTAGCCCGCCTAGCCAC
Organism: Saccharothrix hoggarensis; assembly: GCF_052936025.1. The sequence goes on along the minus strand of NZ_CP193624.1, from coordinate 3,286,405 downwards.
CCGCCGAGACCACTAACCCCACTCCACCTCACCCACTCCACCTCACCCACTCCGCCTCACCGCCCCACCCGCCCAACGCCCCACCCTCACCGGCCCGACCCGCCTCCACGCCACTCCGCCCAACGCTCCGCCCGCCCGCGTCCACACCCACCTCGCACCCACCCCGACCTCGCGCCACCTGGAGCCACCGATGCCCACACCGCACCCACCACGCGAGGTCGCGTCGGTCGTTCGCGACTCATTTTCCGGCGATCACGCCCTTCGATCGCCGGAAAATCAGGCGCGAACGACCGACTTCCAGGCGACCGAGCCCGCGACGCCGGAGGCGGCGCCATCCAACACAGCGCAATTCACAACAGTCCTGCCGGTGGTGCTGTTGGCGTCGCCGCGGTCGTTCTGCGCGGGGGTGGAGCGGGCGATCGACATCGTCGACCGCCTCCTCGAACAGCGCGGCGGCCCGGTTTACGTGCGCAAGCAGATCGTCCACAACACGCACGTGGTGGCGGCGTTGGAGGCTCGGGGCGCGGTGTTCGTGGACGAGCTGGACGCGGTGCCGGACGGCGCCACGGTGGTGTTCTCGGCGCACGGCGTGTCGCCCGCGGTGCGGGAGGAGGCCGCGCGGCGCGGGCTGGACGTGGTGGACGCGACGTGCCCGCTGGTGACCAAGGTGCACGCGGAGGCGAAGAGGTACGTGGCCCGGGGCGACACGGTGGTGCTGATCGGGCACGCCGGGCACGAGGAGGTCGACGGCACGCTGGGCGAGGCGCCGGACCGGATCGTGCTGGTGGAGAGCGTCGCGGACGTGGCGGCGCTGGAGGTGCCGGACCCGTCGCGGGTGTCCTACCTGACGCAGACGACGCTCGCGGTGGACGAGACGACCGAGGTGCTGGCCGCGTTGCGGGCGCGGTTCCCGGCGTTGAGGGGGCCGTCGGCGGCGGACATCTGCTACGCCACGACGAACCGGCAGGACGCGGTGCGGGAGGTCGCGAACGACTCGGACCTGGTGCTGGTGGTCGGGTCGGCCAACTCGTCCAACTCGGTGCGGCTGGTGGAGCTGGCGCGCCGGATCGGCACGCCGGCGCACCTGATCGACGACGTGTCGGGCATCCGCCCGGAGTGGCTGGACGGCGCGCGGATCGTCGGGGTGAGCGCGGGGGCGTCCGCGCCGCCGCACCTCGTGGACGAGGTGATCGAGGCGTTGGGCGCGTGGGACGTGCAGGTCCGCGAGACGACCAGGGAGACGATCCACTTCACCCTTCCCGCCGCCGTCCGGGCGCGCTGATCACCACCGGGAATCGCCGTCCGGACGTTTCCGTTGCGGTGCGCGGGAAATCGCGAACCTCAAACCTTGGTCAACAACCGTTGTGAGAGCGCTTCACTTCTCACTAGCGTCGGTTCCGGCCACAAGCCACTCGGTGGTGAGCTCACCGCCAGAACACCTCGAATCTCCCACGTGTTCTGCGAGGTAAGCGTGATCGCTAATCCCACACCCATCGGGTAGATCCCCGGCGGACGCCTGGGGCGACCTGTCCCAGGCGATCCGGAAGGCGAACAACGGGCGAACGGACGGTGAGCGGACCGATCATCCGATGCCTGCGCGCCCGGTCGTGCACCGCCCGGAAGCGGGCGGACACAGACCGTCGCCACGACACGCAAGCCGTCCCACATGGCGGGAAAACCGAGACAGGAGGGGTGAGGCCCCCTAGGGTCTAGCGGCGTCAGCCACCCCTGACCCGTACGACCCAGATCTACGCCGACCGCTTTGAGGAGCTGGTGTGTCGACCCTCCGGGTGCGCCCCTACACCAGAACCGGCGGCCGTACGCGTTCCGCGACGACGCTGGCCATCGAGACGATCGTGACGACGAACGAAAGGGCGGCGAGAGACGCCCTGACGTCGACCGCGGAACACCGCATCATCAGCGACCTGTGCCGCAATCCGCATTCCGTCGCGGAAGTCGCGGCGACGTTGCGATTGCCGCTCGGAGTGGTGCGCGTGCTGTTGGCGGACATGTCGGACATGAGCCTGATCAACGTGCACGAGGACGAAGCGGTGGACGACCGGGGAAGGCCGTCACTGGAGTTGATGGAACGCGTCCTCGTCGGGCTGCGCCACATCTGAGCGTTCCCTGATCGCGTGCAGCACGGCCGCCATGTCCTCGCCGCCGTGCCCGAGTTCGACGGTGCGCGCGAACAGCGCCCGGCACACGTCCAGCAGCGGTGAGGCGATCCCGGCGGCCCTCGCCGCACCGGCGATCAGGTGGTTGTTCATCAGCACGTCCCGCGCCGCGGCCTGCGCGTCGAAGTCGTCGGCGAGGAGCTTCGCGGCCTTGGCGCGGGACACCTTGCTCGCCATCGGCCCGGCGTCCAGCACGTCGACCAGGGTCCGCCGGTCCAGGCCGTGCCGCTCGGCGAAGTGGAACGCCTCGGCCAGGCCGGTGGTCATGGTGATCAGGAACAGGTTCACGGCGAGCTTCATCAACAGGGCGCCGGGCGTCGCGCCGCACACGACGACGTCCGCGCACATCGGCGCGATCACGTCGCGGACCCGGTCCACGGCCTCGGCGTCGCCGGCGAGCATGGCGACCAGCTCCCCCGCCTCGGCCGGACCGCGCGAGCCCGAGACGGGCGCCTCCACGTAGTCGCCGCCCGCGGCCCGGACGTCGACGCCCAGGGCGTGCGAGAACTCCGGCGAGGTCGTGCCCATGTGCACGACGGTGCGGCCGGCGACGTTGAGCGCGAACCGGTCCGTGCCGCGGCCGAGGACGGCGTCGATCGCGCCCTGGTTCGCGAGCATGAGGATCACCACGTCGGCGGCGGCGAACACGTCCTCGGCCGACGCCGCGACCCGCGCGCCGGCCTCCCGCAGCGGCTCGCACCGGTGCGGCGAGCGGTTCCACACCACGAGCGGCGTGCCGGACCGCGCCAGGTTGAGCGCCATCGGCTGACCCATGATGCCGAGCCCGATGAAACCGACCTCCACCACGACCTCCTTGAACGGCACGACGGTTGCCCGCAACGGTAGTGCGCCCGCCCGCCGGGAAGATCAGGAGGTGGGCAGGCGGACGAGGGTCGCGCCTTCCTCGGTGTCGCGCACGGTGAACTCGGAGATCTCGTGCCAGCGCAGGCCCACTGACGCCCGCAGCGTCACCGGCTCCCTGTCCGGGCTCGACCCCGTCACCAGCCAGGAGCCGATCACCATCGTCTCGCCGGTCCGGGACTTGGCCAGCAGCTCGCAGCGGGTGGGCCCCTTGACGCCCTTCACCGCGACCTCCACCGACGTGCCCCACGGCTCGGGGGTGGCCGTGAGCCGGGCGTTGACGCCGGTCGCGGGGTCGGTGCGGGCGACGGCGCCGGAGCCGTCCGGTGAGCCGTTGGCGACGTTGGACCGCTCCGGCAGCGACGACGTGGACGCCGGCGAGGCCACCGGGTCGGACGGTGCGGCGGCGTTCACCGTCACGACGGCGGTCAGGGCGACGAGCACCGCGGCGGCGGCGGCAGCGAGCAGCGCCACGGTGCGGCGCTTGCGCGCCCGGGCCTCCGAGACGGAGTCGAGCATCGCGCGCACCGAACGGCCGTCGGGCCGCTCCCCCGTGTTGGCGCGCAGCATGCCGTTCGCGTCGGCCTCGTCGAGCAGGTCGGGCAGTTCGGCGAAGTCGCGGAGGTCGAGCGCGCATCGGCGGCACTGGGCGAGGTGGTTCTCGAACGCGTCGACCTCGTCCTCGTCGAGGACACCGAGGACGTACGCCGCCACGTCGACGTGGTTCGGCAGCGAAGTCACCTGTTCAGCCCCGATCCTGCAACGCGCGCCGCAGGGCGCGGAGCGCGTAGTACACCCTGGACTTCACCGTGCCCGGCGGCACCCCGAGCACCGCCGCGGCTTCGCCGACGGTCCGATCCCTCAAGTACGTCTCGAGAATAGCCTCCCGGTGTTCCTCGGTCAGTCCGTTCATCGCCTCGGCCACCACGATGGCGGCGAGCGTGCGGTCCGCCTCATCCCGCTGCGGCGCCTCGTCGGACGGGGTCAACTCCGACTCCTGCGGTCGGACGCTCCGCTTGCGACGGTCGTCGATGACGAGCCGCCGGGCCACGGTGAACAGCCAGGAGCGCAGCAGGACCGGGTCCCGCTCCAGCTTCTCGGCGTTGCGCCAGGCCCGCACGAGCGTCTCCTGGACGATGTCCTCGGCCCACTGCCGGTCGCTGCCGGTCAGCCTCATGGCATGTCCGAGCAGCGCGCTGCCGAACTCCTGGTAGAGCCTGCGGATCAGCTCGTCTTCCAGGCTCAGGTCCGGCCAACCGTGATCTCTTCGGGGGGAAGTGCTGCGTCTGTGCCGCGCCACGCCGAGCATCCAAGCGCGCCGGCGGGTTCCGCGTCGAGGGTTTGGCCGCAAAAAAGTCGTTGATTTGTTCGTGAACCGTCACCGCATCGTGTCCGTACTTCCCGGTATCCGCTTCGAAGGCGTGGACCCCGTTCCCCGGTCCACTGGTCCCTTCGGCGGACCCGCCCGCAGGAGGAAGGACCAACGATGCGCAGTCGACGTTCCCGGAAGGCGTTGTCGCTCGTTCCGGCAGCCGCGGCGTTGCTGCTGGTCAGCGCGTGTGGCGCGACCGGCGTTGACACCGCGGGCGGCCAGGGCGGGGCGGTGGACGGCGGTCCCGGTTCGACGACTCTCCAGCAGAACCCGGAATTCGGCAAGGAGCCGCACCAGATGCTCTCGGCGACCGGGTCGAGGCAGGTCGGGTGGTTCGTCGCGGACGCGGGCGGATTCGCCCTGTACCGCTACGACAAGGACACGGCGAAACCACCCAGGTCCACTTGCGACGGTGAGTGCGCGACGACGTGGCCGCCGGTGCTCGTCGGCGAGCACACCATGACGTCCGGCGTGGACCCGACGCTGGTCGGCTCGGTGTCGCGGGCGGACGGAGGGAAGCAGGTCACGCTCGCGGGCTGGCCGCTGTACCGGTACGCGGGCGACAAGAAGGCGGGCGACCTGACCGGGCAGGGCAAGGGCGGCACGTGGTTCGCGGTGACCCCCGAGGGCAGGAAGGCGCAGGCCGACGACGGCGCGGCGCCCGGCGAACCGTCCACCGACGACGGCTACTAGGACGAGAAACCCATGTCAGCCAAGCGTTTCGCGGCGGCCGTGCTGGCCCTGCAGCTGCTGCTCCTGTCCGTGCTGCCCGGTGTCGCGCTCGCCGACGACCCGGCGAACCCCGGCCCGGTGGAGCAGACGCCGCTGGGCCCGATCACCGCCCTGGACAAGGACTTGCTGGTCAAGGTGCGGCTCGCGGGCCTGTGGGAGATGCCCATGGGAGAGGAGGCGCAGACCCGCGCGGCGAGCACCAGGGTCAAGGAGGTCGGCGCGCAGCTGGCGAGCGACCACACGTTCCTCGACGAGCGGGTGGTGCGGCTCGCGTCGCAGATGGGCGTCGCCCTGCCGGACGAGGCCAACGCCGACCAGCAGTCGTGGATGGCGGAGATGCGGTCGCGCACCGGAGCGGCTTTCGACGACTCGTTCGCCAACCGGCTGCGCGCCGCGCACGGCTCGATCTTCCCCGTGATCGGCACCGTGCGGGCGACGACCCGCAACGAGGCCATCCGGCAGTTCGCCCAGGTGTGCAACCAGATCGTGCTGAAGCACATGACCTTGTTGGAGAGCACCAACATGGTCACCGACCGAGGTCTGTCCAAACCGGTCGCCGCGGGCGCGGCGCCGGCGAACGCGGTGGGCGGCGACCCGGTGCGCGCCGCCGCACGGCTGCCCGCGGACGGACCCGGTCTCCTCGCCGTCCTCCTCCTGTGCCTGGCAGGCGCGGTGGTGACGATCGGGATCCTGCGCCTGCTGCGGCCACGCGGCGCCGTCAAGTGAGAGGAGGTGGTGCCGGACGAACCGACACCGCGGCTACTCCCATCGCGGAGGACCTTCCACACCCCTTGACCCGCCCGTCCGGCCGTGACCCACTCCTGCGCGGCCGGACGGGCGGGTCGCCCCTCCACCACCTGCGAGTTCTCTCCCGCCACCTCGGAGGTAAAGACCAGTGCTCACCCAGGTCCCGCTGCTGATCGCCCAGGCGACCGGCGGCGACCACGACGCCGGAGTGCGCCACGTCGCGCAGGTCTCGGCGCGCCTGGCCTACGCGACCACGTGCGCCACCCTGTGCTGGGGCGTGCTGATCGCGACCGGCTGGGCCAACAGGATCTCCGGCAGGCAGGGGTTGCGCAACAGCCACATGGTGCTGGCGACGCTCGCCCTGGCGTTCGGCTCCTTGCACGCCTTGACGTTCACGCTGTTGCGGCTCGACGCTTTCTCGCACCTCCAGCTCCTGGTGCCGTTCGCGGGCGGCGGCCTGTTCCGGCACGCGCTCGGCATCGTGGGGCTGGAACTCATGCTCGCCGTCGCGATCACCGCGGGGCTGCGCAAGAAGGTCTACTACCGCAAGTGGTTGCGGCTGCACCAGCTCGCGTACGTCGCGGTCGCCGTCGCGGTGGCGCACTCGTGGCTCGGGGCGGTCGCGAACGGCAACCTGGCCGTGCTGTGGCTGGCCGGCCTCACCATCCTCGTCCCGACCGCGACCATCGCGGTCGCCCGCTTCCTGCCGCCGGACGTGCTGGTGAAGCTCGGCCTGCTGGAGCCGGAGCCGGGCTTCGAGCCGGAGCCGGACGGCGCGGGCGGCAGCGCGTTGGACGTCAGCGTCGACAACGAGCGCTGCCACCGCTACGGCATCTGCCAGGCCGAGGCGCCGGGGCTGTTCCAGCTGGTCGACGACGAGCGCCTGCGGTACGAGCGCAGGCCGCCGCCCGAGCAGTTCGCCCAGGCGCGGGCCGCCGCGCGCGCCTGTCCGATGCGCGCGATCGAGCTGCGGGAGCGTGTCCGGTGAAGAACGAGGAGCGGGTGGTCATCGCGGGCGGCGGGCTGGCCGGCCTGCGCGCCGGCGAGCGGCTGCGGGAACTGGGCTTCCGCGGCGAGATCGTCATCGTCGGCGCGGAACGGCACCTGCCGTACCACCGGCCGGCGCTGTCCAAGGAGGCCGTCAACGGCGAGCTGGTCGCGTCCGACCTGCGGCTGACCATCAGCCGCGAGCTGGACGCGGTGTGGCGGCTCGGCACGGCGGCGACGCACCTGGAGCCGGACCGGCACGTCGTCGGCCTGCCCGGCGGCGAGGAGCTGAGGTACGACGGGCTGATCATCGCGACCGGCGTGGAGCCGCGGCACCTCGTGGGCGCGCCGCGCCAGGACCCGCGCATCCACGTGCTGCGGACCGTGGACGACGCGATCGCGATCAAGCGGGCGATCAACTCGACGCAGGGGTTGGTCGTGGTCGTCGGCGGAGGCCTGATCGGGTGCGAGATGGCCGCGTCGGTGAAGACGATGGGCCGGGACGTGGCCGTCGTGAGCCGGTCGCCCACGTTGCTGGGCAACGCGGTGGGCCGCACCATCGCCGACACCGTCACCGAGGCGCACCGGGCGCGCGGTGTCCGGATGGCGATGGGCGTGAAGATCCGGCACTGGGTGCGCCAGGCGGGCGGGGTGGCGATCCACCTGTCGGACGGGCAGGTGTTCTTCGCCGCGGTCGTGGTGATCGCGGTGGGCGCCTCGCCGTCGGTCGCCTGGCTGCGCGGGTCGGGTCTGGTGCTGGAGGACGGCGTGCTGTGCGACCCCACGTGCCACGTGGTCGGCGGGTCCGACATCGTGGCCGCGGGTGACGTCGCGCGGTGGCCGAACCTCCGGTTCGGCGGGCAGCCGCGTCGGGTCGAGCACTGGCTCAACGCGGTGGAGATGGGGCGGGCGGCCGCGGAGAACCTGCTGGCGGGCAGAGAGGGAGCGCGGCCGTTCACCCCCGTCCCCCGGTTCTGGACCGAGCAGTACGGGATGCGCGTCCAGGGTTCCGGCGTGCCCGCGATGGGCAAGGACACGACCACGCTGGCCGGGTCGCGGAAGGACCACCGGACCATCACGGGGTTCATCGACGACGGCAGGCTGGTCGGGATGGTGGGGCTGGACGCGCCGACCGCGATGATCAAGCTGTCGACCGAGCTGTGGCGTCAGAACCGCGTGACCGCCTTCGGCCCCCGCCCCACACCCCAGCGCCACGCCGCCGAACACGAGGGGACCGAGCACCGTGGGGCCGAGCACAACGCTGCCGAGCACCACGGCGAGCCGGCCGCTTCCGCCGGGCGGCGCGCCAGAGCCGACCGCCTCGTCCCGGGCGGCGCGTGGGCTCCCGCCGACCAGGTCGGCCGGTCCGGAGCGCGGGCCGGCGACCAGCGCGTTCCGGCCGACACGTGGGCTCGCGCCGGGCAGGGCGTTCCGGCTGATCAGGACTTCACGGCTCGCTCGACGCCGGGCGAACCGGCCGAGGCCCCGGTGGCAGGGGCACGCGTGCCGCGACAGCAGCAGGAGTCCCAGCCCTTGCCGATCCCGCCCTCGCACGCGCCGGTCGTGCGGTCGCGGGCGCAGACCCGGGCGCTCGCCCGGTCCGGCCCGAGGGCAAGACCGAGGTGATCTGTTACGCCAACGCCGTGTTGTCGTAACCCGGGACACCAAGCATTCGGTCTCATGGCGAACCGGAGTCGAGTCACCGTCGTCGGGATACCCGCCCGCGACGAGGCGGGCACGGTCGGCGCGGTGGCCCAGGCCGCCGACGCCGGCCTGCACCTCGCGTGCCCCGGCGGGACGAACGTCGTCGTGCTGGCCGAGAACGGCAGCACCGACGACACCGTGCGGCGGTTCGCCGAGACGCCGCTGCGCTCCCGGAAGGTGGTGGTCAGCTCCGGCGGCGAGGGCACCGGCAAGGGCACGAACGTGTTCGCCATCGTCGATCGCGCCCTCGACCTGGACGCGGACCGGCTGCTGCTGCTCGACGCCGACGTGCGGTCGGGCGAACCGGGCTGGATACCGGCGCTGGCCGACGCGGTGGACTGCTCCCGGCCGACCGTCGCCGTGCCCGCGTACCGGCGGAACCGGTTCGAGGCGAACACGACGAACCACCTGGCCAGCCCGCTGCTGGCGGCGGTGTTCGGGGTGCACGTCCAGCAGCCGATCGGCGGCGAGTTCGCGTTCAACCGCGCCTTCCTGGAACGCGCCCGCTCGTGGCCGCGCCCCGACAGCGCGCACCTGTACGGCATCGACGTGTGGCTGACCGCGAACGCCCTGCGCGAGCGCCTGCGCGTGGTGGAGGTCCCGCTGGGGCGCAAGCTGCACAACTCGCCGTTCCCGAAGATCCTGCGGCTGCCGCAGCAGGTGCTGGACTCCTTGTTCCACGTCGTGCTGCGGACCGACGGCGTGCGGTCGCCCGGCTTCGCGCCCCCGAAGGCACGTGCGGCGGTGGACGGCGCGGCGGTGCGCCAGGACCCGGCCGTGGTGGCCAGGGTGTCGGAGTCGGTGTCGCGGTACCTCGACGCGCACGGCGACGACGTCCGCGGGCTGTTCCCGGCCGCGGCTTCGACGCCGTCCGCGCCGTGGGGCCTGCGGGTGACGACGGACGCGTGGCCGGACATCCTGGCCGACGCCGTGGCGGCGGTGGCCGGGGGCCGGTTCGAGGCGGCACGGGACCACCTCGTGGCGTTGTACGTGAACCGGGTGCTGACGTTCTGGGAGGAGATCGACGGGCTTCGGGACGGCGAGGTCGACGAGTTGCTGGACCGGCAGGCGGCGCTGACCGTGCGGGCGGTGCGGGACCGGCGGATCACGCTGGGCGGCGCGCTGACCGGCCCGGACGCGTTCGACGTGCGGCACTGGGCGCGGTTCAACGACGCCTCGCCCGCGGGCCGCGTCACCGTGTGACGCCATTCGTTAACAAACTGTTCGCGGTGTGTGAAATATTCGGACACTTGCGACAGATTGACGCAAGTTTTCGTCTCCGACAGGCTCCTGACCATCCCCAACCCGGTCTGGAGGTCCCTGTGCTCCGACTAGTCTCCTACCTCGCTTCGCTCGCACTCGTCGCCGTGGTGCTCGTGACGGGCGGCGGAACGGCGCAAGCCGACGGCTGCTACACCTGGAACCGAACCCTCTCCCAGGGCGCGTCCGGAGAGGACGTCCGGCAGCTCCAGGTGCGGCTGTCCGGCTACCCCGGCTACGGCGCCGTGCTGGGCCTCGACGGCCAGTTCGGCCCCGCGACGCGGTCGGCGCTCATCCGCTTCCAGCAGGCCTACGGCCTGGCGGCGGACGGCGTGGCCGGCAGCGGCACGTACTCCAAGCTCTACGCGCTCCAGGACGACGACTGCACGCCGATCAACTTCTCGTACGCGGAGCTGAACAACTGCAACTCCGACTGGTCGGGAGGCCGGGTGTCGGCGGCCACGGCGAAGTTCAACGCCCTGGTCTCGATGTGGAAGTTGCAGGCCATGCGGCACGCGCTCGGTGACCAGGCCATCCGGGTCACCAGCGGGTTCCGCAGCATCGCGTGCAACAACGCGGTCGGCGGCGCGTCCGACTCGCGGCACCTGTACGGCGACGGCGTCGACCTCGGCGCCGGCGTGCACTCGCTGTGCCGGATGGCGCAGCAGGCCCGCAACCACGGGTTCAACGGCATCCTCGGCCCGGGCTACCCCGGCCACGGCGACCACACCCACGTCGACCACCGGAGCAGCCGCTTCTGGTCAGCTTCCGCCTGCGGCATCTGACCGACCGCGCCACCTCCTCCGCGAAGCCAGACCTGATCACGACCGCCGGCCCGCACCCCCCTGAACCCCGGGTGCGGGCCGGCGGCGTGCCGGGCCACCGCGAGGGCCGGCCCGGCGTGCGCTCCACCCGCACGGACCGCTCGCCGCCACTACCATGACGACGTGCTCTTCTTCGGCATCGTCCTGGTCGTCCTGGGTCTCGGCACCCTGGTGTTGCGCGACGACGCCGTGATCGGGCTGCCGCCCGCGGTCGTCGGCTCCGCCCTGATCGCGCTGGGGGTGGCCGCCGCGGTGCTGTGGGTGGTGCGCCGCCGACGCCGGTGGGAGCGGACAGGCGAGCCCCGCCCCGTCGGCAACGTGGTGGACCGCGCCAAGGCGCTGCCCCGGCTGCTGCGCGAGCGCAAGGCGTACGGGCTGCCCACCAGCACGATGGCCACCTGGGGCTTCGCGCTCGTCTACCTCGTCTCGCCGATCGACGTGCTGCCGGAACTGCTGCCGATCATCGGTGTGACGGACGACGCGGGCGTCGCGGTGTGGCTGCTCACCAGCGTGTCCACGGTCGCCGGCCAGTACCTGCGGTGGGAGCGGGAGCGCTCGGCGCAGGGCACGGCCCGCCGGCCCGAGGCCTGATCACGCCCCGCCGGCCAACGCCTGGTCGCCGCCGTCCGGGTGCGGCAGCTCGCGGACGCCCGTCAGCAGCGTGGTGACGGCGGCCATGATCCGCGCCGTCGCCTCGTCCAGCACGGGCTTGGTCGGCTCCAGCCCGTACAGGTCGGACAGGTCCACCTCCGCGCCCGCCACGACGCTCACCTTCCGCCACGGCCGCGGCAGGAACTTCCCCGGCGGCAGCAGCTCGCGCGTGCCCCACTGGGCCACCGGCACGACCGGGGTGCGGGTGGTCAGCGCCAGCCGCGCCACGCCGTTCTTGCCGCGCATCGGCCAGCCGTCGGGGTCGCTGGTGAACGTGCCCTCGGGGTAGACGATCACGCACTCGCCCGCCTCCAGCGAGGCGCGCGCGCTGTCCAACGCCTGACCGGCCCGCGCGGTGCCGCGGTCGACGGGGATGTGCCGGCCCGACGCCATCACCCACCCGATGACCGGCGCCTTCCACAGGCTCGCCTTCGCCAGGTACCGCGGCACCCGGCCGGAGGCGAGCGCGAACGCCGTCAACGTCACCGGGTCGGCGAACGACAGGTGGTTGGACGCCAGCAGCACGGCCCCCTGACCTGGGATGTTCGTGCGACCGGCCATCCGCATCCGCACGAACAGCACCACCAGCGGCCACAGCAGGTCGATGGCCACGGAGTACCAGAAACCGCGGCCCCGGCGGGGCAGGCGGGGCGTCAGCGCCACCATCTGGGAGAACGTCACCCCCGGATCTTCGGTCATGCCCGCCGGCCCGGTTCCCGCGACCCACCGCACCACCGTCACCCCGGTCTGATCGCGTTCGACTAATCTCCTCCCCCGTGGCAGGGCTTCCCGCACCGCGGACCGCGGCGGACCGGATCAACGTGCTCCTCGTCGAAGACGACGAGGGCGACGCCGTGCTGGTCGAAGCCCTCCTGGAGGAGGTGGAGGCGGACGTCGCCCTGCACCGGGCGCGGACCCTCCGGGAAGCCGAACGGCTGCTGCAGGCGGCGGACTGCGTGCTGCTGGACCTCGGCCTGCCGGACACCACCGGGCTGGACGGCCTGACCAGGCTGCTCGCCCACCCCGCGCCCGTCGCGATCATCGTCCTCACCGGCCTCAACGACGAGCACCAGGGCACCCGCGCGGTCGCCGCCGGCGCGGAGGACTACCTGGTCAAGGGCCAGGTGGACGGTGTCGGGCTGGCCCGGAGCATCCGGTACGCGGTCGGCCGCAAGCACGCCGAGGAGACCCAGCGCCAGCTGCGCGACGAGCAACTGCTGGCGTCGGAGAAGACCCGGCTCGAACGCGGCCTGCTGCCGTCGCCGATCATGCACGGCGAGGACATCGGCTGGGAGGTCCGCTACCGCCCCGGCGGGAGCCGGATGCTGCTCGGCGGCGACTTCTACGACGTGGTCCGCACCCCGGACGGCACGCTGCAGCTGCTGATCGGCGACGTGTGCGGGCACGGCCCGGACGAGGCGGCGATCGGCGTGTTCCTGCGCATCGCGTGGCGGGCGCTGGTGCTGGCGGGCCAGGAGCCGTCCCGGGTGCTGCGCACGCTGCACGAGATCCTCCAGCACGAGCGGCACCAGCCGGGCCTGTTCACCACGGCGTGCATGGTCACGATCTCGCCGGACCGCCGCTGGGCGCGGGTGTACCTTGCCGGGCACCCCGAGCCGATGCTCCTGGTCGGCGACCGGGTGGTGGAGCTGCCCCGGGACCGGGCGGGCCTGCCGCTGGGCGTGCTGCCGGAGAGCACGTGGAGCGGCCTCGACGTGCCGCTGCCGCAGGGCTGGTCGATGCTGCTGTACACGGACGGGCTGGTCGAGGGGCGGGTCCAGGGCGACCCCGAGCGGTTGGGCTCGGAGCGGTTGATCGACCTGATCGGCGAGATCACCGCGAGCCGCCCGGACTGGGCGCGCAAGCCCGCGACGCTGCTGGACAGCGTGATCAGCAAGGTGAAGGAACTCAACGGCGGGGAGCTGGACGACGACATGGCCGTGCTGCTGATCTCGGACCGCGACTGATGCGCTATCGCACCGGCTGGCCGGCGAGCAGGCTGCTGGCCGCCGCCGTCTCGATCCTGATCCTGCTGTGCGCGGGGGCGATCGGCGGGCTCGCGTGGGCCTTGACGAACCTCACGTCCGCGCGGGTGCAGCTGCTGGACCAGATCTCGCCTGCCCAGGTCAAGGTGCTGGAACTCGACACCGCGTTGCGCAGCCAGGAGAGCGGCGTGCGCGGGTACGTGCTCACCGCCAACCCGAACTTCCTCACCCCCTACACCGACGGGCAGCAGGCCGAGCACGACGCCGTCGACCGGGTCCGGACGGTGCTGGAGCCGGTGCGGCCGGACCTGGTGCGCGACCTGCGTGAGGTGGAGCGGCTGGCGGCCGAGTGGCGCGAGGGCTACGCCGACCCGCTGGTGGCGCGGGTGCGGGCGTCCGGCGTGCCGCAGACCGCGCTGGCCGACGCCGAGCGCGGCAAGGAGCTGTTCGACCGGGTCCGCGACGCGACCGACGTGCTGGGCGACAAGCTGAACGCCGAGGCGACCGACTCGCGGCGGCAGCTCGACGACGCGGCGAGCGAGGTGCTGTGGCTGCTCGTCGGCCTCGGCGTGCTGCTGGTGTTCAGCATCGCCGCGGTGGCCGTGGTGCTGTACCGGATCGTGATCGCGCCGCTGAGCGGGTTGGCCGAGGACGTGCGGCAGGTGTCGTCGGGCGACTACGCGCACCCGGTCGAGGCGGGCGGCCCGCGGGAGACCGTGATGCTCGGCGACGACGTCGAGGCCATGCGGGTGCGCATCCTCTCCGACCTGGAGGAGCTGCGGCGGTCCAACTCGGAGCTGGAGCAGTTCGCGTACGTCGCCTCGCACGACCTCCAGGAGCCGCTGCGGAAGGTGGCGAGCTTCTGCCAGCTGCTCGAACGGCGGTACTCCGGCGAGCTGGACGAGCGCGGCGAGCAGTACCTCAAGTTCGCGGTGGACGGCGCCAAGCGGATGCAGGTGCTGATCAACGACCTGCTGGCGTTCTCGCGGGTCGGCCGGATGACCCGCGAGCAGACGTTGGTGGACTGCGACGAGCTGGTCGCGGACGTGCTGGACAACTACTCCGAGGTCATCGAGCGCACCAACGCGATGGTCGAGGTGGCGGACCTGCCGACGGTGCGCGGCGAGGCGTCGCTGCTGGGTGGCGTGTTCGGCAACCTCATCAGCAACGCGCTGAAGTTCCACGGCGAGGATCCGCCCGTCGTGCGCGTCGAGGTGGAGCGGACCGGGGATTTCTGGACCTTCTCGGTGAGTGACAACGGCATCGGCATCGACACCGAGTACGCTGAGCGCATCTTCGTGATCTTCCAGCGCCTGCACCACAAGGACGACTACCCCGGGACCGGCATCGGGCTGGCCATGTGCCGGAAGATCATCGAGTACCACGGTGGCACGATCTGGTTGGACACCAGCCAGGACACCGGCACCACCTTCAAGTTCACGTTGCCGGCAGTAGAGGACGACGAGCAATGAGCAGCAACCCGTTGACCGTGATCGACGTCCTGCTGGTGGAAGACGACCCCGGCGACGCGCTCATGACGCAGGAGGCGTTCGAGCACCACAAGATCCGCAACCAGCTCCACGTGGTGCGCGACGGCGTCGAGGCGCTGGAGTTCCTGCGCCGCGAGGGCCAGTACGAGGACGCGCCCCGGCCGGGCCTGATCCTGCTGGACCTGAACCTGCCGAAGATGGACGGCCGCGAGGTGCTGGCCGAGATCAAGGCGGACGAGACGCTGCGCCCGATCCCCGTGGTGGTGCTGACCACGTCGGAGGCGGAGGAGGACATCCTGCGCAGCTACAACCTGCACGCCAACGCGTACGTCACCAAGCCGGTCGACTTCGACCGGTTCATCGAGGTCGTGCGGCAGATCGACGACTTCTTCGTCACCGTGGTCAAGCTGCCCCGCTAGCCCTCACCGGTCCCCGGCCGGCGCTCCCCGGCGGGGACCGAGTAGACGGTCACGCCGCCGGCGTCGCCCGTCGTGAGCAGGCCGCGGTGCACCAGGACGTCGAGGTGCGCGGCGGTCTCGGCGGTGGCCAGCACCTGGTTGAACAGGTCGAGCTCGGCGAACGCCCGGTTGCGCCGCGTCCAGCCGAGGGCGCGGGCGGTCTCGAACGCGGTGCCGGCGCCGGCCCGGACGGCGTCCAGCGTGGCCGCCAGCCGGTCCTCGTGGTGGGCCAGCAGTTCGTCCACCCTGGCGTGGCTGGACTCGGTGACGGGCCCGTGCGCGGGCAGCAGGCGCAGGTCCGGGAAGTCGCGGACGAGGCGCAGCGAGTCGAGGTAGTCGCCGAGCGGCAGCGCGGGCCGGGCCGGTTCGAAGCCGATCGACGGGGTGATGTGCGGCAGCACGTGGTCGCCCGCGAACAGCAGCGACGAGTCGACGTCCACGAACACCACGTGGCCGCGGGTGTGGCCGGGCGTGGGCAGGACGCGCAGCGTGCGCTTCTCCAGCACCAGGTCGGACCCGTCCAGCCACTCGTCGGGCTCCTCGTAGTCGCGCAGCTCGTCCTCGCCGACGGCCGCGACGACCGTCCGCCACCGCTCGGCCAGGTGCGGCGCGCCCCAGGCGGCGAGGTTGCGGACCTGGCCGTCGCGGGTGCGGGCGATGACCTTGGCCAGCGACGGCTGCTCCCCCGCGCCGAGCGCGACCTTGGTGCCGAACCGGCGGCGCAGGGCCACGGCCAGCGTGTAGTGGTCGCGGTGGATGTGGGTGACCAGGAACCGGCGCACGTCCTCGAACCCGTGCCCCAGGGCGCCGAGCGCCGCTTCCAGCGCCGCCTCGCCGTCCGCGAGCGCCCAGCCCGAGTCGATCAGGACCAGGCCGTCGCCGTCGTCGAGCGCGTAGGCGTTGACGGTGTGCAGGCCGTCGTTGGGCAGGGGCAGCGGGATCCGGTTGACACCGGGCGCGACCTCGAAGACTCCGGGTTCGGTCCACTCCATCCCCGGATACTACTTGCCGGTAACCTCGGCCAGCTCGGGGTGCTTCTCCAGGTAGGCGCGCACGAACGGGCACTGCGGCACGACCGCCAGCCCGCGCGCCTTGACGTCCTCCAGCGCGTGCCTGACGAGCTTGCTGCCCAGGCCCTTGCCCTCGATCGCGACCTCGGTGTGGGTGAACGTCACCACGTCGCCGGCCAGCACGTACTCGGCGAAGCCGCCCAGCTCGCCGTCGAGGCGCACTTCGAAGCGGGACTCGTCCGGGTTGTCGGACACGGACACGTCGGTCACGGCGGCTCCTGTCGGGACGTGGGCCGAACTCCGGCCCGAGGCGTGCGCGTGCCACGGTAGTCGCGCGGTGCAAGATTGTCCGATGGACGTGTACCTGCTGATCCTGGGCGACCACCTGCCCGACCCGCGCACCGGTCACTCGGTGAGCGAGGCGGAGCGGCTGCGGGCCGTCGTGGAGCAGGCGGTCGTGGCCGAGGAGTCGGGCTTCACCGGGGTGGCGATCGGCGAGCACCACTTCACCCGCTACATCGTGTCCGCGCCGGAACTGCTGCTGGCCACGATCGCGGCGAGGACGTCGACCCTGCGGCTGTCCACCGGCGTGACGCTGCTGGCGCACCACGACCCGGTGCGGGTGGCGGAGGAGCTGGCGACGCTCGACGTACTGTCCCGCGGGCGGGCGGAGCTGATCGTGGCGCGCGGGGTGTCGCAGCGCACGGACGCGGCGTTCGGCGTGCAGGACGACCTGCGGGCCCGGTTCGACGAGAACCTGCGCCTCCTGCTGCGCCTGCTGGAAGAGCCGCACGTGACGTGGGAAGGCCGCTACCGCAGCCCGCTCGTGGACGTGACCACGACGCCCCGGCCCGTGCAGCGGCCCCGTCCGCTGGTGTGGATCGGCAGCGGCTCGGCGGTGTCGGCCGACCTGGCCGTCGAGCTCGACCTGCCGCTGATGCTGCCCAGCACCCTGCGCGACCCGGGCACGCACCGGGAGGTGGTGGAGCGCTACCGCACCGCCATGGGCGGCGGTGGACGGGTCGCGCTGCCCAGCCACGTGTTCGTCGCGCCCACGGCCGCCGAGGCGCGGGTCACGTGGCGGCCCCACCTCGCCGCGTACGCCGAGTTCGCCGACCCGTGGCGCGGCGACGGCGACGTGGACGTCGACGCGTTGATGGAGGGCGCGGCCGTGTGCGGCGACCCGGCGGAGGTGACCGAGCGGCTCAACGGGCTGACCGAGCTGCTGGGCCTGGACGCGCAGCTGGTCATGGTGGACATCGGCGGCCTGCCGCACGAGGCGGTGCTCGACACGATCCGGCTGTTCGGCCGGGAGGTCCTGCCCAAGCTGAGGCCGTGACCGGGCAGCGTGGCCGGGCAGCGTGACCGGGCGGCGCCGTGATCCGGCACGGGTTCCGGCCCGACCGGGCCGCTGAGGTGGGCGAACCCGGTCTCCGAATGCCCACGTCCCGTCCTGGGTAGCCCACGCCGAGGAGGAGGTACGTCATGGTCCAACCGCAACCGCCCTCGCCCCGCCCCGTGCCCGTCCCCGACCCGGTGCCCGAGCCGCCGGGTCCCGAGCCGCCGATGCCGCCCACCCCGGGACCGCCGACGACCGGCTGACCCTGCACGCCGACGTCCGCCGGGACCGGTCCGGTGGCGACACCCGGGGTGGGCTGTCACCCTGGGTGACGGTGTCCACAGGTGGAGGTCGTCGATGCGCATCCCGTTGCGCCGGTTCACCGCCAAGCCCTGGCCCGAGCAGGAGCCGACGTGGCGGGAGGCGCAGCCGGCGCTGATCGAGGCGGCGGTCAAGCGGGCCTCGGCGCGCCCGTCCGGCAACTGGTTCGTGGTCGCGGCCGGCCGCGAGGTCACGTCGTCCCGCCCGTTCGGACGGGTGATCGGCGGCCGCGAGGTGGTGGTGTGGCGCGGGCCCGACGGCGCGGTGTCGGCCGGTGACGGCGCGTGCCCGCACATGGGCGCGCCGCTGTGCGACGCCGCCGTGCACCGCGGCGAGCTGGTGTGCCGCTGGCACGGTCTGGCGCTCGGCTCGCGCCGGTTCGGCACGTGGAACCCGTACCCCGCGCACGACGACGGCGTGCTGGTGTGGGTGCGGCTGGACGACGTCGGCGGCGAGGAACCGCTGCCCGAGCCGGTCCTGCCCGCCCGCCCCGCCGGCGGCGTCGACGCGGTGGCGACCGCCGTCGGCCGCTGCGAACCCGAGGACGTCGTGGCGAACCGGCTGGACCCGTGGCACGGCGCGTGGTTCCACCCGTACTCGTTCGCCAACCTGGCCGTGCGCGGCACGCCCACGGAGGAGGACGACCGGTTCGTGGTCGAGGTGACGTTCAAGGTCGCCGGCCGGATCGGCGTCCCGGTGACCGCCGAGTTCAGGTGCCCCGAGGCGCGCACGGTCGTGATGCGCATCGTGGACGGCGAGGGCGAGGGCAGCGTGGTGGAGACCCACGCGACGCCGTTGACGACGTCACCGGCGCGCACCGCGGTCATCGAGGCGACCATCGCCCACTCCGACCGGCGCGGCTTCGCCCTGGCCCGCCCGGCCGCACCCGCGCTGCGACCGCTGATGAGGTGGGCCGCCGCACGCCTGTGGCGGGACGACCTGGCGTACGCCGAGCGCCGCTACGCGCTGCGCGCCACCGGCCGGTCGACGTAGGGGTTGCGGCCGAACCGGCGCGCCAGGGCCCGCAGCACGGGACCGCGCCCGGCGGTCGGCACGGTCCACAGGTCGACGCCCGCCACGCCCCAGCCGGCCAGCAGGTGGTTGGCGGCGGCGAACCCGGTGGTGGCGGCGCGTTCCATCAACGCGACCGGCAGGTCGACCCGCACCAGGTCGCCCGCCAGCACCAGGCCGTCCACCGGGGTCCGCACGGTGGGGCGTCGGGCGAACCCGCCCGGCGGGAACAGCGGGCAGTCCGCCCGCAGCTCGTGCCGCGAGTCCACGACCCGCGCGTCCCGGGTCTCCGGGTAGACGACGCGCAGCTGGTCGAGCAGCCGGGTCCGCGCGGCGTCCGGGTCCACGTCGGCCGGGAGCGCGTACCCGTGCAGCTCGACCACCGAGCCGCCGGTGCGGGCGGCCCACTCGCGGGCCTCGCGCTCGTAGCGGTCGAGCACGGAGACGTTGTCCAGCAGGTCGTAGCCGGTGGTGCCGAGGAAACCGGGCCGGTCGGGGCGGACCGGGCGGTCCAGCCAGTAGCGGGACACCAGGAACGGCGGCGCGGTCTCCAGGCCCCCGATGTCCTCCCGCCACGCGGCCGTGCCCAACCCCGAGTCGGCGACGACCCGGCGCAGGCCGGCGACGTCCAGCGCGAGGACCACGGCGTCCGCCTCCAGCACCGCGTCCGGCAGGTGCACGGTGAACCGCTCGCCCCGGTCGACGCGCAGCACCGGCGCGCCGGTGCGGATGGTGGCGTTCCGGGCGGTCAGGTAGCGGGCCAGCGGCTCCCACAACGCCACGGGGAACGGGTCGGCGGCCACGTCGAACAGCAGGCCCTCGCTGGACCCGAGGAAGTAGATGTGGAACATGGTCGCGAGCTCGGCGGCGGACATCCGGCCGGGGTGGGCGAAGAAGCTGCGCGAGAACACCTCGAACGCCAGCGCGTGCGCGGCGCGCGGGAACCGGACCCGGTCGAGGTACCCGGCGGCGTCCAGCCAGTCCAGCTCCTCGTACGTGCGGGGCACGGACACGTCCAGCAGCGGCAGGGCGGCCCGCGTGTCCACGGACGCCAGGTCGCGCCACTCGAACGCGGGGCTGCGCGCCAGGAACGCGGCCGCGTTCCACGGCGCCGAGCGCGGCAGCCCGGCGAAGCCCTCGCGGTGACCGCCCGCGTGCCACAGCGGGTAGTCCGGCAGCCCGGTCAGCGCCGCGCCGTCCGGGTCGATCCGGGCGAGCAGCGACCGCAGGTTGTAGTACTGCCGGAAGAACGCGTGGAAGCCCCTGGTCATCGTGGCCCGGCTGCCGTCGGCCAGGGTGGTCCCCCAGCCACCGACGCGTCCGCCGAGGTGGTCCTCGCGCTCGCACAGCACGACCCGCGCGCCGCGCTCGGCCAGGACGGTGGCGGCGGCCAGCCCGGCGATCCCGCCGCCGACGACGACCACGTCCCGGTCGCAGGTGGGGCGGCCGACCGGCCCCGGCGTGCGCACGGCCTTCCGGTCGCGCCTCACGCGCACCCCACGAACGTGTGCACGATCCCCCGCTGCCACCCGGCGGCGGGCAGGACGCGGACGCGGCGGAACCCGTTGCGGCGCAACCGACCCCGCAACGCGCGGGCGCCGTCGAAGGCCAGCACGCTGCGCCACAGGTAGGTGTAGAGCTTCGGCGACCCGGTCACCACCACGCCACCCGGGATGATCACCGTCCAGCACACGGCCGTCCACAGCGCGGCGGCGAGCGGCGAGTCGCGCACCGAGTACTCGTGCGCCACGAACCGGCCGCCGGGTTCGAGCAGCCCGCGGACGGTGGCGAGCACCGGGTCGGGGTCGCCGAGGTTGCGGATCAGGTAGGCGGCGAAGATCCCGTCGAACGGCCCCTCGGCCACGAGGTCCTCCACCCTGGCGTGCACGAACGACACGTTCTCCGGCCACGCCTTGCGCCGGGCCTGGTCGAGCATCCCCCGTGACGCGTCCACGCCGACGATCTCCGCCCGCGGGGCCACCGCCAGCACCGCCGCCGTGGACGCGCCCGTGCCGCACCCCAGGTCGAGCAGCCGTCGTCCGGCGCCGTCGTCCGGGAGGGCGAGGGCGGTGGCCGACCGGCGGAGTTCCCGGTGGTAGCCGGGGTTCGCGCCGACCAGCAGGTCGTAGCCGGGCGCCGCCACGTCGAACGCGTCGGGCACCGCCTCCACCGCCAACCTCGCCATCAGACCGCCTTCCGGGTGCGGGCCCGTTCCCACAGCAGCAGGGTCAGGGTGATCAGGGAGAAGCCGAAGAGGAAGTCCTCGACCGGGATGTCCCACGGCACCCGCACCCCGCTGATCGCCGCGGGCGCGTAGTGGACGACGGGCGCGCTCAGCTTGGTCAGCCAGCCGTCGACCGGCACCTGGAACGCGAAGACGATCGCCAGCGTCAGCCAGTAGGCGGGGCGGCGGAACAGGCCGGTGCGCAGCAGGCCGAGTTCCAGCGCGACCGTGAGGACCACCGACACCACGGCCGCGATCAGGTATTCCGGACCCACCGCGCGTCCTCCGACCGGGCCGCCACCAGGGCGCGCACCGCCTCGTACGTCAGCAGCGCGCACAACGGGATCACCAGGAAGAACAACGCCTCCTCCACGGGCATGCCGCCGGGCAGCACGAGCCCCAGGGTGAACCGCTCGCTGAACGTCCAGTGCCCCCGCGCGATCGCCACGAGGTCCCATGCGCCGAAGACGACGAGCACCGGGAACACCGCGCGGACCACCGCGTCGAACCGCCGGTACACGCCGGCGCCCAGGTACTCCAGCGGTGCGGTGAGGACCAGGCAGCCGACGAGCACCGACAGGTACTCCCACCGATCGTCCATGGACAACCTCCCGCGACTCACCGTAGGGCGGGCGCCGGCCGTCCGCACGACAAGCGGCGGGGAGGCGTCAGGTGCGCAGGACGACCAGCCGTCGCGTGGCGCGGGTCAGGGCCACGTACCGCTCCGCCGGGGTCATCCGTTCGGGGTCGACCACCACGACCGTGTCGAACTCCAACCCCTTGGCGGCACGCGGTGTGAGCGGTCCGTGCGGGCCGATCACCGCGAACGTGCCGGTGGCCGGCCGGAACGACTCCGGGTCCGCGCCGGTGACCTCCAGCGGCGGCTCCCCCTGCCGCACGGACGTCGGCACGACGGCGGTCGGGTCGACCTCGGCCAGCGCCGCGGCGGCGTAGGCCATGATCCCGGCGGGCGTGCGGTAGTTGACCGTCAGCCGGCGGTACGCCCACCGGTCGCGCGCGAGCGGGCCGAGCACCGCCGCCCAGTCGCGCGCCCCCGCCTCCGCCTGCCGCTGCGCCAGGTCGCCGACGACGGTCATCGAGCGGTTCGGGCTGCGCCGCGCCAGCACCCGCCAGTCCATCGGCGAGAGCTCCTGCGCCTCGTCCACCACGACGTGCCCGTAGGTCCACTCCCGGTCGGCGGCGGCCCGCTCGGCGAGCACCCGGTGGTCGACGGCGGTGTGGCGGTCGGCCAGCCACTCCGCGTCCACCAG
Organism: Saccharothrix hoggarensis; assembly: GCF_052936025.1. The sequence goes on along the minus strand of NZ_CP193624.1, from coordinate 3,263,981 downwards.
GTCGACGGCCCGCAGCTCCTCCTCGTACATGGCCTGGTCGGTGTCGATGACGTGCAGCACGCCCTGCGCGTACTCGACGGCGCGCCGGCGTTCCTCCTCCGCCCGCCGCTCCGCCTCGCCGGTCGTGCCCAGCAGCTCGGCGGCCTCGTCCAGCAGCGGCACGTCGGAGACCGTCCACGCGCGCGGGTCGTCGCGGTGCAGCTCCGGGTAGCCGAGCGCGAAGCACCGGCCCGCGTACAGGTCCGCCAGCAGCGTCCGCGGGGTCAGCACCGGCCACAGCTCGGCGACCGCCGCGCGCACGTCGGCGTTGCCGGACAGCTCGCGGCGCACGTCGGCGGCCAGCTCGGGCCAGTCCTCGCCGATCAGCTCCAACGCGGGCGCGACCAGCGCGTCGACCAGTGCCCGGTGGAACACCGGCTGGGCCTCGTTGTGGCGCAGCCCGGCCTGGCGCGCGCGGTCCCGCGCCGCGGCGGCGATCTCCGCGGTGAGCGGCACGGTGACGTCCTCCAGCTCGACCGGGATCGGGTCGACGGGCAGCTCCTGCCGGTCGGCGACGGCCTCGCGGACCAGGTCGACGGCGGCCAGGCCTCCCTTGAGGGATTGGAGTTCCGGCGTGTCCTCGCGGTCGGTGCGGACGCCGGGGAACAGCTCGCCCGGCGTGGCGAACACGACGTCGGTCTCGCCGAGCGACGGCAGCACCTCGCCGATGTACCGCAGGAAACCGGGGTTCGGGCCGACCACCAGGACGCCGTGGCGGGACAGCCGCTCGCGCTGCGCGTACAGCAGGTACGCGACGCGGTGCAGGGCCACGGCCGTCTTGCCCGTGCCCGGTCCGCCCTCGATCACCAGCACGCCCCGGTGCGGCAGGCGGATCACCTCGTCCTGCTCGGCCTGGATCGTGGAGACGATGTCCCGCATCGTCTTGGACCGCGGTGCCTCCAATGCCGCCAGGAGCGCTTTCGAGGTGAGCTGGAGTTCGTCGTCGTGGAAGCTCTCCAGGCGCCGGCCCCGGGTGTGGAAATGGCGCCGGAGCGTCACCCCCTCCGGGTTCGCGGCGGTCGCCGTGTAGAACGGCCGGGCCGCCGGCGCGCGCCAGTCCGTCAACAACGGCTCGTAGTCGTGCTCGGTGTCGAACAAACCGACCCGGCCGACGTAGACCCGCCCGTCCGCCGTGTCGATGCGGCCGAAGCACAAGCCCCCGTCCGCCACCTTCAGGCGGCTGACCTGCTCGGACAGTGTCCGCACGGCCACTTCCCGGTGCCAGCGCGGTTCGTGGCCGTCGCGCAGGGCGGCGTCCAGCGCGGCCTGGGCGGCGGCCCGTTCGCGGTCGAGCCGGTCGTGCAGGAACGCGATCCGAGCACGTTCGACGGACAATTCCCCGGTTGTCACGCTTGCCCCCTGTGATACACTGAACCTGTCTTATCTCCGCCATTCATCGGCGATGTCAACCTTCATGTGTACCACATTTCTCCGCGCTTTTGTCGGTAACAACTCCGCGCCGCCACTCGGCGTGCGATGATCCCCCGCGTGGAATCGGACAGGTTGGTGGTCGCGGTCGCGCAGCACGCGCCCGTCCCCGGTGACGTCGCCGAGAACGCGCGCCGCGCGGCCCAGCTGGTCGCCGCGGCGGCGGACGACGGCGCGCGGTTGTTGCTGTTCCCCCAGTTGTCGCTGACCGGCTACGACCTCGCCCGGCTCGACGAGCGGGCGTCCTGGGTCACCGCCGAGGACCCCCGGCTGGACGTCGTCCGCGAGGCGAGCCGGGCGCGCGGCGTCACCACCGTGGTCGGCGCGCCGTGGCTCGCGCCGGACGGCGGGCGGCTGCTGGCATCGGTGGCGCTGTCGCCGGACGGCGCGGTCGACGTGGTCGGCAAGCGCTACCTGCACCGGGCCGAGCGCGACCTGTTCGAGCCGGGCGCGTCCGCGCCGCCGCTGGCGGTCGACGGCTGGCGGGTCGCGCTCGCGGTCTGCTACGACGCCGCCGTGCCCGAGCACGCCCGCGAGGCGGCCGAGCGCGGCGCCGACGTCTACGCCGTGTCCGCGTTGTACACCGAGGGGCAGGAGCGGCGGCTCGACGTCCACCCGGCCGCCCGCGCGATGGACCACCGGATGTACGCGTTGGTCGCGAACCTGGCGGGCGCGGGCCCCGGCTGGCGTTCGTGCGGCGGCAGCGGGGTGTGGCACCCGGACGGCCGGCGGATCGCCGAGGCCGGGACGGGCCCGCGGGTCGTCGTGGCCGCTCTGGAACGGGCCGAGGTCGACCGGCTGCGGGCGGACGACGCCCGGAACGGCTACCTCGGCCGGACCGGCTGACCGCGACCCGCACCGACTGGACCCGGCACCGACTGGACCCGCACCACACGGAGGGCTTGCGCGATGGGCGTGCTGGACGGCAAGGCCGTGATCGTGACCGGCGCGGGCCGCGGGCTGGGCGAGGCGTACGCGCGCCACGCGGCGGCCGAGGGCGCGCGCGTCGTCGTGAACGACGTCGAGGGCGCGCCGGAGGTGGCCGCCGCGATCGAGGCCGCCGGCGGCCGGGCGGTGGCGCACACCGGTTCGGTGGCGGACCCGGCGGTCGCGGCGGCGCTCGTGGACCTGTGCGGGTCGTTGTTCGGGCAGGTGGACGGCTTGGTGAACAACGCGGGCATCACGCACTTCGCCGACCCCTGGGACGACGAGCCGGACGTGCTGCGCTCGGTGGTCGAGGTGAACGTGCTGGGCACGCTCTACTGCGGCACGGCGGCGGCGAAGGTCATGCGCGGCGGCTCGATCGTGAACGTCGTGTCCGGCGCGATGCTGGGCCGGGCCGACGCCGCCGCCTACTCGGCGTCCAAGGGCGCGGTCGCGTCGGTGACGCTGTCGTGGGCCGGCGCGCTCGCGGCGCGGGGCGTGCGGGTCAACGGCGTGGCGCCGCTGGCGTGGACGCCGATGATGGGCTCCGACCCGCGGGCCGAGCAGATCAGCTCGCGCGACCAGACGGCCGACAAGATGGCGCCGCTGGTGACCTACCTGCTCAGCGACCTCTCCCGCGACGTGACCGGCCAGCTGGTGCGGTTCCTGCCCGACAAGCTGCACCTCATCGCGCAGCACGCGGTGAAGCAGCCGGTGCTGACGAGCGAGTCGTGGCAGGTCGAGGACATCGCCGCCGCGTTCGCCACCGAGCTGGTCCCCGAGCCGCCCGGCCGGGTCAGGTGGCGGCTGTGACGCGCTGCCGGCGCAGCGGCACGATCAGCGGCGTCTCGGTCTCCGGGTCGGCGATCACGCGGCAGGGCAGGCCGAACACGTCCTCGACCAGCTCCGCCGTCACGATGTCCGCCGGGTGGCCCTGCGCCACCACGCCGACGCCGGGTTTCATCGCGATCAGGTGGGTGGCGTAGCGGCACGCCTGGTTCAGGTCGTGCAGCACGGCGACCAGCGTGTGGTTGCCGGTCTCGTGCAGGTTCGCGCACAGGTCCAGCACCTCGACCTGGTGCGCGATGTCCAGGAACGTCGTGGGCTCGTCCAGCAGCAGGATCGACGTGTCCTGCGCGAGCACCATGGCGAGCCACACCCGCTGCCGCTGCCCGCCGGACAGCTCGTCGACCAGCCGGTCGGCCAGGTCGTGCACGCCGGTCATCCGCATCGCCTCGTCGGTCGCCGCCTCGTCGTCGGCGGACCACTGCCGCAGCAACCGCTGGTGCGGGTACCGGCCGCGGGCCACGAGCTCGCCGACGGTGATGCCGCCGGGCGCGAGCGACGACTGCGGCAGCAGGCCGAGCCTGCGGGCGACCTCCTTCGAGCGGTACGACGAGATCGCCGCGCCGTCCAGGTACACCGAGCCCGCGCGTGGCTTCAGCATCCGCGCCAGCGCCTTGAGCACGGTCGACTTGCCGCACGCGTTGGGGCCCACGATGACGGTGAACGAGCCGTCCGGGATCTCCACGTCCAGCCCGGACACCACGACCCGCTCGTCGTAGGACAGGGTCAGCTCCGCACCGCGCAGCCGCGCCGTCCCCGGTCCCGCCTCGGGCACCGTCATGTCGCGCTCCCCTTCCTCCACTCACTGGCCAGCAGCCAGACCAGGTAGAGCCCGCCGATCGCGCCGGTCGCGATGCCGACCGGCAGTGGGGTCGCCGGGAACAGCCGTTGCACCGCGAAGTCGCTGACGACCAGCAGCAGCCCGCCCAGGAGCGCGGACGCCGCCAGGCCGGGGCCGGACGCCCCGGTGAGCCGGCGGGCCAGCTGCGGCGCGGCCAGCGCCACGAACGTGATCGGCCCGGCGGCGGCGGTCGCCACGGCGGCCAGGCCGACGCTCACCGCGAGCAGCGCCAGCCGGGTGCGCTCGGCGTTCACGCCCAGGCCGGTCGCCGTGCTGTCGCCCATCTCCAGCAGCGCGAGGCGGCGGCCCAGGACCAGCGCGCACGGCAGCAGCACCACGAGCGCCTGGGCGACGACCTCGGCCTGGTCCCAGCCCCGGTTGTTCAGGCCGCCGACCAGCCACGTCTGCGCGGCCAGCGCGCTCTCCAGCGACGCGCGGGTGAGCAGGTAGGAGTTGACCGCCAGCATCATCGCGCTCACGCCGATGCCGATGAGCACCAGCCGGAAGCCCTGCACGCCCTGCTTGAACGCGAGCAGGTAGACGGCGGCGGACGTGATCAGGCCCGTGGTGGTCGCGCCGATCGCGGTGGCGACCATGCTGCCCTGGGCCAGCACGATCACCGCGATCGCGCCGGTGGCCGCGCCCTGGGTGAAGCCGATGATGTCCGGGCTGGCCAGCGGGTTGCGGGACAGGCTCTGCAGGATCGCGCCGCTGAGCGCGAGCGCCGCGCCGACCAGCACCGCGGTGATCAGGCGCGGCAGGCGCAGGGTGAAGACGACGAAGTCGGCGTAGCCGTCGCCCTGGCCGAGGAACGTGGCCAGCACCTCGCCGACGGTCAGCGGGAAGTCGCCGGTGACCATGGTGGCGACCGCCGCGACGACCGTCAGCGCCGCGAGGGCCGTGCCGACGAGGAGCGCGCGGTCGCTGAACCGGAGGGACACGGCGCGGGTGCGGACGGTCCTCACAGCGTCGCCAGCTTCCGGCGGCGGCACAGCGCGATGAACACGGGCGCGCCGATGAACGCGGTGATGATGCCGACCTCCATCTCCTGCGGCGCGACGACGACGCGGCCGACGATGTCCGAGCCGAGCAGCAGGATCGGCGACAGCACCGCCGAGTACGCGAGCACCCAGCGCTGGTCCGTGCCGCCGATCATGCGGGCCACGTGCGGCACGGTGAGGCCGACGAACGCGATCGGCCCGGCGGCGGCCGTCGAGGCGCCCGCCATGAGCGTCACGGCGAGCACGCCGAACGCCCGCGTGCGGTTGACGTTGGCGCCGAGCGCCTTGCCGGTGTGGTCGCCGAGCGCCAGCACGTTCAGGCTCCGCGCGAGCAGGAACGAGATCAGGATGCCGGGCAGCACGAACGGCGCGACCTGGCCGACCAGTTCCAGGTCGCGGCCCGCGAGCGAGCCGACGTTCCAGAACCGGAACGCGTCGAAGGTGTGCGTGAACAGCAGCAGGATCGCGGAGACGTAGGCGTACAGGACGGCGGTCAGGGCCGCGCCGCTGAGCACCAGCCGGTCCGGCGTGGGCGTGCCCCGGCCGGCCGCGCCGAGCACGTAGACGACGGTGGCCGTGCCCGCCGCGCCCGCGAGCGCGAACCAGACGTACCCGGTGGGGCTGGTGATGCCGAAGAACGCGATGGCGGACACGATCGCCGCCGCCGCGCCCATGTTCACGCCGAGCAGGCCGGGATCGGCCAGCGGGTTGCGGGTCAGCGCCTGCATCACCGCGCCGGACAACCCGAGCGCCGCGCCCACCAGCAGGCCGAGGACCGCGCGGGGCACGCGGACGGCGCGCACGATCGCCGCGTCGCCCGTGCCGTCGTCGGCGAGCAGGAGGGAGAACGTGTCGGCGAACGGGATGCTCTTGGTGCCGATCCACAGGCTGAGCAGCACGACCAGGCCCAGCACCGCGATCGACACGAGCATCCCGATCCCCCGGACCGCTTCGCGCGACACCCACACCTCCCGAAGTTTAGGTAAGGCTAACCGACACTCGGTCGCCGCTGATCGTCCGGATGGCCTCGGCCCCGGACCGCGCGACGCGGCAGCCGACCGGCGCGTGCGCCGCCCGCCCCGACGACGGCGGTCACAGGTAGCGGCGGTAGCCCTTGGCGGTGGCGGCGAACCCGTGCCGCTCGTAGAAGAGGTGCGCGTCGGCCCGCCGGTCGTTGGACAGCAGCTGGACCTTGTAGCAGCCGCGCTCCCGCGCCCAGCCCAGCGCGGCCCGGAACAACGCCGAGCCGACACCGCCCCGCCGGTCCCCCGGCCGCACGACCACGTTCTCCACCAGCATGAACGGCCGCGCGCCGCGGGTCAGGTTCGGCAGCACGACGGTGTCGACCGCGCCGACCAGCTCGCCGTCGCGCTCGGCCAGGAACACGCGCCGGCCCGCCTGCGCGACGATCTCCCGCCACGCGGCGGCCAGGCGGTCGGCCGGCGGGCGGTCGTCGTCGGGGGCCAGGGCCCACAGCAGGTCGAAGAGGCGTTCCGGGTCGTCGTCGGCGGTGGCCGTGCGGAGGTGCGGGTCTGCCACGGTGGCGATCGTGCCCGATCAGGCCAGCGCCAGGGCGACGATCGCGACGAGAGCCGGTGTGATCTGCGAGATCGTGCCGACGACCCCGGCGCCCTTGGGGCGGCTCAGCGCCATCCGGTCCGACACGCCGAGGCCGATGCCCGCCAGCACCATGAACCCGCACGTGTAGAACACCAGCGCGCGGCCGACGGCCTCGTCCCCCGTGTTGAGCGCGACGAGGCCGATGACCGTCCCCGCGCCGAGGAACAGGTTGTACAGGCCGACGTTGAACGACCACAGCCGCACGGGCGGCACGTCCTCGGTCGGGACCTTGAACACGCCCCAGTGCACACCGGGCTTGGTGAACAGGACCGTCTCCCAGACGAACACGAGCACGTGCAGCGACGCGGCCAGGCCGGCGGCCACCTGCGCGACGGCGTTCACGACGACCACTCCCCCACGGTGACGCCGTGCCGCGCGACCACGTCGCGCAGCAACGGGGCCGCCTCGGCGATCGGCAGGTCGGCGGGCACGGTCCGGTCGACGTCGCGGAAGAACCGGCCCATCGCGTCGGTCGGGCTCACCGCCAGGAACCTCACCGACGGCGAGTGCACGGCGAACGTGTGCGACGCGCCCGGCGGGATGGCGATCGACGAACCCGGGCCCACGTCGTGGACCTCGCCGTCGACGAACACCGCCATCCGGCCGTGCAGCACGTAGAACGCCACGGCCCACGGCGTGGTGTGCGGCGGCACGGCGGGGCCGCGCGGCGCGTCGACCTCGAACAGCTCGTAGGCGCCGTCGGTGTGCGCGGCGTCCACCTTGACCACGATCTTCGCGTCGGGCGAGGTCAGCTCGAAGCCGTCGCCCGCGGTGCTGAGGTGTGTCTTCACGGGTCGACGGTAGGAACCGCGGGGCACCGCGCCCCATCCCGGAAATGTGGGATGCCGGTCCTCCGGCCGGCGGCGCATACTCCGACCATGTGGGAAGGTCGGGCGCTCGCCGCGCGACGCGACGTCGCCGCCCTCGCGACGGCGGGCCTGGGGCTCGCCGAGCTGCACCGGGCCGCCATCGACGTGGTCGGGCGGGTCGTGCCCGCGGACCTGGTGTGCTGGGCGTCGCTGGACCCGGACACCGCCGTGATCAGCTCGATGACCAGCGGCGCGACCCGCATCCCGCCCCGGTACGAGCCCTTGCTGGCCACCTTCGAGTACGGCGGCGCGGAGCCGCACACGTTCGCCGAGCTGGCCCGCCGCCCGGGGTCGGTGGCGCGGCTGTCCGACGCGCCGGGCCGGGACGCCGCCCGCTGCGGCCGGCTCAACGAGGTGTGGCGCCCGCTGGGCCTGCGCCACGAGCTGCGCGCCGTGTTCCGGGCGGACGGCACGTGCTGGGGCGCGGCGGGCATGGTGCGGCGCGGCGAGTTCACCGACCGGGAGAGCGAGTTCGTCGCCTCCGTCGCGCCCGCGATCGCCACCGCGACCAGGCTCGCCGCCCGGTGCGGGCGGCACCGGGGCGGCGGGGACCCGGCGATCGTCGTGGTCGGCGGCGACGGCACGCCGCGTGCCGCCACTGCCGCCGCCCGGGCGTGGCAGGAGGAGTTCGACGAGATCGCGCCCGGCCGGTTCGCGGTGCTGGTGCGGGCCGTGGCGGTCGGCGCGCGGTCCGCCGCGTCCGGCACGTTCCGGGCGAGGGTGCGCGACGCGTCCGGCGGCTGGGTCGTCGTGCGGGCGGGCCGGTTGATCGGCGAGGACGACGCCGAGACGGTGGTGACCGTGGAACGGGCGTCCGCCGACGACCTGCTCGGCCTGCTGTTCGCCGCCTACGGCCTGACCGCCCGCGAGCGCGAGGTGTGCCACGAGGTCATCGCGGGACGGTCCACTTCGGACATCGCGGTCCGGCTCGCGATCTCCGCGCACACCGTGCAGGACCACCTGAAGTCGGTGTTCGGCAAGGTCGGCGCGCGCAGCCGCGGCGAGTTGGTGGCGACGCTGCGGCCCGAGGACCGCACGACCGGCTGAGCGGCGGCCCGACCGGGGTCAGAACGCCTTGGCCGCGGTCGCCGCGTCCTCGTGCGCCTGCTCGCGCGCCTGCTCGGCGTCGGGCGTCACGAGGTTGGGGCGGAACTCGACCTCGGTGATGTCGGTGATCCCGGCCCAGCGCAGCCAGCCGTTGAAGAACGGCCGCTGGAAGTCCGTGCCGAACGCGGGCGGGACGCCGTCCCCGTACACGGCGCTGGTGTAGACGACCGCGGCCTTCCGGCCGGTGAGCAGGCCGCGGTAGCCGTGCTCGGGGTCGAACCCGAACACCATGCCGGGCTGGCTCACCACGTCGATGAACTGCTTGAGGACGTACGGCACGCCGGTGTTCCACATGGGCACGCTGAACAGGTACGCGTCGGCGGCGGCGAACCGCTCGAACGTCCGCACGACGGCGTCCCACGCGCGGGCGGCGGCGCCCGACGGCTCCTGGCCCGCGAACACCGCCATCTTGGCCGCGGTCGCGTCGGGGCCGAACTCGGGCAGCGTGCCGTCCCACAGGTCGAACGCGTCGACGTGGTGGTCGGGGTGCGCGGCGCGGTAGGCGTCGAGGAACGTGCGGGCGATCGCCAGCGACTCCGACGCCTCGCCGCGGGGTGACGCGGAGATGTGCAGCAGGGTGGTCATGCGGTCCTCCATCAGGGCGCGATCAACCGGACTGCGGTCCGGATAACGACCACTGTAGCGGACTGCAGTCCGTTTGTGTCGGGCGGCCCGTCGTGCGCCCCGTCACGCGCCGGTCAGCACCAGGCGGGCCAGGCGGCCGACGTCGTCGGCGAACCGATCGGCGGAGAACTCCTCGCCCGTCGCGTGCCGCAGGTCGGCGGCCAGCGGGGCGAGCAGCGCGTGCGCGAAGAAGTCCGCGTCGAGGTCCGGCCGCGCCTCCGCCAGCAGGATGCGCAGGTGCAGCCGCCAGAACCGGTAGGCGCCCGTGCGGTACCGCGCGCCGGGGCTCGCCGTCTCCGACAGCCGCACCAGGTCGAGGTTCGCCTCCAGGAACCGCGCGTACGCCGTGACGAACGCGACCAGCCTCTCCCCCGCCGGCGCGCCCGGCCCGACCGGCGGCGGTCCACTGAGGACGGACCGCTGGAGGTCTTCCTCGCGGACGCCGAGGAGTGCCGACGCGAGGCCCGCCTTGTCGCCGAACCGGCGGAACAACGTCCCCTTGCCCACGCCCGCCTCGCCCGCGATCTGGTCCATCGACACGGCGGCGACGCCGTGGCGGGAGAAGAGCCGGGCCGCCACGTCGAGGATCTTGGCCCGGTTGCGCGCCGCGTCGGCCCGCTCCTTCGGCGCGGGTCCGCGCAGACTCGCCAACTCGACGTCCTGATGCGCGCCACCGCCGTGCTCGTCGCTCATGGAGGCGGACTGTAGTCCGTCTGCGCCGGCACAATCATGTGGCTGGCCAACCAATCGTGGTACGGTCATGTGGCCAGCCACAGAACGGAGGTGACCGTGGACCAGCCGAGCACGGCCGACGCGGGCAGGCTGAGCTACGCGATCTTCACGCTGGCGCGGGCGCACCGGGGCTTCGCCGCCGCGCTGCTGCGCGACCTCGGCCTGCACCCCGGCCAGGAACTGCTGCTGATGCGGTTGTTCGACCGGGACGGCCAGACGCAGTCCGAGCTGCTGGAGCACGTCGGCCTGGACCACTCGACCGTCTCGAAGTCGTTGCGCCGCATGCAGGACGCGGGCCTGCTGACCCGCGAGCCGAGCGAGCGGGACCGGCGGGTGCTGCACGTGTGGCTCACCGACGAGGGCCGCGCCCTGCGCGAGCCGTTGACCGACCTGTGGTCCACGCTCGAACGCGCGTCCGTGCGCGGGCTCGACCCGGCCGAGGTCGACACGTTCATCAGGCTCGCCGGCGCGGTCGAGCACGCGATCGCCCACCGGCACACCCACCCGATCGAGGAGGAACCAGGATGAAAGCCGTGGTGCTGGAACGGTTCGGCGGACCGGAGGAGCTACGCCCGGCCGACGTGGCGCGCCCCGAGCCGGGACCGGGCCAGGTGCGGGTGGCGGTGCGCGCGGCGGGCGTGAACCCGTTCGACGGGAAGGTCCGCTCGGGCGCGATGGAGGCCGTCTTCCCCACACCGCTGCCCGCGATCCTCGGCCTGGAGGTCGCCGGCGTGGTCGACGCGGTCGGCGCGGACGTCACCGGTGTGGCCGTGGGCGATCCGGTGTTCGGCTTCGCGGACACCGGCTCCTACGCCGAGCACGCGTTGGCCACCACGGTCGCCCGCAAGCCCGAAGGGCTGTCGTGGGAGCACGCCGTGACGCTGCCCGTGGCCGGTGAGACCGCGGACCGCGTGCTCGGCCTGCTCGACGTCCGGCCGGGTGAGACGCTGCTCGTCCACGGCGCCGCGGGCGCGGTCGGGTCGATCGCCGTGCAGGTGGCCGTGGCCGCCGGCGTGCGGGTCATCGGCACCGCCGGCCCCGGCAACCAGGAGCACGTCGCCGCGCTCGGCGCCACGCCCACCACCTACGGGGAGGGCCTGGTCGAGCGGGTGCGGGCCTTGGCGCCCGAAGGCGTGGACGCCGTGTTCGACGTCGCGGGGAAGGGCGCGCTGCCGGACTCGATCACGCTGCGCGGCGGCACCGACCGGATCGTCACGATCGCCGACAACACCGCCCACGAACTGGGGGTCGTCTTCGCCGCCGGTCCGCAGCAGCGGTCCGCCGAACGCCTCGCCGAACTGGCAGACCTCGCCGCCCAGGGCACGCTCCGCACCACCGTGGCCGCCACGTTCCCGCTGGTGGAGGCCGCCGAGGCGCATCGGCTCAGCGACTCGGGCCACGCGCGCGGCAAGGTCGTGCTGACGGTGTGATCACGGCTCCGGCCGCGTCCCCACGAGCCGTGCTCCCGGATCGTTCCCGTGCGGCGCGGACTTCGGGCGCCCCCTGGACACCTGCTCACCACTGCCTGTAACACATGGTGAACCAGTTACCGGCAGGAGCTCGATCCGAGGAGGTCCGATGGCGGCACGGGAGTTCGATCGGCGCACGGTGCTGCGGCACCTGGGGGCGGCGGGCGCGATCGGAGGGCTGGCGACCGCGTTCGGTACCGTGCCCGCGATGGCTCAACCGTCCGTGACGCCGTTCGACCTGCACTTCGAGGTGTCGCACAAGTACCGGCCGTTCGACCTGGTCGCGCCGCGGTTCGTGCAGTACGACAGCGCCGTCACCCCGCCCTCGGCCGCCGCCGGCACGCTGGTCCGCACCGGCGTGCGGCCGCGCGCGCCGTTCGGGTCGGTGCTGGTGGAGGTGCAGCAGGCCGGCACCGGCGGCGTGGTCGTGGCGGGCCTGGCGGGCAACGCCACCTCCGTGCTGGGCACGTTCGACGCGTCCACCGGGCGGGCGACCATCGAGGTCGCCACCGGCGGCGCCACCACCGTGGTGAAGTCGGCCGACGTCCGCGTGGTGACCGGCGCGTTCCGGTTCGCCGTGGTCGTCAACGAGAACGCGGTCACCGTCCTGCTCGACACCACCGGCACGGGCACCGGCTGGCAGCCCGTGCTGACCGAGCGGGACGGCGTGCGCGCCCTCGTCGACCTGCGGGTCCCCGCAGTGCTGGGCGGCCTCGACTACGCCTACGGCGGGCGGGACGGCGACGTGCGCCTCGGCCGGGTGCGGGCGGGGTACTTCGGCCAGGCGGGCGTCCGCGACCCGCACGTCGTGCAGCACGCCGACGGCAGGCCGTTCATCCGCGACGGCAAGCTGTACCTGACGATGACCAACGCCGGCCTCGGGTTCTTCCAGCAGGCGCACTGGGCGGTGTGGACGATCGACCTCGCCGACCCGAGCCGGTTGGAGCAGGTCGCCGTGCTGTTCTTCGAACGCGACGGCGTCGTGCTCGGCGACCACGCCGGCCAGATCGTCTACGACGACCGCACCGGCCGGTTCATCCTGCTGATGAGCTCGTGGGGCGACTTCGCGTTCCGCGGCGTCCACATCCGCCACACCACGACCAGGGCGAACGTGCTGAGCGGCGTGCACGTCCTGCCGACGTCCCGGCTGGCGCTGCCGACCGCCGTCAGCTCGTGGGACCCCGCCCTCACCCGCATCGACGGCCGCTGGAACCTCGCGTTCGTGGAGAGCGAGGCGCAGCAGCCCGCGTTCGTCTTCCACCCGGCGCTCGCCATCGGGCCCCGCGGCGCCGACTACGCGGAATCGCTCGCCCTGGTCGGCGCGGACAACGCGGTCGACCAGACCGAGGGCACGATCATCCAGCGCGTCGGCCGTGACTGGCACGTGTTCGCCAGCGACGGCGACGCCCGCCAGTACCCCGTCTACGACATGTCCATGCGCAAGCTCGGCACCCTCGACGCGCCGTACGGCACCAACATCCCGCACCCGATGCTGCTGCCGGTCGGCCGCGAGTGGTGGCTGATCACGTTCGACGGCACGCAGTACGCGGAGCCCGTGCTCGGCTACGGCGGTCACGGCGACCTGATCCTCATGCGGGCGTGAGCCGCCGGCACCCGCCTTCGGCATGCTCGTCGCCGTGACGACGAACATCGAGGACGCCTTGGACGCGGTGGCCGCCGGAGACCTCGACCGGGCCGGGGCGGCGGTCCGCGACGGCGGATCGCCCCTGGCCGAGGCGCTGGCCGCGCACCTGGCGGAGGAGCGGGGCGGGTCCGTCTACGACCAGCCGGCCGCGTTCGAGGCGTTCATCGACGGCGGCGGCAACGTCGGCCTCTACCGGGCCGTCGGCGAGGCGTTGGCCGCCCTGCACGCCCGCGTCCGGCCGTCGACCGTGCTGGACGTCGGGTGCGGTGACGGCCGGCTGCTCCGGCCCGCGCTCGCCGGCCACGGCGGCTCGACCGTGACCCTGGTCGAGCCGTCGGCGGCGTTGCTGGACGCGGCCGTGCGCGCGTTGGACGGCTTCGAGGTGGACGCCCGGCCGACCAGGGTCGAGCCGTTCGCCGCGTCCCTGGCCGACGACACCGCGTTCGACGTGGCGCAGTCGACGTTCGCGCTGCACGCGCTGCCGCACGACGTCCGCGACGGCGTGCTGTCCGACCTCGTCGGGCACGTCGGCACGCTCGCCGTGGTCGAGTTCGACGTCCCGGACCTGCCGCACGGCGGACCGGAGCACCTGCGTCGCCTCGCCGAGACCTACGAGCGCGGGCTCGCGGAGTACGGCGCCGACCGCGCGCTCGTGGCCCGTGGCTTCCTGATGCCCGTGCTGACCGGCCAACTCATGCCCGGCGCGATCCGGGCGACGTGGGAGCAGCCCGCCGCGCGGTGGGCGGAGCAGGCCGAGCGGGCCGGGTTCGCCGACGTCGAGGTGACCCGGCTGCACGACTACTGGTGGGCGCCCGCGTTCCTGCTCACGGCGTCGGGGTCGCCGCGCCGATAACGCGCCACGCGAACCTCGCTCGACCGGGGCAGGCGGTCACCAGCGCGGGAACTCCGCGCCCACGTCGCCGTCGAACAGCCGCCAGTAGAAGTCGTTCATCGCCGCCGCGGCGGGCGCGTGCCGGGTCAGGATGGCGGCCACGCCCGGCGGCACGCCGTCCGCGACGTGACCGGCCGCCCACCGGCGCACGAACTCGTTGCGGGCGACCGGGCCGCCGACGGCCGGGACCTCCACGCCGCACACCTCGGTCACCAGCCAGTTGACCAGGCGCATGGACGCGTACCCGGCGTCGTGGTCGGCGTTGCGCCGCACGAAGTCGCGTTCGGCGGCGGACAGGTCGAACCGCGGCGACGTGGCCAGCCCGAAGTCCACGAGGTGGATGCGCTCGCCGTCCGAGCGGAGGTTGCCGAAGTGCCCGTCCAGGTGCAGCAGCTCGCGGCCGCGCAGGAACGCCACGATCTCCGCGAGCTGCCGCTCCACCACGTCCGCCTTGCCCGCCGGGTCCTCGGCGAGCCAGTCCCCCAGCGGGAGCGGGACGTACTCGGAGAACAGCACCAGGCTGGACGTCGCGGCGGCCAGGGCTTCGAGCCGCGCCCGCACGGCCGGGCTGCCGTCCAGCGCGGCCACGACCGCGTCGACGTCGGCGTGCTCGGCGGCGACGGGTGCGCGTCCGGGCAGCACCCGCCAGTGGTGCAGCAGCGGGAACGACCCCGTCTCGCCGGCGAGAACCCCTTCGGTGACGACGAGGTTCGCGGCCAGCTCGCGCCACGCGCCGAACCCGGGGCTGACGACGCCGTACTGGCAGAACACCGGCAGGTCGAAGAGGTTCGCGGTGGAGCGCGGGTGGGCCAGTTCGAGGTCGGTCAGCGGGACGCGCTTCGCGAACACCGGCACGCCGTCGACGTCGAGCACCGCGGGGCCGCCGCCCACGCCGACGTCACCGGCCCGTCCCGCGTCGAGGAGCGCGACCAGCTCGTCGTCGTCGCGCGAGGCGAGGAAGCCCGACAGCTTCTCGTGCAGCGCGCGCCTGGCAGCCGTCATCACACGATCATCCCAGCCCTGGAGCCACCTCATGTGCAACTGTGCGGTTGCACTTCGACAGGCTATGTGCAACCCTGGGGTTGCATCTGATGGCGTCACCGAAGGAGTTCCAGGCATGAGCGCGGACCGGATCGAACGTGAGACCCTGATCGAGGCGTCGTTGGAGCGGGTGTGGTCGCTGGTGACCCAGCCCGGCTTCTGGGTCGCGGACGAGGCGACCCTGGCCGGGACGGTGGCGAAGGAAGGCGAGTCGGTGGTGGCGAAGAACTCCCAGTACGGCGAGTTCCCCGTGCAGGTGGAGAAGCTGGAGCCGCCGACGTACGTCGCGTACCGGTGGGCCAGCGCGTTCCCCGGCCAGGAGTTGCGGCCGGACAACAGCACCCTGGTCGAGTTCACGTTGACGTCGGAAGGCGACAAGACGCGCCTCCGCGTCGTCGAGAGCGGCTTCGCGTCGCTGGCCGCGCCGGAAGACCTGCGCGACAAGGCACTGGAGGACAACCGCCGCGGCTGGCCCGAGGTGATCGACGCGTTCAAGAAGCGCGCCGAACACCTGCCGGAGTGACGGACGGACGTCGCGGCGCCGTCGACGTCGTCGACGGCGTCCTCGCCGCGCTCTCCGACCCCACCCGGCGGCAACTGCTCGACGTGCTCGCCGCGCGGGGCGAGGCGACCGCGACGACGCTCGCCGAACGCCTCCCCGTCTCACGGCAGGCCGTGGTCAAGCACCTGGCCGTGCTCGACGCCGCCGGGCTGGTGTCCGGCAGCCGGGTCGGGCGCGAGGTGCGGTACGCGGTGAGGCCGGAGGCGCTGGACGCGACGGCCCGGTGGATGGCCGCGCTCGCGGCCGACTGGGACCGCCGACTGGCCACCATCAAGCGCCTCGCCGAGGCCGCCGAGCGCGAGTCGCGCTAGCACCACCCCTCTCCCCCAGCCCGCACCGGCGCGACCGGCCGGGCGGCGCCGAATCCACCGAACCCGCGAACGCACCCCGATTCCGGGGTGTGTTCGCGCTGCCCGGAGAACGGCTCGCGACCCCCTTGGCCACGGCCACGCGGACGGCGCGCCGACCGTCGACCTCCGGGCCCTCGCAGAGAAGGAACCGTCTTGACCACCACCACAACGTCGCCGCCGCGGTTCGGCAGCCGGCAGCGGTTGACCCTGTTCGTGCTGCTGGGCGCCGGATTCATGCTGTCCGTCGACTTCTCCATCCTCAACGTCGCGCTGCCGGAGACCGGAGCCGGCGTCGGGCTCGGCTCCGACGGGCTCCCCTGGATCATCTCCGCGTACGCGTTGCCCGCGGCGGGCTTCACGCTGCTGTTCGGGCGGATGGCGGACCTGTTCGGCCGCCGCAGGCTGTTCCTGGCCGCCATGGCCTTGCTGACCGCGGCGTCCCTGCTCGGCGGCTTCGCGGTCAACCCCGAGATGCTGCTGACCGCGCGGGTGCTCCAGGGCTTCGCCACCGCGATGACGATCCCGGCGGCGCTGTCGCTGCTCACGACCATGTTCGAGGAAGGCGCGACCCGCGACCGCGTCCTCGGGCTGAACGGCGCCCTGCTGTCCGGCGGCTTCACCGTCGGCGCGCTGGTCGGCGGCGCGCTCGTCAGCGTGACGAGCTGGCGGGCGGCGTTCTTCATCAACGTCCCCGTCGCCGTGGCCATCCTGGTCCTCACGCCGTTCCTGATCAACGAGAGCCGGTGGCCCAGCCGGGTCAAGCTGGACCTGCCGGGGGCGGTGACCGTGACGGCCGGCCTCCTGGCCGTGGTCTACGCGATCATCGAGGAGAACCTGCCCTCGGCCGTCGTCGGCGCGGTGCTGCTGGCCGCGTTCTGGGTGATCGAGCTGCGCTCCCCCGCGCCGCTCGCCCCCGTGCGCATCCTCAAGCGGCCCACGGTGAAGTGGGGCAACTTCGCCGGGCTCGTCATCTTCACGATGGAACCGGCGATGATCTTCCTGATGACGTTGTACGTGCAGCGGGTCCTCGGCCTGTCCCCGCTGGTCACCGGCCTGGTCTTCGGCGTGCCCGGCCTGGCCGCCGTCGCCGCCGGGGTCATCGCCGGGCGGTTCATCGGGCGGCACGGCAGCCGCAAGGTGCTGGTGGTCGGCATGGTCGTGCAGGGCTTGGCGACCCTGCCACTGGTGTTCGTCGGTGCGGACCGGATGGCGCTGGCCATCCTGGTGCCCGCGCTGTTCATCGGCTTCTTCGGCCACGTGACGGCGATCGTGGCGTACACCGTCACCGGCACCTCCGGCCTGCCCGACGAGGAGCAGGGCCTGGCCACCGGACTCACGTCGATGACGCAACAGGTGGCGATCACCGCGGGCATCCCGATCCTCAGCGCGATCGCCGCGACGCAGGCCGTGGAGCTGACGGGCATCCACCTCGCGCTCGGCGTGAACGTCGTCGTCACGCTGGCGAGCGTGGTGTTCATCTGGTTCGGCCTGCGCCCGCGCGCCGACCAGCCCACCACCAGCGCGCCCGTGGCGACCGTGGCGGCCTAGCCGGAGGCGCGACAGGCCGGCCACGACAGGAGAAGACCGGATTCCCGCGGCGCCGGGGTCCGGTCTTCTCCTGTCGTGGCCGGTTGTTTGCGCAATCACGGCGAACCCTCGGCAAGGTGCGGCACTTCGGCGCCAGCGGCTCGACGGTCGAGATCCCGACGGCACGTCGCAGCGCGATGACTTCAGATGGCCAAGACCAGCGTTTTCGTCACGGATTGAGAACTGTAACGATGCAGTGAACAGTCTCGGGCTGGACACACCGGCGGACGGGCGGCTAGCGTCCGCCACCAATGTTTGCGTAAACATCGCATCCGCCCACGTCAGTCAGCAGGGAGAGACGA
The DNA here is from genome assembly GCF_052936025.1 of Saccharothrix hoggarensis. Next base: position 3,246,102 of record NZ_CP193624.1, on the reverse strand, counting down.
TGACGTCCATCTCGGTCCCGGTCGAGGCGCCGCCCGCCCGGCGGGCCCGGTCCGCGCGCCGACACCGGGTCCACCGCAGGGGTTGGCTGTTCGTCTCGCCGTTCCTGCTCGTGTTCGCCCTGGTGTTCCTGGCGCCGATCGTCTACGCGGTGTGGTTGAGCCTGTTCCGCGAGCAGGTGTTCTTCGGCGGCACGGAGTTCGTCGGCCTGGACAACTACGCGGTCGTGCTCGCGGACGCGAAGTTCTGGGAGTCGTTCCTGCGGGTGCTGCTGTTCCTGGTCGTCCAGGTGCCGGTGATGCTGGTCCTCGCGCTGGTGGCGGCCCTGGCGATCGACAGCGCCCGGCTGCACGCCGCGGGCTTCTTCCGGATCGTGATCTTCCTGCCGTACGCGGTGCCGGGCGTGGTGGCGGCGCTGATGTGGGGCTTCATCTACGGCGACCACTTCGGCCTCGCCGCGGACCTCAACGACCTGCTCGGGCGCAACGCCGTCCAACCGATGTCCGGGGACTGGGTCCTCGCGTCGATCGGCAACATCGTGACGTGGGAGTTCGTGGGCTACAACATGCTGATCTTCTACTCGGCGCTGAAGGTCGTCCCGGGTGAGCTGTACGAGGCCGCGGCCATCGACGGCGCGGGGACGTTCCGGATCGTCCGCAGCATCAAGCTCCCCGCCATCCGCGGCGCGGTCGTGATCGCCACGATCTTCTCGATCATCGGCAGCTTCCAGCTCTTCAACGAGCCCAACATCCTGCGGGCGCTCGCGCCGGGCGCGATCAGCACCTACTACACGCCCAACATGTACGCGTACAACCTGTCGTTCAGCGGCCAGCAGTACAACTACTCGGCCACCGTCGCGATCGTCATGGGCATCCTCACCGCCGTCATCGCCTACGTCGTGCAGCTGCGCGGCGCGCGGAAGGGTGCGTGAGCGCCGTGGCGACCACCCGGACGTTCCTCAAGCCCCGCAAGTCCGTCGCGCTGACCGTCGTGATGGCGTTGTACCTGCTGTACACGCTGGTGCCGCTGGCGTGGCTGCTGATCAGCGCGACCAAGACCCAGCAGAGCCTGCTGTCGACGTCGGGGCTGGCCTTCGGCGGCTCGTTCGCGTTGTTCGACAACATCGCCGAGACGTTCACCCACGACGGCGGGATCTTCCTGCGGTGGCTGGGGAACACGCTGCTCTACGTCGTGGTCGGCGCGGGCGGCGCGACGGTCCTGGCGACGGCGGCGGGGTACGGCCTGGCCAAGTACCGGTTCCGGGGCAGGCGCGCGGTGTTCGCCGTGCTGCTGGGCGCGATCGCCATCCCCGGCACCGCGCTGGCCGTGCCGACGTTCCTGATGTTCAGCCAGATGGGGCTCACCAACACCCCGTGGGCGATCATCATCCCGTCATTGGTCAGCCCGTTCGGCCTGTACCTGGTGTGGACCTACGCCGTCGAGGCGGTGCCGGACGAGCTGCTGGAGGCCGCGCGCATCGACGGCGCGGGCGAGGTCCGGATCTTCCTGAAGGTGACGCTGCGGCTGCTGCTGCCCGGCGTCGTCACGGTCGCGCTGTTCTCCGTGGTGTCGACCTGGAACAACTACTTCCTGCCGCTGATCATGCTCAGCGAACCCGACTGGTACCCCCTGACCGTCGGCCTCAACCAGTGGAGCGCCCAGGCCTCCGGCGTCGGCGCGCAGCCGATCTACCACCTCGTGATCACCGGCTCGGTCATCACGATCGTCCCGCTCGTCATCGCGTTCCTGCTGCTCCAGCGGTTCTGGCAGTCGGGTCTGACCGCGGGCAGCGTCAAGCAGTGACCTCCTCCTCTTCCTCCTCCTCTCGAGTCCCACCTCACCGCCGCGAAAGGACTTCCCCCATGTCACCCACCAGGCGCCGTTGGCAGGCAGCCGCCGCCCTCGCGATCGCCCTCACCACGGCACTCGTCGGCTGCTCCTCCGGCGGCGACACCCCCGCGCCGGTCGGCGCCACCGGCACCCAGGACGCGGTCGACGCCGCCCTGCGCGAAGGCGGGGAGATCACCTACTGGAGCTGGACGCCCTCGGCGAAGGCCCAGGTCGAGGCGTTCCAGAAGGAGTTCCCCAACGTCAAGGTCAACTACGTCAACGCCGGCACCGGCAACGACCACTACACCAAGCTCCAGAACGCCATCAAGGCCGGCTCCGGCGCGCCCGACGTCGCCCAGGTCGAGTACCAGGCGTTGCCGCAGTTCGCGATGACCGGCGCGCTCGTCGACCTCGGCCAGTACGGCTTCAACGCCTTCGAGGACGACTACAGCCCGTCCACGTGGAACTCGGTGAAGGTCGGTGGCGGCCTGTTCGGCCTGCCGCAGGACTCGGGCCCCATGGCGCTGTTCTACAACAAGCAGGTCTTCGAGCAGCACGGCATCGCGGTCCCCAAGACCTGGGCGGAGTACGTCGAAGCGGGCAAGAAGCTCCACGCCGCCGACCCGACCAAGTACATCGCCTCGGACACCGGCGACGCGGGCTTCGCCACCAGCATGATCTGGCAGGCGGGCGGCAAGCCGTTCACCACCGACGGCAAGAACGTCAAGATCAACCTGCAGGACGAGGGCGCCCGGAAGTGGACGTCGACGTGGAACGAGCTGGTGGAGCAGAAGCTCGTCTCCACCATCCCCGGCTGGTCCGACGCCTGGTACAAGGCGCTGGGTGACGGCACCATCGCCACGCTCGTCACCGGCGCGTGGATGCCGGGCGTGCTGAAGTCCTCGGTGCCCGACGGCGCCGGCAAGTGGGCCGTGGCCCCGATGCCGACCTACGACGGCAAGCCGGCCACCGCCGAGAACGGCGGCGGCGGCCAGTCGGTGCTCAAGCAGAGCGCCAAGCCGGCGCTGGCGGCGGGGTTCGTGCGCTGGCTGAACAACGGCAACGGCGTCAAGACGTTCCTGGAGAGCGGCGGCTTCCCGGCCACCACCGCCGACCTGGGTTCGCCCGCGTTCAAGGACCTGGCCGAGCCGTACTTCGGCGGTCAGCAGATCAACCAGGTGCTCACCGCCGCCGCCGACGAGGTCGTGCCGGGCTGGTCGTACCTGCCCTACCAGCTGTACGCCAACAGCATCTTCGGCGACACCGTCGGCAAGGCCTACGCCAACAGCACCGCGATCGACGCCGGTCTGGCCGACTGGCAGAAGGCGCTCGTCGACTACGGCAACCAGCAGGGCTTCACCGTCACCACCGGGTGACCACCGCGGCGGGACGGCCGGGCGCCGGCCGTCCCGCCGCCACGACCCCAGGAGCGGACACATGACCGTCACCATCGACGTGGACCTCGGCGACGCGATCGGCGCCGTGCCACGCCGGCTGTTCGGCTCGTTCGTCGAGCACGTGGGGCGGGCGGTGCACACGGGCGTCCACGAGCCCGGCCACCCCGCCGCCGACGCGCGCGGCTTCCGCCGTGACGTGCTCGACCTCGTGCGCGAACTGGGCCCCACCGTGGTCCGCTACCCCGGCGGGAACTTCGTGTCCTCGCACCGGTGGGAGGACGGCGTCGGCCCGGTCGCCGAACGCCCCACCCGCCTCGACCCGGCGTGGCACAGTGTGGAGGGCAACGAGTTCGGGCTGCACGAGTTCGTGGCGTGGGCACGGGAGGCGGGGGTCGAGCCGATGTACGCGGTCAACCTCGGCACCCGCGGCATCCAGGAGGCGGCCGACGTCCTCGAGTACTGCAACCACCCCGGCGGCACGACGCTCAGCGAACGACGCCGGGCGAACGGCGCGGACGAGCCGTTCGGCATCCGGCTGTGGTGCCTGGGCAACGAGGTGGACGGCCCCTGGCAGGTCGGCCACAAGACCGCCGCGGAGTACGGTCGGCTGGCCGCCGAGACCGCGCGGCTGATGCGGATGATCGACCCGGACGTCGAACTGGTCGTCACGGGCAGCTCCAACGCGGAGATGCCGACGTTCGGCGCGTGGGAGCGCACCGTGCTCACCCACACCGCCGCCCTGGTCGACCACATCTCCGTGCACGCCTACTACCAGGAGCACGACGGCGACGTCGACAGCTACCTCGCGAGCGGCGCGGCGTTCGACCGCTACCTCAAGGCCACCGCCTCCATCATCGACGACACCCTCGCCGAACTGGCCCTGGCCAAGGACATCGGCATCGCCGTCGACGAGTGGAACGTCTGGGACCAGCGGCACTGGAACGAGGTCGAGCAGCCCCGCCTGCGCTCCGGCCCGCCGCGGAAGCACCCCCGCGTCATCGAGGACACGTACACCGTCACGGACGCCGTGGTGGTCGGGTCGCTGCTGAACACCTTGCTGCGCAACGTCGACCGCGTCACCGTGGCGAACCTCGCCCAGCTGGTCAACGTCATCGCGCCGATCCGCAGCGAGCCCGGCGGCCCGGCCTGGCGCCAGACCACGTTCCACCCGTTCCGCGCCGCCGCCGCGCACGCCCGCGGCACGAGCGTGCGCACGACCGTGACCGGCACACCGATCCGCACCGCGCAGCACGGACCGGTCGACCCGGTCGACGCCGCCGCCACCGTGGACGAGCGCACCGGCGGCGTCGCCGTGTTCCTGGCCAACCGGTCCACCGCCGCGGCGACCGACGTGCGCCTGTCGCTGCACGGCGGACGCTTCACCCTCGCCGACGCGCACACCGTCACCGTGCCGCCCGGCGCCACCCGCCACGCGGCCAACACCGAGCACTCCCAGCCCGTCGAGCCGGTGCCCCTGACCGGGGCGCACCCGCTGCCACACCCGGAAGGAACAACCATCTCCGTGACACTCCCGGCCCTGTCGTGGTCCGCGCTCGTCCTGAGCCCCGTTGCGGGTGACCATGCCTGAGTTCACCATCGGCGAGCGGGACTTCCTGCTCGACGGCCGGCCGTTCCGCGTCCTGTCCGGCGCGCTGCACTACTTCCGCGTGCACCCGGACCAGTGGGCCGACCGCATCGACAAGGCCCGGCGGATGGGCCTGAACACCATCGAGACCTACGTGCCCTGGAACGCGCACTCCCCCGCTCCGGGCGTGTTCGACCTGTCCGGCGGGCTGGACCTCGGCCGGTTCCTGCGGCTCGTCGCCGACGCCGGCCTGCGCGCCATCGTCCGGCCCGGCCCGTACATCTGCGCGGAGTGGGACAACGGCGGCCTGCCCGCCTGGCTGTTCCGCGACCCCGAGGTGGGCGTGCGGCGGGCCGAACCCCGCTACCTGGCCGCGGTGAAGGACTACCTCGACCGCGTGTACGAGGTCGTCGTCCCGCTGCAGGTCCAGCACGACGGCCCGGTCATCCTCGTGCAGGTCGAGAACGAGTACGGCGCCTTCGGCGACGACAAGACGTACCTGAAGACCCTGGCGGAGCACGCCCGCGACGCCGGCATCACCGTGCCGCTGACCACGGTCGACCAGCCCACCGACGAGATGCTCGCCGCGGGCGGCCTCGACGGGCTGCACCGGACCGCGTCGTTCGGCTCGCGCGCCGCCGAGCGCCTGGCCACGCTGCGCCGCCACCAGCCGACCGGGCCGCTGATGTGCTCGGAGTTCTGGAACGGCTGGTTCGACCACTGGGGCGCGCACCACCACACCACCTCGGCGGCGGACGCGGCGGCCGAGCTGGACGCCCTGCTGGCGGCGGGCGCCTCGGTGAACCTGTACATGTTCCACGGCGGCACCAACTTCGGGTTCACCAGCGGCGCCAACGACAAGGGCGTCTACCAGCCCACCACCACGTCGTACGACTACGACGCCCCGCTGGACGAGGCGGGCAACCCGACCGCCAAGTACCACGCGTTCCGCGAGGTCATCGCCCGCTACCACGACGTGCCCGACGAGCCGCCGCCGGTCGCGGCGCCCGCGCCGGAGCTGACGGCCGCGCTCACCGACCCGGTGTTCCTGCTCGACGCGCCCGAGCGGTGGGGCGTCCCGGAGCGCCACGACGCCCTGCCGACGCTCGACGAGCTGGAGCCGATGCCGCGCCTGGCGCTGGTCACCACGCGGGTCGACGCCGCCGGTCCGGCGGTGCTGTGCTTCGGCGAGGTGCGCGACCACGCCTCGGTGTTCCTGGACGGCGACCCCGTCGGAACCCTGATGCGGGAACACCACCAGCGCGCGCTGGGCGTGCCCCGCGGCGGGCGGCTGGCCGTCCTGGTCGAGGACCACGGCCGGGTCAACTACGGCCGGCGGATCGGCGAGGCCAAGGGGCTCGTCGGCGGCGCGACCCTCGACGGCGAACCCCTGACCGGGTGGGAGGTCCTGCCGCTGCGCCTCGACGTGCCGCCGCCGGTGTGGGACGACGGCGACGAGCGCGTGCCGGTCGACGGCGCGGTCGCGGGCCCGGTGCTGCTGCGCGCCCGGTTCGACCTCGACCGGCCGGCCGACCTCCACCTGGACACCGCGGGCTGGGGCCGGGGTGTGGTGTGGGTCAACGGTTTCTGCCTCGGCCGCTACTGGTCGCGGGGACCGCAGCGCACCCTGTACGTCCCCGGCCCGGTGCTGCGCGCGGGGGGCAACGAGGTGGTCGTGCTGGAGCTGGCGGCGCTGACCGAACCGACCGTCCGATGTGTACCGGGACCGGACCTGGGACACGTCGAGTCGTGAGGCCTCGGTCGATGTCGACGTCACCGGCGGACGGCTATAGTCCTGCAGTGGTATGACGTTGTCCAGTCCACCTGGGAAGGAGTCCTCGACGTGAGTCCGTCCGGGTCCACGTCCGGGAGTTCCCGGGAGCCGTCCACCCGGCGCGCGCCGGCGCGCCGGGTGTCCATGGCCGATGTCGCGCGCCTGGCCGGCGTGTCCGCGCAGACCGTGTCCCGCGTGTCCAACGGCCACCCCAGCGTCGTCGGGACGACCCGCGAACAGGTGCTCGACGCCATGCGGCGACTGGGTTACCGGCCGAACAGCGCCGCCCGCGCCCTCAAGTACGGCGAGTTCCGCACGATCGGCGTCATCCTGTTCACGCTCTCCAGCGTCGGCAACAGCCGCACGCTGGAGGCGATAGTGGACCACGCCGCCCACGAGGGCTACGCCATCACGCTGATCCCCGTCGCCGTGCCCACGCAGGACGGCGTGCTCGGCGCGTTCACCAGGCTGGGCGAGCTCGCCGTCGACGCGGTCATCGTGATCATGGAGGTGCACCTGCTCGACGCCGCCACCATGACCCTGCCCATCGGCATGCCGGTCGTGGTCGTGGACTCCAACGGCGGCGACCGGTACAGCGTCGTGGACACCGACCAGGCCGACGGCGCGGGCCAGGCCGTCCGCCACCTGCTCGACCTCGGCCACCGGACGGTCTGGCACCTGGCGGGGCCCGCGGACTCCTACGCCGCCGAGGGCCGGGCCGCGGCGTGGCGCGCCACCCTGGCCGACGCCGGCCTGCCCGTGCCCCGGATGCTGCGCGGCGACTGGTCGGCCGACTCCGGCTACCGCGCGGGGCTGGAGCTGGCCGACGAACCCGACTGCACCGCGGTGTTCGCCGCCAACGACCAGATGGCGCTGGGCCTGCTGCGCGCGTTCCACGCGAGGGGCAAGGTGGTGCCCCGCGACGTCAGCGTGGTGGGCTTCGACGACATCCCGGACTCGACGTCGTTCATCCCGCCCCTGACCACGGTGCACCAGGACTTCACCGAGGTCGGCCGCCGCTGCGTCGAACGCGTCCTGCGACAGGTCCACCACCGGCGCACCAAGCCGGGCACCACCCTCGTCCCCACCCGGCTGGTGGTCCGCGAGAGCACCGCGCCCCCGCCGGCCTGACCCGGTCCGGTCAGCCGGCGCGCCGGTCCGCGGCGCCCGCCCGCCACCCGCGCCCGATCTCCCGGACCAGGGCCGGGTACACGCCGAGGTGGCGGAACGGCTTGATGCCCGCCATGTACGCGGCGCCCAGCAGCCCGTTCGGCTTGACCAGGACGGTCATCTGACCGCGGTGGCCGCCCGCGCCGTCCGGGACCCAGCCGAGGTGCACCAACCCGTGCATCGTCCGGTTCGCGACCTCGGCGACCCACTCGTCGCGCGTCAGGTACACGGACTTGAACGGGACGGCGCGCAGGTCGGGGCCGCGCGGGCCGTCGCGGAGGTCCGCGGGCAGCCGGTCGCGCAGGGTCGCCACGCGGGCGCCGAGCCCGGCCTCGGGCTTGTCCCAGCCGAGGAGCTTCCCGAGCTTCCAGCGCAGCGCGAAGAGCAGGCGGGGCACCGGGCACGACACGGCCGGCCCGTCGTCGTTCGCGAACTGCTCGACCAGCCGCGGGAAGTCGTCGGGGCCGCCGGGCGTCGGCAGCGCCCACACGTCCTCGACCTGGAAGTCGCCGGCGAGGTCGTGGACGCGCCAGGGACGGGACGTGTGCGCGGTCGTGGGCAGCCTCATGGTGGCGCTCCTGTCTGTACGGTGCCGTACAGATCAAGGTAGCAGCGTTTATACGCCACCGTATATCCGGTGGCGCGGGTCACGACGGCGCTCAGCCCAGGACGGTGAACCAGGTGGCCGCCACGCCGCCGAGCAGCACGACGGTCACCGCGAGGCCCGCCCCGCCGGTCCCGGCCACCGTCCCGGCGAACGCGAGGGTGGAGACGACCGCGGCCGCGCCGGCCCCGATGTGCAGCACCTTCCGGCGTCCCTGGTTGACCGTGTGCGCCGAGCCGGTGGCCATCGCCCACAGGCACAACGCCATGGCCAGCGTCAGCAGCCGGGACGGCCCGGTGGTCGCGCCCACGGCCACGGTCGCGAGGGCCGCCGCGCCGAAGCCGAGGAACGTGTACGTCGCCAGCCTCGCCGGACGGCTCAGCAGGTGGCGTTCCCGGCTGAGCAGGAGCACCAGGTTCATCAGCGGTTCGAGGCTCCAGCTCAGCACCACGAACACGATCACGACGACGATCAGCGCGCTCGCCCACGCCTCGCCGTCGAACGGGCGCAGCAGGCGGGTCAGGATGAACGGCAGCAGCAGCACCAGCAGGCGCAGCCCCGTGGGCAGCGACGCCAGCCACGAGCCGTACCGCAGCATCAACCCGTAGAGCGGGTTGCGGGACTTGATGGCGATGGACAGGCCGTCGCGGGCGTGCGCGTCGGTGGGGTCCAGGCGCAGGGCGGTGCGGTGTGCCCGGACGGCGGACTCGCCACCGCCGCGGCGCAGCGCCAGCAGCCCTTGGATGCGGTGGGCGTCGGCGTTCTGCGGGTCGAGGCGCAGCGCCTCGGCGACCGCGGCGTCGGCCTCCTCCAGCCGGTGCGAGTCGTAGAGCGCGGCGGCCTGCAACGCGGCGGCGTCGGAGTCCTCGGGGTCGAGGGCACGTGCCCGCGCGATGCTCGTCAGCGCGTCCTCCGGCCGCTCCTGGGCCAGCAGCACGTACGCCTCCTGGACGTGCAGCACGGCGTAGCCCGGCGCGAGCGCCAGGGCTTGGCGCACCGCCTCCAACGCCTCGGGCAGGCGCTTCAGCCCGGCGAGGGACGCGGCGAGCGTGGAGTAGGCCATCACGTGCTCGGGGGCCGCGGCGACCGCCGTGCGGCTGGCCTCGCGCGCCTCCTCGTACCGCTCCTGCCGCAGGAGCGACTGGGCCAGCAACGCGTGGAGCGTGGGCTCGCCGGGCGCCGCGGAGAGCGCGGTGCGGAACTGCGCCTCCGCTTCCCGCGCGCGCCCCAGGTCGAGCAGCGCCTGACCGCGCTGCACGGCCACACCAGCAGTCTCGTCCATCCCCACCCCGGCGGTCGCGCGATCGTCCGGCACACCGTAGGGACGACGGAAGTCGCTGGTCAACGGAATGCCATCCGGTAGCGTACGTCGGGTGACGCATGATCCGGTGATCGAGGCACTGCTCGGCGCGCTGACCGCCGATCCCGGCAACCACCCGGTGCGGGCCCACGTCGCCCGACTGCTGCTGGACGCGGGCCGCCCGGACGAGGCGCTGGCCAACGCGACCACCGTGCTGGCCGCCGTGCCGGACCACGTCGAGGCGCTGCGCACCGCCGCCGCGGCCGCGCGGGCGCTGGGCGACGAGGCGAGGGCGACCGCCTACGGCCGCCTCGCGGACGCGCTCGACCCGGCGGCCCCCGCGACCCCTCCCCCGCCCGGCCCGGACTCCCCGCCGGCGGCGCCCACGGCGCCCGTCGCGGCGGCCATCCCGGACACGGCCGACGAGATCCTCCAGCGGTGGACGGAGAGCGAGGCCGTCGCCGAACCCGCCGTCGGCACGATCGGGCAGGCCGGGATCACGCTGGCGGACATCGGCGGCCTGGCCGACGTGAAGAAGCGCCTCGACATGTCGTTCCTCACGCCGCTGCGCAACCCGGAGCTGCGCCTCAAGTTCGGCAAGTCCCTGCGGGGCGGGCTGCTGCTGTGGGGTCCTCCCGGGTGCGGCAAGACCCTCATCGCCCGCGCGCTGGCGGGCGAGCTGGGCGCGAACTTCTACGAGATCGGCCTCAGCGACGTCCTCGACATGTGGATCGGCAGCAGCGAGCGCAACCTGCGCGGCATCTTCGAGACCGCCCGCCGCAACCGCCCGTGCCTGCTGTTCTTCGACGAGATGGACGCGCTGGGCCAGAAGCGGTCGCAGCTGCGCGGCGGCGGGTCGTCCATGCGCGGCGTGGTCAACCAGATGCTCGCCGAGCTGGACGGCGCGAGCACCGACAACGAGGGCCTGTTCGTCCTGGCCGCGAGCAACCACCCGTGGGACATCGACTCGGCGTTGCTGCGGCCCGGCCGGTTCGACCGGACCGTCCTGGTGCTGCCGCCGGACGTCGAGGCCCGCGAGGCGATCCTGCGGCTGCACCTGCGCGGCCGTCCGACCGAGCGCCTCGACCTCGCCAAGATCGCCAAGGCGACCGACGGCATGTCCGGCGCGGACCTCGCGCTGATCTGCGAGCAGGCCACGGAGACGGCGATGGAGGCGTCGATGGCGTCCGGCCGGGTCGAGCCGATCAGCCAGCGCCACCTCCAGGAGGCGGCGCGGTCGGTGCGCCCGAGCATCGGCGAGTGGATGGAAACGGCCCGCAACTACGCCCTGTACGGCAACGACGCGGGCGCGTACGACGAGCTCGCCGCGTACCTGAACAAGCGCCGCCGCTGAGCCGGCGCCGAGCCGGCGCGGGACGCCACCGCGAACGGCGCCGCGGGCGGTGTCGCGAGGTCACGGGCGCGGGTTGAACCGCGTCCACCTGCGACCGTCCCGTTCGGCCCGCGGGGTGGTGGCGGCGACGCAGCGCGGGCACAGCCACATGGTCTGGTCGGTCGTCTGCGACAGCCACACCGCGTCCGCCCACGGCACGTGCCGGAACCGGCCGAGCCGGCTCCGGCTGAGCGCCTGGCCGCACAACGTCTGGTTGGCGCCGGGCGTCCACGCGTGGACGTCGCCGGAGGGCTGGCGGACGCCGTCCTCGTCCACCCACTGGCTGGACGCGGCGACGCACGGCTGGGAGACCATGTGGCCGGTGTACCCGCTCCGGCACGTCCGATGCCCGCCCGCCCGGCGTCACGGGCTCCGGGGCTCACGTGGCCGCGAGGCGGACCGCCGCCACCGCCCCGTCCACGGTGGGGTGCAGGGGCAGCGCCTCGTCGACGTGGCTGACCTGCAAGGGGCGCAGCACGCTGCGGCCGTCGGCGGCGACGGCGAACGGGATGCCCAGGCGGGCGGCTCGGTGCCGGGCGTTGATGAGCAGCGCGATGCCCGCCGAGCCCAGGAACTCGACGTGGCACAGGTCGAGCACGATCGCGTCCGGGCTCGTCTCGAAGGCGGCGTCGAGCTCGGCCGCGACGGGGTGGCGCGACGCGGCGTCGAGGGCGCCGGAGACCTGGACCAGCGTGATGCCGCGGGCCACCTCGCTGCGGGTCGCGTGGCCGGTGGTGCGTTCGGTCATGGCGGGTCCTCCTCCGGTCCGAGAACTGCGGTCGCCGCTCACCGGTCTGTCACCACCATGCCGCATTCGGTCGGAGTCGGCGGGGGATGGACCTCGGCGAGCAGCGCCCGGAGCGGGTTCCACAGGTCGGGGACGGCGGCCAGCACGTCGCCGCTGCCCGGCCAGCTGCGCGGCGACGGGCCGACCAGGTCGCCGACCCTCCCGCCCGCCTCCTGCACCAGCAGGACCCCCGCGGCGCAGTCCCACGGCTTCAGCTCGGCCGCCCACAGCGCGTCGGCGCGACCGGTGGCCACCCGGGCCAGGGCGGCGGCGGTGCTGCCGCCACGCCGCACCTCCCCCACGCGGGGCACGAGCGCGTCCACCGTGCGGCCCGCCGAGCCGCCGCGGCCGACCAGCCCCACCTCCACCAGGGCGTCGGGCATCTCGCGCCTGCCCGGCAGCGGCACCCGGTCGCCGTTGGTCGCGGTGCCGCTGCCGAGCCGAGCCTCGGTCACCAGGCCCAGCGCGGGCTCGAACACCACACCGGCCAGCAACGCGCCCCCGGGCGCCGCGGCGGCCACGCTCACCGCCCAGTCCGGCCGCCCGTAGACGTAGTCGACGCTGCCGTCGATCGGGCCGATGATCCACCGCACGTGCGTGCGGCCCGCCGAGCTGCCCTCCGGGCCGATGACGCCGTCGTTCGGCCGCAGCCGCGTCAACGCGGAGCGGACGGCGCGCTCGGCGTCCCCTCGGGCCTCCCCGATCAGGAGGCCGGGCGGGACGTCCGTCTCCAGGAACAGGCGGTGCGCCCGGTGGCGCCAGAAGGCGGCGGTGCGGCCGCCGGCCTGCGCGGCGGTGCGTGCGACGTCCAGCAGTTCGTCAAGGTCCACTGCGCTCACCTCGTACGGCGTGTCGGGTTGGTCCGCCGGTCCGATGTGGACGGGCGGTGATCGCCGCGGTGCGGGTGGAGGGGTGGCCAGGTCGCCGCGGCGCGCCCAGCCGCCAGGGTCTGGCGGGGGCCGGCGCCTGTTTGACCGACCTACCGAGGAGGTGACCAGGTGCGCGGTACCGATCGCGCACGTCGAGGTCGGGCCTGGGATACCACCGGCGTCCACCGGCAAACCGGGCGGCTTCGCCGTGCCGGCGCGTCGTGGACCGATCAGCCCACGTGGGCCGGGGACCGCCGGCCAACCCTTCCGGCGGAAGTGAACCCGATCGGAGGATGGCGGTCGCACTCCCTGGCGTTCAACGGAAGCGGCAGCGACAGTGGACGTCATCGTTGGAGTTCCGCGAAAGGGGGGACATGGTCCCCACGACTGATGCCGAGCCGATGGGTCGGGCCCCGCTCCCCCTGCGGGCGCCGCTGGGCACGAGCCTCACCCGGTCGGTGGTCGTGGGTGTCGACGGCTCGACCGCCACGTGGCTCGCGCTGGCGTGGGCCGCCCGGCACGCCTCCGCGTTGAGCGCCGAGCTGGTGGTCGTGGCGGTCGGCGACGAGCGCGTGACCCGCGCGGTCGTGCGGCGGCGGGCCGGCATGCCGGTGCGGTTCCGGCGCGGCGACCTCGGGACGTTGCGGTCGCTCGACTGCGCCACGCTGGTCCTCGGCCGGCACGGGGAGCCGTTCCACCCGCGCACGATCGGCGCGGCGGTCCTGGACAGGTCGAGCACGCTGGTCGTCACGCGCGGCCTGTCGGCGGCGATGAGGGGCGAGCACCGCGTCGTCACCGCCGCGGTGGGCGGGGCGGGCGACAGCGGCGTGCTGATGGTGGCGGCGGAGATCTGCCGGGCGCTCGGCTCGCGCGTCCGCCTGCTGCACCTGCACCCCGACTTCGGCGGCGCGGCCGAGTCCACCACGCCGGACGACCGGCCGTTGCGGCGGGCGGTGGAGTTCCTCAAGGTGGTCGCGCCCGAGCTCGAACCGGCGGCCGTGCTGGACCGGCGCCAGCCCCAGGAGGCGGTGGCCGCGCCGGTCTGCGACCTGCTCGTGGTGGGGCGGGGCCGGGACGGCGGGCTGAGCCGGATCGCCAAGACGGCGCTGTACCACGCGTCGTGCCCGGTGCTCATCCCGTCACGGTGAACCACCCGTCCGTGACACGTCTCGTCACCACTCCCGCGACAGTGATCGCTGCCGGCGGTTGTGGTTCTCCGTCCGGCGTCGTACGGTTGAGTGGTCAAGCCGCCACGACTGCGCGGAGCGACGATTCGGGTTGAGCAGAAGCTCGGTTGCCGGTTCTCGTGACCAACCGAGGAGTGCCTAGTGGCCGATTCCTGCACCGAGACAGCACGAGCGACAATCACCGAGGTCGACAACCGCGACGGCACCGTCGTGGTCGCCATCGCCGGCGAAATCGACATGACCTGCGACAACGCGGTCCGCGCGGTGCTGAGCGCGCAACTGGACAGACAGCCCGCCGGGCTGGTCGTCGACCTCACCGCGGTCGACTTCTTCGGGTCCACCGGCATCCAGCTGGTGGTCGAGGCCTCCGCGCGCGCCGAGCGCCTCGGCGTCGCGCTGGCCGTGGCGACCGACCGGCGCACCGTCCTGCGTCCGCTGGAGATCACCCTCGTGAACGAGATGGTGGACATCCATCCCACGGTGCGGGACGCGCTCGCGGCCCTGCCGGTCGAGGACGTGCCGACGCCCCGGCACGCCCTGCAGCAGTAGTCCGTCAGGTCCGAGCCGCGGCCAGCCGCTCCAGGAGCGGCACGGCCTCGGCGGGCTCGGGCAACGACAGCATCTCCGCCCGCACCCGTTCCGCCGCCTGCCGGCGACCCGGATCGGCCAGCACCTCCGCCACCGCGTCCCGGACGTCCCCGGGCGTGACCGCGACCGGGTCGAGCTGCTTCCCCACACCCAGCCGAACGCACTGGTCGGCGTTGTGCGGCTGGTCCGCGCCCAGGGGCAGGAGCACCGTGGGCAGGCCGTGCGCCAGCGCGCCGATGACGCTGCCCGAGCCGCCGTGCGACACCACCAGGTCGCAGCGCGGCAGGATCTCGGCCTGCGGGAGGTAGCGCACGACGCGGACGCGTGCCGGCTGCTCGCCGAACTCGGTCGGGTCGACGTGCTCGCCGACCGTGGCCACGACGTCGACGGGCAGGTCGCGCAGGCCGGCCAGCACGCGGGCGAACAGGTCGCCGGACTCGGTGTTGAACACCGTGCCGAGGGTGAAGTACACGGTGGGCGTGTCGGACCGGGCGCTCGGGCCGACCGGCGGGCGGATCGGGAAAGCGGTGTCCGGCAGCGGGAACGCCGGGTCGCGGAAGCTCGGCGGGAACGGCGAGAGCAGCAGGTGCCGGCGCAGCATGGCGACGTCCGGGTCGGGCGGGAGGCCCAACCCGGCGCGCAGCTCGGCGAGCGCTTCGCCGATCACGGACGGCCGCACGAACGAGCCCGCCGCGATGACCTGCACGTTGGCGTACGGCAGCCCCAGCTTCTCGGCGGCGAGCACGCCGCCGAAGTCGACTTCCTCGCACACCACGACGTCCGGGCGCCACCGGGTGAACAGGTCGAGGTAGTGCGGGAGGCTCCGGCGGGCGCCGACCCGGACGAACCCGTCGCGCAGGTCGCGGTCCTCGCGCTCCCGGTCCGGCGCCAGGAGCGGGCGGCGTTCGGGGACCTCGTCGCCGTTCCCCTCGCCCACCGCGAACGCGGCGAACCCGGCCGCCTCGATCGCCGCCCGCCGGGCAGGACCGGCCGCGAAGGCGACGGTGTGACCGGCGGCGGCCACGGCGGAGGCGAGGGGCACCAGCGGGTAGAAGTGCCCCACACCGCCGGTGAAGGTGAACAGCACGCGCATCCGGTCACAGTAACGAGGCCCGGATCGCTCGTCGCAGGAGCCGGGCGACGGCTCGGAGCGGGAGCGGGCGGCGGCCGGGGAGGGACGCGGGCGGAGCGCCGGGCGGAGCTGGGAGTGGGCGCGCGGCGGCGGCGCGAGAGCGGGCCCGCGGCACAAGAGTGGGGTGGGCGGGTGGCTTGGGAGCGGTGGGTGGCGCGGACGTCGCTGGGGTACGTCGGTCCGTGGTGGTCGCTATCGTGGACGGCGCCGGATCGACGACTTGGGGGATCATGACCGGGGTGGCGCGGCGGTTCCCCGCCAAGGACCGGCCCGGCCGGGACGCGTGGCTCGGACCGCTGTCCCTGTGCCTCGGGCTGCTCAGCTGGCCCATCCCGGCGGGCGGCGCGGTCCTCGCGGCCGGCGCGGTGGCGTGCGGGGTGCGGTCGATGGCCACCAAGACCGAGTACCGCCTCGACTGGACCGCCGTCACCGGCACCGTCATCGCCGTGCTCCAGCTGTTCCTGTCGTTGATGCTGCTGGTCATGGACGTCGGCGGGCACTGACGGCCGCCGGCCGGGCGCACCACCGCCCGACGACACGTACCGTGGACGGCGTGAGCACCGCACCGACGTCGACCGTCACCCTGGGCGACCAGTTCGTCCGGACGCTCCCGGAACTGGCCCTGCCGTGGCAGGCGGACGAGGTCGCCGCGCCGAACCTCCTCGTGCTCAACGAAGGCCTGGCCGCGGAGGTCGGCTTGGACGCCGACTGGTTGCGGAGCCCCGAAGGGCTGCGCCTGCTCGTCGGCAACCACGTCCCCGACGGCGCCGCCCCGGTGGCGCAGGCCTATGCCGGGCACCAGTTCGGGCACTACTCGCCGCGACTCGGCGACGGTCGCGCCCTGCTCCTCGGTGAGCTGGTCGACGTCGCCGGACGGCCGCGCGACCTGCACCTGAAGGGTTCCGGGCGGACGCCGTTCTCCCGCGGCGGCGACGGCCTGGCCGTGGTGGGCCCGATGCTGCGCGAGTACCTCGTCAGCGAGGCGATGCACGCCCTCCGGATTCCCACGACCCGTTCGCTGGCCGTGGTGGCGACCGGGCGTCCGGTGCGACGGGAAGGCCTGCTGCCGGGCGCGGTCCTCGCCCGGGTGGCGAGCAGCCACCTGCGGGTCGGCAGCTTCCAGTACGCGCGGGCGACGGACGACGTCGACCTGCTGCGCCGGCTGGCCGACCACGCGATCGCCCGCCACCACCCCGCCGCGGCCGACGCCGAGCACCGCTACCTCGCGCTGTTCGAGGCGGTGGTCTCCGCGCAGGCGTCGTTGGTGGCGCGGTGGATGCTGGTGGGCTTCGTCCACGGCGTGATGAACACCGACAACATGACGATCTCGGGCGAGACCATCGACTACGGGCCGTGCGCGTTCATGGAGGCGTTCGACCCGGCCACCGTGTACAGCTCGATCGACCACGGCGGCCGGTACGCGTACGGCAACCAGCCGCGGGTGGCCGAGTGGAACCTCGCCCGGCTCGCCGAAGCCCTGCTCCCCCTGTTGGCCGACGACCAGGAGCGGGCGGTCGCGGTGGCGGTCGAGGCGCTGGGCGCGTTCCGGCCGCGGTACAACGCCGCCTGGTCGGCCGGGATGCGGGCCAAGCTCGGCCTGCCGGACGGGCTCGACGACGCGGCGGTCACGCCGTTGACCGACGACCTGCTGGTGCTCCTGCAGGCCAACCACGTCGACCACACGTCGTTCCACCGCCGCCTCGGCGCGGCCGCCCGCGGTGACGCGGAGCCGGCCCGCGAGCTGTTCCTCGACCTCGCCGGGATCGACGCCTGGATCGCCCGCTGGCGGGCGCTCGGGCCGGACGCCGACGTGATGCGGCAGGTCAACCCCGCGTACATCCCCCGCAACCACCTCGTGGAGGAAGCCCTCGGCGCCGCGACGGACGGCGACCTGGGCCCGTTCGAGCGGCTGCTGGACGTGGTGACCTCCCCGTACGACGAGCGCCCCGACCGCGAGCACTACGCGTCGCCGGCCCCGGAGGACTTCGGCACGGCGTACCAGACGTTCTGCGGGACCTGAGCCGCGCTCGTCCCGCCGCGCCCCGTCTCAAGTCGTCCTTCAGATTCACCGCCGGCCTTGCTAGCCTCTCCCTGGGAGCGCTCCCAGAACGTGGGTGTCGTTCACGGAAGAGTTGATGTCGTCGATCGACGTGGATGGCGGTACTGATGCTCTCGATGGGGGAACACGACGGGCGGCGCCGGTCTCGCCACCGGCCGACCGGCCCGTCGTCCACTTGACCGAGCCGTCTTCCGGCCACCGCTCCCCACCGCTCCACCACCGCTCGGGGTGGAGGCGCGCCACCGTGTGGGAGCGCTCCCAGAACCGCCATCCCGCCGCACGCGGCCGCAGCCGAGAGGAGGTCGACCACCTCGCCCGACCGGTCCTCGTGACAGCCCGACCACCGTCGGTCCGCCAGCCGCCGGACCGCGGAGCCCACGTCGTCGATCAATGAAGATTTGGCGGTAATGATGCTTCGCTTCACGGAAATCGCACCGATCCAGCGTCGTCAACCCATCCTGCGGGTGTCGGCGATCCTCGGCGCCTGCCTGGCCCTGCTGACCACCGTCCTGGTGGTGCTCGGCGCGGGCAACGCCTCCGCGCACGGCGCGGTGAGCGACCCGGCCTCGCGCCACTACGGCTGCTACCACCGCTGGCCCAACGGCCCCTCGGCGCAGATGGCCGCCGAGGACCCCATGTGCTACCAGGCCTGGCAGGCCGACCCGTCCGCGATGTACAACTGGAACGGGCTGCTGCGCGACGGCGACGGCCCCGACCACCAGGCCGCGGTGCCGGACGGCCAGCTGTGCAGCGGTGGCCTCACCGCCAACGGCCGGTACGCCGCGATGGACAAGCCCGGCGCGTGGTACGCCACGCCCAAGCCGAACAGCTTCACCCTGAACCTGAACGACACGTCGTCCCACGGCGCCGACTACATCCGCGTCTACTCCACCCGGCAGGGCTTCGACGTGAAGACCCAGCCGCTGAAGTGGAGCGACCTGGAGCTGGTCGGCCAGGCCGGCCGGATGCCCACCGGCACCCGAACGCCGGTCGAGGTCAACGCGCCCGGCCGCACCGGCCACCACGTCCTGTTCACCGTGTGGAAGGCCAGCCACGCCGACCAGAGCTACTACGCGTGCAGCGACGTGAACTTCAACGGCGGCGGCACCACGACGACCACCACCCCGACCAGCACGACCACGACGACGACGACGACCACCACGACCACGACCACGAACCCGTCGGCCGGCTGCTCGGCCACGATCCGGCTCGTCTCGCAGTGGTCCGGCGGCTTCCAGGCCGAGGTCCGCGTGACCGCCGGCACGTCGGCGATCACCGGCTGGACCCTGAACTGGACTTTCGCCAACGGGGAGCGGATCAACTCCATCTGGGGCGCCACCGCGACGACGAGCGGGAGCACCGTCACCGCCCGCAACGTCAACTACAACGGTTCGCTCGCCGCGGGCGCGTCGGCCACCTTCGGATTCGTCGCCAACGGCACCGCCGGCACGCCGAGCGTCACCTGCGCGGCTGCCTGATCACGCACACCGGCTGAACCCACGTCCGCCCGTCGCTCCCCCGAGCGGCGGGCGGACGTCGTGCCCCGCGATCCGGCTCAGGTCTGCGGCCACATCGAGTAGACGAGGTTGTCCTCGTCCGCGCACACGACCTGCGGCAGGGCCGGTTCGGGGACCTGGTTGCACGTCATCGTGCCGACCGACAGCGGCGGCAGCCCCGGCGTCGGGTCGCGGCGCTCGGCGTAGTAGTCGAACAGGACGGCGGCGGCCTGGTCGCACGTCAGCCGGCCGGACGGCGTCTCCACGACGACGGCCAGCATCGGCTTGCCCAGCGCGCCGGGGAACGGGTCGTCGCAGTACTGCGCCGGCGCGCCTTCGTCGATCGTCGGCAACGGCGTCAAGGGCTCGTCCGGCGTCGGCTCGTCCTCGGTGGTCGTCGTGGTGGTGGTCCTGGTGGTCGTGGTCGTGGTCGTCGTCGTGGTCTCGGACCCGGCGCCCGAGCCCGCCACGGTGGTCGAGCACCCCGTGACCAGGGCGAGGACGGCGACCAGGACCGACGTCACGGCCCGGTTCCGTCGCGGCGTACCACTGTTCTCTGCTGGCCGTCTCGCAGGCGGCGAAGTTTGCACGGTCACTGTGACGTGGCGAAGGCGTCCGAGGTTGCCGGGCGACCCCGGGATCTTCGGCCAGGTCGTCACCGGCCGCCGTCCGCGATCCGCCACTTAGGCACGTGGGTGGGAACCGATGCCACACACGGCCGCGCGCCGCGGGCGGTCCGGAGACCACCCGCGGCGCGCGGCCGTCACGCGGTGCGGATCAGGGCGCCCCGGTGTCCCACCAGGACGGACCCACCCGCAGCTTGAGCTGACGGTTCTCGTCGACGTGGTCGACGACGACCGCCTCGATCGGCGCTCCCTTCGGCGGCCACCCGTCCGGCCCGACGGGCTCGCCGCCCGGCCGGTAGTCGATCCCGTCGAGGACGGCGTTCGCGCCGGGGGCCTCCGCCAGGTCGACGAAGATCCCGAACGGGGCGTGGACCAGCACGGTCCCCCGCACCTCGGCCCCCATCGGCAGCCGTGATTTCACCCGCTCCCACTCCGCGGTCTCGTTCACCGGTGCCACACCCTCGGGTAGCGGTTCAGCTTCTCCACGACGTCGGCCGGGATGCGCAGCTCGATCAGCGGCCCGCCCTGGTACTTGCGCTCGAACTGCCGGAACAGGCGGTCGTAGTCGCCGCGCGGCACCCTGACCTCGATCACCCCTTCACCGTACGACCGCGCGTACGTGTCGGCGAGCCCGCGTTCCTTGGCGAAGTACGCGGTGCCGTCCGGGTCGGGCTGGCGGGCGCCCGGCGAGCCGGGGTAGTCCGACTTGCGGAAGCCCTGGTCGAACGTCCGCTGGCCCGCGCCCTTGCCGGGAGCCTTCCACACGCTGACCACGTCGCCGCCGCCGGACGGCGCCTTGGAGGGCGCGACCTTGGCCGGCGCCGGGGCCGGCGCCCGTTTCGGCATCTGGGCCGGTGACGGCGCGGCACGGGCCGGAGCCGCCGCCGGCGCGGGAGCGGCCTTCGTCGCGCCCGCGGCCACCTCGTCACCGGACTTGGTCGCCGCGGCGACCACCTCGTCGGACGCCTTGACCGCCCCGGACACCGCGTCGGCGCCCTTGATCGCCAGCTTGGCGCCCGTGGCGGCGTAGCCCGCGAACGGGATCGCCGACGCGGCCGACAGCGCGGCGTTGACGTAGTCGCCCTCGGCGGCGTACCACGCCGCGTTGGCCAGGTCGGCGGCCTCGCCGATGACCGGCACCAGGCCGACCACGTCGAGTGCCAGGTGGCCGAGGTCGGACCAGCTCATGCCGAACAGGTGGCCGTCGATCTCGATGCCGGAGATCGGGTTGCCGCCCGCGAAGGCGTACCGGTTCATGGTGAACGGGTCGGTGCCCAGCGCCATGTCCGACAGCGCGCCGTTGTACATGTCCCGCGTCAGGAACCGGTTGAGCTGCGGGTCGTAGTCCCGCGCGCCCATGTCGTAGTCGCCGGTGGCGGGGTCCATCCGCTTCGCGTTGAAGCGGTAGGTGTTGTACGGCTTCTTGTCCGGGTTGGCCGCGTCGGGCTTGTCGACACCGGTGTAGACCTGGGTGTCGTCCTTGCCGTAGGCGGTGTAGCCGTAGGTCGCCCGGGCCTTGCCGTCCTCCTTGGTGATCAGCTCGACGTCGGTGTGGGCGTTGTAGCTGTAGTACGAGTACTCCTTGGCCCCGTCGTGCTTGACCATGCCGAGCCGCTCGTTCCACGGCCCGAAGGTGTAGGTCTTCTTCAGCGTGCCGTCGATCTCCTCGGCGGCCACCTCGTCGGACAGGCCGAGGTAGGAGAAGACCGTCGTCTCCTCGCCGCTGCCGCCGGACTTCTCGGTGCGCGCGGTGGTGCGGTCGTACGGGTCGTAGGCGTACTTGGTCGTCTCGGAGGACTTGTCCGGCTTGGTCTGGCGGTGCGTGGCGACCCGGTCGAAGCCGTCGTAGGTGTACTTCTCCAGGATCGTGCCCGCCGAGCTGACGGTGTCGAGGCGGCCGAGCGGGTCGTAGTTGTAGGTGGACGTGGAGCCGCCGCTGCTGCTGGAGACCAGGCGGTTGCGGTCGTACGCCGACGTCGTGGTCTTGCCCTCGACGGTCTCCTCGGTGATGTTGCCGTTGGCGTCGTGGACGTAGGTCTCGGTCTCCTGCACCCCGCCCGCGGCCGCCGAGCGGGTCAGCTTGGCGATGCGGTCACGCGGGTCGTAGGTGAACTCGTAGACGTGGTCCAGGTAGGCCGCGTTGTCGTCGGCGTTCATCCGCTTGGCGGCGTCGCGCACCCGGTGCCCGTTCGGGCTGTACTCCAGGTTGTGCTCGGCCACCAGCGTGCCGGTCGCCGTCTTCTCGGTCTGGCGGCGGACCTGCTTGTCGAGGAAGTAGTCGTAGTCGACGACGTTGCCGTTGCCCCGGGTCTCGAGGTCGATCTCGCCGCGCTTGGTGTGGGTGAAGGTGGTCGTCTTCGGGGTGTCGCCCGACTCTGTGTTGGTGACCTTGGTGACGAGGTCGCGCGGGTCGTACTCGAACGTCGCGCTCTGCCGGTCGTGGCCGCGGGTCAGCGGGTTGCCCACGGGGTCGTAGCTGAACGACGTCGTGTTGCGGACCGCGCCCGCCGACTTCTCCTCGACCTTGGTGAGCTGGTCGAGGCCGTCGTAGGTCATGGCGTAGGTGTCGACCCGCGCGCCGGAGCCGTTGTCGGTCAGCGACGCCAGGTTGCCGTCGGCGTCGTAGGCGTAGGCGAAGGTCTTCTTCTCGGTGTCGGTGTCACCGGTGTTGTCGCGCGCCAGCCGCACGGCGTCCGCGACGACCGTGCCGTTCGCGGCGTTGGCGAGCACGACCTTGTGGGTGTTGCCCTCGGTGAAGGCGAACCGCCCCAGGCTCACCCACTCCCCCGCCCGGGTCGTCTGGTCCACCGGCACGGTAGTGACACCGCCCGCGTGGTGCACCGTGTACGGGGCGTTGGTCGCGGTGCCCGCCGCGTAGCGAACGGACACCTCGTAGGTGCCCTGGGCCGCCACGATCGGCGTCCACGTGAACGTGGACGTCCCCGTGCCCGCGGCCGCGGTCCGGTAGTCGTACCCCTGGTGCGAGGCGCCCGAGCCGGACGTGGACCAAGTGCCCGCCGTGGCGGTGTTCGCGGTGTCGGAGTTGTCCACCAGGGCCACGGCCGTGCCCACCGGCACGCCGTCGTCCGTCTTGGACCTGAGCTTGCCGTCCGGGTAGAACGCGCTGTCGATGGTGCGGCTCACCGCGCCGCCCGCGCTGCTCAGCGTGGACTTCGTCTGGTTCCCGACGCTGTCGTACTCGTAGCTGGAGACGATGTCCCAGGCGTCGGTGGACGTGCGGACCCAGCCGTTGTCGAAGTGCGTGTACTTCGAGGTGTTGCGGACGGTCTGGTCGCCGGACGGCGGCGCGCTGGTCTCGACCAGGTTGCCGACCGCGTCGTAGGTGCTGATCACCTTGTCGGGCGTCTTGTACCGGGCGTCGTCCCGGTCGTAGGGGGTGATCTCCTCCTTCACCCGGTTGAGCTGGTCGTACACGGTCTGGCGGACGAAGTCGTCCGGGTCGTCGGCGGTCTCGACGCCGCGCGGGGTGATCTCGCGGGTCCGGTTGCCGACCTCGTCGTACTCGTACCGGGTCACCCGCGTGACCGCGGTCGAGCCGTCGACCTTGTGCGGCACCCGGATCTCGACGGGCTTGGCGCGCTCGTCGAAGCGGATCTCGGTGCGGTTGCCGTCCTGGTCGACGTTCGCGACCGCGTTGCCGTCGCGGTCGTACTCGTTGCGCAGGACGTTGCCGAGCGCGTCGGTCTCGGTGAGGACCTTGCCGTTGAGGTCGTGCGTGTACTTGGTGGTGAAGTCGGCGGCGTCGGCCGTGGCGTTCTTGCGCGGGTCGACGACGGTGACGGCGTTGCCCACGCTGTCGTACTCGACGGTCGCGCGGCCGCCGAGGGCGTTGACCGACGCCGTCAGCCGGTACACGTCGTCGTACTCGTACCGGGTGGTGCGGTCGCCGGGGTCGGCCGGGGTCAGGTTGCCCATCGGCGTGGTCTCGCCGAGGACGTTGCCGACCTTGTCGTAGGCGAACGTGGCGGTGCGCACCGGGCCGGAGGGGTCGTCCTTCGGCAGGGACGCGGCCACCATCTGGTCGAGCGCGTCGTAGGTCGCCCCGGACACGGCCCCGTTCGGCGCGGTCTTGCGGGTGATGTTGCCGTTGGGGTCGTACTCCGGCGCCGGCGTGACGATGAACTCGCCCGCCGCCGCGTCCTTGGGCACCCGGGACTCCAGCGGGCGCCCGAAGACGTCGTAGGTCTGGGTGGTGGTCTTGCCCTGGGCGTCGGTGACGGAGGTGACGTTGCCGCGGACGTCGTACACCGTCGCGGTGGTGTTGCCGAGCGCGTCCTTGGACGTCCGCGGGTAGCCGACGGGGTCGTAGTCCGAGTACGTGGTCGGGTTGCCGTTGGCGTCGGTCGCGACGAGCAGTTGGCCGTGCTCGTCGTAGGTGTAGGTGGTCTCGTGGTCACCCGCGGTCGGGGTGGCCGTGCCCTTGGGGTCGGTGACGGAGGTCAGGTTCCCCTTGGCGTCGTGGGCGAACTGCCACCGGCGGCCCTCCGGGCTGGTCTTCGACGTCAGGTCGGCGATGTGGCCGTCGAGCTCGAACCGGTAGTCGAGCGTGCCGGCGGGGGTGTTGTTCTTGTTCGCCTCCGGGTCGCGGACCGAGGTGGGGACGCCGGTCTTCGCGTCGTACGTCCACGTGGTCAACGCGCCGTTGGGCGCCTTGGCGGCGACGACCTTGTTGTCGGCGTCCCACGTCAGCTCGGTGGTCTCGTTCTCGGCGTTGACCACCTTCGTCGGCCGGCCGTAGCCGTCCATCGTGTACTTGGTGGTCTTGTTCTCCGCGTCGGTGGCGGTCGCCTCGATGACGGAGCCCGCGGTGCCGTCGGGGTCGACGTAGGCGAAGCTGGAGACGCCCCGACCGCGGTCGGTGATCGTCCGGACCTTCCACTTGTCCTTGGGGTCGACCGGCGCGGTGAAGTAGGCCAGGTCGGTGGCGTTGCCGCGCGGGTCGGTGACCTTGACCAGCTTGACGTTCTTGTTGCCCTGCGTGGCGTCGTAGGCGAACCGGAACGTCTTGGCGCCCGTCGCGCCGGCGCCGTCGACCAGTTCCTCCATCAGGCCCTTGTCGCTGTACGTCAGCGCGAGCGTGCGGCCCGATATGTCCTTTATGGACTCGACCTGGTCAATGATCTTCGGGTTGGTCAGGTTCGTCCCGGTCTTGCGGACGCCGTTCTCGAAGTAGTCGTGGGTCTGGCCCTTGTCGTAGTAGTCGATGGCCAGCGTGCGGCGGCTCGTCGGGTCCGTGATGTAGGACAGGAACTTGCGGGGCTGGTTGTTCGACTTCCGCTCGGTGTAGGAGAACGTCAGCTCGTTGGCGTTCTTGTCCCTGATCGCGGTGAGCCAGCCGCCGTCGTCGAACCAGAACCGGGTGCGGTCCGGGCGGGTCATCACCCAGCGCCGCGACGGGTCGGGGCCGGGATCGCGCTGGAGGTGCAGGTGCACGCCCGCGGGCCGGTCGTAGGTCCACCGGGCCGGGTCGGTGCTGCCGTTCTTGTTCAGCTCGAAGGTGTGGCTGGTGCCGTCGCCGTCGGTCAGCGTGGTCGTCGTCGGGTGGTCCTGCCCCTTGGGGTGCAGGTCCAGCGGCGTGCCCAGGCGCATGATGCTGGAGGCGGCGAGCGACCAGCCGTGACCCATCGACGTCGACGCGGTGTCGGCGCTGTTGTAGGTCATCCGCACGAACGTCGCCAGGCCGCGGCCGGGGTTGGAGAACGGGTCGTAGTTCCACACCGTGTTGCCCACGTACGGGTTGACCTTCAACCCCGTGCCGCTGCCGGTGCCGGTGCCGACGTACTGGTAGAACTTCTCCAGCCCGAGCTGGTCGGAGGTCGGGTCCTCGACGGTGACGTTCTGCGGCAGCGCCGGGACACCGCCCGTGGCCGACAGCCACGTGCCCGCGGTCTTGTTCCGCAGGTCCCAGTTGAGGACGAACTGCTCGCGCTTGTTGCCCGCCTCGCTCTGGATCGGCGTCTTGACCCGCGCCTGGACCGTGACCGTCCCGCCGGGCAGGACGTCGCCCGGCAGCGCGGTCTCCAGCCGGTTCCCGCCCGTGGTCACGTCCGTGCCGTCGGGCAGGTTCCACCGGTAGGACAGCACCTGGTCCGCGGCTCGCCACGTGGTCGTGGTCGAGTTGGTCACGCTGACCGGGATCGTGTACTCGTCGCCGGGGATCATGCGCACGGACGGCGTGTCCGGCGCGTAGTAGGTCATCTCCGCGGTCGGCTGCGTGTACGTGACGACGAGGTTCGGGCGCAGCTGCGGTTCCTGCGCCTCGTCCGAGAGGAACAGCACGCGCTGCTGCGGGCCCGCCTCGTCGCGCAGCTTCACCTCGAACCCGTTGTTGGACGCCGGGTTGTCAACCCAGCCCTGCACCAGGCCCGAGTTCTCCCAGATGTGCCACTTCGGGTCGTTCGTCATGCCGACCACCTGGTCGGCGGCGGCGCCGAGGTCACCGCCCGGCGTCGTCCACGCGGTCGCCGTCGACGCGCGGTTCCACGTCGCCTGGTTCTCCACGAACCCCCTGGTCAGCGGGTGGCCGTCGAACGTCGCGCCGCCGCCGTCGCTGAAGAACCCCCACAGCATCAGGTCGGCGTCGACGATCCGCGCGCCGGCCGGGATGGCCGACAGGTCGTTCCACTTGACCACGGCGCGCGTGCGGCCGTAGGTGGTGGAGTTGTTGCCCACCATCAGCCACGGCCGCCCGCCGAGCGTGTCGAGGTTGGTGTCCGGCCGGTTCGACGCCAGGGTCGCGTCGCTCGCGCCGCCGTGGAACACCTGCGTGATCAGGCCCGACTTCGGCAGCCGCGCGACCTGCGTCGGACCGGGGATCAGCCGCCCGTCACGGGTCTTGACCGCGACCATGTAGTAGTAGGCGTTGCCGAACGGGTCCGCCGAGTCGGCCGGTGTCGGCCGCGCCGTCGTGTCCGTGAAGCTCGTCGTGGTGGGCGCGAGCGGTGCGATCAACGTCGACGCGGACGGGGTGAACGCCTGGAACACCGTGCGGTGGACCTGGTACTCGACCGCGTCGTCGTTCGGGTTGGCCGGGTCGGGGTCCACGTACGGGCCCCAGGCCAGCTCCGCGCCCGTCGCGTAGATCTTGGTGGGGTACTTCAGGTCCGCGCTCGGCCGACCGTAGGTCAGCACCAGCTTCGGCGAGTTCTCGATCTCGCCGTTGTAGGCGAACTCCGCCGCCTGGTAGATCGCGCCACCCTTGCCGAGGGTCTCGTCGGTCGACTTCACCATCAGGCCGTGGTTCGCCGCCGAACCCGACACCCACGACTGCGCGATGTCGCGCACGTCCCAGTCGTGCCAGACGTTCGCCACACCGGCCTGCTTGGTCGCCGTGGACAGCCCGGCCTCGGCGGTCGCGGCGTTGATCGAGTTCCACGTCGCGGTGTCCTCGGACCACGCGCTCGTCACCCGGCGCACCTCGTGGACGTTGCTGTTCGCGCCCGTCCACAGCTCCGAGTCGTAGTACAGCCGCAGCTTCGCCGAGGACAGCGCCGTGCCCGCCGGCACCACCGACGTGTCGAACCTCAGCAACGACCGCGCCTTGCCCCACGCGTCCGCGCCCACCGACAGCTGGTAGCTCGACCCGTCGTTGCGATCCGGCGTGTCCGACCAGATCTGCACGTCCTGGCCCGTGGTCGGCGTCGGCTGCAACTTCACCGTCGGGTCGATGGTCACCGGGTACTCCCGGTCACCCGACGCCAGCCACTCCCGGTCGGCCTTCACCGTGATCGTGATCTTCGAGCCCTGCTGCTCCACGGTCTGCGTGACCTTGTCGCTCCACGCCCGACCGTGCGGCGACTTCCGGTCCTCCGCGCCGTCGAACATGAACGGCCTCGGCATCGTGAACACCGGCGGGCCGTCGACCGCGTCGTTCGGGAAGAACCCGATCGCGCCGTCCGGCAACGCCCGCGCCGTCACCCCACCCAACTGCAACGTGAACCGATACGTCGCATCCCCCGGAGCCCTGTGGAGGACGATCTCCTCCTTCAGCGACTCCCCCGTCACCACGTACGCCAGGTCCGCGCCGTCGAACACCCCCGGGTAGACGACCCGGTTGCCCTCGACCCTCGGCTCCACGTTCCGCGCCTCGGCGTCCACGCCCAGCGCCACGTGCCGGTCACCGGACTGGAACCGAACCAGCTTGTCCGTGCGGTCACCAAAGGCGCTGCCGAACACGTTGCTGTCGTTGCCCAGGCGGTACCCGTCACGCCCCGACTCGCGCACCGCCGTGTCGATCCGCCGCCAACGGCCCTGCGCGTCCCGGAAGTACTCCGGCCGCGCCGACGCCACCGCCTCGAACTCGCCGTTCGACAGCTGGAACACCCGCATCGACGACGTCCGCCGATCCTCCAGCTCCCGCACCCGGATCGGCGTCTTCACCGCCCGCGCGTCCGGCGCGGGCTCATCCGGCGCGGCCTGCGCCTCCCCCGGCGCGAACCACCCCGACACCGTTCTCCACAAACCCGAGAACCCCAGGTCGGGCAACCGACCGGGACCCGTGACCGACGGACCGGCGGGCAGACCCACCACCGACACCACGATCACCAAAGACAAGATCGACAGTTTCGAGAGCATGCTGAAGCCACGCGGCGAACGCACGAACCCCCCTGGTCGACCGCTGAGCGCCGTCACCATCCGGTGATCATCTCGCTACTCAGCGTGTGCAACTAGGGACGCTAGCCAACATGGCCACCCACCCATAGGGCTGAACGGGTCCATTCGGTCCTGATGCGTGCCCGGCACCACGGGGCGCCGGGCGCGCATCAGGGTGGGGCGTCAGCTCGCCGTGCAGGTGAGCGTGCGCGTGCCCGGTGTCCCGGTGGACGACCCGAGGAAGCCGAACGTGGTGCTGCCGCCGGCCGCCACCGAGCCGTTGTGCGACACGTTGCGGGCGGTGATGGCGGAGCCCTGGCTGGTGACCGTCGCGTTCCACGCCTGGGTGATGGCCTCACCGGCGCCGGCCGTCCACGAGACGGTCCAGCCGCCGATCGCCGAGGCGCCCGCGGTGACCCGGACCTCGCCCTGGAACCCGCCGGGCCACTGGTTGGTCACCGCGTAGGTCGCGGTGCACCTCGACGCGGGCGGCGCGGTGGTCGTGGTCGTGGTTGTCGTCGTGGTGCTCGTCGGCGTCGTGGTCGTCGTCGTGGCGCCACCCCACCCGGCCGTCGAGTCGAGCCACGCCATGCGGCGCTGCATCCAGTCCCGCATGTGCTGGACCTGGCCCTGCCACGTGGGCGCGGTCGGGGTGGTGAAGAAGCCCACTGTCGGCGACGAGAGGTTGGGCCAGCGCTGGAAGTTGCGCTGCGCGGCGTTGGTGAGCGGTCGGGAGAGCGCGTCGATCCGGCTCTGCACGGCGGAATCCGAGAACGGGCCGCGGCGCAACCACTGCCAGCGGGACTTCACCTGGTTGACGAACGCCGGGTCGCGGAGGAGCTGCGCGTACCAGTCGTTCGCGGACGGCTGCCGGGTCTGCTGGTGCTGCCAGCCGGCGATCTGGTTGTTCTGGAAGTACCCGCCGACGCCGAAGGTGAGGTCGAAGTCCCACAGCGGACCGGCGAAGATCTTGCCGTCGCGGTCCTTGAAGAAGTGGGCGCTGCGGACGTACGCGTCCATCCCGCGACTGACCTCGTTGACGATCATGTGGTCGATGAAGGAGGCGACGTCGATGTACTTCTGGTAGCCCGTCACCGGATCGGCGAAGTTGGGCGCCCGCAGCACGTTGTGGAACTCCTGCACGTGGTTGCGCAACCAGTCGCGCTGCGCGGGTTGCAGCGGGTCCGGGTCGGCCACCTCGAGGTAGTTCCAGCAGGTGTTCGACGGGCCGGTGCACGGCAGCGTCGGCTCCTCGGCCGCCATCCACTCGAACTTCCAGATGTACCCGCCCTGGATGGCGGGCAGGGTCGTGTCGTCCTCGTCCAGCTTCTTGAGGTCCAGCCGGTTCTTCGTGTTCTTGATCGTCTCGACGATCATGTAGACGCCCATGTAGTCGTTGGCGCCCACGGGACTCGCGTCGGTGTTGAGATAGAACTCCGCGAACGCGTACCGCGGCGCCTTCAGCCCCATCTCGCGGCCGAGGTCGTAGACGAACGCCTCGCGGATCAGCGCCTTGTCCGTGAACGGGCCGCGCAGCACCCAGTCGGAGTCGGCGGGCATGCCGAGCACCGGGTAGTCGGCGTCGTCGTTGTCGTTGTCCCAGAACTCGATGCGGTACGGCGTCTTCTCGAACGACGCCGACGACTGGCCGCGCAGCCGGAACCCGGCGCGGGTGGCGACGGCCGGCGCGGCGGCGAGGGACGTCGTGCCGCCGCCGCCCGGCTGGAAGATCATGGCGGTGGCGTCGAAGTACTCCCGGGCGGGCTTGCCCGCGCCGTAGGAGTCGATCATGATCACCGGCAGGTCGTGCGCCGTGGTGGTGTTCCGGGCCGCGTACATGGCAGTCCCGGGCGCGCCGGACGGCGTCTGGCCGACGAACGCCTGCGCCCGCAACTGGGTGGTTCGGGTGAACTGCAGCGGCGCGCCCAGGTAGAGCGTCGACTGCGCGGTGGGCAGCCGTCCGTCGGTGGTGTACCGGATCTGAGCTCCCGCGATCGCGGTGCTCAGGGACACCGACACCTGGCCCTGGAAGGTGCCGCTCGGCACGGAGAACGCGATGTCGCCGACCAGGTCCTCGGACGCGGTGGCGGCGGCGACGGCGTCGGCTGCCACGGTGTCGGACGCGGTGGCGGTGGCGGCGGACGCGGTGGCGGCGGGACCGGGTTCGGCGCCGGCCGACAGCGGGACGAGCAGGCCGGTGAGGAGCACGGCGGCGACCGCGATGCCCGCGGTGCCGTGGATCGCCGCGGCGCCGTTGCTGCGGTGGGTCACACGCACGATGCCTCCTGTTCGGGTCGGTGGGACGGGGTGTGCGCCGGACCCGTGGGCGGCGCGGCGTCACGGAAGTGGCGGCGCAACGTCCGCCGCCACGGCGCGTCGGGCAGGTCCACGCGGAGCGCGGCCAACCCGGTGGCGTACTTGGAGATGCGGGCCGGTCTCATCCCGCGCTGCCAGAGCATGCGGTCGACCGGTGTGGCGGCCGAGGCCGACTTCGTCTCGACCACGGCGAGACCGGACAGCCGCAGCGCGGAGTCGGCGTCGCGCCAGGAGAGCGACGTGTCGATGGTGACCCGGCTCGCGGACTCCGGCAGCAGCAGGGTGGTGCGGTGGTAGTCGGTGACGAGGACGGGGTCGAGCGCGCCGCCGTCGGCGGGGCCGAGCGACTCGCGGGCCAGCGCCTCCTCGACGAAACCGCGACCGGGCTCCACGGTGCCGCAGTCCCGCGGGTGGTACGGCAGGCGGTGCTTGGTGATGCTGCCCCGCGCGCCGCTGATCTTCACCTCCAGCCAGCACTCGGCGGAGTCGAGGTAGGTGCGGGTGCGCACCTTGAACCGCCGGCGCCTGCGGTAGGCCGCGCAGTGGTAGCTGGCCAGCCGCGGGGTGTCGAAGTACACCGACTCGTACCGGAAGGTGCGCTCGCCGCCGATGTCCAGCACCTTGGCGTGCGGGGCGAGTTGCGCCAGCAGGCGCGGCAGCGCCTCCGCCGGGACGAGGTACTTGCGGTCCACCCTGGTCTGCAGCGCGGCCCGCTCGACGAGCTCGGCGAGCCCGACGGGGGCCAGCCGCGCCAACGCGTGGTCGAGGTGCGCGGCGGTCATCGGCGCGCTCCCGAGTGGACGGTGGCGGGACCGGCCGACGTGGTCGCGCCGCGCTCGGTCAGCGCGTAGCGGACGTCGACCACGGTGGTCTCGTTGACCAGGTCGAGCCGCTGCACGCTCACCGCGTGCACCTTGGCGTTGAGCAGGTGCTCCAGCTTCGCGACGAGCACGCCCTGGTCGGCGACGGCCGAGTCGAGCACCAGCACCTGGTGCCGGTAGCGCCGGAACAGCCGCCGGTGGTCCCCGAGGAACATCACCGCGACGATGAGCGCCATCAGGCCGGCGTTGAGCCACGTCGAGCCGGTGCCCAGCGCGCCGAGCAGCCCGAGGGCGAGCGCCGAGAAGTAGTACGCCACCTCGTGCTGGTCGAGTTCCGTGGAACGCAGCCGGATGATGGACAGGACGCCGAACAACGCCATCCCGAGGCCGAGCCCGGCGCCGGTGTTGCCGGTGCTCAACGCGCTCGTCACCGCCAGGACGCCGACGTTGACCCCGAGGTAGGCGACGACCAGGTCGCGCCGGCGGTGCCGGGGGAAGTAGAGCCCGAAGACGAGCAACACCACCGCGCAGATGTCGATCGCGAACAAGACGAGCTGGGACATCGCGTTCGTACCTCCTGAGCCGCTGCCGAAGTCGGCCGGGCACCGCCCGCTTCTTGGCGGGGGTCTGCAGGACGGTCGCCGAAACTTTCGTGTCTTGAAGTAAACTTTCGGGCACGCGCTGTGAACGATAGGGGGCACCCTGGTGTCGAGTCAATGAACTGCCGGTAGACCGCCGCCCACGAAATCGGGGAACTCGCTGGTCGAATCCGACCAGCGGGTCACCGCCGCCGCCATTCGGTCGGACGCGGTAGACCGAGCACGTCTAGCGAGACGGCTCGAAAGTTTCGGCTCCGGTTTTGGCCGAACGGCCGGACGTCGGAGCGCACGGCGCCGGCCGGGTCATCGGCGGCCGAACACCGCTGAAGGCCCCGGCTCCGGGCGGTGGACGCCGCGCGGCCGGTAGTCGAGCCGGTCCGCGAGGCCGAGGAGGTCGGCCAGCAGCCAGACGATCGCGAGCCACATCTCGGTGCCCTGCAAGCCGGGCTCCCGACCGGGACCTCCCCCGCCCTCGCCGGCCGGGCCGAAGCCGAAGCCCGCGCCGTCCCGCCACCGGTCCAGCGCCCGGCGCAGGTGCTCCTCCGCCCACGCCCGCGCCTCCGCGGCGCGGTGACCGGTCTGCCGCCCGGCGAGCCACAACGGGTGGGCCACGTCGAGCACGTTGCAGGCGTTCTCCCGACCGGGCGCGAACCAGCGCGGGTCGCGGCTGTGCGCCAGGACCGTGTCCACCACCTGGTCGGGGTACGGCAGCGGCAGGCCGAACTGCGCGAACGAACCGCGGCTGAGCCGGTAGCCGCCGTTGACCCGTTGCAGCAGCCCGCTCCCCGGCGCGCCCGGCCCGCCCCACAGGCCCGTCGTCGGGTCCGCCCGCGTGACGAGCCAGCCGAACAACGCTTCCAGCGCACCGGGATCGGCGGGCTCGACCCCCAGTTCCGCGTTGCGGTACGCGGCCGTCGCCCACGTGTCGACCCACGCGCCGGCGGACCACGCGCGGGTGCGCCACGGCAACGCGTCGAGCCTCGCGACGAGCCGTCCGGCCGTCATGCCCGCGGCGACGTGGACGGGGTGGGCGAAGCGCGAGCCGAGCAGGTCGAGCGCGTAGCCCACCGACAGCACGTGGTACTCGGCCGCGCCGTCGTCAACCCACCCGTCGGGCGCGGGAGCGGGCAACGTGCCCGGCTCATCGTCCGGTCCGCAGTCGGGGACAAGGCCGGTGACGGGGTCCTGCGACGCTCGCAACCGCTCGACGTGCTCGGCGGCGGACAGCTGCGGCGGGGGCGAGCCCAGCAGCAGGTCGGCGACCTCGACGGCGTCGCAGTGCGCGCGGACGGTCGGCGGCGCGCCCGGCCGGTCGGCGTACCGGCCCGCGTCGGCGTCCCAGCACCGGGCCACCACCGCCGCGGCCTGGTCCCGTGCCCGGTCGGCGAACCGGGACACCGCGTCCGCCAAGCCGGAACCGGCCGTCGTCGCGCGGTGTCGCACCGCCTCCCCCGTGCGTCGGTCGCGCAGCGGGCGGGCCGGGTTGCCGGCGGCGATCGTCCACGGCGGCAGGTCCCTGGTGACGACGGCGCCCGCGCCGATGACGCAGTGGTCTCCGACCGTGACGCCGTCGAGGACGACGACGTTCGAGCCGATCCACACGTCGTCGCCGATCGTGATGCCCTTGCTCGTGTCGGGTTGCCGGTAGACGGGCGCGTGCGGCGCGAACCCGTGGTTGAACCCGAGGAGCGACGTGTGCGCCCCGATGCGCACGCCGTCGCCGAGCGCGACCCGGCCCCGGACGGTGGCGTAGGGGTTCACCGTGCAGTCGGAGCCGGTGGTCACGTCCCCCGTCACGTAGGCGTGGCCGGCGATGTAGGAGTCCCCGCCGAGCCGCAGGGCGTCGGTGAAGACGGCCGCCGCGGCGGAGACGAAGCAGTGCGGCCCGATGGTGGCGCCGTCGTCGGTCAGGCGTTGTTGGCGCGCGGCCTGCGCGGCGCGCTGCTCCGCCGAGGCGCGGCGCTCGAAGTCCCAGGGGCAGTAGTCGAAATAGGCGTCTTCGAGAGCGGATGCCGCGTCCATGACCTCGAGGCTAGTGAGCCGACGAGGCCGAGGAAAGCGCTTACCTCCGCACGCGGGCCGTGGACGACCGGACGATGAGCGAGGTCGCCAGCTCGACCCGGTCGATGATCGCCGGACGGCCCGCGATCAGGTCGGCCAGCATCCAGCCCGCCTGCCGGCCCATCGCGGCGAGCGGCTGGCGGACGGTGCTGAGCGCCGGCGAGGACCGCCAGGCGGCCGGCAGGTCGTCGAAGCCGACGACGCTGAGGTCGCCGGGCACCGACAGGCCGGCCGACCGCGCCGCCTCGATCACGCCGAGCGCCTGCTCGTCGTTCGCGGCGAAGATCGCGGTGGGGCGGTCGGGCAGGCGCAGGAGGTCCCGGGCCTCCCGGTGGCCGCCCTCGCGGGTGAAGTCGGCGTGCCGCACCAGCGCCGGGTCGAACGGGATGCCGGCGCCGTCCAGGGCGACGCGGTAGCCGTCCACGCGGGCGGTGCTGCACAACATGTCGGGCGGGCCGCCGACGACGCCGATGCGGCGGTGGCCGAGCGACAGGAGGTGCTTGGCCGCCGTCATGCCGCCCGCGCGGTTCGTCGCGCCCACGGTCGGGAGGTCGGGCGTGACCGCGTCGACGGGGTCGACCCGCACCACCGGGACGCGTCCGGCGGCGAGCACGCGCCGCTCGGCGGGGCTGATCGGGCACGCCACCAGCAGCACGCCGGCGCGACCGGCCCGGACCAGGTCGCGGGCCCACGTCGGGCCGCGGCCGGCCCCCGGCGACATCACGACGTCCAGCCCGGAGTCCACGACGCCGCCCATGACCTCCATCGCCCACGCGGTGTTCAGGGCGGGGAAGACCAGCTCCACCAGCGGCGCGGGACGGCGCCCGTCGGCGGGCGCGTGATCCGACGGCAGTTCACGCGCCGTTCCCGCGGCACGGCCACCGCGGCACGCGCGGTTGACGACCCTGGAGGCCGTCGTGGGCGACATCCCGGCGGTGGTGGCGCTGCCGGCCAACCTCGATCGACTCACGCTCCGACACTATCGGGAAATTCGCGAAACACAATCGAGCCGGTGAACTGCAACGATTCACCTCTTCTACCACTCGTTGCCCGGTTGGTGTGCGACAAGCTGACCA
This sequence comes from Saccharothrix hoggarensis, assembly GCF_052936025.1. Next base: position 3,210,821 of record NZ_CP193624.1, on the reverse strand, counting down.
CACTGCGGTCTTGCGTATCGCAAAGATTTCGCAAAACTTTCGGCTGGTCGCGAGCCGGTCGAGCCGGCGTGGGCGCTAGTCATACTTGTCCTGGTTCAGGAAGCGGGCGAACCCCCGCCACGAGTTCGGTCCCATGACACCGTCGATCGGGCCGGTGTAACCCCACCGCGCGGCGAGGCGCTGCGCCGCGGCCCACGTGTTCGGCCCGGGAACGCCGTCGATCGGGCCGGTGTAGCCGTAGTCGCGGAACGCCCGCTGCATCGCCGCGTAGGTGTTCGCGCCCGGCGCGCCGTCGATCGGGCCCGTGTAGCCCCATTCCCGCGCCACCCACGTCTGGTCGCGTTGCCAGAAGAGGGTGCCCGGGATGCCGTCCTGCTCGGTGGTCGTCTTGGGCAGCCCGCCACCCCCGCCGACATAGACCAGCGGGTTGATGCGGGTGCCGCCCGGGTCGATCATGTGCCAGTGCAGGTGCGGTCCGGTGGACGAGCCGGAACCGGGCGCGCCCGCCGCGCCGCCCGACAGCCCGACGACGCCGCCCATGCCGACGCGGGCGCCGTTGGCGAGCAGGAACTGCGACAGGTGCAGGTACTGGGTGCGGTAGCCGTTGTCGTGCCGGATGGTGACGGTGTGGCCGCCGGTGCCGTTGTAGGGGGTGTTGGTGACGACGCCGCCGCCGGCCGCGGGGAGCCGCGTGCCCACGGCCATGCCGAAGTCGATGCCGCCGAGCGAGCCGGCGGCGCGGTGGTCCTCCCACGTCCCGGTGATCCGGTAGCCGCTGAACGGGTTGTAGAACCCCGGGACGGCCTGCGCCGCGCGCGCCGTCCCGACCGTCACGAGCCCCGCCACGACCCCGCCGCGCAGGATGGTTCGCCTGGCTATTCCACCGTTGGTCATAACGCTCCCGGTGTCCGAGTTGGTGACTCCGGACCGTATGCGCCCGGTGACGGTCCGGCGACGGACGTTCGACCGACCGCCATCCGGCGGCACCGGGCACGGCCGCCGGCACGAACCCCCAGGGGCAGCCGTTCCCGGCTGTGCGAACGACGTCCGTCTCCCGCGGCGGCCGGGCGGTCGTCACCCGGCGCGAAGGGCCGCGCGAACGGCCGTTCGGGGTTCGGGCGGTGTCGGCGGGGAACTCCCCCGGTTGACGCGGTGCACCGTCCTACCAGGAAGTTCCCACCACTCACGACCGGTTGGGAGGAGGATTCGCATGCGGGTTCTCGTCACCGGCGCCCACGGCAAGCTGGGTGCGGCGACCGTCGACCGGCTGTTGCGGGACGGGCACGAGGTGACCGGGGTCGACATCGCTCCCCCGGTGCACGACCGGTCCCGCGACGCCGCCTACTTCCAGGCCGACCTCGCGGACGCGGGCCAGGTCGCCGCGCTCGTGCCGGGCCACGACGCCGTCGTCCACGCCGCCGCCATCCCCAGCCCCGAGCACCACCCGTCCCAGGTGATCTTCCAGAACAACGTCATGTCGACGTACCACCTGGTCGAGGCCGCCGAGCGGGCCGGGGTGCGGCGGTTCGTGTTCATCTCCAGCGAGACCGTGCCCGGCTTCTCCTTCCCCCGGCGCCACTTCCACGCGGACTACGCGCCGATCGACGAGGAGCACCCCGTCCGGCCGCAGGACCCGTACGCGCTGTCCAAGCGGGTCGGCGAGGAGCTGATGGACGCCGCCGCCGCGCGGAGCGACCTGACCGGCGTCTCGATCCGGCCGACGTGGATCCAGTGGGAGGGCAACGTCGAGCGCAACATCGGCCCGGTGGTGCGCGCCCGCGGTTCCGACACCAGCGCGTCGTTCTGGTCGTACGTGCTGGTCTACGACGTGGCGGACCTCATCGCGGTGGCGACGGCGGCCGACACCCCCGGTCACGAGGTGGTCTACGCGGCGGCGGCGGACAACGCGGCCGGCCTGTCGCTGCACGAGCTGGTGCGCCGCCACTTCGGCGACGAGGTCGAGCTGCGGCCCGTGCCGCGCGAGGACGCGTCCGGCATCTCGTGCGCGAAGGCGGCCCACCTGTTCGGCTGGAAGCCCGCGCGGTGCTGGCGGGACCTGCTCGACGACGACGGCCGGCTCCGGCCGGAGACGCAGCTCGCGCTGGACACCGAGGAGACCGGCGTGCACCGCGGGTTGCGCTCGATCGGGTGACGGGTCGACAGGTCACCGGCCGGCGCCGGGACCGTGCAGCACGGCGGCGCGCGTGATGTCGCTCGGCGACACGATGCCGACGAGCCGGCCGCCGTCGACCACGAGCGCCCGGCCGTCGGCGCGTCCGTCCAGGTCGGACAGGAGGTCGGGCAGGGGTTCGTCCGGTCCGGACACGGTGACGTCGGCGGGCGGGCAGGCGACGTCCCGCAGCGCGGTGACGTCCCGCCGGTCCACGGGCACGTCCTTCAGCCGGTCCAGCGTGATCAGCCCTTGGAGCCTGCCGACCTCGTCCACCAGCGGGAACGCGGAGTGGCCGCGGGCGGGCGCGAGGTCGCGCAGGAACGGGCCGACGGCTTGCGCGCCGTCCGCGGTGACCGGGTCCGGCGTCATCACGTCCCGCACCCGCAGGTGCGACAGCGCGGCCCCCAGCTCGGCCTGCCACCGTTCCGCGGTCGCCGCGACGGCGATGAACACGCCGACCATCGCGAGCCACAGGCCGTCCGCACGCCCCGTGACCAGCGCCAACCCGCCCAGGACCACGAGCCCGACCCCGAACCCGCGTCCGACGTCCGCGCTGACGACCGTCGCGCGGTGGCGGTCGCCCCAGCGTCGCCACAGCGCCGCCCGGAGGATGCGCCCGCCGTCGAGCGGGGCGGCCGGGAGGAGGTTGAACACGGCGAGCACGACGTTGGCCAGCGTGAGGTAGGCGAGCACGCCGGTCGCGAGGGCGTCGGTTCCCGCCGCTTCCGCGAGCGTGGCGGCGAGGCCGAACACGGCCGCGGCGAGGACGCTGGTGGCCGGGCCGACGGCGGCGACCCGGAAGTCCTCGCCGGGGGTGCGGGCGTCACCGCGCAACGACGCCAGGCCGCCGAGCATCCACAGCGTGATGCCCTCTACCCGCCGGCCCTCGCGCCGGGCGACCACGGCGTGCGCGAGCTCGTGGGCCAGCAGCGACGCCAGGAAGCCCACGGCCGCGCCGAGGCCGGCGAGCAGGTAGGCCGCGCCCGACCGGTCGGGGAACGCGACCGGGAAGCGGGCGAACCCGAGGCCGAGGACCAGGACCGCCACGACGGACAGCACGCTCCAGTGCAGCCGGACGCCGATGCCCCACAACCGCGCCAGGTGGATCATCGCTCGTACCGTCCTGTTCGTCGGCGCGCCGGGTCGCGCGGGCTCATCGGGTGGTCGGCGCGGGCTCGGCCTCGCGCACCGCGAACGGGGTGCCCTGCTGGCAGGTGGTGGCCTCGCCGGGCCGGGCCACGCCCTCCACGACGACGTCCGCGCCGGGTCGGACGACCTCCGGGTCGCCGCCGAGCAGGAGGAACTGGCCGCGGTCGGTGGCCAGGACGAGGCAGCCCGGCTCGACGCCCTCCTCCACCCGGCCGCGCAGGGTCACCTCGGGCCGGGTCGGGGGTTCGCCCGGTGCGGGCCGGGTCGACGTGCCGCAGGTCGGCGGCGGCACGTCGTCGCCGCCGACCGCGACCAGGGCGGTGAGCGCCACCTCGCCGGCGCGCTGGAACGTGAAGGTCAGCCGGACCGCCGTGCCGGCGAGGACTTCCCGGGTGAAGCCGACGAGCCGCAGGTGGTAGCCGGTGTCCAGCTCGTTCGCGGCGGGGACCGCGATGGTGTCGACACGCTCGCTCACGCCGTCGCAGTCGGCGTCGGCCCACAGCTCGACCCGCGCGGCGTCGTCGGAGCGCACGCCGGTGAGGACGTCCGGCTCGTCGGAGGGGCCGAGCAGCGTCAGCCGGACCGTCGCGGCGTCGCCGGGGCGCCAGGCGTGGTCCGGCGGGGCCTCGACCACGACGTCGCGCAGCCGCACGTCGCCGACCTGCCCGTTCGCCCCGGTCGTGCCGCCGTCCGGCTCGCGCGGCGGCGGGCCGCAGGACGACACGGCCAGCGACGTCGCGGCGAGGGCGGCGAGGGTTCGCAGCCAGTCCATACCGGGCGGCTACCCCGGGACGACCTGTCCGAACGCCCTCGGCGGGCCGTCAGGCGATCGTGCCGTCGGAGGTCGCGCCCCTGGTCAGGCGGCGGAGCGCGCCCGTGCCGCCGCGGCGGCCTCGGTGACGTCGGCGCGGAGCACGACGAGGCCGTCGATGCCGGTCTCGGTCATCGGGCCGAGCACCGCGCGCTGGTCGGCGGCGACGGCGAACCGGATGTCGCGCAGCTCGGCGCGGTGCCGGGCCTCGATCAGCATCGACAGGCCGACGGAGCCGAAGAACGTGACCCCGGTCAGGTCGAGCACCAGCACCTCGGTGGGCTCGGTGAGGCCCTCGATCACCTCGCCGCGCACCTCGTCGCAGGTCAGCATGTCGATCTCGCCCTCGACGCGGATCACGGTGACACCGTGCCGCCGGACGGTCTCCACCTGGATGTGCGCGGCAACCTCGACCTGTTCGCTCAACGGACCGTGCCTCCTGGCAACTCGTCGGCGGTCGGACACCGGCCGACTCCCGTGACTTCGCGTCGGACCACGGTAACCCGCGCCACGTCGCCGACCTCAACCCCCAGCGAGGTCACTCGATGGGGTGAATAGGACTCCTTGGGCGGTGACGCAGCGGGGTCACACCCGGTATCAGTGATCGGTTCCGATCACGTCGGCGACGAACCGCTCGGCCACGTCGCGCAGTTTGACGTTGTCCCGCTGCGACCGCTCGACCAGCAGCGTGAACGCCTCGTCGGCCGGGATGCGGTGCGCGCCCATGATGATCCCCTTGGCCTGGTCGATCACCGCCCGGGAGTTCAGCGCCTCGCGCAGGTGGACGACGTGCTGGCGGGTCTTCAGGTAGCGGCGGGCGTTGCGCAGCGCCGTCTCGGCCGCCGTGGTGTACAGCTCCAGCAGGGCGGCGTCCAGCTCGCGGAACCCGTGGTCCTGCTCGCCGTAGAGGTTGAGCGAGCCGCGGTACTCGGCGTCGATGAACAGCGGGGCGGACAGGTAGCTCGACACGCCGAGCCTCGCCGCCGCGGCCGCGAACACCGGCCAGCGCTCGTGCGCCTCGGCGACGGCGACGCGCACCACCTTCCCGGTGGTCGCGGCTTCAAGACACGGTCCGGACCCGGCACGGTACTGGGCCTCGTCGACCTCGCCGGCGCGCTCGTCGGTCGTCGCCGCGGTGTGCGGGCCGCCGTCGCGCAGCAGCGTCACGCTGGCGCGGTCCGCGCCCGGGATCGCCTGGACGACCTGGCGGCAGACGCGGTCGAGGATCACTTCCAGGTTTTCTTCCTGCTCCAACAGCTGCGACAGGCTCCCCAACGCGTCCGTGACGTCGTCGAGCCGCCGCACGAGTCTCTCGCTGAGCGAGTCGCCGGCATCGCCCGACGCGCGTTCTCGTTCGCCCAACACACCGGCCTCCTCGTCCTCAACACCGGTCGTGCCCCACGCCGTACGCGGGGTGGGGAATGGATCGGCTCGCCGACCGCGGCCGGCGAGCCTGGTGGGAGTGCTGTGCGTCGGCGGCTCAGACGAGCCTGACCTCCGCCCACACCGTCTTGCGGTCACCCTGGGACCTGTGCCCCCAGTTCACGGCCAGCCGGTTGACCATCACCAGGCCGCGGCCGTCCTCGGGGGTGTCCACCCGGCCGAGGACCGGGAGCGCGCTGGGGCGCCCGTCGTCCACCTCGATCCGGACCACGTCCCGGGCGCGCGACGGGCGCAGCCGGAGCTGACGGGGAGGTCCCGCGTGCCGGTAGGCGTTGCCGACCAGTTGCGCGGCGACCACCTGGACGTCCACGAGCCGCTCCCGACCCGCGTCGGGGAAGGTCCGGGCCACGAGGCCCAGCAGTTCCGCCGGACTCGGCGGGGCGCCGGGCAGGTCGAGGTCGACACCATCCCTGGGTAGATCGACAGCGCTCACGGGTCAGCCCTCCAGTGCCCTGCGTTTTCAAGGCGGAAACACCGGATTGATACCCAACACCCCAATGGATCAAACACGGACGTGGCCCCGCGCCGGGCGTGCCGCGGGGCCGCGCGGCGATCCGTCCACTGTGGACGAGCTACGCCGGTCCGCCCCGGAACCCCGCCACGACCTCGGCGTTCTCGGGGCACTCGGCGTCCGGCCACTCCCAGCGGATTCCGAAGCGGCCGGGACCGAAGTCGAGCACCAGGCCGTGCGTGGTCCGGTCGTCGTCCAACCCCACCGGCCGGACCTTCTCCACGCCGTCGGCGGCGGTGTACAGGGAACAGCGCGCGGGGAGGGCTCCCGGGTCGAACCGGACCTCCATCAGGTACTCCCGCACCGGCGTCCGGCACCGGCGCTCGAAGAACGTGGACGGCGACCCGGCCGACGGGGCGACCACGTCGTGCTCGATGAGGATGGTCTCGTGCTTGGGCACCGAGCGGCCGAAGACCATCTCGGCGGCCAGCAGCCCCGCCTCCACGTCGGCCTTGACGCGGCCGACCTCGCAGTTGCGGACGGCGCGGATGCGCTCGGTGCCGTCGCACGGCAGGTCGAGCTGGTGGACGACGACGAGCCGGTCCACGCCGTCCTCCTCGGCGCGCAGCACCTGGCGGCTCTGCCACGTGTGCAGCGCCCGGTTGGGGCCGACGAGGACGCGGTCGTGCCCGCTGAGCCGGGTCAGCTGGGTGTCCCGGCTGAGGTCGAGGTCGCGCAGCAGCGCCTCCACCCGGTCGGCGTTCGGGAAGAACTCGCTGCCGACGACGGTCCGGTGCGGCCGGGTGGCGCTGCGCCCCCGCGGCTTCGGCGGGTCCAGGAGCCCGGCCAGCTCGCCGGTGGCCAGGCCGACGATGTGCTCCAGGTTGCGCAGGGCGGCCAGGGAGGCGGCGCGCTCCGGCTGGGTGCGGCCCGACTGCCAGTAGCTGAGCGTCGCCGTGCTGACGGGCGTGCCCATGGTGCGCAAACGGTCGCAGAGGCGCTCCAGGCTCATGCCGCGCCGGTCGATGGCGGCCCGGAGTGCCTCGGGGAAGGCGTCCTGTCCGTTCGTCACGCGGGGCACGGTAACTCGGCGTCGTGCGGATGCAAAGGTTCCCCTTACGCGCGAGTAGGCAGCGCCTCGGCCGGGTGGCGAGGCGCTGCCCACGCGCGCGGATCAGCTCGTGGTGAGCGACGTGTCGTCGATCACGAACGAGGTCTGGAGGTTGCCGTCCTCCGCTCCGGTGAACTTGATCGTGACGCTCCTGCCCGCGTACGCCTTGAGGTCGAACGACCGCAGGACGTACCCGGCGCTCTCGTTGACGTTGGAGTACGTCGCCAGCGTCGACAGCACGGTGCCGGCCGAGTCGAGAACCTGCACCCTCAGGGTGTCGTAGACGACGGTCCCGGTCTCCGCCGAGTCGATCCGCAGGTGGAACGACAGGGTGGCGGCCGTCGCCGTGGCCGGGATGGCCACCGCCTGCGACAGGGTGTCGGTGTGGGACTGGCCGTAGCCGTTCAGCCACGCCTTCCACGACCCGGTGCGCGCGGCGTACGTCGCGTCGGTGGTGATCACGCCCGAGCTGGCCGACCAGCCCGTGTTGCCCGACTCGAACCCGGGGTTGGCGAGCAGCTGGCCGCCCGGCGTGGTGCCGCCGCCCAGCGACGCGATGGTCTTCTCGGCGTCCACCAGCCCGGCGCCGCAGCCGCCGGTGCAGGAGCCGGGGACCGGCCGGACGTTCCGCTTCAACGTGGCCTCGACGTCGGCCGGGGACATCGCCTTCTCACCGAGCATGAGCGCCGCCAAGCCCGCCACGTGCGGCGTCGCCATGCTGGTGCCCTGGTAGTGCTGGTAGCTCTCCGAGCCGGGGGTCGTGGTGCCGGTGTTGAGGGTCGACAGCACGCCGTCGGCGGCCGTCGCGGTCTCGCCGCCGGGCGCGGCCACGTCCACGGTGGTGCCGTAGTTGGAGTACGCGGCCCGGTTGCCCTGCCGGTCGAGCGCCGCCACCGTCACGACGTTGGCGCAGTTCGCGGGCTGGAACCGCGAGGCGTCCAGGTTGGAGTTGCCGGCCGCCACGACGACCGTGGCGCCGCGGGACACCGCGCCGTTGATCGCGTTCTGGTACGTGCTGCTGCACACGCCGGCGCCGCCGAGGCTCATGTTGATCACCTTGGCGGGGTTCGCGTTCGCGGGGACACCGCTCACCGTGCCACCCGAGGCCCACGTCACGGCGTCGGCGATGTCGGACAGCGAGCCGCCGCAGCGGCCCAGGACGCGGGCGTGGACCAGCTTGGCCTTCGGCGCCACGCCCGACACGCCCTTGGCGTTGTCGCTGACCGCGGCGACGGTGCCCGCGACGTGCGTCCCGTGCCAGCTCGACGTGCGGTCCGACGGCGGCACGGGGTTGCCGTTCTCGTCGGTGCCGCACTCGCCGGTCTTCATCCAGTCGCCCTCGTCCTGCGGGTTGGCGTCACGGCCGTTGCCGTCCCGCGAGACCCACGGGTCGCTGACGAAGTCGTGCCCGCCGACGGTGTTGCCGTCGAGGTCGGAGTGCGCGGTGCGGCCGGTGTCGACCACGGCGACCGTGACGCCCGCGCCGTCCGCGGTGTCCCACGCCTTCGGCAGGCGCATGCCCGCCGTCGTCTCCCAGTAGTGCCATTGCCGGTCGTAGTACGTGTCGTTCCGGGTGGCGGTGGAGAAGAACGTGACATCCGGTTCCGCGAACTCGACGTCGGAACGGGAAGCGAGCGAACGCAGGAATCCGCGCGCCTGGTCACCCGAGAGATTCCGGTTGGTGCGGACGACGTGGCCGCCGGTGGCCAACTGGCGCACCTCGGTCACGGACACGCCGTGCTTCTCGCCGGTCCGGCGCAGCGCCTCCGCCCTCGCGGCGCTCGACCGACCGGCCTCCGACCTGGCCTTGAAGGTCACGATGTACTGGTCGTACTCGGCGCCGGCGGCGACGTTCTCGACGAACGGCCGGCCGGACGGACCCGGCGGGTCGGCCTGCGCCACCCCGTTGACGCCCGCGGCGAGGCAGGCCACCGCCGACACGAGAACGAGATAACGAATATTCTTCCTGCTCACGACGACGCGCTCCTTGATTGGCAGGGAAGGAAACGGCGAGGGCGTTCCTGAGGTGCCAGGAGATAGTGCGTCACCTTGTGCGGGCGCGGAAGAATTAATCGTTAAGGGTCGGGCCGGCGGGCGTCCCGAACACCGGCGCCGGGCAGCACGCCGGACAGGTCGAACCGGACCGTGAACGGCCGACGTCGCGGCACACCGACGCAGTGCGGCGGCACGGCACCCGACCGTCGGCCGCCTGCTGCCGGAACCGCCGACGGCGACCTCGCCCGCCTCAGGGCCGCGCCGGGCGACGACCCCCGGTCACCGCGTCACGATGCCTGCGTGGCCGCCGGGAGCGCGGACGTCTCGAACGCCCGTCGGTAGTCGGTGGGCGACACGCCGACCTGCGCGGCGAAGTGGCGGCGCAGGTTGGTGGCCGTGCCGAGGCCGCTGCGCTCGCTGATCTTCTCGATCGGCAGGGACGTGGTCTCCAGCAACGCCTGCGCGTGGGCGATCCGCCGGCCGAGCAACCACTTCAGCGGTGTCGTGCCGGTGACCGCGCGGAGCCTGCGGTGGAACGTGCGGATGCTCATGCGGGCGCGCCTGGCCAGGTCGTCGACGGTGAGCGGCTGGTCGAGGTTCTCGACCGCCCACTGGAGCACCGGGCCCAGGTTGTCGTCGTCGGTGACCGGGACGGACAGGTCGATGAACTGCGCCTGGCCGCCCGCGCGGTGGGCCGGGACGACCATGCGGCGGGCGAGCTGGTTGGCGACGTGCGCCCCCAGGTCGCAGCGGACGATGTGCAGGCACAGGTCCAGCGCCGCCGACATCCCCGCGCTGGTGAGGACGTCGCACTCGTCGACGTAGAGCACCGAGTCGTCGACCCGCACCGCCGGGTACCGCTCGGCCAGCGCGGCGGTGTGCATCCAGTGCGCGGTGGCCCGGCGGCCGTCGAGGAGGCCCGCCTCGGCGAGGGCGAACGCGCCGCAGCACAGCGACACCATCCGCGCGCCGGCGTCGGCCGCCGCGCGCAGCGCCTCGATCAGCTCCGGGGACATGGGCTCGCCGTGCACCACCGAGTCCGGCACCGCCGCGACGATCACGGTGTCCGCCGTGACCAGGTCCTCGATCCCGTACCGCGTCCGCAGCGAGAAGCCCTGCGCGCTGGGCGCGGTCTCCGTGCGGACCGAGCAGAGCCTCAGGTCGTACCAGGGGTCGGCCAGGTCGGGTTGCGGCAGGCCGAACACCGAGCAGGGGATGGCGATCTCGTACATGTCCCACATGCACGACCCGATGTCGTCCGCCACCGCGATCGCGACCGTCCCAGCGCTCATGCCGTGAGCGTACGGCAGGAACCGTTCGAAGATCGGCACTCCTGCCACTGTCGAGCCGGTTCGGCGCGGTGCGAACCTACGTGCCACCAGAGTTGAACCGAATGGAGCACACAAGATGCGCGACACCAGTACCGGCCACTCCCCCGTGACGGTCATCGGGCTCGGGCTGATGGGCCGGGCGCTGGCCGAGGCGTTCCTGGCCGCCGGTCACCCGACGACGGTGTGGAACCGCTCGGCGGACAAGGCGGACGCCCTCGTGGCCCGCGGCGCGGTCCTCGCCGCGTCGGTCGAGGACGCCGTCACGGCGAGCCCGCTGACCGTCGTCTGCGTCTCGGACTACGAGGCGGTGCACAAGCTCCTCGACCCGGTGGGCGACGGTCTCGCGGGCCGGACCGTGGTGAACCTGACCTCGGGGACGACGACCCAGGCCCGGGAGACGGCCGAGTGGGCGGCGGGGCGCGGCGCCGACTACCTCGACGGGGCGATCATGGCCATCCCGGTCGGGATCGGCACGGCGGACGGGCTGATCCTCCACAGCGGGCCGCGGGCCGTGTTCGACGCGCACGAGGCGACGTTGCGGACGCTCGGCGGTGACACCACGTACCTCGGCGAGGACCACGGCCTGTCCGCGTTGTACGACACGGCGATGCTGGGGCTCATGTGGAGCCTGCTGAACGGGTTCCTGCACGGCGCCGCGCTGGTCGGCACGGCGAAGGTGGACGCGGCGGCGTTCGCGCCGATCGCGAGGAAGTTGATCGCCACCGTCTCCGAGTGGACGGTGGACTACTCGCGGCAGATCGACCGGGGCGAGTACGCGGCCGAGGACTCCACCATCCGCACGCACCTCGGCGCGATGGAGCACGTCCTCCACGAGAGCGAGGCCGCCGGGATCAACACCGAGCTGCCGAGGTTCGTGAAGGCCCTGGCGGAGCGCGCCGTGGCCGCCGGTCACGCGGAGGACGGCTACGCGGCCATGATCGGGCAGTTCCGGGCCGCGGGCTGACCGGACGCCCGCCCACCGGATTCCCGCCCACCGCACGCCCGCCCACCGCACGCCCGGCCGCCCCACGCCCGCACGCCGGACGCCCGGCCACCGGACGCCGCCGCCCGCCTACGACTGGACGGGCACCTGCGCGCGCAGCCGGAACATGGAGAGGTCGAGGCCGGTGCCGGGCCGGCTGCTGGTGATCGTCGTGCCGTCGGGGGTGGCGTACGTCAGCGCGGTGACGTGGTCGTTGGACAGGAACGCGCCTTCGACCGGGTACACCTCGCCCTCGCGGCCGATCCGCTGCGACAGCTCGCGGGCGAGGTACTGGGCCAGGCTGGTGTGGCGTCCGACGCCGCTGCCGCCGACCGCCACGCCGAGGGTCCGGGCGACCTCCGGGTGGTCGCGGTCCAGCTTGATCGCCAGCTGGTAGGCCGTCATGTAGGGCCGCCCGAGGTGGTGGCCGGACGGGTTGGCGATCGTGACGCCGCGCAGCGCGTCGCACACCTTGTCCAGCACGTCCAGCTCGCTCCACACGCTCATGCCCACCCCAGTCGTCAGCGCCACAGCCGTCTGGCTCTGCTGTCGCGCGCGCCGGGCCGGGCGTTACCGGGGCAATCCGGGGCGCGGGCCGGGCGAACGGACCGGAATACCCTCCGGATCGGCCGGCAAACCCGTGGTCAGGCCGGCCGATCCGAGGGCTCCGAACCCTCCCGAGTCCACAGAGGACGGGTTTGGCCACCTGAGGTCGACGGGTATCTCCAAGGCCCACGACCCAACGGTGATCGGAGCGACAGTGGGTGGTCCACGGGTTCCGTCGGAGTTGACGCTGGGTGTCGAGGAGGAGTTCCTCCTGGTGGACCCGCGGACCGGGGAGCCGTCGCCGCACGGCCGAGAGGTCGTCGAGGCGGCGAAGCGGCGGTTCGGGGTCGAGCTGGACGAGGAGCTGGCAGCCGCCCAGGTGGAGACCAAGACACCCGTGTGCCACGACCTCGCGGACGTGCGCCGGCAGCTGCACGGGCTCCGCCTGGTGGCCGCCGAGACCGCGCACAGCCTCGGGGACCGGCTGCTCGCCGTCGGCGTGGCGCCGGTGGGCGGGCCGGACGTGCGGACGAGCGACCCCGACCGGTACCGGGGGCTGGCCGAGGACTACGGGATGCTGGCCGCCGAGCAGTCCATCTGCGGCTGCCACGTGCACGTCGGCGTGCCGGACCTGGAGACGGCGGTGCAGGTGTGCAACCACCTGCGGTCCTGGTTGCCCGTGCTGGGCACGGTGACGGCCAACTCGGCGTTCGCCCGCGGTCGGGACACCGGGTACGCGAGCTGGCGCTCGGTCGTGTGGTCGCGCTGGCCGGGCGGCGGCCCGCCGCCCTACTTCACGTCGGTGGCGCACTACGAGTCGGCGTGCGAGCTGCTGATGACCTCCGGCGCGGCCCGCGACCAGCGGTCGATCTACTGGGACGTCCGGCCGTCCTCGCACCTGCCGACGGTGGAGGTGCGGGTCGCCGACGTCGCCGCCACGGTGGACGAGGCCGTGCTGCTGGCCGCCCTGGTGCGCGGCCTGGTCGCCACGGCGCTGGCCGACCTGGGTCGCGGTCTCCCGGCGCCGGTCGTGCCGAACGAGGTGCTGCGCGCCGCGTCCTGGCGTGCCGCGCGGGACGGCGTCACCGGGTTGTCGCTGGACGTGCAGTCCCACCAGCTCGTGCCGACCCGCCTGCTGCTCGACCGGCTCGTGCACCGGGTCCAGGACAACATCGACGACGGCGACGTCGCCCTGATCCGGCAACTCATGTCCACAATGGACACCAACGGTGACGGTGCGACGAGACAACGTCGGGCCTTCACCCGCGCGGGGCAGATGTCCGACGTCCTCGACCACCTCGCGAGCGACACCCTGTCGGGCAACGAGGGGTGGACCGGAGGTCCGTTCCAGCACACGGCGTGACGCACGCCCCCGCACGCGCGCTGCCGATCGTGCGCCCAGGCCGCCCGCGCCGAGATGTCACTCCCCCTCGGCAGCGCGCTTCAACGCCTGGTCGCCCAGGTGCAGCCAGTCGGACACGGCCACGACCGACAGCACGGTCGCGACCAGCCGGGTGGCGCGCGGCGCGAACACCAGGCCCGCCGTGAGGGCGCTGGCGATCCACACGCCGGAGCAGAACGGGCACGTCACGAGCTCGCCGGCCGCGTGCCGGACGCCGTCGCCGCGGACCGACTCGTTGACCTCCGCGGCCCCGGCCGGCTCCTCGTACCGGGCGAACGGCGCGCGCAGCACACTCGTGACCGAGGCTTTCGTCAGCAGGCGGCTGCCCTTGTGGGTCGCCACGGCGAGGAGGGCCGTGTCGCCGAGCGAGACCCGCTCCGGCGGCCGGACGCCCGCGCGCCTGCCGATCGCGGTGGCCGTGGCGACCAACGCGGCATAGGACGACAGCGTCGTCAGGTAGCCCTTCAACGGCCGGTCCTCGCCGTTGGAGTACTCCGCCCGCACACGCTCGAACACCTCGGTAAACAGCATGCGTGAGGTGTTGCCGGAACCCGCTGCTTCAAACTCGGCGATTCGTGCGCGATGGGACACCTGAACGGTCGGGTCGGCCGTGCTCCGGCCGACCCACGGGGTCAGGTGCGCGCGATGACCAGCAGCTCGCCGTCCGGCGCGCCGACCGGCTCCCGGCACCAGCCGCCGTACACGTGGTCGACGGCGAACCCCGCGTCCGCCAACGACGAGCGCACCTCGTGCTCCTCGCGGAAGCGCATGGTGGCCGTGCCCAGCCGTTCCTCGCCGTCGGGGAACCGGTAGTGGTGGGTGAAGGTGACCAGGCCGTCGCGCACCGCGTCCACCTCCGTCCACTCCACGACCTCCGCCCCGTCCGGCAGGGTGACGGTGCGCAGCGTGTCGGCCGGGTTCCACGCCTCCCACCCGCGGGCGCGCGGGTCACGCGTGTCGAACGCCAGCCGCCCGCCCGGCACGAGCGCGCGCCGGAGGTCGGCGAGCGTCCGCGACCACTCCTCGTCGGTGACGAGGAACTGGGCGACGTGGCTCGTCATCACGGCGACGTCGAACACCCCGTGGGGCAGGTCGGCGGACGTGCCCTCGACCCAGGTGACGCGGTCCGCCCCCGGTTTGGCGCGGGCCACGTCGAGGGAGGCGCGGGCCGGGTCGACGCCGGTCACCGCGTGCCCCGCGGCGGACAGGCCGAGCGCCAACCGCCCCGTCCCGCAGCCGAGGTCGAGGACCCTCGCCCGGGGCGTCCCGTCCACAACGGACTTGAAGAAGTCGTCGTCCACGCCCCACCCGTACTTGGCGTCGTAGAGCGGCACGAGCCGGGGGTCGCGGAACTCGGCGTGGTCCATGCGCCGGAACGTAGCGGGGCCGATTCGCGCCGGTCCAACCGTTTACGGCTCACGCCGGGGCGAGGGTGTCGTCCCACTCGACGCGGTGGTCGAACTGCCAGGTGAACTTCCGCTGGTCCACGAACTTCAGCGCCACGGGCATCAGCAGGTCGCGCAGCACCCGGCCGACGGGACCGGCGGCCTTGTCGCGGTTCGTGCGGGCCGCTTGGGCGATGATCCGCTCCACGCGGGCGCGGCGCAGGCCCTCGTAGGCCTGGAACGCCCGGTCGTGCGGCAGGTCGCGCAGGCAGCGGGCCAGCTGCACGGCGCTCTCGAACGCCAACGAGGCGCCCTGGCCGGAACTGGGCGAGGTGGCGTGCGCCGCGTCGCCGACCAGCACCGCGCGGCCGCGGCTCCACGTCGGCACGCTCGGCACGTCCTCCAGCGCGCCGGTCACGACCAGGTCGGCCGGGTCGGTGCGGCCGATCAGCCGGGTGGCGGGCGTGCGGTCGCGGGCGAACGCCTCCCCCAGCACGGCCAGCCACTCGCCGGAACCGGTGGCACGGGCTTCGGCGGTGGTCAGCGGGGTGGCGGCGGGCAGGTTGGCGAACCAGCCGCCGGAGCCGTCGTCGTGGACCTGGTAGCCGAAGAAGGCGCGTCGGCCGAAGACCAGCCGCATGACGCCGCCCGTCGACGGTTCGCCGGTGCGGGCCAGGCGGGCGCCGAACCCGAGGAGGCCGGAGTACCGCGGTCGCGGCGCGTCCGGGTCGATGACCGCGCGGACGGTGGACCGGATGCCGTCGGCGCCGACCAGGACGTCGGAGTCCACTTCGGACCCGTCCGCGAAGTGCGCGGTGACGTGGGAGCCGTGGTCGACCGCGGTGACGAACTCCTCGCCGTGCCGGACGGTGACGCCCCGGCGGGCGGCCTCCTCCCTCAGGACGCGGTGCAGGTCGGACCGCCACACCAGGAGTTGCGGCGGCTCGCTGCCGAACCGGCCGAGCACCTTGCCCGTCCAGCTCCGCATCTCCATCGCGGTCATCGGCGTGCCGACGTCCCACACGGCGTCGGCCAGGCCGACCACCTCCAACGCCTGCACCCCGTTGGGCGCGATGCTCAGCGCGCCGCCCGAGCCGCCCGCGGCGCGGTCGTAGCGCTCGTGGACGGTGGCCTCGATCCCGGCCTTGCGCAGCGCGATGGCGGCGACGGGTCCGCCGATGCCGCCGCCGATGACGGTCGCCCTCATCGTTCCCCCTCGTGAAAGCCCGCCCACAGCGGTCGCCAGTCCCGGATGCGCGCCAGGAAGTGCCGGACGAACGCGATCTCGGCGTCCAGCAGGGCGATCCGGTACTCCTCCTCGACCAGGAAGAGGGGGTGCGCGTCGGCGCCGGCGATGACCGCGGCGGCCTCGTCCCGCTGTCGGCCGAGGCCGGCCAGCCGGTCGCGCAGCAGGGCGGCGACCTCGTCCGGGTGCAGCGCCCCGATCATCGACAGGGCCGCGACGAACCGCGGGTACTCGTGGCCGGGTTCGGCGACCAGCTCGCGCATCCAGTCCTTCAGCTCCGCCCGGCCCGCGTCGGTCAGCGCGTACACGGTCCGCTCGGGCCGCTGCCCGTCGCGGGTCGTCTCGTGCTCCGCGATGAACCCGGCCTTCGCGAGCTGGCCGAACACCATGTACAGCGAGCCGTGGGTGAACTTGATGCTGCGGTCGTCACCGTGCTCCCGCATGAGCTTGCCCAGCTCGTACGGGTGCATGGGCTGCCGCACCAGGTACCCCAGCACGGCCAGCCCGAGCAGGTTCCCGACCTTGCGCTTCGCCGTCACCGCCACCTCCTGATCAGTTCTGACTATTCAGGAGAGGATAGTCGGTGTCAACTACTCTGATCCGAAGCGACGGGCGCACAACCCTACGTATGGGGCTGGTGACAACCGGCGACGACTGGTTGCTTGGTACCCGGGGCGCCTCCCTGCCGTCGGCGCCCCGCTTCCCTGTACCCCGAGGAGACCACCATGTTCGTACGAAAGGCCGTGCGCGTCGTCCTGACCGTGCTGGGTCTGGTGCTGCCGCTCGTCGCGGTGGCCGCGCCCGGCGCGTCGGCGGAACCGCAGGCCCTGGCGCGCACCCTGTACTACGACGTCAGCCAGGCGCAGGAGTTCGTCGCCGACTGGGACCGGGCCGCGACCAACTGGAACAACTCCGTGTCCAACGTCCGGCTGGTCCGCGCGGCGGCGGGCA
The DNA here is from genome assembly GCF_052936025.1 of Saccharothrix hoggarensis. Next base: position 3,193,845 of record NZ_CP193624.1, on the reverse strand, counting down.
CGCCGGTCAACATCCGCATCTACGCGGACAACGGCTGGCCGCGCGCCTACGTGTCGTCGCTCGGCAACGGCACCGTCTACATGGGACGCCAGGCCGTCCAGCAGGGCTACTACCGGCCCCGGATCTCGACCCACGAGATCGGGCACATCCTCGGCCTGCCGGACCGGCGGACCGGCCTGTGCGCCGACCTGATGTCGGGCTCCAGCGCGCCGATCTCGTGCCGGAACGACCTGCCGAACTCCGCCGAGCGGGCCGAGGTGGAGCGCCGCTTCGCCGGGTGGGCCGCCACGGCCGACGTCCGCGCGGCCGGGTACGCGGCCATGGAGTGCTTCGTGTACTGATCCGGTGACCGGCCCCGTGGGGTGGCGCGAGCCGCCTCACGGGGCCGGCGCACGTCCCGTCAGGGCGAGTCGCCGCGGGCCACGACACCGGTCCGCAGCGCCTCCAACTCCTCGACCAGCGCGAGCACGTCGAGCGTTCCCGCGAGTTCGCGGACGCGTTCGGCGCGGGCGGCCAGGAGGTCCTTCTCAACGTCGCGCTCGGCGGCGGCCCGTTCCCAGTCCTGCGCCTCGATCGCGGCCTCCTTGCGCCGCCGCGCCTCGACGACCCGGTCGGTGATCTCGCGGATCTCGGCTGGCACGGCGCCCTGCTCCGGTTCGCGGGCCGGCCAGGACAGCGCCAGCCCCGGCCCGGACCCGCTCCACGAACCGCTCTTGAGCTTGTCCATCACGCCCCGGTAGGCGTCCCGGACGCCCTCCGGCGTCAGGCCGTCGGCCACGAGCACGCCGGCCGCGCCCGCCGGCTCCCGGACGAGCCCCACGAGCAGGTCCAACGGACCGATGGGCCCCTCCGGCACGTCGCGCGCGACCGACTCCAGCGCGGCCCGCGCGTCGTCGGTGAGGGCGAACTCGTCCAGGCCGAACACCGTCCGCGGGCCTTGGTCGGACGAGCGGAGGACCGCTTCCACCTCGGCGCGCACGGCGACGGCGTCGAGCCCGCACATCGACAGGTACGCGGGGCCGTTGGGGTCCGAGGCGATCCCGAGCAGCAGGTGCCCGGTGTCGACGCGGTGGTGGCCGTGCCGGCGCGCGTGCTCCATGGCGGAGCCGAGCACCGACCTCGCGCTGAGGGTCCACCGCTCGTAATCGATCGGGTCTCCCGTCATGTCGTCCACCGTAACAACGCCGGACGTCGCCGGCCGGGCGCGGAACCGGCCGGTCAGCGGCGCAGGCTGAGGGGGCGCAGGTCCGTCCAGTGCTCCTCGACGTAGGCGACGCACGCGTCGCGGGTGTCGGGGCCGAACCGGCTGGTCCAGCCCGCCGGGACGTCGGCGAACGACGGCCACAGCGAGTGCTGGCCCTCGTCGTTGACGAGGACGTGGAAGCGGCCTTCGGGGTCTTCGAAGGGGTTGGTCACGGCTCGATCCTCCGGTCGGGGTCGGTCGTCGCGTGGTGCAGGTGGCGCAGCACGGCGTCGGCCAGCTGGCGGGCTGTGGTCGGGGTGAACAGGTCGGTCGCGTAGACCAGGTAACAGGGCACGGGGCCGTCGTCCTGTGGTTCGTAGAAGCTGACGGTCAGCTCGGCGTGGGTGGTGCCGGTCGGCACGGCTTCGAGCGAGCCCGTGTCGCCTTGCAGCGCCGACAGGACGGCCTTCTCGTGGTGGACGATCACGACCTGCGGCTCCGCGGGCACCCGGACGTCGGCGTGGTCGAGCGCGGCGAGGGTGGTGGCGCGGACGCGGGCCAGCAGTTCGGTGTAGCTCGGCGCGCCGGCGGTGTCGGTGCGCAGCACGACCCGGTTGAAGAACGAGCCGACCAGGTCGGCCAGGGCCTCCTCGGTGCGGCCGGCGGCCATCGTGCCGATGGGGACGTCCGTGCCGTACGGGGTGAGCGCGGCGGCCACGGCGGCCTGCACCACCATGAACATGCTGGTGCCGGTCTCGCCCGCGAGCCGGTCGACGGCCGCGTGCAGCTCCGCCGACAGGGGGAGCTCGACCACGTCGGCGGGGTGCGGCCCCGGTCGGCGTACGTCCCGGTACGGCAGGGCCAGCGTCGGCAGGTCGCGCAGCGCGTCGCGCCAGAACGCGCGCTGCTCCTCCCCCACCGAGTCCAGGACTTCCAGCGACCACAAGGCGTAGTCGGCGTACGTCACCGGCAGTTCCGTCCACTGTGGAGCGTGACCGGCGCGGCGGGCGGCGTACGCGTGCTGGAGGTCGCGGAACAGGGGCACGACCGACCACTCGTCCACGGCGAGGTAGCTCATGGTCAGCAGGAGCGCCTGCGCGCCGGTGGCGTCCTCGACGAGGCGGGCGCGGACGGGCGGCCGGCCCGTCAGGTCCACGGTCTCCGCGGCGAACGCGCGCAGCGCCTCGTCCAGCGCCACCACGGGCACGACGTCCAGCGGCGGCACGGGGACGGCGCGCTGCACGCCACCGTCGAGCACGGTGCGCAGCGGCTCGTGGCGGTCGACCACGTCGGCGTACGCTGCCGCGAGTGCCGGCACGTCGAACGGCGTGCCGGCGCGCAGGGCCAGGGCGTGGTCCCACGACGTCGTGACGCGGTCCCGCTGCACCGGGGCCAGGGGCAGGTCGACGGGCCGGTCGTACCGGCGCAGCGGCGGGCGGGCCGACGTGGCGCCGGTGAGCCGCCCGGCGAGCCCGGCGACGGTCGGCGAGTCGAAGACGTCGCGCAGCGCGAGGTCGACGCCGAACACCGACCGGATCTTGCCGACCAGCCGCATGGACGCCATCGAGTGGCCGCCCAGGGCGAAGAAGTTGTCGTGGATGCCCGGGGAGACGCCAAGGATTTCGGCGAACAGCTCGGCGATGGCCTTCTGCTCGGGCGTGACCGGCCGGTCGCCGCCGGTCAGGGCGGACCAGTCGGGCCTGGGCAGGGCGCGGCGGTCGAGCTTGCCGTTCGGGGTGAGCGGCAGGGGTCCGTCGAGGAAGAGGATCGCCGCCGGGACCATGTACTCGGGCAGCCGCTCGGCGACGAACGACCGCAGGTCGTCCGCGGTCGAGCCGACGACGTACCCGACGAGCCTGGTCACGTCGCCCGCCCGGTCGGCGAGGACGGCCGCCTGCGCCACCGCGGGGTGCCGGGCCAGGGCGGCCTCGATCTCGCCGAGCTCGATCCGGTAGCCGCGGATCTTGACCTGCGTGTCGACGCGGCCGAGGAAGTCGAGGTTGCCGTCCGCGCGCCAGCGGGCCCGGTCGCCGGTGCGGTACATGCGCGCGCCGGGCGGGCCGAACGGGGACGCGACGAACCGGGACGCGGTCAGCGCGTGCTGCCCGAGGTACCCGCGGGCCAGGCCGCGGCCGGACACGTACAGCTCGCCGACCACGCCGGGAGGCACCGGGCGCAGCCGGTCGTCCAGCACGTACACGGTGGTGTTGGGGTCCGGGACGCCGATGGGCACGGCGGTGTCCCACCCGGGCACCGCCTTCCACAGCGTGGAGTTGACGGTGGCCTCGGTGAGGCCGTAGGCGGCGAGCAGGTTGAGCCGTCCCGCCCAGCGGCCGATGACGTCCGGCGGCACGGTCTCGGTGCCGACCAGGATCGTGGAACCCGGCGGCAGCTCGCAGTCGGCGGGCAGCGCGGACACCAGCGACGGCGGCAGGATCATGTGCGTGACGCGGCGGTCGCGCAGGAAGTCGGTCAGCTCGGGACCGGCGACGCGCACCTCGTCCGGCGCGAACACCAGCCGGCCGCCGACGCACAGCGCCATCGTCAACTCGAACACGGCCACGTCGAAGCCGACCGACGCGAACTGGAGCACCCGGCTCTCGGCGGTGAGCCCCATCCGGTCGACGGCGGTCGCGGCGAGGCTGGCGATGCCCTCGTGCGGCACCACCACGCCCTTGGGCCGACCGGTCGAGCCGGACGTGTAGATGACGTACATCGCGGAGTCGAGGCCGAGCGGCCTACCGTCCACAGGGGACTCGTCCAGCGCGGCCAGCTCCGCGACGACGTCCGGCGAGTCCAGCAGCACGGCGGGCACGGGGACCGGCGCGTCGGACGTGGTCACGACGACCGACGCGGCCGAGTCCTCGATCATGTACGCGATCCGGTCGGCCGGGTGGGACAGGTCCAGCGGCAGGTAGGCCGCGCCGAGCTTCAGCGTCGCCAGGACGGTCGCGACCATGTCCGCCGACTTGGGCACCGCGATGCCCACCACGGACTCGTGGCCGACACCGCGCGCCGCGAGCAGCCGGGCGATCCGGTTGGAGCGGGCGTCCAGCCAGGCGTAGCTCACCGAGCGGGCGCGGTCGACCACGGCGACGGCGTCGGGCGTCGCAGCGACGCACCGGGCGAACATCGTCGTGAACGTCTCCTCCGGCACCTCGCGGGCGGTCCGGTTGAACTCGTCCACGACGCGGCGGCGCTCGTCGGGCGCGAGCAGGTCCACCGAGCCGACCGGGGCCTCCGGGTCGGCGAGCACGGCGGTGACCAGCGCGGTGAGCCGCGCGCCGAGGCGTTCGACGGTCACCCGGTCGAACAGGTCGGTCGCGTACTCCAGCCGGCACGTCACCGGGCCGTCGACGACGTCGGTGAAGCTGAACACCAGGTCGAACTTCGCGGTCGTGGTCTCGTGGCCGACCCACGTCACCGGCAGGCCGTCGAACGTCCCCGCCTCGCCGCCGCGGCTGTGGTAGCCGACCATCACCTGGAACAGCGGGTTGCGCGCGGCCGACCGGGTGGGGTTGATCCGGTCCACCACGGCCTCGAACGGCACGTCCTGGTGCGAGAACGCGGCCAGCGACGTCTCCTTCACCCGGGCCACCAGCTCGGTGAACGCGGGGTCGCCGGACAGGTCGGCCCGCAGCACGAGCGTGTTGACGAAGAACCCGACCAGGTCGTCCAGCGCCTCGTCGGTGCGGCCGGCGATCGGCGCGCCCAGCGGGATGTCGTCGCCCGCGCCGAGCCGGCTCAGCAGCGCGGCGACGGCGGCCTGCAGCACCATGAACACGGACGCGCCGGACGCCTGCGCCAGCGCGCGCACGCCGTCCGCCAGGTCGGGCTCGAACACGACTTCGAGGTCCGCGCCGCGGAACGTGGACCGACCGGGGCGGGGCCGGTCCACCGGCAGTTCCAGCTCCTCCGGCGCGCCGGCCAGCGCCCGCGCCCAGTGGTCCAGCTGCTCCTCGCCGACGACGTCGAGCAGCTCGCGCTGCCAGACGGTGTAGTCGGCGTACTGCACGGGCAGCGGCGACCACCGGGGCGCCTCGCCGGCCCGTCGCGCCCGGTAGGCCGTCGCGAGGTCGCGCAGGAACGGCCGGTCGGACCACTCGTCGGTGGTGATGTGGTGCAGCAGGACGACGATCAGGTGCTCGTCCTCGCCGAGCGACGCGACCGTGACCCGCAGGGGCAGCTCGGCGCGCAGGTCGAACGGCCGCTCGACCTCGTCGCGCACGATGCCCGGCACGTCCGCCGCGGTCGCGTCGCGCACCACCACGACGGGCGTGACGTCGTGCAGCACCCGCTGGAACGGCGTGCCCTCGTGCTCGCCGAACACCGTCCGCAGCGCCTCGTGCCGGTCGACCACGTCACCGACGGCGGCGGTGAAGGCGGCCACGTCCAGCGGGCCGGCGACCGTGAACACCAGCGGGAAGTTGTACGCGGCGGACGTGCCCTCCATCTGCTGGATGAGCCACAACCGCTGCTGCGCCGACGACAGCGGCAGCTCGGCGGGCCGTTCCACGGGCACCAGCGGCGGCCTCGCGGCCCGGGGGTCTCCGCCCGTCCGCGACGCCAGTTCGGTGACCGTGGGCGCGTCGAACAGGTCGCGGATGGCGAGGTCGACGCCCAGCGCCGACCGGGCCCGGCTGACCAGCCGGGTGGCGAGCAGGGAGTGGCCGCCGAGGTCGAAGAAGTTGTCGTCCACGCCCACCGACGGCACACCGAGCACGTCCGCGAACAGCCCGCACAGCACTTCCTCCGCGTGCGTCGCGGCGGCCCGCGAGGACGTTCCGCCGGTCACCACGGGCTTCGGCAGGGCGCGCACGTCGAGCTTGCCGTTCACCGTGAGCGGCAGCGCGTCCACCGGCACGATGGCGGCGGGCACCATGTAGTCGGGCAGGCCGGACCTCAGGTTCTCGCGCAGGACGGCCGGGTCGGTGGACGACACCACGTACCCGACGAGCCGCTTCACGCCACCCGGTCCGGCGTCCACGACGACCGCCGCGTGCGTGACGCCCGGCTGCGCGGCCAGCGCCGCCTCGACCTCGCCCAGCTCGACCCGGTAGCCGCGGATCTTCACCTGGTCGTCGGTGCGGCCGAGGAAGTCGAGGTTGCCGTCCCGACGCGCGCGCACCAGGTCGCCGGTGCGGTACATGCGCGTTCCGGGCGGGCCGTACGGGTCCGCGACGAACCGTTCCGCGGTGAGGCCGAACCGGTCGTGGTAGCCGCGGGCCAGGCCGACGCCCGCGATGTACAGCTCGCCGGGCGAGCCGGGCGGCACCGGCCGCAGGCGCGCGTCCAGCACGTACGCCCGGGTGTTGCGGATCGCCTTGCCGACCGTGGCAGTCTCGCTGTCCTCCGTGGACGCGCCGAGCGTGTTGATCGTGTACTCGGTGGGGCCGTACAGGTTGTAGCCGTAGGCACCGGGGGTGTCGCGCAGCCGCTGCCACACCGATTCCGGCACGGCCTCGCCGCCGAGGAGCACCAGCGCGGGCACGTGGCCGTCCAGCAGGCCCTCTTCGATGAGCAGCTGCGCGTAGGTCGGGGTCACGTTGACGACGTCGATCAGGTGCTCGTCGCAGTACGCCACCAGGGCGGCCGCGTCGCGGCGCAGCTCCTCGTCGCACACGTGCACCTCGTGGCCCTCGACCAGCCACAGCAGCTCTTCCCACGACATGTCGAACGCGAACGACACGGTGTGGGCGATGCGCAGCCGTCGTCCCCCGGCGGCGGCGATGGCGGGCTCGAAGATCGCCTGCTGGTGGTTGAGCTGCATGTTCGTCAGGCCGCGGTACGGCGTGACGACGCCCTTGGGACGCCCGGTCGAGCCGGACGTGTAGATGACGTACGCCGGGTGCTCCAGCGAGAACCGGGGCCACTCGACGTCGCCGTCCGCGACGGGCGGCAGGTCGTCCGGGGTCAGCGCGTCGAGGCACACGGCGTCCGGCACCAGCCCGACCGCCGTGGTCGACAGCACGCACAGCGGCTCGGTGTCCTCGATCATCATCAGCAGCCGGTCGGCCGGGTGGTCGAGGTCGAGCGGCAGGTAGGCGGCGCCGGTGCGCAGCACGGCGAACAGCGCGACCACCATGTCGGTGGTGCGCGGCAGCGCCAGCGCGACGACCTCCTCCGGCCCCGCGCCGCGGCTGACCAGCAGCCGGGCCAGCGCGTCGATCCGCTCCTGCAACCGGGCGTAGGTCAGCCGCTCGTCGCCGCACACCAGCGCGGTCGCGTCGGGCGTCCTGCGCGCCTGGGCGGCCAGCAGGTCGGCGATCGTGTCCTCGACCATCGGGCCCGCGCTCGCGTCCCACTCGGCGGCCAGCGCGCGGCGTTCGCGGTCGGGCAGCACGTCGATCGCGCCGAGCAGCGCGTCCGGCGCGTCGACCAGCCGTTCCAGCACGGTCGTGTACCGGGTGAGCAGGGCTTCGGCGACGTCGGCGGCGAAGACGTCCGGGCGGGACGCGAGGGTGACGCGGGTGCGGGCGCCGGGCGTGACGATGAGCGTCAGCGCGAAGTGCGTGCCGTCCACATTGGACACGTCGAGCACGCCGTGCGCCTCGGCCAGCTCGGCCTGGCGGTCCTCGCCGTCGCCGGTGCGCAGCACGAACAGCGTGTCGAACAGCTGCCGGTGCCCGGCCTCCCGCTGGATCTCGCCGAGGCCGACGTGCTCGTACGACATGAGCGCGGTGCGCTCGGCCTGGACGCGGCGCAGCAGGTCCAGCACGGTTTCCCGGGGGTTGACCGCGATCCGGGTGGGGATGGTGTTGAGGAACATGCCGATGACGTTCCCGACGCCCTCGACCTCGACCGGGCGGCCCGCGACGGCGGTGCCGAACACGACGTCGTCGCGGCCGACCTGGCTCGCCAGCACGAGCGCCCAGGCGGCGTTGTACACGGCGTTGGCGGTCAGGCCGTGCCGCCTGGCCTGCGCGCGGAGCCGGTCGGTGAGGTCCTCGGCGAGGTCGCGGTGGAACTCGGCGGGGATCACCGGCTCGCGGGACCGGTCCACGGGCGCGACCAGCGTCGGCTCCCGCAGCCCGGACAGCGCGGTGCGCCACGCGGCCAGCGCGGCGTCGTGGTCCTGGCGCGCCAGCCACGTCAGGTAGTCGCGGTACGAGCCGGCCGGCGGCAGCTCGGCGTCGACGTCGCGGTACAGCTCCAGCAGCTGCTCCAGGAACAGCCACGCCGACCAGCCGTCCCACAGGATCAGGTGGTGGGTGATGACGAGCCGGTCGTGGCCGTCGGGCAGCCGCAGGACCAGGAACCGGCACAGCGGCGGCGCGGCCAGGTCGAACCGCTCGCGCCGGTCGGCGGCGAGGAGGTCGGGGACGTCGGCCTCGGCGGCCGGGTCGACCACGCGCAGCGGGATCTCCGGCGCGGGCGCGATGAACTGCACCGGCCCGGGGACGCCGTCGCTGGTGAACCCAGCGCGCAGGCTCGGGTTGCGGGCGAGGAGCGCGGCGCCCGCGCGGCGCAGCCGGTCCACGTCGATCCGGCCGGCGAAGTCCATCGTCTCCTGGGAGAGGTAGACGTCGAGCGCGCCGGTGTCGTAGCTGGAGTGGAAGTACAGGCCCTCCTGCAACGGCGACAGCGGCCACACGTCCTCGGCCTCCGGCAGGGCGGCGCGCTGCTCGTCGGTGAGGACGAGCAGCGGGGCGTCCTCCACCGCGGTGTCGACGGCCTCGACGGCGGCCAGGGCGGCGACCGTGCGGTGCTCGAAGACGTCACGGGGGCTGATCGCGACACCGAGCCCGCGGGCCCGGCTGGACACCGCGATCGACGTGATGCTGTCGCCGCCGAGGACGAAGAAGTCGTCGTCCACGCCGGGTTCGTCCACGCCGAGCACGTCGGCGAACACCCGGCACAGCACGCGTTCCCGCTCGGTCGCGGGAGCGCGGCGTTCGGCCTTGGCCACGGTCGGCGACGGCAGCGCGTTCTGGTCCAGCTTGCCGCTGGGCGTGAGCGGCAAGTCCGGCAACGCCACCAGGGCGTGCGGCGTCATCGCGGCGGGCAGGGCGGCGGCGACCCCGGCGCGCAGGACGTCGAGGTCGACGTCGGCCGGGGTGACGTAGCCGAGGAGCTGGTTGTCGCGGGCGATCACGGCGGCGCGCCGCACGCCCGGCAGCCTGGCCAGCGCGGACTCGACCTCGCCCAGCTCGATCCGGTTGCCGCGCACCTTGACCTGGCGGTCCGTGCGGCCGAGGTAGACGACCGCGCCGTCCGGGCGGCGGACCACCAGGTCGCCGGTGCGGTACATGCGGGAGCCGGGCTCGCCGAACGGGTCGGCGACGAACCGCTCCGCGGTCAGCGCGAAGCGCCCGTGGTAGCCGCGGGCCAGCTGCACACCCGCCAGGTACAGCTCGCCGGGCACACCGGCCGGGACGGGCCGCAGGAACGGGTCCAGCACGTGCAGCCGGGTGTTCCACACCGGGCGGCCGATCGGCACGGCCGGGTCCGGCGCGCCGTCGTACTCGAAGTGCGTGACGTCGACGGCCGCCTCGGTGGGGCCGTACAGGTTGTGCAGCGGCACGCCGGTCAGCTCGCGCCACCGCGCCGCGACGTCGCCGGTCAACGCCTCGCCGCTGCTGAACGCGCGGCGCAGGCTCGCCGACCACGCGGCGTCGCCGTGCACCTCGGGGACGCCGAGGAACGCGGCCAGCATCGACGGCACGAAGTGCAGCGTGGTGATCCGCCTGCTCCGGATGAGGTCGGCCAGGTAGGCGGGGTCGCGGTGGCCGTCCGGCTTGGCGAGGACGACCGCCGCGCCCTCGCACAGCGGCCAGAAGAACTCCCACACGGACACGTCGAAGCTCGACGGGGTCTTCTGGAGCACCCGGTCGTCGGCGGCGAGGCGGTACTCGTGCTGCATCCACGCGAGCCGGTTGACGATGGCGCGGTGCGTGACCACGACGCCCTTGGGACGTCCGGTCGAGCCGGACGTGTAGATCAGGTACGCGGGCTGGTCCGGTCCCACCTCGGGGAGGTCGACGTCCTGGCGGTCTTGGCCACGGGTCTCGTCCGGCGCGCAGTCCTCGGGCCGCAGAACGGTCGTCGCGCCGGAGTCGGCGATCATGAACTCGACGCGCTCGGCCGGGTAGTCGAGGTCGAGCGGCAGGTACGCGGCGCCGGACTTGAGCACGCCGAGGAGGGCGACCACCAGGTCGGCCGAGCGCGGGACGGCGACGCCGACGACGTCGCCGGCGTTCCGGGCGCGGAGGCGGCGGGCGAGGGCGGTGGACCGCCGGTCGAGTTCGGCGTAGGTGAGGGAGACGTCGTCGTGGACGACGGCGACGGCGTCCGGGGTGCGGGCCGTCTGGGCGGCGATCCGGCTGACGAGCGTGCCGTCCGGGACGTCCTCCGCGGTCGCGTTGAGGTCGGCGATCCGGTCCAGCTCGGCGGTGGTCGTGAGGGCGAGGCGGGCCACCGGCTGGTCGGGCTCGGTGGCGAACGCGGTCAGCAGGCGGACGAGGCGGTCGGCGAGCGTCGCGACGGCGGCGTCCGGGAGGCGGTGCTTGAGGCGCAGTTCGATGCGCTCGCCGGGGATGGCGACGAGGGCGAGCGGGTAGTGGACCCGGTCGCGGACGTCGACGTCGTCGACCGGGTCGGGGAAGTTCTCGACCACGACCAGGGTGTCGAACAGCTCGCCGTGGCCGGTGACCCGTTGGATCTCGGCGAGGCCGAGGTGCTGGTGGTCGAGCAGGCGAGCTTGTTCGTCCTGGAGGCGTCGGAAGGCGGCGGCGAGGCTGTCCGAGCCGTGCCAGTGCTGGCGCACCGGGACGGTGTTGATGAACAGGCCGACCGCGTTCTCGATGCCGGCCACCTCGGCGGGGCGGCCGGCGACCGTGCTGCCGTAGACGACGTCCGCGCGGCCGGTGAGACCGCCGAGGAGCAGGCCCCAGGCGCCGTGGAGGACGGTGCTCAACGTCAGGCCGCGACGGCGCGCCTCCCCCACGAGCGCCGCGCTCAGTTCCGAGGGCAGCCGCACCCGGTGCCGGCCGTGGCGCGGCGACACCTCGTGCCCGGCGGCCGCCACCGCCTCCGGCCCGGCCGCACGTGGCACCACTTCCTGTCCGACAGCCACCACCGCTGCTGTGGACGACTCGAAGTGAGACCAACGAACCACGGGCAGCCCGACGACCTTCGTCGGCTCGTCCACATCGGACAGCACCGCCCGCCAGGCCGCGTGCGCCGCAGCGCGGTCGCGGCTCGCCAACCACGCGAAGTACCGGCGGTGGTCCGCGGGCTCCACCCGACCACCCGCCAACTCCCGCCGCACCAGCCCGACCGACCAGCCGTCCATCAGGATGTGGTGCAGCGTCAGCACGAGCCGGTCACCGTGGCGGGCCGCGCGCAGCAGCGGCGGGCGGGTCAGGTCGAAGCCGGGCGCGCGTTCCGCCGCCAGCACGTCCTCCACATCGGTGGTCTCCGGGTACTCGCGCCACGGCACGGTCACCGCCTCGGCGATCACCTGCTCCACGCGCCCCCGGTCGGTCTGCCGGAAACCGGCCCGCAGCAACGGGTGCCGGTCGAGCAGACCCTGCACGTCGTCCCGGCCGACGTCGAGCGCCAGCACCTCCTGCACCACGTACGAGTCGTCGGTGTCGTACCGCGCGTGGAAGTAGAACCCCTCCTGCAGCGGCGACACCGGCAGCACGTTCCCGTCGAAACCGGCCGGCTCGGCCACGGCCCCGACGGCACGGGCCACCCGCGCCAAGGCCGCGACGGTGCGGTGCTCGAACACCTCGCGCGGCGTGATCTCCAGACCGGCGGCACGGGCGCGCGACACGAGCTGCATCGCCACGATGCTGTCGCCGCCCAGCTCGAAGAAGTTGTCGTGGATGCCGGGAGTCAGGCCCAGCACCTCCGCGACCAGGTCGACCAACGCCTGCTCGGTCGGGTTCGTCGCGGGCGCGTCGCCGCCCAGCGCGGTCCAGTCGGGCTCCGGCAGGGCGGCCCGGTCGAGCTTGCCGTTCGGCGTCAGCGGCAGCGGCCCGTCGAGCGGCAGCACGACGGACGGCACCATGTACTCCGGCAGCACGCCGGCGACGTGCTCGCGCGCGTCGACGGGGGACGCGGAGCCGACGACGTAGGCGACGAGCCGCTTGACCCGGCGGTGGTCCTCGCGCACCAGCACGGCGGCCTGCGCGATGTCCGGGTGCGCCATGAGGACGCTCTCGACCTCGCCGGGCTCGATCCGGAACCCGCGGATCTTCACCTGGCCGTCGGCGCGGCCCAGGAAGTCGATGTTGCCGTCCGCCCGCCAGCGGGCGCGGTCGCCGGTGCGGTACATGCGGGCGCCGGCGTCGCCGAACGGGTCGGCGACGAACCGGGACGCGGTCAGCGCCGGCTGCCCCTGGTAGCCGCGCGCGAGCCCGCGACCGCCCACGTACAGCTCGCCCTCGACGCCGACCGGGACGGGCCGCAGCGCCGAGTCGAGGATGTAACAACGGGTGTTCGGGTCCGGCACGCCGATCGGCACGGGCCCCGTCCAGTCCGGCTCGGCCGGCCACAGCGTCGAGTTCACCGTGGCCTCGGTGAGGCCGTACGCGGCCACCACGCGCAGCCGCCGGGCCCACCGGGCGATCAGCTCGGTCGGCACGGTCTCCGTGCCGACGATCAGCACCGCGCCTTCCGGCAGCTCGCAGTCCGGCGGCAGCGCGGCGACCAGCGACGGCGGCAGGATCATGTGCGTGGCGCGGTGCTCGGCGATGTACGACGTCAGCGCCTCGCCCGCGACCCGGCGGTGCGACGGCACGACGATCGCCCGGCCGCCGACGCCCAGCGACATGCACAGGTCCCACACGGCGACGTCGAAGCCGACGGACGCGAACTGCACGACCCGGCTGTCCGGGGTGATGCCGATGCGGTCGAGCGCGGTGGCGATGAGGCTGCCGATGCCTTCGTGCGTGACGACGACGCCCTTGGGGCGGCCGGTGGAGCCGGACGTGTAGATCACGTACGCGGCCTGGTCCAGCGCGATGTCCAGGCCGAGGTCGGAGCCGTCGTCGGGGAGGTCGAACCGGGATTCCGGCGTGACGACGAGCTTCGCGCCCGCGTCGGCCACCATGTGGTCGACGCGGTCGCGGGGGTGGTCGAGGTCGAGCGGCAGGTAGGCGGCGCCGGCCTTCATCACGGCGAGCAGCGTGACGACGAGGTCGGCCGACCGCGGCAGGGCCACGCCGACCACGTCCTCCGCCCCGACGCCGGAGGCGCGCAACGCGCGGGCGAGGCGGTTCGCGGCGGTGTTCAGCTCGGCGTACGTGAGCCGGACGTCCTCGCAGACGACGGCGACGGCGTCCGGGGCGCGGGCGGCCTGCCGTTCCACCGCGCCGGGCCACGTCACGTCCTCCACCTCGCGCGGCGAGGTGCCGAGGTCCAGCAGCCGGGCGCGTTCCGCGTCGTCGACGAGGTCGATCACGGCGACGGGCTGGTCGGGGTCGGCGGCGAGGACGCGCAGGAACCGGCGCTGGTGGTCGGCCAGCTCGTCGGCGGTGCAGACGGCGGCGTTGGCCTCGAACGTGACGGCGACGCCCCCGTCGGGGCGCCGGAGGAACGACGTGGTGAGGTCGTTGACCGGCCCGTGCGACAGCATGTGGAACGTGGTGTCGAGGTCGCCGAACGCGGTGTCGCGGGTGAAGCCGAGGTAGTTGACGGTCGGGCCGACGAGTTCCGGGATGCCGTCGCGCAGCCCGAGTTCGCGGGCCAGGTCCTCGCCGCGGTAGGCGCTGTGCGGGAGGACTTCGCGGACCTCCCGGTCGACGGCGGCGACGAGGTCGGCGAGGGTGGCGCCCGGCCGCACGGTGACGCGCAACGGCAGCACGGTGGACGTCATGCCGGGCGTGTCGCGGGTGTCCCCGTCGCGGCGGCCGGTCACCGGCAGGGCCAGGACGAGGTCGGACGCGCCGGTCACGCGGTGGGTGTAGGCGGCGACGGCGGCGATGGCCTGCCGTGACGTCACCGGTCCCGGCAGGTCGACGGTGCGCCGGACGACGTCGCGCACCTGCCCGGCGGCGCGGGGCACGAGCCGCACGGGCTCGGGGTGGTCGGCCGTCCTGGCGTGCCAGAACGCCCGGTCTTCCTGGTGCGCCGCGGAAGCGCGGTAGGCGTGGTCGGCGTCGACCAGCGCCTCCACCGGCCGGGGGCGGTGCGCGTCGGGCGCCGCGTACAGCTCGGCGGCGCGGCGGGTGATCAGGACGCACGTGTAGGCGTCGGCGACGAGGTGGTGGTAGCGCTGGTACCAGATGACGTGGTCGTCGGCGAGGCGCAGGAACGCCTGGTGGAACAGGGGTCCGGCGGCGAGGTCGGCGACGCGGGCGAGGTCGTCCTCCATCCACGTCCGCGCGGCGTCGGCCGAGTCGACCGCGACGTGGGTGACGTCGGTGGTCGGGGTCGCGGGGACCTGGCCGTCGGCGGTGAACCGGACGTGCAGCGCGCCGGCCTCGCCGACCGCCTGGCGGACGGCCGCTCCCAGCCGGTCGTGGTCGACGGGTCCGCGCAGCTCCAGGTACCAGGCGACGTTGTAGACGGGGTTGTCGGGCTCCAGCTGCTGTGCCAGCCAGACGCCGGTCTGGGCGCCGGTCAGCGGCAGAGCACCGGTCAAGGGCAGCGCCATGGTGAACCTTCCCCGTTCCTTCCCGACTTCTCCCGCGCACGCCGCGGGTGGGGGTGCGCGCCGGCACCCCCACCCGCGGCCGGTCGACTAGTTCTTGATCGCTTCGAGCAGCGGCACGACCTGGTCGATGCCGTAGGGCACGCTGAGCACGGTGTTGAACGACATGGCCGCGCCGATCGGCGGGTCCATGTAGGTGAGGAACAGGTCGCGCTTCCCGGTGACGACACCGAGCCGCTGGTAGGCGGGCACGGACTTGACGCGGTCCCAGGCGCTCTGGTCGAACATGAGCCACACGAGGCGGTCGGCGTCGAGCAGGTCGAACCGCTCCTCGCTGAACTCGGCGACGTTCTTCTGGCCGGCGAGCGTGCCGATCTCGTCCACCAGCGTGAAGCCGAGTTCCTTCATGAAGATGGCCTTGGGGTCGGTGGGCGCGAACGCCGAGTACTGGCCGGGCTTGAAGCTGTCGGCCACCACCATCGTCTTGCCGGCCCACTCGGGGTGCGCGGCCTTGGCGTCGGCGAAGCGCTTGGCGACGCCGTCGATCAGCGCCCGCGCCTCCTTCTCCTTGCCCAGCGCCTTGCCGATGTGCAGGGTCTGGTCCTGCCACGGCGCGCCGTAGTCGGGGAACGCCTTGGGCTGCGCGACGACCGGCGCGATCTTGGACAGGGTGTCGTACTGCTCCTGCTTCATGCCGGAGTACACGGCGATGATCAGGTCGGGCTTGAGGGAGGCGACCTTCTCCAGGTTGTACTCGTCGCGCTCGCCGACGATCTCGGGCTGGGTGTCGCCCCAGAGTTCCTTGGTCCACGGCCAGTTGCCGTAGGGCCGCTCCTTGAACCAGTCCACGACGCCGACCGGCTTGACGCCCAGGGCCAGCGCGGGTTCCTGGTCGGACAGGCCGAGCGTGACGACCTTCTTCGGCTCGGCCTTGATCTCGGTGGTGCCGTACTTGTGCTCGACCGAGACCGGGAACGCGCCGGAGGAGGCGACGTTGGAGGGGCTCGTCCCGCCGGTGCCGGCGTCGCCGCCGCCCCCGCAGGCGGCGAGCGCCAGCGCCGCGGCCGAGGCGACCGCGACCAGCTTGAACTTCGTGGACATCAGGGTTTCCCTTTCGGAGGCGCGGCGGCGCGCCGCTGTGGAGCCGATACCAAGTTAGGTTTGCGTAACCTAACAAACCGCGAGGAGCTTCAGCCCACCCGTGAGACGCTGATCGCGTATTCGGGCTGCGCGGGCACGTCGGAGGCCACGGGCGCGGCGGTCGCCGCGGAACCGGTGGACGCCGGGCGGACGGTGGACGCCGCGGGAACGGCCGGCGCCGCGGGACCCGCGGATGTCGTGGCCTCGCGGCGGCCGAGCACGGACTGGAGGATCTCCCCCACCCGCACGGACGTGTTGGACAGCAACGACGACGAGATGCCGTGCGTGTGCTCGGTGCCGCCCTGGAGGTACAGGCCGGCCACCAGGTCGTCGTCGGTGTCGAGCCGGTAGTCGCGGCCGACGCTGAGCCGGCCGCGCGCGTCGCGGGCGCAGCGGTCGGCGAGGTCGCCGAGCAACGCGGTCGGGTCGGCCTCGCGGTACCCGGTGGCGTAGACGATGACGTCGGCGTCCAGCACCTCGCGCTCGCCGGTGTTCAGGGACTCGACGGTCACGGTCAGCCCGTCGGGGCGGTCGTCGAGTTCCGCGACGCGGGACAGGTTGAGCAGCCGCAGCCGGGGCGTCCCGAGCACCTTCTCCCGGTACACCCGCCGGTACAGTTCGGCGATGAGGTCGTTGTCCACCACGGCGTAGTTGGTGTTGCCGTGGTAGTCCATGAGCTTGCTCTTGACCGGCTCGGGCGCGGCGTAGAAGTCGTCGACGGCGGCGGGGTCGAAGATCCGGTTCGCGAACGGGCTGTCGTCGGCGGGGCTGTAGCCGTAGCGGGCGAAGACGGCGCACACCTCGGCGGACGGGAACCGCTCGTGCAGGAACGCCGCCACCTCCGCGCCGCTCTGCCCCGCGCCGACCACGACGACGCGGCGCGGGTCCGTCAGCGACTCGACGCGGTGCAGGAAGTCGCGGTTGTGCCAGACCCGCTCGGACGGCCGCACGCCGTCGGGCAGCTTCGCCCGCAACCCCGTGGCGAGCACCAGGTTCCGGGCGCGGCGGACCTCGACCTCGCCCGCGGAGGTGCGGGAGGTGACGTCGAAGTGCGTGACGACGCCGTCCTCGGTCACGGCCCGGACGTCCACCACGTCGTGGTCGTAGGAGACCAGGTCGTCCACGCGGGCGGCGGCCCACGCGAAGTAGTCGTGGAACTCGACGCGCAGCGGGAACAGGTTCTTGTGGTTGATGAAGTCGACCAGCCTGCCCCTGCTGTGCAGGTAGCTCAAGAAGGTGAAGGTGCTGTGGGGGTTCCGCAGCGTCACCAGGTCCTTCAGGAACGACACCTGCATGGTGGCGTCCTCGATGAGCATGCCCCGGTGCCACCCGAACTCCGGCTGGCGCTCCAGGAAGTGGGCGGTCACCACGTCCTCGGCACGCGCGGTCGCGTTGTACTCGGCGACGGCGATCGCGAGGGCCAGGTTGGACGGCCCGAACCCGACGCCGAGGACGTCGAAGACCGGTGGCTGTGGCATGACTGTCCCATCGGTGCGACAACAGGAAGATCGAACTTTGGTTACCCTAACCTAAGTCGCTGCGCGGCGGGAGTGATCCAGGCCTCTCTTTTGATTAGGCTAGCCTCACCTGACAACCAGCGGAAGGCGGGCGGGTGAGAACGGTCCTGAAGAGCGCCGTGACCGGGCAGTGGAAGTCGGTGACGCTCGCTTCGGCGCTCGGTGCGGCCCACCAGACCGGCGAGGCCGCCGTGCCGCTGCTCATCGGCGTGGTGATCGACGAGGCGGTGCGGACCGGCGCCGGCGGGCGGCTGGCCTTCTGGATCGGCGTGCTGGCCGCGGTGTTCGTCGGCCTGTCGCTGAGCTTCCGGTTCTCCTTGCGCTGCGGGGAGAAGGCGTCCCACCAGGCCGCGCACGAGGTGCGGTCGCGGATCGCCGGGCGGGTGCTGTCGGCGGACGGCGGCGCGGCGCACGGCAGGCTGTCGGGCGAGCTGGCGAGCATCGCCACCAGCGACGCGCAGCGCGTCGGGCAGGTGAACCTGGCGTTGCCGATCGCGTTCGCCGCCGTGGTCGGCGTGCTGGTGGGCGCGGTGGCGCTGCTGCGGGTGTCGGTCGTGCTGGGCGCTTTGGTCCTGGTGGCCGCGCCGGTGCTGCTGGGCCTCGCGCACGTCCTGGGCAAGCCGCTCGAACGGCGCAGCGACGCCGAGCAGGACCGGGCCGCGTCGGCGTCCGGCGTGGCGGCCGACCTGGTCGCCGGGCTCCGGGCGTTGAAGGGCATCGGCGCGGAGGCGACGGCGGCGCAGCGCTACCGGGTGACCAGCCGGTCGTCCATGGAGGCCGCGATCCGGGCCGCCCGGTCGCGGGCCTGGCTGGACGGCTCGATGCTGGCGATGACCGGGATCTTCCTGGCGGTCGTGGCGCTGGTCGGCGGGCGCCTCGCGGCGTCCGGGTCGATCACGGTCGGCGAACTGGTGGCGGCGGTGGGGTTGGCGCAGTTCCTCCTGTGGCCGCTGGCGGTGTTCTCGTGGGTGAACGGGCTGTTCGCGCAGGGCCGGGCGTCCGCCGCGCGGGTGGCCGAGGTGCTGGCCGCTCCCCCTGCCGTGCCGCCCGGCACGTCCCCGTTGCCGCCTTCGACGCCGGGGCGGGTCGAGCTGACCGACGTGGTGTCGGGGTCGCTGCGCGGCGTGTCGTTGACGGCGGAGCCCGGGGAGCTGCTCGGCGTGGTGGCCCGCGACCCGGCGGACGCGGTGTCCTTGCTCGCCGTGCTGGCGCGCGAGGTGGACCCCGAGTCGGGCACGGTGGCGTTGGACGGGCTGCCGCTGTCCACTGTGGAGGGTTCGGCGCTGCGGTCGGCGCTGCTGGTCGCGGCGCACGACGCCGACCTGTTCGAGGGTTCCGTGCGGGACAACGTCGCCGACGGCGGACCCCTGGTGGACGAGGCGATGGACGCGGCGCGCGTGGACGACGTGGCGCGCGCGCTGCCGGACGGCCTCGACACGGTCGTCTCGGCGCGGGGCCGGTCGCTGTCGGGCGGGCAGCGGCAGCGGGTGGCGCTGGCGCGCGCCCTGGCCGCCGCTCCCCCGGTGCTGGTGGTGCACGACCCGACGACCGCGGTGGACGCGGTGACCGAGGTGTCGCTGGCCGCCGGGATCAAGCGGGTGCGGCACGGTCTCACCACCATCGTGGTCGCGACGAGCCCGGCCCTGCTGGCCGCCGCCGACCGCGTGGTGTTCCTGGCTTCCGGCGTCGTCGCCGCGTCCGGCGCGCACGCCGACCTGGTCGCCGACGAGGACTACCGACTGGTGGTGTTGAGCTGATGCGCGAGTTGTTGGCGACCGCGTCCGGCGCCCGGACCTGGGCCGCCGTCCGCGACCTGGTGCGGCCGCGGCGGGGCGTCGCGTGGGCGGCGTTCCTGGTGCTGCTGGCGGGCACGGCGGTCGGGTTGGCCACCGCGCCGCTGCTCGGGCGGATCGTGGACCTGGTGGGCGCGGGCTCGTCCGACATCACGTGGCCCGTGGTGGTCCTGGTGCTGGTCGCGATCGTCCAAGGCGTGTCGACGGCGTTCGGCACGTCCCTGGTGGCGCGGCTCGGCGAGGGGATGCTGGCCGAGCTGCGGGAGAAGTTCGTGGCGCACGCGCTGCACCTGCCGCTGGAGCGGGTGGAGAACGCGGGCGCGGGCGACCTGACCTCGCGCGTGACCCGGGACGTGCAGGTGATCGCCGACGCGGTGCGCAACGCGCTGCCGGTGATGGCGCGTTCGGCGTTGACCATCGGGTTGACCGTGGTCGGCATCGCGGTGCTGGACTGGCGGTTCCTCATCCCAGTGGCGCTGGCGCTGCCGGTCCACGTGCACACCGTGCGCTGGTACGGCGGGCGCGCGGTGCGGCTGTACGCGGCGCAGCGCGTGGCGGTCGGCGTCCAGCAACAGCAGTTGCTCGACTCGATCGGCGGCGCGGCGACCGTGCGGACGTTCGGGTTGGCGTCGTCCCACGTGGCGCGCGTGCGGTCGCGGTCGCGGGAGGCGGTGGACCTGGCGTTGCGCGGCATCCGGCTGCTGACCCGGTTCTACGGCCGGCTGAACCTGGCCGAGTTCATCGGCCTGGCCGGTGTGCTGGTGACGGGGTTCCTGCTGGTGGGCGCGGGCGCCGCGTCGGTCGGCACGGCGACCGCCGCGGCCCTGTACTTCCACAGCCTCTTCAACCCGCTCAACGCGGCGCTGGCGCTGGCCGACGACGCGCAGGCCGCGACCGCGTCGCTGTCGCGGCTGGTGGGCGTGACGGACGAGCCGATGCCCGACCTGGCCGGGCGGGTCCGCCCGGTGGACACGACGATCAAGCTCGCCGGCGTCGGCCACTCCTATGTGGACGGACACCCGGTGCTCCGGGACGTGGACCTGGAGCTGGCCGCCGGTGAGCGGGTGGCGCTGGTCGGGGCGTCCGGCGCGGGCAAGACGACGTTGGCGAAGCTGATCGCGGGCGTGCACGAGCCGACCACCGGCAGCGTCAGCGTCGGCGGGGTGGCGCTGGGGTCGGCGGTGCGGTCGGTCGCGCTGATCACCCAGGAGGTGCACGTCTTCGCCGGGCCGCTGGCCGACGACCTGCGGCTGGCGAAGCCGGACGCGACGGACGACGAACTGCGGGACGCGTTGGACCGGGTGGGCGCGTCGGGCTGGGTGGCGGCGCTGCCGTCCGGACTGGACACGGTCGTCGGCGAGGGCGGTCACCGGCTGACGGTGGCGCAGGCGCAGCAGTTGGCGCTGGCGCGGCTGGTCCTGGCCGACCCGCCGGTGGCGATCCTCGACGAGGCGACCGCGGACGCGGGCAGCGCGGGCGCGCGGGAACTGGAGGAGGCGGCGGCGCGGGCGTTGGACGGGCGGACCGGCCTGCTCGTGGCGCACCGGCTCACGCAGGCGGCGACGGCGGACCGGGTGGTCGTGCTGGAGGCCGGCCGCGTGGTGGAGACCGGCTCCCACGAGGAGCTGCTCGCGGCCGGCGGCCGGTACGCGACGCTGTGGGAGGCATGGTCGGGGACGCGTTCCTAGCCGTCCCGCCCGGGAAGCCGTCCCCGCCCGGGAACGCGACGAGCGCCGCCACGGTCGTGACCGATGACGGCGCTCGCGCGCGGGCACGTGCCCCGGTCACCGCTCTTCCCTTCCGCTGGGAATCGCCGTGCGCGGCCATGCCCGTGCCCACTGTGGCCGGTGCCGGCCCTAGAAGATCACGACCAGCAGGACCACCGCCAGGACGATGGCGATGAGGGTCGGGATGGTCGCGGGCGACCTGCGGTAGTGGCTCTGCACGGTGGTGGTGCGGAACCAGCTGTGCGGCGCGTGCCGACGGTGTCGTCGAACCCAGGGCATCGTTGGCTCCCAACCTAGTCGTGTCCCCGACGATCACCTCTGACATACCCACGATCGGCGCCCGGAACACTTCCGGGTGACGACGCGCCGCCGCGGTCACGCTCTGCCGAGGGCGAAATCGGCGCGACGCACGGCGGTCCGGCCCTACCGTTGGGGCGTGGAGATCATCGAGGTAGTGCCCAACCTGCGGATGTTGCGGTTCCCGGTCGGGCAGGCGTACGTGTGGGCGGACGGCGACGCGCTGACCGTGATCGACACCGGCATCACCGGGTACGCGGAGCAGATCGCCGCCCTGGGCCGGGTCTCCCGGATCGTGCTGACGCACCACCACGACGACCACATCGGCTCGGCCGCCGCGCTGCGCGACCTGACCGGCGCCCCGGTGCACGCGCACCGCGCGGAGGCGCCGGTGGTCCGGGGCGACGCTCCGCCCGCGCCGTTCGACATCCCGCCCGAGGAGCGGGAGCTGTTCGACCGCATCACGCCGGGTGTGCCCGTCGCACCCCGCTCCCCCGTGGACCACGAGCTGGAGGAAGGCGACGTGCTGGACTTCGGCGGCGGCGCGCGGGTGCTGTCGGTCCCCGGCCACACGGCGGGCAGCATCGGCATCCACCTGCCGGACGCCGGAATCCTGTTCACCGGCGACACGGTGGCCACGTGGGACGGCGCGGCGATCCCCGGCGTCTTCAACACCGACCGGCCGTTGCTGCTGGAGTCGGTGCGCCGCCTGCTGGACCTCGACCCGGCGGTCCTCTGCGTCGGCCACGGCGACCCGCTGATGTCGGGGCGCTGAGGGAGCGACCCAGCCCTTGGCCTTCACGCCGCCGCCTCCCGCGCGGTCACGGCACGGGAAGCGGCGAGCGGTCGATCCGACGCGGGGTTGAGCGGTGTCCCCCGTCCTGCTCGGCGGGATGCCCGCCGGTGCCGGTCAGCCGGAACGGCGGGCGACGAAGGTCGTGGGCAGGACCACCGGGTCACCGGCGAGGGTCGCGCCTTCCAGCCGGGACAGCAGCAGGCGCGCGGCGGCCTCGCCCATCTCCCGCATCGGCTGCCGGACGGTGGTCAGCTCGGCGTGCGCGGCGATCGGGATGTCGTCGAAGCCGACCACGGCGACGTCGTCGGGCACCGTCCGGCCGGCCTCGCGCAACGCCCGCACCACGCCCAGCGCCGACAGGTCGTTCTGCGCGAACACGGCGTCGAACGGCAGCCCGGTGGCCATCAGCTTCTCCGTCGCCTCCGCGCCGCGCTCGGTGCCGAAGTCGCCTTCCACCACGAGCCGCGGGTCGACGTGCACGCCCGCCTCGCCGAGCGCGTCGAGGAACCCGTCCAGCCGCTCCCGCACGCACCCGAAGTTCGACGGGCCGGTGACCACGGCGAACGCCGTGCGGCCGGCCGCCACGAGGTGCTGCGCCGCGTCCTGCGCGCCTTCCCGGTTGGTGGTGGTCACCGACGGGAAACCGGGCCGGCTGCCCCGGTCGTCGATCATCACCACGGGCAGGCCCTGGTCGTGCAGCGTCTCGATGTAGCTCAACGTGTCCGGCGGCTCTATCACCAGCAGGCCGTCGAACGCCTTGGCCGACACGTGGCTGGCGAACTGCGCCAACGACTCCGCGCCGCGGTTGACCGTGTACAGCAGCAGGCCGTAGCCCTCGGCCTCCAGCTCGTCCACGGCGCCCTGGACGACCTCGCCGGTCCACGGCCAGGTCAGCGACGGCACGAGCATGCCGACGGTGCGGGCGCGGCCGCGGGCGAGGCCGACGGCCCGCGCGCTGGGCACGTAGCCGACGTCCGCGATCACCTGCCGCACCCGCGCCGCCGTGGCCGCGTCGACGTCCGGTTTGCCGTTGAGCACGCGTGACACGGTCGCCTTGCTCACCTGGGCGCGTTGGGCGACTTCGGCGATCGTGACTCGCACGGTGCACTCCTCGGCTGCGGACCCCACTGCGGCGGGGTGGTCCGTAACCGGTACCGAAACCGGTTACGGACACGCAGTCAACCCGTAGGCACACCCACCGTCAAGACCGTGTCACGCGAGAACCGCGTGCCCCGCGGGCGTCAACGCCGCCAGCACGGCGTGCCCGGCGGGCGTCAGCTCGGCCGGCACCCACGGCGCCGAGGCGTCCTGCCGCGCCGGCCGGACCAGTCCGGCGTGGGCCAGTTCGCGGGCGGTCACCTGGTCGCTGCACAGCAGCCCGTCCACCTTCAGGTCGGGTTCGCTGCTGCGGGTCACCTCGGCGCGGCCGGCCGCGATCGCGCGGAGCAGGGCACGCGCGCGGTGGTTCAACTCGTCATCCATGATCGTTTCACCGTTGTCCCCAGGATCTGTGGCACTGGGATTATCGCCGGGAACCCGAAAAGTCTTACCGGTATGGTCGATCCCATGGGGAGAGTCGCGGCGGTGAGCCTCAGCGGGGACCACACGTTCACGAAACCGACGCAGGACGTCATCACGCTCGTCGCCGGGCTCGGCGTGGCGGGCGACGCGCACCAGGGCGTCACGGTCAAGCACCGGTCGCGCGTGCGGCGCGACCCGACGCAGCCGAACCTCCGGCAGGTTCACCTGATGCACGCCGAGCTGCACGACGAGCTGAACGCGCTCGGCTTCGACGTCGCCGCCGGCCGCCTGGGCGAGAACGTGACCACGCGCGGGGTCGACCTGCTGGGCCTGCCGACCGGCACGCGGCTGCGCCTCGGGCCGCACGCCGTGGTCGAGGTGACCGGGCTGCGCAACCCGTGCCCGCAGATCGAGGCGTTCCGGGAGGGCCTCCTCAAGGAGGTCGTCGGCCGCGACGAGCACGGCAACGTCGTCCGCCGCGCGGGCATCATGTCGATCGTCCTGGTGGGCGGCGAGGTGCGACCGGGCGACGGGATCCAGGTGGAGCTGCCCGCCGAGCCGCACCGCCCGCTCGTCGTCGTGTGACCCGGTCCACCGAGGTCAGGCCGCCAGGCTGAGCAGTTCCGCCAACGCGGGCTCGTCGTCCAGGCGCGACACCGCGATCACCGGGGCCAACGCCCTGCTCCACGCGTGCAGCCGGTCGGCGTCCAGGCCGGCCGCGGCGGCGACGCGCTCGACCCGTGCCGCCACCCCGTCACGCCCGGCGGCGTCCAGCACGTAGTCCACGATGTCGAAGCACGGGTCGCCGACGCACGCCCGCGGGTCGATCGCGACCAGGCCACGCGCGCCGCCGTCCAGGACGTTGCCGAGGTGCAGGTCGCCGTGCAGCAGCACGCGTGGCTGCGCGTCGAGCAACGCGCGGCAGCGCGTCAGTGCCCGATCCCAGTCGCGTTCGCCGACGTGCGCGGCGACGGCGGGGTCGGCCAGCCGGCGGCCGATCCGGGCGAAGAACTCCTCGCACCGGTCGCGCAGGTCGAGCCAGTCGCCCTCGGGCCGCCGGACGCCGTGCAGCGACGCCACCAGTCCGGCCCACTCCTCCGGTGACGGCGGCACGGGCAGCTCATCGGCCATCGTGCCCGGCCGGACCGCCTCCATCAGCAGCGCGCCCGGCTCCTCCGCCGGCACCGCGGGCACCCTTCCGGACGGACCGAACAGCCGCAGCACCGCGCCCTGCTCGGCCAGGAAGCGGTGGTCCGGGCTCAGCTTCACCACGGCGGGCGCGCCGTCCGCCCGCGTGCAGGCCACCACGACCGACGACGCACCCTGCGGCAGGTCCTCCCCCAGCGCCAGGCCCCACCGGCCGGCCAGGTCCGCGGCCACCTCCGGCGCACGCGCGCTCCACCCGGCCACGGACGGGCCGAACCTCAGGGCCAACCGCCCGGTGATCTCCTCGACGTCCACCCGCGCCACGCTAACGCCGCCCGCAAGCGCATCAACGCCCGCGGGCGGCGTCCGGAATGGACGCCGCCCGCGGGGTGTGCGGAGATCATTCAGTTGTCGTGCCAGTCACCCGATGGTCACAGCGCCGGGTAGGCGTTGCGCATGAGCTCCTGGAACTGGGCCGAGAACCAGTGGCCCGACACCGGGGCGTTCGGCAGCGCACCCGAGGGGTTGTTGCCGTTGCGGACGTTGCCGGTGTACGTCGGGTCGCACATCCGGTCGAAGCCCTTGCCCTCGTTGTTCGGGATCTCGGTGCTCGAGCCGTCGGACTCGCCCGGCGGCTTGATCCAGACGTAGGCGTCGATACCGGGCTTCGGCGCCGCCTTCGGACGCTCGCCCAGGCCGGCACCGGACTGGTTGCACCAGTTGCCCTTCTGGTAGCGGCGGTCGATGCGCGACTCGTTCACGTACGCGTCCGCGGTGGTCGCGGTCGACTTCGCGGTGGGCCGGTTCGGGCCGCCCCAGCCGTTGCGCGAGGTGTCGATCAGCATGCCGATGCCGCTGTCGAAGCCCTGCTTGACGAGCTCGGCGCGCATCGCCGTGGCGAAGCCCAGCTCACCGTTGAAGTCGTTCCAGTCGACCCACTTGGCCTGTTCCTTCACCGGACGGCCACCGACCACGTCGTCCACCGTCCAGTACGGCTCCTCCAGCGCGGAGTAGTTCGCCGTGTTGGTGATGAAGCCGTGGATCTTGTCCTTGGTGGCGCCGTTCTTGCCCAGCAGCGACGCGAACATCTTGGCCGAGGAGTAGAAGTTGTCGTACTCCGGGACCGTGTCACCCCACCCGATCCAGCCGTGGTGGCCGGAGTCGATGTAGTTGTAGACGTTCGGGATGGCGCCCAGCTTGCCGATGGCGTACGAGACACCCTCGACGTAGTTGCCGTTCGCCTTCATGACGTCGCAGTTCGGCGTGGCGGTCGCACGCGGCGACACGTTGGTGACCAGGTTCGGCAGCGAGTCGATCTCGATGACCGCGACGATGCGCAGCTTCGAGTACTCCGGCCGGGACACGATGCTGGAGATCACATCGATGTACTCGGTCTTGTAGCGGCCGATCTCTGTCGGGCCCAGCTCACCGTTCGAGGCCAGCGCGGCGCAGTCGCGGCCGGGCAGGTTGTAGACGACGAACTGGAAGACCAGCTGACCGTCCGCACGGGCGGCGCGCTGCTTCTCGGCCTCGTTCAGGTGGTCGGCCAGACCCATGCTGCCGGTGGTCGGCGAGCCGTTGCCGGCGATCGCGCTGATCCGGTCCATCCACACACCGGTCGGCTGGTTCGCGATGCGCGAGCCACCCGGCTCGGCGGCGGCCAGGCGCGACCACTGCGGGTTCACGTACACGCCCGCGCCCACGTACGGGTTGTCGACCCGCGGACCACCGGGGTTGGTACCCGTGGTGGTGGTCGTCGTGGTCGTCGTCGTCGTGGTGGTGGTCGTGGTGGTGGTCGTGGTCGTCGTGTCGATCGACCCCGTGCACACCGTGCCGTTCAACCGGAACTGCGTGGGGGCCGGGTTGGACCCGGTCCACGAGCCGTTGAAGCCGGGCGTCACCGAAGCGCCGGTGCCGAGGTTGCCGGCCCAGGAGGGGTTGCGGACCGTCACGCGGCTCCCGGACTGGGAGAACGTGCCGTTCCAACCCTGCTGGACCCGCTGGCCGGCGGCGAAGTCCCACTCCAGCGTCCAACCGCCGGAAATGGCGTCACCGAGGTTGGTGACCGTGACGTTGGCGCCGAATCCGCCTTGCCACTGGCTACTGATCTGGTACGACACCCGGCACCCGGGGGCGGCGTTGGCGGTGGCCGTCGAAGCCACCACCCCGGCAACGGACAGAGCCGCCACCGAGGTCACCGCCAATGCCCCGGTGAGTTTCCGTGATCGTACGAATGTGCGCAGACTCATGCATCGCCTCCTTGCGTGCAACCCGCCATCTGGGAGCGCTCCCAGCGAATCCGCCGAATCGGGATTCGACGCAAGACCGAATCAGGGTGGCTGGGAGCGCTCCCAGACGTACCGTAACGCACGACACCTCGTGTTGACGAGGGGTTGACCTGGACATAATCCGCGTCCTCATCGGCCGTCGGAACCGGTCCCGGTCCCACTACCTGCGATTTCAGCCCTTCGGACGTCGATGGATTTGTCCGCCCCGCTTCGGCCGGAATCGATTCGGAGGGCAAATGGCAGCCGGCCCGATCACCTGTTCAGCCGATTGCCCGGGCAGCCGGGGAGCGGTCGTGCGTCGAATATTCGATTGGTTCTCCGGCGGTCGAACCCGCGCAAATATTTCGCAGATCGCCGAATGACTGTCGAACATTCGACGGCATTACCGCCCTAATGGCGGCCGGCGCCTTGATCCGAAAGGACGCGGACGGCCTCGTCCACGGCCGCGAGCCGAGCCCGCCGCACCGCCTCCGACAGCGGCCGCAGCGCCTCGTCCCTGGCCCGCGTCGCGGTCGCCGAGACCGCGCTGCCCGGCGCGTCGGACGCCGCCACGGTCAGGATCGCGGCCACCTCCGCGGCCCGCTGGAGCACGCGCAGCGCCCGCGGCGGCATCCCGGCGGGCCAGTCCAGCTTCGCCTGGTCGGCGGACAGCGCGGCGATCTCCGCGCGCACGTTCGGCCGGTGCCGCGCCACGTCGAGGGTCACCAGCGCCGTGGCGGCCTCGCGCATCGCCGACGCCAACCCGTGCTCGGCCTCGCCGATCGGCACGTGCTCCGCGCCGGAGGAGGAGGGCAGGTCGAACACGGTCCACCGCAGCACGCCGTCGGCCACCAGGCTCGGCACGAGACCGACGCCGACGTCCGGCAGCACGGCGGCCTGCCCCGCGCGCAGCGCGCACTTGCCCAGCGCGCCGTTGCCGCCCAGCCCGCGCACGTCGCCGGGCACGGGCATCACCAGCCGGGCCGCGGTGGCGGAGGCGCGGCGCAACGACGCCAGCAGCAGGGCGGGACCGACCGGGGCCTCGTCGGGGCCGGGCAGGTCGAGCGCGGTCGCGGTGCCGTCGTCGTCGGCCACCACTTCGTGCAGCTCGGCCCAGAACCCCAGGGCGTCGAGGACGTCGTCTGCCGCGGCCGCTCCATGCAGCCAGGCCGACGTCCAGACGACCAGCGTCGCACTCGCACAGGACACGCCTGCCGAGGGTACGCGGGGCGGGTGACCGCTCAGGCCGCCGGGCCGACGCGGTCCACGAGCAGGGACCGGAACGTCGCCACCGCGTCGGCGTCGGCGAACGCGCGGTGCGGCACCGCGTACACGGCCGTGGTGTCGGTCTTGAGCACGAAGCCGCGCGCGGTCTCAGTCCAGCCGGGCAGCTCCGCCCAGCTCAGCTCGCTGCGGGCGGCATCGCCGACGGACATCCGCAGCGAGTGCGCGTCGGCCGTGCCGGTCACGGTCTTGGCGGCGAGCGGGTGGTTGTGGAAGTTCACCGCGGTGCCGACCGGCACGAGTGCGATGATGATCACAGCGAGGGCGAGCCCGAAGACGCCGGCCCACGTCATGCCCATCGCCAGCACGACGACGCCGAGCACGGCCAGGGCCGCGGCGAACCACGGCGCCCACCGGTACAGCGGCACGGCGATGCGCAGCGCGTCGCGCCAGTCCGCGGGCCGGGGCGACCAGCTGAAGTCCACGCTCACCGAGCCGTCCCCGCGGCGGGCCGCTTCGCCGGCTCGCAGCACAGCGGGGCGCAGAACGCGCCGTTCGCGGTGCACCCGGCGACCGGGAAGTCCGAGAGCTTGCGCTGCGGCGCGCCCGTCAGGTGCTCGGCGACCAGCTCGGCGACCAGCTCGGCGAACCGGGGGTCGTCGTTGGGGGTGGCGGCGCGGGCGAAGCCCATGCCCAGCTCCTGGGCGCGCTCGCGGGCCTCGGTGTCGAGGTCCCACACCACTTCCAGGTGGTCGCTGACGAACCCGATCGGGCAGACGACCACGTTGCGCACGCCCTTGTCGTACAGTGCCTCGACGTGGTCCACGATGTCCGGTTCCAGCCACGGGACCTGCGGCGGCCCGGACCGCGACTGCCAAACCACGTCGTGCTCCGGCGCGCCCACGGCGTCCGCGACCAGCCGGGACGCCTCGGCGACCTGCCGCGAGTACCGGTGGCCGCCCTCCTCGGGCGGTCCGGCGGCCTTGTCCGCCGACACCGGCACCGAGTGCGCGGTGAACACGAGGCGGTAGTCGGCGAAGTCGCGGGCGGCGGCGCGCACGGCGTCCGCGAACGACTCGACGAACAGCGGGTGGTCGAAGAACTGGCGCAGCTTCACGAGCTCGGGCGCGTCCGGCACGGCGGCGCGGGCCCGCAGGATGTCCTCGTCGTACTGGCGGCACGCCGAGTAGCCGCCGTAGGCGCTGGTCGGGAAGACGAGCGCGCGCGTGACGCCGTCGGCCTTCATCTCGGCGAGGGTGTCCTCGACCATCGGGTGCCAGTTGCGGTTGCCGAAGTAGACCGGCAGGTCGATCCGGCCGCGCACGGCGTCGATCGCGGCGCGGTTGAGCGCGTTGATCGGCGAGACGCCGCCGAAGTGCTGGTAGTGCTGCTCGACCTCGTCCAGCCGCTCGGGCGGCACACCTCGCCCCCTGGTCACGTTCTCCAGGAAGGGGCGGACGTCGTCGGGTCCTTCCGGTCCGCCGAAGGACAGCCAGAGCAGCGCGTCGTAACTCACCCCCACATCCTCGCGCCGATGGCCCCGCCCCGCGCAACCGGGTCGGCGTGATCGATCGCACGCCGACCCGGACTCCGTGCGCCGGGGACGGTCAGAGCCCCAGGAAGTGCACGCCGCCGTCCACGAACACCATCGAGCCGGTGGTGGCCGGGAACCAGTCGGACAGCAGGCCGCAGACGGACTGGGCGACCGGCGTCGGGTCGTTCACGTCCCAGCCGAGCGGGGCCTTCTCGCCCCACATGGCCTCCAGGTCCGCGAAGCCGGGGATCGACTTGGCGGCCATGGTGCGCACCGGGCCGGCCGAGATGAGGTTGACCCGGATGCCCTGCGGGCCGAGGTCGCGCGCCAGGTAGCGGTTGATCGACTCGAACGCCGCCTTCGCCGCGCCCATCCAGTTGTAGGCGGGCCACGCCTGGCGGGCGTCGAAGTCGAGGCCGACCACGGACGCGCCGCGGCCCATCAGCGGCAGCGTGGCCTGCACCAGCGCCTTGTACGAGTACGCGGAGACGTGCATGGCGGTGGCCACGTCCTCCCACGGCGCGTCCATGAACGGCGCGCCGAGGCACGACGGCGGCGCGTAGCCGATGGCGTGCACGACGCCGTCGAGGCCGTCGACGTGCTCGCGGACCCGGTCGGCCAGCGTGTCCAGGTGCTCCTGGTTCTGCACGTCCAGCTCGACCACCGGCGCGGGCTGGGGCAGGCGCCTGGCGATGCGCTCCACGAGGCTCATCCGGCCGAAGCCGGTGAGCACGACCTGGGCGCCCTGCTCCTGCGCGACCCTGGCCACGTGGAAGGCGATCGACGCGTCCGTGATCACGCCGGTGATCAGCAGCCGCTTGCCTTCGAGCAGTCCCGTCACTGAAACGTCCTCCGAGATGTTGTGCTGGTGGTGGAGAGCCGGTGGGCCGTTCAGTGCCCCATGCCGAGGCCGCCGTCGACCGGCAGCACCGCGCCGGTGATGTAGGCGGCGGCGTCGGAGGCGAGGAACGTGACGGCGGCGGCGATCTCGTCGGTGGTGCCGTAGCGGCCCGACGGCACCTGGGCGAGGATCTGGTTCTTCCGCTCCTCGGGCAGCGCGTCGGTCATGTCCGTGGTGATGAACCCCGGCGCGACGACGTTCGCGGTGATGTTGCGGGAGCCCAGCTCGCGGGCGATCGAGCGGGCCACGCCGACCAGGCCCGCCTTGCTGGCCGCGTAGTTGACCTGGCCCGCGCCGCCGGTCAGGCCGACGACGGACGAGATGAACACGATCCGGCCGTAGCGCTTGCGCAGCATGCCGCGCGACGCGCGCTGGGCCACCCGGAACGCGCCGGTCAGGTTGGCGTCGAGGACGCGGGTGAACTGGTCGTCGGTCATCCGCAGCAGGAGGGTGTCGTCGGTGATGCCGGCGTTGGCCACGACCACCTCGACCGGCCCGTGCGCGGCCTCCACCTCGGCGAACGCGGCGTCGACCTCGGCGGAACTGGTCACGTCGCACTTGACGCCGAGCAGGCCCTCGGGCGCGCCGGAGCCGCGGTGGGTCACCGCGACCTTGTCGCCCTGCGCGGCGAACGCCCGCGCGATCGCCAGACCGATGCCCCGGTTGCCGCCGGTGACCAGAACGGACCTCGACACACTTGCTCCCATCGCTGCTGGTTGATGCGGGCGAGGCTATCTGCTACCCCCAAGTACGCCACCATCGGCCGGTGGTGGATCACAATCGGTCCCGTGACCGGTTTCGCGGATCGACTCCGGGCCGAGGTGGACGGCGACGTGCTCGCCGACCCCGCCGGCCGCGCCCTCTACTCCACCGACGCCTCCAACTACCGCCACGTGCCGGTGGCGGTGGTGAGGCCCAGGTCGGTGGACGGGGTGGTGGCCGCGGTCGCGGTCGCGGTCGAGCACGGCGTGCCGATCACGAACCGGGGCGCGGGCACGTCGATCGCGGGCAACGCGGCGGGCGCGGGGCTGGTGATCGACTTCTCCCGGTACCTCGACCGGGTGATCTCGGTGGACCCGGTCGAGCGACTCGCGGTGGTGCAGCCGGGCGTGGTGCTGGACCGGCTCAACGACGCGGCGCGGCCGCACGGGCTGGTGTTCGGGCCGGACCCGTCCACGCACTCGCGGTGCACGCTCGGCGGCATGATCGGCAACGACGCGTGCGGCGCGCACTCCGTCGCGTGGGGCAAGACCAGCGACAACGTGCAGGCGCTCGACGTGCTGCTGGCTGACGGCCGCCGGTTCGACACGCGCACTCCCCCGCCGCTGGACCTGCCGGACGTCGACCCGGCGTGGTTCCCGGCGCTGGACCGGCGCGTGTCGGGGTACCGGCTGGACGCGCTGCCGGACCTGACCAGGGCGTTGGTCGGCTCGGAGGGCACGTGCGCGACCGTGCTGGGCGCGACCGTGCGGCTGGTGGAGTCGCCGCCGCGGCGGGTGCTGGCGGTGCTGGGGTTCGACGGCCCGTACGACGCCGCCGACCTGGCCCCTGCGCTGCGCGAGCTGGACGTGCTGACGATCGAGGGCCTGGACGAGCAGCTGGCGCGGGCGGCGGGCGAGTCGCGGCGGCTGCTGCCGCCCGGGCGGAGCTGGCTGTTCGTGGAGGCGGCCGAGGACTCCGCCGCGCACGCCGCCGCCGCGCTCGCGCCGCACTCGACCGTGGTCACCGACCCGCGGCGGCAGCGCGCGCTGTGGCGGGTGCGCGAGGACGGCGCCGGCCTGGCGACGCGGATGGCGGACGGCGGCGAGGCGTGGTCGGGGTGGGAGGACGCGGCCGTGCCGCCCGAGCGGCTGGGCGCGTACCTGCGGGAGTTCGACGCGCTGCTGGCCGGGCACGGCCGGCGCGGCGTCACGTACGGGCACTACGGCGAGGGCTGCGTGCACGTGCGGATCGACTTCGACTTCCGGCGTGGCCACCGGTCGTTCCTGGAGGACGCGGCGGACCTGGTGGTGGCGCACGGCGGGTCGTTGTCCGGCGAGCACGGCGACGGGCAGGCCCGCTCCGAGCTGCTGCCCCGGATGTACCCGCCGGCCGCGCTGCGGGCGTTCGGGCGGTTCAAGGCGGCGTTCGACCCGGAGAACCGGATGAACCCGGGCCGGATCGTCGAGCCGCTGAAGGTGGACGCGGACCTGCGCGTGCTGGTCGCGCCGCCGGTGATCCCGACGCGGGCGCGGCTGGCGCTGCGGGCCGACGGGGGCGACCTGGCGGCGGCGACGCGGCGGTGCGTCGGCGTGGGCAAGTGCCTGAACACGTCCGGCGGGGTGATGTGCCCGAGCTACCGGGTGACGCGGGAGGAGAAGCACTCGACGCGCGGCCGGGCGCGGCTGCTGTTCGAGATGCTGGGCGGGCAGGTGGTGCGCGGCGGGTGGCGGTCGGAGGAGGTCCGGGACGCGCTGGACCTGTGCCTGGGCTGCAAGGGCTGCAAGCGGGACTGCCCGGTGGACGTCGACATGGCCACCTACAAGGCGGAGTTCCTGCACCACCACTACCGGCGGCGGGTGCGGCCGGCGGCGCACTACTCGATGGGGTGGCTGCCGCTGTGGTTGCGGCTGCGGCTGGTGAACCGGGTCAGCGCCCGGTTGGCCCGGTTCGGCGGCGTGGACCCGGCCCGGCCGCTGCCCGTGCCCGTGCGCTCGTTCCAGTCGCGGTTCCGGCCGGGTGGCGGCGGCGAGCGGGTGCTGCTGTTCCCGGACACGTTCACGAACCACTTCGAGCCGGGCGTCGGGTTCGACGCGGCGGCGGTGCTGGGTCACGCCGGGCAGGGCGTCGAGGTGCCCCGGGGCGCGGTGTGCTGCGGGCTGACCTGGTTCTCGATCGGTCAGCTTGGCGTGGCGCGGCGGGTGGTCCGGCGGACGGCGCGCGTGCTGCGGCCGTGGACGCGGGACGGCGTGCCGGTGGTCGGGCTGGAGCCGAGCTGCACCGCGTTCCTGCGGTCGGACGCCCTGGAGGTCGCGGGCGACGACCCGGACGTGGTGCGGCTGGCCGAGTCGGTGCGCACGTTCGCCGAGCACGTGTCGCCGCTGCTCGAACCCGTGGCCGGCGGGGGTTCGGCGGTGGTGCAGCCGCACTGCCACCAGTACGCGGAGCTGGGGCTCGACGCGGACCGGGAGCTGCTGGCGAAGGCGGGGGTGAGCGCGTCGGTGCTGGAGGGCTGCTGCGGCCTGGCGGGCAACTTCGGCTTCGAGCGCGGCCACCACGACGTGTCGATGGCCGTGGGCGAGCAGGCGCTGTTCCCCGCGGTGCGGACCGCCGGGGCGGGCACGGCGATCGTCGCGGACGGCTTCAGCTGCCGCACCCAGGTCCGCCACGGCACGTCGGCGGAACCCGTCCACACGGCCACGCTGCTGCGGCGGCGGCTGGGGCTCTGACCCCGGCGCCGACGCGAATCCTCAAGAAACCATCAAGTCCTCTTTGTCCTGACTGACGTCTTCGGGTCAACTAGCGGGCCATGACCACGAGTCCCCCCTTGCCGTCATCGACGACGACCGTCCTCGCGGCCGAGAGCGGCACGCTCGCGTCCATCGAAGAGGCCATCAACAAGGCGTTCACGCCGGTCTCCGAGGCCGTGACCAGCTTCATCTTCGCCGAGATCACCGTCTTCGGCGTGACCTTCCCCTGGATCGTCGGCTGGCTCGTGCTGGCCGCCGCGGTCTTCACCACGTACTTCGGCGTCATCCAGCTCCGCGGCTTCGGCACGGCGCTGCGGATCGTGCGTGGCAAGCACAGCAAGCCGGACGACCCCGGCGAGATCAGCCACTTCCAGGCGCTCAGCTCCGCCGTGTCGGGCACCGTCGGCTTGGGCAACATCGCCGGTGTCGGCGTCGCGGTGACCATCGGCGGCGCGGGCGCGACGTTCTGGATGATCGTGTGCGGCCTGCTCGGCATGTGCACGAAGTTCGTCGAGTGCACGCTCGGCGTGAAGTACCGGGACGTGCACGAGGACGGCTCGGTGTCCGGCGGCCCCATGCACTACCTGCGCAAGGGCCTGGCCGAGCGGTTCCCGAACCCGGTCGGCCGCGGGGTCGGTCGGGTGCTCGCCGCCGGCGCGGCGATCATGATCCTGTTCTTCGGGATCGCGGGCGGCAACATGTTCCAGGCCAACCAGACGTTCGCGCAGCTGCGCTCGGTGACCGGTGGCGCGGACGGCCTGCTCGGCGGCGACGGCGCGGCGCTCGTCTTCGGCATCGTGCTCGCGCTGCTGGTCGGCGCGGTCGTCATCGGCGGCATCAAGTCCATCGGCCGGGTGACCGGCAGGCTGGTGCCCGCGATGGCGATCCTCTACGTCTCGGCGTGCCTCATCGTCATCCTGCTGAACATCACCACGATCCCGGACGCGATCGGCCAGATCGTCAGCGGCGCGTTCAGCGCCGACAGCGTCGCGGGAGGCGCTGTCGGCGCGTTGATCGTCGGGTTCCAGCGGGCGGCGTTCTCCAACGAGGCGGGCCTCGGCTCGGCGTCCATCGCGCACTCGGCGGTGAAGACGCGCCGGCCGGTCACCGAGGGGTACGTGGCGCTGCTCGAACCGTTCATCGACACGGTCGTCATCTGCACGATGACCGCGTTGACGATCGTGGTGGCGCAGACCCAGTTCTGGAAGGACGCCCAGGCGACCGTCGCGGCGGGCGGGCCGCGCCCGGACGGCGTCACGGTCACCTCGGAGTCGTTCGGCACCGTGCTGCCGTGGTTCCCGTACGTGCTGACGGTGGCGGTGGTGCTGTTCGCCGTGTCCACGATCATCACGTGGAGCTACTACGGCGAGAAGGCGTGGACCTACCTGTTCGGCAAGAGCAAGGGCAGCGAGACCGCGTACCGCGTGCTGTTCTGCGCGTTCACCGTGGTCGGCTCGGTGCTCACGCTGGGCAGCGTGCTCGACTTCGCCGACGCGGTGCTGTTCACGCTGGCGCTGTTCAACATCATCGGCCTGTACCTGCTCGCGCCGGTGGTGAAGCGGGAGCTGAAGGCGTTCCGCGCGTCGCTCGCCGAGGAGCGCGCGGCGGAGGAGGCCGAGGTCCGGTGACCACGCGGGTGGCGGTCCGCGGGGGCGCGGGCCGCCACCCTCACGTGGCCGGCCGGGTCTCCTCGGTGAGCCACGCGAGGTAGTCGGTGTTGCCGCCGAGCACCGGCAGCGCCAGCACCTCCGGCACGTCGTAGGAGTGCCGCTGCTTCACGAACTCCGTCAGCTCGTCCACCCGGTCGTACGCGGTCTTGATCCACAGCTGCCACTCGCGGTCGTCGTGCAGCTCGCCGTCCCAGCGGTAGACGCTGCGGACCGGGCCGCCGACCTGCACGCACGCCGCCAGGCGGGCCTCCACGATCGCCCGCGCCAACGCGGCGGCGGCGTCCTCGCTGTCGGTGGTGGTGATGACCACGACGTGGTTGTCGCTCATCCACCGGAGGGTAGCGCCGGCGCGAGGGCCGCGACGCCGAACTCCCCGAGCGCCACCGAACCGGTCACCGACGCGCCGGTCAGCAGGTCGACGTGGTCGCCCGGCACGTCGACCCGCACCTCGGACGTCCCGTGGTTGACGACGAACAGCACGTCGCCCCGGCGCACCACCTCCACGCCCCGCGGCGGGCGCGACGCCGGACCGGCCCCGGCCTCCGCCACCACCCGGTCCATCAGGCGTCGCATGAAGTCCGGCGACGGGCGCGTGCCCACGTACCAGGCCGTGCCCGCGCCGTAGCGGTTGCGCAGCACCACGGGCACGCCGTCGGCCCCGGACCCGACCACCGTCGCGACCACCTCGGCGCCCTCGGCGCGCAGGTCGTCGTACCAGAAGTCGGCGGTGAACTCCCCCAGCGACGCCGAGGCGCACGTCAGCACCTCGTCCGGTCCGAGCGGCACCATCTCCTCGACGCGCAGGCCCAGCAGCTCCCGGAACGGCGCCGGGTAGCCGCCGAGGTGGACGCGGTCGTGCTCGTCCACCACGCCGGAGAAGAAGCCCATCACCACCGTCCCGCCGCCGGCCGCGTACGACACCAGCGGCTCGGCGTCGCGCACCAGGTACAGGTTCGGCGCCACCACCAGCCGGTACCCGGACAGGTCCCCCGAGGGGTGCGCGAAGTCGACGGTCACGCCGAGGTCGAACAGCGGCTCGTAGAAGTCCCGCAGCCGCGTGACCAGGTCGAAGTCCCCGGACGGGTGCGCGTCGAGCTGCGCGGCCCACCAGCTCTCCCAGTCCAGCACCACGGCCACCGACGCGGGCACCGGCGCGCCGGCGACCGGGGCCAGCGCCCGGAGGTCCGCGCCGAGCGCCACGACCTCGCGGAACACCCGGCTGTCGGTGCCCGCGTGCGGCACCATCCCGGAGTGGTACTTCTCCGCGCCGCCGCGCGAGGCGCGCCACTGGAAGAAGCACACCGCGTCCGCGCCGCGCGCCACCGCCTGCACGGACTGGGCGCGCAGCTGCCCGGCGGGCTTGGGCGGGTTGCGCCGGCGCCAGTTCACCGCGCTCGCCGCCTGCTCCATCAGCAGCCACGGGCCGCGCTTGAGCGAGCGCATCAGGTCGAAGCTCAACGCGCTCATCACGTGCGACGTCGGGTCGGCCGGGTCGGGGTACCAGTCGTGCGACACGACGTCCTCGTGCCGCGCCAGCTCCCAGTAGTCCATCGGCTGCTGCAGGCCCATGAAGTTCGTGGTCGCCGGCACGTCCGGGGTGACGCGCCGCAGCACGTCCCGCTCGGCCACGAAGCACTCCAGCAACGCGTCCGAGCAGAACCGGGCGAAGTCGAGCCGCTGCGCCGGGTTGATCAGGTAGGGCGCGCGGCGCGGCGGGATCACCTCGGCCCACTCGCCGTAGCGCTGGCTCCAGAACGCGGTGGACCAGGCGTCGTTCAGGGCGTCGAGCGACCCGTGCCGGTCGCGCAGCCACCGCCGGAAGTGCTCGGCGGTGACGTCGCAGTGGCACACCTGGCCCAGTTCGTTGCCGACGTGCCACAGCTTCAGCGCCGGGTGCCCGCCGTACCGCTCCGCCAGGTCCGTGACCAGCGACAACGCGTGCTCCCGGTACACCGGCGAGGACGGGCAGAACTGGTTGCGCGAGCCGTAGGACAGCCGGTGGCCGTCGAAGTCCACCGGCAGCGTCTCCGGGAAGCGGTGCCCGAGCCACGGCGGCGGCGAGGCGGTCGGCGTGGCCAGGAAGACGTCGATCCCGCCCGCGTGCAGCAGGTCGAGCACCCGGTCCAGCCAGCCGAAGTCACG
This sequence comes from Saccharothrix hoggarensis, assembly GCF_052936025.1. The sequence continues at coordinate 3,155,935 of NZ_CP193624.1, read as the reverse complement.
CTCACCCGGCCGGGGTTCGATGCGGGCCCACGAGAACACGCCCACCGTCACGGTGTTGACGCCCGCCCGCCGCATCAGCTCGACGTCCTCGGCCCACACCTCCTCGGGCCACTGCTCCGGGTTGTAGTCGCCGCCGTAGCGCAGGTGCGTCATCCCTTGATCGCCCCCACGATCACTCCCTTGGTGAAGTGCTTCTGCACGAACGGGTAGATCACGAGCACCGGGACCACCGCGAGCACGATCACCGCCATCTTGATCGCGAGCGTGGCGACCACACCGCCCGCGCCGGTCAGCGTCGAGTCGGCCGGGCTCGCGCCCGGGATCGGCTGGCCTTGCAGCACGTACGTGCGCAACACCATCTGCAACGGCCACTTGTCGTTCGAGTTCAGGTACAGGAAGGCGTTGAAGAACGCGTTCCAGTAGCCGACCCCGTAGAACAGCGCGATGACCGCCGTGACGCCCTTGGACAGCGGCAGCACGATCCGGGTCAGCACGCCGAACTCGCTCGCCCCGTCGATGCGCGCGCTGTCGATGACCTCCCGCGGCAGGTTCATGAAGAACGACCGCAGCACCACCAGGTTGAACGCCGCCACCGCGCCGGGCAGGATCAGCGCCGCGTAGGTGTCCAGCAGCCCCAGCGAGTTCACCAGCAGGTAGGTCGGGATCAGGCCCGGCCCGAACAGGAACGTCAGCAGGACCAGGAACAGCAGCGGCCGGTGCGCGAACGAGCCCGGCCGCGACAGCCCGTAGGCGGCCAGCAGCGTGACCACCGTGCTGAAGACCGTGCCGATGACCGTCACGCCCGTGCTGACGACCACCGACCTGGTCACCACGCCACCGGACAGCAGCTCCTCGTACGCGCCGAGGCTGAACCCGTCCGGCACGATCACCAGGCCGCCCGCGGCGGTGATCGTGGCCGCCGGCGACACGCTGGTGACCACCACCACCCATAGCGGGAACAGCACGGCCAGCAGCACCAGCGCGACCAGCACGCCCTTGGCCGCCTGCCCGATCCGGGTGGGCGGCTCGTCCCACACCGGCCGTCGACCCCGCCGCGCCGGGTTCCGGCGCGCGACTGCCGTCGTCATCGCGAGTACACCCCCTGCTCGCCCACCATGTGCGCCACCTTGTTGGCCGCCACCACCAGCGCCAGCCCCACCAGGCCCTTGATCAGGCCCGCCGCGGCGGCGTAGGAGTAGTCGCTGTTCACCACGCCGGTGAAGTACACGTAGGTGTCCAGCACCTCCGCCGCCTCGTGCCCCACCGCGTCGCGTTGCAGCAGGAACTGCTCGAAGCCGACGCTCAGCGCCTCGCCGAGGCGCAGGATCAGCAGCAGCACGATCACCGGGACCAGCGCGGGCAGCGTCACGTGCCACATCCGCCGCCACCGGCCCGCGCCGTCCACCGCCGCCGCCTCGTACAGCGAGGTGTCCACTGTGGACAAGGCGGCCAGGAACACGATCGCGCCCCAGCCCGCGTCCTTCCACACCGACTGGGCCGTCACCAGCGCGATGAACAGGTCCGGGTCGGTCATGATGTCGAACGGCGACGCGCCGTTGGCGCGCAGCAGCTGGTTGAGCACGCCCGCGCCGCCCAGCATCTGCTGGAACAGCGTGATCACCAGCACCCACGAGAAGAAGTGCGGCAGGTAGACCACGCTCTGGACGAGCATCCGCAGCCGCGGGCTCATCAGGCTGTGCACCAGCAGCGCCAGCCCGATCGGCACCGGGAAGTAGAACACCAGCTGGAACCCGGTGATCACCAGCGTGTTCACCGTGGCGTCCCAGAAGTCCGGGTCGTCCAGGATGCGGGCGAAGTTCGCCAGGCCCGCCCACGGGCTCTGGGCCATGCCGACGTACGGCGAGTAGTCCTGGAACGCGACCACGTTGCCCAGCAGCGGCACGTAGTGGAACACGGTGAGCAGCAGGATCGCGGGCGCGACCATCACCAGCAGCACCCAGTCGCGCCGCAGCCTCCGCCGCCAGCCCCCACGTCGGCCGGCGGCTGCCGGCGTGGGCGACTGGACGGGCGGCCGTTCGAGCAGGTCAGCGCCCGGCATCGGAGAGGGCCTTGTCGTAGAACTCGCGCAGCTCGTCGCCACCCGCCTTGCGCCAGTCCTCCGCCAGCTGGTCGATCCCGCTCAGCGGCGTGCGGCCGCGGAGGATGTCGTTGGTCTGGTCCTCGAACCGCTTGGGCAGCTTGGAGAACTCGGCGGGCTCCTCGATCCGCATGCCGAACGTCACCGGGCGGATCTGGTGCCGGTAGGCCTCGGCGTGCCAGGCGTGCTTGGCCTTGACGTAGTCCGGGTACTGGGCGTTGGTGATGGCGTCCGGCGGGGCCGACATGAACCCGTAGGTCAGGGTGACCTCCTTGCGGCCCAGGTCGTTCAGGCCCGGCGCGCCGTGCGCGTCGCGGACGCTGTGCTTGCCCTCGACGCCGTAGTTGACCAGGTAGTGCTCGGTGGTGCCGATGGGCGCGGCGACGAAGTTCGTCAGGCGCAGCAGCTCCTTGATCCGGTCGGGCGAGAGGTCCTTGCGGAACAGCGTCACCATCGCGGTGGGCGCGGACACCGGGTAGCCGGGCTTGCCGCCGTCGTGCGCGAACAGGGGCAGTGCCTCCATGCCGAACTTCGGGTTGATCGGCCGCTGCTGCGTCATCGCCTCGCCCCAGGCGCCCATGCCGTCCTGGTAGATCAGCATCTGGCCGCCCGCGAACAGCTCCTTCAGCCCGGTGGTGTTGCCCGCCACCACGTCCGGGTGCACGAACCCGGCCTCGAACAGGGAGCGGGTGAACTTCACCGCTTCCCGGTAGGCCTCGGTCTCCAGCTGGTTGACGACCTTGCCGGACGAGTCGCGGCTCCAGTCGCCCTGCCCGCCGAACGTCCTGATCATCGAGCGGAACACGTCGCCGACCGCCCACCGGTTGGCGCCGGGGTCGTTGATCTTCTTGCAGAGCTGGAAGAACTCGTCCGCGGTCTTGGGCGCCGTGCCGCCCAGCGGCTCGATGACGTCCCGGCGGTAGAAGAGGGTCTCGGGGAACAGCTCGCCGCGGAACGGCACGCCGTAGAGCCGCCCGCCGTAGACGCACGCGTGCCACGACTCGGTCGGGATGTTCGCCAGCAGCGGGTAGTCCTTGACGTTGTCGCCGCTGAGGAGGTCGGTGAGGTCGGCGAAGACCTGGCCGACGCCCTCGCTGAACCGGGGCGGGATCGTGAACGTCGGCATGACGGTGATCTCGGGCACCTGCTTTGCGGCCACCATCGCGCCGAGCTTCGCCTGGTAGTCCGCGCCCTGCACCTGCTCGAACCTGACCACGCCGCCGATGCGCTGGTTCACGGCGTCCCAGTAGGAGTTCTCCCCCAGCCCGGGCGGGAGCGGCCAGAACGCGGGCGTCATGGCGGTGACCTCGCCGCCGTCGAGCACCTTGTCCTTGACCGCGTCCACCAGGTCGGCGGGGAACTTCAGGTAGCCCGGCACCGAGCCGTTCACGCCGGGCAGGTCCGGCTTGGCGAAGTCCACCGGGTGGTAGGACGGCAGCACCTTGGCCAGCGCGTCCCCGCCCAGCGCGGTGCCGGTGTGCTGGGCGGCCGGCGCGCCGCACCCGACCACCAGCGTGCCGCCGGCCACCGCCGTGAAGGTCAGGAAGCCCCTGCGGTTGAGAATCATCGGACAAACGCCCCTTTGCATCGGATCAGGGAGGGTGCGCGCGTTCGCGCACGGGGAGTCGAAGCGCTTCGAAACGCCGCGCGGCTGCGCGCGGATGAGGCCGCGCGGATCAGCGCGTGGTGCTCGCCCGCTCGGTCAGCCGCGGCGGCAGGAGGGTCAGCGGTGGGGTGGGCGTGCGGTCGAGCTTGGCCATCAGCAGCGCCACCGCGTGGTGGCCCAACTGCTCGGCCGGCACCGCCACCGACGTCAGCGGCGGCATCAGGCGCTCGGCCTGGTCGTCGGGGCAGATCGCGACCACGGCGACGTCGTCGGGCACCTTGCGGCCCAGCGACCGCAGCACCTCGACCACCGACGGCAGCGCGGCCTCGTTGTGCACCACCAGACCCGTCACGGCCGGGTGCCGTTCCAGCAGCCCGGTGATGGCCACGCGCACCGACTCGTGATCGGTCTCCGTGGGCAACGTCGTGGAGGAGACGCCGCGCCGCATCGCGGCCGCGCTGAACCCGGCCATGGTGCGGTGGGCGAACCCGGTGTCGCGCTGGTAGACCGCGCGCGGCGCGCCGACCAACGCCACGTAGGTGTGGCCGAGGTCGGCCAGGTGGTCCACGCACCGCGAGCCCGCCTCGGCGAAGTCGAGGTCCACGCAGGTCAGGCCGGCGGCGTCGGCGGGGAACCCGATGAGCACCGACGGCCGGTCCAGCTCCCGCAGCACGGGCACGCGCTCGTCGTGCATCTCCACGTCCATCACCAGCAGACCGTCGACCTGGGCGCTCCCGGCGACCCGGCGCAGCCCCGCCGCGCCCTGGTCCGCCGTCACCAGCAGCACGTCGTGGTCGTGCCGGCGGGCCGCGTTCGCGACCGCGACGACGAACTGCATCAGCACGGGCATGTGCATGCCCTCGCGCATCGGCAGCACCAGCGCCAGCACGTTGGCGCGGTTGCTGGCCAGCGACCGCGCGCCGGCGTGCGGGTGGTAGCCCAGCGCGCGCACGCTCGCCTCGACCCTGGCCTTGGTGGCCGACGAGATCGAGCGCCGCCCCGTGAGCACGTACGACACCGTGCTCGGCGCGACACCGGCGTGCCGCGCGACATCGGCGATGGTGACCACGTCAGCTCACCTCCCGGACCCGCGTGCCCGCCGCGTCCGCGGTGAGCACCAGTGACGTCCCGTCGACCGACACCCGCGTGCCGGGCGGTCCCGTGCGGGGTTCCGGCGTGACGTCGTGGAAGGAGATCCACGCGCCCTCGCGGGTGAACACCACCTCGTCGTCCACCAGCCGCACCCCGTCGCAGTCGTCGAAGTCCAGCGCCCGCAACGGGCCCGAGCGCGGCCCGATCGCCTCCCCCGGCACGTCGACCACCAGCCGCGACCGGATGTCCCGTGACGACGCGCCGGCCATCAGCTCGTACCGCCCGGCCTCGACCACGCGCCGCCCGGTGGTGACGTCCCAGTGCCACAGGTGCTCGACCGGCAGGTCGACCACCGCCGTCTCGCCCGGCGCGAGGAGCACCCGCCGGAACGACTGGAGCCTGCGCACCGGTTGCGGCACGCGGGAGTCGAGCGCGGCCGAGTACAGCTGCACGACCTCCGCGGCGGCCACGTCACCGGTGTTGGTGACCGACAGCCTCGCCACGCCGTCCGCCCACTCCAGCCCGGAGTGCTCGAAGGTGGTGTAGGTCAGGCCGTGGCCGAACGGGAACAGCGGGTCGCCGGTGAAGTACAGGTACGTGCTGCGCGCGCGGATGATGTCGTAGTCGAGGATGTCGGGCAGGTCGTCGTCGGAGCGGTACCAGGTCTGGGTGAGCCTGCCCGACGGCGAGTACGCGCCGAACAGCGCCTCGGCGACCGCGCGGCCCTGCTCCTGCCCGCCGTGCGCGGTCCACACGATGCCCGGCAGGTGCTCCTCCTCGCCGTCCAACGCGTACGGGTAGCTGCTCACCAGCACCAGCACCGTCTTCGGGTTGGCCTCGCGCACCGCGCGCACCAGGTCCAGCCACGGCAGCCGCACCGTGGTGCGGTCCTGCGTCTCGCGGCCGTTGATGTGCGGGTCGTTGCCCAGCACGAGCACGACCGCGTCGGCCCCGGCCGCCACCGCGACCGCCTCGGCGGTCCCGTCCACGACCAGTTCCACCTCGAACGGCCCGGTGTCGTTGCCGTGCACCTTGTTGTGCAGCACCAGGGCGTCGCCGTCGAAGCGCGGCTCGAACAGCTCGCGCACGTCCCAGCCGCCCGGCGTCGCGGCCTTCGCCACCAGCGAGCCGTCCTCCGCCACGCCGAGGTAGCGGCGGGACCCCACGTCCCGCAACGTCCACACGCCGTCGCCCCAGTCGAAGCGGTCGAACAGCGCCCGCTCCCCCATCGCCACGACGCCGCCGCGCACACCCAGGTAACGGCCGTCCGCCGCGCGCAGCGCGATCCGGTCGACCGCCTCCGAGTACGACACGGAGGCGAAATCCTCCAGCGCCCTGCGGACCGTCACCCGGTACGGCAGCGTGCCGCTGTACCAGTCCTCGAACACCGCGTCGGCGTGCGTCCCGATGACGGCGAGGCGGGCGCCGCGCTCGAACGGCAGCGCGGAGTCGTTGCGCAGCAGCACGACCGCCTGCCGGGCCGCCTCCAGCGCCAGCTCGCCGTGCGAGCCGATGACGTCCGACGTGATCGACGCGTACGGGTTGTCCAGGGCCGGGTCACCGGTCGGCGCGTCGAACTCGCCGAGCCGGAACCGCAGCGCCAGCACGCGCCCGACGGCGCGGTCCACCACCGCCCGGTCCAGCAGGCCGTCCTTGATCGCCGTGGTGACGCTCTCGATCATCAGCGACGGGTCGGCGTCCTGGTCGGTGAAGCTGTCGAGGCCCGCGTTGAGCAGCGCCGCGTGCCCCTCGGCCTGCGTCGGCAGGTAACCCTGCAGCCCGGCCACGTTCGACGGCGCGTAGGCGTCGCTGACGACCGCGAGCCCGTCCGGGGCCCACGTCCGCAGCTCCTCCTCGATCAACGGGCTCAGGTGCGCGGGACGGCCGTTGACCAGGTTGTACGACGGCATCACGGCCACCGCCGCGCCCGCCTCGACCGGACCGCGGAAGCACGGCAGCTCGTACTCGTGCAGCACCCGCGGCCGCAGGTCCGACGACGTGACGCAGCGGTCGTCCTCGTTGTTGTAGCCCAGGAAGTGCTTCAACGTCGGCGCGGTCCGCAGGTACCGCGGGTGGTCGCCGCGCAGGCCCCGGGCGTAGGCGGTGCCCATCGCGGCGGTCAACGTCGGGTCCTCGGAGTAGCCCTCCTCGTTGCGCCCCCAGCGGGGGTCTCGCAGCGGGTTCACCACCGGCGCCCACACGTTCAGGCCGTGCGCGACCGGGTCGCGGTGGTGGAACCCGCGAGCCTCCACGCCGGTCGCCTCGCCGACCCGCCGCACCAGCTCGGTGTCCCACGACGAGGCCAGGCCGACGGCTTGCGGGAACACCGTGGCCGGGCCGAGCCACGCGACGCCGTGCAGCGCCTCCATGCCCGTGTGGAACGCGGCCAGGCCCAGTCTCGGCACGGCGGGCTGGTGCTGGTGCAGCAGCGCCACCTTCTCCTCGTCGGTCAACCGGCCGAGCAGGTCGGACACCCTGGCGTCGACGGGCAGACCCGGATCGCGGAACGGCAGCGGGGCCACAGCACACCTCTCGCGGTCGTCGAATTGTTCGAATGTGCAGCTCACTCAATCGAATCGTTTCGATCGCTGCGAAAACGTCACCGGCCGCGGTCGGCGGAGCGGGGTGCCAGAAATGTGGCACAGCTCTCTCGCCCACGTCAACACCGAAGTTTCAACGTTGTTTCATTTCGCGCGTTCGATTCGAATGCGTTCGACAATCGAGACGATGCCGAACACCCCCCTCACCACGTCGTGAGGGGGGTGCCGGCGACCTTCGGGAACTACCCGAACAGTTCCACGTGCAGCTGGAACGCCGTGGCGATCTCAGCCTGCGCCCAGAACCGGTGGTAGGTGAAGGTCGGCGCCGGGCCGCCGTCCAGGTAAGCCTGGACCTTCGGCCAGTCCTTGTCCTGCTTGAACATCGAGCGGATGTCGACGAACGACACGCCCGGCTTCACGATGTCGCCGTTCGGCATGTCGCCCGACCAGCCCGGGGGAACGTACGGACCCTCGCGCGTCGTCGCGTTGTACACGTCGTCGAAGCGGTTGTAGTCCTTGCGCTCCTCCGGCACCGCGATGCCCTTGGTGGTCTTGTGCGACAGCAGCGCCGTCAAGAGGCCCTCACCGACGGTCTTCGCCTGGGCGTTGCCCGACTTGGCCGCGTAGTTGAGGAGCGTCTTGGCGTAGGACGCGGCGATGCCGACGTCCGTGCTGTGGTTGAGCACCTTGACCCGCAGGTTCGCGTTGGCGCCCGGGGTGGTGGCGTTCCAGTTGTCCGGCGCGCCGGTCCACTCCAGGTCCGACGGGATCTGGAACTGGCCGCCGGTGCCGACGGTGGTGTTCGCGATGGCCCAGGGGACCCACTTGTCGAGGATCTTCTTGGCCGCCGCGTTGCCGGTCATCTGGTACAGCGCCGCGGTGCGCTCCATCTGCCACGCCTGGAAGCCGAACCAGCGGTTCGACGGCGGGTCGCGCCACACCGGGTGGGCGTCGTAGAACATGCCGTAGAAGGTCGGCGTGCCGGCCGGCGGCTGGCTGTACGAGCCTTCCCACGTGTTCGTGACACCGCCGGCGATGGCGCCGTCGGCCGACTGCAGCCACTGCAGCAGTTCCAGCTGACGCGTCATGGACGTGGCCCAGTCCTGCTGACCCGTGGCCGACTTCGGCTTCAGGGCCGGCTCGTTCGCCAGCGCGTACGCGGCGAGCGGGTTCTGGTAGCCCTGGTGCGAGGCGCCGGAGCCGATGCGCCACGCCCAACCCGCGGACGTGTCGGTCGCGCCACCCCACGCGTAGTACCAGGACAGCAGGTAGTGCGCGCTGTCCTTGCCGGTGCCGCCGGGGCAGCTCGCCGGGCTGGTGCAGTTGCCGATCTTCTTGAAGTACTTGTCGAACAGCGAGTAGCGCAGGTAGTCACCCATCTTGGCCGCCTTCGCGACCTCGGGGGCGACCTCGGCGCCCTTGCCCTGCTCGGTCGCCCACTTCTGGGCCAGCAGCGCCACCTGCACCGCACGCGCGTCGGCGTCCGGGGCGTTGGTGTACTTGTACTGCTTGGCGTAGGTGGCGTCCTTGGTGAACAGGTCGAGGAAGCCGTTGGGGCCACCGTGCGCGAAGGTGTCGCACGACGGCTGCGGGATGGTCTCCCACACCGACTCCGACGAACCGCGCTGGTAGGTGTTGATGTACGCGGGCAGCGCGTCGGACTCGTCGCCGCACCGGCCGAAGCCGTAGGTGTTGTCGACGTCGAGCAGCCAGTGCATGCCGTAGATGTCGTCGGTGCCGTAGGCCGACTTCAGCTCGGCCGCGATCGGGTCACGGCCCACCGGCACGCCGGATTCGAGCTGCGACGGGTACAGGTCCATCCGCGGGTGCTCGGGAGCGTAGGTCGCGGGCTTGGACGGGTCGTACTTGTTGTTGGTCGGCTGGTCCGCCGTGGCCGGGATGATGTACTTCTCCATCGCGGCCCAGGCCTTCTTGAACGAAGACCAGTCCTCGGTGATCCGGGCGTAGCTCGCCTCCAGCCACAGGTAGTAGCTGAACGCCTCGGACGTGGTCTGGTGACCGTGGTCCGGCGCCTCGACCATCAGCGTCTCGATCGAGTGGTACGGCACCTTGAGGCCATCGGAGAAGGTGCGGAAGTAGCCGCTCGCCGGGTCGTGGATCTTGGCGTAGAGGTCCAGGAACTCCTGCTCGAACGTCGAGGTGTTGGCGCTGGTCTCCCGCACCTCGACCGTCGCCGCGGCCGCGCCGGTGGCGCTCGCGGTGAACGTGGCCGTGGCCAGGTCGCCGCCGTTGGCCGCCGAGGTGACCGTGACGTTCTGCTTGGTCGACCAGTTGGCCGGGGTGAACGTCAGCGACGCCGGACCGGCCGTCAGGTCGGTGCTGCCCGCGGAACGCGCCACGGTGACCGTCACGTTCGCGGTCGGCGCGGTGGCCAGCGAGACGCCGAAGGTCCCGGTGCCGCCCTGCCTCACGCTGAGCGACGGCGGGCTGACCTGGATCGCCTGGCCCGCGATGACGCGGATGCTGGCGATGCCGGAGTTGCCGATCCCGCCCTTGTCATCGGTGGCGCGGGCCACGATCGCGTGCTCGCCCACGGTCGCGCCCGTCCACGAACCCGTGTACGGGGCGGTCGTGTCGGTCGCGACGACCACGCCGTCGGCCAGGAACTCGACCTTGGCGACGGTGCCGTCGCTGTCGGCCGCGGTGGCCGCCAGCGGGACCGCCTGGCCGGACTGGAACGTCTGCGCGGTCGTCGGCGACGTCAGCGACACCGTCGGGTTCGCGTTGACGTTCGGGCCGGTGCAGCGCGTGCCGTTGAGCGCGAAGTCCGTCGGCGGCCGGTTCTGACCCGTCCAGGAGCCGTTGAAGCCCGGCGTGACCGACGCGCCCGTGCCGAGGTTCGGCGCCCAGCCGGGGGCCGCCACGGTGACCGCGCTGCCGCTCTGCGTGAACGTGCCGTTCCAGCCCTGCTGAACGCGCTGGCCGTCCGGGAAGGTCCACGTGAGACGCCAGTTGTTGACCGCGTCACCCTCGTTGCGGATGCTGACGTTGGCGCCGAAACCACCCTGCCACTGGCTGGTGATCTGGTAGTTGACCGTGCACGCCACGGCGGCGTTGGCCACCGGCGCGACGACCGGCATAACACCCGCGGCGGTCGCCGCCGCGGCTATCAGCGCGAGCGGACCGGTGCGCAACCGTCCCGCTCTGGTGCGGTACCTCATGCGTCCTCCTCCTGCACGGATCAGCCATTGACCCGCGAGCTTTCAAGGGGCGTGCGGCGAGTGGAGTCGGCACGGGACGCCTGGGCGCGCAGAACGCCCCGTGCCGAGAACGGGGGCCTAGGGCTCGACGCCCCAGGCGAGGGCGCCGCCGGTGTAGGCGGTGACCCGGTCGAAGTCGGTCAGCGTCGCGCTGACCCGGTAGCTGTGGTCGTTGGCCTGGTTGAAGGTCGACCAGTCGGTCTTGGCGACCCGCAGCTGGATGTCACCGGTGCTCGCACCCGCGGCGAGCGTGCCCGCGGTGAAGGACACCTGGAGGTAGGCGTCGGCGCCGGGACGCGCGTTCGGCAGCTTGACCACGGTCGCGCGCACGTTGGCGCAGCCGACCACGGCCCAGTCACAGAACACCTGGTAGTTGGCGTTCGCCGTGTCTCCGGTGAACCAGTACCGGACGGTGACGGTGGACCGGTCGACCGCCGCGGCGCCCCGGTTGACCACGGCCAGGGTCGCGCCGATCTGGTTGGCGCTCGCCGACCCGCTGCCGCGCTGCTGCACGGCGACCGGTCCGGCGACGCCGCCCGGCGTGGTCCGGAACGTGACGGCGGTGCTGGGCGCGGAGACGTTGCCCGCGGTGTCCTTGGCGCGCACGGTGAACGTGTACGCGGTGTCCGCCGTGAGCCCGGTCAGCTGGTGGCTGAGCCCGGTGGCGGTGGCCGCGACCGTGCCGTCCGCGCGCAGGACCTCGTAGCCCGCCACGGTTCCGTTGTCCGTGGACGCCGTCCACGTCAGCGTCGCGCCGGTGCTGGTGACCGCCGAGACAGACAGTCCACCTGGGACGGTTGGCGCCTCGCGGTCACCGCCGGAGTCGGTGGTGACCACCGTGACCGCGGCGCTCGCCGCCGACGCGTTGCCCGCGGCGTCCCTGGCCCGCACGGCGAACGTGTGCGACGTGGCCGGCGTGAGGCCGGTGAGCTGGAACGTCGGGGTGGCCGAGGCACCCACGACGGTGCCGTCCGCCCGCAGCACGTCGTAGCCGGCCACCCCGACGTTGTCCGTGGACGCCGCCCAGGTCAGCGTCGCGCTGGTCGCGCCGACGTTCGACGCGCGCAGCGCGGTGGGGACGGTCGGCGCCTCGCGGTCCTCGACGGCCGGGCCGGGCTCCTTGCCCCACACCACCCTGCCGTCCTGCACCAGCGTGATCCGGTCGGTCAGCGCCACCGTGTTGCCGGCGCCCAGTCCCGCGTACGACCAGTCGTTGGCCGGGTCCCAGGTGCCGGTGCTGGTGATGCGGAACTGCACCTCGTGCCGGTGCGCGGACTGGCCGCCCGGGTAGACGCCGGGGCACGGGACGTCCACGTAGTACACCGAGCCGCTGTGCTGCTTGGGCGCGGTCGGCGTGCCGCACTGGTTGTAGTTCGTGGTGACCGCGATCTGGGCGGGCGTGGTGGCGCCGTCGAGGGTGAAGTAGTAGCGCAGCGACCCGTTGAACATGCGGGCGGGCCACGCGGACTTGTTGATGACGAACGACTTGATCTCGGTGAAGCCCGCGGCGCTCTGGTTGACCGACGCCTGCACGGTCAGCTCGGGGCCGTCCGGGGTCTCCGCGACCGGGAAGTCGGCCGCCGGCGTGCCGCCGTACTCCTTGTAGAGGCGGGCGAGCGCACCGGTGAACCCGGCGTTGTAGTCCAGCGCGACCTCGTTGGCCACGAAGTCCTTGCGGTCGTCCACGTACGAGTCGTTGTTGGTGCCGGGGCCGCCGACCAGAGCGCCGTACAGGGTGTGCCTGCTGGTGGCCGGCTCCTCCATGGTGTCGGCCCACGCGCCGTGCGCGGTGCGGTGGTGCGGGTTGCGCGGCGGGTTGGCGCCGAAGCCGACGACGTAGCTGGACTTGCGCGGGTTGTCGCCCAGCGCGTAGTTGATCTGCCGCACGCCGAAGTCGTGGTAGACGCCCGCCTTCGCGGCGTCGCGCTCGCGCAGCCAGTCGCTGTAGACCAGCGCGACGAACGCGGTGTTGGCCGCGTACCGCAGGGAGCCCCACGTGTCGAGGTGCGCCTGGCCGCCCGGCGAGTACCGCACCCGGTTGCCGTTGTAGCCCGTGGTCCAGTAGTCCAGCCAGCGGTTGGCGTCGGCGATGTACTCGGCCTCGCCGGTCAGCTTGGCCATCAGGGCGTACGCGCCGTAGGACTTGTCGTCCCAGGCGATGGTCCACCGGTAGGACCGCGTGGAGGTCTGCGGCTCGGTGGACAGCTTGGGGTACTCGGCCTTGGCCTTGGCCAGGTAGCTCGCGTCGCCGGTGGCGCGGTACAGCCAGATCGCGCCCCACACCAGCTCGTCCTGGTAGCCGCTCCACGAGTTGTAGAACTTCGCGGCGTCGGTGATGCACGAGCTGTACTTGCCGCGGTAGGTGTCGGCGAAGCTGTAGAGCTGCTTGGCGTGGGTCAGCAGCGTCGCCGCGTAGGCGGGGTCGGTCTGCTTGAACACCATCGACGACGAGGCCATCGCCGCGGCGTACTCGCCGGCGAGGTCGGAGCCGGGGCAGGAGGCGTCCACCTTGTACGCCGGGCGGGGCATCTGCATGACCTCCGCCGCGCCCCACCACTTGTGGTCGTCGTCGCCCACGCCGACCTGCCCGTAGACCACGTTGGGCGACGGGTGCGCCTTGATGATCCAGTCCGTGCCCCACTTGAGGTTCGACATCAGGTGCCGCAGCTGGCCCGACGCCTCGTAGGCGTCGCGGTTCTCCACCGCGCCCCAGGCGAGCATCGAGACGGTGGCCGCGAACGGCAGGCCGAACTTCACGTGGTCGCCGGCGTCGTAGAAGCCGCCCGTGAGGTCGACGCCGACGTCGCTGCCGTCGCGGAGCGCCGAGTCCCCGCGCCAGTTCACCCGGTTGTCGGCCGGCAGGTCGCCGGACCGCTGGGCGTCGTAGAACCAGATCGACTTCTGCAGGGCTTCGCCGTAGTTGAACGCGGGCGCGGCCGTCGCCGCGGGCTGGAACGGGGTCAGCGTCAAGGCGCTGACCAGCACAGCTAGCGTGCCGGCCAGTGCTCCGGACATGCGTCGTCGCATGCGTTGCCTCCGAGGGGGCAGGGCGGTGGAGGTTTCTGGGAGCGCTCCCAGTCCGGGACTGTAACCGCAGAGAAACACCGTGAAAAGAGGGTTGGACCACAAAGCCTTGACAAGTTCGACCCAGAGGTCCTCGACCTCTGGGCCGAACGTTCGCGTCGGCTGCGCCGAATGACGCAGCGTGGGGGAGCGCTCCCAGAACGTGACCGACCGCCGGTCCTACCTCGCCCGGCAGGTCAGCTCGGGCGTCGAGGCCGTGCCGCTCGCCGTGTACCCGAAGGACCCCGAAGCGCCGGGTGCGAGGGCGCCGTTCCAGCCGACGTCGTCCACGGAGACCGACGTGGACGTCTGGGTCATCCTCCCGTTCCACAGCGAGTTGATCACCTGGCCGCTCGCCTTCGTCCAGGTGACCGTCCAGCCGTTGATCGGCGCCGTGCCCCGGTTGGTGACGGTGACCTCGGCCTGGAACCCGCCCTGCCAGGAGCTCGCGATGCGGGTCGTGGCCACGCAGCCGGAGGGCGGCGGCGTGGTCGTGGTGGTCGTCGTGCTGGTGGTGGTGCTCGTCGTCGTGGTGGTCGTGGTGGTCGTGGTAGTGGTCGTCGTCGTGCGCGGTGTGTAGCTCAGGCCGTGGCCGAGCGGGTACAGCGCGGCCTTGCCGTCACCGGCGTTGATCGGCTGCTGCGAACTGCTGTTCATCCAGGTCACGGGCAGGGTGCCGGTCGGGTTGTAGTCGCCGAACAGGACGTCCGCGACGCCGCGCCCCTCGGTGCCGGGCAGCCACGAGGCGAGCAGCGCGTCCCAGCCGCCGACCTGGCTCGAGATGTCCATCGGACGGCCCGAGACCAGCACCACGACCACCGGGACGCCCGTCGCGCGGAGCCGGTTGATCGTGTCCAGGTCCTCCCGGTCCAGCCCGAGCCCGGACGGCCGGTCGCCCTCGCCCTCGGCGTACGGGGTCTCCCCCACCACGGCGATCGCGGCCGTGTACGAGCCGTCGACGCCGGTGCCGTAGCGGTCGTGCGTGACGGTCGCGCCGGAGCCGACCGTCTCGCGGATGCCCTGGAGGATCGTGGTGCCGGGCGTGATGTTGCCGCTGCCGCCCTGCCACGAGATCGTCCAACCACCGCTCTGGTAGCCGATGTTGTCGGCCGACTTGCCCGCGACGAAGTACCGGCCGGTCTTGGCCAGCGGCAGCACGCCGTCGTTGCGCAGCAGCACCTGGGACTGCCGGACGGCCTGGCGGGCCAGGTCGCGGTGCGCGGCCGAGCCGACCGTCGAGGTCAGCGAGCGGTCGGTGAGCGGCCGCTCGAACAGGCCGAGCTCGAACTTCTTGGTCAGGATGCGGCGGTTGGCGTCGTCGATCCGGGCCATCGGCACGCGCCCGGCCTGCACCTCGGCCTTGAGCAGGCTGGTGAACCGCCGGTAGTCGTGCGGGACCATCACCATGTCGATGCCCGCGTTGACCGACGCCGCGACCTCCGCGCCGGTGAAGCCGGTCGCGCCGTCGATCTGGTCGATGCCCGCCCAGTCGGAGACGACGAACCCGGTGAAGCCCAGCTCGGTCTTCAGCACGTCGGTGATCAGGTAGCGGTGGCCGTGCGCCTTGACGCCGTTCCAGCTGCTGTAGGAGATCATCACCGAGCCGACGCCGCGGTCGACGGCGGCCTTGAACGGCGGCAGGTGCACCGCGCGCAGCTCCTGCTCGCTGATCTGGGTGTTGCCCTGGTCGTCGCCGCCGGTCGTGCCGCCGTCGCCGATGTAGTGCTTGGCGGTGGCCAGCACGGAGCTGGTGGTCCCGCCGAGCGTCGCGCCCTGCAGGCCGTCGACGTACGTCGTCATCGCGGTCGGGATCTCCGGGACCTCGCCGAAGGACTCGTACGTGCGGCCCCACCGGTCGTCGCGCGCCACGCACAGGCAGGGCGCGAAGTTCCAGTCGATGCCGGTGCCCGCGACCTCCTTCGCGGTGGCCGCGCCGATGCGCTTCACCAGCTCCGGGTCGCGCGTGGCGCCGAGGCCGATGTTGTGCGGGAAGATCGTCGCGCCGCGCACGTTGTTGTGCCCGTGCACCGCGTCCACGCCGTAGATCAGCGGGATGCCGAGCGGGGTGGACATCGCCGTGCGCTGGAAGTTGTCGTACATGTCCGCCCAGCTCTGGGCGGTGTTCGGGGTCGGCGCGGAGCCGCCGCCGGACAGCAGGGAGCCGATCCGGTAGGTGGCGAGGTCCTGCGGCGAGTCGAGCGCGCCGCGGTCGACCTGGGTCATCTGGCCGACCTTGTCGTCGAGCGACATGCGGCCGAGCAGCTGCTCGACCCGCGGGTCGGCCTGGGCCGCCACCTGGGCGGTGGCGACCGGTCGCAGCTGGGGCACCAGCACGGTGGCGACGAGGGCGACGGCCGCCAGGAAGGCGGTGGTCACCGCCACCGTGACGGGTCGGGAGGGAGTGCGCGTCATTGCGTGGCCTCCGGTCCGGGAAGGGTCTGGGAGCGCTCCCAGCCTAGGATTGTCCGTTTTTCTGCACCAGAGTTGCTCTTTTCCGCCCAACGCCGACTGCGCCGCGTGACGCAATTCGACAGATTCTCGACATCAACTTCGCCGGAGCAGTGACCCAGACCTCACTCACTCGAACGGCCCATTCCAGCCACTCTGCGCGCACCTGACGTGACCGTTTCCGAGGCACCTCGTCTCACAGCGGATCGGACGGTCTAGCCACCGCGCCGATTTCTCACGCACAGTGAGAACTCGCACCGCTCCCCTGCCGGCCACGCCCTCTTTTCCTCACCGTTTCCCAGTGGCTACAGTCCTGCCACCTGGGAGCGCTCCCAGTGCCACCGTCAGACCCCGTTCAGCACCGACGCTGCGAGGACTCCGATGCGATCACAGAACGCGGACCCCCAGGTCCCCACCACCCGCCGGCCGCGCGAGACGGCCCGGTTGGCCGCCGCGGGCGGGCTCTCCGGCGCGTTGGTGGCGACGGCGGTCGCCGTGGTGCTCGGCAGTGGCGCGACGGCCGCGCAGGCGGCCGACTCGACGTTCTACGTCGACCCGAACACCTCGGCGGCGAGGTGGGTGGCGCAGAACCCGAACGACTCGCGGGCGGCGGTGATCCGGGACCGGATCGTCGCGGTGCCGCAGGCCCGTTGGTTCACCACCACCAACACGGCCGAGGTCAGGGGTCAGGTGGACGCGTTCGTGGGCGCCGCGGCGGCGGCCGGGAAGATCCCGATCCTGGTCGTCTACAACGTGCCCAACCGGGACTGCGGCGGCGCGAGCGGCGGCGGCGCGCCGTCGCACTCGGCCTACCGGGCGTGGGTCGACCAGGTCGCCGCGGGTCTCGCGGGACGGCCGGCGTCGATCGTCCTGGAGCCGGACGTGCTGCCGATCATGAGCACCTGCCAGAGCGAGGCGCAGCAGAACGAGACCAAGGCGTCGATGGCCTACGCGGGCAAGAAGCTCAAGGCCGGCTCGGCGCAGGCGAAGGTGTACTTCGACATCGGCCACTCGGCGTGGCTCACCCCCGGCGAGGCGGCCAACCGGCTGCGCGCGGCGGACATCGCCAACAGCGCCGACGGCATCTCCACCAACGTGTCGAACTACCGGCGCACCTCCGACGAGGTCAACTTCGCCAAGGCGGTGCTCAACAACCTCGGCGACGGGCGGATGAAGGCCGTCATCGACACCAGCCGCAACGGCAACGGGCCGCTCGGCAGCGAGTGGTGCGACCCGGCGGGCCGCGCGATCGGCACGCCGAGCACGACCAACACGGGTGACGCGCAGATCGCCGCGTTCCTGTGGATCAAGCTCCCCGGCGAGGCCGACGGCTGCATCGCCGGCGCGGGCCAGTTCGTGCCGCAGAGGGCGTACGACATGGCGATCGCGGCGGGACCGACGAGCACCACGTCGTCCACCTCCTCGACCACCACCACGACCTCCACGACCACTTCGACGACTACTTCCACGACCACCTCCACCACGACGACGACCACTCCGCCTCCAGGGGACGGATGCCGGGTGACGCATCGCGTGGTGAGCCAGTGGTCGGGCGGTTACACCGGTGAGATCGTCATCGAGAACCGGGGTGCGTCCATCGACGCCTGGACCCTGACGTTCTCCGCACCCGGCGTGACCGTTTCCCAGGGCTGGAACGGGACGTGGACCGACACGGGCGACATCGTCCGCGTCGGCAACGCCTCCTGGAACGGCGGACTCGCGACCGGTGGTACCGCGACCATCGGTTACAACGCGAGCTACAGCGGCGGCACCCCTCCGTTCACTTCTCCCACTCTGAACGGCAGGGCGTGCGGCTGACGCCGTAGCCGGCCCCGAAGCGGCCCTCCTCCCCGACTGGCAGTCAACGGGAGGAGGGCCGCTTCCCCTTATATCCTTGTCGTCGTGACCGAACCGATGTCCGTCGCGCGGGCCGTCGCCCTGGCCCGCGACCCGGACGACGCGGTGCGCGAGGCGTTGTCCACGGACCCCGCCGCACCCGCCGAAGCCCTGGCGCTGCTCGCCGACGACCCGAGCCCGGCGATCCGGGCGAACCTCCTCGCCCACCCCGGCGTGCCCGCCGACCTGCGCTACCAGGTGCACGCGGGCCTGTCCGCCGAGGCCGCCGCCGGTGACCGCGAGGCCGAGAACGCGCTGGCCTGGGTCCGCTACCAGCGCTCCGGCCGCACGGCCTGCGACCGTCCCGAATGACGACCCGCTGCCCGTGCGGCCAGGGCGAGCCGTACGAGACGTGCTGCGGCCCGTACCACGAGGGCCGCCGCAAGGCGCCGACCGCCGAAACCCTCATGCGCTCCCGCTACAGCGCGTTCGCCGTCGCCGACGAGGACTACCTCCTCGCGACCTGGCACCCGACGACCCGCCCGAAGTCCCTGGACCTCGACCCGGACCAGCGCTGGATGCACCTCGAAGTGCTGTCCCACACCGGCGGCACCCTCTTCCAGACCACCGGGACGGTGGAGTTCCGCGCCCACTACCGGTGGCAGGGCCACCGGGACGTGCTGCACGAGACCAGCCGCTTCATCCGCGAGGACGGCGCCTGGTTCTACGTCGGCCCCGCCTGACCCGGCGGCCCGCCGCGGGCACGGTCACCGGATGCGCCCGTCCTCCAGCGCCACGACGGTGTCCGCGAGGTGCACGGTGGAGCTGCGGTGGGCGATGACCAGCAGCGCGCACTCCCCGGAGATCTGCTCGATGGTGCGGGCGAGGGCGGCCTCGTTGGCCGCGTCCAGGTGCGCGGTCGGTTCGTCCAACAGCAGCAGGTTCGGCCGGGGCAGCAGGGCGCGGGCGATGGCCAGGCGTTGGCGCTCGCCGCCGGAGATCATGTTGCCGTGCTCGCCGACCTGGGTGTCCAGGCCGTCCGGCAGCCGGTCGACCATCCCGACGAGGTTGGTCATGGCCAGCACCCGGTGGATCTCGTCCTCGGTCGCGTCGGGCACCGCGTAGGCGATGTTGTCGCGCAGGCTGCCGTGCATGATCGGGCTCGTCTGCTCGACCAGCCCGATCCGCCGGCGGGCCTGCGCGATGGTCAGCTCGGCGTTCAGGTCGTGCCCGTCGAGCAGGATGGCGCCGCGGTCGGGCTCGTAGAAGCGCTCGACCAGGGCGAAGATCGTGGTCTTGCCCGCTCCCGAGCCGCCGACCAGGGCGACGTGGCCGTGGTGCGGGACGGTGAACGACACGCCGCGCAGGACCGGCCGGTCGGGCTGGTAGCCGAACCACACGTCGCGCAGCTCCAGCGCGGGCGGCGGGGTGGCGGACGCGGCGGTGCTGGCGACGGCGCGGGTCCGCGCCGGCTGGTCCGCCTCCACCGGCAGTTCGGTCACGTCGTTCACGCGCTGGAGCGCGGCAAGTCCTTTTTGGAGGTTCGCGGCGAGTTCGAAGAGACCGGCGGCCGGCATCGCGATGTAGCTGACGTAGAGCAGGAACGCCACCAGCTCGGCGAGCGTCAGGTGCCCGTCCGCGACCCTGATGCCGCCGATCACCAGGACGACGATGAGCGACCCGTGCGCCGACAGGGTGACCGCGGGTCCCGCGATGGAGTCCAGCCGGGCGGACCGCAGGTTCTGCTCGTAGCTCAGGCGGGCGCACTCCCCGATCCGCTCCCGTTCCCGGTCCTCGGCCCGCATCGACCGGACCGTGCGGATGGCGGTCAGCGCGCGTTCGAGTTCCGCGGACAACCGTCCCAGGTGGTCCTGCGCCTGCCCGGTGGCGTTGCGGATGCCGCTCAGCACGAACAGCGTGATGCCGCCGATACCGCCCACGACCACGGCGACGACGAGGAACAGCAGCGGGTCGATCAGCACCATCGCGACCAGTCCGCCGACGACGATGAACACGCCCGCGACGAGGTCGACCACGTCGTAGGCGATCGCGTCGCGCAGGAGCGTGGTGTCGCTGGTGGTCCGGGACAGCAGGTCGCCGACGCGGTGCCGGTCGTACAGCCGCATCGGCAGCCGCAGCAGGCGGTCGACGAGGCGCATCCGCAGGCTCAGCACGATGCTCTCGCCGGAGCGCTCCAGCCAGTACCGCCCGAGCGTGTCGGTGACCGCCGCCGCGGCGAACACGACCGCGAGGAGCACGAGCATCCACGCGATCGCACCCCCCTCGGTGACGAGCTGCAGGGTGCGCATGGCCACCAGTGGTTGGAGCAGCCCCAACCCGGCGCCGAGGAGGGTGAACAGCAGCGCGACGGCGATCGGTTTCCGGTGGCCGCGGGTCGTGGCGGCCAGGTGGCGCAGCCCTACCCGGGGCGGCGGCTCGTCCTCCGTCGGCATCGGCTCGGCGGCGTGGGTGTTCGGTGCGGTGACCGTCATGTGGTGCTTTCCCGTTTCTCGGTCAGGGACGGTGGTGGCGGGCGGGTCGTGGCGCGGGTCGAACGGTCATCAGGACGTGCAGGAGCTCGGTGCCCGGGGGTTCCCCGACCGGGCGGCCTTCCGCCTCCACCCAGGCGTGCGCGGAGAACGGCGCAGTGCGCACCCCGACGCGCCACGTGGGCCAAGAGCCCTTCACCCGGCAGAGGAGGGCGGTGGCGATCGAGCGCGGCAGGCAACCTGGTCCCGCGCACCGCAGGCTGACGGCGGTGACGGCGTCCCGCGCGGCCAGCGCTTCGGCGTGGCCGGCCGGTCTCGCCCCCGCGCTCAGCACGGTCAGCAGCGACCGGATGCGCTGCGGCGGCAGCCGGGCCACACCCCGCGCCACCGCGGTGATCACCCAGCAGAGGACGCGCAGGCGCGGGCCCACGCGGCGGGACCGGTCCGGCAGCGCGGCCTGGGTGCTCATCGGCGCACCGCCAGGCCCGCCGTGCACAGCTGTCCCACGACGTCCGCGACGTCCGCGTCCACCGTGGCCGGGTCGGCGGCGCCGCGGGCGAGCAGCAGCCCGACCACCTGCTCGTGGTCGCCGCCTTCCAGCAGGGTGTGCAGCACGAACGAGCCGGTGGAGTTGAGCTGCCAGTACCGGCCGGTCCTCTCGTCCAGCAGGACGGCGCCGTCCTCGGTGCTGGTCAGCGACACGTGTTCGGCCAGGCGCAAGGTCATCCGGGTGCTCCCGTCACGAGGTCCGTGGGTTGCCCGGCGCGGTCCAGGTCGCGCAGCCACCGCTCGCAGCCGGCGGTCTGCTCGACCATGATCGGCGTCGCGTCGGAGGTCCACACCCCCGTCAGCGCCGACCGCAGCCGGTCCACGTCGATCAGCCCCAGCCCGGCGAGCTTCCCGTTCTCGCACAGGGCGAGGAGATCGGCGCGGTAGTGCGGCAGGGCGGCGTACTCGGGCGAGGTGCCGCCCTTGGTGGAGCGGGTCGAGGACCGGTCCGGCACGACGCCGCGCAGGGCTTCCGCCAGCAGCGGCTTGTACCGCCACGGGGTCGTGCGCTCGTGGGCGCGCACGGCGAGGCAGGCCTCGGCCACCCGGTCGTCCAGGAACGGCGCGGCCACCGGGAGCCCGTCCGCCGCGGCGGCCATGGCGGTGCGGCGCATCAGCCGGCCGCCGTGCCGCACGAGCTGCACGGCGTCGTGCACGGCCTTGTCCGGAGGGGTCGCGGGCGCCTCGTCGGCCGCTTGGAGCAGCAGCCGACGGGCCGCGTCGACGGCGTCCGCGGTCGCCCACGGCGGCAGCTCGACGGCGTCCGGGTAGCCGCCGGGCGCGGTGAGGGCGCGGGCCTGGGCCAGCAGTTCCCGCCGCTCGTCCCGCGGCGCGGCGAGCAGCCGCCCGACCCGCGGCCACGACCAGGCGTGCAGGGCGCGCAGGCCCCGCAGGTGCGAGTACGCCGTCCACGGGTGGCGGCGCAGCAGCTCGGGCAGGTAGCTCGCGGGCGCGTGCAGCACCTCGTCGCCGCCGTCGCCGGTGAGGTGCAGTTCCGCGCCCCGCGCGGCCAGCAGGCGGGCGCGCGCCACGTCCTCGGCGCGCAGGTGGATGTCCGGGTACGGCTCGTCCCGGGCCACCCCGGGAACGAGGATGTCGGCGTAGGGCCGGGGCAGGTCGTCGTCCGTCACCACCAGGCGCTCCACCCCGGTCAGCCCGGCGGCGGCGACCGCGGCCCACTCGGCGTCGTCGTCGGAGACGTCCGCACTGGCCACGGTGAACGTGAGGAGCCGCCCGGTCAGGGCGACGGCGAGGGCGCACACGGCGGTGGAGTCGGCGCCGCCGGACAGGTCCGCGCTGACCGTGCGCCCGGATCGGACCCGTGCGGCGACCGCGGCGGTGAGCGCCTCCCGGACCAGCGGCGCGCCCCGGGCCAGCGACGTGGTCGGCCGCGGCGGCTCCCACCAGCGCACGGTCCGCGCCCGTCCCCGTTCGCCCAGCAGCACGCAGTGGTCCTCCGGCACGGCGGACACACCGCGCCACAGCGAGGCTCCCGCCAGCGCGGGCGGGGCCGCCGGGAACAGCAGGCAGGCCGCCAGCCGCCGCTCGTCGACGCCGGAGCCGGCGAGCCGGGCGAGCACGTCGGCCCGGTCGGCGACCACGTCCACGTCACCCACCCGGGCGTGGAACACCCGCCGCACGCCGAACGCGGTCCCCTGCGCCCGCACCACCCCGTCGACGCTCGCGACCAGGTGGAAGCTGCCGGGCAGCGACCGGGCGGCCCCGTCCAGGTCGGCGGCGGTCCGCGTCCGTCCCGCCATCCGCGCGACCTCCTCGGCGGACGCCGGGCAGCAGCCGACCAGCGCCACCCTCGTCCGCCCGGCCGAGCCCACCACCAGGTCGCGCGGGTCCCAGTGCCCGATCAGCCACGGCCTCCCCGAGGCGTGGTCGAGCCGCCGGGCCGTCGCGCCCGGGTCGAGCGCGGCGGCCACGGCGAGGGCGGCCTCGCAGTCCGGGAGGACGACGAACCACTCCTCGTCGCGGCCGCTGGCGCTGACCGGATGGCTTCCACTCACAGCCGACATCTCTCAGTCATGCGCCGTCCGCGTCAGTTCTTCTGCCGACGACGGGAGTCCCGCTGACGACCGCGGGACCCGAGTGTCAGGTCGGTGAACCTGCCGACTTCGACCAACACGGGCTTCACGTACACGCGTGACTCGTTCTTCATGGTCACTCCTCTCGTTCACGATCCGGACTTGCCCATCCACCGTGACACAACCGGCAGATGTCGAGGACCGCTCACGGAAACGTCCACACGATGGGGACGCACATGCCCCGGATCGGGTGCGCGAACGCGCGTCAGATGACCGAGCGCGCAGGACCGCCACCCGAAGAAACACCTGGGGCACAACGAATCCGCGCGTCACTTCACCGCGTGGCACCGCGAGCACGGCGAACGGCGGAGGCGCCCGGAGGCGGCGGGGCGGAGGGACCGGTGGTCGCACCGGCGAGAGGACACGTGCTTCTTCGGGACCGGAAGGGAAATCGACGTCCCGCCATTCCGGTCACCGGCCGAGTGGGGCCGGCCCGCCTATTCAGCGCTGTCGCGGGAATGCGACGGCCGAGGTGAATTCAGCAGGATCGGCGACGGTCAGGGCCGGCGCACGGACGCCAGCAGGTTGCGCGCCACGTCCCGCAGTTTCGTGTTGTTCTGCTGCGACTCCGTCACCAGCCGGTCGAACGCCGACTTGGCGTCGATGCCGTGGGCGGCCATCAGCACGCCCTTCGCCTGGTCGATCTCGGCCCGCGAGTCCAACGCGCGCTGGAGGTGCTCGACCAGCCGGTGCGACCGCTCGTACCGGCGGAACCCCGTGATCGAGGTGGACGCGGCGGTGACGAACAGCCGCAGCAGCGCCTCGTCGAACGGGTCGAAGGCCTTCTCCTTGGAGCTGTAGAGGTTCAGCGAGCCGACGACCGCTTCCTCGACCACCAGCGGCGCGGACAGGTACGCCTGCACGCCCGCCCGCTCGGCGGCCTCCGCGAACTCGGGCCACTTCTCCCGGCCGCTCTCCACGGTCGCCCGCACGGGCCGCTGCGTCTGAGCGGCCTGGAGGCAGGGTCCGTTGCCGGCCGCGTACTGGTCCTTGTCGATGGCGACGACCTTCGGGTCCGTCGCGGCGGCCGTGGACGCGCCGTCGGGGCCGACGACGGTGACGCTGACGTTCTCCGCGTCCGGGATGACCCGCGACGCCGATTCGGCCAATTGCTGGAGCGCCTCGTCCAGCGACTGGCCGCCGGTCAGCACGCCGGCCAGTTCCTCAAGCGCCTCGCTGGCCTCGTCCAACATGGACGCGGACACCTGTTCCTCGATGCTCACAAGCCTTGTCTACACCCAGGAGGCCATAATCGCCCCAATCGATAGGGGGTGGTGGGTTGCGCGTGCTGCTCGTCGAGGACGACGACGGGGTCGCGGACGCCTTGGTGGAGGCCCTGGAGGCGAAGGACCACCGGCCGAGCCGGGTGGCCCGCGGCGCGGACGCCCTGCTGGTCCACCGCGATTTCGACCTGCTGCTCCTCGACCTCGGGTTGCCCGACACGGACGGGCTGGAGGTGCTGCGCAAGATCCGCAAGGTGTCGCCGGTGCCGGTGTTGGTCCTCACAGCGCGTGGGGACGAGCGGTCGATCGTGCGCGGCCTGCGCCTCGGCGCGGACGACTACCTGGTGAAACCGGTCCGTCTCGGTGAGTTGCTCGCCCGGATGGACGCGGTCGCCCGGCGCAGCGCGGCGCTCGCCGGGCCGAAGGACGGCACGGTGCGCGTCGGCGACGTGGTGATCGACCTGGAGGGCAGGCGGGTCGTGGTGGGCGACGCGGAGGTCTCGTTGACCACCAAGGAGTTCGACGTGCTGGCGGCGTTGGCGCGGCGCGCGGGCACGGCGGTGAGCCGCCAGCAGCTCATGGACGAGGTGTGGGGTGACGCGTACCTGGCCGTGTCGCGGTCGCTGGACGTGCACCTGGCGGGTCTGCGGGCGAAGCTGCGCCGGCCGGGCCTGCTGACCACCATCCGCGGCTTCGGCTACCGGCTCGCCCTCGGCGACGCCGGGAACCAGGCGGGCGGGTGAATGCGCCGCCGTCTCCTGCTGGTGCTGCTGTCGTTCTCCGCCGCAGCGGTGGCGGCGTTCGCGGTGCCGCTGCTGTCGTTCACGGCCGCCGAGCGCACCCAGCGGTTCGTGCTGACGCGCACCGCCGACCTCGACCGGTTCGCCGCGCTCGCGCAGCAGGCCGAGACGACGGGTGACAATGCGGCCCTGGCGGACGAGGTCGCCGCGTACTTCGAGCTGTACGGCGAACCGGTCGTGGTGGTGGACGCGCGCCGGGCGCCGGTCGCGCGGGCGGGCCTCACGGCGGACGACCCCGCGCTGGCGCCGGTGTTGGACGCCGCCCTGCGCAACCAGCCGACGCGGGCCGTGCCGACGGTGCTGCCGTGGTCGTCGGGGCACGTGGTGTTCGCGCGCCCGGTCGGCACCGGCACGCGGGTGGCGGGCGCGGTGGTGCTCCGGGCGTCGGTGGAGCGCGCGGCGGCGGACGTCGCCGCGCAGTGGCTGCTGGTGCTCGGTGGCGCGTTGGCGGCGGCCGTGGTGTCGGTCCTGCTGGTCCTGGCGGTCACGCGGTGGCTGCTGAAGCCGCTGGCGGCGCTCGCGGCGGGGGTCCGCGCGGTGGCCGCGGGCGAACGGCGGGCGCACGTGACGGGGAGCAGCGGCCCGCCGGAGGTGCGCGAGCTGTCCGAGCTGTTCAACCGCATGTCGGACGCCGTCACGGAGGCCGCCGACCAGCAGCGGCGGCTGATCGCGGACGCGTCGCACCAGCTGCGCAACCCGATGGCGGCGTTGCGGCTGCGCATGGACACGTTGAGCGGGCAGGTCAAGCCCGAGGGCGTGCGGGCGTACACGGCGGGCGTCGCCGAGATCGAACGGCTCGAATCGCTGTTGGACGGCCTGCTGGCGCTGGCGTCGGCGGAGAGCGCGGCGACCGAGGTCGCGGCGGGCGGGCGCGAGCCGGAGCTGACCGACGTCGGCGCGGTGGCGGTGGACCGGGCCGGGTTCTGGCAGGTGCCGCTGCCGGGGACGCCGCCGCTCGCGGTGCTGGTGCGCTGCCCGGAGTCGGACCTGGCGCAGGTGCTCGACGTGCTGCTGGACAACGCGGTGAAGTACGGCGGCGAGGTGCGGGTGTCGCTCGGCGCGGACCGCGCGGCGGGCGTCGGGTGGGTGGAGGTGCACGACGACGGCCCCGGCCTGACCGCCGAGGAGCTGGCGCTGGCCACGTCCCGGTTCTGGCGGGGGCGGTCGGGCAAGCCGGGCACCGGTCTCGGCCTGGCGATCGCGGACCAGCTCGTCCGGGCCCGCCACGGCGCCCTGAGCCTGTCGTCGGCGGACGGCTTCACCGCGCGCGTCACCCTGCCGCTGGAGCCGGCGCTGTGAACCGCCGGGTGTTCCTCCTCGGGCTGCTCGCCACCGGGTGCGCGTCGGGCGTGCCGGCGGGCGAGCTGACCATCGCCGCGGGCGAGCGCGGCGGCATGTACTTCGACTTCGCGTCCCTGCTCGCGGACCAGCTCATCGACCTGCGGGGACGGGTGCTGGAGACCGAGGGCAGCCTGGCGAACCTGGGGCTGCTCGCCGCCGGTCAGGCGCAGGTGGCGCTCGCGCTGGCGGACTCGGCCCGCGTCGCCGACCCGGGGCTGGAGCTGCGGGCGCTGGGCCGGGTCTACGAGAACTACCTCCAGCTGGTGGTGCGGGAGGACGACCCGGCGCGGTCGGCCGCCGACCTGGCCGGGCGCACGGTGTCGCTGGGCGCGGCGGGCTCCGGCGCGTCGCTGTCCGGTGAGCGGATGCTCGTCGCCCTCGACCTGCGCACGTCGGTGCGGGTCGAGCACCTGAAGCTCGGCGACGCCGTGCGGGCGTTGGCGGAGCGCCGCATCGACGCGCTGCTGTGGTCCGGCGGCGTGCCGACGCCCAAGCTGGCCGAGCTGTCCGGCATCCGCCTGCTGCCGCTGGCCGACCTGGTGCCGGGGCTGCGCGCGGCGCACGGCTCGGTGTACGAGCAGGTGCCGGTGCCGGTCGGCGTCTACGGCGCGACCCGCGAGGTGCCCACGATCGGGGTGGCGAACCTGCTGGTGTGCCGGGCGTCGCTGCCGGACGCCGTGGCCGCCGCGATCACGCGGACGCTGGTGTCACGCGCCGCCGCGCTGGTGCCGGCGCAGACCCTCGGCACCCAGTTCCTCGACGTGCGCAGCCTCATCGGCACCGCGGGCCTGCCGCTGCACCCCGGCGCCGCCGCCACCTACCGCGACGTGCACGGATGAGGCCAGCAGCAGCATCGCGGCCTCCGACGACGAGTCGGCCTCCGTGGTGGCGAGCACGAGGGACTGGTCCTCGGCGGCGAACGTCTGCTGGGTGACGGTGAGCGTGCCGACCAGCGGGTGGCGCACGTCGTAGGTGGCCGTGCCGCACGCCCGCACGCGGTGGTCCAGCCACAGCCGGGCGAACTCGGGGCTGCGCATGGTCAGCTCGCCGATCAGCCCCGCGAGCAGCGGGTCGTCCGGGTGGCGGCCCGCGACCAGCCGCAGGTGCTCCACCACCGACCGGGCCTTCGCGGGCCAGTCGGCGTACAGCTCGCGCACGTGCGCGTCGAGGAAGACCAGCCGGGCGGTGTTCGGGCGGTCCGCGGGCCGCCGCGGCGAGGTCGGGTCGAGGTGGCCCGCGAACAGGGCGTGCCCCATGCGGTTCCACGCCAGCACGTCGCCGCGCCGCCCGGTCACCACCGCGGGCACGTCGCCGATCTGGCGGAGGAGGTCCAGCAGCGCGCGCGACGCGTGCTCGGCCGGCGGGCGGCGGGGCGTGGCGCGGGAGCGGACGGCGGCGGCGAGGTCGTGCAGGTGGGCGTGCTCGTCCGGGTCGAGCCGGAGGGCCCGCGCCAACGCGTCCAGCACCTCGGTCGACGCGCTGCGCGACTGCCCCTGCTCCAGCCGCGTGTAGTAGGACGCGCTCACCCCGGCGAGCTGGGCGATCTCCTCGCGGCGCAGCCCGCGCACGCGGCGGCGGCCGTAGTGGGGCAGGTCGACGTCGTCGGGCCGCAAGCGGGCCCGGTGCGCGCGCAGGAACTCGCCGAGTTCGGTCACGCCGCCCAGTATCGGCCGCCGGCGCGCCCGTAGCCTGACCCTGGCCGGGGTGGGTTGCGCTCGGGCTGGTTGGCGGCGTGGCCGGCACGCAGTGTGGTGGCCATGAGCGCATACATGGTGATCGACATCCACCCCACGGACGCCGAGGCGATGGCCGAGTACGCCGCCGGGGCCCTGCCGATCCTCGAACGCTTCGGCGGTCGCGTGGTCGCGTTCGACCCGCGGCCCGTGCCGCTGGAGGGCGAGTGGTCGCCCACGCAGGTGATCATCGTCGAGTTCGCCGACAAGGACGCCGTCCGCGCGTACCTCGACTCGTCGGACTACCGGCCGTGGAAGGCGATCCGGCAGTCGGCGTCGCTCGGCCGTTCGGTCGCGGTGGACGGGGTGCCGGCGTGAGGGTCGCGGTCCACGGCGCGTCGGGGTTCGTGGGCGGCCTGGTCGTGGCGAGGCTGCGTGACGTCGGCGTGGAGCCGGTCCTGGTCGGCAGGCGCGCGCTGCCGGGGTTCCGGGTCGCGGCGGTGGACGACCACGAGTCGCTGGTCCGGGCGTTGGCGGACGTCGACGTGGTGATCAACTGCGCGTCGCCGTTCACGCACTTCGGCGAGCCGGTGATCCGGGCCGCGATCGACGCGGGCGTGGCGTACGTGGACGTCTCCGGCGAGGAGTCGTACATCAAGGGCGTGCTGGACCGGCACGCGTCCGCGCCGGTCCCGATCCTGCCCGCGGCCAACAACGACTGCCTGACCGGCGACCTGCTGGGCCACCTGGTCGCCGAGGGGCTGGGCGGGCTGGAGACCATCAGCACCGCGTTCACGGCGGTCGACGCGGAGGGGTCGCGCGGCACGGTCCTGATGGCGCTGACGACCCGCGAGACGTTCCACTCCGGTGGCCTGACCTGGGAGGACGGTGAGTACGTCAGGGACCGTGCGGCCAAGCGGACCTCCGTGGCGTGGCCGTCCGGCGACGCACCCGCGGTGAAGTTCCCCCTGCCGCCCGCCGTCACCCTCCCCCGGCACGTCCGCACCCGGCACTCGGAGGGCCTGGCCTCGCCGGAGATCCAGGCGTTCTTCGCCGGGGCCACGCAGGCGACGGTGGACGGCACGCCGCGGCACCCGACCCCCGACAGCCGGTCACGGGCCCGCTTCACGCTGGTGGTGGACGCCCTCGCCACCGACGGCGCCCGGCGCCAGGGCGTGCTGGAGGGCCGGGACATGTACGGCACCACGGCCGTGATCGCCGTGGAGGCCGCCCGCCGGCTGCTCGCCGCGCCACCCGGCGCCCACGCGGCGGCGGAAGTCCTCGACCCGGCCGACTTCCTGACCGGCCTGGCCGCGCACGGCGTCACCTGGCGCGTCGCCTGACCGCTCCCGCCGCTCGGCGCCCCTCGGCTCGGCACTCCTCGGCTCAGCATCCTCGGCTCAGCACTCCTCGGCGAGCAGGACGAGCCGGCGGCCGGAGCCATCGGTCCACGGACTGGCCGCGTAGGTCAGGCCGAGGTGGTTCGGTGGCACCGGCTCGCCGGTCCTCTCGTCCACGTGGCCCGCGACGTGCGACGCCCAGAACTCCCGGCGGACGGCCGGGTCGAGGACGACCAGGTCGTCCACCGACCGCTCGACCACCACCAGGGTCGACGCCCGGAGCACCAGGCGTCGGGCGTCGCGTTCGGTCAGGACGCGCGGCCGGCCGCGCGTCCACACCACGCCGTCCTCGTCGGTCCACGTCTGCCGGCTCGAACGCGCCGACCCGTCGTCGCTCACGAGTTGGCCGTGTACGCCTGGCGCAGCCACTCCACCGTGTCGTCATCGATGGCGTCCGCGCTGCCGATGCCGATCCGCACGGTGATGGTGTCGTTGCCCAGGGCGCGCGCCGGCTCCAGCCGCCCGGCCGGCGCGTGGCCCGCCAGCCGGAGGCCGAGGTCGACCCGGTCACGGGTGGTGGCCTTCACGATCGCGAACGTGCGCCGGGGTGACACCAGCGCCACGTAGGTCTTGCGCGCCTGGACGTGCATCGGCCCGAGCAGCGCCGCCTCGGCCAGCAGCCGGTCGAGGATCGGGCGCATCTCGGGCCGGTCCGCGTACTGGGCGTCCACCAGCTCGTCCGACGACGCCGTCATGAAGTCCGGGTAGCCGAACCGCTCCATCACCAGCAGCATCTGCGGGTAGCCGGTCACGCCGTGCTCACGCAGCCAGACCCGCAGGTCGCGTTCGTTGTCGAGCCCGGTCGACAGGACGCGCCGGTTCCACTCCGGCACGCCCTCGCCGGTGCCGCGGCGCAGCAGCGCCGCGGACCAGTCGACCATCTCCCGCCAGTTCGTCGCCTCCGCCACGGGCGACATCCTGCCGCGTCAGGGCAGGCGTTGCCCGAAGAGCAGCGCGCCCGCGACGGCCAGCATCCCGAGCAGGGTGCCCAGCGCCAACCACGGCCGGCTCGCGTCGGCCTGCTTCTTCTCGTAGCCGATCTGCTCGCCCAGCGTGTCGTAGACCCGGCGCAGCTCCTCGGCGCTGGCTGCCTTGAAGAACTCGCCGCCGGACAGCTTGGCGATCTCCTTCATGGAGTCGTCGTCCACCGGCACGTCCTGCCGCCGGCCCTCGATCTCGACCACGCCGTCCTCGGTGCCGAACGAGATCGTGGAGATCGGGATGCCGGCCTGCTTGGCGTCCTCGGCCGCGTCGAACGCCCGCCGGGTGCCGACGGTCTCCTTGCCGTCGGTCATCAGCACGACGCGCGCGGGCGGCGGGCCGTCCGCGCCGCCGACGACCTTGCCGAACGAGTCGATGGCGGCCAGGGCGGCGACGATCGCGTCACCGGTCGCGGTCGACTGGGCGAGCTTCAGCCCGTCGATGCTCTGGGTGACCGCGCCCCGGTCGGTGGTCGGCGCGACCAGCACGGTCGCCGAGCCGGCGAACGAGATCAGGCCCAGGTTGATGCCCGGCGTGAGCCCGTCGGCGAACGACTTGGCGGCCACCTGCGCGGCCTCCAGCCGGGACGGCTTGACGTCCGTCGCCTTCATCGACAGCGACGTGTCGATCACCAGCATCACGGTGGCGCGGTTGCGCGGCACCTTCTGCTCGGCGGTCGGCCCGGCCAGCGCCACCGTCAGCAGCATGAACGCCACCAGGAGCAACGCCGCCGGCACGTGCCGGTACCAGCCCTGCCGCTTGGGCGCGACCTTCTCCAGCATCGGCAGGTTGGCGAACCGCAGCGTCCGCTTGCGCAGCACGCGCTGCAGCACCACGTAGAACGCGGCCAGCGCCGCGACCGCGCCGAGCAGCAGGAACCACCACGGCGCGGTGAACCCCGACAGGCTCATCAGGCCACCCCTCCCGACCAGCGGCGCTTGCGGGCGACCACGAAGCGCACGGTGTCGGC
Source organism: Saccharothrix hoggarensis (assembly GCF_052936025.1). Next base: position 3,124,512 of record NZ_CP193624.1, on the reverse strand, counting down.
GATCCAGTCCGAGTCGGTGCGCAGCACCAGGTGTCCGGCGCCGGCCTGGCGGAGGCCCGCGGCCACGGCGGCGCGGTGCTCGGCCGCGGCGGCGGCGAACTCCCGGCGCAGCAGCGGCGAGGCGACCACCTCGCGCTGGCGACCCGACTCGGGGTCGGCGAGCACGACGGTGCCGACCTCGGGCAGGTCGATGTCACGCGGGTCGACCACCTCGATGGCGACCAGCTCGTGCCGGGCGGACAGGGCCTTCAGCGGCCGCTGCCACTCCATGCCGCCGAGGAAGTCCGAGATCACGACGACCAGGCCGCGGCGACGCGGCGGGCGGCGCAGCTGCTCGACCACGTCGGCCAGCGAGCCGCGGGTGCCCTCCGGGGCGCGGGGCGTCTCGGCGACCTTGCGGATGAGGCCGCGCGAGTGCGCCAGGCCGCCGCGGGCGGGCACCCGGACCAGGTCCTCGCCGGTGGAGACCAGCGCGCCGATCCGGTTCCCGCCGCCACGGGTCAGGTGCGCCACGGCGGCCGTCGCGGCGACCACCAGGTCGCGCTTCTCGCACACGGCCGTGCCGAAGTCGAGGCTGGGCGACAGGTCGATCGCGAGCCACGTCTCCAGCTCGCGGTCGGCGACCGTCTCCCGGATGTGCGGCACGGTGGTGCGCGCGGTGACCGCCCAGTCCATCCGCCGCACGTCGTCGCCGGGTTGGTAGGGCCGCGCCTCGCCGGGCTCCGAGCCCGGACCCGGCACGAGGCCGAGGTGGTTGCCCTGGAGCAGGCCGTCGAGGCGGCGGCGGACGTCCAGTTCGAGCGTGCGCAGCGCCGCTTCCATCCGGCCGCCGTGCAGGACCGGCGGCGCCCAGTTCGGGCGGGCCGGGGTCGCTTCGGTGGGCTCGGTCACGGCCTGCCCGCGGGCTGGGGCGTCTGCGGACGTGCCGAGACCTGCGGCAGCGGCACGGTCTGGAGCACCCGGGTGATGATGTGGTCCAGCGGGACGCCGTCGGCGAGGGCGTCGTAGGACAGCACCAGGCGGTGCCGCAGCACGTCCGGCACGACGTCCACGATGTCCTGCGGCAGCACGTAGTCGCGCCCGCGCACCAGCGCCAGGGCGCGGGCGGCGGCGATGATGCCGAGGCTGGCGCGCGGCGAGGCGCCGTACGCGACCCACCCGGCGACGTCGGTGAGCTGGTGCTCCTTGGGCGCGCGGGTCGCGATGACCAGCCGCACCACGTAGTCGACCAGCGCGTGGTGCACGAACACCCGGGAGGCCACGCCCTGCAGGCGGACCAGCTCGTCCGGGCCGAGCACCTGGCTGGGCACGGGCGGCTCGACGCCCATGCGGTAGACGATCTCCCGCTCCTCCTCGGCCGTCGGGTACTCGACCTGGATCTTGAACAGGAACCGGTCGCGCTGCGCCTCGGGCAGGGGGTAGACGCCCTCGTTCTCGATCGGGTTCTGGGTGGCCAGGACCAGGAACGGGTTGGGCATCGGGAACGTCTTGCCGCCGATGGACACGTGCCGCTCGGCCATGACCTCCAGCATCGCCGACTGCACCTTGGCGGGCGCGCGGTTGATCTCGTCGGCGAGCACGAAGTTCGCCACCACGGGGCCGAGCTCGACGTCGAACGTCTCGCTGCCCTGGCGGTAGATGCGGGTGCCGAGGATGTCGGCGGGAACCAGGTCGGGGGTGAACTGGACGCGCGAGAACGACCCGCCGACGACGTTGGCGAACGTCTCCACGGCCAGCGTCTTCGCCACGCCGGGCACGCCCTCCAGCAGCAGGTGGCCCTTGGCGAGCAGGCCGACGAGCATCCGCTCGACCAGCCGGTCCTGCCCGACGATCACCCGCTTGACCTCGAACACGGTGCGTTCGAGCAACTGGGCGTCACGAGCCGGCGTGTGGGGCGCCTCGGCGGCGGGCTCGGACAAAGGTCCTCCTCGACAGGGTTGTACGACTCTTGCCCAGTCTCCCCTGAGGACGGTATGGCTCTTGTGAAGGGGTCCGGCCCGGTGTCAGCGGGTGAGGTCCCGCGGGGTGTCCACGTCACGCGCCTCACCCGGTCGGGCGAGAACGGTCACCGGGTCGAGCGGCCCGAGCACCGACCGCATCGAGACGTCCCGCGGGTCGGCGGGCAGCGCCCGGCGCAGCGCCGCGACGCGCCACGCGCCGGCGAGCCACTGGAGGCGGCCGCCCTCGTCCACGAGCACCGCGCCGCTGTCGGCCACCGCCGCGAGCAGGCGGTCCACTGTGGACCGGGTGAGGCCCGGCTGGTCCACCGCCAGCACGACCACGAGGTCGGTGCGGACGTGCGCGAGCCCGGCGGCCAGGCCCGCCAGCGGTCCACCGCCGGGCGGTTCCTCCCGCGCCCACGTCACGCCGGGCACGTCGTCCTTGCGCGGTCCCACGACGACGGTCGCCCGCGCGCCGGCCACCGCGTCCAGCACGTGGTCGAGCAGCGTGCGGCCGTCGACCACGACCGCGGCCTTGTCGACACCGCCCAGCCTGCTGCCCCGCCCCCCGGCCAGGACCACCGCCGTCCACGACACCACGGCCACACCGTACGCGGCTAGGCGGGCTCGCCCAGCGCCTCGTCGTCGGCGGTGAACAGCATCCACAGCAGGACCGCCACCACCAGCGCGCTCGTGACGAACACCGGGAACACCAGGTCGAACACCGTCGTGCCGGACGGCGCGACCACCAGCGGGTCGACGTCCACCCGCACCGCGGCCATGCCGGTGTAGTGCATGCCGGTGACCGCCACGCCCATGATCAGGCCGGCGGCGAACCGCGCCGCGGTCGTCTTGACGACCAGGGTGAACCAGAACGCGGCGGTCGCCGCGACCACGGCGATGACGCACGACAGGACGACGAGGGTCGTGTCGTACGAGAGCTCGCCCTTGAACCGGATCGCGGACATGCCCAGGTAGTGCATGCCGGCGACGCCGAGCCCGGCCAGCGCGCCCGCCACGAGCAGCCGCGTCCTGGTGAACCGGACGAGCGTGACGAGCGACAGCCCGAGGCCGACGACGCCGATCGCCACCACGGCGGACAGCGCGGTCAGCGGCGCGGAGTACTTGATCGCCGCGCCGGGGACGTCGAAGCCGAGCATGGCGATGAAGTGCATGAGCCAGATGGCGACGCCCCCGATGGAGATCGCGCCCAGCACCGTCCAGCGCACCTTCGCGCGGCGGACGGGCTCGGCGCGGGCGCGGGCCATGCACGCGAGGCCGATCAGCGAGCCGATCACGGAGACGACGTAGGCGAGGACCAGGGTGGAGAGACCGGCCGAGAAGTGCTGCATCGAGTCGTGGTTCACGGGAGGTTACTAACTCCTGGTCACACCCGTTCACCAGGTCGGCCCAACTCAATTCATGTAGTCGAGATGAATTCGCCCCATTTATCTACTGTCCGTGGTTGTTTGTTGGGCTGAACAGAGCATCAGAGCGCCGTGCGGGTGAGTGCGGCTCAACCGGGCCGATCGACCCCGCGGGGGAGCCCGCGACGCGCCTCGTCCCGGCAGGCCGACGCCTCACCCGGCGGTCCGCCGGCCCACCACCCGGTTGCGGCCCGCGTCCTTGGCCTCCAGCACCGCGACGCTGGCCGCCTCGACCGCGTCGGTGACCGACGCGCCGGGCAGCACCTCCACCGCGCCGATCGACACCGTCACCACTCCCCCGGCGTTGCCCCGGTGCTCGACGCCGAGCTGCTCCACCGCCCGCCGGATGCGCTCGCCCAGCGCCAGCGCGCCGTCCAGCCGGGTGTCCGGCAGCAGCACGGTGAACTCCTCGCCCCCGTACCGGTACGCGCGGTCGCCGGCGCGGGCGGTGCGGCTGATCGCCTCGCCGACCCGGCGCAGCGTCTCGTGCCCGGCCAGGTAGTGGTACAGCGTGTTGTAGGCGTGGAAGCGGTCGATGTCGACCAGCAGCAGGCTGTACGGCTCGCCGACGCGGTTGCGCAGCGCGTGGTCGGCGTCGAACGTCGCCGGGTTCGGCAGGCCGGTCCGCTGGTCGATGGTCGCCGCCTCGGCCAGCGCCCGGTTCTCCGCGTGCAGCTCCTCCAGCCGTTCGGCGAGCCGGTCCACCTGGTGCTTGCGCGCCAGCGCCCAGTCCTCCAGCGCCTCGTCGTACAGCGCGACGCCCACCGGGCCGATCGTCTTCGCCCGGTACATCGCGAGGTCCGCCTGGTGCAGCAGGTCCTCGGCGCCGTGGCCGGCCCGGACGAACGTGATGCCCGCCGACACCGACACCCGCACGACGCCCTCCGCCAACGTCACCGGCAACGCGATCACGGCCAGGATCTCGTGCGCGGCGGCGATCGCCTGCTGCTCGTCCAGCCGGTCCAGCAGGACGACGAACTCGTCGCCGCCGAGCCGCGCCGCCGTGCCGCGGCCGGCGACCACGGCGGCCAGCCGGGACGCCACCAGGCGCAGCACGTGGTCGCCCGCGGCGTGGCCGTGGCGGTCGTTGACGTCCTTGAACTGATCGAGGTCGAGGAACACCAGCACCGTGCCCGGCGCGCCGCGCACGGCCTGCTCCAGCCGGGGCAGGAACCCGGTGCGGTTCGCCAGGCCCGTCAACGCGTCGGTGTTGAGCCTGCTGCCCAGCTCGTCCGCCGTCTCCGCCCAGCCCGTGACGTCGAGCGCGACCACCACGAGCCCGCCCACGGCGGGGTCGTCGCTCAGGTCGCGGGCGACGAGGTCGACGCGCCGGTGCGTGGAGCCCTCCACGGGCACCGCGCACGAGCACCGCGACGAGCCGGTGCGGCCCGCCGCCTGCAGGAACGTGCCGACGGCCGCCGCGTCACCGCTCGCGACCAGGTCGGGCAGCACGCCGGACGCGCCGCCGAACAGCCGCCGGGCCGCCGGGGACGCCCACCGCACGCCGAGGTCCGTCGGGTCGACCACGAGCACCGCGGCGTCCGCCCGTTCGAGCACCGCCTGGTGGAAGCCGCCGTTCATCGCGACGCGCAGACCGACCGCGGTCGGGCGGGAACCGCCCCGGGTGAGCCGCCCGCGGCATGCGCGGACCCGCGGCCCGGTGGCCCTCCCCCGCGTCTCCCCCCGCGCACGTCGCCTTCGTGGCACATCAAGTGGCCGGCCGTCATGGTCCCCCCTGGACTTGACTTCCTCCCGCAACCCTCGACGTTACCGAATCCGCGTCGCGCATTCGGGTGATCAAGACCATTCATCCGCAATTCTCGGGACACATTTCCGGGATCACCGCGAATGAGGGTTCATATCCACCCGGAGATCGGAATCGACCGGCCACCGCGACCACATCGCCGAGAACCGACCGGCAGCCCGAGTGGTCCTTCCGCACGACCAGGTGAATCACCTCAAGCCGTGCCGGCGGCACGCCGATGGGCTCGGTGCTCGATCGAGCCACCTCCCCGCGTGCAGAAGGAGTTCCGCATGGCTTTGCGCGACCGCGTCCGCGACGTCGTGGACGGCAGGCGCTTCCAACGGCTGGTGATCGGGGTGATCGTGGTCAACGCGATCGCCCTGGGGTGCGAGACGTCGCCCGCGCTCGTCGCGGCGCACGGCGGCGTGCTCGGCGCGGTGGACCGCGTCGCCCTCGCGGTCTTCGTCGCCGAACTGGCCGCCCGCCTCTACGCGCACCGCCTCCGGTTCTTCCGCGACCCCTGGAACTGCTTCGACTTCGTCGTCATCGGGGTGTCCCTGCTGCCCGCCGCCGGCGCGCTGTCGGTGATCCGGTCGCTGCGCGTGCTGCGCGCGTTGCGGCTGGTCTCGATGGTGCCGAGCATGCGGCGCGTGGTGACGGCGCTGGTCAAGTCGATCCCCGGCCTGCTGTCGCTGTCCGGCCTGCTGGTGCTGATGCTGTACGTCGGCAGCGTCGTCGCGATCAACCTGTTCCGCCCGAGCGGCGACCCGCGGTTCGGCGACCTCGGCTCGACCCTGCTGACGCTGTTCCAGATCACCACCGGCGACGGCTGGTCGGACGTCATGCGGGACCTGATGGTCGCCCAGCCGCTGGCCTGGGTGTTCTTCCTGGTCTACCTGCTGGTCGGCACGTTCACCATGCTGAACCTGTTCATCGCCGTCGTGTGCGGCGCGATGGAGTCGGACGCGCCGGCGAAGCCGACCGCCGTCGACGACCGGCTGGTCCAGGAGGTCCGCGCGCTGCGCGAGGAGGTGCGGGCCCTGCGGCTGGAACCGGTGGGCGACCGCCGGTGACGGCTACAGCAGGCGGGTCGCGTACGGCATGATCCCGCCGTACCGGACGGGGGCGACGCGCACCGACGACCCCGAGTACGGCGCCTCGACCATCATGCCGCCGCCCAGGTAGAGGGCGACGTGCGTGCCGCCGCCCGGGCCCCAGAACAGCATGTCCCCGCGCTGCGCCTGGGCGAGCGGCACCTTGCGGCCCGCGTTGTACTGGTACCCGCTGTAGTGCGGCAGGAAGATCCCCACGCCCGCGAACGCGTACATCATCAGGCCGGAGCAGTCGAAGCCGACGGAGTAGTAGTCGCCGTGGGCGTCGCCGACGCCACCGTCCCGGATGCCGACCGTCGGGCCCTGGTAGTTGCCGCCGCCCCACGAGTACCGGACGCCGAGCTGCTGCATGGCGCGGGCGATGACGGTCTCCACGCCGCCGGCGCTCGGCGCGACCACGGGTTGCGGGCGCGGCGCGGCGGGAGCCTGCGGCTTCGGGGCGGCCGCGGCCAGCGCCGCCTGCCGGGCCGCCTCCTCGTCCTCGCGGCGCTTCTGGTCCAGCCACTGGTTGTACTGGACGCGCTGCCCCTCCAGCCCCTGCACCGCGGTCAGCGCCTGGTCCAGCTCGCCCTCGACGCGGGCCCTGTCGTCCTGGATGGCCTGCGCGGCGGCGGCCTGGCCGCGCTGCGCCTCGACGGCGGTGGCCTGGGCGGCGTCCGCGTCCCGCTTCGCCTGGTCGGCGGCGGCCTGCTTCTCGTCGGCCAGGTCCAGCGCGGCGCGGGCGGCCGCGTCCTTGTTCCCCTTCTCCGACCGCATGCGCTCGACGTCGTCCAGCGCGTCGAGGCTCGACTCGCTGACGGCCTCCAGCAGTTGGGCGCGGGCCAGCAGGTCCTCCGGGCTGGTCGCGCCGAAGTAGGCGGACACGGAGCCGATGACGCTGCCCTGCTGGTAGCTGGCGGCCGCGAACTCGTCGAGCTGCGCGCGGGCGTCCTCGACGGCCTGGCCGGCGGCCTCGGCCTCGACCCGCGCCGCGTCCGCGTCCTGCCGGGCCTTGTCCGCCTCACCCTGCGCGGCCTCCAGGTCGACCCTGGCCTTGTTCGCGAGCTCCATCTTGGCGGCCACGTCGTCGTTCAGCTGGTGCAGGCGCGCCTCGGCGTCGGTCAGCCGACCGGTCAGCTCACCGACGCGGGCGGCCTTCGTGTCGGCCTCCTGCCGGCCGGCGCTGATCTCGGCGTCGCTCGGATTGGGCGGTGGGGGCGGCACGGCGAGCGCCGTGCCGGCGAGGACCGGCACGGCCGTCAACGCGACCACCACCGAGAGCACCCATCGAGTCACGACACCCGCCTCCCGCCGCTCGGCCCATCCGCGTTGCTCCGAATGGCGCGACACGGACACGTCTCGGAACTGTGCCACTCCTGCCACACCGTTTCCAATGGACACAGCGTGAACTTCAACCACTCGGGTCACAGGAGGGGCGGGAGGCGCACCCTCAGTTGACCTTGCGGTCGAGGTCGGCCCAGTACGGCTCGCGCAGCTTGAACTTCTGCACCTTGCCGGTCGCGGTGCGCGGGATGGCGTCGCGGAACTCCACCGACGTCGGCGCCTTGTACCCGGCGAGCCGGGCCTTGCAGTGGGCGATCAGCTCGGCCTCGGTGACGTCCGCGCCCTCGGCCCTGACGATCAGCGCCTTGATCGTTTCACCCCACTTCTCGTGCGGCACCCCGATCACCGCCGCCTCGGCCACCGCGGGGTGGCTGAACAGGGCGTCCTCCACCTCGATGGACGACACGTTCTCCCCGCCGGTGATGATCACGTCCTTCTTGCGGTCGGAGATCGTGAGGTGGCCCTCGTCGTCCAGCGAGCCGCCGTCGCCGGTGTGGAACCAGCCGCCCTCCAGCGCCTCCGCCGTGGCCTCCGGGTTCTCCCAGTAGCCCGCCATGACGACGTTCCCGCGGGCCAGCACCTCGCCGGACTCGGACACCTTCAGCCGCACGCCCAGGCCCGGCGCACCGGCCCGCGACAGCTTCCGCGCCCGCTCCTCCGCCGACAGCGCGTCATCACCCGGTCGTGAGCGGTTGAAGGTGAGCAGCGGCGACGTCTCGGTCAGGCCGTAGAGCTGGAGGAACTCCCAGCCCAGCTCCTCGCCGACGCGGGCGATCGTGCGGCTGGGCGGTGGCGCGCCCGCGCAAACGATGCGGACCCGGTCGCGGCCGGGGACCTCGCCGTCCCAGTCCTGGGCGGCGTCGAGGACGGCGTTCCACACGGCGGGCGCGCCGCAGATCAGCGTGACGCCGTGGTCGCGGACCCGCTTGAGGATCTCCGTGCCGTCGACCTTGCGGAGCACGACCTGCGGCACGCCCAGGCCGGCGAGGCCGAACGGCATGCCCCAGCCGTTGCAGTGGAACATCGGCAGCACGTGCAGGTAGACGTCCCGCTCCCAGGCGCGGGCGTGCAGCGCGAACGTGACCGCGTTGAGCCAGATGTTGCGGTGCGTCATCTGGACGCCCTTGGGCCGGGCCGTCGTGCCGGAGGTGTAGTTGATGGTGGCGGTCGCGTCCTCGTCCGGCTCGCCCCACGGGCGCGGTTCGGCGTCGAAGCGCATCAGCTCCGACTCGGTCTGCTCGCCGAGCACGAAGCGGTGGCGGGCGGTGACGTGGTCCAGCTCCGGTTCGGGGTCCACGAGGAGCACCGACGCGCCGCTGTGCTCGACGATGTAGGACACCTCGTCGGGCCGCAGGCGGAAGTTGATCGGGACGCACACGCGTCCCGTCCCCGGCACGGCGTGCAGCAGTTCGAGCAGCCGGGCGGAGTTGTGGCTGACCACGGCGACCCGTTCGCCCTCGCCGAGGCCGAGGGCGTCGAACCCGGCCTGCCAGGCGCGGACGCGGTCGGCGAACTGGCCGTAGGTGGTGGTGGGCACGGGTGCGGCGGGTTGGCTCGGCTCGTCCACGACGGCCGTGGTGTCGGCGAAGACCTGCTCCGCCCGGTAGAGGAAATCGGCGACAGTCAGGGGTACGCGCATACGTGGTCACGTTATCGACCGTTGGGGCCGACAGCTACCGGTCCGCGGGACCACCGGGAGAACCGCTCGCCCCGACGTCAGGACGGACTTCGGGTTCGCGCGGGCCGTGCCGCGCGCCCGGCGGGGTGGCCGTGCGGCACGGACGGGCGGCACGGACGGGCGGCACGGACGGGCGGTCACCAGGTGCTCGGGTCGCCCCAGGTCCGAATCGGCCCGGTGGCCTCGACGGGCACCGCCGCGAGCTCCGGCAGCGCCGACGACGCCGGCTCCCGCACCACCGCCGCCGCGAGCGAGTCGTACGGGGTCGGGTCGAGGGCGCAGACGACGACGGCCGCGCCGGCGCGGGCCGCGAGCGGCACCAGCCGCGCGGCGGGCTCGACGGTGAGGGACGTGCCGACCGCCAGCATCACGTCGCAGTCGACCGCCGCCGTCCGCGCCGCGCGCACCACGTCGGGGTGCAGCGGCTCGCCGAACGCGACCGTCGCCGGCCGCAGGACGCCGCCGCACGCCGCGCAGTCCGGCGGCACGCCGTCCGCGCGCATCCGCGCCAACGCGTCGCGCATCGCGCTCGCCGCGCCGCACGACACGCACGAGACCCGCGCCATCGACCCGTGCAGCTCCACGACCGTCGAGCCGGCCCGCTGGTGCAGCCCGTCGACGTTCTGCGTCAGCAGCGACCGCACCCGGCCGGCCCGCTCCAACGACGCCAGCGCGTGGTGGGCCGCGTTGGGCTCGGCCGTCCACATCGGATCGTCCAGCCAGGACTCCCACGCCGCCCACCGGACCGCCGCCGACGCCAGGAACGCCGCCGCGTCGAACCGGAACCGCAGCACGCCCGACTCCACCGACACCCCGGCGCCGGTGAGCACGGTGATCCGCCGTGCGACGGCCATCACCTCCCGTGCGCTCATGCGCCCACCGTGCCACACGCCTGCGAGCATGTCGGAATGCGCGGAAGACAGGTGGGCGCGGTCCTCGGAGTTATCGGTTTGGTCACGGCGGTGGTGGGCACGTTCCTGCCCTGGCTGCGTTCCGGGACGGTCACGAGGACCAGTTACGAGGTACTCGCTCTGCGTGGTTTCGCCGGGTTGGACGGCGTGTCGGGCGAGGTCGTGCGCGGCGTCTGGGTGGGGCTGACCCCGCTCGCGGTGTGCTGCGTGATCCTGTGGTCCACACGACTTCAGCGGTTCGCCTCATGGCTCGCCCTGCTCTTTGGCACGATTGGGGGAACGGTGGCGGCACTTGCCGCCGTCCAAGGGGGCAGCGAGGGGGCATTGGTCGGGATCAGCCTGACCGGACCGGTCGTGACCCTCGGTGGTGCTGTGCTGGCGATCGCAGGGGCGATCACCGTGCTCACCGCGACCACCCGCACAGCGAGCAGCAGTCCAGGAGGAGCACCGTGAGCTACCCAGGTGGCGGCGGAGGCGAATGGCCACCGCAGAACAACCCGTACGGCCAGCCGCAGCAGGGGGGCTACCCGCAGCAGGGTGGGCACCCCCAGCAGGGCGGCGGCTACCCGCAGCAGGGTGGCTACCCGCAGACCGGCCCCCAGCCGCAGCAGGGTTACCCGCAGACCGGTCCGCAGGGCTTCGCGCAGCCCCAGCAGCCGGGTTACCAGCAGCCGGGTCACCAGCAGGACTTCGGCCAGCAGCCCTACGGGCAGCAGCCCTACGGCTTCGCCGGCGGCGAGCCGCCGAAGAAGAAGCGCACCGGCCTCGTGATCACGGCGATCGTGGCCGTCCTGGCGCTGGCCGCGGGCACGGTGGCCACGGTGTGGGCGCTGCGCAGCTCCGACGACGTGGCCGCGGGCTCCGAGAGCCCGTCCACGGCGGCGAACAACCTGCTCAGCGCGCTGGGCAGCGGTGACGTCCTCGGCATCATGAACGGCCTGGCGCCCGCCGAGGCCAAGCTCAGCAAGGACTACACCGAGGCCACGGTCGACGAGGCCAAGCGGCTGGAGATCCTGAAGAAGGACGCCGACCCGAACAAGCTCAGCGGCGTCCAGATCAAGAGCGAGGGCATCAAGTTCGACGACGCCGCCGCGGAGAAGGTCAACGACCACCTGACGATCAACAAGGTGGTCGAGGGCAAGATCACGATCACCTCGGACGTCAAGCAGATCCCGTTGACGGACAAGCTCGTCGACGCGCTGGGCGCGGAGCTGGACAAGGCCTCGCCCCAGACGGAGACGCTGGACTTCGCCAAGGAGAAGGCCGACCGCGACGGCAAGCCGATCGGCATCGCCACCATCAAGGTCGGCGACGAGTGGTACCCGAGCCTCTTCTACACCATCGCGAACGCCGCGCTGGAGGAAGAAGACCTCAAGTGGCCCGCCAAGGGCATCGCGCCGGCCGGCGCGGGCTCGGCGAACGACGCCGCGAAGTCGATGGTCGAGAAGGCCCTCGACGGTGACATCGAGGGCGTCATCGCCCTCCTGCCGCCGGACGAGATGGGCGTCCTGCAGGACGTCGGCCCGGTGCTCCTGGAGCAGGCCGGCCGCACGCCCGCGACGGGCGCGAAGCTGATCGAGCTCGAGACCGACGCCAAGGACGTCACCGGCGGCAAGCTGGTCACGATCCGCAAGCTCGTGATCGAGGCCGAGGGCGAGACGGTCGAGGTCAGCCGCGACGGCGACTGCTACACCGCCAAGGCGCAGGGCCAGACCCAGCGGCTCTGCGCGGACGAGATCGCGCAGCTGGTCGAGCAGCAGGGCGGCAGCGACATCCCGCCGGCCGCGGTCGACGTCATCTCGCGGATCGGCGCGCAGGTGCTGAAGGACGGCCTGGGCGTCGTCGCCACCGAGGTGGACGGCAAGTGGTACGTCAGCCCCTTCCGCACGTACAGCGAGCTGGCCCTGACGCTGATGCGCGGTCTGGAGCCGAAGGACATCGACGAGCTGATCAAGGCCATCAAGTAGGCCCCGAGGCTCACCCGGTCGGCCCCCGTCGCGAGCACTACCCGCGGCGGGGGCCGACCACTGTCCCGAGCCAGGTCGCGCCGACCACGAGCAGGGCCGCCAGGGCGCCGGAGAGCGCGAGCGCGACCGTCACGCCGTCCTGGTGGGACAGCGACCACAGCACGTTGCCCACGGGCGGCGTGCGGCCGAACAGGAGCACCAGGACGACGAGCGCGGCGGACGCCAGCAGGGACCAGCCGACCTGGTCGACCAGCGGGCGGCAGCACAGCACCCCGACGCCCACGCCGACGAGCGCGCACACCGCCAGCGCCGCGAAGCCCTGCGCGACCGTGCCGAGGGGGTACGGGCGGGACTGCGTCACGACGGGCGCCAGGGCGGCGACCAGGGCGAGCCCCAGCGCCCCGAGCACGGACAGCGCCGTCACGGCCGCCTGGGCGCGGGCCCAGCCGCCCGCCGTGACGACGGTGACGGCCCGGCGCACCGGGTCCTCGGCGGTCGCGACCACCACCGTCAGCCACACCGACACCGGGTAGACGAGCACGCACGTCCCCGCGTACGCGGGCAGCGGCGGCCCGGCGTCGGAGGAGTAGAGCAGGCCGAGCACGGCCACGTGCAGGAGCAGCGGCGGCAGCCACCGCTGGGTCCGCAGCACGTCCGCGAGCAGGTACCGCACCAGCGCCGTCACGGGAACGCCCTCCGCCGCACGTCCGGGCAGCACCGGACCCCCGAAGCCCGCACCACGCCCACCACCGAACCCGCGGCGCCCACGACCGAGCCCGCGACGTCCACCACCGCACCCGCGACCGCGCTCACGACCGCACGCTCCGCACCGAGCAGCCCAGGCGCAGCGCCTCGGCCAGCACGCCGTCGCTGAACCCGGCCTCCACCTCGACCCGCGCGCCGGCGCCGACCGCCTGGGCCTCGTAGACCCCTTCCAACGCGCTGATCAGCGTGAACGCCTCCCCCACCCGGTCCAGTTCGATCACCACGCCGCTCGACCGGACGGCGCCGAGCACCACCTCGCGGGCACCCGCGACGTCGTGCCCGTGGTGGTCGGTCAGCACGACCGCGGCCTCCGACTCCGCCACCAGCCCCCGCAGCACCCCGCCCGCGGCGGCGTCCAGCCCGGACCACGGCTCGTCGAGCACGAGCAGGTCGGTCGCGTGCAGCGCCTGGGCCAGCGCCACCTTCTGCGCGTTGCCCTTGGACAGGGTGGCCATCGGCGCGGACGGGTCGCCGACGAACCCCAGCGCCTCCACCAGGTCCCAGCGCGCCGGCACGCCGCGCACGGCGGCCAGGTGGCGCAGGTAGTCGCGGGCGGACAGCCGCACCCCGGTCGGGAACCGCTCCGGCGCGAACCCCACCGACGCGCCGCGGCTCACCCGTCCGGTGGAGGGCGCCAGCACGCCCGCCGCGATCCGCAGCAGGGTCGACTTGCCCGAGCCGTTGCCGCCGCGCAGCACGACCACCTCACCGGGTTCCACGGCCAGCGTGACGTCGCGCAGCACCCAGGGCCCGCGCCCGTACCGCTTGCCGATTCGATCAAGACGCACCACGGGTGTGATGATGCCCCGGTCAAGGTAGGGCCGGGTTGAAGCCGAATACAGGACGCGCGTACTGTTTGGGGTAGGAGAGCGCCGCGCCGGCCGGTGCGGAAGACTCAGCAGAAGTTCCCCAACCGACTTCGCGCGTCACCAGATGGAGTTTCACGTGACTGCACCAGGGAGTTCCGTGCCAGCCGGCACTGGAGGCACCAGTAAAGACAGCTTCGGCGCCCGCGGCACGCTCACCGTCGGGGACGCCTCGTACGAGGTGTTCCGGCTGAGCGCGGTCGACGGCGCCGAGCGCCTGCCGTACAGCTTGAAGATCCTGTTGGAGAACCTGCTGCGGACCGAGGACGGCGCGAACATCACCGCCGACCACGTGCGCGCGCTGGGGAGCTGGGACCCGTCGGCCGAGCCGAACACGGAGATCCAGTTCACGCCGGCCCGCGTGGTGATGCAGGACTTCACCGGCGTGCCGTGCGTGGTCGACCTGGCCACCATGCGCGAAGCGGTCACGCAGCTCGGCGGCGACCCGACCAAGGTCAACCCGCTGGCTCCCGCCGAGCTGGTCATCGACCACTCGGTGATCGCCGACATCTTCGGCCGGCCGGACGCGTTCGAGCTGAACGTCGACCTGGAGTACGAGCGCAACAAGGAGCGCTACCAGTTCCTGCGCTGGGGCCAGACCGCGTTCGACGAGTTCAAGGTCGTCCCGCCGGGCACCGGCATCGTGCACCAGGTCAACATCGAGCACCTGGCGCGCGTGGTCATGACCCGCAACGGCCAGGCGTACCCGGACACGCTGGTCGGCACCGACAGCCACACGACGATGGTCAACGGCATCGGCGTGCTCGGCTGGGGCGTCGGCGGCATCGAGGCCGAGGCCGCCATGCTCGGCCAGCCGGTCTCCATGCTGATCCCGCGCGTGGTGGGCTTCAAGCTGCACGGCGAGCTGCCCCCCGGCGCGACCGCCACCGACCTGGTGCTGACGATCACCGAGATGCTGCGCAAGCACGGCGTGGTCGGCAAGTTCGTCGAGTTCTACGGTTCGGGCGTCGGCGCGGTGCCGCTGGCCAACCGCGCCACCATCGGCAACATGAGCCCCGAGTTCGGCTCCACCTGCGCGATCTTCCCGATCGACGGCGAGACCATCGACTACCTGAAGCTGACCGGCCGCACGGCCGACCAGCTGGCGCTGGTCGAGGCCTACGCCAAGGAGCAGGGCCTCTGGCACGACGCCGACCGCGAGCCGGTGTACTCCGAGACGCTGGAGCTGGACCTGTCGACGGTCGTGCCGTCGATCGCCGGCCCGAAGCGCCCGCAGGACCGCATCGAGCTGACCAACGCCAAGGAGGCGTTCCGGCAGGCGCTGGGCGCCTACGTCGCGCACACCGACGGCGTGGAGAACTCGCCGGTCGACGAGGCGTCCGAGGAGTCGTTCCCGGCCAGCGACCCGATCGCGGTGTCCGACGGCGACGCGGGCGGCAAGCCGCACGTGTTCCAGTCCGCCGCCGAGGGCGCGGAGGGCCGTCCGTCCAACCCGGTCAAGGTCTCGCTGGACGGCGCGGAGTTCGAGCTCGACCACGGCGCGGTCGCGATCGCCGCGATCACGTCGTGCACCAACACGTCCAACCCGACGGTGATGATCGGCGCGGCGCTGCTGGCGAAGAAGGCCGTGGAGAAGGGCCTGGAGCGCAAGCCGTGGGTGAAGACCACCCTCGCGCCGGGCTCCAAGGTCGTCATGGACTACTACGAGCGCGCCGGCCTCATGCCGTACCTGGAGAAGCTGGGCTTCCACCTGGTCGGCTACGGCTGCACCACGTGCATCGGCAACTCGGGCCCGCTGCAGGACGAGATCTCGGCGGGCATCAACCAGGGCGACCTGGCCGCGGTGTCCGTGCTGTCCGGCAACCGGAACTTCGAGGGCCGGATCAACCCGGACATCAAGATGAACTACCTCGCGTCCCCGCCGCTCGTGGTGGCGTACGCGCTGGCCGGTTCGATGGACAAGGACATCACCACCGAGCCGCTGGGCGTCGACCAGGACGGCAAGCCGGTGTACCTGGCGGACATCTGGCCGTCGCCGCAGGAGATCTCCGAGGTCGTCGCGTCGTCGATCTCCCCGGAGGGCTTCGCCAAGGGCTACGCCGACGTGTTCGCGGGCGACCAGCGCTGGCAGTCGCTGCCCACGCCGACCGGCAAGACGTTCGAGTGGGACCCGCAGTCCACCTACGTCCGCAAGCCCCCGTACTTCGAGGGCATGCGGATGGAGCCGTCCCCGGTGACGGAGATCAGCGGCGCGCGCGTGCTGGCGCTGCTGGGCGACTCGGTCACCACCGACCACATCTCGCCGGCCGGTTCGATCAAGGCCGACTCGCCCGCGGGCAGGTACCTGACCGAGCACGGCGTCGACCGCAAGGACTTCAACTCGTACGGCTCGCGCCGCGGCAACCACGAGGTGATGATCCGCGGCACGTTCGCCAACATCCGGCTGCGCAACCTGCTGCTCGCCGACGAGGACAACGGCCAGGGCGTCCAGGGCGGGTTCACCCGCAACTTCCTGGAGGAGGGCGCGCCGCAGACGACCATCTACGACGCGTCGGTGGCCTACGCCGAGGCGGGCGTGCCGCTGGTCGTGCTGGCGGGCAAGGAGTACGGCTCCGGCTCGTCCCGCGACTGGGCCGCGAAGGGCACCTCGCTGCTCGGCGTGCGCGCCGTCATCGCGGAGTCGTTCGAGCGCATCCACCGGTCGAACCTGATCGGCATGGGCGTCCTGCCGCTGCAGTTCCCCGAGGGATCGTCGGCGGCGTCGCTCGGCCTCGACGGCACGGAGACGTTCGACTTCACCGGCATCACCGCGCTGAACGACGGCGAGACGCCGCGCACGGTGCACGTGGTGGCGACGAAGCAGGACGGCTCGAAGGTGGAGTTCGACGCGGTCGTCCGCATCGACACCCCCGGTGAGGCGGACTACTACCGCAACGGCGGCATCATGCAGTACGTGCTGCGGAAGATGGTCCGCGGCTAGCCGTCCGCGTGACGACGAGGGGCCGTCCACCTCCGGGTGGGCGGCCCCTTCGCCGTCACGGGACCACCTCGGACGCCACGACGTCGAACACGTCGTAGGTGGCGCGGTCGAAGAGGACGAACCGCACGGTGGCGATCTCCGGGAGGTCGGTCGCCGCGACGGTGGTGAGCGCGACGCGCGCGGCCGACTCGACCGGCCACCGGTAGATGCCCGTGGAGATCGCGGGGAAGGCGACGGTGCGGGCGCCGAGGTCCGCGGCGACGCGCAGCGAGTTGCGGTGGCAGTCCGCGAGCAGCGCCGAGCGGTCCTCGGCGGCCGACCACACCGGGCCGACGGTGTGCACGACCCACGTCGCGGGCAACCGGCCCGCGGTCGTCGCCACGGCCTGGCCGGTGCCGAGGCCGCGCCCGTAGTGCCCGGCGCGGAGCTTGCGGCACGCGGCGAGGACGTCCGGACCGCCCTTGCGGTGGATGGCGCCGTCCACACCGCCCCCGCCGAGCAGGGACGAGTTCGCGGCGTTCACGACGACGTCGACGTGCTGCTCGGTGATGTCGCCCAGGACGAGTTCGATCCGCGCCATGGGGGACGAGTATTCCAGCCACTCCGCTCGGTCACCGAAAGCCACTCCGGCGCCGCGTTGTCGTCACAATTCATCTATTCGTTGTAACGGAATCCAGATCGAAAACGACCGGTCGAATTCCCTACGCCATCCGGGTGACCATATTGGCATTTGCCGCAGAGCGTTCTAATCTCACTCTGCCGACGCAATCCGACTCGCTCGGAACGGTCATCTGGTCGGATCTACGCTGGTCCGCACCTGTTCGGGGAGTGACAGGCCGGTCCCGCCGGAATACTTCGACGTGATTCCAGGGTGGAATCCACGTGTCGTCGGCACGCACGAGGAGGTGCGATACCGAATGCCACAGAACACTCGAAGACGCGCTTGCGGCGTGACCGCGATCCTGGTGGCCGCACTCGCCGCCCCACTCGCCACGACCAGCGTGGCGGCGGCGGCGGGCGGAACGGTCACCGGGGGCAAGACCCTCGGCGCGACGGACATCGCGTGCGGCGGCTCGGTGCCCGTCACCGTGACGCTCGACGCCGAGACGGGCATCTCCGGCAACCCGGTGGACATCGAGCTGGTGCTCGACCGGTCCGGCAGCATGCAGTCCGCCGTCGGCGACCTGAAGACGGCCGCGAAGGCGTTCGTCGACATCATCGACGAGGCCACGGACGGCTCGCTGGACGGCGTGATCGCCAACGGCAGCCGGATCGGCGTGGTCAGCTTCGCCGACGGCGCCACGGTCGACGCGCCGCTCTCGTCGGACGCGAACGCCGCCAAGGCCGCCATCGACGCGCTCGGCGCGTCCGGCGGCACGAACCACTCCGAGGCCATCTCCACCGGCCAGGCGCAGCTCGCCGGGTCCCTGCCCGGCAACTCCAAGACGATGGTCGTCATGACCGACGGCGTGACGACCGTGGGCAGCGACGCGAGCGACGACGCGGCGGCGGCCCGGGCGGCCGGCACCGTGATCTTCGGCATCGGCCTCGGCGCCGTCGACTCCACCGAGATCAAGGACTGGACGACGGACCCCGACGCCACGCACTACTACGAGGCACCGACCCCGGCGCAGCTGCAGGAGGTCTTCGCGGCGATCGGCGCGGCCATCGTGGTGCCCGCGGCGACGAACGTGACCGTGGTCGACACGGTGGCGCCGCAGTTCTCCGTCAGCGGCGCGGCGGTCTCCAAGGGCGCGGTCGCCCAGGCGGGCAACCAGCTCACCTGGACCGTCGACAAGCTCGGCACGGAGACGGTGACCCTGACGTTCACCGCCACGCACCTCCCGGCCGCCGGCGGCGGTGCGCTGGCGGTCAACCCGACCGTGGCGTACACCGACGCCGAGGGCCACGTCGTGACGTTCGCCAACCCGACGGTGAACGTGCGCGGCTGCGCGGCGGCCATCGACGTGGAGCCCGAGCACGAGGTGAACGAGCTGGGCACGCCCGGCCAGACGCACACCGTGACCGCCACCGTCACCGACGACTTCGGCGACCCGGTGCCGAACGTCCCGGTCGGCTTCGAGATCCTGGCGGGCCCGAACGCCCCCGGCGCCGGTGGCGCGAACACCTCCGGCGCGGGCACGGCCGACTTCACGTACCCGGCTGCCCAAGGCCTCGGCGGCCTGGGAACGGACTCGATCCGCGGCTGCTTCACCCACGCGGCCGGCCACTCGCTGTGCGACGACGTGCTGAAGGACTGGGTGGACACCACTCCCCCGGCCGTGACGTGCTCGCCCACGAACAACCCGGCGGGCGGCACCGTGCCCCCGGCCGGCAACGAGGACGGGTTCTTCGTCCTGACGGCGACGGACGCCGTCGACCCGAACCCGCAGCTGTTCGTCTCGGACTCGGCGAGCCCGGCGGTGTTCGGCGGGTTCCCGTCCGGCACCAAGATCAAGCTGGTGCAGGCGCCGGGCGCGACGCCGAACCAGAAGGCCGGTGTCGGTGACATCGACTGGCGCATCACCCTCAACGGCGACGCGCTCGTCCACGCCGTCGACGCGTCGGGCAACCAGTCCGCTCCCGTGAGCTGCCTGGTCCCGCCGGCGCCGAAGTAGCACCCGCGACACGTCGAGGGGCGTCCCGATCGGGGCGCCCCTCACGCTCGCGCTCAGCCCAGGATCGGGCCGAGGTAGCCGCGCAGCACCTTCTTCAGCTCCTCGGCCAACGCCGGCCGCTCGTCCTCGTCGGCCGACACGATCATCGGGATCAGCCCGCCGAACAGCCTCATGGTGACCTGGGCGGCCCTGGCCCGGTCGGCGGCGGGCAGGTCGGACCGGCGGGCGGCGAACACGGCGTCGATCCGGCCGAACACGGCGGCGTGCACGGCCCGCGTCGGCGCGGCGAGGCGTTCCGGCATGTCCGCGCGGCCGAACAACGCCTTGAAGCCGGGGTTGGCCACGTTGACCGCGATCATCGACCCGGCCATCCGGTCGATCAGCTCGTCCAGCGGCAGGTGGGCCAGCTCCGGCGTCAGCGCCCCGTGCGCGGTGCGGAGCTGCTCCAGGTACCGGTCCGCCAACGCCTGCGCGATGGCCTCCTTGTTGCCGTAGAACTGGTACAGCGTGCCCGGCGACACCCCCGCCCGCGCGGCGATGGCGTTGGTCGTCGCGGCCTCGTAGCCGACCTCGGCGAAGACCGCCGCCGCCGCGTCCTGGAGTTCGGCCATCCGCCGCTCGCCCCGCGCCTGCCGGCGCACCACCTTCGGCTCCACCGCACCACCTTCTCACCCGTTGACAAATACGAGTGATCACTCGTATTTTCAAAACACGAGCACTCGCTCGCATTCTACTCCACCGATCCGAGGAGAACCCCGTGCACCTGCTGGGGCGTTTCGCCGTGCGCCGGCGGCGCTTGGTCCTGGTCGCCGCCGCGATCGTCGCGGTGGCGGCGGCCGTCGTGGGCAGCGGCACGCTGTCGGCGCTCTCGCTGTCCCGCTTCGAGGCGCCCGGCACGGAGTCGCTGCGCGCGGCCGAGGTGCTGGCCGAGGACTTCGACACCGGCAACCCCAACCTGACGTTGCTCGTCACCGCGCGGGGCGGCGACGTGGACGACCCGGCGACGGCCGCGAGGGGCCGCGCGCTGGCCGCGGAACTCGCGCCCGACGTGCGCCAGGTCGAGTCCTACTGGGACCGTCGCAGCCCCGCCCTCCGGTCCGAGGACGGCGGTCAGGCGTTGGTCCTGGCGTGGGTTCCCGGCTCGGCCACCGAGGCGCGCGCCGCCATCGCCGGGCTGTCCGAGCGGTTCACGCGCGCGGACGACGTGATCACCGTCGGCGTCGGCGGGCAGGACGAGGTGTTCCGCCAGGTCGGCGCCCAGGCCGCGCGGGACTTCGTGCGCGCCGAGCTCATCGTCGTGCCGGTGGTGCTGCTCCTGCTGATCCTGTTGTACCGCCGGGTTTCCCTGGCGTTGACGACGCTCGGCGTCGGCCTGTTCGCGATGGTCGGCACGCTGGCCGCGCTGCGCGGCCTCACCCGACTGACCGAGGTCTCCACGTTCGCCGCGAACATCACGCTGGTCATGGGCCTGGCGCTGGGCGTGGACTACTGCCTGTTCGTCATCGCCCGCTACCGCGAGGAGCTCGCGGGCGGCGCGACCGTGCCCGAAGCGGTCGAACGGGCGGTCACGACGGCCGGGCGCACGGTCCTGTTCAGCGGCCTCACCGTGGCCGCGTCCCTGGCGATGCTGCTGCTGTTCCCCTTCCCGTTCCTGCGTTCCTTCGCCTACGCGGGCGTGCTGGTGGTCGGCTTCGCCGTGGTCGGCGCGCTCACCGTCCTGCCCGCCGCCCTCGCGTCCCTGAAGCCGCACCCGGCCGTCGAACGCTCCACCGGTTTCTGGGCGCGGACCGCGAACGCGGTGATGAACCGGCCGCTCCTGGTCGGCGGCGCGGTGCTGGCGTTGCTGCTCCTGCTCGCCGCGCCGGTGCTGGGACTGCGGTTCGGCCTGCCCGACGACCGCATCCTCCCCGCCGACGCGTCCAGCCGGGTGGTGCAGGACCAGATCCGCGCCGGGTTCGGCCAGGAGCAGACCGACGCCATCCGGGTCGTCGCCGAGGGCGGCCGGGACGACGGCTACACCGCGCGGCTCGCGGACGTCCCCGGCATCGTGCAGGTGGACGTGGCCAGCAACGACCACGGCACGGTGTGGACGGCGATCCCGTCCCAGGAGGCTCTCGCGGGCGACGTGCCGGCGTTGGTGGCGACGGTCCGCGCGCTCCAGCCGGACTACCTGGTCGGCGGCTACCCGGCCGAACTGGCCGACTTCCGCGACGCCCTCGCCGACCGCGTGCCGCTCGTCGTGGCCCTGGTCCTGGCCGTCACGTTCGTCCTGCTGTTCCTGATGACCGGCAGCATCCTGTTGCCGCTCAAGGCGACCGCGCTGAACCTGCTCAGCCTCGCGGTGATGTTCGGCGTGGTCGTGTGGGGCTTCCAGGAGGGGAACCTGTCGCACGTGCTGGACTTCACGCCGACCGGCGCGCTGGAGCCGAGCATCCCGATCCTGATGTTCTGCATCGCCTACGGCCTGTCCATGGACTACGAGGTGTTCATGGTGTCGCGCATAGCCGAGGAGTACGCGCGCACCGGTGACGAGCGGGCCGCCGTGGCCACCGGCATCCAGCGCAGCGCGCCGCTCATCACCGCCGCGGCGGCGATCCTGGCCCTGTCGTTCGCCGCCTACGCCTCGGGCAGCGTGATGTACCTGCAGATGTTGGGCGCGGGCATGGCGGTGGCGATCATCGTGGACGCGACGTTCGTGCGGGCGGTGCTGGTGCCCGCGTTGATGCGGCTCGCCGGTCCGGCCAACTGGTGGGCGCCGGGATGGCTGCGTCGCGCGCACACGTGGTTCGGCCTCTCCGAGAGCCGCTGAGGTAGCGCGCCCATGTGGGTTCTCAGCTCGCCGGTCGTGTGGGCGTTACCTGTGGTAGTCGGGCTCGTCCTCGCGCTGTGGGAGGACGGACCGCCGGTCGAGACCGGACTGTCGCTGGTGATCGCGGGACTGGTGCTGAAGGCGCGCGAGGCGCACGCAGCGAAGCCCGGCACGTGGTTCCCGTTGCTGGTGACGGGATCGACGACGTTCGCACTGGCGTTGACGAGCGGATCGGTCGGCTGGTGGGTGCTCCGGATCGACCCGTCGCTGTTCGAGCTCGGCCGGTTCCTGCTCGGACTGGCGGTCGCCGTCGGCCTGGGCGTCTGGGCGTGGCGGGCGCGCAGCGCCACGGTCGCCGCCACGGCGGCGGGATACCTGGCGGCGCTGTGGCACTTCCGCCCGGTTCCGGAGGGCGCGTCCACCGGCGTGCTCTCCTACGCGCCGCCTCCGGGACCGGCGTTCCAGCTCCACGTCCCGCCGTACCCGGAACTGGTCGTGGTGGCGGGGGCCGTGTTCGCCTACGCCCGGACGGACCGCGTGCGGCCCTGGCACGTCCTGGCCATCGCCGGGTTGCTCGGCTCGTTGGCGCACGGGGGCGCGGTGGCGCTGCTCGTCGTGGCCGTGGTGGCAGCCACCCACGACCTGAACGCCCGCCGTCCCGGCGCCTGGTACCCGCTGCTGGTGGTCGGCGTCGGGTTGGTGGTGTGGCCGGTCGTGGACCGGTTGCTCCCGGAGCCGGTGTCCGATCCGGGGATCGCGAACGCGCCCGGCGGGCGGAACACGACCGGGGCGCTCCACGCGGTGAGCACCGCCGCGGACTCGGTGCGGGACTACGACGAGCTGTTCCTCGCGGTCGTGGTCGCGGTCGGGCTCGCCGTGTGGGCGTGGCGGCGCAAGAGCCCGATCGTGCTCCTCACCGCCGCCGGCTACTTCGGAGCGGCCTACGTGGCCACCGACCGCGAGGCGTGGATCGCTCCGCTGGTCGTGACGCTGTCGGAGCCGCCGACGCAGTTCGTGGTCCTGGCGGGTGCGGCCGTCGCGTTCGCCACGTGCACGGCCGCGGCCACGGCGACCTCCACGTCCACGTCCCGGACGGTCGGCGAGGCGTTCCCGCCGGGTCGCTAGGGTGGCCCGCCGGGGGTGGGTTCGTGGTCGAGGCGATCAGGTTGTCGGCCGGGACGGTGGTCGCGATCGGCCTGCTGTTCTGGGCGTGGCGGGTGCGCGGCGTCCTCCTCGGCGGCTCGGCGCTCGCCTACCTGGCCGCGCTCTGGTACCTCCACGAACCCGTTCCCCCGGCGCCTGGCGTGGAACTCCTGTCCGAGGAGCAGTGGACGGCCCTCATCCAGAGCGGCACGCCGCTGCCCGCACCCGGTCAGCCGGAGTTCGCGCTCGCCGCCGGCGCAGTCGTCGCCCACGCGCACGCCCACCACGTGCGGCCCTGGCACGTCCTGGCGGTGGTCGGCTTCGCCGGCGCGCTGTGGGAACCGATGGCGGTGGTGCTGTGCCTGGCGGCGCTGGTGCTCGCCGGTTACGACCTGCACGCCCGCCGTCCCGGTGCCTGGTACCCGTTGCTGCTCGTCGGCGTCGGGCTGTGGTCGGTCGACGCCTTCGACGGCTGGTGGCTCGCGCTCGACCCGCCGGAGAGCGGCTTCACGTACAGCACGGCGTTCGAGTCCGCCCTCGCGATCTCCTACGATCACGTGGACTACGACGAGGTGGCGTTCGCGGTGCTGGTGGCGGCGGGTCTCGCCGTGTGGGCGTGGCGGCGCCGCAACGCCGTCGTGCTCCTCACGGCCGCCGCCTACCTCGCCGGCTCGTGGGCCGTCGAGACGCGGTCGGCGCCGTGGTTCCCCGAGATCCCCACCGGGTCGCTGGTCCTGGCGGGCGCGGCCGTCGCCTCCGCCACGACCGCGCGCGGCCCACTCGTCGTGTACGGCGACACCCGCGGAACGGAGGACCCGTGACCGGCGAACGGTTCGTGCCCGGCCTCGTCCTGTCCGAGCGCTTCTACCGGGAGGCGGTCGAACCGCTGGTCAGGCGGCACTTCGGCGAGGTGCCGCACAGCGCCGCCCGGATCGGCCCCGGCTCCGAGGTGCTGGGCTTCGACACCGAGCGGTCCGCCGACCACGAGTGGGGTCCACGCCTCCAGCTGTTCCTGGACCCGGACGACACCCGCGCCGACGACATCCGCACCGCGCTCGCCGAGCACCTGCCCAAGGCGTTCCTCGGCTACCCCACGCACTTCGCCGGCGGCGACGGCGACCGCGCCAGCGCGCGGATGACCCCGACCGACGGGCCGGTGGACCACCGCGTGGACGTCACGGACGCGGGCACGTGGTTCGACCGGGAACTGGGCTTCGACCCGCGGGCCGGGGTCACCGTGCATGACTGGCTGGCCGCGCCCACCCAGCGGCTGGCGGAGACGACGGCGGGCGCGGTGTTCCACGACGGGCTGGGCGTGCTGACCGCCGCACGCGAGGCGCTGAGCTGGTACCCCGACGACGTGTGGCGGCACGTCCTGGCGTGCCAGTGGTGGCGGATCTCGCAGGAGGAGGCGTTCGTCGGCCGCTGCGGCGAGGTCGGCGACGAGCTGGGGTCGGCCGTCGTCGCGGCCCGCCTGACCCGCGACCTGATGCGGCTGCGCCTGCTCGTCGACCGCCGCTACCCGCCGTACGGCAAGTGGCTCGGCTCGGCGTTCGCCCGGTACACCGACCTGGCGCCCGTGCTGCGGGCGGCGCTCGCGGCCACCGACTGGCACGAGCGCGAGGCGCGCCTGGCCACGGCGTACGAGCACTTGGCGGCCCGGTGCAACGAGCTGGGCCTGGCCGAACCGGTGGACCCGACCACCCGGCCGTACCACTCCCGGCCGTTCCGGGTGCTGCGCGCCGAACGGTTCACCGCCGCCCTGCGTGCCGCGATCACGGACCCGGAGGTGGCCGCGCTGCCGCTCGTCGGTGCTGTCGACCAGTACGTCGACAGCACCGACGTGCTCTCGCACCCGACCAGGATCAGAGCCCTCGGGCTCTAGCCGGGGTCAGCCGACGGCGCGCGCCAGGCTCAGCGCGAACCGGCCCGCCGGGTCGGTCCACCAGTGGCGCAGCTCGAAGCCCGCCGCGCCCAGCTCGCGGGCCACGCCCTCGCGCCGGAACTTCGCCGACACCTCGGTCCGCAGCTCCTCGCCCTCCGCGAACTCGACGTCCAGGCCCAACGCGGACACGTGCGCCTTCACCGGCCGCACCGCCCGCAACCGCATCTCGATCCACTCCTCCTCGGCGTTCCACAGCGCGACGTGCGCGAAGTCCTCCGGGTCGAAGTCGGCGTCCAGCTCCCGGTTGAGCACCCGCAGCACGTTCCGGTTGAACTCGGCCGTGACGCCCTGCGCGTCGTCGTACGCGCGGACCAGCACGTCCGGGTCCTTCACCAGGTCCGTGCCGAGCAGCAGCCACTCCCCCGCGTCCAGCACCTCGCGCACCGACGCGAAGAACTTGTCCCGCTCCTCGGGGATGAGGTTGCCGATCGTGCCGCCCAGGAACGCCACCAGCCGCGGCGACGCGCCCGGCAGCAGCCCGAGGTGCTCGGTGAAGTCGCCGACCACGCCGTGCACCCGCAGACCCGGGTAGTCGGCCAGGATCGCCTTCGCCGCCTCGGTCAACGCCGACGGCGAGACGTCCAGCGGCACGAACTCCTCCAACGTGCCGTGCTCGCGCAGCGCCGTGAGCAGGAGCCGGGTCTTCTCCGACGAGCCGGAACCCAGCTCCACCAAGGCGTGCGCGTCGGTCAGCGCGGCGATCTCCGCGGCCCGCGCCACCAGGATCTCCCGCTCGGCGCGGGTCGGGTAGTACTCGGGCAGCCGGGTGATCTCCTCGAACAGGTCGCTGCCGACCGCGTCGTAGAACCACTTCGGCGACACCCACTTCGACCGCGCGGTCAGCCCCGCCCTCGCCTCGGCGCGCAACGCGACCGCCGCGTCCTCGGGGGTCAGGTGCACGTCCAGCACAGGCTCGGTCATCCTCGTCCAATCGGTTGAACGTCCACAGTGGACACATCTGCCGTGACGACGTGCCCGTCGGGCACCTCCCGCCAGCGCGGGTCGTCGTCCAGCGGCTCGGAGGCCAACGTCACCGCGCCGTCGCCCGCGCGCACCCACAGCGAGTGGGTCCACGTCGTGCCGACGAGCACGGTTCCGTCGGTGAGCAACAGGTTCAGCCGCGAACCCGGTGCGGTGGCGGCCACCTCGGACACCACCGACGCGAGCGCGGTGGCCGGCGCCGCACCCGCCGCGAGCCGCGACCGCACCAGCGCCCACAGCAGCGCCGCGTCGGTCGGTGCGTCCAGCGTCAGCAACGCGGCCACCGGCAACGTCTTGGCCACGTCCACCACCGACTCCGGCCAGTCGGCGACGCGGCCGTTGTGGCTGAACAGCCACCGCCCGTCGGTGAACGGCGCGCAGGCGGTGTCCGCCACCGGCATGCCCACCGTCGCCGACCGGACCGCGGCCAGCACCGCGCCGGACACCGTCACGCGGCACAGCGCGAGCAGGTTCTCGTCCGACCAGATGGTGCCCGCCCGGCGGTAGCGCACCGCCGGGCCGCCCGGCGCGGGGTACCAGCCCACGCCGTAGCCGTCCACGTTGACCGTGCCGCCGCCGCGCATGTCCTTCGGCGCGTACGACTGCCGCACCAGCGAGTGCGGCGGGTCGAGCACCAGCGCGGCGACGGGCACGGCGGGGCCCAGGTAAGCCAGGTGCCGGCACACCGTCAGGTCAGCTCGTCCCGGCTCGCGTCCCGCGCGCAGCGGAACCCGGCGAAGATCTGCCGCCGGATCGGGTAGTCCCAGTTGCGGAACGTGGCCCGCACCGCGGACTGGTCGCTGCCGAACGACCCGCCGCGCAGCACCTTGTAGTCCGGGCCGAAGAAGACCTGCGAGTACTCCGCGTACGGGAACACCTCGAACCCGGTGTAGCCGTGGAAGTCCGAGCTGGTCCACTCCCACACGTCGCCGATCAGCTGGTGCACCCCGAGGGCCGACGCGCCCGCCGGGTACGCGCCGACCGGCGCGGGCGACAGGTGCCGCTGGTCGAGGTTCGCGTGCTCCGCCGTGGGCTCCTCGTCGCCCCACGGGTAGCGGCGGGACCGGCCGGTCGCCGGGTCGAACCGCGCCGCCTTCTCCCACTCGACCTCGGTGGGCAGCCGCTTGCCCGCCCACTTCGCGTACGCCTCGGCCTCGAAGTAGCAGACGTGCACCACCGGCTGGTCCGGGTCGACCGGCTCCGTGCGACCGAACGCGGTGCGGTACCACCGGTCTCCGACGCGCTCCCAGAACCGCGGCGCGACGAGCGACGCCTTGCGCACGTGCGCCCAGCCGGCCTCGCTCCACCAGCGCGGGTCCGTGTAGCCGCCGTCGGCGATGAACTCCGCGTACGCGCCGTTCGTCACCGGCGTGGTGTCGATGAAGTACGGCTCGGTGACGACCTGGTGCGCGGGCCGCTCGTTGTCCAGCGCCCACGCCTCGGTGGACGTGCCCATGGTGAACGGGCCGCCGGGCACCAGCACCTCGGCCGGGCCGACCGGTCCGCCGCGCGGCGGGGGTGGCGCGTCCAGCACCGGGTCGCCGACGCGGAGCTGGTGCGTGGCCAGCATGGTCTCGTCGTGCTGCTGCTCGTGCTGCACGATCATGCCGAACGCGAACCCGCCGTCGACCAGCCGGTGGCCTTCCAGCGGGGTCTTCTCCAGCACGTCGAACACCTTGTCCCGCACCTCGCCGACGTACCTGCGGGCCTCGGCCGGGCCGAGCAGCGGCAGCTCGGGGCGGACCGAGCGGGAGTGCTTGAACGCGTCGTACAGCTCGTCGATGTCGGCGCGGACCGGCTCGCGGCCGCCCACGTCGCGGACGAGCCACAGCTCTTCCTGGTTGCCGATGTGCGCGAGGTCCCACACCAGCGGTGACATCAGCTTGGAGTGCTGGCGGACGAGGTCGTGGTCGTCCACCGCGTCCGTGAGCAGCCTGCTGCGGTCGCGGGCGCGGGCGAGCTGGGCGGCGACCCGGTCGCGCAGGGCTTCGACGTGGGACTGGTCGGTGCTGGTCATGAACGGCCCCCTCCGGTCTTCTCAGCGAGCGTGCGGTGCAGTTCTTCGGAGATCGCGTCGATCTGGCCGACCGACAGGTCGGTGTCCGGCAGCGCGGCGCAGCCCAGCTCGACCACGTCGCGCGCCGCGCGGGCGAGCACCGGGTCGTCGAGGCCGTAGCGCGCGGCGGAGAGCCAGCGGTTCGCGGCCGTCTCGGTGGCCGCGAGCACCGCGTCCACCGTGTCGGGCCGGCCGAACAGCGCGGCCATCAGCACCACCGGCGGCAGCCACCGGCCGTGCGGCGGTGTGTCGAGGTAGCGCACCTCGACGTACCCGCGCGGGCGCACGGGCGGGAACTGCAGCGTCATGTGGTAGTCGAGGTCGTCGCTGGTGGCGGGCCGGTCCAGGCCGCCCGCGACCCAGTCGGCGAACGTGAGCCGGTGCGGCGGCAGCCAGTTCGACCCCGGCCGGCGCACCGCGATGACCGGGGCGTCGAGCACGCGCCTAGCCCACGCGGCGGCCGGGTCGGCGCACACCGCCGCCGGACGGGTGCGCACCGGGTCGGTGGCGTAGAGGGACCGCATCCGGGCGCTGGCCCAGTCGGTGCGCCGGCCGTTGACGCCGGGCGAGTTGGCGAACAGGGCGTTGAGCACGGGGCCGAGCGCGTGCACCGCCGCCCAGCGCTTGGGCAGGTCGTGGGCGAGGCCGAAGTCGAGGCAGACCTGGAGGCCCGCGGTGCTGCACATCATCGTGATGCCCTCCGGCCCGAGCGGGGCGAAGGCGTGTTCCATGGCCGCGTAGCGGGGGACCTGGAGCATCCGGCGGGGCGGCCGGAACGGGTCGGCGCCGTGCTGGCCGAGCCGTAACCGAGCCGGTTCGAGCAGGCCCCGGAGGTGGTCGATGTCGGCCGCGACGGTCTTGATCAGCTCGGTCAGGGATTCCCGCGGCGGGGTGGAGATCTCGACCTGGCCACCCGGTTCCACGGTCAGCGGCGTGCCGGACGGCAGTGGGCGCTGCGGGCTGTCGGGGACGAGGGTCGGCGGTGCGTGCTTGCCGAGCGCGGACGCGAGGGTCCGCGCGTCGAGCGGTCTTGACGGATCTTCGACGTGGTGGACGGTCCATTCGAGTTCGACTCCGAGCAGTCTCGGAGGTCCGTGCTTGAAGCAGACCGAGGCGACGTAGGCCTCGGCCTCCGCTCGATCCCGGAACACCGCCGGGGTCGGCCCCGGAGCCGGGGTATTACGGACAGCAGTCACTTGGCGCACTCCCCGTGATCATTCAGGCTCGTTCGACGCTACACGGGGGCACCGACACTCGCAGCTACCCGAAACCCTTGCGGATCAACGACATGTCGTCGGTCCGCACCAGCGGCGCCCGCCGGACGGACGAGGCCGACCGGAGGCCTTCCCTCCTCCGGTCGCACCCCACCAGGTCCGGGTGGACGTTCCGGGCGCGCCCGCGTGAACACCGCGCGACGCCCGCGTGACTCACGGGTGCACGACGTCGACGTGCAGCACGCGGTCGTTGCCCGGGGTGCCGTCCCGGTCCGACGACGACGTCAGCCACAGGTCGCCCTCGGGGTCCACCTCGACCGTCCGCAACCGCCCGTAGGCGCCTTGGAAGTAGACCTCCTGCTCCACCAGGTTCGACGCGCCGTCGATGCGCAGCCGGTAGAGCCGCTGGCCCGCGGTGGTCGCCACGAACACGTGGTCGTCCACGATCGCCAGCCCGCTGGGCGAGGCGGCCGACGGGCGCCACGTGACCTTCGGCGGCACGGTGCCGTCGCACGACCCGGCCCGCCCCTCGCAGCCGGGCCAGCCGTGGTTGCCGCCGCGCTCGACCAGGTTCACCTCGTCGTACTTCTTGTTGCCGAACTCGGTCGCCCACAGCCTGCCCCGCGAGTCGAAGGCCAGCCCTTGGACGTTGCGGTGCCCGTAGCTCCAGATCGCCTTGCCGGGGAACGGGTTGTCCGCCGGGATCGAGCCGTCGGGGTGGATGCGCAGGATCTTCCCGGCGGTGCTGTCGAGGTCCAGCGCGGCCGCGCCGTTCTGCGCGTCACCGGTCGCGACGAACAGGTGCCGGCCGTCGGGGCTGAACCGCAGCCGCCCGCCGTTGCGGTACCGGTTCTTGGGGATGCCGGAGAGGATCGTGGTCCACTCGGAGAGCACGTCGCCGACCAGCCTGGCCCGCACGACCTGGTTGCCGCCGGCGGCCGTGTGGTGGACGAACACGTGCCCGTCCGCGGCGAACGTCGGCGAGACCACGACGCCGAGCACCCCGCCCTCGCCGCCGGTGTTCTGCGCGCCCGGCACCCGGCCGAGGTCGACGCGCGTGCCGCTCGGCGTGAGCCGGTAGAGCCGGAACTCCTCGCGCTCCGACACCAGGGCCGAGCCGTCCGGCAGGAACGCCACTCCCCACGGCACGTCCGTGCCGGCGAGGATGGTCGTCACCTCGCCGGGCTCCGGCACGCCGGGCGCCGCCCTGCCGCCGGGCGTGGCGGTGATCTCGCCGCCGAACGGCGAGAGGTTGCCCGCCGCGTCCCGCGCCCGCACGGTGAACCGGTACGCCCTGCCCGCGGTGAGGCCGCCGATGGTGGTGGACGTGCCGTCGGCCGTTCCCGCCGGCGCGCCGTCGCGGTGGACGACGTACCCGGTCACGCCGACGTCGTCGGTCGCCGCGTCCCAGGCGAGGGACACGCTGGTGGGCGTGCGGCCGGTGGCGCGGAGGTTGGCGGGCGCGGTGGGCGCCCGCGCGTCCGGCGGCGCGGCGTCGGTGCGCACGACGACGTTGCCGCTCACCGGCGACACGTTGGGCGTGGCGTCGCGGGCGAGGACCGTCCAGTCGTACTCGGTGTCGGGCGTGAGGCCGGTGACGGTGGCGGTCAACGTCGTGCCGGGCACGCTCGTCATGAGCTGGCCGTGCTGGTAGACGTCGTAGCCGACCACGCCGACGTTGTCGGCGGCCGCGTCCCAGGCGAGCGAGACGGTGGTGGTGGACTTGCCGGTGGCGCGCAGGCCGCGCGGCGCGGTGGGCGCCTCCCGGTCGACGGGCGCGCTCGCCTCGGCCGACCGGCCGGCGGCGTGCGGGTCACCGGTCGCGGCGCCGGGGACGACGAGCAGGCACCACGCCGTCACGACGGCCACCGCGCCGACCGCGCGCCGCCGCGGCCGACCGGGGGTTGACGAGCGTGGCGCCGACGGGTGGGGTGCCATGAGTGCCTCTCGCACGGTCGTGGAACCGCCTACCGGCTCCGGTAGTGAGCGGCCCACCGGCGGAACTCCGCCCGGGACGACGCCACGTCCAACGCGATCCGCTCCAGCACGTCCGCCTGCCGCCGACCGGTGGGCAGCGCGAACGACGAGCGCAGCACCCCGGTGTGGCCGGCCGTGAACGGCACCAGCCGGACCGGCACGTCGCGCCGGTCGGCGAGCGCGTCCAACTGGTCCGCCATCACCGACTCGTCGCCGACGCGCGCGTGCAGCGCGGCCTCGTGCAGGAAGAACCGCGCGCCGCGGGGGAACGCGTCGCCGCCGTCGTCACCGAGCGCCAGCGCGTAGGCCGGCGTGCGCAGCGGCTCCGGGACGCACAGCGTCTCGAACACCACGACGTCGCACTCGGCGGCGGCCTCGCCGGGATCGCCGGGACGGCGGCCGACCAGCCTGATCAGATCGATCAAGTCCGGTCCGCGCCGAGTGCGGTCCACGGTGGACGGTCCGCTCGACCAGCCCAATCCCGGCACCAGCCTGAGCGGCGGCCGGATGTCCTCACCTGCGGTCACGGTGCGCCACCGTAGTGACGTTGACCAGCCCTTTCGACCCGGTGGCGGTAAGACCACCCCAAAGTGGAGCAAGGCAAGCCGTACGTACTGATTGGATTTCCCCTGGCGGCCCTGGCAACATCGACCGGTGCCCAGGGTGAGCCAGGACCACCTCGATGCCCGTCGCCGCCAGATCCTCGACGGCGCCCGCGCGTGTTTCGCGCGCTTCGGCTACGAAGGCGCGACCGTCCGCCGCCTGGAAGAGGCTACCGGCCTGTCCAGGGGCGCGATCTTCCACCACTTCCGGGACAAGGAGTCGCTGTTCCTCGCCCTCGCGGAGGACGACGCGCTGCGGATGGCCGAGGTCGTCGCCGAGCAGGGTCTCGTCCAGGTGATGCGCGACCTGCTCGCCGAGCCGGGGCCGAGCGACGCGGAACACCCGGCGGACTGGCTCGGCACCCGGCTGGAGGTGTCGCGCAGGCTGCGCACCGACCCGGAGTTCCGGGCCCGGTGGGCGGAGCGGTCGCGGCAGCTCACCGACGCGACGCGGCAACGGTTGGAGCGCCAGCGGGAGGCCGGGAACCTGCGTGACGACGTGGACGTCGACGTGCTGACGTCGTTCCTGGAGCTGGTGCTGGAGGGCCTGGTGTCCCACCTCGCCATGGGTCTGCCCGCGGACGACCTCGAACCCGTGCTGGACCTGGTCGAGGAGAGCGTGCGCCGGCACCGCCGCGTGGGCTGACGGGCCGGCGCGGGTCCCGCCCGGTTCGCGGACGAGACGGTGGCGGTGACCGCGGCGCGGCGGCCTTGCTGCGGACCGGCTCCGGCGACCAGTCCTGTTGGCGGCCAACCGGTTCGTGCCGGGTCGGGCGCCCGGTGACGGCGTCGCGGTGAGCGGTCCCGGCGAGGCCGAGGCGGGCCGTGCCGACGACCCCATAGGATCGCTCGCATGGCTGACCCGCGTCCTGCCCACGTGCACCGGGTGCGGGTGCGCCCGGTCGACTGCGACCGCCAGGGGATCGTGCACGCGTCGCGCTACCCGGTCTTCTTCGAGGCCGCGATGGTCGAGACGCTGCGGTCCCTGCTCGGCTCGTACCGGGAGCTGGAGAAGCACGGCATCGACTTCGTGATGGCGGAGACCTCCATCCGGTACCTGAACCCGGCGCGGTTCGACGACCTGCTGCGGATCGCGGTGCGGGTGCGGACCCTCGGCACCACCACGTTGACCATGGGCTTCGACGCGGACGTCGACGGCACGCCGGTCGCCACCGGCTGGAACCGCTACGTCTCCTTCGGCACGCCGGAGCTGCGCAGCACGCCGATCCCGGCGGACTTCCGCAAGGTGCTCGAACGCCGTCCGGCGCCGTCCCGCACCTCACCGTCCCGGACACCGTCCGCCCGCACGACGTCGGCCCGCGAGACGGCGAGCGCTCCCGCGCCTAGGTCCGCACCCGGTTCCCGGACCTGACCGCGTGACCCGCGCCTGACCCCTCGGCGCGCGCCACGACCCGGCCGCGCTCGACGCGCACCGCCGTCTCGGTCTCGTCGCTCACCGACGGCACCCCGGCCGCGCGGGCCAGCGCGCCCGTGCCGTCGCACACCACCCGGACCGGCGGCCACGCCCGGTCCGGGAACGCCTGCCGCAGGCCGCCGCACAGCTGCGCCACCACGAGTCGGGCCAGCGGCGCCAGCTCGTCGGGCGTGCCGGTGACCATGGCGAGGGTGACCCGCGCGCCGGTCCGCACCGCCTCCTCCACGGCGGCCAACCGGTTGAGCCCCAGCACGACGACCACGCCGTCCTCGTCCGGCGTGACCTCCTCGCCGCGCACGAGGTCGACCACGGCCGGCGGCGCCCACGGGGCGTCCTCGGGTCGCACGGCCGCCTCGGGCGGCGGCGGCCACCAGTCGTTCAGCTCCAGGCCGGCGAGCCGCTCGCACGCCGTGACCACGTCGAACGGCTCGACGGAACCGGGCGCGGCGGTGGCGAGCTGGCTCGCGCCGTGCAGCGCGGTGAGCACGACCTCCGCCTTCCGCACCAGCCTGGCGGGCGGCGCGCCGGGCGGGGCCGCGACCGGTTCGAGGGCTTCCAGCGCGAGGCTGAGCAGCACCGCGTCGAGCTTCCACAGCTGGGCGAACGACCGCCGCGTCACCTCGTCGGCCACCACCTCGGGCATGAGGTCCCGCGCCAGCGGGTCGTGGGCGACGGACGTCACCCAGGCGCGGGCCAGCGCGCCGAGGGCGGTGCGCTGGTCGGTGCCGCGTTGCGGGTTCGCCGGCGCCGGCGCGCGCTCGGCCAGGTCGGCGAGCACCGCGAAGTAGAGGGCGCGCTTGCCGGGGAAGTTGGAGTACACCGCGCCCCGCGTCAGCTCGGCGCGCTGCGCGATCGTGTCGATCTTCGCGTCCCGGAAACCGCGCTCGGCGAACTCGGTGACGGCGGCGTCCAGCACCCGCGCCCGATTGCGCTCCTGGGCCTCAGCCCTGCTCAGCCGCACCATCACGCTCCCCGTTTGCCAGGTGTCGCCGGATCAAGATACCGTCGCCATTCAGATGATGAGAACATCTGATCTGAACATCCGGAGGATCGAGTGACCGTTCCCGAGATCGACCCCGCCCGCCCCGAGGTGCTGTTCGACCCCGTCACCGCCTACGGCGCGGCGCGCGAGGAGTCGCCCGTGGCGCGGATGCCCGTGCCCGGCATGGGGAACCTGTGGGTCGTCACCCGGCACGAGGACGCCAGGGCGGTGCTCGCCGACCCGCGCTTCGAGCTGAACGCCAACAGCTTCATGCGCCCGCCCGGCATCCCCGAGCACTGCCTCGAGCACCTGCGCACCATGTCCGAAATGGACGGTCCCGAGCACCTGCGGCTCCGCCGGCTGGCCTCCCCCGCGTTCACCGCGCGCCGCGCCGCCGGGTTCCGGCCGCGCATCGAGGCGATCGTGGACGCCCTGCTCGACGCCCTTCCCGACGACGACCCGGTGGACCTGCTGGCGCACTTCGCCCGGCCGCTGCCGATGGACGTGATCGGCGAGCTGGTCGGCATCCCCGCCGAGGACCGGCCGAAGTGGCGCGAGATCGGCGCGGCCGTCGTCGGCGGCTACGGGCCGGAGTTCATCGCGGCCATCCCGGCCACCATCGCGGAGGCGCGGAACGCCGTCCGCCGCCGCCGCGAGGAGCCCGGCGACGACCTGATCTCGCAGCTGCTGCACGTCCAGGACGAGGACGGCGACCGGTTCACCGACACCGAGCTGGTCACCCTGGTCTGGCAGCTCGTGCTGGCCGGACAGACGCCGACGAACCTCATCGTCAACGGGCTGGAGGCGCTCCTCGCCCACCCCGACCAGCTCGCCGCCCTGCGGGCCGACCCCGCCCTGATGCCGCGCGCGGTGGAGGAGCTGACGCGGTGGGTCGGGCCGCAGCTGCTCACCGCGCCCCGGTACACCAAGGAGGAGGTGACGATCGGCGACGTGGTGATCGGCAAGGGCGAGCCGGTGACGACGGCGATCGTGGCCGCCAACCACGACCCCCGCGCGTTCCCGGAGCCGGACCGGCTCGACATCACCCGCACGCCCGCCGTCGGCCACCTCGGCTACTCGCACGGCGCGCACTTCTGCCTCGGCGCGGCGTTCGCCAGGGTGGAGACGGAGGTGGCGCTGTCGGCGGTGCTGCGCCGCTTCCCGGACCTCGCACTGGCCGAGGAGCCGCGACCGACGCCGGACGGCGGCACGTGGCGGCTGGCGTCGCTGCGCGTCAGGCGCTGACCACCCGGCGCACGACGGGCCGATCAGCCGGAGGGCCGCGTCACCCGGCGGAGCGTACTTCCGACCGGCACGTCGGGTGATCCGCCGTGCGACCTTGAACCTTTCTCGCGTTCACGCCACCGTGGTGGCATGCCGTCCACGGTGAAGAACGCGACGCTGCTGTTCATGGGACGCGCGGCCGTCCGCGCCCACGCCCTCCTCGGCGACCCCGCCGCCCGGCTGTTCGGGATGAGCCCGGCCCGCGACCCGTACCCGGAGTACGAGGCGGTGCGACGGCGCGGTGTGCTGGTGAAGAGCAGGATGGGGCTGTACCTCACTTCGTCGCACGAGCTGTGCTCGTCGCTGTTGCGGGACCCCGGTTTCGGCACGCTGCCGGCGGGCGCGCTGTCCCCGGTGGACTCGTCCGCCCAGGTCGACGGCCGGCGGCTGGTGAACCCGGTCGAGGAGTCGTTCCTGGTCCGCAACCCGCCCGACCACACGCGGCTGCGCCGGCTGGTCGCGCCGTGGTTCACGCCGCGCGGCCTGCGCGCCCAGCAGGCCACCGTGGAACGGGTGGTCGAGGAGTACCTGGACGAGGTGGCGCCGCGCGGGACGTTCGACCTCGTCGGCGACTTCGCCGCGCGGGTGCCGGTCCAGGTGATCGCGGACCTGCTCGGCGTGCCGGGCGCGGACCACGCGGCGTTCGCCCGGTGGGGCAGCGCGTTGGTCAACGCGCTGGACGGCGTGCGCGACCTCGGCGAGCTGCGGGCGCTGCACGCCGGGCTGCGCGAGTTCCAGGCGTTCCTGGACGACCTGATCGCGCACCGGCGGCGGCGCCCCGGCGGGGACGACATCGTGTCGGCGCTGGTGGCGCACCAGGACCTCAGCCGGGAGGACCTGATCGCCACCACGGAACTGCTGCTGGTGGCCGGGTTCGAGACCACGGTCAACCTGATCGGCAACTCGGTGCTGGCCGTGCTCGGCGACCCCGCCGTCCGGGCGCGCCTGCTCGACGACCCCGGTCACGCGGAGGCCGTCGTGGAGGAGACCCTGCGCCACGACCCTCCCGTGCAGTACACGGTGCGCGTGCCGTTCGAGTCGACGCGCGTCGCGGGCACGTCGATCCCGAAGGGCACGCCGATCATGCTCGTGCTGGCGGGCGCGAACCGCGACCCGGCGGTGTTCGCCGACCCGCACCGGTTCGACCCCGGTCGGCCGGACGTCCGCGAGCACCTGGCGTTCTCGTCCGGCATCCACTACTGCCTGGGCGCGGGCCTGGCCCGGATGGAGGGTGCGGCGGCGCTGCGCGGGCTGTTCCGCCGCTTCCCCGACCTGAGGGCGGCGGGCCGGGTGCGGCGCCGGCCGTCGCGGTTGATCCGGGGCGCGGCAAGGCTTCCCGTCACCACGGGTGTCACGAAGCGACACCCGATCGCGCACACCATCAGCTGAGCCTCAGGAACTTGGTGCATGCTTGTGGTGCGCGAACGACCCGCCGCACCGCCGCCGCGGCGGGTCGTCCGCGTCCCGCCGCGCGCGGTCGACGGCGACGGTGTCGCAGGACTCCCCGATCGCGCTCAGCCACGCGCGTTCCGTCGCGACCCGGGGGCCGCGGCCTCCACGACGGGCCGCCGTCGGGGCGCACGGCCGCACGCCCCTACGGCACCCGAGCTCAGTCCACGCCCCGCATCAACCGGTGGATGCTCTTCGTCGCCGCGACCAGCGCGACACCCAGCCCGATCGCCACGGCGCCCAGCACGCCGAAGTACGCCACGGCGTTCTCGTCGCTGTAGAACCGCACCACGATCGCGCCGACACCGGAGCCGGCCGCCGTCGCCAGGAACCACAGGCCCATGGTCTGCGAGGCGAAGGCGCGCGGCGCCAGCTTGGTCGTCACGGACAGGCCGACCGGCGAGAGCATCAGCTCGCCGCACGTCATGACGAGGTACATCACGACCAGCCACAGGAAGCTCACCCGCACCGCCGGGTCACCCTGGCTCGCGACCATCATCAGCAGGAACGACAAGCCCACCAGCAGCAGCGCGTAGCCGAACTTGCGGGGCGTCGCGGGCTGGCGCCTGCCCAGCTTCACCCACAGCAGCGCGAACAGCGGCGCCACCACGATGATCATCACCGGGTTGATCGACTGGATGAACGACGGCGGGAACGAGAACCCGAGGAAGCTGTTGTCCACGCGGGTGTCCGCGAACGCCGCGATCACCGTGGCGCTCTGCTCGAACAGCAGCCAGAACATGGCCGCCGCGATGAACAGCGGGATGTAGGCGATCACCCGCGAGCGCTCCACCGGCGTGGTGCGCGGGCTGCGGATCATCACCGCGAAGTAGCCGATCGGCAGCAGCACCGACAGCAGGCTGATCAGGTTGATCACGCCCTCCGCGCCCAGCACCCCGAGCACGACGAGCGCCGCCACCACGGCCACCGAGCCGAGCGCGACGGCGGCGATCCGGCCGAGCACCCGGCCGAGCTCCTCGACGGGCAGCGGGTTCGGCGGCACGGCGGCCGAGTCGCCGAGGCCCCGCCGGCCGAGCCGGTAGACGACCAGGCCCAGCGCCATGCCGACCGCCGCCGCGCCGAAGCCGAGGTGCCAGTCGTAGGTCTCGCCGAGGAAGCCGCACACCAGCGGCGCGAGGAAGCCGCCGAGGTTGATGCCCATGTAGAAGATCGTGAAGCCGGAGTCGCGGCGCGGGTCCTGCTGGTCGTACAGCCCGCCGACCACGGTGGAGATGTTCGGCTTCAGCAGGCCGGTGCCCAGCACGATCAGGATCAGACCGGTGTAGACGCCGGTCACGCCGATCGGCAGCGCCAGCGCGATGTGCCCGAACATGATCAGCACGCCGCCGTGGAAGACGGCCCGCTGCCCGCCCAGCACGCGGTCAGCCAGCCAGCCGCCCGCCACGCCGGCCATGTACACCGACGCGCCGTAGATGGCGACGAGGGACAGCGCGAAGCTCTTGTCGAGCCCGAGCGCGCCCTCCGCCGTGGACCGGTACAGGTAGTAGGCGAGGATCGCCTTCATCCCGTAGTACGAGAAGCGTTCCCACAGCTCGGCGAAGAACAGCGTGGACAGCCCTCGGGGGTGACCGAAGAAGCCCCGCTGCGGGGTGGAGACAGCGCTCGTGGCGCTCACTGGATCCTCCTGGTGTCAACGATGTCACCGTCGGCGTGACCGGGTCACGTTACGCCGTACGGGTGTACCGGTAAAAATCCTGACGGGGCCGAGTGGCCCAGTGCACACGCTCGGCGTGCGCGGCGGTGCAACCTTTGGTGCACTCGTGGGGTGGATCTGATCGAGGCTCACGGACGCGCGATGACCGAGTTCGACTCGCGGGTGCGCAAGGTGCGCCCCGAGCAGTGGGAGTGGGGCACGCCCTGCAAGGAGTGGTCGGTCCACGACCTGGTCAACCACCTCGTGTACGAGCAGCTGTGGGCGCCGGAGCTGCTGGCGGGCTGCACGGTCGAGCAGGTGGGCGACCGGTTCGACGGCGACCAGCTCGGCGACGACCCGCTGCACTCGTGGGTGCTGGCGGCCGCCGCGGCGCGGGAGGCGTGGATCGCGCCGAAGGCCCTCCAGAAACCGGTGCAGCTGAGCTCCGGCCGGACGACGGCCGTCGAGTACGGCTGGCAGATGACCACCGACCTGGCCGTGCACGCCTGGGACCTGGCCCGCGCCATCGGGGTCGACGAGCGGATCGACCCGGACGTGGCGGAGGCGGTGCTGGACTACGTCCGGCCGAACGCCGAGGCGTGGACGTCGAGCGGGATGTTCGCGCCGCCGGTGCCCGTGCCGGACGACGCCGACCCGCAGACCAGGCTGATCGCCCTGCTCGGCCGCACGCCCTGACCGACGTCCCGGGTTGTCACCGCGGGAGGAGCCCATCGGAAACCCCTCCCGCGGCCTGTTCCTTGGTCTCGGGCGGGGCCCCCTCGACCAAGCCTCGTCACGTGCGTTCCGCTCCGCGCGGCTCCCCCGCCGCGCGGAGCGGAACGCACCTCCCCCTCGTGCGTGCGGCGCCCCCGACGGTTCGTCGCACCGGACAGTGATAACGCCGGATCGTTGTCAACGGTCGAGGTCACGGCACCTGACAACGTTTCCCGGACAACGACGCAGGGCCCCGCCACGGGTGTGGCGGGGCCCTGCGGGTGCCGGACGGACCAAGCCGAGGGTGATCGACGTCCGGGCCGGGCGGTGGTCTGCGGGTGGACCTGCACCAGCCTGTCGGACGGGTTCGTCGAGCACCTGACGGCAGGGCGAACGCGCGGGGTCGAACCGGTCACGGGCCGTTGACGCCGGGCTCCCAGCTCTCCGGCCGACCGCTCTCGGTCAGCAGCAGCTGCCAGTCGCCGAACCCCATCGGCGCGTCGTGGTGCCACGGGAACCGGCCCTCGGCCGTCGGCACGATGATCTGGACGGCGGCGAAGTCGCCCTTGCCGTAGAGCAGGAACGCGCTGCCGAAGAACTCCGGGTAGAAGCCCTTGAACACGCGCTCGAACGTGACCGGCACGCCGTCGAAGAAGTCGTAGTACAGCCGGCCGGGCACGAACCGCTCGCCCCGGCGGGCGCGGTCGACGTAGGCGCGGATGAGGACCTGGGCGTGCTCCGGCGGCAGGCCGAGCACGACCGCCTCGGCGACGCCGAACCGGCGCCACGCGCCGACGGAGAACGAGTACCCGGCGCCTTCGGCGTCCTCGGGCACGGCGACGACCGCGTGGCCGTGCTGCTCGGCCTGCGCCAGCAGCCAATTGCGCAGGTTGAGGTCTTGCGGGCTCGGGGCTGCGGGGCTCGACACCCGGCCATTGTGCCCGCTCCCCCTGTCAACCCCGCATAAGCACCGCCGCCCGGACGCGACGCAGCCCCGCTCCGGGACGACCGGCGCGGGGCTGCGGCAAGGGCCCGGGAGGTCAGCCGACCTCGGCCATCACCTCGTCGGACACGTCGAAGTTGGCGTAGACGTTCTGCACGTCGTCGCAGTCCTCCAGCGCGTCGATCAGCTTGAAGATCTTGCGCGCGCCCTCGGCCTCCAGCTGCACCGACACCGACGGCAGGAAGTTCGCCTCCGCCGACTCGTAGTCGTAGCCCGCGTCCTGCAGCGCCGTCCGGACGGCGACCAGGTCACCGGCCTCGGACACGACCTCGTAGCTCTCGCCCAGGTCGTTGACCTCCTCGGCGCCCGCGTCGAGCACGGCCATCAGGACGTCGTCCTCGGACAGGTCGCCCTTCGGCACGATCACGACACCCTTGCGGGTGAACATGTAGGCGACCGAGCCGGGGTCGGCCATGGAGCCGCCGTTGCGGGTCATGGCGGTGCGGACCTCGGACGCGGCCCGGTTGCGGTTGTCGGTCAGGCACTCGACCAGCACCGCCACGCCGTTGGGGCCGTAGCCCTCGTACATGATGGTCTGCCAGTCGGCGCCGCCCGCCTCCTCGCCGCCGCCGCGCTTGCGGGCGCGCTCGATGTTGTCCAGCGGGACGGAGTTCTTCCGCGCCTTCTGGATGGCGTCGTACAGGGTCGGGTTGCCGTCGGGGTCGCTACCGCCGGTCCGGGCCGCCACCTCGATGTTCTTGATCAACCGCGCGAAGAGCTTGCCGCGCTTGGCGTCGATTGCGGCCTTCTTGTGCTTGGTGGTCGCCCACTTTGAGTGGCCGCTCATTTCTCCTCCGTCGAATACTCAGCCCGCGGCACGGACCATGTCCACGAAAAGGCGGTGCACTCGCCCGTCACCGGTCAGTTCCGGGTGGAACGAGGTGGCGAGCACGTGCCCCTGCCGAACCGCGACGATCCTACCGGCGGCCTCTCCCGCGTCGTCCGTTTCGGGCACCCGGGCGAGCACTTCCACGTCCGAACCGGCGGATTCCACCCACGGGGCGCGGATGAACACGGCGTGCACCTCGCCCACGTCGGTGAAGTCGAGTTCCGCTTCGAAGGAGTCCACCTGCCTGCCGAACGCGTTGCGCCGCACCACGATGTCGAGCCCGCCGAGCTGGTGCTGGTCGGGCCGGCCGTCGAGGACGCGGTCGGCGAGGAGGATCATGCCGGCGCACGAGCCGTAGGCGGGCATGCCCTCCTTGATCCGCGCGCGCAGCGGCTCCAGCAGGTCGAACGTGGCGAGCAGCCGGCTGATGGTCGTGGACTCGCCGCCCGGCAGCACCACGCCGTCGACCTCGGCCAACTCCTCCGGCCGGCGGATCGGGCGGGCCAGGACGTCGGCCTCGGCCAACGCGACGAGGTGTTCACGGACGTCGCCCTGCAGGGCGAGGACACCGACGACGGACACGGCTGGGTTTCCTCCTAGGTGAACTGCCACCAGCCTAGGTGACCGGGCCGGACGGGTGCTCGTGGCACCCGTCCGGCCGTTCGGTCTTCCCGCGGCGCGCCAGTCGCGCGCCGCGACCCGTTCACCGGCCTGGTGGGCCGTGGAACGACGGGCTCGGGCGGCTCGCCCGCACCGCGGAGGACGGGCGCGGCGAGCACCGGGGGAAACCGGGCCGCGATCCGCCCGACGCGCCCGGCCCGCCGCGGGTCGGCGGCGGACGGGAATGGGCGGTCGGCGGTGCGGAATGCCGAATCGCGCCACGCCACTTCGGCGGGCACCACGGCATTCCTCGCGTTCACCGGCTTCTCGACACGGCCGGGCAGAGGCGGGCGATGACCTGTTGTAGCAGGTCCGGCAGCCGAACAACCCGATTGGGGTATCCGACGGCGGCCGACTTCGCGCGCTCCGCTCACACCGTGCCGGCGGAACGTTAGTGGCTGTCGGCCAACTCCCGGAAATCGCTTGAGGAAGACTTGATGTAACCCTCTTCACAATGCCCCTGAAGGGCCTGGTCGAGGTCGTCCCAAATGTCCTCGACGTCTTCCAGGCCGACGCTGAGGCGGAGCAGGTTCGCGGGCACGCCGGACGCCTCGCGCTCGGCGTCGGGCACCAGCCGGTGGGTCAGCGCGGACGGGTGCTCGATCAGCGTGTCCACCGAGCCGAGGCTCACCGCCGGGGTGACGAGCCGCAGCCTGCGCACGACGGCGGCAGGGTTCTCGCGGGTGGTGAACGCGAGCATCGCGCCCGGTCCGCGCATCTGCGTGCCGAGCAGGCCGGCCGGGTCCGCGCCGGGCAGGCTCGGGTGCCGGACCAGGCCGGTGCCGGGGTGGTCGGCGAGCCGCGCGGCGAGCTCGACCGCGCCGCGCTGGGCCGCCTCGACGCGCAGCGGCAGCGTGGCCAGGCCGCGGTGCATGAGGTAGCCGCCGAGCGGGTGCAGCACGGCGCCGGTGATGATCCGGACCTGGCGCAACGGCCCGGCGTGCTCCTCGGCGCAGGCCACGACGCCGCCGAGCACGTCGCCGTGCCCGCCGAGGTACTTGGTGCCCGAGTGCAGCACGTACGTCGCGCCGAGCGCGGCGGGGTTCTGGAGCACGGGCGTGGCGAACGTGTTGTCCACGACCACGGGCACGCCGCCGGCCTGCGCGACGACCGCGGCGATGTCGAGGAGGTCGAGGTTGGGGTTGGCCGGCGTCTCGACGACCACCAGCCCGGTCTCCGGGGTGATCGCGTCGGCGACCCGGTCGGCCGCCGCGTACGTGGTGCGCACGCCGAGCAGGCCGGACGACAGCAGGTGGTCGGTGCCGCCGTAAAGGGGCCGCACCGCGACCACGTGCGGCTTGCCGATCAGCACGCACGCCGCCTGCACCACGGCGGTGACGGCGGCCATGCCGCTGCCGAACGCCACGGCGGCCGACGTGCCCTCCAGCGCCGCCAGCGCCTGCTCGAACCGGGCCACGGTGGGGTTGTGCAGCCGGGAGTAGACGGGCGAGGTGGCGTGCGCGGCGCCCTCGGCGAGGTGCTGCAGCGCCTCGCCGCCCGCGGCCTGGTCGGGGATGGGGTAGGTGGTGGACAGGTCGATCGGAAGGGCGTGCACGCCCAGGTCGGCGAGGTCGTCGCGCCCACCGTGCACCGCCGTCGTTCGCAACCGGGTCATGCCCGAATCGTGGACTTCTCGTCGGTGGTCGGCGCAGACTTCCGCAGGCTGTTCGGCTGGAGGAGGGTTTCGACGTGCTGGATTCGGTGGACGCGGCGATCGTCCGGGAGCTGCAGAAGGACGCGCGGCTGCCCAACAAGGACCTGGCGGACCGGGTGAACGTGGCGGCGTCGACGTGCGTGGTCCGGCACCGGTCCCTCCGCGAGCGCGGCGTGATCACCGGGTACCACGCGGAGGTCGACCTGGCCGCGGTCGGACGGCCGGTGCAGGCGATCATCGCGGTCCGGGTCCGGCCGCACACGCGGGCGATCGTGGAGCCGTTCATGG
Source organism: Saccharothrix hoggarensis (assembly GCF_052936025.1). The sequence goes on along the minus strand of NZ_CP193624.1, from coordinate 3,080,541 downwards.
ACTACGTGCTGTCGCTGCCGGAGGTGCTGGCCATGTCGCACGTGGCCGGGCCGGAGGACTTCCTGGTGCACGTGGCCGTCGCCGACACGCCCCACCTGCAACGCCTCGTGCTGGACCGCTTCACCACCCGCCGCGAGGTCAGCGAGGTGCAGACGAACCTGCTGTTCCAGCACGTCCGCAAGCACACCGTGCCGCCGGCGGGCAGTGACGGCGCGCGCGACCGGTGGTCGTGACCGAGCGGTGGTCGTGACCGAGCGGTGGTCGTGACCGAGCGGTGGTCGTGACCGAGCGGTGGCGGGCCGGGACCGGGTGACCCGCCCGGCCCGCCTCCCGGTCAGGCGGTGATCCGCACCGACGACGTGCCCGCGCCGTGCGACTTGCCCGGCGAGCGGACCCCGTTCACGGTCGAGGTGTCGAAGGCGAACGTGATCACGGCGGTGGCGATGGCGTCGGCGTTGACGTCCAGCGCCGCCGCGTTGACGTTGCCGCGCAGGTCGTAGGCGGCGTCCAGCTGCGCGTACAGGGCGGCGTCCGCGCCGTCGGCGACGGGCGTGTTGCTGTCGCACGGCTGGTGGTAGCACGGGTCGTAGGCGGCGCCCGCGACCCCGCCGTACCGCGCGGCCTGGTCGGCGGTCTTCACGCCTTCCGCGCCGGTGAACAGGCCGCCGGCCGGGATGCCGACGGCGATGAACGGGCCGTAGTCGGACCGGCCGGAGAACTCGGTGTCCTCCGCGGGCAGGCCGCGGTCGGCGTAGAACTTCTCGAACACGTCCTCGATCTCGGCCGAGCCGGGCGGGATGAACCCGGGCGGGGCCGTGCCGCTGGAGTTGTCGCCGTCGTAGATCCCGTTGAAGTAGTTCGGCGAGCCGACCATGTCGAAGTTCAGGTACAGCGCGACGCGGTCCCGCTCGGCCTGCGGCAGGGTGGCGACGTAGTGCTCCGAGCCGAGCAGCCCTTCCTCCTCCGCGCCCCACCAGGCGAACCGGACCAGGTTGTTCGTCTTCACCTTGGCCATCCGGACGGCGACCTCCAGCAGCGCGGCGGACCCGGTGCCGTTGTCGTTGATCCCGGCGCCGTCCTGCACGCCGTCGAGGTGGGCGCCCGCCATCACGGTGTTGTCGGCGATCCCCTCGTCCGACTCGGCGAACACGTTCCACGCGGTGCGCGTCTCGGACAGGAAGTCGACCTTGACCCGGACCGTGCGCGGCCCGCCGACGGCCAGTTCCGCGCCGACCGCGTAGGTGGCGAAGACGACCGGGATCGCGAGGCCCGGCGTGTCGCCGATCGGCGTGGACAGGCCGGTGCGGCCCGGTTGGCCCTCGTTGAACAGGATCACGCCGGACGCGCCCGCGGCCTGGGCGTTCAAGGTCTTCTGGGCGAACCCGCAGGTGCCGCGCTGCAGCAGGGCGATGGTGCCCGCGGTGAAGCCCGCGAAGTCGGACGCCTCGCAACCGCTGCTGTTCGAGTTCGGGTTCGGGCCGGGCGGGACGACCACGTCCACGGCCGTGACGGGCGCGGTGGCCTCGCCCAGGTACGTCGGCGTGAAGCCGTTGCGGGTGAAGTCCCGGTCCACCGCGTAGGTCCGCGGCGTCGGGGCGAGCTGTTCGAGCTCGGACCGCTCCTCGGTGTAGGGGAAGTCGAACGCCTGCACGGCGGGGTCGTAGCCCGCGGCGGTGAGGGTGTCGACGACGTAGTCCACCGACGCCCGGTAGCCGGGACGGCCCGCGGCGCGGTCGCCGTGCTCGTCGGCGATGGCCTGGAACGCGTCGAGGTGCCGCAGCACCCCGTCGAGCGTGACGGCCTTGGTGAGCTTGGCCGGTGAGTTGTTGTTCGGGTCGGCGGTGGCCGGGCCGACCACGAGCAGTGGTGCCGTCAGGACGAGAGCGGCGGTGACGGCGATCCGCCTGCGGCGGGGACGGAAGGGCATGGCTTGCCTCCAGGTGTGACAGACGCCACTCTGTGGGTCGCCCCACCGTGGTGCCCGCGTTACACCGATCAGTCCATCGTCACGGACCGTCATGTTCGTGAGGTGTCTGACGTTGCCCCTGCGAGCGTCGGACCTTGCCCCTGCCCCACGTCGGCATCGCACACGGCGTCGGCGCGGGTGGGGCGGTGCCGTTGTCGCGCCCCCGCCGTGAACCTGTGTTAACAAAGAGCATGGGGATCACCACGGGCGAAGTCGACAAGCGGACCGAGGCGTTGCGCGACCTGCTCGACGGCCGGTGGGCGTCGTTGCGCCGCGGGTCGCTCGACCTGCTCGCCGGTCTGCAGCCGCCCGGCGAGCTGGGGCGCGAGGAGTACCGCGCCTGGGTCTCGGAGCAGATGCGCGCGCTGGCGGACGGCGGCCACCCGCTGATCGGGTTCCCGACCGGGCACGGCGGCCGGGACGACGTCGGCGGCTCCGTGGTCGCGTTCGAGGTGCTGGGGTTCGGCGACCTGTCGCTGATGGTGAAGGCGGGCGTGCAGTGGGGCCTGTTCGGCGGCGCGGTGCAGGCGCTCGGCACGGCCGAGCACCACGACCGGTACCTCCGCGCGATCATGGACCTGGACCTCCCGGGCTGCTTCGCCATGACCGAGACCGGGCACGGGTCTGACGTCCAGAACCTGCGGACCACGGCGACCTACGACCCGTCGACCGAGGAGTTCGTGGTCCACACGCCGGACCCGTCGGCGCGCAAGGACTACATCGGCAACGCGGCCCGCGACGGACGCATGGCCGTGGTGTTCGCGCAGCTCGTGACAGGCGGTGCGACGCACGGCGTGCACGCGGTGCTCGTGCCCGTCCGGGACGCGGACGGCGCGCCGATGCCGGGCGTGCGGATCGAGGACTGCGGGCCGAAGGCCGGCCTGAACGGCGTGGACAACGGACGCCTGTGGTTCGACCACGTCCGCGTGCCGCGGGCGAACCTGCTCAACCGGTACGGCGACGTCGCTCCGGACGGCGCCTACTCCAGCCCGATCGAGGGCGAGGGCCGCCGGTTCTTCACCATGCTCGGCACCCTGGTGCGCGGCCGGATCAGCGTGGCGGGCGGGGCGGGCAGCGCGACCAAGAAGGCGTTGGCGCTGGCGATCCGGTACGGCGACGCGCGGCGGCAGTTCACCCGGCCGGACGGCGGCGACGAGGTCGTGGTGCTCGACTACCTGGCCCACCAGCGGCGGCTGCTGCCCGCGCTGGCCACGTCGTACGCGCTGCACTTCGCGCAGGAGGAGCTGGTGTCCGCGCTGCACGACGTCGGCGACGACCGGGCGCAGCGGGAACTGGAGTCGCGGGCCGCCGGGCTGAAGGCCGTGGCCACGTGGCACGCCACGCGGACCATCCAGACGTGCCGCGAGGCGTGCGGCGGGGCCGGGTACCTGTCGGAGAACCTGATCGCCGGGCTGAAGGCCGACACCGACGTGTTCACCACGTTCGAGGGCGACAACACCGTGCTGCTGCAGCTGGTCGCGAAGGGCCTGCTCACCAGCTACCGCGACCACGTCGGCGACCTCGACCCGTGGGGCATGGTGCGGTTCGTGGCCGACCAGGCGGTGGGCGTGGTGATCGAGCGGACGGCCGCGCGGGCGATCATCGACCGGCTGGTGTCGGGCAGCTCGGACGCGCTGCTGGACCGCGGCTGGCAGCTCCGGCAGTTCGAGGACCGCGAGAAGCACGTGCTGGAGGGCCTGGCGCGGCGGTTGCGCAGGGCGTCCAAGGACAACGCGTTCGACGTCTTCAACGCCGCTCAGGACCACGTGCTGCACGCCGCTCGCGTCCACGTGGACCGGGTGGTGCTGGAGGCGTTCGTGGCGGCGGTGGACCGGTGCGGCGACCCTGAGGCGACCGCCCTGCTGGACCAGGTGTGCGACCTATACGCGTTGAGCACCATCGAGGCGGACCGGGCGTGGTTCCTGGAGCACGGCCGCTTGTCGCCCCAGCGGTCGAAGGCGGTGTCACAGGCCGTGAACGAGCTGTGCGGCCGGTTGCGACCGCACGCGAGGGCCCTGGTCGACGCGTTCGGCATCCCGGAGTCGTGGCTGGTGGCGCCGATCGCCGCCGGAAAGGTCCAGAATGAGAGGTATGGATAACAGTGCGGTGATCAGCCAAGGCCTGGCCCGGTACGTGAAGGCGGTGGCCGAGGAAGTCGGCGTCCCGCCGGAGGGCACCGAGTTCGAGGTCAGCGACACCGCCACCGCCTACCTCGGTCTGGCCGAGGGTCCGGGGCGCGACCTGATGCTGTTGTGGAACGAGGAGCGCGGCTGGTCGATCGCGGTCGAGACCGACCCGGCCGAGGCGCCGGTCGTCGTGGCCCACCTGGGTCTTCCCCTCGTGCCGCCGCCGGACGTGGTGGCGCGGTTCGTGGACGACGTGCTGGCGGGCAAGACGGGCGGCCCCGAACCGGACCCGGGTGGCGCGCGGGACCGGGCCGGGCTGGCGAGCAGGCTCAGCGACTACCTGTAGACGCCTCCGCCCGCCGTGTCGCGCATGCCCGGCTCTTCGTGAACCAGGTCGCGACCGGTGGGCGGCGGTCTTCTAGGAGACTCCGGCGAGCCGCAGGCCCGCGGTGGTGACGGCGGCCAGCACGACCACCACCACGAACGGCGCCTTGCGCCAGGCCGCGACCCCGCCGACCAGCACCCCGATCGGCAGCGCGAAACCCGCGAAGGCCTGCCCCTTGGCCAGCGACGCGGTCGCCACCAGCGCGAACAGCAGGATCGTCGCGGAGGTGGACATCATCAGCTTGACCCGGTCGGAGAGCGTCAGCCGGTCGCGCAGCAGCGGTCCGGCGAGGCGGAACGCGTAGGTGCCCGCGGCGAGCACCAGGACGGCGGTCAACGTCATGCGGGCGCCTTCTGCCGTGCGGTGATCACCAAGCCGCCCAGCGCGACCAGGACCGGGACGCCCGCCGGCAGGAACGGCGTCGCGGCCAGTGCGATGGCCGCGCCGAGCAGCGCGGCGTGCCGGGTGGCCTTGTCCTTGAGCGCGGGGAGCAGGAGGGCGAGGAGCGCGGCGGGGAACGCGGCGTCCAGCCCGAAGGCGTTCGGGTCGCCGATGTTCTGGCCCACGAGCGCGCCCGCGACCACGGCGAGGTTCCAGGCGACGAACAGGGCGACGCCGCACGACCAGTAGGCGGCCTTGGCCTTGCGCGGGTCGCTCTGGGCGAGCGCGAACGCCGTGGTCTCGTCGATCAGCAGGTGGCTGCCCACGAGCCGCTGGACCAGGCCCTTGCCGAGCACGTCGCCGACCGCCAGGCCGAACGGCAGGTGGCGGACGTTGAGCAGGAGCCCGGCGAGCACCGCGGCGGCCGGGCTGCCGCCGGCGGCGACCACGCCGACCGCCATGAACTGCGCGCCGCCCGCGAAGACCAGCAACGACATCACCACGGGCAGCCACCACGGCAGTCCCGCGCCGGTGGAGATCGCACCGAAGGAGGCGCCGCTGACGGCAGCGCCGGCCGCCACCGCGGCGACGTCACGCAGCAGCTCGGAGTCCGGGGTTCGCCATGTCGAACGCATCGTCTTCTACGATGAACACATCGGAAGTGTTCGTCAAGCCGAACGATTGGACTGTCATGTCGAACACAGGGGCGCCGCTCGACGTCATCGCCGCCTCGCTCCGCCGCGAGCGCGACCGCGCGGGCCTGTCGTTGAGCGAACTGGCCAAGCGGGCCGGGATCGCGAAGTCGACGCTGTCCCAGCTCGAGTCCGGCAGCGGGAACCCCAGCGTCGAGACCCTGTGGGCGCTCGGGGTCGCGCTGGGCGTGCCGTTCTCCCGCCTGGTCGACCCGCCCACCCCGCGCGTCCGCGTCATCCGTGCCGGGGAGGGCCCGGCGATCTACTCGGAACGCGCCCACTACACCGCGACCCTGCTCGCGTCGTGCCCGCCGGGCGCCCGGCGCGACATCTACCTGCTCCACCTCGAACCCGGCCCGGCCCGCGAATCCGAACCGCACATGCCGGGGACCGTGGAACACGTGATCGTCAGCTCCGGCCGCATGCTCGCGGGGCCGCAGGGCGAGCCGGTCGAACTGGGCCCCGGCGACTACCTCCTGTACCCCGGCGACGTCCCGCACACGGCCCAGGCACTCGAACGGGGAACCGTCGCCCTGCTGGTCTCGGAGCACGTCTAGAACACGCGTTCGAGCGATCCAGCCGGCGGGCCGGTCGGCCGATGGATCTTGCATGACAACAGAGGAGGTGGCCGCGAATGTCGCACCCCGCGACTAATCTGGACCACGTGGCCGACGAACCGGACCCCGACGACAACGTCTTCGGTCTTCGCGCGCAGATCGAGCAGCGACAGGCCGAGTTCGCCGACGGGCCGACCATGGCGGAGGTCATGTCGGACCTCGACCTGTTCCGAGGCGAGCCGTCGAACGCGGTCGCGATCCTGGCCGCGTGCCGGGCCGAAGACGAGGCCCGCCACAACGAGTTGTACAGGCACCTGTGGCGACGGTCGTGATCGACGCCTCGGCCCTGATCGAGGCAATGATCGGCGCCGAGCCCGTGCAGCCACTCCGTCGTCGCGTCCTGGCAAGCGAACTCGCCGCGCCGGACTTGATCATCTGCGAAGTGCTCAACGTGTTGCGCCGACGGGCGCGAGTCGACGCGGTGGGCCGCGCCCAGGCCAACCGGGCGGCGTGGTGGTTGGCCAGGGCCCCGATCGCCACCACCGGGCACCGCGCCCTCATCGATCGGGCGTGGGAGCTGTGCGACTCGCTCAGCGCCTACGACGCGCAGTACGTCGCTCTCGCCGAGCAGCTCGACGTGCCGCTCATCACCTGCGACGCGAAGCTCGCGGGATCTCACGGCCACAAGGTCGACATCGAGGTCTACCCGGTCTCCTGAACGGACGCCCGCGGCCCGCCGGGGGTCCGGCGGGCCGCGGGCGTCACGAGCGGAGGTCTACCAGCCGCGCTCGGCCAGGCGGTGGGGCTCGGGGATCTCGTCCACGTTGATGCCGACCATCGCCTCGCCCAGGCCGCGCGAGACCTTGGCGATGACGTCCGGGTCGTCGTAGAACGTGGTCGCCTTCACGATCGCCTCGGCGCGCTGCGCCGGGTTGCCGGACTTGAAGATGCCCGACCCGACGAACACGCCCTCGGCGCCGAGCTGCATCATCATCGCCGCGTCGGCGGGGGTCGCGATGCCGCCCGCGGTGAACAGGACGACCGGCAGCTTGCCGGCCTCGGCGACCTCGCGGACCAGCTCGTACGGGGCCTGGAGCTCCTTCGCCGCGACGTACAGCTCGTCGGTGGGGAGGTTCTGCAGCCGCAGGATCTCGGCGCGGATCTTGCGCATGTGGGTAGTGGCGTTGGAGACGTCGCCGGTGCCGGCCTCACCCTTGGAGCGGATCATCGCCGCGCCCTCGGTGATGCGGCGCAGCGCCTCGCCCAGGTTGGTCGCACCGCACACGAACGGCACGGTGAACTGCCACTTGTCGATGTGGTTCGCGTAGTCCGCCGGGGTCAGCACCTCGGACTCGTCGATGTAGTCCACGCCGAGCGACTGGAGGACCTGCGCCTCGACGAAGTGGCCGATCCGCGCCTTGGCCATCACCGGGATCGACACCGCGTTGATGATGCCGTCGATCATGTCCGGGTCGCTCATCCGGGACACGCCGCCCTGCGCGCGGATGTCGGCGGGGACGCGCTCCAGCGCCATGACGGCGACGGCGCCCGCGTCCTCGGCGATCTTGGCCTGCTCGGCGTTGACCACGTCCATGATCACGCCGCCCTTGAGCATCTCCGCCATGCCCCGCTTGACGCGGGAAGTGCCGGTGACCTGGGTGCCGGCGTCGGGTGAAGTGGTCACGACCAACCTTTCTCGAAGTGGAGGACCAACACCACCCATGGTAAGGCCGACGTGGACCGCCGAGGCATGCCACTCACGCCCGTTCTCGGCAGGCCACTTCCACTCCCGCCGCAGGTAGTGGCCTACGCCACCCCTTGCCACAACCACCGGCCCGACGGACCGCCGCGGCCCTGGTGGCGCACACCACCCCCGTTCCTCCTGCCGGGTTGGGTGTGGCCGGTTGGGGTTGTCCCGCAGGTCGCACGGGTGTGAGATCGGACACTAAACACTTGTGGAGGGTGGTCCCAATGGGCAGCAAACACTCCGACAACGGCCACTCGGCAGGCGCGGTCGCTGTGGACGACCCGGCCAAGGTCCGCAACGTCGTGCTGGTCGGCCCGTCCGGCTCCGGCAAGACGACGCTCGCCGAGGCCCTGCTCGCCAGCACCGGTGTGCTGACCCGGGCCGGTTCGGTCACCGAGGGCAACACGGTGTGCGACCACGATCCGGCGGCTGTCCGCCAGCAGCGGTCCGTCGGCCTCGCCGTCGCCCCGATCCGGCACGGCGACATCAAGATCAACCTCATCGACACGCCCGGTTACGCGGACTTCGTCGGCGAGCTCCGGGCCGGCCTGCGCGCGGCCGACGCGGCGTTGTTCGTGGTCAGCGCGGCGGAAGGCGTGGACCCGGCCACGGTGGCGCTGTGGGAGGAGTGCGCGGCGGTCGGCATGCCGCGCGCGGTCGTGATCGCCCGCACGGACCACCAGCGCGCCGACGTGCCCACCGAGATCGCCGCCTGCCAGGCCGCGTTCGGCGCGGGTGTGGTGCCGCTGTACCTGCCCGGCGACGACGGCGGCCTGGTCGGCCTGCTCACCACCGACGACCCCCGGTACGAGGAGCAGCGCAACGCGCTCATCGAGGGGATCATCGCGGAGAGCGAGGACGAGACGCTGATGGACCGCTACCTCGGCGGCGAGGACATCGACCAGGCGACGCTCATCGCGGACCTGGAGACGGCGGTCGCGCGCGGCTCGTTCCACCCGGTGATGCCGGTGTGCGCGCTGACCGGCCTCGGCCTGCCGGAACTGCTCGACGGCATCGCCCGCGCGTTCCCCTCCCCGCTGGAACACCCCCTGCCCGAGGTGACCGGCGTGGACGGCATCCCGCAGCCCCGCCTGGAGGCCGACCCGAACGGCCCGCTGGTCGCCGAGGTCGTGCGCACCGCCGTCGACTCGTACGTGGGCCGCGTGTCGCTGGTCCGCGTGTTCTCCGGGACGCTGCGCCCCGAACGGCCGGTGCACGTGTCGGGTCACGGCATGGCCGACCGCGGCCACGAGGACCACGACGTCGACGAACGGGTCGCGCACGTCTACTCGCCGCTCGGCGCGAACCTGCGCGAGGTGCCGTACTGCGTGGCCGGCGACCTGTGCGCGTTGACCAAGCTCGGGTCCGCCGAGACCGGCGACACGGTGTCCGCGCCCGACAAGCCGCTGCTGGTGGCGCCGTGGGAGATGCCGGAACCGCTGCTGCCGGTCGCCGTCGTCCCGCGCAGCCGCAGCGACGAGGACAACCTGGCCCGCAACCTCGGCAAGCTGGTGGCGGGCGACCCGACGTTGCGGCTGGAGCGCAACGCGGAGACCCACCAGCTGGTGCTGTGGTGCATGGGCGAGGCGCACGCGGACGTCGTGCTGGCCCGGTTGCGGGCCGGTGGCGCGGAGGTCGACACCGAGCCGGTGCGGGTGGCGTTGCGCGAGACGTTCGTCGGCCCGGCCAAGGGCCACGGGCGGCACGTGAAGCAGTCCGGCGGGCACGGCCAGTACGCGGTGTGCGACATCGTGGTCGAGCCGCTGCCGCGCGGGTCGGGCTTCGAGTTCGTGGACCGGATCGTCGGCGGCGCGATCCCCAACCAGTTCATCCCGAGCGTCGAGAAGGGCGTGCGCGCCCAACTGGCACGCGGCCTGCAGGGCGGTCACCCGGTGGTGGACGTCCGCGTCACGCTCGTCGACGGCAAGGCGCACTCGGTGGACTCGTCGGACGCCGCGTTCCAGACCGCCGGTTCGCTGGCGCTGAAGGACGCCGCCGCGAACGGCCGCACCGCGTTGCTGGAACCGGTGGACGAGGTGACCGTGCGGCTGCCGGACGACCACCTCGGCACCGTGCTGGGCGACCTGTCCGGCCGCCGCGGCCGGGTGCTCGGCACCGAGGCGGACAGCCCCGGCTACACGGTGATCCGCGCCGAGGTGCCCGCCACGGAACTGCTCCGGTACGCGGTGGAGCTGCGGTCGCTGACGTCCGGCACCGGCACGTACACCCGCCGGTTCAGCCGATACGACCTGCTCCCCCAGTCGCTGGCGGCCCAGGCCAGGTAGCGGTGACGGGGCGAACCGGGCCGGGGCGACCCCACCGGCCCGGTCCCCGTCGAGGCGATCACGACCGCGGCCGCTCGGGGGTCGCCCGACCGGCCGGGGCCGCGCGCCCGGCTCAGGTGTTCTGCGGGAACCCGAGGTTGACCCCGCCGTGCGACGGGTCCAGCCACCGACTCGTGACGACCTTGGTGCGGGTGAAGAAGTGGATGCCCTCCGGCCCGTACGCGTGCGAGTCGCCGAACAGGGAGTCCTTCCACCCGCCGAACGAGTAGTAGGCCACGGGCACCGGGATCGGCACGTTCACGCCCACCATGCCGACCTCGACCTCGTTCTGGAACCGCCGCGCCGCGCCGCCGTCGTTGGTGAAGATCGCCGTGCCGTTGCCGTACGGGTTGCCGTTGACCACGTCGAGCGCGTCGTCGTACGTCGCCACGCGCAGCACCGACAGCACCGGGCCGAAGATCTCGTCGCGGTAGAGCGCCATGTCCGTGCCGACGTGGTCGAACAGCGTCGGGCCGAGCCAGAACCCGTCCGCCTCGCCGTCGATCGCGTGCGACCGGCCGTCCACGACCAGCGACGCGCCCTCCGCCGTGCCGTTCTCCACGTAGGTCCGGACGCGGTCGCGGTGCGCGCCCGTCACCAGCGGTCCCATCTCGCAGCCCGGACGGCGGCCGTCGCCGACGTGCAGGTCGTTGATGCGGTCGGTGATCTTGGCGACGAGCTCGTCGCCGACGGGGTCCACCGCGACCACGACCGAGATGGCCATGCACCGCTCCCCCGCCGAGCCGAACCCCGCCGACACCGCCGCGTCCGCCGCCAGGTCGAGGTCCGCGTCCGGCAGCACGACCATGTGGTTCTTCGCGCCGCCCAGGGCCTGCACGCGCTTGCCGTGCCGGGTGCCGGTCTCGTAGACGTACCGCGCGATCGGCGTCGACCCCACGAACGACACCGCCTTCACGTCCGGGTGCTCCAAGATGCGGTCCACCGCGACCTTGTCGCCGTGCACGACGTTCAGCACGCCGTCCGGCAACCCCGCCTCGGCGAACAGCTCCGCGATGAAGTTCGCCGCCGACGGGTCCTTCTCCGACGGCTTCAGCACCACCGCGTTGCCGCACGCGATCGCGTTCGGCACGAACCACAGCGGCACCATCGCGGGGAAGTTGAACGGCGAGATCACGCCGACCACGCCGAGCGGCTGCTGCATCGAGTACACGTCCACCCTGGTGGACGCGTTCTCGCTGAACCCGCCCTTGAGCAGGTGCGGGATGCCGCACGCGAACTCCACTGCCTCCAGCCCTCGCTGCACCTCGCCCGCCGCGTCGGACAGCACCTTGCCGTGCTCGGCGGTGACGATCGCGGTCAGCTCGCCCTTGCGGGCGTTCAGCAGCTCGCGGAACGCGAACATCACCGTGGACCGCTGGGCCAGCGACGCGTTCCGCCACGACGTGAACGCCTCGCGCGCGCTCCCCACCGCCTCGTCCACTGTGGACTCGTCGGCGAAGTCGACCCGCGCCGCCACCTGCCCGGTCGCCGGGTCGTACACGTCGCCGGAGCGCGCGCTGTCGCCCGTCCACGGCTTGCCGCCGATCCAGTGCCCGATCCGCTTGGGGGTGATCCGCACATCGCTCACAGGACGTCCTCCAGGATTCCCAACGCCTCTTCGACCTCGTCCTCGGTCACCGTCATCGGCGGCGCGAGGCGGATCACGTTCCCGTACAGGCCGCCCTTGCCCACGAGCAGACCTCGTTCCCGCGCGCCCTCCAGCACCGCGACCGCCTTCGCCGGGTCCGGCGCGCCGTCCGCGCCGACCAGCTCGACGCCGACCATGAGGCCCTTGCCGCGCACGTCGCCCACCGCCGGCCGGTCCGCCGCGACGGACCGCAGCCCGCCGATCAGCCGGTCGCCGAGCTTGGCGGCGTTGGCCTGGAGGTCGTGGTCGAGCAGGTAGTCCAACGTGGCCAGGGCGCCGGTGGTGGCGATCGGGTTCCCGCCGAACGTCGACAGCGAGTGGGCCGTGAGGCAGTCCATCAGGTCGCCGCGCGCCACCACGCCGCCGATCGCCAGCCCGTTGCCCAGGCCCTTCGCGAACGTCATCGCGTCCGGCGTCACGCCGTGCGCCTGGATGCCCCAGAAGTGCTCTCCGGTGCGGCCCCAGCCGGTCTGCACCTCGTCGGAGACGAAGAGGATGCCGTACTCGTCCAGCACCTCCTTGAACGCGGCGAACAGCCCGTCGGGCGGCGAGGAGAACCCGCCGACGCCCTGGATCGGCTCGGCGATCATGCACGCCACGTCACCGGCCGTGGTCGTCTCGATGACCTCGCGCAGGTCCGCCACGCACGCCTTGACGTAGTCGGCGTCGGACAGGTCCCGGAACGGGCTGCGGAACCGGTAGCCGCCGTGCACCCAGCTCACCTTGACCGGGCTCAGCGAGGACGCCGACCAGCCGCGGTTGCCGGTGATCGCCACCGTGGCGAAGGCGCGGCCGTGGTAGGAGTTGCGCAGCGCGAGGACCTGGTCGCTGCGCCGGAACTGGGTGGCCAGCATGAGCGCCGTCTCGTTGGCCTCGGTGCCGGAGTTGGTGAAGAACACCTTGGCGTCCGGGATGCCGGACAGCTCGGCGATCTTCTCCGCCAGCTCGACCTGCGAGCGGATCAGGTACAGCGTGGAGCTGTGCAGCACGCCGGTGTCGAGCTGGGCGCGGATCGCGTCGGAGATCTCGGCGACGTCGTAGCCGATCGCGTTGGTCAGGATGCCGGCGAAGAAGTCGAGGTAGGTACGGCCCTCGCGGTCCGTCACCCGGCGCCCGCTCGCGCTCGCCAGCTCGATCGGCCGCTCGTAGTAGAGGGCCATCCAGTCGGGCATCACCGCGCGGTGCCTGGCCAGCAACTCCTCGTGTCCCATCGCGTCCTCCGGTCGTCGGTCCCGCACCACCCAGGAGTCTGGTCGGCGTCGCCCCGCCCCGCCATGCACAACCTGTACCGCTTTCCGGCTCCGCGCATTACGTTGTGTCCATGTACCCCACGGTCGCGGAAGCGCTCGCCCTGCCCGTGGTCCGGCGCGGGGAGCCCACGGTCGTCGCCGGCGCGGCCGGGATGGGCCGGCGGGTGCGCTGGGTCCACGTCGCCGAGGTGGCCGACATCGCGCACCTGCTGCGCGGCGGCGAACTGGTGCTGACCACCGGGATCGCGCTGCCCGACGACCCGGACGGGCTGCGGCGGTACGTCGCCGACCTGGCGTCCGTCGGGGCGTCCGGGCTGGTCGTCGAGCTGGTGCGGCGGTGGAGCGACCAGGTGCCCGGCGCGCTCGTGGCCGCCGCCGAGCAGCACGGCCTGCCGCTCGTCACACTCGCGCGGGAGACCCGGTTCGTGTCCGTGACCGAGGCCGTCGTGTCGCTGATCGTGGACGCCCAGCTCGCCGAGCTCCGGGCGGCCGAGCAGGTGCACGAGGCGTTCACCGCGCTCACCGTGGCCGGCGCCGAGCCCGCCGAGGTGCTGCGCGAGGTGGCCCGGACCGCCGGGCTGCCCGTGGTGCTGGAGACGCTGGGGCACGAGGTGCTCGCCTACGACGCGGCGGGACAGGACCCGACCGCGCTGCTCGCCGACTGGGGGCAGCGGTCACGGGCGGTCGCCGTGTCGGAGCGGACGGCCTACCACGCGCAGGCGGGCTGGCTGGTGACGGTGGTCGGGGCGCGGGGCGCGGACTGGGGCCGGCTCGTCATGGTCTCCCCCGACCCGCCGCCGCACCGGCACGTCGTGGTCGCCGAACGCGCGGCGTCCGCGCTCGCCGTGCACCGGCTCGTGGCGCGGGACCGCGAGTCGCTGGAGCGGCAGACCCACCGGACGCTGCTCACCCAGCTGCTCGGGCAGCCGCCGCACGACCTGCCGACGCGGGCCGCGGCGCTCGGCGTGCCGCTGGAACGGCGGCAGCTCGTCGGTGTCGCGATCCGCCCCGGCACGGCCGCCGCGCCCGCGCAGGCGCTGGCGTCGCAGGAGGTGTTGCGCGACCTCGCCGAGGCGACGGCGTTGGCGGCCCGTCGCGTCACCGTGCCCGCGCTGGTCGGCGTCGTGGACGACACGAGCGTGCGGGCGTTGCTGTCGCTGCCGCCGCAGGCCGCGCTGGACGGCGTGCTGCGCCGGCTCGCGCGGGAGGTGCACCGGCGGGCGGCGGCGACGCAGCACGCGCTGCCCGTGGTGGTGGCGGTGGGGACGACGGTGACGGCGCTGCCGGACGTGCGGCGGTCGTTGGGCGAGGCGGCGCACGTGGCCGGCGCGGCGCTGCGGTCGCCCGGAACGGGGCTGTACCACCGGCTGGACGACGTGCGGCTGCGCGGGCTGCTGCACCTGCTGCGCGACGACGAGCGGGTGCTGGCGTTCGCGGACCGGGAGCTGGGGCCGCTGCTGGCGCGGGACGGCAACCAGGGCAGCCGGCTGGTGGAGCTGCTGCGGTGCTTCTGCGAGCACGGCGGCAACAAGTCCGCCGCGGCGGCGGCCGCGCACCTCTCGCGAACCGCGTACTACCAGCAGTTGAGCCGGATCGAGCAGGTGCTCGGGGTGTCCTTGGAGGACCCGGAGTCGGTGCTCTCGCTGTACGTGGCGCTGCTCGTGCAGGAGATGGGCGAGCGGGACCCTCAGCTGCCCCGCCCGCCCACTCCGGCGACCTAGTCGATCAGCCCAGCGCCGGCAGCTGGCCCAGACCCGGCAGGGTCGGAGCGCCCGGCAGGGTGGGAGCACCGGGCAGGGCGGGGGCGCCCGGCAGGGACGGCACGCCCGGCACCTGCGGGGCGGGCGTCAGGCTGCGGGCCTTGGCCGCGAGGACGTCGCCCAGCATGGGCAGCCCCGGCTTGGCCGGCGCCTTCAGCGCGGCGGGCGCGGCGACCTCCGGCGCCTCGACCACGGGTGCGGCGACCGGCATCGGGGCGGGCAGCTTCACGGCCTGGCCCTCGACGATTTCGGTGACGGGCTTGGCGGACTCGACACCCACCTCGGGCGCGTGGCCGATCGTGCCGTCCACGATGTCGGTGGGCGCTTCCACGGCGTTCGCGGCGGACGCGAGCAGCGGCGAGGCGCCGACGGCGAGCAGGGCGGCGGCACGCAGAAGTCCGCGCGTGCGGTTTCCGGACACGGTTTTCCTAACCTGGTTGGGGACCTGCAAGTGACCCCTATGGCATCGGCCCGAACCACACCTTCCCTGAGCCGCTCGATCAGGTGACTGACTCTCCGTGCGGCCGCCCCACTCGATCGAGTACGACCGCCGCACCACCGAGTGATCGAACCGGTGACCCGTCGCGAGGCCGTGTCGTGGGAGACGCGACACGGACCCGCGACGGTTCCGATCCCCCGGTGGCTAGGGGTTCGTGACGCCCAGCGTGTAGCCGCCGGACCCGCTGTAGGCGTGGACGCGGTAGCGGTAGTAGCCGGGCGTGCCGTTGTAGTTGACGGTCTCGTTCGCGCCGGGGCTGTCGCCCTTGGCCACGACGGCCCAGGCGCTGCCGTTCCACTTCTGGAGGTAGAGGTCGAAGTCGGCGCCGCTCGGCCCGACCAGGCAGCCGACGTGCGCGCCGGACACCGTGGACTGGTAGTAGCTGTTGTTCGGCTGGTACGCCTGCCCGCCCGCGGCCAGCGAACCGGTGTGCGTGGTCTCGGAGCCCTGGCAGCCGGTCGGCGGGTTCGGGTCGCCGCCGCCGGACGTGACCAGGGTGAGGCCGTAGGTCTGCAGGATCTCGTTGACCGGCTGGAAGTACGTGGTGCCGCCGGTGCGGCAGTTGCCCGACCCGCCGGACGTCACGCCCTGGGCCTGCGTGCCGGCGAGCAGGGAGCCGCCCGAGTCGCCGGGCTCCGCGCACACCGTGGTCTGGATGAGGCCGCTGACGGTGCCCTGCGGGTAGCTGACCGACGAGTTGCGGGCCTGGATCGTGCCGCAGTGCCAGCCGGTGGTGGAGCCGGAGCGGCACACCGCCGCACCGACGGGCGCGTCCTGCGAGCCCGAGACGGCCACCGTGCCGCCGGAGTAGTTGTTGACCAGCCCGCGCGGGGTGTTGCCCGCCGCGACCTGCACCCACGCGTAGTCGTTGCCGGGGAAGCTGGAGCCGCGGAACGTGCCGCTCGGGTTCGAGGTGGACGCGCCGGTCGCGCCGCAGTGCCCGGCGGTGACGAACCCGCCGGTCACGGAGAAGCCGACCGAGCAGCGCGTGCCGCTGCCGATGGTGTACGCGTTGCCGCCGATCACGTCGATCAGCGGTCGGGGCGACTCGGTGGTGGCGACGTACCGCACGGCCGCGGCGGCGACGCCGGACGACGCGACGAACGCGCGTGCGGCGGCGGGCTCGCCGGGCTGTGCTTGACCACCACGGTGTTGGTGGGCAGGTCGACGTACCAGCCGGGGACGGACCGGGGCGCCTTGGTCGCGTTGGCGTCCAAGGCGGACTTCACCGCGTCGAGGTCGGCCTCGCTGCGCTGGACGAGCTTCACCCGCACCCCGCGGTCCACATCGGACGGACGGGTGACGCCGACGGTGAGCGTGCCGGAGGAGTCGATCCAGGCGCCGCCGAACCGGGTGTCGAGCCGCTTGCGCAAGCCGTGCGCGGTGGCGGCGGCGCGTTCGTCGGACGCCAAGCGGGCGCGCGCCTGGTCGGCGTCCAGCCCGAGGTCTCGTTGGATGGCGGCCAGGACCTCCGCGCCCTGGTCGGCCGGCGCGGCCTGGGCGGTCGGGGACAGGGTCCCGGCCGCGACGAGGGCCGCGGCGAGCGCCAACGGTCTCCACAGAGCCGGTTTCCACGGTGCTGACATGGGGTTCTCCTCGAAGGAGGCAGGGATGCCCCGTGAAAGTAGGTCCGCCGGCCCGGTCGCGGTAATACCGGTTGGGTCATAAGAACCAGTGATGGCCACCGCGCTGCGGGGCAACCGGGTGCGGATCGGCGACAACCGCGGCGGGGTCAACGGCTGGACCGGCCGGGACCGGGTGTTCGGGCTGTGCGTGGAGGTCGAGGGCGTGCGGCGGCCGAACGTCGCCGGCAAACCGCGCGGTCCGGCCGACGCGTGAGCCCCGGTGGTCAGACCGCGGCGTGGTGCGGCACGGTGCCGTACTCGGGGTGCGCCGGCAGCCAGGCCGCGTAGCGCGGGTTGCGCTCGGCGGTCTCCCGGTAGGCCTCGGCGGCGTACCGCAGCACCTGCGGGCCGAACGCGGCGGCCGGTCCCTCCGGGTTCCAGCCGATCAGGTGCCGCCACCGCAGCGGCGCGCCCGCCAGCGGCATCGCGACCAGGCCCGGCGTGCGGCGGAACGTGGGCTGGCACAGCGCCACCGCGTCGCCGGACGCGGCCAGGTCGATGCAGCTGTTGATGTCGACCTCGTACATGGTGCGCGGGGTGAAGCCGGCTCGGCTGCACGCGGCCACGAAGCAGTCGCCGAAGCAGCCGTCGCCGGGCGTCACCGCCCACTGCGCGTCGTGCAGCGCACCCAGCTCCACCTCGTCGAGCAGCGTGAACGGGTGGTCTTCGGGCAGCAGCACGAACACCGGGTCGACCGCGATCACGTTCCAGGTCAGCCCGTGCTCGGACGGCGGCGGCGCGTCGCCGCACACGCCGACGAGCACGTAGTCGAGCCGGCCCGCGGCGACCATGGCGGACAGCTCGGTGCCGGACCAGGACACCTGGGTGGAGACGTGCGCGCCGGGGTGCGCCTCGGTCAGCCGGTGCACGAGCCCGCCGAGCATCGGCCCGTTGACGGCGCCGACGCGGTACCGGTCGCCGGGCACGTTGTCGTCCGCCAGGCGCAGGGCGTCCTCCTGCAGGCGGGAGAACGCGGGCAGCAGCACGCGGGCCCGTTCCAGCACGAGTTCGCCCAGCGCGGTGGCGCGGGCGCCCTTGTGGTCGCGCTCGAACAGCTTGCCGCCGAGCAGCGCTTCGATCCGGTGCAGCTGGGCCGTGAGGGCGGGTTGCGCCAGGCCTAAGAGGGAGGACGCCTTCGACAGGCTGCCCGCGTCCGCGATCGCGCAGACGACCCGCAGGTGCCGCAGTTCGAGCTTCATCCGACCGACGGTAGGACACCGTTCCCGACCAGTCGACAGTTCGCCGGACATCACCCGGAAGCGTCGCGTTCCACCGCGCTTCTCCGGCCCGTCACCGCTACGCACGGTCAGGAAGGTCGACCACTCTTCGTGAGAACCTCGCGTGAGCGCGCCGGCGGCGGTCGCACGTCGCCGCACTGTGGCAGGCCTGCGCATCCCTCGGCCGGCAATCGACAGAGTGTTCCCTGATCATGGCAAGCGTGGACACTTTGCCACTGCCCAACGCGCGCGGGCCGACCGGAGGATGCCGGGATGGAAATCGCGCCGAAGCGCCCGCAGCTAGGGTGTTTCACGAGCGTAACAGGGAAGTGACCGATGGCCCTTGACTCCGCAACCCAGGTCACAGCCGACCCCGACGGCCGCGTCGAACTGCGGGACCACACCGCGATCGCGGACAGCCCGCACTACAACCGGGACCTCGCGCCGGTGCCGTTGGAGGAGCGCACCTGGTCCACGTACAACTTCTTCGCGCTGTGGATGGGCATGGCGCACAACATCCCCAGCTACACGCTCGCCGCGTCCCTGGTGGCGCTGGGGATGGACTGGGTGCAGGCGTTCCTGACCATCACGCTCGGCAACCTGATCGTGCTCGTCCCGATGCTGCTCAACAGCCACGCGGGCACGAAGTACGGCATCCCGTTCCCGGTGTTCGCGCGGGCGTTCTACGGCATCCGGGGCGCGAACCTGGTGGCGTTGCTGAGGGCGTTCATCGCGTGCGCGTGGTTCGGCATCCAGACGTGGGTGGGCGGCAAGGCGCTGCACGTGATCGTGGGTCGGCTGGCGGGCGACGGGTGGGTCGACGCGCCGGTCGTGCTGGGGCAGGTCTGGACGCTCTGGCTGTGCTTCCTGGCGTTCTGGGTGGTGCAGATGCTGATCATCTGGCGCGGGATGGAGGCGATCCGCCGGTTCGAGAACTGGACCGCGCCGCTGGTCAGCGTCGGCTTCCTGGTCCTGCTGGGGTACGTGGCGGTGAAGGCGGGCGGGTTCGGCCCGATCCTGTCCGAGCCGTCGAAGCTCGGCTGGGGCGCCGACTTCTGGAAGGTGTTCTTCCCGTCGCTGATGGGCATGATCGCGTTCTGGTCGACGCTGTCGCTGAACATGCCGGACTTCACCCGGTTCGGCGGCAGCCAGCGCAAGCAGGCGATCGGGCAGCTCCTCGGCCTGCCGACCACCATGTCGTTCATCGCCATCGTGGCCATCCTGACGACGTCCGGCGCGATGGCGCTGTACGGCGAGGCGATCTGGGACCCGGCGGAGCTGGCCAGCCGGTTCGACAGCACCGCCGTGGTGCTCGTGGCGCTGGTGGCGCTGGTGCTGGCGACGGTGTCCGCGAACCTCGCGGCGAACGTGGTGAGCCCGTCGTACGACTTCTCGAACGCGTTCCCGAAGAAGATCACGTTCGCGGTGGGCGGCCTGATCACCGGCGTGATCGGCATCGTGATCCAGCCGTGGCGGCTGATCTCCGACCCCGGCATCTACATCTTCGCGTGGCTGGGCTTCTACGGCGGCCTGCTGGCGTCCGTCGCGGGTGTGTTCATCGCCGGCTACTGGATGCTGGCCAAGACCCGGCTCGCGCTGCCCGACCTGTACCTGGCCGGCCGGGGCGCGTACTGGTTCAAGGCCGGTTGGAACTGGCGGGCGGTCGCGGCGACGCTCGTGGGCTCGGTGCTCGCGGTGGGCGGCGCGTACAACGGGCCGTTCCCGGCCGACGGCCTGATCCCGTTCCTCAAACCGCTCTACGACTACAACTGGGTCGTCGGCCTGGTCGGCGGCATGCTCGTCTACCTGGCGCTGGCGCCACGGAGGGAGAAGGCGTGAGCAACATCGTCCGAGCAGGTCTGGTGCAGCAGAAGTGGACCGGCGACAAGGAGTCGATGATCGCGAACGCGGTCGAGGCGGTCCGGTCGGCGGCGTCGCAGGGCGCGCAGGTCGTGTGCCTGCAGGAGTTGTTCTACGGGCCGTACTTCTGCCAGGTGCAGGACGCGGACTACTACTCCTACACCGAGGGCATCCCCGACGGCCCGACCACCGAGCTGATGTGCGAGCTGGCCGAGCAGCTGGGTGTCGTGCTCGTCGTGCCGATGTACGAGGAGGAGCAGCCGGGGGTGTACTACAACACCGCGGCGGTGATCGACGCGGACGGCACGTACCTCGGCAAGCACCGCAAGAACCACATCCCGCAGGTGAAGGGGTTCTGGGAGAAGTTCTACTTCAAGCCCGGCAACCTCGGCTACCCGGTGTTCGACACCGCCGTGGGCAAGGTGGGCGTCTACATCTGCTACGAGCGGCACTTCCCGGAGGGCTGGCGGGCGCTCGGGCTGAACGGCGCGCAGATCGTGTTCAACCCGTCGGCGACCAGCCGCGGCCTGTCGGAGTACCTGTGGCGGCTGGAGCAGACGTCGGCGGCCGTGGCGAACGAGTACTACGTCGGCACGATCAACCGCGTCGGCGTGGAGCCGTTGGGCGACAACGAGTTCTACGGCCAGTCGTACTTCGCCGACCCGCGCGGCCAGCTCGTCGGCGAGGCGGCCTCCGACACGGAGGAGGAGGTCGTGGTCCGCGACCTCGACATGGACCTGCTGGCCGAGGTGCGCAACCTGTGGCAGTTCTACCGCGACCGGCGTCCCGACACGTACGAGGGGTTGGTGCGGCCGTGAGCACGCTGATCAAGGGCGGCACGGTCGTCAACGCGACCGGCGCCGTCACCGCCGACGTGCTGGTGGACGGCGAGAAGATCGCCGCGCTGCTGGCGCCGGGCTTCCCGGTGGCGGCGGACGACACGATCGACGCGACGGGCAAGTACGTCATCCCCGGCGGCATCGACGCGCACACCCACATGGAGATGCCGTTCGGCGGCACGTTCTCCGCCGACAGCTTCGAGACCGGCACCATCGCGGCGGCGTGGGGCGGCACGACCACGATCATCGACTTCGCCGTGCAGGCCAAGGGCACGTCGCTGCTGTCCACACTGGACAAGTGGCACGGCAAGGCGGACGGCAACTGCGCCGTCGACTACGGCTTCCACATGATCGTCTCCGACGTCAACGACACGTCGTTGAAGGAGATGGAGTCGTGCATCGGCGCGGGCGTGAACACGTTCAAGATGTTCATGGCCTACCCCGGCGTCTTCTACGCCACCGACGGCGAGATCCTGCGCGCGATGCAGAAGGCGCGGGAGACCGGCGCGACGATCATGATGCACGCGGAGAACGGCATCGCGATCGACCAGCTGGTGGCGCAGGCGCTGGCCCAGGGCCGCACGGACCCGGTCGAGCACGGCCTGACCAGGCCCGCCGAGCTGGAGGGCGAGGCGACGTCACGCGCCATCACGCTGGCCAAGGTCACCGGGTCGCCGCTGTACATCGTGCACCTGTCCGCCGCGCAGGCGTTGGACGCGGTGACGAAGGCCCGCGACACCGGGCAGAACGTGTTCGCCGAGACGTGCCCGCAGTACCTGTACCTGTCGCTGGAGGACCTGGCCAAGCCGGACTTCGAGGGCTCGAAGTACGTCGCCTCTCCCCCGCTGCGGCCCAAGGAGCACCAGTCGGAGCTGTGGCGCGGCCTGCGCACCAACGACCTGTCGGTGGTGTCGACGGACCACTGCCCGTTCTGCTTCAAGGACCAGAAGGAGCTGGGCCGGGGCGACTTCTCCAAGATCCCCAACGGGATGCCGGGCGTGGAGCACCGGATGGACCTGCTGCACCAGGGCGTGGTCGCCGGCGAGATCGGCCTGGAGCGGTGGGTGGAGATCTGCTCGACCACGCCCGCGCGCATGTTCGGCCTGCACCCGCGCAAGGGCGTCATCGCGCCCGGCGCCGACGCGGACGTCGTGGTGTACGACCCTTCGGCGACGCAGGTCATCTCGGCCGCCACGCACCACATGAACGTCGACTACTCGGCGTACGAGGGCATGGAGATCACCGGCAAGGTCGACACGGTGCTCTCGCGCGGCCGGGTCGTCGTGGACTCCGGCGGTTTCCACGGGTCGACCGGGCACGGCCGGTTCCTGTCCCGCGAGCTGAACCAGTACCTGGTGTAGGAGGCGCAGTGGACTTCGGTGTTGTGCTCCAGACCGACCCGCCCGCGCGGGACGTGGTGTCCGGGATGAAGGCCGCCGAGGACAACGGGTTCCGGTACGGCTGGACGTTCGACTCGTGCGTGCTGTGGCAGGAGCCGTTCGTCATCTACTCGCAGGTGCTCGCGGCAACGGAACAGCTGGTCGTGGGTCCGATGGTGACCAACCCCAGCACCCGGGACTGGTCGGTCACCGCGTCGCTGTTCGCGACGTTGAACGACATGTTCGGCAACCGCACGGTGTGCGGCATCGGGCGCGGCGACTCGGCCCGGCGGGTCATCGGGCAGAAGCCCGCGACGCTCGCCACCCTGGGCCAGGCCATGACGGTGATCAAGGAACTGGCCGAGGGGCGCGAGGTGGAGCACCACGGCACACCGGTGCGCATCCCGTGGGTCCGGGACGGCAAGCTGGAGGTGTGGATGGCCGCGTACGGGCCCAAGGCGTTGAGGATGGTCGGCGAGCAGGCGGACGGGTTCATCCTCCAGACCGCGGACCCGGACATCGCGCGGTGGACGATCGGGTCGGTGCGGGAGGCGGCCGCGGCGGCGGGCCGTGACCCGTCGGCCATCACGATGTGCGTGGCCGCGCCCGCGTACGTCGGCACGGACCTGCCGCACCAGCGGGACCAGCTGCGGTGGTTCGGCGGGATGGTGGGCAACCACGTGGCCGACCTCGTGGCGCGGTACGGCGAGTCGGGCGTGGTGCCCAAGGCGCTGACCGACTACATCAAGGACCGCGCGGGCTACGACTACTCGCACCACGGCAAGGCGGGCAACCGGTCGACGGACTTCGTGCCGGACTCCATCGTGGACCGGTTCTGCCTGGTCGGCCCGGCGTCCGCGCACGTCGACCGGTTGCAGGAGCTGCGGGAGATCGGCGTGGACAACTTCGCGCTGTACCTGATGCACGACGACAAGGACAAGACGCTCGCGTCCTACGGCAACGAGGTGATCGGCCGGGTGTGACGGTGCCCCGGGCGTGCGGGTGACCGGTGTGGGAACCGGTCGAGGTCCGCATGCCCGGGTGTACCGGTGATTTGCCTCGATCGGGGGGTGGTGTGCTGGGATGGTCCGCGGTCTTCCGCGAAGATCAACGAAGAAGAGGGGGACTCTTCCATGCGCTTGGCACTGGGCGTCGCGGTTCTCGGGCTGTCCGCCGGGCTGGTGACCGGCTGCGGTGGTGACGGCGGTGGGCAGAACGCGTCACCGGCGACGACGACCAGGTCGGCGACCTCGCAGGCGACGTCGGAGGCCACGTCGGGGGCGACCTCGAAGGCGGCGGAGAAGCCGGAGGCGAAGGGCCTGGACGGGACGTGGGAGCCGATCAACGACAGTCCGATCGCCACGCTCACCATCACCGGCGCGACCGCGGAGACGACCGGTGGCCTCGCCTGCCCCGGCGCCATCGCCGACGCCGACTCGGCCAAGCCGGTCCTCACCCTGAACTGCGCCACGCCGAACGAGGACCGCAAGCGCGGCACGGTGGAGCTGAAGCCGGACGGGTCGGCGCTCGTCATCACCTGGGACGGGTCGTCCTGGGGCGGTGTGATCGACAGCTTCAAGCGGGCCGGCTGACCTCACCGCGCGCGGGCTGACCTCACCGCGCGCCGGCCCGGCCCGGCGCGCGGCCCGGAATTGTCGGACCTCGTTGCTAGCGTCGCCGCATGACTTCTCCGACCGCTGCGGAAGAGGCCCGTTTCTGGGCGATGCTGGAAGACGCGTGGACCGGGCTCGGCCCCGGTCCCAACGAGGTGCGGCGCGCGTTGGCGAAGCGCGACGTGTCCGCGGAGGTCACCGAGGAGGCCGCCGAGCTGGAGGAGCACCTCGACCACGTGCTCCGGTCGTTGGCACGGGTGTGCGAGGGACTGTCCTCCGAGGAACTGATCGCCCTGGACCGGGTGGTCGAGCGCAAGCTGTACGAGATCGACCGGGCCGACGTCCAAGCGGTCACGGACGGCTCGGACGACGGCTTCCTCTACGCCCGCGGCTTCATCCTGGGCCTGGGGCAGGAGTTCTACGAGGCCGTGGCCCGCGATCCCCGGGTGGCCGTGGAGGACGCCTGGTGCGAGGACTTCTGCTACTTCTTCGCCGACGTGCACGAGGAGCGGTTCGGGGTTCACCCGGAGACGGGGTCGGGGATCTCCCGGGAATCGGTCTCGAACCAGGCGGGCTGGCCGGAGTAGCGGGTACCGTCGAATTCGTGATCGACTTCGAGAAGCAGTCCGTCTTCAAGCTCGCGCCGTGCCGCCCGGAGGACATCGCGTCGCAGGTGTCGCCGATCCTGATCCAGGGTGAGCGCATCGTGTCGTGCTTCAAGACGGTGCGGGATTTCGTGGTGTTCACCGACAAGCGGGTGATCGCGGTGAACGTCCAGGGCATGACCGGCCGCAAGAAGGACTTCACCTCGCTGCCGTACAGCCGGGTGCAGGCGTTCTCGATCGAGACCGCGGGCACGTTCGACATGGACGCCGAGCTGGACCTGTGGTTCAGCGGCCTGGGTCACGTGCGGCTGGAGTTCAAGGGCCACGCCGACGTGCGGCTGCTGGGGCAGATGATCGCGACGTTCATCCTGTAGCGGACCACCGGGCAGTCGCGCAGTCGGCCGGGTGGACCTGGCCGGGTCGCGGAACACCGGCGGTTGTGACGGGCGCGGACGCGCGGGTCGGCCGTGACTCGGGGCTCGCGTCGGGCGCGGTGGTCACCTCAGCGAACGGGTGGCGCCGTCCCAGTCGTCGAGCGCGCTCGGCAGCACCTCGGCCAACTGCACCGGGTACACGGTGGCGTCGGTCGTGGCCAGCTCCTCCGCCGACCACCACCGGTGCCGGCGGATGGTCTGCCGCTCGATGTCGTTGAACCGCGAGGTGTCCACCTCGCCCCCGTCGACCCGGCCCACGAAGAACCACTCGACGGCCGCGTAGCTCAACCCGTCGAACGCGAACACGGCGTGCCGCCGCCACAGCGGCCCCACCAGGTCGTCGGCGGACAGCTCGACGCCCGTCTCCTCGAACACCTCCCGCACCGCCGCCGCCCGCAGGTCCTCCCCCGGCTCGACGCCGCCGCCGACGGTGAACCAGAACAGCTCGTCGGGTCGGGTCGGGTCGAAGCCCTCGAACAGCAGCACACGGTTCGCGGCGTCCAGCAGCACGACCCGCGCCGACACCCGCTGGGTCAACGCGGACGCCTCGACCTCGGCGCCGGGCTCGGCGATCTCGAAGTACGACGGCGTCGGCGCGGTGCCGGCCAGCCGCAGCCACCGCACGGACCGCCGTTGCCGCAACGCCAACGTGTCGCGCACGGCGTCGTTGTGCACCCGCCGGGCCAGCACGACCCGCTGCTCGGCGTCGGACAGCTCCGCCGCGAGCGCGGGCGCGAGCACCGACCGGTCGAGGCCTTCCAGCAACGCGCTCAACCGGTTCTCGGCCGCCTCGCGGTCGGCGCGCGAGGCCCGTTCCGCCCGGTCCGCCGCCGCGGTCAGCTCGGCCCGGCCGCACACCGCGGCCACGGCCCGCGTCACGACCGCCCGCCGCGCCAGCGCCGCGTCCAGCGCCGCCCACGCCGCGTCCGTGCGCACGTGCAGCCGGTCGAGCCGGTTCGCCGTGCCGAGCGTCCACGGCCCGACCAGCACCGCCAGACCCAGCAGCACCAGGAACGTCGTCGCGACGCCGGAACTGGTCACGCCTCACCCACCCGGCGCGGGTCGGCCGCCATCGCGCTCTCGTAGACGCGCAGCACCTGCGCCGCCACCACCGACCAGTCGAACATCATCACCCGCTGCCGCGCCGCCTCCACGTAGTCCGCGCGCCGCACCGGGTCGGTCAGCAGGTCCCGCAACGCCGCGGCCAACGCCGCCGAGTCGCCGACCGGCGTCAGCACGCCCGCCTTGCCGTCGTCCAGCACGCGCCGGAACGCGTCGAGGTCGCTCGCCACCACCGCCGTGCCCGCCGACATCGCCTCGGTGAGGATGATCCCGAAGCTCTCGCCGCCGGTGTTGGGCGCGCAGTAGACGTCCACGCTGCGCAGCGCGCGCGCCTTGGTCTCGTCGTCCACCATGCCGAGGAACACCATCCGGGACGCCAGCTCCGGCCCCGCCTGCTTGCGCAGCTCGTCCTCGTCACCGCGCCCGACGATCAGCAGCCGCGCGTCCGGCAGGTCCAGCACGCGGAACGCGTCCAGCAGCACCGGCATGCCCTTGCGCGGCTCGGTGAACCGGCCGACGAACCCGACCGTGCCGCCGTCGCGCGGGTAGTCGGGCAGCGGCGCCGCGTGGGCGAAGAAGCCGACGTCCACGCCGTTGGGGATCTCCACCGCGTCACCGCCCAGGTGCTCGACCTGGACCCGTCGGGCGAGCGCGGACACCGCGATGCGAGCGGTGATCTTCTCCAGGAACGGCTGGAGCACCGCCTGGAACGCCGAGAGCATCTTCGAGCGCGGCGTGGACGTGTGGAACGTGGCCACGATCGGCCCGTCCGCCACCATCAGCGCCAACATCGACAACGACGGCGCGGTGGGCTCGTGCAGGTGCAGCACGTCGAAGTCGTGCTCCGCGATCCACCGCCGGACGCGCGTGAACGACACCGGCCCGAACGACAGCCGCGCCACCGACCCGTTGTACGGGATGCCGACCGCGCGGCCGGCGGACGTCACGAACTCCGGCACGGGCGTGTCGTCGTCGGCGGGCGCGAGCACCTCGACCTCGTGCCCGAGGCCGCGCAGGGCGTGCGCGAGGTCGACCACGTGCGCCTGCACGCCTCCGGGGACCTCGAAGGAGTACGGGCAGACGATCCCGACCTTCACACCGCGTCCCCTCGGCGGGCCAGCACCCGGCGCAGCGCCTTCTGCCTGCTCTCGGGCAGGTCCGCGAGCCACAACTGCTGCATCATGTGCCAGTCGGTGGGGTGCGCGGCGATGTCGGCGGCGAACACGTCGGCCATCTGCTGGGTCGCGGCGGGCACGCCGGCCGTGCCCGCGACGCGGATCGGCGGGTGCAGCCGGATGACCCACCCGTCCTCGGTGAACCACAGGCCGGCCGGGATCAGCGCCGCGCCGGTGGTCGCGGCCAGGTGCGCGGGGCCGGCGGGCATCATCGTGCGCTCGCCGAAGAACGTCACCGGCACACCGCCCGCGGTGAGGTCGCGGTCGGCGAGCAGGCACACGACCTTGTTGGCGCGCAGCCGATCCGCGAGCACCAGGGCCGGGTTGCGGTCGCCGCCGGTCAGCGGCACCACCTCGAAGCCGAGGCTCTCCCGGAAGGCGATGAACCGCTGGTACAGCGATTCGGGCTTGAGGCGTTCGGCGACCGTGGTGAACGTGCCGCAGTGCCCGACCAGCCAGACGCCCGCCATGTCCCAGTTCCCGCTGTGCGGCAGGGCGATCACCGCGCCGCGCCCCTCGGCCAGGGCCGCGTCCAGGTTCTCGACGCCGGTCATCGTCCGGTCGCACTCGGCGTAGGCGGCCTTCAGGTCGAGCGACGGCAGCCGGAACGCCTCCCGCCAGTACCGGGCGTACGACCGCACGGCCAGCCGGACCAGCTCGTCCAGCTCCGCCTCTCCCGCCTGCGGCACGACCCGGCGCAGGTTCGCCCGCAGCTGCCGGACGCCGCCACCGCCGCGCTTCGCGGCCCGGTCGGCGACCGCGTCGAACAGGGCGCGCGCCCACTTCTCCGGCAGGAGCCGCACCAGGCGCCAGCCCGCCGCGTAACCGAGGTCAGCCAGCCGTTCCTTCACGTCAGCCGTTCCCCCACGTCAGCCGTTCCTCCAGGTCAGGCGTCCCACCCGGTCGCGAGCCGCTCACGTCCCGAGCTCCTTCGCGGCGCGGCTCACGGCGAGGATGCGCTGCACCACCGTGATGGTCACCAGCGCCGCAAGCAGGTACAGCGCCACGGGCAGGACGTAGGGCACGCCGAGCCCGTGCAGGCCCACGCCGACCAGCGCGACGATGAACCGCTCGGCCCGTTCGGCGAGCCCGCCGTCGGCGGACAGCCCGGACGCCTCGGCGCGCGCCTTCACGTACGACGTGACCTGCGCGCCGACCAGCGACACCAGGGTCGCGGCGGCGAGGCCGTGCTCGTCCGCGCCGAACGCCCACCAGGCGATGGCGGCGAACAGCGCGCCGTCGGCGATGCGGTCGCAGCTGGCGTCGAGGACGGCGCCGAACTTCGTGCCGCCGCCCTGGGCCCGTGCCATCGCGCCGTCGATCAGGTCGAACAGCACGAACACGGTCACCAGGGCGGCGCCGGCGAACAGCTGCCCGCGCGGGATGAACCACAGGGACGCGGCGACGGAGCCGACGGTGCCCAGCACCGTGACGGCGTTCGGGGTGAGGCCGCGGCGCAGCAGCCACGCCCCGATCGGATCGGTGACGCGCGAAACCGACGCGCGGGCGAAGATGTTCAGCATGGGGTGGCGAGGCACCTACCGACGGGGACGAAGTGGTCCCCGGCAGCCTAACCGCCCAGCTCAGCCGAGCTTGCGGTGGTCCCTGGAGATCTGCTCCAGCAGGTCCTCCAGCTCCTCGCCGCGCACCGCGTGCCGTTCCAGCCTGCCGAACAGCGCCAGGTACTCGCGCACGTCGTGCGGGTCGGTGATGGTCGCGTTGCCGGTCAGCACGCTCAACGTCACCACGCGCTCGTCGTACACCTGGAACCCGTGCAACGCGACCATGTTCACGTCGACCGACCACGGCACGACGCCGAGCTGCACATTGGGTCTTCGGATGATCTGCGCGAGGTGGTCGATCTGGTCGCACATGAGGTCGGCGGACCCCATGCGCCAGCGCAGCGCGCTCTCGGCGAGCAGGAACACGAACCGCTTGTTGGGGTCGTCCATCCGCGCGCGGCGAGCACGCAGCGTGGCGATCGCGGTGTCCTGCTCGTGCGACGGCGTCGTGTTCAGCACGACGCGGAGGTAGTTCTCGCTCTGCAACAGCGCGGGCACACCCGCGTTCTGGAAGAAGCGGCTGGTGGTGGCGCGGGCCTCGATGCGGGCCACGGTCTGCTGGTGCCGGTGCGCCCCCCGGTGCAGCACCACGCGGCGGGTTTCCGCCTCCGCGTGCAGCTGGCGGGCCAACTCGACCAGCTCGACCCTGGTCTCCCTGGTCGCGGACAGCTCGGCGACCAGGCGCTCCACGTCGGTCACGGACGGGAGGAGCATGCCGTTCTCGATCTTCGACAGCTTGGACTGGCTCATCCCGGTGGCGCGCGCCGTGGCCGTTCCGGTCATCTTGGCCTCGGTGCGCAGCCTTCGTAACTCGCGCGAGAGCCGTTCTCGGGCCAGCCGCGAACGCTCAGGTGCGGTCATGCAACGCACGGTATCGACGCTCACCACTCTTGACGATCGGCCAGCAAGGTGTTGAGGGTCCCGCCGACGCCGGAGAGTAGTGATCTAGACCACGATCACGGCCATCTGCGGCGCACGTGCAGATGGCCGTGCATACGGGCTCAGCGACCGCCCCAGGCGTCGGACAGCAGCTGCCTCGTCTCGCCGAGCAACTGCGGCAGCACCTTGGTGTGGCCGATCACCGGCATGAAGTTGGCGTCGCCGCCCCAGCGCGGCACCACGTGCTGGTGCAGGTGCGCGGCGATGCCCGCGCCCGCCACGACGCCCTGGTTCATGCCGATGTTGAACCCGTGCGGGCTCGCCACGGCCCGGACCACCCGCATCGCCCGCTGCGTGAACGCGGCGAACTCGGCCACCTCGGCGTCCGTCAGGTCCGTGTAGTCCGGGACGTGCCGGTACGGCAGCACCATCAGGTGACCGGGGTTGTACGGGTACAGGTTGAGCACCGCGAACACGAGCTCGCCCCGCGCCACGATCAGGCCCTCGGCGTCGTCCAGCCCGATCACCCGGCAGAACGGGCAGCCCTCGGGCTCGTCGCCGACCGCCTTGCCCTCACCGCGCACGTACGAGAGGCGGTGCGGGGTCCAGAGGCGCTGCAACGCGTCCTGGACCCCCACACCGTCCTGCTCCTCGTACTGCTCGGTCACTGGACGAGTTCCGCCGTGGGCGAGGCGTTCTCGCGCCGCGCCACCCAGTCCACGATCGTCTCGACCGCGCGCTCCACCGACACGCCGTTGATCTGCGTGCCGTCGCGGAACCGGAACGACACCGCGCCCTGCTCCACGTCCTTGCCGCCGGCGAGCAGCATGAACGGCACCTTCTGCGTGGTGTGGTTGCGGATCTTCTTCTGCATCCGGTCGTCGGAGGCGTCCACCTCGACCCGGATGCCCTTGGCCTTGAGCTGCTTCGCGACCGCCAGCAGGTGGTCGACGTGCTCGTCGGCGATCGGGATGCCGACCACCTGCACGGGCGCCAGCCACGCCGGGAACGCGCCCGCGTAGTGCTCGGTCAGCACGCCGAAGAACCGCTCGATCGAGCCGAACAGCGCGCGGTGGATCATGACCGGGCGCTGCCGGGTGCCGTCCGGGCCGGTGTACTCCAGCTCGAACCGCTCGGGCAGGTTGAAGTCCACCTGGATGGTCGACATCTGCCAGGTGCGACCCAGCGCGTCCTTGGCCTGCACGGAGATCTTCGGCCCGTAGAACGCCGCGCCGCCCGGGTCGGGCACCAGGTCGAGCCCGGAGTCCTCGGCCGCGACGCGCAGCGCCTCGGTGGCCTGCTCCCACACCTCGTCGGAGCCGACGGACTTCTCCGGGTTGCGGGTCGACAGCTCCAGGTAGAAGTCGTCGAGGCCGTAGTCGCGCAGCAGCCCGAGCACGAAGGACAGCAGCGACTTCAGCTCGTCCTGGACCTGGTCGGGCGTGCAGAAGATGTGCGCGTCGTCCTGCGTCATGCCGCGCACGCGGGTCAGGCCGTGGATCACGCCGGACTTCTCGTACCGGTAGACCGAGCCGAACTCGAACATCCGCAGCGGCAGCTCGCGGTAGGACCGCCCGCGCGACTTGAAGATCAGGTCGTGGAACGGGCAGTTCATCGGCTTCAGGTAGTAGTCCTGGCCGGGCTTGCGCAGCTTGCCGTCGTCGTCGTACTCGGCGTCGAGGTGCATCGCCGGGTACATGCCGTCCTTGTACCAGTCGAGGTGGCCGGACGTCTCGAAGAGGTTGCCCTTGGTGATGTGCGGCGAGTAGACGAACTCGTAGTCCTCCTCGGCGTGCCGGGCGCGCGAGTAGTCCTCCATCGCCTTGCGGATGATGCCGCCCTTGGGGTGGAACACCGCCAGGCCGGAGCCGATCTCGTCCGGGAAGCTGAACAGGTCCAGCTCGACGCCGAGCTTGCGGTGGTCGCGCCGCTCGGCCTCGGCCAGCAGCTCCAGGTGCGCGTCCAGCGCCTCCTGCGACTCCCACGCGGTGCCGTAGATGCGCTGCAGCTGCGGGTTCTTCTCGTTGCCGCGCCAGTAGGCGGCGGCGACGCGGGTCAGCTTGAACGCCGGGATGTGCTTGGTCGTCGGCACGTGCGGGCCGCGGCACAGGTCGCCCCACACGCGCTCGCCGGAGCGCGGGTCGAGGTTGTCGTAGATCGTCAGCTCGCCGCCGCCGACCTCCATCACCTCGGCCGTGTCGACGTCGCTCTTGATGTCCACCAGTTCCAGCTTGAACGGCTCGGCGGCCAGCTCGGACTTCGCCGCGTCGACCGACTCGACCACGCGGCGGTTGAACCGCTGCGCGCCCTTGATGATCGACTTCATGCGCTTCTCCAGCGCCTGGAGGTCCTCGGGCGTGAACGGCTTGTCGACCTTGAAGTCGTAGTAGAAGCCGTCCTTGACCGGCGGGCCGATGCCCAGCTTGGCGTCGGGGAACTGCTGCTGCACGGCCTGCGCCAGCACGTGGGCCGCGGAGTGGCGGATGACGCTGCGGCCGTCCTCGGTGTCGGCGGCGACCGCTTCGACCTCGACGTCGACCTGCGGCGTCCACGACAGGTCGCGCAGGTGGCCCTCGGGGTCGCGCACGACCACGACGGCGTCCGAGCCCTTGCCCGGCAGCCCCGCCTCGCGCACCGCCGTCCCCGCGGTAGTCCCCGCCGGCACCACCACGCGCGGTGGGGCGAGAGCGGCTGCGGGACGTGGCTGGGACACGGTGACTCCTCGGATTGTGGTCGGTCCTGTGCCGGAGATGTTATCGGTGCTCACCGACTGGTTTTCGGGCGCACCGGATCGGCCGGCCGCCGACTCGCGGGGATCACCCGGTCGGGTCCGCTGCCGGGGCGGGGAGGACGTCCGCCGAGGTCACGCCGCGTGGCCACCGCGCTCACAGCTGACGTACAGCCGGCGATCAGGATCTCCTCAGGTAGGGGGCGCATGCTGGCCTCCACCAGCACCGGAGACCAGGAGTCGCGATGTCGGATCCGCACGAGCCGCCGCAGGGAAGTCCCCGTCCCCGGGCGGGCGGCACTCCCCCGCCGCCGACCGGGGAGCAGGCGGCCGGTCCACAGCCGTCCGTCGGCGACACCACTCCCATGCCGTCCCCGGCGCCCGACCCGTCCCCGGCCGCCACGACGCCGGCCGCGGGTCCGGCGTCCGATCCGGCCCAGTCGAGCGCCGGCCAGCCGGGCGCTGCCGAGCCGAGCGCGGTTCCGACCGACCCGGCACAGCCGACGGCAGCCGCCACCACGCCGGCCGGGGGCGCCACCACGCCGGCCGCCCAGCCTGCCGCGGCGGGCGGGTCTCATCAGGCGGTGCCGGGTGGGCCGCACGCCGCGTACTCCCCGCTCCCGCCGGGTCACGGTGGGTTGAAAATCCGGCGGGTCGCCGGGCACAAGGCCACCCAGCTGGTCGCGGTCGGTCTGCTCGGGCTCGTCCTGGGCGGCGGGATCGTGGCCCTCGCCGACCGCGACGACCACCGCAGGCACGGCGGCGGGTTCGACCGGCAGGGCCACTCTCGGTTCGACGAGCGCGGGGGCGGCCGGTTCGACGAGCGCGGAAAGGGCGGCGACCGGGGCGAGCGCCACCCCGGGGGTTGGCCCGGGCGCGGGCCGGAGCGCGACTTCGAGCGGTAGGCCGGACCGGGACGGGGAAGATCACCCGAGGCGGTGAACCGTCAGGTCAGGAAGCCGCGCAGCAGCAGGGCCGTGCCGTCGAGGTGCTCGGCCATCGCCCGCCGCGCGGCCTCCGCGTCACCGGCCAGGATGTGCGTGACGATCCGCTCGTGCTGCTCGTTCGAGTGCGCCAGGTTGGGCTGGAGGAGCGGTATCCGGTCGAGCAGGGCGTTCACCCTCATCCGGGCGTCGGCGACGGCCGCCGTGAGCGACGGCGACCCGGTCGCCTCGGCGATCGCCAGGTGCAGGCGCGAGTCCTTGCGCCGGTACTCGTCCAGCGACGCGTCACGGCACTCGACCAGCCGGGACAGCAGGTTCCGCCGCTCCACCGACCCCAGCGCGCGTCCCGCCGCGCACTCCACCGCGCCCGTCTCCACCGCCGCGCGCAACGTCATCGCGTCCGCCAGGTCCTCCGGGTCGACCCGGTGGTCCGGCGCGGGGACGGGCACGCGCTCCATCACGAACGTCCCGCCGTACCGGCCGCGCCGCGACTCGACGTACCCGGCGTCCTGCAACGACCTGATCGCCTCGCGCAACGTCACCCGGCTGACGCCCAGCCGGGTGGCGAGGTCCCGCTCGGCGGGCAGCCGCTCCCCCGGCCCCACGGCCCCGAGCCGGATGGCCTGCATGAGCCGTTCCACGGTCTCCTCGAACGCGTTGCCCGCCCGCACGGGGCGGAACAACGCGTCCTGCAACGGCATCACAGCGGTGTCACGTAGGCACCGGCGATGCCGCCGTCGACCAGGAAGTTCGACGCCGTGATGAACGACGAGTCGTCGCTGGCCAGGAACGCCACCGCGGCCGCGATCTCCTCCGGCTCGGCGAACCGGCCCAGCGGCACGTGCACCAGTCGCCGCGCGGCCCGCTCCGGGTCCTTCGCGAACAGCTCCCGCAGCAACGGCGTGTTCACCGGTCCGGGTGACAGGGCGTTGACCCGCACCCCCTGCCGGGCGAACTGGACGCCCAGCTCGCGGCTCATCGCCAGCACGCCGCCCTTGGACGCGGTGTAGGAGATCTGGGACGTCGCCGCGCCCATCGTCGCCACGAACGACGCCGTGTTGATCACCGAGCCGCGGCCGCGCTCCAGCATGTGCGGGATGGCGTGCTTGCAGCACAGGTACACCGAGGTCAGGTTGACCTTCTGCACCCGTTCCCACGCCTCGATGCCGGTGGTCAGGATCGAGTCGTCGTCGGGCGGCGAGATGCCCGCGTTGTTGAAGGCGACGTCGAGCGAGCCGTAGGTGTCCACAGTGGTCTGGAACAGGGCGGAGACCTGTTCCTCGTCGGTCACGTCGACCTGGGCGAACAGGCCGCCGACCTCGTCGGCCGCCGCCTTGCCCGCGTCACCGTCCACATCGGCCACGACGACCCGCGCGCCCTCGGACGCCAGCCGTCGGACCGAGGCGAGCCCGATGCCGCTGCCGCCGCCGGTCACCACGGCCACCCGGCCCTCAAGTCGCTGAACCATGTCTCTCCCAATCGATGTGCGCGTGCGGTCGTGCGCGGTGCGGTCAGTGGGCGATGAAGACGTTCTTGGTCTCGGTGAACGCGTCGAGCGCGTCCGGCCCGAGCTCGCGCCCCAGGCCGGACTGCTTGAACCCGCCGAACGGCGTCCAGTACCGCACCGACGAGTGGGAGTTCACCGAGAGGTTCCCGGCCTCCACGCCGCGGGACACGCGCAGCGCACGCCCCACGTCACGGGTCCAGATCGACCCGGACAGGCCGAACTCGCTGTCGTTGGCCAGGCGGACCGCGTCCTCCTCGTCGGTGAACGGCAGCACGGCCACCACGGGCCCGAAGATCTCCTCCACGGCGGCGCGGTCGCCGGGCGCGACGGGCGCGAGCACCGTGGGCGGGAACCAGAACCCCGCGCCCGACGGCGCCGAGCCGCGGAACGCCACCGGCGCGTCGGACGGCACGTAGGACGCGACCTTCTCCCGGTGCGCGGCGGAGATCAGCGGTCCCATCTCGGTCGCCTCGTCGCCCGGCGCGCCCACCACGACGCCCTTGACGGCCGGTTCCAGCAGCTCCATGAACCGGTCGTAGGCCGACGCCTGCACCAGGATGCGCGACCGGGCGCAGCAGTCCTGGCCCGCGTTGTCGAACACCCCGTACGGCGCGGTGGCCGCGGCCTGCTCCAGGTCGGCGTCGGCGAACACGATGTTGGCCGACTTGCCGCCCAGCTCCAGCGTCACCCGCTTGACCTGCTCGGCGCAGCCGGCCATGACCTGCTTGCCGACCCGCGTGGACCCGGTGAACACGACCTTGCGCACGGCGGGGTGCGTGACGAACCGCTGCCCCACCACCGGCCCGGCGCCCGGCAGCACCTGGAACACGCCCTCCGGGACACCGGCCTCCAGCGCGAGCTCGGCGAGCCGCAGCGCGGTCAGCGGCGTCAGCTCGGCCGGTTTGAGCACCACGGTGTTGCCCGCCGCCAGCGCGGGCGCGAAGCCCCACCCGGCGATCGGCATCGGGAAGTTCCACGGCACGATCACGCCGACCACGCCCACCGGCTCGTGGAAGGTCACGTTCAGCCCGCCCGGCACCGGGATCTGCCTGCCGAACAGGCGTTCCGGGGCGGCGGAGTAGTAGTGCAGCACGTCGCGGACGTTGCCCGCCTCCCAGCGCGCGTTGCCGATGGTGTGCCCGGAGTTCAGCACCTCCAGCGCGGCCAGCTCCTCCACCGCGCCGTCGACGGCGTCCGCGAACCGGCGCAGCAGCCGGGCCCGGTCGCCGGGCGCGACGGCACGCCACGCGGGCAGCGCCGCCCAGGCGCGGGCGATCGCCGCGTCGGTCTCCTCCAGCGAGGCCAGCGGCACCGACCGGACCACCTCCTCGGTGGCCGGGTTGATCACGTCGAACGTCGTCACTCCACACCCCTGTCCGCAACCGCGGTCCTGTCCGCTGCTGCCCTGTGTCCTGTGGCGGTGTCGCCCGTCGCGGCCCGCGTCGCGGCGACGAGCGCGGCGAACAAGCGGTCGTCCTCGGTGTCGGCCTCCGGGTGCGACTGCACGCCGAGCACGAACCGCGCGCCGGGCAGCTCCACGGCCTCCACGGTGCCGTCCGGCGCGCCCGCGACCACGCGCAGGCCGTCGCCGATGGTGTCCAACGCCTGGTGGTGGTGGCAGTGCACGGTGGTGGCCAGGCCGACGACCTCCGCCAGCCGCGAGCCGGGCGCGACCGCGACGCCGGTGTGCTGGAACACCCCGGGCGTCGGGTTGTGGCCGTCCACGTGCTGGACCAGCGTGCCGCCCAGCGCCACGTTGAGCAGCTGCATCCCCCGGCACACCGCGAGCAGCGGCAGGTCGAGTTTTAGTGCCGCTCGCGTGAGGCTCAGCTCGACCGCGTCCCGGTCGGGGCGGGCCGGTCCGGTGCGCGGGTCGCGCGGCCGCCCGTACAACGCCGGGTCGACGTCCGCGCCGCCCGCCAGCACCAGGCCGTCGAGGAACGCGATGGCGTCCGCGTCCCACTCGCCGACCGGCGGCAGCAGCACGGGGTTGCCGCCCGCCCGCACCACCGAGTCGAGGTAGTCGCGGTGCAGGACCGCCGCCTCCACGTCCCACACGCCGAACCGGGCGCGTTCGAGGTAGGTGCTGACGCCGATCAGCGGGCGTGCCCTAGAGCCGTTCGAAGCCACGGATGCGCTCCCAGTCCGTCACCGACGAGTCGAACGCGGCCAGTTCCACCCGGGCCGCGTTGAGGTAGTGCTCGACCACGTCCTGGCCGAACGCCTCGCGCGCCAGCTCGCTCCTCGCCAGCAGGGACGCGGCGTCGCGCAGCGTGGCGGGCACGGTCGGGCGGTCCGACCCGTAGGCGTTGCCGACGAACTCGTCCTCCAGCGGCAGCTCGTTCTCCACGCCGTGCAGGCCGGCCGCGATCAGCGCGGCGACGGCGAGGTACGGGTTCACGTCCGCGCCCGGCACCCGGTTCTCGAACCTGAGCGACTGCCCGTGCCCGACGACGCGCAGCGCGCACGTCCGGTTGTCCTTGCCCCAGGCCACCGCGGTCGGCGCGAAGCTGCCCCGCGCGAACCGCTTGTAGGAGTTGATGTTCGGCGCGAGGAAGTACGCCAGCTCTCGCAGCGCGGCGAGCTGGCCCGCCATGAAGTGCTCCATGAGCTTCGACATGCCGCGCCCTTCGGCGAACACCGGCTCGCCGTCCTCCGAGCGGAGGCTCAGGTGGATGTGGCACGAGCTGCCCTCGCGCTCGTTGTACTTCGCCATGAACGTCAGCGACTTGCCCTGCTGCGCCGCGATCTCCTTGGCGCCGGTCTTGTAGATGCTGTGGTTGTCACACGTCGCGAGCGCTTCGGTGTAGCGGAACGCGATCTCGTGCTGGCCGGGGTTGCACTCGCCCTTGGCCGACTCGACCACCATGCCCGCGCCCGCCATGTGGTTGCGGATGGCGCGCAGCAGCGGCTCGACGCGCGCGGTGCCGAGCAGGGAGTAGTCCACGTTGTACTGGTTGGCCGGGGTGAGGTCGCGGTAGCCGCGGTTCCAGGCGTCCTCGTAGGTCGTGTCGAAGACGATGAACTCGAGCTCGGTGCCGACGAACGCGCGCAGACCCCGTTCGGCGAGGCGGTCGAGCTGGCGCTTGAGGATCTGCCGCGGGGACACCACGACCGGCTCGCCGTCCTCCCAGACCAGGTCGCACATCACGAGCGCGGTGCCCTCGTGCCACGGCACGCGCCGCAGCGTGGACAGGTCGGGCCGCATGACGAAGTCGCCGTACCCGGTCTCCCACGACGACATGGCGTAGCCGTCGACGGTG
Organism: Saccharothrix hoggarensis; assembly: GCF_052936025.1. Next base: position 3,042,514 of record NZ_CP193624.1, on the reverse strand, counting down.
TTCATCTCGACGTCCACGGCGAGCAGGTAGTTGCAGCCCTCGGCGGCGTGCGGCAGTACCTCGTCGACGAAGTAGCGGGCGGCGCAGCGCTTGCCCTGGAGGCGGCCCTGCATGTCGACGACCGCGACGAGCACCGTGTCGACCTCCCCGGCGTCCACGAGCACGCGCAACTCCTCGACGGCGAGCATCCGCGATACCTCCAAAGGTATGTCAGCGAGCCATTGGACAGCTCATCTTGACACCATCACATCAGCCACGCCACCCTCGCCACATCCTCCAAAGGAGCGCGACTGACCCATTAGGGAGCGAGCGCAGATGGCCAAGCACGTCGAGTACGAGAAGGTGGGCAGCGACTACCTGGAACACCGGCAGCTCAAGCGGGGCGCCGCGGGCTGGGTCCTGCTGGCGGGGCTGGGTGTCTCCTACGTCATCTCGGGCGACTTCGCCGGGTGGAACTTCGGCATCGCGCAAGGCGGGTGGGGCGGCCTGCTCGTCGCCACGGCCCTGATGGGCCTGATGTACACGTGCATGGTGTTCGGCCTGGCGGAGCTCGCGGCCGCGCTGCCCGTGGCCGGCGGCGGTTACGGCTTCGCGCGACGCGCGCTCGGACCGCTCGGCGGGTTCGCCACGGGCATCGCGATCCTCATCGAGTACGCCATGGCGCCGGCCGCGATCGCGGTGTTCATCGGCGGGTACGTGGAGACGCTGGGGCTGTTCGGCCTGACCAACTCCTGGCCGGTGTACCTGGTGTGCTTCCTCGTGTTCATCGGCGTGCACCTGTACGGCGTCGGCGAGGCGTTGCGGCTGATGTTCGTCATCACGGGCGTGGCGGTGGTGGCGCTGGCCGTGTTCGTCATCGGCATGGTGCCGCGGTTCGACTCGGCGAAGCTGTTCGACCTGGCCCAGGGTGACGGCTTCCTGCCGTTCGGCGTCACGGGGGCGTTGGGCGCGCTGGTGTTCGGGATCTGGTTCTTCCTGGGCGTCGAGGGCGTGCCGGTGGCCGCGGAGGAGGCGCGCGACCCGAAGCGGGACATGCCGCGCGGGATCATCGCCGCGATGCTCGTGCTGCTGGTGTTCGCGGGCGCGATCCTGGTGTTCGCGCCCGGCGGGGCGGGGTCGGAGGCGTTGAAGGGGTCCGACAACCCGCTGCCGGCGGCGGTGCGCGCGGCGTACGGCGGGGACAACCTGCTGGCGCAGGTGGTGAACTACGTCGGCCTGGCCGGGTTGGTGGCGAGCTTCTTCTCGCTCATCTTCGCCTACTCGCGGCAGTTGTTCGCCCTGTCGCGGGCCGGGTACCTGCCGCGGTGGCTGTCGCGCACCGGCAAGCGCAAGACGCCGTACCTGGCGCTGATCGTGCCGGGCGCGATCGGGTTCGTGCTGGCGGCGATCACCCGCGACGGCGCCTTGCTGATCAACATCGCGGTGTTCGGCGCGGCGCTGTCGTACGTGCTGATGATGGTGTCGCACATCGTGCTGCGGGTGCGGGAGCCGGGGCTGGAGCGCCCGTACCGGACGCCGGGCGGCGTGGCGACGACGGCGGTCGCACTCGTGCTCGCGCTGGCGGCCGTGGTGGCGACGTTCTTCGTGGACGAGCTCGCCGCCGGGATCACGGCGGGCATCGTCGTGGTGGCGCTGGCGTACTTCTGGTTCTACAGCCGGCACCACCTCGTCGCGTCCGCGCCGGAGGAGGAGTTCGCGGCCATCGCGCAGGCCGAACGCGAGCTGAAGGACTGACCGGACCGGCCGGGGCGGGCGGCGCCGGTCCCTCGCCCCGGCCGTCCGAATACCAGGTGATCCGGTCGGGATGTCCGGCATTCCCCGTGGTTCGCCCGATCGTGGACGCAACTCCGCTCCAGAGCGGGAACCCTCCTCACGCAAGGTGCCACCGAGGAGGAGGACGTCATGACCACCAGGACCTGCACGGCCGGACTGGCCGTCGCGGCACTGCTCGTCACGACCGGCGTCGCCACCGCCGCACCGACCTACGCGGACCAGGTGCTCAGCCTGACCAACGCGGAACGTTCGGCGGTCGGCTGCCCGGCGCTCGCCCCGAACGCGCAGCTCGCGGCGGCGGCCAAGCGGCACAACGACGAGATGGCCCGCACCGGCAACTTCAGCCATACAGGCGTTGACGGCAGCACGCCCGCACAGCGCGTCACCGAGGCCGGTTACCAGTACCGGATCACGGCGGAGAACATCGCCGCCGGCCAGGGCACGCCCGAGGAGGTCGTGCGGGCGTGGATGAACAGCTCGGGCCACCGGGCCAACATCGTCAACTGCGAGTTGCGCGACCTCGGCGTCGCGCACGCCGTGGACGGCAGCGCCAAGTCGTACTGGACCCAGGAGTTCGGCGTCCGGCGGTGACGTCCGGGGTGACGTCCGGCGGTGTCGTACAGGGGTCGTTCAGGCCGGCGTTCGGGGTGTCGTTCAGGCGCGGCGGGGTCGCACCGGTTCGCGGGCGTCGTACTCCCGCCGCGCCGCTTGGACCTGGTCGAGGTTGACGGACCACTCCGACAGCGCGGCGAACAACGGCGCCAGGCTGCGCCCCAGCTCGCTGATCTCGTACTCGACGCGGGGCGGGACCTCCGCGTGGTAAGTGCGCACGACGAGCCCGTCGCGTTCCAACTGCCGCAGCCGTTGCGTCAGCACCTTGGGCGTGATCGTGGTGATGCGGCGTTCCAGCTCGACGAACCGCTGCCGCCCGTGCTCGTGCAGCGCCCACAGGATCGGGGTGGTCCACCGGCTGAACACGATGTCGACCACCGGGGCGATCGGGCAGGCCAGTTCGGGCGCGACCTCACGCTGTGTGCTGCCGGTCACAATCCACCCCTTCCGCCATTACTATCCTCTAGGTACCTACTATACCCGCGAAGGTAGCGTCCTCGTCGTCCACATAGGAGTTCGGGAACGAGGAGCGCATCGTGATCGTGGTAACCGGAGCCACCGGCAACGTCGGCCGGCCGCTCGTGCGGGCGTTGGCCGCGGCGGGTGAGCGGGTGACGGCCGTGTCGCGGAAGGTCTCGGCGGCGGACGTGCCGGACGGCGTGCGCGCCGTGGCGGCCGACCTGGCCGAGCCGAGGAGCCTCAAGCCGGCGCTGGACGGCGCCGAGGCGTTGTTCCTGCTGACGTCCGGCGACTGGCTGGCGTCCGGCGGCGGCGCCCCCGTGCTGGCCGAGGCGTTGGACCTCGCGCGGGACGCCGGCGTGCGGCGGGTCGTCCTGCTGTCGTCGCAGGGAGTGGGGACGCTGCGCCACCCGCCGCAGCTGGAGGAGGCCGTGCGGGAGTCCGGTCTGGAGTGGACGGTGCTGCGGCCGGGCGGGTTCCAGTCCAACGCGTACGCGTGGGCCGAGTCGGTCCGCGCGCGCCGCGAGGTCGCCGCGCCGTTCGCGGACGTGGCGCTGCCGAACGTCGACCCGGACGACATCGCCGGGGTCGCCGCCGCGGCGTTGCGGGAACCGGGCCACGGCGGCCTGACCTACGTGCTGACCGGACCGGCGGCGATCTCGCCGCGCCAGCAGGCGGCGGTGCTCGGCGACGTGCTGGGCGAGCCGGTGCGGTTCGTCGAGCAGACCCGGGACGAGGCCAGGGCGCAGCTGCTCCGGTTCATGCCGCCGGGGGTCGCGGACGCCACCCTCGACATCCTCGGCACGCCGTCGCCCGCCGAGCGGGAGGTGAGCCCCGACGTCGAGCGGGTCCTCGGCCGCCCCGCCCGGCCGTTCGCCGAGTGGACGGCCCGGAACGCCGCGGCCTTCCGGTGACGGGTCCGGGCGCGGGGCGCGCGCTTCGGGCCGAAGTCGGGAACTAGCAGGTCGGACCGAGTCGGACGAGCGCGCCGTCCGACTCCGGGGCCCGAGGATGTGCTTCCCGTCGAACGCCCTGGCAGGATCGGGCCGTGAGTGACATTCAACGTGTTGGAGTGGTGGGATCGGGCCTGATGGGCTCCGGCATCGCCGAGGTCTGCGCGCGCGCCGGGCTCGACGTGCTGGTGGCCGAGGTCAGCCCGGACGCCACGGAGGCCGCGCGCGGGCGGATCGCCTCGTCGCTCGGCCGGGGTGTGCGCAGCGGCAAGCTGTCCGCCGAGGACCGGGACGCCGCACTGGAGCGCCTGCGGTTCACCACCGACTACGCCGACTTCGCCGACCGTAACCTGGTCGTGGAAGCCGTCGCGGAGAACGAGCAGGTCAAGACCGAGGTGTTCGCGGCGCTCGACAAGATCGTCGCCGACCCGGACGCCATCTTCGCGTCCAACACCTCCTCGATCCCGATCATGAAACTCGGCATGGCCACGAGCCGTCCCGAGCAGGTCATCGGCGTGCACTTCTTCAACCCGGTGCCGGTGTTGAAGCTGGTGGAACTGGTGCCGTCGCTGCTGACCGGCGACAAGACCAGGACCAGGGCCGAGGCGTTCGTGACGGGGGTCCTGAACAAGGAGGTCATCCGCTCGCAGGACCGGGCGGGGTTCGTGGTCAACGCGCTGCTGATCCCCTACCTGCTGTCCGCGATCCGGATGCTGGAGTCGGGCTTCGCCAGCGCCGAGGACATCGACAACGGCATGGTGCTCGGCTGCGCGCACCCGATGGGTCCGCTGCGCCTGACCGACCTGATCGGCCTCGACACCACCAAGGCGATCGCCGAGTCGATGTACGAGGAGTTCAAGGAGCCCTTGTACTCGCCGCCGCCGTTGCTGCTGCGCATGGTGGACGCGGGACTGCTCGGCAAGAAGAGCGGGCGCGGTTTCCACAGCTACGCGTCCTGACCGTTCGTCGAAAGGCCGTCGACCTCGCGGTCGGCGGCCCCCTTCGGGCTGCCGGCCATTACCACACCACGCTCCGGCACGTCACGGGGAGCACGGCGCAACAATTAACACACCTGTCTCGTATGGCGGGAAAGTCAATTCGCGGCGAAACGTTCGACCGTACACCGGGCAGCGCCCCGGGCAAAATACCACGATCTGTCATCGGAGTACGGCGGAACATTAGTGCGAAAGACTGACGGCGGTCTGGTCAATAGGCCGTTCGGAGCATTCTTGATTACGGTCGCCTTCTGCGTCGAGACTGATCGACAGGACCTGTGACCTGCCTTTAGAGTGCCCTACGTCACGCTACGGCCGCCTGGTGGACAAGATTGGTTCGCCTAGCGTAACTTTCGACTCGCCCCCCACGAGGAGAACCCCGCCTTGGACCCTCAAAACGTTTCCATACGCGATTTCACGGGCCGCCAGTTGAGTGCGCTCCTGCATTCTTTGGGCATGACGGAGAACACCGTCAAATCCGTTGGGCTGCTCGCTGACACGCTCGGCCCCGGCGGCCTGCAACCGGTTTCCACCAGGCCGGAGTGGCCTTCCGGCGTGGCCGACGACCACACCCCGGTCGAGTTCTCCACGGCTTTCGCGGCGGGCGAGCCCCCGGTCGTCCGCATGATCGTGGAACCCACTGCCACCAGGCCTTCCCGCTCAGCGAACACGGCCGCAGCGCTCGCCGCGCTCGACCGGATGCGGCACCGCGAGAACCTGGACACCGGCCGTTTCGACGCGGTGCGGAGCCTGTTCCTGCCGGACGACCCGGAAAGTGACTTCACATTCTGGTACTCGCTGGTGTTCCGTCCCGACGAGGCGCCGGCGGTGAAGGTCTACTTCAACCCGGAGGTGCGCGGCAAGGCCGCCGCCGAGGACTTGGTGCGACAGGGCCTGGAGCGGACCGGTTTCGCCGCCGGTTTCCCCGTCCTGCGCGACCACGCGATGACGAGGCCCGGTCTCGACCGGTATTCGTTCTTCGCGCTCGACCTGGTCGAACAAGAGCAGGCCCGGGTCAAGGTCTACATCTCCCACCACGCCGCCGAGGTAAGCGACGTCACTCGGGCCGCGAGCGCCGCGCGGGGCGTCGATGTGGACAGGGTGCCCGACTTTTGCCTGCTCACGGGCGGCAACACGGGAACGTTCGACAAGCGCCCCCTGATTTCCAGCTACACGTTCCTCCAAGGCGACGCCGGCGTGCCCAGCGGCTATTCCCTGTACGTGCCGATCCGGGACTACGTGACCGACGACGAGGAAGCACGTCGCCGGGTCCTCGCGGTGATGGCCAAGTACGACCTCGACCCGACCCAGTTCGACAACGCGCTGCGCGCCATCACGCGACGTCCGCTGGACGAGGGCGTCGGGCTCATCGCCCACGTGTCGCTGCGCATGGGCAGGCCGCGCCCCGGTGTCACCGTCTACCTCTCGTCCGAGGCCTACGACGTGGCCTCGCCGCGTTCGATCAGCCTGGCTGTCTAGGAGTCACCATGCCCACGATGGAGCCGTACCGCATCAAGGTCGTGGAGCCCATCCCGATCACCACGCGCGCGCACCGCGAGCGGGCGCTGGCCGCCGCCGGGTACAACCCGTTCAACCTCGCCGCCACCGACGTGACGATCGACCTGCTCAGCGACTCGGGCACCGGCGCGCTGTCCGCCGAGCAGCAGGCGGCGGGGCTGCGGGGCGACGAGACCTACGCGGGCGCGCGCTCCTACTACCGGTTCCACGACGTGGTGCGCGACCTGACCGGCTACCCGCACGCCTACCCCGTCCACCAGGGGCGCGCGGCCGAGCGGATCCTGTTCACGGCGCTGCTCAAGCCCGGTCAGGTCAGCGTCAGCAACACGCACTTCGACACCACGCGCGCGAACATCGAGATCCTCGGCGGCCAGGCCGTGGACCTGCCGTGCGAGGCGGCCAAGGACCTCGACAGCGACGCGCCGTTCAAGGGCGACATCGACCTGGACGCGCTGGAGGCGATCCTGTCCGGCCCGCGGGACGTCGCCCTGGTGCTGATCACCATCACGAACAACGGCGGCGGCGGCCAACCCGTGTCGATGGCCAACATCAAGGCGGCGGGTGAGATCGCCCGGCGCCACGGCGTGCCGTTCTTCCTCGACGCGGCGCGGTTCGCCGAGAACGCGTGGCTGGTCACGCAGCGGGAGCCCGGCTACGAGAACCACACCCCGCGCCAGGTCGCGGAGGAGGCCTTCCGGCTGGCGGACGGGTGCGTGGCGAGCCTGAAGAAGGACGCGATCGTCCACATGGGAGGGTTGCTCGCGGTTCGCGACCCCGAACTGGCCGCCAGGTGCGAGCTGCTGCTGATCGCGACCGAGGGCTTCCGCACCTACGGCGGCCTCTCCGGGCGCGACCTGGAGATGCTGGCGCAGGGCCTGCTGGAGGTCACCGAACCGGAGTACCTGCGGGCGCGCGCCGACGCGACCGCGTACGTGGCGGACCTCGCCGCGGCGGCCGGCGTGGCGAGCGTGCGGCCGACCGGGGTGCACGCGGTGTACCTCAACGCCGGCCGGCTGCTGAACCACCTGCCGCCGAGCCGGTTCCCGGGGTTCGCGCTGGCCACCGAGCTGTACCTGGCGGGCGGCATCCGGTGCGCCGAGCTGGGTTCGCTGTACCTGGGCGAGCTGGACGACGCGGGCGAGCTGGTGACGCCCGCGCCGTACGAGCTGGTCCGCCTCGCCATCCCCCGCCGCGTCTACACCCAGAGCCACCTGGAGTACGTCGGCGAGACGTTGGCGGAGATCGCGAAGGAGCCGGAGCGCGTGCCGGGCTACCGGCTGACCCACGCGCCGAAGTTGTTGCGGCACTTCAACTGCCGGCTCGAACCGGTGGTGTAGCCCGGATGGGCTCGTGGTTCCTCCGAGGGCCACGAGCCCGCCGTGACGGGTCGGTGCGCGCGGTCGTCGGGCACCGCGATGCCCGGCAGTGACACCTGTGCCGTCGCGAAGGCCCGCAAGCCACGGGCCGCGCGGCGTGGGTTCGGCGAGTTGTCCACAGGTGAGGCCAGACGGTCCGAAATCGTCGGACCCGGCCAGCAGGATAAAGACAGGGGACCCCTGGCGGGGACCCCTGCGCAGCGGTTCCCGGGCTCCGTTCGAGCCCGGTCGCCGGTCGATCTCTAGGCCATCGCGTCGAGCCGGTCCATCGTGTGCTGGATCAGGCTGATCAGCACCGTCTTGGCCGACTCGCGGTTGCGCGCGTCGCACAGCACGAGCGGGATGCCCGGGTCGACGTCGAGCGCCCGCCGCACCTCTTCCACCTCGTAGTTGTGCGCGCCCTCGAAGCAGTTCACCGCGATGATGAACGGGATGCCGCGCCGTTCGAAGAAGTCGATCGACGGGAAGCTGCTGTCCAGCCTCCGCGTGTCGACCAGGATCACCGCGCCGATCGCGCCGTACGCCAGCTCGTCCCACATGAACCAGAAGCGGTTCTGGCCGGGCGTGCCGAACAGGTACAGCACCACCTCGGGGTTGATCGTGATGCGGCCGAAGTCCAAGGCGACCGTGGTGGTCTCCTTGCTCTCCAGGCCCAGCACGTCGTCGACGCCGACACCGGCCTCGGTGAGCAGCTCCTCGGTGTGCAGCGGCGGTATCTCGCTGACCGAGTTGACCATCGTCGTCTTCCCGGTGCCGAAACCACCGGCGATGACGATCTTCACTGGGGTGGGGACGAGAAGTTCCCCACCCGGCCGCTCAGATTCCACGGACACCATCCAGCACCGCCTGAAGCAGGTTCCGGTCCGGCACTTGCGGGACACGGGAAGGGTCTCGGATCACGACGTCACCACGCTGGATGAGGTCGCTCAACAGCACCTTGACGACCACGAGCGGCACGTCGAGGTAGGCGGCGACCTCCGCCACGGACAACGGACGCCGGCACAGCTCCATGATCTCCATGTGCTCGACCGACAGGGCGTCCGGGTCCGACGGCGAAGGCATCGCGCGCACCTGGGTCACCAGGTGCAGCTCGGGGCGCAGCGGACGGGTCCGGCCGCGCACCATCGCGTAGGGGCGGACCAGCGGGCCCGCGGCCTCGTCGTACCACCAGTCCTCGCGGCCGGCCATCAGGACGACCTTCGAGCGGCGGGCAGGCTCGCCGCGGCCGTGCCGCGCGGCGCCGACGACAGGTACGTGCCGACGCGCTTGACGAGCATGTTCATCTCGTAGGCGATCATGCCCATGTCGGAGTCCTCTTCGCCCAGGACGGCCAGGCAGGCGCCGTGGCCGGCCGCGGTGACGAAGAGGTAGGCGTGCTCCATCTCGACGATGGTCTGCCGCACGGCGCCGCCGCCGAAGTGCCGTCCGGTGCCGCGGGCGAGGCTCTGGAACGCCGACGCCATGGCCGACAGGTGGTCCGAGTCGTCCTTGGACAGCCCGGGCGAGCGGCCCAGCAGCAGACCGTCCGCCGAGAGCACCACCGCGTGCCGAGCTCCGACCACCCGGCCGACCAGGTCCTCCAACAACCAGTTCAGTTCGTTGTGCTGGCTGGTCATGTCGTTCATCGGGGTTGCCTTTCCGGTTTCCAGTCGTCCGGCCACTGCTGCTGTCAGGATTCGAGTTCGGTGCCAGGTGTCCGACGGGCATCACGTGTGCCGCGTTGGAACGCCGACAGGCCCTTGCGGACCCTCTCGGCTGACTTCTCCGGGTCGATCTCGGCGAGCGGTTCGGGCGAGGGGTGGAAATCGTTGCGCACCAATTGCGGCGCCAGGTTCTGCTGACGGCGCCGGCGGGGGAGTTCGGGTCGGTCGCCGGCGGTGCCGGCCGACTCCGGTTCGTCCGCGGGCCACTCCGACGTGGCACGCTTCCGCTGCGGCAGTTCCAGCTCGCCGCTGCGCTGCGACAGGTCTAGCCCGCCGCTCAGTCGTTCGACCTCTGGAAGGGGATCCTCGTTGACCGCGGCCTCGGCCTGGGCCCAGAACCCTTCCAGGTCTCGGGAACTGTCGGGAAACCTGGCGTCTCGCACTGAGTCATCGCCCTGCTCCGGGATGTCGTGGAAGGTGCGGCGCGGCAGCTGACGGGTCTCGGCCGGCTCCGTCGCCGTGGTGGGGCCCGCGACGATCGCGGACGGGATGAGCACAAGTGCCAACGTGCCGCCGTACGGCGACTCGCGCAACTCGACGTGGATACCCCGGCGGGCAGCCAACCGGGCGACCACGAACAGCCCGAGCCGGGACTCGCCGCGCAGGCGCATGGCGTCGAACTCCGGCGGGTCGGCCAGCATCGCGTTGTGCTGCTCGCGGTCCTCCGGGTTGATGCCGAGGCCGTGGTCCTCGATCTCGACCACGACGCCCTGCGGCACCTCGCTGGCGTGCACCTGGACCTGGGAGCGGGGCGAGGAGAACGCGGTGGCGTTGTCCACCAGCTCGGCGATCAGGTGGATGGTGTCGGCGACGGCGGCGCCCACCAGCGCGGTGTCCGGCACCGGGTTCACCTTCACCCGGACGTACTGCTCCGTCTCGGCGACGGCGGCGCGCAGCACGTCGAGCAGGCGCACGGGCTTGCGCCACTGCCGTCCGGGCTGCTCCCCGGCGAGGATGATCAGGTTCTCAGCGTTGCGGCGGGCGCGGGTGGCGAGGTGGTCGAGCTGGAACAGCGCGTCCAGCTGCTCCGGGTTCTCCTCCTCGCGCTCCAGCTTGTCGAGGATCTTGAGCTGGCGGTGCACGAGGCCCTGGTTGCGGTGCGCGATGTCGAGGAAGACCCGGTTCACGCCTTCACGGGCCTGGCTCTCCTTGACCGCCGCGGCGACCGCGGTGTACTGCGCGGCGTTGAACGCGTCGGCCACCTGGCCGATCTCGTCGCTGCCGTAGTCCAGCGGCGGCACCTCGACCTCGACGTCGACGTGCTTGCCCTCGCGGAGCCGGTCGACGATGTCGGGCAGCCGTTCGTGCGCCAGCGCCAGCGAGTCCTTCTTCAGCGCGGTGAGGCGGGTGATCAGGGCGCGGTTGACCAGGCGGTTCGACGTGCGGATCGCGATCAGGATGCCGATGATCACGGCGATCAGGGCGACCAGGCTGCCGATCAGCACGGTGCGGAACTTGCTCTCGCCGCGCGACATGGTCACGCCGACGGCGCTGGACGCCTGCTCGCTGACCAGCGCGGTCAGCTCCGTGGAGATGGGGCCGCTGAGGTTCTGCCACTCCTGGAGGGAACCGGCGTTCGTCGGCTTCTGGCCGTTCTGGATGAGCCTGCCCTCGAACTCGATCAGCCGCTTCCAGTCGTCGCCCTCCACCATGAACTGGTAGTGCTCGCGCACCTCGGGCCGGGCGTAGGGCGCGATCGAGTCGTAGGACGAGTGGTAGGCGCCGACGAGGTTCGCGAACTCGATGTGCTCCTCGGGCGTGAACTGACCGGCCGCGAGGGCGCTCGACGCGAGCGACGTGGCGCGGGACATCCAGTCGGCGGCCTTGAAGTACTCGGTGGCGGTGATGGCGCCCTTCACGGACTCGTGGTCGGGCACCACGCGGGCCTGCACGCTGAACAGCGCGTCACCGGCGTCGAGGAGGCTGTTGTAGTACGTGTAGATCTCGGTCTTGGACGCCCGGCCCGCTTCGAGGGACGAGCGGCGCTGCGGCAGCTGGTCCAGCAGCACGTTGAGGGCGTTGATCCGCTCGACGATCTCCGGCGGCGCCGCGGAGGCCAGCTCGGTGAACGCCTCGCGCATCTCGTCGACGGCGCGGTCGGTCTCGCCCTGCTGCACTTCCAGGTCGCTGGTGCCGCGGTCGGGCTGGCTCAGCGCGGTCATGCTCAGCTCGCGCTCCTTCTGGAGCGCGGCGAACGTCTGCACGGCGGGGATCGACGCGTCCTTCACGCCGGCGGCCACCGCACGCAGGTAGAAGCCGTCGAACAGGGTGTAGGACGAGAACAGCGCCCACATGATGAGAAGGACGATGCTGGGGACGACGACGACGCCGGTGAGACGTGAACGGATCGTCTTGTAGTTCGTCTCCGTGGTGCTCTTCTGCTTCACAGCGCTCCGCAGCCTCGTCCGTGGTGCCAGGTCAGGCGCAGCACTAGTAACGCTGCCTCTTCATCACCCGATCGGCGCGGAACGGTAACACCGGAAGATCATTATTACGAAGAGACAGCGATCACTCGCGCGACGCGACGATGAGGTTACCCAGTCGAGTGACACGGCGAACAGGGGGCCGATGTGAACTTCTGCGCACCGGCCCCCCGGACTTTCACACCTCGGGAACGGAAACGACGTTGTACGTCGTCGTGGGCGTGGGCGGGGTGGTGAAGCGGGCGTTCGGCAGGTAGAGGCGATCGCCGAACGACGCGACCGTCGTCGGCACGTCGAACCGCGGGTCGGTGACCTTGGTCACGAGCTTGCCCGCGGTGCCGTCCTTGATCAGCGAGAACACCGCGATCGTGTTCAGCCGGTTCTGCACGACGTAGAGCGTTCGGCCTTCCACCAGCAGCCCGTCACCGTTGGTGAGCACTTCGCCGTGGAGGTCGACGAGCGTCGTCTCCCCCGTTCGCGGGTCGACCCGGTGCAGTTGGCCGGTGTTGCTCTGGACGATCAGCAGCGCTTTGCCGTCCGGCGTCTCCGCGATGCCGTTCGCGTTGTTCACCCCCGGTGTCAGCACCAAGTCACCCGTCAGGGGAATGACGGAGTGCGACTCCGGCAACCCGCCGTGCCGACCGAATCCGACCCGGTAGAGCGCCGCCTTGCGGGAGTCCGTGAAGTACGCGGCGTGATCGGTGATCACGACGTCGTTCACGAACGTGTCAGAGGTCGCGAACCGATAGGACTTGAGGACCTCTCCGGTTTCCGCGTCGACCACTCGCCCGTCGCCGCCAGCGCCGCCGGCCACGAAGAGCCTGCCGCGCCGGTCCACCTTCAACCCGACCGACGCCGTGCCGGGCCCTTGGCTGAACACCTCACCCCGGCCGGTCCGCAGGTCGACGCGGAACAGGTCGCCGTCGGCGCGCGAGCCGAAGTAGGCGGTGGGTGCGGAGCCGATCGCGATGCCCTCCGGCAGGAAGCCGTTCGGCAGGGGGAATCCCGAGGGGAACGGGTGTGCTTGCGCTGCGGTGGCGGGCACGGCGGTGACGAGGGAAACCCCCAGCACCACGGCGGCCAGCGCACCGAGTGTGCGAGACATGTCCACTCCTTCTTCGCTTGTGAGGCGTCCGGAGTGTTCCGCAGCCACCCAGTCGGCGCGAAGGCTCCACGCGGTTCTACAGCAAACCGACAGGTGGGTCGATCAGCCGACCGCGGCCGGAAGTTAGGGGTCGATTGAGATAACGAACGGGTAACGGTCAGGTCGCGGACTGGGAGCGGTACGTATGCCACGGTGTCCACCGCCCACCGGCGGTCGGGGTTCGACGCACCACATCGCGTACCTACGACGAGGTGACACTTCCATGACGCGAAACCAGGGGCGGCACCGCTTCTCCCGGCGCACGAAGCTGACTGCCGGCGTGACCGGGTTGGCGCTCACGATCGGCCTGGCCGTCGCGATCAGCACCACCGGCGATCAGGGCACCGCCCAGGCGGACGGCGCCGACATCTCGCTGTTCGCCGACATCACGAAGCAGCAGCGCAACGTCCGGGAGCCGAGGCCACAGCGCGGGGCGAGCACGGGCACGTTCACCGTCGACTGCGGTCGCAACGAGAACGGCCACTTCAACCCGGACAACTTCATCGCCCAGCCGGGCGTCCGCAACGGCGCGGAGCACCTGCACGACTACGTCGGCAACGTCTCGACCGACGCCGACTCCACGAACGAGAGCCTGCTCGAAGCCGACACCACCTGCAAGAACGGCGACAAGTCGGCTTACTTCTGGCCGGTGGTCCGGATCGACCGCGAGGACGAGGACGAGGAGCCGGGCCAACCGGCCGCCGCCGAGGTCGAGTGCCCGGACGTGCGGCGGAAGCTGCGGGACGTGCCACGCCAGGCCAAGGCCGAGGTGGACCGCAACCTCCAGGCGATGAACGACCAGATCGCGGAGGCCAACGGGAAGCTCGAGGACGCCGCGGAGGTCGACGACCCCGAGTTCGTCAACAACGCCGTGCTGCGGCCGTTGCGGGACAAGCGGACCACGTCGATCGAGCGGATCACCGAGGCGATCGACCGGGTCGGCCCACGGCCGCGCGGGCTGAAGCGGCTGGCGCCGTGCACGGTGAAGGATGGTGACGCGAACGACGCCAAGGTCGCCGAGGCGGCCCAGGAGGCCGAAGCCGACGCGCCGGAGAAGGGCGACGGCAAGAGCGCCAGTGACGAGAACGAGTTGCCGGGCAACGAGGGCGAGATCCAGCGCCCCGAGGTCGTGAACATCACGTTCCGCGGCAGCCCGGCCGGCAAGGTGGAGCCGATGCCGCAGTTCCTGCGGGTGCTGTACGGCGACGCGAAGGTGTCCACGAACGGCCCGAAGAACGCGCGGAACTCGTGGACCTGCACCGGGTTCGAGGACAAGGTGCTGATGAACAAGTACCCGATCTGCCCCGAGGGCAGCAAGGTCAAGCGCGTCCACGACTTCGCGAGCTGCTGGGACGGCGAGAACACCGACAGCGCCAACCACCGCGACCACATCGTCTACCCGAACGGGAACGGCGAGTGCCCGCGAGGTTTCAAGGCCGTGCCGCAGCTGCGGATCAGCCTGACCTACGACATCCCGCGGGACGTGCAGGTGGCCGGCCAGTACGCGGTCGACGCCTTCCCGCAGGAAGAGCACAACCCGTTCTCCGACCACGACGACTTCGCGAACGTCATGTCGGAGGAGATCATGAACCGCCTGGTGCAGTGCGTGAACTCCGGCCGCCGGTGCAGGGAGTGACGATGATCCAGGCGAACTTCGCATCCGGTGTGGACGAACTCCGCGCCACCGAGGACGTGGTCCGGCTGCTCGGCCGGCCGGCGGTGGGCCGTGACGCCACGCTGGTGCACGCCGACTGCCCGGACCACCGGGTGTGGGTGGGCGTGCGCGGCGACCGCGGGGTGATCCTGTTCGCCGACGTGATCACCGACTCGTGGGCCGGCCTCGGCGAGGGTCCGCGCCGCCGTCCCCGGTGCGCCGGGGTCAGCTTCCCCACCCACTGCGAGGTCCCGGTCGCCGACTTCGCCGTCACGATCGAGGGGTTCCTCGCCACGGGACAGCGCCCGACGCTCGTGCCGTGGCAGCAGGTGAGGTGAGGAAGACGCCATCCCCGGCCTGCGCGGCGGCGGGTCGGGGATGGCCCCTTGCCGGACCGCCGCGTGGCGGGAGTGCCGGCGCGCGCGTGGCGGGGCGGACGTGCCAGCGGGACGGGGCGGGCGCGGCGGGACGGGGCGGGCGCGGCGGGACGGGGCCAGCGCGGCCGGACGGGGCGGGCGCGGCGGGACGGGGCGGGCGCGGCGGGACGGGGCGGGCGCGGCGGGACGGGATCGCCAGTGCGGTGTCGGCGCTTGCGGGACTCGGCCCGGCCGCCACGTGATCGCGGGCACCTCGGCCCGGCGGCAAACGCGATCGCGGGCAGCTCGGCATGGTGGCCGCGCGGTCAGGCGGTGCTGAGCCAGGCGGCCGTGGTGGAGCGATGCTGAGCCGGGCGTCCCCGCGATCGCGGAACCGAGCCCGGTCGCGTGAGCATCAGGGGATGCGCAGGCCGGCGGAGCGCAGCGACTCCTCTACGCGCAGCCGTTCGACCTCGCGGTCCACGCCTTCCAGCAGCGTGTCGAACCGGTGCTCCACGTCCAGCGCCGCGCACGCCTGCACCAGCAGGGCGTCGTAGGCCTGCCGCGCCCCCGCCCGGCGGGCTTGTGGCGTTCCGGGCGGCACGTGGGCGAGCAGTCGGTGGACCCGCCGCAGGTCCGCCGCCACCTGCTCGATCGGCGGGCCGGACGCGGCGGGTGCGCGGTGGCGCGGGTCCAGTCGACGCAGGTAGCGGGGGACGTTGAGCACGACCCAGCACAGCGCGGACGGCGCGAGGGCGACGCCCGCGTAGAGCGCGATGGTGCCCCATGGCACGGCGGCCATGGTTCGAGTATCACCCCGCCTGCAGGGCCAGGTACAGGTCGACCCGCTGGGTGAAGTCGGACAGGTCGGCGCCGAGCAGGTCCTCGACCCGGCCGACGCGGTAGCGCAGGGTGTTCACGTGGACGTGCAGGCGCGCGGCGGCCGTGGTCCACGAGCCGGAGCAGTCGAGGAACACCCGCAACGTGCCGACCAGGTCGGAACCGTGCTCGGCGTCGTAGTCGAGCACCGGTCCGAGCAGCCGGCGGCGCAGCGAGCGGCGCAGGTCCTCGGGCACGCCGGCCAGCAACAGCTGGTGGAGCGCGATCTCCTCCCCCGCCACCACGCACGTCCGGCCGGTCCGCCGCTCGCCGAGCCGCCGCGCGTGCGACGCCTCCTCCGCCGCGCCGCGCAACCCGGCGTGCCCGACCGGCGACGAGATGCCGACCAGCACCCTGGTGTTCCGCAGCCCCGGTTCCACGGTCCGCAACGCCGACCGGACGCCCTCGGCCCACGGCTCGGACGGCGCCAGCGCGTACACCTCCGTGCCGACGGCGGCCACCAGGAACCGCGGCGTGACGGACGCCAGCACCTCCTCCACCAGGGCGACGGCGTGCTCGACCGGCCCGTCCGACACGGACGCCACCAGCACCCGGAGCGGCACGTCCGGGTCCCAGCCGACAGCCGCCACCCGCTCCGCCACGTCACCGCCGGCGAGCACCTGGCGCAGCAACGGCCCGGCGGCGCGGTTCTCGATCTCCCGCCCCTGCACGACCCGCGCCCGCTCCACACCGACGAGGCTGGCCAGCTCGGCGGCGACCTCGTCGTGCGCCCGGTCACCGGACACCGCGAGGATCCACGCGGTCAGCCGGGAGCCGCCGCGCGTGGACACCGGCAGCAACGTCGTGCCGCGCACGACCTTGGGCAGCCGGTCGGCCAGCAGGAACTCCCGGACCAGGCCGGCGGCGTCCGGCGGTTCCTGCCCGGCGACGACGTGCCCGGTGCACGACAGCACGACGCACGACGCCTCCAGCTCCGCCGCACCGGCCGCCACCAGCTCGGACAGCCCGCCGCCCTCGGCGACCACGGTCAACAGCCGCCGGTGCCTGCCGAGCTGCGCGCCCGCGTCGCCCACCCGTTCCGCGGCCAGCTCCAGGACCACGCGCTCGGTGATGGTCGCGAACGACAGGTCGACCGGCACCTCCAGCAGCGGCACGCCGTGCCGTTCGCACGCCTCGACCAGCGCGGACGGCAATTCGCCGGCTTCGGGCGGGCTGGCCGCCAGAGCGGCGACCCCCGAGGCCGCCAACGACGCGACAAACGTGTCGCAATCGGCCGCCGTCCGGTGCCACAACAGCCCGGAGAGCACCAGCTCGCCACCGGACAGGTAACGGGCCGGATCGGGCAGTTCGGTGCCGTAGAGCCTGGTCACGGGCCGGTCCAGCGCGTCCGCCCCGCCGACGAGCCGCAAGCGGAGTTCCGGCATCCCGAGAAGGCTCCGAACCAGCAACACGGCCGCCTCCTCCGGGACACACGGGCGGTTAAGGATCGTCCGATGGTGTTTGTAGGAAAGCACAAATCGCACCACCGGAGGAGCCTGGGATTCATGCACCGCCGCCGTAGCCGATCACCCGCCCCGGTCTGTGTACTGGCTCACACACCACGCACCGTCCTGTCCACCGCGCACTCCGGCCGACCGAGGTAGCTGATGGATTTCCTCCGCCCCGACAGCCTCGCCGAGGCGCTGGCCCTCAAGGCGCAGCGCCCGGACGCCGTGCCCATCGCCGGCGGCACGGACGTGATGGTGGAGCTGAACTTCGACCACCGCCGCCCGCCCGCGCTGCTCGACCTCACCCGCATCGCCGAGCTCCGCGGCTGGGACCAGGCGGACGGCGCCGTGCGCATCGGCTCCGGCGTCCCGTACACCCGGATCATCGACGAGCTGGGCGCCCGGCTGCCCGGACTCGCGATGGCGTCCCGCACGGTCGGCTCGCCGCAGATCCGCAACCGCGGCACGGTCGGCGGCAACCTCGGGGCCGCGTCGCCCGCGGGCGACACGCACCCGGTGCTGCTCGCCGCGGACGCCGTCGTGGAGGCCGCCTCGACCAGGGGCACCCGGCTCATCCCCGCCACCGGGTTCTACCTGGGTGTGAAGCGCCACGCGCTGGAACCCGACGAGCTGATCACGGCGGTCCACGTGCCCGTGACCGACGCGCCGCAGCAGTTCTCCAAGGTCGGCACCCGCAACGCCATGGTGATCGCGGTGTGCTCGTTCGCCGTGGCCCTGCACCCGACCCGGCAGCGGGTCGGCGCGGCGGTCGGCAGCGCCGCGCCCACGCCGCGCCGGGCATCGGCGGCCGAGGACTTCCTGTCCGCCGAGCTGACCGACACGAACCAGTGGGAGTCGCCGAAACCGCTGCTGGACTCGGTGAAACGGCGGTTCGGGGACCTGGTCGCGGAGGCCGCGAGCCCCATCGACGACGTGCGCGGCTCGGCCGCGTACCGCAAGCACGCCCTCTCCGTGCTGGCCCGCCGCACGCTCGACTGGGCCTGGCACGACTACTCCGAGAAGGTGGCCTGACCATGCGCGTGAACGTGACGGTGAACGGCGAGCCCCGGCAGGCCGACGACGTGTGGGAGGGCGAGAGCCTGCTGTTCCTGCTGCGCGAGCGGCTGGGCCTGCCAGGCTCCAAGAACGCCTGCGAGCAGGGCGAGTGCGGCTCGTGCACGGTGTACCTGGACGACATGCCGGTGTGCTCCTGTCTGGTCGCCGCGGGCCAGGTTCAGGACCGCGAGGTGCGCACGGTGGAGGGCCTGGCCGACGGCGACCGGCTGGACCCCGTGCAGGAGGCGTTCGTGGCGGCGGGCGCGGTGCAGTGCGGGTTCTGCACGCCCGGTCTCGTGGTGGCCGCGCACGACCTGCTGGAACGGGTGCCGAAGCCGAGCGACCCGGAGATCCGGGAAGCCCTGGCCGGGAACCTCTGCCGCTGCACCGGTTACGAGAAGATCCTCGACGCGGTGCGCCTGGCAGCGGAGCGGAAGGGCGCCCGCCCGTGACGCCGACCATCATCGACGGCGTCGCGGTGGCCGCGGTGGACGCCGCGGGCACCGAGTTCGCGTTCGGCCACGTCGTGGTCGAGCACGGCCGGATCACCGCGGTGGGCGCGGGCCAGGCCCCGCGGCCGAACGGCCCCCACACGTGGATCGACGGCACCGGCTGCCTGGTCACGCCCGGTCTGGTCAACACGCACCACCACCTCTACCAGTGGGCCACGCGGGGCATCGCCCAGGACGCCACGCTGTTCGAGTGGTTGACCACGCTCTACCCGGTGTGGCGCGGCCTGGACGCCGAGATCACGCACGCCGCGGCGTCCGCCGGGCTGGCGAAGCTCGCGACCACCGGGTGCACTACCGCCGCCGACCACCACTACGTCTTCCCCCGCGAGGGCGGCGACCAGTTCGAGGCCCTGGTGAGCGCCGGCAAGCGCATCGGCCTTCGCCTGCACGCCATCCGCGGCTCCATGGACCGCGGCCGGTCGCACGGCGGCCTCCCCCCGGACAACCTGGTCGAGGACACCGAGACCGCGCTGATCGCCACCGAGCAGGCCGTCAACGACCACCACGACCCCCGCCCCGACGCGGTGGTCCGGGTGGCCGTCGGTCCGTGCTCGCCGTTCTCGGTCAGCCCGGAGCTGATGACCGGCGCGGCGGAGCTCGCCCGCGCCAAGGGCGTCCGGCTGCACACCCACCTCGCCGAGACGGTCGACGAGGAGGAGCAGTGCCAGGCCGAGTTCGGCTGCACGCCCACCGAGTACGCCGAACGCCTCGGCTGGCTCGGTGACGACGTGTGGCTCGCGCACACCGTGCACCTGTCGCCGGACGCGGTGAAGCGGCTGGGCGCCACCGGCACCGGCAGCGCGCACTGCCCCACGTCCAACGGCCGGTTGGGCACCGGCATCGCCCCGGTCCGCGACCTGCTGGACGCGGGCGCCCCGGTCGGCCTCGGGGTGGACGGCGCCGCGTCCAACGAGTCCTGCGGGATGGTCGAGGAGTTGCACCAGGCGGTGCTGCAGGCCCGCCAGCGCGGTGGGCCGAAGGCCATGGACGTCCGGCAGGCGCTGTGGCTGGGCACGATGGGCGGCGCGCGCTGCCTCGGGCGGGCCGACGAGATCGGCTCCATCGAGCCGGGCAAGCTCGCCGACCTCGCCGTGTGGCGGCTGGACGGCCTGGACCACGCGGGCATCGACGACCCGGTGGCCGCCCTCGTCCTCGGGCCGCTGCCGAAACTGAAGCTGCTCATGGTGGGCGGCCGGACCGTGGTGGACGACGGCGAGCTGCGCACCGCCTCCGACACCGACCTCGCGCGCGACCTGCGCGCCGCCGCCGAGCGACTGAAGGGGACGCGATGAGCCTCACCCCCGCCGAACTGACCTCCGCCGTGACCGGCGGCATCGGCACCAACGCGCAGCGGCCCGACGGGAACCTGAAGGTGCGCGGCGAGTTCGCCTACGCCTCGGACCTGTGGCACGAGGACATGATCTGGGGCGCGACGCTGCGCAGCCCGCACCCGTACGCGCGGATCGTCTCCGTCGACCTCACCGAGGCGTTGCGGGTTCCGGGCGTCTACGCCGTGCTGACCCACGCGGACGTGCCGGGGCTCAACCGGTACGGACTGGAGCACAAGGACCAGCCGGTGCTCGCCGAGGACGTGGTGCGCTACCAGGGCGAACCGGTCGCCCTGGTCGGTGCGGACCACCCCGAGACCGCGCAACGCGCGATGAAGCGCATCAAGGTCGAGTACGAGGTGCTCACGCCGGTGGTCGACATGGAGACGGCCGTGGACGACACGCCGCTGCACCCCGGCGGCAACCTCGTGCGGCACGTCCCCATCCGGCGCGGCGACCAGGACGCGCGAGCCGAGGTCGTGGTCACCGGCCGGTACGAGGTCGGCATGCAGGACCAGGCGTTCCTGGGCCCCGAGTCGGGGCTGGCCGTGCCCGCCGAGGACGGCGGCGTCGACCTCTACATCGCCACCCAGTGGCTGCACGTCGACCAGGGCCAGGTCGCGGCCGCCCTGGGCCTGCCGCTGGAGAAGGTGCGGCTCACGCTCTCCGGGGTCGGCGGTGCGTTCGGCGGGCGCGAGGACCTGTCCATGCAGGTGCACGCGTGCCTGCTGGCGCTGCACACCGGCAAGCCGACGAAGATGGTCTACAACCGCGAGGAGTCCTTCTACGGCCACGTGCACCGGCACCCGGCGGTGCTGCGCTACGAGCACGGCGCGGACCGCACGGGCAAGCTCGTGTACGTCAAGGCCACGATCCACCTCGACGGCGGCGCGTACGCCTCCAGCACGTCCGCCGTGGTGGCCAACGCGGCGACGCTCGGTGTCGGCCCCTACGACGTGGACAACGTGACCGTGGACTGCTACGGCGTCTACACGAACAACCCGCCGTGCGGCGCGATGCGCGGGTTCGGCGCGGTGCAGGCCGGCTTCGCCTACGAGTCGCAGATGGACAAGCTCGCCGAGGCGCTGGGCATGGACCCGGTGGACGTCCGGATCGTCAACGCGATGAGCGAGGGTTCGGTCATGCCGACCGGGCAGGTGGTCGACTCGGCCGCGCCCGTCGCGCAACTGCTGAAGCTGGTGAAGGACAAGCCCTTGCCGCCGCCCAGCGCCGTCGTGGACCTGCGGGACATGCCCGGCGGCGTCTCCAACACCACCCACGGCGAAGGCGTGGTGCGCGGCGTCGGCTACGCGGTCGGCATCAAGAACATCTGCTTCTCCGAGGGCTACGACGACTACTCCACCGCGCGGGTCCGGTTGCAGGTGATCAACGGCGAGCCGGCCGCGCTGGCGCACACGGCGGCGGCGGAGGTCGGCCAGGGCCTGGTGACGATCATGCAGCAGATCGTGCGCACCGAGCTGGGCGTCGAGCGGGTCACGATCCTGCCCATGGACACCAGCATCGGCAACGGGGGCTCCACCTCCGCGTCCCGGCAGACCTACGTCACCGGCGGTGCGGTGAAGGCCGCCTGCGCGGCCGTGCGCGAGAAGCTGACCAAGCTCGCCGGCGGCCGCGATCCGTCCACTGTGGACTTGGCCGCGCTGCTGGGCGACGAGGTGGTCGACGAGACCGTGGAGTGGCGGCACCGGGCCACCGAGCCCATCGACCCGGAGACCGGGCAGGGCAACGCGCACGTGCAGTACGGGTTCGCGGCGCACCGCGCCGTGGTGGACGTGGACGTGGAGCTGGGCATGGTGAAGGTGGTCGAGCTGGACTGCGCGCAGGACGTGGGCAAGGCGCTGAACCCGCAGGCCGTGCTGGGGCAGATCCAGGGCGGCTCGGCGCAGGGCCTCGGCCTGGCGGTGATGGAGGAGATCCAGGTCGTGGGCGGCAAGGTGCGCAACCCGTCGTTCACCGACTACCTCATCCCGACCGTGCTGGACATGCCGCCGATGAGCATCGACGTGCTGGAGCTCGCCGACCCGAACGCGCCGTACGGCGTGCGCGGCGTCGGTGAACCGCCCACCATCTCGTCCACCCCGGCCATCGTCGCGGCCATCCGCGCCGCCACCGGCCTCGCCCTGAACCGCGTGCCCGTGCGACCGGAGCACATCACCGGCACCTGAGCCCCGCGCACCGACCCGCCCCGCACGCCGCGGCCGCCGCGGCGCGCACGCGCACGCCCCGAGGAGCACCCCATGACCACGTCCGTCTCCCCCGACCACGCCTGGCTGCGCGAGTCGATCGACCTGGCCACCCGCAACGTCGCCGCGGGCGGCGGCCCGTTCGGCGCGGTGATCGTGCGGGCCGGCGCGGTGATCGCCACCGGCACCAACCAGGTCACGCCCACGCTCGACCCGACCGCGCACGCCGAGGTCGTCGCCATCCGGGCGGCGTGCCAGGCCGTCGGCGACTTCCGGCTCACCGGCTGCGTGCTCGTGTCGTCGTGCGAGCCGTGCCCGCTGTGCCTGTCCGCCGCGCTCTGGGCGCGGGTGGACCGGGTCGTCTACGCCGCCGACCGGCATGACGCCGCCGCGGCCGGGTTCGACGACCGCGAGTTCCACGACCTGTTCGGCCGGCCCCGCGACACGTGGAGCCTGCCGGTGCGCCAGGTCTCCACGGGCGAGGACCACGCGCCGTTCACGGCGTGGCTGTCGCGCGCCGACCGCGTCGACTACTAGCCGGAGGAACCCGAGCAGGCGACCGACACCGGAGCGGCCACGAGCCGACCGGAGCGTCGGGACGAGCGAGAGGACCCATTTCACCGCGTCCGGTGAGGCCGTGCCGGACGGGACCACGGGCACGGGAAGGACGCCATGACGCGGCTCAGGGACGACCTCCCCGCGCGGACCGCACGACCCGACCGGTTCTTCCACGTCGGCGACCGCGGCAGCACCACGGGCCGGGAAGCGCGCGGCGGCACCCCCACCGCGTCGTCGCCCGACTCGGTGTTCCCCGACTCGGTGGCGGGCGTGCCCGCACCGGCCGCCGCACCCAGGCTCGTGTTCGGCGGGCTGATCACCGTGATCGCGGTTCTCGTCGTCCTCCGCTTCGGGGTCGACCGGATCACCGCGGTCCTGCGCTTGGGAGGATCTCGTGCGTGAGTTGGCCGCTTCGGTGCTGGAGTGGACCGGGCCGTTCGCCGTCGCTTCCGTCGTGTCGGTGCGCGGCAGCGCGCCCCGACCGGTGGGCGCGGCGCTGGCCGTGCACCCGGACGGGCGCGTGGTGGGCAGCGTGTCGGGCGGGTGCGTCGAGGGCGCCGTGTACGAGTTGGCGCTCGAAGTGCTCGCCACGGGCACGCCGAGGCTGGCGCGCTTCGGGTACTCGGCCGAGGACGCGTTCGCGGTCGGTCTCACGTGTGGTGGCGAGCTGGAGGTCTTCGTCCAGCTCGCCACCCCGGAGATCCGGGCGGCGATGCGGGCGGCGGTGGAGGGGCGTCCGGTGGTGTTGACGAGGTCGTTGGTCATGGGGACAGGTTCGGTGGAATTCCCGGAGTCCGCACCCACTTCCTCGTCGGTTGTGGACAACTCGCTCGTCGAGTCCTGGGGAACGGCGCCGCGCCTGCTCGTGTTCGGGGCGATCGACTACGCCTCGGCGGTGGCGCGACAAGGGAAGTTCCTGGGATATCACGTGACCGTGTGCGACGCACGTCCGGTCTTCGCCACTGTGGACAGGTTCCCGCACGCCGACGACGTGGTGGTCGACTGGCCGCACCGGTACCTGGCCGCGACGCCGACCGACACGTCCACCGCGGTGTGCGTGCTGACGCACGATCCCAAGTTCGACGTGCCGCTGCTGAAGACCGCGCTGCGGCTGCCGTTGGCGTTCGTGGGCGCGCTCGGCTCCCGCCGCACGCACCTCGACCGGGTGGCCCGGCTGCGCGCGGAAGGCGTCACCGACGCGGAACTGGCCCGCCTGCGCTCCCCCATCGGTCTCGACCTCGGCGCGGCCACGCCCGAGGAGACGGCGGTGTCCATCGCCGCCGAGCTCGTCGCGGTGCGGCGCGGTGGCGGCGGTCTGCCCCTGTCCTGGACCGAAGTCCCGATCCACAAGGACGCCGCTGCGGTGTGTGGCGCGTAGCGCGCTCCGCCACCGGTGCGTGGTGGCGAGGAGCACCGCGGTACCGCATGCCGTCCGCCATGCCCTGATATGGTCCGCCGCATGCGATTCGGGGGGCTCGTCCTGGTGCTGTTCGTGCTGGTCGGCTGCACCGCGGAGGCGCCGGCCGCGCCGCAGCCCTCCGCCGCGACGACGACCGCGGCCCCGGCTCCCGATCCGGCCGCACTCCAGGCGCGGGTCACCGAGGCGCGCATCCCGGACGACGCGATCGCGCGGCTCGGCTTCCAGCCGCAGGGCAGCGAGGAGGGCGCCGGCTTCGTCGTGCTCTGCCCGGACGAGCTGGCGACCGACGGCGACAGGGCGACCGTCCAGGAGACCCACTCCTGGACGAGTCCCGGCACCGCCCTCCAGCAGACGATCATCCCGTACGTCCGGGACGGCGCGGCCAAGGAGACCGTGGACCTCGCGCGGGCGTCGCTGGAGTGCGCGCCGATCGAGGTCGACGGCGGCACCTACACGCCGGTGGACGAGCTGAACGTGGTCGACATGCGTGCCGACGCCCAGTTCGCCATGTGCTTCCACAAGTCCGACGACGACACGCACGTGTGCCACCTGCTGCTGAGCAAGGCGGACATGCTGGTCGTCCTCACGCACGTCGGGAAGACCGAGGGCCTGGCCGCGATGGCGTTCGCGATCGCGGGACGTGCCGCGGCGGAACGGCTAAGCGCCTAGCAGCCCGCGTTCGTAGGCGACCGCGACGGCCGCGGCGCGGTCCTTCACGCCCAGCTTCGCGTAGACGTGCACCAGGTGCGTCTTCACGGTCGCCTCGCTGATGAACAGCTTCGCCGCCGCGTCGCGGTTCGTGCAGCCGCGGGCGATGAGGCCCAGCACCTCCACCTCGCGGTCGCTCAACGGCTCGGCCGCCGGCTGCCGCACCTGGCCCAGCAGCCGCGTCGCCACCGACGGCGACAGCACCGCCTCGCCCTTGGCCGCCGAGCGCACCGCGCGGAACAGCGCGTCCCGCGGCGTGTCCTTCACCAGGTAGCCGGTCGCGCCGGCCTTGATCGCGGGCAGCACGTCGCTGTCCGTGTCGTACGTGGTCAGCACCAAGACGCGGGTCGGGAAGCCGCGCAGCCGCTCGATGGCCGTGACGCCGTCCACGCCCGGCATCCGCAGGTCCATCAGCACGACGTCCGGCCGCACGGCCCGCACCACGGCCACGGCCTCCTCGCCGTCCGCGGCCTCGCCCACCACCTCGACGTCACCCGCGCCGCCGAGCATCCCGCGCAGCCCGTCGCGCACCACCGGGTGGTCGTCCACGATCACCACGCGGATCACCGGATCGCCGCTCACGGGTCCGCTCACCGGGCCGCTCACGGGGCCGCCTCCGCCGGGATCGCGGGCACCGACGCGGACACCGCCGTGCCGCCGCCCGGCTCCGACTCCACGACCAGCTCCCCCGCCAGCCGGGCCACCCGCTGCCGCATGCCGACCAGCCCGAACCCCGCCGTGCGCGTCCCCGGGTCGAACCCCGCGCCGTCGTCCCGCACGTCCAGCGTCACCACGTCCTCCATGTACGACAACGTCAACCCCACGCGCGACGCGCCCGCGTGCTTGGCCACATTGGACAACGCCTCCTGCGCGGCGCGCAGCAACGTCACCTCCACCTCGGGGTGCAGGGCGCGCGCCGCCCCCGTCGTGAAGACCGACGCGGCCACGCCGGTCTGGTCGGTCCACCCCGTGGCGACCTCCTCCAACGCGTCCGGGAGGTTGGCGTTCTCCAGCGCGGGCGGGCTGAGGGCGTGCACGGAACGGCGTGCCTCGGCGAGGTTCTCGCGGGCCAGCCGCAACGCCGTCTCCACGTGCCGGGGCGGGTTCTCGTCCACCTGGAGCTGCGTGATGATGCCGGTGAACCCCTGGGCGAGCGTGTCGTGGATCTCGCGGGCGAGGCGCTGCCGCTCGTCCAGCACGCCCGCTTCACGCGCCTGGATCAGCAGTTGGGCGTGCAAACCCACGTTCTCCTCCATCATCGCCGCCATCTCGGCGACCAGTTCCTTGCGCCGCCGCGACTGCTCGGCGGTGACGTGGCCGAGCATGGTGAACGTGCAGGCGATCACCACGATCACCGCCACGACGGCCAGGTAGACCGCGATCGGGCCGGGTCGGGCCGCCGGGAGCCCGCCGTGCATGGACGTCGCCGCCAGCACCGCGGTGGCCACCACGCCGGCGAACTTCCACCGCCCGGGCAGCACCTCGATGGCGTAGATGTACCCGGCGAAGGAGAAGAACCCGAACCACGGGTCGCGCAGCCCGAGCACCGCGTACGCGACCAGGACGCCGACGAAGAAGACCGCCATCAGGCCGGGCCGCGAGCGCCAGCCGGGGTGCAGGGTGTGCCACCACAGCATCCACAGGCACGTCGCCGCCGCGATGCCGGCGTTCACCACCGTCGCGGGCCACGCCGCCGGCCCGATGGCCACGTACAGGGCGGTCGACAGGAGGAGCACGAAGTAGGGGATGGCGTGGCCGACGGCGTTCAGCCGCCGTTCCCACCGGTCCAGCGCGTCCGTCACGCCCATCCCCCTACTCCCAGCGGAACGACTTCGCCGCGACGGTACCCGCCACGACCGTGACCAGGGCCAGCACGGCGAGCTGCACCGGGTCGGGTGCGACGCCCAGCCACGACTCCTGCAACGCGCCGACGCCCGGCGGCAGGAACTCGCCGACGCGGACCAGGAACTCCGGCATCAGGAACCGGGGCAGGTACGCGCCGCCGAAGAACATGACCAGCATGAACACCACGCCCGCCCAGCCCCCGGCCGACCGCGCCGTCGGCGCCCACGCCGCCACGAGCAGCCCGAGGGCGGACAGCGACAGCATCCCCAGCACGAACGTCACCAGGAACCCGACGGGGTGGTGCGGCAGGTCGATGGCGAACACCAGCCGGCACACCGCCATCAGCAGCACGACCGAGATCACGCCCGCGACGACGTTGACGATCAGCTGGGCGACGAGCAACCGCGCCGGGTGGACCGGGGTGGTGGAGAAGCGGCGCAGCACGCCCTTCTCGCGGTAGGTGGCGACGGTGGCGGGCAGCTTGTTCAGCCCCAGGAACGCCAGCGCGATCACCACCAGCGTGGACACGTAGGAGTCGATGAACCTGAGGTCGCCGAAGTTGGGGTCCGGGGTGCGCAACGCGGGGATCGCGCCGAGCACCAGCAGCAGGGTGCTCGGGAACAGGATGGAGAACACCACCATGCTCGGCTCGCGCAGGAACAGCTTCCACTCGGTGGTGACGATCTTCAGCATGGTGCTACTCCGTGAGCGTGCGGCCGGTGAGGTGGATGAAGGCGTCGTCCAGCCCGGCCTGCTCGACGCGCAGGTCGGCGGCGACGACCTGGTTGCGGGCGAGCACGGACGTGACGGCGTGCAGCAGGTTGCCGGAGCCGGTGACGACGAGCTGCGGCCCGCGCGCCTCGACCCGGGAGACCTCGGGCAGGGCTTCGAGGAGCGCGACGTCCAGCGGCGTGGCCGGCCGGAACCGGACGCGCTGCTCGCCGTCCACCCGGGCCACGAGCCCCGCCGGGGTGTCGACGGCGACGAGCCGGCCCGCGTCGATCACGGCGATCCGGTCGCAGAGCCGCTCGGCCTCTTCCATGAAGTGGGTGACGAGGACGACCGTGACGCCGGAGTCGCGGACCTGCTCGACCAGGCTCCACGTGTCGCGGCGGGCCTGCGGGTCGAGGCCCGTGGTCAGCTCGTCCAGCACCGCCACCCTGGGCTTGCCGACCAGCGCCAGCGCGATGGAGACGCGCTGCTTCTGCCCGCCGGAGAGCTTGCGGTACTCGGTCTTGACCCGGTCGGACAGACCGAGGCGGGCCAGCAGCTCGCGCCAGTCGGCCGGGTCGCGGTGGAACGAGGCGTAGAGGTCCAGCGCCTCGCCGACCCGGATGCGGTCGGGCAGCTCGCTCTGCTGCAGCTGCACGCCCAGGAGCGCGCGCAGCCGCGCCCTGTCCCGCCGCGGGTCGAGGCCGGCGACGCGGATCGTGCCGCCGTCCGGCGTGCGCAGGCCTTCGACGCACTCGACCGTCGTCGTCTTCCCGGCCCCGTTCGGGCCGAGGACCCCGAAGATCTCCCCCTCGTCGACGGTGAACGACACACCGTCCACCGCGACCTTCCGGTCGTACCTCTTGACGAGGTCGACCACCTCGATGATTGGCATGCCACCAGCGTCGTCGGGGCGGCGCCCCGACGGATCCCACGGCGGGCCACACCTCGCATCAACCGATCGGTTGATCTACCCGTAGACCACCCTGAAAACCGCCCCCGGGGACCTCAGGGGCGCAGGCCGTGCAGCACCTGGGCCACGAGCGCGGCGACCACGGACTCGTTGTGGTCGGCGGCGCCGGGGCGGAGGGTGCGTGCGGCGGCCTCGACCGCGCCGTGGATGAGGACGGCGCGCAGGGCGGGCGCGGGGACGCCGGCCTCCGCCAGGACGTCGACGAGCGGCGCGAGCAGCTTCTCGTGCTCGGCGCGGATGCGGGTCCGGGCGGCCTCGGGCAGCGCGTGCGCGGACAGCGCGACCACGGCGCCGTGGCTGCCGTCGGCGACGATCTCCAACTCGGTGCGGAGGTAGGCCTCGACCTTGGCCGGCACGCCGTCGACCGAGCGCACGGCCTCGTCCAGCTTGCGCGCCCACCCCGGCAGCTCGTCGGACACGATCGCCGCGACCAGCTCCTCGCGGGACCGGAAGTACTCGTACAGGCTCGGACGGGACAGGCCGACCCGGCGGGCCAGGGACGCGAGGGTCAGCGCGTCGGCGCCCTCGGCGGCCACGATGTCGCGGCCGGCGGCCAGCAGGTCGCGCAGCCGGTTCGCGCGGTGCTCCGCGAGGGTGTCGGCGCTGATCCTGGGCACGCCCGGATCGTAGCCCTTGCGTTACCGACGCGCCGTTGGAATAGTTCCCTACACAGCGTCGGGAACTCCCGGAGGTGCGGAGATGTTCATCGCGACCAACCGCCTGTTCGTGCCCGCCGACCGCGCCGACGAGTTCGAGGCGCGCTTCCGCGACAACATGCGCGCCTACCTGCCCGGCGTGCCCGGTCTGCGCCGCAGCACGCTGCTGCGCCCCACCCGCCCGGACCAGCCGTACGTGTCGATCAATGAATTCGAGAGCGAGGACGACTTCCGCGCGTGGGTGGCGTCGGACTCGTTCAAAGAAGCGCACAAGCGCAACGCGGGCATCGCGCGCCACGTCACCGGCAACGCCGTGGAAACCTTCCAGCCCTCGGAAGACCTCGTGCTCACGCCGTGATCACGGGAATGTGATCGGGAATTGACGATCAGGGGATCTTGATCGCCTTCATCCGCTCGATCTCGTCGGTCTGCGACGCGACCACGTCGTTGGCCATCTCCTCGACCCGCACGTCGGTGCCGGACGACAGCAGTTCGATCGCCATCTGCAACGCGCCCTCGTGGTGGGCGATCATCAACTGGAGGAAGAGCCGGTCGAAGTCCGCGCCGCGGGCCGCCGCCAGCGCCGCCAACTGCTCGTCGGAGGCCATGCCCGGCATGGACCCGTGGTCGACTTCCGGCAGGTCACCGCTGTGGCCGTGCTCCGGCGCGCGCTCGGCGTACTGCCGCTGCCACTGCTCCATCGCGCCGATCTCGGGGCCCTGGGTGTCGTGGATGCGCGACGCCAGGCCCTTCACGGTCTCGTTCTGCGCGCGTTCCGGCGCGAGCGCCGACATGTCCAACGCCTGCTTGTGGTGCACGATCATGCGGGCCACGTACTTCAGGTCCGCTTCGCTCGGCGCGACCCAGCGATCGGTGCCGAAATCGTCCGGGGACAACGTCTGCGCCTGCTCGCCGGGGCCTTGCGGCGCGATGATCGGCGGCTTGTCCTCCGTCTGGGACGTGCAGCCGGCCAACACCGCCAACACCACCGCGACGAACACGATCCGCATCCAGCTACCCCCTAGAACCTCCGGTCGGCCGTCAACGTACCCGTCCATTCCACGAGTCGGAAGCCCGGAAGATTCCCGACGATCGGGTCTGTCCTTAGCGTTGCGAACGGGCGATACTGCGGTCCCTGCACAGGGTTGGAAGGGGAACCTGAAGTGGAAGTACGCGATTCGAGCCGACGGCGCAGAACGCCGGTCGCGGTTCTGGGAGCGTTCGCGCTCGGCCT
Source organism: Saccharothrix hoggarensis (assembly GCF_052936025.1). Next base: position 3,012,016 of record NZ_CP193624.1, on the reverse strand, counting down.
GTCCGTCCTCACCTGGGCTCCGCAGGCCACCGCCGCACCGGACGACGCCGACCTGGCCGGGCTGTCCGAGACCCAGCTGTCGAGCCAGGAGCAGTCGGCGACCGGGATTCCCGGCGTCGACGAGATCCGGCACAGCCGCAACGTCAAGCACCTCGCGAACCTGCCGAAGCCGGCGCCGTTCACGGAGTCGTCCACGTGGTCCGACCTGGCGTTCCAGGACGGGTACGCGTTCGACGGCAACTACGACGGCTTCGTGATCTACGACATCCGCCAACCGCACAAGCCCTCCATCGTCAGCACGGTGTGGTGCCCGGGCTCGCAGAACGACATCTCGGTCAAGGGAGACCTGCTCTTCCTGTCGACCGACTCGTCGCGCAGCGACAACTCGTGCGCCAGCACGCCGCTCCCCGCGACCAACAAGAACGCGTGGGAAGGCATCAAGATCTTCGACATCAGCGACAAGCGCAGCCCGCGCTACGTCGCCGCGGTCGAGACCAAGTGCGGCTCGCACACGCACACGTTGGTGCCCGACAAGCAGGGCAAGGACGTCTACCTGTACGTCTCGTCCTACGGCCCGAACGCGGCCTTCCCGGACTGCCAGCCGCCGCACGACCTGATCTCCATCGTCAAGGTGCCGCTGGCCGACCCGGCGTCGGCGTCGCTGCTCTCCGAGAACGTGCTGTTCCCGGACGGCGGCAACCCCGGCCGTGACGGCACGATCGAGACCGGCTACGTCCGCGCGACGTCCGGCTGCCACGACATCACCGTGTACCCGGCGAAGGACATCGCGGCCGGCGCCTGCATGGGTGACGGCGTGCTGTGGGACATCTCCGACCGGGAGAAGCCGCGCGAGCTGAGCCGCGTGCAGGACAACGTGAACTTCGCGTTCTGGCACTCGGCGACGTTCAACAACGAGGGCACCAAGGTCGTCTTCACCGACGAGCTCGGCGGCGGTGGCGCGGCCACCTGCAACGAGAAGATCGGCAAGACCCGCGGCGCCGACGGCATCTACGACATCACCGGCGACGGTGACGCCCGCGAGCTGGAGTTCCGCTCCTACTACAAGATCTCCCGGACCCAGGGTGACACCGAGAACTGCGTGGCGCACAACGGTTCGCTGATCCCGGTGCAGGGACGCGACATCATGGTGCAGGCGTGGTACCAGGGCGGCATCTCGATCTGGGACTTCACCGACTCCCGCAACCCCCAGGAGATCGGCTGGTTCGAGCGCGGCCCGCTGCCCGACGGCAAGGGCGGCGGCTCGTGGTCGGCGTACTACTACAACGGCTACATCTACTCGTCCGACATGGCGAAGGGCTTCGACGTCCTCGACATCCGCGACCCGCGGACCGCGACGGCCAAGGCCATCCGGGTCGGCGAGCTGAACGTGCAGACCCAGGGCGCCTACCGGGACCTGTTCCCGCGCTAGTCCGCCGGTCCGCACGGACCAGCCACACGTTCGGCCGGGAGGGCCCGTCGCACGCCAGCGGCGGGCCCTCCCGCACGCGTGGCGCCGAACACTGCATATTCGCCCTGCACCACCGAAATGTCGTACTCCGATGCTCCTTGGCGGTGAATTCGCGGGAGATCCGCCCGGCTCCGCGTACGATCGAGCCGATTCCTCTTCACGAATTCCTCGCGAGGAGCGTTCCCATGCCGGACATGACGCTCTACCGGGGTGAGCGCGACAATGTCTGGCCGGCTCCCGCCGTGCGCCTCATCTGGGGCGGCCTGACCATCCGCGACCCGTGGCCGGGCGCGCGCCTGTCCAACCAGACGGCCACCGGCGCGTGGTCCGCGCTGTCCCGCGCGATCGGCGCCTGCGGGGGTGACCTGGCCGAGTTCTCCCGCAGGCTGCGCGCCACGGGCGTCTCCTACGGCCTCACGTTCGCCCGCACGCCCACCGAGTCGGACTCCGACCACAACTACGTGGTGACCATCCACCACGCCCGCACGTTCCTCCTGCGCTACGGCGGCATCGGCGGCTGGACGTTGGGCGACGAAGTCCCGTGGGTGACCGATCCGACCCTCGCCGATCGCGATTATGTCGTGGTGAACGGACCGACCGTCGGCCGGTCGACGGTATTGGGTTACGGCCATGTCGCCGGAACTCCGGAAGTCACCCTGTTCACCGATGTGCCGACCGGTTGGGTCACTTCAGTGAACGGTCAGCCGATCGGCGCGCGCGGGGTGCGCGTGCTGACCGACTCGGCCCTGTCCGACGCCGAACGGCTCAGGTTGACGAAGCTCCGCCGACCCTAGCGCCGCGCTGGACCCAGAGGACCAGGGCCACCAGCGCGTGCGGGGATCATGCCGCCACGACCATGACCCTGCCCGCCGCGAAGTCGAGCGCGACCGCGGTGCCGGGCGGGAAGTCGCCCACCCGACCGGACGGCTGGTCCACCCGCACGAGCTGGTCGCCGCCGTCGAGCCGGACGGACAGCCTGGTCACGGGTCCGAGGAAGCTCTGCGTGAGCACGGTGCCGACGAGCGCGCCGTCCGGCCGGCCGGTGTGGGGGACGATGCCGATGTCCTCCGGCCGCACGATCACCTTGACGTCACCGGACAGCCCCGCCGCCGCGTCGGTGGCCAGCCGGTACGCGCCGAGCCGCACGCCTCCCGCCTCGGCGGTGCCGTGCACCGCGTTCGTCACGCCGACGAACTGCGCCACGAACGCCGACGCGGGCTCCCGGTACACGACGGCTGGGGTGTCGAGCTGCTCCAGCCTGCCCTCGGACATGACGCCGACCCGGTCGGACACGGCCAGCGCCTCCTCCTGGTCGTGCGTGACGAACAACGTGGTCATGCCCAGCTCGGTCTGGATGCGCCGGATCTCGTCGCGCAGCGCCACCCGAACCTTGGCGTCCAGCGCGGACAGCGGCTCGTCCAGCAGCAGCACGCGGGGCCGGATCGCCAGCGCGCGGGCCAACGCCACCCGTTGCTGCTGACCGCCCGACAGCTGGTGCGGGTACCTCTTGCCCAGGTGGGCCAGGCCGACCAGCTCCAGCAGGTCGGCGACCCGCGCGGCACGGTCCGGGGCCTTGCGCAGCCGCAGGCCGAACGCCACGTTCTGGCTCGCCGTCAGGTTCGGGAACAGGCTGTAGGCCTGGAACACCATGCCCATGTCGCGCTTGTTCGCGGGCACGCCGGTGAGGTCGCGCCCGGACACCCGGACGGACCCGGCGTCGGCCGTCTCGAAGCCCGCCACGATCCGCAACGCGGTCGTCTTGCCGCAGCCGCTCGGCCCGAGCAGGCTGACCAGCTCGCCCTCGGCCAGTTCCAGGTCCAGCCCGGCGAGCGCGGTCTGCCCGCCGAACGACTTGCGCAGCCCGTCCAGTCGCAGGTACGTCATGTCAGCCTTCCTCGACGGCCGCGTCGCGCCGCCGACCGCCGATGAACGAGAGCAGGAACAGCAGCGCGAACGCGAACAGCAGGCTCAGCAGCGACACCGCGATCGACACGCCCGCGTCGCGCTTGCCGAGCAGGTTCACGCGCACCTGCACCGTGTCGAAGTTCAGCAGCGACGCGATGGTGAACTCGCCCAGCACCAACGCCACCGACAGCAGGGACGCGCCGATCAGCGCGGTGCGGATGTTGGGCACCACGATCCGCAGCAGCACCGTGCCCCAGGACGCGCCGAGCCCGCGGGCCGCCTCCGCCAACGTCCTCAGGTCGATGGCCGACAGGCCCGCGTCGATCGCCCGGTACGCGAACGGCAGCACCAGCACCGCGTAGGCGAACGTCAGCGTCAACGGCGAGTCGCCGAGGAAGTAGTTCACCCACGCGTACAGCGGCGCCATGCCGACGACCAGCACGATGGCCGGGATGGCGGCGGGCAGCAGGCACAGGAACTCCACCAGCCGGCGCAGCCGGGGCAGCCGCAGCCGAATCCACGTCATGGTCGGCACCAGCAGTGCGAGCACGACGAGCGAACTCGTCACGGCGAGCTGCACGGACACCAGGATCGCCTCGACCAGGTCCGGGTCGTCCACGATCCCCGTCCACGACGCGAGGCTGCGCGTGCCGCCCGGCCCGCGGGTCGAGAACTCCGCCATCGCGACCAGCGGCAGCAGGAAGAAGACGCCGAGCACGGTCAGGATCACGGCGCGCGCGACACGGCGTCCGACGGATCCGGGCCCGGTCACCGCTGCCACCTCGCGACCCGCCGCTGCAACAAGGCGTACAGGCCCATCGCGACCCCGACGACCACGACCATGCCGAGGCCGAGCGCCTTGCCCAGGTTCTCCTGACCCAGCAGCACCTCGCCGGTCAGGAAGCCGCGGATCTGCAGCGGCACGATGGGGCTGCCCTGCGACACCAGCGCCGCCGCCGTGGCGTAGGCGGAGAACGCGTTGGCGAACAGCAGCAGCACCGCGCCGAGGAACGCGGGCAGCAGGATCGGGCCGCCGACGTGCCGCCAGTACGTCCACGACGACCCGCCCAGGCCGTCCACCGCCTCCCTCCACTGTGGACGGAGACCGTCCAGCGCGGGCAGGAACACGATGACCATCAGCGGGATCTGGAAGAACGTGTACACCAAGGTCAGGCCGGGCAGCTCGAACAGCCAGGCCCCCGTGGCGAACAGGTCGACGCCGAACCCGTCCCGGAGGAACCGCGTGACGAACCCCTGGAAGCCGACCGTGGCCAGGAACGCGAACGCCAGCGGCACCCCGCCGAACTGCGCCAGCACGCCCGAACCCGCCACCACCACGCGGCGCAGCAGCCCGTCCGGCTTGCCCGTCACCACCGCCCACGACAGCAGGGCGCCGAACACCGCGCCCAGCAGCGCCGTGATCAGCGACAGCTCGACGCTGCGCGCGAACGCCTGGAGGTACACGCCCCCGACCAGGCCAGCGAGGTTGTCCAGCGTGAACGCGCCGTCCCCGTCCTGGAACGCCCCGGCGAGCACCAGCACCGTCGGGTACAGCAGGAAGGTGCCGACGTAGGCCAGGAACGGCACCACGGCGAGCCACGCCGGGAACGACGTCGAGGACGGGCCGCGGTCGGCCCCCTTGCGGCGGCCGGACGGCGCGTCCGGCGCCCCGGTGGTGACGGGTGCGACCACCGGTCAGCCCACCGCCTGCGCCCACGTCGCGGACAGCGCCTGCTTGGCCTTGTCGGACTGCTCCTGGGTCAGGAACACCTGCTCGCCGCCGGTCTTCGGCAGCTTCGCCGCCGCCTCCGCGTCGACCTTGCCGGACTTGGTCATCGCGTCCAGCCGCACCGGCCGCGACAGGCCCTTCAGGTAGATGTTCTGGCCCTTGTCGGAGTACAGGAACTCCTGCCACAGGCGCGCGGCGGCCGGGTGCGGCGCGTCCTTGTTCACGGCCTGGTTGTAGTACGCGCCGACCTGCGCGCCCGACGGGACCACGACCTTCCAGTCCACCTTGCCCGCGAGCTTCGCGGTCTGCGCCGCGTTGGTGTAGTCCCAGTCGATGACGACGGGCGTCTGGCCGGACTCGATGGTCGCGGGCGACGGGTCGACCGGCAGGAAGTTGCCCGCGGCCTTGAGCTGCTTGAAGAACTCCACGCCGGGCGCGATGTCGTCGGCGGAGCCGCCGTTGCCGAGCGAGGCCATCACGACTCCGGAGAACGCGGCCCCGGCCTGCGTCGGGTCGCCGTTGAGCGCGACCTTGCCCTGGTACTCGGGCTTGAGCAGGTCCTTGACCGACGTCGGCGCGGGCACCTTGGCGGCGTCGTAGCCGATGGACATGAAGCCGCCGTAGTCGCCGTAGTAGAGCCCGGACGGCTCTTTCAGCTCGTCGGGGATGTCCGCCCACGTCTGCACCTGGTACGGCGCGAAGACGTCCTTGTTGGCGAGCGCCACGTTCAGGCCGAGGTCGAAGACGTCGGGCGCGCGGTCGCCGCCCTTGAGCTGCTTGGCCGCGTTGATCTCGTCCTGGCTCGACGCGTCGGGCTGCGCGGAGTCGACCTCGATGCCGTACTCCGCCTCGAACGCCTTGATCATCTCGCCGTAGTTGGCCCAGTCGGGCGGCAACGCGATGACGTTGAGCCTGCCCTCCGCCTTGGCCGCCTCGACGAGCTTGTCCATCCCGCCGAAGTCGGCGGCGGACTTCGCGGAGGCGGCGGGGGTTCCGCTCGCGGCGCCGTCCTTGGGCGGTGGCGTGCCGCAGGCCGCGACCAGCGCCAGCGCGGTGACGCCGACGCCGACCGTGCGCAGGACTCGGGTGTGGTTCACGGGGAAACCTTCCTCGGTGACCGGGCAATTCACGGGAGATCGGGAACCGGTGGGCCCAGCGGAGGATTCGGGACGTCGCTCGGGCTTGTCAAGGCAGTCGCCCGGACTGAGACCTGGCCGACGGCGTGGACGAATTCCCGGTGGTGCGGCGGTGTCCGGGCGGTTAACGATCACAGCGACCGGATCGGCCCGGATCGGCCCAGCATGCGGGGCCGAACGACCTACCCGGCAACATCAACGCTCACCGTCCGGATTGAGCCGGTGGGCCGATGGAGCGGGATTCGTTCGGAAACGAATGAATCCCGGACCCGATTTCTGCCGATTCGACAACACGCATTTCCGGGGTCGGGTAACGCGTTCCGAGCCGTCCTCGACATGTGGTTGTCACGTGACGCTGGTGCCCGGAATTCCGCTCCCGAACGGTCCCCACCCAGAAGGGCAGATCCATGCGTCACACCCGAAGATGCGTCGCGGTGGCCGCCGTCGGCGTGCTCCTCCTCCCCCTCGGGACCCCCGGAGCCGCGTCGGCCGCCCCGGTCGCCGGCGAGGACGTGCTCTACACCGTGGACGCGGACTTCGACCAGGGCGTGCTCCAGGACGTCAACCACGACGCGCCGAACAACGACCAGTTGCAGCTCGACCGCCGCAGCGCGTTCTTCCCGTTCGTCAACGTGGCCGCGTCCGCCCGCGGCACGATGGTGCGCATCGACGTGAACACCGGCGTGATCGTCGGCGAGTGGCTGTCCGCGCCGGACGGGCGCGGGCGCAACCCGTCCCGCACCACCGTCGACAAGCTCGGCAACACCTGGCTGTCCAACCGGAACGAGGCGGCGGGCGGCCAGGGCTCGGTCACCCGGGTCGGCGTGATCCTCGGCGGCACCAGGACGAACGCCGACGGCACGGCCAACCCGACGGGCGACTACCTGAAGGGCCCGTTCGCCTACAACACCTGCGACGACCGCGACGCCGACGGCCTGTACGCCACCTCGCGCGGTCTGGGCGACATCCGGCCGTGGACCAACGCGGGCGGCGCGGACGACGGCGGCGGCGTCACCACCGCGGCCGACGAGTGCCTGATCACCTACAGCCGGGTCGCCGGCACGAACACCCGCACGGTCGCCGTGGACGCCAACAACGACCTGTGGACCGGCGGCTCCAACACCCAGCACCAGAAGATCTCCGGTGACGACGGCGCGCCACTGACCGCCCCGTTCAGCCTCGGCTGCGGCGGCTACGGCGGGCTGGTCGACCAGGCGGGCACGCTGTGGTCCGCCCGGTACGGCGCCAACCTGCTGCGCTACGAGCCCGGCTCCGGCGCGGGCACGTGCCTGGACACCACGCACGGCGACTACGGCCTGGGCATGGACCCGCGGACCGGCGAGATCTGGCACACCGGGGTCAACTCCGGCCGCACGGTCAAGCTGGACCCGGCGGGCAACGTCCTCGGCTCCTTCCCGCACGGCCACTCGCGGGCGCAGGGCGTCGCGGTCGACAACGAGGGCAACGTGTGGGTCGCCCACGCGCTCGACGTCGGCACGACGACCGTGGGCCACCTGCGCACCGACGGCACGTACGTCGGCAACGTGCAGCTGCCCGGCGGCGAAGGACCCACCGGGGTCGCCGTCGACTCCAACGGCAAGGTCTGGGTCACCAACATCCACACCAACAACGCCCAGCGCATCGACCCGGACGCCGGTCCGGTGGGCGGCGGCGGGTTCCCGGTCGGCGCGGTCGACCTGACCGTGGACCTCGGCGCGGGCGCCGGTCCGTACAACTACAGCGACATGACGGGGTCGGTGCTCGGCGAGATCACCGCGCCGATCGGCACCTGGTCCGTGGTGCAGGACGGCGGCGTCGCGGGGCAGACCTGGGGCACCGTCACGTGGAACACCGAGGCGCAGGGCAGCGTGCCGCCGGGCACGTCGATCACGGTGGAGGCGCGCACGTCCGACACCGAGGCCGGTCTGGCCGGCGAGACGTTCACGCCGGTGGCCAACGGGGTCGAGTTCGCCCGCGTCGGCCGGTACATCGAGGTGCGGGCGACGTTGACCGCGAGCCCGGCCGGCGACAGCCCGGTGCTGTCGGACCTGCGGATCACGACGTCCGAGCGGACCGGCGTGTTCTCCTGCCAGGCGACCGCGCTGAACCTGGCCGGGATCGTGGTGGCGCGGGCCAACCCGCCGGACGTGCCGTGCGTGGACGACAGCGCGACCGTGGCCAACGTGAACCTGTCGGCCGGCATCCTGACCGTGCGGGCCACCGCGTTGACCGCCCGGACCGACCAGACACCGGACGACCTGCTCGCCACGCCACCGGCTCCCGGTGACGGCGCGTCGTCCGTCGCCAGGGTCGAGCACACCCGCATCTCCAGCCTGCTGGTGACCATCGAGGTCGGTGTGATCGAGTCGAGCGCGTCGGTGACGTGCGACGCGGCGCTGAACCCGCACTTCACGGGCAAGTCGCGGATCGCGAGCCTGCGGATCAACGGGCTGGCGGTGGACGTGGGCAGCGCGCCGCTGACCATCCCGCTGGTGATCGGCACGTTGCAGCTCAACAGCACCACGACGACGTCGACCAGCGTGGTGCAGCGCGCGTTCGCGCTGGACACCCTGCTGACCGACGTGGTGCTGGGTGAGGCGAAGGCGAACGTGGAGGCGTTGCCGGGCGAGCCCGGCGGCAGCCCCTGCCGCGTCTGAGCGACCACCCCGTCGGCAGCCGCACCGCGCGTGGTGCGGCTGCCGACGGGATCGCCCTCGGCGTCCACAGCGGATTCTCAGCTCCCGCTCGGTAGCGTCCCGATCGTGGTCGATCCCGCTCGTCCCCGTCGCTGGCCCGCGTACGCTGTGGCGGTGCTGTTCCTCGGTTACGCGGCGGGCAAGGCGGTGTTCGCGGCGCAGTCCCGGCTCGGCTTCCCCGGCGGACCGCCCGTGACGGACGCCGAGGCCCGCGCCTACTTCCTCGACCCGGCCGTCGCGCAGTGGTTCGCCACCGCGACCGGCGTGGCGGGCGCGTGCGTCGCCCTCGCCACGGTCACCGCGCTGGGACGCCGGGTGCCGCGGACGGTGATGCTGGTGGTGTTGGGCGGGATGGCGGCGGCCGTCGGCGGCGGCGCGGGCATCATGGTGCTGGACGGTTTCTTCGACCTCGGCGTGGGCTGGCAGTGGCACCACGGCGTCCTCGGGCTCGTGGTGGGCGGGCTGGTCGTGGAGATGGTGCGGTCGTACATGGTGGTGACGCGACGTGCCGTCGGCTGACCGCGCGCGGTGGGGCGGGTACGGCGCGGCGGTGTGCGCCGCGGCCTACGGGTCGATGAAGCTCGCGCAGGCCCTGGGCGCCAACGCGTTGGCCGACAAGGACCCCCTGCCACCGCACCTGCGCGAGCGACTGCTCGCCCGCGACCCGTTCTTCGTGGCCGGCCACTGGGTGCTGGCCGGCGCCGCGGTGGTCGGCGTGATCGTCGCGCTGGCCACCGTGCGGCCGTGGGGAGCGGTCGTCCCGAGGCGACTGCTGCTCGTGATCGCGTGGACGCTCGGGACGTTCATGGTCGTCCGGTCGATCGGCGGGGTCGGGTTCGGTTTCGTCGGCGATGCGCTGGTGCTGACGGGTGTCCGCCGGCCACCCGCCGAGCACGCCGACCTGGCCCGCACCCTGGCGTGGTGGGACCTCCTGCTGTGGTCGCCGTTCTTCCTGGTGTGGGGGTTGTGCTGGGCAGCCGCCGGGTGGCGGCTCGGCAGGCTGCCCGGCAGGTGACGCCCGCGGGTCAGAGCCGGGGGTCGACCGGCTCCGACTCCAGCGCCAGCACGGCGAACACGCACTCGTGCACGCGCCACAGCGGCTCGTCGCGGGCGACGCGTTCCAACGCCTCCAGGCCCAGCGCGTACTCACGCAGCGCGAGCGACCGCTTGGCGCCGAGGCCGCGCTTGCGCAGGCGTTCGAGGTTCTCCGGCTCGGTGTAGTCCGGGCCGTAGATGATCCGCAGGTACTCGCGCCCACGCACCTTCACGCCCGGCTGCACGAGACCGCGCTCGCCGCGCACCAGGTTGGCCAGCGGCTTGACGACCATGCCCTCTCCGCCGGCCGCCGTCAGCTCCTCCCACCAGCGCACGCCCCGCGCGACCTGCTCGTCGTCGGTCGTGTCGACGACCAGGTGCCGGGTGCGGGTGAACAGGTCGCCCCGGAGCCTGCCCAGCACGTCGAGGTGCCAGAGGTGGTCGCGGTCGTGGAACGTCCGGCCGCGTGCCGCGAGGAGCTGGAACGGCGCGACGCTGACGCCCGCCAACCCGTCGGTCGGCCGGCAGTACCGCTGGTAGGCGTCCCGGTAGCCGGTGGCGTTGGCCAGCCTGCCCTCCGTCCGGCGCAGCAGGTCGGCGACGTCGATGCCCCGCTCGGCGGTCCGCGCGAGGACGTCGACCGCCGGGCCGAGCGCGCCCGCGGCGGCCGCGCCGACCGACGCGTACTGCTCCTTGATCAGCCCGGCCGCCTTGGCGTTCCACGGCAGCAGTTCGGTGTCGAGCAGCAGCCAGTCGGTATCGAGCTCGTCCCACAGACCGGCCCTCGTCACCTCCTCGCGCACGCGCGCCAGCAGCTCGTCGCCCAGCGGCGGGTCGAAGAACGCTCGCCCGGTCCGCGTGTGCACGACGCCACCGCCGTCCTTGCGCACCAGGACGACCGCCCGGGAGCCCATGTGCTTCTCCTCGCAGATCACCTCGCGCACGCCGGCGTTCCGGTACTCGGCGAAGGCGTCCTCGGGGTGCTCCAGCACGTCCGGACGCTGCGACGTCGCCGTGGGCGCCATCGTCGGCGGCAGGTACAGCAGCTCGTGCGGGTCGATCGCGAAGCGGCTCATGACCTCCAACGCGGACGCGGCCTGCTCCGGGCGCACCCCGATCCGGCCGCGGTGGGCCGTCTCGACGAACCGGCGACCCGTGACGTCGGACAGCGCCAGCACGTCCGGCTCGCGTTCCGCCTCGGGCACGACGAGCGGGCGCACCGGCTCGTACCAGACCTCGTGCGCCGCGACGGACACGACCTCGCGCTCCGGGTAGCGCAACGCGGTCAGCCTGCCGCCGAACACCACACCCGTGTCGAGGCACATGGTGTTGTTGACCCACTCGGCCTCCGGCGTCGGCGTGTGTCCGTAGAGGACGGTCGCCCGTCCCCGGTACTCGGTCGCCCACGGGTAGCGCACCGGCAGGCCGTACTCGTCGGTCTCGCCGGTGGTGTCGCCGTACAGGGCGAAGCTGCGCACCCGCCCGGACGCGCGGCCGTGGTACCGCTCGGGCAGGCCCGCGTGCGCGATCACCAGGTCGCCGCCGTCGAGGACGTAGTGCGCGATCAGACCGTCGCAGAACCGCACGACGCGCTCGCGGAACTCCTCCGGCTCGTTCGCCAGCTGCGCCAGCGACTCCGCCAGACCGTGCTTCAGCTGGACGTTCCGGCCGCGCAGCGCGCGCACGAGCTTCTGCTCGTGGTTGCCGCACACGGCGAGCGCGTGCCCCGCCTCCACCATGCCCATGACGAGGCGCAGCACGCCCGGCGTGTCCGGGCCGCGGTCCACCAGATCGCCGACGAACGCGGCACGCCGCCCCGGCGGCGGCACCGCGTCGACCGGACGTCCCTGGTCGTCGCGCACCAGCGCGTAGCCGAGTTCGACCAGCAGCTCCTCCAGCTCCGCACGGCACCCGTGCACGTCGCCGACCACGTCGAACGGGCCGGTCTCGTGGCGCAGGTCGTTGAGCAGCCTCTCCGGCACGATCACCGCCTCGTCCACTTCGGACTCGGCGCGCAGCACGTGCACCCGCTTGAAGCCCTCCTTGCCGAGGAACTTCAAGGACTTCCGCAGCGCGGCGCGGTGCCGGCGCACGACGTGCGGGCCGAAGTCGCGGTCCGGGCGGAGGGCGTTGCGCGCCAGGCACACCTCCTCGGGCACGTCGAGCACGATGGCGACCGGCAGCACGTTGTGCTCACGGGCCAGCTCGACCAGGTGCGCGCGGTCGGCCCGCTGCACGTTGGTCGCGTCGATCACCGTGGTGCGGCCGGCGTCGAGCCGCTTGCCCGCCACGAAGTGCAGCGCCTCGAACGCGGCCGCCGACGCGGACTGGTCGTTCTCGTCGTCGGCCACGAGACCGCGGAAGAAGTCGCTGGACAACACCTGCGTCGGTGCGAAGTGCCTGCGCGCGAACGTGGACTTGCCCGAGCCGGACGCGCCGACCAGCACCACCAGGCACAGGTCCGGGATCTTGAGTTTCATCAGTTGTCGTCCCCCAGGGTGAACACCGCGAGCTGGGTCGGCGCGCCGCGCTCGGCGTCGACCGGTCCGATGGGCAGGTGGCGCACCGCGTACCCGCGCCGGTCCGCGACGCCGGCCGCCCAGTCCCGGAACTCGGCGCGGGTCCACTCGAACCGGTGGTCCGAGTGCCGGTGCTGGCCCTCCGGCAACGTCTCGAACAGGGCGTTGTACTCGACGTTCGGCGTGGTGACGAGGACCGTGCGCGGGCGCGCGACGGTGAAAACCGAGTGCTCCAGCGCGGGCAGCCGGTCGGGGTCGAGGTGTTCCACGACCTCCATCAGCACGGCCGCGTCGTAGCCCTTCAGCTCCGGGTCGGCGTAGGTCAGCGACGACTGGCGCAACGTGAGGCGGGCCCGCTGCCGGTCGGACATCCTGGCCACGTTCAGCTTGCGCTCGGCGGTGGCCAGCGCCTTCGACGACACGTCCACGCCCTGCACGTGGGTGAACTCCGGCTGCTCCAAGAGCGCGCGCAGCAACGCGCCGCCACCGCAGCCGAGGTCGAGAACCGTGCGGGCGCCCGCCTGCCTGAGCTGGTCGAGGATCGCGTCCCGCCGCTGGACGGCCAGCGACACCCGGGGCTCGGTGAGCGCGTTGTCCAGCTCGTCCGGCTCGACCTCCTCGACGTCGGCCAGGCGCGACAGCGCGGACTGCACCAGCTGACGCCGGCGCATCAGGTACCGGGTGGTGATCAGCTCGCGGTCGGGGTGCGTGCCCAGCCACCCCTCCCCCGCGCGCAGCAGCTTCTCCACCTCGTCCTCCGCCACCCAGTAGTGCTTGTTGCCGTCGAGGACGGGCAGCAGCACGTAGAGGTGCTTCAGGGCGTCGGACAGCGTGAGGGTGCCCGTGAGCGTCACGTCGGCGTACCGCGAGTCCTCGCCGAAACCGTCGCCGAGCGGGATCGGCGTGATGGCCACCGTCCAGCCCAGTGGCGCGAAGAGGCGTTCCACCAGGCGGTGCGGCAGCACGGGCACGCGCACGGTCAGCGGGATCGGCGTGGCGGCGACGTCACGGCGGCTCTCGCTGCGGCCGTTCATAGCGGTGCGGAAGACGGAGCCGAGGGCGACGGTCAGCAGCGAGCCGGCGACGTACGGGCGGTCGTTGACGTACTGGGTCAGCGTGCTGCCGGGACCGCGCACCAGGGCGACCGGGTCGACCTCCAACAACAGCGCGACCGTGCACTCCTCTTCGTCCGCACGTGGGTAGAAGACGTGCGCGGTGCCCGAAGAGGTCGTGAACGACTGCGCCCGCTCCGGGTGCTTGTGGAGCAGGTGGCTGAGGTCGGTGGCCGGGCGGTGCGTCGTGGTCAGGGTGAGCAGCACCAGCGCAGTGTGGCCGACCGGCTTCCGCGACGCCCTCGAATTACGCCGGTTCCCGCGGCCGAGAGCCGCAAGCGGCCGTATGGCGGCTCGGGACCGCGGCAGACGTTCACCGGTCGGTCCCGGACACGACCGGCCCGGGAGGCTCACGTTTTCCTGTTTTTCACAGCGGAACATTCTTCTCCGCATTGACACCACAATGGGTGGACAATCACCTTCCACCATCACCGCGGACCCTCTCGCTCGAAAGGCGGTAGACCCGCGCTGGCGAATGCTCTAATGGCCCGCCATTCACGCCGTCCGACCGACGGAACCCCGAATGCCTACCAGCCGGTACGCGCAGGTTCGGGCCACCGCACCGCCCAAGCCCGCACGTCGCACCGTCCGCCGGAAATGCCGCGGCGCCCCACGCCGGTTCCGCCGGAGAAACTTCAAAGTAATTTGCAGACTTCTGACGTCCCTTGACGAAGCTCTGACACGGGCAATCTTGATGTCCGTCGCCACGGGGCAGAAAATAGTGGACGACGCCCGGGCCACGCCGCCATTTCGGCGCGGCCCGTCGCGTGCGTTCACGGAATTCGTCCTCGACCTCCGCGACAGGTGCCGGGAGAAGGAGTGACAGCACAGCAGCACCCGGGAATGCCGGCGGAGACGAGCCTGGAGGCCGCCGACGTCACCGAGACGTCCCCGCACCGCCGCGTGCCGGCGGCCTGAAGTCCGACCCCCGCGACGCGGGGGAAAGAGAGGGGATCCGATGGTGTTCACGCATGCCCCGACCGAGGTCGACGGCGCCGTGCCGTCGCCGACCGAACGGGCCCGAGACCTGGCCGACCGGCTGGTCCGGCCGACCGCGGCCGACCGCGACCGAGACCGCCGGTGGGACCCGGCGCTGTTCGCCGACCTGGCCGCCGCCGGCGTGGCGGGACCGCTCGTGCCGCGAGAGCTGGGCGGCGGCGGCCTGACCGCGACCGAGACCGGCGAGTTGTTGGAGGCGCTGGGCGAGGACTCCCGCGATCCGGGCCTCGCGCTCGCGGTCGTCGTGCACGCGGTGCTCGCCACCGTGCCGCTGCGCGCGTTCGGGACCGCCGGGCAGCGCGAGCGCTACCTGCCCCGGATGGCCGCGGGCGAGTGGGTCGGCGCGGTGTCGTTGCACCAGACGCAGGGCGCGGCGCTCGCGCCCACCGTCACGGCCCGCGCCGGGCTGGGCGGCTGGGTGCTCAACGGCGAGGTGGACCTGGTCGCCGGAGCGCCGGTGGCCCACCACTTCCTGGTCGTGGCGGTGGACGCCGACGGCGGCCGCACGGCGTTCGTGGTGGACCGCGACACCGCCGGGCTGCGGGTCGACGACACCGCGGGCCCGGCGGCGATGGCCACCTGCCCGTGGGGCCGGCTGGTCCTCGACCACTGCCTGGTCGCGGACGACGCGGTGCTCGGCGCCGCCGGCTCCGCCTCCACCGAGGTGGAGCCGCTGCTGGCGACGTTGGACTGGGTCTTCACGAGCGCGCCCTGGGTGGGCGTCATGCGCGCGCTCACCCGGGACGCCGTCGAGGGCGTGCGCGAGCGCCGGCTCTTCGGCCGACCCGTGGCGCACGTGCAGTCCGCCCGGTTCGCGTTGGCGGACCTGGCCACGCGGTGCGAGCTGGCCGCGGGGCTGGTGCGCCGGGCCGCCGGGCGGTTCGACGAGGGCGAGCGGCCCTCGCACCGGGAAGCCGCCGCCGCCCGGCTGTTCGTGGCGAACGCCGCGCGCGCCGTCACCGAGGGCGCGGCGCGGCTGGCCGGCCCGGCCGCCTTCTCCGACGGGCACCCGGCCGGGAGGGCGCACCGCGACGCCCTGTTCTTCGCCGAGACCGGCGGCGGCACCGAGGTGCTGCGACCGGTGATCGCGGCGTCCCTGTTGGCACTCGGCTGAACTCGAGGACGGCACAGCGACATGACCGACGACCGCGAGACCACGACCCCTTACCGCTTCCCGGGCATCGCGTCCCGGGCCGCCGAGACCGACCGGACCGGCGAGATCCCGGACCTGAACTGGAAGGAGATCGTCGACAGCGGCTACCTGCGGCTGTTCCACCCGCCGGAGCACGGCGGCAGCGGCGCCGACGGCCGCACCCAGGCGGAGGCCATGGAGGCGCTGGCCCGCGCGTGCTCCGGCACGTTCTGGGCGGCGACCGTCTCGGCCCTGCTGTGCGTCAAGCTCATCTCCACCTACGGCGACGTCGCGGAGCACGAGCGGTTGATCCGCCCGCTGCTCGCGGGTGAGCGGCTGGCCGCCTTCGGCGTGGTGGAGAAGGCCGCGGGCAGCGACGCGAGCACGTTCCAGACCACCGTGCGCCGCGCGCCGGACGGCGACGGGTACGTCATCAACGGCGAGAAGTCCCGCATCACCAACGCGCCCATCGCCGACCTGGCCGTGACGCTGGCGCGGCTGGAGCACGGACCCGGCGAGGAGGGCCCCGACTGGTGCCTCGCGTTCGTCGACCTTCGGCAGTCCGGAGCCCAGCGCTACGCGATTCCGCACATGGGTCTGCGCGCGATGCCCTGGGGCGGCATCGTCTTCGACGACGCCCGGGTCGCCGAGGCCGACGTGATCCCGGTGGAGTTCAAGGAACTCGCCGAGGGCATGGCGTGGGGCTGGCTGCTGATCTCGTTCTCCGCCGTCGCCATCGCCGAGGCCGCTTTGGACGCTTCCGCGCGGCACGCCCGCGAGCGCGTCTCGTTCGGACGGCCCCTGGCGCACATGGAAGGCGTGCACGCGCAGCTCGCCGAGTCGCGCGCCCAGATCGACGCGGCCCGGTTGCTGGCCCGGCGGGCGACGTCCGAACGCGCGGCCGGGCGCTCGGCGCGCGACCTGATCGCCATGCTCAAGATCTACTCGACGGAGATGGCGGTGGACGTCGCGGCGCGGGCCGTGCAGATCCACGGCGCGTTCGGCGTGACCCCCGGCCACGAGGTCGAGCGCCACTACCGGGACGCGCAGATGAACGTGATCGGCGGGTTCGCGTCCAACCGGTTGCGCGAGCAGGTCACCGAGGGGCTCGGGCTCGGACCGGCGGTCTACGAGGAGTTCGACTGGTTGACCCCCACCGGCCTGGCGCAGGACCCGGTGGGCCTGGACGGCGTGCCGCACCCCGCGAGCACGACGGCGTGAGCCGGGTGCCGGGTGACGACGGCGTCACCCGGCACCCCGCGGCTCGCCGCCCCAACACCCGATCCCCCTTGCAGCACAGTCATCCCGACCCATCCCCGACGGCCGAGGAGGCCACAGCATGTCCATCCTCTTCGAGTGCGAGTACCACGGCGAGCGGTTCGTCGGCTTCGACCGGGCGGCGCCCGGCGAGCCGCAGCGGCTGTACCGGGTGAGCGACGACCGGCTGCGCGCCGCCGTCACCGAGACCGACGGGCCGGGGCTCGGCGCGGCCCTCGCGGACGGCGCGGAGGAGGTGGTGGTCCCCGCCGGCGGTGAGGGCCTGCGCTACCTCCCGCCGCTGCTGCCGACGCGGACCAACAACGCGCTCGTCAGCGGCTTCATGGGCACGCACCGGTCCAAGTTCGACCACGACCCGGCGCCGGACCAGGAGTTCCGCGCGCCCAACTGGCTCATCAAGGGCATGGCCTCGTGGCTGCGGATGCCGGGCGACCCGATGACCGTGCCGGCGTCGGCCGTGGCGCTGCTTGAGGAGCCCGAGGTCGCGCTGGTCTACGTCAACGACGAGCACGGCACGCCGCACTACGCGGGCTACACGTTCGGCAACGACCTGAACGACATCGGCCTGCACCTGCAGAACCCGTGGGGCTGGACGCCGTACGCCAAGCTGTGCGACACGTCGATGACGCCCTGGCTGTTCCTGGACAAGCCGCCGCAGACGGTCACCGGCCGCATCGTCATCGAGCGCGCCGGGGACACCGCGTGGGAAGGCCCCTTCACGTGCGGGGCGGACGCCATCTACCACCGCGTCGAGGACATGGTGGAGAACCTGCTCTCGTACCCGGCGCTGCGCCGGCCGGGGCTGGTGAACTACGTGCTGCTGGGCTCGGACAAGGCGAGCTGGCACGCCGGGTTCCGGATCGCCGACGGCGACCGGATCACCATCGAGGTGACGTCGCACGACGTCGTGCTGTCCAACGTGGTCCGGTTCGCGGGCCGCGCCGACGCGGCCTGACGCCGCACGCCAACGGGTCCGGCCCCATCACCTCGGTGGTGGGGCCGGACCCGTTGCCGTCCGGTCAGCCTCAGGTCGTGCCCGGACGCTTGGGGGGGAAGGCGTGCGCCCGGCCGACGACCACGACGAGCAGCACCGGCAGGATGAGCGCGAGGACGCTCCACGGGAACGACTTGGGGCCGAGGAAGTCGAGCAGGATGCCGCCGACGGCGCCGCCCGCGGCCATGAAGCCGTTCCAGGTGGTCACCAGGAGGGCCTGCGCCTCGTCGCCACCCGCGTCGGTGACGGCGGTCTGGAGGAGCGTGGTGACGCCGCCCCAGCCGAGGCCCCACAGCGTGGCCGCGACGTAGACCAGGGTCGGGGAGTCGGCCAGCACCGCGAGGATGGCGGCCGACACGGCGACCAGGATGGCGCTGACGATGGTCAGCAGGCGCAGCCTGCGGTCCACCTGGGCGCCGGTGATCAGGATGCTGATCAGGGACGCGATGCCGAAGACCATCAGCACCAGGTCGATGGAGCCGCCCATCCTGTACTCGATGAGGAACGTCGAGATGTAGGTGTAGAGGATGTTGTGGGACAGCACCCACGCGGCGACCACGAACAGGACCGCCGCCACGCCGGGTCGGGTGAAGGACCGCAGGATCGGCACCCGGTTCTCCGGCTTGTGGCCCGGGAAGTCCGGCACCGACGTCAGGATCCAGCCGATGAGGACGACCGCGAGGCCCGTCACGAGCCAGAACGTCAACCGCCAGCCGAAGAGCTCGCCGAGGAACGTGCCCGCGGGGATGCCGAGCGACAGCGCGAGCGGGACGCCCGCCATGGTGATCGCGATCGCGCGGCCCTGCAGGTGCGGCGGGGCCATGCGGCGGGCGTAGCCGACCAGGAGGGCCCAGATGAAGCCCGCGGCCACGCCGGCGATGAAGCGGAACACCATGGTCAGCAGGTAGCTGTCCGAGACCGCCGTGACGGTGTTGGCGACCGCGAACCCGGCCACCGCCATGAGCAGGAGGGGCTTGCGCCGCCAGGACGCCGTGGCCGCGGACAGGGGGATCGCGGTGATCGAGGAGGCGATCGCGTAGATCGTCAGCGCCTGGCCCATCGCGGACTCGCTGACGCCCATGTCGCGGCTCATCTGGGGCAGCATGCCCGCGGGCAGCGCCTCGGTCAGGATTCCCATGAACGCGGCCGTGGCGAGTGCCGCCAGCGCGGCCATGGGAAGTTTGGATTTTTCAGCTCCCGTAGGGGAGTCCGTCGGTAACCCTGCGTGAGACGTTGACATGCTTTGTATAATCGAACCTTCACATAAGTGTGAAGGTCAAGCCGGCCCACTGTGACCTAGGCCACACGAAGGCGGCGAGGCGGTGCGGGTTGACGGCACGCGGTCGACGCCCACGGAACGGTGACGCGACCCTCGACGAGATCCCCACAGCGCCGGCGGACCACGTGCGGCACCTGTGCAACGACGAGGGATGGCATGCCATTCCCCGGTTCCCCAGGGCTTGGCGGACTCCGCCGTCCCGGCGGCCGTCGGGGCACCGACGGCGTCGACGGCGGTCCATTATGGGACGCGCGATCGGCGACGCCGACCCGGCCCCACCCGCGGTCACGCCGAGCCGGACGAGGCGGCGAGAGCGCGGCGAACCGTCACATCGACGTGCCGACAGCCCCATACGCGCCGTGAAGCGTCGCGAGCCCGCCCCTCGACCGGCACAACGCCCGTCACGTTCAGTCACCATTCACCGCCTTCGCCTTCCTCCGTCCGCGCACGCCCGGTGCCGCCCGCCCGGCACTTCCACCCTGGCCGCGCGACGCCCGTTCAAGATCGTCTACAGTGTGCCGGCCACGCCCGCACGCCGACCCCGAGCCACGAGCGCGGGACCGTCGCGACCGGACTGTCCCACCAGGACGGTGCGGCCACGGCGGCCGGACGGCGGGTCGCGGCCGGTTTCGCATTCCACCCGGCCCCGATCACACTTTCGGACGCAACCACCTCCGTTCCGGTCGCACTGCGTGAATCGCCGCGGCGGATCACCCACGGCCGCCGCGGCGGTCCACGAATAACTCGCACCACGAATGAACGACGAGTCCGCGTAAATCGGGTATCGCCGGTTGTCGGTCATGCACAGCCCGACCGGCGGGTACCCGTTGACGATGGACGGCGCAAGGCCGGGATACGGAACGGCTATCTCCCGGTGCGATTTTCCAAGCAGAGAGTTGGTCTGTTTGGGGGGACCGGTCGGGTGCGGGACACTGCTTATCTTGTGGCACATGTTCGCAGGTCGGATGCCTCCGCGCGGTCCGGCTGAACGAGGCTGGGGGTCTGGGGAATGGGTTCGTGGCACCCACGACAAGTCGAGGTCACCTCCGATCCGCCCGCACCGGGCGGATCGGCCGGGCGGCCGGTGCGATTACTCCGCCGAGGGGAGTCGACACGACGTGGTCCGGTGTCCGCCAGGTGGCCGGACCCGCGCGTCGCGGCCACCCCTCTCGATGAGTGATCGCCATGCAGTTGCTCGTCGTAGAAGAGGACCCCGCGGGCGGCGCGCTCGTGCGCGACCTCCGCAGGCAGGGTTACGAGGTCTGCACCGTCACGACCGGCACCGAGGCGTGCCGCGAGCACCGCAACGCGGACCTCGTGCTGCTCAACCTGGAGCTGCCGGACATCGACGGCCTGGAGGTGTGCCGATCGATCCGCGCCGACAGCGACACGCCCATCATCGCCATCGCGAACCGCGACACGGAACTGGACCGCGTGCTGGCGCTGCAGGCCGGCGCGGACGACTGCGTGGTGCGGTCGTGCGGGTTCCGCGAGGTGATGGCGCGCATCGAGGCCGTGCTGCGCCGGGCCAAGCCCCGGCCGAACGACCCCGACCAGATCTCGCTGTGCCCGCTGCACATCGACCGGCGGTCCCGCGAGGTCAGGCTGGACGGCCGCCTGGTCGAGGTGACCGCCAAGGAGTTCGAGCTGCTCCGCGCGCTCGCCGCCAACCCCGAGGCGGTCATCTCGCGCAAGGAGCTGATGGCCAAGATCTGGGACGACAGCTGGACCGAGTCCAGCCGGACGATCGACACCCACGTCAGCAGCCTCCGCGCCAAGCTCGGTTCGAGTTCGTGGATCAAGACCGTGCGGGGTGTGGGCTACCGCATCGGTCACGGGTGACCGCTGCGCGCGGCGCCCGCCGGCGCCGCGCGCAGCGCCCTTCGCCCCTCTTCCCGCTCCGGCATGTCACGCCCCCTTTCGGCCATTCCGAGTCGGGGTGACGTGGAAACCGCCACCGGCCGCGCTCGGCACTTCGCCGCAGCCGCATCCCCCGGTTTGGCCCACCGTAATGGCGGCACGTCGCCGTGCACAGCCGGTGGGCCGCATTCCGAGGTTTTCTGACGTCGACCTTGCACGACTTTTCGCCGTCTGACATCTGCATGACAAAGTTTCACAAAGGTCTGACGTGCCCGATCTTGATGCTGCCGGGCAATACCCACCAGGCTTTCGAGCAGAACAGACGCCGTGGACGCGATTCACACCGAACGGCGGCCCGCCTTTCCCGGAACATTACCCACGGCGCTCGCCGTGAAACCCAGAAGCACTTCCTCGGGGAGGAGTGAAAGGTCATGGCAGAAACAGGCCGGCACGACGGGGAGGGTCTCCTCGCGGTCGGCGGGCGGACCACTCGACCGCTGCCGAGCATCTCCGACGCCACCCTGCGCGATTCCGCGCACATGGCGGGCGTCGAGTTCAACGCCAAGGACACCGCCTACATCGCCCAGCTGCTGGTGCGGACCGGTGTCGAGCTGGTCGAGGTGGGCATGATCTCCGGCGCCAAGTCCGGCGACACCCACATGATCGAGGCCGCGCACGAGGCCGTCGGTCCCGAGAGGTGCCTGACGCTGGTCGTGGTGCGCGACCGCCAGCAGGTCGTCAAGGCGCTGGACGAGGCCGAGCGCCTGGGCGTCCGGTCGGTGATGCTGTCGATCCCGACGTCGGCCGAGCACGCGGCGCTCAAGCTGGCGTCGGCGAGCACCAAGTACCTCACCTCGGTGGCGAACGCGGCCATCGAGATGTGCAAGGAGCGCGGCTTCCACGTCACGTTCAGCGGCGAGGACGGCGCGCGCACCGACAGGGAGCGGCTCGTCTCCTACGTGACCGCGGGCTTCGCCGCGGGCGCGGACCGGTTCCGGCTGGCCGAGACGGTCGCGTACCTCGCGCCGTGGCAGATGTACGACGTGATCTCCGACCTGACCGCGATCGACGGCGCCGAGATCGAGATCCACTCGCACAACATGCTCGGCATGGCCACGGCCAACTCGCTGGCCGCCTACGAGGCGGGCGCCGAGTGGATCTCCGCCACCGCGGGCGGCATCGGCGAGCGCGGCGGCAACGCCCCGCTGGCCGAGGTGCTGACCTCGCTGCGGGTGGTCTACGGCGACGACCGGTTCGACCTGTCGCACCTGACCACCCTCACCCAGGCCGCGCTGAAGGGCTCCGGCCTCGGCGAGTCCTTCATGTCCGGTCCCACCACCCCGCACGCCTTCGCCTACGAGCTGCCCGGCCAGCTCTCCCACCCGGCCGCGTACGAGACCCTGCCGCCCGAGGTGGTCGGCAACAGCCGCGAGCTGCGCGTGCGCACCCGGTTCACCAAGCCCCTCATCCAGTGGGCGCTGTCCGGTTCGGACGTCGAGGTCGACGTCGAGGCCTTCGCCACCTGGCTGGCGGACCGGCAGGAGCAGGACGGCCGTCCGCTCCTCGACCGGGACACCATCCGCAAGCACGCCGCCGAGTTCCAGCACAGCTGACGTAACAGGGAGGACCGATCATGACGCAGATGCTCACGGGGGCCTGCCCCGAGTGCGAGACCCCGCTCTCCACCCCGCCCGTGGTGCAGGGCGAGACGATGTCGTGCCCCGAGTGCCTGTTGACGCTCCGGGTCGACGAGATCCAGGACGGCACGCTCGTCCTGCAGATGGTCGAGGTGCAGTTGCGCGACTGGGGCCAGTGACCGACCGACCAGCGTTCCGGCGAAGGGAAGAAGCACATGGGCGGCAAAGTCGCCATCGTGGCGGACCGCGTCAGCTGGGAGGAGCGGCAGCTCATCGACCGCGGCCCGGAGCACGGGCTGGAGGTCGAGTGGGTCAACGACGAGTCGCTGTGCCTCGGTGACGAGCACGCCGAGTCGCTGAAGTCCTACGACGTGGTCCTGGTCCGCAGCCGCAGCTACACCCGCGGCGGCCTGCTGGCCACGCTCGCCGAGGCCGCGCGCATCCCCGCGCTGAACTCGTCCGCGGTCATCCAGGCGTGCGAGAACAAGCTGGCCCTGCGCGCGCTGCTGCGCCGGGCCGGCGTGCCGGTGCCCGACTTCCGCCTCGTGCTGTCGCGCCGCGACTTCGGCAAGGCGGTCAAGGAGCTGCCGTTCCCGGTGGTGCTCAAGCCGATCTTCGGCGGCATGGGCAAGCGGGTGACCCTCCTGCGCGACGCGGACACGGCGAACTCCGTGTACGACTACGTGGAGGACCTGGGGCACGCGTTCGAGCAGGCGTGCCTGGTCGAGCCGTTCCTGGGCGGCGGTTCCGTGCGCTGCCTCGTCGTGGGGCGGGAGATCGTGGCCACGGCGCGGTTCGAGAGCAACGGCGAGGACTGGCGCAACAACGCGGCCATCGGGTCCAACCACCACACCGTGGCGGTCGACCCGGAGATCACGCGGGTCGTGGACGCGGTGGTCGAGCGGCTCGGCGCCGGGATCTACGGCATCGACCTGTTCAAGACCGACGACGGCTACCTCGTCAACGAGGTGAACCACGCGCCCGGTTTCCGGGCCGTGGCCACGACGAGCGGCGTGGACGTCGCCGGGGCGATCGGCCGGTACGTGCGGGAGGTGCTCGGATGAGCGGCGACCGCGGGATTCGCGTCGGCGTCGTCGGCGCCTCCGGCCTGGCGGGCGGCGAGCTGATGCGGCTGATCGGCCAGCACCCCAACCTGGAGCTGACGTTCCTGGGCGGGTCGCAGCACGCCGGACGCAGACCTTCCGAGCTGCACCCCGGCTTGCGGCAGGACCTGGGCCTGGTGGTCGAGCCGGTGACCGACGACGTGGCCGACCGGGTCGACGTGCTGCTGCTGTCCACGCCCGCGCCGGTGTCGGCCGACCTGGCCGCGCGGTTCGCCGACCGGGTGGAGAGCGTGGTCGACCTGAGCGGCGCGTTCCGCATCCGCAGCGACGAGCTGCACCACAAGTGGTACCCGAAGGTGCCGCGGGCGGACGGTCTCGCCGACCGGTTCGTCTACGGGGTGCCGGAGCTGGTCGGCGAGGAGATGGTGGGCGCGCCCCTGATCTCCCTCGCCGGCTGCTACGCCACCGCGATCACGCTGGGCCTCGCGCCGCTCGTGTTCGAGCTGGGCATGAACCTCGACCACGTGCTGGTGGACGGCAAGAGCGGGTCCAGCGGCGGCGGCGTGCACCTGCGCACGTCCGACCTGCACCCCTTCCGGGCGGGCGCGATCGCGCCCTACTCCCCCACCGGGCACCGGCACGCCGCCGAGGTGAGCGACTTCCTGGGCCGCAGCAAGCCCGGCACGGTCGGCACGCTGTCCATGTCGGCCTACGGCGTGTCGAACGTGCGCGGCCTGCTGGCCAGTTGCTACGTGCTCACGCGCGACGACGTGGACGAGCGCACGCTGTCCCGCGCGTACCTCCGCTTCTACCGGAAGCACCCGTTCGTCCGGGTGCGGCGCAACAACGAGACGCTGATCCCCGTGCCCGACCCGCAGGCGACGCTGGGCTCGAACTACTGCGACGTCACGGTCATGCACGACCCGGACGGCGGCCGGATCGTCGTGCTGTCCGCATTGGACAACCTGGTCAAGGGCGCGGCCGGGCAGGCCGTGCAGGCGATCAACAAGCGGTACGGGCTGCCCGAGGAGACGGGGCTGACCATGCAGCCGGTGATGCCGGCGTGAGCGCGGACGCGACGGCGACCGTCGTCAAGCTCGGCGGGAGCTGCCTGGAGGACATGGACGACGCGTGGTGGGAGGACCTGGCCGACCACGCCCGGGAGAACCCGCTGGTCCTGGTGCACGGCTGGTCGAAGCCGCTGAAGCGGCTGGACGCCCGCTACCGCGAGCCGTCGGCGGTGCTGCGGGACCGGTACGGCAACCAGAGCCGGCACACCACCCCCGAGGTGATCGCCGACATCCTCAAGGTCAGCGCGGCGCTGGCGGACGGGGTGGTCGCCCGGCTGGAGAAGAACGGCGTCACCGCGTCACGGCTGCTCGGCAGCGACGGCCTGCTGCACGCGGGGCCCGGCGAGCGCTGGTACTGGCGCGACAAGCAGCTGGTGGAGATCGACAACCTGGTCGGCCCGATCAACCGGGTGGAGCCCGCCGCCCTGACCGGCCACGGGAAGGGCCACTGCGTGCTCGTCACGCCGCTGGCCCGCGACGCGGCGGGGCGGGTCGTCAACACCGACGCGGACCGGGCGGCGGCGGCCGTCGCGGCGGCCATCGGCGCACCCGCGCTGACGCTCGTCACCGACGTGCCGTTCCTGCTGGTCGACGGGAAGCCGGTGCGGCGGATCGGCGCGGACGCCGCGCGGGCGTTCCGGGACAAGGGCGCCACCGGCGGCATGCGCAAGAAGCTGCGGGCCGCCGGCGAGGCGCTGGACGGCGGCGTCCAGCGGGTCGTCCTCGGCGGCGCGCGCGTGTCCGACCTGCTCGCCGGGACCACCGGCACCGCCATCACCGCCACCTGAAGGCGCAACGGACAGCGAGAGGAGTGGTGAGATGACGTCCCCCCGCGTGCTCGTCGTGGACAACGGGAGCCTGTCGATCCCGCAGGTCCGCAAGAGCTTCGAGGTCCTGGGCGCCGACACCGACCTGGTGAAGGCGGCCGAGGTGCCCGACCGGCTCGACCCGCGCTACCAGGCGCTGGTGCTGAGCGGCACGAAGGTCCGCGCGTACGACAGCGACTACTACCGGCGGCTGGTCGACCTGGTGTTCACGTCGACCGTCCCGGTGTGGGGCATCTGCGGCGGCATGCAGATCATCGGCACCGCCGCGGGCGCCGAGCTCGTGCCGGGCCGGTCCCGCGTGGGCAACCACGAGGTCCACGTGGACAAGCAGGAGCCGGTGTTCGCGGACGCCAAGCCGACCGTGTCCCTGTTCCAGCGCCACATGCTCTACCTGAAGGAAGCACCGCTCGGGTTCAAGGCCATCGGCTGGTCCGAGGACGCGCCGGTGGAGTTCATCCGGTCCGAGGACGGCCGGATCTACGGCTCGCAGGCACACCTGGAGTTCCGCAACGACGGCCTGTCCGTCCTCCAGGGCTTCGTCCGGCTGTTCCAGTAAACCCCGCTCACCACGAGCACCGACACGATCTGGGGATCACCGCACATGACTGTTGTCGACGCAAACCCGGTGGAAAAGGTTGAGGAGCCCGCGTTCTCGGTCGCCTTCAACGGTGACGACAAGAGCATCAAGGGCTGGGTGATTGCGGACTCGCTGGTCGACGGGTGGGCCATGGGCGGCACCCGCATGACCCCGAACGTCACCGAGGAGGAGGTTCGCGGCCTGGCCCGCGGCATGACGCAGAAGCTCACCCTGGTCGGCCTGCCCGTCGGCGGCGCCAAGGCGGGCATCGTGGACGACGGCTCGGACAAGAAGCGCACGCTCGAGGTGTTCGGCCGCACGGTCGCGCCCCTGCTGCACGGCGGCATCCACCTCGGCGCCGACCTCGGCGTCGGCCCGGCGGAGCGCAACATCTTCTTCGAGGCCGCCGGGTACGACCCGCGCAAGCGCCCGCGCGCCGTCCCCATGCCGTACGACTGGCGCACGTACTACGAGCCGCTGGTCGACTGCACGGGTCACGGCGTGGGCGTCGCCGCCGTCGTCGCGCTGGAGGCGTTGCGGCGCGACGAACCCGGCACGGTCGTCATCCAGGGCTTCGGCTCGGTGGGCCGCGCGGTCGCGCAGTTCCTCGAACGGCGCGGCCACCGGATCGTCGGCGTGGCCGACGAGTTCGGCACGATCAGCGGCTACCACCTGCCGTCCGACGCCCTGATCGCGATCACCGACCCGCTGGGCCGGATCGACCGCACCCGGCTGCCGCAGAACGTCAAGGTCAACCCGGAGCCCGACGCGTGGCTGGACGTCCCGGCCGACGTGCTCGTGCTGGCCGCGCAGAAGGACGCCATCCACGGCGGCAACGTGGACCGGCTGACCGCCTCCCTGGTCGTCGAGGGCGGCAACATCACCACCAGCCCCGAGGCGAAGGTGCGGATGGCCGCGGCCGGCGTCACGCTCGTGCCGGACGTGGTCGCGAACGTGGGCGGCGCCGCGGCGGCGGGCCTCGCGCTCACCGGCACCGTGCCGTTCGAGCTGCCGGGCGAGGCGCGCAAGCGGTGGGTGTTCGACTGGGTGGGCGCCCGCGTCGAGCGCAACACCCGCGACCTGCTGGAGATCGCCGCCGGGAGGTCCGGCGACCCGGTGCCGGAGTTGGTGGCGGCGCGGCGGAAGGTCAGCCTGTGACCGCGGTGGCGGAGGCCCGGGCGACCGAGTTCCTGCGGCAGGGGTGGTGGCGGTCGGGGACGTTCCTCGACGACCTCCGCCGCCAGGCCCGGGAACGGCCGCACAAGACCGCCGTCGCGGCCCGCCGGGTGGCCGCGTCCCGCACCGAGACGCTGGACTACGCGGAGCTGTCCCGGCTGACGGACCGGTTCGCGGGCGCGCTGCGGGAGCTGGGCGTGCGGCACGGCGACTACGTGGCCGTCGTGCTGCCGAACCGGTGGGAGATCGTGCCGCTGGTGTTCGCGTGCATGGCGGTCGGCGCGGTCATCGTGCCGATCCAGCCGGACACCCCGGAGGCGGAGCTGCGGCACCGGCTCGGGATGACCGGGGCGCGGGTGTGCGTCACCATCCCGGAGTGGGCGGGCGAGCCGCTGGCCGAGACCGTCGTCGGGCTGAAGGCCGAGCTGGCGGGCCTGGCGCACGTCGTGGTGGTCGACGGGCGGCCGACCGAGGGCGCGCGGGACTTCCACGAGCACTTCGTGGACGTGCCGTGGGAGGAGCGCCACGACCTCGCGGGCGAGGCGCTCGGGCCGGACGAGCCGTACGTGGTGCTGTTCACCTCAGGCACCACGGGCGAGTCGAAGGGCGTGCTGCACAGCCAGAACACGCTCTACGCGGCGCTGCGCGGGTACGTCGAGGCGTTGGAGCTGGACGAGCGCTGGGTGGCGGCGGTGACGTCGCCGCTCGTGCACTACTCCGGGTTCGCCCAGGGCCTCCTCACCGGCGTCCTGGTCGGAGGCACGATCGCGTTCCAGGACGTCAAGGACCCGGACGCCCTGCTGGAACTGGTCGAACGGCACCGGGCCACCCTGCTCTACGGCCCGCCGTCGACCATGGCGGCGGTGCTGGCGGCCCAGCGGGCGAAGCCCCGGGACGTCCGCAGCCTGCGCAACGCCGTCATCGGCACGGCGGCGGTGCTGCCCCGGCTGGTGGTGGACCTGCGCGAGGTGCTGGGCGTCAAGTCGCACTCGCTGTGGGGCATGTCGGAGTTCGGGCCGGTCACGCTCACCCGCGCCGACGACCCGGAGGAGGCGCCCGGGTTCAGCAACGGGCGGACCATCACCGGGATGGAGGTCCGCATCGACCCCACCGGCCTGCCCGGTGACGGCTCGATCGGCCGGCTGTGGACGCGCGGCGCGTCGCGGGCGCTCGGCTACTTCAAGCGCCAGGACGTGTTCGACGCCGGGCTCGACCCCCAGGGCTGGTTCGACACCGGCGACCTCGCGCGCCACGACGGGCGCGGCGGCATCCGGATCGTCTGCAGGGCGAAGGACGCCGTCGTCCGCGACGGGCACGTCGTGCCGGCGGTCGAGGTCGAGGCGGTGCTGGAGAGCCACCCCCTGGTGGGCGAGGCGGCGTTGGTCGGCCTGCCCGGCGACGTGCTGTGCGCGGTCGTCGTGCCGGGCGGCGAGCGCGGTCCGTCGCTGGAGGAGCTGCGCGGGCACGCCCGCGCGGCGGGGCTGGACGACCGGTTCCGGCCCGACCGGGTGGAGCTGGTGGACGCCCTGCCCAAGACGCTCACCGGCAAGATCCGCAAGGCCGTCCTCCGGGAGCGCTACGGCGCTGCCTGACCTCCCTGGGAGCTGATCGTGCCCGAAACCGTGACCATGTCGGCGACCATGGCCGCCGACGAGATGCTGGCGCGGAGGCGCCGTGCCGGACAGCGCGTCCTGACGATGGCGAGCGGCGAGATCGGACTGCCCGTCCACCCGTCGCTGAAGGCGGCGCTGGCGGGTGCGGTCGGCGAGAGCGCGTACGGCCCGGTGGCCGGCAGCACCGCGTTGCGCGCGGCGGCGGCCGGCTACTGGGCCCGCCGCGGACTGGACGGCGACCCGGACTTCGTGGTGGCCGGTCCGGGGACCAAACCGCTGCTGTACGCGCTGCTGCTGGCCATCGGCGGCGACGTGGTGATCCCGGTGCCCGGCTGGGTGAGCTACGCCGCGCACGCCCGGCTCGTCGGCGCCCGCGCCCTCCCGGTGCGGACCCGTCCGGGCGAGGGCGGGGTGCCCGACCCGGACCTCATGCGGGAGGCCGTGCTCGCGGCCCGTGCCGCCGGGCGCGAGGTGCGGGCGGTCGTGGTGACCGTGCCGGACAACCCGACCGGCACGGTGATCACGGCGGTCACCGCGGCCCGGCTCGCCGACGTGGCGCGCGAGCTGGACCTGGTGATCGTGTCCGACGAGATCTACCACGACCTGGTGTTCGACGCGGGGAACCCGGCGCCGTCCCCGGCCCGGTTCGCGCCGGAGCGCACGGTCGTGACCACGGGGCTCACCAAGACGTTCGCGCTGGGCGGGTGGCGCCTCGGCGTGGCCCGCCTGCCCGTGGGGGACCACGCCTTGCGTGACCGGTTGGTCAACGTGGCCAGCCAGGTCTGGTCCAGCGCGGTGGCCCCGGTGCAGGCCGTCGGGGCGTTCGCCCTGGCCGAGCCGACCGAGCTGGTCGAGCACGTGGCGGCGTCACGGCGGCTGCACGCCGCCGTCGCCCGCGCGGTGGCCGAACGGCTGGCGGCGGTCGGCGCGATCGTCGGGCCGGTGCGCGCCACCTGCTACCTGTACCCCGACTTCGAGCCGCTGCGGGAGCACCTGGCCGAGGCGCACGGCGTGCGCACCGGCCCGGAGCTGACGGGGTGGCTGCTGGAGCGGCACGGTGTCGGCGTGCTGCCGGGCAGCGCGTTCGGCGAGCCGGCGGACGCGCTGCGGCTGCGCGCGTCCACCAGCAGGCTCTACGGCGACACCGACGAGGAGCGCACGGCCGCCCTGGCCTCGGCCGACCCGGTGGCGCTGCCGTGGGTCCGGGCGTCGCTGGACCGGTTGGAGGAGGTGCTGGGCGACCTGGCCGGCGGCGTCCGCCCCTGACCGGGACCACTCGCCGGTCCACAGTGGAACGACCCCGTCCGGTCCCCCGACCGGACGGGGTCGCACGCGATCCCGAAGTCCTCGCGCCGCCATCGTGCGGTCGGCCCTGTGCCGGGGCGCGGGCCGCCCCTATGCTGAAAACCCTCACACGCGGGTGAGGGTCCAGTGGGAGACAGACGAGGTGGGGCGCATGCGCATCGGAGAGCTCTCCGAGCGTACGGGCACGTCGCGGCGGTTGCTGCGCTACTACGAGGAGCAGGGCCTGCTGGTCTCGCGCCGCTCCCCGAACGGCTACCGCGACTACGAGGAGGGCCTGGTGGACCGCGTGGTGCAGATCCGCGGGCTGCTCGACGCCGGGCTGCCCACGCGCATCATCAAGCAGATCCTGCCGTGCCTGAACAAGCCGCGCGTCATCCACTTCCCGGACGCCACGCCCGAGATGATCGCGATGCTGGAGACCGAGCGCGACCGGATGACCGAACGGGTGAACTTCCTGATCCGGAACCGGGACGCGATCTCCGAGTACCTCGACGCGGTGCGCGCCGGCGCGCCCGCCGAGGCCTCCTGATCGAGCCGCGCCGAGCCCGCGGAACCCGAAGGCGCGCCGGGCTTCCCCGCACCTTCCCACTCCCTGATCGGCGTCGACGTCGTCGGCGAGCCGTGGTGTCGTGCACCGTGGCGCGGCCCGCCCCGCGTGGTCGTCGTCGCGGGGCGGTACCGCGCCACGGCCGCCGGACCGGGCCGACTCCGACCCGCTGGAGGGGGGTGGGGTCGGCACTGGGGGGCGCACGCGTCCGGGGTCAGCACTGGGGAGCTGAAAGCCACGTGCGGTCGGCCGGTCCGGCCGTTCCGGTGCGGTGTGGTGGTCGGTCGGGAATCCGCGGTGGTAATGGTTGTCGGAGTGAGTTCCGGGTCCGGGTCGGAAACCGGCGGCCCGCGCCCCGATCCCTTCCCCGAAACCACCGTACCGCGGCGCCGATGCCACGATTAAATCGTCCTGCGAAATCCGGTTGAATCAGGTGCGAACCACGATGATCTTGATCTGTGGGCGTTCAAAAGTCAAGCGGCCCATGTCAGGAGTTTGTCAAAGCTGTGTCACGGGAGTCTGGGAATCGGGTCACGCCAGACTTGACGGAACCGTTCCGCCGATCGAATGCGGTGACCGTCCGCAAACGCCCCGGAGGGGTCGGCGCTTCGCCATGCCGAACCGGTTGTGCAGTGTGAACGGGCCTGGCCAAGTGGTTGATCACCCATCACCCGTCCGCCGACCGCGCGGTGGCCGAAGGCGCGTGCCGGGTCCGCGACCACTCTGCGTCACGACACCGGGACGTCGTCAAGGGGCCGAACCGGTTACCGGCCGGCGACGAGAGCGAATTCACACCCGACGTCATCAATGCGTTCGACGCCTTCCGGATCGGAGTTGCGTCACGTCTATATGTCCACTCCGCGGCGACCACGGCATAATCGTTGACGTCACCCGACGCGGTTTGGTACCAAGTTGAACGGTCGCCGCCGCAATCGGTGGCAGCCGACGGCGAGAGCCAAGGCAATGCCCGCGTGCCCAGCGGTGGCGCACGCGGGTGGGATGTCATTTCGCGCGGTCTTGCCTCTTCGCGAGAAGAGGGTGTCCTGGGGAGGATCGTCTGATGACAAGCGCGCCGCACGGCGTCCGGTGGCACCGGGCCGTTCCGAGCACCGGCGGTGATAGCACGACCGACCCGCACCGGGACGGACCGCCGTCGCGGTGGTGTCGGAGCTCGTCGCCGTGATGACGGAGGTGTAGGGCGCGGGACGCGCCCGCGACCGAGCGCGGCTCGACGGCGTCGACGCCCCGCCCGTTCCCCACGGGGAGCCGGGACCGGGGCGGTGGCGCCCGTTCGACCGCGCCCGGAGTTCGCCACCGCCCCGTCGCCGGGGCGTTCCGCCGCCGTCGGTCGAACGTGGTGTCAGAGATCCGGAACTGGGGAGGTCGTCGAGACAATGGTGCGCGTACTCGTGGTGGAGGGGCAATCGGTCAAGGCCGAGTTGCTGGTCGGCGCGCTGCGCAGGCAAGGTTACGACGCGGGCAGCGTGTGCGCCGGCGCCGAAGCGCTGAGGATGCACCCGGACGTGGACATGGTGTTGCTCGACCTCGAACTGCCCGACCTGGACGGCT
Source organism: Saccharothrix hoggarensis (assembly GCF_052936025.1). The sequence goes on along the minus strand of NZ_CP193624.1, from coordinate 2,979,489 downwards.
TAGCCGTCTGCCGGGCGATACGCGAGGTCGGTGACACGCCGATCATCGCCATCACCCGGCAGGACGACGAGCTGGAGCGAGTGCTGGCGCTGCAGGCCGGTGCGGACGACTGCGTGGTGGGGTCGTGCGGGCTGCGCGAGGTGATCGCCCGGATCGAGGCGGTGGTGCGGCGGACGCACCCCCGGCAGGCCGGCTCGGACGTCATCTCGCTGTGCAAGCTCCGCATCGACCGCACGCTCCGCGAGGTGCGGCTGGCGGGCCGGGTCATCGACGTGACCGCCAAGGAGTTCGAGCTGCTCTACACCCTCGCGTCGAACGCGGGCTCCGTCGTGTCCCGCAAGGAGCTGATGTCGAAGGTCTGGGACAGCAACTGGAGCGAGTCCAGCCGCACCATCGACACGCACGTCAGCAGCCTGCGCGGCAAGCTCGGCACGAGCACGTGGATCACCACGGTCCGCGGTGTCGGCTACCAGATCGGCCAGGGCGCGCCGGCCGCCGACTGCGAGGTCCAGGAAGAGGTGGCGTGACGGCACGCGGCACCGTCCCGGTGCGGGCACGCTTCCCGCGCACCGGGTGGACGAGGCAGGCGCACCGCCGCGCGCCCGCCCGCCCCGCCGCGGCCGTCCGGCGCCGGTTCGCCACCCGGAGCCTCGCGTACCTCGACACGTGCCGGACGCTGCTCGCCTTGGACGGCGTCGCCACCGGGCCGCCCGGGGTGTCCGCCGCGAGGGCGGCCGGAGGTCTACGCCGGCAACCGCCCCCACCGCCGACGTCCCGGTGCGCGCACGGCGACGGGCGCCGCGGCGGCAGGCGGGCCCGTCCCCCGCCGGCTCAGCGGTCCTCCCCCGCCGCGAGGCAGGCTTCGGCGAGCTGTTCCAACAGCGGTGTCATGGTGCGCACGGCGAGCGAGGTGGTGATCTCCACGTGGGGGTCGGCCAACCTGCGGAAGGCCACCCGGCGCGGCACGACGGTGTCCGCCACGCCCTCGTAGACCACCGTCCACGACGGATCGCCCACCCCGATCTCCGCGAACGTGTCCTGGAGGGTGGTGAACGGCGCGCCGAGCTTCGGCTCGAACCCCGAGCGCCGGCAGGCGTTGACGACGAAGTCGACGAGCTTCGGGTTCCGCTCGCGCGGCACCAGTCGCAGCGGCAGGTCCGCCAGCAGGCTGAGGTCCAGTTCGGACGGACCGGCCAGCTCGTGGTCCGCCGGCACGACCGCCGCCAGCCGCTCCCGCCACACCGGGACGAGCCGCAACCCCTTGGCGCTCTTGACCAGGCGCACCAGCGCCGCGTCCAGCCGCTCGTCGCGCACCCGGTCCAGCCGCGCCCAGCACGGGACGCTCACCAGGTTGACGCGCACCAGCGGCTCGGCCTCCTGCAAGCGGGCGAGGACGTCCTCCAGCCGCCACCCCAGCGCCTCGGTCGTGCCGAGCCGCAGGGTGGGCGACTCGGGCGCGGCGGTGCACGCCACGGCGTCCACCGCGCGTTTCACCGACGCCAGCACGGCGCGCGCCTCGGGCAGGAAACGCTCGCCCGCCCGGGTCAGGACGACCTGCCGCCGACTGCGGTCGAATAGCTCGACCGCGAGTTCGCGCTCCAATCGTTGGATCTGCTGACTCACCGCCGGCTGCACCACGTACAATCGTTGCGCCGCTCGGCCGAAGTGCAACTCCTCCGCGAGCGTGACGAAGTACTGGACCTGTCGCAGTTCCACGATTCTCTAACCCCCGTGCGGCGGTCATAACGATCGGTGATCGCATGGTTAACGTATTGCCACTTGGCGAAAACGTCAATGTGAGCTGGAATGTCGGACACCACTCCTCTGCTACAGATTGGCAAGTCGCAATGCATGCTGTGATCGCCACCCCGGGCGACGACGAGCCGGTGTCCTTCGTCCAGGTGGGGCAGCCGGCGCAAACCGAGAGACAGGCGATTGTCTCCGTATACGCGTCCTCCGTGAACCGGGACGAATTGCGCATGCTCGCCATTCAGCCGCACGGGTGGCGGCCGGGCCGTGACGTCGCCGGGGTCGTCACGCGCAGCGCGCCGGACGGCACGGGTCCGCGGCGCGGGGCGCGGGTCGTCGGACTGGTGGACGGCGGCGGCTGGTCGGAGTCGGTCGCGGTCGACGCGTCACGGCTGGTGGAGCTGCCGCACTCGGTGACGATGGAGCAGGCCGCGGCACTGCCGACGGCCGGCCTGGCCGCGTTGCGCAGCCTCCGGCTCGGCGGGAGCCTGCTCGGCCGACGCGTGCTCGTGACCGGCGCGAACGGCGGCGTGGGGCGGTTCCACCTCCAGTTCGCCGCCCTGTCCGGCGCCGAGGTCAGCGCCGTGACCACCCGGGCCGAGCAGGTGGAGAAGGAGCTGAAGTCGCTCGGCGCGACCGAGGTGGTCGAGTGCGTGGAGGACGCCGGCGCGCCGTTCGACCTGGTGCTGGAGTCGGTCGGCGGCCGGGTGCTGGCAGCCGCGTTGTCGCAGGTCGCGCCGGGCGGGACGGTGGTGCTGCTGGGCAGCAGCTCGGGCGAGAAGACGCCGGTGGACGTGCACGACCTCGCCGGTGGCGGCGGCGCGCGCGTGCACAGCTTCGGGCCGGGGCTGAACACCGAGCCGGACGGCGCGGACCTCGAAGTGCTGGTCGACCTGGTGGCCGCGGGCCGGGTGCGGGCCGAGCCGGGGCACACCGCGGACTGGTCGCGCCTGGCCGACGTGCTGCGACTCGTGCGCGACCGCGGCCTGTCGGGTGGAAAAGCCGTGGTCACCATGAGATGAGCGCGAATAGGCGAACAGCGCTCAATTATTCACCTTCCACAATACGGACGCCTAATGGTGCCGTCGGGCCGGGACGGGCCGCTGTCGGCCATTCGGCCGGCACCCCGTCCCGGTCCGCCGAGTGCGGCCGGCGCGACTCTCGCCGGGCGGCCGGCCGGCCGGACACTCGATTTCCCGCATTCGCATTGCGAGTCGGCCGGCGCGCACCGTGAACCGGCGACGGCACTACGTCCGCAAGTAGGACGCGCCGTTGAGGTCCAGCACCGCGCCCGACGCCCATTCCGCCTCCGCCGAGGCGAGGTAGACCACGGCGGCGGCGACTTCCTCGGGCTTCGCGACCCGGCCGAACGGGCTCTGCGCGCGGACGTCGTCGGTCACCATGTGGGCCACCCGCTCGGTCGCGACGAAGCCGGGCGCCACCGACGCGACCGCGATCCCGTGCGGTGCAAGGGAAACGGCGAGCGACTGCCCCATCGAGTGCAGCGCCGCCTTGCTCGCGCCGTAGGCCGGCATGGCCGGTTCGCCGCGGAAAGCGCCGCGCGAGCCGACGTTCACGATCCGCCCGCGCACGCCCCGCTCGACCATGTGCCGCGCGACGCGGTAGGACATGTTGGCGGCCCCGAACACGTTCACGTCGAACGTGCGGCGCCACAACGACTGCCACTCCTCGTACGTGGTGTCGGCGAACGACCCCAGCTCCACCAGCCCGGCGTTGTTGACCAGGACGTCGATCGCGCCGAGGGTGTCGGCGGCCGAGTCGACCACGCGCGCGACGGCGTCCGGGTCGGCCAGGTCGGCGTCGGCCGACGACAGCGCCACCACCCGGTCACCGAGGTCGCGGAACGCGTCGGCGATCGCCGCCCCGATGCCCCGGCTGCCGCCGGTGACCAGAACCCCGCGGCTCACTTCGCGAACACCTGCGACTCGTCGCGGAAAGCCTTGAACTCCAACGCGTTCCCGGCGGGGTCGCGGAAGAACATCGTCCACTGCTCCCCCGGCTCGCCCGCGAACCGCAGGTACGGCTCGACCACGAACTCCGTGCCGGCGGCGCGCAGCCGGTCGGCCAGCGCGTGGAACTCGGGGATCGGCAGGATCAGCCCGAAGTGCGGCACCGGCACGTCGTGGCCGTCGACCGGGTTGTGGCCGGAGTCGCCGCGCGCGCCGGGCACGACGTGCGTGACGACCTGGTGGCCGTAGAAGTTCCAGTCGACCCACGCGTCGGCGGAACGTCCCTCTTCGAGGTTGAGCACGCCGCCGTAGAACGCGCGTGCCGCGGGCAGGTCGTCGACGGGGATCGCGAGGTGGAAGCCGGGTCTCATGCCCTCACCTTGACCACCGGACCGCGCCGATGTCAACATTCGACATCATGCAGCTGCGCAAGGCCGACCGGCGGGGACTCGCGGACGAGGCGGCCGACCGGATCAGGGAAGCGATCTTCGCCGGGGTGTTCCCGCCCGGCTCGCCGGTGCGCGAGGTCGAGCTGGCCGCGTCCCTCGACGTCAGCCGCGGCTCGGTCCGCGAGGGCCTCGCCGTGCTGGAGCGGGAGGGCTTGGTGCGCAGCGCCTGGCACCGCGGCACGCGCGTCATCGACCTGACCGCGCAGGACGCGGAAGAGGTCTACTCGGTCCGGGCCGCGCTCGAAGGGCTGGCCTCCCGCAGCGCCGTCGGCCGCGTCGACCTCGACGCCCTGGGCGAGCTGGTCGACGCCATGTCGCGACGCCTCGCCGCCAGCGCCCCGAGCGACGAGCTGCTCGCGCTGGACGTCGAGTTCCACGACACCGTCTACCAGGCCGCCGGCAACCGCCGCCTCCTCGAGGCGTGGCACGCCGTGCGCTCCCAGGTGTACCTGTTCCAGCTGACCCGCATCCGGCTCGGCTACCACGGCTACCGCGCCGTGGTGGTGGACGAGCACCGGGAACTCGTGCGCCTGCTGGAGGTCGGCGACCCCGAGGCGGTGACGACCTTCGCCGAGGAGCACGTCCGCTCGGCGTTGCGGGTGCTGGTCGGCCAACTCGGCCAACCGGACCACTCGGGCCACTCGGGCCAACCGGGTCGGCTCGGCTGACCCGCGGGGACGGGTGAGACCAGGTCGACGGGCGGACGTCGACCTGGCCTCGGGCCGTTCGGCGGACCCCGCCGGTCCTCAGCCGCCGAGCCAGCCCAGATCGGGGTTCGCGTCCACTTCGGCCTGCTCGGCGATCGCGATCACCTCTGCCCGCGTCAGCGCCGGACCCGCCGCCCCCAACCCCGACCCCGCCCGCACGGTGAGCCGGCGACCGTCACCGAGGTCGACCGTGAGCACCCAGTCGGTCCGGTACCCCGCCTGCGTGGACGTGTCGCCGACGGGTGTGGCCAGGTGGCCGGTGCGCCCGCGGACGGTGACGGTCTCGCCGCCGGCGTCGGCGCCGCGGTCCAGCGTGGCGACCTCCACGTGGACGTAGGCGTCGAACGGCCGGTCCGCGAAGACGCTCGCCTCCCAGGAGGTCGGCGACGTGCCCTCCACGTTCGCGAAGTGCGTGACCACGCCGGCCGGCAGCGGACCGGTGCGCAGCGGCACGTGCACCCGCGCGTCGTCCGGCTCGACCGAGCGGGCGACGCGGAGCAGGTCCTCCTCGGACAGCCCCAGCCCCGGCGCGACGAGCATGAGCTTGGTGTTCGCGTCGACCCGCCACGTCACGGTGGCGTCGCCGTCGTAGCGGCCGGGCTTGCCGTTGATGTCGACCTCGCGGTCGCGCACCACAGCGCCGCTTCCGGGGTTCACCACGGGCGGGGCCTTCGGCTCGCTGCCCTCGGGCGAGGCGTAGGCGTACAGGCCCAGGTTCTCCTCCCCCGCCGACGGGGGCTGCCAGATCCGCACCGTGCTCGCCTTGGCGTCGGGTCCGCTCGTGAGCGGGACGCTGCGGGACCGCTCGGACACCCCCGGCGGCAGCCAGGTCGGCCGGTAGCGCAACGGGAACGTCGCCGAGTCCGGCGGGGGCGCGGCACCGGCCGTCGGCACGGTGGTGGGCGGCGTGCTGAGCGACGCGGCCGGCCCGGCGTCACTCCCGGAGTCCCGCAGGACGACGACCGGCACGGCGACGGCGACCGCCACGAAGGCCGCGGCGGCGACGGCGATCGCCCTGGTGCGGTGCGCGCGGGTCTGGCGGGCGGCACGCGCGGGCAGCGCGGCCCGGACGCGGTCCGGGTCCACGGCCAGCTCTTCCTGGCGGCGCACGGCGTCCCGGACCAGGTCTTCGATGTCGTTGTTCACCTGCACTCCTCTAGATCCTGACCCGATCGGCGGGCAGCGCGGCGCGCAGCGCGGCCAGCCCTCGTGAGAGATAACTGCGGACGGTTCCGGTTCGGCAGCCGAGCAAGTCGGCGATCTGCTCGTCGGACAGGTCCTCGTAGTACCGCAGCGCGATCGCCGCCCGCTGCTTCGGCGGCAGCCCCGCGATGAGCCGGCGCGTGAGGTCGCGGTCGTCGACGGCGTTGGTGCGGTCGGGGACGTGGGGCGCCACGCCCTCCAAGGTCTCCTTCGGCAGCAGCACCAGTTGCGCCGCCTTGCGCCGTCGCCACGACAGGAACTCGTTGAGCACCATGCGCTTGACGTACTGCTCCGGCGCGTCGAGCTTCCCGATCCTCGACCACCTGGCTTGCGCTCGGACGAGGACGTCCTGCGTGATGTCCTCGGCCAGGTACCGGTCCCACGTCACGACGGTGGCGTACCGGATCAGCGCACCGAGCCGTAGGGCGACGAACTCCTCGAAGGTCACTGACACTCCTGCGACAGGTCGAACAGGCCAACCCCCCAACGCATCCGGCGCGCCGATCCGTTGCACGCCGCCGCGGGAGCGCCGGCCGGTGGCCCGTCGACCGGGCCGCCGGTCAGAACGCCGGGAGCCGCACCGCGTCGAACAGGCGTCACCCCGCCTGGCGGTCGCCGGTGACGGCGGGCGTCCCGGCGGGGAGGGGTTCGGCGAGCGCCCTCGATCACCCGGTCCAGCGTGCCGCGGGCCGGTGCACCGCTTCGGCAGGCTCCGGCGCCGGACTGAACGCGCCTCGCCCGGCACCGCGCTACGCCCGGCGGAGCGGTGGGCTCACCCGCCGAACGGGTTGACGTCCCCGAGCAGGTCGACCAGCGGTCCGAGCAGGTCGGCGACGACCTCGCGCACCGCCGGCACGAAGATGATCACGGCCAGCAGCAGGGCCACGTACGGGGCGATACCGCCCTTGCGCTTCGACGCCATGCACACCCCCGGATGCGTTGCCCGCCCCAGCATGGCACGGCCGCCCCGGGCGACCGGCGGACAGGTCAGCGGCCGGTCTCGTCGGGGTGCTCGGCGTCCCACCGCCGCCGCGCCGCGTCCATGGCGTCCTTGTGGTCGCGGGACCAGTCGGCGAGGCCGGCGATCGTCACCGCGAGGCTGCGGCCGACGTCGGTGAGCGCGTACTCCACCTGCGGCGGGATGGTCGGGTGCACCGTCCGCTCGACCAAGCCGTCGCGCCAGAGCCGGCGCGTGGTCACGGTGAGCATCCGCTGCGAGATGCCGGGGATCGCCCGCTGGAGCTCGCGGTAGCGGCGGGTGCCCTTGGCCAGCTCCACGACGACCAGCACCGTCCACTTGTCGCCGAGCCGGTCGAGGACGTCGCGGACGCCGCAGTCGTCCTCGCCACACGGCCCGACCGGCTCGGCACCGCCGACCTGCGGGGTTACCCCGGTGTGCGCGACAGACACGGTAGTGCCCCCTTACGGTCCCGGCCCGTGATCACGACCCTGTGGTCGTCCAACCCAGACGATTCAAGGGGTATTCCATGATCTTGGTGACCGGTTTCTCGGGCGCGCTCGGCGGTCTGGTCCACGACCGGCTCGTCGCCGCCGGCCTCGACGTCGTGGCGGGCACCCGCGCGGCCGTCGGCACGGCCCGCCGGATCGACTTCGACGACCCGTCGACCCTGGTCGGCGGTTTCGGCGACGTCCGGGTGCTCGTGTTCGTCTCCGCCGGGTACGCCGAGGACGACGTGGTCCTGGCCCGCCACGGCGCCGTGGTCGACGCGGCCGCGGCGGCGGGCGTCCGGCACGTGATCTACACCAGCCTCACCGGTTCGGGTGACCAACTGAGCATCGCCCTGGCCCACCGCTGGACCGAGGCCCGGCTCGCCGCGGCCCCGTTCGACGTCACCGTGCTGCGCAACGGCCTGTACGCGGAGATCCCGGCCGGCCTGGCGCTCGACGCCGCCGGACCCGCCGCCGCCACCGGCGTGTTCACCGCGCCCCTGGGACGGGGCCGGGTGTCGGTCGTGGCCAGGGAAGACCTCGCCGACGTGGCGGCCCGCGTCGCGGCGGAGACGTGGGCCGACCTGTCCGCCGGACGGCCCGGCCGGCACGCCGGGCGCACGTACGACCTGGTCGGAGCCACCGCCGTCGGCGGGGACGACATCGCCGCGGCCCTCACCCGGTCCCTCGGCCGCCCCGTCGCCTACGAGCCCGCGTCGCTTGCGCGGACCCGTCCCGCGCTCGTCGCCGCCAGGCTGGAGCCGTACCAGGTGGCGCACACGCTCTCGATGTTCGCCAACATCGGCGCGGGTCTGCTGGACGCCACCGGCGGTGACCTGGCCGGACTCCTGCCGACCCCGCCGCGACCGGCGCTGGACGTGATCACCCAGGCCCTCACGTCCTGACACATCACCGAGTCGGCCCCCTCGACGTCACTGCTCGTGCGGCCGGAGGGCCGCACGGCCGTCGTGGGGCGAGCGGAGCAACGATCCGCGGGCTCCGTCGTTAGATCGGCTGCCTGCCCCGCACGCCGACGACCGGAGGAACCCGATGCGCAGGAAGACCGCACTCGCCGCGGCGGCCGTCTCGCTGGCGACGGCGCTGGCCGCCGTGACCGCTCCGACCGCGGCGAGCGCCGACCACCCCGCGCCGGTGAACACCTGCGTCGCGAGCGTGCCGGAGACCGATCCGCTGGAGCCGGGCCCGGTGGAGATCTGCGTCAGCGTGTTCAAGCCCGCCGCCGCCTCGCGGGACAACCGGGTGCCGGTGCTGCTGCACAGCCACGGCTGGGGCGGCACGCGCACGTCCGCGCCCGGCTCGTTCCAGCGGTACCTCGACGCCGGGTTCGGGGTGGTCAGCATCGACCAGCGCGGGTTCGGCGAGAGCGGCGGCAAGGCGCACGTGGAGGATCCGGCGTTCGAGGGCGAGGACGTCATCCGGGTGATCGACCACGTCGCGTCGCTGGACTGGGTGCGCGAGACCGGGCCGGACGACCCGGTCCTCGGCGCGATCGGCGGCTCCTACGGCGGCGGCTACCAGTTCGCCGGCGCGTTCACCGAGATCATGAAGACCGGCCGGACCCGGTTCGACGCGCTCGCACCGCAGATCACGTGGCACTCGCTCAACGACAGCCTCGCCCCGCGCGAGGTCGTCCGCACGACGTGGGTGACCGCACTGTTCGCCGCCGCGCCGACCGCGCACACGTCGACGGTCACCGCCGGCTACGCCGAAGGGCTGGTCACCGGCGACTGGCCGGCCGCGATGGACGAGTTCTTCCGCGACAACGGCCCCGCGCACCACGTCGCCGCCGGACGCCGGCTGGACGTCCCCGTGCTGCTGCGCCAGGGCGTCAGCGACAACCTGTTCCCGCTGGACCAGGCGATCGACAACTTCGACCGCGCGCTGACCTCCCGCGCCCGCGCGAAGAGCCTGCTGGTCGGCTACAACGGCGGCCACGCCCTGCCGAGCGTCCTGCCCGCCGGGCACGCGGTGGCCGGCGACGCCTGCTCCGCCCGGCTGGGCGGCGCCGGTTACCACGAGCTGGAACTGCGCTTCCTCGCGGAGAACCTGCTGGGCGCGCCGCGCACGCTGACCGGCCACGGCCGCTACCACCTGATGACCGCCGAGGGCGGTTGCGTCACCGTGGACTCCGTGGCGCCGAACACGACCGCCGCCCTGCCGGACATCGCCACCACCGCGGCCGTCGGCGTGCCGCAGGCGGTCAAGATCGCGGACGGCCCCCTCACCGTCGCGGGCTCGCCGACGCTGAACGCCGTGGTCACCGCGCTCGGCCTGGACAGCCGCGCGTTCTTCGCGCTGAGCGTCGGCACGTCCCCGCTGGACGCGAAGGTGATCCAGAACAACGTCCTCCCCCACCGCGAGGAGGGCCTGAACCTGGCCGCCCGCCGGACGATCGAACTGCCGTCCGTCGCCGCCACCGTCCCGGCGGGTCAGTCGCTCTTCCTCACCGTGAGCCCGGTCTCGGACATGTTCGTCCTGCACGGGAGCCGCACGCCGGGCGCGATGGTGCTGCGCGACGTCACCGTGCGCCTGCCGGTCGTGCGGTGACGCGTCGCGGCAGGCCTGCCGTCAGCTTCGGCGACACCCCGCGTCGCCGCGGGCACGGACGGGGATGCGGCGGTCCGTCCACAGTGGACGTCCGGTGATCCGCTGCCGCCCGCTGTAGCCTGGACCGCGGGGATCACGACGGCGGGAAGGGGTCACCGTGCCGGGACTTCGGCGGTTCGCACTGGTCGGGGCGCTGGCGGTGGCCCTCGGAGCGTGCACCGGAGCGCCGACTGCGCCTCCACCCGCGCCGTCGTCCGCCACGGGCGAACCGCCCGCCCAGCGCGTGCACGTGTCGTTGGGCGACTCCTACGCCACGGGCTACCGGCCGGCGAACGTGCCCGCGGGCACCGGCCGCGACGGGTTCGCCTACCTCGTCGCCGAGCGGTCGGACCTGCGGCTGATCAACCTGGCGTGCAGCGGCGCGACGTCCGCGCAGCTGAGGGCGGAACCGGGGTGCGCCCCCGGCAACCGCGGTCCGGACGCGCCCGACCTCGCCGGCCTCACCCAGCTCGACGCCGCCGTGCGCACGCTGCGCGAGCACCAGGGACGGGTCGGCCTGGTGACCGTCGTGATCGGCGGCAACGACCTGGCGCCGTGCGCCCGGTCGCAGGACCCGCTGGGCTGCGCGTCCCAGGCCGTGGCCGACGTCCGGGCCAACCTGGCCGCCACCCTGCCGGCCCTGCGCGAAGCCGCCGGCGACGCCCCGATCGTGAGCCTGACCTACCCGGACGTGTTCCTGGGCGCGTGGGTGTCCCCGGCGTTCCCGAACGGCCAGGGCCTGGCCCGCCTGTCGGTGTCGTTGTTCCGCGACTTCTTCAACGCCGCCCTCAAGTCCGAGTACGAGAAGGTCGGCGCGAAGTTCGTCGACGTCACCGCCACCACCGGCGGCTACGGGCCGTTGACGGAGATGACCCAGGACCCGACCTACGGCCAGATCCCCACCCCGGTGGCCAAGGTGTGCGCGCTGACGTACTTCTGCGACCACACCGACGTCCACCCGACCCCCGCCGGCCACGAGGCGATCGCCTCGGCCATCCTCACCGCCACCGGCCGTTAGGGCCTCCCCGCGGGGCGACGTGCCACCGACCCTCGTTCCGCTGAACCCCCTTCCCGGCAAGCCGTCGCCCACCCGGACCGGCGCTCCTCGCCGTGCCCGTCACCGTCGGGCACCGGTTCGCATCACGGCGGCACCCCTCGAAGCCGCCGGGATGAGACGCGGGTCGACGGTTCCGCCCAGCCAGGAGCGCAGCACGTCGTTGAACAGGACGACGTCCTCGACGTTCCAGATGTGGTGCACCCCCGGCGCGAGCCGCAGCCGCGCCTGCGGCGCCGCCTGGGCGATGGACGCCAGGGAGTCGCGCACACCCGCGGATTCCTTCTCGCCCGCGATCGCGAGCAGCGGGCCGGTGTAGCGGTGCAGGGTCGGCGGAACGCCGCCCGCGAACACCTCGGCGCTCATCGCGGCCATGGTTTCGCGGCGCACCGACAGGCCGTGCGAGACGTACCGGGCGCGCGCGTCCTCCGGGAGCCCGAACGCCACCGCCTGGCCGCGCCAGAACCACGGCGCCCGCCAGAAGGCCAGTTGCACGCGGCAGATCAGGCGCACGCCGAGGCCGACCGGCGTGAGCGGCGCGCCGGTGACGAACCCCGAGCGCACGCGGTCCGGGTGCCGCGCCAGGACGCGCAACGCGGTCAACGCGCCCAGGGAGAGCCCGACGAGGTCGAACGGACCGTCCACGCCGTGGTCGGTCACCCGTGCCACGACGTCGTCGGCCGCCGCGTCCAGCCCTCGCCAGTCCTCGCGCACGCGCTCGCCGAAGCCCGGCAGGTCCGGTGTGATCACCACGCGGTCGGTGAGCGCGGCCAGCTGCGGCTCCCACATCCAGTTCGCGACGTTGCCCCCGTGCAGCAGCACCAGCGGGCGGTTCACCGCGTCGTGGTCGGGCCGGTGCACCTCGGGGAAGCCGCTCACGTGATCTCCTCCTCGGCCGCGTCGAGCCACCTCAGCTCGGTGCGCAGGTGCACGATGCCGTTGTCCAGCGTGGCGAGGCGCAACCGGGCGGCGCGATCGCGCGCCGCGAACCCGGCCCGCGTCCGCTCCAACTCGTCCAGCCGCGTCCGGACCTCCTCGCGACGCCGCGCGAACAGCGCGCGGAGGGCGTCGTCGTCGAGGCCCGAGCCGAAGAAGACCCTGGCGAGGAACGGGTCGCGCTCGACGTGGCGCTCCGGCTCGCTCGCGAGCCACGCGGCGAGCGCCGCCCGTCCGGCGGCGGTGATGCGGTGCTCCTGGCGGTCCGGCGCGCCCGACCCGGCCACCGTCTCGACCTCCGCGAAGCCCTCGGCGACGAGGGTGGCGAGGGTGCGGTAGATCTGCGCCTTGTCGGCCGCCCAGAAGTGGCCCACGGTCGAGTCGAAGTGCCGCTTGAGGTCGTAGCCGGTCATCGGCGCCAGGGAGAGCAGCCCCAGGATGAGGCGGGACAGGACCATGGTGAGTAGTAGACAACTCACCTAGGTGATTTGTCAACTAGGTGCGGCGGGCACGCCGACGCGGGGCCGACCGAACCGGCCGGCCCCGCGTGGCGATCGGTCGCTACTTGGAGGTCTGCTCCAACGCCACCAGCGCCGCGGCGACCTTGAACTGCTTGTTGGTGCCGAGGTCCCGCACCGTCTTGATGTTGAACGCGGCCGCCAACTTCTCCGCGTCACCCGCGCTGACCCCCGCCAGCGCGGCCACCGGCGCGTCGAGGATCTTCGACAGCTCCAGCTCCTCGTACGCCTTGTCCAGCTGCTTGTCCAGGTTCACGGAAATAGCCACAGAAGGTTCCCTCCGAGAGGTGCCCGATCAGGACTCGCACATACCGACGAGGCATACCTCCGCGGGCGGCGGCTCACACTTCCGTGACCATTAACACCACCCGATCGAGGGAGGTTGATCAGTGCCCGAAGCGCGACGGCGCTGGTCAGAGGCCGATGATCAGGGAACCCACGAGGGTCAATTGAGAGACCCCAGTGGTCGCGCAGCTGATCGGGTCCGGGTTCAGGGCGGTCAGCTGCATCTTCGCCGGTTCGGCGGCGAACGTCCCCGAGGTGATCGACCCGAGCAGCAGGATCACGATGTTCGCGCCCACCCGGCTGGAAGTCCTGTTGTAGGAGTAGGTGCTCGGCGCGGCGGCCGGGTCGGTCCAGGTGAAGGTCCGGGTGCCGCTGCCCTGGTAGAAGAGCTGGGTGCAGCTGTAGTTCGCCAGCGTGGCGGTCTCGCTGTAGGAGCCGGTGGCGGCGGAGCCGTCGGCGCAGTTGAAGAGCTGCCCCCGGACGGTGACGGTGACGGTTCGCGGGGTGTTCGTCACCGGCTCGCTGAAGGACACCACCTCGTTGACGAGGCACGTCTGCCCGGCCTCCGCGTGAGCCGTCGACACCACGCCGAACAGCGTCGCGAACGCCACCAGGCAGGCGGCGGCAACCCGTGACGCGACCTTCATCCCGTTCATCCCGAACCTCCTCGGCAGCGGACAGCCCGCGAGGTCGGGCCGCACCCACACCGGGCACATCGCGACACCCCGCCGCCGCGTTACCGATTGATCACTCTCCGTAGAACGTTAGTTGAGTCGGGATGCCCTTTCCGGTAGCCGCAGCCCTGAAATGACTGCGCAAGGTGGCTTCAGAACTCCGCGCGGTCCACTCAGGACCGCAAGGGCGCGAAGTCCGGAAAGGACACTCCGCTCGTCCCTTTCGGGCGGGGGCGGAGCCCCAACGCCGGTCGACGAACTCGGTCACGCCTCGTCGGGCGCGCGGTTGAGGAGGAGGGCGCCGGCGCGCGCCCTCACCTCGGCGCGACTGCGCCCGGGGTGGTCGGCGGCGAGGAAGTGGCTGCCGATCGCCATGCAGAAGGCGAGCAGGCTGCGCGCCTCGACCTCGTCGGGGTCGGCGCAGAACGTGCCGATGGCGTCGCGGAGCAGCTGCATGCGCCGGTTGTCCACGCGGCGCAGGCGTTCGGCGACCTCCGGGTCGCGGCGGGCCCAGTCGCGGATGGCCAGGTCGATCGGGAGCAGGCGGTCGCCGGAGAACGTGAGCTGCCCGGCCAGCCGGACCCGGTCGAGCACGTCGTCGCTCTCCCGCTCGATCCGTTCGAGGACGTCGTCGGTGCTCTCGCGCTCCCAGACGTCCAGCATCTCCGTCAGCAGAGCGCCGCGGTCGGCGAAGTAGCCGTAGAACCCGCCCTTGGTCACGCCGAGCGCCTTGGCCAACGCCTCGACGCGCACCGCGTCCACACCGCCCGCGGCCAGCGCCCGGAGCCCTTCCTCGACCCACATCTCACGCGGTGTCCGCAACGCCCCCATGAGGTGGGCCTCCTCGTTTGGTGATCCGGTTGTACGGTGCCGCACAGTATGGGACGCTCCCGTTGTACGCGACCGTACAACGGGGGCAATCCGATGATCAAGATCGCCGGTTGGATCATGGTGGTCTACGCCGCCGCGCACACGCTCGGGGCGCTGTTCGTGGTGGGGGCCGCGCGTCACGCCGGGGCGTGGTTCAGCGGGGAGCTGTGGCACGACGACCTCGCCGACATGAGCCCGGCCAACAGCGCCCTGTGGCTCAGCCTCGACAGCTTCGGCCCGCCGGTCGTCGTCATCGGTCTGATCGTGCTGTGGATGGACCGCCGGGGCATCACGCCGCCGCCGTTCATCGCCTGGACGCTCGGCGTCCTGACCGTGGTCGACGCCGTGATCCTGTTCCTGACGCCGTGGCCGATCCTCCTGGTGGCGATCGTCCTGCTGCTCGTCGGCGCCCGCCGCGCCACTGCCGCGGGTCAGCCGGAGGCCGAGGGCGCGCGTTCCTGAGCACTCCCCGGTCGGGGACGCGCCGCGCCGAGCCGGATGCGGTTAGCTTGCCCGCGTGGGCCGCCACCAGGGCGGTCGCCCTGGTACGCGCGGAGGGCTGATGGGCGGCGAGCCGGAGCGGTCGTCGGCGGACCGTGAGCCGGACTACCGGTTCACGTTGGCCAACGAGCGGACGTTCCTGGCGTGGTTGCGCACGGCGCTGGGCCTGCTGGCGGGCGGCGTGGCGGTGAGGCAGCTGGTGCCGCCGTTCGCGTTCCCCGGCGCGACGCTGCTGCTCGGGCTGATGTGCATCGCGCTGGCCACCGTGCTCGCGGCGAGCAGCTACCCCCGGTGGCGCGCGGTGCAGCGGGCGATGCGGGCCGGGCAGCCGTTGCCGACCAGCCGGGTGATGATCGTGCTCGCGGTCGGGGTGCTGGTCGTGACGGTGACGGCGGGCGTCCTGGTGGTCCTCGGGTGAGCGACCCGCGCGATCCCGGCCTGCAACCCGAGCGCACCGACCTGGCCTGGCGGCGCACGGCGTTCAGCGCGGCGGCGTGCTCGATGTTCCTGCTCCACGCGGCGGCCCGCGGGGGGTGGGGCGTGCGGGTGGTGCCCGGCGTGCTGATCGCGGTGGTCGCCGTCGTGGCCGTGTGGCAGGGCAACCGCGGACGACAGCGCCGCCCGGTCGGCCTCGACCGGCTGTCTCGGGCGGTCGGTGTCCTGGTCACCGTCGCGTGCCTGTCGGCGGTCGCCCTGGTGCTGTGACGACACGGGCTTGCGTTGGACACCGACGGTGACCTCCCGGACACTTCTGGTCATGGCCCACCCCGACGAGCTGGCGGCCCTGGACCTGTACCCGGTCTGGACGACGGCGGAGGACCTGGCCGAGGCGTTCGACCCGTTCCGCTTCGAGCAGCGGATGGCCGCCTACCGGATGATGATCAACAACACCAACCCGGCCGACCGGTTCGGGGCCGACAACAGGCACAACCCGCTGTGGGGCCTGATGTTCCAGCACCAGTGGCAGTTCCGCACCGGTCGGCTCGGCGAGCACACCCGGTTGGACGGGTGGATCGACCCGGACGCGCCGTGGGGCTACGGCAACTACACGCTGAGCGTCATCCCGTGGCTGGCGGCCGGGGAGGCCGGCGTGGTCCCGGCCCTGCCGGTCGCCGACCCGCAGACCCGCTCCCGCTTCCGGTACGTGTCGGGTGGGGCCGTGCCGGACGAGCTCGCGCCGGCGGTCGCCGACTGGCGGGCCTATTTCGCCCTGGTGGGCGGCAGCGGGCCGGTGGACCCCGAACCGGCGCGCCTCGCGCTGTGGAAAGCGCACAAGACGTGCCTGGACGTCGTGGTCGACGCGATCGCCGACGTCGACGGCGGACCGTGGCCGGCCCTGGAGGTCAGGTTCCTGCGCGGCTGGTGCCGGATGGTCGACTACCTGTGGGCCGCGGCCTGGCCGACCGACTTCGCCTTCATGACCGCGCACGGCCTCGACGTGCTGCCCGAGTCGCTGCTCACCACGCCCGAGGACGTGAGCGCGCTGCCGGCCAAGACCCGCGACAACGTCGTCAACGTCCTGCGGCTGGCCGACACCCCGAGGTGGCGCTACGCCGTCAACCTGGCGCTGTGGAAGCGGGTCATGCGCACCCGCGAGGCCCGCGACCAGGTGTTGCCGCTGCTCGACGCGGTGTTCAGCCCGCGGCCCGACAACGCCGGCGAGCGCCGCAAGCTGCTCGGCTACCTGCTGCGCCCCTGACCTCGCCACTGACCGCGCCTTCCGGCCACACCCCCTGGCCCACACCTCTGGCCCGCGCTCGGCCGCGCGGGCCGCCGGCGACCTAGGCGTCGATGCGCAGGAAGGCGTGCGTGGTCGTGCCGAGCGGGGTGGTGTGGACGCGGACCAGGTCCGCCAGCTGGTTGATCATCAGCAGGCCGCGGCCGCCTTCCTGAGTGGGCGGGGCGGGGCGGCGGCCGGCGAGCGGGTCGGCCAGGTAGCCGGCGTCCCGCACGGTGCAGACGAGGTGGGCGCCGTCCTGCCAGACGCTCACCACGCACGCGCCGCCGCCGTGGCGGAGGCTGTTGACCACCAGTTCCGTGGTGATCAGCGCGAGGTCGGCCGCCCGGTCGGCGGACAGCCCGAGGTGCTGCCCCTGGTCGGTGGCGAACCGGCGGGCCCCGCGCAGGTCGGCGGTGGTCGCGACCTCCAGCGTGGCGGCGGTCGCGGCGGTGTCGAGGGACAGGTTGTACCGGCTCACGACGGCGTCGGGCGCGTAGTGGTCGCTGTCGTAGTGGCGGCCGGTCTCCCACACCAACGGGTGGGTGGCCAGCGCGTCGGTCAGCACGTGCTCGTCGAGCGCGGTGACGTCGTACGGGCACGCGATGGTGACGTCGCGCCCGGCGAAGGCCAGGTTGATCAGCGCCTCGTGCTGCGCGCACGCCGGGTACTCGACCTCGCTGCGCCCGGCCCAGATCGGCTCGCCGATGATCCGGACGTGCTTGCCTGAGTGCCTGTCGGCGAACCGGCGCAGCACGGCGGGGATGATCCGGCCCGGGTTGCGGCCCTCGACCTCCATGTCGAGCAGCAGCACCTCGTCCGTCACGTCGCCCAGGGCGTCGCGCAGCAGCCTCAGCCGGTCGCCCGGCACGGCCGCGGCGACCGGGTGGCCCAACGCCACGCCGTCCTTGACGAAGGGCACGAGCAGGTCCAGGTACTCCTCGTCGGAGGCGTAGAACACCGCGGGGTGGACGAAATCACCCCGCGGCGGGATCTCGGTGATCATCACGCGGCGCGCTCCACTCGGACGTTGGAGAGGTCGAGCAGGTCCACCAGGGTCGCCACGCCCGGCCAGGACGCGCGCAGCACGACGGACGCGCCCCGGTCGGCGGCGTGCCCGGACAGGTGCAACAGGCTGCGGTGGTCGACGAAGGTGAGGTCGGTGGCGTCGAACACCAGCCGTCCGCCGCGGGGGCGGAGGTCGGCCCGTTCGAGCGCCAGGGTGAACAGGTCGCCGTTGGTCGGGTCCAGCTCGCCCGCGAGGGCGGTGAACCGGTCGTCGGCGGCGTGCAGCCGGAAGCCGGGGGACGGCGTGTTGGAGTTGGGGTGCATGCACGCGACCTGCGCGAAGGCGCGGTCGTCCACCTCCGCGCCGGAGTAGGCGCACATCGCCGAGAACGGCTGGTCTGCCATGTAGTGGTCGATCCGGTGCTCGTAGCGGGCGAAGGCGGCCAGCTGCTCGGGCGTGCGCACCAGCGGCGTGCAGTCCGCGGCGACCCGCAACCCGGCGTACCCGGCGGCCAGGGCGGCCTCGGTCGCCTCGGCGTACGCCCGCACCTGCGTGACGGGGTCGACCACCGCGCCGCTCGGGTAGGAGGCGTCCAGCGGGTCGACGTGCGCGGCGCCGGTCCGCAGCGCCTCGTCGACGCCCGCCACCCCGTCCAGGTGGCGGACCAGCGCCTCGACGTCACCGGGGCCGGTGTAGCGGACGCGGTACCCCGCGGCGAGCCCCTCGGACAGGAACTCGCGGGCGCGATCGCGGAACTCGCGGACGTCGCCGTACCGCCAGCACACGTGGTCGTGTGGACCGAATCCGCGCACGTGTTCCACCAGGCCGGACCTGCGCATCTCTACTACCTCACCACTTCCCCGGAAGTGCCACCACAGCGACGTTCGGAGAGCTCGCCGCAGCGTACGAGGGCGACAACGCGACACCCGCACGGCGTGACCGGAGGCGGCTCGGGGGCTCAACAGGGGGACGGTCGCGTCGCGTGTCGTCGACGTCCCTCACGAGAGATGGTACCTGCGACGGCCACGGGCGGAGCAACGGGAAGCCCGGCCGGTCACGGGACGGCCCGGTCCGGCCGCCTCCCCGCCGCATGACGGGGAGGCGGCCGGAACCAGCGCGTCACGGTTCACGGACGGACGGTCACGCCGGCTCGACCGGGAGCCACAGCTCGCACGTGGCGGTGCCGAAGTCGTCGGCGCGGTCGAGCACGGCGACGACGGAAGGACCGGGTCGCAGCCGCCACGGGTTGGACGGGAACCACTCGGTCGCGGTGGCCGCCCACGTGCTCTGCAGGGCGTCCGGGTAGGGGCCGTCGGTCCGGAAGACCGCCCACGTGCCCTCCGGCGCCTCGATGGCGTCGAGGTCGCCGGGGGTCGGGGTGTCGCCGGAGACGGCGACGCCGTGCAGGTAGGTCAGCTCGCTGCCCTCCCGGGCGTCCGGGTCGACGTCGTCGCAGACCTGCAGCAGGCCGGCCGGTTCGGCGTCGCCCAGCGCCTTGAGCCGGACGTGCTCCTCCGGCGGCAGGCCGGCGATGTGCCGCTGGATGTGCGGGTTGACGCCGCGGTGGACCAGCGGGACGCGGGCCGCGTGGCCGACCAGCCGGAACGCGGGGCGGTCGACGAGGCGGGTGCGCATGGGAGTGCTCCCTTCGACGGTCAGGCGGAACCTGAGGCGTGGTTGTGCGAGAAGGGGGCCTCCGTCGCGGCGGACGTCACCGGGGCCGGCGCCGTGGACCGCCCGGAAGGCGCGTCCGAACGCCTCCGCCGAGCCGTACCCGTGCCGCACCGCGATGCCGAGCAGGTCGTCCCCGCCGCGCACCACGTCGGCGGCGGCGAGGGTCATGCGGCGTCGGCGCACGTACTCCGACAGCGGCATGCCGGCCAGCGACGAGAACATCCGCCGCAGGTGGTACTCGGTCGTGCCGAGCGCCTTGGCCAGGCCGTCGACGTCCACCTCCTCCACGAGATGGTCCTCGACCAGGTCGACCAGCCGGTTGAGTGCCGAGATCACGAGGCCTCCTTCCGCCGTCGACTCTCGCGCGCCGCGACCCGCCCGCGCCCGACCGTTGCGGACCGATCCGATCGTCGTCCCGTGGTGGACGATGTGTCGAGCGGGCCGGGGTTGGGTAACAGGTGCCGGGTGACTACGGAACGGACGGCGTGACACCCGTGTGTGCCCGCGGTGGATGAGGGAGCAGCGTGGACGGGAATGTCGATCAGGCGGCGGTGACGGTGAAGGTCGCCCGGCGCCGGGGCGTGGCGTTCGTGGAGGTGCACGGCGAGATCGACACCGACACGTACCGCCAGGTGCGCCAGGAGCTGTTCGCCTGCCTCGACGGCGCCACCTCGGCGCTGGTGGTCGACCTGGCCGGGGTGGCGTTCCTCGGGTCGATGGGCATCGCGGTCCTGGTCGAGGTGCGGGAGCGGGCGAGGGAGCTGGGTGTCGGCTTCGCCGTCGCGGCCGGGCAGCGCACGGTGGTGCGGCCGATGCGCATGAGCGAGGTGGACCGGCTGCTGGGGCTGTGCGCCACCGTGGCGGAGGCGGTGGCCGTGGCGCGGGTTGACGCCGAGCGGCGGCCCCTCCCCGACGGTCCCGCGCACAACGCTCCTGTGCAGGCCCCCGCGCGCAACGCGCCCGTGCAGGCCCCCGTGCGCAATGCCCCCGTGCAGGCCCCTGTGCAGACCCCTGTGCGCAATGCACCCGTAAGCGGTCCCGTCCGCAACGCCCCTGTGAACGCCCCCGCGCACAACGCTCCCGTGAACGCTCCTGCGGACGCGCCCGTCCACAACGCTCCCGTGGACGGGCCGGGGCGTGCCGACGACGGTTTCTCGTGGTGGTCGTCGTAACCCGGTGAGCTCACGGCAGGTACGCACCTCGCTGAGCCCGTCGTGGCGTGTGAGCGATAACAGACCTTGACGTCGCAGCTCGATCGGCGCAATTGGATCACCGGCCTCGTCACGCTGAGTTCATCTTGAGCATCATCACCGTTGGCTGTTAGCGTTCACATCGCGTGGCCGCGGTCACATCGACGCACTCCCCCGTCCCGACGTGGGGTGGCCGCACCCACCCCGAAGAGATCGGAGTGATCATGCGTCGGCGAACGCGCACTTCCGCGGTGCTGTGCCTCACCACCTTCGCCGCGCTCCTGCTGTCCGCGACGCCCGCGAGCGCGGCCGAGCTGCCGACCGGCGCGCGGTCGTTGGAGTCGGTCAACTTCCCCGGCCGGTACGTCCGGCACCAGGACTACCTGGGCCGGCTGGACGCCGTGACGTCCGGCAGCACGGCACAGGTGAAGTCCGACGCCACGTTCACCGTGGTCAACGGGCTGGCCTCGCCGTCGTGCTACTCCTTCCAGGCCCGCAACGGCCAGTTCCTGCGACACCTGGACTGGCGCGTGCGGCTGGAGACCAACACCGGTGACGCGACGTTCCGGGCCGACGCGACGTTCTGCGCCGTCGCCGGGTCGGTCGCCGGCTCGGTAGCCCTCGCGCCCGTGAACCACCCGGACCGACGGGTGCGGCACCGGAACTTCGAGCTGTGGGTGGACGTCGCGCAGGACACGGCGACGTTCCGCGCCGACAGCTCGTTCCGCCTCACCGCGCCGTGGACGCCGAAGACCACCAGGGGTCCGGTGATCCCCGGTCTGTTCGCCGACCCGCACATCACGAACATCAACGGCCGGTACTACCTCTACCCGACCACGGACGGCTACGCGGGCTGGGCGTCGCCGTACTACAAGGCGTTCTCCTCCACCGACCTGGTGAACTGGACCGACCACGGTGTGATCCTCAACCACGGGCCGGACGTGTCGTGGGCGGACAACTCCGCGTGGGCGCCCGCCGTGGTGGCCAAGAACGGCCGGTACTACCTGTACTTCAGCGGCGGCGCGGCGTCCGGCGACACGGGCAAGCACCTCGGCGTCGCGGTGTCGGACTCCCCCACCGGTCCGTTCCGCGACGCCCTCGGCAGGCCGCTGATCCGCGCGGGCGCCTACTCCGGGCAGGCCATCGACCCGATGGTGTTCACCGACGACACCGGCCAGTCCTACTTGTACTGGGGCAACGGCACGGCCTACGTCGTCCCGCTGAACGCCGACATGGTGTCCTTCGACCCCGCCGAGGTCCGCGACATCACCCCGGTCGGGTACCGCGAGGCGTCGTTCGTGTTCAAGCGCAACGGGACCTACTACTTCATGTGGTCGGAGAACGACACCCGCGACGAGGACTACCGGGTCGCCTACGCCACCGGGACGTCCCCGCTCGGCCCGTGGACCAAGCGCGGCGTCGTGCTGCAGAAGCGGTTGGACCTCGGCATCAAGGGCCCCGGCCACCACTCGGTCGTCAAGGCGCCGGGCAGCGACACGTGGCACGTGGCCTACCACCGCTTCGCGGTGCCCGCCGGCAACGGCGCCAACCGCGAGGTCGCCGTCGACCGCATGACCTTCGACGCGAACGGCCTCATCAACCCGATCGTCCCCACCCCGTGATCAAAGGAGATCACCCGTGTCCCGAGTACTGACGAGGGTCGGCGCGCTGCTGGCCGCCGTGGCCCTGCTGTTCACGTCCTGGTCGGTGACGACCGAGCGACGCGCCGAGGCGCTGGAGCCGTTCACCGGCTACCTGATGGCGCACTTCACCGGCGAGCACTCCAACGGCGAGCAGATCTACCTCGCGCACAGCCGTGACGGCCTGCGCTGGACCGACCTGAACAACGGCGCGCCCGTGCTGCTGTCCACCGTCGGCACCCGCGGCGTCCGCGACCCCGCGCTCGTCCGCTCCCCCGCCGGCGACCGGTACTGGATCATCGCCACCGACCTGCGCATCGCCAGTGGCACCTCGTGGTCCGACGCGGCCAACAGGGGCAGCACGTCGCTGGTGGTGTGGGAGTCCACCGACCTCGTCACCTGGTCCGCGCCGCGCCTGCTCAACGTCGCGGCCGGGATCTCTGGGGCAGGCAACGCGTGGGCCCCCGAGGCGATCTACGACCCGACGACGGGCGACTACGTCGTCTACTGGGCCACCAACGCGACCCTCAACGGTGTCAAGAAGCACCGCATCTACTACGTGCGCACGCGCGACTTCCGCTCGTTCGCGTCACCGGTGCTGTACATCGACCGGGGCACGGGTCAGGGCATCATCGACACCCAGATCATCGAGTCGCCGTCCAGCGTCGGCGGCTACCGCTACTACCGCGCCTCCGCCGACGGCCACATCACCGTCGAGGGCAGCAACTCGATCCTCGGCTCGTGGACCACCATCGGCAACCTCTCGCACATGGGCATCTCCAACGGCACCGGCGGCGGCAACGTCGTCGAGGGCCCGATGTGGATGCAGTTCAACGGTCGCAACGAATGGGCCCTCTGGCTGGACCAGTACGCCACCGGCCGCGGGTACATGCCGATCACGTCGACCGACCTCGGCAGCACGCGCAACTTCCAGACCGTCACCGGCTACAGCCTCGGCGCCACCCGCAAGCGCCACGGCTCGATCCTCAACCTCACCGCGGCCGAGGAGAGCCGCGTGCTGGCCAAGTGGGGCTCCAACGCCCCGGTCAACCGCATCCAGTCCTACAACTTCCAGGACCGGTACGTCCGCCACGTGAACTACGACGTGCGCATCGACCCGAACGTCAGCCCCGCCCAGGACGCCCAGTTCCGCGTCGTCCCCGGCCTCGCCGGCACCGGCACGGTGTCGTTCCAGTCCGTCAACCTGCCGGGCTACTACCTGCGGCACAGCAACTACGACTTCGTCCTGGCCGCCGACGACGGCACGTCGACGTTCAAGGCCGACGCCACGTTCCGCCAGGTGGCGGGCCTCGCCTCGACCTCGTGGTCGTCGTTCCAGTCCTACAACTTCCCCGACCGGCACATCCGCCACTACGGCTACCAGTTGCGGCTCGACCCGATCACCGACGCGGCCGGCCGAGCCGACGCGACCTTCCGCCTGACGCCGTGATCCGCCGGAGGGGTGGGTGCCCCAGGCGCCCACCCCTCCTGTCGTTCGGGAAGCCGATGCACCGCGGCGCGTGGTACGGGCAGGTCAGCCGCGAGGGTGCAACGGGCGTTACGCCGAACGCCAACGGGGCCGGGAATAACTACTGAATGTTTCGTTGAAGTTTCGCTCTGTGACGTATACGCTGACGACTGCTCTGGGAGCGCTCCCATATTGGATCACCACCGCTCAATCATCCGGATTGAATGGAGGCTCACCATGCGTCTGCGCAGTACCTCCGGGTCCGTCACCAGACGGCGGGGCATCATCGCAGTGATCATCAGCCTGGTGGCGTGCACGTTCGTCTGGACGCCGACGGCGTCCGCCCACGGCACCATCGTCAGCCCCGCCACCCGCGCCTACCAGTGCTGGCAAACCTGGGGCAGCCAGCACACCAACCCCGCCATGCAGCAGCAGGACCCCATGTGCTGGCAGGCCTTCCAGGCCAACGCCGACACCATGTGGAACTGGATGAGCGCGCTGCGGGACGGCCTGCGCGGGAACTTCCAGGGGTCGACCCCGGACGGGCAGCTCTGCAGCAACGCCCTGTCCCGCAACAACGCCCTGAACGCCCCCGGGCGGTGGAAGACCACCAACGTCGGCAGCAGCTTCTCCATGAAGCTGTACGACCAGGCCAGCCACGGCGCGGACTACTTCCGGGTCTACATCAGCAAGAACGGGTTCGACCCGACCACCCAGCGGCTCGGGTGGGGCAACCTCGACCTGGTCACGCAGACCGGCAGGTACGCCCCGGCCAAGGAGATCACGTTCAACGTCCAGACCAACGGCACCTACCGCGGTCACCACGTGGTGTTCACGATCTGGCAGGCCTCGCACCTCGACCAGACGTACATGTGGTGCAGTGACGTGAACTTCGGCTAGCAGCCCGGGTTCGGGAGTGGGCCCGGCCCGGCGCCGCGGTACTGGCGCCGGGCCGGGCTTCCGAGCACCTACCGCACTCCCGCCGGCGCGACCACGACGAGTTCGTCGGCGTTGGTCACGGAAATGCCGTCACCGGTGAACGTGTCGGCGACGTGGTACGTCCCCGGCGTGCGCAGCAGCAACGACATCCGCCACGTCCGCTCGGCCCCGGCGGCCACCTCCGCCCCGGCCACGACGGTGCCGACCAGCGCGCCGCCGTCGTTGGCGAGCGTCACGCGCTGCCACTTGTTGTCGACCTTCAGCCGCATGACCACGTCCTTGGCCGCCAACGCGCGGTCGGCCGTGACGCGCACCGTCCACGTCATCGGCCCGGAGGCCGCGGTGCCGCTGTTGACCGCACGGACGTCGTACTCGGTGTGCGCCTCCGGCACGAACGTGCCCCGCGTGTCCGTCAACGACATGACGGGCGCCGGTTCCGGCCCGACCCGCAGCCGCGCCTCGCCGGTGAGGTCACCGGAGTAGCCGCCGGTGTCCACGTCCAGCGCCAACCGGTACGCGCCGTCCGGGGTGCCCGGTTCGACGGTGAACGTGTGCGGCCGGGCGTTCCAGTTGATCGAACCGGCCCGCACCGGGCTGCCGTCCGGCGCGAACAGCCGGAGCACCGGCTTCAGCTCGTTCGGCGCCGCGGCCCGGACCAGGCCCTCGACGTCCTCCAGCGCCACCCGTTCCGGGAGGTTCAGGAACGGCCGCACGGCGGAGGCCATCACGGTCGCGAACGGCACGCCGTGCGCGTCGGTCACCGACCAGTCCACGGTGGCCCGACCGTCGGCGGCGACCACGACGTCGCCGAGCGAGACCTTGGCGGGGCCGCCGAAGGCGAACGGGACGTCGTAGGGGGCGGTCCAGTCGAGCCCGCCGACCTTCGTGCTCGGCAGGAACCAGTCCTGTTCGAGGTGCCGCACCGAGTGCACGGTGACCGCTTCGTACCGGTCCACCGTCGCCACGAGCGAGCCCGGTTCGTAGCGGTAGCCGTGCGGCGCGGTGCCCGAGGGCCGCAGGAACACCGAGCCGGTGTGCCGCTGGTCGGCGGCGTCCAGCGCGATGTCGGCCCGCACGGCGAAGTTCCCGCCGCTGGAGGCCGCCGGCGTGCCGCTCGCGAGCACCCTGGGCGCGAACGAGATCACGTCGTCGTCGATCACGGTGATCTCGCGGTGCAGCAGGTACGCGTCGCCGCCGCCTTCAGGCGTCGGCTTGCGCACCACGAGCGTGTACCGGCCGACCGTGTCCGGGATCTCGAACGACAGCTTGCCGGCGCCGTCGGTCTTCCCGAGCCCGCGGAGCTGCCCGCCGGCGATCAGCTCGACGGTCGCCCCCGCCAGCGGACCGACCGCGGCGACGCCCGGAGCGTCCACTGTGGACACGACGAGGTCGACGCGCGGCGCGCGCACCCGGAACGAGCCGGTCAGGTGCCCGACCTGGACCGTGAACGTGCCCAGCTGGTCGGGGTCGACCGTCCAGGTGACGGTCTTCGACTGGCCGGCCGCGAGCTGCACCGGCGTGGTGGCCCTGTCCGCGCCGCCGACCTTCAGCACCGCGTTGTAGGTGCCCGCCGACGATCCGACGTTCTTGACCTGCACGGTCACCGTGACGGTCTCGCTGGCCTTCACCAGTCCAGGCGACACCTTCAGGTCGTGCAGCGCGTAGTAGGGCTGGTTCGGGTCCGGCGCGGGCGACGCCCAGTCGATCGCCTTCAGGAACAGGTCGGTCGCCTGCGGCGTCCAGTCGCCGGGCCCTCGGGTGGCCGACACGCCGTGCAGTGACAGCAGCACGTGCCGGTTGCGGGCGCGCTGGTCGACGCCGATGCCGCCGCCCATCACGCCGTCGACCGTCCGGCCGAGGCCCGCGATGGTCTGCCTGCCGTCACCGGAGTAGCCGTTGAACCACGCCACCCACTTCGCCCGGGTGCTGTCGTCCAGCGGGATGCGGTCGCCCACCGCGTACCCGGCGAAGATCGGGTGCGCCGAGGTCACCTCGTAGTACGACACGGCCGACGTGTTGCCGCTCGAGTTGTACCCGGTCGACACCGGCTGCCCGGTGTGCTTGGACAGCTGCCGGATGCCGTTGCCCGTCGTGTTGGCGTGGTCGGTGAAGATCACGCCGGTGCCGTTGGCGTCCGTCGCGTCCAGGAAGGCCTGGAACCTCGCCGCGTTGTAGTGCGACGTCAGGGTTCCGTAGCCGAGCACGACGGTCGCGTGCTGCGCCGCCTTGTCCAGCTCGTCCCACGTGTAGTACGTCGTCCCGATGCCGCGTGGCGCGAACACGACGTCGCGGTACTGGTTGGCCCGCGACTCCGCGCTGTCCACGATCGCCACCGTGCGCGGCGGCGCGCCGAAGGCGAAGTCGGCCGTGGCCGCCTCGCCGGCGACGACGGTCACCTCGACCGCGCCGGGCGCCCGGAACGTCGGGTACGACGCGCCCACCTGGTACGTGCCCGCGGGCACGCCGTCGATCGTGTAGGCGCCGTCGGCGCCGGTCACCGCGGAGAAGTCGGCCGGCACGCCGAGCACCTTGACGGTGACGCCCGGGATTCCGGCGCCGGACACGTCGAGCTTCGCGACACCGGTGACGCGGCCGAAGGGTGCCGGTGTGAGCACGACGTCGACGGTGGTGAAGGAGTTCGGCGCGACCGTGGCGCTCACCGCGGCCTTCTCGAACCCGAACGCCTCGACGGTGACGGTGTAGTCGCCCGGTTCGAGCCTGCTCGTGAACGTGCCGTCCGCGCCGGTGGCGACGGTGCGGCCGCCCGGCTCGATCCGGACGGTGCCGCCGGTGACCGGCGAACCGGACGCGGCGTTGGTGACCTTGCCCCGCACGCCCGAATCCAGCGCGACGAACCGCGTCGCCTCGTAGGCGTTGATCCGGCCCCTGCCGAACCGGGTGTCCGGCGGCGAGCCGGCGTACCGGTCGTCCCAGAAAGCCGTGTCGCCCAACACCTTCTGCACCTCGGACACCGGCAGGTCGCCCGCGGCCGACAGCATCAGCGCGACGGCGCCCGCGGTGTGCGGGGTGGCCATCGAGGTGCCGGACAGGGTCCGGTAGCCGCCGCCCGGCGACGCCGAGTACACGTCGACACCCGGCGCGGAGACGTCCGGCTTCACCCAGCTTCCCGGCCAGTCCGCGGGCGGGGTCGCCCACTGGTCCTTGCGCACCACCGCGCCGCAGGAGAACGACGCGACGCTGTCCGTGCTGTCGGTGGCGCCGACCGCGACCGCCTCGTGCACGTTGCCGGGGCTGGCCGTGCCGGACGTGCCGCAGTTGTTGCCGATGGCGAACGCCGGGAACGAGCCGAGCGCGCGGATGGCTCGCGTCGGCTGGATCATCGCGGCGTGGAAACCGTTGCCGCCCAACGACATGCTGACCACGTCGGCCGGACGTCCCGCGGGTTTGCCCGAGGCGTCGACCGGCGCGACGGCCCACTGCATGCCCGCGGCGACCTGGGCGAACGAGCCGCTGCCGCCGGGGATCACCAGGCCGTGCATCATCTCGGCGCCGGGCGCGACGCCGATCGCGGTGCCGGAGGTCGCGCCGCCGTGGATGGTGCCCGCGACGTGCGTGCCGTGGTAGGCGGAGTCGCGCGGCGCCGAGGCGACGAGGTTGCCCGACCCGTCGAACTCCATCCAGCCACCGGGGTGGTTGGGGTCGGCGGGGTTGTCGGTCGCCATCTTGCCGGCCAGGTCGGGGTGGGTGATGTCCACACCGGTGTCCAGCGTGGCGATGCGGACGCCGCTGCCGTTGACGCCGAGCTCGTCCCAGACCCGTGCCGCCTCGATCTTCCGCAGGCCCCAGGTGAGGTCGGCGGCCGGGGTGACCTCCGCGGTGGTCGTGACCGGGTCCGGCGCGACCAGCGTGAAGTTCGGGAGCAGCTGCTCCACGCCCGGCACGGCGGCGAGCGAGCCGAGCGCGTCGGCGTCCGCGGGGAACTCGACCAGCAGCATGTTGGTCAGCCAGAAGCGGTTCACGACGGTCGCGGTCTCGCCGATGGCGGCGACGACGTCGTCCTGCGTCTCGGCCGCGTGGTCGCGGAGGGTGGTGAGGACTTCGTCGCGTCCGCCGGACAGTTCGGCGTTCGGGAGCATCACGAGCGCCTGCACCGGCTCGCCCGCCTCGGCCGCGTTGACCTGGGCGACGAGTTCGGGGGCGACGGACGCCGGGGTGGCGTGCAGCGGTGGGGTGGCGGCGGTGAGGGCGGCGAACAGACCGGCGGCGGCCACGACGGCCAACCAGGGTCTGGTCACGCCTCTGAGCGGGCGTCCGTGCTCCGATAACGGGCGGAGGGGCATCCAGCGTCTCCTTGGTCAGTAGCTTTTGTACCTATGAGAATGGTTGAAAACAACTTTCGGTCAAGGAGTCGCATGGGTCCATGCCTCGGGCCGGATGCCGCACCCGCCCGGTCCTTCTGGTCTATCGGCGGGAAAGAGGACCGACTGACCCGGAAGTCCCGTAGCGACACCGGCGGCCCCGGTCTGCTACCGCCGAACCGTCCGTCGCGGGGCCGGGAGGGTTGAGCGCTAGACGAGTAATGCGTAAGTCGAGGCGGTGGCTGTAGACGGACGAAGGGTGTTCAAGATCAGTTTGTGACGACCGACCTGAACACCCTTCTCACCGCACTCTACGTGAAGATCGACGACCACCTCGCCGGCGGGCGTCGGATGGGCAGGCCGCCCAAGCTCACCGACGCCGAGCTGGTCACCCTGGCGGTGGCCCAGGCGCTACTCGGGTTCACCTCCGAGGCCCGATGGCTGCGGTTCCTGCCCGCCCGGATGCCCGGCGCGTTCCGCTACCTGCCCGGCCAGTCCGGCTACAACCGCCGCCTCCGCACCGCGTTACCCCTGGTCAAGCAGGTCACGCGCTGGCTGGCCGCCGACACCGACCTGTGGACCGACACCACCTGGATCGTCGACTCCACCCCGGTCGAATGCGGACGCTCCCGGCCAACGGTCAAGCGCTCGGAGTTGGCCGGCTGGGCGAAATACGGCTTCTGCCGCTCCCACTCGCGCTGGTTCTGGGGATTGCGGCTGCATCTGGTCTGCACCCCAGCCGGGCTGCCGATCACCTGGGCGTTGGCGGACCCGAAGATCGACGAGCGGCAGGTGCTCATGGCGATCTGCGACCACGAACCCCGCCTGCTCGACGACCGCCCCGGCCTGCTCGTCATCGCCGACAAGGGCTACGTCTCCGCCGAACTCGACCGGTTCCTGGCCGAGCGGGGCGTCCGACTGATCCGACCGTCCTACCGCAACCGCAAGCCGCACCCCGGCGAACCACTGCTCAAGTCCATCCGCCAACTCATCGAGTCCGTCAACGACACGCTCAAGGGCCAGTTGAACCTGGAGCAACACGGCGGACGCACCATCGACGGCGTCGGAGTCCGCATCGCCCAACGCATCCTCGCCCTGACCGCCGCCATCTGGCACAACCGAGCCACCGGCCAACCTGTCACCCGGTCCCTGACCGCCTACGACCACTGACCGACTTACGCATTACTCGTCTAGGCCGATCGGGTAGCCCGGTGTCGGAAGATCATCGACTTATCGGGAGGCGACGTGATCGGGTTCATCGTCGCCGGGCTGGTCATCGGCGCGCTCGCCCGACTGATCAAGCCCGGCAAGCAGAACCTCGGCATCGTGGCGACACTGCTGCTCGGCCTGGTCGGTTCCGTCATCGGCGGCACCATCGCCAACCTGCTCGGCACGGGTGACATCTTCGAGCTGAACGTGCTGGGCTTCATCCTCGCGGTGATCGCCTCGGTGCTGCTCATCGGCGTAGCGGAAGCCATCGCCGGCCGCCGCCGCACCACCGTGCGCTAACGCCCACCACAACGCCGAACGCCCCGCCGGGTTTCGCCGGCGGGGCGTTCGCGTGGACGGCCGCGGTCGTCAGCGCCATGCCGCGGGGACGCCCTGCGCCGATGACGCAGGGCGTCCGGACACGGGCGACGGCTCAGTTCGGCGCAACGGCGAACAAGCGGCCATAGGTGGTGATCTCCGGCAGCACGTCCGTGGCCCCCGCGAGGTGGAGGGCGTGCCAGAGCAGCACCTGGTTGGCGGTCAGGACCGCGAAACCGCAGTCCCGCTCCAGCGCGTCGATCACGCCGACCGCGCGGATGCCGTTGCCGGCCACGAGGACCGCGTCCGGCTCGGCCTTCGCCACCGTGGTGCGGACCCAGTCGGTCAGGGCTTCCGGCGTGATCAGCTTCTGGTTGCTCGGCAGGCCGCACGGGCCGTGCTGGACGACCTCGAAACCGTGCTCGCCGAAGTAGTCCGCACCGAGGTCGGACAGCTCGTCGTCGAACCACGGCGGGTTGACGATCGCGACGCGGCGCGCGCCGAGCGCGGCGAAGCCCGCCACCGCCGCCCTGGTGGTGCCGGTGATCGGCAACCCGCGCGTGTGGCCGCTCAGGCGGTCGAACAGGTCCTTCTCCCCCGCCGCGCCGAGGACGTACGCCGAGCTGGTGAAGCCGAGCGCGATCACGTCGAGCGGCGCGGCGGCGAGCAGCTCCACCGCCGTGTCGACGTGCGGCGGCTCGACGAACGCCCGGACCGGCGCGTGCGGGATCTTCCGGTCCATCTCGCCCCCGGCGCGCATCGCGCCGAAGTGGACGCGGGAGCCGTGGATGACGACGCCGCGCGGGGCGAGGGCCTGCAGTTCGGATTCCGGCCCGACGTCGGCGTGGGGCACGACCACGCCGATCCGGGCGCGGGCGGCCCACCCGTCAGCGGGGACCGGGGTGGGTTCGGCCATGGCGATGTCCTCCTTCCAGGGGTCACCTGGCGGCCTCGGCGGCGAGGGAACCACCGGAAACGGTGCCCGTGCCGTCCGGGTCCAGGAAGTCGGGGTGGTTGGTCCGCATCTGGTCCATCACGAACTCGTACGGCAGGTCGTCGAACCCGCCGTGGTCGACCAGGAACTCCATGCTCTTGCGCCCGTCCTCGTCGAACGGGTGGTAGAGGCTGTCGGTGACGCCGTCGAACTCGAGCGGCTTGAGCCCGTACAGCTTGCACAGCAACCCGTTGAACACCGGCGTCGCCTTGACCCACTGCCCGTCGAGGTGGACGGCGGCCAGCCCGTGGAAGAAGACGTCACCGCCGATGTGCTTGCGCAGCCGGTCGGACGCCAGGTGGTTGCGGACCTTGCCGTAGTGCAACCGCGCCGGGATGCCGACCGCACGGCAGCACGCCGCGTAGAGCACCGACTTGTGCAGGCAGAAGCCCTGCTTGCGGGTGGCGACGTGGCTGGCCTTCAGCCCGTCGCGGGACAGGTCCGCGCCGTAGACCTCGTAGAAGACGTCGTCCCGGACCGCGTAGTACAGCGCGATCGCGAGGTCCCGCTTGTCCGCGCCGCGGTCGGGGACCACGCCGTCGACGAACTCCCGCACGGGCGTGGACTCGTAGTCCAGGAACTCCGTGGGCGCGGTCAGCCGCGCGAGATCGTCATGCACCGTGCCCTCCTCGGGGAGCCGTGGGACGGAGGCCGAGCAGCGACGCGATCCGGTTGCGCTGCACCTCGTTCGTCCCGGAGTAGATCGTCCCGCCGACCGCGTTGCGCACGTCCGCCTCGACGCCCGTGCCGGTGAGGTACCCGGCGCCGCCGAAGACCTGGACCGCGTCCAGCGCGGTGCGCAGGTTCGCCTCGCTCACCACCGTCTTGGTGGCGGCGACGTCGATCGCGGCGTCCTGGCCGGCCTCGACCTTGGCGCCGGTGTCGTACAGCCACTTCCGGGCCGTCTCCACCGCGATCTTCATGTCGGCGATCTTGTGGCTGACGGCCTGGAATCCGCCGATCGGTTGGCCGAACTGCGTGCGCGTCCTGGCCTGCCGCACGCACCGCTCCAGTCGGTGCGTCATCTCGCCGAGGGTGATCGAGAACGAGAGCAGGATCTCCCGCTTCATGATGTGGTCGAGGATGAGGAAGCCCGCGCCCTCCTGGCCGACGCGTCGGCTCACGGGCACCCGCACGCCGTCGAGCGTGACCGCGCCGAGCGGCGAGGTGCGCAGGCCCATCTTGTCGAGCGGCTCGCCGATGCGCAGGCCCGGCGTGTCGCGGTCGACGAGGAAGCAGCTCAGCCCGAACGGACCGGGCTCGCCGGTGCGGACGTAGAGCAGGATCAGGTCCGCGACCGGCGCGTTCGTGATGAACATCTTCTCGCCGTCGAGGACGTAGTCGTCGCCGTCCCGGCGGGCGGTCGTGGCGATGCCGGTGGCGTCCGAGCCATTTGTCGGCTCGGTGATCGCGTGCGCGGTGATCACCTCACCGGAGATGATCTTCGGCAGGTGGGCCGACCTCAGTCCCTCGTCGCCGAACGCCTGCAGGACCAGGCCCACGCTGACGATCTGCGTCGACGTCGAGAAGTTGAGGCCCGCGTCCCGGCTGGTGTAGCCGAGCCCTTCCAGCGCCCGCATGGTCTCGGTGAGCGAGTGGCCGCGGCCGCCGTACCGCCGCTCGAACGGGACGGCGAGGATGCCGCTGCGCCGGATCGCTTTCCACTTCTCCCACGGGAACTCGCCGCGGGCGTCCCACGCCGCGGTGTCGAGGTTGAGGTCCTCGGCCCAGTCGGCGACGGTGGCGAACGTGTCGGAGGTTGCAGTCATGGTGAGTCATTCCCTCGCTGGCGCCGTGGGTGGGGGCCGCCCGACCGGCGCGGCCCCCACCGTGAACGGATCAGTACTGGGAGAACCCGTCCTCGGATAACGCGTGCTTCTCGTCGCCCCGCAGCGGCGGGTTGAACACCGAGATGAGCCGCAGGTCCTCGTCGTCGGAGGCGACGAGGTAGTGCGCGTCGTGCTTGTCGAGGGCGTACAGGGTGCCCTCGACGATCTTGTGACGTTCCCCGTCGGCGGTGACGACCTCGCCGGAACCACCGATGCAGTAGCAGGCCTCCAGGTGACGGCGGTACTGCAGGGCGCTGGTCGTGCCCTGGCGCACCAACGTCTCGCAGACGGTGAAGCCCATGCCGTCGGACTCGGTGAGCAGGCGGTGGCTGGTGCCGTTGCCCCACTCGACCGGGGCGATCTCGTCGTAGCTGCGGACGATCACGTGGTCTCTCCTAGTTGAATGGGTTCGGGAAGTGCACACGTCTCCCGGTCAGACCGACGCGGCGGCGGTCGTCTGCCGGATGAAGGAGCAGATGTGCTCGATGTCGCGGAAGTTCGACGGCTCGAGCGGGATGTCGTCGACGGGAATGGCGTGGTTCTTGCTGATGTGCGAGATCAGTCGGACGAGGCCCAGGCTGTCGACGACGCCGTTCTCGATGAGGTCGAAGTCGTCGGTAAGGTCGGGGACGTCCTCGCCGGACAGGAACTCGGAGACGATGTAGTCGCGGATCTGGGCTTCCAAGTCCATCAGTCAGCGCCCTTCATGACGGTTTCCTTGATGAGCTTGCGATCCGGCTTGCCGGTGGACGTGCGGGGCAGCCGCGCGTCGCCGACGCGGATCGTGGACGGGATGGCGTGGCGCGGCAGCGTCCTCGCGCCGTGGCCGCGCAACTTGAGCGAGGTCAGCCCGGAGCCCGGCTTCCGCTCGACCTCCGCGTGCAGGCGGTGCCCCGCGGCGTCGTCGGGGACGGCGACGACCGCGGCCGCCTCGACCTCGGGGTGGGCCGCCAGCACGGCCTCGACCTCCAGCACGTTCGTGCGGATGCCGCGCACCTTCACCTGGAAGTCACGGCGTCCTTCCAGGACGAACACGCCGTCGGCGTCGCGGGTCGCCAGGTCGCCGGTCCGGTAGAACGGTCCGCCGACGCCGTTCGGAGCCGGGCGGAACGCCTTGTCGTTGAGCGCGCTCCGCAAGTACCCGGTGGTCTGGAACGGTGTCCGGACCAGCAGCTCGCCCGTCCCCGGCCCTTCGACGAGGGCGCCGTCGCCGTCGACGAGCACCGCGTCCACGCCGTCGATCGGCCTGCCGATGGGGATTCGCGGTCCGGCGGTCGCCGGGTCGACCTCGTGGATGAAGCTGTCGTTGGTCTCCGTGCAGCCGAACACGTTGTACAGCCGGGCTTCCGGG
This sequence comes from Saccharothrix hoggarensis, assembly GCF_052936025.1. The sequence continues at coordinate 2,944,860 of NZ_CP193624.1, read as the reverse complement.
AACGCGCGGGCGACGCGGGGCAGGAGCCGCTGGGGCAGCGCCTCGCCGGTGAAGACGACGGTCCGGGTCGGGAAGGTCGCGTTGTCGTCCTCGGTGAGCAGTTGGTAGAGCAGCGGCACACCTTGGACGAACGTGACGCCGTGGTCGGCGACCAGGCGGCGCAGTCGCTTGCCGTCCGCGCCCGCGGCCGGGTCCACGAGGACGACCCGGCCGCCCAGGCGCAGGAAGACCCACACGTCGAGCAGCGACAAGTCGAAGTTGAACGGTGCATAGCTGAGCGAGACGTCGCCGGCCGTCAGGGCGAACTGCTTCGTCGCCCAGTCCGCGAAGTCGTCGAAAGCGGACTCGGGGACGGGCACGATCTTCGGCGTCCCGGTCGAGCCGGACGTGGTGAACATGATCCTGGTCCGGCTCGGGTCGACGGGGTCGAAGCCCTCGGGCGCGGCGCCGTCGACCACCGTCGACATCGGACGCCCGTCGGCGCCCACCGTGAGGACGTGCGAGCACCGTGCCTGTTCGCAGATCGCCCGGAGGGCGGTGGGGCCCAGTTCGGACGACGGCACGAGGACACTGGCGCCCACCGTGAAGCAGGCGATCAGCAACGCGATGGTCTCGACCGACTTGTGCGCGGGAACGCACACCGGCCGTTCAGGGGTCACGCCGAGCGCGGTCAGGTCGGCCGCGTACCGCTCGGCGAGCCCGGACAACCCGCCATACGTCAATTCCCGGTCCCCGCAGACCAGTGCGACCGACTGGGAACTGTTCACCGCGTGTTCGGCGAGGTGACCGAGCAAACGCGACGAAGGCACGATTCCTCCTCGGAGCAAGCAGTGCCGCAGAAAGGTTGGACTACCTGAGCGAGGGACCGGCGCCCGCGGCGCCGAAAGGTCGCGTTTCCGCTGAAGCGGCAAGGGTTCGCCCCGGCTGATCTCTCAGCGGTCCCGACCGTCCTGTCGCTGCGCCTCGTAAATTAGCCGGCGACAGATGCACGGTCAAGCAACTAACTTCGGTTCCGATTCGGATCACAGATCACGACGGCGGGTTGCGTCGAGTGGCGGACCGGATTCCTGCTCCGACTATTCCACGTCACTGCTGCGAAAGGACGATGCCGGGCGTGTGACGCCGCCGATCAGGTGGCGCTGCGGATCGCCTGGACGAGCCGGGCGAGCTCCTGGTCGGCGCCGGCCGTGTTCAACGCCGAGCTGAGCACCTCGGCGTAGGTGGCCCGTGCCGCGGTGTGCAACTGCCTGCCCTCGTCGGTGATGACGGCGTAGACGCCGCGCTTGTCGTCGGGGCAGAGGTCCCGCCGGGCGAAGCCGAGGGCGTCCAGCCGGGCGACCAGGCGGGTCACCGAGCTCTGCCCCAGGCCGATCCGGTCGGCGAGCTCCTGCATCCGCCACTCCCCCGCCGCGGACTTCGACAGCTCCGCCAGTGCCCGGTACTCCGACAGACCGACGCCGTGGCGCCGCTGCATGGCCTGCGCCAGTTGGCGTTCGACGAGGACGTGCAGGGTCAGCACCCTGCTCCAGGCGACCTGGTCGGAGGCGGCGGCCTCGGTGGTCTGACGGGGTGCGGCGCTCATCTCGTCACCTGCGCTTCGGGATCGGGCAGCCAAGTCCATGAGTGAGCAACATTCTAGACCCGGGCTGGCTTGTCGCGGGGCAAGCATGCTGGTACATACACGTGATCACGGTCGACTCTACCGGCTGATCGCCCAGGGCCGACACCTCACGATCCTCGCTTCCCACCTCTGAGCGGGTTTCCACGCCGGGGGTGCTCCGTCCGGGGCACGTTCCGGCCGTCACTCCGGAGCAGCTTCCATGTCCAAGCATGGACCTTTCACGCGTGACGGGATCGGCGAGCCAGCCTCGTCGAGGATGAATGCGCTGGTGACAGGGGGGATGTACTACGTCTCGGTGACGGCCGCATGAGGGACTTGACGGGACCATGCAGATGCATGCAAATATTTAGCCGGTATCCCCTCGTGTGGATCGGGAGAGGAGACATGAACCCACCCGAGGTCGTCGTCTACTTCGACTACGTGTGTCCCTACTGCCTGCTCGCGGAGGACGTCATCGAGACGGCCGCCGCCGAGGCGGGCGCCACGGTCACCTGGCGGCCCTACGAGCTGCGGCCCCATCCGAACCCCACCCTGCGCCCGGAGGACGACTACCTGCCCCGGGTCTGGCGGACCTCGGTCTACCCGATGGCCGAGCGGCTCGGGGTGCCGATCAAGCTGCCGACCGTGTCGCCGCAGCCCTACACGCACCTGCCGTTCGAGGGCTCGTTGTTCGCCGAGGAGCACGGTCGGGCGAAGGAGTACCACCAGGCGGTGCTGCGGGCGTTCTTCCAGCACGACCGCGACATCGGCCAACCCGAGGTGCTCAAGGAGATCGCCGCCGAGGTGCGGCTCGACGCCGACGAGTTCGCCGCCGCGCTGGCCGAGCGCCGGTACGCCGAGCGGCACCAGGCCCGGTTGGCCGAGGCACGGGCGGTGAACGTGCGAGCCGTCCCGACGATCGTCATCGGCTCGCACCGCGTCGAGGGCGTGCCGAGCCTCGATGAACTGCGCAAAGCGCTGAGCTAGAACGGAAAGGAAAGCGAGATGCACTGGGTCTACCTGGCGATCGCCACCGTCTTCGAGATCGCCTTCGCGCTGTGCGCCAACGCCGCCAAGGGCTTCACCCGCCTGTGGCCGTCCATCCTCACGCTCGTCATCGGCGCGCTCGGCACGTTCTTCCTGAGCCTGGCGCTCATCACGCTGGACGTCGGCGTGGGCTACGCGATCTGGACCGGCCTCGGCTCCGTCGGCATCGTGCTGCTCGGCACGCTGCTGTTCAAGGAGCGCCTCGACTGGCGCAAGGTCGTCGGCATCGCCGTCGTCATCGTCGGCGTGGTGGGGCTGGAACTGTCCGGCGCGGCTGTCTGACCGGACGCGCCCCCTGGAACCTGGCACGGAGACCATCGCAAAGGAAGCGCACGAGATGACCACCTCGACCCAACCCGGCACGACCCGACACGAGGACACCACCGCCGCGAGCCGCCGCGCCTGGATCATCCTGTTGATCGCGGGCCTGGTCGAGATCGGCTACGCGGTGAGCGTCGGCGGCAGCAAGGGCTTCACCGACCTGAACTGGTCGATCGCCGCCGCGGTGTTCTTCTTCCTGACCGTCTTCACGCTCAGCCTGGCGTTGAAGAACATCGACGTCGGCATCGGCTACGCCGTCTGGACCGGCATCGGCTCCTCCGGCGCGGCCGTCGTCAGCGCGTTCCTGCTCGACCAGGCCCTCACCCCGGTGCGCGTCTTCTGGCTGGCGGTGATCATCGGCGGTGTCGTGTGGCTGAAGCTGGCCTCCAGCCCGAAGCACTCCTCGGGCCAGGCGTGATGACCGGCCTGGACGCCGACCGGATCGCCGGCCACATGCGGGACGCCGTCGGTATCGCGCTGGCGGAGGTCGAGCGCGGCGGCATCCCGTTCGCGGGGGTGGTCCTCCACCCCACCGCCGGGGTCCTCGGCACCGGGGTGAACCGCGTGCTGGTCGAGCGCGACCCCACCGCGCACGCCGAGATCGTGGCGCTGCGCGCGGCGGCGAAGGCGGGACCGGCGCTGGTGGCCGAGTCCGTGCTGCTGGCCTCGGGCGAGCCCTGCGGGATGTGCTACCGGGCCGCGTTCGACCACGGCATCGACACCGTCTACTACGCGGTCGGCGCCGACGAGGCGGCGCGGTACGGCTTCGACTACCGCGCCTCCTACCGCGGCCTCGACCGCGGCGGCCGGACCGTCGAGCCGTGCCGGGTCGAGGGATCGCTCGACCCGTTCACGGCCTGGGCGCGACGCGCCGGTTGACGACACCGCGAGGGGCACGGCCGCGAGGTCGTGCCCCCAGTCGTTCGTCCAGCGCGGCAGAGTTCATGACGTCGGAATTCCACGTGCCAGGTCGGGCATATCGCGGACGTATCGGAAATCGCATACGCCACGGCAACGGCCTTGCGCCTTCACTGAAGGCGTGAACCGCATTGGGTCGGTTCACCTCTCGGAGAAAGGGCCGTGACCATGAATTCCGATTCCGCACGTGGTGTCGACCGGCGAAGGGTGCTCGGGTGGGGCGGGCTGGCCGCCGGCGTGGCGGCCGGCGCGCCGCTCGTGGGCTCCCTGCCAGGTCACGCCACCCCGTCCGAGCGCGACCGGGTGATCCCGCCCGACACCCGACCCGGCGGGGCCTACGACCGGTACGTCGCGGAGTTGGCGGCGCAGGACAAGTTCTCCGGCGTGGTGCACCTGTCGTACCGGGGCCGCACGGTGTTGTCCCGCGCTTACGGCATGGCCGACCGGGAAAAGGGAATCCGCAACCACGAGAACACCGCGTTCAACCTCTCCTCGGCGAGCCAGCCGTTCCTCGCCGTGGCCGTCCTGCGACTGGTGCAGCAGGGCAGGCTGGCGCTGTCGGACGCGGTGGGCAGGCACCTGACGGGCTTCACCCGGGAGATCGCCGAGCGGGTGACCGTCCACCACCTGCTCACCAGCACCTCCGGGTTGGACGCCCCCATGCCGGACTGGCACCGCGTCTTCCACAGCGAGGAGGAGGTGCACGCGCACCACGAGCAGTGGACCAGGCAGGCGGAGCTGGTGGCGGTCCCCGGCTCGAACGACAACGGCCACCGCCCCGGCGGCGGCGCCGGTCTGGCCATCGCCGCGCAGGTCGTGGAGGCCGTGTCCGGCATGACGTTCTGGGACTACGTCCACCAGCACGTCTTCGGGCGCAGCGGCATGACCGGCTCGGCGTACTACACCCGGCGGCAGTGGCTCACCGACGAGCGCATCGCGCACCCGTACATGCTCCAGGCCGACGGCAGCCGGGTGGACGCCGTCCGCAACCTCGACAAGGGCAGCGTGAGCCCGCACATCACGGGACGGAACCCGGCCCGCGGTTTCATCGGCCACGCCTCGGGCGACGGCTTCGTCACCGCTCCAGACCTGGTCCGGTTCGCGAACGCGCTGCGTGACGGCACGGTGTTGGCCCGGCCTTACGCCGACCTGTTCGCCGGCGCGAAGCTCCCCGGCCACGAGCCCACGTCGTACGCGGGGTACACGATGCCGGTCAAGGTCGTCGGCGACCAGTGGATGATCGGGCGGGGCGGCGGGGCCGGCGGCATCGGCGCCAACTGGAGCATCTACCCGGACACCGGCTGGGTCGGCGTCATCCTCAGCAACTACGACGACATCCCGCTGGTGGAGATCGGCGTGCGGGAGACCAAGGCCATCACCGGCGTGACGCTCGACCCGGGTGGCGGCTGACGCGGGGTCGGTCACCGCGCCGTGGTGGGACGCACGGCGTGCATACGGCGGCGATATGCCGCACCGCTTAGCTTGCGGGTATGCGCGTGCTGATCGTGGAGGACGAGCCCTACCTGGCCGAAGCCGTCCGGGACGGCCTGCGGCTGGAGGCGATCGCCGCCGACGTCGCGGGCGACGGCGACACCGCCCTGGAACTGCTCAGCGTCAACTCCTACGACCTCGCGGTCCTCGACCGCGACATCCCCGGCCCTTCCGGCGACGAGGTCGCCCGGCGCATCGTCGCGTCCGGCAGCGGCATGCCGATCCTCATGCTCACCGCCGCCGACCGGATCGACGACAAGGCCTCCGGGTTCGAACTCGGCGCCGACGACTACCTCACCAAGCCGTTCGACCTGCGGGAACTCGTCCTGCGGCTGCGCGCGCTCGACCGCAGGCGCGCCCACAACAGGCCACCCGTGCGCGAGATCGCGGGCCTGCGACTGGACCCCTTCCGCCGCGAGGTCTTCCGCGACGGGCGCTACGTCGCGCTCACCCGCAAGCAGTTCGCCGTGCTGGAAGTCCTCGTCGCCGCCGAAGGCGGGGTCGTCAGCGCCGAAGAGCTGCTGGAACGGGCGTGGGACGAGAACGCCGACCCGCTCACCAACGCCGTCCGCATCACCGTCTCGGCCCTGCGCAAACGGCTCGGCGAACCGTGGCTCATCGTCACGGTGCCCGGCGTGGGCTACCGCATCGACGCCGGACGTGCGGGAGCGGACCGTGCCTAGGCAGCCCGGTCCGAGCGTCCGGCTCAAGCTCACCCTCAGCTACGCCGGGTTCCTCATGCTCGCGGGCATCCTGCTGCTCGCCGCCGTGGTGGTCTTCTACCTGTGGGGCCTGCCGGACGACGCGATCCACGTCACCGGCACCTTCCTGATCAACCGCTCCGGCCTCGTGCGCGCCTTCGCGCCGTTCATCGTCGTCGTGCTGGCGTTCCTGCTGGTGTTCGGGCTCGTCGGCGGGTGGCTCCTCGCCGGCCGCATGCTCACCCCGCTGACCGCCATCGCGGACGCCGCGCGCCGGGCCGGGAACGGGTCGCTCTCCCACCGCGTCCGGCTGCCGGGCCGCAGCGACGAGTTCCGCGAGCTCGCCGACGCCTTCGACGCCATGCTCGCGCGGCTCGAAGCACACGTCGCCGAACAGCAGCGGTTCGCCGCGAACGCGTCCCACGAGCTGCGCACCCCGCTGGCGATCTCGAAGACGCTCCTCGACCTCGCCCGCGACGACCCCACGCGGGACCGGGGCGAACTCGTCGAACGCCTCCGCACCGTGAACGCCCGCGCGATCGACCTCACCGAAGCCCTCCTGCTGCTCAGCCGCAGCGACCGCCGGAGCTTCACCCGCGAGCCCGTCGACCTCTCCCTCCTCGCCGAGGAAGCCGCCGAGACGCTGCTCCCCCTCGCCGAACAACGCGCGATCACGCTCGACGTCACAGGTGAGCCGACGCGGGCCGTCGGCTCCGCGGCGCTCATGCTGCGGATGGTCACGAACCTCGTGCAGAACGCGATCGTCCACAACCTCCCCGCTGGCGGCGTCGTCACCGTCCACACCGAACAGCGGCACGACGTGAGCGTGCTGCGGGTGGAGAACACCGGCCACCCGGTCGCCCCGGAACTGGTGCCGACGCTCACCGAGCCGTTCCAACGCACGACCGAACGCGCGCGCACCGACGAGCACGCCGGCGTCGGCCTCGGACTGGCCATCGTGCACAGCATCGTCCGCGCGCACGACGGAACCCTCGACCTCACGCCACGTCCCGCCGGCGGTCTCGTCGTCACGGTGCGGCTCCCCGGCGCCCCGCGGCCACCTCGTGGACGCGCGGATCAGCCCGCCGCCACCACCGGCGGCCGGTCCGACGACGCCTCCGCCGCGGCGCGCCACCAGTGACGTGACGCCATCCCGGCCAGCACCGCGCCGGCGGCGTTGACCAGCACGTCGTCCACAGAGGAGACCCGGTCCAGCCGCAGGACGTACTGCGCGGTCTCGACCAGCACCGAGCAGCCGGCCCCGAGCGCCAGGACGCGCGGCAGGGACGTCAACACCGCGAACCGGATCGGGGCGAAGAACCCCAGCGCCGCGAAGATCATCAGGTTGCCGACGATCCCGACCGGCCCCATCGTGACCAGGTCGCGCAGCGGGACCAGGCTCACCCGACCGGGGACGACACCGGCCCCCTCCCCCGGCATCAGGGTCAACCACACGAACGGCACCGTCCCGTGAACCATGCCCACCTCGGCCAACGACAGCCGCCACGCCGAGGCCACACCGGCCGCCCGCCGCCGCCTCGCCAGCGCCCACGCCACCAGGACGGCCAACGGCACCGTGGCCAGCATCGTGAACAACACGCCGTTGCCCGTGTCGAGACACCCGTGCACCCGCCCGGCGAGGCACGTCGGTGCGGCCATCAGGAGCGGCCGACGCAGCGCGAACAGGACCCCCGCCAGGCCGAGGATCGCGAGGCTCAGCAGCACGATCCTGCGCACTCGGCGAGGCGGTGCGGACGGGGACGCGTCGCGGTTCATGGCTCCATCCAAGATGGCGGACCGTTGCGGTGGCGTATGCGGTTTCGGATACGTCCGCGATACACGGCAAGCCGGCTGCCTCCGGCCGTGCCGCGTTCGCCGCCTGCCACCCCCGTTCGACCTCCGATCCAGAATGGACGGTCGGCCCGGCGCAGGCACTGCCACGAGCGGCGGGCGACCCGCCTCGGGCGCCCGGCGAACAGGTGGCGCACGTCCCGCCGAACCCGCCCGACAGCGAGTCGCCTCCACGACGTCAGGGACACGACGCCCCCTCAAGTTGCCGGACCTCGGCCCGGCGACGCCACCTCCTGCCGGACCCGGGGACGGGCCCGACAAGGACGTCGGCCCGCTGTCCGCCATTCGGTCCCCGAACTCGTCCTTGCGGTCGAGCCACGACTCCACCCGGGCTGCGCGGCCTGGGTGCCGCGGGCGTCGGACCCACCCGAAAACATTCCGCCGAGCCTGTTGACACCGGCACGGCGGCGTTCGTACGGTCTACCCCAGCAGCGTTGGCGCCCGAACGTCATAGGCGCCAACGGCATCGCTCGATCACCGAAGCCACCTGAATGACCTCGCGGCTGAAGTGATCACCAGCTGGATAGCGCTTTCCAACATCCGCCCGACCAATTGAATCGTTTCACACGCGACCCGGCGTCATCCCCGCGGCCTCGCCGGCCACGGGATGCGCCCAGGCGTTTCTGGGAGCGTTCCCAGACTGCGACGAAGGAGCAACGGTGCTCACCGACTTTGTTCAGGGACAGCCTATCGCCGTGACGACCTCACGACGCAGGGACCGCTGGATCGGCTGGTAACGCCGCAGCGGCACGGTGTCCCCCACCGGCTCGTCGCGCTCGGCCGGTCGGCCCAAGTGGTCCGCCGACACCGCCACCGGCCCGCGCACCGGCTCCCTGATGTCATCCGATTCACCCTGTTGGAGGTTCGTCATGCTCAGAAACAGGCGGCGCGCCGCGCTGCTCGCTGTCGGCGTCGCCCTGACCGTCACCGGGAGCGGTGTCGTCATCGCCCCCGCTTCGGCGGCTCCGACCCGTTACGAGGCGGAGAGCTCGCCGGCCACCTGCGCCGGTGTCATCGAGTCCAACCACACCGGATACTCCGGCAGCGGGTTCTGCAACGCCGACAACGCGGTCGGGGCCGCCGCGCAGTTCACCGTCACGGCGGCCGCGGCGGGCACCACGACGATCGGCATCCGGTACGCCAACGGCGGGACCGGCAACCGGCCCGCCGACGTGCTGGTCAACGGCGCGGTCGCGCACCCCGGCACCGCGTTCGACCCCACCGGCGCCTGGACCACGTGGGTCACGAAGACGCTGACCGTCCCGGTGAACGCCGGCACGAACACGATCCGGTTGAGCCCCACCACGGCGGACGGGCTGCCGAACGTCGACTACCTCGAGACCGACGTCGCGGACAACCCGCCTACCGGCAAGCAGATGGAGGACCTCGACCGGGGTCTGGTCAGCGTGCGGTCCGGCACCGGCAACCTGGTCTCGTGGCGGCTGCTCGGGAACGAGTCCGGCTCGACCGGGTTCAACGTCTACCGGGGCACGACGAAGCTGAACCCCACCCCGATCACGAACTCCACCAACTACCTGGACGCGGGGGCCGCCGGGGACGCCTCGTACACGGTCCGCGCGGTCGTGGGCGGGGTGGAGCAGGCGCCGTCCGGACCGTCACTGCGCTTCACCGGCGGTAACTACCTGGACGTGCCCATCTCCCGGCCCGGCAGCACCTACACGGCCGGTGACGCGAGCGTCGGCGACGCGGACGGCGACGGCCAGTACGAGATCTTCCTCAAGTGGGATCCCAGCGACCAGAAGGACAACTCGCAGTCCGGCTACACCAGCAACGTCTACATCGACGCCTACAAGCTCAACGGACAGCGGCTGTGGCGCGTCAACCTCGGCCGCAACATCCGCGCCGGCGCGCACTACACCCAGTTCCAGGTGTACGACTACGACGGCGACGGCCGGGCCGAGATGGCGGTCAGGACCGGTGACGGCACGGTGTCCGGCACGGGTCAGGTGATCGGCAACGGCAGCGCCGACCACCGCAACTCCGGCGGTCACATCATCACCGGACCCGAGTACCTGACCGTGTTCAACGGGTTCACCGGCGCCGCCATGTCCACGGTGCCCTTCGACCCCGCCCGCGGCAACATCTGCGACTGGGGCGACTGCAACGGCAACCGTGGCGACCGGTTCCTGGCCGGCACGGCGTACCTCGACGGCCAGCGCCCCAGCATCATCATGGGCCGCGGCTACTACGCGAAGAGCGCGATCGCCGCGTGGGACTTCCGCAACGGGCAGCTCACCCGGCGCTGGAAGTTCGACTCCAGCTCCGCCGGCAGCCAGTGGGGCGGCCGCGGCACGCACTCGCTGTCCATCGCGGACGTCGACGGCAACGGCACCGACGAGATCATCTACGGCGGCATGACGATCAACTCCAACGGCACCGGCCGGTACACCACCAGCTTCTACGCGCACGGTGACGCCCTGCACGTGGGCGACTTCCTCCCCAGCCGCCCCGGCAAGGAGATCTGGCAGATCCACGAGCAGAGCTCCGGAGCCGCCGCGACCCTGCGGGACGCCAACAGCGGCGCCACCATCATGCAGAAGAACAACACGTGCAGCTGCGAGGGTCCCGCTCGCGGCGCGGCCGGCGACGTGTACGCCGGGAACCCCGGCGCCGAGTTCTGGGGCCGGGGCACCGGGCTGACCAGCCTGTTCAACGGCACCGGCGGCAACGTCGGGCGCACGCCGTCCAGCGCGAACTTCCTCGCCTGGTGGGACGCCGACCCGGTGCGGGAACTGCTGGACGGCAACCACGTCGACAAGTACGGCACCAGCGCGGACACCCGACTGCTCACCGGCACCGGAGCGCACTCCATCAACGGCACCAAGTCGACCCCCGCGCTGTCCGGCGACCTGTTCGGCGACTGGCGTGAGGAAGTCATCCTGCCGCGCGACGACAACGCCGCACTGCGCATCTACGCCACCAGCACGCAGACCGACCGGCGAATCCACACCCTCATGCACGACGCCCAGTACCGCGTGGCCATCGCGTGGCAGAACACCGCCTACAACCAGCCGCCGCACCCGAGCTTCTTCCTCGGTGGCGGCATGAGCACCCCGCCCCAGCCGAACATCCACCTCCGCTGAACCCGATCCGCGGGGGGCCGGTCAACCAGGCCGGCCCCCCGCGGACCACGCCACCCGCACCGGGCGTGCGAACCCATCCCGCCACCACCGACCGACTCGGTCACCGACTCCGGACCGCACCCCTGGCCTTCCCGGGATCTGAGCACGTCGAACTCGCACCCCGGGCGCGTCCGGGTCGTGCCGAACCCACGTCCCCGCACATCGGCTTTCCGGTGCGCGGGGACGTGGCGACCACGTCCTGAGCCGACGTCGCATTCCAGCGAGATGTGCCGCTGCTCAACACCAGACGGTGCCGACGATCTTGTGTCGGCATTCCCCAGCCGGTTCACCCGGTTACGCGGAGCGCAACACTCCTGTCAACGGGCGTCCTTGCCAACGAAGTCAGTTGTGGGGGTTGTCGCGGTAAGTCATGCCGCTGCAGTTGGTGGAGCACACCGTGATACCGAAGTCGTTGATCTTCCGGTTGGTGGGGCCCCAGTGCGTGGCGCCACGGTAGGGGTCGGATTCACAGCCGCCCGCGTCCTCCCGGGATCCGACCTGGGTGAAGTGGGCGTCGCCGTTGTAACGCACGTGGAACCGGATGACCGCGCGAACTCCGTCACCCGGACAACGGTCGTTGATGTAGATGCTGTTGATGTTGACGTAGAAGGGGGAAGTGAAGTCCGCGTACACCGAGCCGTAGGCACCACCGTCGGGAGAAGTGGCGCTGAGAGCGCCGTCCACCGCGGCCGAGGTCCCAGGGTTCGCCAGAATCGCGGCCCCGGTCACCGCCAGAGCACCAAGAACCGCTTTGAGCTTGTGCATGATCGAAGAACTCCCTCGTGTACGAGACTCTGCCGTGAGAAATACCGAATCCGGTTCCACCTGTTCGGCACCAGGGAGCAGATCGACCGTTTGCGACACAACGTTACGTCGCGGCATGTCGATCAGCCGCTGCCGGCCTTTCCGCCTGACGTAGCGTGACAAACCTCAACGCCAAATGGGTGAATATTCCGCGTTGATCAAGCCTTGTGCCATTTGACCCCACGTTGGTCGAGCATGCGAACCGCGTTCCGCCGCCATTCGGGGGCACCGCGCGTCTCATCGGGCGGTCCGCAGCGCTCCAGTCGCGATCAGCCTGGTTCCCGATCACCGCGACCAGACTGCTCGGCGGCGGCACGGCCAACGCCGCGATCGGCGTCGGCGGCAAACGGCGCCGGGCGGAAGGCCGGCGACAGCCTCGCCCTCAGACCGCCCGAGGCCCGCCGGCGTCCGCATCGTGAACCTGTCCGGACTCTTGGCCGACCTGCTCCACGACCACCCCCACCGCGCGGTTCGTGTTCACCTAAAGTCCACAAGCCGAGTGGGCCGTGACAGCGTGATTTTACTCTGACACGATGAGTGACCGAACGGCATACCCGGACACAAGGAGCCAGCTTGAACGACGACACCATGGTCGGCCCTGGTGCTCACGAAGTGACCGCGACCGAATCCGCCGCCCGAGGTGAAGTCGCGGAGGCACAGGTGTTCGCCCTACTGGCCATCGCGTCCGCCATCAATCGCCTGGCCGACGCCGTCGAGAGCCGCGGAGTCTGAGCAGCCTTGGCCTGCCGCCCCGTATGCGACGGCAGGGCGGCATCTCGGCCACTTGCACCGCTCGATCGAACCCGGCGTTCAGCACCCGACCACCTGCCGCATCGAGCACCCAGGCTCCACATTTCCGCACAACCGGTGTTCCGTACCCGACGGGCCCTGCCAACTCAGGAAGCGTGCCGACCACCGACCTCTTCGAGCCCGGCAAGTCACACCACTACGGCCGGGCCAACCGATCACCGCGAGGTTGTTGGTCCCCAGTCGACCACCCGGCCCGATGCCGCGCTTGTCTTCCCGGCGCGGAGTCCAACCACGCCGGCGTTCAATTGCCGCGAGGAAGTTCTCGTCTGCGCAGCCCTGTGGTGGGGCACAATCGCGATCATGAGCGAACGGGACCGACTGTCACTGCTGTGGGGAGAACACGTGCGTGCGCCGTTCCCGCGGCACCTTCGCGGTCGGGACGTCAACGGTGAGGACATGGTCACGCTGGACTCGGCCATCGCCGGCTGTGTCTCTTCGGCGCTGTCGGGACACCTCGACGAACGGCGCCGCCTGATCCTGCTCGGTCGCCTCGTCGCTGTCGAGGAGGTCCTGCCGTCGATCGACGGCGAAAACGGCGCGCGCGAGTACTACGAACGCTTGCGGGAGATGGCCGTGTTGGCGATCCGCCTTGGGGATGCCGAGACCGCATAGCGCCGCGGGACGTCCGCTTCTCCTCAAGCGCACAACGTCATATGGACGCGAACCACAGATCATTCGTGGAGAAGGCACCGTCTCCCAATATCCGCGGCGTCGCCGGGCCGAATGCCGCCACGAGGACGTCCGGGTCCACATCAAGACGTTATCGTCGAACGAGGGCACGTGCCCGACCGGCAACTCCCCAAGTGCCAGACGACCGACCGACATGCGATGGCTGTCCGCGATCACCGCCAACGGCTGGCTGATCCAGTCTCGCCCGCGTCTTCGTCCCACTCCAGCACGAGCGGGGTTCCGGCCATGCGACGCCGCGACTTCCCGTGCGGCTCGCGCAGTCCACTCCCGTGCCGACGAAGAGGTCGCTAACGCATCCGCGAGAACAATCATGAAGCACCTCCGGGTACTGCGGAGTTGTCGGCACTCCGATCGGTTGCGCCTACAGACCCAACTCCGCCCGCAAGTCGTTCCACCGCACAGCCCTGCCGGCAGACTGGCCGGCCTCGGACGATCTGGCGGCCGGAGAACTCCCTTCCACACAGCCCTTAGTGTTCCCGCATCCGGGATCTGAGGACGTCGAACTCGCACCCCGGCGCGTCCGGGTCGAAGCCGTGCTCGATCAGCCAACGCGACGCCACCAGGCTGCGCAGTGACCACCAGGCGCGGATCGCGTCGCGGTCCGCGTCGGCACCGTAACCGACGAGCAGGTCGTCCAGGCGTTCCTCGTGCCCTAGCGTCACAGTGGCGAGGTCGAACATGGCATCGCCGGGGGCGGCCTCGGACCAGTCGATGACACCGGTGACCTCGTCGCCGTCGACGAACACGTGCGTGATCTGCAGGTCGCCGTGGATGAACACCGGTTTCCACGGCCGGAGCGCGGCCTCGGCGATCTCGCGGTTGCGCCGGATCACCTCGGCGGGCAGAACGGCGTTGTCGAGCAGCCACGCGCACTCGCTGTCCAGCTCCGCGGCCACGTCGTCGAGCCTGGGCCCCGGCCACGGCGGCAACGGCGCGTCGTGCAGCCTCCGTATGGCCGCGCCCGCCGCACCCCACGCCGCCGGCGACACGGCCGACGGTTCGCCGAGGACGCCGAGCGCCTTGCCGGGCACGGCGGCGATCGCGAGCACGGGCGGCTCGCGCCAGAGGACCGCCGGGGTCGGTATCGGCGCCATGGCCATCGCCCGCACCTCGACGTCGGCGTGCGCCGGGTCGCCGTCGATCTTCAGGAACACGTCGCCGACGCGCAACGTCGCACGCTGACTGTGGGCGACAACGACTTCAACCTGTTCCACACCGGCCATCCTGGCGGCAACACCCGCCGATGTCGCCGGATTTCTCGATGGCCGAGCCGCCGCCGGTTCCGTTCGGCGCGACGGGTGCGGACGGGGCCTAGGAACATCGCCGCTTTGGCGCGTCGCAGCGGCTGCTCGACGCGTTGCGCGACCGCGTCCGCCTGGCCGAGGGCCGGGTGGCGGCGCCGTCGGTGGCGGTCATGGAGTGCCAACCGGTGCGCGCCGCCGCTACCGTCGACCGGTCCACCCGCGGCTGGGACGGCGGCAAGAAGGTGCAGGGCCGTAAGCGCCACGTCGTCGTGGACACCACGGGGTTGTTGTTGGCGGTGCCCCGGCTGGCCTCGACGCAGGACCGGGTCGCCGCTCGCCCACCGCGCGCCCGCAGCCTGCTGCGACGCCTGCGCGACACCGCCGGCGAACGCGCCGCGTTGGTGTGGGCCGACGGCGGCTACACCGGCACCCTGCTCGACTGGGCCCGCAGAACACTCGGTTCACTGGTGGAGATCGTCCACCGCCCCGATCTGCCGCACTTCACCGTGCTGCCAAGGCGATGGGTGGTCAAGCGGGCCTGGCCTGGATCACCGGACACCGCCGCTGTGTCCGCGACTACGAACGCCTACCCCTTCACCACGAGGCCATGGTCCGCTGGTCCATGATCCGCATCACCAGCCGCCGACTCACCCAACGCCAATAGCTGGGAAACGGGCACTGAGGATTCGGCGGAATGGCCGGACCGGCGATCTCGATGGGAGGTCGAGGGTCAGCGGAAGTCTTCCACGTGATCGCGCGCCCACTGCGCGTAGGTGCGACCGTCCTTGCCGGTGGCCTCCCCATAGCCCGGCAGCGGCTTCATCAGATCCGAGTAGTCCTGGTCGGAATAGCCGTTGTCACCGCCGCCCGCGCCGCCCTCGTAGTCGACGAACCCGAGCAGCAGGTCGGCGCTCTCGGCGGCAAAGCCTCCCATCGCCCTGAGGACGTCACGCGCTTCCTCGCGGGAGACCTCCTCGTAGCGCACCTCCTCACCGAGCGCATCGGCGATGGCCCCGACCTGCCGGCGCACGGAGAGTTGCTCGGGACCGCTCAGCGTGTACGCCTTGCCGATGTGCCCGTCCTCCAACAGTGCCACCACGGCGACGTCCGCGATGTCCGCTTCGTGGATCGGGGCGGCGCCGAGGTCGTCGCCGAACGGATAACGCACCATTCGCGACTCCTTGATCATCGGTCCCCAGATCGGCAGCATGTTCGTCATGAACTCGCCGGGCCGCACGTGCGTCCACTCAAGCCCGGCCTCCTCGACCGCACGCTCGACCCGGGCGTGGTAGGCGGTGTCGGAGCCGAGCGTCACGGCCGCGGCGGAGAGCACGACGACGCGCCGCACACCCGCCTGCCTGGCCAGGCCGACCACCTCGGTCGCGGTCTCCGGTTGCGGGAACAGCAACAGCTTCTCCACGCCCTCAAGCGCGGCCACGAGCGATGAGGGCTGGAGCAGGTCGCCCTTGAAGACCTCGACGTGCTCGGGAAATACGGCCTTCGCGGGCGTGCGAGTGAGCACCCGTACCGACGCGCCCGCTTGGACGAGCCGGTCGACGACGTGCCGCCCGACCAGACCCGTCGCACCGGTTACCAAGATCGTCACGGCTTCCACTCCTCGTCTTTGTGCTGGTCAACCCAAGGTAGACCGAATCCAGGTCACTTCCTGACCGCTATTGCGATCGCATGGGAAGCAGTCGCGAGAGCCGCAGCCGGATCAAGGCGGGAAGTCGGCCGGCAGGGCCGGCGGATCCGACTCGACCCGCTGTTGCCCGATCCGGCGTGCCTGGCCGGTCAGGGTGGCGGTGGGCGGGGCAGAGAGAGAAGCACTGCCGCCGCGTGATCCTGTACGTGGTCGACAACGGCATCAAGTGGCGTGCCCTGCCGGCGGACTTCCCGCCCTGGACCACGGTCTACAAGCGCTTCACCGCGTGGGAGAAGACCGGTGCCGTTAGAGGCCGCTCTCCTCGTCAAGCTCCTTGCCGCCGTTACTGGAACGGCACTTCGAGGTGACCTTGTGGGTGATGTTGTCGGCCAGGTCGTAGGAGGTCTCGGTGCACCCGGCGTCCGTGTTCGCTGCTTTTCCGGTTGCAGCGACGGCATGCGCGACTCCGGAACGCGGTTGTCGTCGCTCGGGTGAGCGCGCGGCGCCATGCGGATAGGACCCGGCCGGTGGGGTAGTCGGGAGCATGCTGAAGCGTGCGTTGTGGCAGGGGCTGGTCGCCGGGGCTGCCGGTGCGGCGGTGATGACCGTCGGGGAGAAGCTGGAGCAGCGCGTGACGGGTCGCCCCGACTCGCACGTGCCGGGACTGGTGCTGGAACGGCTGCTCGGGACGTCGGAGTGGGCCGGCCGGCAGCCTCGCGCGGTGAACCTGGTGATGCACTTCGGGCAGGGCGCGCTGGCCGGGGTGGTGCGGTCGCTGATGGCCAACGCGGGGATGCGCGGCCCGGTGGCCTCGGTGATGTTCACCGCGGTGCGGTTGAGCAACGACCAGATCCTGGAGAACGCCACGGGTGTCGGCGCGCCGCCCCAGACCTGGCCCCGGTCGGAGCTGGTGGTGGACCTGCTGCACAAGTCGGTCTACGCCTTCGCCACCGGGTTGGTCGCCGACGCCCTCGCCGCACGCGGAGGTCCCGGCCCCGGGCAGCGGCACGCCTCGATGCGCCCAGGCCGCCGGTCCGACGTCGGCCCGCTGCCACGCGGTGCCTCGGCCGGTCGCTGAACGTCGTCCGGACAGTCGGGCGGTTCGTGCGACGGCACTGGAGGTCGTGCTGGGAGCGGGAACACCTCGGTGAGATCCGGCTCGCCGCGCCGTTCCAACGCGCACGGGACGACGAGCCGGTCGAGGAGTCGGCGTGATGCTTCGGTGGTCCGTGGCGGGGTAGCCGTGGTGCGACCCGGACAACGGAGGTTGGTCATGACGGAACCGCAGCACGACGAGGACACGGTGGAACGGGGCGCTTCCGAGGAAGCGACCGGTGCGCCGCTCACCGAAACGGAGCGAGAGGTGTCGAAGAGGCCGCCGAGCGACAGCCCGGCGGAGGACGGGTCGACCGGCGAGGAAGACGGGTCCTAGCTCGAGTTCACCTTGTCGCGTCCCTGCCGAACGGCTGCTGCGGTTGCTTCATGTGGCTCCCGCTCCGCCTTCGGCGGAAGCGGACGCCGGTCGGTTTCGGTCAGATGTGCCAGACCGGCCCGGTGGACGCCGCGAAGACGCAGCTGTTGCCGTAGGTCGTGGTGTGGCTGATCGGTGCGCCCGCGTACCAGCCGAAGGCCCGGACGGTGACCGGCGCGTAGATCATCGGGCACGCCACGCCGGGGTTTTCGACGTCGGTCGCGCCCACGTTGCCACCGGCGGCCGCCAATTCGGCGCATGCCGCGACCGGATCGCGGTGCAGTCCGCCTTCAGGTGCGCAGGTGAGAAAACCGTGAACGGTTCGGGGGCCTGCCGGGTCGGCGTCGGAATAGGTGACGCCGAGGAACAGAAGGGCCTCCGGTGCGGTGGCGGCGGAGGCCGACGGGACGACGAACGCGCTGGCCAGAGCGGCGACGGTGGTCGCGACCGCGGCGAGCAGAACGCGGGACATGGTTCTCCCTCGAAACGATGACTGCGGAATGGTTGCGGATTGATCGGTCGGATCGCATCCGCCGCAGACGTTAGGTTCCGAGGTGACACCGCCTCAATGTGATGGTTCTCGCAGGCGGTCATCAGGGTGATTTTCCATTGTCAAATGCGTGAATGCCGATGACCTTCGGAGCAGTTGATTGACGGAATGGGCGGACGTCCCGGTCGTCGGGGACCGGCATGGGTGCCGTCACGGCCGGCGCGGTGGTGACGTGGCCGTCGTGGTCGGGCGGTGAAGCCGTGGCTTCGTACGCGCCGGGGCGCGCCGGGTGAGGCTGGGTGAGCCCGAGGGAGCCGGCTGATCAAGTGCACGCGCACGGCGTCACACCCATCCAGTTTCCCTATTCTCACCGGATGGGCCGCCGGGAAACCGAAGGCTCGTTTGTCGGAGTTGCTCCGAACGCGGTGCCAATGCGTCCGAACGCGTTCCGCGAACCGTCACGTGGTGCTCACGGAGTAGAAACGCCTGCACCCCGTCAGCAGGCCGTCGTCGGCGATGGTGAAGATGTCGGCGAATTCCACCTCCGTCGCCGGGGCCGACGTGAAGCGGCCCACCGCGGCGATGCAGTCGCCGTCGGCGATCACCCGCAGCAGGCGGTGCCTGCCCTTGGGGCCCTCGGGCGGGGCGAGCACGTCCAGCACCTGGGAGCGGCAGGTCGACGGCGCCGCGTGGAGCGAGCCTTCCTGCCCCTTGCAGTGCACCAACGACTCCAGCCCTTCAAGATCACCCTCATCGGCGTAGAGGTAGGAAAGCCGGACGTGATCGACACCGACCGCCGTGACCGTGTCGCTGGGCGGTGGCAGCCGCCGTTCGCCGAGGACCATGTCCCCCTCCTTTCGCCCACCGCCCGCGAGGTGCGGGGCGGGCCCGCGGAACCGACTCTCCACTCCCTCGGCAACCGCCCCTTATCACGCCGTTATCGCGAGGGCATCCTCCTTCCATAGCCTTTTCCGATGACGTGCCGCGATGCCGTTTTGCGACGTCGAGCGGACATACAGAACTCATGTGCGCAGGTATCTTCTGCCTATGCCCGGCGCAAGCCCCACCCGGGTGGGTGAGCGGAGGTCGCGTGGACGAGGTCGGGATTCGGGTGGCGTCCATCGGCGACCACCTGGTGTTCAGGGTCCTGGGGCCGATCGAGGTCGCGGGCGCGGGCGGTCCGGTGCGCATCCCGCCGGGTCGGCAGCAGATCATCCTGGCCTCCCTGCTGGTGGAGGCGAACAAGGTGGTCAGCACCGATCACCTGGTCGACACCCTGTGGGAGGTCCACCCGCCCGACACCGCGCGCACCCAGGTGCAGATCTGCGTGTCACGGCTGCGCAAGACGCTCTCCGACGCCGGCGTGGAGGTGTCGATCGTGACCCGCCCTCCCGGCTACCAGTTGCGCGTCCCGGACACGGCGCTGGACGTCCACGAGTTCACCCGCGCGGTCGCCGAGGCGCGAGCCGCCGCCAAGCGCGGGGCCCTGGCGGAAGCCTCCGAGGTGCTGCGGGCCGCGGTGGGCCTGTGGCGCGGGCCGTGCCTGAGCGGGCTGTCGGGCCGCTCCCTGCGCACCAGGGCTCTGCGCTTGGACGAGGACCGGCTCAACGCCGTGGAGACGTATCTCGGCATCGACCTGGAACTCGGCCGGCACCACGAACTGGTCGGGGAGATCGGCAGGCTGGTGCACGAGCACCCCCTGCGGGAGCGGCCGCGCGCGCTGCTGATGCTGGCGCTGTACCGGTCGGGGCGCAAGGCGGAGGCGCTGGACGTGTACCGCGCCGGCCGCGACCTGCTGGTGGAGGAGCTCGGCCTGGAGCCCGGCGAGGAGCTGAGGGGGCTGGAGCGGGCGATCCACGCCGGTGACGCCTCGCTGCTGCGCCGCCCGGCGCCCGAGCGTGATCAGCCGCCGACCCCCCACGTCGACGCGACACCGTCCAGGGCGGTGCCCCGGCAACTGCCGGCGGACACGGCCGACTTCATCGGCGGGGAGGCGCTGATCCGCACCGCGGAGGAGGTGCTCACCGGCCGGCGGGATCGGCGGGCGATCGGCGTCGTGGTGGTCATCGGCAGGCCGGGCGTCGGCAAGTCGACGCTGGCCGCCCACATCGGGCACCGCATCGCGGAGGAGCACTTCCCGGACGGCCAGCTGTACTGCGACCTGCGCGGCACCTACGGCGACGCCGGCCAGTCGGCCGACGTGCTCGGCCGGTTCCTCCAGGCGCTGGGCATCCCCGGCTCCATGATCCCGGCCGATCTCGCGGCGCGCACGGAGATGTACCGGACGCTGCTGGCGGATCGTCGGGTGCTGGTCGTGCTGGACAACGCCGTCAGCGAGCGGCAGGTGCTGCCGCTGCTGCCGGGCAGCGGCACGTGCGCGGTGGTGGTGACGAGCCGGTCGCGGCTGACCGGCCTGCCGGGGGCGCGCCACCTCGAACTGGACCTCCTGGACCCGCACCAGTCGCTGGAACTGCTGGGCCGGGTCATCGGCGAGGACCGGGTGTCCGGTGAGCGGGAGGCCGCCGAGGCGCTGGTGCGCACCGTCGGCGGGCTGCCCCTGGCGTTGCGCATCGTCGCGGCGAGGCTGGCGGCGCGGCCGCACTGGTCGCTGGCGTCGATGGTGCACCGGCTGGCCAGCGAGCGGCATCGGCTCGACGAGCTGGCGCACGGCGAGATGACGATCCGGGCGAGCCTGTCGCTGACCCACGACGGGCTCGACCGGCCGACGCGGCGGCTGTTCGGCCTGCTGAGCCTGGCCGAGGGGCCGTCGTTGCCGGGCTGGGTGGCGGGCGCGGTGCTCGACGACGACCGCCCCTACCCGTCGGACCTGATCGAACCCCTGGTGGACGTCCAGATGCTCGACGTGGTCTCGGTCGACGGCTCGGGCGGCTTCCGCTACCGGTTCCAGGACATCATCCGCCTGTTCGCCCGCGAGCAACTGTCCACACTGGACGCCGAGGAGCACCGGCTGGTGCAGGAGCGCGTGCTGGGCGGCTGGCTGGCGCTGGCGGAGCGCGCGCACCGCGGCGTGTACGGCGGCGACTTCACCGCGCTGCACGGCGACGCGCCGCGCTGGCTCCCGCCCGCCGACCACGTGGCGCGGCTGCTGGAACACCCGATCGAGTGGCTGGAGGGCGAGCTGCCGAACCTGCGCGCGGCGGTGGCGCAGGCGGCCAGGATCGGCATGGACGAGCTGTGCTGGGACCTCGCGGTCACCGCGGTCACCGTGTTCGAGGCACGCGGGCACCTCGACGACTGGCAGCACAGCCACGACGAGGCGTTGCGCGCCACCAGGGCGGCCGGCAACACCCGCGGCACCGCGGCGTTGCTGGCGTCGCTGGGCACGCTGCACATCAACCGGGGACGTCCCGCGGAGTCGAGGGCGGCGCTGACCGAGGCGGTGGAGCTGTTCACCGGGATCGGCGATCCGCTGGGGCAGGCGCTGTGCCACCGCGACCTCGGTCTGCTGACCCGGCAGGCGGGTGACGACGCGGGCGCGCTGGAGCTGTACGAGAGCGCGCTGCGCGGTTTCGGGCAGGTCGACGACGTGGTGGGGCGGGCGATCGTGCTCACGCAACGCGCCCACATCCTCATGCGCACCGGGCAGGGCGACGAGGCGCTGGAGCAGTTGGCGGAGGCGATGGACATCTGCCGCTCGGTCGGCTACACCGGCGGGATCGCCACCACGATGCGCCGCATCGGCCAGGTGCAGCTGCACCGCGGCGAGCACGCGCGGGCGGAGCGGACCCTGTCGGAGGTGCTGGAGATGGTGCGCGCCAACCGGGACGTGATCGGTGAGAGCCACCTGCTGCACAACCTCGGCGAGGTCAACGCCGCGGCCGGGCGGCACGACACCGCGCGGGACTACTTCGGGCAGTCGATCGCCGTGCGGGAGCGCATCATGGACCACGAGGGGGCGGCGGTGGTGCGGCGGGACCTCGCTCTGATGGAGGCGCAGGTCCCCGCTTAGGGCCGGAGAGGACGGCCGCGGTTCGTCACGCGGCGGGCGGTGCGTCGGCGTGGGTGGCGTGGGTGGCGTGGTGGTTCCGGTGGGACCTGCGGTGCTGTTCCGGGGTCGGCGTTGGACCTAGTCCCACGGGTTGCTGCCGTCGGTCGTGACCGGCGCGGTGTCCCACGGGTTGGAGCCGTCGGTGGCGACCGGCGCGGTGTCCCACGGGTTGGAGCCGTCGGTGGCGACCGGCGCGGCGTCCCACGGGTTCGAGCCCTCGGTCGAGACCGGCGCGGCGTCCCACGGGTTCGAGCCCTCGGCCAGTGCGCTCTGGCCGCCGAACATCGTGGCGACGGTGACGGCGGCAAGAACAACAGCGCTCTTCGCGATGACGGGGAAGTTCATTTTTCTCTCCGATCCGGTTTGTTCTTCGGTGTTGAGAAAAATGTATGAGGAGAGCCAATCCCGCCCTTATCACGCCATTTATCCCCCGGCTATCACGGCTCACGCCGGCCGCGATAGGCACCGCACACGCGCCTTGACCAGCTCAGATGAGCCCCAGCCGCACCGCGTGCGCCACCGCGTGCGCCCGATTGCGCACCCGCAGCCGGGCGGTCAGCTCGTAGATGACGTTCTTGACGGTGTGCTCCGAGCAGGCCAGCGCCCGCGCTATCGCGGAATTGCCGAGACCGTCGGCCATGAGCTGCAGCACGGCGGTCTGCTTGGCGGTGAGCGCCTCGACCTCGACCATCGCCCCGTCGCCGGACCTGCCCAGCAGCCGCACCAAGGCCTGGTAGGGCACGACGCCGTCGCCGTGCAGGGCCGAGTGCACGCCCGCGACCAGGCGCGACACCGGCGAGGCCACCGGGCAGAGCACCGCGCTGGCGCCCATCCGCACGGCCCGCAGCACCCCGGCGGGGTCGAAGGAGTCGGCCAGGACCAGCAGCCGGTCGTGGCCGGGCCGGAACACGGCGGGGCAGGCGTCCAGCGCCTCGTCCACCGTCTTCGCCGCGAGCACGACGACCACGTCCGGGCCAGGCGCGTCGACCAGGACCATCCCCGCGCCGCGCAGGCGTTCGGCCACGTCGCGCGCCACCGGGCCCACCGCGGTGACGTGCACCCGCACGCCGGTCACAGCAGACCCGCCCGCAGCGCGTAGGCCACGGCGTGCGCGCGGTTGCGCAGCCGGAACCGGTAGGTGATGTCGTGCACCACCGTGGTGACGGTCCGGGGCGAGTAGCACAGCTTCTTCGCTATCTCCCCGGTCTCGTGGCCCTCGGCGACGAGGCTGAGCACGGCGCGCTCCCGCTCGCTCAGCCCGGCCCCGGCCAGGACGGACCCGGACGGCGCCGCCTCGGTGCCGTGCAGCTGGTCGAGCAGGTCGGGCGGGACCGTGCAGTCCCCCGCCGCGGCGGCCAGCACCGCGCGGGCCAACCGCTCCGCGCCCGCGTCCCGGCGGCGCAGCAGGCCGCGCACGCCGCTCAGCACCGCGTGCAGGGCCTGCGCGGGCGTCAGGTCGGCCACCACCAGCACCACGGCGCCGCGCCGCGTCCGGACGAGGTCGAGCACCGCGCGATCGACCTCGTCCACCATCACGACCGTGACGTGCGCGGCCTCGGCGTCGTCCGCGGGCACCACCACCAGTTCGGGGTGCCCGCGCAACGCACTGGCCGCCCCCGCCTCCAGCATCGGGTCCCTGGCCACCACGGCCACGGGCACCAGCGCCCTGACGACAGCACAGCTCTGCTCCATGTTCGCCCCCAAGCGACTACGACGGATGACATCGCGTTGAGACTGGGTTCGAACGAAGGATCGGCACCGCGGCTATCACGGCGGAATCCCCGACCTATCCACCTGCCGCGAACGAGCGGACAGCGGCGGGATGGGGCGGGGATAGCGCCGGCTGCGTGGGTCAGCGCATCTCGCGCACCGGCTTGGAGGCGAGCACGCCCAGAGCGGTCACGACGAGGATCACCGCCGTGCCGCCGAACATCACCGCGGTGTTCCGCTCGGCCAGCGCGCCGCACACCACCAGCGACAGCGGCGCGACCGCGTAGCCGAGCACCATGTCCACCGAGATGACCCGGCTCAGCACCGAGCCCTTGATGTTGCGCTGGATCCAGCTCACCCCGAACACGCCCTGGAAGCCGATGCCGAACCCCATCGCCAGCACGGTCCCGACGGCCACCGCGGCCTGGTCGACGGCGCCCAGCGCGGCCATGCCCACCGCGAGCCACCCGGCCAGCGCTGCCACCAGGAGCCCGACCCGGGGCCGGGTGCCCACGGCGCCGCCGACGAGCGTGCCGAGCATCGCGCCGGCCGCGAGGGCGCCGTTGAGCAGGCCCATCGTGGCGGAGCCGCCCTCGACCTCGTTGCGGGCGAGGTTGGCGAAGCCGACCGTGAACGGCCCGGCGTAGCAGAACGTCACGGCCATGTCGACGACGAGGACGGTCCGGATGCGCGGGTCGGCCCACACGTACCGCAGGCCCTCCTTGATCCGCGCCCACAGCGAGTCGCCCGCCTCGGCGCCACCGCCGGCGTCCTCCTCCTGCTCGCGGGGCAGCGTGCGCACCGCGGACACGCACAGCGCGCACAGCGCGAAGCACAGCGCGTCGACGAGGAAGGCGTAGTTGGCGTTGGAAGCGGCGACCACCACGCCGCCGACCGCCGGGCCGAGGACCGAGGCGACCTTCACCCCGGAGCCGAGCAGCGCGTTGGCGGCGGGCAGCACGTCGGCGGCCACCACCGAGGGCAGGATCGACACGCGCGCGGGCTGGAAGAAGGCGTCCACCGCGCCGAACACCGCCGCGGCGGCGCACAGCACCCAGAACCCGAGGGTGCCCGAGAAGCCCGCCACTGCGACCCCCGCCATCACCCCCGCCCGCGCCCAGCTCGACACGACCATGAGCCGCCGAGGCGACCACCTGTCGCTCAGCGAACCGCCCACGAGGGTGAGCAGCGCGCGGGGCACGGCCTGCGCCGCCAGGACGTAGCCGAGCATGAGCGTGGACCCGGTCAGGTCCAGCGTGATCCAGGCGAACGCGATGTAGCTGAACCCGTCACCGAGCAGGGACAGGGCCTGCCCCGCCCACAACAGGCGGAACGAGCGGAGCCGGGCGGGGGCCCACAGGCGCGAACCCGCACCTGCCAACGTGGTAGCCATAGCGGAGACCTTCTTCCTCGCCTGCGGGGCTCAGTAGCGGACGGGCAGCGCGGTGAGGCTGCGGTTGAGCAGGGACAGCTGCCAGGAGTGGCGCGTGCCGGCGAGGCGCAGGCCCGGGTACTCGGTGATGAGGACCTCCAGCGCCGAGCGGGCGACCATGCGGGCCAGCGCGGCGCCGATGCAGAAGTGGGCGCCGAACCCGAAGCCCACGTGCGAGGTGTCGGACCTCGTGACCAGGAACCGGTCGGGGTCGCGGTGGCGGTCCGGGTCGCGGTTGGCGGCGGCGGAGACCAGGAAGAGCCGGTCGCCGCCGCGGACGGTGTCGCCGTCCAGCTCGAAGTCGCGCGAGGCGACGCGGATGGACATCTTGGACGGCCCGTCGAACCGCATGGCCTCCTCGACCACGGCACGCGCCAGCTCCGGGTCCTCGCGGACGGCGGCCAGCTGGTCGGGGTGCAGCAGCAGGGCGCGCACTGCGTTGGCGATGAGGTTGCTGGTGGTCTCGCCGCCCGCGAAGGCCATCTGGGTGAGCATCCCGATGAACTCGACCTCGCTGACGCCGTCACCGACCTGCCCGCCCGCGAGCACCGCGCTGATGAGGTCGTCCCGGGGCTCGGCGCGGCGTTGCCGCACCAGGTCGGCGAGGTAGTCCTCCAGGTTCACCAGCGACTGGAGGGAGGTGCGGTACTCGCGCTCCTCCTGCGCCGCGCCGAGCACGAGGTCGCCGACCCTGGCGTTCCAGTACCAGAACGACGCGCTGTGCTGCTGCGGGACGCCCAGCCAGCGGGCGAACACCAGCGCGGGCAGGGGCTTGGCCACGTCCGCGGCGAGGTCGCCGATCCGGCCCGGGACGGCACGGCGGGCCAGGAGGGCGCGGGTGACGCGCTCGATGAGCGCCTGGTAGCGGTTGATCGCTCGGGCCGAGAACTGCTCCTGGAACACCTGCCGGAGCCGCCGGTGGTCGGGGGCGTCGGTGAACACCATCCAGCGGGACAGGATGTCGAACGCGCGCTCGGCGTCACCGCGGGCGCCCTCGGGCACGGCGTCCATCATCGGGCCGACGCGGGCGGCGGAGGCCGCCGGCTCCCGCAGCACGCGGGTGAGCTGGGAGTGCCCGGTGACCAGCCAGGCCCGGTGCAGCGGGCTCCAGCGGACGGGCCCGTGGTCGCGCAGGGAGTTGAGGTAGGGGTACGGGTCGGCGTTCACGTCCGGGTCGAGCAGGTAGCGCTCGGTGAACCCCGGCGCGTGCCGGACGGGTTCCAGTGTCGCGGTCATCGGCGTGCCTCCGCCCTGATCGCGCCGAGCAGGTCCGCGAACGCGCGGGTGTTGGGCTCGGCGAGGATGGTCATGTGGTCGCCCGGCGAGACGTGGACGGTCAGGCCGCCCAGGGCGAGGGAGCGCCAGCGCTCGACGTACTCGGCGAAGCCGACGTCCAGGCCCGGCATCAGCTCGCCGTCGGGCATCGCGGCGGCTTCGGAGCCGACGACCAGGTGGACGTGGCCGGGGTGGGGACGGGGCTCGTAGTCGGCCAGCGCGGCCAGCAGGGAGTGCCACACCTCGATGGGCGCGTCCTCCACCAGGTCGGCCTCGCTGGGCGACATCCCGGCGCCCAGCAGGGTCTCCTCCAGCTCGGTGACGGCGCGGTCGCGCTCGTCGGACGGGGGCAGCGCGCGCACCCGGTCGCGCAGTTCCAGCGCCCCGGCGAGGTCGCCGGCCACCCCCAGCAGGCGGGTGCGTGCGGCCTCGTTGGGCAGGTACGGCTCGACGAGCACCAGCGGCTCGGCGGCACGTCCCCGCTCGTGGAGCTGGGTGGCCATCTCCAGGGCGAGGTTGGCGCCCATGGACCAGCCCAGGACGGCGTGCGGTCCGTCGCCCGCCATCTCCGCCACGTAGTTCGCCGCGATGCCCGGCACGGTCGTGGGGTCCACGCCGCCGAGCAGGCCGCGGGCCTGGAACGCCAGGACGGGTCCCTCGGGCAGCGCCCTGGCCAGCGGCACGAACCAGGCGGCGCTGCCGCCGGTGGGGTGCACGCAGTACAGCGGGGCGCCGTCACCGTCGCGCAGCCGGACCTCCGAGCGCACCTCGGCGGGTGCGTCACCGCGGGCCGCGCGGTGGACCTGTGCGGCGAGCTGGGCGATGGTCGGGCGCTCCACGAGGTCGCGCACCGACACCGGCACGCCCTTGGCGCGGGCCGTGGCGGCGACCTTCACCGTGGACAGGGAGCTGCCGCCGATGCGGAAGAAGTCGTCGTGCACGCCGATCTCGGCCAGGCCGAGCACGTCGCGCCAGACCTCGGCGAGCACCACCTCGACCGGGGTGGAGGGGGCGACGTAGTCGGCGCCGCTGTCGCCGCGACCGCTGCCGGGCAGGGGCAGCGCGCCGCGGTCGACCTTGCCGCTGCGGTTGATCGGCATGGCGTCGAGGACGACGAACCGCGCGGGCACCATGTAGGCGGGCATCTTCGCGCGCAGCGCCTGCCGCAGCGCGTCCACATCGGACACGTCGCCGACGACGTAGGCCACGAGCGCCGGTCCGCCGGGCAGGTCGCGCAGCAGCACCACGGCCTGGGCGATCCCGGGCACCTCGCCCAGCGCGTGCTCCACCTCCCCCAGCTCGATGCGGAAGCCGCGCAGCTTGACCTGGGAGTCGCGGCGGCCGATCCACTCCACGGAGCCGTCGGCACGGCGCCTGCCCAGGTCGCCGGTGCGGCACAGCCGCGAGCCGGGCGGGCCGAAGGGGTCGGGCACGTAGGTGGCCGCGGTGAGGCCGGGCCGGTCGAGGTAGCCGCGGCCGGTGGCCAGGCCGCCCAGGTGGATCTCGCCCGGGACGCCGACGGGCACCGGCTGCATGTCCGGGTCCAGCACGTGCATCGTGGTGTTGCGCATGGGGAAGCCGATCGACGGCCTGCCGCCGCCGGGTTCGCACACCTGCGCGGTGGACCACACCGACGTCTCGGTGAGGCCGTAGACGTTGTGGAAGCGGCGCCCGCGCGACCAGGCGTCGGCGATCTCGGCGGGGCACGCCTCCCCCGCGACCTGGAGGGTGGCCAGGTCCGGGAACTCCTCGCCCTGCATGACCGCCAGCGCGCTGGGCGGGAGCATGCCCGCGGTGACCCGCAGTTCGCGCAGGGTGCGGGCGAGGTCGGGTCCGGGCCGCAGCGCCTCCTTGGGCGCGGTGCACAGGCGCCCGCCGTTGGCCAGCGACCACGTCATCTCCAGGATGGAGGCGTCGAAGCTCGCGGAGGCGAACTGGAGCACCCGGTCGGCGGGGCCCGGCTCGACCAGGTCCCGCTGTCCCTCGACCATGTTGGCCAGCCCGCGGTGCGGGATGACCACGCCCTTGGGGGTGCCGGTCGAGCCGGAGGTGTAGATGACGTAGGCGGCGGACTCCCCGTCCACGTCGTCCACTGCGGACAGCGGCGTCGTGTCCGCGGGCAGCGGCCGGTCCAGCAGCGTCGTGTGGCCGTCGAACGGGACGACGCCCACCAGCGGCGTTTGGGTGAGCAGCACGCGCATCCCGCTGTCGCGGGCCATGAACGCCAGCCGGTCCGCGGGCAGCTGCGGGTCCATCGGCAGGTAGGCGCCGCCCGCGTGCAGCACGCCGAGGACGGCGCGCACCAGGTCGGGACCGCGGTCGACGCAGAGGCCGACGACGGTCTCGGGGCCGACGCCCAGCGCCTTGAGGTGCCCGGCGAGCAGCAGCGCCTGGTCGTTCAGCTCGCCGTAGGCCAGGTCGACCGGTCCCGCCTCGGACAGGTGGGTGACGGCGACCGCGTCCCGGTCCTGGGCGGCGACGCGGTGGTGGAACGGCGTGCCGGCGGGCGGGACGACCGGGCCGCGCGACCACTCCAGGTCCCGGTCACGGGCCGCGCCCGCGATCGTGGGCCGGGTGACGGGCCCCTCCGGGTCGGCGACCATCGTCTCCAGCAGGTCGCGGAAGACGTCGGCGAGCTGCTCGGCGGTGGCCGGGTCGACGCGGGTGGGGTCGACGTCCAGGGTGAAGCCGTTGACGCTGGTGTTGACCAGCAGCGGGAACATGGTGCGGGCGATCTCCAGCGACTCCTCCCAGGTGTCGCTGGTGAGCCGGTGGAAGTTGACGTAGTTGAAGATCACCTCGACGAGGTTGGGCTCGCCGGGGCGGAAGCGCGCCATGCGCGCCAGCGGGACGCGGCGGTGCGGCAGCATGTCCTGCTCGGCGACGAAGGTGTCGCGCACCAGGTCCAACCAGGTGACGCCGGTGCGGCGCACGCCGAACGGCACGGTGTTGAGGAACAGCCCGCGCATCCGGTCCGCGCCCTCCTGCTCGGGCCTGCCGTTGGTGGCCAGGCCGATGGAGTGGCCGCCGACGGGGTCGCCCGGCTCGGCGAACAGGCTCATGGTGTGGTGGAACGCGGCCAGCAGGACCGTGCGGCGCGGCACGCCCGCGAGCGTCGCCAGCCGCCCGATGGCCTCGGTGAGCCCGCCGAAGGAGCGGCGCACCTCGTGGATGACCTC
Organism: Saccharothrix hoggarensis; assembly: GCF_052936025.1. The sequence goes on along the minus strand of NZ_CP193624.1, from coordinate 2,915,029 downwards.
GTCCGACCGCGATTCGCGGTGGCCGAAGCGCACCGGCCGGAACTCCTCCAGCTCGTCGCGCCAGAACTCCAGGCCCTCCGGCGACTCCAGCGCGGCCAGCTCCAGCGCGACGTACTCGGCGAAGCGCGGCGACGGCGGCAGCTGCGGCGTGCGCCCCTCGACGGCCTGGCGGTGCAGGTCGAGCAGGTCGGCGATGAGCGAGGTGAGGCTCCAGCCGTCGAGCACCACGTGGCAGTCGGTGAGGGTGAGCCTCAGCTCGTGCTCGGTGAGCCGGTGCAGGTGGATGCGCACCAGCGGCGGCGCGGCCAGGTCGAAGCGGCGGGCGAACTCGGCGTCGACGAACCGGCGCAGCGCCGCGCGCTGCTCGGTGCGCGACAGGCCGCGCAGGTCGGAGTAGCCGATCGGCAGCTCGGCGGCGGGGTGCACCAGTTGCAGCGGCTCGCGGAAGCCCACCAGGTCGATGGACGTCCGCAGGATGTCGTGCCGGCGCACCACCTCGTCGGCGGCGGCCTGGAACGCGGCGAGGTCGAAGCCCTCCGGGACGGTGATCTTGAGGTCGGTGACGTTGTGGTAGGCCGCGCGGTGCGGGTCGGCCAGCATCTCGTGCAGCATCCCCGCCTGGAGCATGGTCAGCGGGTAGGCGTCGACCAGGCCCTCCGGCAGCCGGGCGCGGTCGGCCGGGTCGAGCAGCGAGAACGGCTCGACCGGCTCCGGCTCGTCCTGCGCGGCGCCCGCCAGCGCGACGAGGTCGCCCAGCGTGCGGGCGCGGAACAGGTCGGCCACGCTCAGCCCGAGGCCGGCCGCGCGGGCGAGGCCGACGACGCGCAGGGCGAGGATCGAGTCGCCGCCCAGGTCGAAGAAGTTGTCGCCCAGGCCGACCCGGTCGGCGCCGACGACCTCCGCCCAGATGGCGGCGAGCGCCCGCTCGGTCGGGGTGCGCGGCGGCACGTGGTCGGGCTGGGTGCGCACGCCGCCCGCCTCGACGGCGGCCAGGGCCGCGCGGTCGACCTTGCCGTTGGAGGTCAGCGGGAGCCGGTCGTGGCGGACGAACAGCGCGGGGACCATGTAGTCGGGCAGGCTCGCGCGCAACCGGTCGCGCAGCGCGGACGGGTCCAGCCGGGCGCCCTCGGCGAGCACGACGTGGCCGACGAGGCGCGCGCCCTGCGGTCCCGGCTGGGCGACGACGGTGGCGTCGGCGATGCCCGGGCAGCCGCTGAGGGCGCTCTCGACCTCGCCGGGCTCGATGCGGAAGCCCCGGATCTTGACCTGGTTGTCGGCGCGGCCGACGTAGCCGAGCTGCCCGTCGGGCAGCACCCGCACCAGGTCGCCGGTCTTGTAGACGCGCCCGCCCAGCGGGCCGCGCGGGAAGCGCTCGGCGGTCAGCTCGGGCCGGTTGCGGTAGCCGCGGGCCACGCCGCCGCCCGCGATGTGCAGCTCGCCGACCGTGCCCACCGGAACCAGGCGACCGTGGCGGTCCAGCACGTAGCCGTGCTGGCCGGGCAGCGGACGGCCGATGGGCGAGCGCTCCGCGCCGTCACCCGCGGTGACGTCGGCCTCGGTGATGAGCCGGTAGGTGACGTGCACCGTGGTCTCGGTGATGCCGTACATGTTGACCAGCGCGGGCTTGCGGCCCGGCGCGGTGAACCAGTCGCGGTAGTCGCGGGTGTCGAAGGCGTCCCCGCCGAACACGACGGTGCGCAGCGCCAGCCCGTCGAAGGTGTGCCCGTGCTGCGCCAGGTGCGCGCGCAGGCCCTTGAAGGCGGCCGGGGTCTGGCTGAGCACGGTGACGCCCTCGTCGCGCAGCACCCGGTGCACGGCGTCGGGGTCGCGGGTCTCCTCGCCGGTGAGCACCACGACGCGACCGCCGCTGCTCAGCGGCCCCCACAGCTCCCACACGGAGAAGTCGAACGCCGCGGAGTGCATCAGCGACCACACGTCACCGGGGCCGAAGTCGAACATCCGGTCGGCGGCGTCGAACAGCCAGGCGGCGTTGGCGTGCGTGACCTCGACGCCCTTCGGCTTGCCGGTGGACCCCGAGGTGTAGATGACGTAGGCCAGGTCGTCGGCTCGCACCTCCACCGAGGCGGTGTCCACCCCGGGTCCGTCCGGGTCGACCAGGGTGACGGGCAGGCCGTCCAGCGCGGCGCGGCCGGTGTCGTCGGCCACGACCAGCGACACGCCCGCGTCGGCGACGGTGAACTCCACGCGCTGCCGCGGGTGGCGCGGGTCCAGGGGCAGGTAGGCGGCGCCGGCGCGCCACACGCCCAGCAGGGCCACCGCCAGGTCGGCGGTGCGCGCCAGGCACACCCCGACCAGACTCTCCCGGCCGGCGCCCAGCGCCCGCAACCGTGAGGCCAGCGCCGTGGCACGGGCGTCGAGCTCGGCGTAGGTCAGCGACCGGCCGCCACCGGTGACGGCGATCGCGTCCGGGGTGGCGGCGACGTGGTCGGCCACCCGGTCGAGGACCAGCCGCGGCAGGCCCGCCGCGGCGCCGGAGGCCGCCGGACCGTCCGGGCCGAGCAGGAACGCGCGCTCGGCCTCCCCCAGCAGCTGCACCGAGCCCAGCGGCTCGTCGGGACGCTCGAAGAACGCCCGCAGCACGGCGACGGTGTGGTCGGCCAGCCGCGCCACGGAGTCGTGCTCGAACAGGTCGGGGCGGTAGACGAACGCCAACCGGTAGCCGCCGTCGTGGCCGACGGCCTCCAGGGACAGGTCGAACTTGGCCGTGGTCAGCGCGATCGGGAACGCCCGCGCCACGGTCCCCCCGAGCGAGAAGGCGCCGCCGCCGGACTCGGAGTAGGCGAACAGGACCTGGAACAGCGGGTTGCGCGACAGGTCGCGCTCGGGGCTCAGCTCGTCCACGACGCGCTCGAACGGCAGGGACTGGTGGCTCAGCGCGCCCAGCACCCGTTCCCGGGCGCGGTCGAGGACCTGCGCGCAGGTGGGCTCGCCGGACAGGTCGGCGCGCATGACCAGGGTGTTGACGAAGAACCCGACCAGCCCCTCGGTCTCGGCGCGGTCGCGGTTGGCGGTGATGGTGCCGATCGCGACGTCGTCCTGCCCGCTGTGGAAGCCCAGCGCGGCCTGGAACGCGGCCATGATCGTGGTGAACGGGGTGGCGTCGGCGGCGGTGACGGCCGCCGCCAGGTCGGCGGGCAGCTCGACGGTGTGCACGGCGCCCTCGTGCGAGCGCTCCTTCGGGCGCGGGTGGTCGGTGGGCAGCTCCAGCGGCGTCAGCCCGGCCAGCGCGGTGCGCCAGTGCTCCAAGTCCGCGGTCTCGTCGGCGGCGCGCTGCCACACCGCGTAGTCGGTGTACTCGATCGGGGTGGGCGTCAGGCGTGGCGCCTCGCCCGCCAGGCGGGCCCGGTACAGCTCGCGCAGGTCGCGCACGAGGACGTCCAGCGACCAGCCGTCGGTGACGATGTGGTGCATCGCCAGCACGAGCACGTGGTCGGTGCCGGTGACGCGCACCAACGTGGCTTGGAAGGCCGGTTCGGCGGCCAGGTCGAACGGGCGCACGGCGGCGGCCCGCACGGTCCCGGCGACGTCGTCGGCGTCGGCCTCGACCACCGCCATCGGCGCGCCATGCGGCAGGACCCGCTGGAACGGCACGCCGTCCTCGGCGGGGAAGACCACGCGCAGCTGCTCGTGCCGGGCGACGAGGTCGTCCACCGCGCCCGCCAGCGCGGCGGCGTCGAGCGGGCCGGTCAACCGCCACGCGGCGGGCATCAGGTACTCGGTGCCGCCCGGTGCGAGCTGGTCGAGGAAGTACAGGCGCTGCTGCGCCGCGGACAGGGGTGCTCGTCCGGGCCGCGGCTCCTGGCGGGGGATGCCGGTCGGCGCGGCGGTGAGGCCGCGCAGGCGCCGCTCCAGCAGCGCGCGGGCCGCCGGGGACAGACCGGAACGGGTGGGGTTGATCTCCGAGGTGGTCATGACGGGCTCCGTCCGGTTCGTCTCAGAATGCGGCGTCAAGCGACAGGGACAGGTCGATCTCGTCGTCGCTCATCGCGGAGATCTGCTCGACCAGCAGGCGTTCCACCTCGGCCGCGAGCAGCGCGACGGTGGGGTTCTCGAACAGCTCGCGCACCGCGATGGCGCAGTCGAACGCGGCGCGCACCCGGGAGGCGGCGGCCACGGCGCGCATGGAGTGGCCCCCCAGCGCGAAGAAGTCGTCGTGCAGGCCGACCCGCTCCACCCCGAGCACCTCGGCCCAGATCTGGGCGAGGACCACCTCGGTGGGTGACGTGGGCGGGACGAACTCGGCCGTCGCGGGGACCTCGGGGTCGGGCAGCGCGGCGGTGTCGAGCTTGCCCTGCACGGTCAGCGGCAGGGCGTCGAGCACGACGAACGCCGAGGGCACCAGGTAGGCGGGGAGCCGGTCGCGGCACCACGCGGCGAGCCGGTCGCCGTCGAGGTGGTCCCCGGCGGCGTAGGCGACCAGGGCGCGGTCGCCCCGGACCTCGCGGACCACGACGGCCGCGCCGCGCACACCGGCGCAGCCCTGGAGCACCGCCTCGACCTCGCCGGGTTCGATGCGGAACCCGCGGATCTTGACCTGGTCGTCCACCCGGCCGAGGAACTCCAGCTCCCCACCGGGCAGGCGGCGCACGAGGTCGCCGGTGCGGTAGACGCGGCCCGCGCCGAACGGGTTGGCCGGGAACCGCTCCGCGGTCAGGTCGGGGTGGCCGAGGTAGCCGCGGGCCAGCTCCGGTCCGCCGACGAGGAGCTCGCCGGGAATGCCGTCGGGCACCGGCCGGCCGAGGGTGTCGACCACGTGCAGGGTGCGCGCGCCCAGCGCGACGCCGATGGGGACGCGGCCTGCGACCGGCGCGGTGACCACGTGGGCGGTGGCGGAGATGACGGATTCGGTGGGGCCGTAGGTGTTGACCACCGGGACGTGCGGCAGCAGCTCGAACCAGCGGCCCAGCGGGGTGGCGGGCAGCGCCTCGCCGCCGGTGACCAGCAGCCGCAGCGACGCCAGGTCGCCGGCCAGGTCGCCGAGGCGGGCCACGACCTCCTCCCAGTACGACGGGGTGAGCTCGGCGACGGTGACGCCGTGCGAGCGGACCTCCGCGGCCAGCTCGTCCACCGACCACACCTCGTCGGGCCGCAGCACCACGCGGGCGCCGACGGTCAGCGCGGGCAGGAGCTGCTCCAGCGAGGCGTCGAAGGACAGCGAGGCGAACGACAGCACCCGGTCGGCGGACGTGAGGCGGAACAGGTCGCGGGCGGCGGCCACGTGCGCGGCGAGCGGGCCGTGGTCGACGCCCACGGCCTTGGGCCGCCCGGTGGAGCCGGAGGTGAAGATGACGTAGGCCAGGTCGCCGGGGTCCACGTCGAGGGAGATCACGCCGGCCGGGTCCACGCCAGCGAGGTCCACGTCGGCGAGGTCCACGCCAGCGGGGTCCACGCCGGCGGGGTCCACGCCAGCGGCGGGCCGCGAGGCGGGCACGACACCCTCGACGGGGACGATCCCGACATCCAGCCCGGCCAGCGCGCCCGCCGTGCCGCCGTCGGCGACCACCAGCCGCGCGCCCGCCTCGGCGAGCATGAACCGCAGCCGCTCCAACGGGAACTTCGGGTCCAGCGGGACGTACGCGCCGCCGGCGCGCCACACCGCCAGCATCGCCGCCACCGACCACACGCCCCGGCCGAGGCACACGCCGACCGGGTCGCCGCGGCGCACGCCCGCGTCGGCCAGCGCCGACGCGAGACCGCCGACCAGCGCGCCCAGCTCGCCGTAGGTCACGGTCCGCTCGCCGCACACCAGCGCGGTGTCCCCCGCGTCCCCCGAGACCTTCAGCGGCGGCGTCGGCACGACCGCCGGCGCGGCGGTCAGCGCGGCGCGTTCCCGCGGGGAGAGCAGGTCGAGGCGGGCGACGTCGGCGTGCGGGTCGGCGACCACGGCCCGCAGCACGCGGGTCACGTGCTCCGCCAGCCGCACCGCGGACACCTCGTCGAACAGGTCGGCGCTGTACTCCACGTCCAGCGAGAACCGGTCGGGGTCGAGCAGGAACGTCGCCGTCAGGTCGAACTTCGCCGACTCCCACGGCAGCGTGAAGCCCTCGAACTCCAGGCCCGGCGCGGCCATCCCGGTGGACACCGCGCTCTCCTGCACGTCGAACATCACCTGGAACAGCGGGTTGCGCGACGGGTCGCGCTCGGGCCGCAGCTCCTCCACCAGCCGCTCGAACGGCACGTCCTGGTTGTCGAAGGCGCCCAGCACCGTGCCGCGCACCCGCGCCACGAGGTCCACGAAGGACGGTCCGCCGGACAGGTCCGAGCGCAGCACCACGGTGTTGACGAAGAACCCGATGAGCCGCTCCAGCTCCACCCGTCCGCGCCCGGCGACCGGGGTGCCCACCGCGATGTCGGTCTGCCCCGACCAGCGGGCCAGCACCGCCTGGAACACCGCCAGCAGCACCGTGAACCGGGTCGTGCCGCAGCGCTGGGCCAGCTCGTCGAGGCCCGCGGCCAGCTCCCGCGGCAACGGCACCTCCACCGCGCCGCCGCGTGCCGACCGGGTGGCCGGGCGGGGGCGGTCGGTCGGCAGCTCCAGCACGGGCACGCCGTCCAGGGCCGCCCGCCAGTGCTCCAGCTGGGCGTCCAGCGAGCCCGACGCGAGCAGGCCGCGCTGCCACACCGCGTAGTCGCCGTACTGCACGGGCACGTCGGGCAGGTCGGCCGCGCGCCCGGCGAGGCGGGCGACGTAGGAGCGGGTCAGCTCATCGACGACGACGTCCTTGGACCAGCCGTCGGTGGCCACGTGGTGGAACGACAGCACCAGCACGTGGTCGTCGGGCCCCAGCTCCCACAGGCCGGAGCGGACCAGCGGCGGGCGGTCGAGGTCGAAGCGGGCCGCGGCGAACTCCTTGGCCCGCGCGCGGACCTCCTCGACGTCGGCGCACGCGTGGCGCTCCAGCGGCGCCGGCACGTCGTCGTGGACGAGCTGCACCGGGTGCCCGTCGACCTCGACCAGGGCGGTGCGCAGCACCTCGTGCCTGGCGACGACGTCACCCAGCGCGGCTTCCCAGGCGTCGGCGTCCAGCGGCCCGCGCACCCGCCAGGAGAACCACAGCACGTAGTCCTCGCCGGAGTCGGACATGCGGTCGAGGAACCACAGCCGCTCCTGGGCGAAGGACATCGGCAGCGGACCGCCGCGGTCGACCGGGACGACGCCGGCGGTGGTGACCGGGCGGGCCGCGGCGACCAGCGGGCCGAACTCGCGGATGCGCGGGTTCTCGAACAGGGTGCGCAGCTCCACGTCGCGCTCCAGGCGCTCGGCGATGCGGGAGACGGCCATCGTGGCGAGCAGCGAGTGCCCGCCGAGGTCGAAGAACCCGTCGTCGATGCCGATGCCGTCCACGCCCAGGACCTCGCCCCAGATGCGGGCGATCTCGCGCTCGACGTCGTCGCGGGGCGCGGTGTAGGCGGCCCCGGTGGCCGCGCGGTCGGGCCTGGGGTCCGGCAGGGCGGCGCGGTCGAGCTTGCCGGAAGCCGTCACGGGCAGGGCGTCGAGCCGAACGACCTCCGACGGCACCGCGTAGTGCGGCAGCCGGCGCGACAGCTCCGCCCGCAGCGCGGCCGTTCCGGGGAGGGAGTCGTCGCCGACGACGTAGCCGACGAGGACCTGCCCGCCGTGCGGGTCGGCCTTGACCGCCGCCGCCGCGGCCAGCACGCCCGCGCAGCCCGACAGCGCCGACTCGACCTCGCCCAGCTCCACCCGGAAGCCGCGGATCTTCACCTGGTCGTCGACCCGGCCCAGGAACTCCAGGTCGCCTTCGGCCCCCCAGCGCACGAGGTCGCCGGTGCGGTAGAGCCGGCCGCCGCGCGGGTCGGGGACGAACCGCTCGGCGGTCAGCGCCGGGCGGCCGAGGTAGCCGCGGGCCAGCTCCGGTCCGCCGACCAGCAGCTCACCGGGGACGCCGAGGCCGACCGGGTCACCGTGCTCGTCGACGACGAGGACGCGCCTGCCGCCCAGCGACCGGCCGATGGGGACGCGGTCGGCGTCGGTGAGCTCGTGGGTGGTGGCGGTGACCACGGTCTCGGTGGGGCCGTAGGCGTTGAGCACCCGCACGTGCGGCGCGTGCCGCAGCCAGGCGGCCAGCGCCCCCGTGGGGACGGCCTCGCCGCCGAGGATGAGCAGCCGCAACGACTCCAGCCCCGCGCCGCCGGTCAGCGACAGCGCCAGCTCGCTCCAGTAGGTCGGCGGGAAGTTGGCCACGGTGATGCCGTGCCGCGCCACGATCGCGGGGACCCGCGTGGGCAGCCACTGCTCGTCGGGCCGGACGACCACCGTCGCGCCGCTGGTCAGCGCCGGCAGCAGCTGGTCGAGGGAGGCGTCGAAGGAGAAGGAGGAGAACGCGAGCACCCGGTCCTCGGCGGTGACGCCGTAGCGATCGCGGGCGGCGGCCACGTGCGCGGCCAGCGCGCCGTGCTCGACGCCGACGGCCTTGGGCCGCCCCGAGGAGCCCGACGTGAAGATGACGTAGGCCAGGTCGGACGGGTCCGGCGTCACGACGGGCGCGGTGGCGTCGGGGACGACGTCGGCCACGGACACGCGGCGCACCCCGGCGATGTCGGCGTCACCGACGACGCAGCGCACGTCGGCGTCGGCGACCATGAACGCCAGCCGGTCGGGCGGCAGGGCCGGGTCCAGCGGCACGTACGCGCCACCCGCGCGCCACACCGCGAGCATGGCCACCACCGACCACGTGCCGCGGGGCACGCACACGCCGACCGCGTCGCCCCGGCGCACGCCGGAGTCGCGCAGCAGCGCGGACAGCCCGCCCACCAGGGCGTCGAGCCGGTCGTAGGTGACGACGTCGTCGCCGCACACCAGCGCCGGGGCCGAACCGTGCCCGCGGACCACGAGCGGCGCGGCGGGCGCCGGCGTCTCGGCGGGACCGCCCCAGGAGTCCAGCAATGCCCGGCCGGGCAGCGGAGGCAGGGCGGCGGCCAGGTCGGCCACCGGTGCGTCGGGGTCGTCGAGCACGGCGGTGAGCAGGCTCAGGAACCCGTCGGCGAACTGCCGCATCGTGTCGTCGTCGAACAGCGCGGTGGCGTACTGGAGGCGGGCGGCGAGGCTGCCGTCGGGCATCAGGTTGAGGTCGAGGAACACGTCCATGTCGGTGCCGCCCAGCGGCGCCCCGACCAGCGTCGCGTCCAGGCCGCGCAGGGCGGCCGGCTGGTGGACGGTGTTGAGCAGGGTGAACGACGCCTGCGCCAGCGGGTGGCGGGACAGGTCGCGCTCCATGCCCAGCGCGCCGACCACGCGGTCGAACGGCGCCTCGGCGTGGGAGAGGTCCTTGAGCACGGTGTCGCGGACCCGGCGCAGCAGGGCGTCGAACGACGGCCGCCCACCCAGGTCCGAGCGCAGCACCACGGTGTTGACGAAGGGCCCGACCAGGTTCGACACGTCCAGCGGGCCGCTCCGGTCGGCCATCGTGGTGCAGGTCGCGATGTCCGTGCGCCCGCTGTAGTGGCCCAGCAACGACTGGTAGACCGCGAGCAGCAGCATGTAGCGGGTGGCCCGGCGCTCGCGGGCGGCGGCGTCCACGCGGGCGAGCAGGTCGGCGGGCACGCGGAAGCGCACCAGCTCCACGGAACCGTCCCAGACCTCGGGCCGGGGGCGGTCGGTCGGCAGCGCGAGCGACGCCACCCCGGTCAGGCGCCCGGTCCAGTGCGCCAGCAGACGCTCGACCCGCGCCGGCGTGAGCCGCTGGTTCTGCCACGCGGCGAAGTCGGCGTACTGGTGACGCGGTGCGGGCAGCTCCTCGCCCCGGTACCCCGCGTCGAGCTCGCGCAGCAGCACGTCCCACGACCAGCCGTCGACGGCGATGTGGTGCACGACCAGCAGCAGCAGGTGGTCGTCCTCGGCCAGGCGCGCCAGCACCGCCCGCACCGGCGCCTCCGCCGCCAGGTCCAGCGGGCGGCGCAGCTCGCGGGCGAACACCTCCTCCGGGTCGCGGGCGTCGACGCGGCGCAGCACGACCGCGCCCGGCGGGTCCAGCACGGGAACCGGCTCGCCGTCCACGGCGGTGAACCTGGTGCGCAGCACCTCGTGGCGCTCGACGATCCCGGCCAGCGCCCGCTCCAGCGCGGGCACGTCCAGCGCGCCGCGGACGCGCAGCGCCAGCGGCAGCAGGTTGTCGGAGGAGCCACGGGTGAGCTGTTCCAGGAACCACAGCCGCCGCTGCGCGGAGGAGACCGCGCCGTGGTCCGTCGCTGTGTGCGGTGCGCCTTCGTTCACTGTCGGCCTCCCTGCGAGCTGAGTTGCCACGAAGACTGCTCGCCGGGACAGGCCCCTCACCAGGGAAGAAGCGGCACGGCGCGGTTGCCGTCGTGTCTGCGCTTTCTTCTCTACTGCGGCGCCCCGCCCGGCGGCATCGTCGGTCCGGCAACCAGAGCGACCGACCGATCGGGGAGCGCCGATGACACAGGACGAGCGGGTGTACCGGGTCGTCACCAACGACGAGGAGCAGTACTCGATCTGGCCCGCCGACCGCGACCTGCCGCCCGGCTGGGTCGCCGACGGGACCGAGGGGCCGCGCGCGGTCTGCCTCGACCACATCGAGCGGGTGTGGACCGACATGCGGCCGCGGAGCCTCCGCGAGCGGATGGGGCAGCGGGGCTGACGAAGCCCTCGGGAGAGCTGGGAAGGGATGGTCAGCGTGGCTGGAACGGTGCTGTTGCCCGGAGGCGGTTGGCGGCTGTGGAGCCAGTTCGCCCTGCGCGGGACGGGTTTCCCGGCCGCCGGTGTGCTCCGCCTCGCCCCACCGGGACTGGGGGTGGCCGCCGACAAGTTCACCGACGTGCCGCCCCGCGACCGGTGGACGGGTCCGGAGTGGGAGGAGTTCGAGGCGTTCTTCGACGAGGCCGCGGTGCGCACGGCCCGCGAGTTGCAGGACATCGCCTCCCAGCCGAGGTTCCGCACGGCGCTGGCGTGGCAGAACAAGGCGGTGCTCGGCTCGGGGATCGCGCCGTTCCTGGCGTGGACGCCCACCGCGGCGGGGCGCACCAGCATGCCGCGGCAGCGCGAGGAGCTGGTGGCGCACTACTGGCAGCGGTTCTGCGTCAAGAACGACACCATCGGCTTCTTCGGCCCGGTGGGCTGGGGCAGCTGGGACCTGGACGGCCCGCGCGGCATCACCACCGTGCCGGGCGAGGACTTCCTGGCCTGCTCGGAGGTGTACTTCTCCAGCTGGGGCATCGACGCGCTGGCCAAGGTCATCGGCGCCGAGCCGGGGATGCGCCGGTGGGTGCCGCCGCGCCGGGTGTCGTTCGCCAGGATCGCCGACGGCGCGGTGAGCCTGCCCGGTCGCGCCGCCGTCCCGCTGGCCGACGGCCTGGAGGACGTGCTGCGGCTGTGCGACGGCGCCCACCAGCCGGTGGAGATCGCCGAACGGCTCGGCCGCGACCTGGACGGCGTGCTCGACGCGCTGGACGAGCTGGTGCGCCGGCGTTGGGTCACCTGGCGCATCGACGTCCCCGCCAGCGCCCACCCCGACCTGGCGCTGCGCGCCATCGTCGAGCGGGTCGGCGACCCGGAGGTGCGGGGGTGGGCGCTGGACCGGATCGAGGTGCTGCGACGCGGCCGGGAGCGGGTGCGGGCGGCGCTGGGCGACGCCGACGCGTTGCTGGAGGCGATGTCCGCGCTGGAGAACGACTTCGTGGAGACCACGCGGACGTCGGCGCAGCGCGAGAAGGGCGCGAAGACCTCCGCCAACCGCGCGCTGGTCTACTCCGACTCGCGCCGGGCCGCGACCGCCCGGCTGGGCTCGGCCGTGCTGGACGAGCTGACCCCGCTGGCGCAGTGCCTGACGGCGGCGCGGTGGATGACCAACCGGTACGCCGAGATCGCCCGGGGACACCTGCGGGAGGCGTTCGAGTCGTTGCGCGCCAAGGGTCCCGTGGTCGACCTGGCGTCCCTGTGGATGGCGTGCCTGCCGGTGCCGCACCCCGACTCGATCGCCGACGCCGACCGCGTGCAGGCCGAGTTGCAGCGGCGCTGGGAGGCCATCGTGGACGCGCCCGAGGGCGCGCGGCGGGTGCGGCTGTCGTCCGCGGAGATCGCCGACCAGGTCCGCGAGGCCTTCGAGGAGCCCGCCACGGGCTGGAACGTCGCCCGCTACATCAGCCCGGACGTGTTCGTCGTCGCCGAGGACGCGGCCGCGGTCGAGCGCGGCGAGTTCGAGCTGGTGCTGGGCGAGCTGCACGTGGGCGTGAACACCATGAGCGCCTCGCTGTTCGTGATGCAGCACCCCGACCAGGACGAGCTGCTGGCCGAGACCGACGTCGACTACCCCGGCCCCCGGCTGATGCCGATGCTGCCCAAGGAGCAGCCGCCGCGCTGGAACACCCGCAGCCGCCCGGCGCTCAACCGGCCGCAGGACTACCTGGTGGGCATGGTCGACCACACCGCCGACCCGCACCGCCCGCGCACCGCGATGGGCGCGGACGTCCTGGTCGAGGAGCGCGACGGCGACCTGGTCGCGGTGCTGCCCGACGGCGCGGTGTTCCCGGTGATCGACGTGTTCGGCAACGCGCTGACCGCGCGGGTCATGGACCGGTTCAGCCTCCGCGCGGCGGGCGACCACTCGCCGCGGGTGACCGTCGACAACGTGGTGGTCGCCCGCGAGACCTGGCGGTTCACCGCGGAGTCGCTGGAGTTCGCGGCCGAGAAGCACGAGGCCCGCCGGTTCGTGCGCGCGCGGGCGTGGCGCGACGAGCACGAGCTGCCCCGCTACGCCTTCATCGTCTCCCCCGCCGAGCCGCGGCCGTTCTACGTCGACTTCGACAGCCCCGTCTACGTCAACGTGCTGGCCAAGGCCGCGCGCCGGCTGGCCCGCAAGGACCCCTCGGCGCGGCTGACCGTGTCGGAGATGCTGCCCAACCCCGAGCAGGCGTGGCTGACCGACCACACCGGCGCCAAGTACAGCTCCGAGCTGCGCTTCGTCGCCTTCGACCAGACCGGGCGGGACTGACATGTCCACGACTGACACGGGTCGGGCCGACACGGCCGTGCTCGACCGACCTGCGCTCGGCTGGCCTGGGCTCGACCTGGGCGGGCTGGACGCGGCCGGCCACCACGACCACCCGGCCGTCGTCACCCCCGACGGCGTGCTCACCCACTCCGACCTCGTCCGGCGCGCCGACCGGCTGGCCCAGGTCCTGCGCGGCCACGGCGTCGGGCCCGAGGTGGTCTGCGGGATCGCGCTGGAGCGCGGCGTGGACGCGGTCGTCGCGATGGCGGCGGTGCTGCGGGCGCACGGCGCCTTCCTCACCGTGGACACCGACCTGCCGCCCAAGCGGGTCGCCGCGCTGCTGGACGGCGCTCGGGCACTGGTGACCAGCCGGCGCCTCGCCGGGCGGTTCACCGTGCCCGGACCCACCGTCCTGGTCGGGGAGGACGCGACCGCTGACCCCGTCGCGCCGCTGCCCGAAGGGCCGGCGGACCCCCGGTCGCTGGCCTACGTCAGCCACACCTCCGGCTCCACCGGCGCACCCAACGCCGTGCTGGTCGAGCACCGCTCCCTGCGGGCCTACCTGCGGTCGACGGTGCGCGACAACGACCTCGGCCCGGACACCGTGGCGCTCCAGCTGGCACCGCTGGGCTACGACGCCTCGATCCGCGACACCCTGGCCCCGCTGCTCGCGGGCGGCAGCCTGGTGGTGCTGCCCCGGTCGGCGCTGCTGCGCCCCGAAGAGCTGTTCGAGGCCGTGCGGGCCTACGGCGTCAACACGATCCTGAGCACCACCCCGTCGTTCCTGACCTTCCTGTCCCGCCAGGACGGCGCGGCACGGGCGCTGCGGGACGTGCGGCTGGTGGCGACCAGCGGCGAGTCCCTGCGCCCGTTCCTGGCCGCCGGCGGCCGGTCGCTGGTGCCGGGCAGGCTGGTCAACCAGTACGGGCCGACCGAGTGCACCATGACGTCCACCCGCCACGAGGTGCCCGCACGGCCCGAGGCGGACGTCGACCTGATCGGCGCGCCGCTGGACGACGTGGTGGCGCGGCTGCTGGACGGCGGGATGCGGCCGGTGCCGGACGGCGAGGTCGGCGAGGTCTACCTCGGCGGTGTCGGCGTGGCCCGCGGCTACGCCGACCAGCCGGGCCTCACCGCGACGCGGTTCGTGCCCGACCCGTGCGGGGAGCCGGGCGCGCGCCTGTACCGCACCGGCGACCTGGCCCGGCGGCGGCCGGACGGGGTGCTGGAGTACCTGGGGCGCAACGACCGGCAGATCAAGGTCCGCGGCTACCGGGTCGACCCGGCCGAGGTCGAGGCGGTCCTGCTGACCCACCCCGCCGTCACCGGCGCGGCGGTCACCGCGGCCACCGACGACCAGCAGCGCGCCTACCTCGTCGCGCACGTCACCGGCGAGCTGGCGCAGGTCCGCGACACGGCGCTGCGCGCCCACCTGGCCGAGGCGCTGCCGCCGCACCTGATGCCCCGGCACTTCACCCGGCTGGACCGCTTCCCCACCACCCGCAGCGGCAAGGTCGACCGCGTGGCGCTCGCCGGGGGTGCGCGGTGACCCGCCTCGACATCAGGCTGGGCACGGCCGACGTGCTCGCCGCCGCACGGCGCATCGAGGGGCACGTGCTCCGCACGCCGCTGCTGGCCCTGGACGCCGTGCCCGGCGTCCTGCTCAAGGCCGAGCACGTCCAGCGCGGCGGGTCCTTCAAGATCCGCGGCGCGGCCAACGCGCTGCTGGCCGAGCCGTGCGGCGAGGTCGTCACCGGCTCCTCGGGCAACCACGGCATCGCGGTGGCCACCCTGGGCCGCGCCCTGGGCGTGCCGGTCACCGTGGTGGTGGCCGAGGGCGCGAGCCGGGCGAAGGCCGCCGCGCTGCGCCGGCTCGGCGCGACCGTGCTGGAGGCGCCGGGCGGCGTGGACGAGCGCGACCGCCGCGCCCGTGAGCACGCGGCGCTGACCGGGGCCGGCCTGGTGCCCTCCTCCGACCACGAGCTGGTGGTGGCGGGCCAGGGCACCGTGGGCCTGGAGATCCTCGAGGACGTGCCGGGGGTCGACGTGGTGTTCGTGCCGACCGGCGGCGGCGGGCTGCTGGCGGGCGTCTGCCTGGCCGCGCGCGACCTGCCGGTGCGCGTCGTCGGCGTCGAACCGGCCGACGCCCGCCGCTACGCGCTCTCGCTCGACCGGGGCACGCCCGTGGTGGTGCCACCGTCGCGCACCATCGCCGACGGGCTGCGCGGACAGCGGCCCGGCGCCGTGACGCTGCCGGTGATCGCCGACCGCGTCGACGACCTCGTGGGCGTCACCGACGACGCCATCGCGCACGCCGCGGCACTGCTGCGCCGGGCGGGCGTGCACGCCGAACCCAGCGGCGCCGTGGCGCTGGCCGGGGCACTGCAATCGGGTTTCACCGGGACGGCCGCGGTGGTGGTGTCCGGCGGCAACACCGCCGAGGCCCTCACCTCCACCGGCCTCGCGGCCTGACCACCGCACACCACCACCGGCCTCACAGCCCGACCACACCACCACCGCCTTCGCGGCCCGACCAC
The DNA here is from genome assembly GCF_052936025.1 of Saccharothrix hoggarensis. Next base: position 2,899,506 of record NZ_CP193624.1, on the reverse strand, counting down.
ACCACCACCGCCTTCGCAGCCTGACCCGACCGCACCACCGACCTCACGACCCGACCACACACCACCACCAGAGGGGATCGACCATGACTGCCATCGGCATCACCGCGACCGAGCTGACCGACCTCGTCGTCGAGGTCTACCGGGACGCGCTGGCCAACCCGTCGCTCGACTCCGAGAGCGACTTCTTCGAGGCGGGCGGCGACTCGCTGGCCGCGTTCCAGATCACCGCGCGCCTGCAGGCGGCACTGGGCGTGGACGTGCCGGTGGCGCTGGTCTTCGCCTACCCCTCCCCCGTCGACCTCGCGTCGGTGGTCGAGCAGGAACTGGAGGTCGCCTGACATGGCCGGCGAGCAGGAGGGCCAGTCGCCGGAGGGACGGTCGCTGCCCGGCGGGCGGTGGCGGATGTGGGACCAGTTCAGCGTGCGCGGCGCGGGATTCCCGGCGCACGGCGTGCTGCGGCTCGCGCCGCACGGGCTCGCCCTGGCGGCCGACCGCTTCGCGTCGGAGAGGTCCCAGCAGGGCCCGGAGTGGAAGCTCTTCGAGGAGGCGTTCGAGGAGAGCGCGGCCAAGTCGGCGCTGGAGATGCGCGACATCGCCGCGGGCGGCGCGTTCCAGAGCGCGGTCGCCTGGCAGAACAGGGCGGTGCTGGGCCGCGCGGTGCGGCCGTTCCTGGAGTGGGAGCCCGGTGACGGCCGCACGAGCCGCACCCGCCAGCGGGAGGAGCTGATCTCCCACTACTGGCAGCGGTTCTGCGTCAAGAACGACACCATCGGCTTCTTCGGCCCGGTCGGCTGGGGCAGGCTGGACGACGACGCCGCCGGTGTCGAGGTCGACGCGGGCGTCGGACTCGTCGCCGAGACGACCGTGTACTTCGCCAGCTGGGCGATCGACGCGCTGGCCGGCGTGCTCGCCGAGGATCCGGCGCTCGCGCCGTGGATCGCGCCGCGCCGGGTGCCCTTCGTGCGCATCGGCGACGGCGAAGCGGCCCTGCCGGGCTGTGCGCCGAAACCGGTGGCCGCGCCGCTGCTCGACGTGCTCGCGCTGTCCGACGGCACCCGTTCCGCCCTCGCGATCGGCGAGGAGCTGGGTCGCGACGTCACCGACGACCTGGCGGAGCTGGAGCGCCGCCGGTACCTGGTGCGGCGGCTGGAGGTCCCCGCGGGCTCCCACCCCGAACGGGCCCTGCGGACGTGGCTGGAGGGGTTGCCCGCCTCGGTGGCCGCACCCGGCCTGGCCGCGCTGGAGACCTTGGAACGGGGTCGCGACCGGGTCGCCCGGGCGTCCACACCGGACGAGCTGATCGAGGCGATGTCCGCGCTGGAGCGGGAGTTCGAGTCGCTGACGGACTCCGCGGCGGCCCGCGAGAAGGGCGGGTCCACCGCGCCGGGACGGGCGCTGGTGTACTCCGACGCCCGGCGCGCGGCCACCGTCCGGCTCGGCGGGGCGGTGCTGGAGGAGCTGGGAGCCCTGGAGCCGCTGCTGGTCAGCGCCGCCTGGCTGACGTCCTCGCTGGCGCGGCGCGTGCTGGACGGTGCGCGGCGGGTGTTCGACGCCTCGGGGCCGGTGGACCTGGCGACGTTCTGGTTCGCGTGCATGCCGGTGCTGCACCGGGACGCGGTGGCCGACCTCGCCGAGCTGCGCGCCGAGTTCTGGCGGCGCTGGGCCGGTGTGCTCGACCTGCCGGACGGCGTGCGCGACGTGCGGCTGTCGACGGCGGAGGTGTCGGCGCGGGCGAACGAGGCGTTCGCGTCCCCCGGCGGCGGCTGGAACGCCGCCCGCTACCTCAGCCCGGACGTGATGATCGCCGCGGCGGGCGTGGACGCGGTGGCGCGCGGCGAGTTCGGCTTGGTGCTGGGCGAGCTGCACGTGGCGATGAACACCCTGGGCGCGTCGCTGTACCTCGACCAGCACCCGGACCGCTCGGAGCTGGTCGAGCTGACCACCCGTGACGTCCCGGGCCCGCGCCTGCTGCCCCTGCTGCCCAAGGAGCACCGGTCCCGGCTGTCGACCCGGGTGCGCCAGAGCCTGGTGCGCCCCGAGGACTACTACGTGGCGCTGGTCGACGACACCGCCGACCCGCACCGCCCGCGCAGCCTGCGCAGCGCCGACGTCCGGGTGGAGCTGCGCGACGACGAGCTGGTGGCGGTGCTGCCCGACGGCGCGGTCTTCCCGGTGGCCGACGTGTTCGGCCACGTGCTCACGACGCTGGTGGTCGACGGGTTCCGGGTGCTCCCCGAGGCCGACCACACGCCCAGGGTGAGCGTGGGCAGGCTGGTGGTGTCACGGGAGACGTGGCGGTTCCCGGTGGCGGAGCTGGGGTTCGCCGACGCCAAGACCGAGGCGCGGCGCTTCGTGGGAGCCAGGGTGTGGCGGGCGCGGCACGACCTGCCCCGGTTCGTCTTCTTCACCTCCCCCGCCGAGCCGCGCCCGGTGTTCGTCGACTTCGACAGCCCGGCCTCGGTGACCCTGCTGGCCAAGGCCGCCCGGCGCCTGGCCCGTGCCGACACGTCCGCCAGGCTCACCGTGACGGAAATGCTGCCCACCCCGGAGCAGACGTGGCTGACCGACGACAAGGGGGAGGTCTACACGTCAGAACTGCGCTTCGTCCTGCACGACACAACCTCCTGACACCGTCCACCGGACCACACGGCCCCGCCTCCCGGCGGGGCCGCAGGTGTCCCGGGCGTGAAGGACGACTCGGTCAGCAGGCTGAATTTCGACTGCCCCACGGTGCTGGAGCTGTTGAGCATCGTGACCGCACACCGCAGATCGCCCTTGCTCCCCGAAATACGGTCGAACGGTAATCGGCCCGCAGCGACTGATGCCTGAACCAGGACAACACGTACACCGCGCCCACCCTCGGCAGCGGGGTGGAGCTGCGACAGAAGCCGCGCGAGTACCCGATGCGGCGCCTGTTCGGGGGACTGCGCCGGTTCCGCAAGGCAAAGCCAGCGTGATGGTGGACGGGATCGGGCCGGCGGTGCGGGAGGCCGTCCCGGCACTGCCGGCGGCCGTGGCCGTTCTGCTCGACCGATCATCGGTGGCGAGGGATGCGGAGTTACCAATAGGCCTAAACCCGCCTAGAGTCCGAAACCCGACCCCGGAGACGCTGGCGGACGCGGCCGTTTCACTGGCTCCGGCGGCTCCGGCGGCGCTGGTGGCTTCGGCGGTGCTGGTGGCTTCGGCGGCGCTGGTTCCTCGATGTGCCGACCGAGGTCAGATGGCCTGGGAAGGGCACCTCGTTCGATCCGATGTCCCAAGCTGCGGGCCCAGAGGTACGAACTCAACCGGTCTGCAGGCTCGGCCGGCTCAGGACCGCGGGTCAACCTCACGCTGAATGGGTGGATCACCTCAACGGTCGTGGCACCCAACCCGACGACCACCGCAGCCTCGGCGACCTTCTTGAGAATCGGCTCCTGCGCCGCGAGTGCGCCCAGTGGTGCACCGATCAGGGTGCCGATCACTGTCACACAGCAGATGCGGATGACCGCCGCGACGAAGTCAGGCCTGATGTTCGGTGGTTCGTCCGACTGCAACTCTGCCCTGGTCACCAAGATGGCCAGTTCCAGGTCCTGCTTGAGCAGAACAGCAGTTTCTCCGCTGGCTTCCTCCACAGTCGCGTCATACCCGCCCGGCTCAATCCCCCAATCCTCCTCCAGTCGACGGATCTCTTCCAGCGGCGTCGGTGCCCGGCGGGTGGGTAAGCGCACGCCATACTCGTGGACCTTCTGGGCGGCTTCCAGCATTTCGAGCTGCATCGTCATACGCAGGCGCTGGAACCGCTGCCGCTGCTCGGGATCGCTTAGCGCGGTGGCGGCCGCCATGGCGCTTCTGACGGAGATCAGGCGGTTCCGCACGACGCGAAGGTTGGCCTCGAACTCGTCTTCCGGAGTCATTCCCCCATCCTGGCGCTGCCCCAGGGTGCAGGGCCACCCTCAAGTACCGGGCCAACGAACCACCGGGACACTGCTGGATGACCTACGACGGCGGCCTGTCACGGCGGTGGGGTGTCAGAACTTCGCTCCAGCATACCTACCCACTGGGTACATCAGGGTGTCGTCGACCGTGCCTCATCCTGGATCGGGTCGTCGCCACCGCGCTAGGCAACCACTGCGGCTGAAGCGCACCGCACCGATCCCTGGTTCACAGACACTCACCAGCGCTACTGCACCCTGCTCGCCGATGTGGTCAGGAACAGGACTGGCACCCATCAGATCAAATGCTCCCTCTTCGACGGCATCCCGAAGGACACCACTGATCATCACCTGTCCGAAGTGCTTCAGCGCCGACGACGTGCTGCCTCCCCCGCAGGCTGCCCGAAGACCTGCTCGAACCGCTCGACCACAGGTGGACGAGGCGATGCCCGGGACCGGGAGGACGACCTCGACCCCGAAGCTGCTCGACGAGCTTCACGACCATCACCGGGTCGGTCGAGTCCGTCGCGTAGAACGCGGACGCGGCATCGAGGATCTAGTTGGACGACTTGAGTTCCGCGTTCTCCTTGCGAAGGCGGTGCAGCTCCTCCGACTCGGTCGCGGTGGGCCGGCCGCCCCGCTCGCCGCGGTCGGCCTCGTCCTGCCGGATCCAGTCCGCAACGCCTCCGGGTGCACGCCCAGCACTTGGCCAGGCGCCGGATCACCGGCTTCGAATGACTCCCGGTACAACCGGACCGCACCGGCCTCAACTCGTCGGGGTACTACTTCGGTGGTGCTACGGACGACTCCCTTCAGGTCTTATCGGACCATGTCTGGATCCGGGCTACGGGGAACTTCAGGGGACCACCTTCGCGTGCGCGGGGTAGACAAGGTGATGAACGATCACTTTCGGGTGGCATGCTGTCCGCCTCGCGCGCCGCGGTGCCGTTGGCGGCGCGGAGTGCGGACGTGTCCGTGTCCGTGAACGCGTGAGGTCGCCGGCGTGAATGCGACGCCGACTCCGGCCGCGCATGCGGGGTGATCGACCGCTCGGTGGATGCGTCCGGCCGGCCATACCCGTGAACAGAAACGCAAAAGTGCGGATTGCCTACGGAACCACGCGGCACAGTACACCCGGCCGGGTGCGACTCATCGCCGAGCCGAGTGATACCGACCTACCTGGCAAGTTGCGCACAACCCGGCACCCCGGACTCGATTCCCCTGGTAACAGCTGGTGACGAATTGCGTGTAATCTGTGTTAACCGGCAACCGACAACACCCTTGCACCACCGGACGGGTGAACTTCGCCGACGGTTCTCTTGACCGGAAAAGCTCCCATTGGACGTGGCGGGATGCCATACTCGTCCGCACCTGTGGTCGGGGCGCGGGTGGACGTCGTGCCTTGGCTGTCGGCGAGGCCGGTCGGAAGGTGGGCGGATGGCCCCACGCAATGATGTCACCGCATCGTCGGTGGGCAACGTCATCCAGGCCTCGTCCATAGGCGAACTCAACATCAACACATCGGCACGGCACAACGCACCCATGCAGCTACCACCCGCCCCTCACGCCTTCGTCAACCGCGACGACGAGTTGCGCCTGATGGACGATGCCCTGAACCGCGAGGGCAGCAGACCCGCGCTCGTGGCGATCAGCGGCATGGCCGGGGTGGGCAAGTCCGCGCTCGCCCTACATTGGTCGCACTCGAACGGCTCCAGGTTCAACGACGGCCACCTGTACGCCAATGTTGCGGAGTACCGCCACCGCGGCGGTGTCGCCGTCAGCGAGATCGTCGCGTTCTTCCTGAGGTCCCTCGGGGTGCACCAGCAGTACCTGCCCGCCCAGTACCCGGAGCGGGTGGCCCTGTTCCGCAGTCTGACCGCGCAGGCCCGACTTTTGGTGCTGCTCGACGACGTCGACGAACCGGCCCAGGTACGAGCGCTGTCCCCCGCGGCGGGCGACAGCGTCGTCATCAGCACCAGCAGGCGCAGGCTCAACGGGCTGACCATCGACGGCGCCCGGTTCGTCGACCTGGCGCCGTTCGACGCCGAAGACGGCGAGCGCCTGGTGACCCAGTGGATGACCTCGACGGCCAAACAGGACAGCACGAGCATCCGGGAGCTGGTGCGCCTGTGCGCGGGCCTCCCGCTGGCGCTCAGCGTCGCCGGTGCCCGCCTGGCCCAGCCGCGGCGCTGGACGCCCGCCGAACTGGTGCACCACCTCTCCGACGACCGGCAACGACTCGGCCGCCTGACCATCGAACCAGGGGGAAGTCCGGTGAGGACCATGTTCGACACCGCTTACGCGGACCTGCCGGAGTCCGCCCGCGTCCTCTACCGTCGCCTGGGCCTGCACCCTGGTCCTGACTTCGGCAACGAGGTGGCCGTGGTCGCTGGCGGTCGGGCGACGTCGACACCGGGGACGGACCTGGAACTGCTGTGCACGGCGAACCTGGTCGAGGAACTGGACAGGGGTCGCTACCGGTTCCACGACCTGGTGCGCCTGCACGCCCGTGAACGGGCCGAGGTCGACGACAGCGCCGACCAGCGCGACACCACCCTGGGCCGCATCGTCGAGTGGTACGCGAAGGGCGCGGCGGCCGCGGACGTGGCGGTTCTGGGGAACAGGTGGCGTTCGGGCGAACACGACCTGACCGGGTGGGAGAATCGGTTCGACGCGGCTTCCGGCATGGAGTGGCTGCGCGTCGAGCGGACGAACCTGTTGGCGGCGATGCGTGCCGCAGACAAACTCGAGTGGCACGAGACCGTGTGGACGATGTGCGAATCGATGTGGGCTTTGTACCACAGCGACAAGAACTTCGCGGATTGGGTCGAATCGCACGAATTGGGAATGCGGGCGGCACACCAGTGCGGCAACGTGACGGCGGAAGTGCGCATGCGTAACCAGCTCGCCCGCGCTCACATCGAACTGCACGAGTTCGCCGCGGCGCACGAGCAGTTGGAGATCGCCCGACGGCTGGCCTCCGACGACCCCCGTGCCATGTCGGTGGTGTTGGAATCGACCGGGCTGCTGTACCGGGAACAGGGACGCTACGGGGACGCGGTCAGCGTTTTCGAGGACCTCGTGAGCACACAGCGGGACCTCGGCGACGAGCGCGGTTATGCGATGCAGTCCTATCAGTTGGGTGATGTCCTCGTGCGCGCGAGCCTGGAGGAACGCGCTGTTCCCGTCCTGGACGACGCACTGGAGACCATGCTCCGGCTAGACGACGACATGGCGGCGGCCAGGGTGCGCATCGTCCTGGCCCAGGCCTATCACAGGCTGCGCCGGGAGCAAGAGGCCGCGACCCAACTGGAGGAAGCGGTCCAGACGACGAGGAGACGCAACCAGCCGGTGAAGGAGGCACAGGCGCTGGAGGTGCTGGTCGGGGTGGCCCAGGAGAATCACGACACGACCCGTTTCCGCACGGCCGCGCACCGCCTGCTGGAGCTGTACGTCGACGCGGGCAGTCCGCGCAGCGCCGAGGTGCGACGGTGGATCGACCTCGGGCGACGTCCGGAGCAGGAGGACTGACGTCAGGCGGAGCGCAGCGGCAGCAGTGGCCGCACCATGGTCGCGCGCACCGCCCCGCTCGCCCCGATCCGCAGCTCGACCTCGTCGTCCAGACCAAGCCCGTCGACGTGCCACTGGTAGACGGCCGCTGCGAGCAGAACGGGGTCGACGCCGGGCGCCGTGCGCAGCACCAAGCCGTCTGGGACGAAGTGCATCAGGGTCTCCTCCCCCGTCACTGCCACCAGCAGGGCGGCCCCCGGCCAATCACGGGTGCCCTGCACGAACCAGTGCCGCGCCTCGTGCAGCGACCCCGCGTCCCGGTTCATGACGATCTCGGCGTTCTCGGTGAAGCGTGGGTCGACCTCCTCGGTGTCGACCAGGAGCACCGAGTGCGGCCGGGTCTGCGAGGAGGCGAGGACGGCGGGGAAGCACTCCACCTCGCAGTGGGTGTCGAACGGCGCCGGGTCGATGACCGTCTTGACCCTCAGGGCCGTGGAGACGTACGCGCCCCGGATCGGCACCGGGTCAGGGATCGGCACCATGTGCAGTTCCTCTTTCGGCGGAGCGAGACCCGCCAACTCGTGGAGCACGTCACGCAGCGTCGACCACGACCGCCCCTGGTTGCCGAACATCCGATCGGCGGCAGCGGCGAACCTGTCCTCGTCACGGCGCTGCACGGCAGAGTCGATCTGCACGCGCAGGTCAGCGGCCAGGTCCAGCCGGTCGGCCTCGTCCCTCAGGTCGGCGATCGGTGAGGCTGGGTCGACCTCGGTGGAGCCGTCAGTGGCGAGCAGGAGCGGCACACCCACACTCGCGGTGTAGAAGGTGACCGAGCCGTGGTCACCGATGATCACGTCCGCAGCGATCGCGGCGGCCTGCCAGCTCCCCTCCGGTGGGACGATCAGCAGGCCCGCCGCGAGCTCGTGCCCCAAGGCCATCTCGAGTCCGGCCCTCGTGACCTTCGTCCAGACGTTGACGTGCAGCACCAGCACCACCTGGTACTGGTGCCGGGGCAACTCGGCGACCAGCCTGCGGACCAGGTCCCGGTGGTTTTCGATGAGCGAGTGCCCGTTCCAGGTCGAGCTGACCAGGACCAGCGTGCGCCGGTCGTCGACGCCGAAGATCCTGCGGAACCGCTTTCTCCGTTTCCGCGAGGCGTTCATCTGGTCGAACACCGGATCACCGATCAGCATGGCCTTGGGCCGCGCCGCGGGGCACAGACGTGAGCGTTGCTCCTCGTGGCTCAGACCGATCACCTGGGCGAACACCCTGCCTCCGGCGACGAGTTCATGACAGGAGAGCCCGGCGGAGGACTGCGGGTCGTGGGTCGAACTGAAGACCCGGCGGTTGTAGCCCGCCCCGTGGGCCACCACCAGCATGGGGCCGGTGAGTTCGGCGAGCTTGCCGTTGACGTGGGCCGCGAGGATGACGCTCCACGTGCCTGCGCGCGCTTGCTCCCACCCGATCCGCCGGAAGCCCAGCTCGCGGATCCGTTCATCGAGGCCGTCGGCGTATTGCGAGCCTTCGTCGATCACGACGTCGATCGACCACCAGGTGCTCGTCAGAGCCTTCAGCACAGTGCCAATGCGGTTCAACGACGTCAGGTTGCGCGCGACGAGCAACAACCTGGGGTCGAAGTGGAAGGTGGGGCCCTGGGTGTCGATCTTCACAACCCCACCTCCTAAGCCACCTCGCCATCTGCCATGTAGCATCTTGCCAGTCAGATGGTAGCCAGGTGCCACCGCGCTAGGAAGCATACGGCTAGGTGGCCGGCACCACTCGTCCGCCCCTGGGAGGAACCGCCTTGGTCGACAGAGGCCGCAACCCAGTCACCCAACAACGCCAACTGCGTGCGGAACTACGAGCGGCCCGCGAAGCCGCAAAATTGAGGCAAAAAGATGCGGCAGACCGTTTGGAATGGTCACTTTCTAAGCTGATTCGTATCGAGACCGGCGCCGTAGGAATTTCGTTGACGGACTTGCGCGCCCTATTGCAGCTCTACGGGGTCACCGACGAGAGCACGGTGGAGCAACTGGTCGACATGGCCAGGTCCGGAAAGCAGCAGGCATGGTGGGACAGGTACCGTCCGCGATTGCCGCAGCCATTCGTAACCTTTCTGGGACTGGAGGACTCGACCACCCTCATACGACAGTTCCAGCCGCTGTTCGTTCCAGGCCTTCTTCAAACGGAGGATTACGCACGGTCAGTGGTCAGCCTGTACAGCCCCGATGACACGGATGGCATCGAACGTGGTGTCGAAATTCGGATGGAGCGACAGGACAAATTCTACGACAAAGGAGACCAGCAAGCTTTCTTCATTCTCGATGAATCTGCTCTTCGTCGCCAGATCGGCACCCCCCAGGTTATGAGGAAGCAACTGGTCAGACTTAAGGAACTCAACAGGCTTCCCTTCGTGTCGATTCAGGTGATCGGTTTCGACAAGGGATTGCACCGCGGAATGGAGAGCGCGTTCACGGTATTCGAATTCCCGGCGGGCGACGATCAGGATCACGCGATCTACATCGACCAGGCCGGGAAGTCCCGGAGCATTCTGATCCAGAACAGCCCGGAAGACGCCAGTCGCTACGTCGAGGCGTTCATCGAACTCGAAGCCGTGGCCACACCATCGGACGAACTGGACATCTTCATCGACCGCATTATTACGGATTCATTCAACGAAGGAGCGCACTGACCACGTCACAGGACCGCAATTGTCGGTGATCGCCCCACGCCACCGCTCAACCACGATCAGCGCTGCTGACAATGGAGCAATCGGCCTCCATCAGTCGGCGGTAGAGGTCGAAAGAGTGGCCCGATAACCTAAATCCGGACCCGGCTGGCCCGCAGCGGAGGGGGCGCATGTGCAGCAGCGAAAAACCTCGGAGTTTGCGGAGCACGCTCCACAAGGCCTGGTTTGGCGCAAGAGTTCAAGCTCCGGGGGCGGAAACCCCGACTGTATTGAACTCGCACGTTCAACGGATCTCGCTTTCGTCCGAAACTCACGAAATCCCGCTGGTGCATATCTGAAGTTCCCGATCGACCATTGGCAGATTTTTCTGTCGACGGTCAAATCCGGTCCCCCCGGTCAGCACCCGTGCTGATTTAGTGCAGTGCCGCAGCGCACGCCCGCCTCGTCAGACAGACGGACGTCGACGGCACCGTACGACTCAATCGCAACTGGGGTGAACGGTCATCGCGTGACCGTTCTGAGACGAAGCATTCGCCGATCGCCGGGTGGGTGAGCACATCCCACATCTCACCCACCCGGACTGAGGTCCGGCCCCGTCGGTCAATCCCGATGCTCAGGAACCGGGCCAAGGCGCTGATCGCGTGGTCACGATCCAATTGAAGCCCTAAAGCAGTGCCGGAGTCTTTGATCCGGATCGTCACGCCAACCACCGTGCCAACGTCGAAACCCGTCGATCTGGTCCGGCGGGGCTTGACGGGGAGGAAGCTCCAGCCGCGTTCTCGCAGGTCCACCAGGTGTCGCAACTCTGGGTACGCAGCCGCCGCATCGGCGGCACCGGGCCCGATCAGGTTCACGATCCCTCCATCGGCTGTGGGACCGCGCGGGCCGGTCGAGAACAGCACGAGCCATCGCCGACTGTTGATCGAAGGTGCGCGGCAAGGGATTCGTCGGGCCTGCGTCGTCCGCATAGCTCGGCACCGACCGACGAGCCGAGTCTGCGGCAAGGGGCGCACGCAGCCTGGCAGCGGGGCAGCACCGCACGGCCCGCGACGTGCAGGCGCCAGGTGACGCCGAGGACAACAACCGCACCGAGCAGAACGAGAAGCACAGCGGAACGCCATGACGCCCGTGTCAAAGGTTCACAATGTGTGAACGGACGCCGAGTCGGTTCTTCAACGACCGAAGCTCCCAGGACTGGCGATGGGCACGCCGGTCCAGTTCCGCGAGAAGTTCACGGGCTACCGGATCGTGGCGGATGCGTTCCGGTGCGATCCGGTCCGCGGTGTCGAGGTGCCGCAGCGCTTCGGTGTCGCGCGTGCCGCCTGCCTGGCCGTAGGCGCGCGCCAGGTCGAAGTGCAGCGCGGCGCGCCGGTCGGCGGCGGTCAAGGCGTCCGCGTAGCCGGGCGTCGCCTCGATGCGTTCCGCCTCGGCGGGGCCTTGCCCTGACTCGACCGCGATCGACAAGGCCCACGCCTGGACGTTCGACGGGCCGAAGCTGAACCACAAGGAGTTGCGCTCGCCGGTTCGCCGCGCCAACTCGGCGGCCTCGGCCAAGTGCGCCGCCGAGTCCTGAAGTCGTCCTGACTTCGCGGCCATCTGGGCTGCGGACAGGTGAAGCATCCCTGCGGCTTCGGCCGTCGCGGTGTCCGGTGCGGTGGGGTCCGCCACGTCGACCAGGCTTTCCAGCGCCGACCTCGCGACTTGCTGCGCCCGGTGGCGAGCGCCCAACCGGCTGAGGGCACCGGTGCTGGTCATCGCGGCGAAACCGGTGAGGGAGGGGGATTCGAGCTGTCTTGCGGCTTCCTGGCCACCCGCGGCTGCGGTCACGGCCAGGTCCGCGTTGCCCAGGCTGCGCGCGACTCCGCAGGCCGCCAAACATGCCTCTGTCAGGGCCGTGAGCGCCGTCCGGCGGTCGTCGCCGTTCCCTGTGACGGCGTGCACGTGGAGGTCGGTGAGCAGTACGCCGAGGTCACGTCCGGCCGCGGCATAGCGGCTGTGGGCGGTGAACTCGTTCGCGCGTGCCGCCCACGCCACGAGTTCCAGCAGGGGTCGAGCCGCCACGTCGGGGACGTCGTCCAACGTCGTGTCGTAGAGAGCGACCGAGATCGGGGCCGCGTGGCGAGGGCTTCGGCGCTCGCGCGATCGCCCGGCAGGTACGGCTGCCCGGTGAGGTCCGCTACGGAGCAGCCCAACACGCGGGCCAGGTCCTCCAACAACCCGCGGCGCTCGAACCGACGCTGACCGCTTTCCAGCATCGACCAGTAGCCCTTGCTGATTCCAGCCAGCCCGGCGGCAGCTTCGAGGGAAAGTCCGCGACGCCTCCGAATCGTCCGCACGCGGACGCCGATCTCGGCGGGAGCGGGCTCGAACCCTCGGTTGTCTGCGTCGTCCATCTGCACCTCCCGCTACTCCGAGGGTTAGCTGGGCCGCTTCGCCGGACAGTCCTGACATCACCAAGGTACGCCAGGCCCGCGCGCCCAATCAGGGCGTCCGACCGTGGTAATGGTTGCGTAGAACTGAGGCCAGCTCTCAACAGCAGTACGACGAACCGCCGACGACCACCCCGAGGACGCCGCCTGCGGCGACCTGCGCCGAGGTGTCGTCACCGAGGTCGACGCGCGACCAGGTAACACGCACAAGCGCGAGGCCGACAAGTGGAGCCACGGGCCGTATGCGACGGTGAGGACGTCAGGGCATCTGGGGGACGGTGCGGACGATCAGGGACTCGGCGAGGTCTCCGTCGTCCAAGCCCGCGACGGACAGGGCACGCGCGGGTGCGGAGCCCTCGGAGACCAGGACGGTGAGCGCGCGTCCGGCGCGGGTGGCCGCCTCCGACACGTCGAGCAGCAGCGCGATGCCGGAACTGCCGAGGTAGCGCAGTCCGGTGAGGTCGACGTCCACCGGCCGCTGGTCGGTGTCGCCGACGCGGGACAGCAGCGGTGCGCGCACCTCGCGCACGGTGTCGAGGTCCAGGTCACCGGTCAGCCGCACGCGACGGGTCGTGCCGCCGGCCGGGTCGTCCAGCAGACCCGTGACCTCTTCCTCCGGTCGCACGGGCGGCGCCGGGACACCGGGTCGCAGGCTGAGGTGGAAGTCGACGGTGGTGCCGGCTTCGCCCTGCTCGAACACGACCTGCTCGGCCAGCGTCCGGATGATCCCAGTTCCACGTCCCCGGTAGCCGGGATCGGCGGGCACCGGTCGCCACCTGCCGTGGTCACGGACGGTGACGTGCACGGTAGTGGCGGTGTTGGCCACCTCGTACTCGAGACTTCCTTCCTGGCCTGGCGGGTAGGCGTGGTCGACCACGTTGGCCGCGGCCTCCCCCAACGCCAGTTGCAGGTCGTCGAGCAGGTCTTCGGACAGTGCCGCGGCGGCCGCCCACGCCTCGACGCCGCGCCGCATGACGGACAGCGAGGCGGGCTGGGCCGGCAGGGCGCCGACCAGCGGCGGAGGTAGGTAGCGTGCGACGACCAGCGCCACGTCGTCGTCTTGGCCGTCGACGAGCAGGACGTCGGTGACGGCGTCGGTCAGCGCGTCGGGAGCCGCCGCGCGGGCATCGCGGACGACGGCGAGCAAGCGGTCCAACCCGTCGTCGATCGGGAGGTCGCGGTCTTCCACCAGACCGTCGGTGTAGAGCACGACCGACGCGCCCACCGGCAGGTCGACGGTGTGCTCGACGTAACGGGCACCGCCAGGCGCGCCGAGCACCGGCCCCCGACCGCCGGTGAGGAACCACACGGTCTCGGCGTGCGCCACCAGCGGCGGCGGGTGCCCGGCCGTCGCGCACCGCAGCACCCCGGTGTCACGGTCGAGGGTCAGGCAGGCACAGGTGCTGCCGGCGGCACCGTCGACCCTCCGGGCGAAGACGTCCAGGCGTTCCAACGCGGCGGCCGGGGACCGGCCTTCGAGCAGGTAGCCGGCCAGAGCGCTGCGCAGCTGCCCCATGACCGCTGCCGCCGACGGCCCCTTGCCCACGACGTCGCCCACGCACAGCGCCACGGTGTTCCCGTCGAGTTCGAGGACGTCGTACCAGTCGCCCCCGATCTGGGCGTACGTCGACGCCGGCAGGTACCGGGCCGCGATCGCCAACCTGTCCAGAGTCGGCAGCTCGCGCGGCAGCAGGCTCCGCTGCAGGGCCGCGGCGATCTCGTGCTCGCGTCGCAGCAGCAGCTCGCGTTCGGCCTCGACGCGCTGCCGCTCGGTGACGTCACGACCGATGGCCTGCACCCCGGTCGGGGTGCTCTGGATGCTCAGCTCCAGCGCGATCACCGTCCCGTCGCCGCGGCGCACCTGCCACACCTCGGTGACGACGTGATCGCCGGCCGCATCGACGTCCGCGCTCGCTCGGCCGTCCGGGACGGACACCACCAGGTCGGTGACGCTCGTGCCGACCAACTCGTCGCGAGTGCGGCCCAGGAGAACGCACGCCGCCGGGTTGACCTCGACGAACCTCGACTCCCCGTCGAGCACCCAGATGGCATCGGTAGCCCGTTCCACCAGCAGCCGGTACCGCTGCTCGCTCTCCCTCCGGGCCCGGTCGGCGTGCACCCGCTGCAGTGATTCCCAGCACCGGTGGACCACCACGGTGATCACCTCGAGCTCCGCCGGCGTCCAGTGGCGGACCGACGCCTGGTGCACCGCCAACCCGGCGACGAACCGGCCGCCGCGCAAGAGCGGAACCGAAACCACCGCGCGGATACCGGTCCGCCGGTATGCGTCGCGGTCCTCGTCGGTGAGCCTGGGATCACGCAGGGCATCCACGACGACCCACGGCTGTCCCGCCCGCATCGCCCGCAGCGCCTGCTCCCCGAACGCCGACATCGCGAACCTGCCACGCAGCGGAGGCAACCCGGTGGCGTGGTCACCGCTCATGACGAAGTGGTCCTCGTCGTCCTCCACCCGGGCGTAGGCGCACCGGTCGGCGTTCAAGTGCGCCCGCAGCAGGCGGGTGACCGTGGCCATGACCTCTTCGGCGTCGTCCACCCCCTGGAGTTCCCGTTCCAGCGCCGCGAGGAAGCGGTCCCCCTGCTCCGCCGTCCGGCGCCGGGTCACGTCCGCCAGCATCCCGCGCACCCGCACGGGCACTCCGGCGTCACCGTGCACCACCTGCACCCGGCACCGCAGCCACATCAGCCGGCCGTCCGCGGCGGTGGCACGGAACTCCACCTCGAAGTAGTCCTGGAGCACGCCGGCGCGCCACGCGCGCCACACCTCGGCGCGGTCGTCAGAGTGGATCAACCCGACCAGGCTGTCCAGGTCACCGGACCAGAATTCCGGCGGATAACCCAGCAGCACCTCGGCGTGCGGCGAGACGAACGTCAACCGCCGCGAACGCACGTCGGCTTCCCACGCCACGACACCCATGCCGTTGACCAGACCGGTCAGGTCGGCGCCCATCGGTGCGGTCACTTCTGCTCCCCGCTGCCGGAACCCATGAGCCCGGCTCCTCTCGACGTCACCGCCGCTCGGGCGCAGACCACGCGCACCGGCGCGCCAAGCCTCGACCCGACTTTGAACGAGCGGATGTGATTGGCACACCGCGTCACATAGGGGCCAGGCTACCTTCCCGGCTCCCGCCGGGTGATCCGTCGTTCCGCCCTGGCACGCGCCTTATCGCAGCGCGATGCGGACGTGCTCGGTCATCTCGCGGTCGCGGGCGTATCGCGGATGTGCGGTTCAACTCCGTTCGGCGCGTCCAACAAGATCCATTTTACTCCCGCAGTCCGCTTTCCCGCGGTCGTCGAAGTTCAAACCTCCCTTGATGCGGAAATTGGGCCACGTCGGTACGTCACCAGGCGTTCACGACTCTGGCGTGCGTACCGGCGGCCATACTCGACACGGCGGGCAGGCGGACTCACCTCTGCCAACCGACGCCGCCACACCGGCACAGCACCCGGCGGGCCGAATCCCGCTCACGACGCAGCGACAAATGCCAGAATCACCAACGGACCAGTAAAGTGCCTGGCGAACAAGTGTCTTCCCGGCGCATACGGGGGTGGTCTCTTGAAATCTTGGTTCCCGCCGCGGGCAGAGGGTCATACATTTCAAGGCGACCGAAGCATCCCCAGCCGCATGGGCGTAGTACTCGGCCTCGGCACGAGCAGCACCGGCATAGAGGCCACCTGGGTCCGAGCGGGCAGTTCGGGTGGACTGAGTTTCCACGTCTTCACCCAGTCGTTGCGTCGACTTCCGGGCGCACGCACCGCACCTGAGCGTCGTGCTGGTCATGCCGGGCCACGTCCGCAGCGCGATGGCGTCGCCTCGCCGGGACCTGGCACCGTGCCCGAGGCTCCCTGTTCGCCGACCACCGCCCGGTGTCCAGCACCGCGGTCGCGGTCACGATCAGGTGAAGCACCGGTGGTCGATCCGCCATTCGGCCATCGAGCTTCGAACGTTCCGCTACCTTCCCGTGACGTTGAGTCGTGAACATCCGGGGGATGATGACCGACCCTGAGCGGATCTTGAACGAATACGAAGGCGAGCTCGACCGGATCCTCGGCAACGCCCAGACCGCGCCGGCCAAGCGCGGCGACGACTTCGTCACCGTCCTCAAGCGAGGCGCCGACGCCGACATCGCCCGCCACATGGCCGACTTCTCGTGGGGCGCGATGGCCAACGACGCGTGGACGGGTGCCAGGCAGTCGGTCGTCGACGGCGTGACGGGGTTGCCGAGGGACATCGGGCCGAAGGCGGTCGGTGAGTTCCGCAAGGAAGGAGCGAAGATCATCGACAACGGCGGGTGGAAGACGTGGCCGGAGTCGCAGGCGGAAGAGGAGAAGGAGGCGGGAGGCGGGAGGCGGTCCTCCACCGCCTCGTCGCGTTCGTGCTGCTGCCCGTCATGGGCTACCTGCTCGGGGCGACGATCTTCTTCACGTTCTGGGACACGATCGAGGTCGGCGACCCCGGCGGGTCCGGCTACGCCGCTGTCGCCCAGTCCTGCGAACGCCGAGGCCCGGTGTCCTACAAGGGCTTCGGCTACTGGTACACGTGCACGGCGAAGGTGACCCAGCGGGCCGACGGCGTCACCCGCACGATGCAGGCCGGTTTCCTCACTCCCGAGCACATCGGCCGCGAGGTGGCCGTGGAGACCACGCGCGGGTACCGGGCGATCAACCCCCGCGAACGCCCGTACGCCGGCCTGGGCGGGGTGCTGCTGTTCCCGTACTTCGCGCTGTGGGTGCTCGTCTTCGCGCGCGTCGCCGGTCCGGTCCTGCCAAGCAGGCGACGCAAGAGGAAGGTCCCGCTCCGATACCGGAAACCCGGCACCTGAGCCCTCCGGCGGGCACTCCCCCGTGCGCCGGCGGCTGTTTGACCACAGCATCAAGGTCGCAGATCGGCTGAACCCGTTCGGACCAGCACAAGCCTGCTACCAGCAACCACTCCGCCGGTCCAGCCGACTGCCCAGGACTTCGCGGGCGACACGGGCGTGACTGTGGATCGGCCCGGCCGGGTCTGCGGCGCTTTGCGCGTCACGTCCACGTGTACGTTCGCCTGTCGCAGGGCATCCGGTCCGGTGTCGACCTCGTGAAGGTGGTTCGGGTGCATCCAGGGCAGGACAAGCTTCGTGTGGCGGTGGTCGTTCATCCGGGCGCCGTGGTGGACCACTCCGGGTTCCGGGACTTGGTGGCGTGTGCCGCCCGGGACCGGGGCTGGTGCGCGCCGCAGTGGTTCGAGACCACCTGTGACGATGCCGGGTCGGGCGTGACGGCACTCGCCCTGCGCGGCCACCCGCGGCTGGTCCTGGCGTGTGGTGGGGACGGCACGGTGAACGCGGTGGCCGCCGGGTTGGCGCACACCGAGGTGGCGATGGGAATCGTGCCGATCGGCACGGGGAACCTCGTGGCCCGGAACCTGGGGGTCGGCAGTGGGGTGGAGGACGCCGTCACGTCGGCGTTCGACGGGGCGGACCGCCGCGTCGACATGGGTGTGCTGGACGGACGCCCTTTTGTCGGCATGGGCGGGATCGGTCTGGACGCGGAGATGGTCCGCGACACCTCGCCGAGGATGAAGCGCCTCCTGGGGTGGCCCGCATACGTACCAGCGGTCCTCAAGGGTCTGAGGTCGGGCGCCAGCAGGGTGGCTGTCCGGTTGGACGACGGCCCCTGGCTGACCCGCCGCGTCCTGGGGGCGGTCGTCGGCAACATAGGCGCCTTGCAGGGCGGGGTTTCCCTCTTGCCGGAGGCGGATCCCGCTGACGGGCTCCTGGACCTGGCGTTGCTGCGTGACGTGCGCGCCGGGGGTTGGCTTGTCACGGCGGGACGCCTGATCGGTTCCCGCCGGGTGGACGGGCCGGCGGTGGAGCGGTTCCGGTTCCGGCGCTTGGAGTTGCGCAGCAGTCGCACCAAACCGTTCGAGGTCGACGGAGAGGTCTGCGGCACGACCAAGTCGCTGAAGGTCGAGGTGGACCCCGGAGCGCTCGTCGTCAAGGTGCCGGCGTGAACTCGGCGAGCCTGTCCCGCCCTGAAGCCGTCGTCGCGGATCATTGCCTATGCCGCCGCCCTCCGCGATGCCGCCCGGCGTCCGTCCGGGTCGCGAAGTGGAACTCGCCACGCACGAGGCCGGGGAAGAACGCCACATAGGTGCCGAACTCGTTGAGCAAGCCGTAGCTGACCGGGGCGATGTCGGCGCACCACGACCGCAGGTGGATCTCGGCGCGTCTCCGCGTGGTGAAGAACAGCCAGAACTCGACGTCACTGTGCTTGTCCGCCTCGTCCGCAGCGAACGAGGCGTACATCGGCGCGGCGTCCAGCCCTCGTCGGCCGTGCACACTTCGCGAACACGCCCGATCAGCTCTTCCTGGAACAGCACACGCCCGCCCAAGCAGCCGATGTCCTGGGTAGGCCAACGCGGCAACCACAACGCGCGCCAGGACGAGCAGCACCGCCGCACGGGCCGCCGACGGCCTGTCGGGGTGTCGCGTCGTTTGGCGGGACGCCTGTCGGGGTAATGCGGCGGCGTGAGCAACGACCTTGAGCAGCCAGGGTCGATCCTGGGGGATCCACCGGCCGCGCCCGATCCCGTCGAAGTCCGATCCTCGGTCCACCATGCCGTGACCAGGCTGCGCACCCAGTTGACGACCATCCGAAACGAACTACCGACACCGCCGGAGGATCCGATGTGATCGCCCGGTGAGCCGGGTTGTCATCGACTGCGATCCCTCGGACTCGGTGTCTGCCGAGGGGGATCCCGAATTCTGACCTCGTTCCGCCCTCAGCCGCCTCCAAACAGAGACGCACAGCACATCCCAGACGTGGACGCTCGCCTCCTCTGCGAGGCGCCTCACAGTCCGCGTCACGCCGGCGACCACGCTTCCGTGTCACGCGGTGGCCCGCCCTCTGGTGAACTCGGCCAGGCCGGTACGGAATTTCCTGCGCCGGACCGGCCAGCGCACTCCCCTCGCGCAGCTGCCCGGCGCAACGCCGCACCGGTTCCAGTTGCCGCAGGTGGGGAAAACCCCCACTCCTGCTGCTGATCCGCACCGACCCGGTGTAGATCGCGGACAGCCGGATGGCTGCCGGGCAACCCGATGGGGTCCCGCCGCGGGTTCGACCGCGGCGGGACCCCATCGGCGGACTGCCGTGGGCCATCCGATCAGGGCAGGGTCCACTTCTGGTTGGCGACGTTGAGGCAGTCCCAGATGTGCAGCGCCGTGCCGTCGGCGCTGCTGCCGCCCGACCCGTCGAGGCAGCGGCCGGACTGGGGGTTGCGCAGTGCTCCGCCGGCCTGCGCGACCCACTGCTGGGCGCCGCTGCCGTTGCACGTCCACAGCTGCGTCACCGTGCCGTTGGCCGTGCCACCCGACCGCACGTCCAGACACTTGCCAAGCGCGCGAATCGTGCCATCACCCGGCACGGTCCACTGCTGCGCGTTCGTGCCGTTGCACGTCCACAGCTGAACCTTCGTCCCATCGGCGCTGTTCCCGCCGCTGACGTCCACGCACTTGCCACCGACGCCGGTGAACCGCCCTGTCCGGGTGCCGGAGAGGTCCTTGACCCGGACGTTGCGGAACGACACGTCATCGCCGTCGCCGCATGCCGGGCGTGCGCGGGCGAGACCGGACAGCAGGTCGCCCCCAGACGCATGCTTCCGGCAATCATCGCGTCATCCAACAGGTCGGGTTTTCAAGAGCCGTCCTTTCCCGCATGTACCTGCACGGGCGGTTCGTCGGGTGTCGTCAACCGGTCTCTTCCACCAGGGTTCACACCTGCTTGAGCGGGCAGTCGGCCCGCAGGTCCGCGGGCAGCGCGGCGTAGTGCCGGAACACGCGGTCCAGGAGGTCTTTGGAGTTCCAGACCTTGATGGCGAAACGCTGGGTGGACAGGTACCGGCGAGCCTGGTCGTTGATGTCCCCTCAGGCTACGAGCAGGCCGGTCGCGCCGTGAGCGGACACCCCGAGATCCTGCGCCACCGACTTGATCGTCGCGCCCGGCCGGGACCGGTACAACGCGACCGCCTCGGCCCGGAACTCCGGCGGATAGTGCTTCATCACCATCTGAACAGGACTTTCGTCCACCCTGACCATCAGGGCCCAAGTGTGTCTGGTGTCCAGCGTTCGGGGTCAAGGCCCCAGGTCGCCGTCAGAGGAGTAACGGCAGCACGTGCTCCTCGGTGACCATCAGGCCCGTGGTGGTCATGGTCTTGACCAGGTCGGGATCCCAGGTGGCCTCCACAGGGCCGTTGTTCAACGTCGGCAGTTCGACGCCCCGGGCGATCAGTGTGGTGACGGCCTCGCGGTAGTCGCTCGCTGACATGCGCCACGCCGTGCCGTCGGTCCAGGCAAGGATGTCGTTGGTCGCGCGGACGCCGTCCGGTGTGAAGTCGTTGTGGCAGCGGACCACCTTGCCGATGAGGTGGTGCTTGGCCTGTGGGGTGAGGCCCTTCGGAAGCACCATCAACGGGCCGGGCACGCCGGATTCGAGCAGGCGTGGGCTGCGGACAACGGTGATCTCCGGGGTCTCGAGGGTGTCGTTCAGCGTCAGGTAGCCCTGGGAGGTCAGCACCGGGTCGCTGTAGGCGTCTTTGAGGATTCCAGCCTGCTCCCAGGTCGTGCCCATGAGTTCGAGCGCCTTGCCCACGATCCGGGCGAGCGGCCGTCCGTCGTCGAGGTCGTTGCCGGCCAAGGCGAACCGGGTCGTCGTCGGCCCGAGCTTGCCCAGTACCCAGGCCGCCTGGTTGGCGAGCATCGGCAACGCCGGTTGTGGGATCTTGCCGTACCGGCGCACGTGCGCGATCCACGGTGCGGCCCACGATTCGTGCAGCAGGTTGTGCTGACGCAGTGCGAACTTCAGCACGGCGTCGGCCGTCGAGGCCTCCTCGGCCGTGGACATGCCGATCGGCCTGCCGTGCACCGCTTCCAGCACCTCGGTCAGCGTGCTGCCGTGCGAACGGACGTGCTCGTCCAGACGCGCCAGGGAGATCTGCCGGCGGGAGGGATGGGCGACCGGCTTGCGCAACAGTTCGGTGAGCGCCGCGGCGGTCTTCTCGTCGTCGACGCGAATGCTGAACGCAGACCGGCCACCACCCTCCAGGGTCTCGCGGGCCAGCCGCCACAGCTCGGCGAGTTCAGGTTGGTCCCAGTGCACCGTCCGAGCCTAGTTTCGCGATCCGGAGCGCGCGCACGCCGGCCCTGAACACCCTGCGTAGCCGGAGAGGGCGGGCACGGCCCCTGTGTTGAACCTGTGCAGCCACGATCCTGCCGAGGTGGAACGCGGTCTGGCCGACCGGGTAACGGGCTTTGAGCACAGAGCCGCGCGATGCCCGGAGCTCCAGCACCGGGTCGAGGAGGTTCGCCTGACCGGGACCAGCCCGAACCTGATCACCGTGATCCCCAACCGTGACGAGGTCGGCTCGGCCACGATCGCGCGGCCAGACCTCCTGGAACGCCGTGGCCGCCGCACGGCCCAGCGTGCGGAGGTTCCGCGCGTGGCGCGCTGCACGAGGGCGTGCACGCGTATGCCCGTCGCTCATTGCCGGTGCCCTCCGGATCACGCCCCATCTCCCCTCCCCCGGTTCAAGCCGGACCGGAGCCGCCCCCGGCGGTCCGGCAGGTGTTGGTCACGTCGCCGGGAGCGCCGGTCCTGCTCGTGTCACTGGAGCCCGCTCGACGTCACCGGGGTGGCGGACTCGTGGTGGGACAGGTGGCGCAGGGTGGGGCTGGCGGTGGCGTAGAGGGTGAGCAGGGCGGTGCCGGCCGCGCAGGTCAGGATCGCAGGGGTGGGGCGCAGCAGTTCGGCCAGGAAACCGCCGACGGCGGGACCCGCTATCGCCGCTGTGCCGAGGGCGACGCCCATGACGCTGCTGAGCCTGCCCCTCAGCTCGTCCGGGGTGAGCAGGAGCTGGTAGGTGGTGATGGTGGTGTTGGCGGTGGGCGCGAGGAACGCCATCGCGGCGAACACGGCACCGGTCTGGTAGCCGTTCCCGGTCACCGCCGCCAACGGCATCAAGGCGGTGATCGCCCAGAACGCGCCGACGATGGAGAGATGCGGGCGCAGCGACCGGTGCAGGCGCGGCGCCACCAGGGCACCCAGGACGCCGCCCGCGCCGAGCATGGCCGCCATGACGCCGATCTGGCCGGACGGGACGCCGCGCTGCTGGGCGACGGCGAGCACGAGCAGGTAGAACGCCTGGAAGAACAGGTTGAGACCGATGGCGCAGACCGCGACCACCCGCACCACCGGTTGACCCCAGACCCACTTCAGGCCCTCCGCGACCTCGCGGCGGAAGTGCCGGGCAGGGGCCCGCTGCGCGGTGCGGGCGGGGATGCGGACGAACAGCAACGCGAGGAACGCGGCCGCGTGCGCCAGCGCCTCCACGGCGAACGGCAGCCAGCGCCGCAGCCCGAACAGGACGCCGCCCAGCGCGGTGCCGGCGAGCTGCCCCACGTAGCCGCGGGCCGCGTTGAGCGCCACCGCGGTGGACAGCTGGCTCTCCGGCACCAGGGCGGGCAGCGCGGCGTCCTCGGCCGGTTCGGACAGCGACCGGCACACGCCGAGGACGACGACCACGAGCACCACGTGCAGCACGTCGGCCCAGTCGAACCACAGGGCGACGACGAGCCCGCCTACCGCGAGCGCCTGCACCGCCTCGCAGACCAGCATCACCCGCCGCCGGTCCCAGCGGTCGACCAGGGCGCCCGCCGGGAGTCCGGCGAGCAGCTGCGCGGCGGCGCCGGCGCCCAGCACGAGGCCGGACGCCGCCGCCGAGCCGGTCAGCGCGAGCACCAGCAGCGGCAGCGCGATGGTGGACGCGCTGGAGCCGGCCTCGGACAGCGCCTGGCCGACCCACAGCAGCCGGTAGTCGCGGTTGCGCGACAGCGGGGTGGTCACCGCCTGCCCCGGCAGTCCGCAGCGATGCCGCGCAGCGCATCGAGGAAGTCCTCCGCGACCCGGCGCACAGTGGCCTCGTCGTGCCGGTCGGGCTGGTGGTACCACGTGAAGCGCAGTTGACCCTCGGCGACACCGCCCACCACCTCCAGCAGGTGCGGTCCGCGGTCGGTCGGGTCGCTGTCCTGCCCGATCGGGTCGTGCACCGCCCGGTAGAGCGAGTCGCCGGCCTGGTCGGTGACGCTGTCGGACTGGCCCAGGTAGTTGAACACGATCTGCGGGCCGGAGCCCGACAGGCGTTCGCGCGCTTCCGGCGAGCCGAGGTACCGCAGCGCCCCGAAGCCGAAGCCGTTGCCGGGGACCGTGCGCAGCTGCCGCCGCACCGCCTTCACCAGGTCGCGCCACTTCGGCTCGTCCCCCTCAGGCACCGTGAGGGCGACCGGGTAGAGCGTGGTGAACCAGCCGACTGTGCGGGTCAGGTCCGCGCCGAGGACGTCCTCGCGGCCGTGGCCCTCCATGTCGAGCGACACGGTGGAGCGCCCGGTGAACCGGGCCAGGGCGTGGGCCAGGGCGCTGAGCAGGACGTCGTTGACCCTGGTCCGGTAGGCGGCGGGGGCCAGGTGCAGCAGCGCGTCGGTGTCCTCGGCGCCCAAGGCCACGTGCACCGTGCCGGCCGGGGTGCCGGGCTGCGGCTGCTCGTGGTCGACCGGCAGGGGCTCCGCCCGCAGCGCGGCCTCCCAGTGGTCCAGCTCGTGGTCGAAGCCGCCTTCGGCGACGTGCCGTTCGAGCCGCTGCGCCCACTCCCGGAAGGACGTGCTCTTGGCGCCCAGGTCGACCTCCTCGCCGCGGGCGGCCTGCCGGTAGGCGGTGTCGAGGTCGTCGAGCAGCACCCGCCACGACACGCCGTCCACGACGAGGTGGTGCACGGTGATGAACAGGCGCGGCGGCGTGCCGTCGGCGTGGAACAGCACGGCCTTGAGCAGCGGACCGCGGGCCAGGTCGAAGCCCGCGTGCACCCGGTCGGCCATCTCGACCACGCGCGCCTCGCGGTCCCGCTCGGCGACGGCGGTGAGGTCGTGCCGGTCGAGGACGGTGACCGGTTCGACCGGGGCGTTGTGCTGGCGCCACCGCCCGTCGACCCGCTCGTAGCGCATCCGCAGCGCGTCGTGGTGGACGAGCAGGGCGTCGAGCGCCCGCTCCAGGGCGCGCTGGTCCACCGCGGGGTCCAGCTCCAGCAGCATGGACTGGTTGAAGTGGTGCGGCGCGACCGCGCGGGTGTCGAAGAACCACTGCTGGATCGGTGTCAGCGGCACCTCGCCCACGACCTCGGCGATGTCCGCTGGGGTGTCGACGACCTCGGTGACCGCGGGGGCCAGGGCCTCGATCGTCTGGTACCGGAACAAGTCCTTGGTGGTCAGGGCCAACCCCGCCCTGCGCGCCCGGGACACGACCTGGATGACCAGGATCGAGTCGCCGCCCAGCTCGAAGAAGTTGTCCCGCACCCCGATCCGGTCCGCGCCGAGCACGGCCGCCCACACCTCGGCGAGCGCGGCCTCCACCGGGGTGCGCGGTGCGACGTGCCGCCCCTCGTCCTCGGCGGGCGTCTCCGGAGCGGGCAGCGCGGCCCGGTCCAGCTTGCCGTTGGGCGTCACCGGCAGCGCGGGCAGCGTCACGAACGCCGAGGGCACCATGTACGCGGGCAGGCCGCGGCCCAGGAACTCCCGCAGCTCCGCCGCGTCCGCGCCGGCCCCGGTGTGGACCAGGTAGGCGACCAGGCGGGCGTGGCCCTGGCCGGTGTCCCTGGCCACGACCGCCGCCTCGGCGACGCCGGGGTGGGCGAGCAGCGCGGCCTCCACCTCGCCGGGCTCGATGCGGTGGCCGCGGATCTTGACCTGGTCGTCGATGCGGCCCAGGTACTCGACCGTGCCGTCGGCGCGGCGGCGGACCAGGTCGCCCGAGCGGTACATCCGCCCCCCCGGCTCGCCGAACGGGCAGGCCACGAACCGGGAGGCGGTCAGGCCCGGCCGGTCGAGGTAGCCGCGGGCCAGCCCGTCGCCGGCGATGCACAGCTCGCCGGGCACGCCGACGGGCACCGGGTTCAGCAGGTCGTCCACGACGTAGAGCCGGGTGTTCCAGGCGGGGTGGCCGATGGGCACCGGGCCGGGCGCCAGCGGGTCGCCGGGTTCGACGCGGTGCTCCATGCAGCCGACGGTCGCCTCGGTGGGCCCGTACTCGTTGACGACGGTGGCGGTGGGGTTCGCGCGGCGCCACTCGTCCACCACCTCACCGAGCAGTTGCTCACCGCCGACGACCAGGTCCCCGCTCGGCGACAGCTCCGCCGGGACGGCGCCCAGCAGGGGCAGGTGGCTGGGCGTGGCCTTGAGGAACGTCGCCCGTTCGGCGGGCTTCGCGTCCTCGGCCAGTTCGTGGACCAGGACGCGTCCGCCGACCAGCAGCGGCCCGAGCAGGGTGGTGACGGTGAGGTCGAACGACACCGGCGAGTGCAGGACCGCCGCGCCGCGCAGGCCCGGGTAGACCTCGCCCGCCCAGCTCAGGTAGTTCACCACCGAGCGGTGCTCGACCACGACGCCCTTGGGGCGGCCGGTGGACCCGGACGTGTAGATCACGTACGCCGGGTCGCGGGTGGTGAGCGGCCGGGTGCGGTCGCGGTCGGTCAGGTCGGCGACCTCGTCGGCGGCGGCGGAGTCCTCACGCACCCGCGCGAGGTCGTCCAGCACCAGCACGGGGCGGGCGTCGTCGAGCACGAACGCGACCCGGTCGGCCGGGTGGTCCGGCTCGATCGGCACGTACGCGCCGCCCGCCTTGAGCACGGCCAGCACCGCCACGACCAGCTCGGCCGAGCGCGGCAGCGAGATCGCCACGTACCGGTCGGGCCCGACGCCCCGCTCGACCAGCCGCCGCGCCAACCGGGTGGCGCGGGCGTCGAGCTGCGCGTAGGTCAGCGCCACGCCGCCGTCCACCAGCGCGGTCGCGTCGGGTGTGCGGTCCACCTGCGCCCGGAACAGCGCGGGCAGCGTCGCGTCGGGGACGGCGTGCGCGGTGTCGTTGCCGACGTCCAGGGCGTGCCGCCGCTCGTCGTCCGCCATCAGCGGCAGCTCGGCGAGCGGGCGGTCGGGATCGGCGACGGCGGCCTCCAGCAGCACGGCCAGGTTGCCGGTCAGCCGTTCGACGGTGGCGGCGTCGAACAGGTCGGTGCTGTAGCTGACCGCGCCGTGCAGGGCGTCGTCGGCTTCCTGGAACTCGACGGTGAGGTCGAAGTTCGCCGCGACCACCGGCAGCGCGAGGTCCTCCACCTGCAGACCGGGCAGCTCGGACGCGGGTTCCGGGTTGTTCTGCAGGAGCACCATGACCTGGAACAGCGGTGTGCGGCTGGTGTCCCGCTCGGGCCGCACCTCGTCGACGATGCGCTCGAACGGCACGTCCTGGTGGGCGAACGCGTCCAGCGCGGTGGTGCGCACCTGCCCCAGGAAGTCGCGGAAGCTGCGCGAGCCGTCCACGGAGGACCGCAGCACCAGCGTGTTGACGAAGAACCCGATCAGCCCTTCCAGCTCGGTGCGCTCACGCCCGGAGGCGACGGTGCCCACGGCGACGTCGTCCTGCCGGGACCAGCGGGCGAACAGCGCCTGGCACGCGGCGACCAGCGCCATGAACAGGGTGCCGTCCTGCTGCCGGGCCAGGTCCTTGAGCCGGTCGGTGACCGCGGTGGGCACGGTGAAGGGGTGCACCGCGCCCTTGGTGCTGCGGACGGCGGGCCGTGGCCGGTCGGTGGGCAGTTCCAGCGGCGGCACGCCGGCCAGCCGCTCGCGCCAGTGGTCGAGCTGCCGCTCCAGCTCGGGTCCGGCCAACCGCTCGCGCTGCCAGACCGCGTAGTCCGCGTACTGCACCGGGAGTTCGGGCAGCTCGGCGTCCACTCCGGACACCTCTGCGCGGTAGAGGACGCCCAGTTCGGCGGTGAGCACGCCGGCGGACCAGCCGTCGGTGACGATGTGGTGCATCGCCAGCAGCAACACGTGGTCGTCGTCCGCCAGGCGCAGCAGCACCGGGCGCAGCAGCGGGCCGCGGGCCAGGTCCAGCGGCCGCGTGGTCTCCGCCGTCAGCGCCTCGTCCAGCCCGGCTTCGCCGCCGGGCACCTCCACCACGGGCAGGTCGACCGCGTGCGGCGGGTGCACGACCTGCACGCCGCGGCCGTCGACGGTGTCGAACGTGGTGCGCAGCGACTCGTGCCGGGCGACCAGCGCGGTCAACGCACCGGCGAGCGCGTCGACGTCCAACGCGCCGCGCAGCCGGAGGATAGACGGCGAGAGGTACTCCGCGCCGCCGGGTTCGAACTGGTCGAGGAACCACAGCCGCTGCTGGGCGAACGACAGCGGCAGGACCCCGTCGCGCGGCGCGCGGGGGATGGCGTCCTCCACCCCGGTCTCCGCGGCCAGCGCCTCGACCAGCCTGGCCGGGGTGGGCGCGGTGAACAGCACCCGCGGCGACACCGGCAGGTCCAGCTCGGCGCGCAGCCGGGACACGACCCGGATGCTGAGGATCGAGTCGCCGCCCAGTTCGAAGAAGTTGTCGTCGAGCCCCACGCGCGGCACCCGCAGCACGTCGGCCCAGGCGCGGCAGACGCGTTCCTCGGTGGGCGTGCGCGGCGCCCGGTAGACCGTGCCCGTGTCGGCGAGCACGTCCGGCGCGGGCAGGGCGCGGCGGTCGACCTTGCCGTTGGGCGTCACGGGCACCGCGTCGAGCCCCACGAACGCCGACGGCACCATGTGGTCGGGCAGGCGCTCGGTCAGCCACGACCGCAGCTCCGCCGGGCTCGGCCCGGCCGGGACGACGTAGGCCACGAGGCGCTTGTGGTCACCGTCCTGCCGGGCGACGACGACCGCTTCGCGCACGTCGGGGTGCCGGGTGAGGACCGCCTCGACCTCGCCGGGTTCGATGCGGAAGCCGCGGATCTTGACCTGCTCGTCGGTGCGGCCGAGGTACTCGACGCGGCCGTCGGCGTGCCACCGCGCACGGTCGCCGGTGCGGTACATGCGCTCACCCGGACCGCCGAACGGGTCGTCCAGGAACCGCTCGGCCGTCAGACCCGGGCGGTTGAGGTAGCCGCGGGCGATCTGCGCGCCCGCCAGGAACAGCTCGCCGGGCACGCCGACCGGGACGGGCCGGAAGTCCTCGTCGAGGACGTACGCGCGCACGTTGCGCAGTGGGCGGCCCACCACCACGGGCGAGTCCGGCGTGATGCGGCACGACAGGGCGTCCACAGTGGACTCGGTCGGGCCGTAGAAGTTGTAGCTCGCCACGCCGGGCACCTCGCCCAGCCGACGCCACAGCGACTCGCCGATCGCCTCGCCGCCGAGCATCAGCACCTTGGGCCGGTGCTCCCGGTCCAGCAGCCCGGCCGACAGCAACTGCTGCGCGTAGGACGGCGTGAGGTCCATGAAGTCGATGCGGCGCTCCACGACGTAGTCCACCAGCGCCGGCGGGTCCAGTCGCAGGTCCTCGTCGAGCACGTGCAGCTCGTGGCCGTCGGCCATGAGCACGAAGCCCTCCAAGGACGTGTCGAAGGAGAACACCGCCGACAGCGCCACGCGCAGCCGCCCGCCACCGGCGTCCGCGACGAAGTCCTCGCGGTGGTTGACCAGCAGGTTGACCAGACTGCGGTGCTCCACCACCACGCCCTTGGGCGTGCCCGTCGACCCCGACGTGTAGATCACGTAGGCCGCGTTGTCCGGGCGCAGCGGCGCGAGCCGGTCCTCGTCGGTCAGGTCGGCGGATCCGGTGACCGCGGCGACCTCCGGCGAGTCGAGCAGCGCCGTGGTGACCACCAGCACGGGGTTCGCGTCGCCGATCAGGAAGTCCACGCGGTCCGCGGGCAGGTCCGGGTCGATCGGCAGGTAGACGCCACCGGCCTTCCACACCGCCAGCAGCGCCACCACGAACTCCACCGTGCGCGGCAGCGACAGCCCGACCACGCGCTCGGGTCCGACGCCGACCGACACCAGGTGGCGAGCGAGGCGGTTGGCGCGGGCGTTCAACTCGGCGAAGGTCGACGACCGGTCCCCCACCACCAGCGCGGTCGCGTCCGGAGTCGCCCTAACCTGCGCCTCGAACACCTCCGGGAACGTCACCGCCGGCACCTCACCCGCCGTGTCGTTCCACTCCACCACCACCCGCCGACGCTCCTCCTCGTCCATCAGCGGCAACTCGGCCAACGGCCGGTCCGCGTCGGTCGCGATGGCGTCCAGCAGCACCACCAGGCGGGCGGCGAGGCGTTCGGCGGTCGCGGGGTCGAACAGGCGGGGGTCGTAGTCCAGCTCCAGGCGCAGCCGGTCGCCGAGGTTGGCGCTGAGGGCGAGCGCGAAGCTGGTGGTGTCGGCGCCCTCGACCTCCAGGACGCGGACCTGCTGCTCGGCGTTGACCAGGTCGTCCACGGGGTAGTTCTCGAACACCACGGCGCTGTCGAACAGGTTCGCGCCCGCCGGCACGTCGCTCCACGACCTCAGGTCGGCCAACGACACGAAGTCGAACCGCCGCGACTCGATCTGCTCGGCCTGGAGTTGCCGCAGCCACGGCAGCACGCCCCGGCTCGCGTCGACCCGGACCCTGGTCGGCACGGTGTTGATGAACAGGCCGACCATCGACTCCACACCCGGCAACTCCGCCGGACGACCCGACACCGTCGTCCCGAACACCACATCCGACTCACCGCTGAAACGCGACAACAACAACGCCCACGCACCCTGCACCACCGTGTTCACCGTGAGACCGGCGGTGCGAGCCACCCGGTCCAGTGCCTCCGACCGCTCCGGGGTCAGCTCGGCGCCGACCGAGGCGCTGGACGCGGCGCGGTGCGCCTCGACGGGCGGCCGGTCCCAGGGCAGCGGGGTAGGCGACTCGACGCCCGCCAGCACCTGCCGCCAGTGCTGCTCGGCCGCCGCGATGTCCTGCTCCGCGAGCCACCGCAGGTAGTCGCGGAAGGGTCGGCGCGGGGCGAGCCGCGGCGCGCGGTCCCCGGCGAGGGCGGCGTACTGCTCGCACACCTCTGCCAGCACCTGGGCGAGGCTCCACCCGTCCATCAGGACGTGGTGGGCGGTCCAGAACAAGGTGACCTCGTCGTCGGTCAACCGCGCCACGGCCAGTCGCAGCAGCGGTGGCCGGGTCAGGTCCAGCTCGTCGGCGCTCTCGGCCATCAGCCGCTCGTGGGCGGCCTCCCGCTCCGGTTCGGACAGGTGCCGCCAGTCGTGGTGCGCGACCGGCACCTCGACCCGGCGGTGCACGACCTGGAGCGGCTCCTCCACGCCCTCCCACACCACGGTGCTGCGCAGCACGGTGGTGCGGTCCACGACGCGGCGGCACGCCTCGGCCAGCGCCCGCGGGTCGGTGACGCCGGCCAGCCGCAGCCGGAACCGGTTGAAGTAGGCGTCGGAGGTGTCGTCCACCAGCGTGTGGAACACCATGCCCGCCTGGAGCGGGGTCAGCGGGTACAGGTCCTCGACCGACCGGCCGTCACCGACCAGGCGGTCCACCGCGGCCTGGTCCAGCCGCGCCAGCGGGAAGTCCGACGGCGTGCGACCACCGGCCTCCGGCCGCGCGCAGTGCTCCACGATCCCCCGCAACGCGGCCATCGTCGCCTCGGCCACCGCGCGCACGGTCGACTCGTCGTGCACGTTCTCGGAGTAGAACCACGACAGGACCAGTTCGCCGTCCTCGACGCCGCCGACGACGTCGAGCAGGAACGCCCGCGCGCTGTGGGCGGGCGCCTCGTCGCCGGGGGTGTCCAGCCGGGCCCGGTACAGGCCCTCCCCCTCGTCGGATGCCACGCCCCACTGCCCGTGGTAGTTGAAGCTGACCGGGGGCAGCGCCGCGCCGCCGAGGACCGCCGCGCCGACCGTGCCGAGCTGCCGCAGGGCCTCGTAACCGAAGCCGCGGCGGGGCACGGCCCGCACCTGCTCCTTGACCGACTTGAGCACAGTGCCCCAATCCCCGGCGGGGACGGTGAGCGCGATGGGGTACTGGGTGGTGAACCAGCCGACCGTGCGCGAGGTGTCCACGCCGTCGAGCACGTCCTCGCGGCCGTGGCCCTCCATCGTGACGGCCACCCGGTCGCGGCCCGTCCAGTCGGCCAGCGCCCGGCCCAGCGCGCTGAGCAGCACGTCGTTGGCCTGCGTGCGGTAGGCGTCGGGCACCCGGTGCAGCAGGGCGTCGGTGTGGTCGCGGTCGAGCCGGACCGATACGACGTGGGTGGACCCGGCGGTGTTGGGACCGTCGCGGTCCACCGGGAGCGCGCCGGGCTCGCCGTCGAGCACCGCGCTCCAGTAGGCCAACTCGTCGTCGAACGCGCCAGAGCGCACGTGCTCGGCCAGTCGGTGAGCCCACTGGGTGAAGCGGGTGCCCACCGGCGCGAGGTCGACGTCCTGCCCGGCGACGACCTGGCGGTAGGCCGTCTCCAGATCGTCGAGCAGGACGCGCCACGACACGCCGTCCACCACGAGGTGGTGCACGGTGAGGAACAAGCTCGGCCGGTTCCCGTCGGCGAACAGCAGGGCTTGCAGCAGGGGCCCCTGGGCGATGTCGAGGCCGGACCGGGCCGCCTTGACGACCGCGGCCACGGTCTTGGCACGGGAGCTCTCGTCCAGGCCGGACACGTCGTAGTACTTCAGGTGCCCGCCGAGGCCGACCGGCGCGGGCTCCTGCCGCCACTGGCCGTCCAGCTGGGTGAACCGGGTGCGCAGCGCCTCGTGGTGGGCGACGACCGCGTCCACGGCGCGTGACAGCGCCACCGGGTCCACGTCCTCCTCCAGCTCCAGGTGGAACGACATGGTGAAGCGGTGAGGGTCCTGCGCCGAGTCGAGGAACCAGCGCTGGATGGGGGTCAGCGGCGCGGGTCCGGCGATGTCGGGCCGCTCGGCGGTCCGCCCGGCGCCGGTGCGCACGACGGTGGCCAGCTCGGCGACGGTCTGGTGGGTGAAGACGTCCTTGGTGACCAGCTCCAGCCCGGCCTGCCGGGCACGGGAGACGAGCTGGATGCTCAGGATCGAGTCGCCGCCCAGGCCGAAGAAGTTGTCGTGCACGCCGACGCGCTCGACCCGCAGCACCTCGGCCCACACGCTTGCCAGCTCCTGCTCGACGGGCGTGCGGGGCGGCACGTAGCCCTCCTGCACGCCGCCGCGCGCGTCGGGGGCGGGCAGGGCGCGGCGGTCGACCTTGCCGCTGTCGGTCTTGGGCAGCTCGTCCAGCACGACGAACAGCGACGGCACCATGTAGTCGGGCAGGTCGCGCTTGAGCCAGGCCCGCAGGTCGTCGGCGGTGGGCGCGGTCGAGCCGGCGGGCACCGCGTACCCGACGAGCCGCTGGTGGCCGGGTTCGTCCTCGCGGGCGACGACGACGGCCTGGGCCACGTCGGGGTGACGGGTCAGGGCGGCCTCGATCTCACCGGGCTCGATGCGGTAGCCCCGGACCTTGACCTGGTCGTCCGCGCGGCCCTGGTACTCCAGCACGCCGTCGGCGGTCCACCGGACCACGTCGCCGGTGCGGTACATGCGGGTGCCGGGCGTGCCGAACGGGTCGGCGACGAACCGCTCCGCGGTCAGGCCGGGCCGGTGCAGGTAGCCGCGCGCCACCTGGTCGCCGGCCAGGTACAGCTCGCCGGGGACGCCGATCGGCGCGGGCCGCAGCTCGGCGTCCAGCACGTAGGCGCGCAGGTTGCGGCCTGGAGTGCCGATCACCGGGCGGTCGCGGTCGGCGATCGGAGTCCACACCGAGTCGACGGTGCACTCGGTGGGGCCGTAGAGGTTGTAGCCGGTGACGCCGTCTGCGTCGGCCAGTGCCCGCCACAGCGGCTCGTCCACGGCCTCGCCGCCCAGGGCCACCAGCCGCGGCCGGTGCTCCGGGTGGGTCAGCACGCCCTCGGGCAGCAACTGCCGGAAGTAGGACGGGGTGCAGCTCAGGAAGTCGATCCGGTTCCGGACCAGGTGTTCGGCCATCGCCCGCGGGTCGAGCCGGACGGCGTCGTCGACCAGGTGCAGCTCGTGGCCCGCGGCGAGCAGGAGCAGGCCCTCCCACGACGCGTCGAAGGAGAACACCGCGGTGGCAGTGCCGCGCAGCCGCGTCCCGTCGCCGGGCAGCAGGCGGGTGTGGTGGTCGGCGACGAGGTTGGCGAGGTTGCGGTGCTCGACCACGACGCCCTTGGGGCGGCCGGTCGACCCGGACGTGTAGATCACGTACGCCGGGTGCTCGGGCCGCAGGGTCGCCGCGCGGTCGTCGTCGGTCGGGTCGGTGGCGGGCAGGGCGTCGACGGCCGCGCGCGTGGCGGGGTCGTCGAGCACCACGCGCGGCAGCCCGTCGGGGATGTTGCCGCCGTCGCCGGTGGTGACCACGAGCACGGGCCGCGCGTCGTCCAGCAGGTGGGCGACGCGGTCGGCCGGGTGATCGGGGTCCACCGGCAGGTACGCGCCGCCTGCCTTGAGCACGGCCAGCACGGACACGACCATCCCCGGCGAGCGGGGCAGCGCCAGCGCCACGACGGACTCGGGTCCGACGCCGGCCGCGACGAGGTGCCGGGCCAGGCGGTTGGCGTCGGCGTTCAACTCGGCGAAGGACCACGACCGGTCGCCTGCCACCAGGGCCGTCGCGTCGGGGGTGCGGGCGGCCTGCGCCTGGAAGACCTCGTGGTAGGCCGGTGCGCCACCGCTTGATCCGGTGTCGTTCCAGTCCTCCAGCACGTGCCGCAGCTCGTCGTCGGTCAGCAGCGGCAGGGCGGCGACGGCGCGGTCCGCGTCGGCGGCCACGCCGTCGAGCAGCACGCCGACGTGGGCGGCCATCCGCTCGGCCGTGGCGGCGTCGAACAGCGCGGTGTCGTAGGTCAGCACCGCCTCCAGCCGGCCCTCGAACTCCTGGAACTGGAACGACACGTCGAAGCCCGCGGCCACCGACGGCGGCGGCACCTCCTCGACGCGCAGGCCGGGCAGGCGCGGGCCGTCGTCAGGGGTGTTCTGCAGGACCACCATCGCCTGGAACAGCGGCGTGCGGCTGGGGTCGCGCACCGGGTGCACCTCGTCCACGACCCGCTCGAACGGCACGTCCTGGTGGGCGAAGGCGTCGAGCACGGTCTCCCGCACGCCGCTCAGGAACTCGGTGAAGCGGTGCCGGGGGTCGACGTCGGCGCGCAGCACCAGCGTGTTGACGAAGAAGCCGACCAGCCCCTCCAGCTCGGTGCGGTCACGGCCGGACACGACGGTGCCGACCGCGATGTCCCGCTGCCCGGACCAGCGCGAGAACAGCACCTGGCAGGCGGCCAGCAGCACCATGAACAGGGTGCCGTCCTGCTGCCGGGCCAGGGCCTTGAGCCGGTCGGTGACCTCGGCGGGGACCCGGAAGTGCACCAGCGCGCCCTGCTTGCCGCGCGTCGCCGGCCGGGGCCGGTCGGTGGGCAGCTCCAGCGGCCGGACGCCGTCGAGCGCGCGCCGCCAGTGGGCGAGGTGCTCCTCCACGGTCTCCTCGGTCAGCGCCTTGCGCTGCCACACCGCGTAGTCGGCGTACTGCACGGGCAGCTCCGGCAACTTGGCCTCGGTGCCGAGCGTGGCGGCCTCGTAGCAGGCGCCCAGCTCTCCCAGCAGCACGCCGTTGGACCAGCCGTCGGTGACGATGTGGTGCAGCACCAGGGACAGGACGTGGTCGTCCGGTCCCAGCCGCACCAGCCGCGCACGCAGCAGCGGGGCGTCGCGCAGGTCGAACGGGGTGGTCGTCTCCTCGGTGAGCACGCGCTCCAGCTCGGCCGCGGGCCGCCCGGTGAGGTCGACCAGCGGCACCCGGACGCGGTGCGCCGGGTGCACGACCTGCACGCCCCGCCCGTCGACGGTGTCGAACGAGGTGCGCAGCGACTCGTGCCGCGCCACCAGCGCGGTCAACGCCGTGTCGAGCGCGGCCACGTCCAGCGGGCCGCGCAGCCGGAGGATCGACGGCGTCAGGTAGTCGACGCCGCCGGGCTCGAACTGGTCGAGGAACCACAGCCGCTGCTGCGCGAACGACAGCGGCAGCGCCCCGTCGCGCGGCACGACCGGGATGTCGGCCGTGCGGACGCGGGCGGAGGCCGAGACCAGCTCGGCGAGCCCCGCGACGGTCGGGTGGGTGAACAGGGCGCGCGGCGACATCTCCACGTCGAACGCGGTGCGCAGCCGGGAGATCACCCGGATGCTGAGGATGGAGTCGCCGCCCAGCTCGAAGAAGTTGTCCTCGACGCCGATGCCCGGCACGCCGAGCACCTCGGACCAGATGTCGGCGACGTCGCGCTCCGCGTCGGTGCGCGGTGCGACGTGGCGACCGCGGGCCGCGGCGAGGTCGGGGGCGGGCAGGGAGCGGCGGTCGACCTTGCCGTTGGGCGTCACGGGCACCGCGTCCAGTGCGACGAACGCGGCGGGCACCATGTAGTCGGGCAGGGTGCTCCCCAGCCAGGACCGCAGGTCCGCCGTGGTGGGCACGGTGGAGTCGGTGGGCACGACGTAGGCGACGAGGCGCTTGGCGCCGCCGTCCTCCCGGGCGACGACCACGGCCTCGCGCACGTCGGGGTGGCGGGTGAGGGCGGCCTCGACCTCGCCGGGTTCGATGCGGAAGCCGCGGATCTTGACCTGCTCGTCGGTGCGGCCGAGGTACTCGATGCGGCCGTCGGCGTGCCACCGCGCACGGTCGCCGGTGCGGTACATGCGCTCACCCGGACCGCCGAACGGGTCGTCCAGGAACCGCTCGGCGGTCAGACCGGGGCGGTTGAGGTAGCCGCGGGCGATCTGCGCGCCCGCCAGGAACAGCTCGCCGGGCACGCCGACCGGCACCGGGCGGAAGTCCCCGTCCAGCACGTAGGCCCGCACGTTGCGCAACGGGCGTCCGACGACCGGCCGACCGTCACCGGTGATCCGGCACGACAGAGCGTCCACAGTGGACTCGGTCGGGCCGTAGAAGTTGTAGCTCGCCACGCCGGGCACCTCGCCCAGCCGACGCCACAACGACTCGCCGATCGGCTCACCACCCAGCATGAGCACCTTCGGCCGGTGCTCGCGCTCCAACAACCCTGCCACCAGCAACTGCTGCGCGTAGGAGGGGGTCAGGTCGAGGAAGTCGATCCGCTGTCGCACGACGTACTCGATGAACGCGGGCGGGTCCAGGCGCACGTCGTCCTCCAGGACGTGCAGCTCGTGGCCGTCGGCCATGAGCACGAAACCCTCCAACGACGTGTCGAACGAGAACACCGCCGACAGCCCGACGCGCAGCCGCCCGCCACCGGCGTCGGCGACGAAGTCCTCGCGGTGGTTGACCAGCAGGTTGACCAAGCTGCGGTGCTTCACCACCACACCCTTGGGCCTGCCGGTGGAACCCGACGTGTAGATCACGTACGCCGCGTTCTCCGGCCTCAGGGGCGACAGCCGATCCCCATCGGTCAGATCGGTGGCGTCGTCGGCGGTCGGCAGTGCCCCGTCGACCACCAGCACCGGGTCGGCGTCGCGCAGCACGAAGTCCACGCGGTCGGCGGGCAGGTCCGGGTCGATCGGCAGGTAGACACCACCGGCCTTCCACACCGCCAGCAGCGCCACCACGAACTCCACCGAGCGCGGCAGCGACAGCGCCACCGAGCGCTCCGGACCAACGCCCGCAGCGACGAACGCCCGCGCGACGCGGTTGGCGCGGGCATTCAACTCGGCGAAGCTCAACGACCGGTCCCCCACCACCAGCGCGGTCGCGTCCGGAGTCGCCCTAACCTGCGCCTCGAACACCTCCGGGAACGTCACCGCCGGCACCTCACCCGCCGTGTCGTTCCACTCCACCACCACCCGCCGACGCTCCTCCTCGTCCATCAGCGGCAACTCGGCCAACGGCCGGTCCGCGTCGGTCGCGATGGCGTCGACGAGCAGGTGCAGGCGGTCGGCGAGACCGCGGGCGGTGTCGGCGTCGAACAGGGCGGGGTCGTAGGCCAGGTCCAGGCGCAGCCGGTCGTCCAGGACGGCGCTGAGGGTGAGCGGGAAGTTCGTGGTGTCGCGGGCCCGGACCTCGGTCACCCGGATGCCGCCCACCTCGGCGACGTCGTTGAGCGGGTAGTTCTCGAACACCACGGCGCTGTCGAACAGGTTCGCGCCCGCCGGCACGTCGCTCCACGACCTCAGGTCGGCCAACGACACGAAGTCGAACCGCCGCGACTCGGTCTGGGCGGCCTGGAACTCCTTGAGCCACGCCAGGGTCACGGCGTCACCGCGCACGGTCGCCCTGGTGGGCACGGTGTTGATGAACAGGCCGACCATCGACTCCACACCCGGCAACTCCGCCGGACGACCCGACACCGTCGTCCCGAACACCACATCCGACTCACCGCTGAAACGCGACAACAACAACGCCCACGCACCCTGCACCACCGTGTTCACCGTCAACCCCGCCGCACGGGCGGCGCGGCGCAGTCGATCGGTCTGCTCGGCGGTGAGGACCACGGGCGCCGTGCCGGAGGACTCGGTGGCGTGGTCCCGGGCGGGCTGCCGGTCGCGGGGCAGCGGGGTGGCCGCGGCGAATCCCGCCAGCACGCCGCGCCAGTGCCGCTCGGCCTCCGACCGGTCCCGGCCGGCCAGCCAGCGCAGGTAGTCGCGGAACGGACGCCGGGACACCAGGCGCGGCGCGCGGCCGTCGGTGGCGGCGGCGTAGAGCTCGCAGACCTCGGCGAAGACCTGCGCGAGGCTCCAGCCGTCCAGCAGCACGTGGTGGAAGGTCCAGACGAGCAGCACCTCGTCGTCGGACAGCCGGGCAAGGGTGATCCGCATCAGCGGGGCCCGGCGCAGGTCGAGGTTCTCGTCGGACAGCCGGTCCAGCTCCCGCTGCAGGTCCTGCTCGGACAGGCCGCGCCAGTCGTAATGGGTGACGGGCAGCTCGACGCCGGTGCGGATCACCTGCACCGGCTCCGGCACGCCCTCCCACACCAGCGCGCCCCGCAGCACGGGGGTGCGGTCCACGACGCGCTGCCAGGCCGTGGCCAGGGCGCGGTCGTCGGCGACACCGGCCAGCCGCAGCCGGACCTGGTCGAAGTAGGCCGTCGAGGACGGGTCGACCAGGCTGTGGAACAGCATCCCCTCCTGGAGCGGGGTCAGCGGGTGCACGTCCTCCACGCCGCGCCCGTCGCCGACCAGGCGGTCGACCGCCGCCTGGTCCAGCCGCGCCAGCGGGAAGTCCGACGGCGTGCGACCACCGGCGTCCGGCCGCGCGCAGTGCTCCACGATCCCCCGCAACGCGGCCATCGTCGCCTCGGCCACCGCGGACACGGTGGACTCGTCGTGCACGCGCTCGGAGTACAGCCAGGTGAGCACCAGCTCCCCGTCCTCCACCACGCCCACGACGTCGAGCAGGTGGGCACGGGTGTTGCCGGGTGCGGTGTCGCGGCCGACCGGGGCGCAGCGGGCCCGGTACAGGCCGTCGTCGCCGCCCGCCACGTCCCACTGGCCGTGGTAGTTGAAGCTGATCCGGGGGTGAGGGTCCGCCCGCAGCGCCGCCGCCGGCGAGTCGGGCGCGGCGAGGTAGCGCAGCGCCCCGTAGCTCTGGCCGCGGCGCGGCAGCGCCCGCACCTGCTCCTTGACCGACTTGAGCACCGCGTCCCAACCGCCGTCGGGCACGTGCAGCGCGAGCGGGAACTGGCTGGTGAACCAGCCGACGGTGCGGGAGACGTCCAGGTCGTCGGGCACGTCCTCGCGGCCGTGGCCCTCCAGCCCGACCAGCACGCGGTCGTGGCCGGTCCAGTCGGCCAGCGCCCGGCCCAACGCGCTGAGCAGCACGTCGTTGACCTGGGTGCGGTAGACGCCGGGCACCTGGTGCAGCAGGGCGTCGGTGTCGGCGCGCCCGAGCCGCACGGTGAGCGCCCGCACGTCCTCGGCCGGGTCTCCGCCCTCGTGGTCCACGGGCAGGTCGGCCGGCGCGGACGCGGCGAAGCCCGTCCAGTGGTCGAGGTCGGCGTCCAGCTCGCCTACGGCCACCCGTTCGGCAAGGCGGCGCGCCCACGTGGCGAACGCGGTGCCCGCGGGGTCGAGCCGGACCTGCTCGCCGCGCAGCAGCTGGTGGTAGGCGGTGTCGAGGTCGCCGAGCAGGACGCGCCACGACACGCCGTCCACCACGAGGTGGTGCACGGCCATGAACAGGCGGGGGCGGCGGTCCCGGCCGAGCCGGAACAGCAGGGCGCGGACCAGGGAGCCCGAGCCCAGGTCGAGGCCCGACTGCGCGGCCAACGCGTCGGCCTCGACGGCCTCGCGCAGCGCGTCACCGTCCAGTCCGGACAGGTCGCGCACGGCCAGCACGCCGGTCGGCGGGGTGGGCGTGACCTCCTGCGCCCACCGGTCCCCGGCACGGGTGAAGCGGGTGCGCAGCGCCTCGTGGTGCGCCACGACGGCGTCCACGGCGGCGCCCAGGGCCCGCTCGTCGAGGTCTGGGGTCAGCTCGACGAACGTGGACATGGTGAAGTGGTGCGGGTTGCCCGGCGCGGTGTCGAAGAACCACTCCTGGATGGGCGTCAGCGGCGCGGGCCCGGTGACGGGCGCCTCGGGTGCGCGCGCCTCGTCGCCGGCGGTGCTCACGTCCGCGGCCAGCTCGGCGATGGTGGGGTGCAGGAAGATGTCCTTGGAGGCCAGCTTCAGGCCGGCCTGCCGGGCCCGTGCGACCACCTGGATGCTCAGGATCGAGTCGCCGCCCAGCTCGAAGAAGTTGTCCTCGACGCCCACCCGCTCGGCGCGCAGCACCTCGGCCCAGATGCGGGCCAGTTCGCGCTCCACGGGCGTGCCGGGCTCGACGTGGCGGGACTCGGTGCCGGCGGGCGCCTCGGGCGCGGGCAGGGCCTTGCGGTCGACCTTGCCGTTGGCGTTCAGCGGCAACCCGTCCAGGACCACGAACGCCGAGGGCACCATGTAGTCGGGCAGCTCGCTCTTGAGCCACGCCCGGAGGTCGGCGTCGGGCGGCGCGGCGCCGTCGGCCGCCACGAGGTAGGCGACCAACCGCTTGCGGCCGTCGTCGGCGCGGGCGACGGTGACTGCTTGGGCGACGCGGGGGTGGTCCATCAGCCGGCCGTCGATCTCGCCGGTCTCGATGCGGAAGCCGCGGATCTTGACCTGGTCGTCGGTGCGCCCGACGAACTCGACGGTGCCGTCGGACTTCCAGCGCACCACGTCGCCGGTGCGGTACATGCGGGAGCCTGGCGGGCCGAACGGGTCGGGCAGGAACCGCTGGGCGGTGAGGCCGGGCTGCCCGAGGTAGCCGCGAACCACACCGGCGCCCGCGAGGTGCAACTCGCCGGGCACGCCGAACGGGACGGGCCGCAGGTGTTCGTCCAGCACGTAGGCGGCCATGCCGTCGAGGGGACGGCCGATGGGCACCACGTCGGGCACGGCGCCGGTCGAGGTCATCGGGTGGGAGGTGGCGAAGGTCGTGGTCTCGGTGGGACCGTAGACGTCCACCACGGTCGTGCCGGGACACGCCTCCAGAACCCGCCGCACCGCCGCGGCGGGCACGACGTCGCCGCCGGTCCACACCTCGCGCAACCCCGCGAAGCACGCCGGGTCGTCCTGCGCCAGCACCCGGAACAGACCCGACGTCAGGAACACGCTCGTCACACCGTGCTGGCCGACCACCTCGCGCAGCACCCGCCCGTCCACGTCACCGGGCGGCGCCACCACCACACGGCCACCGTTGAGCAACGGCACCCACATCTCATAAGTGGTGGCGTCGAACGCCTGCGCGGAGTGCAGCAGCACGCACTCGTGCGCGCCGTTGCCGAACCGGGAGTCCCGGGCGAGCGCCACCACGTCGCGGTGCCGCACCGCCACGCCCTTCGGCACGCCCGTCGAACCCGACGTGAACATGACGTAGGCCAGGTTGTCCGGGTGCACGGGCACGCCCACCGGCCCGGCGCCGGTCTGCCCGGGGTCGTCGTCGAGCAGGATGACGTGTCCGTTGTGGACGGTCCGGGTGGTGCTCTCGTGCGCGAGGTCGGTGACGACGACGGCGGCGCCGGCCTCGTCGAGCACCCGTCTCATGCGGTCGGCGGGCGCGCGCACGTCCAGCGGCACGTACGCCGCGCCCGCCTTGGCGACGGCCAGTTCGGCGACGACCAGGCCGGCGGAGCGCTCGACGAGCAGGCCCACCGGGTGCTCGGGGCGCACGCCCGCGGCGATCAGCCGGTGCGCGAGCCGATCGGCCCGGGCGTCCAGCTCGGCGTAGGTCAGCGCGGTGTCCCCCGCGACGACCGCCGGCCGGTCCGGGCCGCGCCGCACCTGCTCGGCGAACAGCTCGGTGATGGTGCCGGCGGGCGGTGCGCGGTGCGCGTCGTTCCAGCGCACGAGCACCTGGTCGCGCTCGTCGTCGGACATCCACGGCAGTTCCGCGAGGGGACGCCGGGGGTCGGCCGCCACGCCGCCGAGCAGCAGCACGAGGTGCCCGGCGAAGCGCTCGACCGTGCCGGCGTCGAACAGGTCGGTGTTGTACTCGACCTGGCCGGTCAGCGCGCCGTCGCGTTCCTGGAACTCGACGGTGAGGTCGAAGATGGCGTCGCGCCGGGACATCTCGACCTGCTCGACGCGCAGGCCGGGGAGCTGCGGCGGGGTGCGGTGCGGGTTCTGGAGCAGGACCATGACGTCGAACAGCGGGTTGCGGCTGGGGTCGCGGTCCTTGCGCACCGCGTCGACCAACTGCTCCAGCGGCGCTTCGTCGTGGGCGTAGGCGTCCTGCACGGTCTGCTTGACCTGGTCCAGGAAGTCGGTGAACACCTGCCCGGTGTCCACCGCGGACCGGAGCACGACGGTGTTGACGAAGAACCCGACCAGCCTGTCGAGACCGGGGCGGTTGCGTCCGGTGGTGACGGTGCCGACGGCCACGTCGTCCTGCCCGGCGTAGCGCGCCAGCAGCGCCTGGCAGGCGGCCACGAGGACGGTGAACAGGATCGTGCCGCGCTCCTGCGCCAGCTCGCGCAGGGCCGCGGTGACGGAGGCGGGCACGGTGAACGCCTGCGCCGCGCCGCGG
Source organism: Saccharothrix hoggarensis (assembly GCF_052936025.1). The sequence goes on along the minus strand of NZ_CP193624.1, from coordinate 2,857,039 downwards.
GTGGTGCGCACCGGCGGCCGGGCCCGGTCGGTGGGCAGCTCCAGCGGCGTGGTGCCGGTCAGCCGCCGCGTCCAGTGGTCGAGGTGGCCGCGCAGCGCGTCGCCGGACAGTCGTTCGCGCTGCCACGCGGCGAAGTCGGCGTACTGGATCGGCAGCGGCGGCAGCGGCGCCTCGCGGCCGTCCAGCGCCGCGCGGTAGAACTCGACCAGTTCCTCGGTCAACACGCCCATCGACCAGCCGTCGGTGACGACGTGGTGCGCGGTGACCAGCAGCACGTGCTCGTCGTCGGCGAGCCGCACCAGCAGCGCCCGCACCAGCGGGCCGCGCCGCAGGTCGAACGGGCGGGAGTACTCCTCCAGCAGCACGTCGTCCAGCCCGTCGGGACCGGTGACGGCCACCGGCACGTCCAGGTCGAACGGCGGGTGCACGACCTGCACGCCGCGTCCGTCGACCTCGTCCAGGGTGGTGCGCAGCGACTCGTGGCGGGCCACCAGCCCGCGCAACGCGGCGGTCAGCGCCGCCACGTCCAGCCGTCCGGCCAGACGCAGCGCCAGCGCGCTGTTGTAGCCGGAGCCGCCGGGCTGGAACTGGTCCAGGAACCACAGCCGCTGCTGGGGGAACGACAGCGGCAGCGGTCGATCCCGGTCGACGGGCTTGATGGCGTCGGTCTGCTCGGCGCGGCCGGCGAGCCGGCGGCGCATCTGCTCCCTCAGGTGCGGGGGCAGTGCGGCGATGCGGTCCTCCATCGACGACGACATGGTGTTGTCTCTCCTCACAGTTCCTGGGTGGCGCCGTCACCGAAGGCGACTCGTTCGAGTTCGAGCAGGATCTTCTCCTCGACCAGCCGCGCCAGGTTCTCCACGGTGCGGGCGGTGAGGACGTCGTGGGGGGTCAGCGGCACGTCGAAGGCCGCGCGGCAGCGGGAGGTGACCATCAGGCTGCGCACGGAGTCGCCGCCGAGGGCGAAGAAGTCGTCCTCGACGCCGACGCGGTCCGCGCCCAGCGCGTCCTCCCAGATCCCGGCCAGCACCTGCTCGGTGTCGGTCCGGGGTGCGACGTGCCGCGCGGCGGGCGCGGCCTCGACGGGGGCGGGCAGCGCGGCCCGGTCGACCTTGCCGTTGGTGCTCAGCGGCAGCGCGTCGAGCACCACGAACGCCGAGGGCACCATGTAGTCGGGCAGGTGCCGCCCGGTGAACGCGGTCAGGTCGGCCGGGTCCGGGACGCGGTCGGCCGCGGCGGGCACCAGGTAGGCCACCAGCCGCTTGACCCCGGGAGTGTCCTCGCGCGCCACCACGACGAGCTGGGCCACGTCGGGGTGACGGCCCAGCACGGCCTCCACCTCGCCCAGCTCGATGCGGAAGCCGCGCAGCTTGACCTGGTCGTCGGCACGACCGGCGAACTCCAGCACCCCCTGCGGCAGCCACCGCACCACGTCACCGGTGCGGTACATCCGCTCCCCCGGCTCGCCGAACGGGTCGGCCACGAACCGGGAGGCGGTCAGGCCCGGCCGGTCGAGGTAGCCGCGGGCCAGCCCGTCGCCGGCGAGGTACAGCTCGCCGGGGACGCCGAGCGGCGCCGGCCGCAGCCGGTCGTCCAGCACGTAGGCGCGCATCCCGTCCAGCGGCCGGCCGATGGGCACGGTGTCCGGCACGGACGCGAGGTCGGGCATCCGGTGGGCGCTGGCGAAGGTCGTGGTCTCGGTGGGGCCGTAGCCGTCCACCACGACCAGGCCGGGACAGGCCTCCATGACGCGGCGCACCGCCGGCGCGGGCACGACGTCGCCGCCGGTCCACACCTCCGCGACGCCCGCCAGGCAGTGCGGCGAGTCCTGGGCCAGCACCCGGAACAGGCCGGCGGTGAGCCAGAGCGCGGTCACGCCGTGCGCGGTGACCAGCTCGCGCAGCACCGCGGCGTCGAGGTCGCCGGGCGGGGCGACGACGGCCGTGCCGCCGCGCAGCAGCGGCACCCACAGCTCGTAGGTGGAGGCGTCGAACGCCAGCGGCGAGTGCACCAGCACGGTGCGGTGGGCCGGGCCGTCGAAGCGGTAGTCGTGGGCCAGTGCCACCACGTCGCGGTGCCGCACCGCCACGCCCTTGGGCTTGCCGGTGGAACCCGAGGTGTACTCGACGTAGGCGAGGCCGTCCGGGTGGCCGGCGACCGCGGGGCGGTCGGCGGGGCCGCCGGGATCGCCGTCGAGCACGACGACGTGACCGGTGTGGACCTCGCGGGCGGTGGTCTCCCAGGTGGGGTCGGCGAGCAGCACGCCCGCCCCGGCCTGGTCGAGCACCAGCCGCATCCGGTCGACGGGCGCGCGGACGTCCAGGGGCAGGTAGGCGCCTCCCGCCTTGATCACGGCCAGGACCGCGACCACCAGCTCGGCCGACCGGTCCAGCAGCACGCCGACGCGGTCCTCCGGCCGCACTCCCAGGGCGATCAGCCGGTGTGCCAGCCGGTTGGTCCGGGCGTCCAGTTCGGCGTAGGTCAGGGCGGTGCCGCCCGCCACGACGGCCGTGGCGGGCGGAGTCAGGTCGGCTCGCGCGGCGAACAGGTCGGCCACCGTGCCCTCGGGCGCGGTCTGGCCGGCGGGCGCCGGGAGGACGAGCCGCCGTTCCGCCTCGTCGAGGATGTCGACCTCGCCCAGGGCGCGGTCCGGATCGGCGGTCATCCCCTCCAGTGCCCGGGTCAGGTGGCCGGCGATCCGCTCGACCGTGGCGGCGTCGAACAGGGCCGGGTCGTAGCCGAGCTCGACCGCCATCTCCTCGCCGGGCCTGACGCCGACGCTGAGCGGGTAGTTCGTGGTCTCCACGGCGTGCAGGTCGCGCAGCGCCAGGCCGTGTTCGGCGGCGGCCTCGTCGTCGACCGGGTAGTTCTCGAACACCAGGATGCTGTCGAACAGGTCCACGCCGCCCGGTACCTCGCTCCAGCCCTGGAGCTCGGCCAGGGACACGTGCTGGAACCGCCGGGACTCCGCCTGCGCCGCCTGCAGGCGCCGCAGCCAGGCCGCGACCGGTTCGTCGTCGTCGACGTCCACCCGCACCGGCAGGGTGTTGATGAACATGCCGGTGATGGAGTCCGCGCCCGGCAGGTCGGCCGGTCGGCCGGACACGGTGGAGCCGAAGCACACGTCGCGCTGACCGCTGTAGCGCGACAGCAGCAGAGCCCAGGCCCCTTGGACGACGGCGTTGGTCGTCAGGCCGTTGCGCTGGGCGAAGGCGCGCAGCGCGGTGCCCGGCAGGGTGAACGTGGTCCAGCGGCCGGAGCCGCCGGCGTGGCCTTGCTCGGCGGGGCGGTCGACGGGCAGCGGGGTCGGTGCGCGGAACCCGGCGAGCACGCCGCGCCAGTACCGCTCGGCCTCCTCCGGGTCCTGCCGGTCCAGCCACCGCAGGTAGTCGCCGAACGGCCGGCGCGCGACCGGTTCGGGGCGGCGGCCGGCGGTGAGGGAGGCGTGGCAGCCGAACACGTCGGTGAGCACCTGGAAGGTGCTCCAGCCGTCGAGCAGCACGTGGTGGAAGGTCCACACGACCCGCACGGCGGTGCCGGAGACGCGGGCCAGCACCAGGCGCATGAGCGGTGCGGCGCCCAGGTCGAGTCCTTCGGTGGCGTCGCGGTCGAGCAGGTCGCGCAGCGCGCTCCGGTGCTCGTCCTCGGAAAGGCCTGTCCAGTCGAGTTCGCGGATGGGCACCTCGACGTCGCGCTCCACGACCTGGAGAGGACGGTCGACGCCTTCCCACACGACGCGGCTGCGCAGGATCGGCGTCCGCTCCACGACCTCGCGCCAGGCGCGGGCCAGCACGGCGGTGTCGGTGACGCCGTCGAGGACGAACGCGATCTGCTCGGTGTAGAGGCCGTTCTCCGCCTGCGAGAGGCTGTGGAAGACCATGCCTGCCTGCATGGGGGTGAGCGGGTAGACGTCCTCCACGCCCCGCCCGTCGCCGACCAGCCGGTCCACGCCCGCCTGGTCCAACCCGGCCAACGGGAAGTCCGACGGCGTGCGGCCCCCGACGCCCGGCTGCGCGCAGTGCGCCACGATCCCGCGCAGCGCCTCCGCCATCGCCTCGACCAGGCCGCGCACCGTCGACTCCTCGTGCACCCGGCCGCTGAAGTACCAGGTCAGCCTGAGCCGCTTGTCCTCCACGGCGCCCACGACGTCGAGCAGGTGCGGTCGGGGTGTGTCGGGCGCGGCGTCGGCGGCCAGGCCGCGGACGGTGCGGAACGCCGTCCCGCCCGCCGCGCCGGCGAACTGCCCGAGGTAGTTGAAGGCCACCGCGGGGTGCCCGGTCGTGCCGCCGCCGCGCAGGTGGCGCAGCGCGCCGTGGCCGATGCCCTTGCGCGGCACGGACCGCAGCCGCTCCTTGACCGACTTCAGCACCGACCCCCAGTCGTCGCTCCCGGCGGGGGCCTCCAGCGCCACGGGGAAGACGGACGTGAACCAGCCGACCGTGCGGGACAGGTCCACACCGTCGAGGAAGTCGCCGTCGCGGCCGTGGCCCTCCAGGTCCACCACCACCCGGTCCCGACCCGTCCACTCGGCCAGCACCCGGCCCAGCGCGCTCAGCAGCACGTCGTTGACCTGCGTGCGGTACACCCCCGGCACGTCCTGCAACAACGCCCGCGTCGTCTCCGCGTCCAGCTCGGCGGTGACGCCCCGCACCGTGCCGCTGGTGTTGGCTCCGTCGAGGTCCACCGGCACGTCGCGGTCGCCCGCCGCGGCCGCCCAGTGGTCGGCCTCGTCGTCGAACCCGCCGTTCGCGGTGTGCTCGACCAGCTTCAACGCCCACTCCCGGAACGACGTGGTCTTCGCCCCGAGATCGACCGCCTCACCGCGCAGCACCTGCCGGTAGGCGGTGTCCAAGTCCTCCAACAGGACACGCCACGACACGCCGTCCACCACCAGGTGGTGCACGGCGAGCAGCAGCTGCCGCCCACCGGCCCCGCCGTCGAGCAGCGCCGCGCGCAGCAGCGGACCGCGCGCGAGGTCGAAGCCGCGGTGGACCTCCTCGACGACCACCCGTCGCGCCTCCTCGTCGGCGTCGGGCAGCTCGTGCTCCGACAGCACGTCCACCGGTTCGTCCGGGGCGTTGTGCTGCCGCCACCCGCCGTCGCCGGCGCGCTCGAACCGCATCCGCAGCGCGTCGTGGTGGCTCACCAGCGCCGCCAGCGCCCGCCGCAGCGCCGCCACGTCCACGTCGTCGGCGAACTCCAGCAGCACCGACTGGTCGAAGTGCTCGGGCCGGGGCGGTTCGGCGTCGAGGAACCAGTGCTGGATCGGGGTCAGCGGAACCTCGCCGGTGACCGGGCCCTGCGGCACGGCCTCGACCGCGTCGGCGGCGGGTGCGGCGGCGGCCAGCGCGGCGACCGTGGTGTGGGTGAACAGGTCGCGCGGCACGAGGGCGAACCCGGCCTGCCGGGCGCGCGAGGTGATCTGGATGCTGATGATCGAGTCGCCGCCCAGCTCGAAGAAGTCGTCCTCGACGCCGACCCGCTCGACCCCGAGCACCTGCGCCCAGATCTCCGCGAGCACCCGCTCGGTGTCGGTGCGCGGCGCGACGTGCCCGGAACCGGACGCCTCCCACTCGGGCGCGGGCAGCGCCTTGCGGTCGAGCTTGCCGTTGCCCGTCAGCGGGAAGCGGTCGAGCACGACGAACGCCGAGGGCACCATGTGCTCGGGCAGGGAGCGGGCCAGGAAGCCGCGCAGCTCTGCGGCGACGGGCGCGGTGCGGCCCGCGGTGGGCACGAGGTAGCCGACGATGAGCTTGCGCCCGGCGTGCTCGCGGACGACGGCGACCGACTCGGCCACGTCGTCGTGCGCCTCCAGCGCCGCCTCGATCTCGCCCAGCTCGATGCGGAAGCCGCGGATCTTGACCTGGTGGTCCGCGCGGCCGAGGTAGTCCAGCCTGCCGTCCTGCCAGCGGGCCAGGTCACCGGTGCGGTACATGCGCGTGCCGGGTTCGCCGAAGGGGTCGGCGACGAACCGGGACGCGGTCAGGCCCGGCCGGTTGAGGTAGCCGCGCGCCAGGCCCGCGCCGGCGACGTACATCTCGCCGGTGACGCCCGGCGGCACCGGCCGCAGGTCGTCGTCGAGGACGTACACGCGCAGGTCGGGGATGGGCTCGCCGACCGTGCCGTCGGCGGGCGTCCACGTGACGTGCACGGTGGTCTCGGTGATGCCGTACATGTTGATCAGCTCGCCTGGGCCCTCCCAGGCGGCCAGCTTGCGCACGTCCAGCGCCTCGCCGCCGAAGACGACGTAGCGCAGGCTCAGCCCCGTCGGTCGTTCGGCGATGAGCTGGTAGAACGCCGAGGGCGTCTGGTTGAGCACGGTGACCCGCTCGTCGGCCAGCAGCCGCGCGAAGTCGCGTGGGGAGCGCGAGACCTCGTGCGGCACCACGACCAGCCGCCCGCCGTGCAGCAGCGGTCCCCACAGCTCCCAGACGGAGAAGTCGAAGGCGTAGCTGTGGAACAGCGTCCACACGTCGTCGGGGCCGAACCCGAACCAGTGGTCGGTCGCCGAGAACAGCCGCGCCACGTTGGCGTGCGGGATGACGACGCCCTTGGGCTTGCCGGTGGAGCCCGAGGTGTAGATGACGTAGGCGGGGTGCTCGGGCCGCAGGTCGACCTCGGGCGCGGTCGCGGGCACGCCGGACAGGTCCGGCAGCTCGGTCAGCGTGAGCACCGGCCGGGCGTCCTCGACCATGCCCGCCACCCGCTCGGCGGGGTACGACGGGTCGATCGGCAGGTACGCCGCGCCGGACTTGAGCACGCCCAGGACGGCCACCACGAGGTCGATCGAGCGGGGCAGCCGCAGCGCGACGTACCGCTCGGGCCCGGCGCCGTGCGCGGCCAGCACGTGCGCCAGCCGGGTGGCGCGGTCGTCCAGCTCGGCGTAGGTGAGGGCGTGGCCCTCGCAGGTGACGGCGACGGCGTGGGGCGTGCGGGCGACCTGTGCGGCGAACTGCGCGGGGAGCGTGGCCACGGGGTAGTCGCGGCCGGTGGGGTTCCACTCCACCAGCACCTGCCGGCGCTCGGCCTCATCGAGCATCCGCAGGTCGCGCAGCGGCCGGTCGGGTTCGGCGAGCAGGTCCTCCAGCAGTGCTCGCAGGTGCCGGCCCAGTCGCTCGACCGTGGCCTCGTCGAACAGCGCCTGGTCGTGGTCCAGCTCGACCACCAGCCGCGGCCCCGGCGAAACGACGACGGTGAGCGCGTAGTTGGTCGGCTCGTGGGCGCGCACGTCGTGCAGCCGCAGGCCGTGCTCGGCCATGGCGTCCTCGTCGAACGGGTAGTTCTCGAAGACCAGGATGCTGTCGAACAGGTTCACCCCGCCGGGCAGGTCGCTCCACGCGCGCAGCCGGGACAGCGGCACGTGCTCGAAGCGGCGCGCCTCGGCCTGGTCGGCCTGGAGGTCGCGCAGCCACGACAGCTGGTCGCGGTCCCGGTCGACGGCGACCCGGGTCGGCACGGTGTTGATGAACATGCCGACCATCTGCTCCACGCCCGCCAGGTCGGCGGGCCGGCCGGAGACGGTGGTGCCGAACACGACGTCGGAGGTGCCGCCGTAGCGGGCCAGCAACAGCGCCCAAGCCCCCTGCACGACGGTGTTCACGGTGAGGCCGGCGCGCTGCGCGGCGGTGCGCAGCCGCTCGGTCTGCTCGGCGGTCAGGTCGAAGCGGACGGTGCCGCCGGACTCGGCGCGGTGGGCCTCGACCGGTCGCCGGTCGTAGGGCAGCGGGGTCGGCTCGTCGAACCCGGCGAGCACCCCGCGCCAGTACTCCTCGGCCGACGCGCGATCCTGCCGGTCCAGCCAGTGCACGTAGTCGCGGAAGGGGCGCCGGGAGGTCGCCGGCCCCGGACCGCCGCGGGAGATCGCCGCGTGCTGCGCGCAGACCTCGGTGAACAGCTGCGCCGCCGTCCAGCCGTCGAGCAGCACGTGGTGGAAGGTCCACACCACCTGGACCTCGTCGTGCGACAGCGCCGCGATCATCACGCGCATCAGCGGCGCGGCGCCCAGGTCCAAGCCGGCGGCGCGGTCTCGCTCCAGGAACCGGCGCAGCTCCTCGTCGCGGCCGGCCTCGTCCAGGCCGGTCCAGTCGAGGTGCGCGACCGGGAGGGTGACGTCGCGGCGCACGACCTGGAGCGGTTCGGGCAGGCCCTCCCACGCGATCTCGCTGCGCAGCACGGGGTTCCGGTCCACGACGCGCTGCCACGCCTCGCCCAACGCCCGCGGGTCGGTCACCCCGGACACGCGGAAGTGCACCTGGTTGAAGTAGGCGCCGGAGGCGCCCCGGTCGACCAGGCCGTGGAAGACCATGCCGGCCTGCATGGGGGTGAGCGGGTAGACGTCCTCCACGCCCCGCCCGTCGCCGACCAGCCGGTCCACGCCCGCCTGGTCCAACCCGGCCAACGGGAAGTCCGACGGCGTGCGGCCCCCGACGCCCGGCTGCGCGCAGTGCGCCACGATCCCGCGCAGCGCCTCCGCCATCGCCTCGGCCAGCCCGCGCACCGTCGACTCCTCGTGCACCCGGCCGCTGAAGTACCAGGTCAGTTCGAGGCTGCCGCGCTCGACCGCGCCGACCACGTCCAGCAGGTGCGGTCGGGGTGCTTCCGGCGCGTGGTGCAGTTCCAGGCTGCCGCGCACGGCGTGCACCAGTCCGCCCTCGACGGCGGACCAGTCGAGCCTGCCCAGGTAGTTGAAGCTGATCCGCGGCCCGTCAGCGCCGGGCTCGTGCAGCGCGCCGTGGCCGATGCCCTTGCGCGGCACGGACCGCAACTGCTCCTTGACCGACTTGAGCGTGCCGCCCCAGTCGCCGTCGGAGACGGGGACCTCCAGCGCGACCGGGAAGATCGACGTGAACCAGCCGACCGTGCGCGAGAGGTCCACACCGTCGAGCAGGTCCTCGCGGCCGTGGCCCTCCAGGTCCACCACCACCCGCTGCCGACCCGTCCACTCCGCCAGCACCCGGCCCAGCGCGCTCAGCAGCACGTCGTTGACCTGCGTGCGGTACACCCCCGGCACGTCCTGCAACAACGCCCGGGTCGTCTCCGCGTCCAGCCGGACGGTGACGGTGCGGGTGGAACCGGCGGTGCCAACCCCGTCGTGGTCGACGGGCAGGGACGGGTCGATCGCGGCGGTCCGCGCCCAGTGGTCGCGCTCGTCGTCGAACCCGCCGTTCGCGGTGTGCTCGACCAGCTTCAACGCCCACTCCCGGAACGACGTGGTCTTCGCCCCGAGATCGACCGCCTCACCGCGCAGCACCTGCCGGTAGGCGGTGTCCAAGTCCTCCAACAGGACACGCCACGACACGCCGTCCACCACCAGGTGGTGCACGGCGAGGAACAGCAGTGGGCGGTGTCCGTCCACAGTGAACAGCACTGCCTTGGCCAGTGGCCCGTTCGAGAGGTCGATGTCCGCGTGCGCCCGCGTGGTGACGGTCCGAACGCGGTCGTCGTCGTCCGGGGACACCTCGTGGACGTCGAGGACGTCACCGTCCTCTACCGGGGCGTTGTACTGCCGCCACCCGCCGTCGTCGGCATGCTCGAACCGCATCCGCAGCGCGTCGTGGTGGCTCAGCAACGCCGCCAGCGCCCGCCGCAGCGCCGCCACGTCCACGTCGTCGGCCAGTTCCGCGGTCAACGACTGGGCGAAGTGCCCGGGATGGTCGGGGTTCGTGGCGAACAGCCACCGCTGGACCGGGGTCAGCGGCACGTCGCCGACCACCGGGCCCTGGTCGGCGGTCGCCTGCTCGGGCCCGGCCACGGCGGCCAGGGCCGCCACGGTGGGGTGCCGGAACAAGTCGCCGGGGGTGAGCGCGAAACCGGCGCGGCGGGCGCGCGACACGACCTGGATGCTGAGGATCGAGTCGCCGCCCAGTTCGAAGAAGTTGTCGTTCGCGCCCACCCGGTCCACGCCCAGCAGCTCGGCCCAGATGTCCGCCAGCACGGTCTGCGGCCCGTCGGCGGGCGCGAGGTGCGCGGCGCCGGCGGTCCCCCAGTCCGGCTCGGGCAGGGCGCGGCGGTCCACCTTGCCGTTGGCGTTGAGCGGGAGCGCGTCCACGACCACGAACGCGGACGGCACGAGGTAGTCGGGCAGCGAGCGGTTCAGGAACCCGCGCAACTCCGCCGCGTCCGGCCGCTCCACGGTGTGCTCGGCGGTGGTGAGGTAGGCGACCAGGCGCTTGCGGCCGGTGTCGTCCACCCGCACGACGGTCACCGACTGCGCGACGGCGGGGTGCTCGGCCAGCGCCGTGTCGACCTCGCCCGGCTCCACGCGGAAGCCGCGGATCTTCACCTGGTCGTCGGTGCGGCCGACGAACTCGACGGTGCCGTCCGGCCGCCACCGCACGACGTCGCCGGTGCGGTACATCCGCTCCCCCGGCTCGCCGAACGGGTCGGGCACGAACCGCTGCGCGGTCAGGCCGGGGCGGCCGAGGTAACCGCGGGCCAGGCCCGCGCCCGCGATGAACAGCTCACCGGGCACGCCGATCGGGGCCGGTGACAGCGCCTCGTCGAGCACGTAGACGCGCATGTCGTCCAGCGGGCGGCCGATGGGCACCACGTCCGGGACTCCGGCGGCGGCGGTCATGCGGTGCGAGGTGGCGAACGTCGTGGTCTCCGTGGGGCCGTAGCCGTCGACCACCGCGATGCCCGGACAGGCCTCCAGGACCCGGCGCACGGCGGCCGCGGGCACCACGTCGCCACCGGTCCACACCTCGCGCAGCCCGGCCAGGCAGGCGGGGTCGTCCTGTGCGACGGCGCGGAACAGCCCGGCGGTCAGCCACAGGCCGGTCACGTCGTGTCGGGTGACCAGGTCGCGCAGCAGTTCCGCGTCGAGGTCGCCGGGCGGGGCTACAACGACGGTGCCGCCGTTGAGCAGGGGGACCCACAGCTCGTAGGTGGTGGCGTCGAACGCCGGCGCCGAGTGCAGCAGCACGCGTTCGTGCGCGCCGCCGAGGAAGCGCGAGTCGCGGGCCAGCGCGGTCACGTCGCGGTGCCGCACCGCCACGCCCTTGGGCACACCGGTCGAACCCGAGGTGTACATGGCGTAGGCCAGGTTGTCCGGGTGCGGCGACACGTCCGGGTCGGTGGCGGGCTCGGCCGAGAGGTCCGCGTGGTCCATGACGACGACGTGACCGTCGTGGGTGGACGCGGCGGTGTCGCGCCGGGACCGGTCGGTCACCAGGACCCCGGCGCCGGTCTCGGCCAGCAGCACCGCCAGCCGTTCGGCGGGCGACCTGGTGTCCAGCGGCACGTACGCCCCGCCCGCCTTCACCACGGCCAGCTCGGCCACGACGAGGTCCGCCGAGCGGCCCAGCAGCAGCGCCACCGGCTCCTCCGCGCGCAGGCCGCGGCGCAGCAGGTGGTGGGCCAGCCGGTTGGCCCGGGCGTCCAGCTCGGCATAGCTGAGCGACGTGCCGTCGGCGAGCACGGCGGTGGCGTCGGGCCTGCGGCGGACCTGCGCGGTGAACAGGGAGGTGATCGTGGCCGGGGCCAGGTCCCGGCGGGTGTCGTTCCACTCCTCCAGGACCCGGTGGCGTTCCGCCGGGTCGAGCAGCGGCAGATCGCCCAGCGGGCGGTCCGGATCGGCGGCGACGGCCTCCAGCAGGACCCGGAGGTGACCGGCCAGGCGCTCGATGGTGGCGGCGTCGAACAGGTCGGTGTTGTACTCCAGCGCCACGTCCAGCGCGTCGCCCCGGGGCCAGAACTCGACCAGCAGCTCGAACCGGGCGCGCGGGCGGGGCAGGTGGTGCTCCTCGACGCGCAGCGCGTCCACCGCGGTCGGTTCCACCATCGCCTGCTGGAGCACGACGAGCGCCTGCACCAGCGGCGTGCGGCTGGGGTCGCGGTCGGGCTGGAGCTCGTCGACCAGCCGGTCGAAGGGCAGCCGGTCGTGCGCGAACGCGTCCAGCGAGGTGGCGCGCACCCGGCTCAGGAAGTCGCGGAACGGCAGGGCGGGGTCCGCGGTGGAGCGCAGGACGAGGGTGTTGACGAAGAAGCCGACCAGGTCGTCCAGCTCCGGCCTGCCCCGGCCGGAGGAGGCGGTGCCCACGGCGACGTCGTGCCGGCCGGTGTAGCGGGCCAGCAGCACCTGCACGGCGGCGGTGAGGGCGGTGAAGAGGGTGGCGCCGTCGGCGCGGCCCAGTTCGGCCAGGCGCCGCACCAGGTCGGCGGGCAGTGCGGCCCGGTGCACGGCGCCGGACGTGGTGCGCCGCGCGGGCCGGGGTCGGTCGGTGGGCAGGTCGAGCGGTTCCAGGCCGGCGAGCCGGTCACGCCAGTGGTCGAGTTCGGCGGCCTCGACCTGGTCGTCGAGGCGTTCGCGCTGCCACACGGCGAAGTCGGCGTAGCGGACCGGCAGCGGGCGCAGGTCCGGTGCGGTTCTTCGCAGCGCGGCCCGGTACAGCTCCACCAGGTCGTCCACCTGCACGCGGACCGACCAGCCGTCGGTGGCGATGTGGTGCTGGTCGAGCAGGAGAACGTGCTCGTCGTCGGCCAGCCGGGCCAGCACGGCGCGGGCCACGGGGCCGCGGGCCAGGTCGAACGGGGTGGTCAGCTCCTCGGTGAGCACCCGGTCGAGGGCCGCGTCGCGGTCGGCGGGCGCCACCCCGGCCAGATCGACCACGCGCAGCGGCAGCGTGCCGTGCGACGCGACGACCTGCACGCCCCGACCGTCGACCTCGTCGTAGGTGGTGCGCATGGTCTCGTGCCGCTCGACCAGCCCGTCCAGGGCGGCACGGAGGGCGTCCTCGTCGAGCGGCCCGGACAGCCGCAGGCCGACGCCCGTGTTGTAGTCGGTGGCGGTGGGGTCGAGGCGGTGCAGGAACCACAGCCGCTGCTGGACCGGGGACAGCGGCAGCGCGGCGTCGCGCGGGGCGGGCGTGATGCGGTCGTCCTCGCCGGCGGGCCGCCGATCGGCCAGCAGGGCGGCGAGGCCCGCGACGGTGCGGGCGTCGAACACGTCTCCGGAGGACAGGGGGACGTCGAGGGCCGCGCGCAGGCGGGAGACCACCCGGATGGCCTGGATCGAGTCGCCGCCCAGGCCCAGGAAGTCGTCGTCGGCGCCGATCCGGTCGGGCGCCACGCCGAGGACGTCGGCCCAGGCGGCGGCGACGGCGGTCTCCGCGGGGGTGCGGGGTGCCACCCGTGCGGCGCGCGACGGGGCCTGCCAGTCGGGGTCGGGCAGGGCCTTGCGGTCCACCTTCCCGTTGGCGCTGAGCGGCAACCGGTCCACCGCGGCGAAGGCCGACGGCACCATGTAGTCGGGCAGGGTCCGCAGGACGAGTTCCCGCAGTTCGTCGTCGGTGGGGAGGCGGTCGCCCTCCGGGACGACCCAGGCCACCAGGCGCTTGGCGCCCACGTGGTCGTGGCGGGCGGCGACGGCGGCCTGCGCGACACCGGGGTGACGGGCCAGGGCGGCCTCGACCTCACCGGCCTCGATGCGGAAGCCGCGGACCTTGACCTGCTCGTCGACGCGGCCCACGAAGTCCAGCTCCCCCTGCGGGTTCCACCGGACCAGGTCGCCGGTGCGGTACATCCGCTGTCCCGGCGGGCCGAACGGGTCCGCCACGAACCGCTGCGCGGTCAGGCCGGGGCGGCCGAGGTAACCGCGGGCCAGGCCCGCGCCCGCGATGAACAGCTCACCGGTCACCCCGTCGGCCACCGGGCGCAGGTCCTCGTCCAGGACGTACGCGCGCATGCCGTCGAGCGGTCGGCCGATGGGCAGCACGTCCGGGACGGCCCCGAGATCGGCCATCGGGTACGAGGTGGTGAAGGTGGTGGTCTCGGTGGGGCCGTAGACGTCCACCGCGGTGGTGCCGGGGCACGCCTCCACGACCCGCCGCACGGCGGCGGCGGGCACGACGTCGCCGCCGGTCCACACCTCGCGCAACCCCGCGAAGCACGCCGGGTCGTCCTGCGCCAACACCCGGAACAGACCCGACGTCAGGAACACGCTCGTCACACCGCGCCGGCCGACCACCTCGCGCAGCACCCGCCCGTCCACGTCACCGGGCGGCGCCACCACCACACGACCACCGTTGAGCAACGGCACCCACATCTCATAAGTGGTGGCGTCGAACGCCTGCGCGGAGTGCAGCAGCACGCACTCGTGCGCGCCGTTGCCGAACCGGGAGTCCCGGGCGAGCGCCACCACGTCGCGGTGCCGCACCGCCACGCCCTTCGGCACGCCCGTCGAACCCGACGTGAACATGACGTAGGCCAGGTTGTCCGGGTGCACGAGCGCGGGGAGCGCGGTCCCCGGCTCGGTGACCCGGTCCTCGTCGTCCTCGATCACCACGAGGTGACCGCCGTGGACCCGTTCGGCGGTGGCCCGCCAGGCGCGGTCGGTCACCAGCACCGACACCCCGGCGCCGGTCAGCACGGCGGTCATCCGGCCCGCCGGTGCGCGGGTGTCCAGCGGCACGTACGCGCCGCCTGCCCTGACCACGGCGAGGAGCGCGGCCACCAGGTCCGCGGAGCGGTCGGCCAGCACGCCGACGCACTGCTCGGGCCGCACCCCCAGGCGCAGCAGGCGGCGTGCCAGGCGGTCGGCCCGGGCGTCCAGCTCGGCGTACGAGCACTCCACGCCCTGCGCGACCACGGCCACGCCGTCAGGGGTCCCGCGCACCTGCTCGGCGAACAGGTCGACGATGGTGGGCGCCGCGGCGGGCGGGGTCCCGCCCGCACCGGAACGGGCCGCGGCGGTCGACGGTGTGACACGGGCGGCTTCGGGGAGCGTCATCGCTGTCCAAACCTCTTTGTGGGCGCGGCAGGGCGCCGCAGAAGCACGGGTGGGGTGGGTGCCGCGCCGGGCGGCGGTGGGGGTGGGTGCCGCGGAGGTGCTGCGGTCAGGCCACTTCTCGCGCGCGCTGCCGGCGGCTCGCGATCCGGCCGCCGACCTGGATGCGGTCGACCACGCCGCTGCGCGGGTCGCGGAGGAAGCGTCCGGGGTGACCGGCCTCGCCGCCGGCCGGGTCCGTCACGGAGAAGACGAGCCCGTCGTGGAGGGTGAGCCGCGCCGCCTCGTCACCGTCGACGACGAGGTGCAGCCCGCCGTCCCGGACGACCACCGAGTAGACGGTGTCTCCGTTGAGGTAGTCGCCGGCGCAGCCGGGCGGGACGGACACCCGGGGACCGAGGTCGACCGAGGTGGTGTGCTCGCCGACGTCGAGGCCGGCCGCCCGCAGGTCGGGGAGGAGCTGCCGCCACAGTGCCGCGCCGGAGGCGGAATTGGCCGTGAGCGCCACCACGGCGCCCGATTCGGGGTCGATGCGCAGGTGGCAGGAGGTGCCGTCGGCGGTGCCGTCGTGGCCGAACCACTCGGTGCCGCCGCGGCGGAACAGCGCCAGGCCCAGACCCCAGCCGTCGGCCAGCCCGAACGGCTCGGCGCCGGGAACGGGGCGGCGCATCTCGACCAGGTCGTCCGGGGCCACCAGGCCGTGGTCGGTCCCGCCGTGCTCGGGGCGCAGGTGCACCCGGGACAGCTCGACCAGGTCGGCCGCGCTCGCGGCGAGCCCACCCGCCGGCGCCTCGATCGGCGACAAGTCCTGCTCGACGGGGCGGACCTGGCGCAGGACGCGGTTCACGGTGTGGCCGTGCGCGATGGACGGCGCCGCGGCGCCGTCGCCCACGATGAAGGCCGGGGTGATGCCCAGCGGCTTCAGCAAGATCGTCTGGACTGCCTCCGACCACGTCATCCCGGTCGCCACCTCGACCAGGCGGCCCGCCAGGGCGTAGCCGGCGTTGGAGTACGAGAAGCCCTCCCCCGGCGCGTGCAGGAGTTCCAGGAGGGACGCCGCCAGGGGCGGTCGGGCGTCGGCGGACGGCGCGACGACCTCGGAGCGCAGTCCGCCGGTGTGGCTGAGGAGGTGGCGGGTGGTCAGCACCTCGGCGAGCCGGCCGCCGGTCTGCCGCACCTCCGGCAGGTACTCGGCGACGGGTTCGTCGAGGTCGACGTCACCGTCGGACACCAGCACCATCAGCAGCGTCGCGGTGAAAGTCTTGGTGATGGAGCCGATCGGCACCTTGGTGTCGCGGCCCATTGCGCGTCCGGAGGCGTGACGCGCCTCACCGAACTCGAACTCCCACACCTCGCCGTCGCTCAGCAAGGCCAACTGCGCGCCCGGGACGCCGTGCTCGCGCACCGCTCGCCGAAACGCTCTGCCTAAGTCGTCCACAGCCCTCTTCCTTCACTGACGAGCCCTACCGCTCGTCGGCTGGACATTTCTCCCGCAGCACCCGCAGCACGGTGCCCGATATCCGCGCAGGCGCACACCCGGCGGAAATCGACGGATGATCACACTTCGCAGCCGAGGCCGTGACCTCCAACAACAGTGAGCACGGAGAGTCCTGTACCCACTTCCGCAGGTTTCACACGCACATCCCGAACTGCTGCTCCGAACTGATCCAGTCCACGCGACCGCAGAATTACCGCACCATGTTTGCGACCACTCGACCGGCTTGACGACCGCCAAATGGACTATTCCCAATCGAGCAGACTTCACGTTTTGCGGATCGTCAAGGGCAATTTCACCGATGGTCACCACGACTCGTGAGGTTCACCCGAACGCCAGGTTTGAGCAGGGAACGGCACATGTCTGCGCCAACGTGAATCGCATAGCGCGATCGAAGGCTGACCCGAAAGACGATATCCACTCATAAAAAATGTATTCCACACAGCGGACACCAGTCGCTCCGCGAGTCCTCCGGCCGCGCCGGCACCTCCTGCGGGACGATCTGGTTCGACCTACCGCAGGAACGTGTCGCATCGGGGGCGGAGCATGACCACGACACCAGCCGGGACGAGCGGCCTCGTCCTGGCCTCGACAGAGGTCGGCGCGGCGCTGTGGGCGGCCGGTTACGCGGACCGGTGCGGCCTCGGCCTCACCGTGGCGCACACCGCCGACCGGGCCACGGCGGCCCACGACGTGGCAGCGCGCCTGCGCGCCGACTCGCCACACCTGGACGTGTCCACCCAGAGCACCGCCGAGCCGATGGCGCACGTCTTAGCGGCCCAATCCCACACCGCGGACCTCATCGTCGTGGATGCGGAGCGGACGACACTGGCCCGCACCGTGACCGCACGCGCCCGGTGCCCCCTCGTCGCCATCCCACCCATCACGAACCAGGACCACGACCTCCCGGTGGTGGTCGGCACCGACGGCACCCACCTGGCCGAAGCGGTCGTGCTGGCCGGCCTGACCCTGGCGGCGGCCCTGGGGACCGGGGTCCGCGTGGTGTGCTGCACCCTCGGCACACCGGTCACCGGACCGTGGTCCACCTCCGGCGCGCAGAACACCTTCGCCGTGACCGACAGCTGCGCCGAGCAGTACCCGGACGTGCCCGTGGAGGTGCGGATCGCCCGTTCCCACCCGGTCACCGGCCTGATCCGCCACGCCAGGCTCGCGTCCGTCCTCGTCATCGGCTCGGAACCGACCGGCGACCACTCCACCAGCCACCACCTGCTCAACCGCAGTCCCACCCCGGTCGCCCTGATCGGCCCCCTCGTACCCGCACACCGCAAGCCCGTCCCCCTCGGCTGCTGCCCGGCCGCGGAGCCGGGCTGAGCACGACCTGCGCAACACCGGGCCCCCGCCGAGTCGTCGATCACTGGTCAAGCGTCGGGGACGATCTTCACCGCGAGCAGTCGCATCCGGCCGCCGACGGCGTGATCGAGTGTGGAGAAGCCACGCCAGGTCATCCGGTAGTGGCCGGTCAGGGTGATGGGTTGCTCGCGTCCCTTGGTCGTTCCGGCACCGGCCTGTACCGACCGGGCTCGTTCACCACTGAGAGTGGTGCCGGAGACCACTCTCGTCACGATCACGACCCGTCTTCCCCGCGAGAGCGGGGGTGGCCCCAGCGAGCGATCGTCCGGTGTGGACGGACCGCCGTCTTCCCCGCGCGAGCGGGGGTGGTCCGCTGCACCGCGAAGCGCTCACCGGCTATGTCATGTCTTCCCCGCGCGAGCAGGGGGTGGTCCCCCACGCGCATGTGCGCGCAGTCCTCGGCGAGCGTGTATCCCGGTGGAGATCGGTATCGCAGTGGTCAAGCACTACGCCAACCATTTCCTGCACCCCGATGAAGCGGCCCGCTTGCAGGCACTGGACGCCGCCGACGTGTCGTTCGTCGGCCGCAGCGGAACCCATGAAGCACTCGAATCGGCTGCTGCACACAAGCTGGAAGGTTTCCACCTCGACAAGGTCAGCTTCGCCCGCAGCGTTCTGGAAGTCTCCGTGACGCGACACCAGGCGGCGCGCACGTTGACCACAGTCGACCGCAAAGCAGCACGGCGAATCCCCTGCCAGCCCCACTTCGCCACGGGCATCGGCGGTCAACGACGTCGAGCGACCGGTGCTGCGACACGAGGTCGCTGGGCCTCACCGGACCGCTGGCCGCGGAGAACGCCGGCCGGCTGTCGATCATCCAGGCTTGGAACAGTTCGATGTGTTGCTTCTCCACCGCGGTGGGTCTTGTGCGGCAGCGTGGGTATCGCTGTCCATAGGTCCTGCCGCCAGGTAGCGCGTCAACTGGGATACGGCGAGGATGTAGTTGTACCGGGTCGTCATCGGGTGGTTGCGCGATCGGAGGGTGCGGTCCCAGTCGCGTAGGAAGCTCGACCATAACTTCGGCAGGTCAGTAAGCAAGGGGTCGAGATCCGACGTTGTCGTGTGTCGCTTCGGGGAGTGGGACGCCGGGTGGTTCGTCGTCATGCTGCACGCTCCGAGGTGGCCGGGGTGCCAGAGCGACATGACCAGGGCGGGCACCCATCCGGATCGCCGTCCTCCTCCATGCTGTCCGCTGCCACGTCTGCTGAGTCGGAGGTGATCAGCCGTAGGTGCTTCCTGCTCCTGGACTTGGCGGGCGCGTCGAGATCAACTTCGTCCAGCGGAAGGCAGGAACAGTACTGGCCGAGCAACTCCTGCCCTTGCGTGGTGCGTGCTGGTAGCCGTGGCGGATGGCGCGGTCGAACTCGACGGTCTCGGCCCAACCGTCCGGGTCTTTGTCGCGCACCCACCGTCAGCCCGCGTTGCCGTGAACGGGCAAGTTATTGCGAATATCAGGTAACGATCGTCGGTGAGTGTCCTCGTTACTCGGGTGCTTCTGGGCGGAGGGCCAGGAGCAATCGAGCTGACGAGCATTCCGTGACCTGCGATGATCCGCTGGTGCCTGATGACAGCAGCGACCAGACGTGTCGATGTCGACGACGTGTGAAAACTGACCCCCTGGCGACGGACGAAATCTGACCCCCGTTGACAGTAGGGAGTGCTCAACGTGGAGGACTGGGCGGAGATCCGCCGTCTTCACCGGGCCGAGGGGATGCCGATCAAGGCCATCGTCCGGAAGCTCGGTGTCAGCCGTAACACCGTCCGGCGGGCTCTGGCCGCGGACGAGCCGCCGCGATACCAGCGGCCGGCGAAGGGGTCGATCGTGGACGCGGTCGAGCCGGAGATCCGGCGGTTGTTGGAGCAGTGGCCGACGATGCCGACCACGGTGATCGCCGAGCGGATCGGCTGGACGAGGTCGATGACGGTGCTCAAGGACCGGGTGCGGGAGCTGCGGCCGTTGTTCGCGCCGCCGGACCCCGCGTCGCGGACGGAGTACCGGCCGGGCGAGCTGGCGCAGTGCGACCTGTGGTTCCCGCCGGTGGACGTGCCGCTGGGCTTCGGGCAGGTCGGACGCCCGCCGGTGCTGGTGATGGTGTCGGGTTACTCGCGGGTGATCACCGCGATGATGATCCCGTCGCGGCAGTCGCCGGACCTGCTGGCCGGGCACTGGGCGCTGATCGGCGGTTGGGGTCGGGTGCCTCGGGCGCTGGTCTGGGACAACGAGTCCGCGATCGGCCAGTGGCGCGGCGGGAAACCGGTGTTGACCGAGGCGATGAACGCCTTCCGCGGAACGCTCGGGATCAAGGTCGTGCAGTGCCGCCCGGCCGATCCCGAGGCCAAGGGCCTGGTGGAACGCGTCAACGGCTACTTCGAGACCTCGTTCCTGCCCGGCCGCGGGTTCACCTCGCCGACCGACTTCAACACCCAGCTCACCGACTGGCTGGTCACGCGCGCCAACCGGCGTCGACATCGCGGCCTGGGCTGCCGCCCGACCGATCGATGGGACGCCGACCGGTCCTCGATGCTCGAGCTGCCACCGGTCGCACCGGTCGTCGGCCGGCGGTCCACGACCCGTCTGCCCCGCGATCACTACGTCCGGGTGGACTCCAACGACTACTCGGTGCACCCGACGGCGGTCGGCCGCCGGGTCGAGATCACCGCGACCCTGGAGGAGGTCCTGGTGACGCTGGACGGCACCGAGACGGCCCGACATCAACGGTGCTGGGCGGATCACCAGAGCATCACCGACCCCGCCCACGTCACCGCCGCGGCCAGGCTGCGGCAGTCCCGCCGCCTGGCCGCGGTCCCCGCGGTCGACACCGATGTCGAGCACCGCGACCTGACCGACTACGACCGCATGTTCGGCCTCGCCGACAGCACGGACGAGGAGATCGCCTGATGGCCGCCAAGACCGTCAACACCAACAGCCGCAACGTTTCCAGCGAGATCGCCTACCTCACGCGGGCGCTCAAGGCGCCGTCGCTGGCCGCCGCGGTCGAGCGCCTGGCCGAACGAGCCCGCGCCGAATCCTGGTCGCACGAGGAGTTCCTGGCGGCCTGTCTGCAACGCGAGGTCGCCGCACGCGAGTCCCACGGCGGTGAGGGTCGCATCCGCGCCGCACGGTTTCCGTCACGCAAGTCGTTGGAGGACTTCGACTTCGACCACCAACGCTCACTCAAACGCGAGTCGATCACGCATCTGGGGACGTTGGACTTCATCGCGGGCAAGGAGAACGTGGTCTTCCTCGGCCCGCCCGGGACCGGCAAGACCCACCTGTCCGTCGGCCTGGGGATCCGCGCCTGCCAGGCCGGACACCGGGTCGCTTTCGCCACCGCCGCCGAATGGGTCGCCCGCCTCGCCGAGGCCCACCACGCCGGACGGCTGCAACCCGAACTGGTCAAACTCGGCCGGATCCCGCTGATCATCATCGACGAGGTCGGCTACATCCCGTTCGAAGCAGAAGCGGCCAACCTGTTCTTCCAGTTGGTGTCGTCCCGCTATGAGCGGGCCAGCCTGATCGTCACCTCGAACAAGCCGTTCGGCCGCTGGGGCGAGGTCTTCGGCGACGACGTCGCCGCCGCCGCGATGATCGACCGCCTCGTCCACCACGCAGACGTCATCTCGATGAAGGGAGACAGCTACCGCCTCAAAGACCGCGACCTCGGCCGCGTCCCACCGGCCACCAAGACCAACGACTAGATCAACAACCATCCAGGGGGTCAGATTCCATCCGACCACCGGGGGTCAATATTCGAACGCCGTTGACAGTCGACGGTGTGGTCGGCTCGTGCGGTTGAACCGGGATCACTACAGGACGTTCGAGCGGATGCACTACGTGTGCTTCCACTACGAGTTCGAGCACGGCTTGGCCTACCCGGACGCAGATCCCGACGACGATTGCGGTGTCCCCGGTTGCCCATCGTCGCCGGCGGCGCGACACAAGGATCGGCTGACGGCGACGGTGCGGGCGTTGCTGGCTGACTGGTCGGATGGTCCGCCCGCGAACTGGGAGAACCGCTCGCTTCCGGACTACCTGGAGTCGCTGGCTGCCTGGCTGGATGACTGTACGGGCTACTACGCCAGCCGAGGTGTCCCCGTCCCCTGGAACGGTTGGGAGGTCGTTCAGGACGCGATGCGGGCTGCAACGATCTACGAGTAGTTGCGTGCTCATGCCTTCCCTCCATGATGATGTCCTGAACCACCCATCAGACGCGAACTCCTCGACCACATCCTGATCCTGGGTGAAGCGCACGCACGACAAGTCCTCACGACCTACGCAGACCACTACAACCGACACCGCCCCCACCAGGCCCGCGCGACCAACTACCACCCGAAGCTCATCAGCACCCCGCCGCGATAGACGACGTCGACACCTGCGGAGTGCTCCGCACCCGCATCCTCGGCGGCCTCGTCAACGAATACACACAGGCCACCTGACCAGCAGCGATGACTTCTCGAGCGGCACAGGACCCGGCTCGACCTACCGGCCTCCTCGACGTCCGGCCAGGCCGGCGCCGTGAGAACAGCGTGCGCACGTTCGCTCCGAGGTGACGAGTGCTCGTCCGGGCACTTGCCGGCTTGCACGAGGCGGTCCGGATCCGCTGGAGCACCGACTGTTCCATCAGTCGACCTCCGAGCAGACCGATCTGCCCGACCGGTTCGGAGGTTGCACGACCGTCAGCGCTGTCCCGCCGCCGGATACTCCTCCCTCGGTGATGACGACTCGCCGGCGATGGCGGCGTTGCCGAGCCCGTCACGGCATCACCACGCCGAGGTGCCGATCCCTCCCGGTGTCAGGAGTCCGCATCCGCCTTGTGTTCGTGCACCGGGACGGCCTGGACGAGTCCGCTGATGCGGAGGATGCGGAGGACCGGGCCTCGGGGGTTGACCGCCAGTTCGATCGTCCGACGCTCGGCCTGTTCGAAGAGGACGTCGATGCCCGCGCTGTCGAGGTAGGTGACCGCACGCAGGTCGATGACCAAGGTCGTGTCGGACGTCAGGGCGTTGTCGATGGCTTCCCGGAGCAGGGGCGCGGTGGCGAAGTCGATCTCGCCGGTGACGATGAGCCGAGCCGTGCCGTCGGCACGGTCGAGCAGCGTGGTGACCAGCTCATCGGTCATCGCCGAGCCTCTTTCGCATTGTGACGGTGGTGCCGTCGGGCCTGTGGTCGATGTCGACGGAGTCCATCATGGCCCTCATCATCGCGACGCCGCGCCCGCGGGTGGTGGGGGCGTCGGTCGGAGGTTTCCAGGACCCGGTGTCGCGGACGACGACCAGGAGTCCGTCCGGGTCGTGGCGGATGTCGAGGACGACCACCCGAGTGGGGTCGGACCCGTAGGCGTGCTCGATGGAATTGGTGCAGGCTTCGCAGACGACGAGCAGGACGTCGTCCACTGCCTCCTCGTCGAGCCCGACATCGACCAGCCACAGGCGCAGGTCCCGGCGCAACGGCGCGAGTCGCGCCGGGTCGGCCGGCAGAAACACCCTGAACTCGTCCGCGGCCCGCGGTGGGTGGCGGTACACCAGCAGGGCCACGTCGTCGGCTCCGCTCTCGCCGGACAGGAGCCGGTCGATGATCTCGTCGGCGAGGGCGTCCGGGGCCAGGTCCCTGTTCGCGACCGCCGAGGCGGCGAACAGGTCCAGCCCCACCTCCAGCCCTCGTCCGCGCCGCTCCACCAACCCATCGGTGTAGAGCAACAGGGTCGATCCCGGCGCGAGGGTCGCGGTGGCCTCGGGTCTCGTCGCCACCGGGATGGTGGCCAGGGGCACGGAACCGGCCTGCTCCAGCAGTTCGGCCCCTCCGGCGGCGTCGACCAGCAGGGCCGGTGGGTGGCCGGCACTGCTGTAGCGGACGGTGTGGCGGTGGATGTCGATCAACGCGCAGAACACCGTGGTGCACCGCGCACCGGGGATGCGCAGGGCGAACTCGTCGAGCACGCCGAGCACCTCGCCGGGCGACTTCGCCTGCAGCAACAGGGCCTGCGCGGCACTGCGGAGCTGGCCCATGACCGTGGCGGCGTGCAGACCGCGCCCGACGCAGTCTCCGACGACCAGGCCGAGCACCCCCTGGCCGAGGTCGACCACGTCGTACCAGTCGCCCCCGACCTCCAGCGGCCGCTCGGCGGGCAGGTAGCGGGCCGCCAGCCCGTCCGGCAGCTGCACCGGGCTGAGGATGGCGCGCTGGAGGACCGTGGCCACCTCGTGCTGATCGTCGAACAGGCGCGCCCTCTGCAGGGCCAGCCCGAGGTAGTCGCAGAGAACGCCGAACAGGGCACGGTCGTCGGCCGACAAGAGCCTGGGCGGATCGAAGTGCACCCACACCGCCGTCCGATCCCCGATGGGCGCTCCCATGCCGACACTGGGCTGCGTGGGCACGGCCGCACCAGCCTGCGTCCCCGCGCCGAGACTGTCGTCGGGCTCCACGTGCAGTCCGTGATCGCGGCGGATGTGATCCAGGGCCGACCGCATGTCCTCGGGCAGTGATTCCCACGATGGCACCGGCGGATCGGCCAGCACGTCGGTCCGACCGCCGGCATCCCACGACGCCTCGACGACCTGCTTCGCGCTCCACACCTTCCGCAGCTCCGCCAAGCCCGCCACGAGCACGTCGTGGACGTCACTGGACTGCGCCAACCGCGCGGTCAACCGGGCCAGCGGTCCGGCGCGGTCGATCGAGCGCAACTGGGGGGTGATGTCCCTGGCCGTCCCCACGAGCATCCGGTCGCCGGTACGGGGGTCGTCCAGCGCGTCCAGGGACAGTGAGATCCACACCCGGTGACCGTCACGGTGACGGAACGGCGCCTCGATCCTGCTGCGGCCGTCGACCAGGGCCGAGGCGATCGCCGCTTCGACGTTGTCCCGGTGCTCCCCGTCGGCTTCGGCGTCGGGCCACCACGGGTGCGCAGCGGTGTACGGCGTGCCGTGCTGGTCATACCCCGTCAGCGCCTCGAAAGCGGCGTTGACCTCGATCACCGCGCCGCTGGGATCGGTGATGAACACACCGTCCTGGATCGCGGCGACCAGGGCCGAACGCCACGCTGACTCGTGGTTGCGCGAACGGGCCAGTTCGAGGTTCGACCGGACCCTGGCCAGCAGTTCGAGTGAGGAGAAGGGCTTGACCAGGTAGTCGTCCGCCCCGGCGTCCAACCCTTGGATCTCCGCCTCCTCCCCCGCCCTGGCCGACAGCAGGATCACCGGAATGGTGGCAGTGGCCGGGTCCGACCGCAGCGCTTCGAGCAGACCGAACCCGTCGAGGCGGGGCATCATGACATCGGACAGCACCAGGTCCGGTCGCTCTGCGCGGGCCAGCTCCAGCGCCTGCCGACCGTCAGCCGCCACCAGCACCTGCCAATAGGGGCTGAGCAGGCGGACCAGCATCTGCCGGAGATCCGCGTTGTCGTCGACCACCAACACCCTCGCCCCCGGGGTGCTGCCCGGCAGCGGGTGCGAGGGCGGTGCGCCGGGAGCTCCAGGGTCGGTCGCCTCCCAGCGCAGCGCCTCCTCCAGGTACGCCGTTGCCTGGTTCGGACGTGTCGAGGGGGCATCCGTGATCGGCGCGGCGGTGTTCGGCACTCCACGACGCGGTATCCACACGGTGAACGCGGTACCCACTCCGGGCTCGCTCTGCACCGACACCATCCCGCCGTGCAACGTGACCAGTTGGTGGACCAGCGCCAGGCCGATCCCGCTGCCCTCGTGGGAACGACCCTCCGCCGATCGCACCCGGTGGAAGCGCTGGAACAGCTGCGGGATCTCGTGTGCGGCGATGCCCACACCCGTGTCGGCGATCCTCAACTCCACTCCGTCGCGCCTGGTCCGCAGCGCGACGTCGATCTGACCGCGGAGGGTGAACTTGAGCGCGTTGGACAGCAGGTTCAACACGATCTTCTCCCACATGTCGCGGTCGACGAACACGCCCTCGACATTCGCGAAGTCCGTCCGCAACTCCAAACCCGCGCGCCGGACCGCGGGCGCGAAGGACGCGACGATCCCGCTGGTGAACCCGCCCAGCTCCGTCTCGACCGACTCGGGCCGCGCCCGTCCCGCCTCGATCCGGGAGAAGTCCAGCAGGTCGTTGACCAGGCGCCGCAGCCTCGCCGCGTTGCGGCGGATGGTCTCCAAACGCTCGCGCTGAACGGGTGCGAGCGGGTTCGCGTCGTCGGCCAGGCCGTCCTCGGCCGGACCGGCGATCAAGGTCAGCGGTGTGCGGAACTCGTGGCTGACGTTCGAGAAGAACTCGGTCTTGGCCCGGTCGAGCTCGGCCAGCGCCTGGGCGCGGCGGCGCTCGTGGTCGTAGGCACGCGCGTCGGCCACCGCCGTGGAGACGTGACCGGCGACCAGGGACAAGAACGACAGGTAGTCCTCGTCCAGCGCACGGTGCGGGCTCACACCGGCCAGCAACACTCCCGCGGTGTCGTCGCTGCCGGAGGCCGCGATGGGCAGGGCGACGACCGCGTCGGGCAGCGTGTCCGACATCGTGCTCCACCCCGGCGTGAGCAGGCCCGCGCAGCGCTCGGCCACTCCCCTGGTCACCCGGACCGCACCCGAATCGACCACGTCCCACACCGACCAGGGGTCCTGCTCCCGCGTCACCAGCCGCGGATGGTCGTCGTGCCCCTCCACCAGACCCTGACTCGCGACGAGCCTGGCAATCCCGTCACCGGTGTCGCACAGGTGGATCGACGCGAACGGCAGGTCGGCCCTGTTGCGGGCCAGCACGTCGATGATCGCGCGGCATGCCTCGTCCACGCTGCGCGACTGCGAGGCGGAGACCTCACCCAACTCCCGCAGCGTCCCGAGACGGCGTTCACCCAGAACGCGCGAGGTGGTCTCGGTGACGGCGGTGAACACACCGGCCACACGTCCGGACTCGTCCCGGATGGCGCTGTAGGAGTAGGTGAAGTACGCCTCCTCCAGGTAGCCGAACCGATGGGCGGGCAGGAGCTGGTCGTCCGACCACGTCGCCTCACCGGTCTCCAACACCCCGCGCAACTGCTTGCCGATGATGTGCCACATCTCCGGCCACACCGACTCACCCGGACGCCCCAACGCCGGGTGCTTCGCAGGCCCCAGGATCGGCACCCACGCGTCGTTGTAGAGCAGCACGAGGTCGGGACCCCACCAGATCACCATCGGGTGACGGGAGGACAGGCAGATCCCGACCGCCGTCCTGAGACCGGCGGGCCAGCCCTCGATCGGCCCAACCTGCGTGGACGACCAGTCCAACGCCACCACCCGACGGGCCATCTCACCACCCGACTCCAGGAACGACAGGTCCGCCGGCAGATCGTGCACGTCAACCAACTCCCGAACCGTCCCGTCCACCCACCGCGCGCCACGCCCGGCACCCGACCCGACTACAGCTCCTGCGGAGTACCCACACTAATGAACACAACCGCCCCGCCTGGGTACGACGGTCGGAGTGCGTCGACATGGGGGTTGGGCCCATCCACGGTTCGCACCGCCGGGACATGCCGGGGTTGACGCCCTCGCCGCCGCGCGAACCGAGACCCGGTGGTCAACCCCGCACCCTCAACGGACACGACGCGTCGGCGCTACCCGTGGAGGCGCGTGGCCGTCGTCGTCGCACGATCAGTCTCCGTCGGACGTCTGATCCCTCCGCGGAAGCGCTCGGTGAACGACCGCGCCCCGACGGTCAACTGCTGTCCCGACTCGGTCGCCACCCCTTCCCAGCGGACGGTGGCGGTGGCGGTGGCGGCCCAGGCGCGGGGTGGCGGCGGTGCCGGGCTGTCGTGGACCTCCACGGTGAGGTGCACGGGTCCGTCGTCGCACTTGGTGAGCAGTTCTACCTGACCTGAGCCAGGGTCGACGATCAGTGCGCCGTACTGGCCGGCGGCACCGGTTTGCGGCAGGTCGTCGGCCTGCAGCAGGAAGCAGCCGTGCTCGGCCTCGATGGTCCCGGTGTACCGGTTGGTCATGATCATTTCGATCAGCCGGCCAGACCTCATGCTGTTCCGCAGAGCAGATTCAGATCAGCGCGGTCAGAACGGCACCGCCGTCCACCTGGATCAAATCCCCGGAAATAGGGACCAACTCGCCCTCGCGAATGCCCGCCCCACACATGAAACGCACACCCGGCGCCTTCCAGTAAAGTTCATCGAAGTTCCTGGCACCGAAGGAGAAATCGCAGAGAAGCCCAGGTTCCGTCGGGGAATAGAGCACCAGGAGATGACCGTGCCGCGCCGCGCGCGAATCGCCGAGCAGTGTTACCACGTCTTCCTCCGACACCCCCCGGAGCCGGATCTCCCGGTGCGGGACGGCCGCCCAGTCGAGCCTCGCCCCGCTCGCGTCCCACGGCAGCGAATCCAGGTACCCGCTGAATGCCCGGCAGACCTCTGTCGGGACGATCCGCAGAGCGCCTTCGGTGAGGTAGTCCGCCAGGTGCTCAGCCTCCACGTGCACGCGATCACCTCGAGGGGAAGTAGCTCAGCACTTCCGAGTACTGAAGTTGGTCTGCGCCCTCAACCTCAATGACACCATAGTTCCAGTACGACTCGTTCGGCAAACGCCTGACACAGATCAAGAAGGACATCGACGGCACCGGACCGCAGGTCGCCGAGGACTTCTACTACGGCTACAACCCGCACACCGACGTCGAGACCCTGACCAAGGACAACGGCGACACCCGCGCCACCTACGGCTACACCGCCTACGGCAAGGACGACACCGAATCCTTCACCGGCATCGACAAGCCCGAAGCCCAACAGCCCGGCAGGGAGCCGTACAACTTCTACCGCTACAACGGCAAGCGCTGGAACCTGTCATCCAGCAGCTACGGCATGGGCTTCCGCGCCTACAACCCCGGCCTCAACCGCTTCCTCACCCGCGACAACTACAACGGCGCCCTCGCCGACATGGGCCTGAAAGCAGATTTCAAGGAGTCGATGTCCGCGACGACGTTGAGGGCGCCTCGGTAGTCCGGTCCGTACCAGCGGCCGAGGAACTGCGCCAGCAGGCCGGCGGAGGGCACCAGCAGCGGCACGGTCCTCAGGGCCTCCGACGACGGGTTTGTCCGGCAGTTCACGGGCGCTGAGGTTGGTGAGCAGGGCGACGCGTTCGCGGTGCCATTCGATGAAGTCGTAGTCCAGGGTGACGGGCCGGTCGTACTCGGCGGCGAGGCTGCCGAGCACGAGGTCGACGTGTTTGGCATCGAGACGGGCCCACAGGTCTCGGGTGCGGACGTGCTCGATCTTGAGCTGGACACCACGGCTCTTGAACTCCGCGCGCAGGGCGGGCCAGACGGCGCCGAGGAACTGCACCGTGAACTCCGTGGTGCCGACGGCGATGGTGGAGCCGACGCGTCGCCGGGTGTGGGGCAACCGCTCGCCCCAGACGCGAAACCGGATCACGATGGCGGCTGCTGTCGGGGAGGTCGTCCTCGGCAGTGCGCCGGCAGCGGCGGGGACCGCGTCGACCGAACCCGACGTCACCCTCGAACAGCGCGTGCAGGACGGTGGCGCACCCCTTATCAGCCTCGACGAGGGCGCCCAGATCATCGCCGAGTGCAGCGGTGGGCAGTACGACGGGCATCGACTGACTTCCGCCGCTTCTGATCCCACCGTCGGTACCGCGTCGACGCGGACTCCGGCACATCAGCACCCACCCCGGCGTCCGTGTGCGCAAGCGTGGGTGTGCCCCGCCTTCGACAACGCTGGGTCAGCGTAGACGGCCTCCCCTCACCGGTTGCGGTGAAAGTCCGGTTCATGGGAGGACACGAAGAGCCGGGCGGTCCACCGCGACACACACTCGTCGGATGGACGGTGTCGAACCGCGCGGTCCGATGTGGAACCGCCGCAACTTCCTGGCAAGCCTCGGCGTGCTGGCCACGCCCACTGTGCTCACCTCCCCCGCCCATGCTGAACCGACCGGCGGTAAAGGCCGGACGCTGGTGCTGGGTTGCGTGCTGCACTTCCTGGACGATCCGGGTGACGCGGCCGAGAACGGACCGTGGGAGCTGTTCGAGCGCGGCGCGCTCGTCGTGGAGGACGGTCACGTCGCCTGGGTGGGCGACCGCGATGCGCTGCCCCCGCGTCATCGGGGTGGCGTGGTGGTGGACTACGGCGACCGGCTCGTAGTGCCCGGGTTCGTGGACTGCCACGTGCACTACAGCCAGGTCGACGTCATCGCCAGCTACGGCAGGCAACTGCTCGACTGGCTGCAGACGTACGTCTTCCCCGTCGAGTCGCAGTTCGGCGATGCCAACCACGCCCGCAAGATCGCCGGGTTCTTCCTGGACCGGCTGCTCGCCTGCGGCACCACCACCGCCAGCGTCTTCCCGACCGTGCACACCGAGTCAGTGGACGCCTTCTGCGCCGAAGCGCGCCGGCGCGAGCTGCGGATGCTGTGCGGCAAGGTGCTGATGGACCGCGAACCGTTCGCACCGCCGTTCCTGCGCGACCCCGACGTCGACACCGCCCGCGCGCAGACCCTGGAACTGGTCGACCGCTGGCACGGCGTCGGACGGCTCGGCTACAGCCTCACCCCCCGCTTCGCGCCCAGCTCCACCGAGGCCATGCTGCGCATGGTCGGCGAGCTGCGCGCCCAACGACCCGACCTGTGGCTGCAAACCCACCTCGCCGAGAACACCGCCGAGGTAAAACTGGTGCACGAGCTGTTCGGCGGACGCTCCTACCTCGACGTCTACGACCGCCACGGCCTGCTGGGACCGCGCTCGCTCTACGCGCACTGCATCTACATCGACGACCAGGACCGCGCGCGTCTCGCCGAGACCGGGTCCGCCATCGCGTTTTGCCCCACCTCCAACCTGTTCCTGGGCAGCGGCCTGTTCGACCTGCACCACGCCCGTGCCGCCGGCGTCGCGGTCGGCCTGGGCACCGACATCGGCGCGGGCACCAGCTACTCGATCCTGCAAACCCTCAACGAGGCCTACAAGGCACTCGCGCTACAGGGACAACCGCTCTCCGGCCACCGCGGCT
Organism: Saccharothrix hoggarensis; assembly: GCF_052936025.1. Next base: position 2,826,492 of record NZ_CP193624.1, on the reverse strand, counting down.
TCTACCTGGCCACACTCGGCGGCGCGCAAGCCTTGGACCTGACCGACAGGATCGGCAACTTCAGCCCCGGCAAGGAAGCCGACTTCGTCGTCCTCGACTGGAACGCCACCCCGGAACTCGCCCGCCGGACCCGCGTCGCGAAAACCTTCACCGAGCGCCTGTTCGCCCTGATGACGCTCGGCGACGACCGCGCCGTCCACGCCACCCACGTCCTCGGCCGACGGCATCACTCCACACACACCATCCCCATTCCTGCCGGCCGATGACAGCAGGACCGAAGCCCTCCCCGGACGAGGTCGGTCCGTCGACGAGAATGCTCGCGGCCCACCAGCGGGAACCGAATGTTCGAGCTCGACGAGGCGGCTGGAGGGGAATCGGCGATGTTGTTGCGCCGCCAGCCATTCGTGGGCCCTGCAGAAACAGGGACACATCGGTGAGCCTCTTTTTGGTCGTGTTTGCGTGTGCCCGGACGGGCGGTCTCGTCGCGCCAGTGCATCACCGCTTGCATTCGACTCCGAAAGTGCCGGTGAAGTGCCAGTTGGGGTCTTTGTACCCCGTCTTCTTCAGCACCTCATCGGTGACCTCCACCATGTGCACCCAGTGGTAGCTCGCCGGAAGTCCAAAGACGTGTTGCGGACTGGGCCGGACGTAGGAATACGTTACGGGCGCTTTCAGCACCTCATTGCCGTCGTTGTCGCGGATGCGCACGGACAGCTCGAGTGCCAACTGTCCTGCGGACAGGCCGAGCTTGGACCTCTGCCGATTGCTGAAGGTGCTTCCGAAGTCCCTGGGCTTCAGCACGCCCTTGTGCACCTTGCCTCCGCACTCGAAAGACAATGGGCCGAGCGTGTGGGCGACCTTTATCATCTCGTCAAGACTCTTCGTCACCGAGTCAAATTTGCTGAGTTCGGGGGGGAGCAGTTGCAAGCCTCCCATGCAGTAGACTTCTGCCCACTCCGCCGGCGCGCTGGCCAGTTCCCGGCTGACGATCGTGTAGCGAGCGGATTCGCCCATACGGGCCACATCCCGGGTGGCAAGGCTCCGCAGTGCGAAGCCGGTGATCGCGTACTTGTCCAGCGACGGTGCCTCCTCGGCCTTGAAGTACTCCGCGATCTTCCCCTGGGCAATCAACCGGTGTACGTCCGAGGCGTTCCCGCCGGACGAGTACACGGTCGTCTGGCCCTCACGAAGCGTCTTTTCGTACTCTGCCTTCAATTCAGCACTGACCGACGCCAGCCCTTCGTATGAGGCCTTGATTGCAGCCTTGGCATTCTTTGAGTTCTCCGTCGTCTTGAACTGGAATATGAGCCACCGCCCGAAGGTGACATCGGAGACCAGCAGCGGTGGGTTTTCCTCTCCGATTGCACCCTGTCGAATCAGTGTCGCAAGTTTCTTTTTTGTGAACGACGGCGCGAACCAGTCGCCCGGGGAAGGTTTAATCTGGCACGTCGTCGTGTATACGCGCTGGATGAAACATGCCACGATGTTCGTTTGCTTCGACTTCACCTCAGTCGATCCGCTGACTTCGCCTTTCATGCCGAAGTACGATGCGGAGACGCCCATTTCCAGCAGTGCCGCCTCCAGCGATTCCGACTCGACCATGTTGAAATACATGTCGCCGGCAGGCGATTGCTTTTCTTTGAGCAGGTTCACACGAGCCTGATTGACGGCGTTGCGGGACGCGGCGATGTCGGCGGCCGAGATGTCCCCGGTGCCGCTTAGATCAGTATCGATGGTGATCCTGGTACGATCGGCGGCAGCAATGGGGACGACGGACAATTCACCCAGTTTCGCCTTCGCGCCTTCCACTAGACAGCCCGACCACAACGCCGCCAAGGACGGATTCGGCATCAACAGCTTGTCCGGAGTGGTGCGGACATCAACCTCGGTCCGTTCGACCACGTACCACTTTCCACTCGATTCCTCGACGACCGGGCCGATCGACTCCTGCCTCCTCCTGGTGGGGTATTCCGACACCAGACTGGACCAGTCCCTGACCTTTTCTGTGAGATAGTTGTTCATGTCGGCCGGTTCGTTCGCATCGTCGGCGTTGATGGCGACCGTCGTGGATACGACGACATCACCTCGCAGTGCGCGGATCAGAACGGGTTCCGACATGTCCGCGCTCACCTGAATGCTGCACTGCTCGGCGTTGAGAACCACGGGCGGAGGAGGCGGGCTCCCGTATGGACTGCGACTGTCCTGCGGCAGCTGCACAAGGTACCGGTCGGCGTCAGGCACCGGGGCCCACTGCAAGGGTGCACCTGGCTGATAGGTCAGCACCTCCCCGTCGCTGTCGGCACTGGACAACGTGGTGGCGGACTGGTCGGCAATGGCCATCGACATCTCCCTATCGGTGCATGGATCCGCCGCCGTACGTACGACAGACCGCCTTCCACACTGGCGGTATACCTCCGGCCATCACAGCTCTTCACCCGTCAAACAACCACTGTGATAGCGGAAACCCACGGATGTGGTGCCATTCCGGGGACTTGGACTGCACCCTTTGCCACCACAACACGACCGTGCGTCCCTCAAGGGTGGAGGCCCGGCCTGACGCTCCACCCGACGGGATCGGTGGTCCGACTCGACAACCGTGCCCGACGTGCCCCACGGTCAGCCCTGCCACCTTCGTCGATGTCGCCGGGCGCACCGCCCGCACAGCGGCAGGACCACCTCAGCCGGGTGGAAAGAACAGCCAATACCGTCCGGGATGCGATTGACCGGCTCGACTCGGTCCGCGCCGTGATCGACCTGGGTCTGCTGCACGCGGTCGAGCACGACCGCGACACCGGCTGCATCGCCGTCGAACCCGGCCGAGCCTGTGGGACGTCTACTACAAGCTGCACCGCCGCTGGGGCACCACCATCCCCGGCGGGTCTAGCGCCACGGTCGGCGCGGGCGGCCACATCGTCGGCGGCGGCTACGGCCTGCTCCCCCGCCGCGACAAGCTCACCGTCGACCACCTGCACGGCGTCGAGGTCGTCACCGCCGACGGTGAAATCCGCCTGGTCACCCGCGACAGCACCGGCCCCGACCACGCCATGTGGTGGGCCCACACCGGCGGCGGTGGCGGCAACTTCGGCGTTGTCAGGAGCGGCATGTCAGTCAAATCTCGGTCTAGTGGCCGACGCTCAGGAACGCGGCTGGGAACGCGAGGTCGAACGGCATCAACGCACGGCCGACCGTATCCGCCAGTTGCTCGGAGAGCTGGGGAATCGCCGTGAGCATGCGATCAGCTCTGGAACGATACGGCGGTGTCGAGATTGAGCGGAGGGAATCCACCGATGAGTTACCCGCAGAAGGTGTCGATGCCCGGCCAGGTCTGGGGTCTGGCAACACCGGACGCGTCGGGGCCACTGTTCCTGACCAGCTACAACGGGCGCAATTTGTCGACCACCGTGCTCTCGGCGTTGGACCTGACAGGAACCGTGCTGTGGCGCCGCGAGTTCGACGGGCATCCCAGCCCGCCGCGTGTCAGCGACGGCGGCACGGTGTGGATCGCTCACTCCGGATCCGGAGGCCAGATGGTCAGCGAGTTGGACGCCGCCGGATCGGTGCTGCGCTCGATCACGCTCGAGCACGCGTCCCACGAACACCTCGGGGCGTTCGTGCTGCTCCCCGACGGCATCTGCGCGGCGTGGCTGCCTGCGGCCCGCCGCCGCGGCGTAGAAGCGGGTCGAACCGCCCGCGTCGCGCGCTACGACGAGGACGGCACCTGCCGGTGGTCGACGCCGGCCGTTCTCGATCGACTGGCCCATCCGGGCGTCGTTGAGACGAGCGCCGACAACGACTGGCAGGTACGACCGATGAAGCCATGGACACCGCGGACGATCGAGGTGTCGCATCGGGAGCCGCTGCTGGTCTCCGGCAACCGGATCGCGGCCACCTTCGCTGATGGCGGCAGCGGCATCGCTGTCACGTTCTTCCTGGACACCGTGACCGGGCAGGTCATCGCCACTACCCGGCCCGGTCCCAGCGCACGCAAGGCGATCGCGGGGCCAGGCGAGTTCCTCATCGGATCCCAGGGCTACGGCGCGTTCAGCACAGCCCGGTACGGCCCGTCCGGCATCGTGACAGACGAGTGGCCAAGCCACGCCATGATGCTCGTCGACCGTCATGGCTACATCCGCGGCCCAGAGTCGGAGAACGTCCTGCCGTCCCGGTCCCGTTTCCGCGGCCTCGGCCCTGGCGGCACACTGCGCGACGGCCCGGCGCTCTCGGGCTACTACACCGCCTACCCGGCACTGGACCGCGATGGCACCGCGATCTTCTGGCGTGATGGTCGGCTGCTGGCTGTCGACGCCGACTTCGAGATGCATGAGTTGTTCGCCATGGCCGACGAGCGGGCGGTAATGAGCAGAATCCTGCTGCTCGATCAAGGACAGGTCGTCTTTGCCCTGCAGAACGAACTGTTCATCTTCGGTGACACCGGCCTCGGACCACTCGACACAGGAAGCTGGCCGTGTGCAGACGGCAACCTTCGAGGCAACCCCGTCATGTACCAATGAACCGGAGCTGATGGAGCGACGGAGCGCCCGGGTCAGAAGCCGGCTCGACTGGATGACACACAACGGGGCGGATCTGAGTTCGAAGGTCCTGCAAGTGTCCAGATAAAGCAGGAACACGCGTTCGCGGCGGTGGACGGCGCCGACGCGAACGCTACGCCAGAGCGCGTCATACCCCGCTTCGCCCAGGTCGCCGAGTACACGGTGGAGTCCTCCGTTGCGCCAGCGAAGCGCGGCGACGTTCTCCACGATGAGGAGTGCGGGTCGTAGTACGCCTGCGGGCTCCCTTCTCGATGCCCGCGCGCTTCCCGGCGGCGGAGATGCCGCACTCCAACACCGCTGGGAGCAAACACGGGAGCAAACGGGGAGCACCAACCCATGACCACCTTCGCCAATACGGAGGTGGTCAAGATCTTTTGCGCCCACATTGCTCCCCGCAACGATCAATGGCCCGCAGACGAAGATCGTCTACGAGCCATTGACCTGGAAGAACACACCGTGGGCGATACTGGGATTGAACCAGTGACCTCTTCGGTGTGAACGAAGCCAACATAACGTCTCCACCAGCGGAAATGCAATCCTTGCAGCGAAAATCGGCCATTGGGAGCCGTTGAATGCGGTTCAACGTTATTGAATTCGTCCGACGGCTCCCATTCTGCTCCCAACAACCCGCTCCCCCGTGCTCCTGGAAGCCGTGAACTGCCGTTGCCGCTATGGTCGTGTCGTGGCGTCACGACGAGGGGGCCGCAGGTTGCGGTCGTGGCTGGTGGTCTGTTCAGCGCTTTCGGTGGTCGCTGTGGTGATCGGTGCGTGGTGGTGGGGTACACGAGTCGACGACCTCCCCGCAGGCGAGGCGCCGCTCGAGGGCTCTCTGATCAACCGGGTCGTGGAAGGGCCGCTGGACGCGATCTCGCGGACCGCGGGGGTGACGTGGCAGACGCCGCCGACGACCCAGCCGCCGTCAAGTCTGCTTCCAGGGCCGTCGGAGGTGCGCCCCACGGGGTGAGCCGCACCTCCGACGTCGGTTCTCTATCCGGTGGCGTCAGCCCGGTTCGGTCGCGGCCCACAGGCACAGCAGCCACTGTTCCTGACCGTCGGCTTCGCCACGGTGCGCTCGGAGCACGAAGTGCGGGGAAGGCAGTTCGATGTCCCACTCCTCGTAGAGCCCCAGCCCCGGTTGCTGGATGCCCGCTGTCGCCACCCCTTCCCAGCGAACGGTGGCGGTGGCGGTGTCGGCCCAGGCGCGCCACGCAGCCAGGTCGCGCCTCAAGCGGCCCGGCCGACCACGGACCATCCGCTCGATCCGCCTGCTGGTAGTGCGCCTGGCGCGGGAGAATCCCGCCTGGGGCTACCGCCGCATCCACGGCGAACGTTTCGTCCTCGGTATCAAGATCGCCGCGTCCACGGTGTGGCAGATCCTCCAGGACGCCGGGGTCGACCCTGCACCCGAACGCACTACGACGACATGGTCGGCCTTCCTCCGCTCCCAGGCCGATGCCCTGATGGCCTGCGACTTCTTCGAGACCACCATCCTGAACGGCACCCGCCTCTACGTGGTCGCGGTGATCGAGCACGCCAGCCGCCGGGTCCGAGTCCTCGGTGCCACCACCGCGCACCCCGCCGCCTCCTGGGTCACCCAAGCCGCCAGGAACCTCGCCATGGACCTCGACGACGCGGGCAGACGCGCGCGATTCCTGATCCGCGACCGCGACGGATCCGCAGCTGCCGCCACGAACTGCTCGACCGCACCCTCATCTGGAACCGGCAGCACCTGCTGCGCACCCTGCGCGAGTAGGAGCAGTTCTACAACAACCACCGCCCCCACCAGGGCATCACCAACGCCCGACCACTGCGCACTGCCACCAGCCGTCACCGATCAAGCAGCGCTCATCCGACTCGACGTCCGCCGACGGCAACGACTGGGCGGCATCCTCAACGAGTACCACCACGCCGCCTGACCCGCACGGACGACATTCTCGGCAAGCACAGGGATATTCGACCGAAAAGTGGGCAGCTATCGCGACAACATCGTGCTTTATGCGGAGATAACCGGTTCCAGCGCGGTGACGGATTCCACAAGGACTGGCGCAGTCGACGAGGTCTCGCCAACACGCTCAATCATGACGACCTGGCACAAATAAATAGTGTAAATCCGCACACGCCTGACGCGTTCCGCCACGCCGATTTCGGCGGCCGAACACCACTATAACGTCGCTGACGTGGGTGCAGCCGGCAACGCCCAGCGCAACGTGCGCGTGATGCCGTGGCCGGCCAGCCGGGCGACGGTGTTGTCGAACACCGGTAGCAGTGGCAGCCGCAGCGGCAGCCGGGTCCAGGCGGGCAGCGATGCCACGCTCGCGGCGGCCAGCGCGGCGTAAGGGCCGCGCACCAGCAGCGGGACCGGCGGAGTGAGTAGGAGGAACCGGGCGGCGTCGCGGGCGGCCGGTGTGCCGCGTAGTTCCGGGCGGTAGGCCGCCAGGCGGGCCTTCAGCTCGGCGACGGTGGTCGGTGGGTCGAGGACACCCACTGCCGATGCGACGCGCGCCATGTCGTTGACGTACTCGTCTTTCTCTGTGACTTCCAGCGGGTTGGCGCCGTACCGTTGGTGGCAGCGCAGGAAGCTGTCGACCTCGGCGGCGTGCACCCAACCCAGCAGGTGCGGATCGGACGCGTGGTAAGGCACGCCCCAGGCGGTGACGCCTTTGATGCGGTCGTGGACGAACCGGACGCGGTCAACGGCTTTCTGGGCGTCGACCGCGGTCCCGAACGTCGTGGTGGCCAAGAAGGTGCTCGTGCGTTGGAGTCGGCCCCACGGGTCGTCGCGGTAGTCCGAGTGGCCGGCGACGGCGGCCATCGCCAGCGGGTGCAGCGATTGCAACAGCAGTGCCCGCAGGCCGCCGATGAACATCGCGGCATCGCCGTGCACCCGGCGGATCGGCCGGTCGGGACCGAACCATCTCGGCCCAGGGGCGTCGTGTATGCGCGCGCGGCGGAGTTCACCGTCCGGACCCGCCACCCGCGTGAACAGCGCGTCGGCGACATACCGGCGCAGCGGTTCGGTGTCCATGCGCATCACCTCGTCGTGTCGAGCCTATGTGCCCGGGACGATTTACGTCATCGGACCTGGTCCAGCTTCCTCCGGGTGGAACGGTGGTCGACCGTCGCAGCCGTCGCGGGTGCCGTCCTATCGGCCCGGCACGCGCATCTCCGCAGCGAAGCAAAGCCGATCGGTGCGCTACGGCGATCGCCCCTGCGCGGGCCGGTTCGGCCGCGACCCGTCGCTCGGACCTTCGCTGCGGGCTCGGTCGACCAGCGTGTCCTGGTAGTGCCGTGCCCACCGCACCACCAGGGGTGCGACCGGTGTCAGAAGCAGGTCGAGGGCGTTGCTCAGCGGAGGCAGGCCGGCCAACCGCGCGGTGCCGAGCCAGCGCGGCACGGTGACGGTGCGGTGGCGGGGCCCGGTGAGGCATCGGTGCACCTCGTCGGCGACGCGTTCGGGCCGGGTGCCGAACGTGCGCCCTCGTCGGCCTTCGTCGTCGTCCGGTCGCAGTCCGGCTGCGCGGAGGAGCCACTCCGTGCGCACCGGACCGGGGTTGACGCTGTGGATGCGCAGGCCCGGTGGCGATTCCCGGCGCAGCGCGTGGACGAGACCGTCGACCGCCGCCTTGGTGGTCGAGTACAGCGACAAGGGAGGGATCGGAACCCACCCGGCGACGGAGGCGATCATCACCACATCGCCGCGACGCTGCGCGAGTTGCGGCAGAGCCAGCCGGGTCAGATCCGTGACGGCGACGACGTTCAACCCGATCACGTCGCGGACGGACTCCGCGTCCAGATCGGTGAGCAGTCCCACCCGGCCCGTGCCCGCGTTGTTGACGAGCACGTCCAGGCGGCCGTGGCGTTCGATGACGTAGTCGATCAACTCGCGGCGTTGTCGGTGCTCGGTGAGATCGCACGCGACCGGATCGACGGTTCCCGGGAGGCTGCCGGCCGCCGTTCGCAACCGCTCTTCGTCACGGGCACACGTCACGACGGTGGCGCCCGCGGCGGCGAGACGCGCGACGATCGAACGTCCGATGCCCGCGGAACCGCCGGTCACCAGCACGACTCGTCCTTCGACTGGTCGTTGGGAAGACATGCTGGTGGCCTACCCGTTCCATCGCGGCCGACGCATGGATGCTGGTTCGGGTTATCGGCGGGCCGGGTGGTCTCCTGCGGTAACGGCGTCGACGGTCGGCGCGGGGGTCGAGCAGACGAGGACACCGCACGGACGACCTACCACTCCCGCATGCCTGTGACCTCGGTGAACCGCTCGATATCCGGTCAGGGCAGGTGCTGGTGTCGCGCCATGACCGCGATCATCCTCTTGATCAGCGGGACGTCGAGCGTTCCCGCTCCGAGGCCGATCTCGACGAGGCGGTCGAAGGCCCGCCGATCCTGATGGGCCGCGGCGGTGGCGATGTCGACAAACGGCGGCAGTCGGGTGAGGCGGGCGAGCACGTCGGTGTGGCGGAGGTGCCTGCCGAGCGTGTGGTGCAAGGACCGGCGGTAGGAACGGGCGGGGTCCGGTGACGTGGCGGCGGCACCGGCCAGGGCGCCGGAGAGCACCGCGTAGTAGATGCCTTCACCGGTCAACGGGTTGATGAGCGATGCGGCGTCACCCGCCAGCAGCACCTGTCCGTGCGTGACGCCGGGCCGGCCTGGGGACAGTGGCAGCCGGTGCCCGCGCAATCGCAGCGGAGGCATGTCGGGGAGCAGTTCGTGCAGCCGTGCGGTCAACTCCGCGCGGGTCGATGTTGTGGTGCGGACCAGCTCTCCGTAGCCGACGTTGGCGGTGCCGTCGCCGACCGGGAACACCCAGGCGTAGGCCGGCCAGTGCGCGGCGGCCATGATGAGCCGCTGTTCGCTGACCGGCCACGGATCGGCGCTGGTGTAGCCGCGTAGCGCGATCGCGAGGGTGCCCGCCCGTGCGCCGCCGGCGCCGCACTGTCGCCGCACGACCGACTCAGCGCCATCCGCGCCGATGACTGTCCGCGCGTGGACGGCGCCGTCGATGACGACCGTCCCCTCCTGCTGCACGAGCGTGCGGACACGACGTCGCTCGAGCACCGCGCCCGCGTCCAGGGCGGCGTGCACGAGCCTCGCGTCGAGCAGCACACGAGGGATCACGAAGGCCGGCCGCGCGAAACTCCGCCGGACCTGCGTGCCTCCGGGCGACACGAGGCGCAGTGTGGTGACCGGCGTGGTGCCGACCGACAGTTCGGCGACTGCCACCCCGAGACCGGCGAGCACGTCCATGGCGTGCGGCGCGACCCCGTCACCGCAGACCTTGTCGCGGGGGAAGTCGGCGGAGTCCAGCATCAGCACGCGTGCCGACGGGTCGGCGCGCAGTGCGGCGATCGCTGCGGTCGACCCCGCAGGTCCGGCTCCGACGACCACCACGTCCCAATCGACGCCTCGCCGTGATCCGCCGCGCATCAGCGTGCGAGTTGGTCGACGATTGTGCTGAACAGTCTGGGTGCCCGGACGGTCGCCGGCACGATCCGCCGTGCCAGTGCGGGGCGTCCGCGTGTCCACAGCAAGGTTTCGGTCAACCACCGTGACCGTCGCGACGTCCGCTTCCAAGCGCGGTCGTAGTCGGAGGGTCGGTCCGCGCGCAGGCAGCGGACCAGTTCCGCGGCAGTGGTCAGGGCCAATGCGAGCCCTTCCCCGGTGAGGGCGTCGACGTAGCCGGCCGCGTCCCCGACGAGCAGGACGCGTCCCGCAACTCGCTTGGAGGCGCGTTGCCGCAGCGGGCCGGCGCCCCGGACGGTCGAGACGGGTTCCGCCCCGGAGATCCATGACGCGAGTTCGGGAAACGCCGTGAGCTGTTCGGTGAACCCGCCGCGCATCGACGACAGGATCGCGACGCCGACCGTGTCCGGTCCGACCGGTGTCACGTAGGCCTCCGACCGCGCCGCCCACGTCACCTCGACGGCGTTGGTGACCGGCGCGAGGGCGTAGTGACGGCGCAATCCCCAGCGGAGTGTGCCCGCCAACCGGCCGGTGCCGTCCTTGGTCAGGCCCGCCAAGCCGCGCACCACGGAGTGCAGCCCGTCGGCACCGATCAGGTAACGCGCTCGCAAGCCGCCCGCCCGCACGTGGTCGCCGTGCTGCGAGATGCCGGTGACCGCGATCGGCAGGACCGGCACGCCGTGCCGGAGCACCTCCTCGCGCATCGCGTCGTGGAGCGCGGTGCGCCGCACCCCCCTGCCGGGTCCCGCGCGAAACGCGGCATGTGCGGCCATCGCCCCCTGTCGGTAGGTGATGCCCTCGATGGGGTGCCCCGGTGGGTCGATCCCGAGCGCGGCCAACGCGCGCACGGCCCCCGGCATCAGCCCTTCCCCGCACGCCTTGTCGATCACCCCGGTGCGCTTCTCGCACACCGCCACGTCCATACCCGCACGCGCGCACCCCAGCGCGACGGCGAGCCCGGCCGGACCGCCGCCCACGACGACCACGTCGTGCAGGCGCTCAGGCATATGCCGATCTCAACGCTTGGTTCTCCGCACGGATCCGCACCATCAGCAACCCGGCGTTGACCACGGTGAATACCACAGCCGTCAGCCATGCCCCGTGCACGAGCGGCAGGGCGAAACCCTCGACGACGACGGCGACGTAATTCGGGTGGGGGACCAAGCGGTACGGGCCGCCGGTGACACGGGCGAGCCCGGGGACGACCACGATACGGGTGTTCCACTGACGACCGAGGGTGCGGATGCACCACCACCTCAGCGCCTGTGAGGCGACCACCAGCGCGAGCATCGGCCATCCCAGGGCAGCCGTGAATGCCCGGTCGCCGAACCACACCTCGAGCACACAGCCGACCAGGAGACCGGTGTGCAGCACGACCATGAAGGGGTAGTGCCCGAACCCGGTTTCACGTCCGCCCCTGGCCAAGCTCCACGCCAGGTTGCGCTTCGCGACAATCAGCTCGGTCAGCCGCTCCGCCGCGACCAACCCGACCAGCATCGCGTACCAGAACTGGCTCACCATCGCAGCAGCACCAACTCGGCGCAGAAACCCGGACCCATGGCCAGCACCACACCCCAGTCACCGGCGGAGGCCGGCCGACCTGCCAGCGTGTCGGCGAACACGTGCAGCACCGATGCCGACGACAGGTTGCCGATCCGGTGCAGCGAATCCCACGTCATCGCCAAGTCGTCCTCGTCCAGGCCCAGCACGGACTGGATCGATTCGAGCACCTTCGGCCCACCGGGGTGGCAGATCCAGCGCGCGACATCGCCGATGCCCAACCCGTGCGACGACAGCAGCCGCTCGACGTCCTTCGCGAGGTGCGTGCGCACGAGGTCCGGGACCTCCGCGCCCAGCACCACCTTCAGACCCGTGCCACCGATGTCCCACCCCATCGCGCGTTCGGAATTCTCGTACAGGTGACTGACCGAGTCCACGACCCGCGGTCCCCTCGCCGCGGCCGGGTGCCGGTCACTCACCGCGATCACCGCAGCGGCGCCGTCACCGAACAGCCCGGACGCAACCATGTTGGCAACGCTGCGATCCGCGCGCTGCAGGGTGAGCGAGCACAGTTCGACCGACACCAGCATCGCCACCGACATCGATCCGCCGCGCAGGAAGTCGTGCAGCCGCGCGATGCCCGCCGCTCCTGCCACGCAACCCAACCCGAAGAGCGGCAGGCGCTTGACGTCCGGACGTAGCCCGATCCGCGCCGCGATGCGCGCGTCCAGGGAGGGCACCGCGATGCCGGTCACGGTCGTGGACACCACGAGATCGACGTCGGAAGGCAACAGTCCCGCCTCATCAAGAGCGGCGAGTGCGGCCTCGCAGCCCAAATCCACCGCCACCGACAGGAACGCGTCGTTCGTCGCCGTGAACCCTTCGAGGTCGCCGTAGCGCTCGATGGGCAGCGCCAGGTGACGAGAAGCGACCCGCGCACTGGTGTGGAACCGGTTCGCCACAGCTCGCGCGGCCTGATCCGGCAGACACAGCCGACCGAACAGCTCGGTCAGCTGCGCCTGCGGATATCGGTGCGGCGGAAGCACACCCCGGACCCCGGCGATCGTCGTCACCCGTTCCACGGTACGGCTTGTGCCTACACTCGGCAGATGACCGGATCGCCGGCGGCACGGGACGGGGCACTCGACCGCGCGTGGACCGGGCACCGGTGGCGGGGATCGCTGCGGGGCCTCGTCGGGGCGTGCCACCCTGTTCCAGGACTCGCGGTGACCCTGGTGGCCGTGCTGCTGGCCGTCGGTGCGGGGCTCCCCGCCGAGCGGATCGCGTTGCTCGGCGCCGCAGTGCTCACCGGCCAGCTCTCGATCGGCTGGTCCAACGACTGGATCGACGCCGCACGCGACCGCGCCGTCGGGCGACTGGACAAGCCGGTGGCCAACGGAACCGTCCCGCGCACGGTTGTCGCCGTCGCCGCGTCGACCGCGCTGGTAGCGACGATCGTGTTGTCATCGCTGCTCGGGTGGGCCGCGGCCGCCGCCCTGCTGATCGGGGTCGCGGCCGGATGGGCCTACAACCTCCGGCTCAAGGCCACCATCTGGTCCGGCGCGACCTACCTCATCGCCTTCGGCGCTCTTCCCGTCGCACCGTACGTCGCGATGCCCGGCCAGCCGTGGCCGCCGTGGTGGATACCGGTCACAGGCGCACTGCTCGGGTTCGGCGCCCACTTCGCGAACGTCCTGCCCGACCTGCAGGCAGACGCTGAAACAGGAGTCCGCGGGCTCCCACAGCGGCTCGGTCCCCGTATCGGCGTGATCGTCATGGCCCTGGCGCTCACCGCCGCCTCGGTCGTGCTCGGCACCGCACCCGCCACCACCTCGGCGGAATTCGCGCTGTCCGTGTCGGCCATCGGCGTCCTGCTCGCCGTCGCCGCCACCGTGGCCGCCATCCGGACACCACGCAGTCCTGCGGCATTCCGACTGACGATCATGATAGCGATTTTCGATGTCGTGCTGCTGATAACGAACGCGAGTTGAGCCGTAGGTGTACCGCCGGGACAACCGTTCTCAGATGCGCTAACAGCTCATCCGAAGCTCAAGCCGAACACCCACCCACAGTTCCTCCCCGATTCGGCCGACCACTTAATCGGTGATCACCGAAGCAAGCGCGCAACCTTTCCAATCTACGGCGCCCACTCGTTCGGGGGACCGTCGTACGTCTCGAGATGCGGTGGGTCGATGTGGCGAGCTGAATGTCAAGCGGAGGTCGTTCCTCCGCTTGACCGGACCGACGGACGGACGGGACGCGTGTGATTCGACGGCGACATTCGATGCCAGCGTGACGTCATCGGATCACACGCACCATCCCGGTGATGCCTAACCGACAGGGCCGGCGTAGGGTCTGGTTCGGCTCACAATATGCCGGATCGGCGGTTTGCTGATCTCGAGAACCTGAGCAAGCTGGCTCGCGCCGCTTGCGTTTCGCAGGTGGGCGATGGCCTGTTCCACCGCACTAAATGGGACCAACGCTGACATTCCAGGTCTTGCCGGCGGGTGTCTGTTGCTCGTGGCCGGAGCGTTCGCGTGGGGTCTAATGGCCGCGGTGCCATGGTAGCCCAAGCCCGCGACGACCTCGTTGTTCACGAGGATCTGACTGAATGCGGTGAAGGTATAGGCGTTGCCGGGTGCGACCCTCGACGGGTAGGTGACGGCGAGCAGGTGCCGTCGGTGACCACCAAGACCTGCATGGTCACGCCGGCACGGCGGTGCTCAGCGCTCGGGCGATGGCACGATGCCGGTCTCGGAGGCTGCCCAGGAGGCGAGCAGCGACAGCGCCTGCGCGGTCGGCGAGTCGGGTTCGGCGGCGTAGATCGTCATGGTGAGGTCCGGCTCGGCCCGCAGTTCCATGCTCTCGTACGCCAGGTCGAGGTCTCCGACGACATGGTGGTGAAAGGTCTTCCTGCCGGTGCCGTGGATGCGGACGTTGTGCGCGCCCCAGCGGCGGCGGAACTCGTCGCTGCGGGTGGACAGCTCGCCCACGAGGTCGTGCAGGCCTTTGTCGTGCGGGTCGACGCCCGCGGCGGTGCGCAGGTTGGCCACGAGCATGTCGGCGGCGACGTTCCAGTTCGGGTAGAAGCGGCGCGCGGCAGGGTCGAGGAAGGTGAACCGGCCGAAGTTCGGCACACCGGCTGAGTCGGTGTAGACGTCGCTGTACATCGCCCGGCCGAGCAGGTTCGCGGCGAGCAGGTCCTGACGCAGGTTCACGACGATCGCCGGAGCGGTGACGCTGTCGAGCGACCACCGCAGGCTGGGCCGGATCGCGCGCTGTTTCGGCTTGCGGGTGGGACGCAACAGCGCGCCGCTGCCGTTGGCCTCCTGAGTTAGGCGCAGCAGGTGTGCGCGCTCGGCGTCGTCCAGTCGCAAGGCGCGGGCGACTGCCTCCAGCACACCGGGGGAGACCCCGGCGAGCTGACCGCGTTCGAGTTTGGAGTAGTACTCGACGCTCATCCCGGCCAGCGCGGCCACCTCGGTGCGGCGCAGCCCGGGGACGCGGCGCTGCCCCGCGGTCGGCAGGCCGGCCTGCTCGGGCGTGACCTTGGCACGCCGCGAGGTGAGGAAGTCGCGCACTTCGGCTCGGTTGTTCACGGTCTCGACGGTACGACGCATCCCGCTGAACTGCGATGTACTGCCGGTACACCTATGGCTGGTGTCTTCTTGGTGTCGCCCGGAGCGGGTTTGCTCAGATACATGCCCTCACTGCTTTCCGCGCCGGCGTCGCCTGCCGACGGAGTCGCGGGCGTGACCGGCCCGGTGCGTCGCCAGGCTCGGCTCACCGCCGGCCTGGTCACCACCGTGATCTTGCTGACCGCGATCGCGCCGCTGGCCACCGACATGTACGTGCCTGCGTTTCCCCGCGTGGCGGGTGACCTGTCGGCGACGGCGACGCAGGTTCAGCTGACTCTGACCACCTTCTTCGTCGGCATGGCCCTCGGGCAGCTCGTCGGCGGCCCGGTGTCCGACCAGCACGGTCGGCGGCGGCTGCTGATCGCCTCGGTCGTCGTCATGACGGTCGCCTCGGTCGTGTGCGCTCTCACTCCCTCCATCGCGGTCATGATGGCGGGACGCTTCCTGCAGGGCTTCGCCGGTGGCTGGGCCATGGTGATCGGCCGGGCCGTCATCGTCGACCTCGCTCGTGGCGCCCGCCTGGTGCACATCCTGAACGTCATCGCGGCCGTCGGCGGTATCGCGCCGATCGTCGGGCCGTTGCTCGGCGCGGTCATCCTGCAGCTGTCGCAGTGGCGGGTGTCGTTCTGGGCCGTCGCGGCCATGGGCGTCGCGATGACCCTCGCCGTGCTGGTGGCCGTACCGGAGACGCTGCCGGCTGAGCGGCGGCACGGCGGCGGCCTGCGAGCGTTCGTCACCAGCGGACGGCAGGTGCTGCGGCAGCGCCGCTATGTCGGTTACGTGCTGGTCAGCGGGTCGGCGATGGGTGCGGTGTTCGCCTACGTGGCGACGTCGGCGTTCGTGCTGCAATCGATGAACGGGATGTCCCCGGTCGCGTACTCGGCCGACTTCGCCGCCAACGCCGCAGGCATGACGGCCGCCGCGCTGATCGCCGCCCGGCTCGCCGGACGCGTCGCGACGCGCAAGGTCATCGCCGCCGGACAGATCGCCGCCCTGCTGGCCGGCGTGGCGATGCTCGCCGGTGCGCTGTGGTGGGACACCCCACTGCTGCTCGCGATCGTCTGCTTCGCCGTGCTCATGACCGCGCAGGGCCTCATCGGCCCGAACGGCGGCGCGCTCGCCTCCGCGGAGGTTCCCGAGCACCCCGGCACCGGCTCGGCGGTTCTCGGCTTCGTCCAGTGGACCGCCGCCGGCGTCATCGCCCCGATCGCCGGACTCGGCGGAGAGCACACCGCAGTGCCGATGGCCCTGCTGATGATCACGTGCGTCGCGCTGTCCATGGCGGGCCTGCTCATCCTCGCCCGACCCGAGAAGACGTCCACCGGACCGGCGGGCGCGGTCGCCTGAACAGCCATCACTGACCGTCTCGTCCTTCCCACCCATCGAATGTGAGGACCACTTCATGGAACGCCGCAAAGCGCTCGGACTGTTCGCTGCGACCGCCGCCTCCTTCGCGGCTCTGCCCTCCCTCGGCGCGGTCACCGGCCTCGCCGAAGACGCCCCAGGACAGGGCAAGGGCGACTACACCTTCGCGCTGGACAAGAACGTCAAACGGACGTCGGTGCGGTTCAAGAACCGCTACGGCATCCAGGTCGCCGGCGACCTCTACGTGCCGAAGAACGCCAGGGGCACGCTGCCCGCGCTGGTGGTCAGCGGACCGTTCGGCGCGGTCAAGGAACAGTCCTCGGGCCTGTACGCCAACGAGTTCGCCCGCCGGGGCTACGTCGCCCTCGCCTTCGACCCGTCCTTCACCGGGGAGAGCGGCGGCAGCGTGCGCGACGTGGCCTCACCCGACGTCTACACCGAGGACTACAGCGCCGCCGTCGACTTCCTCGGTCTGCAGAAGATCATCGACCGCGAGCGCATCGGCGCGATGGCCGTTTGCGGCCTGAGCGGCATGGCGCTCACCGCGGCCGCCGCGGACAGCCGCATCAAGGCGGTCGCCACGACCTCGATGTACGACATGTCGCGCAGCATGTCCTGCGGCCACCAGGACTACTACACGCGTGAACAGCGCCAGAAGGTCGTCGACCACCTCAGCCGGCAACGCTGGATCGACGCCGAGAACGGCGCTTACGCGCGGCTCTCCCACGAGGTCCCCTTCGACGCGAACGGCAACGTCGCCCCCACCAACCGCGTCCTGCCCAAGACCCTTCCGCCGGACGCCGACCCGATCACGAGGATCTTCTTCGACTACTACCGCACCGAGCGCGGATTCCACGCGCGCTCGATCAACTCGACCACCGCGTGGACCGCCACCACGCCGATGTCGTTCTTCGCCTTTTCCCTGATGACGAACATCGACATGCTCGCGCCCCGCAAGGCCCTCCTGGTGGCCGGTGCCGACGCGCACTCCCGCTACTACTCCGAGGACGTCCAGGCGATTGCCCCCGGCACCGTCGACCTCGTGATCGTCCCCGGCGCTGACCACGTCGACCTGTACGACCGCAAGGATTTCATCCCCTTCGACACGCTCGACGAGTTCTTCACCACCAACCTCGCCTGACCGCGAGTGTGCCGGCAACGCAAGCGGCCCTCTGGGAAACGGTCGGAACGGTCACCCCGCGCAGCTTCCTGATGCCACCGCACGTGCGGATCGCCCACCGCGCGCACAGACCCGATCAACCCGCGCAAGCGCACGAACCGAACGAGGATCAGTCGCCAGCGCGGGACTTCGTTGTCAACCGACGACAGCCCATTCGACACACCGTCGCGGGCGGGCTCATCTGACATGGATATGGAGACGCCCATGCCGGCCTCACGCACGGTCGTCTGCGCAGCGCTGGTGACGGTCGTCGGAGTGACCGTCGCCGGCTGCGGTGCAACGCCACCGACCTCACCCGGCAGCGCCCGGGACGCAGCCCGCTCTGCGACAGCCGCCGCGCCGCAGCCAAGCGGAACCCCCAGCGACACGGACTCCTCGCCTCACCAGGAAGAGCAGAAGTTGAAGATCCAGATCACCGTCGGCGACCAGCGCCTTCAGGCCACGATCTTCGACAGCGCCGCTGGCCGTGACCTCATCGCCCAGCTACCCCTGACCATCGACATGATCGATCACGGCTCGGTGGAGAAAACCGGACCGCTGCCCGCACCGCTGTCACGGGACGGTCAACCAGACGGCGCGGACCCCGACATCGGGGATGTCGGGTACTACGCACCCGGCAACGATCTCGTCCTTTACTACGGCGACCAGTCCCACTACTCCGGCATCGTCATCATCGGACGTATGGACGGCGACGCCTCCAGCCGAATCGCCGACCTGGACGGCGCCATCACCGCGACTGTCGAAATCCACACCGAATGAACTGGTGACCAGCTCACCGCCCACGCTGAACCCCGGTCGCGGGGCGGTTGGCGTGTGGACCTACTCCAATGTGCGCGACATCCTCACCAACCCGAAGTACACCGGACACATGGTGTGAACCGCCGGGCAGCAGGTCACCATCGCCGTCGCCGGCTGAGAGAAGGACACGAAGAGAATGACGCTCGAGACGACGGCCCTGACCCGACGAGGTCTCCTGCTGACCGCCGCCGCGTTCGGCGTGGGGGCTCTGCCCGCCTGCACCAGCGCGCCGCAGCAGGGCACCGCGACGCCCGCGCCGTCGAGGCCCGCGCCCGATCAGCGCGAGACCTCTGGTGATCTCCTCCCCCGGGGCGAGCTGTACGGCGTCGGCGTCTACAACACCCAAGAGGTCGCCGACGAGCTGCGCTGGATCGCCGAGAACGTCCGGCCCGCAGGCGGCGAGACGAAGCGCATCCTCATCACCGGCTCCACCGGCGGTGCCGGCCAGCTCGCGGCGGCCCACCTCCTGAAGCGAGGGCACGCGGTCGTCGCGCACGCCCGGAACGAGCAGCGCGACGCCGACATCCGCCGCGACCTGCCAGGCCTCGAAGACGTCGTGCTCGGCGATCTGCTCGACCCCGACCAGACCAAAGCGCCGGCCGAGCAGATCAACGCGCTCGACGAGTCGACGTCATCGTCCACAACGCTGGCGAGTACGGGCTCCCGGACGGCAACCTGCTCAACTCCAACTCCCTCTCGCCGTACCTCCTCACCGCGCTGGTCACCCCACCGCGGCAGCTGAGCTACCTCACCTCCGACCTGCACCTCGGCGGGACCTGAGGCTCGACGAGGTGCGCTCGGGCGGCGGCATCAGCTACGGCGACAGCAAGCTGCACATGGCGATGACCGCCACCGCGGCGGCGCGCCTCTGGCCGCAGCGGCAGGTCAACGCCGTCGCGCCCGGCTGGATCCCCACCCTGATCGGCTTCCACAACGGCAACACCACCACCCCCGACAGCCTGCGCGAGGGCTACATGACCCAGGTCTGGCTCGCTGAGGCGGTCGAGCCGGGCAGCGACGTCACCGGCGAGTTCCTCTTCCACCAGCAGGTCGAGACCCGTGTGAACGAGCTCGTGCACGACGCCCAGGCGCAGGACCAGCTCTTGGCCGCCTACGCCGAGCGGACCGGCGTCGCGTTCCCCGCGGCGAGCTGAACCGCGGCCCCAGGACCACCCACAGAGAGGAAACGACGACCTTGACCGTCTCCACACACACCGACCGACCACGCCGCCTAGGCCTTCTGGCCACGGCACCACTGCTCGCCGCGGCAGCGATCTCGCTGGTCACAGCGTCACCGGCCGCCGCGCACCACGGCTGGGACGGCTTCGAGACCAACGAACTCGTCTACATCGCCGGCACCGTCTCCACTGAGGGGAACTGGGGCGATCCGCACTCGGAATTCGATGTGGCGCTGGACGCCGAACTCCCGGCCGACACGCCTGACCTGCCGATCCCCGAGGAGCTGTCGGGCCCGGAGGACAGCGTCCGGGTCGAGGCCGCTCCCGCGTATGGCGGCCCCCACGACGAGCTCGAGATCATCATCGCTCCGCCGTGGTGGTCGAGTAGCAACGGCCTGGACCGCTCGCTGGAGGTCGGAGAGCGCTTCCAGGGCGTCGGATACATCAACAGCACCGATGACGGCCTCTTCCGCCCGGTCGCGTTCTGGTACGGAGACGACAACGCGCCCGTCAACCAGGTGATCGGCAACACGCTCCCGGTCAGGGCACCGCTTCCCGGAGGTCCCGGAGATGCGCCGTCCGCGCCGGAGAACCCTACGGCAGAGGATGCCGACATCGCCGCGGACAGCGGCTCACAGGCGCTGGTCGGCTGGGCGGTGCTCGGCGGCGTCGTCGTTGCAGCCGTTGTGGGTGGCGTCTTCTACCTGCGCCGCCGCACCCTGCAGGACGAACGGAACCCGGATGCCTGAATGGCTTGAACCGATCCTGCGCTGGTTGCAGGACTCCGCGCTCGGCGACGCCGTGCGCACCACTCCCTTCATGTATGCGGCGCTCGAGAGCCTCCACATCCTCGGGATCGCCGTGCTCGTCGGCCCGGCCTTCGCGTTCGACCTCCGGCTGCTGGGCGTCGGGCGCCGTCTGGTGCCCGTCACGAGAGCCGCGCGCTATCTCCTGCCTGTGTCTCACCTGGGGTTGGCCGTCGCCGTCGTCACCGGCATCCTGCTGTTCAGCGCGCAGGCCCTCGGCGTCGCCGGCTCAAGTGCCGCACCGTGGAAGCTCGGACTCCTGGTCCTCGCCGGGCTGAACGCCTTCGTGTTCCACCGCGGCGTCTACCGTCGAGTCGACGAGTGGGCCGACGCCGACGCGACCCCGGTCGCCGCCCGTGTCTCGGCCGTCGTGTCGATGACGACGTGGACGGGCGTGATCTTCGCGGGCCGATTCCTGGCCTACGTCTGATGGTCAGTACCCGTCCGGCGGGCAACGGACCCCATCCGATATGGAAGGAATCGCGAGGACCACCACTGTGAAGGGCCTGCGGGGCCACCAGCGCGACCGCGCCCCCGGAGCCGATGACGATCGAGCGACGCGACGTCGGCCCGCACGACGTGCTGATCGACATCGACTACGCCGGGATCTCGTACCGCTCGAAAAGTCATCGCTGCTGGTCAAGCTGCGTGTCTGCGCTCGTTGATGAGTCCGCCGAGGATGCGGGTGCGGTGCACTCTGTGGGTGTCGAGGTTGTGTACCGCGGCAGGGTGTTGCTGGGTCTCGGGTGGTAGTTGGTTTCCGCCCTGGTGGGGGCGGTGTCGGTTGTAGTGGTCTTCGTAGGTCGTGAGGATCTGTCGTGCGTGGCTCTCGCTCATGATCAGGATGTGGTCGAGGAGTTCGCGTCGGGGTCGACAACTTTTCGCCGCACCGCCACCCCGACGTCCGGGACTGGGCTGCCAACCATGATGTCGACCTGGTATTCCTGCCGACCTACTCCAGCTGGTTGAACTGGATCGAGGCCGAGTTCACCGCCCTGCGTTACTTCGCCCTCAACGGCACCGACCACCGCACCCACCCCGAGCAGAACGCCGCCATCGCGGCCTACATCCGCTGGCGCAACGCCCGAGCCAGACCCAAGACCGGCTTCGCCACCGACTCACCCATCCCCACCTGGACCCATTACCCAGCCAAGGTTGCGTGACGCAGCACTAGATCCGTTCGGGAGAGACTTCATCATGGTCGCCCGACCCTGCAGCATCTCGGCAGACGACTGTGCTCGCGGAGCGGAGCGGTGACAACAACGCCGACCTCACTGCGTTCAGCCAGCCGAGGCATGGCGGACACCATCGTCATCGACGCGCACAGCACAGCCAGACCAGCAGGGTGCAAGCTCGCCCCGTCAAACCGATGCCGAAATGGCTTCTCACCCTCTAAAGTAGCTGGTCAAGAAGTGCCTTCCCCCGCGCGAGCGGGGGTGGTCCGGCCTCCGAAGCCAGCGGCTAGGGAGGCCATGAGCCTTCCCGCGCGATCGGGGGTGGTCCTACCAGGCCGGTTGAGTCGAGACCGCCCGACAGGTCTTCCCCGCGCGAGCGGGGCTGGTCCGGCCGATGACGAGGGTTGGTCCGCGCTGTCCACGAGGTTCAAGAGTCGTTCGGCCGTCTTCCCCGCGCGAGCGGGGGTGGTCCCTGGGCGTGCGCCAGGAGGTGCGCGTCGCCGGTGTCTTCCCCGCGCGAGCGGGGGTGGTCCCTCGACGTCGCACCCGTCGTGCCGCTGGGTGATGTCTTCCCCGCGCGAGCGGGGCTGGTCCGGTGCGACCTGTACGAATTGGACGGTGGCGAGTCTCCCCCGCGCGAGCGGGGGTGGTCCGTCGGGCCGTTGCGCGTCCACGCCCGTCAGGTGGTCTTCCCTGCGCGGGCGGGGGTCCCGGCACCGCGCGCAACGGCACCCTCACGACGCTGGTGTCACGAGGTCCGGGTGATCGCCGAAGCGATCGACGAGCTCGACCGCGAGGTGGCGGTGGACTCCGGCATCGTGCGCGCCCATCAGCACGCCGCCGGAGCACGCCGCGCATCCGTGGCCGCGTCCCACACAGGGGGCGGGCGGGTCGTGCGGCGGGGCGCAGCGAGCCGGCTGATCATGCCATCGGCCGCTCCCGCGGCGGACCCACCACGAAGATCCACCTGGCCTGTGACGGCCGCGGTCGGCCACCGTCGGTGGTGTTGACCGGCGGCAACGTCAACGACCGCACCCGGTTCACCACCGTCATGGCCGGTGTCGGGTTCGACAGATCGGGTCCGGGCCGCCCGGCGACCAGGTCCGCAGGTGATCGCGGACAAGGGCCACTCGACCAAGGCCACCCGCGCCCACCTGCGCAAACGAGTCATCCCGGCCACCATCCCCGAACGCCGCGACCAGCAGGCCGACCGTAAACGCAAGGGCCGCGCCGGCGGGCGCCCGCCGGCCTTCGACCGCACCGCCTACAAACGTCGCAACGTCGTGGAACGCTGCTTCAACCGGCTCAAGCAGTTCCGCGCGATAGCCACCCGCTTCGACAAGACCGCCGTGTCCTACCGAGGCATGATCGATCTGGCCGCCCTGCTCATCTGGCTTTGAGGACACGCTCTAGTGGCTCCGTGGTGGGGCGAGGGTGAGTAGGCCGCATCCGTATGCCTTAGCTCGTCCGATGCCGGCGACGATCGCGTCGGTAAAGGCTTCGGGCTCGGTGATGACGAGGTGGCCGTCGTAGCGGACGGCGTCGATGGTGATGGTTCCGCTGTCGCCTTTGTGTCCGGTCATCCTGGGGATGGGTGAGGGGTTGATGTCGGGTTGGCCGTCGCGGGCGGTGGGGATGACGAAGCCGTGTTGTTCGCCTTTTCGGATCAGCCAGGTGGTCTGGTCTTCCGGGGTGCGGTGGGCGACGCGTCGTGAGCGGCCTCGGAGTTGAGGTGGGCGGCTGTCCTGGGTGGGGTTGGCGAGCATGCGGAAGGCGAGTTTGCGGCCGGGGGTGATGGCGTCGAGGACGGGCTGAAGCGGGCGGATTTCCGCCCGTGCGGCGAGGTAGTCGGTGGGCAGTTTCACCCAGTTGGGTTCGGTGTGGCTTTGGACGTAGACGGTGTAGCCGGTGGGGCTGGGGTCCAGGCGCCACAGGACGCCGTGGGCTTGGCGTGCGGGGGTGTCGCCGTCGGTGTCGGGGTAGCCGGACATGACGGTGCGGTGCAGGTCGTGGATGTTGGCGAAGTCACGGCGGAACTCGCGGGACCTGACGTTGACGGACAGTTTGGTCAGGTACACGGGTTGTCGTCTCCTGCGGCGGTGATCATGGCGTCGGTGAGCGGCACGGGTCGGGTTAGGACGGTGCGGGTGCTGTAGCGGCGGTTGCCTTCGGTGAAGCTGAGCGGGTGGTCGTGGCGGATTTCGGCCTTGTCGGTGGTCGGTGGGCAGTCGATGACGGCGCGCAGGCCGATCCGGTCGTTCTTGCGGAGTTCAGTTGCCCGGATCCGCGGTGACGGTTCCAGCCAGTGGTGGTCGTCGATGACGTCGGCCGCCGAGCGTTCGGACAGGCCGACCTTGGTGACCAGTGGTCGAGTGGGCACGAAGGCTCGGCGGCCGAAGAACAGGGGCCACCGGGGGTTGTTCACGGCGTCGTGGAGGCGTTGCAGCAGCGCCGGTTCGCCTTCCAGCACGACGAGGAACAGTGCGTCGGCGAGGTAGTAGCGTTCGCTGACCACGGTGCGGTGCCCTGTGCCTTGGGTTGTGGGGACGTTCTGGGTGGTGTGGTAGTCGCGCTCGAGGATGCCTTCGCGGTCCGCTCGCACGGCCAGTTGGAGGGCGGCGAGTTCGGCGATGGTGTCGTCGTCTTCACGGGGGACGCCGAGGGCGGAGGCGAGGAGGCCGGCGACACCGGATTTGGTGGGTTCGGTGGTGGTGTCGCGGATGACGCCTCGGGATCGGATGCCCCATGACTGCATCGGTGCGTCGAAGCACAGGGCCAGCGACATCGGCACGGTGGTCACGCCTTCGCGGCTGCGAGCAGGTTGTCGATGAACGCGCCGATGGTGGTGACCGTGTCGGCGGGATCCAGGTGTGGCAGGTCGCCGCTGACGGAGGCGGCTGCGATCGCGCGGATCTGGTCACTGCCGTAGAAGTCGCGCAGGCCGGTGAAGTGCTTGGTGAGGCGTTCGGTGGACCCGACCATGAGGTCGACGTCGGTGACGGGCTTGAGGAAGGCGTTGGCGAGGTTCCAGGCGCCGGCGTCGCGGACGACACCGAGGAGGGTGTCGGGCACGGTGCGGGCGGCCATGGAGTTCTGCTTGCCGCTGGGCACGGCGTGGATGAACGAGTTCAGCCAGGCGCGCATAGCTCGGGTGGCGAGGTCGGTGTCGCCGCCGAGGTTGCGCACCAGTTGGTCGGTGTCGACGTTGGCGTAGCGGTAGTAGCAGGCGGAGTTGAAGTCGACGGTGCCGATCATGTCGGCGCCGGACTCGCCATCGGGCTTAAGGTCGTCGACCGCGGTGTAGAAGTCGAACTCGTTGAGCACGGCGTGGGTGGACAGGGCGTGGGCGACCTGGGACGCGGCGTCGACGTTGAAGTCCTTGTTGTCGGCGATCATCCGCCCGAACAGGGCGACGTCGGCGGCACGGCCGCCGTCGAGGATCCGCTTGGCCTCCGCTGCGGTGGCCTTGTCGGGCTTGGACTTGACGGGTTTCGCGGGCTTGTCGGCGGCGTCGTCCTTCTCTTTGTCCTTCTTCGCCGCCTTCGCCGTGTGGCCGGCGGCCAGGACGTCCCAGTTGTCCTGGCTGTACTGCGCGAGCCGGTCGACGGCGTCGCGGCCGACGAACAGCAGGTACTGGGTGAGGCCCTTGACGGGGTCCACGGCGAAGCCGAGCTGTTCCAGGGCGGCGGTGACCACGCCTCGGGTCAGTGCGTGGTCCCGGTCGGGTCGTGCGAGCGCCTCGGCGGTGTTCTCGACCAGCCGCTTGGTCCGCACGCCGGTCTCGGAGGTGTCCAGGCCGTAGTCGTTGAACAGCAGCCGGGCGGCTCGTTTGAGGGACTGGCTGGAGATCCGGCCGCGGGTGCAGCCGCCGAAGGTGGCGGTCTTGGGCTGGCCGACGTCGTCGCGGTTGAGGTTGCTGACCGGGAAGGACTGGAGCAGGTGCAGCTCGATGATCACGAAGCTCTCCGGGAGGTGGTCATTCGTCGGTGTCGGACGGCTCGTCGGCCGAGGTCCGTTTGTCTTGTGGGGTGTTCGTCGTCGGTGGGCGGTGGAACTCGCCGGCCCAGCGCAGGCGCACGCGGTGCGCCTGGTCGGCTTGGTCGTCGTCGCCGAGCAGCACGACCAGGTCGTCGAGGAGTTGGTCGAAGTCGACGCGGATGTCGTGGGACGACAGCAGCCGCACGGTCTGGCGCAGGTTGTGCGGCAGCGCGTCGCGGTCCCGCGCCAGGAGCTGGGTGAAGCGTCGGGTCACGGCGGGTCCGCGGGCCGCTTCGAGTTCTCCCATGGAGGCGCCCAGCGAGCGGCGGCGCGCGTCCTTGGCACGTCTGCGTTGCGGGTGCAGGGCGAACAGACCCGCGACGAGCAGCCAGGTGTCCTGCTCGTCGTGCGGTGGGTCGTGGGGGAAGACGTACTCGTAGGCGTCGGCTTGTTGCCGGGAGCCGGAGAAGATCCGTCGCAGCCTGGCCAGTGCCTGCCTGGCTTCGCCGGCCCGTTTCGGGTTGTCCGACGATGCCCAATAGTGCAGTCCGTGGAGGTAGTTGACGAACGTGCGGCGCCGCTGCGTGAGGGTGTCGGTCACGCGATTCGTCCTTTCGTGGTGTAGCTGCGCGCCTCGCGGCGGAAGTTGTCCACCAACACGTTGAGCCGGGTATGGAACGCTCGCAGGTGCTTGCCCATGAGGAACACGTCGCGGGTGTCCGCCGGTGCTCGCTCGGCCCACCGTTCGGCGGCCTGCTTGGCGATCCGGTACACCTCGCGCGTCCACTGTTCGACCGCGTCGGACTCGGGTTCGTCGGCGTCGTGGGCTCGTGCGACTTCACGCAGGAACGTGGCGAAGCGTCGGGGTAGTTGTGGCCAGTACGCCACGTCCAGGGTGGAGGTGGGGTCGGCACGCTTGTCCTTGTTGTAGTCGCGCTCCATGTGCCGCAAGGCCGCTCCGGCGTTGTCGGCCAGCGCGATGGCGCTCCCGATCAACGCGCCCAGGGACGTGTCCCGGGCGCGCAGCAAGGGCACCGGTGCGGGGACCTGTTCTTCCAGGTATGCCTCGACCACGGAGGCGTTCTTGTCCAACTGCTGCCCGAGCACCCGCAGCGTGTAGACGGCGTCGCGGGGGATGTGCCCGTCCCCTGCGAGCGCGGCTATCTGTTCCAGGGCTCGTGGCCGGATCCTGGTGCGCCCCTCCTGCCGGAGGTCGATCATGAGCAGTTCGACGCTGTGCCGCCACACACCGCGCAGCGGGTTGAGCCGGATCGGCAGCAGCGGCGCGTCCTTCTTGGGTTTGCCGTTGGGGCCGAGTGGGCGCCGGAAGGCCGCCATTTTCTCTTCCTCCGGAAGATCGCCCTTGAACCGCACACCGGGGGTAAGGACCACACCGTCCACCACGACGGTGTCCCCACTCACCGTGGGAACCAGCAGGATCCGCCGGGACGGCCAGGTCAGCAGGTCGGTCCACCCCCGTGCGCGCCGTTCGCCCGGTGCCCCCTCGGGTGGGTCCGGCTCCTCCCACGCCGGCATGTCCCGACTGGACGTCATGTACGGAGTCTGAAGGTCGGGCGCGTAAGTCAAGGCGTTGAGCAGCAGGGTCTCCTTGAGGTCGCCTCCCTCGACGAGGACCACGCCCAGCAGGTTGCAGGGAGCCCGTTCGGAGGACTTCACTTTCTCGAACGGGGTCTTCATGCCGCCCGGATCGAATGCCTGGGCGGTGACGAGCCACCGCGCCGCCTGTGCCGGGCTGAGCACGGTCCGGTCTCCGGCGGTCGTGTGGTCGAACAACGTGACGTTGTTGCCGACCGCCAGGTGGGGAACCAGCTTCGCCACCGTCGACGGCGTGATACGGGCCAGCGCCGGACTTTGCAGGAACGGCCGCTCGGGGTGGAAGAGATCGAAGCGGTCCGACTGGCCCGCCGCGTAGTCACGCAGCTTCGCCGACGGCAGTTGCTTGGCCGACCACAGGTGGCCCCAGGCGTCTTCGTCGACCGGTCCGTAGGCGCGGTGCAGCAACGCCAGCGCCAGCCGGTACAGCGCTGCGGTCATCGGCGGTGTGTCACCGACGATCCGCCGGATGCCACGGGCGTCGAGCAGCAGCTCGTTCAAACCCACCTCACGGCGCTGCGCGTCCGTCCCGATCACCGGGATCCACGGCTCGGTCAGCAGGTTGAACGATGCGGCCGGGGCGATCACTGGTAACCATCGACGTACACGCCGTACTCCGGTCGGTAGCGGATGAGGTGACCGGCGACCAGACACTGGCCGTCGTGGAATACGAGCGCGCGGTGCTGACGCAACCAAGGGTTGCTGGCGAACAGGTGGGGCACCGGTGCCGCCAGCAGGTCGGATACGACCTCAGGCGGCACACCGTCCGGCGCCGACAGGACCGTGCTCGACTCCAACAAGGCGTCCAGCACGGTCAGATCACTGGTGGTCGAGGTCAGATTGGTCACCGCTCCCCCGCGCACCGGTCTGACGGAATCGCTCCCGTCGTCGTCCACCCCGGCATGCAGCAGCACCACGTCCACCGTCGTGTCGGGGAACTCGTCGTCGTAGTCGGTCACTTGCCACCGCGTCCTATCCGGGTCCGGTTGGCCCGCTTGGGTTGTGCCGACAGCTTCTCCAGCCGCACCGAACCGATCGGCATCGGCAGGTACATCGTCTGCGCCTCGCGCTCGTACCTCTCGATCAACTTCTCGTGCGCGGCACGCGCCTTGTCCCACGACGCCGCCCATCCGGCAGGGCAGGCGACCGCCTCGTCCGGCCCGTAAACCGCGTCGATCAAACCCGGCACATCGTCAGGACAGCAGATCGTGGGCTTGTCCTTGAGCAACGCCCACGTCCGCATCAACACGTAGGGCGAGTAGACGCCGCCCAGGTAACGCGGGAACGTCGGCCCGTCCGGGGTATCGCTCACCCCGGTGATGCCCAGAACCATCCCGCCACGAGCCGCACTGCGATCGTGCCGGTGTTCACGGCCCGAACGCTGGATCACCAGGTCGACCGGAGCCAGGTCGCTGAGCATCACGTCGAAATCCAGGTCCAGGCTCTGCTCGAGCACCTGTGTGCCCACCACGATCGCGTGCGGCCTCGTCCCACCCGGCCCGAACGACTCCCGCAGCCAACTCTCGGTCCGACGACGCTCGGCGTAGGACACCTGCCCGTGCAGGAGGACTACCTCCGGACGCCGCGCGGCGGGCAGCGTGGCGACTCGGGCCTGAAGCTCCTCGAACGTCCTCTTCGCGCGTCCCACCAGGTTGTGCACCACCGCCGCACAGCCCTTGGCCCCCATCTTCCCCAGCAGCCAGTCGACGACATCGGCCTCCTCGACGGGCTTGTCGAGACGGACGTGACGACCCTTGTTCAGGTCCGAGACCTCCGCGCCCTCCACGACCGGCTCGTCGGCGCCCACGACCGTCACTCGCGGATAGTCGGATGACGGCGGCAACGGAGGGGTTTCTCGCGGCAGGACCCCCAGCAGGCCGGACTGCCAGGCGGCCGCGAGTTCGTCACGACGACGGGTCGGCAACGTCGCCGACAACAGCACCACCGAGACACCCAACCGCCCGAACCACATCAGCAACCGGTCCAGCAGCGACGACAGATAGGTGTCGTAGGCGTGGATCTCGTCGAAGACGACCACCTTGTTGGACAACGCGACCAACCGCACGAACATGTGGCCGGAGCGGATCACCGCCTTCGCGGCCTGGTCCACCGTGCCCACACCGAGATTGGCCAGCAGGCTCTTCTTGCGGGTGAACCACTCCCGCGCCGCGACGTCGGAGTCCTCCGGATGGTCGCGGCCGACATCGGCCGGTTCAACAGTCCGTTCCTCCAGATACGCACGGGCATCGGAATGGATCAACCGCACCGTGGTCCAATCCTCCAGACCTTTGAGCAGCGTCTCCACCTCGACGAGCACCTGGTTGCTCGTCGCCTTCGTCGGCATCGCCACATACATCCCCGCCAGCCCCAGATCACGCACCAACGTCGCACCTACCTGCATCGCGACCTTGGTCTTCCCCTCACCCGGCGGAGCCTCGACGACGACCATCGTCGGTGACCGTCGGTCCACGGCCAGCCGCTCGGCCAACCGCTGCACCGGACGGACCTTCTCCAACTCCGGGTACAGCGAGGAGAACCCGGTGTCGCGAGGCGGTACCCACGGCCTCAAACCCGCTCTGTCCACAGCCTTCACTGCGGAGACCCTCGCACTGGCCATATACGCGTCGAGGTCGAACGGCTCCTCCGGCGACTCGAAGTTCGCCTCGTCGGACGCGATCCAGTCACTGATCGTCGTCACCGCGGCGAGACCGACCGCGGCACCCGCGCCGAAACGCACCTCACCCCACGGAAGCGACCGCGGATCCGGCAAACCCAGCACCCGGGCCACCGCCACGACGAGGTCGTCCCGCCACGCCGCCCACGTCACCTCACCGTGGTTGTTCTTCTCGCTCTCCGCCTGCGTGATCTCCCCCGCACTCGGGAAATAACCATGGTGACCACCCAAGGCGACGGCAATCTCGCGCGCCACCCGGACATCCGCTCCCCACGACTCCACCATGTCGGCCACGTGCATCGCCGTGACCAGACCATGCGGCGTGTCGAACCGCGCGACACCGAGTCGTTTCACGAAGTCCACATCAAGAGCCGCCGCCGAGCCCAATCTCCTCGATGCCAACTCGGCATGCAGACCCTGGAACCCAGGTGAATATTTGCCCACATCGTGAATCCCGCACAGCAACGCGATCCACCCGTCCGCATCACCCAACGGACCGAAGGCATCCCGCAGCTCACCGAGGCAACGCGGACCGACCAACAACGGAAGCACAAGCTCCGCGACGACGGCAGTGTCCACCACGTGACAGACCAGAGGGTGCGGCCACTCCCTGCCCGATGCCTTCCCCCACGCACCCGTCACAGGAGGAAAATCGTCAACCACACACACCTCTCGACCATCGACCCGCTCAAACGAGGCGCCATACAAGCACAGACGCTCGCCTCATTCCAATTTCACCACGACGAAGCCACGCGCAACGGCCGAGAGTTCACCCGAATGCCGGAAGAACACCGAAACTGAACTTCAGTGCACTTCAAATAATCGAACGCACACCACAGTCAGTGCCGCTTACCAATCCGCAAGAATGCGGCGGTATGGAACAAAATCCCGCCCGACCCTCCCGCGAACCCGCCGACCGAGCCAACCGGTACTCGCGATGCCAACGCCGCACGGTCGACGGACTGACGCTTAGCTCGCGAGCAGTCTTCACATACGTCCACCGCAGGACGTCCACCATGACGATCGCGGCGCGGCGACCCTCAACCGGCCACCCTCGCCGAACACGATCGGGACTCACTTCTACCCTTCCTTCGAGCGGTCGATCAGCCCGGCCAACTCTGTTCCACGTTGTCTGTACCCACCCGTCGCGACACACCGGACTCACTCGAACTGATGAAGAACGCACCTCATCCACAGCAAGCGCCGTACGGTGCATGCGCCCGGGATCCCGTGCGAGCGGGAGTGGCCCCTCTGTTCCACGGGTCTGACACAACATCCCCGCACAAGCGGGGGCGATCCGCTCGTTCGTGATCATCTGCCGAGAGCCGAAGCATTTCTCGGACAAGCGGACAAATCGGCGAGGCCACCTGATCGGCGCACTCGCCCTCCCTGCGCACGCAAGATCGGCTGGGCCGGAATGGTACGGCGCAGCCCAAGTAGCAACTCCCCGACGAGCGGAGCCGATCCGCGACAGATCCGTCCACCAGAGGCGGAACAACAACTTCGCCTGGAGCTCGGCAAGGACTTCGGGTGGAGTCAACGGTTGACACCCAAGCCGTAGGCCAGTCGCCGGTGTCCGGAAGCGTTGTCGCGGCGCAGGGTCGACCCAGTGAACTACCGGCTCGGGTTTTGGGAGGAGAACAAGCCGCACCGCCGTCCGCACCGGCATAGTGGTCGGCGGTGCCTGGGATCCGCCCTCCACTCGGAGACGGCAACCCTCACGGGACCGACGCAACGACGTCTTGGTCCACGCAGGATACCGCCGACCCGGCTCGTAGCACGAGGCAGCGCGACTGCTGACGACGCCTTCAAGACCATGCTGCTCGGCGACATAATGAATCATCGCGGCAGTCGGTATCGGGAAAGCTCCGCAGAACCTCGATTGGACTACGCTGCCCGCAGCAAACCGATGCTGAAATAGCGCATCGTCGCGTAACGTAGCAGGTCATGAAGTGTGTTCCCCGCGCGAGCGGAGGTGGTCCCACCCCGCGCTGTCCGTCGACGTCCTCGGCTCCGTGTTCCCCGCGCGAGCGGGGGTGGTCCGGCCGGGGTGGCGCCAGCCGCGATCCTCGTCGGGTGTTCCCCGTGCGAGCGGGGGTGGTCCGTGTCGCCTGATCCACCGCCAGCGCCGCCGCCTGTGTTCCCCGCGCGAGCGGGGGTGGTCCCTCGTCGGCGAGCGTCAGTGCCTGCTTGCGCAGGTGTTCCCCGCGCGAGCGGGGGTGGTCCCGCCCCGACTGGATCGCACCGGTCGAGCCCGAGGTGTTCCCCGCGCGAGCGGGAGTGGTCCCACCGACGGTCACGCCGACGCGCAGTCGATGCTGTGTTCCCCGCGCGAGCGGGGGTGGTCCCTTCAAGGCTTACAACGACAGCGCACGGCGGCAGTGTTCCCCGCGCGAGCGGGGTGGTCCGTCCGAGGGGTACCTGCCCCGCCCGACATCCTGCGTGTTCCCCGCGCGAGCGGGGGTGGTCCGCTGCACCAGGTCCAGGTTGAACGTCCGCAGGTGTGTTCCCCGCGCGAGCGGGGATGGTCCCCGGTCGCCGACCAGCCCCGATCCGCTTCGCTTGTGTTCCCCGCGCGAGCGGGGGTGGTCCGGCCGCTACCACAACCACGTCTTCCGCGACGCCGTGTTCCCCGCGCGAGCGGGGGTGGTCCGCGGTCGAAGACGTCGGCGGAGTACAGCGCCGAGTCTTCCCCGCGCGAGCGGGGGTGGTCCCTGCCAGCGCGTGTCGGCGAGCGCGGCCAGCGCGGCTTCCCCGCGCGAGCGGGGGTGGCCCTCTCCGCCGTGCCCTCGTGACGAGTACAGCGTCTTCCTGGTGAGGAGTGCGCGGACGCTAAACCGTGGTTCGGCCTCGAGGACTTCCTTCACCTGCTCGCGGTCGTGCGCCAAGGCCGCTGCATCAGCCAACACTGCAGCCTCTCCGCGAGACCGCCACAAGGTGTGCATTCAGAGCCTCGTGCTTCGGTTCCAACCGGGTCACAGCCGTCGATACGGCGTAAGGGCATATGGCTTTATTCTTCACTGAACTCATTAGGTTGGTCGATTCCGAGCTCACCGGCACTTCGCGAGTATCGACGACGGGTTCGCCGTGCGTCCGCAGACCGCTTGGCCAACTTCAACATGTGCGCGGTCCTGGCATGCAGGGCCATCTCCCTTCGACGCTCGGGCGGAAGTTCACCGAGTGGGTCGACTTGGCGCTCGAACCGTTCAAGGAATGCTTGGGTAGCACCGGCGGTTCGTGCCCTCCGGTCCGAGGTGCCGGCCCATGACGCGTGAGCCGCCAGTCGGGCACGGAAACTGCGTTGCTCGGGTGTCATGGGCATTCGCTTCGACCGCCCGTTCGTGGAGTTGGACGAGTTAGACATTCTCACCGATCCCCAAGCGCAATCGAGTCTTCTGCGCACGTTCCGCCGCTGCGCTGGCGCCGTAGTGCCGCGGCATGTCCTCGGAGGTCCAGCCGAGCAGGAGCATCAGGTCACCGCGGTCTCCCCGGCGCGACGGCACGCGCGCCCTGATCGAGGTCCTGCTGCTGCACCGGCACATGGGGCATGACCACGTCGTCGCCGGCCTGGCCGCGGCGTTGAACGTCGGGGCACTGACCGCGGACGCGGTCGCCCTGGAGGCCCGCAAGGCCGCCGAACTCGACGAACCCGACACGACACCGACCGACACCACGCCGCCGGCGAGGGTCACCTCCCTGACGCAGCGCCGGCTGGCGCAGCTGCCACCGGACACCAGGCCGCTGCCCACGGTCGACGCCTACGACCAACTCCTGCCCAGACGCCGACGCGGCCGAGAAGGGACAAGCCAGTGACCGTCCACCGCCACCGGGGCCTGACCGAGCAGGCCGCCGACGCCGCCGTCGACCAGGCCTGCCGCATGCTGCGCCTGCCCACCATCCGCGCCCAGTTCCCCGACCTGGCCGACGCCGCCGCCCGCGACCAGATGTCCTACCGCGGGTTCCTGGCCGAGTTGTTGATGGCCGAGTGCGACGACCGCGCCCGCCGACGCTCCGAGCGCAGGATCAAGGCTGCGGCGTTCCTACGCGAGAAGTCGTTGCGGGCCTTCGACTTCGACGCCAACCCGAACGTCGATCCGGCCGTCATCCACACCCTCGCGACCAGCGAGTGGGTCAAGAAGGGCCTGCCGCTCTGCCTGATCGGCGACTCAGGCACCGGCAAGTCGCACCTGCTCATCGCGTTGGGCACCGAGGCCGCGATGGCCGGGTTCCGGGTCCGCTACACCCTGGCCGCGAAGCTGGTCAACGAACTGGTCGAGGCCGCCGACGACAAGATCCTGACCAAGACCATCGCCCGTTACGGGCGTGTCGATCTTTTATGCATCGACGAACTGGGCTACATGGAACTGGACCGGCGGGGCGCCGAACTGCTGTTCCAGGTTCTCACGGAGCGCGAGGAGAAGAACTCGGTCGCGATAGCGTCCAACGAGTCCTTCGCCGGCTGGACGAAGACCTTCACCGACCCGCGGCTCTGCGCCGCCATCGTCGACCGGCTCGCCTTCGGCGGCAACATCATCGAGACCGGCACCGACTCCTACCGCCTCGCCCAGACCCGCGCCCGCACCGGCCGGGCGAGTACCGGCTGACCCTGTTGTCCGTTATCCCTGGATCTGGGCCACCAGACAGCCTTTGGGCAGGGCGGCCCAGGTCGATGGCTTTCAGAGCCGCCGGACGCGCAGCACGCCGGTCAGCATCGGAAGGGTGAACTCGCCGCGGCCGGTTTCCGGTCTGCTCGCGAGGAAAGCGCGGATCCCGCCGAGCGCGGCCTCTCGGTCCCGTTTCGGCATGACCAGCATCCCGGCGCGCGTCGCGAGGGTCGCGACGAGGGAGTCGACCGTTCGGCGCTGCCCGTGCGGGAACTCGGCCTGCTCCGGCGAGCCGAACCGGGCGACCAGGCCGATGTTCGGAAGATGCATGTCCGCCGTCGCCGCGCGCCAACTGCTCAGCGTGTCACGCGGGCCGATGGCCGCGCTCCCGCTGACCCGCTCGAGTCCTGCAACCCAATCGACCCGGTCGTCCAGGACGTTCCACAGGCCGGCCAGGACGCCCCCGGGCGCGAGGACCCTGGCCATCTCCGGTCCTGCGACGGCCATGTCGAACCAGTGCAGGGCATTGCCGGCCAACACGGCATCGACGGACGCGTCCGGCAGCGGTATCGCCTCGGCGCTACCCGGCAGGGCACGGACAGCCGGCAGCACGCGCCGCAGCTCGGCCAGCATCGCCGAGTCAGGCTCGACCGCGACGACGTCAGCCCCCAGCGCGACCAGCGTGGCGGTCAGCTTGCCGGTTCCGGCCCCGAGGTCGAGCACCCTCAGACCAGGCGCAAACTCCAGCGCCCAGCGCACCGCGGCCTGTGCGTAGTCCGGGCGGTGCTCGGCATATGCGGCCGCCGCTGCGCCGAACGACGAACCGAGAAGCAGCCGTTCCTCCACGCGGCCACCCTACCCACCGCGCCCCACCAGCCCCAGGCGGAGAGTACTCACCCTCCGGCACGCTGCCGGCTCAGGTCAAACGAGAACCGACACCCGTCCTCCAAGCCACCCAGTGATCCACAAGTACGGTCAGAACTCACCGACATTGATCACGCACCTGATCGGCAAGTGCGGTCAGTACTGACCGACATCCGCGGTCAGAAGTGACCTCCATAGCCAGTGCCCTTCTACCCGAGCATGCAGGTCTACTACGCCTACTACGTCCCCCTCCGACCAAAGCTGCTGACCGCGTCCGACGACCGTCAAATCTGCTCCACGACGCAGCCACCCGTCTAACCGATGCCATAGTCGAGACTCGCCGGAACCGACCGGCAACAACGATCGCCTCCGCGAGCCCACTGGCGGAGGCGATCGGCGTTCAACGAACAGGCGCAGTGCCGTCCCTGCAACCACAGCCCGACGAACTAGTCGCCGCGTCACCGGACGACACGACGACCCCGCGGAGATGCTGGACGCGAGCCCGGAGTTACAACAACTAGTCATCGCACGGCCGAACCATTTGCGTCGGCGACGCCGAGAACTGACCAGAGGCACACCTCAGTCGTTCGTGCGCCCACGCAACTGTGCCCCGACCACTTGTTCGGGCCGGGGCACCGCTGTAACCAGGTGAGAGCGATGCGGTCAGCGAACGACGTTGCCCAGGAACGCGGTGAACGCGGTTGCGGACACGGCCGTACTGCTGTTCGACCTGGCCGTCGCACAGGCTGCCGGTGACGCCGATCAGGCGTTCGCCACCGCCGGTCAGGCGTGTGACGTGCTCGATCGGGACTTCTACGCCACCGCTCTGAAGCGCGTGCCCGCAGTTCGGCAGGCGTTGCGCCACACCCCGTACGCGGCCGAGTTGGACGAGCGGGTACGCGCACTGACCGCGGTGTGACTCAACCGGCCTGGGCGTTGTGCTCGGCCACCCCCGCGGGGAGGGTGTCCAGGCCGTCGAGCGTGAACAGGCACCGGTCCTCCACCTCCGGCATCCGCAGGATGTGTCCCCAAGGGCCACGGCGGATCAGCGCGGTGGCGATGCCTGCCTGCTGGGCCGGTCGGATGTCGTTGTCCAGCCTGTCACCGACGTAGAGCACCGAGTCCGCGGCGACGCCCGCCTCGCGGATCACGCGGTCGAAGAAGGCGGGCGAGGGCTTCTCCACGCCCCAGCCGTCGGAGGTGCCGATCACGTCGACCGGCAGGTCCAGCGCTTTCAGGATGCCCTCCGCGCGGCTGGTCTGGTTGCCCGCCAGGCCCACGCGCAACCCTGATTCGCGGAGCTGCTGAAAGCAAGGCCGCGCGTCGGGGTACAGGTCGTCCTCGCCGAAGCTCTCGGGCTGTCCGGCCGCGGCACGGCGCTCGCGTTCCTCGGTCAGGTCAAAGCCGGGCCTGAAGACCTGGAAAGTCTCGCGGTAGTCCTTGCCCTGGGCGACAATTGCGCCGAAGACGGCAGAGAAGGTGTGACGGGGAACGCCGAGCCAGTCCGCCCACGTCCCGTACTCGCGCGTCTCGTCGACCAGGATCTCGCCCACGTCGAAGAAGACCGCCTCGATCTTCGCCACTCTCAAGTCCCTCCCTGACGATTCCGGACTACCGGCATCGTGCCCGACGACCCATGTGCCCCGCCCACCAGGGCTGACGGCCTGCCCGTAACAGTGAAAGCCAGCGGGGTGGTGGAGGGACGATGGCGGGTTCCTGGCCGGTGCCTCGGACGCGCCCCCGGTGGTCAACTGGATCCGTCCCGGTCCCAGCAGCGTAGGGAGACCACGTGAACACGCCCGCCGCACACCGCACGTCAACGCAGCCACCGGAGATCGGCGTCAAGAAGACCGTTCCGCGGTTGAGCAACGCCCGCAGCCGTGAGCTGGGCGAGGAACTCCGGCGAGTCCGCCACCGCGCCCGCCGGTCGTCCGCGAACACGGCCCAGGACCTGGGCTGGTCACTGGGCAAGCTCAGCAAACTGGAGACCGGGAGCAGGGGCACGAGCTCGTGGGAGATCGCCTCCCTCATCGGTCGACTGGGCGCGGACAAAGCCACCCGTGACCGGATCCTCGCCATCGCCGACGAACCGGACAACGGCAGCTTCCTGCGCGCCCACGACCAGATCCCCGACATCCTGACCGCGCTCACCCTGCATGAACAGCTCGCGCTGACGATCACCACCTACGAGCCCCTCACCATGCCCAGCCTCGCCCAGACCGAGGACTACGCCTGCGCGCTGACCGGGGACCGGACACTGGCCCTCGCCAGGCTGACGAGGCAGAACACCCTGCACCAACAGGACAACGGCCCGGAGACGACCGTGTTCGTGCACGAGGCCGCCTTGCGCACCATGGTCGGCGACCCGGCAGTCATGCGCGACCAACTGCTGCACCTGGCCCTGATGTGCGGATGGGACCGGTTCTCGCCCAGGGTGATCCCGATGTCGCGCTCGTGCCACGCCGTCATTCGAAACCAGGCGACACTGCTGACGTTCAACCACCCGGTCAGCCCCTTGGCCTACACCGAAACCGACACGGTGACCGTGTTCCAGGACGAACCGACCGCCGTCACGCACTACCAGGCCAAGATGCGCCGACTGGCCTCCCTGGCGCTGAGCCCCGCACAATCCCACGAGGCCTTCGCCAGCTGGGCCGACCGCTACGACCGCGAAACCCGCTGACGATGCCGCCGCTCGACACCGGACACCAGAACGCCACGCCTTCCTCGCACACCATCAGACTGCGCACCGAGACGTTCGCCAAGGTCCTGTTCCTGTCCGGGTTCCACTCGGACTA
Source organism: Saccharothrix hoggarensis (assembly GCF_052936025.1). Next base: position 2,788,298 of record NZ_CP193624.1, on the reverse strand, counting down.
CAGCGCCGCGAAGGCGCTCGGGGTGAACCGCTCCACCGTCACCAGGGTCGGATCCGGTGAGCTCCAACCGGGACCGCGGTTCATCGCCGGTGCGCTGACCGCGTTGCCACGGATGCGGTTCCACGACCTGTTTGAGGTGGTCCCCACCCCGAACAGGACATCGGAGTGAACGCTCCGAGGCACGAAGCCTCCCGATTGGCTCGCGACTGGCCGCGCTCGACCACCGCTTCGACGCCGATGGTGTACCTAATCGATCGTGCGATCGCGTGATGCGGCCGTCCCGAGTGCCGATGGAGGGCACCCGGGACGGCTCTAGGCGCGGGAGCGCGCCAAGGGGTAGCAGGACGCGCTCCCGCACGCTAGGGGTGGGTCGGCCGTCAGCGGCGGCCGAGGCCCAGGTCGATGCCGAGGTCGAGGTCGAGCAGGCCGCCGTGCCGGGTGCGGAAGGGGCCGCAGGCGGCCGGTGAGGTGGCCTCCAGCGGCAGGGACGGGTCCAGGTCGCTGGGAGCGCTGCCGTCGTACATGCCGCTGCGGTTGGGGTCGATGCCGTGTACGACGAGCACCGCCTTGCCGTTGCGGATGTCGCCGGCCACGTCGGCGGTCACGGTGATGCTGCGGCGGTAGTTGTAGGAGGTGCCGTCCGGGGTCGGGAAGCGGTCGACCGCCAGGCCACTGGCCGGGCTGGTGTCCCCGCTGGTGGTCAGCGAGGTGCCGATGTGGCCGTAGAAGGGGTGGCCCTCGGTGGTGTTGACGATGCCGTCACCGCTGGTATCGGCGCGCTGGGTGGGGCAGCGGCCTTGGGCCCCGATGTGGATGTGCTGCGCGTGCGGGGCGTCGGCCAACACGCCTCGCACCCGGAAGGCGATGTCTACCTGGTTGCCGCGCAGAACCAGCGCACCCTGCCCGGAGGCTCCACTGTGGTTGAGCTGCCGCAGCTGCACGGTGGCAACCGTGGTGCCGCCCTCGCCCCCGGATTGTGAGCCGTGGTCGCCTTCGTGGGCCGAGGACACGGCGGGCGTGGTCAGAGCCAGCCCCAACGCCATTGCCGGAACCGCTACGCGTGCCGCCCTGCTCGTAAGTCGAGTCATCGTTCGTTCCTCTTCCTGACGGGTCGAAACGATCTGCCCTTGCACAGGGTCTTCGGCGCGGGCCCGGATCCGGATTGCCCATACCACCATGTTTCTGCTCAACCCGAACGCCACCACCGGACACCACAGGATTGCCACACCACTGAGTGACGCTTCGAGGGGCGAAACGGGCGCGGGCTGCCGTCGCAGTGGTCGCTGACATCAGGACGTGAGTCCTGATGGAACGTCGAGCGTGGCGAGACCGGATGTCGGGATCGAGGAGGTACCTCGGCGTGGACGTCGTGTGGTTGCCGGGCGAAGGTCTGCCCGACCGGTGGCGTTGTCGGACGCGAAGAGAGGTCGCGGCCACGGGGAATCTGGCCGCGACGTCTCTTCGCGCGGGGCGGTGCCGGTCAGGAGGTGGGCATCATGACCTTGTCGATGACGAACACGGTGGCGTTGGCGGTCGGGATGTTGCCGCACAGGACCTTCGCCCCGTTGACGGTGACGTTGTCGCCGGAGCCTTCGACCTTGAGCGTGCCGCCCTGGACGGTGGGCAGGGTGGCGGAGGACAGAATGCCGTCCTTGTCCATGCGCTGCGGCACCACATGGTAGGTCAGGATCGAGGTGAGCTTGGCCTTGTCGGCGAGCACGGCGTTGACGGTTTCCTGGCCCAGGGCTTCGAAGGCGGGGTCGTAGGGCGCGAAGACGGTGTACTTGGCGTCGGCCTTGTTGAGGGTGTCGACGAGACCGGCCTGCTTCACCGCGGCTACGAGCGTCTTGAGCAGCGGGTTGTTGCTGGCGGCGGTGGCGACCGGGTCGTCGACCATGCCGTCGAGGGAGCCTTCGGTGTCCTTGGGCAGGCTGGCGCAGCCGGCGCCGAACACGTCGCCGGTCGTGGTGACGCCGTCGCTCATCGCCGCGCTGCTGGTCGTGGTGGTCGTCGTCGTGGTGGCGGCGGCCGAAGTGGTGTTCGAGGCGGCCTGTTCGCCGCTGCTGCACGCTGCGACGGAGATCAGGGCCGCGGTGAGGACGCCGATCGCGGACGCGAGCCGGGTGCTGCGCATGAGAGTTGCTCCTTTGAGGACGGTCGCCGGATCTTGTGTTTCCCGGCTTGTCATGAGTGGTTCGCTGCCGGGGCGGCGGCGGATTGGTCGATCCGGAAAAAACTTGGGCGGTTTCCGCGCCGGCCGGTGGCGGGCCTGGTCAGGGCCGTGCGGTGAACACGATCGTGTGCCAGCCGGCTGCGCCGTCGGGGATCGGCTCGGCCCGGTCGGCGGTCTGGGTGTAGCCGGTGCGGTCGGTGGCCCGGACTTCGAGGGTGTGCGACCCGGCGGACAGGTCGAGCTCGACCCGCCACATGCGCCAGGTGTCGACGTTGACCTCCGAGCTGAGCTTCGTGGCCTGCCAAGGGCCCCCGTCGACCCGGACCTCCACCTTGTCGACGCCCTTGTGCTGCGCCCAAGCCACCCCGGCGGCCACGAACCGGCCCGCCGGCACCTGTTCGAAGGCCTTGGGCCGGTCGACGCGGGACATGGTCTTGATCGGCGCACGTCGTGCCCAGTCGCGCTTGACCCAGTAGGCGTCGAAGTCGGCGAACGTGGTCAGCTCGGCGTCTACCAACCACTTGGTGGCCGAGACGAACCCGTACAGACCCGGCACGACCATGCGCACCGGGAAGCCGTGCTCGGCCGGGAGCGGTTCGCCGTTCATACCGATGGCCAGCAGGGCGTCGCTGTCCGGTTTCATGATGTCCTCGACCGGGGTGCCGCAGGTCCAGCCGTCCACGCTGCGCGTCGCGAGCTGGTCTGAGCCCTGCTGCACTCCGGCCTCGGCCAGGATGTCGCGCAAGGATACGCCGATGAAGTTGGTGGTCGAGATGTACGGACCTCCGACCTCATTGGACACGCAGCACAGGCTGATCGTCTTCTCCACCAACGGCCGGTTCAGCAGGTCGTCGTAGGTGAGCACGAGTTCGCGGTCGACCATGCCGTGCACGCGCAGCCGCCAGTCCTGCGCCCGCGTCCTCGGCACCGACAGCGCGGTGTCCACCCGGTAGAAGTCCGCGTTGGACGTGATGAACGTCGGCGTTCCGTCTTCGGCGAAGTCGGCGCCGGCCGGGATCGGCGGCGCGGGCTCATCCGGGACGAGCCGGATGGCACGACGGGAAGCCTCCACGTCCACCCGACCACCGACGAACTGCCCCGCCATAGCGGTCGTGCCCGCGGCAGCGGCGACGGCGGTGGACGTGATCAGGAAACGACGGCGACCCAGACCTGGGACCGACCAGTCCAGCGCACGCGTTTCTGGCTGACCGACGCTGTCCACCGTGTCGTCGACGAGCTGCGATTCATCGGCACCGGGTTTGCCCGCCGAGCTGCGGGGGGCGAGCCGGTGGAGCCACCGGAACACCAGCACACCCACGACCAGGCTGGTCAACGGTGCCAGCACGGCGATCGTGCCCAGCGTGGGGCGGGTGAGCACCGCCGCGACGCCGAGCACGCCCAGCATCGCGGCCAGGAGCGTTCCGGGCAGCGCGCTGCGGCGGGACAGCAGCCCGGCGAGCGCCGCGGCGGCGGCGATGACGAAAGCCATGCCGGCCAGCAGCACGATCTTGTCGTTCTCGCCGAACGTCCGGATCGCGAAGTCCTTCACCGGGTGAGGTGTCAGGTCGATCGCGGTGTTGCCCACGGCCAGGAACGGCGAGGCGAACGGGTCGATCAGCGCGGCCACGAGGTGTCCCGAGGCCAACGCGGCGGCCACGGCGAGCAGACCCACCGCGGCAGCCGCCCACAGGGGCAGCCGCGGCGCCGCGGGACCGGACGACTGCCTGGACCTGGTTGCGTTCATACCAGGTATTCGCAGCCGGCGACCCCGCGGATTGCCGTACGGCCGGGTATCGCTCAGACGAGCGGGAGGACCACCACGGTCGGGGTCGTGGGTAGTGGAGATCCGCCTCGCGGCTCCACGGTCAGGCCCACCGCCTCCCGGCCGGTGAAACCACCGGCGAGCAACGGATCGGGTTGTCCGTCGGAGGACGCGAGCAGACCGGCCGGACGTGGCCCGTCGGCGCCGATCAGCCACAGCTGGTAGGTCCGGTCTTCCGGCAGTCGAGCCAGCCCGTTTGCCAGGAACACCACCTGTCCCTTGGCCGGGGACGCCACCACGGTCCCCGTACCGCCACCTGCCACGTCACCGCGGACGAGCTTCGCGTCCGGTGCGGTCAGCAGTTCGGCAACCTGGCTGTTGCGGGCGTTGACCTGTTCGACGGCTTGCAGGTCGCGTTCCAGGCGGTTGTTGGTGTTGACGGCCTGGACGCCCAGCGTGACGGCGACGGCGATGCCCGCCGCGGCGGCCAGCGTCACGGTCCTGCGCAACCACAGGCTCCGAGCTGTGGATCCGCCGGGGTGCCGGAGAGGCGCTTCGGGCGGTGGGGCCGCAGGAACGTCGGTTTCCGGTGGCATTTGACGGGTGTCGGCGACGGCGGCCAGTACGCGGTCACGCAGGTGGGCCGGCGGCTCGACCGCGGCCTCGCCGGCCAGCACCGCCGTCACCTCGAAGAGATCAGCCGTTTCCTGCGCGCAGCTCGAGCAGACCGCGATGTGGTCCTCGAAGAGGTGGCGGTCATCGTCCGAGACGGCGTCGAGCACGTAGGCGCCCATAAGCGTGTGCGCTTCGATGCGCGCGGTGTCGTCGGTCATCGGGTCACCCCCAGGCAGTCTCGGAGTCTGATCAATCCGTCACGCATCCTCGTCTTGACCGTGCCCAGCGGGATGCCGAGCACGGAGGCCGTCTCCGGGTAGGTGTAGCCCTGGAAGTAGCCCAGGAGGATGGACTCGCGCTGCAGGACGGTCAACGTCGACAGGCAACGACGCACCTGCCGCTGCTCGATGCGCGCGGCGACCTGCTCACTCACCGCGTCGAAAGGGGTCTCGACATCACGGCGGGCGGCGATGTCCTCCCGCCGCGTCGCGGCCTGCGCGGAACGGACCCGATCCACGGCACGGCGGTGCGCCATGGTCATCACCCACGCCAACGCACTGCCCCGGCCGGGGTCGAAGCGGGTGGCGGTGCGCCACACCTCCACCAGCACCTCCTGCGTGACCTCTTCCGACTGCGCGTGATCGCGCACCACACGGCGCACCAGGCTGAACACCCTGCTCACCACCACGTCGTACAGCCGGGCGAACGCCCGGTCGTCGCCGCGGGCCACCAGCGCCAGCAACTCCTCGGCGGTGGCCTCGTCCCTCTCGCGGGTGTCGGCGGATACCGCCTGGAGCTTGCGCTCACGCCCTGCCATCGTGCCCCTTTCCGGTCGAATCCCGAGTCGCAGGTGAATTTGCCGTCACCTGGTGGCGTGGGTGCGACGCGCGCCGCGATCCGCGCCCACGCCCACGCCCACGCCCAGCAGCAGAAGCGCGCTGGCGAAGTGCAGGCCGTGGTCGGCGGCGTTGAGCGCGAGCAGGTTCATCGACGTCCCGCCGACGACCAACCCGAGAACACCGACGAGGAGGTACACCGCGCCCACGACGATGTTGACCTTCTTCGACACGGCCGGCCCGGCGACGGCGCCACCGATCAGGCCCGCGCCGACGAGCAGGTGCACGACGTTGTGCAGGCCGTTGACCTCGAAGATCCCCAGCAGGTGCCCGCCGTCGACGCCGGCGAACCCGTGGTCGCCGGACACGACGAACCCGAGCAGGCCGACCAGGACGTACACCGCACCGAACCCCAGACCGACCTGCTGGTTGACCGAGCGGAACATGTCATCCTCCTCAATCCGACACGTTGTCACTCCTGCTTCGGCACCGCACGCGGACCGGATTGGTCGGCAGCGAGGAACGGCTGCACATGGCCGACAAGACCTCAGCTCGGCCTTGCCGGTCGGGCGGACCCCGTACCCCGGGCATGAACGACGTGCTGTCTGGACAGGTCACCTCCGCGGCGCGAGTCGACCGGGTGCCTTCATCGGCTTGCGACGGTGTCGAACCGACCACGGCGACCGGCCACCCGAGCACCGGGACGATCCCGATCGGATGTCATCGGGCAATCGCGGTGAACCGCCGGGTGCCGTCGTGCGAATACACCCCGACGTGGATGAAGGAGGGCAGTCGCTTGACGGATGCCGTGAACAGCGGTGTGGCGGGGATGGACCGGCCTCGCTGTGGCCGTCCCACACGAACAGGTGAAGCGTGCGCTGCGGCAGTGCGGCAATCTGTCGCGTTGGGTGAGTTCGCCCCTGCCTGCAGAAAGCACTTGAACCCCGACGAGCGACGACGCATCGACCAAGAGCCATTGTGGTCACCATCGGAGCAGGTCCACTGGTTGCTCAGCCGAGCGCCGGAGGCCGCACGGGTGCTCCCGGTGTACTTGATCTCCGCTCGGTTGAAGATCCAGAAACCCGTGGTGGCCGAGGCGTTGCGGGAACTGGCCGCACAAGGCAGAGCTCTGGCTGTGGAGGACAATCGCTGTCACCTGTGGGGCACACCCGAGCGGGCGGGGCAGTGGCTCGCAGACCGGCACAACCGGAGTCGGCCGACCAACCTCGCCGCCACCCTGAAGGCCACCGAGCACCTGACGTCCCCTTCTGCGGATCGGGCGGTGGCCGATGATTCGGGTGACCAGACCGATGGCGACCATGACGACGCCGAGTGCCAGGTGCAGCCCGTCGTCGGCCGCGTTGAACGGCACGGGGTCGACCGAGGCGCCGAACCGCACCACGAGGCCGTAGAGCAATCGGCCGTGCTCGGACGTGATGCCGGGCACGAAACCGAGCACGCCGACGAGCAGGAACACCACGCCCATCAGGGCTGCGGGAAGTCTGGCCGGATGTTCGACCGAGTGCCTGCCGGTCATGGTTCGCCTTGACGGGCGGACCGCCGAGGCGGCAATGGCACGAACCCGCTCGTTCGCTCCACGTAGTCGACGTAGGCAGGACGTCGACGGCGCAGGTGCTCCTCGATCATTGGCTTGCCCGTCCCCCTCGCGAGGAGGAACGTCATGAGCACCGGTGACACGACGGTCGCCAGGCCGTACCAGGAGGAGCAGGCGAGCAGGAACAGGCCCCACCAGACGCAGGCGTCGCCGAAGTAGTTCGGGTGTCGGGTGTAGCGCCACAACCCGCGGTCGAGCACCCGGCCGCGGTTGGCGGGGTCGGTGCGGAAGCGTTGCAGCTGCCAGTCCCCGACCGCCTCGAACACCATGCCGACCGACCACAACGCCGTCGCGGCCGCGATCACCGCGGGGTGGACGCCGGTGCCGTACTGGGCGACTTGGACCGGCAGCGACACCAGCCACAGCACGACGGCCTGCGCCAGGTACGCGCGCACCAGCACGTGCAGGTGCGGGTTGCCCCTGGCACGACGGCGCATCTCGGCGTAGCGGTGGTCCTCGGGTTCACCCCGGCTGCGCGATCCGATGTGGACCGCGAGGCGAACGCCCCACACCACGGTCAGCACCGTGACCGCTGCCCGCGTCGTGGTGTCGCCGTCGCCGCCGGAGAGCAGGAACGTCGTGCCGGCGATCAACGCGAAGCCCGGACCCCAGGCGATGTCGAGGGTGTCGTGCCGATCCCTGGCCAAGGAGATCGCGAAGGTGATCGCCATGACCAGCACCACCACGGCGGCGCTGATCGCGAGGTTGACCGGAAGCCCGGCCGGCAGTTCCGGCCAGGTCACGCGTCACCGCCGGGTGCGACGTGGTCCAGTGCCAGGGGGTCGGCGCGGTGCGGCGGCATGCCGCTCGCACCGTCGGTGGTCGGGCGCACGGCGAGGATCTGGTCCACGCCCATGCGGTTGTCCTCGAAGGCCAGGGCGCCGCCGGCCAGGTAGAGCCGCCACACCCTGGCCTGACCTTCGCCGACCAGGGCGACGACCTCGTCCCACCGCCGTTCCAGGGTCGCCGCCCACTCCCGGACCGTGCGCACGTAGTGCTCGCGCAGGGCGTGCACGTCGCGGACCTCCAACCCGGCGTTCTCCAGGTGCGCCACCGTGCGGCTCAGCGGTCGCATGGTCATGTCCGGTGCGACGTAGGACTCGATGAACGCGCCGCCGCCCGGCGCCGCGGCGCCTCGTGACATCTGCTGCAGCAGCAGTCGACCGGCGGGGCGGAGCAGGCGGTGCAGGGTGGAGGCGTACACCGGGTAGTTCTGCTCGCCGACGTGCTCGCCCATCTCGATCGACGCCACCGCGTCGAACGGCTCGTCGGGGATCTCCCGGTAATCCTGCAGCCGGACCTCGACGGTGTCCCGCAGGCCCAGTTCGGCGATCCTGCGGCTGACGTGGTCGTGTTGCCGCCGTGACAGCGTCACCCCGGTGGCGTGCACGCCGTGATGGCGGGCGGCGTGCAACAGCAGTGATCCCCAGCCGCACCCGACGTCGAGCAGGCGCATCCCGGGACGCAGGTCGAGCTTGCGGCAGATCAGCTCGAGCTTGTCCCGCTGGGCGTCGACGAGTTCGTAGCCGGGTTGGTCGACGGCCCAGTACGCGCAGGAGTAGGCCATGTTCGGGTCCAGGACGAGCTGGTAGAACTCGTTGCTCAGGTCGTAGTGATGGGCGATGGCCGCGCGGTCGCGGCGGCGGGTGTGCAGACCGCCGGCCAGCCTGGCCTCCTCGGCCGGTGGTCGTGGGCGGGGACCGAGCACGCCGAGCCGGGTGGCCGTGCGCAGCAGCGCCACGCGTTCGGAGGCGGTGAGCCCGCGTCGCGGGCGGCCGGCTCGGGCCAGTGCCCAGAACCGGCGCAGCCCGGTCGTGATGTCACCCTCGACGTCGAGGTCACCGGAGACGTAGGCGCGCGCCAACCCGAGCTCATCCGGGTTCCACAACAGCCTGCGCAGGGCGCGGCGCGACCGCAGCACCACCCGTGGCCCGTCGGTCGGGCCCGCCTCGCTGCCGTCCCAGGCCCGCAGCCCCACCGGCAACGCGGTGCCCAACACCCGCTGCACGACATCGGCCAGCACCGCGGCGTGTCGCGTCTTCTTGTCCGGCACGTCGTCCCCTTCACCGTCGATTTCCCAGGTGGTTCGCAACCAGGGGCCGGACGGGTTGGTACAACCACGAAATGTGATGCGCACCACAGCACCCATCTGATGGGTGATGGGCGCCGAATGGAGATCGTGTCCCACCTCCACTCCGACGCCGGGCGGGTCCGGCAGCCCTCGATCCAGAGCTGGGATCCGCCGACGACGGCCGACTCCGCGGTGCTGGTGCTGCCGGGCGGTCGTGCTCGCAGCCGTGAACCCGCGAGCCGGGCCAACCTGGCCTACCGGCGGATGGTGCCGTTCGCCCGGGACACCAGCCGGACGGCGCCGGTCGTCTGGCTGCTGCGGTACCGGTACCGGGGGTGGAACGAACCCGACCTCGACCCGGTGCGCGACGCCCGCTGGGCGTTGGCCCGGCTGCGGGAACGGCATCCCGGAGCGCGGGTCGCCCTGGTCGGTCACTCGATGGGCGCACGCACCGCCCTCCGGATCGCCGACGACCCCGCCGTCACCGCGGTGTGTGCGTTGGCACCCTGGATCGAGCCCGGTGAACCGGTCGACCAGCTCCGCGGGCGTGCCGTCCTGCTCGCACACGGCGACGTGGACCGGTGGACCGATCCACGCGCGTCCTACCGCTACGCGGTGCGCGCGAAACAGGTGACGGCGGCGACCTGCCGGTTCGTCGTGCACGACAGCGGGCACACGATGCTGCGGCGGCGCGCGGACTGGAGCGGGCTGGTCCGCCGGTTCCTGCGCGGCGCCTTCCACCCCACCGCCACCGATCCTCTGATCGCCGAGGCCATGACCGCCCCCGCCCCGCGCGGACTCTCCGTCGCCCTGCCCCGAGGAACCCGATGACCACCAGATCGCAGCGCGTCGCCGTGATCGGCGCGGGAGTCGCCGGCCTGACCGCCGCCTACCTGCTGCAGCGCCGCTACGACGTGCTCCTGTTCGAAGCCGGGCCGCGCCTGGGCGGCCACGCCCACACCCACGACGTCGTGTCCGAGGACGGCGGCACCGTCGCCATCGACAGCGGCTTCATCGTCCACAACGAACGCACCTACCCCCACCTGCTGCGGCTGTTCGCCGAACTGGGCGTGCGCACGCAGGCGACCGAGATGTCGATGAGCGTCCGCTGCGAGGGCTGCGGCCTGGAGTACGCCGGCGCCAAGGGCCTGGGCGGGCTGTTCGCCCAACCCTCGAACACGACGCGCGGACCATACCTGAGGCTGCTCGCCGAAGTCACCAGGTTCCACCGGCACGCCCGGCGCGTGCTGGACGCCCCGGCGGCCGACGGCGTCACGCTCGCCGCGTTCCTGGCGATCGGCGGGTACAGCCGGTTCTTCGTGGACCACTTCGTCGCGCCCGTGGTGTCGGCGGTGTGGTCGGCCGACCAGGCCACCAGCCTGCGCTACCCGGCCCGGTACCTGTTCGAGTTCCTCCACAACCACGGGATGCTGTCGGTCACCGGTTCGCCGCGGTGGAAGACGGTGGTGGGCGGATCCCGCTGCTACGTGGAGCGCGCGGCCAAGCAGTTGACCGCCGTGCACCTGTCCACACCGGTGCGAGCGGTGACGCGCACCGGGCACGGTGTGGAGGTCCGCGACGACGGGGACGAGGTCCACCGGGTCGACAAGGTCGTCATCGCCACGCACCCCGACCAGGCGCTGGAGTTGCTGGCCGACGCGACCGACGACGAACGCGAGGTGCTGGGCGCGTTCCGCTATGCGCGCAACGAGACGTGGCTCCACACCGACGCCTCCCTGCTCCCCCGCGCGTCGGGTGCGCGCGCCTCGTGGAACTACCTCAAGCCCCACTGCCGCTCCGACGACGGGCCCGTGCTGGTCAGCTACCACATGAACCGGCTCATGCGGCTGGCCGAACCACAGGACTACCTGGTCACGCTCAACGCCGGCGACCGGATCGCGGAGTCGTCGGTGATCGCCCGGATGCGGTACGAACACCCGGTCTACACACCGGAGTCGGTCGCCGCGCAGCGCCGCCTGCCCGGGTTGAACACCGGACCGACCGCGTTCGCCGGCGCCTACCACGGCTGGGGATTCCACGAGGACGGCTGTGCCTCCGGCGTGCGGGCCGCCGCGGCACTCGGCGTCGACTGGTGAACGCACCCGCGCTGTACGACGCCGTGGTCACGCACACGCGGCGCCACCCGCTGCGCCGGGCGTTCCGGCACCGCACCTACCTGTGGTTGGTCGACCTCGACCGGCTCCCCACCGTGCCGCGGTGGCTGCGCCCGGTGGCGCGGTTCCGCGCCGCGGACCACCTGGGCCGCCCGGACCGGGGTATCCGGGAGAACCTCGACGCCTGGCTCGCGAGCCGAGGCGTGGACCTGCGGGGCGGGCGCGTGCTGATGCTGGCCAACGCCCGCGTCTTGGGCCACGTGTTCAACCCCATCACCGTGTACTGGTGCCACGACCCCGACGACGAGCCCGTCTGCGTGGTGGCCGAGGTGCACAACACCTACGGCGAACGACACTGCTACCTGCTGTACCCCGACCCGGCCGGGCGTGTGGAGACCGACAAGTCGTTCTACGTCTCCCCGTTCCTGACCGTCGAAGGCCGCTACGAGATGCGGTTGGCCCGGCCCGCCGAGCGGCTGTCGGTGGCGGTCAGCCTGCGACAGGGCTCGCGGACACCGTTCAGCGCCTCGCTGACCGGCGAACGACGACCGGCCACCCCGTGGACGCTGCTGCGCCTGCTCCTGCGTGACCCTCTGCCCACCCACCGGGTCAGCGCGCTGATCCGCCGCCACGGCATCGCCCTGTGGCTGCGCCGACTGCCCGTCGTCCCCCGCACACCGCACCAAGCCCAGGAAGGTGTCCGATGACCACTTCACCCACCCGTCAGCCGGACACCGCGCTCGGCGGCAGAGCAGGGCGCCGGCCAGGCTTGGACGAACCGCGCTGCTCCCCCGCGCGCGCCGCCGCCGCACGTCTGGTGTTCCAGCAGGCCGTGAGAACACTGCCGGTGCGGGTGGCGCTGCCCGGCGGCGAGCGCCTCGGCGCGGGCGGCCCGGACTCGCCCGTGATGCGGATCGTGCGCCCGGAGGCGTTCTTCCGCCGGCTCGGCGCCGACGCCAAGATCGGCTTCGGCGAGGCCTACATGGCGGGTGACTGGACCAGCACCGACCCAGCCGCTCTGATGACCCCGTTCGCCGCCCGCATGGCCGACCTCGTGCCCAGGCCGCTGCAGGTGCTCCGCCGATGGGTCGACGCACGCCAACCGGCACACGAGCGCAACACCGTCGAGGGGGCACGGCAGAACATCCACCGCCACTACGACCTGTCCAACGACCTGTTCGCCGCGTTCCTCGACGAGTCGATGACCTACTCCTCGGCCTGGTTCGCCCCCGGCAGCGACGACCTGCACGCCGCCCAGCTGCGCAAGATCGACGGCGTGCTCGACCTCGCCGACGTGCGCGCCGGCACCCACCTGCTCGAGATCGGCACCGGCTGGGGCGCGCTGGCGATCCACGCCGCCCGCCGAGGCGCCCGCGTCACCACGCTCACCATCTCCACCGAGCAGAAGCACCTGGCCGAACAGCGCATCGCCCAAGCCGGGCTCGCCGACCGCGTGCAGGTGCTGCTGCGCGACTACCGCGAAGCCCACGGCAGCTACGACGCCGTGGTTTCCGTGGAGATGATCGAAGCGGTCGGCGCCGACTACTGGCCCACCTACTTCCGCACCCTCGACCGCGTGCTCAAGCCAGGCGGCCGAGTCGGGCTGCAGGCCATCACCATGCCGCACGACCGGCTCCTGGCCACACGCCACTCCTACACCTGGATCCACAAGTACGTCTTCCCCGGCGGCCAACTGCTCTCCGTCCCCGCGATCCGGCACGCCGTGCGCCACCACACCCGACTCGCCACCACCGAACACCGCTCACTCGGACCGGACTACGCCCGCACCCTGCACCACTGGCGCACCCGCTTCCTCAACAACTGGCCCCAAGTCGCCGCCACGGGCTTCGACGAGACCTTCCGCCGCCTGTGGGAGTTCTACCTCGCCTACTGCGAGGCCGGTTTCCGCTCCGGTTACCTCGACGTGCTCCAACTCGGCCTCATCAAACACCGCCGCTGACCGGACTCCCACGACACCCACCCCGCCTCGGGGCCATCCGCGATGACCTCCTGCTACCGATCGAGGGGAAGGGCGTCGGGGTGCACCAGGTACTCGGCCACCTCGACCAGCTTGGTGTTGGTGTGCTGACTGGCCCGCACCAGCACGGCGAACGCCTGATCGCCGGTTATCTTGTGACGTCCCATGAGGATGCCCTTGGCCTGGCCGATCAGGTCACGGGTGTTCATCGCCCGCGACATCCGCGCCAGCTTCTGCGCGTCGGCCATCGCCACCGCCGCATGGGTGGCGAACAGCAGGCCAATCTGCTCGGACTCGTCGGTGAAGGCGTCCGCGTGGCCGGAGTACAGGTTGAGAGCACCCAGGTCGTCGCCGGTGACGTAGAGCTGGAACGACAGCATGCTGCCCACGCCGAGCTCGGCGGCGCGGGCGGCGAACTGCGGCCAGCGCTGTTCCTCGGCCATGTTCGGCAGCCGCACGGTGCGGTGCTCGTACAGCACGTCGATGCACGGCCCTTCGTGGAAGTCGATCTGCGCCTCGTCCACCTTGTAGACCAGCTCGTCGGAGGCGGCGGGCGTACTCATCGTCGTGCGCCCCTCGACCACCGACACCCCGGCGTACTTCACGCCCGGCACCGTGCCGACCGCCGCGTGCACGATGCCGCGCAACGTGTCCTCCAGGCTGTCTTGCCCTGGAGATAACGCGCCAAGTCCCCAACTGCATCGCCAGATCGCTCAAGGCCCCGTAGCCGATGGTATGACCCGACAACGTCTGCCCATCATTGCGGCCGGCCTCGCCGTCCTGCTCGCTGTCAGCCGTCATATGGACACCGCCTTGCCGGAGGAGCCGCCGTAGGCGGCCGGTACCGCTTCCGGGGCCGCTGACCAAGGCACTAGTCCGATCGAGAGCCGAGTCATGACCAGCGTGGGCGCCGCGGAGTCTACCCGCCAGTCACCTCCACATCGCAGCCGCGACCGCACGAACATGCCTCGCGAGTCCGGTTGACACTCCCGCGAGCGCGCTTCTCGACCTGCTCGCCGCTTTCGCGTCCGACCGCGTCGCCAGAAGGCAGGCTCGGCCCAGTTCGACAGCTGCAGCGAATGGCATCTGCGGCTCGACCGGATTAGTTGTGCCGATCGCACAGCAGAAAGACTGGAGGACGGTCCGGCGGCGGCGCCCGTGGTCCGGTTGCCCATCGAACCACAGGAGAGGCCACGAGTCGCGGTGCACCAACCCTTGCACCTCGCCCACGTGCGCCGAACCGCCGCCGGACCTGTCACCGGTCGCGTCACCCGCCTCTATCGCGAGTCTGCCGACCGGGATTCGTGTGTTTTCCTTGGTGTACGGGACCTATTGCACCAAACCTGCCTGCCGGCCGCACGCCCTACGACCCCATCGTGAACCGATGCCAGCCGCCCCGCGCTCATGCTTGTCGGACGAAATCTCCTTTTGAGCAGGGGAAAGGTCGCAACGTCAAGTTCACAGGCCTGGCCACCGGTCCAACCGGGGACTGCATGCAGTCATGACACTCATGCTCCAGGTCGGCGACCACCCACGAGTCAATTCCTTCTGTGTGAACCGAACAGGATCGACACCACCCCGCAGGAAGTACACCCCAACTAGTGCACGGCAACGAGTCGACGCCACCGGCACGCCGGCCTACCGCGTCGAGCACGCGGTGATACGGCACGGCAAGCACTTTGTCCCGCCGTGGGCCTCGGAGTCCCGCAGCGGCGGTCGAGGCTGAGAGGCACGGTGACGTACTGCTGTCGCAGTCGTCATCTGCCTGCCGGCGGATGAAACCACGCCCCACGCGCTCGGAAGTCGACTTCCCGCGGCCGGTCCCGCACCGCGGCCGGTGACGTGCGAGAGGTCCGCCCGGCCACGGAAAGTACGAGTCGCGACACAACCGAGGTGGTGGTCCGCAGCCCCCTACGGACCACCACCTGTCGCTCAGAAGTCGACGCCGTTGCCGCTGAACACGCCGCCCACGTCGACGTTGCCGATGCTGTTGGCAACGTCGGTCAGGTTGCCGACGTGGGTGATGTCGCCGACGGTGGTCGTGACGTCGCCCAGGTGGCCGACGTCGCTGAGGACGTCGCCGGTCTGGACCACGTCCTGGATGCCCAGTGCGTTGTCGGTGACGTCGCCGATGTCACCGGTCAGATGGTCGCCGGTCAGCCGGTCGTCGATCGAGGAGTCGCCGTGCAGGCCGGTGGTGACGTCCTCGACGGTTCCGCTGAGGTGCGTGGTCTCCAGCAGGTCGGTGTGGGAGGGCAACCCTTCTGCGGTGAGGTCGCCGACGACATCGGTGACGTTGCCGTGCGTGGTGGTGTCGGCGACGGTGTTCAGCACGTCGGCGTCCAGCGTGTCGGCCAGGTCGGCGGTGGTGTCACCGGCGAGGTGCTGGGCCGCGGCCGCGACACCCGCCAGCGGCGCGGTGGCGGTGTTGTCCTCGATGCCTTGGCCGAGCACGTCCTGGCCCAGGGTGAGCGGGCTGTCGCCGAGCAGGTCGAGCGCGTTGTCGGACGACAGGAGGTCGAGGGTGGAGTCGAGGTCACCGAGTCCCTGCGCCGGGGCGTAGTCCAGGACGAGCGGCAGGATCTCGTGCACATCACCCGCGTTCAGGTCGCCGAGACCGGCGGTGTTGACGGCGCCCTGCGGGTCGGACTGGAATGCGGACCGTGCCTGCGGGTCGCTGAGCAGGTTCAGGGTGAAGTCGTGCAGGGTCTGAACGGGGTCCATCTATGTGCTCCCGAGCGGTGGGCCTGGTGTTTACCGGACCGAAGTTAGGCCTCCACGTCCTTCACCACATCGGGCGACGCTCATAGTTTGATGGGCGGTCCCGCTGTAGGGGATCCACCGTGGCGGCCATTAGGGGCTCGGGCATGCCCCAGTTCGGTGAACCGATCGGGTGAGCGTGACGAACGTAGGTCAGTGCCCGTCGAGGAGGTCCACGCCCAGATGCCACCGTCCGCTTCGCCTGAGCTGGTGCTGGAACCCGCCACCGTCCGGCACTGAACCGCGTGCCCACGGCCGCGCACGTGGTGGTCAGCGGCCCCGGCGGTTGCGGGAAGACCGCGTTGCTGCGCGATTTGGGTGAGCGGTTCACCGTGGTGGACGACGCCCACCTCCAGTCCGACGAGGTGATCGCCTGGCAGGCCGGGGACAGGCGGTTGTTCGCGATCGGACAACGCGTGCCGCACCGCAACCGGCGGCTGGACGAGGCGGTCCGCGACCTCGGTCCCGATGTGGTGCGCATCCGGCTCGGGCCGCTGCGCCAAGACCAGGTCGCCGGATGCGTGCGCGAACGCGTCGGCACCGAGGTCACCGGGGACGAAGCGTCCGCGTTGTTCGACCGGACCGGCGGTGTGCCGGCCTTCCTGCTGTCCGCGGTGTCGTCCGACCCGATCGGGTCGCTGGCCCCCGTGCTGGACGCGTTCGCACCAGGCGTCCGACGGCTGGTGTCGGCTCTGGCGTTGGGCGCCCCGCTGGACCGCGACCTGCTCGGCGCGGCCCTCGACCTCGACGCCGCTGCTCTCATGCTCGCCGTGGACGGTGCCCGTGCGGCGAGCGCACTTCGCCCCGACGGCACGCTGGTGCCGATCGTCGCCCAGGCCTGCCGCGCGTTGACCGATCCCGGGCAGTGCGCGGCGACGCTGCGCGACCTGGTGGCGGCGCATCGAGGGCGGCGGCAGCCGATCCGCAGGCTCGCCGTGTCGCTGCTCGAATCGCCGATCGCCGCGATGGGGCAGGCGGAGTTGCTCGTCGCCGCCGGACGCGAGGCGATGGGGGGACGACCCGGCCCTCGCGGCGCGGTTGCTCGACGCGGCCGGTGACGTGGGCGCGTCCACCGTCAACCTGGCACCAGCGCTGGCCACGGCACGTGCTCTGGCGGGTGACCTGGACGGTGCGCTGCGCGCCGTGGACGCCGCCGCGCGCACCGAGGAAGGCTTCTTCGTCGCCGCTTCGGTGCTGGCACGACGTGGAGAGTTGGCCCGCGCCGCCGACGTGCTCGCCGGCGCGCGGTACCCACAGGCACGCCACGTGGCCGCGATCGCGCTGACCACGACGGGCTCTTGGCGCACCGCGGCACTGCGGCGCGTCCCACGTGCCGCACTGACCCGTATCACCCGGTCGTCACCCGTTGACCAGCAGGCGGCGTAGCGCCGCGAGTGCCAGGTGCAGGCGGGACTTCACCGTGCCCACCGGCACCCGCAGGCGTGCGGCCACGTCCCGCTGCGACATGTCACCGAAGTAGGTCAGCAACAGCAGCTCGCTGTGCTCACGCCGCAGCCTGCGCATCGCCACGTGCATGCGTTCGGCGGTCATGCGCAGCTCTACCTGTTCCGACGGGTCCGGCACGGTCAGCGAGAGGTCCTTGGACGCGGTCAGCGCATCGCGCGTCCTGGCCGCACGAGCCGCGCGGACCCGGTCGATCGCACGACGGCGGGCCAGCATCGTCAACCAAGTCCGCGCGCTGCCCCGCGCGACATCGTAGGTCGACGTGGCGCTCAAAAGCTCCAGGAACACGTCCTGGGCAACCTCCTCCGCTTGGGCGCGATCACCTATCACGGTGAACGCGATACCCCGCACCAACGTGACGTGCTGCCGGTACAGCAGGGTGAACGCGTCGTGATCTCCGGCGATCGCGCGGGTGAGCAGGTCCTCGGGAGAACCGTCGTCCACATCAGGGTGTTCGGCGACCACGCGCGTTCGGATTGGTGTTCAGCCCAGGAGATCCGCCACGTTCGCCCCACCGGCGCCGAGGCTGACGTACAGCTGCACCCACGCCCGGTCGATCTCCGTCGCCGGTTCGGCATCACAGAACGGCTTGCGACCGTGCGCCGTGTAGTAGCGCAACAAGGGCATCACCTCGTCGGTGCGGCGCAGCTTCTCGTCGTCGTAGCGAACACCCGGAGGATTCGCCTGGTGCGTGAGGCAGGTGATGTCGCGCGCACCCTCGTTGTCGAACAGAGGGCCGGGGTCCGGTTCAGCGGAGCACGCGACGAGCACCGCTGCGCACAGCACGACGTAGGGACGCATTGCGAGGCGACTCCTATCCGAGAGCGGCCCGGACGGCGAGCCCGAGACCGACGACGAGCACCAGGGACGCGGTGATGGCGGGCAGGGCCGTGAACCGGTCGCGGAAGCGCTCCACCGCAGCCAGGCGGTCGCGCAGTCGCACCATGAGCAGGCCCACGGCGGTGAGCGTGGCTGCCATCCCCACGCCGTAGCCCACGACCAGCAGCACGCCGAACCAAGTCCTGCCCAGTGCGACGGCGCCCAGCAGCACGACGAGCGCCGACGGGCTGGGCACCAACCCGCCGGCCACGCCCATCCCGACCAGGCTCGCTCGTCCCGTCCGATGCACGTGGCCGTGTCCGTGGCCGTGGCCGTGGCCGTGGCCGGTGGTGACCGGTTCCCGTGGCCGCACGGTGGAACGCAGCAACCACGCCCCCACCGCGGCGACGAGCACCCCGCTGGTGAAGCCCAGCCAGCGCAGCAACGACTCCCCCGCCAAGGTGCTGGAGGCGCTGATCACCAGCCCCAGCACGAGCACCCCCGCGGTGTGCGTGAACGTCACCGTGGCCCCCACCACGACCGCGTCCCGCAGGGTTCCGTCGCGCCCGGCCAGGTAGGCGGCGATGATCGTTTTGCCGTGACCCGGCAGTGCCGCGTGGGAAGCCCCGAGCACGAGGGCGAGCAGCACCGCGAGCACGCCCACCAGAGGGGTCAGGTCGCGGCTGCCGGCGAAGCCGGTGAACTTCTGCGTGGCCGCGGTGAGCAGGGTCGTCCCACCAGGGGCGTCGGCGCCACCCGAGTCGGTCGACGTTCCGGGTTCGACCCGCAGCGTCACCGAACGGACGTCGAGAGGGTCTGCCAGCAGGTCCTCCGGGTAGGTCCTCAACTCGGCGGTCAGGCTCCGTGCGGCCACCGGAGGGTCGACCAACGCGACGCCGTCCCCCACGGCGGTCATCTCGCGCCAGCCGAGTCGTCCCACCTCGAGCGAATCACGGACGGTCACCGTCGCCGCTTGGTCCAGCGACACCGCGACGTCGAACAGGCATGTCAACCGCGTCGTGGCCAGACCGGCCTCCCCCGGAGGGAACTCGACCGCGCTGGACGTCAGCCGCACCGCGAGCGGGTGCCCGTCGACCTCGACCGCGGTCGCACGGCTGCGCTCCGCGCACGTCCGCTGCGCGTAGCCGGGCTGTACGGCCGGGCGCTCCTGCAGCGTCGGGATCTCCGCGAGGTCCACCACGGCACGCACCTCGACACCATCGGGACGCACGGTGATGCCGTGGTAGTGGTTCACCGTGAAGTTGCCCAGCGGGTGCGCCGAGGCCTCCAGCGGCACCGCCAGGAACAACACACCGAACAGAACGCCCACCAGTGACCTCACCGCAGGCCTGCCAAGGTGTCGCGGGCCTTCGACGCGTCGGTGAACGAGAAGTGCGGGTTGATCCGCAACGCCTCTTCCAATGCCGTGATCGCTTCGGCGGTGCGGCCCAGTGCCGCCAGGATCATCCCCCGGTGGTAGGCGAAACCCGCGTGCCGCCACCCGGTCGCGGCGGCCCGCTCGGCCATGCCCAACGCCTCCGCGTGCCTGCCGTTGAGGTGCAGCGCCCAGGCCAGCGCGTCGGCGACCAGCGCGTGCTGCCTGCGACCCCACTCGGCCTCGGCCAGGCGCAGCGCCTGGGCCGTGTCACCCCGATCGACCGCGACGACCGAACCCTCCAGGTCGTCCGCTCCACCTGCCGCCCGCGACAACTCGAACTGCCGCTCCAGGACCGTGAACTGGGCCGCGGCGTCGGCCTCGCGGCCGTGGGACCCGAGCAGATCGGCGTATTCGCGCAGGTACCGCGGTGCCGGCACGCGCCGCACGACGTCGGCGTACCCGGTCAGCGCCGCGTTCACGTCCCCACGGGCGGCGGCCACCTTGGCCATGCCGTGCAGCAGGGTGACGTCCTGCGGGTCGAGCAGCAGTCCTCGCCCGTAGTGCTCGGCGGCCAGGTCCGGATCGCCGTCGTCCCACGCCAACTCGCCCAGGTGGTACCGGCAGAACACGACGTCCGCCGGGGTCGACGCGGCCTCCAACGCACGATCGAGGGCGTGGCGGGCGGCGTCGAGGTCGCCTCGTTGCTCGAAGTCGTACGCGGCCCTGGTGAACGAGGCCACGCCCGGTTCGAGGTCCAGCATCCGCTGCACGGCCGCCGCCGCCTCGGTCGCGTCGCCGAGTTGCGTCAAGGCGTCCGCGAGCACCCCGTACACCTCCGCGGTGTCCGGCAGCAACACCCGCGCACGTTCGGCGAGGTCACGAGCCGCGCCGAAGTCGTGCCGCGCATTGGCCAACGCGCCCAGGCCCAGCAACGCCGGCCCGTTGTCCGCCGGTCGCAGCTCCAGCGACGTCTCCAACGCGCCCTGTGCCTTGCCGTAGTACGAGGGATCGCCGGTGATCCGGGCCTGCTCGACGTAGCTGCTGCCGAGCAACGCCCAGGTCGCCGCGTCCTTCGGTGACCGGCGGAGCTTGTCCTGCGCAGCGGCGATGACGCGCTGCGCACCGCTGTGCGCCAACGCGGCTCGCGGCTGCGGTGTGTCGTCCTCTCCGCGCCGGCCGGTCAACGCCGAAGCGGTCGACGCGAGCACCGCGACGCCGGCCACGATGGCCAGGACTGCGACGATCCTGCGACGGGTCATGCTGGTGAACCACCTCCGCGGCGGCCGTGGGACGGGTTGGGGGTCGACCCGTCCCACGGCCACCGGCCTAGGCGACCGCGCGGGCCGGCATCCAGTGGGGACGACCGCGCAGCAGCCAGGCACCCGATCCGATCAGCAACGCCGCCAACACGGCGTCGAGCAGCAGACCGGGTGGGACACCACCGCCACCACCGCCACCGCCGGCCGGAGGGACCGCTCCGGCCGAGGTGTTGACCGCGGTGTTGTGCGGCAGCGCCACATAGGGGAATGAGGCGTCGAACGCCCGGTCGTTGGCGTCCGCCCGGTCACCGGCCGCGAGCGCGGGCACGATGCCGCTGACCGCGGCGCCCTCCAGTGCCTGGACGCCGATGTCGACCACGTCGTCGGTGAGCCGGCGGCCGTTGGGGAAGCCTTGGAGATCACCGCCGAGCACGCCGAGCCGGTTGGCCTGCGCCGCGACGGGCACCGCCGTGTTCAGCCGGAGCTGCTCGGACGGCGTGAACCGGTCGGGGTTGACGTCCGCGTTGTTCAGCTGCGAGTTCAGGTCTGCCTGGATGGGCCCGCCCGCCTTGGTGGTGATCCCGGTGAGGAAGATCTCCACCAGGTCGTTGCGCGGCGTCGCCGGTGCGGGGATGCCGTAGATCGCTTCGACCAGTTTCGGCACCTCGGGGTCGGTGACCCGCTGCACCAGTTCGGGGATGTCCGCGTCCTGGTCGGGGGTGATGGCGTTGAACCGGTCCTTCAACGCGGCCGGGACCACCACTTCGTTGACCAGCGGGTTGCCCAACCGGGAGACCTGGACGTACGGGCCCACAGCCCGCTCCTCACCCGGCTTGAGCTGCAGGGTCCGCCGTTCGGTGTCGCTCCACACGCCGATCACCGGGTTGCGGTCGGCGTTGCCCTTGAGCGCCAGCTGCGACTTGGGCACCTGCAGGGCGATCGTGTTGACGTTGTAGCCGGCCAGCGTGTCCTGCCCGACCTCGGACAGGTCACCGCCGTAGAGCAGGTCGAACACCCGCAGGTCTAGGAAGAACGGGTCATCGGCCTGGCCGACGTAGCTCTTGCCACCGCCCGGCACGTCGACGATCGCCTGCGACCGCAACGCACCATAATCGGGCATGGACGCCGGACCCACGTTCGAGGGAGCGACCGGACCCGACTGGATGAGCTTCCTGCCCCGTCCCCGTGCGTCGAGCAGTTCCAGCGTGTAGGCCTGCCGGAACAACAGGTTCTCGTCGTCCAATGACGTGACCTGGCCGTTGTTGTACAGGAACGTCGAGTTCCCCCGCCGGTCCTCGGTCCGGAACGTCCACCGGTACACCAGGTCGGCGCACCCGTCACCGTCGTTGTCGATGTTGATGTCGTAGCGGGCGTCCGTCGCCCACGGGTAGAAGTTCGGCCCCCCGTTCGGCTCCTGAAACGGTGACCAGTTCGCGACCAGCGTCACCGTGTCGGACCGGTCCGGGCTGACGAACGCGTAGAGGTCGGTGTTGTCCACGGCGGGGTCGTCGGCGATCAACGGCGCCTCCCGGTGGCTGGACGCCCCGGCCGAACCGGACCCGCCCACCAGACCGGCCGTGAGCAACGTGCCACCGGCCGCGATCAGGGCTACCGCCACACGCCGCCTACGACGGGTGGGAGGGGATGCTGACATGTCCGTCCCTTCGGAAACGACGCCTACCCGTCGCGGGACCTGCCGAGACGAGCAGGCACGAAAGGTTCGGAGTGGACAGCGCAGAAGTTCACCGGTTCACCCGACCGAGCAATGCACATCGTCGGCGACAAGTCGGCGAACGCCCCGACCACCGGCTCGCGACTGGTGACATGCAGGGACGCTGTGCCGGGCCGGACAAATCCAGCGGCCGGCCGGCGACCCAGGCGGCCGAGGCGAGGCGGAGAACATCGGTGAGCAACCCGCAGGAGCACCGTCACCGAGACCACGACCACCCGCGAGCAAACCGTGCTCGACTTCTCCGGCGGTCGGGTTCTGCGACTCCTCAAACCTGAGCGCCCTGCCTAGCGTTCGCGACGACTGCACGCCAACGGCGGCACGTTGACGGCCGTCAAAGCCCTCACCAACCTCGCCAGGCCCATCCGGATCCGTGGCATGAACCGGCTCGTCACCGTCTACCCGCGTACCGTCGGTCAGCCTCGAGACACTGACGGCCAGCAACCGTCGACGCGACCACCGGGTTCCCGCAACCCCGGGGCATCCGTCATCGGACCCGATGGAGATCCGGAACAGAGGCTGGCTCCACCATCGCGAGCACCGGTCCCCCGGTACTGAGCATGTGCGCCACGACCGAGCTCCGCATGAACGGGCGGCCCGGACCGGTACACGAGCCTGCGGCACATGCCCGCGCTGCGTGACAGCGGGGCGCCAGCCCCACAGTACGTGAATGCAGCAGCCAGGTTTTCACCGTGAAAAACACACCCAACACTCATGTTTGATTTTCGTCGCACCTCGCGACCTGGACGAACCCAAAAAACTTCCACTTTCGAGTGAACCGACCCGCACAGGGCACCGAATACCTGGCAGAGGGGAGGTGATTGCATGAGAACAGATTGTTCGTCCCGGCTCGATTCCCGGTCCGTGGTATTGCGACGTTCACTGCTGCTGGCGGGTTTCCTGCTCGGCTGCGGGTTGGTCGCGCTGGCCTCGGCAGGTTCGGCACAGGCCGACGAGCAGGACCGTCCGTCACGCTCGTCGCAGACACCCGGCGAGTCGACGCCGGGCGGTGGACTGCTCGGTGGGCTCCTGGAACCGGCGGCACCCGCGGTGTCGTCGGTGTTCGAAGTGACCGGTCCGGCAGTGTCAGGTGTGTCGCGAGTCGCGGCACCGGTGGTGGAACCGGTGGTCGGGGTGGTGGAGCCGGTGGTGACGGCTCCGTTGCCGGCCCCGGTCACCGAACCCCTGTCGCCGGCGCTCGAGCTGTTGGCGCCCGTGACCGAGCCGCTTCTGGGTCCCGCCGAGCCGGTGGTGACGCCGGTGGAGCGGGCACTGGGTATCCGACCGCAGGCGCTGGGCGTCGATCCCACGCGGGCGTCGTCGCAGGCACCCGCCTCCGTCGGGATCGCCGCTGACGTCGACCGGTCCGATGTCGGCGCGGCCGTCCCGGCGGAAACGTCGCCACCACCGTCATCAACGGGTTCGTCCGCTGCGGTGAAGGCCATTGCTCCGCCCTGGACCAGGGCGACGACGGCGACGTCGAACGGCAAGGCAGTGCACGTCGCGGCGTCGCAGTGGCATGGCGGGCATAGGGGCGGCCCGGGGTCGCCGCGTCCGGACCAGGCAGTCCTGGCCGGCGCGACGGGCACGGCGTCCTCCGGCGGCAACGCCGGCGGTGTGTCCGGGCAGGCGGATCTGCCCGGCCACCAGGGCATCGTGCCGCATGACGGCGTTCAGATGGTCTACGCCGAGCGCTGGTTGCTGCGGCCGTGGTGCTACGTGTTCGGGCGACATCACCCGAGCTGAGTTCTTCCCTTCGTGAGCTGACCACTGCACGAACCAAGGCTTCAAGGGAAGAAGGAACTCGATGCGCAAGTACGTCCAACGCGGCCTGTTGGCCGCGGTGATCTCCGGCGGGTTCGTCCTGCTGGGGCAGTCAGTCGCGAACGCCGACACGGTCGACCAGGGTCCGCTGGGCCTGGGTGGGCTGGTGGGGTCGGTCACCAACACCGTCACCTCCACGGCGGGCGGCGGCAACGGCGGCGACTCCGGCGACGGCGGCAACGCCACCAGCCACAACAAGGCGCGGTCCGGCAACTCCGGGAACTCGGGTGACTCCGGGTCCACCGGCGGCAACTCCGCCTACGGCGTGTGCGTGCTGGCCGAGTGCACCACCCACGTCAGCTCGGGCGACTCGGGCGACACCGGGTCGACCGGCAACACCGGCGACGCCACCAACACCAGCCACACCACCGGAGGCAACTCCGGTACGGCCGGCGACGGCGGCGACGCGATGGCGTGGACCGAGGGCACCAACAGTGGCGCTTGGTGGCACCACCGGAACAACTCCGGTGACAGCAACGCCGAAGCCGTCGGCGGCAACGGCGGCGACTCGGGCCAGGGCGGCGACGCCTCCAGCTCGAACAAGGCCGTGACCGGAAACTCCGGCGACTCGGGTAACAGCGGCTCGACCGGCGGCAACACAGCGGTGACATACACCGACGGCCACCACGGCCAGTGGAACCACAACTGGAACCCCTGGAACCCGGGCAACCGCGGTTGGGGCCACGGCAAGGAGTACGGCTGGAACAACTGCGACTCGTCGTGGAACCACCACGGCTGGGCTCGGCACCACGAGTCGACGACCGTCGTCGGCTCGGGCGATTCCGGTGACACCGGCTCCACCGGCACCACCGGCGACGCCACCAACACCAGCTGGACCACCGGGGGCGATTCCGGCCCGGCCGGCGACGGCGGCCACGCCGACTCGCTGACCGGCCACCTGGTGTAAGTACATCGACAGGCGGTGGGCGGGACCGGCGGTGGCCGGTCCCGCCCTCTGCTGTCGAAACCACCAGCCGGTTGCCATCCATGAGCCGGCCGAAGTCGTCCTGTGTGTTCCGCCCTTCGGTTCCCGATGGCGAGGTCGCGGAAGACCTCGGGGCCCGCGAACAGCGCCGGCGGAAGCACTGCAAGGATTACGCGGGTGTCCGCTCCAACCACCGACATCGAGAATGCGGCTCGTGTCCTGCGCGACGGCGGTCTCGTGGCCGTGCCGACCGAAACCGTCTACGGTCTCGGCGCGAACGCCGAGGACCCCACCGCCGTCAGGCGCATCTTCCAGGCCAAGGGACGCCCACCATCCCATCCGCTGATCCTCCACATCAGCGGTGCGGAGCGCCTCGACGATTGGGTCCAGGACGTTCCCCCCACCGCGCGCCTGATCGCCGAACGCTTCTGGCCGGGACCGCTGACCCTGGTCCTGCGACGCGGCCGCCGGGTGCCGCTCGAAGCGACCGGTGGCCTGGACACGGTGGCCGTGCGCGTGCCCGACCACCCCGTCGCACTCGCGCTGCTGACCACCTTCGGCGGCGCCGTGGCGGCCCCGTCCGCCAACCGCTTCGGCTCGGTCAGCCCGACCACCGCCGACCACGTCCGGGCGGAACTCGGTGACGCCGTCGACTTCATCCTCGACGGCGGCCCCTGCCACATCGGTCTCGAGTCGACCATCGTCGACGCCACCGGCGACGTTCCCGCCATCCTCCGACCGGGCGGCGTGACGCGCGAGGACCTCGAGACCGTCCTGGGACACCCGCTCGCCGTCCACTCGACAAGCCAGGTCCGGGTGCCGGGTCAACACCCGTCCCACTACGCGCCGCAGGCGCAAGTCGTCCTGGTCGAACCCGAGGACCTCCTCGCCGAGGCCGAACGCGCCGGTGCGCTGGGTCACCGGGTGGGCATCCTGCTCCCGCCCTCGGCGACCGCCCCGGTGACGGCACACGCCGTGATCGCCGTCCCCGCCTCGATGCCCGCCTACGCGCGCGGCCTCTACGGGTTCCTGCGCGAACTCGACCGGGAGGGGTGCGACCTCATCATCGCCTCCCTGCCGCCCGAGGACGGGGTCGGACTGGCGATCGCCAACCGCCTCCGCCGAGCCGCAGGACCCCGACCCAACCGCTGACCGACCGCCCGCTGTGCGGCTTGTAGCCGCGGGCCGCGTCAGGTCGCGGGAACGTGCTCCAAGCCGCGGGCCGCGACGACGTGCGCGCTGCCGTCGGCCAGCCGGTAGCACAGCCCCACCACGGCGGTGCGGCCGGTGTCCACCCGCTCGGCCAGCACCCGCGACCGCTCCAGCAGCAGGTCGACGGTGCGGCTGACGTGCTCGGCGACGATCTCCCGCGGCTCCACGCGGCCGGCGGCCCGTGCCGCCAACACGCTGGGCGTGACGCGCTCCACGACGTCGCGGATGTAGCCGGCGGGCACCGCGCCCTCGTCCACCGCGGCGCACGCGGCGTTGACCGCGCCGCAGGCGTCATGGCCAAGGACCACCACCAACGGGCAGTCCAGCACCTCCGACCCGTACTCGATGCTGCCCAGCACCTGCGCGTCCATCACGTGACCCGCCGTGCGCACCACGAACAGGTCACCCAGGCCGCGGTCGAAGATGATCTCGGCGGCCAGCCGGGAATCCGAACAGCCGAACAGCACGGCGAACGGTCGCTGCGCCGGTGCGATCTCCGCGCGCCGCGCCGCATCCTGGTTCGGGTGCTCCGGCGTACCGGAAACGAAACGCTGGTTACCTGCCAGCAGCAGCTCGAAGGCATCCAGGGGGGCCGTGGAGTGGATCTCGGGCATGCCCACATCCTAAGCCAAGCCCTCGCCCGTCCCACGAAAAGCTCATTGCCGCCGGCGACGTGCAGTCGATCTTCCCATTGACCTGAGTAGCTGTTTCCGAGCTACTGCTGTCGGGTGAGTCGGCGACTGGTGATGCGGATCATGGACCAGCGGACCATGGCCTCGTGGTGGTGGGGTAAGCGTTCGTAGTCGCGGACGCAGCGGCGGTGTCCGGTGATCCAGGCAAGGCTTCGTTCGACCACCCACCTTCTGGACAGCACGGTGCAGTACGGCACTTGCGGGCGTTAAACGATCTCGACCACCAGGCGAAGAGTTTTTCGTGCCCAGTCGATCAGAGGGCCGGTGTAGGCACCGTCGGCCCACACCAACGAGACCCGCCCGCCGGCGATGTCGCGCAGACGCCGCAACAGGCTGCGCGCGGCGACCCGGTCCTGCGTCGAGGCCGGCGTCACCAGCACCGCCACCAGCAGGCCCAGGGTGTCCACGACGATGTGGCGCTTGCGGCCGGCGACCTTCTTCCCGCCGTCCCAGCCCCGCGTGGCCCGGCCGACGGTGGCGGCCGCGCGCATCGACTGCGAGTCCACGACCGCCGCCGACGGCGCTCCCACCCGCCCTTCCACAAGCCGGACCCGGTCACGCAACGCGTCGAGCAGCCGCTGCGACGCACCGACCTTCTCGCACGCGGCGAAACGCTTGTACACCGTCGGCCACGGCGGGAAGTCGGCCGGCAGAGCACGCCACTTAATGCCGTTGTCGACCACGTAGAGGATCGCGTCCACGATCACCCGGCGGCAGTATTTCTCCCACCGCCCGCCCCGACCGGCCAGGCACGCCGGGTCGGCCAGCAGCGGATCGAGTTCGGCCCACTGGGCGTCGGTGACGTCGGTGGGATACCGAGCCGTCCGCACGGTGGGCTGGTGGGAGGCGGACAGGCGGCAGCACGGGGCACCCGCGGTGCACCGCCCGCGGGGATCGGGCACGATAACAACGGAACTCCTGGCAGAGCGGCGCTTCGACAACGTCCGATCTACCAGGAGTTCCCTCGTCTGCGCACCAGAGGCCCTCACCTGATCAAGCTCGGAAACGGCCCCTGAGGGCCGCCCCGGAGCCGCGCGGTATTAATCCTTGACGAGCAGATCCCAGTTACCGTATGGGTTCTTCTCGCATTTGTAGGCATACCACCAATCGGCGTCCAGGCCGTACTCTCCAGCATCCTCGCAATCGAATTGATACTCGAAGGTGTCAACCCATTCCCAACGCTCTGCCAGGGACCGCTCGCTAGCGGTACCCGTAGGAGACGACACTGCGGCAGCGACAGTTGAGGCACCACCCACCAAAAACAAAGCAACTGCGGCCACTGCAGCCGCAAACAAGCGTTGCATTTTGACCTCCCAAGGTTAACCCCGTACATTTATTATTGAAGCCCGCCGAATACCGGGCCAGCTTCCCAAGGGTTCCACCTAGCAGAGTCACGACACCGCGACAGCCGAGCATCACCCGAACGAGACGCGGAACCCCATCCCCGACTGGACGATCGGCTACTACGACGCGAGCGACAACTGGATCGCCACCACCCGCGTCCACAACACCGCCACCTACCTCGGCCCCCTGGCCAACGTCATGGCCGGCACCATGCTGTCGACCAACCCGGACGTGCAGGTGGCCGTCGGCACCGCCAGCCGCGCCTGCCCCACCCCCACCCACTGCACCTACTACAACACCGCGCTCTCGACGCTGCCCATCACCCTGAACTTGTAAGTGGCCGTGTGGGAGCTTGGGCAGGTGACGACCCTCTGGTGCGCAGACGAGGGAACTCCTGGTAGATCGGACGTTGTCGAAGCGCCGCTCTGCCAGGGACTCACGTCCCAGAGAATCACATCTGTAACGTCAAGAAGACCGCGACCGTGATTCAGGTACGGCGCTGGGTCTCGCGTCCCAACACCCCGCGTGGGGACGGGTCGAAGCCCCGCCCCAACGGGTGCTACTCGGGCGCGGACGGCCCGCAATTTGACTCCACCACCAGGCTGCCGGTGTGAAACAGCTGGTCAGCCCTGTTCCCATCCTTTGGTGCTCCCGCCGGGGATCCGAACCTGCGCATCCATGCAAGGCGACCTCGGGTATCAGACATGTTCGCCGATCCCCATCCGGAGTTGCGTCTCCTGTGCCCGCTCGGCTGCCGCGCTGGCTCCGTAGTGGCGGGGCATGTCCTCGGAGGTCCAGCCGAGTAGGAGCATCAAGTCGCCCGTGTCGCCGCCGGCGCGCTTCCACTCGTGGGCGAAGTTGTGGCGCCAGCGGTGGGCGTGGACGCCGGTCAGGCCGGCGGCCAGGCCGCGCCGCTTGAGCATGATCTTGATGCCGTTGGTGCCAGGCGGCGGGCGCCGTGGTCGGCCAGCCACAGGTCGGGCAGGTCGGCTCCCTTGTGCTTGGCGCGGGCGCGCAGGTAACGGCTCAGGGCGCGGGCGGTCTTGGGGCCGAAGCGGACGCGTCGGTCCTTGTTGCCCTTGCCGTGGTAGTGCGCCGAGTCGGCGTTCATGTCCAGGTCGGCCAGGGTCAGGTTGCCGACCTCGGACAGCCGCGCGCCGGTGTTGCAGTAGAGGCGGATGATCGCCTCGTCGCGCAGCTGGACGAAGCCCTTGCCCTTGCAGGTGCCCAGGACAGACCTTCTTCGTGTCCTCATCGCCGATGACGGGATGAGCTTCTTGGCCGGCTTTGGCTGCTTGACCCGTTCCACCGGCGAGCGGTCGATGTCCTCCTCGTCGACCATGAGCCACTTGAAGAACTGCTGGAGACCCTTGTGTTTGTTCAGCGCGGTGGCCGCCGAGCGGGTGTCGATCATCCAGGCCTGGAACGCCTCGACGTGGCCCTTGGTCACGTCGCACGGGTCGCCGGCCGCGTCGTCGGCGTCCGGGTCGGGTGAGTGCTCGGCCGGGTACCGCGCCAACTGGGCGGCGGCGAGCAGGTAGTTGTAGCGGGTCGTCTCCGGGTGGTTGGCCGAACGCAGGGTCCGGTCCCAGTCCCGGAGGTATCCGGCCCAGGTCTTCGACAGGCCGGTGGTGATCTTGTCCAGGTCCAGCAGGGGCATCGCGGTGGTCCTTCCGAGTCAAGGTGTCGCTGAGCGACGTGCTCGACCTCGAAGAACGAACCAAGATCGCCAAAAGAGGGCCCTCGCAGTGTCTGACCTGCGAAGACCCTCTTGGCCGTCGGGACGACAGGATTTGAACCTGCGACCCCTTGACCACCAGAACTGTCCAAATCATCCCTGACCTGCGGAAACGCTAAATTAGCAGGTGGCGACGGTGCAGTTGAACGCACTTCATCGCGGTTCACTCCGGTTCTTTCTCCTTGAATCCTCCCAATCGCCTACCATCTTCCTCCCACGGCGGGCTTATGTCGACCGCTACGACCGTCGAACATATGTGCGGCTGTCAAGTGGCCGGAGTTCTCGCCACGAGCACCGCGGCCGTAGCCACGACAGCTGCGTCTTCGAATCCACTTGATCGACGATATAAAGCTACGGCGGTTCGACTCGCAGGTCAGAGCTGCGAAGCTGACTTTTGGCACCCACGCACGGGACCGGGTCGTGGCCACCTCACTGCACGACCGCTGCAACTGGACTTCACTGGCCCCGGTGATGCGTGGCCAGCGAGGACCTACCAGCGCTACTGCGACCTGTCGGCCCTGTGGGTCCGGGAGCACCGCTGTGCACCCGATGAACCAGAACGCCGTCTCTTCGCCGGCACGCCGAAGGACCACCGTGCTCATCACCTGTCCGAAGTGCTTCACCACCGACGACGTGCGGCCTCCCTGCGGACTGCCCGATGGCCTGCTGCAGCACCTACTCCACGCCCTACGTGAGTACGAGCACTGCTACAACACCCACCGCCTCACTAGGGCATCGCCAACGGCCAACCAACGCTCACCCGGCTCGACATCCGCCAACGACCGGGCGGATTCATCAACGAATATCACCATGTTGTTTGACCTGCATGGACGGCATTGCGGCAAGCATAGGGCCGCAAAAATCGGTTTTCACCCCCTGTGGGTATGGTTCTTTTCTGGCGGGTTGCGATGCTGCACTGTAGTGGGATGACCGATGCCAGCGGCGTATCTCACCAGGTGACCCAGTCCGCCAGTGCAAAGGGAGGAGTGGTCGTCCAGATCGGCCGTGACGGAACAGTGTTCTTCGGAGACGGCCTGGGCAACGGCGCGGCCGGGAAGCACGCCGAACTTGACGGTTGGGAGTCCGCCCAGGCGCGACTATCCGCCTACCTCGACGCGGCGGTGGAGGTCTTCGAGCGCGATCTGGGCAGGGCCGGCTCGGGGTGGACCCCGGTGCCCATGCAGGTCCAGCAAGTGGCGACGAGGGTGACGACTGCCGCCGGAGGAGGACGTGCGCGGCTGCCGGCGCACGAAGTCCTGGGCGATGGTGACTGCGTACTGGTGGGGGAACCCGGTTCTGGCAAGACGACCGCGTTGATGGCGGGCGCGCTGCGGATCATCGCGCGGTGGCGTGACGAGGTCGACCACACCTGGGTTCCGGTATTCGTCCGGGCAGTGGACCTGGTCTCTCCGCGCCCGCTGCCCGAGGTGCTGGCCAGCGCGGTCAACGCCCGGTTCGGTGCTCTGGGGATCATCCGGAGTTGGTCGTCCGGGTTCTTCCGCGATGCTCCGGCGCCCGCGGGCCGGTGGTTGGTTCTCGTGGACGGTCTCGACGAGGTCGTCTCGGTCTCCCTACGCCGCGCTGTGCTGGAGATGCTGGAGGGCTTCTCTCGGCGCGCGAGCGCGACTTACGGGTTCGTCCTGACGACCCGACCGTTGCCCGACCCGACGGCCAGGCCGTTGCCCGACGACGGCATCCCGGATACGTGGGGGCTCGCCAAGTACCGCATGCTGCCGTTGGGCCGGAAATCGCTGGCGGACCTGGCCGGCCGGTGCTTCGCCGCGGCCGGTGCGGCGGAGCCCGACCGGCTGGTGGAACAGTTCCTGCGGGCCGTTGACCGGGTGGGGGTCGCGAAGCTCTCGCGGGTGCCGTTGATGGCGACCATGCTGTGCGAGTTGTACCTGAACCGGCAGTCGGACGCATTGCCCGCGAGTCGGTACCGACTGTTCGACAGCTACACCGCACTGCTGGGCGAGCGGATGTTCACCGACGACGCCAGCAGTGTCGCCGCCCAGTTGCGCGCGGCCGTCGTCACCGCGTTCGGATCGCCCGCGGCGGACGAGGCAGACCAACTGCTCGACCACCTGCCCGACGTGGTCGCCGCCATCGCCTTGATCCAGCGACGCTCACCGGAACGCACGACGCTGGACCTACTGGACAAGACGACACAAGAACACCGGCCACCCCGGATACCCGAGAACCTGTGGCGGGCCGTCGTCGTGGCGACGGCCCGCCGAACCGGTCTGCTCACCCAGCGGGGAGCCGACCTGGTGTTCCCCCACCGGTTCATCGGCGACTTCCTGGCCGCCCGCCGGGTGGCCGGGAACCGGCGGGAAAGCGCACATGTCTTCCGCAGGATGTTCGGGTCGGTAGGCGGGCGCAACCCGCTGTCCCGATCGCCCTTCGGATCGTCGGGCGAAGACGACGCCAGCGACGCTTCGTCGTTCTGCCGCTTCCTGATCGAAACCTGGGCCGGGCGAAAGCGGTTGCGGTGGGCGCTGCACCTGCTCGTCCGACGCCGCGACGCCAGCGGCCTGGAGGGGTGCCGACTGGTCATCGCGTTGGCCGAGGAAGGCATGCACCTTCCTGGTGGTGTCCTGGCCGCCACCACCGCCGCTCTCACACGGACGGCGACCCGGCACCGGGAACCCGAAGTGCGCCTGGCCGCCGCCCTCGAACTCGCGAAGATCAAGGACGAGCGCAGCCACCGACTACTGGAGGCATTGACCGGTGATCTGACCTCGTCGTTCGAGGTCAGGCTCTCGGCAGCGGTCGGGATGGCCGGCTTGGGACACGACAAAGCGCCAGCCGTGCTGTCCACCCTGGCCCGTGACCACCTGGGCTCGGAAGACTCGCGGCTGGCCGCAGCCTTCGAACTGCTCCAACACGCACCTTCGCTCGGTGCCGACGCCCTGCACCACCTGGCGTTCTCCCCGACCATCTCCGTGCCCCTGCGCTTACAGGCTTCGACAGAACTGCTGGCCGTCGACCGGGATCGCGGAGGCGATGCCATGACGGCGTTGACCAACCCCCGCACCGTCGCTCCCCACGACCGGCTTCTTGCGGCTTTGCAACTTGCCCGTTTCGACGACCGGCGAGCCGGGGCCGCGCTGGCCGACCTGGCAGGAGAACGCGCCGCCGCGTTCGCCGTGCGGTTTTCCGCCGCGGTCGAACTGGGCAGGCTCGGCGACACGCGGCGCGCGTACTGGCTGCACCAGTTGGCGATTGATCGGGAAGTCGCCGTCCCCCACCGGCTGGCCGCCGCGGTGCAACTGGCTGCCGACGACCCTGCAACGGCACGCGACGTGGTCCACGGCTTGGCCTCTGATCCGGCCCGCCACCCTGACTTCCGTCTGGTCGCGACACAGCAGCTGATCGCCCTGGAAGATCCACGCGGCAGGGAAGTACTCATCGACCTGGCGGTGGGCCTGCCACTGGACGACGACATCCGGTTCGACGTGCTCAGTGACTTGATCAGATTGCGCGATCCAGCCGCTTTAGCGGAGCTCGCACGCACCACCGACCACCGGGCGAACCCGGACCCCACCACCGTGCAACGCGCACAGCTCACCCTGGACCGCTTAGTCGATGTCGAGGGCATCGACGGATGGGGAGGCGTCGCCCGATTGGCACACCTCGAACTGCCCATCCGCCTGAAGGCAATCGACCAGTTGAGCAAACTCAACACCACACGCGCCAGGACCCTGCTCGCAGATCTCGCCGACAACACGGCCCTCGACCTTACGATCCGAAAAGCCGCAGCCAACGCCCTCAAACCCAAATGACAACTCGTCAA
Organism: Saccharothrix hoggarensis; assembly: GCF_052936025.1. Next base: position 2,754,194 of record NZ_CP193624.1, on the reverse strand, counting down.
GTGCCCACAGTTCTCGCCGGGAACATCGCGGCCGCAGCCAGGATAGCTGCATCTTCGACACCACTTGATCGACAGTACGACGCTACGCCGGTTGAACTGGCGGGTCAGAGCTGCAAGGCCGACTTTTGGCACCCCACACGCCGTCGCCCGCCACTCCTGACACAACCGCCCGATCGGCACCGCATCGCTCTACGACCGCACGGAAGGGCGCCAGCCCGCGACCTCGGACATCGCTGCAGCCGGTGAGTACGGAACGCGCCGACGCACCTGCCACCGCGCAGTCTGGTTCATCGGAGGGCGGGGACAGCCTCCGCAACCGGGACTACCGGTACCGCCGGCTGCGCGATGCCGCGCTGTCCCCCTTCTGCTGCCGGCAAAAGCACCTCGAACGGCAGCATCCAAGCGGAGCGATAGAGTCATGCAGGACACCGCAGATCGCCTTCAGCAGAGCCTGAAGAGACGACCACTTGACCAACCGATATGTTGCAGACCCAACCCACAAAATTGCCCACATCGTCCTCTGACCTGCGGAAACACTAAATCAGCAGGTGACGACGGTGCAGGTGAATGCACTTCATTGCAGTTCACTCCGGTTCATTCTCCTTGAATCCTCCCAATCGCCTCCCATCTTCCTCCCACCTCAGGCCCCCGCCGACCGCAACAGTCGTCGAACACATGTGCGTTCGGCGCAAGTGACCAGACTTCACTAGGATTGAGCACTTCAGCGATACGGCTATGTCCGCCGCGTCACTCGCAGATGGCGCGACCACGCCATCCCGGCCCTGCGGCACCGGCGTACACGTTGCGCAACCCGCCTGCCGCGTTCACCTGCGGACTCGACGACCGCTTCCTGCACCTGGCGGGCACCAGCGTGACGAGATGGCCGCCCGAACCACCCCACTGAGGCACCGGGATGCGTTCCGGCGGCTACCCACCAGAACGCGGCCTACTACATGGCCCGGACTGGCGACGCCCCGTCCGACCGCAACGCCGCAGCGACGGACCGACTGTTCCCACACCCGCTGTCCGACCGGCCCGACAACGCCTCCACCGACGACAGCGGTCTGGCGGCATCCTCAACAAGTACCGCCACGCTTCCTGACCTGCGTGGATGACATTTTCGGCAAGCACAGGGGGTACCAGGACACGCATCACGAGTCCTCCACCACCGCGCGCTGATCGAGGTTGGGCCGCTCCACCGAGAGCTGGTCGCGGGTGGTCCCATCCGCAGTTCGGGCGTGCGTAACGGCGTCCGCCGTCGGCACTACATAGGGAGCACCCGTCCTGCCCGCAACAGGTTCGGAACTGAGACTTTCGAATCCGCTATGGGAAGTTGGGCCGCATGAGCAGGTGGGATGAAGCGCTGCACCGGGTGGGTGAGCTGAACGACTCGGTACGCCCTGCCGAGGCCCAGGAGCTGCTCACCGGGATCATCACCGGCTGCTCAGACGCGGAGCTGCGGGAAATCGGGCCGCGCATCGACTCGGCGATCGCGGTCTTCCTGCCCAAACGCCGTCGCCGCTTGCAGGAGGTACTGGTCGGGCGCCTCCAGGTGCGCCGTGCCGAGTCCTCGGCGCTGCCCGTCCCCATGACGGACGACGGAGAGCACGCCGACGCGCACCGGGCCGCGGCGGTCGAGCAGCCGTCTTCACAGAACGGTGACGGACGCCCCATGGTGGCGCAGGCGCTGGCCACGATCGGGCAGCTGAACCGTACCGTGCAGCCGGCACGCGCCGAAGCGGAGTTCCGGGCGTTGCTGGGATCGGCGGACCCTGCGGACCTGTTGTCCTACACCGCCCAGCTCCACGCGTGCCTGGCGGGCTTCCTCCCCAAGCGCCGCCGGGCATTGACCGAGACTCTCGCCGAAGCGCTGCTCCGGGCCGAGCGCGCGGGGCACCGGCCCGAAGCGGAGGCCGACGACTACGCACACGACCCTGCTCCCCCGTCGACGGAGCTCGCCGAGTCCACCGAGTCCGACCGGGGCGTGCCGATCCCGGGCCCGCGGCAGGGGCCGCCACCGGTCGCTTCTCGGCCGCGCCCGGTGTTACCACCGGGCAGTCCCGGCCCAGTGTCCAGAGACCGGTCCAGCACGCCGCTGACGTACTCGAAGAACCGGCTCAGCGAAGACCTCGAAGACCTCGGTCGCCGGCACATCTTCCAGTGGGCGACGTTTTACCGCGACACGCTCTCCCAGTACTTCGAAGCCTTCCTGCCAGAGCTGGAGTCCGGTGACAAGCCCGGGCTGTGGCTCAACCTCGTGAAGGCCGGGCTCAGCCACCACGCGACGGACATCTTCCAGCGCGGGTACCGCTACCAGATGGGGCACAACACCGCTGGCGCGCACTACGCCATCACCAAGTCCCTGGCTGGCTTGCAGCGCTTCCTCGACCTGCCGCTGGAGTTCTACTCCGCCAGGCTGGCGGAGGCCCACCACTCCGGCACGACGCGGCATCTCAGGCAGCTCTGCTCGGCGATGACCTCGGGCATCTTGATCGGCTACTCGAACGCCAGGCTCGACACCGTGGGGAGCAAGATCCTGCCGCGCTTCCCCGGCTCGTGGGTACACGTGCTGCCCTTCCTCACCGCCGACGACCTGCGCGAGCTGATGGGCAACCTGCAACCCGGCGACCTCCTCGACGGGCTCCAGGACTCCGTGCTGCCGTTCGTCCGCGCGCTGGACGTCCTGCTGACCAAGGATCCCTCGGCCGCGCCGCTCCCGGCCCTGTCGCAGTACGCCGACGGCAACCGCCGCCTAGAGGTGTCCCTCCAGGGCGCACCCAGCACGGTGGGGTCGCGGCGTATCGAGGTGCACTGCTACACCTCCGCCAGGTTCGTCGACCGGCTTCAGATCGAGGAGGCTGCGGGGCGCGCGGTCGGCGCCGTCATCGCACCGCTGCGCGCTGACCTGCGGATCCAGTTACTCAGCGCGGAGCGGCTGTCCGACATCGTGGTGGCCACCGGCGGCGGCGCGGCGGCGGAGGAACCGCACACCCGGCTCGTCGCGCTGCTGGAAGACCTCGTCTACGAGACGAAGTCCGCCTCCGGGCAGCGGCCAATCGACTTCAACTTCGCCGCCGAGTTCCCACTGGAGAGCCCGTTCTTGACCCGGTACAGCCACGTCTACCGGACCAGCGTGCGCAGACTCATGCAGTCCTTCGAGCGCCGCAACGGCGTGCGGCTGTGGTGCAGCGTGCGGCGCAGCGGCAAGACCACCGCATGCGCCACCGACCTCGGTTCTACCTCGGGCCAGTCCGTCGTGGTCGCGCAAACCTGCGACTCGACCGGGCAGATGGCCGACGGCGACGTGTTCTACGGTGCAATACGCCGGGCGTTGAGGTCCGGTGACCGGCTGGACGAGGACTTCGTCGGCAGCACGGTCGCGCAATGCCTGTCGGCTTCGACCGAAGCCCGGGTCGTGCTGGTGCTGGACGAGTATGAAACGCTGTTCGGCGACCTGCGGACCTCGATGATCCGGGATCCGGGACTGCGCTACACCGTGGTCCAGCCCCTACTCAACCAGCTGGTCGCTTTCACCCGTGACAACCTGCTCATCTTCATGGGACAGCAGCCCAACGCCCACTGGATCCTCACCGACCAGAACCAGCTCAGCCCGGTCGTCATGCAGGACCCCTTCCCGTTGTTCTCGCACGACGCCGCAGCCACCTCGGTGAGCGAATTCCATGAACTGGTGCAGAAGATGATGAGCAGCCACGTGGACCTGCACCCGGACTTCGTGAACCTGGTCTATGCCGAGACCGGTGGCCACCCGTTCCTCACCGGCAAGCTGCTGGTGTCGTTCTGGGACTGGCTCATCGACAGCCAACGCCCCTCGTCCTGCCTGGCCCCGGTGACCCCCGAGCTGTTTGTGGAGTTCACCAACTCCTGCCTCGGCCACGCCTCCATCGTGCACAACCACCACTACGAGATGTTCAAGCGAGCGGCGGCCGACCATCTCTCGCCGACCGGTCGTGCCAACGAACCGTGGCTCCACTCGGTGTACTCGGCGCTGCGCGCGCTCGTCCTCGCCTCACCAGAGACCTTCTCGTTGCCCCTGCAGCAGTTCATCGCGCTTGCGGAGCGCACCGGCGCCGGGACGTCGCCGGAGGACCTGTTGTCGACCGCGACCCGGGCGAACTTTCTGATGCTCGAATCGGGCGTGGTGCGTCCTCGAATCCGGCTGCTCGGGCGCATCGCCGCCGCAGTCCGGCCGTTCTAGGAGGCGGGATGCGCACAGGGGACCCGGAACCCACCAGGGTGGCCGAGACGATCGCCCGGCTCGACTCGACAGCCGACGCGCCATTGAACACCTACTGGCTGAGCCTCGCCGGCGACCGCAACGCTTACGCCGCCCGCCTGCAACCGCTGCTGCTCGACCGGGGCATCGGCGTCCTAATCGTCAGGAGCAGCGGCTTCACCAACGCCAACGCGCTCATGCTCGACTTGGTGGGCCTGCTGGAGCGCAACCGCCCGGAGTTCCTGGCAGTCCTGGCGCACCCGCGCCCGGACCCGCACCGGATCGGTGTCGTGCTGCTGGCCCGTCGCGAACTGGAGATTGGGCAGGGCTACTCGCCGGTGACCTGGCCTGACTGGGTGCCCGGCGTGGGAAACCTGGAGATCACCTGCTTCATCACCGACGTGACGCGGCGGATCGAGGCGCCGCTCGACGCCGACGAGATCGACATCACCCGCGTGCACCGGGCCGTGTTCGCGCTGGAGGAGGCACTCGTCCGGCGGTTGGTCGCCGTGCACCGACGGGGCCCTGCGCAGCAGCAGCCGTTCTTCAACCGGATCCGGAGACGGTCGGACCCGGACTGGTCTGCTTTCCTGGCCGGCGCCGTAGAGGCGGTGGACGAGGTGCGCACCACGGACTCGTACCGGCCGAACGTGAAGAACGGGAAGTCCGTCGTGTCCCGGCTGTGGGACCTCGCCCAGAACAACTCGCCGCGGATGCTGGTCGGGGTCGACGCCGAACTCGCGACCGCCCTGGGGGCGACCGGCGGTCCGGTGCCAGCGGAACCGTGGGAAGGGCTGATGGCGGTGCTGGCGCGCACGCCTGGCAGCCACGGCTCGCCACCGGAGCGGTTGTGCCGCACCATCCTGCTGGCTGTCCCAGCCGCGTGCCAGTTCCTCACCTGTGTCGCGCATGCGGAGGACTACCAACAGTTCCCGGTGAACCTGCTGACCGCCGTGGTAGACGATCTGTACCGCACGCTGGTGGGCGCCGAAACGTTCCTGAACCACCTGTCCGACGACCGGGCCACCCCGGGCGTGCCCCCACTCCGCCCAGGGGAGAGCGATGAGTCCATCTGACGAGGGTGTCCTGTTGATCGACTGGGAGAACCTGGCCGGGGCGATCCTGGGACGCGGGAAGGTCGTCGAGCGGTCCTACATCGACGACCTGTGGGCGTTCGCCAGCCGCCGGTGTGGTGACCGGCTGCACCATGCGCACATGGCCGCCGCGAAGTTCGACGGGACGATCTCCGCGGCCATGCGGGAGCACATGATCGAGCCGGAGACAGTGCGCAGCACCAAGGAGCAGGCGGACATCGTCCTCACCGTGCTCGCGATGGACTACCTGCACGCCGGTGTCGGCCAGTTCTTCCTCGTCACCGGCGACCAGGACTTCATACCCCTGATCTCACGCCTGCGCCGGGACGGGCGCAAGGTCACCGTCGTCTACGGCGACCCGGGCAAGCTCAGCGGTGAACTCCGGCAAATCCTCACCACGCCCGGCCTCGAGTCGGTCGACATCGCCGAGGTCACCGTACTGCGCGACCGTAAGACCGACACCGGGTGCCGGTCTCTGCTGGGACTGCTCGAACTCCAGCGTCGCGGTCACATCCTGGGCGGCAAGGAGAAGGGTGAGCGCACCGCCCTGCTCGTCCAATGGGCGGTCATCGAGAACGACGACGAGAGCCGGTACTGGTCGCTCATCGACGCACTGGCGGAGAAGGTGCTGCGGATCGATGCGGCATTCCCGGGCAAGGGGGGCGAGTGGCTGTCGAGGTCGGCCACCCGCACCTACGTCAAGCTCACGCCGGAGCACCTGGCCGACATCGACGCGGCGGACCACGCGATCCGGCGGCTGTCCTCGCGGCCGCGCGGGCTGACGATGGCGAGCATGCGCACCGGCCCGTTCCGCACCGACAACGGCACTCTGCTGGACCGTGTGATCGACGGGCTGCTTGCGGTAGGACTGGTGCGCCGCGAAGCCGACGGCACCTTCTCGATCGTCGGACAGCCGCTCCAGTTGGGATACCTGGAGCACCTGTGGCGCGTATACGCCGGGCTCACCGCAGAGTGCTACCGCAGGCGCACCGCGAGCGTCCCGTTCGGTCAGTTGGAACCCCTGCTGGGCAGGCGCGGCATCGGGCAGGGCGCCGACCAGCGGGCCGCAGGCCGGATCAAAGAGGCGATCGCCTACGCGAAGGCGACCGGTGTGATCGATGTCGTGGCGGTGGACGGCCGCCGGCACGCGATGGCACCGGACAGCGCCCTGTCCCGGTTGTTCGAGCAGGCGTACCAGGCGCTGTACGCGGCGTTCTCCGACCGGTTGGGTCAGGCCGTCGCGGAGGAAGACGTGTTCGCCGGCATGGAGGCCAAGGACGAGGCCCGCGCCATTCCGCTGTTCGGCTACGACCTGCGGGACCGGCAGCGCCTACTCCGCATCCTGGCCCAGTCGCAGCTGGTGGTGTGGCGGGACAGGCACGTCACGATCGCGAAGTCCGGTTGGGGAGACGCCGGGCTCGCGCTGCGGCGGTGAGCGTGCGAGCCCGACGCGCACGCACGCCCCGGCGCCCGGCTCCGCTGGGCTTGGTCGCCGTCGTGGTCGTCGCCGCCATCGGCGCCGCGGTGTGGTTCGCGGCGCGCGGACCGGACGGGCGCGCCGGGGCGGTCGTGGGAGCCCTGTCGGCTCTCGCCTCCGCCACCGCCGCGCTAACCGCGCTTCACCTGTCGCGCGAGGCGCTCGCCCGCACCGACCGGCAACTCGCCCACGCGCGCCGGACACTCGTGATCAGCCGTCACCCGCTCCTGCTCCCGGTACACCAGTCGGTGTCGTTCCCAGACTTCTCCGGGAACCTCGCGGCGCACCCGCCGACGCGGGAGCGCTTCGTGCTCACCCCGCCCGCAGTCGGCTCCTACGCCTTCGTCGAGGACACCGGCGACCGTTTCCTGATCCCGGTCGAGAACGCCGGCGAAGGGCCCGCGCTGCGAGTCGCCGGCAGGCTGTGGCGCTCCGACGGCCGCAACGGACCACTGGTCGGTCCCACCGTCCTCGGCGCAGGCAAAGTGGCGGTCTTCACCGCGAGGCTCGGCAGCGATACCAGTGGCCTGCCCGCGGCGTTCGAGGAGGCTGTTAAGGCCTTGGGGGGATCGCCTCGAACGGTCTTCTACTGGCTGGAGGTGTCCTACGTCGACGTGTTCTCCACACCACTGCGGGCCGATGCCTTCTTCGATCCTCGGGACCTGGGCGCGTGGCACCACGTCGCCATCCCGGCAATCGAGATGGACGAGTCGTGATCCGACCTGGTGAGAACGCGCGAACGTGCTATGCTAGTTACAGGGGAGCGGTGGATGATCCGATGTGAACAGTTCTAGCATCTGGTCCGAACCGACTCGACACCCGGCCCCAGCCACCCAGTGGTTGGGGCTTTCGTTTTGCCCTCCACTCTGCTGTCCCGTCCCGGACCAGCCTGTGGGATTGTGCCTGCCGATAACCTCATCCACGCAGGTAGAGGAGGGTCTGTCAAACGAGCGGTTCTGTCACTGATTGCGTGATCAACGAGTTTGGGTGACCGCTGGTGGGTGCTGAGGAGCCTGTGATCATGGGCGGAGTGTGATCGTGACTGGTTGGCAGCGCTGCTGCCGCACCTTGCCGGTGTGGTGGTGGAGCGGGTCGAGCGGACCTCCTCGGGTGTGGGGATCTGGGCGTGCACGAGGGTGAGGACCGCACGCTGCCCTTCCTGTGGTGTCCGGTCGGGTCGGGTACACAGCCGCTATGACCGGAAGTTGGACGATGTGCCGGCGACGGGCCGGCCGGTGGTGCTGCGATTACGGGTGCGCCGGTTCTTCTGCGACGACCAGGGCTGCGTGGTGGGGACGTTCGCCGAGCAGGTCGAGGGTCTGACCGTCGGGCACGCGCGGCGCACCCTGTCGTCGCGCACTGCGTTGGAGTGCATCGGATTGGCGTTGGCGGGCAGGACCGGGGCACGTCTGGCCGCAGGACTCGGTCTGCCTGCCAGTCGAAGCACGCTGCTGCGGTTGGTGCACGCCCTGCCCGATCCGCCGGTCGGGGCGGTGGAGGTGCTGGGAGTCGATGACTTCGCCCTGCGGCGTGGTCGCCGCTACGCAACCGTGTTGATCGACGCGGTCACCCACCGTCGGGTCGATGTGCTGCCAGACCGCAGGGCCGCGACCCTGACCGCCTGGCTGCGCGAGCATCCCGGCGTGAGGATGGTCTGTCGGGACGGCTCGGCCACCTACGCCGAAGCCGTCCGCCAAGGCGCCCCGAACGCGATCCAGATCGGCGACCGGTGGCACATCTGGAGCAACCTGGTGGCGGCGGTGGAGAAGACCGTAACTGCCCACAGCACGTGCTGGTACGTCCGACCGGCACGGCGCACCAAGGCCGCGGAGGAGCGGGCCCTGCAGCGGCACGCCGCGGTCCACGGCCTGCTCGACCAAGGCGTCGGGCTGCTGGAATGCGCACGACGACTCGGGGTGTCGCTCAACACGGTCAAGCGCTACGCCCGCATCCCCTCCGCCGAGGATCTGCGGCGTCCGCCGCCCTACCGGCGCAGCATGGTCGACCCTTACCGCGACCACCTGCGTGCTCGCCTGGCGCAGCAACCCGACGTCCCGGTCACCCACCTGCTCGCCGAGATCCGCGCCCTGGGCTACCCCGGCAGCGCCAACCTCCCGGTCCGTTACCTCAACCAAGGCCGCGCCGAAACCGAACGCGTCCCACCCTCCCTGCGACGCCTGCGGTCCGCGGTGATGGCCCAGCACAGCCAGCCCGCTTCCCGTATGGCCAGCGCCGCCCAGCCTTTGGCGTCCAGCCGTTCCCTGGCGGCCAGGCGCCCCGAAATGAAGCCCACGTTGTTCACGTACTGGCGTGCCACGTCCACGAACGTTCGCGCCTCCGCCTCCTTCGCGCCCGCAGCCTGCCGCACGATCCGCGGCAACGTATACCGCTCGAACGCGGACGCCTCCTCCACCACAACCCGCATCATCCCCAGTTCGCGGTCGGCCTGGCGGATGGTCCGTCCGGCCGACCGCTAGCTCAGCTCGTCCGGACCGAACCGGTCGTTCTGCAGCGCATCCTCTACGTGCTACATACCAACATCCGCTGGCAGAACCTGCACGGAGACGCGGCTTCAACTCGGCCATGTACCCTCGGCGGCGACTGGCGAACTGCTCACCCGACCTCGGTCATGGCATAACTGATCGCCGCGCTGAGCAGCGCACGGTGCCGGGGGGAGTGGGCGAGTCGGACGACCGACCCGCCCTGCGAGCGATCGTGCTCGATCGCCCAGTCGAGCAGTTCCCTCGGACTGGTCTGGGGCGCATAGCGCCATAGGTCCGGTTTCACAGCACCGGCGGAGCCTTTGATCGGAGCGGGCAGCGTGCGTTCGACGAACTCAAGCAGCGTGTCCAGCGATTGGAGGATGGAAACGCACGACCGCAGCGCTCCTGGCGGGGCTGCCTCGAGCACTTGGAGCAAAGCAAGCAGTTCACTGGGACTGCGTCCGGCGCGCTCGCGAATCTCAGCGAACAACCGCTCCTCAGTCATCTCTCCCGCGACGATGCTAGCGGCGATGACATCCTCCGACGCGAGCTTATGCACGGGCTGTTTCATCAATCCAAACCCTACGATGACGACAATGATGAGCGCCGGGTAGTCAATATTCTGTTCAATGTCACCACGGATCGGCAGGTCCACTGGCAGGATCGCGAGTACAGCGCCCATTATGATCAGTAGAATTACTTTCGGCGTCGAGCGGAGACCTCGCAAGCGATCCAAGACCGCGTCGGCATGGTGACTCCATTGCTCGCGATAATGCGGAATCGCACGCAGCACTCCCTGAGGGAAGATCCATGGACGTTTACCAAATGGGTCATGGATAACGGCGGCGATCATCGCCAACGGCCAACTGAACACCCAGAGCAGAGTTATATTTTGCAGGAGATTGCCGGAAAAGGTCACCACAGCGAGAGTCAGACTAAGGGCAGCCGGCCCACAGACAAATCCACCGACGTACGTCAGAACTCTAAGCCCTCGGGCCTCAAAACGCCCCAGTGAGGCTATCCCTGCTCGCAGGCGCCAGGCGAGCAGGGCCAGCAGTGCTCCCGAGCCGTAGAGCATGAGTCGGAACGGGATATCGGCCGCATTCGTTGCATAGGCCGCGAGAACGATGGCCAACCCGAGCGAGGTTGGCATCGCTGTCGTGACGACCCCTTCGAGGACACGCGGTAAGAGACCACGCCCCTGGTCGGAGCTCGGTAGCATGTACACCGGCCCGTCGGCACAGGCACCCACAGCGCGACTCAGCATGACCACGCGCTCGACGTACGTCAATTCATCGCCGAGCTGCATCGCGATATAAGAAGTGGTCCGTCGATCGTATCTAAGCGTAATGGCCTGCCGGTATAACTCCAGAACCTGCGTCGCCGTGCACAGGGAGACGAGTGCAGCTGCGGCTTCCCGTTCATGCTGGCCGCCGCCGAACACCGCCTGCCACACCAGGCGGTCCGCCAGTTCCCTTAGCTCAGAAGGTATTAGTAGCCGGGGACGCGCACGATCGGCATCGCAGACGACCCGCAGCGCATGCAGTACTTCCGGCGACCAATGGAACGAACCCAGAGGCGGCAGTTCATTCGACGTAGTCGGCACATCGCACTGCATCCTGACCAGATCGGTGACCCGTTCCATCACGCGGGCTGCGTACGCGTCGTCGGCGCGTGTCAGAACCGCCAAGAGCACCTCACGGGCCGCTTCCGTGCGGACCATATCGAGGATCATGCTGTCCAGCCGGTGCCGCAACATATGACTTGCGGCCAGGTGTGTGCCGACGACTGAGAATCGGAACGCGAACGCTCCGCGTTCAATGCGTCCTAGCCGAACTGTCAGGAGTGCCGCCACGTCGTCCACCGGGGATCCCATCAACAGATGATAGGCAACATATTCCGCTTGTTCGCGCGATGGCTCGTCAAGCGGCCCTGGATCCGATTGCCGATCAATGCGGCTTCCAATGAACGATTCGACGGCTTCTTCACCGGCATCCAGATGTGCGCCGAACTTCATGAGCAAATCCGGCGTTCTGAGAAGTTCGGGCGGGAAACGTGCGTCGGGTAACGCCATGCCCTGCTTCGCCAGCAGTTCGCGTACCTGGTTCCGGTCAGGGGGACACACGACGAATACCGGATGCGCACCGAAGAAACCGTCACGGACCGCGATGACAGCGCGGTCGCGATCGCGATGCCGCATGAAGTTGCGCAGCGCCTCGAAGTACTCGATCTCTTGTTCACGAGTCAATTCGGCATTTAGGTCGAACACGAAGACCCAGCGCGGGCCGTTGACTACCGCGAGGTATGACTCCAACTTCGCAGCGAGCGCGGTGTTGCCCCTGGATACCGACCGCGCGAGATGGCTGCGGATGAGATCCTCGTCGATCGGACCGTCGACATCGGAAATACGGACCCTTACATGTACGACGAGCTCCCGCGGTCGGCGGTCCGATCGCACTGTGCGACAGATATCGGAGGCGAACTGCCACAAGGCGACGGTCTTCCCACTGCCGGCAGGTCCGGCGACAACGGACACAGATGCCGTTGGCATCCGGGTACTTCTTAACCGTGACGACGAAGGCCTACTTCTCCCGTACCATGTAACCTCCGTGACCCTTTCGATTCGCAACGGAACGTAATTCGACGCCACAAAGTCACTCGGTTCCTGCTCACGGTGAATCGCGCGGTCCACTGCATCGGCAATTTCCCGCAACACGGACAGGTCCGACGACGGGGTGAACAAAGCGGTAAGCGAGCCGACCACTATAAGAATGAGGCCAATCAGCAGAAACCCGGCCAGCACTCGGCCGTCAGCTTCCCACAGTCGCACTCCGCGCTCACGCAGTGCCACCACCGAAGTGATCATGGCGACCGCGCCCAACGCGGCCGTCAGCCAACCGAAGAGGGGGCGAAACGACCTTGTCTCACCACGACCGCGCACAAACTCGAACAAGAATGCCACAAACGCCAGCACGGACGCCGAACCGGAGAACCACTCTCCAACAGCCCCGACGGCCTCGACCACCGAACGTAAGTCCTCGGACACTCCACCCCCTGCTGGGTCGCCTGTACTCGTATCTGGGACAGCTACACCACCGTTACATCCCTCCCCGCACAGTCCTGCCACCCCAGCCTGATCGCCTACCTCGACCCACGCCCTCTACCACACCGGTCAAACGAGGCGCGTCCGGAGTGCGCACGTCCTACCAGTCATCACCGATCAAGTAGCAATCACCGGACTCGACATCCGCCGATGACAGTGACTGGGCGGCATCCTCATTAAATGCCGCGTCCGTCCAACCCCTGGGAGCAGCGCTGTGGGAGCAGATTGGGAGCCGCAGGACGCGCCCAACAGCACCCAACGACTCCCAGTCACGGTGAACTGCACCCACGGAACGTATTGGAGACTCATTTCCGCAGGTCAGAGTGCATGTTGATCTACGTTGACACAGTAGAAGTCCTCAGAGACGTCTTCAACTGCACCCAACGGCACGAAACCGCAGGTAACAGCACTCAACCGCACCTGCGACAAACCTCGAACATGAGTGACCACATACGGAACTCACGACACCAAGTGTGGTCACCGACCACTGGACAACCGAGGAACCCGTCAGACCCACCGACACCTCCAGCCGCGGCAAGCCCTTACCGAGCCCCTGCTCAACCATGTAGTCGATCGTGGCCGCTCGCGGCTCCCCGCCCGTATGGAACGAACTGGGGTCCGGGGGTCAGCGGACGTACTGGTGTGCCACGTCCACGGACACTCGCACTTCCGCCTCCATCGCGTCCGCAGCCTCCCGCACCATCGGCGGCAACGTACCCCGCTCGAACGCGGACGCATCCTCAGCTGGCGGTCGGCCTGGCAGACAGCGCGCAGTAGCTCAGCGGTGGCAGACCGGTGTGGTAGGCCGTCCATGAGGTGACCAGCAGGTTGGGGTTGGGGATGCGCGCCGTCCCGTGCCCACGGCGGTCAGACCGTCATGACGACCCCGGTAGTCGAACACGCCGTGCCCGTCACGGCATCCCGCGCACTGAAAGGGCAGGATGATGGGCATGCCTTCGTTGGTGAGGGCGCTTCCCTCCCCTGACTGAGAGCGAGATCCAGGTGGAACGGCAGTATGAGCACTTCGCCATCGTCACGAGAACCCCGTCCTGCGCTGCAGGATCCGGCGTCGTTCTGCCGGCGTTGAGTTGACGGGAGCGGGGCGGGTGCATGAGGAGGACGGACACGAGTACTCCTACCTCGCATGGGTGGACTGGGGAGCCACGGCGGACGACCCCACCGGGTTACTCCGCACGTGGGTGGTTCCCAGCGGGGCCGAGAGAGAGCAGCGTTACGTTCTAGGCACCGGCTGGCAGAGGAGCTACGTCCTGGAGGACTGGCACCGCGGGCGTCACGACGGCAGGTTCGACCGGATCGACCGGGCTACCGCTGAGCGGATCATCCAGCGCTGGGAACAGCGTCGTGTCGAGTAGGGCCCGGGGATCGTGTTCAGCCCTACGGCAGGCGGCGGTGAGAGTCGTGGCGGCACTCGAATCCGCCGGACACCGTGATATGGAACGACTGCCGACGGACGGCGACTGTCCAGCGCCCATACACGCCGGTCCGGGGCGAGCTCACCGGTCCGACCCATCACGAGGATCCGGTGCTGCGGTCATCGATCGCCCGGACGTGACACACCATGTCCGTCGCGGTGCGGCGGGAACCGCTGGTCGATCCCGATCCTCGCGTCCGCAGGGCGGCGACTGTCCATCCGCCCCCGCTGGCGCCCGTCGACCCGTATGCCGCGTGCCAGCCGATGAGGCCACCCGTAGCGGGAGGAGCGTCCTACGCCGACTACCCCGGTTCCTGGTCGACCTGCTCGACGACCACCACGACCGCCACCCCCACGCCCGCTTCGTCTTCACCGGAACCGACGGCGGCTTCCACCGACGCTCCAACTTCCGCCGCCGCGTCTGGCTACCCGCCCTTCGCGCCGATACCGCCACCGACCGACCGCGGATCAACCCCGACATGCACTTCCACGACCTACGCCACACCCACAAGACCTGGCTCATCGAACACGGCGTCCCCGAAGTCCTCCAGCACAAGCGCATCGGCCACAAGTTCCACGGCGTCATGGGCGTCTACTCCCACGTCACCCAACCCATGATCGACACCATGCTCACCGCACTCCAACACCGCTGGGAGCAAACCCAGGAGCAAACGGGGAGCACGAACCCATGACCACCTTCGCAAATACGGAGGTGGTCAAGATCATCCGCTCCCAATTGCTCCCCGCAACGATCAACGGCCCGCAGACGAAGATCGTCTACGAGCCGTTGACCTGCACAAACATACTGTGGGCGATACTGGGATCGAACCAGTGACCTCTTCGGTGTGAACGAAGCGCTCTCCCGCTGAGCTAAACGCCCGTATTCGGTTCTCACTCCCGCTCTCGCGGTGTGGCCATAGCTTACAACATCATCCCCGCGAACCAAAAATCGGGCTCTCCAACCAGGCCCACTCGAGCCCGAACCAGCCGCCGACCAGCGCGAACGCCCCCAGCAGCCAGCACGTCAACGCCACCACGAGCCCGGTAGCCGCGAGCACCAGGGCCTTCACCACGAGGTTCTGGCGCTTCAGCCACTCGACCCACGCGTCGTAGTAGCGCTTGGCGAACCGGAGCACCCGCCCCGCCCACTCGAACTCCGTGGCGAGGATCGCCAGTCCGGCGAAGACCACGAGCCACCCGGGACCGGGGTACGGGATCATCAACACGCCCGCGACCAGCACCAAGCCGCCGACCACACCGACACCGATGCGGTAGGTCAGGTTCAGCGCCGGGTTGCGCCGGAACCAGCTGCGGTGCTCCGCCCCCTCGGCGGTGTCCTCGCGATGCTCCGTGGTCATGCGCACATCATCGCTCATGCGTTCCTCACGCGGGGCCGACCTGGCCCGATGCCAGCACTTCGGACGGTGACGCGGGCGCCTCGCGGCCCGGTTCGAGCGAGATCGCGAAGCCGTTGTGCTTGTGCGCGTCCGGCGACCACCGCAGCAGTCGGACGTCCGAACCGTCCGCGGCGACGTCGAATGTGGCCAACGCCACAGGATCTCTGGTGCTGGTGCCCCACACCACATAAGTCTGCCTCGTCGCGTCGTTCGACGGGAGTCTCATCGGCATGACGGCGGCGTCGGCGTCACCGGACAGCAGCACGGCCAGCGGGTCACCGGTCTTCGCCCGGAGCACCGCACGGTTCGTCTCGGGGTCCGCGGCGACCTGGAGCGCGCGCTCCAACTGCTCGGCCCGCGTCCCCTGCTGCGCGACCTGGTCGCTCAGCCGGTCGAACTGCACGCCCGCGACGCCTGCCACCGCCACGACGATCAGCGCGGCCGCCGCGACGAGCGCCTTGCGCCCCCATCCGCCGGACGGACGACGTCGCCGCGAGTCCAGCGACACGGGCTCGGCCACGCGTTCCGGCGCCTGTTCCTGCGGGGTGTCCGCGATCGCGGCCATCAGACGGGACCGCAGGTGCTCGGGCGGTTCGTGCTGCCGAACCGATCCGCCCAGCGCGGCGGTCACCTCCTGGGTGGAGCGGACCGTCCGCCGGCACCGCTGGCACTCCGGCAGGTGGGCGCGGAACCGCGTCTCCTCGTCCGGTTCGAGCGCGTGCATCGCGAACCCGACCGCGAGCTCCTCTTGGGGGCACCAGTCGTCCCTCTGCTCCCGGGTCACCGGTGTGCTCCCGTCGTCCTGCCCGGCGCGTCTCCGCCGGTTTCCCCTGCCCATGCCGACTGCAGCACGGTCCGCAGCCTGCGTATCGCGGCGAACGTGCGCGACTTCACCGTGCCCAGGGGTATGCCGGTCAGCGCCGCGACTTCTATCTGTGTGTAACCGCCCAGGTACGCCAGGGCGATGACCTGCCGCTGGTCCTCGGGCAGCCGTTGCAGCGCCTCCCGCACCTCGGCGCCCACGACACCCGTCAACGCGGCGTGGTCGGCGCCGTCGGACGGCGGGATGTTGCGCTCGGACAGCTCGTCGGTCAGCGGGACACTTCGTCTACGCTGGGTGTTCTCCCGACGTACGGCGTCGACGGCGCGGTGGTGGACCACAGTCATCAGCCACGTGCCGAAGCCGCCGCGGGACCGGTCGTAGCCCGCCGGGTTGCGCCACAGGACCAGGAAGGCCTCCTGGACCACGTCCTCGGCCAGTCCGGGGTCGACGCAGATGCGCCGAGCCAGCGAGTACGCGGGCTTCGCGTAGCGGTCGTACAGGTCACCGAACGCCGCGCGGTCACCCGTCGCGACCCGTCCGACGAGCTCCACATCGGAGGGACGTCGATCGGGTTCCCGTCGCGGCGGAGCGGGTGAGTCAGCCACCAGAGAGGTCCTCACGTCCAACATTCGCGCAACAGCCGGTACCGGGTTCAGGTTAAACCCAGCAAGATGGGGACCAGCCCGACGGCGTGGACACGGAGCGCATCGAGGAGGTCGCCCAGTGGAGTTATATGGCCCCAATCGGGTGATAAACACCCTCGGTTCGAGCGTTCCTCGCCACATATACGTCACAAGTAGAGAACTCGGTCGTTCCATTGGCCGGAAGGGAGAAGAGGGTAACGACGATGCGCAATGACCACGTGACACTCCGCTCAACAGCGGTCTTCGACCTGCTGGCGCCGCGGACCCCGGCCGTCCCGGTGCAGGTGGAGCTTCGCTATGACACGAAAGACCCGTACGCGGTAGTCGCCGCGTTCCGCACCGGCCGTGCCGGGTGGGTCGAGTGGGTGTTCGCCCGCGACCTCCTCGCCGACGGCCTGATCGCCGACGCGGGTGACGGCGACGTCCGCATCCGACCGGCCGCCGACGACCCCGAGGTCGTGGTGATCGAACTCAGCTCGCCGTCCGGCCACGCCATGTTCGAGGCGTCCGCGCAGGAGCTCGCCGACTTCCTCGACCGGACGTACGACGTCGTGGTGCCCGGCAACGAGCACCTGTGGGTCGACGTCGACGAGGCCCTGACCCACCTGATCTCCAACGATCTGACGTAAAAGCGCAGGTAGCGGGCCTGCCGGGGGATCAAGGGACCCCCGATTTGATCCCACTGCGGTCCATGTAATAAAGTTCCTCTCGCACCGGGGAAGACCGGAACGACAGCCCCCAAAAGGGGAAAAGTTCCCAGAAATCCCTCGGAGCATGCGGATGTAGCGCAGTTGGTAGCGCATCACCTTGCCAAGGTGAGGGTCGCGAGTTCGAGTCTCGTCATCCGCTCGGCAGAGGGCCCCTTGGGCTCAGGCCATACTCCTGAGTGCTAGCCTTCGGGAATCATGGCGGAGTGGCCGAGTGGCTTAGGCAAGGGCCTGCAAAGCCCTGTACACGGGTTCGATTCCCGTCTCCGCCTCGGACGATTAGCTCAGCGGGAGAGCACTACCTTGACACGGTAGGGGTCACTGGTTCAATCCCAGTATCGTCCACCATAGATAAACGCAGGTCAGACAGCCCGTCGGTGATCTTCACCGGTGGGCTGTTCTGCTGTCGTGGGAGCAAATTGGGAGCAAACGATCTTGGCGTGATCGTCAGGGTCGAGCCGCTGCCGGTGGCGGTGGCGTTCCAGGTGAACAGCGACGGGGTGGAGCGTGGCGATGCGGGACCCGCTGCCACTGCCGCGTGCATCGGGATCTTCCATCCCCGGACACCCCGACCGGCAGGAGCGGTGCTGTCCGAATGCGTTAGGTTGTCCGACTGGAGGTGTTCAGCAGGGCAGCATCCCGATACCCAGTCCCGCCCGGTCTCGTGGCCGTCGCGGGGCACGGCCCGTCGAGGGGTGCATCGATGACACGTGACCAGGACGTCTCCGTCCGCACACTGGCGTCCGAATTGGCCCGGATGGGCAGGTTGATCGAGGACGAGGAGCACGAAGCCGTCGGGCGCCGGTTCACCGAACACCTGGTCCGCACCGTCCCGGGCTGCGACCTGGCCTTCCTCGCGGTCGACCGCCGAGGTGAAGTCGACATCGTCGCGTCCACCGGTCACCCGCCGCTCGACCTCTCCGCGGACGAGGGCGATCCGGTCCGCGAGGTGCTGCGCTACCGCGAACCGCGCCGCCTGGGCGACACCGGGCAGGACCACCGCTGGCCGCTGTTCGCCTCGCGCCTCGCCGTGCACGGCCACCGCAGCTGCCTCGCGCTGCCCCTGCCCACCGACCACTCCCCCACCGCCGCGGCTGTGCTGCTGTCGCGGGAATCCCACCGGTTCAACGACCACTCCTACGACATCATCCTCATGATCGCCCTGCACGCCGGCGTCGCCCTGGACAACATCGAGGTGCTGCGCCACAGCAAGCAGCTGGTGCGGCACCTGACCACGGCGCTCGACACCCGCCACACCATCGGCCTGGCCCAGGGCCTGCTGATGCGCCACTTCGCCCACGACACCGACCAGAGCTTCGCGCTGCTGCGGCAGGCGTCCCAACACACCAACCGCAAGCTGCGCGACATCGCCCACGACCTCGTCGCCGCACACGAACGCGGCAACTTCGACGAAGCACTGACCCGACACCGCATCACAGCCGTCGCACTGCCATGACCTCCGACGCACACCCGGTATGACCGGATCAGCTGAGGCAGCCGGCGACCACAGCAGCTTCGGCGACGGGGCCACCGGTGCGAGCGTCGCCGCCGAGTCCCGCCCACGCCAGCGCTGAGCCAGCCGGACGCGGGAGCCTGCAGTCCACGCGCGTCGGCACCGGCCGACTGGGTACCCGGACACCGACCGCGGAGGTGTGGTGATGACGACGTCGTTCGAGTGTTCCGCAGAGGTGTCCGCGCCGGTGGCCGTCGCCTATGGGCGCTGGCTGGAGTGGGTCGCCGAGCCGGGCAGCGAGATCATCCAGGAGCGCCCGCACGAGTTCGTCGCCTGGCGGGCACCGTCGGTGCCGCCGCGCACTGGCACGGCGACCTTCCACGCGGTCGACGACTCCACCACCAGGCTGGACCTGCGCGTGGTGGTCGAGCCGCACGGCGTTTACGAGGAAGTCCTCGCCTCGGCCGGGTTGACCACCCCCGACACCGACCTCGAAGGCTTCAAGGAGTTCGTCGAACACCACCACGACGCCATCCAGCCGCACCCCAGCCATCGAACCCCGACCGCCCCGACCAGGTTGCCCGGCATCGGACGGATCATGGGCAAACCCTGACCGCCGTCGCCCCGCCGGGGTCGAGGCGACGCTGTTGGAGTCGCTCTGTCCCCCTCTAGGTGGGAATCGTCTTGCCGGTGACGAACGGAAGCCCTCGCGGCGTCACTTCTCTCGGTCACGATCGCCCGCAATCAGGCAACTTGCGGTCGTTCGAGGGAGTCGACGTGGTCGAAGTGCTGTGCCTCGGAGAGTCGATGGCCCTCCGGCGTATGACGGTCATCTGACCGTGAGCCTCTCCCCCCCCGACTCGTCGGCACCGCGATACGCCAACGCCTGGTCGACCGGCACGGACCTGGGCGAGTTCCGGTTCCTCGCCAGACCCGCGTTCTGATCATCCGGCCGTCAGCTGACCGTGCAATCCGCCACGCCCGCATGACGGTGACGAACCGCTGCGGCCAAGGCCGGTGCCCGTCTGTGTCCACGCGCCGCCCAGAGCGAGGACGATCCTTGCCCTGCGCGCGTCGTCGCGCCCGGTAACCAGAGTAAGCGGCGCGGCACGTTCCACATCGGCATCCGCGGGCGGAGTAGCGGAACACGTGCTGTGATCGCCCGGCTTCTCGGACGAGGGCCGAGGGCGTCCCGGAGCGACGGTGTTCGCGCGGGGTGGCGTCGTCTGGCAGGCTGGGGGTGGGCCCGAGCGGGTCGCAAGGCCGTTGTGGGCGGGTTGTCGTGCGGCGGCGAGTCTGAGATTCGAGTGAGGTGCAGGCGCCCGCACGGGGGCCGACGAGTTCGTGGTGGAGACCAGTCCTGCCGTCCGGTCACCGGGAGGCGTGACCGAGTTCGGGTGGTTGCGCGCGCCTTGTCCGGCCGTGCTCGCCGACGCGGCGGGCGTGGTCCAGGCCGTGAACGAGGCCGCGCGGGCGGTGTTCGGTGACGCACGGCCCGGTCTCGCGCTGTCCGACCTCGCCGACTGGCTCAGCCCGGCGCGCGGTGAGCCGGTGCGCGGGCTGCTCGGTGACCGCAGCTTCGAGGCGCACGCGGTCGGCCACGACGACGGCACGGTGACGTGGTGGCTGGTGGAGGACACCGACGTGCGGCTGGCGCGGGAGGCGCTGCGCGTCGAGCGGGAGCGCACGGCGCTGCTCGGCGAGGTGTCGTCGGCCCTGCTGACCTCGCTCAACCCCGAGCGGTGCATGAAGATCACCGCCGAGCTCGCGGCGGGTCACCTGGCCGACGCGGCGTGGGTCGTCGCACCGGGCGGCCTGCGCGACCACCCGGTCGCGTGGTGCGTGCGCGGCTCCGACGCGGTGCACGTGCGGATGGCGCTCGACCCGCGTGACGTCGCCGGCCTCGCCGAGGCCCTGCAGGGCTTCCCGCCGGTGCCCTCGCGCTGGATCGAGCCGTCCTCGGCGCCGTCCTGGCTGGTGCCGGAGGGGTTCGGCGAGGTGGGGTCGATCGTCGTGACGCCGCTGCCCGGCCACGGCGTCCCGGCCGGCGCGCTGGTGCTGCTGCGCCGGGTCGAGCGGCAGACGTTCAGCGAGGGCGAGGAGTCGTTCGCGCGGCTGTTCGCGGCCCGCGCCGGCGCGGCGATGTCGGCGGCGCGGATGTTCACCCAGCAGCTGTCGATCACCGAGACGTTGATGCGCGAACTGCTGCCGCCCATGCTGCGCAGCGTCGACGGCGTGGAGTTCGCGGGCCGTTACCGGCCCGCACTGGACACCGAACGCGTCGGCGGCGACTTCTACGACGTCCACCGGGTGGAGGGCGGCGAGTCGCTGGCCGTGCTCGGCGACGTGTGCGGCAAGGGGCTGGCGGCCGCCGTGATGACCGGCAAGGTCCGCACCACCCTGCGGGCGCTGCTGCCGCTGGCGAGTGACCACCGGCGGATGCTGAGCCTGCTCAACGGCGCGCTGCTCAGCGAGCACGACACCCGGTTCGTCACGGTCGTGCTGGCGTCCGTGGCCAGGGTGGGCTCCGAGGTGCGGCTGCGGGTGACCAGCGGCGGGCACCTGGCGCCGCTGGTCGTGCGGACGACCGGCGAGGTGCACGAGGTGCCGACCCGCGGCACGCTGATCGGGGTCCTGCCCGAGGTCGACGCGGTGACCGCCGAGGTCGTCCTGGCGCCGGGCGACACCTGCCTGCTGTACACCGACGGGATCACCGAGGCGGTCGGCGGGCCGGTCGGCGGCGAGATGTTCGGCGAGGACCGGTTGCACCGGGTGCTCGCGGCGTGCGCCGGCATGCCCGCCGACGCGGTCGTCGAGCACGTGCACATGATCGCGTCGCAATGGATCGGCGCAGGCGGTCACGACGACATCGCCCTGCTGGCGATCACCGCGCCGCGGGGCAGGCACCTGACCTCGGTGGCCGACACGGGACAGGGGACCGCATGAGCACGACCACCGAGCAGGCGGCCGGCTGCGCGCTGCGGCTCTGGGACGCGGTCGTGGACGGCGACGAGGACCGCGCGGCCGAGGTGGTGCTGGGTGCCCTCGCCGGAGGGCTCGACGCGGAGACCGTGCTGCTCGACGTGGTCGGCGCGGTGCAACGGCGGGTCGGCGCCGAGTGGGCCGCCAACCACCTGACCGTCGCCCAGGAGCACGCGGCCACCGCGATCAACGAGCGCGTGGTCTCGTCGTTGGCCGCGACCGTCGAACGCCCGCCGGTCAGCCGGGGCAGGATCACGGTGTCGTGCGTCGACGGGGAGTGGCACGCGCTCCCCGCGCGGCTGCTCGCCGAGGTGCTGAAGCTGCGCGGCTTCCGCGTCGACTACCTGGGCGCGCAGGTGCCCGCACCGCACCTGATCACCCACCTGCACAGCACCGGGCCGGACGCCGTCGCGCTGTCCGGCTCGCTGGCCACCCGGCTGCCCACCGCGCACGCCACCATCACCGCCTGCCAGGCCACCGGCGTCCCCGTGGTCGTGGGCGGTGCCGCGTTCGGCCCGGACGGCCGGTACGCGCGGCTGCTCGGCGCCGACGTGTGGGCCCCCGACGCCCGCGCCGCCGCGGACCGGTTGTCGACCGGCCCGCTGCCCCGTCCGCGCGGCGGCTACCAGCCGATAGACCACCTGCCGCACCTGGGCGACCAGGAGTACACGATGGTGTCGCGCACCAGCGGACAGCTCGTGAAAGCCCTCTACACCGGCCTGGAGCGGCGGATTCCCGCGATGGCCTCCTACACCGAACTCCAGCGCCAGCACACCGCCGAGGACCTCGCGCACATCGTCGACTTCTTCGCCACCGCGCTCTACACCGACGACGACGCGCTGTTCACCGGTTTCCTGACGTGGACCGCCGACGTCCTCGGCGCCCGCGGCGTGCCGGCGGGGCACCTGCTGCCCGCGCTGGCCCTGCTCGCGACCGAGCTGCACGACTTCCCTCGCGCCAGGCGCATCCTCGACGCCGCGCGCGACGAGCTGTCCCGCGCCCTCTCCCCCGGACCTGCCGCATGAACCCGCAACCGCTGAACTGCACCCTCGCCATCGTCGACGCCCACACGGCGCGCATCGCCCTGTCCGGGGACATCGTCTACGACAACGGGGACCGGCTGCTCGACGTGGTGGACGAACTGTTCGCCCGGCACGGGGTGCGCACGGTCCGGCTGGACTGCGGCGGTGTCGGCTTCTGCGACTCCTACGGGCTGTCGACGCTGCTCGCGGCCCATCGTCGGGTCACCGCCGCGGGCGCGCGGCTGGTGCTGGACAACCGGCGGCCCGCGCTCGACCGCCTGATGCGGCGGACCCGCACGTTCCACCACCTCACCGGCGCCGTCGAGCGACAACGCGAGGAAGCCGACAGCTGAGGCCACGCCCCGTCACCCGGCCGCGACCGGGCGACGGGCCCGCGTGGGCGCCTCACGTCTTGCGCACGATGATCCGCTGCGACGCGATGAACACCGGCAGCAGGGCGCCGAATCGCCTGTCCTGAACGCACCGACCGGGTCGCCCGCCGCGCGGCTCTGAGCTCACGCGGCGGGCGACCACCGGCCTTCGACGCCGAACGCTACGAACAGCGCAACGTGGTCGAACGCTGGTTCAACCAGCTCAAGCAGTTTGCGGCCCGGCTGCCCGCTACGCCGAACGAGTCGCGCACTGCCAGGCCGAACTCACCATCGCCGCCATCGTTCCCTGGCTGCGGTGACGAAGTGCAGGACGCTTCCTAGATGAAGCGCCAGAGGTGGTCGTTGGTGCCGTTGTCGTCCCAGATGACGATCTGCGCGCCGGGTGCGGAGGAGGCGTTGCCGACACCGAGGACTCGGCCGCCGTTGGCGCACTGGATGCGGAAGTAGCCGCCTGTGCCGTAGCGGAGCCGCCAGAGGTGGTCGTTGGTGCCGTTGTCGGCCCACTGGAGCACGCGGGAACCGTTGGCGGTCGCGGCGTTCTCGACGCCGAGGACCTTGCCGCTGTGCGAGTTCCGCAGCTTGAAGTAGCCACCGGCGTCGGGCACGGCGGTCCACAGGTGGTCGGCGGTGCCGGTGTCGTCCCACTGGACCACGAGGCCGCCGTCCGCGGTCGACATGCCGCGCACGCCGAGGACGAGGCCGCTGGCCAGGTTCTGGATGCGGCGGGCGCCGATGGGCACGAACCGCCAGCGGTTGTCCGCGGTGCCGTTGTCGGAGTCCTGGACGGCCTGCGCGCCGAGGGCGGTGGAGGCGTCGAGGATGCCCAACACCTTGCCGCTGTGGGCGTTGCGGATCTTGTGGGTGCCGTCGCCGACGTCGACGACCGTCCACTTGTGGTCGGCGGTGCCCGTGTCGGACCACTGGAGCACGCGCGCGTTGTCCGCCGTGGACATGTTCTCGACGCCGAGGATCTTGCCGCTGTTGCCGTTGCGCAGCCGCACGGAGGCCCCGTCGGGGATCAGCGACCAGCTGTGGTCCGGGGTGCCGGTGTCGCTCCACTGCTTGGCGGGAGCTCCGTTGGCGGTGGACATCTCGTGCACGCCGAGGACCAGGCCGCTCCCGGCGTTGACCAACTTGAGGCCGGCCGCCGCCGCGGCTCCCCGACCGGGTGCGCGCCAGTAGACCGTGTAGTTGTGGTGGTGGGCGTTGTAGAACGGCACGAGGTCGACCGACGAGCCGTCCGCGGTCGCGGTGAAGGTCAGCGCACTCGTGCTGGTGCGGGTGATCGAGGCCACGTCGAGGCTGGGGAGTGTGCTGAACTGCTTGTCGCCGTAGACGCCCGACAGCACCACGGGGCCGTAGGTGATCGCGGAGACGCCGGGGTCGTCGTTGGCTGCCCGCATGATCACGCGCATGGGCAGCCGGACGGTGACGACGTCCCCGGATGTCCAGGACCGCGTGATGGCGGCGTAGGTGCCGGGGGTCGTCGCGATGTTCTGGACGACTCCGTTCACGCTGACGGCCGCGTCCTTGGTCCACCCCGGGATGCGCACGCGTATCGTCCACGTGCCGGATACGTTGCCGGTGAGGGTGAGGCTGGTGGTGTCGCTCGCCGGGTACGTGGTGGTCTGGGTGACGGTGATGTCACGTTGCGACCAGTTCAGCACCGACGGCATGAACAGGTTCACCGTCAGGGTGGTGCCGTTGTGGAAGTAGATCGAGTCCATCAGCTTGGTGTTGGTCTCGAGGCCGGTGCCCTGGCAGCACCAGAACGTGCCGTAGTCGGTGCTGAAGCTGCCACCGCCGACCCACGGCCCGACCTGGCCACGCCGCCCGCCCGGGTTGAGCGCGGTGAAGTAGCAGACGTGGCCGTGGGCGGAGGCGGGGTTCTGCTGGCCGATCAGGTGGTTGAACAAGGCCCGTTCGTAGTAGTCGAAGTAGGCGGCGTTGTCCGGTTGCAGCTGCCACAGCTCGCGGGTGAGCTTGAGCATGTTGTAGGTGTTGCACGCCTCGGCCGTGTCCGCGTTGAGGTACGCGGCGATGGCGTGCGGCGCGTGGAAGTGCTCGGCCTGGCTGTTGCCGCCGATGACGTAGGTGTGGGCGGCCACGGTGATGTTCCACGCGTTGGTGGCGATGTCGCGGTAGCGGGTGGTTCCGGTGGCCTTGTACTCGCGGGCCGCGCCGATCCACTTGGGCACCTGGGTGTTGGCGTGCAGCCCGCTGAGTCGGTCCTCACCTGCCGCCAGCGGGTCGAAGACCGCGGCGTGGTCGAACCGCTGCGCCACCTTGAGCCAGCGGTCGTCGTCGGTCTGCTGGTAGAGGTCGGTCAGCACCGCGTTCATGCCGCCGAACTCGGTGCGCAGCGTCGTCTGCATCTGGGCGTAGGTCAACCGGCCGGTGCGCCAGTCCACCCAACCCGCGAGCCGCAGCAGCACGTCACGCGCCTGCGTGCTGCCGAGGTAGCGCCACACGTCCAGCAACCCTGCCATCGTCTTGTGCACGCCGTAGTACGGCACGCCCTTGCGCTGACCTGTCTCGACGGTGTCGAAGTCCGACTCGGGGAACGCGGACAGGTAGCCGGGGTTGAACCCCGCCGCCTCGTTGTTCGCCTGGCACTTCGCCATCTCCGCGACCATGTGATCGGCCTTGTCGCGGCACTCCTCGTCACCGAGCACAGCCCACGCCTGCGCGCATGCGGCCAGGAAGTGCCCCTGGGTGTGGCCTCGGATGTCGGAGTCGGGGTGCTCCCACCCGCCGCACGCCGTCACGTCGTTCGTGGACAACCGGTGGTTGGCACGGAAGTTGTAGAGCAGCCGGTCCACGTCCAGGAACCGCAGGTAGGTGAGCGTGCGGTTCTGGTTGTCCAACCAGCGGCTCTCGGTCAGGCGGACCTGCCCGAGTTCGAACGGGTGGGCCGACACACCGATGTCGCTTCGGACAGGCGCCACCTGGGCCAGGGCGGTGGGCCCGCCGATGACGGGCACGGCGGATGCCACTGCGGTCACGCCTGCTGCTTGCAACACGGTGCGCCGACTCAGTGCTGGAGACATGGGGACACTCCGTAGAGGTGAAGTGTCGGCGACTCGGCCGGGTTCGAGGCCTGGCCGCCGGACAGCGGTTGTGCCGGGTGGAGAGGCCGTGGTCAAGCTGCCGCGTGGCCGCGGCCGCGGGCTGGGGTCACAGCGCTCCAAGACCACCGCGCGGTGATGGGGCCATGGCGCGTATGGGTGTGCGGTACCTGGCGGTTTGTGTCTCGACCTGCGCGACTGCGATGTGAACGCTAACAACATGTCCCGCGCTGGCTCAAGGAGTGCCTGCACGATTAGGTATACGCAATTGCTCGCAGGCACCCTCGTCGGCGATGACCACGTCGGACGTGGCCATCGGCCGTGCTTCGCCAGGCGGAGCCGGTCCTGACTGGGCCGGTGGCAGCGGTCCGACGGATCACCGTCGGCCGAGCGCGCCGCTCCGTCCCGTCGGGCTGATCACGTCCGAACGCTGTGCCGGGCACGGGCTCCCTTCGCCCGTGCCCGGCACAGTTCGTGGCGTCAGCTCAACGCGAACTTCTGGGCGTCCGCGCCGTTGCAGTCCCAGATCTGCAGGCGGGTGCCATTGGCCGTGGCACCACCGGGCGCGTCGAGGCACCGACCCGACTGCGGGTTCCGCAACGAGCCGTTGGTCTGCTGCACCCATGCCTGGCCGCCGGTGCCGTTGCAGTCCCACAGCTGGACCTGGGTGCCGTTGGCCGTGCCGTTGCCGCTGATGTCGAGGCAGCGCCCCAGTGTGCGCACCCGGTTGTCGGGCGTCAGCGTCCAGTGGTGGTCGACCGCCGTGGCGATGCAGTCCCACAGCTGGACGGCCGCACCGTTGCCGCCGCTGTCGTCCCCGGCCACTTCGACGCACTTGCCGGCCGGTCCGGTGATCGGCCCTCCGCCCGACACGAAGAACTTCTGGGCGTCCGCGCCGTTGCAGTCCCAGATCTGCAGGCGGGTGCCATTGGCCGTGGCACCACCGGGCGCGTCGAGGCACCGACCCGACTGCGGGTTCCGCAACGAGCCGTCGGCCTGCTGCACCCATGCCTGGCCGCCGGTGCCGTTGCAGTCCCACAGCTGCGCCTGGGTGCCGTTGGCCGTGCCGTTGCCGCTGATGTCGAGGCAGCGGCCGAGCGAACGCACCGTCCTGTCCGCGTGGTGCGTCCAGTGCTGGTCGACCGAGGCGCCTTCACAGGTCCACAACTGGACCGCGGCGCCGTTCCCGCCCGTGTCCGCGCCGGCGACATCGACGCACTTGCCGCCGGGGCCGTTGATCACGCCGGCCGGAGGCGGCGGCGGAACGGAGTCGACCCACACCTCGAATTCCGCGAGACCCCAGCCGTTGCCCCCGCCCGGGTTGGGCGCGACGACGCGCAACCGGCTCGTGGCGATCGCGGGGAAGGTCACCTCGTTGAGCGCGTTGGCCTTCGGCGAGCCGGTCCGCCTGACCTGGTTGGGCACGGTGACCCAACTCGACCCGTTCCAGTACTCCACGTCGTAGCTCGCGGGCGTTCGCACCCCCCGGCCGTCGTCGTAGAGGTAGAAACGGATGTTGTCCACGCTGGTGTTGCGCTGGAAGTCGACGGCGTACCAGTCGCTCGTGTTCGGGGAGCCGTACGACGTCCACCGGGTGTTCGGCACGTCGTGGTAGCTCGTGCGTCCGTCCACGGCCTTCCAGACGCTGTCGGCGCCGCCGCCGAACGTGTAGGACGCGGACGGCTGGGTGCCGCTCTGCGACTGGGTGCGGTTGGCCGCGACGTTCACCAGGGGGTTGTTCGGCGGGGTGATGGCGTCGCCGACGTCAACGGTGACGTTGCCGACCGTCGCCTGCCCGAGCACCTGCACGCCGTCGACGTAGACCTTGAAGCCGCTGCCCTTGCCGTAGTGGGTGCCGTCCGCGTCGTACATCACCGTCAGGTTGTGACCGTGGTACGGCAGGTTCTCCAGCGCCCAGTGGTCCCACGTCGTCGGTGCCAGTGGCTTGATCTGCACGGTGTCGTCGGCCTGGGGGCGGATGCCCATCAAGCCGGTGATGACCAGGTCGGTGAATGACGAGTGGTTGTAGTCGAGGCTGTGGCCGGGCGCGTCGTAGAGCCACGAGTCGTTGTCCGGGTGGTGCGCCTCGGCGACGTACGGCACTCCGTTCTTGTGCTGCGTCAGCGCGAACGTGCGGAGCTGGTCGTAGTAGTTGTCCCGGGTGACGTACTGCTGCGCCGGGTAGTCGTTGAGCAGGTTGGCCATACCACCGAGGACGAACGAGGTCGCGTACGGCCACGATGGGCCGTTCCACCGGCAGCAGCCGAGAGTGGCCTCGTGCATGAACAGCGAACTGCGCCGTTCGGTCGATGTCGGCCCGTAGGCGGCGGCGAAGCCGTCGGGGTCGAACAGCTGGGCCCACGCGACGTTCTTCGAGGCGTCCGGCATGTTGAAGTACCAGGGGAAGAGCCCGTAGATCTCGCGGTCGTTGAGCAGCGCGCCCGATGGGTTGTTGTCCCGCTGGCGGTGGTAGAAGAAGTTGCGGTTCGAGTCCCACAACTTCGAATCCATGTTCGACTTCAACGCGTTCGCGCGTTTCGTGAACTCGGTCGCCGTGTCGTGGTTGCCGTTCATCGTCGCGATCTTGGCGATGGCGAGGGCGTCGGCGTACTGGTAGGCGTTGATGCTCGACCGGAAGCCCGCGCCACCGCCGAAGTGGTCCTTCGACTGGTACGCCGCCGAGTCGTACTCCATCGCGTCGAGCAGCGGTGAGGTCCAGTACAGGCCGAGCGACGAGTCGAACTGGTTGCTCCAGCCGTTGTACTGGTCGATGAGATCCTGTTCGAACTGCTTGAGGAACGCCGCGTCACCGTTGGCGAGGAAGCGGTCGTAATAGGAACTCGCGGCCCAGAACGTGTACTGACGGCTCCGATCGGCGCCGAGGCCGCGCATCCAGTAGTTCTGGTAGTCGTTGAGGTAGGACTGGTCGCGGACCCACCGCCCGTCGTGGATCACGTGTCCGGCAGCCGCGTTGATGGCACCGCCCGCGGCGTTGTAACCCACATCGGGGAGGAATTCACTCGACGTGTAGCCGTTGGCCGGGTCGAGGTAGTTGAGGTGCTCCTGCCACGTGAACCAGCGGTAGTGGTAGACGTTCTGGATCTGCTCGTCCGGGATGTCGAGGAACGGGATGTTGTCGAGGAACCAGCTCTGGTCGCCGACGCCGGCGGCGTCGAGCAGTGCCGCGTGGTTCAGCAGCGAAGTCTGCCCCTGCGAGGTCGCAGGCGATGGTGGCCGGTATGCCGCCGCCGGCTGAAAGTGGGCGAGCGCACCGGCGGTGACGATCGCCACGGCTCCGATCGTCACCGATCGACGAATACGTGTTCGGAGCATCATGACCTCCTTCGGCCGGTCTGCCTTGACCGGCGTGATGTCGACCCGGTTCGGGTCGGTGTCGCGTTGTCCGCGTGCCGTGCCGAGGCACGTGCGGTGTCTTCTCCGGGCACCTTCAGGCTCGGTTCGCCATGTGGTGCCTTGCTCGTCGCAGATCCACAGGACCAACCGCGCCGCTTTGGCGACGCAGGCCAGTTCGGTGCGCGGGTGGAGCCTCGCGTGGACGTTGCCGATGGATCCGTCCAAGCCGCTCCGACGAGCCCCTGTCGTGCTTGGGTGGTCCGCTCCTCAGGAGGGGAACGCGCGAGCGTCCTGGACCTCGCGGCTCCTGCCGCCCCGATGTGGCTGATGCGTCGCGGTGGCCAGGGGTGCGACCACCGCGACGGGTAAAGCGGTCAGGGCGCCCGGGGCGCCGCGAGGGTTCAACCGCTGTCGGCTGTGTGCGTCCGCGGCCGGTTGGAGCCGGAGTCGCCACGCGTCCTGGCGCGCACCGCTCGCGCTGCCGGCGGTGATCACGTCGGTTGGCGCGGCGGAGTCGACGTGCCGGAGGTACCGGTCGGCGCAGCCGGGCGTGGGCACCCGGGACGACCGGACGTGTCCGAGGGCCGCGGGCGCCGGCGACGTTGTACGCGGCACGCGCAGGTCACCCGCCATTGAGGGACTGCCAGTCCAAGCGGGTCTCCTGCGGGCGCGGGTACTCGGGCAGGGGGTTGGTGGTCGGCACCTGGTCGGTCCACGGCGTGGACAACGGCGATGCCTTGGACACGATGGCGGCAGGCGCGACCGGTGTGGAAACGGGCACGGCGACGGGGCTGCGCATGGAACTCCTTCAGGTCGAGGCAACGGGTTGCAACACGGGTGGACGGCGTTCACGCACACGTCCGAGCAGACGTGGTGACCGCGTTCTCGACTTCGACTCCGGCAGCCGATGCCTTGGCGGAGCACCCCACTCCGGGTGAGCGGGTCTCCCGGTCGTCGCCGCTGGCTGCTGGGTGCAGGCCAACTGCGACATGGGGTGCTCCTGACCCGGTGACTCAGGTCACGACGCATTTCTTACATCTTCGATACAACGATGTAAAGACCGGTCGATGCCGGGACGTCCCCGCTTGACCGGTCCACCCGGTCGAACAGAGGCAACGGACGGTCAAGCAGGAGGAGGCGCCGTGCTCGTGGACTCATCGGCCGTGACCGTGTCGGGCGTGGTCAACGGCCACTTCAGACGGACGGAGCCGGTACCGGACCAAGGAGGCACCGCGACACCTGATCGCCTCGGAGGACGCACGCGGATCACAGTGGACCGCTCGCACCCGTCGTGCGCACGACCACACAGCGCTTGCGGGGAGCTACCAACGGGAGCCGGCCGCGGCAACCCCTGGGCCGAGGACGACTTGGCGGCTGTCGCCTGAGCGTGGTGCCCGGCACCGCGAACCCCTCCGGACACACCGGAGCACATCCAACAAGACCAAACACTCTAGGACGAAACTCAACACGATGATCAGATTTTGTGAGTGTTCTTGGTGATTCCAACGATGTAACGAAACACTCAAGTTACGAACGATCTCTTGACGCCCCTGCTTTCCGAGGTTCAGGGTTGCGACCCAGTGACATCGGTCACGCAGCTCGCCGCCCGCCACGTGCCGGGTTCACACGGAGGAAGAACCAGTGTTGAAGAAGATGACGACCGCCGCCGCCGCGGTCCTGTTGGCCGCGTTGACCGCGTGCGGTACCGGTGGATCCGGGGACGCCGGGTCGTCGGGCACCGCCGCCAAGGACGACGGCAAGATCACGATGGGCTTCGCCCAGGTGGGCGCCGAGAGCGGCTGGCGCACCGCGAACACCAAGTCGGTCCAGGAGTCCGCCGCCAAGGCCGGGGTCGACCTGAAGTTCTCCGACGCGCAGCAGAAGCAGGAGAACCAGATCAAGGCGATCCGGTCCTACATCCAGCAGAAGGTGGACGTGATCGCGTTCAGCCCGGTGGTGGAGACGGGCTGGGACGCCGTGCTGCTGGAGGCCAAGCGCGCGAACATCCCGGTGATCCTGACCGACCGCGCGGTGGACGTGGACGACACGTCGCTGTACAAGACGTTCCTCGGCTCCGACTTCGTCGAGGAGGGCAAGAAGGCCGGTGAGTGGCTGAAGGCCAACGCGGCGGGTGCGAAGAACGTCGTGGAGCTGCAGGGCACGACGGGTGCGGCGCCGGCGATCGACCGCAAGAAGGGCTTCGAGGACGCGATCGCGGGGTCGGACCTGAAGATCGTGGCGACCCAGACCGGTGACTTCACGCGGTCGGGTGGCAAGCAGGTCATGGAGGCGTTCCTGAAGTCGGTGCCGCAGATCGACGTGGTCTACGCGCACAACGACGACATGGGCCTGGGCGCGATCGAGGCGATCAAGGCCGCGGGCAAGGTGCCGGGCAAGGACATCAAGATCATCACGGTGGACGCGGTGAAGGACGGCATGACCGCCCTGGCCGCCGGTGAGATCAACTTCATCGTGGAGTGCAACCCGCTGCTGGGCGACCAGCTGATGGAGCTGGCGAAGAAGGTCGTGGCGGGCGAGGAAGTGCCGCCGCGCGTGGTGACCGAGGAGACGACCTTCACCTCGGAGCAGGCCAAGACCGAGCTGCCCAACCGCAAGTACTGATACCGCCGGTAGTGATCACAGACCGCGGTCCCCGTCACCCTCCGGGTGTGGTGGCGGGGACCGCACCCAGCGTGTGAGGGGAGTTGTCCAATGACCGATCCGGTCGTGGACATGCGGGGCATCTCGGTGGAGTTCCCCGGCGCGAAAGCGTTGCAGGAGGTGGACTTCCGGCTGTTCCCGGGCGAGGTCCACGCGTTGATGGGTGAGAACGGAGCGGGCAAGTCGACGCTCATCAAGGCGCTGACCGGGGTCCACTCGCTGGCGGCCGGGGAGATCCGCTACGCGGGCAAGCCGGTGTCGTTCACCGCTCCCGCGGAGGCGCAGGCCGCCGGGATCAGCACGGTGTACCAAGAGGTCAACCTGTGCGCGAACCTGACCGTGGCGGAAAACATCCTGCTCGGGCGTGAGCCGCGGAAGCTCGGGCGCATCGACGGCAAGCGGATGCGCGCGCGGGCCGCGGAGCTGTTGGCCCGGATCGGGTTGCACATCGACCCGGGTTCGGTGCTGGAGAGCCACCCGATCGCCGTGCAGCAGCTCGTCGCGATCGCGCGCGCCGTGGCCGTGGACGCGCGGGTGCTCGTCCTGGACGAGCCGACGTCCAGCCTGGACGCCGACGAGGTCGCGGAGCTGTTCCGGATCATCCGGGTGCTGCGCGACGAAGGCGTGGCGGTGCTGTTCGTGACCCACTTCCTGGAACAGGTCTACGAGATCTCCGACCGGATCACGGTGCTGCGCAACGGCCGCCTCGTCGGCGAGCACGCCACCGCCTCGCTCAGCCGCATCGACCTCGTGTCGGCGATGCTCGGCCGTGAGATGGGCCTGCTGGACGAGATCGAGCGCCGCTCGGGCAAGCCCGGCGAGACGTTTTTGCTGGCCGAAGGCGTGGGCCGCAAGGGCTCCGTCGCACCGTTCGACCTGGAGATCCGGGCGGGCGAGGTCGTCGGGCTGGCCGGGCTGCTGGGCTCGGGCCGCACGGAGGTCGCGCGGCTGCTGTTCGGCGCGGACAAGGCCGACTCCGGTCGCGTCGTGGTCGGGGGCAGGCAGCTGCGGCTTACCGGGCCGCGGGCCGGGATCGAGGCCGGTGTCGCGTTCTCCTCTGAGGACCGCAAGGCCGAGGGCATCGTGGCCGACCTGAGCGTGCGGGACAATCTGATCCTGGCGATGCAGGCCGCGCGCGGCTGGGCTCGGCCGGTGCCGCGCAAGCTCGCCGACGAGCTGGTGGCCAAGTACATCGACCTGCTGGACATCCGGCCCGCCGACCCCGACCGCGCGGTCGGGAACCTGTCGGGCGGCAACCAGCAGAAGGTGCTGCTGGCGCGGTGGCTGGTGACCCAGCCCAAGTTGTTGATCCTGGACGAGCCGACGCGCGGCATCGACGTCGGCGCGAAGGCGCAGATCCAGAAGGTCGTCGCCGACCTGGCCGCGGAGGGCATGGCCGTGCTGTTCATCTCCGCCGAACTGGAGGAGGTGGTGCGCGTGTCCGACCGGGTGGTGGTGATGCGCGACCGGCAGAAGGTCGCCGAGCTGGACGGCGCGGCGGGCGTGGACGACGTCATGGCGCTCATCGCCGGCGGCGGCGACCACGGCGTGGACACGGGTGTGAAGGCGGTGGCGTCGTGAAGAACCGACTGCTCTGGCCGGTGCTGGCGCTGGTCGCCCTGCTGATCCTGAACGTGGTGGTGACACCGTCGTTCTTCTCGATCAGGCTCCAGGACGGCCACCTGTTCGGCAGCCTCATCGACATCCTGCGCAACGGCGCGCCCACGCTGCTGATCGCGTTGGGCATGACGCTGGTGATCGCGACCCGCGGCATCGACCTGTCGGTCGGCGCGGTGGCGGCGATCGCGGGCGCGGTGACGTGCACCTACATCGCCTCCGGCGGCAACGCGTGGGTCGGGATGGGCCTGGCGCTGGCGCTGTGCGCGGTGCTCGGGCTGTGGAACGGGTTCCTGGTGTCGGTGCTGGGCATCCAGCCCATCATCGCCACGCTCGTGCTGATGACCGCCGGGCGCGGGGTCGCGATGCTGATCACCGAGGGCCAGATCATCACCGTGAACGACGACACCTACCGACAGGTCGGCGCGGGGTTCCTGGTGCTGCCGATCGCGATCCTGATCAGCCTCGCGGTGCTCGGGCTGGTGGCGCTGGTGACCCGGCGGACCGCGCTGGGCCTGCTGATCGAGTCGGTGGGCGTGAACCCGGCGGCGTCGCGGCTGGCGGGCGTGCGGGCGCGGACGATCATCTGGACGGTGTACGTGTTCGCCGCGCTGTGCGCGGCCGTCGCCGGGTTGATGATCAGCTCCAACGTCAGCGCGGCCGACGCCAACAACGCCGGCCTGTGGATCGAGATGGACGCGATCCTGGCCGTCGTCATCGGCGGCACGTCGCTGGCCGGCGGCCGGTACTCGCTGACCGGCACGCTGCTCGGCGCGTTGATCATCCAGACGTTGACCACGACGGTCTACACGATCGGCATCGCGCCGGAGATCACGCTGGTGTTCAAGGCGATCGTGGTGATCGCGGTGTGCCTGATGCAGGCGCCGGTCCGGATTCGGGTTCGTGGTCGGGTTCGTGGCAAGCAAGGAGTGCCCGCGTGAAGCAGCAGACAGTGGTCCTGGAGCCGGAGTCGGCCGCGGGGCCGTCCCGAGCACGTGGCGGGGCCGTGCGCGTGCCCAAGCGGTTCCTCCCGGTGATCGCGACCTTCGTGGTGTTCGTGGCGACGTTCGGCGTGGGCTCGGCGCGGTACGAGGGGTTCGCCTCCGGACAGGTGATGGCGAACCTGTTCATCGACAACGCGTTCCTGATCGTCCTCGCGGTCGGGATGACCTTCGTGATCCTCACCGGCGGCATCGACCTCTCGGTCGGGTCGGTGGTCGCGCTGTCGACCATGATCGCGGCGGCGGCGCTGCAGGCCGGGTGGCCCGCTTGGCTGGTCGTCATCACCGTGCTCGCGACCGGGTCCGGGCTCGGCCTGGCGATGGGCTGGGTGATCCACCGGTTCGCCGTGCAGCCGTTCATCGTGACCCTGGCGGGCATGTTCCTCGCCCGCGGCCTGTGCTTCGTGATCAGCGTGGAGTCGGTGTCCATCAAGGACCCGACGTTCCGCGACCTGGCCACGGGCTCGGTGGAGCTGCCCGGCGGGGTGACCATCACCTACGGCGTGGTGATCGCGCTGGTGACCGTGCTGGCCGCGGTGTACGTGCTGCACCTGACCCGGTTCGGGCGCACGGTGTACGCGGTGGGCGGCAGCGAGACGTCGGCACGGCTGATGGGCCTGGCGACCACGCGGGTGAAGATCGGCGTGTACGTGATCAGCGGGTTCTGCTCGGCGCTGGCCGGGTTGCTGTTCAGCCTCTACATGCTGTCCGGCTACAGCCTCCACGCGGTCGGCATGGAGCTGGACGCGATCGCCGCGGTGGTCGTGGGCGGCAGCCTCCTGTCCGGCGGCGTCGGGTTCGTGATCGGCTCGGTGGTCGGCGTGCTCGTGCTGGGCACCATCCAGACGCTGATCTCGTTCGAGGGCACGCTGTCGTCCTGGTGGACGAAGATCGTCATCGGTGGTCTCCTGCTCGCTTTCATCGCACTCCAGCGAGTCATCGTCCGACGATCTTGACGTGAACAGCGAAGTTCACGCTGTCGCGCCACCCGGAGACGGCGCGGCGCCCCGTGCACTTGCGTGACAGCTGAGGTCGGTGGGCGGGCGGCTACTCGGCGCTCGTCAACCGGCACAGCGGCCTGTGCCTCGACACCTGCGGATTCGGCACCACTCCGGGGTTCGAGGTGCGCCAGTGGACGTGCGCCCGCTCCCGGCCCGCCGGGGCACTCGGTCGTTCCGTCGTAGAAAGGAAGTGCCTTGGCACCGGGAACGTGGGTTCGGGGTCGTCGCCGTCGGTTGGTGGCGGCGGTGTTCGTGACGGTCGTGGGTTTGTTGGCCGGGTGTGGGTCGCCGGCCGTCGAGCCGTCCGGGCAGTTGGTCCGTCTCACGTTCTGGAGTGGGTATGCCGGGCCCAACGCCTCGGCGTTGGAGTCGATCGTGGACGAGTTCAACGCGGCCAACCCGGGTGTCCGGATCGAGATGAGTTTCATGCCCTGGGACGTCTTCTTCCGCAGTCTGTTGCAGGCGTACTCGGCGGGCGGCGGGCCGGACCTGGCCGCGTTCGACAGCACGCGGGTGGCGCAGTACGCGAAGAAGGGCGTGTTGGCGCCGGTGGACGACTGGTTCGCGGCGGATCCGGCGTCGAACGTGCTGGTCACCGCGGCCACCGAGGCGGTCGGGTACGACGGTCGCAAGTATGCCGTGCCGATGACGTTCACCAGCCTCAAGCTGCACTACAACCGGGAGCTGTTCACCAGGGCGGGGTTGGACCCCGACCGGCCGCCGACGACGTGGGACGAGTGGCGTGAGGCGATGACCCGGTTGACGGTGGACCGGGACCGTGACGGGAGGCCCGAGCAGTACGGTCTGGCGCTGCCGGACCACGACACCACGCCGACGTGGCCGATCGCGTTGTGGGGTGGCGGTGGTGACGTGTTGGAGGCCGACGGCCGCAGGTCGGCGCTCACCCGTCCGGAGTCGGTGTCCGCGGTGCGGACGTGGGTGGATTTGATCCGGGAGGAGCACGTGTCGCCGATCGGGCTCAGCGGCCTGGAGGCGGAGGCGGCGTTCAGCCGGGGCGAGGCGGCGATGGTGATCACCGGGCCGTGGGCGATCAGCGGTTTCCAGGAGGCCGGGGTGGACTTCGACGTCGCGCCGGTGCCGGCCGGGCCGGTCACGCAGGCCACGTTCGGCGCGACGACGTCGTTGGCGCTCAACGCGTCGCTCTCGCCGGCGGAGAAGGCGGCCGCGCACGCCTTCCTGTCGTTCTGGGTCAGCGAGGGGGCGCAGGAGCACTGGATGGAGCGGTCGGGTTACCCGTCGATCCGGCTCGACCAGAACTCCCTGCCGAGCAACCCGTTCGTGGCCGAGTTCGCCGACGACGCCCGGATCGCCCGGCCCCTGATGCCGGGCACGGTCGAGTTCGCCAAGATCCACGACGACGTGTTCGCCCAGGCGATCAGGGACATCGTCGCGGGGAAGGTCGACACCGCCGAGGGACTGGCCGCCGCCGCCCGCCGCATCGACGAGATCCTCACCGAGTCCCGATGAACGGCGATCGAACTCTCCCCGCCGCTCGTCACCACGTCGGTCACCTCGGTGAGTCGACCGTCACCTCGACCACGCCCCGGCCGGCCCTCTCTCCCCCCGGCCGGGGCCTTCCCCCCTCACCTCGACGACATGGCCCGACAGTGCAGCTGACAGTCGACCGGGTCCCCGGGTTCCGCTCCACCGGGGTTCGGTCCGTCCTCGTGGGAGAACGCACGTGAACGAGTGCCATCGGCATGTCCTGGCGAGGCCTCAGGACCATCGCGGCACGCGGGTCGGGCGGCGGTCGCGCCGCGACCTCGTCGACCGCGCCGCCGCGCTGTTCCGGCGGGAGCTGTCGCGGGAAGCCGACGTGGTGTGCTCGGCCCCGGGCCGGTTGAACCTCGTGGGTGAGCACACGGACTACAACGACGGGCTCGCCCTCGCCATCGCGCTGCCGCACCGCGCGGTGGTCGCCGCCGCGGCCCGTGACGACGGCCGGCTGACGGTCACCTCCGTCAACCTGCGCGGAGAGGTCCGGCGAAGCGGTGCCTTCCCCATCTCCGAGATCGCCGTCGGCGGTGTTCCCGACTGGGCGGTCGACGCCTGCGCGGTCGCGGGGGTGCTGCGCGAGCACGGCATGGCGGCCGGCGCGGATCTGGTCCTGGCCGGCGACGTGCCCGCGCGAGCCGGGCTGGCGTCCGACCGCGCCGCCGGGTGCGCCGTCGCGCTGGCCCTGCTGGAACTGGCCGGCGCGACGCAGCTCTCGGGCATCGTCGCCGAACTCGTCCGAAGGGCCGCGAACGAGTTCGGCGGCGTACCGGCTGGGGTTCTCGACCAGACCGCTTCGCTGGACTGCATCAGGGATCACGCGCTGTTCCTCGACGCCCGAAGCGGCACAGCCGAGCAGATCCCGTTCACCCTGGCGGGGCGTGGCCTGTCCCTCGTGGTGATCGACGTCCGCACCCGGGGCCATGTCCACCACTCGAGCAGTCGTGCCGCACGCCGTGTGGAATGCGCCCGTGCCGCTGCGGTGCTGGGTGTGCCGACCTTGCGCGACATCGGCATGGGTGATCTGTCCGACGCGTTGCGCCTCCTGCCCGCCGAGCTGCACGGCGTGGTCCGCCACGTGGTGACGGAGAACGACCGCGTCGTGATGGCGGGGACCGTCCTGCGCACCGGGTGCGTCGCCGATCTGGGGCCGTTGCTGACCACGTCGCACGCCAGCCTGCGTGACGACCACCGGGTGTCCGGTGCGGCGTTGGACCTCGCCGCCGGTTGCGCCGTCACCGCCGGCGCGATCGGCGCCCGCCTGACGGGCTCGGGCTTCGACGGGTCGGTTCTCGCACTCGTGCCCTCGCACCTGCTCCAAGACCTCGACGACGCACTGACCTGTGCGTTCGCCGGAAGGGGCCTGTCCCGACCACGACTGTTCACCGTGACGCCGTCCGACGGAGCGCGTCGGGATCGCTGACACCCGCTCCTCCGAAGTCCTCCCCCGTCCACCGACACGCTTGGAGAAGCCCATGCTCGATCCGTTGAGCAAGTACGAAGCCGGCGCCGATGCCACGAAGCCGTCGCGGCGCGCCTCCGCGGCGTTCACCCGGTTGCACGGTGCCGCGCCGAGCGGTGTCTGGTCTGCGCCCGGTCGGGTGAACCTGATCGGGGAGCACACGGACTACAACGACGGTTTCGTGCTGCCGTTCGCGTTGCCGCACCGGACCGCGGTGGCCGCGTCAGCGCGGGACGACGGTCTGCTGCGGGTGGCCACGCTGCACGACGGGGTGTTGGAGGAAGCCGACCCGGTGGCGGTGGCCGATCTTGAGCCGGGGGTGGTCGGTGGTTGGGCGGCGTATCCGGCGGGGGTGGCGTGGGTGCTGCGGGAGCAGGGCCTGACCGGTGGGGCGGACCTGGTGATCGCCGGTGACGTGCCGGCGGGCGCCGGGTTGTCGTCGTCGCACGCGTTGGAGTGCGCGGTGGCGTTGGCGCTGCTCGGCTTGGCGGATCGCGCCGTGGACGACCTGCCGCAGGTCGCCCGGTGGGTGCAGCGGGCGGAGAACGAGTTCGTCGGCGCTCCGACGGGCCTGCTGGACCAGACCGCGTCGCTGTGCTGCACCGAGGCGCACGTGCTGTTCTTGGACGTGCGGTCGTTCGAGTCGGAGCAGGTGCCGTTCGACGCCGCGGCGCACGGTCTGGAGGTGCTGGTCATCGACACGCGGGCCAGTCATTCGCACACCGATGGCGGCTATGGCGCACGGCGTGCGGGCTGTGAGAAGGCGGCGTCGGTGCTGGGGGTTGCCGCGTTGCGGGACGTGGACGTGAGCGGGTTGGACGCGGCGCTGGACCGGGTGCCGGAGGAGTCGCGGCCGTTGGTGCGGCACGTCGTGACGGAGAACGAGCGGGTGCTGGCGGCGGTGGGGTTGCTGCGCGGCGGTCGGTTGGCGGAGCTCGGGCCGCTGCTGGACGCGTCGCACGCGTCGTTGCGCGACGACTACCGGGTGTCCGCGCCGGAGCTGGACGTGGCGGTGGACGCGGCGAAGGCGGCGGGCGCGTTGGGTGCGCGGATGGTGGGTGGCGGTTTCGGCGGGTCGGCGATCGCTCTGGTGCCCGTGCAGCGGCACGACGAGGTGGTGCGGCAGGTGCTCGCCGCGTTCGCCGAGCGCGGCTGGGCCACGCCCAGGACGTTCACGGCGGTGCCCTCGGCGGGCGCCGGCCGGGATGAGTGATCGATGAGTGCCAACCGATCGGTGATCCTGACGAAGGCGGGTTCATAAGATGAGGTTGCTCGTCACGGGCGGCGCCGGGTACGTGGGCAGCGTGTGCGCGGCCAGGTTGGTGGAGTCGGGGCACGAGGTGGTCGTGCTGGACGACCTGTCCACCGGGCACGCGGACGCGGTGCCCGACGGCGCGCGGCTGGTCGAGGCGGGCATCGACGACGCGATCGGCGGCGTGCTCGCCGAGGGCGTGGGCGGCGCGGGCTTCGACGGCGTGCTGCACTTCGCGGCCAAGTCGCTGGTCGGCGAGTCCATGCAGGACCCGGCGAAGTACTGGCAGGGCAACGTGGTGACGTCGCTGCGTCTGCTGGACGCCATGCGCGAGCACGGCACGCCCCGGCTCGTGTTCTCCTCCACCGCCGCCACCTACGGCGAACCGGAGCGGGTGCCGATCGCGGAGACCGCGCCGACGCGACCCACCAACACCTACGGCGCGACCAAGCTCGCGATCGACCACGCCATCACCTCCTACGCGGCCGCGCACGGCCTGGCCGCCGTGTCGCTGCGGTACTTCAACGTGGCCGGCGCCTACGGGCGGTTCGGCGAGCGGCACGGCGTGGAGACCCACCTGATCCCGATCGTGCTGCAGGTCGCGTCCGGTCGGCGCGAGCGGGTGCAGGTCTACGGCGACGACTGGCCCACCCAGGACGGCACGTGCGTCCGCGACTACATCCACGTCGTGGACCTGGCCGACGCGCACCTGCGGGCGCTGGAGCACGCGGCCGCGGGCGAGCACCGCATCTACAACCTGGGCAACGGCTTGGGCTTCTCGGTGAAGCAAGTCATCGACGCCTGCCGCGAGGTGACCGGCCACCCGATCCCCGCCGACGTCGCCCCGCGCCGGGCCGGCGACCCGGCCGTGCTCGTGGCCGGAAGCGAGAAGGCCCGCACCGAACTGGGCTGGAAGCCCGAGCGGGTCGACCTGACCGGCATCGTGCGCGACGCCTGGAACTTCACCACCGACCGGGACGAGGAAACCAGAGCGGGGCGTGTGTGGTGATGGGTCGGAGCGATGTGTCTTCGGGGTGGCACAGTCGTTGGTACCGGACCAGCTCGCCCGTGCTCATCGGGCGGGGCGAGCAGTTGGCCGCGTTGCGTGAGGTCGTCGTGCGCCGTCCCTCGGTCGTCCTGCTGGAGGGCGAGGCGGGAGTGGGCAAGAGCAGGTTGGTGTCCGAACTGCTGGCCGGGGACCTGGGTGCGGTGTTGCCGTTGGCCGGCTACTGCC
The DNA here is from genome assembly GCF_052936025.1 of Saccharothrix hoggarensis. The sequence goes on along the minus strand of NZ_CP193624.1, from coordinate 2,712,786 downwards.
GGCAGGTCGGCGAGCCGTTCTCCTACGGTGCGCTGTTGGAGGCACTGCGGGGCATTGGGCCGAGACTGGCTCCGCAGCGGGATCTGAACCCGGTGATCGGCGCGTTGGCTCCGCTGCTGCCCGAGATCGCCGCCGAGCTGCCCGCCCCGTTGCCGCCGATCGGTGACCCCCGGGCCGAGCGGCACCGGCTGTTCCGCGCGGTGCGGGAACTCCTGGCCGCGCTCGGCCCGGTGCTGCTCGTCATCGAAGACCTGCACTGGTCCGACGACGGCACGCGTCAACTGCTGCGCTTCCTGGCCGGTGAGCCGCCGGCCACCCTCAGCATGGTCCTCACCTACCGGCGCGAAGATCTGCACGGTGGCAGTCCGTTGGGCGCGGAGTTCCGATCCGCTGCGGGCGGATTGCTGGCGGTGCTGGAGATCGAACCGCTCGACGTCGACGGCGTGCGCGGGCTGACCGAGGCCATCCTCGGCGCGAAGAGGGTGTCGGCGGAGTTCGCGGCCCTGCTGCACGAGCGGACCGCCGGCATCCCGTTCGTCGTCGAGGAGACCCTGCGCGCCCTGCGCGACCCTGAAGGCGCGGTGCACGCGGGCAGCGCACGTGCCCAGCGGCTGCTCGACGCGGTCAAGGTCCCGGTGTTGCTGCGCGACGCGATGGCCGACCGCCTGGCCACCCTGCCCGCCGCCGCGGTCCGCCTGATCGAGGCGGCCGCGGTGCTCGGCACCCCCTCACCCGCCGACTTGCTCGGCGAGGTCGGTGATGTCCCGGAGGACCAGGTACGGGCGGCACTCACGCACGCCGTGGACGGGCACGTCCTGCACGAGGTGGAGGGGTTGAGGTACGGGTTCCGGCACATGCTGGCCCGTCAGGCCGTCTACGACACGATCAGCGCTCCGGAGCGCGCCGCGTTGCACGGCCGTGCCGTCGACGCGTTGCAGCGCGTCGAACCCAAGCCGTTGGTGCAGTTGGCGGAGCACAGCGAGCGGGCGGGCCGGACAGCGGACTGGTTGGCCTACGGGGAGGCCGCGGCCGACCGGGCCACCGATTCCCGTGACGCAGCGACCGCGACCACGCTGCTGCAACGGTTGCTGGCCGCGCCGGTGCTGCCCGCCGACGTGGTCGACCGACTGGCGATCAAGCTCGGACGCGTCGCCAACACCGGCTTGGACCAGCACGACGCGACCGCGACGCTGGAACGCCTGCTGACCGACCCCCGCCTGAGTGCGTCGGCGCGCGGTGAGGTGCGCATGCACCGGGCTTTCCTGCTGCTCCGCCGGATCGGCCACATCCAGGAGGGCAGGGCCGAACTCGAACGCGCGATCGACGAGTTGGAGAGCAGGCCCGACCTCGCCGCCCGCGCCGCCGCGGCGCTCGCCATCCCGTCCAACGGCACCGTCCTTCCGGACGTGTTCCGCCGGTGGCGGGATTTCGCCAGGGCACACCGGGAGACCTCGACGGGCCAGCTGCGGATCTACCTGCTGGCCAGCGAAGTCCCGTCCGCTCTGTACCACGGACGCCTGGCCTGGCTGGACGAGGTGCCGGAGCACGTGGACGACCCCGGCGACCGGCCGCACCTGGCACGGCTGAAGTGCAACGTCGCCGATGCCTGCGTCTGGCTCGGAAACCTCGACGTGGGTGCCCGCTTCCTGCGCGACGGACTGCGGTTGGCGCACGAGAGCAACGCGGCCTTCTTGGTCAGCACCGGCCGGACCACCGAGGCGCGGCTCGACTGGATCACCGGTCGGTGGGAAGGCCTGGCGGAACGGGCGACCGGGTTGCTCGAGGAGTACCGCGACGTGACCAGCATGACGAGCGAGCTGGAGCTGGTGCTCGGCTGGCTCGCCGCGGCCCGTGGGGACTGGACGGCGGCGGACGAGCACTTCGGTCGGACCGGGGCCCACGACCCGGACGATGCGATCGTTCCCGTGGCGATCAGCGGGATCGCAGGACTGGCCTCGATCCTGCTGGAACGCGAGAAGGCAGCCGAGGCGGCGGCAGCGGTCGACCGCGGGCTGACCGCCGTGCGCAAGACGGACATCTGGCCCTGGATCGGCTTGCTGACCCCGGTCGCGGTCACCGCCTACTCGGCCACTGGACGGACCGCGGCGGCGGAGCGGCTGGTCGATGAGGTCTCCGAAGGCATCGCCGACCGTGACGCGCCCGCCGTGCTCGCAGCGCTCGCGGAGAGCAGGGGCATGCTGGCCGAGGCCCGCGGTGAACCCGTGGACGCCGTCGGGCACTTCAGGGAGGCCGCCGCGCGCTACGAGGCGGTGCCGGCGCCGTACTTCGCCGCCATCGCCCGGCACCACGAGGCGACCGTCGTGTTGCCGTCCGACCCGGAGAAGGCCGTAGAGCTGCTGACCGAGGTGGCGGGGACCTTCGAGGCGCTCGGCGCGGCGAAGGACGCCGCACGCTGCCGCCACGCCCTGCACACTCTCGGCAGCGCGAAACCGGCTCGACGGGGACGACGGGGCTACGGCAGAGACCTCTCCCCCCGAGAGCTCCAGATCGCCCGCATGGTCGCCGACGGGCAGACCAACCGTGAGATCGCCGAGAAGCTGGTCCTGTCCCCTCGGACGGTCGAGCAGCACGTGGCTCGGCTGTTCCGCAAGCTCGGCATCAACTCGCGCGCCGAACTGCACCTCGACCGCCTCCGCTGACGTCGTAGCGCGAGCGAGCGGCGCTGCCGGGTGACTACCGGAAGCGCCGCTCGACACCGGGACCTACCTCTAGAACATCACCGGGATGCACCAGGTCGGGAAGTTCGAGGACGGGGCGCCATGGCACCGGATCTGCTTGCTGACGGTGCTCTTCTGGTCGAAGCTGTCCGTCACGGTGAGTTTGGCGGTGAAGGTGACCGCCTGCGCCGTGGTCGAGTACGTGTGGCTCGCCTTGACGCCGGTGGCGGTCTTGCCGTCACCGAAGTCCCAGGTGTGGGAGACGATGTCGTCGTTGGGGTCGCTCGATGCGCTGCCGTCGAAGGAGCACACGTCCCTCTGGCAGGACACGCTGAACGCCGCCCTCGGCGGCTGCGGACCCGCGACAGCCCGCCTCGACGTGGTGGCGGTCTTGCCGCTGTTGTCGGTCACCGTCAGCTTCACGGTGTAGGTGCCGTTCCTGCCGTACTTGTGGGACGGCTTGACGCCGCTGCCGGTCGTGCCGTCACCGAAGTCCCAGCCGTAGGAGGAGATCGTGCCGTCCGGGTCCGACGAGCCCGACGCGTCGAACGTGCAGTCCGGCGTCGTCGACGAGCAGTTCGCGACGAAGGAGGCCTTTGGCGCACCGGGGTCACGGGCGCCGAGGTCGTCGACGTAGAGCAGCCGGTTCGGCGAGTCCATCGGGTCGGAGATCTTGTTGACCGTCGCCGTGTCGAGCACAAGCGCGTTGGCGTCGGCCACCGAGAGGTCCGGGTCGGCGGCCAGCACCAACGCCAAGGCGCCGGCCACGTGCGGCGTGGCCATCGACGTGCCGTTCCACGCGGCGGTCTTGCCGTCCTGGGTGGTGGAGGTGATTGAGCTGCCCGGCGCGAACAGCTCGACGCACTCGCCCCAGTTGGACGACGACGTGGCCGAGCCCCACACGCTGCGGCGGTCCTCGCTGTCCGACGCGGCGACGGTCAGCACGCCCGGCGCGGCCGCCGGGCTGACCTCACAGGCGTCCTTGCCGGCGTTGCCCGCCGCGACGGCCCACGCGACGCCCGCGGCGACCGAGTTGGCCACGGCTTCGTCGACCGCGTCGCTCTGAGCGCCGCCGAGGCTCATGTTGCCCACCGCGGCCTCCGGGGCGTTCTCGGTCACCCAGTCGATGCCCGCGATCACCTGGGCGAACGAGCCACTGCCGGCGCAGTTCAGCACCCGGACCGCGACCATGTCCACGTTCTTCGCGATGCCGTAGGTCTTGCTGCCGATCGTGCCGGCCACGTGGGTGCCGTGACCGTGGCAGTCACCCGCGTCGCTGTCGTCGTCGATGAAGTCGTAGCCGCTGACGGCCCGACCCTCCAGGTCGGGGTGGTCGAAGGCGATACCCGTGTCGACGACGTAAGCGGTGACGCCGGAAGCGTCGTTCGGCGCCGCGTAGCTGTCGTCCAACGGCAGATCACGCTGGTCGACGCGGTCCAAGCCCCACGTCTCCGACGTGCGCACCACACCGTTCCGCTCCACGTAGCGCACCGCCGGATCCGCGGCGAGCCGCTTCGCCTGCCGCTCACCCATCCGCACCGAAAAGCCACGTAACGCAGCCGAATACACGTGCGCGACCTCGCCACCGTACCGCCCGGCCAGGTCCGTCGCCTGCGCCGAGACCGCCGCCTGAACGCTCGCCGTCGCCGACGGCGCGCCGGCCAAGGCCACGATGTAGCTGCCTTCGACGGCGTCCTGGACACCCGCGCCCAGGATCCGGCCCTCGGCCGCCTGCGCGACGCTGACAACGCTCAACGTCAACGCGACGGACGCGAGCCCGGCGCACAGGCCGGCCCTGAGCGTCCCTCGCCCTTGTGATGTGGACATGCTTGATCGAACTCCTAGTCGTAGCAGGGAACGACATCAATCGGCTCCGTCGCGGCAGGGTGTGCCCTCGACGGCTTCGTGCGGGAGCCCGACGATGCTTCAGGCATCACACGCGGTCCAGTGCAGCGCCACGCCGTCAGCCGGTCGCCGGCCGGCGACACCCCCACGTCGGGGACGTCGCCGACAAACCGAGAATCACGGGCGCACGCCGAGCGAACAATCAGTAAAAGAGTTCGTGCGTATACGCAATTATTGTTTCGATAACCCAGTTGGCCGATCAAGTCGGGCACCGGATATCCGAACGGCCGACAAAACAGATCCCGTCGCCGGTGTTCCATTTGTCCACAGCTGGTTCACGGCGGTGAGGCAGGCGCACCGGCTCCGACATCGTGCTCTCGTTCGACGTGGAGGTCCCGAAAGCGGGCGCGTCCGACCCCGAACTCGGCTCGACCCGCGGTGACGCGATCATCGACAAGATCGACCTCACCCTGGTCGAGCTGACCCTCGACGAGCAGGCGGAACGGACCGGCCGGTACGTGGTCGTCATCCGCTACGCCAACGCCCACCACCCGGCGGCGGAGCGCTCATCTCCGATACGGGCGCGTGCACGCACCGACACCCCGTGGGCGGCGTCGGGTGGACGCTGCCCACGGGGTGCGGGAATCATTCGGTTGTGGTGCCGGTCAGCTGATGGTCACAGCGCCGGGTAGGCGTTGCGCATCAGCTCCTGGAACTGGGCCGAGAACCAATGGCCCGACAGCGGGGCGTCGGGCAGCGCGCCCGACATGTTGTTGCCGTTGCGCGGGTTGCCGGTGTAGGTCGGGTCGCACATGCGGTCGAAGCCCTTGCCCTCGTCGTTCGGGATCTCGGTGCTGGAGCCGTCCGACTCGCCCGGCGGCTTGATCCAGACGTAGGCGTCGATGTTCGGCTTCGGCGCCGCCTTCGGCCGCTCACCGAGACCCGCGCCGGACTGGTTGCACCAGTTGCCCTTCTGGAAGCGGCGGTCGATGCGCGACTCGTTGACGTAGGTCGTCGGGTCGCTGGAGGTCGACTTGGCGGTGGGCCGGTTCGGGCCGCCCCAGCCGTTGCGCGAGGTGTCGATCAGCATGCCGATGTTGCTGTCGAAGCCCTGCTTGACGAGCTCGGCGCGGAACGCCGTGGCGAAGCCCAGCTCACCGTTGAAGTCGTTCCAGTCGACCCACTTCGACGCCTCCTTCACCGGACGGCCGCCGACCACGTCGTCCACCGTCCAGTACGGCTCCTCCAGCGGCGAGTAGTTCGCCGTGTTGGTGATGAAGCCGTGAACCTTGTCCTTGGTGGCGTTGTTCTTGCCCAGCAGCGTGGCGAACAGCTTCGCCGAGGCGAAGAAGTTGTCGTACTGCGGGTCGGTGTCGCCCCACCCGATCCAGCCGTGGTGCGCGGCGTCGATGTAGTTGTAGACGTTGGAGATCGCGCCCAGCTTGCCCAGCGCGTACGAGACGCCCTCGATGTAGTTGCCGTTGGCCTTCATCGTGTCGCAGTTCGGCGTCGCCGTGACGCGCGGCGAGACGTTGGTGACCAGGTTCGGCAGCGAGTCGATCTCGATGACCGTGACGACGCGCAGCTTGGAGTACGCCGGACGGGCCACGATCTCGGCGATCTTGTCGATGTACTCGGTCTTGTAGCGACCGATCTCGTCCGCCTTCAGCTCACCGTTCGAGGCCAGCGCGGCGCAGTCGCGGCCGGGCAGGTTGTAGACCACCAGCTGGAAGACCAGCTGACCGTCCGAACGCGCGGCGCGCTGCTTCTCGGCCTCGTCGAGGTGGTCGGCCAGGCCCATGCTGCCGGTGGTCGGCGAGCCGTTGCCGGTGATCGCGCTGATCCGGTCCATCCACACGCCCGTCGGCTGGTTCGCGATCCGCGAACCACCCGGCTCGGCGGCCGCCAGACGCGACCACTGCGGGTTCACGTACACCCCCGCGCCCACATAGGGGTTGTCGACCTTCGAACCACCTGGGTTGGTCGTCGTGGTGGTCGTAGTAAGCGTGGTCGTGGTCGTGGTGTCGACCGACCCCGTGCACACCGTGCCGTTCAGCTTGAACTGCGTGGGCACCGGGTTGGACCCGGTCCACGTGCCGTTGAAGCCGGGCGTCACCGACGCGCCGGTGCCCAGGTTCGCGCTCCACGAGGGGTTGCGCACGGTCACATGGCTGCCGGACTGGGAGAACGTGCCGTTCCAACCCTCCCTGATCGTCTGACCGGCGGTGAAGTCCCACTCCAACGTCCAACCGCCGGAGATGGCGTCACCGAGGTTGGTGACCGTGACGTCGGCGCCGAAGCCTCCTTGCCACTGGTCCTTGATCTGGTACGACACCCGGCAACCCGCGGCGGCACTGGCGGTGCCCGTCGAAGCCACCACCCCGGCGACGGACAACGCCGCCACCGAGGTCACCGCCAATCCCGCGGCCCATTTCCGGGAACGGACTAACGTGCGCAGAATCATGCGTTTCTCCTTGCGAGTGACCCACCGTCCTGGGAGCGCTCCCAGCGGTGGGCATGGACATCGGTGTCCAAGTTCTTGAGTCGTTTCCGCCGCTGCCGGAACGGCTCAGGCGGTGGTGCAGGTCGGCGTGGTCGCCGACGGTATGCCGCTGCCGATGAAGCCGAACGAGACGCTCTCACCGGGGTTGATCGCGCCGTTCCACGACGCGTTCTTCGCCGTCACGGTCGAGCCGGAGGTGGACAGCTCGGTGTTCCAGGCGTTCTGGATGCCCTGGCCCGCGGCAAGCGCCCAGGTGACCCGCCAGCCGGTGATCGCCGTGGTCTTCTGGTTCTTGACGGTGACCTCGGCCTGGTACCCGCCGGGCCACTGGTTGCTCACGCGGATGGTGGCGGCGCAACCGCCCGCGGGTTCCGGCTGGTTGCCCGGGTCACCCTTGAAATCGGGCAGCTCGTCCAGCGTGATGACGTTGGCGTGGTGGTAGACGCGCTGGACGAAGTCGCGCGGGTTGGTCACGCCGTCCTGGATGAAGTTGCCGGACCAGGTGACGAACCAGGACCAGCGGGCCTCGTAGGCGCGCACCAGGTCGGGGTCGGGGATGGAGCCGACCTCGCCGAGCGCGACCAGCTTCCTGTCTCCGCCCAGCTGCACCAGCCGGTCGTACTGGCCCACCAGCGCGCTGTGGTCGCCCTGCGGCAGGTAGACGTCCGCGCTCACCACGTCGACCACGTCGTCACCGGGGTACCAGTCCGGCGAGATCGAGTTCCACACCCAGATCAGGTTGTGCAACCCGTGGTGGTTCACCAGCCGGTCGTACATGATCCGCCACAACTGCTTGGCGGGACCCGCTCCCTTGGCGCCCCACCAGAACCAGCCGCCCTCGGCCTCGTGCAACGGCCGCCACAGCACCGGCACCTTGGCATCCGCCAGCCGCTCGAGCTGCACCGCGATCGCGTCCATGTCCCGGATCAGCAACTGGTAGTCGGTCGAGGACGTGTCGGCCAGTGCCGCGGCCACGTCGAACGTCGTCGCGTCGGTGTAGAAGCCGCGCCACCACTCCTTGCCCGGCTGGTCGATCAGACCCGACGGCGCGTTCCAGTGCCAGGCCAGGGTGACGATCCCGCCACGGGCGTCATAGGCCAGGGCGTGGTCGACGTCCCGGCCGGTCGTGCCGCGCTCGACCCGGCTCGGCGAGTAGTCCATCAGGTCGTAGCCACCCACCGCGGGCGCCTTGCCGATGTTCTGCTCGACCCAGTCGATGCTGCCCTGGTCCTGCTGACCGGACAGGATGTTCCTGCCGTAGTTGTCCGTCAGGTACCGCATCAGTCCCTTGGCCTCGGCGGTCGCGGCCGGGTCGGTCAACGCGCCGGTCACCTGGTGCGGCGGCCGCGGCGCGCTGGGCGTCACCTTGATCGCGTCGATCAGGTACCAACCCCAGTTGTTGGTGATGGTGATCGTGTTGTCACCCGGCCGCAACAGCGCTTTGCCCGCCGGGATCGTGGCGAACGTCGAGACCGCCGGGAACGACACGTCACCCAGACCGCTGCCGTTCAGCGACAACGACGCCGTCTTCGCGCCATACGGCGTGGCGTAACGGATCGTCAGGTCGTGCAGGCCGCCTGGGCTGTCCGGGATGGTGATGGTGACGTTGTCCGTCGACTGGTCGAACCCGGCCACGTAACCCGTGCCCGAGTAACCATCCAGCCTCGACTCGACCACGGTCCCGTTCAGGACACCCGTCTCGGCCTCGAGCCACGTGTCCGCTGCCACGGCCGGCGGTGGTGGTGCCAAGGCCGCCAAGAGCAGCGCGGCCACGAATACAGGGCGCACGTCAGTAATCCCTTCACATCATTGGTCAGGGCTGATCGCGAGCTGGCAACGCCCCCAGGCCCGGATTCCGTTGGCCTGGGAGCGCTCCCAGTATTCCCATCGGCGAAGTAACCCCTTAACTGCGGGAGGCGCGGCACAGGGCGGTCACTACCGATCGCGAGTTCACAGCGGAACCCGAACGGAAGCTTAGCAACGAAGCTTTTAAGGTGAAACCCGCAAAATAGCCGCACACCGATTCTACGACTATTACTGGAGTAGCGCCTGACTGACGCTGGAGCGATTAGGTATACGCAATGTGCGCTTTGCCCTTGAGCTGACCGTCAGGCCGTCGACGCTCGCACGAGCGGGCACATCTGCCACCCTGTTCGACACCGTCCCCGCCGATTCGGGCATCTGGAACCAGCACCACCTGCTCCACGCGCTGCGCGAGCACGGGCACTTCCCACCAACGCCCGACCGCTACAAGCACTGCCACAGCCGGCCACCGATCAACCAGCCGTCACCCACCTCGACATCCGCCGACGACCGCGACTGGGCGGCATCCTCGGCGAGTACACCACGCCGCCAACCTGCACAGACGTCATTCTCGGCAAGCACAGGGCGGGTTGGCGTGCCCGCGGGCGCACCAGCCGACGACGTACCCCGCGCTGAACGCGGCGTCGAACGACGGGGCGGGCCGGCCAGCACTTGAACGGCTCGGTCCCCGCCCCACCATCGTGCGGTGGGGCGGGGACCGGGCCTGTGTTCAGTTGGGCTGGATGTAGTCCAGTTCGGCGTATCCGGCGCCACTGTCGAAGCAGGGCGAGCTCTTCGCCAGGCGGATCACGTTGTAGGCCAAGCCCTGGTGGCCGCCGCCCCAGTGCCGTTCGCGTAGCCAACGGTCATGGGGTAGCTGCGGCCCGTGGGCACGTTGACGGGCACCGTGCACCTAGTTGTTCGGGGGGATGGGAGAGGACGTGTTGCGTCATCCGGTGGTGGGCACCCAGACCCGCATCGGTCCAGGCGTCCGGTTGCCCCACAGGAAGTAGGGGATGGCGGCGAAGGTGACCGGCGTGGAGTCGGTCGCCGGGGCGTCGGCGGTGTAGAGCTCGTCGGTCGCAGGTGGTTCGACCGTGCCGCGGACGGTCAGCGCCTGCGGAATGCCTGGCACACCGGTGACCGCGGCACTGCCGGGGTCGATCCGGACATCCTCGAGCACGACGCCGGCGGGCAGGTCGTTCTGTTCGACGCAGTAGACGAGAGGGCCGCGGGTCAGGGCGACGCAGCCGCGGACGGCGTCGACGCGGGGGTGCGGTCGCACCACGCGCACGGGCATGTCCAGGTCGAGCGCGACGATCGCGCCGGTCGACCAGTCGCGCCGCAGCCTCAGGTAGCCGTCCTCGGGCTCGGCGTCGACCGGCGTCCCGTCGACGCTGACGCGGGCCGAGGTGCACCAGCCGGGTACGCGCAGGGACAGCGTGAGCGGTGCGGAGGCGGTGACGGTCAGCTCGACGCGTCCGTGCCAGGGGTAGTCGGTGCGGGTGGTGATCTCCACGGCGGTGCCGTCGACCTCGGTGCGGATCGTGCCGGCGGAGTACAGGTGGACCTGCACGCCGTCGTGGTCGGTCGTGGTGGTGTAACCGTGCAGCGACGCGACGAGTCGGGCGAGGTTGGGCGGGCAGCAGGCGCACGTGTACCAGGGCAGGCGCTGAGACGGCGCGTCCTCGTCCGAGCCGTCGTGGCCGGTGCGCAGGTGCAGCGGGTTGGAGTAGAAGAAGCGCGTGCCGTCGAGCGAGGTGGAGCCCGCGACCGCGTTGTACAGCGCGCGTTCCAGCTCGTCGGCGTAGCGCGCTTCGCCGGTGGCCAGCAGCATCCGCCAGTTCCACTGCACGGAGGCGATGGCGGCGCAGGTCTCGGCGTAGGCGCGGTCGGCCGGCAGCTCGTAGGGGTCGCCGAACGCCTCGTCGCGGTGGCGGGAGCCGTGGGCGCCGGTGATGTAGGTCTTGCTGCCGAACGCGTCGTCCCACAGCCGCCGTACCGCGGCCAGCAGTTCGTCGTCGTGGGTCTCCACCGCGACGTCAACGACGCCGGCGAGCAGGTACAGCTGGCGCACGGCGTGCCCGGCGACCTCGTCCGCCTCGCGGACCGGCACGTGGTCCTGGAGGTAGGCGGGGCCGAACCGCTCGTCGTTGAGCAGCCCGCGACCGCGGAGGTCGATCATGCGGCGGGCGAGGTCGAGGTAGGGGCGGTGCCCGGTGACCCGGTACAGCTCCACCAGGGCCGTTTCGACCTCGGGGTGCCCGTCCAGGCCGTCGGGGCCGTCGGCCGCGCCGAACCGCTCGACGAGCAAGTCCGCGAAGCGACGGGCGACCGCGAGCAGTTCCGACGCCACGCCCGCGCGCGCGGCGGCCACGGCGGCCTGGAACAGGTGGCCCGCCACGTACAGCTCGTGGCTGCGGTGCAGGTCCTGCCACCGCCTGCCGGGTTCGACCACCGTGTAGTAGGAGTTGAGGTAGCCGTCCTCGCCCTGGGCCTTGGCGAGCAGGGCCGCGGTCGAGTCGAGGAACGCGGCCGCTCCGGCGTCGTCGGGGTGGCCGGCCAGGTGCCAGGCGGCGGCTTCCAAGGTCTTGTGGAGGTCGGAGTCGGCGAACCACATGTTGCGGAACTCGCCGGACTTCTCGCCGGTGATCAAGCGGAGGTTGTCCAGGGCGCCGGCGGCTTCCAGCTGGTCGACGCAGTGCGGCAGCGTGCGGGTGGCGTTGCGGTGCTGCCACTGCGCGAACAGGCTGTCCGGCTCGAAGGTGACGTGGTCCAGCGCTACCGGTCGCAGCGCGGACTTGGCCGCCGCGGTGGGTCGCACGGGGCCGTGGTGCAGGTCGGTCATGGGGATTCCTTGTCAGCCCTTGGGGTCAGCCCTTGGGGTCAGCCCTTGAGGGCGCCGGAGGTGAAACCGCGTACGTAGTGCCGTTGCAGCAGGAGGAAGACGACGACGCAGGGGATGGCGGAGGTGACCACGCCCGCTTGGAGGGCCTCGAAGTCGACGGAACCCAGGCTGCCGGACTGGAGGTTGAACAGCGCGACGGGCAGGGTGAACTTCGAGCCGTCGGTGAGGAAGATCAGCGGTGCGACGAACTCGTTCCAGGCAGCCAGGAACGAGAACAGGCCCACGGTGACGATGCCCGGCAGGACGCCGCGCAGCAGGACCCGCCACAGCGCGCCGCCGATGGTGCAGCCGTCGATCAGCGCCGCCTCTTCCAGCTCGCGTGGCAGCGCCTCGAAGGAGCTGCGCATCATGAACAGCCCGAACGGGAGCTGGAACACCGCCAGCACCAGGCCGAGGCCGATCAGCGAGTTCTGCAGGCCGATCCAGCCGAGCAGGATGTAGAGCGGCACGAGGATGGTGGTGTAGGGCACCATCAAGATCGCCAGGGTGACGACGAAGAGCAGGTTGTGGCCGGGGAAGCGCAGCCGTGCCAGCGCGTACCCGCCCAGCGTGGTGGTCACGACGGTGACCGCGACGGCCACCACCGAGACGACGACGGTGTTGAACAGGTAGGTGCCCAGTCCGCTGCCGTAGTCGGCGAGCCGTTCGTAGTTGCCGAGCCCCCAGCCCTCGCCGTCGTCGGTGGCCCGCCTGCTGTCGACCGACGCGTAGAGCGTCCACAGCATCGGCAGCAGGAAGAGCACGGCCAGGGCGGCTCCGGTGACGTGGAACCCGGTGGTGCGCACGTGGGTCATCGCGTTCGTCCGCTCCGCCATCACCGACCTCCTCTGCGCAACAGGGCCAGCTGCGCGCCGTTGACGACGAGCAGGACGGCCAGGATGGCGACGGACACGGCGGCCGCCGCACCCAGGTCCTGGGACAGGAACGCCTCGCGGTACACGCTGATGACCACGGTGGCGGTCTCGTGCCGGCCGCCGGTGAGGATGAAGAACTGGTCGAACGCCAGCAGCGAGCCGGTCACCGACAGCACCATCATCAGCGCCAGCGTCGGCCGCAGCAGCGGCAGCGTGACCCGCCACATCGTCTGCCACCGGGTCGCGCCGTCCGCGCGGGCCGCCTCGTAGAGCACCGGGTCGATGCTCTGCAGGCCGGTCATCAGGATCAGCATGTAGAAACCGGCGAACCGCCAGGTGATCATGCCCACCGTCGAGTACAGGGCGTTGTCCGTGGTGCCCAGCCAGTCCACCGGGCCCAGTCCCAGCCACCGCACCACGTCGTTCAGCGGTGACGCCTCGGTGTTGAACAGGCCGTAGAACAACAGGCTCGCCGAGGCCAGGCCGACCGCACTGGGCAGGAAGATCGCCGTGCGGTAGAGCCCGACACCGGGCCGGCTCTCCTGCACCAGCAGCGCCAGCCCGAACGCCACCAGGCCCACCACCACCGTGGTGACCGCCGTGTACTTCAGCGTGAAACCGATGGCCCGCAGGAACAGGGGGTCGCTCAGCGCGCTGTAGTTCTCCACCCCGTTGGGGTACGACGCCCCCAGCAGTGGCCAGCGGTTGAACGACATCCACACCATCAGCACCAGCGGCACGACGAACAGCACCGCCACCAGCACCACCATCGGGCTCGCGTACAGCGCCCCGAGCCGACGCCTGGTGCGGCTCAACGACGCCCGGGAGCGCCGGGGCGCAGGCCGGACCTGCGCCCCGGGACGGATGTCGGACAGCGTGGCCATCGTCAGCTTCCGCTCGCCAGCGACCCGGTGATGGTCCCGTTGTGCTGCTTCAGCACGTCGGCCACGGGCGCCGACCCGAACAGCGCGTCGGTGACCGCCGCCGTCCACGGGCCGTTGGTGTCGTTGTAGGTCTTGCCGAAGTTCACCGAGATCGGCGTCTGGCCCTCGGTGGCGAGCAGGTTGAAGGTGCGCAACCGGGTGTCGCGCTTGGCGTAGTCGTTGTCGGCGAGGTCTTCCCGCACGGTGATGTTCTTGTTCTTCGCCAGCACCTCGACCTGCGCCTGGTCGGACAGCGTCCAGGAGATGAAGTCCCACGCCGCCGCGGCCTTGGTGGAGTTGGCGCTGATGCCCAGCACGTCACCGCCGACGAACGAGGACCGGCCGCCGGTGAGCCCGGGGATCGGCGCGACGCCCACCTGGAGGTTCGGGCCTTCCTTCAGCCCCTGCAACGAGGTGGCGCCCATCGGCTGGATGCCGATCCTGCCCTCGGCGAACAGCTGCGTCCACGTGGGACCGGACTCGTTCTTCGCCGCGGCGGGCACGATGCCCTCGGTGTACATGCGGCGCAGCAGGTCGTAGACCTTGGTCGCGGAGCCGTTGTCGATCGTGGAGGCGGTGCCCTTCTCGTCGAGCACCGTGTCACCGGAGGCCCAGATCATCGGCCAGGTGGTGAACAGCATGCAGCCGGGGCAGCCGCCGCCGAAGAAGTAGCCGTCCACGTCGCCGAGCGCGTCGATCTTCTTCGCCGCCTCGTACAGCCCTTCCAGCGACGTCGGCGGGTTGTTCGGGTCGAGGCCGGCCCGCTCGAACAGCACCTTGTTGTAGAACACGGCCGACAGGTCGATGTTGTGCGGCACGCCGTAGGACTTGCCCTCGTGCGTCGCCGCGTCCATGTGCGCGGGCGCCAGCTTGTCCTTGAACGGCAGTTCGTTCACCCGGGCGGTGATGTCGAGGAAGACGCCCTTGCTCGCGTAGTTGGGCGCGTAGACCACGTCGGAGGCCAGGATGTCGGGCAGTTGCTTGGCGCCGGCGGCCGTGCCGACCTTCTGCTGGTAGGAGTCGGCCGGGAACACCGTCAGCTCGACCTTGTTCTTGTGGCTCGCGTTGTAGGCGTCCACCAGGGTCTGGCTGAACGTGGCCGTCGGCGACCGCGTCCACATCGTCACGGTCGTGCCGTCGTCCACCGACGAGGTGTCGTCGGGCGATGAGCCTGTCGGCGCGCTCTGGCACGCGGCGAGGACCAGCAGCGACGCGGCGGCCAACACCAGGCGGCGCAGCCGCGGTGCGGGGGTTGAACTCATGGGGCGTTCCCTCGGAAGCGTTCGGAACCGGCTCGCGATCGTGGAGCCGGGGCGGCGGTGAACCCGTCCGCCGCGGAGCCGGGTCACCACGGCGGACGGAAAGGTAAGAAACCGGTTGCCGACGAACCTAGAGAGACGCTCATCACCTGTCAAGCCCGAGCTTCAAGGCTGTGAGCTGCGTTTACAACTTGGGTGTACCCGCAGCCGCGATCACGCGGTAACCTGCCGCCATGTCGCCGAGGAAAATCGAGGAAACCGAGCGGGCGCTGTCGCGACCGGCCACGATCAGCGACGTCGCACGCTTGGCCGGCGTCTCCGTCGGCACGGCTTCCAAGGCGCTCAACGGCCGGGGCTCGTTGCGCGAGGAGACCCGCAGGCGCGTCCGCCTCGCCGCGGACGAGCTGGGCTTCCAACCCAACAGCGCCGCGCTCACGTTGAACTCCGGGCGCACCTACACCGTCGGCATGATCACCACCGACACCATCGGCCGGTTCAGCATCCCGCTCATGACCGGCGTCGAGGACGCCCTGGGCGCGGGCCGCATGTCGGTGTTCCTCTGCGACGCCCGCGACGACCCCATCCGCGAGCAGTACTACCTGCGCACCCTGCTCAGCCGCCGCGTCGACGGCATCATCGTCACCGGCCGCCGCACCGAGGCCCGCGCCCCCATCGGCACCGACCTGCCCGTCCCCGTCGTCTACGCCTTCATCAGCTCCACCGACCCCCACGACTGCTCCGTCGTCCCCGACGAAACCGGCGGCGCGCGCAAAGCCGTGGACCACCTCCTCGCCCTCGGACGAACCCGCATCGCCCACATCACCGGCCCGGAGCGCCACCACTCGGCACGGGTCCGCGCCGACGCCACGACCGCTCGACTCGCCGAGGAAGGACTCGGTCTGGTCGGCGCACCGATGTTCGGCGAGTGGAGCGAGGCGTGGGGCAGGCAGGCCGCCGGCATCCTCATGGGCGCGCCCGACCGCTTCGACGCGGTCTTCTGCGGCAGCGACCAGATCGCCCGCGGCGTGGCCGACGCCCTGCGCGCGGCCGGCCGCCGGGTCCCCGACGACGTCGCCCTGGTCGGCTTCGACAACTGGGAGGTCATGACCCTGGCCTGCCAACCCGCGCTCACCAGCGTCGACATGGAACTGGAACACCTCGGCCGAACCGCCGCCAACCTGCTGCTGACCGCCATCAACGGCGAACCGGCACCCGGCCGCCACCTCAACCCCTGCCGACTCGTCGTCCGCGACTCCACCGCGGTGCCGGTCGACCTCGACTGATCCGTACTCCATCGCGGCGGCGGTCTTCCGTGCGGATCGGAGACCGCCCTGCGGATTCCATCGCCGGGCGCCCCGTCACAGTCGTCATCCACCCCGCCGGCCGCCCTATCCGACACCTCCGCGATCAAGGCGTTGCGACGACCAGTTGAACCCGCCACCTGAACGTCGATTCGATTCGATTCGCGGAGCTGTTGGCGGATACCGGGATAGCTGTTCGGCACTGTGGCGTCGGACAGGGTGCGCGTCGCGTTCACCAACGCCCCGGCGCACTTCACCGCCGATTCCGCAGGTCCAAGACCGAGCTGCCCGCCGCTGCCGACAGGGCGGACGCACGCTGCCAGGCCCCGCATCGGCGCAGGTACGGAAGGCACAGGGCTCATCCTGGGTGCGGCGATCACGCCCCAACGTGCCGCGCTTGGGCGGGGCCCCCAAAAATTGCGTATACGTAACCGCGGACACACCCTTGAGTGGGCAATATTGCGTTGTTAACGTTCACATCCATGCGCGGACCGGTCACTCCGGTACCGACGCCGCGCACATCTGATGCACGTCAGAGGTTTCGGCATCGTTCAGCGGGCCAGGAGGCAATGCCCGATCAGATCGTCGCCGACGCCATCACCCCGATCGTCCCACCGCGTGATCAAAGGAGTTCACCCGTGCCCAGAGTACTAATCAGGATCGGCGCACTGCTCGCCGCCATAGCCCTGTTGTCGGGCTCCTGGTCGGCGACCGCCGACCAGCGCAGCGAGGCGCTGGAGCCGTTCACCGGCTACCTGATGGCGCACTTCACCGGCGAGCACTCGAACGGTGAGCAGATCTACTTCGCGCACAGCCGTGACGGCTTGCACTGGAACGACCTGAACGACGGGGCGCCCGTGCTGCTGTCCACCGTGGGCACGCGCGGTGTGCGCGACCCCGCGCTGGTCCGGTCCCCCGGCGGCGACCGGTACTGGATCATCGCCACCGATCTGCGCATCGCCAACGGCATCACGTTCGATGACGCGGCGACCAAGGGCAGCAAGTCGCTGGTCGTGTGGGAGTCCACCGACCTGGTGAACTGGTCCGAGCCACGCCTGCTCAACGTGGCGGGCGACATCCCCGACGCGGGCGACGCGTGGGCGCCGGAGGCCATCTACAACCCTGCGACGAACGACTACGTCCTCTACTGGGCCACCAACGCCACCCTGAACGGCGTCAAGAAGCACCGCATCTACTACGTGCGCACCACCGACTTCCGCACGATCACGTCACCGGTGCTCTACATCGACCGGGACGCGGGCCGGGGCATCATCGACACGCAGATCATCGAGTCGCCGTCCAGCGTCGGCGGTTACCGCTACTACCGCGCGTCGGCGGACGGCCACATCACCGTCGAGGGCAGCAACTCGATCCTCGGCTCGTGGACCACCATCGGCAACCTCTCGCACATGGGCATCTCCAACGGCACCGGCGGCGGCAACGTGGTCGAGGGTCCGATGTGGGTGCAGTTCAACGACCGCGACGAGTGGGCCCTGTGGCTGGACCAGTACGCCACCGGTAGCGGCTACATGCCGATCACCTCGACCAACCTGGGCAGCACGCGCAACTTCACCACCATCACCGACTACTCGCTGGGTGGCACCCGCAAGCGGCACGGCTCGGTCCTCAACCTCACCGCGGCCGAGGAGAGCCGGGTACTGGCCAAGTGGGGCACCACGACACCGACCAACCGCATCCAGTCCTACAACTTCCAGGACCGGCACGTGCGCCACTACAACTTCGACGTGCGCGTCGACCCCACCGTGAGCCCGGTGCAGGACGCGCAGTTCCGCGTGGTGCCCGGCCTCGCGGGCACCGGAACCGTGTCGTTCCAGTCGGTCAACTTCCCCGGCTACTACCTGCGGCACAGCGACTTCGACTTCGTCCTGGCCTACAACGACGGCACCGACCTGTTCAAGGCGGACGCCACCTTCGAGCAGGTGGCCGGACTCGCTTCGTCGGATTGGAAGTCGTTCCGGTCCTACAACTTCCCCGACCGCTACATCCGCCACTACAACTTCCAACTGCGGCTCGACCCGATCACCGACGCGATCGCCCGTGCCGACGCCACGTTCCGACTGACGAGCTGAACCCCCCCGCAACCCCACTCCGCAACAGGCCGGACGTACCGGCCACATCCCGGCACAGGGCCGGGGTCGCTCGCGACCCCGGCCCTGTGCCTGTCGGTAACTCCACCCACGCAGGTAGGAAGGGCGGTCAGGACACAGGCCTGGAATGGCCCGCAGATGCTCGGGTTCCACGGGTTCCACGGGTTCGTCGGGTGACACGGCATGATGACCGGCTTGTGCTGCTCCGACTCGCCTATCCGGGCGTCACCGACACCTTGCGCTACTGTGCCTGTCGCCCATGAGCGACCGGGACAAGGAGATCCGCGCGCTGCGGCACCAGATCACCGTCCTGGAACGGCAACTCGGTGACGACCGTCCGCGGTTCTCCCCCGGCGACCGCGCGTCCCTCGCGGCACTGCCGCACCGACTCCCGGCCGCCACGCTGCCAGACCCCGCCCCAAGCGGCCCGACCGACCACGCACCACCGCTCGGTCAGACTTCCGGTGCTGCGTCCGGCGCGGGATTGACCCTGCGGCACCGCTTGACCGGTGCCTCCGACCACGAGCGGGACGCGACTCCGGTGACGATCGCGCGCAGGTCCTCGGCCGAGAACCGAAGATGCTTGCCGACAAACGTGCACGGAACCTCACGACGCCCCGCCTTGCGGCGCAGCCACTCAACAGCTCGAAAGCTCGGTGTCCGCTTCAGGCCGGTGGCCGCAGCGGGAAGCCGAGACCGCGGCCGGCCTCGGTGAGTTCGGCGCGGGCACTGGGGTGGGCGACGTGGTCGATGATCTGCTGGGCCTGCTCACCGGCGTCGTGGCCCCAGATGGTGGCCGCGCCCTGTTCGCTGACGAGGTAGCTGTGCTGGAACGAGGTGACGGGGCCTGCCAGGCGGGGCACGACGGTGGACACGTCGGCCTTGGGGTGCCAGGACGGCAGGGCGACGATCGCCCGTCCGCCCGGTGAGTGCAGGGCTCCGACCACGAAGTCGGTCTGCCCGCCGAACCCGGAGTAGATGACCCCGTGCACCCGGCTCGCGTTGGCTTGGGCATACAGGTCCACCTGCAGCGCGCTGTTGATCGAGACCAGGCGAGGCCGGCGGGCGATCAGACCGGGGTCGTTGGTCTTCTCGGTGCGCAGCAGCCGGACCCGCGGGTTGCGGTCAACCCAGCTGTACAGCTCGGCGCTGCCGAACACGAACGAGGCGGTCACCGGGGTGTCCGGGTCGAGCGCGCCCGCCCGCTCCAGGCCGAGCACGCCGTCGCTGAACATCTCCGACCACACCGCCAGGCCCCGCCGCCCGATCAGCGCCGCCAGCACCGCGTCCGGAACGGCGCCGATGCCCATCTGGAGGGTCGCCCCCTCCGGGACGAGCGCCGCCACCCGCTCGGCGATCGCCTGCGACACCTCGCTGGTCGCGCGCGGCGCGGGTGAGGTCAGCGGCTCGTCGACCTCGATCGCGTAGTCCACCTCGTCGCAGGACAGCACCCCGTCGCCGTGGGTGTAGGGCATCCGGGGGTTCAGCTGGGCGATCACCAGTCCGCCGCGGGCGCGGACCGCCTCGATCGCCGCGGGGAGGATGTTGACCTCCGTGCCCAGCGACACGCACCCGTCGACCGGGGTGGAGGTGTGGACCAGCACGATGTCGGGCGGCAACGCCTGCTGGAGCAGGTGCGGGACCAGCGACAACCGGGAGGGGAAGTACCGCAGCGTTCGCTTGCCGCGCATGCCCGGCCCGACGAACGGCGTTTCCAGCACCACGCCGTCGCGGTCGGGCATGCCGGACTGGGCGTTCAGCGCGAACAGGCGGTACTCGGCCACCGCCTCGTCCAGCACGTCCAGCACGTGATGAGGGGTGGCGTGGTTCCCGCTGACCACCACCCGCGGGCAGGGTGCGACTGCGGGCAGCACGGCGGCCAACTGGGCATCGGACAAGACACGCATGAACAATGGTCACCTGACTGGAGCGGTCGCGCGACACGGCGGTTCCGAGACCCCCCGGTCCGGCACTCCGAGGCGATGACCGTTGTCGGGATTGACCGTCAGAACTCGATGACGAGCCTGGCGGGGACCGCGCCGGACAGCACCTCGGCGAAGGAGTCGTTGACGTCGTCGAGCTTGCGGGTCTCGGCGATCACCCTGGTGCGATCGGCGGCGTGCAGGGCGAACACCTCCGTGAGGTCCTGCCGGGTGCCGACGATGGACCCGACGACGCTGATGCCCTTGAGGACCAGGTCGAACACCGGGATCGACAGCACACCGTCGGCGGGCAGGCCGACGCAGACCAGTCGGCCGCCGCGGCGCAGCGAGGCGAACGCCTGCTGGAAGCTCTGCGGCGAGGCGGCGGTCGCGATGGCGACGTCCGCGCCGCCCAGCTCGCCGATCGCGGTGACCGGGTCGGCGGTGCGGGCGTTGACGGTGTGGTCGGCGCCCAGGTCGCGGGCCAGGGCGAGCTTGTCGTCCTCGACGTCCACGGCCACGGTGAAACCGCCGGCGATGCGGGCGTACTGCAGCGCCAAGTGGCCCGAACCGCCGATGCCGAACACCGCGACCCGCTCGGCCGGCCGCACCCCGGCGACCTTCACCGCCTTGTAGGTGGTCACGCCGGCGCACGTCAGCGGCGCGGCGTCCAGGCTGGACACGGCGTCCAGGCTGGACACGGCGTCCGGGACGGGCACGACGTAGCGGGCGTCGGCGAGGGTGTGCTCGGCGTAGCAGCCGTCCACGGAGTAGCCGGTGTTGCGCTGCTGCTCGCACAGCGTCTCCCAGCCCGACACGCAGTAGGAGCACTCACCGCAGGCGTGCCCCAACCACGGGATCGCCACGCGCGTTCCGACCAGCGTGGCGGCCACCCCGTCACCGACGGCCTCGACGATGCCCACGCCCTCGTGACCGGGCACGAACGGCGGGCTCGGCTTGACCGGCCAGTCGCCGTTGGCGGCGTGGATGTCGGTGTGGCAGATGCCCGACGCCTCCAGCCGCACCAGCACCTGACCGGCGGCCGGAGCGAGACCTTGCGAGCGCACAGCGCGCGGTCTTGATCCGCACACGCGATGAGGTCGTCTCCGTCGTGGCGAGCGATCATGACCGAGTTGACTTGGCGGCGGCGCCCTGTTCCCTGCGGTGCAGTCGGCGTTGAGCCCCAGCGGGATGAGGGTGGAGCGGCCGCCGGTGGCGGGCCGTCCGGGCTGGTCGGCGTGGTGCTGGTGGGCGGGGTCGCCGTGGTGGTCGAGGTGGCGCTGGGCGAGGGTTCGTGGATGATCACGTTGGCGCAGTCGGTGACCTTGCCCGCGCCGGCATGGTCGGTGCCGTAAGCCGTTACGCAGAGCGGGTGGTCGCCCACGTCCAGCGGCGGGGGTCCGCACGGTGTAGCGGACCTGGCGCGTGGTAATCAAGGAGCACCGCACAGGGACATGATTTCTGCTCGCATTCGCCCCCCCATCGTTGTGACGCCCGACAACGGGGATCCGCAGCAACGAAATCTGCGGTTCCGCACTCGTGGGCACATACGGAAAGTGTCACCGCATTTCGCCCGTTTGGCACACGACCGGGCTATTACAGTGTGAATCCGGTCGAGTCGCGAATGTGGGGGTGCTCCGTTGAGGACGATGGGAATCGCGGAACTGTTGTCGGTGGCGCGACGGGCCTTCGCCGGCGTCGTCGTCGCGATGTCGGTGGCGGTCGGGGTCGTGGCCGCCGCGCCCGCGACCCAGGCAGCGGACGTCGAGTCGCTGTCGTGCGTGGGCAACGGCGCCAACACCTACCAGCCCGGGGTCACCGCACAGCCCAGGGTCGTCTCCATCAACTCCAGCGCGAACTACGACTCCTGCGTCTCCAACGGGTCACCCACGATCACCGCCGGAGGGTACGCGATCACGGCGAACGGTCTGGTGTCCTGTCTGGGTGGCGGTGTCTCCATCACGGTGACCATCACCTGGAACACCGGCGAGACCACCACCGTCGCCGCGGTGGGACTGGTCGTGCTGCGCCCCGCCAACGAGGTCGTCGTGGTCTACCAGGGCACCGTGACCGCGGGCAGGTTCACCGGAGCCGCCGTTCTGATGACCGCGGCGCTGCTCAACACCACACCGGCACAGTGCCTCACCCCCGAAGGCGTCACCGGCACCAGCGGCCCCGCCAACATCACCATCACCCAACTCGCCTGACCCGACCACCTCACGGCTGACCGACAGTCGGATGCGCCACGAGCTCAGATCCGGCGGCTCAAGGCTCCCCTGAGGACCAAGATCCAAGTCATCAGCCGCAATGACCACTGCCGCCCGCTTGAGAGCGGGTGGGCGGACAACGAAACCGGATTCGCCCATCACCTTCCCGGAGAACAGGAATCGTCATGCGTCTGCGCTCATTGATCGTTGCCCTGGTCGGCGGGCTGCTCGCCGCCGCGGGGTGGTCCCACGTGCCCGCTTCGGCGTCCGTGGTGGAGGTCAACTGCGGCCTCGGTACGCAGGTCGGCACCTACTCCCCCGGCATGACGCTGCTGCCCCGCCAGATCGACTTCAAGGCCACCGGCACGTTGGGCGGCTGCGTGTCCCCCAGCCACCCCGAGATCACCGGCGCTACCTTCACCGCCCTGGTCAGTGGCACGTTCAGCTGCCTGGCCGGTTCCACCACCCACACCTCGACCTACCACTGGAACACCGGGCACAGCAGCACCGTCCGAGGTGGCTTCGAGGTCAACCTCAAGCCCGGCGGCACCACCGTGCTCGTCCTGACCGGCACCGTGGTCGACGGGCTGTTCCAGGGCGCGACCGTCGTGCAGACCAAGGTCCTGCCCGCCACCGACCTCACCGCCTGCCTCACCCCGCAGGGCCTGACCAGCGTCAGCGGCACCGTCACCTTCACCGCCATCCTGTGAACCAGCGAACGGCGGGCGACACCTGATTGCTGCAACGGCACTTGTGCGAGTGGGTAGCCGCGTCGTCTGTAGCGGCTGAGGCGGGCTTGGTGCTGGCGTCGTCGGCGCCAACACGACCGGGACCAGACGCGCTCCGCGCTGGTGGTGGGTCGTAGGATCTAGGCGTCACGAGCAGCCACAGGGGGCGTCCGAATGCACCTTGGCGCGAAGAGGGCTGGTCACCGCGTATGTCGAGCGGTGACCAGCCCTCTTCCCGTCATGACGTCATCGTCGGAACGTCACGACCATGACGGCGACGGCAACAGCACCCACGGCCGCGGCAACGACGAAAGCCCAGCTTCGGTCCACGCCGAGCAGGAAGGTGACCAGACTCGCTACGAAGCCGAGCAGTACCAGAGCGACGACTGCGCGGGCTTGCTGCTTGTTGCGGCGCACGTTGTTTCCTTTCCTGGCCAGATCACCAGAACGCGGCGATCCCAGCGCCGAACCCCAACCCGACAGCCCCGCCGTAGAAGGCGCCCGCTGCCGCGCCGGCAAGAACACTGCGTCTCACGACGATTCCCCCTCACGGAACCGGACACCCCCGGCGTCCGGCACACCCGGCGCACACTCCGGCACCGGCACGTTCGAAACTAACCACCACCATCCGAAAACGCATTTCGGCAGCGCCGATCACGCCAACGCAGCAACACCGAGCCACGCTCGGTCACAATCATGGAAGACGGATGGACTGAAGGGGTGGCTCACCCCGACAGCGACCATGTCGACGTCACGCCGACCACGTAACGACCACGGGCGCCCGTCAACGACGGGCGTCTCAGATCTGTCCCGCCGGCGGGTGCTTCATGTCGGCGTCCGGCGTTCATTCCTTCTGGGACGCACTCGCCGCCTCCGGGGCTGACCCTCCGGCGTGTGCACAAGACTTCGACCATCCGTACAGTCCAATATGGACATCAAATGGCGGCGCCGGCGATCACCCGGTAGCGTGGCTGCGGTTCGCGCAGCTGCTCTGGAGGTTGACGATGCACTCGACGGTCGACTCGTTCCGCACCCCCGGAGGAGTCACGCTCGGGGTCGAGCACTTCGGTGAGGCGGCGGCGCCCCTCGTGCTGCTCGTGGGCGGCACGACCATGCTTTCCTGGCCTGACGCGTTGTGCGAGGCGGTTGCCCGGGGTGGGCGCCACGTCGTGCGTTACGACTTGCGCGACTCGGGTGCCTCGACGGCCGTCGACCCCGGGGCGCCGGCCTACACGTTGCGCGACCTCGCCGCCGACGCCGCCGCGCTCGCCCGCGGACTCGACGACCGGCCCGCGCACCTGGCGGGTATCGGCGTCGGCGGGATGGTCGCCCAGGTCGCCGCGCTCGACCACCCGGAGGCGTTCTCGGCGCTCACGCTCGTGGGGACGCGGCCCGTCGCACCGGGTCCGGTCGACGACGACCTGCCCGACCACGACGCGGCGGTGATGAAGCGGCGGTTCGCGCTCCCGATGCCCGACTGGTCCGACCGCGACGCCGTGGCGGAGTACGCCGCCGCCGGCGCGGAGATCCTCGGCAACGACCCTGCCGCCGCACGCGCGACCGCCGAGCGGATCTTCGACCGCACGCCGGGCACGGAGCCCGTGGTGCAGATGGCCAACCAGATCGGCATGGTGTTCGCCAAGCTCGACTGCACGCCGCGGTGGCGGGAGCGGCTGCCCGAGCTCGCGCTGCCGACGCTCGTGGTCCACGGTCGGCGCGACCCGTTCTTCCCGGTCGGCAACGG
This sequence comes from Saccharothrix hoggarensis, assembly GCF_052936025.1. Next base: position 2,688,003 of record NZ_CP193624.1, on the reverse strand, counting down.
CGAGGCGCTCGCGCGCGAGATCCCCGGCGCGCGGTTGCTCGTGCTCGACGACGCCTCGACCGCGATCCCCGCCGCGGCCGCCGACGAGGTCGCCGGGGCGATGCTCGCGCTGTAGTCACGGCGAGCGGATCGCCGATTGACCCGCGTTCCCTGGTCGCAGGCGAGGGCGGCGGTTCCCCGTCCGGTGGAGGCGGTGCGGACGTGGAACCGCCGCGGAACGAGTCAGGAGCAGACGGTGCCGTTCAAGGCGGGTGACGTGAACGGCGGCGTTGTTCCGCTGTAGCTCGCGTTGTAACCGATGGTCGTCGTTCCACCGGTCGGGAGCGACCCGTTCCAGGACGTGTTGACGACCCGGACCACGTCGCCCGTGTCGGTCCACGTCCCGTTCCAGCCCTGCGCCACGGACACGCCCGGTGCCGAGAACGTGAGGGTCCAGCCGTTGATCCCGGGTCCCCGGTTCCCGATCACGATCTCGCCGGTGTACCCGCCGGACCACTGGCTGACCACCCGGTGGGTCACCGTGCAGCCGCTGCCGGGGTTGCCCGTGCTGGTCGTCGTAGTGGTCGTGGTGGTGGTGGTGGTGGACGTCGTGGTGGTGGACGTCGGACCCGCGGCGATCGCCAGGTCGTACGCGCGCTGCGGCACGAACTGGCCTGCCGGCGCGATGCAGCCGTCCGCCTCGCCCGGCAGCTTGACCCACAGGAACGCGGCGATCCTGGCGTCGCCCGTGTTCGTCGTGCTGGGCGTGCCGATCGCGCGGCCGGCGGGGTCGCACCACTCGGTGCCCAGCGGGCCGTTGCCGTTGCGGCTGGTGTCGATCACGGCCTTGAGCCTGCTGTCGCCGAGGGCGTTGAGGATGTTCTTGGTGTACGCCACCTCGTCGGACGTGCTGCGGTAGTTCGACACGTTCGAGGCGATGCCGTCGGCGCTGTTGGAGATGTCCGCGGCGCGGAGCCTGTTGGCGGCTTCCGCCGGGCTCAGCCACGCCGAGTTGCCGATGTCGTAGTACACCTTGGCCTGCGCCGAACCGGACTTCAGCTTCTTGCCCGCGTACGCCATCGACGCCCTGGTCTCGGCCTGCTGGCTCGCCGTCTGGCAGTTGCTCATGATCGGCAGCACGTCGGGTTCCAGCACGATCGCCGCCGGACGACCGGCCAGCCCGGCCGCGACCTCGTCCACCCACGCCCGGTAGGCCGAGTGGGACGGCGCGCCGCCACCGCTGGCGCCGCCGCAGTCGCGGTTGGGGATGTTGTAGACCACCAGGATGGGGATCTTCCCCGCGGACGCCGCCGCGCCGACGAACGAGCTGATCTCCGCGCGCACCGACGAGGTGTTGGTGGTGGTGAACCACCGCGCCTGCGGGACCGAGGCGATCCGGTCGCGGATGACCGGCGCGCGGGAGTCGCCGGGGTTGGCGGCAACCCACCTCGCGCTGGACGTCGACGGGTCGACGTAGAACGATGACTCGGCGGCCTGCGCGGTCGCGCCGCCGCCGACCGCCAGGGCGACGGCCCCCACCACGAGTGCGCTCGACAGCGCGCACGCGGCTGCCGTCCGCTTCTTCCGTGTCATGGTCGCTCCAATCCAGTGCCGGGTACGTGTGTGGACCAAGGGCGGTGAGACCGGCCTGGAACCACGCGCCGGCGGCAGGCGCGCGGTGGCGAGGCTCGGTGCCGGGTGGACCCGCGTGCCGGGGTGTGCCGGGGTCGTCTGGCGAATTCCGGCTCGCCGGAAGCACGCCCCTGACTGTTTCCGCTACCGCGTCCGGCACTCGCAAACGGTTCGACTTCAAATCAAGTTAGCCATGCGGGCGCACGCAGTCAATGAACGGGAACGCTAAATATCTTAGCGCCACCCGCGCGGTCAGCGGTCGCGATCAGGGTGCTGAGCGGGACGATGTGGCCGAAAGTTTCGCTGACGGGAACTCGTCACGCCGACGGTGGGTGGCGCACGCTGCGCCGGGGCACGAGCGTCGGGATCGAGGTGCGGCGCGGCCCGACGACCGCCGTCCCGCCGATCTGGGCCATCAGCAGTTCGAGGGCGTCGCGGGCGACGGCGTCGAAGTCCGGCCGGACCGTGGTCAGCGGCGGGATGAAGTACGCCGCCTCGGGCACGTCGTCGAAGCCGACCACGCTCACGTCGTGCGGCACGCGCCGGCCGCGTTCGCTCATCGCCCGCAGGATGCCCAGCGCCAGGTGGTCGTTGGCCGCGAAGATCGCGGTGACCTCCGGCATCCGCGCCAGCACCTGGCCCGCCCGGTACCCGGACGCGGCGCTCCAGTCGGCGGGCACGATCGGCGGCACCTCCGCGCCCGCGGCCGCCAGCGCGGACCGCCAGCCCGCGATCCGGCCGGCGCTGTCGAACCAGTCCGGCGGACCCGACACGTGCCACACGGTGCGGTGGCCCGAGTCCAGCAGGTGCCGGGTCGCCGCGACGGCGCCCGCCGCCTGGTCGACGGTCACCGTCGCGATGTCGCGCTCCGAGTCGCCGTCCACCATGACCAGCGGCACGTCGGGGGGAATGCTGTCGACCGCCTCGTGCGCCGAGGTCGTCGGCGCGATGACGACGATGCCCGCCACGCGCTGGTCGCGGTGCCGCTCCAGGGCCTTGGCGATCGACTCGCGGTCCAGCACGTTCGCCCGGTGCGTGGTCACGACGAACCCGGCGTGGGCCGCCGCCTGCTCGAACGCGGCCAGCAACGAGGACGGCCCGCACAGGGTCGTGTTCTGCGCCACCACGCCGATCAGCTGCGAGCGGCCCGTGACCAGCGCGCGGGCGACCCGGTTCGGGCGGTACCCCAGCTCGGCGATCGCCGCCTGGACCCGCAGGCGCGTCCGTTCCTGGACGTACGGGTGCCCGTTGAGCACCCGCGACACCGTCTGGTGCGAGACCCCGGCGAGCCGGGCGACGTCGGCCATCGCGGGCGCGCCGGCTGTCCTGTTCCCCACTACCGTCCCCATCCGCGCGACACCCGCGTGCCGCGGGCTTCGTGGCAGCCACTCGGCCCGCGGGTGATCGTTCGCTGCCGAAAGTTTCGACCCTACGGCCGATCGACGGTGACCAGCACGTCAATGTAGTCACGGCCCTTTTCAACAGTCAACGCGCGCGGGTGCTAAATGTTCCGGAGCGATTTTTAGCACCTCGGGTCGACGGTGCCTATTCGTGTCGGCGGGCGCGGCTGGAAGTCGGGACGAGAGGCGCGGCCCGGGAGACGTTCCGGGCCGCTTCTCGTCCCGTCAGGCGGTGGCGCAGGCCATGCCGTTGAGGGTGAAGGACGCGGGTTTGGCGGTGTTGCCGTTGTGGGTCGCCTGGAAGCCGATCCCGATGGACGCGTTCGGTGGGATCGAGGCGTTGTAGGCGACGTTGCGCGCCGTCACGTGGCCGGAGCTGGGCGAGTAGGTGGCGCTCCAGCCCGATGTGATGGTCTGGCCGGCGGGCAGGGTGAAGGTCAGGGACCAGCCGTTGACCGCCGTGGCGCCGGTGTTGGTGATGGTGATGCTCTCGGTCAGGCCGGTGTTCCACGCGTTCACGGTGCTGGTGACGCGGCACGTCCCCGGCGGCTGCACGGTCGTGGTCGTGGTCATGGTTGTGGTGGAGGTCGTTGTGGTGGTGGTGCTTGTGGTGGTCGACGTCGGGTCGACCGCGCGGTCCAGTCCGAAGAACGCGATGGCCTGGGCGGCCATGCCGCCGCTCGGCAGGGTGTGCCCGGCGCCTTGGACGCTGTACGCCTCCACCAGCGTGGCGCCGGCGGAGTTGTTGTAGCGGTGACGGTTCCAGTTGGTCTGCGGGGTGTCGGTGGACGACGGCGTCTGGCTCAGCCCGAAGACGTTGGTCCACTGCTCGATCGACTCCTGGAGCAGCGCGTACGGCACGAGCGTGTCGTTGGTGCCATGCCACAGCTGGACTCGCGGACGCGCGCCGGTGTAGCCGGGGTAGGCCTGGCGCACGGCGTCACCCCACTCCTGCGGGGTGCGGTTCGCCCCTCCCCCGCCCGTGCACCTGCTGCTGCCGGGCGGGAAGTCGGCGGCGTTCGCGAAGCAGTTGAAGGGCACGCCCATGAACGCCGCCCCGGCCTTGAACACGTCCGGGTAGAGGGCGAGCATCTGGTTGGTCATCATGCCGCCCGACGAGGAGCCGGTGGCGAAGACGCGGTTCGGGTCGCCGCCGTAGCGCTGCTGGACGTAGGTCACCATCGACACGAGGGAGACGGGATCGCTGCCACCGCCGCGGCGCTTGGCCGCGTCGGACCAGGTGTCGAAGCACTTGCCGAAGCCGGCTTCCTGCTGGGCGCTGGGGTAGATGACGACGAACCCGTGCCGGTCGGCCAGCGACGCGAACTCGCTGCCCGAGTAGAAGCCGGGGCCCGAGCCGCCGCAGCCGTGCATGGCCACGACGATCGCGGGGTTCGCCGGGCGGACGTCCGGCACGTACACGTGCATCCGCATGCCGCCGGGGTTGGCGCCGAAGCCGGTGACCTCGGTCAACGACGCCGCGGACGCGGGCGTGGGCACGGCGGTGACGAGGCCCGCCACGACCAGCGACGCCGCCGCGGCGACCAACAGGCTCGGTGTGACCTTCATGCGCTCGACTCCCTCGGTTCGCGCACGGATAGGTGACACTTAGAGTGTCGACAGACTCAAAAACTGTCAATCGACCGTCTCGACAGCCCGGTTCGCGCCGACCGGGGCCGGTTACAGTCGGCGCGACCGCCACCGAGTCGCACCGGAGCCGCCGTGACCAGCCCGTACGACATCGACGAGATCTTTCCGGGCGACGACGTCCGGCTGCCCCGGCGGCAGCACGGCAACTCGCCGCAAGGCCTGACCGTGACCCTGATGGCCGACTACACGCTGCGCACCCGCGCCTGGCTGCCGTCGGCGGCCATCGTGGCCCTGCTCGCCGAGGCGGGCGTGAGCCAGGCCGGGGCTCGCGCCACCATCAGCCGGCTCGCCCGCCGCGGCGTGCTGGAAGGCAGCAAGCGGGGCCGCCACAGCTCCTACCGGCTCACGGCGGCCGCCGCGCACAACCTCGCCGCCGGCGGCCGGGCGATCGCGTCCGCCGCCACCACGGCGTGGGACGGGCACTGGACGCTCGTCGCGTTCTCCCTGCCCCAGGAGGACGTCACCCGGCGGCGCGAGCTCCGGGGCCTGCTGCGCTGGCTCGGTTACGCGCCCCTCTACGACGGCCTGTGGATCTCGCCGCGCGAACTCACCGACAAGCTCGGGGCGCACCTCGTGGACGTCGGGGGCGTGACCGTCTTCCGCGCGCGCCACGTCGACGTCGGCGCCACCGGCCGCGCCCCCCTCGACGCCTGGGACACCACCGCCATCACCCACGACTACGAGGAGTTCATCCGGCGCTGGAACGCCGTGCTGCCCGACATCCGATGCTCCCGGATCACCGGCCCGGAGGCGGTGCGCGCGCGGACCGAGGTCATGGACACCTACCGGCGCCTCCCCATCCTCGACCCCGGCCTCCCCCTCGACCTGCTCCCGCCGGGATGGCCGCGCGAGCCCGCCCGCGACGTGTTCAACGCCGTCTACGACGGCCTCGCCGCGCCCGCCCAGGAGCACGTGCGCGCCGTCGCCAGCCGCTTCACCACCGACCCGCTCCCCGACGTGCGGGCCCACACGGTCGCGGACCTGCTCGCCGGGGTGGTCGACGTTCCCGAACCCGTCGCCGGACGAGGCCGCTGACCCCGCTCAGGCCGGGACGCGCAGGGTCCACTGCTGGTTCGGCTGGCCGGTGCACGTCCACAGGACCAGCTTGGCGCCGTTGGCGGTGCCCAGGTTGTGCGCGTCGAGGCACAGGCCGGACTGCACGCTGGTGATGGTGCCGTTGGCGTTCACGTTCCACTGCTGGTTGGTGTCGCCGTGGCAGTCCCAGGTGACCACCTGCGTGCCGTTGGTCGTGCCCCGGCCGTAGGCGTCGAGGCACTTGGAGCCCAGCACGACGAGCTGCCTGGACGAGTTGTGCGTCCACGCCTGGTTGGGCTGGGTGTGGCAGTCCCACAGCTGGAGCTGCGTGCCGTTCGTCGTGGTCGAGCCCGGCACGTCGAGGCAGCGTCCCGACGGCACGCCGACGACCTGCCTGCCCGACGAGGCGACCGGGCTCCCGATGCTCCCCGGCACGGCGCGCAGCGCGGCGTACCAGGTCGCGGCCATCTTGTCGTAGCCGGTGGCGGTGGGGTGGACGCCGTCGATCAGGTCGGCCGTCGTCAGCGCGGCGTGCATGTCCACCAGGCGCACCCGCTTGCCCGCGTTCACCTTGCCCTGCACGATGCCGGGGATCGCGGCGTTGTAGGTCCGGGCCGCGGCCTCCTGCCCGGCGTTGGCCAGCGGGATGATCGTCGCGACGAACACGTCGGCGTTCGGCACGGTCGCCGTCACGCGGTCGATCAGCGCCGACAGGCGGGCGGGCGCGGTGGCCACGTTGTGGTTCTGCAGGATGTCGTTGGTGCCGATGTGCAGCAGCACCGTGCGCGGGGTCGTGTTCCGCAGCCAGGTGACGACGTTCGCGTCGACCTGGTCGATGCGCCAGCCCGGGTGGCCCTGGTGGTCGTGGTCCCCGAGCGAGGCGGGACCGTTGAACTGGGAGCCGACGAAGTCCACCCGGTAGTTGCCGGCGCCGAACCGCTGCCACAGCCCGATCCGGTAGCCGCCGGGCACCTGCGTGCCCTCGGTGATGGAGTCGCCCAGCGGCATGACGCGCACCCCGCCGTTGGACTCGGCGGCGGCCGGACCGACCGGCAGCACCGCGGCGGTGATCAACGCCGCGGCGCAGGCGGCGAGTCTCCGGAAGCGTGGTCGCATGTGTTCTCCTGGTTGGAGGTCATCGGCGCGGAAGTCGGGAGCGCGCTCCTCGTGGCGGCCGAGCCAGCTCTTGTTCGCGCTCACATGCCGCGCCCACATCGGACGATCTGGTGCCCGGAGTCTGTGAGCGCGGCATGTGGAGTGGCAAGGTTGCGGCAACGTTAGCGTTCACATTGGGCTGTTGAGACGGCGAACGGCCCAACGGCTCAGGCGCGCACGCCCCACTGCTGGTTCGCGCCGCCGTGGCACGACCAGAGGTGGATCAGGGTGCCGTTCGTGGTCCCGTTGCCGGCGGCGTCGAGGCACAGCCCGGACTGCACGCCGGTGATGGTGCCGTTGGCGTTGAGGTTCCACTGCTGGTTCGCTTGTCCGTTGCAGTCCCAGATGATCGCCGCGGTGCCGTTGGCGGTGCCCTGGCCGCTGGCGTCGAGGCACTTGGCGCCGTTCACCACGAGTTGCCTGCCCGCTGTGTACGTCCACCGCTGGTTCGCGCCGCCGTTGCAGTCCCAGAGCCGTGCCTGGGCGCCGTTGCCGCTCCCGGCGGCGACCTCGACGCAGCGGCCCGACTGGCCGCCCACGAGCAGGCCGTTCTGCGGACCGCCGCCGCTGCCACCGGGCCCCGCGTTCGCCATCACGGCCTGCGCGCCGGACGGCCAGTTCCCGTTGGCGACCGTGACGTTGCCGGACACCACGTTGCCGCGGTCGCCGTTGGTCACGTTGGTGCTGCTGTTGGTCGACCAGTTGTCGGTGACCGTCCAGTTGCCCATGTTCTCGCCGCCCCAGTAGTTGGCGGTGGCCCACGTCCCGGTGGCGGAGAAGACGTTGTTGGTCACGGTGTAGTAGCGGGAGCCCTCGTCGAAGTAGACGCCGAAGTGGCCGTTCGTCCGCTGGCAGTGGTTGCCGCTGATCATCGCGTTCGGGTTCCACGCGAGGGTGTAGATGCAGCCGCCGTCGTTCATCTGCTGCATGACGTCGTGGATGTGGTTGTTGGTGAGCCGGTTGTTCGACGCCGTGGTGGGGGTCGTGTAGCGCGGTTGGTGGTTGTACAGGCCGCGGTTGGCGTAGTGGTTGCTGCCGCCCGCGTCGTTGGCGCCCCAGCCGTACCCGCTGGACATGCCGGAGTACGGCATGTTGTAGACCTCGTTGTGCGCCACGGTCGCGGTGCTGACGTAGGTGTTGAGGACCGAGACGTTGCCCCGGTACTCGACGCCGAGGTCGTGGATGCGGTTGTGGCTGACGGTGATGTCGCGGTTGACCATCCGCCGGTCGCCGGGGTGGTGCGCGTCGGCGCGCACCCCGCCGACCACGATGCCGCCGGCCGAGCCGCGGGCGATCTCGGACCGGGTGACGGTGACGTTGCTCGCGCCCAGCCCGACCCCGCTCGCGTGGGCGTTGGCGTCGTTGCCGATCCCGATGGCGGTCTGCCCCAGGTTGACGAACCGCGAGTCGCTGAACGTGATGGTGTCGGCGGCGGACACCTGCACCGCCGCCGGCATCTGCGACCAGTGCGGCCGCGCGGCCTCGAACTGGGCGCAACCGTTCTGGCACGAGGTGATCCGGTCGGCGGGCCAGTTCCAGTTGCCCGCCAGGTACGCGCCGGTCTGCTGGTCCGCGTAGCCCTGGTTGCCGCTGGGGCCCAGCCAACTGGTGCCGGTGAACGTGATGCCGCTGAACGAGATGTGGTGGGCCGGGGCGTCGTACGTGCCGCCGACGTTGACGAGCGACTGGAGCACCGGCAGCTCCACGGCGGCGGTGCTCATGCTCTGCCCGGCCAACGGGATGTAGGACAGCGCGCCGGTGGCGGGGTTGAGGTGCCACTCCCCCGGCGAGTCCAGGAACTCGTAGGCGTTGGCCAGGTAGAAGGGGCCCGCCCGGTGCGGCGCGGCGAGCGTGTCGTACCCGAAGGTGTTGTTGTTCCAGGCGGGTTGTTGCATCGTCAGGAAGTTGCCGCTGATGCTCTGCACCGGCGAGTACCGGTCGGTGAACGAGTTGACGCTCTCCACCTCGACGCGGTTCTGGTTGGCGAGGTTGTTCAGGTAGCCGAGCGTGGTGTTGGAGAACCGCATGCCGGTGCCGGTGAACGTGAAGTCGGCGCGGTTGACCTGCGTGCGCGCACGGGTCGCGATCGCGCCGTTGACGTACAGCTGCCGGGAGTCGATCCCGGTGGGGACGTTCGCGCGCCAGATGTTCCGGCCCGCGTCGACGACCGACCAGCCGGTGACGGCGCGGGCGCCGCTGATCACGGGACGCGCGGACGGGGCCGCCTGCCACAGCACGCGGTAGCCGTTGGAGCCGGAGTCGGCCGCGGTCAGCCGCAGCGGCTCGGACAGCCGGTACGCGCCGTCGGCCAACTGCACGACGATGTCACCGGACATGGCGTCGTTCAACGACCGCACCGCGGCCTGGGCGGCCGACAACGAGCACGGCTGGGTGGCGGTGCAGCCGGTGCCTGCGCCGGACGGGGACGCGTGGAGCGTGGTGGTGGCGGCGTGCGCGGGAGGGGCGAAGGTCACCACCGCCGCCAGCACCGCGGCGGCGGCACCGGCCGAGGCCGACCTCCGCACAGCAGGGGACGAGGACGCGAGCACGTGGACCTCCTGGCATCGGGGTGGTGCGGCGGTCGGACGGGGTGGCGGCCCCGGCGGGGGTCGATCAGGACGGCAGCGGGTTCAGGCGGTCGGGCGGGACGGCGACGCCCGGCGTCACCGCCAGCAGGCGGTGCCCGGCGCGTTCCGGCCGGACGTGGGGGCTCCCGGGCGCCGGAGCGGTCGGGCGGAGGTGGGACGCGGCGACCGCTTCCTCGTCGACGCGGAGGCCCAGCCCCGGGCTGTCACCCAGGACGAACGCGCCGTCCTCGACGTGGAGGTCGAGCGTGAGGCCCGACGGCGGCCGCAGGTCCTGCAGCTCGGTGACGAGGTGGTTCGGCACCGACGTCGCCGCGTGCAGCAAGCCCACCGGCGTGGCGCCGATCGGGCTCACCGGCAGGTCGTGGGCGTGCGCGAGGGCCGCGACCCGCAGGAAGTGCGTGACGCCCCAGCCGGCCCCCGCCTGCACGACGTCCACCGCTCCCGCCGCGATCAGTGGCCGGTACTGCTCCAGCCCGGTGAGGTTCTCGCCGCTCGCGACCGACGCCCGGACCCCTCGGCTGACGGCCGCGTGCCCCTCCACGTCCCACCGCCTGACCGGCTCCTCGACCCAGATCAGGTCGAGCGTGCGCTCCAGTTCGCCGACGTGGCGGACGGCCTGCTTGCGGGTCAGCGCCTCGTTGACGTCGAGCATCAGCCCCGGCCGCGTCCCCGGCCCGGCGGCGGTGAGCACGTCGCGCACCAGGATGAGGCGGTCCCGGTCCCGCTCGACGTCGAGGCCCCCCTTGATCTTCGCGACCTTCAGGCCGTGAGCGGCGTAGGTCTCGTACGCCGCCACCAGTTCGTCGTCGCCGAGCCCGATGTCCAGACCCGAGGCGTAGGCGGGCACGCGGCGGTCGCGTCCGCCGAGCAGTCGCCACAGCGGTTCGCCGACGGCCTGCGCCTTGATGTCCCACAGCGCCGTGTCGAGCGCGCCGATGGTGCCGAACACCGCGCCCCCGTGGCCCGCCTTGAACACCTGGCGCAGCATCCGGTCGTAGAGCGCGGTGACGCCGCGCGGGTCCTCGCCCTCGACGGCGGCGAACACGGACTCGATCTCGACGTGCGACCCGAGGCCGACGCCGGTGATCCCCACGTCCGTCTCCACGACGACGAGCGGCACCCGGATGACGCCGTCGGCGAAGACGCCGTTGGCGTCGCCGACCGGCCTGCCCCAGTCCTGGACGGTGGTCAGGGTCCGATAACCGGTGATGCGCATGGTCAGCCCTTCGTGGCTGCGGCGCTGACGCCGTCGGCGGTCCGGCGCCGCGGGACTGTGGCCGAGGCGATCCGGAGCAGGGACGTGGAACCACTTCGCAGCGTACTGATTTCAGGCCCTCCAGGGAACGATGAGTAATACTTACCCCGATCAGCCGCCGCAGGACGTCTCCGTACTTGACGCCGCAGCAGGACAAGAGCTGTGATGGCAGGCAAGACCAAGGCCTGGATGAGTCGGACTCATCGCCACGGGAGCCGGTTCGCCGGACCGGGGCCCACCAGCCGTCGGGAGGTCCGCGGTGCGCGCACGACGGGTCACGTTGGCCGACGTCGCCAAGGTGGTCGGCGTCTCCCAGACCACCGTGTCCCTGGTGCTGTCGGGGCGCGGCCGGGACCTGCGCATCTCCGAGGAGGTGCAGCGGCGGGTCCGCGCGGCGGCGACCGAGATGGAGTACCGCCGCGACCGGACCTCGCTGGGGCAGCGCGGGACGAAGACGCGGACGATCGCGCTCCTGTCCGTTTCGGCCGCCGGCTCACGGCTCGCCGGCGACGTGGTCGCGGGAGCGCGCGACGCGGCCCGCCGGCACGGCGTGACGTTGCTGTCGGGCGAGACCGAGGGCGACGCCGGACTGGAACGCGCGCTGATCGAGACCGTGCGCGGCTACGCCGTCGACGGGATCGTCCTGGCCTCCGCGCACACCCGGACGATCGGCGTCCCGGCCGGGCTCACCGCCGGCCCCGCCGTGCTGCTCAACGCGGTGCCCCGGGAACCGTCGCCACTGCCGTCCGTGCTGCCCGACGAAGTCCGCGGCGGACGGTCGGCCGCACGCGTCCTCCTCGACGCGGGCCACGGCGAGGGCATCCACGTCATCGGCGCCCGCCCGGACGGCGACGACGTCCCGCCCGGCCGGTCCGCCGCGGCCGACCGGCTCACCGGTGTCCGCCGGGAGCTGGGCGAGGCGGGCGTCGAGGTGGAGAGCGGCCGCTCGTGCCGGTGGTGGTTGCCGGCGCACGGCTTCGACGCGACCCGCGACCTGCTGCGCACCCGGCGCCCCCGCGCGCTGATCTGCCTGGACGACCGGCTCGCGTTCGGCGCGTACCAGGCGTTGCAGGACGCGGGCCTCGCCGTGCCGCACGACGTCTCCGTGGTCTCCTTCGACGACCACCCGGTGGCCGCGTGGCTGCGGCCCGGCCTCACCACCGTCGCCCTGCCGCACCACGAGCTGGGGGCGAAGGCCGTGGACCTCCTCTTCGCCGAGGACGAGCCGCACGACGGGGATCGGCCGGACCTGGGCCGGCGCCACTACGTCCCGATGCCGGTCCGCGAGCGCGACTCCGTCGCACCGCCTCGTTGATGTCGCGACCGCCGCCCGATGTCGCGTCGCCTCACTCATGTCGCGACGGCCGCCCGAAGTGGCGCCGCCTCGCTCATGTCGCCCCCCGGCTTCGTTGATCGCCGACCGGAACCGGGTTCCCGCCCCCGACGTGACGGGGCGGGAACCCGGAGCAGCGCGACCCGGTGCGGTCAGAACTGGGAGATGAACCTCCACGCCTCGCCCTTGGTCCACGTCCGGACGCCGCTCTCGGCGTAGGTGCCGTCGACCGGACCGGGCATGTGGCCGTTGTCGAACGCGGCCCACTGCACCGGGTAGCCCGCCCGGCACGAGTACGTGGTGGTGATGTGGCTCATGCTGCCCTGCGCCGGCTCACGCGGGGTCTGCGGCGTGCAGCCGTTGTTGGCCACGAACCGGTCCCGCAGCGACCGTCCCATCGAGATGTTGAGGACGTTGTCGGTGAGGCCGTGCAGGCCGAAGTACGCGATGGGCTGGCTGCCGCCGCTGCACCCGCTCAGCTGGGCGCCCGCGTAGACCACGACCGCGCGGAACACCGTCGCCCGGGCGCACGCGAGCGCGTAGCTCATGCCGCCGCCGTAGCTGAAGCCCATGGCGAAGCGGAGCTTCGGGTCGACGCACAGGTCGGCCTCGATCCGCCGGATCATGTCGTCGACGAACGTGACGTCCTCGCCGCCGGAGTTGGCCCAGCCGTTGCCCAAGCCCTGCGGCGCCACGAGGATCGCGCTGTTGTTCGACTGCTCCTGCATCCCGTAGTACGACCACGCGGTTCCGCTGGTCCCGCCGGAGGAGACGTCGTTCATGGTGCCGCCGCGCCAGTGGAAGCCGAAGATCAACCGGTACGGGCGGTTGTAGTCGTAGCCGTCGGGCACCCGCAGGATGAAGCTGCGGCTCTTCCCACCGCTCTGGATGGTGTGCGTGCCGCTGCGCAACGTCGGCGCCTTGCCGCAGCCCGTGCCGCCGGGATCGCCGCCGCCCGACACCTTGGCCAACAGCCACTGCTGGTTGGCGCCGCCGTGGTCGGTGTACTGGACGACGTTCGCGTTGTCCGCGGTGGACGCGCCCTGCACCTCCACCGCCTTGCCGCTGTGGCGGGCGATCAACCGCACGTGGCCGCCGTCGGAGTCGGCCAGGCGGAACTGCTGGTTGGTCCCGCCGTGGTCGGCCCACTGCTGGATGGCGGCGCCGTCGGCCGTCGAGGAGCCCGGCACGTCGAGGACCTTGCCGGAGTGGCGGGACTTGAGCCGGTAGTAGCCGCCGCCGGAGTCGACGAACTGCCACTGCTGCTGGTTGCCGTCGTTGCGGGTCCACTGCGTGATGCGCGCGCCGTCGTTGGTGGCGAGGTTGTACACGTCGAGCGCCTTGCCGCTGTTGCGGTTGACCACGACGTACCAGGCGGTCGTGTCGACGGTCGCCGCCGACGCGGGCGGCGGGTTGACGGCGGCGAGCGTGCCGGCCGTGAGGACCGCCGCCAAGGTCGCCGTCACCGGACGTCGCCGGCGTGTCTGTCGGGAGGCGGATGCCTCACTGGTTCTCATCGGGAACTCCTTCGGTTCGAGGCAAGGTCCGAAGGCTCGTCGCGGGCGGCGGCGGCGCGCGGGCCGGGAACTGCAGTGCTACCAACGCCTTCCCGGCACCGTAACCACCGAGGACAGTGAGCGTCAACGCTCAAGGCTGCTAAAAATGTTAGCGCTAACGCCGAAGGCGAACGAGCGAAATAGTTGCGTTGTAGCCTCGCTTTCTCGCCGTCGAATACGGGGTTCGACGCGGTCACACTGAACGGATGTTGTTATCGCTCACTCCCCACCGTTCCGCGTGATTGCCGGCCCGGTTCGCCGCCGGCTACGTTGCGCCAAGGCTCCATCGGAGCCGGGGACGTTCTGCCGCCCACGTGGCCGACCGGGAGCGCAGCCGGGCTGCGCGGCCGTGGCGGGTACACCGTCGCCGGCGCGTGGAGCGGCGGTTGGCCGAGCGAGCTGTCCGTCACCCTCGATCGCGACGGCCTCGTCAAGATCCGCAGCCGGGCGTCCACCGGGGCGTTCGACCTGCGCGACGAGACCGGTGGCACCCTGGTCCAGCCGGAACGGGTCGAGCCCGACCTGGTCCGGTTCGCGGGGCAGGCCGGTCACACCTACCGCGTGACGTCCTGGGCACGGCCGCCACTGGTCGAGCCGGGTCTGCCCTACCGCCTCGTGGCGCAGCACAGCGGGAAGCGGGCCGACGTCATCGGCGCTTCGACGTCCCCCGGCACCGTCCTGGTCCACGGCCACTACCGACGACGCCCGCATCTCGCAGTGGACGGCCACCGGCAGCCCAAACCAGCGCTTCAAGCTGCAACGCGTCCGACCGTCCGCCACCGGCCATGGCGAGGGACAAACCCGCTGGTCAGAGCCCTTATCGTCACGTCGCCGATGAGTAGTACTCATTCCCGTCACGTCGCAGCTGCGGCCGGCCGATCGGAGGTAAGCTGGCCGGACGGTGTTGAGCCGTCGTCGTTCGCAGGCGGCCCGTCACGAAGGAGCGGCGTTGACGGATGGCGCACTTGCGCCGGGAGACCCGACCGGCGCGTCTCCCGAGCGGCAGGACACCACCCAGGCGACCGGTCCGTACCGCCCCGGCTACGAGTTGGTGGCCGAGCAGATCCTCCAGCTCATCGCCCGGTTGGAGCTGCGGCCCGGTGACCGGATGCCGACCGAGAACGAGCTCGCCGCGCGGATGGGCACGAGCCGGACGGTGGTCCGGGAAGCCGTCAAGATCCTCTCCGCGATCGGACGGGTGCGGGCGCACAAGGGCCGCGGGCTCTACGTCGCCGACGACGAGGGCATGCTCGGCTCGTCCCGGTGGGGCGGGTTCTTCATGCCGACCGACCTCGACCACGTCTACATGCTGTTCGAGTTCCGCCGGGTGCAGGAGACGGCGGCCAGCCGGCTGGCCGCGATCCACGCGACACCGGCCGAGCTGCGCGCCATCGGCGACGCGGCCGAGACATGTCGGCAGGGCCACGTGACCGACCAGGTCGCCCTGTTCGACCGCGGCGACGACGAGTTCCACCTCGCCGTCGCCGCCGCGTCGCACAACCAGTTCCTCGTGGCCGCGGTGCGGGAGGCGCGCCGCCTGCAGCGCCAGTCCAGCACGATCGGCCTGCACGGCACCGTCGGCGGGCACGCGGCGGAGGCGGTCGAGGAGCACCTCGCCATCTACCACGCGATCCGCGACGGCGACCCGGAAGCCGCCGCGCGGGCCGCCGGCCTCCACATCGACAACACGCTGCAGGACTACCGCAGCGAGATCCAGCGCCGCCTATTCGGCTGACCCGGCGCCGACCTTTCGCGGGTCCGCGGTCAGGAGGGCTCGGGGTCGTCGAGCGGGCCGTGGTCGAACCAGTCGAACCACGCGGTGCCCTCGGTGACGTACATGCCGATCACCCGCCCGGTGAACCCCGTCGCGACCTCGGTGGACAGGTACCGGCCGTCCAGCTCGGCCAGCGGCTCCGGGTCCTCGCCGACGTGGAACGCGAGGTAGTCGGGTGCGGCGACGTGCAGGCCCGACCGCCTCTCCTCCCCCGCCGTCCACTTCCGGGCCGACCGGGTGGTGATCACGAGGGTCACCGGGCCGGGGACCACGGCACGCGTGGCCACGACCTGCCGCACCGGGCCGATGCGGGCGATGACGGCGGCCTGCCCGTCGGCCACCTCCAGGTCGTAGTGGTGGCCCTCGTCCAGGCGCACCGACAGGCCCGCGCGACCGGGGCCGTGGTCCAGCAGCACCGCGGTCCGGCTCTGGAGGTGCTGCTGGCGTCGGCCGATGAACGTGCAGCCCGGTTGGTCCAGCGTGGGGCCCGTGGCGTGCAGGGCGAGCCACCCCGGCCGCTCGGTCAGCGACCAGGAGCCGTCCGGGCGGGACCGCGGCGAGATCCACCGGGGTTCGAGGTCGGGGGCGTCGAAGTCGTCCCGCCGCGGGGCGGCCTCCGGCGGACGCGCGCCCACCGGCGCCCGGTCCCGCTGGTTGACGGGACCGACGCGCGGCCAGCCGTCCTCCCACCGCACGGGCGTGAGGAACGTTTCCCGGCCCAGGACGTGGAACTTGGGGCTGTAGCCGACCGGGCGGGTGGCCAGCAGCACCATCCACCAGTCGCCGTCCGGGGTGGTGACGAGGTCGGCGTGGCCGGTGCTCTGGATCGGGTGGTTCGTGCTCCGGTGGGTCAGGAGCGGGTTGGCCGGCGCCGGTTCCCACGGGCCGAGCGGCGAGCGGGCGCGGGCCATCGCCACGGTGTGGCCGCGTTCGGTGCCGCCCTCGGCGATCATGAGGTACCACCAGTCCCCGACGCGGTACAGGTGCGGCGCCTCCGGCCACTGCAAGCCGGTCCCCTCCCACGCGGGGAACGGCCCCTCCAGCACCTTCCCGGCCTCGGGGTCGACGCGGGCGACCTGCACGCCGTTGAAGGTCGGTCCGTGGGCGCCGGCGAAGGCGCACCAGCAGTTGCCGTCGTCGTCCCAGGCCAGGTCGGGGTCGATACCGGGCAGGTCGAGCCACACCGGCTCCGACCACGGCCCTTCCGGCCGTTCGGCGGTGACGACGAAGTTGCCGCCGTGCGAGACGTTCGTGGTGATCATCCAGAACCGGCCGTCGTGGTGCCGGATCGTGGGGGCGTAGATGCCGTCGGACGCCATCGCGTCGGCCGGGAGCGGGAGTTGGGACGGGCGGTCGAGGACGTTGCCGATCTGCCGCCAGTGCACCAGGTCCCGGCTGTGGAAGACCGGCACGCCGGGGAAGTACTCGAAGCTGGAGCACACCAGGTAGTAGTCGTCCCCCACCCGGCACACGCTGGGGTCGGGGTGGAACCCGGGGATCACGGGGTTGTCGTAGAACGACACCTCGGACTTCGGTGAGATCATGGTTCCCCCTTGTGGTGACGTCAGCCCTTGAAAGCGCCGTCGAGGATTCCGGCGACCATGCGGCGGCCGACGATGACGAACAGGACGACCAGCGGGACCGTCGCGAGGAACGACCCCGACATCGCCAGACCCAGGTCGACGTCGTAGCTGTTCTGCAGCGCCTTGATCGCGATCTGGGCCGTGTAGCGCTCGGGCGACTTCAGCACGATGAACGGCCACAGGAAGTCGTTCCACGCCGTCACGAACCCGAACAGGCCCAGCACGAACGCCGCCGGCCGCACGATCGGGAACGCGATCCGCCAGAACACCTGCCACGTGCTCGCGCCGTCGATCCGCGCCGCCTGCGTCAACTCGTCGCTGATCGTGGCGGAGATGTGCTGGCGCATCCAGAAGATCCCGAACGCGCTGGCCAGCCCCGGCACGATCAACGCCTGCAACGTGTCGACCCAGCCCAGCTCCGACATGATCAGGTACTGCGGGATGACCGAGAGCTGGGTCGGCACGGTCATCGTGAGCACCACGACCAGGAACAGGGTGTTGCGGCCGGGGAAGCGGAGCTTGGCGAAGGCGAACCCCGCCAACGCGCACAGCAACGCCTGCCCCACGCCGATCGCGGTCGCCACGGCGAGGCTGTTGAGCAACGACTGCACGAACGGCACCGTCTCCAGCACCAGGCCCGCGAGCTCGAGGAAGTTGCCGCCCGGCACCACTTCGGGCGGCATCCGCGTCGCCGTGGCGGTGTCGGTCGTCGCGACGATGAACATCCAGTACAGCGGGAACAGGCACACGACGGTGGCCGCCGCCAGCAGCAGGTAGGTCCACCAGCGGACCCGGTCGACGGGCCGGTGGCGCGGTGCGGTGCTCGTCATCGGTCCGCCTTGATCCGGGTGGACAGCAGGTAGTTGATCGCCGCGATCGCCACGACCATGGCGAACAGCGCCACGCCGATCGCCGAGCCGTAGCCGAACTCGAACTGCCCGAAGCCCTGCTCGTACAGGAACAGCGTCAACGTCTGGCACTGCCGCACCGCCCCGCACGTCAGCGGCGCGCCCGAGGCGATCAGCAGGGGTTCGGTGAAGATCTGCAACCCGCCGATGGTCGACGTGACGACCGTGAAGATGATCACCGGCCGCAGCGACGGGACGGTGATGTGGCGGAACCGCTGCCACGGTCCGGCGCCGTCGATCGCCGCCGCCTCGAACACCGACCGCGGCACCGACTGCAGCGACGCCAGGTAGAGCAGCGTCGTGTAGCCGAACCACCGCCAGGTCACCATCGTGGCGATGAGGACGTGGCTGCCCCACGTCGACTGGACGAAGTCGACCGGCGCCACGCCGACCAGCCCGAGCAGCCAGTTCAGCAGCCCGTAGTCCCGGTCGAACAGCTGCGCGAAGACGATCGCCGTGGCCGCCACGGAGGTGATGTAGGGAACCAGCACCGACATGCGGAAGAACAACGCGAACCGCAGCCGCGCGTGGTTGAGCACGTGCGCCAGCACCAGCGCCAGCAGCAGCTGCGGCACGGTGGACAGCGCCCAGATGCTCAGCGTGTTCCCGGTGGCGTTCCAGAACCGGGGATCGGCGAACATGCGGGTGAAGTTGTCCGCCCCGATGAACACCTGGTCGCCGATGGGGTTCCAGTCGAACAGGGCGACGTAGAACGTGAAGGCGAACGGGAACAGCCCGAACACCCCGAAGATGACGAAGAACGGGGCGATGTAGGCGTACGGGGCCAACCGCTCGCCCAGGCCCCGGGCCTTCGGGGCGGCGGGCGGCGGCAGTGCGGCCGAGGGCGCCGGCGTGAGCGTGGCGGTCACGGCGTCACTCGCCGATGGCGGTCTTGATGTTGCGCACCGCGTCGTCCCACGCCGTGGCCGGGTTGCCGCCGCTCTGCTCGACGTTGGTGATGGCGTTGAGGAACTCCTGGCCGATGGCCGCGCTGTCGGGGCCGATGTAGAACGGCTTCAGGCCCAGCAGCGAGTCGGTGTAGATCTTGCCGGTCGGCGCGTCGGAGAAGAACGGGTCCTTCGCGTCGGTCAGCTTGGAGTCCTGGTAGACCGACGGCGTGGAGGGCAGCGCGCCGACGCGGGAGAAGTGCTCCAGCTGCCCCTGGGGCGACTGCATCTCCTTGATGTAGTTCCACGCGGCCTGCGGGTTCTTCGCGCGCTTGGGGATGGCCAGGTAGCTGCCGCCCCAGTTGCCGGAGGCGCCGGGGATCTTGGCGATGTCCCACTTGCCCTTGGTGTCGGGGGCGGTGCTGCGGATGCTGTTGAGCATCCACGACGGCGCGGACACGGCGGCGTACCCGCCCTGCGCCATGCCGGCGCTCCACGCGCTCTCGAACGACGACTGCCCGGCGGTGATCCCGGCCGTGGCGGCCTTGATGCCGAGGTCGAACGCCGCCTTCACCTGCGGGTTGGTGGCGTAGACCAGCTTGCGGTCCTCGCTGTAGTACTTCTCCGAGACCTGGTTGACCGCCTGGTAGAACACGCTGGTGGCCGCGTTGTCGGTGAACGCCTTGCCGGTGGCCTGCTTGTACCGCTTGCCGGTCTCGATGAACTCGTCCCACGTCGGCCACAGCGCGCTCACGGCCTCGCGGTCGGTGGGCAGCCCGGCGGCGGCGAACAGGTCGGTCCGGTAGGCCACGGCCATGCCGCCCACGTCGGTGGGGACGCCCAGCACCTCGCCGTCCTTGGCGACGCTCTGCTTCCACACCCAGTCGAGGTAGTCGCCCTTGATGTCGTCGGCGCCCAACGTCCGCAGGTCCACGAAGTTCTGCGGCTGCTCCACGAACTGCGGCAGGTTGTCGCCCTGGATGAGCACCAGGTCGGGCACCTTCCCGCCGGCCAGCGCGGTGGTCAGCGACTGCGCGGTCTCGGTCGAGGAGCCCACCTCGGTGAGCTTGATCCGGATGTCCGGGTGCTTCGCCTGGTACGCGTCCACGGTCAGCTTCTGGTTGATGGCGGCGAACGACCAGAACTCGAACGACTTGTCGTCCCCTCCCCCGCCGCCCCCCGTGCCGGGTGTGCAGGCGGCGAGGAGGGCCAGGACCGCGACGGTGCGGAGAACGGGCAAGCGGAGTTTCACGACGCTTCTCCAAGTGTGCGAGAACAGGCGGCACCGCCACCGTGCGGTGTGCCACCGCAGGCCGGCGATCGCGTGAACCGGGTCGAGCGCCCGCCGCACCGTGCGGCCGAAAGTTTCGCTCTCAACTCCGATTGTTAGCGCTCACGACAGTAAGGTGTGTCACAACCGTCGTCAAGAACACTTGGCGCGCCTGGTAAACACCGAGTCGATCTCGCCTCGGTGGACGCCCCTCGACTCCCTTTGTGAACGCGAACTATCTAAGCCCGCACGGTGGTCGCGGGTCGGCGCTCGCCCGCTGGCCCGCGACCACCGCACGCCCGCTACGCCGTGAACTGCCACCAGTTGACGTTGAAGAGGTAGCCGCTGCCGCCGGTGAACCGGAGGTAGAGGTCACGGGTGCCCGTCGCGCCGCCGACCGGGCAGGAGACCGTGGTCCAGTTCTGCCAGCCGCCGGTGCCGGACACGCCGCAGCGCCCCACCACCGCACCGCTCGGGCCGTCCAGCCGGACCTCGATCGCGCCGCCGGCGGCGGCCGAGGCGACCCGCGCGCTGAACGTCCTCGCGCCCGTGCCGAACGCGGCCCCCTTCACCTTGACGTAGTCGCCGTTCTCGATCCAGCCGACGTTCATGCCGCCCTCGGACGACGGTTCCGTCTCGATGCCGGAGCCCCACGCGATGGTCTCGGCCTCCTGGCGGACGAACGGGTTGAGCGTGCCCGCCTGCGGCGCTCCGCCCGTGGTCATGGTGATGGTCGGGATGGTCCCGTCGGCGTTGTAGCCGAACCTCTCCACCGCCACGGACCGGGTGAAGCCGCCCCCGCCCGGCAGGGCGCCGTTGTGGTAGAAGAAGTACGAGCTGCCCTTGAAGTCGACGATGCCCGCGTGGTTGGTGAAGCTGCTGCCCTGCGTCGGCATGACCGTGCCGCGGTAGGTCCACGGCCCGGTGGGGCTGGGCGCGGTGGAGTAGGCGATGAACTCCGAGCAGCACTTCGCCGCGAACACGTTGTAGTACAGGCCGTTGCGCTTGTAGACCCACGGCCCTTCCTCGTAGAGCGTGGGCCGACTGGCGTCACCGGTGCGGGAGCCGAAGCCCGCCGTGGTGAGCGGGATCTGCGTGGGGCTGCCCGAGAAGGACGTCATGTCGGCGTTGAGCCGCACGTACCACAGGTTCGGGTTGCCCCAGTACAGGTACGCCTGGCCGTTGTCGTCGATGAAGACGGTCGGGTCGATCTCGCCGTTCTCCACCAGCGGGCGGCCGAGCGCGTCGCGGAACGGGCCGGTGGGGCTGTCGGCGACCCCGACGCCGATCGCCATCCGGCCGGTGGCGCGGTTGACCACCGGGACGTACCAGTAGAACTTGCCGTTGCGCTGGATCGCCTGGCCCGCCCACGCGTCCTGCTTGGCCCAGGCGAACGTGCCCAGGTTCATCGGCGAGCCGTGGTCGGTCCAGTTCACCATGTCGTCGGAGGACCAGACCCGCCACTCCTTCATGGTGAACCAGGTCGAGCCGTCCTCGTCGTGCCCGGTGTAGAGGTAGACGCGTCCGTTGTGGACCAGTGGCGCCGGGTCGGCGGTGTAGATGTGCTGGACGATGGGGTTGTCGGCCTTGGCCACCGCGGGGGCGAGGGCCAGGGCGCAGAGGATCGCGGTGAGCAGGGCGCCTGCCCGCCGCCTGACAGCCGCGGACGACAGCGTGGGTTTCATGAGGTCAACCTCCGGGAGGGACATCGGCGACGGGGGCTGTGCGTCAGGCGCGGGTCCACTTCTGGTTGTCCTGCCCGTTGCAGGTCCAGAGGATCAGGGCGGACCCGTTGGCGGTGCCCGCCTGGTTGACGTCCAGGCAGAGCCCGGACTGGGCGTTGCGGAGGGAGCCGTCGGCCTGGAACGTCCAGCGCTGGTTGGCCTGGCCGTTGCACGGCCACGTGATCACGCGGGTGCCGTTCGTCCTGCCCTGGTTGTAGGCGTCGAGGCACTTGTCGCCGAAGACTCGGACCTCGCCGTTCGCCCACGTCGTCCACAGCTGGTTGGCCGCGGTGTGGCAGTCCCAGATGAGGGTGGCCGCGCCGGAGGCGGTCGAGGCGTTGTCCACGTCCACGCAGCGGCCGGAACCGGTGCCGCGCAGGCGTGACGTCGTGGAAGCGGACGGGGCGCCGCCGGACACCCGGTAGACGGCCGAGCCGTGCGCCGGGACGCTCGCCGAGATCTGGCCCGTGCTGCCGGACGTCGCGCCGGTCCACAGGTCGGTGAGGGTGAACGAGCCGCCGGTCAGGCCGACCTGCGCCGCGGTGGTGGTGATGGTGCTCGTCGCGCTGCCCCGGTTGATCAGGCCGACGGCCACCGAGCCGTCCGACAGTGCCTTGGCGAAGACCTCGGTGTTGCCGTCGTCGCGGACCCGTCGACCGCCCGCGCCCAGCCGGTCCTGGTTGACCGCGATCAGCCGCGGGTTGCGCAGGACCGCGCTGATGTCGGACGACATGGTGCGGATGTCGTTGCCCGCCATGAGCGGCGAGGCCATCAGCGCCCACAGGGCGAAGTGCGTGCGGGACTCGGTGAGGGTCAGGCCGGGCCGGCCGACGACGAGCATGTCGGGGTCGTTCCAGTTGCCCGGACCGGTCTGCGCGGCCAGCGGCGCGGTGACGTCGAGGACGTTGCCGACGCCCATCGGGTAGCTGTTGGTGTTGCCGTTCTGCCAGATGTCCAGCAGGTCCTCGGTGGTGCGCCACAGGTCGGCGACCTCGCCCCAGTCGTACTTGTCGCCCGTCGGCGCGTGGAAGCTGTTGGAGTTGATGCTGTAGACGATCGGGCGGCCGGTGGCGCGCAGCGCGTCGCGCATGATGGTGAACCGGGCGACCTGCTCGTCGCGGGTGCCGCTGCCCGAGCACCAGTCGTACTTCAGGTAGTCCACGCCCCAGGAGGCGAACGTGCGGGCGTCCTGGACCTCGTGGCCCTTGCTGCCGGTGGCGCCGGGGTGGGTGCCGACGCCCTGCGCGCAGGTCTTCTCGTTGGGCGCCTGGTAGATGCCGAACTTCAGGCCGCGGGCGTGGATGTGGTCGCCGAGCGCCTTCATGCCGCTGGGGAACTTCGTCGGGTGGGCGCGCAGGTTGCCCGCGCTGTCGCGGTTCGGGTCGAACCAGCAGTCGTCCACGACCACGTACTGGTAACCGGCGTCGCGCATCCCGGAGGAGACCATCGCGTCCGCGGCCTGCCGGACCTGCGCCTCGGTGATGCCGCAGCCGAAGCTGTTCCAGCTGTTCCAGCCCATCGGCGGGGTGAGCGCCGGGCTGCCGGGCGCGGCCTGGGCGACGGGGGCGGCGACCGGGGCCGCGGTGAACACCCCCAGCGCCGTGACGGCCGCCAGGGCCAGGTGGAGGAGTCGTCCACGGGTACGGGTGGGCATCATCGCCTCTTTCCGCTTCGACGAGGACGCCGCCGACGTCGCACCGCCGGCAGCGCGGGTCACGGGGGTCGGGAGGTGGAGCGCGCCGCTCGTGGAACCGTCGAAGCCGAACGACACCGCGCCTCCACCGGGGGTCGGCGGACGTGCGAGGGCTGCCCGGCGGCCGGGCGCCGTCGGACGGCGAGGTGGTGCGGCGGGGTCGCGTTCAACGCGGGCGGACGCGGTTGAGCGTGCCTCTTCGGATGCGGAGCGGCCTTGACTGCCACGCCAATGTAGCCACGTCGCCGCAGCGTGGTCAAAGCTAAAGTGTGAGCGTTAACTTTAGCGACTACCGTTGCACCACAACGGTACCGAGCCGAGTTCTCGGCCACCTGCGCACCCCGTCGGCTTTGTGCGCGAATTGCTCTGTTCAGCCCCTTGAACAGGGCCAAGGCCTTCGCCGCGACTCCGCGAGAGTTCGTCGCCGCTCACCGCGCCGCCGCGAGGAGTGTTCGAGCTCCCGCGTCACCAGGTCGGCACGAGCTAAAATGTTTGCGCTAACTTTAGCGACCGCGGCACGGAATCCCGTCGAACGCCGTTCGACCTGGCCACGCCGCCCCCACAAGGCCACCACGCCGCCCGAACGGCCTAATGTCGAGACGACACCGCCGCCTACCTGCACGAAACTTATTCGTAACGTCTTGACCGTCCGTGGGGTCATCCTCCACAGTCTGAGAGGCACGGCGCGAACTCACCGCGTCGACTACTGCGACTCAATGCCATCACATTTGCATCGAGCTTTGTCGATCCCGAGATTGTTAGCGCTAACACTCCCCCGAGGACACCCGATGAACCATTCGACACGAGCGGTCATTCGGCCGGCGCCCGCGCGTCGACCGATAACAACGGCGTTGCTGCTCGTCGTGGGACTCGTCGCCACCCTGATGGCGGTGGCGTTCGACGGCCGGGCCCTGGCGGGCACGACGCTGGGCGCCTCGGCGGCGGAGAAGGGCCGGTACTTCGGCACCGCCGTCGCGGGCGGGAAGCTCGGCGACAGCGCCTACACGACGATCCTGAACCGCGAGTTCAACAGCGTCACCGCCGAGAACGAGATGAAGATGGACGCGACCGAGCCCAACCAGGGCCAGTTCACGTTCGCCGGCGGCGACCGCATCGTCAACCACGCCCTCAGCCGCGGCATGAAGGTGCGCGGCCACACCCTGGCGTGGCACTCCCAGCAGCCGGCGTGGATGCAGCGCATGGAGGGCTCGGCGCTGCGCCAGGCCATGGTCAACCACGTCAACCGGGTCGCGTCCCACTACCGGGGCAAGATCCACTCGTGGGACGTGGTGAACGAGGCGTTCGCCGACGGCACCAGCGGCGGGCGACGCGACTCCAACCTGCAGCGCACCGGCAACGACTGGATCGAGGTCGCGTTCCGCACCGCGCGTGCCGCCGACCCCGGCGCGAAGCTCTGCTACAACGACTACAACACCGACGGCATCAACGCCAAGAGCACCGGCATCTACACCATGGTGCGCGACTTCAAGGCGCGCGGCGTCCCGATCGACTGCGTCGGCTTCCAGGCGCACCTCACCAACTCCGCGCCGAGCGACTTCCAGGCGAACCTCCAGCGCTTCGCCGACCTGGGCGTCGACGTGCAGATCACCGAGCTGGACATCTCCGGCTCCAACCAGGCCAACGCCTACGCCACCGTCACCCGCGCGTGCCTGGCCGTCGCCCGTTGCACCGGCATCACCGTCTGGGGCATCCGCGACAGCGACTCGTGGCGCACCGGCCAGAACCCCCTGCTCTTCGACGCCGCGGGCAACAAGAAGCCGGCCTACACCGCCGTGCTGAACGCCCTCAACGAGGGTTCCGGCCAGCCGGGGCTCATCGACACGACCGCCTGGTACGTGCTGGTGAACCGCAACAGCGGCAAGGTGCTGGACGTCTACAACCTGGCCACCAACGACGGCGCGCGCATCACGCAGTGGACCCGCAACGACGGCAGCCAGCAGCAGTGGCAGTTCGTCGACTCCGGCGGCGGCTACTACCGGGTGAAGTCGAGGCTGTCGGGCAAGGTGCTGGACGTCTACAACTTCTCCACCGCGGACGGCGCGGCCATCGTGCAGTGGTCCGACGGCAACGGCACCAACCAGCAGTTCCGGCTCGCCGACTCCGACGGCGGCCACGTCCGCCTGATCAACCGCAACAGCGGCAAGGCGGTCGAGGTCCAGGGCGCGGCCACGAACGACGGCGGCAACATCGTCCAGTACACCGACTGGGGCGGCGCCAACCAGCAGTGGCAACTCGTCCGCGTCGGTTGATCCGACACGGTTTCCGGTGCACGGTGGGCGACCGCCCGCCGTGCGCCCGTCCGTCATCCCCCACCTCGAAGAAGAGGAGCACGCCCATGGCCGGGTCAGGCCAACACCCGCCCACCACCGTCAGGCGAGCCCGCCGCGGCCGCACCCTCGCCGGCGCCGCAGCCGTCGTCACCGTGCTGCTCGGCGGCCTGCTGACGGCGTTCGGCGCGACGACCGCGTCGGCGGCGACCGTGGACACCACCGCCTGGTACGTGCTGGTGAACCGCAACAGCGGCAAGGCGCTCGACGTCTACAACCTCGCCACCAACGACGGCGCCCGCATCACCCAGTGGACCCGCAACGACGGCAACCAGCAGCAGTGGCAGTTCGTCGACTCCGGCGGCGGCTACTACCGCCTCAAGTCCCGTCACTCGGGCAAGGTGCTGGACGTCTACAACTTCTCCACCGCCAATGGCGCGGCCATCGTGCAGTGGTCCGACGGCAACGGCACCAACCAGCAGTTCCGGCTCGCCGACTCCGACGGCGGCCACGTCCGCCTGATCAACCGCAACAGCGGCAAGGCGGTCGAGGTCCAGGGCGCGGCCACGAACGACGGCGGCAACATCGTCCAGTACACCGACTGGGGCGGCGCCAACCAGCAGTGGCAGCTCGTCCGCGTCGGCAGCGGCAACCCGACCACCACGACGACCACGAACCCCGGCACGTGCTCCCTCCCGTCGACCTACCGCTGGTCGTCGTCCGGGGTGCTGGCGCAGCCGCGGCCGGGGTGGGTCTCGCTGAAGGACTTCACCTACGTCCCCTACAACGGCAGGCACCTGGTCTACGGCACGACGCACGACACGGGCACGAGCTGGGGCTCGATGAACTTCGGGCTGTTCAGCAACTGGTCCGAGATGGCCTCGGCGCCCCAGCAGGCCATGAACAACGGCACCGTCGCGCCCACGCTGATCTACTTCGCCCCCAAGAACACCTGGGTGCTCGCCTACCAGTGGGGCGGGACCGCGTTCACCTACCGGACGTCGACCGACCCCACCAACCCGAACGGGTGGTCGGCGCCGCAGGTGCTCTCCACGGCCAGCATCACCGGCTCGGGGACGGGCCCCATCGACCAGACGCTCATCGGTGACGACACGAACATGTACCTGTTCTTCGCCGGTGACAACGGCAAGATCTACCGCCAGGTCATGCCGCTCGGGAACTTCCCGGGCAGCTTCGGCTCGTCCTACACCACGATCATGAGCGACACGACGAACAACCTGTTCGAAGCCCCTGAGGTCTACAAGGTCAAGGGCCAGAACCAGTACCTCATGATCGTCGAGGCGATCGGGGCCAACGGGCGCTACTTCCGCTCGTTCACGTCCGGCAGCCTGGGCGGTTCGTGGACGCCGCAGGCCGCCACCGAGAGCAACCCGTTCGCGGGCAAGGCCAACAGCGGCGCGACCTGGACCAACGACATCAGCCACGGTGACCTGGTCCGCGCCACCGCCGACCAGACCAAGACCATCGACCCCTGCAACCTCCAGCTCCTCTACCAGGGGCGCAGCCCCAACTCGGGCGGCGACTACGGTCTCCTGCCCTACCGACCGGGCCTGCTGACGCTGCAGCGCTGACCGCCCCCGGCGCCCCGCACACCCGTGCGGGGCGCCGGGCCGCACGCCGCTCGAAGCGGCGGGTAAGGAGCAGTCATGTCCGCCCCCGATGGGCTCCCCCGGCGCGTCGCGCGCAGACGTGGCCGGTTGTCGCGGACGGCCGCGGTGGTGGCCGCGGTCGTGCTCGGAGGTGTGATGGTCGTCTTCGGCTCGGCGACCAGCTCCGCGGCCACCGTCGACACGAACGCGTGGTACGTGCTGGTGAACCGCAACAGCGGCAAGGCACTGGACGTCTACAACCTCGCCACCAACGACGGCGCCCGCATCACCCAGTGGACCCGCAACGACGGCAACCAGCAGCAGTGGCAGTTCGTCGACTCCGGCGGCGGCTACTACCGCCTCAAGTCCCGCCACTCCGGCAAGGTCCTCGACGTCTACAACTTCTCCACCGCCGACGGCGCGGCCATCGTGCAGTGGTCCGACGGCAACGGCACCAACCAGCAGTTCCGCCTCGCCGACTCCGACGGCGGCCACGTCCGCCTGATCAACCGCAACAGCGGCAAGGCGGTCGAGGTGCAGAACGCCGCCACCAACGACGGCGCGAACGTCGTCCAGTACAGCGACTGGGGCGGCGCCAACCAGCAGTGGCAGCTCGTCCGCGTCGGCGGCGGGACCGAGCCCACCACCACGACCCCGCAGCAACCGGGCGGCCAGTACACCAACCCGGTGGTGTGGCAGGACTTCGCCGACGTGGAGGTCATCCGGGTCGGCGACGTGTACTACATGACCGCCTCGACCATGCACTACTCCCCCGGCGCGCCGATCCTGCGGTCGTACGACCTGGTCAACTGGGAGTTCGCCGGCCACTCGGTGCCGTCACTGGACTTCGGCACGAAGTACGACCTGACGAACGGGCAGCGGGCGTACGTCAACGGCATCTGGGCGTCGACGCTGCAGTACCGGCCGAGCAACCGGACCTACTACTGGGCCGGGTGCATCGACTTCAACGACACCTACATCTACACCGCGGCGAGCGTCGAGGGGCCGTGGAACCGGCACGCCCAGATCGACAACTGCTACTACGACGCGGGCATGCTGATCGACGACAACGACACGATGTACGTCGCCTACGGCAACGGCACGATCAGCGTCGCCCAGCTGTCCGCCGACGGGCGCACGCAGGTCCGCGCGCAGCAGGTGTTCCAGACCCCGTCGACCATCGGGACGCTGGAGGGCGCGCGGTTCTACAAGCGCAACGGCAGCTACTACATCTGGCTGACCCGCCCGGCGAACGGCCAGTACGTCCTGAAGGCGAGCAACCCGTTCGGCCCGTACACCCTGCGGCAGGTGCTGCTCGACCTGCCGGGCCCGATCCCCGGCGGCGGCGTGCCGCACCAGGGCGGGCTGGTCCAGACCCAGAACGGGTCCTGGCACTACATGTCCTTCGTCGACGCCTACCCCGGCGGTCGGGTGCCGGCACTGGCGCCGATCACGTGGACGGCGGACGGCTGGCCGACCCTCCAGACGGTCAACGGCCGGTGGGGCGTGAACTACCCCTCGCCGCTGCCGCCCCGTCCGGTCAAACCGCTCACCGGGTCGGACACCTTCGCGGGCACCGCCCTCGGACCGCAGTGGGAGTGGAACCACGACCCGGACACCAGCCGGTACTCGGTGAACAACGGGCTGAGGTTGCAGACCGCCACCGTCACCAACGACCTGTACGCCGCCCGCAACACGCTCACCCACCGCATCCAGGGACCGACGTCGACGGCCACCATCGAGCTGGACTACAGCACGATGCGCGACGGCGACCGGTCCGGCCTGGCCATGCTGCGCCAGTCCTCCGCGTGGATCGGCGTCAAGCGCGAGAACGGCCAGACCCGCGTGTCCATGACCACCGGGCTGGCCATGGACAGCAGTTGGCGCACCACCAGCACCGGCGCCGAGGCCGCGAGCGCCGCGGTCAGCGGCGGCCGGATCTGGCTGCGGGTCAACGCCGACATCCAACCCGGGTCCAACCGCGTCGCCCGCTTCTCCTACAGCACCGACGGCGTCACCTTCACCCCGCTCGGACCGGCGTTCACCCTGAACAACGCCTGGCAGTTCTTCATGGGCTACCGCTTCGGCATCTTCAACCACGCCACCCAGGCCCTGGGCGGCTCCGTCACCGTGCGCAAGTTCGACCTGACCACTCCCTGACCGACACCGAACCCGTCCCAGGCGGCGGTCCCGGCATCACGTGATGGCCGGGACCGTCGCCCTTTCGGTCTGCGCGGAACCGGCGGCACGTCGAAATCCTCGAAAGTTGTTTCGAAGTTTTGCGAAAAAATCTCGTCTTTTGGATCGTGCGACCGCAGATCCCACAGACCCGCCGAACTCGCCTCTGAACTGTGTCTTTATCGGTTGGCGAAGATCATGCTTAACCGGTTCGCCAAGGTTCATGCAGGTGAACGACGGCCCTACAGGAGGGGCGCACAAGCCTTGATCGGTCGAAGTGTTTCGGTTAATACTGCTTAACGTTTCGAACCGAACAGCGTGTGGCTACGGGAGGTCCCGGCCACACGCGCCGAGCGGACCATCGACCGCTCCGACCTCACCCGTCCCCACCCGCATCGTCGCGGGTGCTCCTCAGAAAGCGCCGAACATGACGCTGACAGCGAAGTCAGTCGCACGGGCCGCGCTCGTGTCAACCTTGGTCGCCGCGGCCACGGGCGCCGCGGTCCTCGTGGCGTCACCCGCCAGTGGCGCCGCCTCCACGCTCGCCGCGGCGGCCCAGCAGAGCGGCCGGTACTTCGGCACCGCGGTCGCCGCGAACAAGTTGGGCGACGCGACGTACGTCGGGATTCTCAACCGTGAGTTCGACATGGTCACGGCCGAGAACGAGATGAAGATGGACGCGACCGAGCCGCAGCAGGGCCAGTTCAGCTACGGCAACGCGGACCGCATCGTCAACCACGCCCGCAGCCGGGGCATGAAGGTGCGCGGGCACGCCCTCGCGTGGCACTCGCAGCAGCCGGGCTGGATGCAGAACATGTCCGGCACCGCGCTGCGCAACGCGATGCTCAACCACGTCACCCAGGTCGCGACCTACTACCGCGGCAAGATCCACTCCTGGGACGTGGTCAACGAGGCGTTCGCCGACGGCGGCACCGGCGCCCGTCGTGACTCGAACCTCCAGCGCACCGGCAACGACTGGATCGAGGCGGCGTTCCGCGCCGCCCGCGCGGCCGACCCGGGCGCGAAGCTCTGCTACAACGACTACAACACCGACAACTGGTCGCACGCCAAGACCCAGGGCGTCTACCGGATGGTGCAGGACTTCAAGGCCCGCGGCGTGCCGATCGACTGCGTGGGCTTCCAGGCCCACTTCAACAGCGGCAACCCGGTTCCCAGCAATTACCACACCACGTTGCAGAACTTCGCCAACCTCGGCGTCGACGTGCAGATCACCGAGCTCGACATCGAGGGCTCCGGCACGACGCAGGCCCAGCAGTACCAGGGCGTCGTCCAGGCCTGCCTCGCCGTGACCCGCTGCACCGGCATCACCGTGTGGGGCATCCGCGACAGCGACTCGTGGCGCGCCTCCGGCACCCCGCTGCTGTTCGACGGCTCGGGCAACAAGAAGGCCGCCTACACGTCCGTCCTCAACGCGCTGAACGCGGCGGGGACCACCAGCCCGACCACCAGCTCGACCACGCCGACCGACCCGACCACCACCACCCCCACGACCACCACCCCGGCCCCGGGCGGCTGCACCGCGACCTACTCCGAGGGCGAGAAGTGGAGTGACCGCTTCAACGGCCAGGTCACCGTCTCCGGCACCAACAACTGGGTCGTGACGGTCACCGTCAGCTCGCCCCAGCGGATCATCGCCACCTGGAACACGACCGCGACGTGGCCGTCGGCCAACGTGATGGTCGCCCGTCCCAACGGCAACGGCAACACGTTCGGCTTCACCGTCATGCACGGCGGCAACTGGAGCTGGCCCAGCGTGTCCTGCCGGGTCGGCTGAGCCACCGCGCGGAGGACCCGGCCGCCACCGGGTCCTGCCCGCACCCGATCGCGCGACGCCACTCCGCCGCCCCGGACTCGAAGGAGATCTACCTTGCGCAGCAACCACTCCCGCGCATCGCGGACGGCCGCGGCGGTGGCCGCGGCGGCACTCGTCGCGACGGCCGGAGCCCTGGTCGGGTCGCAGTCCGCGTCGGCCGCCGCCGGCTGCCGGGTCGACTACTCGGTCGGCTCGCAGTGGCCGGGCGGCTTCACCGCCAACGTGGTCGTGACGAACCTCGGCGACGCCGTGACCGGGTGGCGGCTGGCGTGGTCGTTCGCGGGCGACGAGCGGATCACGCAGTCGTGGAACGGGTCGCACACCCAGTCCGGCGCCCAGGTCACCGCCGTCAACGCGGCGTGGAACGGCGCCATCGCCACCGGGGCGACGGTGTCGTTCGGCTTCAACGCCACGACCGGCTCCCGCCCGACGTCCCCGGCGGTGTTCACCCTCAACGGCACCGCGTGCACCGGTTCGACGACGACCACCACGAGCACCACGAGCACCACGAGCACCACGAGCACCATCACCACGCCCACCACGACCACCACGACGACGACGCCCCAGCCGAGTCGGCCCATGATCGAGAACAACTTCCCCGTCACCAGGGAAGGCGCCTACGGCGACAACCGCTTCACCGTGTTCCGCCCGTCGAACCCGCAGGCCGTCGACCGCCCGCTCCCCGTGCTGGCGTTCGGGAACGGCGCGTGCGCGCACACGAACAACAGCGAGGTCACGCGGGTGCTGACGTTCATCGCGTCGAAGGGCTTCGTCGTGGTGGACACCGGCTCGGTCGACGGCTCGCCCAACGGCGTGCCGAGCGGGTCGCCCATCCCGTCCCTGCTGACGGACGCCATCACGTGGGCCGAGCGGGAGCAGGACCGTTCCGGCGCGCCGCTGCGCCGGCGCCTCGACCTGTCGAGGGTGGCGACCGCGGGCCACTCGTGCGGCGGCTTGGAGGCGATGGTCGCCGCCCAGGACCGCCGCGTGTCCGCTGTCGTCTCGTTGAACAGCGGGTTCTTCGCGGACGGCTCCTTCGGCTACCCGCGCTCCGAGGTCGGCAAGCTGCACACGCCCGCCCTGTTCATGGACGGCGGCTCCTCCGACGTCGCCTACGCCAACAACCAGGCCACCTACGACCTGGCCACCGTCCCGTCCGTGCTGGCCCGCCACCCGCAGGCCGGGCACACCGGGTTCATCACCGGCAGCCAGCTCACCGACGGCATGACGACGGTGGTGCAGTTCCTCGACATGGTGCTCAACGGCAACCAGACGGCACGCGCCTACATCCTGAGCCCGTCCGGACTGGCCGCCAAGGCGCCGTGGACCGTGACCACGAAGAACTTCTGACCACCGCGCGCGGCGGGCAGGGGCGTCGTCCGCCTCCTGCCCGCCGCCGTTCGTCAGGAGGTGGCGCAGGTGAGGGCCGGGATCGGGTTGGCGCCGGCGGAGGAGCCGGTGAAGCCGAACGTGGTGGTGCCGTTGGGCGCGACGGCCCCGTTGTAGTTGGCGTTGCGCACGGTCACTTCCTGGCCGTTGGTGGTCACCGTGCCGTTCCACAGGCTGTTCACGGTCTGGCCCTGGGCGAGGGTCCACTTGACGGTCCAGCCGGTGGTGGCGGTGGAGCCGGTGTTGCGGACGGTGACCTCGCCCTGGTAGCCGCCGTTCCACTGGCCGACCACCCGGTAGGTCGCGGTGCAGCCGGACCCGTTGTTCCCGCTCGTGGTCGTGGTCGTCGTGGTGGTGGTCCTGGTGCCGCCGAGGGCTTCGTAGACCGCCCAGTAGGAGGGCTTCTTGGCGAAGTCCTCGTCGTAGATCAGGGCCGCACCCTCACCGGGGAACACCGAGGGTATCCACGAGTGGCCGTCGGAGAAGTCCCAGACGGTGATGCCGACGCAGCGGGTCACGGCGAGGCAGGCGTTGGTGACGGCGCGGTAGTCGGCCGCCTGCTGCGCGTCCTTGGCCGCGTCACGCGGGGTGCGCATGCGGATGTCCAGCTCGGTGATCGCGACGTCCACGCCCAGGTCGGCGAAGCGCTGGATGTTCTGCTGCAACGTGCTCGGGACCTGGCCGAGGACGAGGTGCGCCTGCAGGCCCACGCCGTCGATCGGGATTCCCTGCTGCTTGAACGACTTCACCATGTTGTACATGGCGTCGCTCTTGGCGTTGATGCCCTCCACGTTGTAGTCGTTGTAGTAGAGCTTGGCGTTCGGGTCGGCGGCGCGGGCCGCCTTGAACGCCTCGGCGATGTAGCCGTCGCCGAGCTTCTGCTGGAACACCGACTGCCGCCGGGCGCCGTTCTCCTCGAACGCCTCGTTGACCACGTCCCAGTGCACGACCTTGCCCTTGTAGTGGCCGGCGACGTTGGCGATGTGGTTGCGCATCACCCCGAGCAGCTCACCGGCGGGCACGTCGTTGACCCAGCTGGGCAGCTGGTTGTGCCACACCAGGGTGTGGCCGCGCACGGTCTGGTTGTGGGCTTGCGCGAAGGCGACGATCTGGTCGGCCTGGGAGTAGTCGAACCGGCCCCGGCTGGGCTCGACGTACATCCACTTCTGCGTGTTGCCGACGGTGATCTGCCCGAACTCGCTGCCCAGCACCGCGGTGTAGGCGGAGTTGTTCAACGTCGGGTTGTCCGTGGCCGAGCCGAAGTAGCGGCCCTTCGCCGCGGCGAGCTGACCCAGGGTCGGCCCGGCCTGGGCCGCGGACGGCGCGGCCACCGCCATGCCGACGGCGAGCGTGCCCGCGACGGCGACGGCCGTCGCGGCGAGGACGCGACGAGCGCGGCCTGCTGGTGCTGACATGTGTCTTCTCCTGACATCGGTGTCGGGACCGGCGGCGCGGGCATGCCGGGGCAGGTGGCGTGCCCGTGCGGCCGAGCGGGTGCGGGAGGGAGTCCGGTGCGCCCGCTGGTGGCCCCGGTCGGGCGTGCGTTCCCGACCGGGCCGTGATCGGCGCCGTGGGGCCGATCAGGTCTGTCGCGACCCGCGGTCGGCGGGTCCGGTGGGTGGTGCCGACGTGCGGGCCGTCACCGCGGGTGCGGCGTCGCGTCGGCGGGCTCGTAGTCGGACCAGTCGGAGGCGGCCGTGCCAACGAGGTCTGGACGCGGACTTCCAGGGCCGGCCCACGCGGTGCGACGGCCGGGTGGCCGGCGGACCGCCCGGTTCCTGGAAAGTTTCGTCAGAATCGCCGATCGTTAACGTCGCCGACGTTAAGGCGCGTCGCGTCGACCGTCAAGACGTTCGCGGCAGCCTCGTTGAAACGTTCTGCCGGTGGGCCGAGCACTAGACTCCCGGCATGCCGTCGACCAGCCACTCGCCGACCGACGCCGCCGCGCGCGGGGGCGCCACCATCGCGCGCATCGCCGAGCTGGCCGGCGTGTCCACCGCCACGGTGTCCAAGGTCGTCAACGGGCGCGCGGAGGTCGCTCCGGAGACGCGCGCCCTGGTCGAGGCGGTGATCCGGGAGCACGGGTACCGGAGGCAGAAGAAGCAGAACCGCGCGACGTTGGTGGAGCTGGTGCTCCACGAGCTCGAAGGCGCCTACGCGATGGAGGTCATCAAAGGTGTCGAGCGCGTGGCGAGCGAGAACGAGCTCGCCGTGGTGCTCACCGAGCTGCACGGCCGCCACACCCCCGGCCGCACGTGGATCGACGGCGTGCTGGCCCGCAAACCGGCGGGCGTGATCACCGTCTTCTCCGCGCCGACCCGCGCCCAGCAGGAGCAGCTGGCCAGCCGCGGCATCCCGTTCGTGTTGGTGGACCCCACGAACGACCCCGGCCAGGAGTTCCCGTCAGTGGGGACGAGCAACTGGAGCGGCGGCCTCTCGGCCACCCGCCACCTGCTCGACCTCGGGCACCGCCGCATCGCCGCCATCACCGGCCCGGCGAACTTCCTGTCCAGCCGGGCCCGCCTCGACGGCTACCGCGCCGCCCTCGACGCCGCCGAGGTCCCCATCGACCCCACGCTCATCCGCGTCGGCGACTTCAACGTCATCGACGGCCTCACCCACGGCCGGGACCTGCTCCGACTCGACCGACCACCCACCGCGATCTTCGCCTTCAACGACGCCCAGGCCCTCGGCGTCTACCAGGCCGCCCACGAAGCAGGCCTCCGCATCCCCCACGACCTCAGCGTCGTCGGCTTCGACGACCTCCCGCCCGCGCAGTGGGCGATCCCCGCCCTCACCACCGTCCACCAACCCCTCAGCGACATGGCCGCCGCCGCCACCGACATGATCGTCACCCTCGCCCAGGGCGACCCCCTCCCCCAGAACCGCCTCATGCACGCCACGGGACTCACGGTCCGCGCGAGCACCACCGCGCCCCGCCCGTGACGCCGGGGCAGCGTTGTCGTGCGGCCGACTGACCGAAATGATCGACGTCGTGGCCGGTACCGCCCTGCGGGTGGTCGGTGCCGCACAATCGTCAC
The DNA here is from genome assembly GCF_052936025.1 of Saccharothrix hoggarensis. Next base: position 2,652,241 of record NZ_CP193624.1, on the reverse strand, counting down.
CGTGGGTGGAACAGCGCTGCACGTCTTCACCTCGTACACCGCCGAGCGGGTCGAGCCGATCGTGGTCGCGGAGATGACGGCCGAGGGCATGGAACGAGACGCCGCCGACCCGGAGCGGTGGCGCTCGCCCGAAGGCCTGCCCTACGCCCACTCCCTCGACCGACCGGACATCGAGACCGACCCGGCGGAACTGGAGGTCATCGCCCGGGCAGCCGGCAGGGCGACGCGCTGCTACGTCGGGCTGCACGTCTTCGTCAGCGACGTCGCGGGCCGACCCGTGCTGGGCCGCCTCGCGCAGCGATGGCGGCCTGGTACGCCCACCCCGACTTCCACGTCGTCAAGTAGTCGGCCGGGCTGCACACCCCGGTGGCCGCGGCACGGGAGTCGCCTCACCGCTCAACGCCACCACACCCCTTGCGTCGTCTCGTCGACCACGACGTCGGTGACGATGGTGTTGTGGTCGTGCCGCGCGTCGGTCAGCGCCGCCCTCGTCAGGTCCGCGTACGCGAGGTTCGCTCCGGAGAGGTTCGAGTCACGCAGGTCCGCGCTGGTCAGGTCGACCATGTAGAGCTTCGCGTTCGTGAGGTTCGCGTTGGTGAGACCCACGCCGGAGAAGTCCGCGCCGATGTAGTCGACGGTGCCGACGATCGCGTCGGTGAGGTCCGCGCGGTCCAGCACCGCGCCGACGAAGTGCGCGCCACCGAGGTTCGCGCCGACGAGGTTGGTCCCGACGAACGTCGCGTTGAGGGCCTTGGCGTACTTCACGTCCGCGCCGGCGAGGTTCGCGCCGGTGAGGTCCGCGAAGCTGACGTCGGCCCCGACCAGGTTCGCCCGCGCGAAGTTCGCCTTGACGAGGTTCACCTGTCCCAGGCACGTGTTCGTCAAGTCGACCCGGGTGACCTGGTCGTGGTCGGCGTTGCGGCGGCCCAGCACGGTCAACGCCGCCTGGACGTCCACCGCCGGCCGCTGGTCCGGGCATTCCCCCGGCATCCCGCCGTCCGCGATCGGCGGCCGGTACGGCGCGGTGCTGCGGACGAACGCGGACAGGACCTCCACGACGGTCGGGTGGTCGCGCGGCGAGTCGCGGGCCAGGCGTTCCAACGCGTAGACGGCGCCCAGACGTGCCTGCAGGTGCTCGGCGCCGGCGCGGTCGAGCTGGTCGACGGCCTTGGTGAACCGGTCCGTCAGCTGCCCCTGCTCGGCCACCGCGTTCTGCGCCCGCGTCGCCTCCAACGACCGGCCGGTGAAGTAGACGCCGGCGGCGGAGGCCACCGCGGCCACCACCGCCGCGATCGCGGTCCAGTTCCACGCCCAGCCAGGCCGTGATCGCCGTTCCCGACGCCCGGCCGGACGGCGCAGACCGGCCGGGCGGACCACTCGCGAAGACCTCTCCGCCCGGCGCGGACGGGGTAAGTGGTGCGGACTCATCGGCGAATACTGCCACGCACCGACGTCCCGGTCTCCGCAACGAGCGCGTCGGGCGTTCGGCGGGACCTACCCGCGCACCCCCGGGTGGGACGCCAGGACCGCGACGTCCTGCTTCACCGACACCAGCGTCCTGACGGTGCGGTAGCCGATCGCCTCGTTCACGCGGATCATGTGGGTGTTGTCGGCGCTCGTCGTGGTGTAGAAGCGTTCGATGTCGGGGCGGTCGGCCAGCAGTCGCCACGCCATGTGCGCCTTGATGCACCGGCCGAGGCCGTGGCCGCGGTGGGCGCGCAGCACTGACGTCTCGCGCTGCGACGCCCAACGCGGGCGGTGGGGACGGACTTCGACCTCGGTGACGCCGACGACGTCGCCGGACTCCTCGTGCACCGCCACCACCATCCGCTGGTCGACGCCACGGGCGCGCAGGTCGGCTTCGGCCTCGCGCACGCGTTCGGGTGTCCACAGTGGAGCCTGGAAGTCGATGTCGCCGAAAGGCGCGTCCCGCAGGGCGTTCCGCGCCCAGGCGAGCGAACCGAGCAGCGCGTCGGGAGTGGCGCCGGCCCAGTCCTCGACGCGGTAGCCGGCGGGCGCCGGGACGTCCCAGGTCGCCCGGTCGACCTCGGCCACCGACAACAGCTGCAGCACCATCGTGTTGACGACCCGGAACCCGACCGCGGTGGCCCAGTGCTCGCCGGCGCCGCCACGGGTGATCTCCCAGCCCTCGACGACCGTACGGCCTTCCAGCTCCGGCAGCAGGTCCCGCAGGAAGGCGGTGCCGACGCCCTGTCGGCGTTGCTCCGGGTGCACGGTGATCGTCACCAGCGAGAGGTGGCCGTTCTCCGCTTCCGGGAAGTTGGCGAACGCGATGGCCACGATCCCGCCGCCGCGCCGCAGGACCCAGCACCGACGGGGGCCGAACCCCGCCGGCGGAGTCCGCAGAGCGCCCACGAGCGCCTCGAACGTCAAGGGCGCCTCGTCCGGCCGGTCCACCGCCTGTGCCGCCAGCATCACCCGGTGGACGGCCCGCAGGTCTTCTTCCGCCGCCCCGGCGACGTCGAACGGTTCAGCCCCCATGCCGCCATTGTGCCGACGATCGACCGCGCGTGCGGCTCACCGGGTGGAATCGCGGTTGCCGTGGGCCTCCGCCGACAGGTCCTGCCAGTCGGCCCACGTCTTGAGCCGGTCGGCGTAGGCCTGCTGGAGCATCGGGTGGAAGCCCTGGCCGAAGAGCACCCGCAGGGGCGGCCGGTCGAGGTCGACGATCTTGAGGAGCGCCCGCGCCGCGGCGACCGGGTCGCCGGCGGGCTGCTTCCCGGTGACGGCGGCGATGCGCTCGCGGAAACCGTCGTAGAGGGGGTTGGTCTCGGACATGTGGCCGTTGTCGAGCGGGTCGGGGTTCTTGCCGTTCCTGGTGGCGAAGCCGCCGGGCTCGATCACGGTCACCTTGACGCCGAACCCGGCGACCTCCTGGGCGAGGGTGTCGTTCAGGGCTTCGACGGCCCACTTGGACATGTGGTACGCGCCGCCGAGCGGCATCGCGATGAGCCCGGCCGCCGACGACAGCTGGACGATGTGCCCCGCGCCCTGCTCGCGCAGGTGGGGCAGCGCGGCCTGGACGACCCACAGGGGGCCGAACAGGTTGGTCTCCAGCTGGTCGCGCAGCTCGCGCTCGGTCAGCTCCTCGATCGCGCCGATCTGCGCGTAGCCCGCGTTGTTCACGATGACGTCGAGGCGGCCGAAGTGCTCGTGGGCCCGTCGCACGCTCGCGAAGACGGCGGCCTTGTCGGTGACGTCGAGCGGCAGCGGGAGCACCGCGTCGCCGTGCTCGGCGACCAGGTCGTCGAGGCTTGCGGTGTTGCGGGCGGCAGCGGCGACCTTGTCGCCGCGCGACAGGGCGGCCTCGACGAAGCAGCGCCCCAGGCCGCGCGACGAACCCGTGACGAACCAGATCTTGCTCACGATGTCTTCCCCGTTCTCTCGTGGGTAGGCCGTTCCCAGAGGCCGGCCACAAGACACCGGGTGTTCGACCGCTGTGACGGGACGTGAGACAGGTCACCGGGGGCGGGCGGTCAGCCGAGGCGGCCCAACCACATGTGGTCGCTGCTCGCCCACCGCGCGCCCGCGAGCTCGTAACCGTGCGACCACGGCCGGAACGGAGGCGGTGTGCGGCCACGCGGACGCACACCGCCTCGTCGTCAGAGCAGCCCGCGGCGGTAGGCGGCCACCAGGCGGCGCGGCACGGTCAGCTTGCGACCGTCCAGCGTGGTCACGGGGACGAGGTCGGGTGGCGTCGCCTTCCACCGGGCGCGGCGGTGGCGGGTGTTGCTGCGCGACGTCTTGCGCTTCGGGACGGCCATCAGCTCGTCCGCTTCCCGTAGCGGCGGTTGAACTTCTCCACCCGGCCCGCGGTGTCCACGAGGCGCTGGGTGCCCGTCCAGAACGGGTGGGAGTCCGACGTCACGTCGACCGTGATGAGCGGGTAGGTGTTGCCGTCCTCCCAGTCGACGGTCTTGGCCGACGTGGCCGTCGACCGGGTCAGGAACGCCTTCCCGGTCGACAGGTCCTGGAAGACCACCGGGTGGTAGTCGGGGTGGATGCCCTGCTTCACAGCTCCTCCATCTGGTCGTGCCACTCGGCGGACGACGTCATCCTACTGGAAATGATTGTCGTTCCGCATGGCGGAGGGTGCGGCTACGGGCGACCACCGACCCGGACGGGTGGCGCGACCTCGGCGAGCCCGGCCAACGCCCGCGGCAGCGGACCCCGGTGCAGGACGCCGAGGCGCTGGGTGGCGCGCGTGAGGGCGACGTACAGCTCCGCCGCGCCACGAGGACCGTCGTCGAGGATGCGCTCCGGGTCGACGACCAGGACGGCGTCGTACTCCAGCCCCTTGGTCTCCGACGCCGCCACCGCGCCCGGCACACCGGGCGGCCCGATCACGACGCTGGTGCCCTCGCGGCCGGCCTCGTCGCGCACGAAGTCCTCGACGGCGGCGGCGAGCTCGTCCTCGGCGACCTGCCGAGCCCACGGCCGGACGCCGCTCGCGCGGACCGACTCCGGCGGCCGCACGTCCGGCGCGAACTCGGCGAGCACCGCGGCGGCGACGGACATGATCTCCGCCGGGGTGCGGTAGTTCACGGTCAGCGACCGGTAGACCCAGCGACCGGGCACGTACGGCTCCAGCACCGCGTCCCACGACGTCGCGCCGGCCACCGACCGGCGCTGGGCGAGGTCGCCGACCACGGTGAAGGACCGGCCGGGACAGCGCCGCATCAGCACCCGCCAGTCCATCTCGGACAGTTCCTGTGCCTCGTCCACCACGACGTGCCGGTAGGTCCAGTCCCGGTCGGCGGTGGCGCGTTCGACCAGGTCCCGCGTGTCCTGCTCGACCACGCGGTCCGCCAGGTCCTCGGCGTAGAGCAGGTCCGTGGCGAACAGGTGGTCCTCGTCGTCCATCGAGTCCTGGCGGCCGACGAGGCTGTCCAGCACCTCGGCCGCGTACTTCGCCTCGGCCTTCCGCTCCCGCTCGGCGGCCCGGTCGACCGACTTGTCGGGCCCGAGCAGGTCGACCAGCTCGTCCAGCAGCGGCACGTCCGAGACGGTCCAGGCGTCGCCGTCGGCGCGGAACAGCACCTCGTCGGCGCCGGCGGCACGCAGCCGCGTGCGGGAGGAGTACAGCGACCCGAGCACCTCCGCCGGCGTCAGCACGGGCCAGAGCTGGTCCAGCGCGGCGGTGAACCCGTCGTCCTCCGCCAGCTCCTTCAGCAGGTCCGCCCGCAGGCGCTCCCACGACTTGCGGTCGTCGCGGGTCAGCCACCCCTTGCCGATCCGCGGTATCGCCCGCTCGGTGAGCACGTAGGTGACGATCTCGGTGAACACCGCGCGGGCCTCGTTGTGCGGCAGCCCGCTCTTGCGCGCCTCGTCCCTCGCCCACTCGGCCGTCTCGGCGTCGATCCGCGCCGTGACGCCCCCCAGCTCCACGGGGAGCGGGTCCTCCGGCAACCGCTGGTGGTGGGCGATCGCGGCCGCGAGGACGTCGAGGATCTTCAGCGAGCCCTTCAGCCGCGCGGCCTCCGGGGAGTCCTCGGCGGTGACGCGCAGGCCCGGCACGAAGTCGCCGGTCGTCATGAAGACCACCTCCGACTCGCCCAACGACGGGAGCACGCGGCCGATGTGGTTCAGGAACGCCGGGTTGGGGCCGACCACGAGCACGCCGTGGCGTTCCATCCGCTCCCGCTGCGTGTACAGCAGGTATGCGACGCGGTGCAGCGCCACCACGGTCTTGCCGGTGCCGGGGCCGCCCTCGATCACCAGCACGCCGGGGTGGTCGAGCCGGATGATCTCGTCCTGCTCGGCCTGGATCGTGGCGACGATGTCGCGCATCCCCTCGCCGCGGGGCGCGTTGACCGCCGCGAGCAGCGCCGCGTCGCCCTGCTCCGCGCCGTCGGGGCGGCCGAGCACCTCGTCGGTGAAGCCGAGCACCTGACGGCCGCGGGTGTGGAACTGGCGGCGTCGGCGCATGTTCTCCGGGTTCGCGCCGGTGGCGACGTAGAACGCGCGCGACGCCGGCGCCCGCCAGTCGAGCAGCACCGGTTCGTACTCGTCGCCCTCGTCGAAAAGACCGATCCGGCCGATGTACGAATGCCCACCCGAAAGGGAGTCGAGCCGACCGAAGCACAGCCCGTTGTCGGCGACGTCCAGCCGCTTCGCCTCCTTGGCCAGCGCGCGCACCTCGAAATCCCGTTCCATCGGCGTGCCGCCGGTCCCCCGCAATGCCGCCGTGTACTCGCGTTTCACCCTCGCGCGCTCGGTGTCCAGCCGCCGGTGGAGATCGGTCACGTAGTGCCGCTCGGACCGCAGTTCGTCCTCGTACCCCTGTTTTGACACATGCCCCTCGCAGCGGCTAATCTGATGTCAGGTTCGGCGGGTTTTCCATTTTCCGATGGAGAGCACGCCGATTTTTTATTGTACCTGTCGCCACGCCGCACCCCTCAAGCCGCACAAATGTGCGAGATCGCCGGCAGGTGGCCCGTTTCAGCTTCGGCCGGCAATTCTGCGCCACCACCGGGGTCTTGCCGCAAGACCCCCTGTCTGCTATATGTTGAAGAGGGAAAGGGAGCGGGTGATCCCCCTTTCCGCCTCAACTCCCTCAGGCCAGGTTGGCCAGCTTCCGCTCCAGCACGGCGCGTTCGCGCTCGTTGCCGCACAGCCCCACGGCCCGCCGCAGTTCGGCGCGCGCCTCGTCGGCGCGTCCCAGCCGGGTCAGCAGTTCCCCGCGCACGCTCGGCAGCAGGTGCGAGCCCGCCAACGCCTCGGCGGCCACCAGCCCGTCCACGATCGGCAGCGCCGCGGCCGGTCCGGACGCCATCGACACGGCCACCGCCCGGTTGAGGTCGACCACCGGTGACGGCGCGAGGCGGCCCAGCGCCTCGTACAGCAGCACGACGCGCTCCCAGTTCGTCGCCTCGACCGACGGCGCGACGGCGTGGCACTCGGCGATCGCCGCCTGCAGGCCGTAGGCGCCGAGGCCCCGCCCGGCCTGCTCCGCGCGGGCCAGGGCGGCGCGTCCCCGGCGGATGGCGCCGTGGTCCCAGCGGCGGCGGTCCTGGTGCTCCAGCAGCACGGGCTCGCCGTCCGGGCCGGTGCGGGCGGGGAAGCGCGCGGCGGTCAGCTCCAGCAGCGCCAGCAGGCCGTGTGCCTCGGGCTCGTCGGGCACCAGCCGCACCAGCACGCGGGCGAGGCGTTGGGCCTCGCTCGCCAGGTCGAGCCGGATGAGGGCGTCACCGGAGCTGGCCGTCGACCCCTCGGTGAAGATCACGTAGAGCACGTTGAGGACGGAGCCGAGCCGCTTCTTCCGCTCCTCGGCCGGCGGCACCTCGAACGGCACCCCCGCCGCGCCCAGGGTCTTCTTGGCGCGGGTGATGCGGGCCTGCACGGTGGCGGTCGGGATGAGGAACGCCCTGGCGATCTCGTCGCTCGTCAGACCGCCGACGACGCGCAGCGTGAGCGCCACCCGCGCCTCGCGCGACAGCACGGGGTGGCAGGAGATGAACATCAGCGCGAGCACGTCGTCGTCGATCTGGTCCGGGTCCCACAGCACGTCGTCGGCGTGCTCGGCGGGGGCGGCGCCCGAGAAGGCGCCGCCCTCGCCCAGGTCGTGGGCCAGGGCGGCGTACCTCTCGTCCGCGGCGGACCGCCGGCGGAACGCGTCGATCGCGCGCCGCCGGCCGACCGTGAGCAACCACCCCGCGGGGTTGTGGGGCACGCCGTCGCGCGGCCACGTCACCAGCGCCTCGGCCACCGCCTCCTGGGCGACGTCCTCGGCCAGCGCGAAGTCGCCGGTGTACCGCGCGAGCGCGCCGACGATCCGCGCCGACTCGATCCGCCACACGGCGGCGACGGCCCCGCGTCCCGTCGGATCGGTCACGCCCGTCCCGCTCAGAGCTGACCGGTGGCCTCGCGCCACGCCTTCTCCTTCTGGACCCACTCGTTGTCCTGCGGGAACTCGTCGATCGTGCTGACGCGGCGGATCTCGGTCTTGAAGCCGGGACCGCCCATCGGCATCCGCTTCGCCCACTCGACCGCCTCCTCCTTCGACGTCACGTTGAGGATGTAGAACCCGCCGAACAGCTCCTTCGTCTCGCCGTAGGGGCCGTCGGTGATCACGGGCGGCTCGGCGGAGTAGTCGACGACCACGCCCTCGGAGGCGTCGGCGAGGCCTTCCGCGGCGACCAGCACGCCGGCCCGGACCAGCTCGTCGTTGAACCTGCCGACGGTCTCCAGCATCTCGTCGAAGTCGACGTTCCCCATCGCGGCGAAGGCCTCGTCGGTCGCGCGCATGATCAGCATGTACTTCATGGTTCGGTCTCCTGCGTCCTCCGGGCCCCTCTCGGACCCTCTCACCCCTGGGTCGAACGGCGGGTGCCGCGGATCGACACGGGCCGCGAAGAATTTTTCCGCATGTCCTCCGGAGGCGCGGCGCGGTGCCCGCCGGGCTCCCCACGTCGCCCGAACGGTGCAGCAAATCACCCACGATGGGGTGAGAACATCGTGGCCCCTGCACCCGTCCCACCAGGAGCGCCATGCGACGCCCACTCGGCACGTCACTGTTCGCGGCCGTCCTGCTCGCCGCCGTCCTGCCCGCCACGCCCGCGTCCGCCGAGACCCGGACCAGCGGGTACATCGTCCTGCTCGCCGACGGGGTCGCCGCCTCGTCCGTGTCCTCCGTCTCGGCCGACCACGGCACGACCGTGGACCACGTCTACTCCAGCGCCCTGCGCGGGTACTCCGGCCGGATGACCGCCACCGCGGCGGCCCGCCTCGCCCGTGACCCGCGCGTCGCGCTCGTCCAGCCCGACGGCGTCGCGACCGCCACCGCGCAGACCACGCCCACCGGCGTCGACCGCGTGGACGCCGAGCTCAGCGCCACCGCCCGCATCGACGGCGCCGACCAGCGGGTCGCCGTCGACGTCGCGGTGATCGACACCGGGGTCGACCTCGACCACCCCGACCTCAACGTGCACACCGCCGGCGCGAAGAACTGCTCCTCCGGGCGCAGCGCCGACGACGGCAACGGGCACGGCACGCACGTCGCCGGCACGATCGGCGCGCTGGACAACGGCGACGGCGTCGTCGGCGTCGCGCCGGGCGCCCGCATCTGGCCGGTGCGGGTGCTCAACAACCAGGGCAGCGGCAGCTTCTCCGACATCATCTGCGGCATCGACTACGTCACCGCGCACGCGGACGAGATCGAGGTCGCGAACATGAGCCTCGGCGGGTCCGGCAGCGACAGCGCGTGCGGCACCAACCGGGACGCGATGCACGAGGCGATCTGCCGCTCGGTGGCGGCCGGCGTCACCTACGTCGTGGCCGCCGGCAACAGCGCGGCGGACTCGGCGACCTTCGTCCCGGCCGCGTACGACGAGGTGATCACGGTCAGCGCGCTGGCCGACTTCAACGGCCAACCCGGTGGCGGCGCCGCGGCCACGTGCCGCGCGGACGTGGACGACACGTTCGCGGACTTCTCCAACCACGGCGCCGACGTCGACCTGATCGCGCCCGGTGTCTGCGTGCTGTCCACGTGGAAGGGCGGTGGCTACAACACGATCTCGGGCACGTCGATGGCCAGCCCGCACGTCGCCGGCGGCGCGGCCCTGTACCGGGCCACCCACCCGACCGCGACGCCCGGCACGGTGAAGTCCGCGCTCCAGGCGGCCGCCACCGGCACGTGGAACACGGGCACCGACCCGGACGCCACGCACGAGCCGCTGCTCGACGTCGCGTCGTTCTGACGGGCCGGCGGACCGCCCTCGTCGCTTCGGGGGCGGTCCGCCCGTCACCGGCGGGGCTTCTCCGCATCTACTCCGCGTTCCCGGCCGTTCCGCGTCCGATCAGGTCTGGGACTGGGGCTGGGTCGTCGCCGCCGGTGCGGCGGCCTGCGCCTGCGCCGCGTGACCGGCCTGCCGCTCGCCGCGCTGCTGCCCCGCGATGCGACGGGTCTCGACGTAGAGCGGTTCGGCGGGGTCCACGCCCCACCGGTGCAGGTAGATCAAGAGCTGGTTGATCACCGTGTCGTACTCCACCAGCAGGCCGCTGTTCGGCTTCGTCAGGGTGTCCAGGTGGACGATCCGGTCGAACGTGGCCTGGTCGATCTTCTCCTTCTCCTTGAAGCTCAACGCGTACGACATCAGCCTGGTCTTGCTGAGGGTGTAGTCCAGCTTCCCCTCGAAGAGCCGCCTCTGGCTGTTGTCGAGCCCGGCGAACTGGTGCAGGCGCGTCCGCAGGAGTTCGATCTCGTTCTTGCGCCCGACGGCCAGCTGCGCGACCTGGTCGTCCGTCGCCCCGCGCTGGAACAGCAGCAGGATCTCGGTGTTGGCGTACGCCTCACCGGCGTCCACGTGGGTCAGCTCGTGGGTGAGGGCGCCGAGCCGTTCCGTCGTGCCGAGCGGCGGGTTGCTCATGTTCTTCAGCGTGTACTTCCCGGGGCTGTCCGGGCCGGCCAGCGTGGTGCCCGGCGTGCCGACGCGGAAGTCCACCAGGTCCCGGTGGGCCAGCAGGTCGGTGAGGACGTCCCGGGTGATCTGCGGCACGGCCTGGTCGACGCGCATCCGGGCCAACAACCCCAGGTCGTCCTCGACGACGAGCCGCTGCTCCTCCGCGGTGAGGCTGCCGGCGACGTGGCTCTGCCACTCCATCAGCTTGGAGGAGACGAAGACGAGGTCGTCCTCGGTGGCCGCGTTCCCGTTGCCGATCTCGGCCAGGAGGAGCTCCTGGGCCCGCAGGAGTGCGCGCAGCCGGTCCACCCGGTCGGTCTGCCCCTCGGCGTCGATCAGGGCCTGGTAGATCACCTGGTGGCCGGCGGCTCGTTGCTTGGTCTCCTGCACCAGTGCGGGCACGGTGACGGCTTTCAGCTCGTCGTGGGCCTCCCGGTTCACGTCGCCGACCTGCGGCCCGAACGTCTGCGACTTCGACGTGTTGAGGTAGCTCTCGCAGGCGCGGACGAGGTTCTTGAGTGCCGTCCGCCTGGCCGTGAAGTCGTTCTGCGGCACCGCGTGGTAGGCGGCGAGCGCCCGGTCGATCGGCACGACCTTGTTGCCGCGCGACCAGGTGGCCTTGGTGCGGGCCAGGAAGTCGGCCGTGCTGATCATGCGGGCGACGACCGTGCCACCGTCGGTGGCGGACGTGGGCGCCGGTTGTTCCGCGAGCGCGGGGGTGCCACCGGCCATCGCCCGCGCCGCCACCCGTTCCGCCTCGCGCTCGAACCGGTCCGACGGGTCGCTGACGGTGAGCCCGTCGTCGGTGGTCGTCCCGGCGACCGGGCCGCGGCGCTGCTGCACCACGTGGGTCAACTCGTGGGCGAGCCTCTCGCGGCCGGAGTGGGACGTCGTGTCGTACCGGCCCTGCCGGAAGGCGATGTGCGAGCTGGAGGTGTACGCCTCCGCGCCGACCGCCTCGGCCGACTCGTGCGCCGTGCGGTCGGTGTGCACGCGCACGTCGGAGAAGTCCGCGCCGAGCCGTGCCTCCATGTCCGCGCGCACCGCCCCGTCCAGCGGACGTCCCGGACTGCGCAGCACGCCGTGGACGGGCGAGCGCTGGACGGCGACGTCGCCGGCGAGGAGGCGGGTGAGCGCGGCGTTGCCGATCATCCGCTGGAGGGCGATCACCGAGTCGGGTCGCAGTGCCGCCGACAGGTCCGGGTGCGCGCGCGATGCCGCTTCGGCGTCGCCGCGAGGAACCTTGGCGGCGGCGGGGTGGTCGTTGCGCTGTTCCTCGTGTGCGTGCATGTCGCTCCTCGGGGCGCGCCGGTGGTTACCAGACCTAGTGGCCGGCCGTCCCGCGGTGCAGGGCGGAAAGGGCAGACGTGCGGGCAGTCGTGGTGCCCGTGCGGTGGCGTGCGCGCGGAACGTAACAGCGCGGTAACGGTTGGCCGGCCGGTGAGCGGCGAAATCACTCCCGCCTGTTTGCTGTGCGCCATGAACACGAAGGTCACGTCCGTGCTGTTGGCCCTCGGCCTCGCCGCGTCGCTGGTGGGGTGCGCGAGCAACGAGGACAAGTTCGTCGAGGAGCTCAGGGCCGCGGGCTTCGGCAACATCGGCGAGCCGCGCAGCGAGTCCGAGAAGAAGGGCAAGAAGGTCGGCAAGCGGACCGTCAAGTCGTCGCAGAAGGTGATCGAGGTGACGGTGCGGGTCAAGGGCTGCGACCTGGAGTTCGAGAAGGTGTCCGGCCAGGCCGGGTACTGGCTGGACGAGCTGCACGTCAACGGGCAGGAGCCGGACTGGCCCGGCTACCCGGAGAACCTGAAGCAGCAGGACGTCGTGGCCGCGCTCGCGGGCAACCAGCCCAAGCCGGACGGGTTCAAGGACTGCTACAAGCCGAACGAGTCGTAGCGGACGCCAACGCCACCGGAGAGGAGGACGCCGTGCCGCACGGGCGTTCCGACGACGAGTGGGACAGGTTGGTCGAGGAGGGCAAGAGGTTCCTGGTCGAACAGGCGGCCCTGCGGCGCACGACCACGTACACCGAGCTGAACGCCGTGCTCGCCCGCCGCACCGACGTCAGGGGCTTCGACTTCGAGCAGGGGTCCGAGCGGGCCGCGCTCGGCCACCTGCTGGGGCAGATCGCCGACGACTCCTTCGCCGAGACCGGCGGCCTGCTCATCAGCGCGCTGGTCCAGTACATCGACGCGAACGACGCCGGTTCCGGCTTCTACGCCTTGGCGAGGGCCAAAGGCCTGCCGGTGCCCTCCAACGCCGGTGACCGCCAGCTCTTCTGGGCCGGTCACGTCGGCGCGCTGCACCGGCACTACGCCCGGCCCGGACCACGCCGTCGCCCGTGAGGTGGGTGGTGCGGACTGGGGGTTCAGGCCGCACCACCCACGTCGTCAGCGCTGGAACCGAACCGTGTAGGTCCGGTGCCGGGTGCCGTCCTCGCTGGTCACGGTGACCGTCGCGACGCCTTCGGCGTGGTCGGCCTGGGTGACCGCCACCGCCGCGTACGGGTCGGCGGCGACGGCGGTCACCTCGCCCCGCCTGGCGTCGACCCGGTACTCCTCGGTGCTCGGGTCGAAGTCCGGGAGCGGTCGGCCGTCCACGGCGAGCTGCGCCGCCGACGCGTCGGACGACGTGCCGGGCTCCTTGGCGAACACCTCGATCTCGCTCATCGTCAGGTACGTCGACGGACGTGCCGTGAGCACCACCCGGACCGCGTCGGCCGTCGCGCGCACCGGCACCTCCACCACGGGCGCGGGCGCGCCGTCGCCCACGACCGGCACCTCCCCGCTCGCGTCCACCCACGTCCCGTCGGCGTCGCGCACCTGCACCCGCAGGGACTTCGCGTAGCTCGCGGTCGTCCCGTCGCGGTAGAAGTGCACGACGACGCGGTCGACGTCACGGGCGCGCGGCAGCTGGTAGGTGATCGTGTCCGACGGGTTCTTCGTGCCCGACCTCCAGTTCGACCACGCCTTGTCGTTCGTGACGCCGTTGCGCAGGCGGTTCGGGGAGTACCCGTTCTCGGTGAACGTCGCCGACGCCACCACGCCGTCCTCGACCGCCGCGTTGGCCTCGATCGGTTGGGTCACCTGCACCCGCGCGGTCGCGGGGACGGTGGAGCCGTCGACCACCCGCGCCGTGCCGTCGACCACCACCACGCCCGGCGCGGCAGGCGCGGGCGGCGCCTGCCACGTCACCGGCAGCTCCACGGCGCCGCCGCGCGTCCCGACGCCGGTGACGGTGGCCGGCAGCGCGGGCGTGCCACCGACGTACGCCTTGGCGCGCCCGGGCCGGGTGGAGGCGATGGTGTCGACCGTGACGACCGCGGTGGTGTGGAACGTCCGGCCGAGCGGGTCGGTCGCCGTGCCGGGCACCCGGACGGTCCCCGGACGGGCCCACCGGGACTCCGGCACCGGCTCCCACCGCACGGCCAACGCGCCGCCCGTGCCGTCGCGCAGCGTCGCGGGCACGGTCGCCGGCAGCTCCGGCGCGCGCCCCGGCACGGTGAAGACGTCCACGTCCCGCGCGCCGAGCACGGTCCGGTCGGCCACGGTCCACCGCTGGTTCGGCCCGGAGTTGGGCACGCCGACGCCCACCGGCGCGCCGTCACCGGTGGCCTGGCCGGTCACGTCGAGCAGGCGTCCGGTGGCGGCGTTGACGAACGTCCAGGAGCCGTCCCCGGTGGTGGACATGACCCACTGCGCGGCCGGGTCTGCCTCCCCCGCCGGTTCGAGCGCGAGGCCGCTCCCGCGATCGGCCAACCGCCGGCCGTTCACGGCGTGCGTCACCGTGTGGCGGGACCGGTTGCCCAGGCCCTCGGTGACCTCCTCCAGCCGCCACAACGCGCTCGCGTCGGACTGGTCGGGGTTGACGGCGCGGATCACGGCCGAGCCGCCGTCCGCGGTCGGCGCCAGCGCCTTGCCGCTCTGCACGCCGGTCAGGCGGTACACGTGCCCGTCGCGCACCAGCGCCGCGTCCTTCGCCACGCCCTTGACGCCGTCGACGACGAACGTGGTCACGGACTTCGCGGGCACGGTGAGCGTGGCCGTGCGGCCGTCGACCTCCACGGGCGTGCCGCGGACCAGGGCGTTGCCGGCGTCGGACACCACCGGGGTGACGGTGGCGTGCGGCAGCACCACGCCGAACCGGGACAGGTCGAGCGTCACGGCGCGCCGGCGGTCGGAGCTGTTGACGTGGACCACGGTCGCGGAAGCGCCGTCGGCCGACACGGCCGCCAGGCTGGACGTGTCGTCCACCTTGACGACGTGGTCTCCGGGGCGCACGAAGTGGGTGAAGTTCCGGATCGTGTTGAACTTCGTGTTGGTGCGGACGGGGCACGTCTCCAGCGTGGCGTCGGGCGCGCAGTCGAACGGCACCTGGACCGTGCCCCAGTTCTTCCCCGCCGCGAACTGCGGGTTGTAGTCCTCGATCGCCTGCCACAGCAGCCACGCGGACGGTTCCAGCTCCCGCACGTCGGCGACGATCCGCTCGGCGATGCCGAGGCCCGGCTCCATGTCGGTGAAGCTGTGGCGGTTGCCCCAGGTGCCGTCCACCTCGCTCATCCACAGCGGCTTGTCGGCGCCCTTGGCGATGTCCCGCGTCGACGTCCGGTCACCCGTGCCGTACGTGTGCACGTTGAGCTGGTCGACGGCCGCGCGCGCCTCGGCGTTGTAGCCGTTCCAGTTGGTCCGGAACCGGCCGGAGTCGGTCTCGTCCATCGCGGACAGGCGTGCGCCGACCTGCGAGCGGCTCAGCGCCTCGCGCAGCGCGAGGACCACGCTCTGCTGCAGGGCCGGGCCGGCGTGCGCGCCCTCCTGGCGGCCACCGGTCGGCTGACCGTCCGGGCCGAGCTGCGTGCCCCAGTAAGGCGTGTTCGGCTCGTTCAGCGGCTCGATGAGGTCGATCTCGATGCCGTGCGCCCGCTCGATGTGCTCGGACACGCGGACCAGGTACGTCGCGAAGTCGTCCACCCGGTCGGCGCGGATCTGGTCGGCGCTGGGGTCGAACCCGCCCGACACGTACCCGCTGACGGTCTGGAACCACGGCGGCGAGTTGCTGAACGCCTCCCAGGTGTCGACCCGGTCCTTGATCCGGTCGATCCACCACCGCTGGTTGGCGTCGGCGTCCCAGTTCCAGTGGTCCGGGTTGTCCGGGTCCCACCAGTCCACGTCCTCGCGCGTGGTGCCCTCCGGGGCGCGCCAGAAGCCCGGCATGGTCGCGCCGGCCTTCATGTAGTCCGTGCGGACGTCCGGCGCGTTGCCGCCGCCGATGTTGTAGCGGGCGATGTTCAGCCGCAGCCCGTCCTCGCCGAACAGCAGGTCGGCCAGGCGCTCGCGGACCTCGTCGGGGTAGCCGCCGGTGGCGTTGGCGAACCAGACCAGGCTGGTGCCCCAGCCCTCGAACTCCTGGTGCCGGTAGGACGGGTCGGGCCGGACGGTGACGGGCTGCGCCTCCGTCGCCTGCGCGACGGCGGCGGGCGGTCCGGCGGCGGCGACCAGGCCGCCCGCCAGCACGGCGGCCAGGCCGAGGTGGGCGAGTCCGCGGGGTCGTCGGTGCGGTTTCATCGTCGTCGGTCTCCTCTTCAGGGACGGGAAAGCGCTTGCCTAGAAGTCGTTCCGAAGCCGCGCCGGTTGCCGGGATCGCCGCTCAGGGCGCGGCGCGTCCGTCCACCCACGCGAGCAGCACGGCGGCTTCGCGGCCCAGGACCGCGGGGTCGTCACCCGGCACGAACTCCAGCAGGAGGTCGACCGGGTCGGCGGCCAGCAGGTCCAACGCCCGCCGCCACAGGCCCTCCCTGGCGGTCAGCGGCAGCCGGGTCGTGCCCGGCCACCACGAGAACACGTGCACCGCGGCGACCCGGTGGCGCAGCAGGGCGAGGCCCGCCAACGCGGGTTCGTCCGGCTCGTCCACGGAGGGTTGCCAGTACGTGCCCAGCGCGGGGTGGTCGACCGCGTCGAGCAGGTCGAGCGTCGCCCGCGGGGTGTCGGCGAGCGTGCCGCCGTGGAACTCCAAAGCGATCGTGAGGCCCCGTTCGGCGGCCGCCTGCGCCGCCTCCCGCAACGCCGACACGACCCGGTCACGGGTGGCGCGGGAGGCGTCCGCGGACCCCTCCACCCCCGCCCACACCCGGACGCGCGGCGCGCCGAGGCCGACCGCCGCGTCGGCGACGTCGGCGAACCGCTCGACGGGGTACTCCCCCGCCTTCCAGTACGACCCGTAGGAGCACGTGGTCAGCCCCGACGCCGCCGTGAGCCCGCGGACGGCGTCCACCCGGCCGGGCGGGGCGTGGACGTCACCGCCCCACTCGACCACGCGCAGCCCCGCCTCCGCCGCGACGCGCAGCACGTCGGCCGGAGCCAGCGCCCGCAACGTGACGGAGCACAACCCGACCCGTTCCGACCGGTCCGCCACCGCACACCTCCCTTGGAAAGCGCTTTCCGGTTGCGGCGCACGACGGCGGTCGCAACAGGGCGCGATCCTAGTCCCGAGCCAGCGGAGCGGTGATCGCCCGCGTGTTGCCGAACACCACGTACAGCAGGGGCGCGCAGGCCACGAGCAGGCCCGCGAGCGGTTGGACCAGCACCACGGCGACGGCGAGCCCCAGCACGGCGGCGTTCGCCAGACCGAGGTACCAGCGCCGGGCCACCAGGCCGAGGCACGCCCGGACCAGCGAGCCGGTCCGCACGGTTCCCGACGTCGTCGCCAGCACGAGGATCACCGCGACCACCGTCGCCACGACCAGCACGGTGGCGGTCACGAAGAACGGCACCAGCGCCGGTCCCCACGCCGAGCGGTGGACGACGGCCGCGTCGAGCGCGAGCACGACCACCACCGCGGCGCCGCCGAACCACACCGCCACCGCCCGTCCGGCCGCACGGCGGTAGGCCGCCGCGAACGGCCGCCAGACGCGCGTCGACCCGGAGTCGTGCTCCGCGAAGCAGCCGAACACCCCGGCCAGCGCCGGCGCGCAGAACCCCGACAGCACCACGAAGAACGGCCACGACGCGAGCGGGTCGCGCACCACGGCCAGCGCCAGCAGCAGCGGGGCGCAGCCCACGGCGAGCAGCACGTTGGCCATCAGGCCGACGTACACCATCCCGAAGACCTTCTCGTAGGTCTCCTGGGAGGCGGGGCGCAACAGCCGTGCCGTCACCGCGCTCACCCCTTCAGCCCGGTCGTCGCGATGCCCCGGATGAAGTACCGCTGCCCCAACAGGAACACCACGAGGATCGGCAGCACCGACAGCACCGCGCCGGTCATGATCATCGCGTACTCGGCGTCGTACTGCCCGACGAACGACCGCAGGCCCAGCTGGACGGTCCACAGCTCGTTGCTCGTCAGGTAGATGAACGGCCCCATGTAGTCGTTCCAGGTGCCGACGAAGCTCAGCAGCGCGAGGCTGGCGAGGGCCGGCTTGGACAGCGGCAGCACGATCCGCCGGTAGATCCCGTACTCGCTCAGCCCGTCGATGCGCGCGGCCTCGCACAGCTCGTCCGGGATGGACAGGTAGAACTGCCGCATCAGGAACACGCCGAACGCGCTGAACGCCTGCAACAGGATGATCGACCAGTACGTGTTCGTCAGCTCCATCCGCTGCATCATGATGTACTGCGGCACCATGTACGCCTGCCACGGCACGGCGATCGTCCCGATGTAGGTCAGGAACAACGCGTCCCGGCCGGGGAACCGCACCTTGGCGAACCCGTACGCGGCGAAGCTGCCGGTGAGCAGCTGCAGGCACGTGATCGTCACCGACAGGAACACCGAGTTGCCGAGGTACGTGGTCATCGGGACGCGGTCCCAGATCTCCACGAAGTTCGACCAGCGCAGCTCGTCGGGGATCCACTGGATGGGCACGGTGAACACCTCGTTGTCGCGCTTGAGCGACGCGGAGAGCATCCACGCGAACGGGACCAGCACGAGCAGTGCCACCGCGATCAGGGCGACGTAGGTGAGCACCGGTCGGGCGACCCGCCACGCCCGCCCGCGGGACTTGTTCCCCGCCGCCGGGTCCACCGGTGGCGCGGCCCGTCGTGCCGCTTCGCGCAACGTGGTCATCAGGCGTTCCTCCGCTCGTTGAGGCGGAACTGGAGGACGGTCACCGTCAGCACGATCACGAACAGCACCAACGCGATCGCCGACGAGTAGCCGAAGTGGCCTTCGGTGATGCCCTCGCGGTACACGAGCTGCGAGAGCACCAGCGTGCTCCGCCCCGGCCCGCCGTTGGTCATGACGACGATGAGGTCGAGCACCTTGAAGCTCTGGATCGTCAGCATGACCAGCACGAAGAACGTGGTCGGCCGCAGGCTCGGCAGCGTGATGTGCCGGAACCGGTCCCACGTGGACGCGCCGTCGACCCGCGCGGCCTCGTAGTACTCCTCCGGGATCGACTGGAGGCCGGCCAGGTACAGCACCATGTAGTACCCCATGTCCCGCCACACGCTGGTGATGATCACCGCGGGCATCGCCCAGTCGGTGCTCGCCACCCAGCCGGGAGGGTTGTCGACCCCGATCGCGCCGAGGAACTGGTTGACCGGGCCCATCGTGGGGTTGAACAGCATGTTCCACACCACGGCGACCGCGACGAGCGACGTGACGTAGGGGAAGAACGCCGCGGTGCGGAAGAAGCCGACGCCGCGGATCTTCCGGTTCAGCACGATCGCCAGGCCTAGCGCGGCGACCATGGTGAGCGGGATGTGCCCCGCCGCGTAGTACAGCGTGTTGGTGAGCGCGACCCGGAAGTTCTCGTCCTCCAGCATCTCGGCGAAGTTGTCCAGGCCGACCCACTCGGGCGCGCGGTAGGAGTCCCACTCCATGAACGCCAGGGCGAACGCCGCGATCACCGGCACGAGGGTGAACAGGGCGAACCCGAGGAAGTTCGGGAGGATGAAGCTCCAGCCGATGAGGGTGTTGCGCCGGGTCCGGCGCCGCCGGGCGGAACCGCGGCGCGGCCCTGCCGGCGCCGTCACCGGCGGTGGTTTCGTCTGCGTCACTGCGTTGGCCATGCTCGTCCTCGTGCTGGTGGCGGCGGGGGCGTCGACCTGGGGCGCGGATCAGTCGGTGACCTTGCGGACCCGGTCGCGCATGGAGCGGATGCCGTCCTCGACGGACTTCTCGCCCACCATGATCAGGTCGTGCTCCTCCTTCAGGATGGTGTCGACGTCGGCGGTGTGCTCGCTCACCGGCATCTCCAGCGCGATCTCGTCGGGCTTGAGAGCCTTGGCGGTCTGCTCACCGGTGGGCATGCCCTCCAGCGACGCGTACTCCTTGGTGATCTCGTCGCTCCGCAACGCGGGCATCACGCCGACCTTCGTGATGGCCTTCGCGCCCTCGGCGCCCGCCGCGAACTCCACGAACTTCCGCGCGGTGGCGGTGTGCTTGGCGTTCTTGTTGACCGCGAAGGCGGTCGGCGAGCCGAACGTCGTGACGCCGGACGCGCCGGGCCGCTGCGGCATGGGCGCGATGCCCCACTCGACCGCGGTGGCGCCCTTGGCCTCGGCCTGCATGATGCCCGCCGTGTACCAGGTGCCCATCGGCAGCATGGCCGTCGCGCCGGTCTCGAACATGGTGCGGTAGTTGGCCTGCTGCGACGTCGCGCTGCCGAAGTCGAGCGCGGCGCCCGCCTCCTGCAGGTCGAGCACCACCCGGTACTGGTCGGCGAAGAACTCGAAGTCGCCGGTGATCTGGTCGCCGCCGGCCTGCGCCGCCGCGATGGCGTGCACCACGGACCGCCAGGTGTGGTGGTAGGTGCCGTAGACCTTGCTGCCGCCCGCGTCCTTGGTGAGCTTCTTGGCAAGTTCGGCGTACTGGTCCCAGGTCAGGTTCTCCGGGTACGCGACGCCGGCGTCGTCGAACATCTTCTTGTTGTAGTAGAGGAGCCAGAAGTCCTGCCGGTACGGCAGCGCGAAGTACCTGCCCTCCTGCTCGAACGCGTCGAGCCCGGCCAGCTCGGTGGTGTCCTTGTCCTTCACCAGGTCCGTGACGTCGTCGAGCTGGCCGCGACCGGCGTAGCGGGCGTAGTCGGTGACGTTCTTCATGGTGATCACGTCGGTCGTGTCGCCGCCGGCGAGCATCGTCGTGACCTTGGTGGGGTAGTCGGCGGCGAGGATGTCGACCGGCTGCACGGTCACGTCGGGGTTGGCCTTCTCGAAGGCGTCGAACAGGGCCTGGAACTCGGGCGTGCCCTGGAGGTTCCAGACCGCCACGCTCAGCGTGACCGGCCCGCTCTCGTCGGCCTTGCCGCCCGAACCGCAGCCGGCGGCGAGGAGCGACAACGCGGTGAGCGCGACGAGCGCGCCGCGGGCGCGGCCTCGCCGTCCGCCCGCCCGGGGGTTGTTCGGAGTCACCATTGATCCGTCTCCCTTTCCCACTTCATCCGTGGTGGTGCGGCAGGGTTGCCGCGGTCGAGCCACCGTCCGGCCAGCGCACGTCCACCCGGCCGGATTCCTGGTCGAGCACGATCTCCGGGACGTCGCCGGGCCGGCCGCCCGGTGCGGTCGCACCCAGTCCGATCGCCGCGGCAGCCCACCTGCCGGGCGTCACCTCTCCCGCTCCCCACGGGGTGGCGCTGCGCGGGCCCAGAGGGCTCGCGTCGTCTTCGTCGTCGGCGCCGACCCGGTCGAGGCCGGGTCCGGCCACGAGGACCGAGGTGAGGCCGCCGGACCGGACCTCGACGCGTCCCCGCTCCCGCACCACGGCGGGGCCGTCGCCGGCCAGGGGCCAGCCGCCGATCCGCAGCGCGGTCACGTCGCGCGGTCCGGTCGCGTCCCCGTCGTCCGCCAGCGGGTCCACTCGGACGCACCGCACCTCCCACGGCCCGCGCACGACCGACACGGTGGTGACCACGGCGACGTCCCGCGCCACGCCCCGCCGCCCGGAACCGTGGTCCGGCTGGCCGGGTTCCGGGTCGAGCCAGTGGACGCGCGCGGCGGACGCGCCCACCACCGCGTCGCCCACCCGCTCGACGCTCAACGTCCGCATCCCCGCCCGGTGGGTGGCGACGCCGGAGCGGTCCAGCAGCACGACCGACTGGTCCACCGGTGACGTCCACGCGCGTTCCGACAGCAGCGGCGCGGTCGCGGTGGAGTAGCCGAGGCGCGTGTAGAGGGGTGAGTCGCCGACCGACCCGCCGACGACGTCGTGGTCCGTGCCGTGG
This sequence comes from Saccharothrix hoggarensis, assembly GCF_052936025.1. The sequence continues at coordinate 2,630,671 of NZ_CP193624.1, read as the reverse complement.
TTGACCACCCGCACGATGCCGTCCGCGCGGGTGGACGAGACCAGCCAGCCGGGCGGCGTCGCGACCCACGTCCGGTCGTCCCGCTCCACCGGCAGCGGCTCCTCGACGGCCGTCCACACGGGATGGTCGGCGGGCAGCGCGAGGCCGATCATGCCCTTCGCGGCCCAGTAGGGGGACGACGGCCCGGAGTAGCTCTGCGCCAACGGCCGCCACTCGCCGTACCACCCGAGGGTCAGCAGACCGCGGTCGTCGGGCGCGCCCCGGTCGGCGAAGTGCCCCACGATCCCGGACGCGGCCCGCCGCAGCAGACCGGGCGACGTCGACGGGACGCCCGCCAGCGCGCCGGCCCACAGCGGCGCGGCGGCCGCGAAGCGGTAGACCAGGCTGCGGCCCTGCACGAGCGGCGCGCCGTCGGCGCCGACGAGGCCCACGTAGTCGAGGAGGAACCGGTCGAGGCGGCTCACGTCGAGGGCCGCGCGGTCGCCGGCGAGGTCCGCCGCGCCGCGCATCCGCGCCCACAGCACCGGGTAGAGGTGCAGCGCCCAGCCGCCGTAGTGGTCGAACGAGCGCTCGTCGCCGTCGGCGAACCACCCGTCGCCGCGGTAGAACGAGTCGTGCGCGGCCAGGTCCGACGCGACGTCCTCGGCCTGCCACGGGCCGCCGACCGACCTCAGGAACGTCTCCACGACGATCCGGAACCACACCCAGTTGCACCGCGGGTAGGTGTCGTCACCGACGACCGCGGAGAGGTAGTCGACCACCCGCTCGCGCACGGCGTCGGTCAGCCGGTCCCACAGCCAGGGTCGCGTCAGGTCGAGGACCAGCGCGATCGAGGCCGCCTCCACCTTCGCCTGCGCGTGCTCCTCGGGACGCGGCCATCGCTCCGGCGAGGACGGGTCGGTGCCCGCGTCGAGGCCGCGCGCGTACCGGTCGGCCAGGCCGAGCGGGTCGCGGCCGTCCTCCCCCGCGAGCCGGAAACCGGCGAGCAGGAACGTGCGGGCGAAGCCCTCCAGCCCGTCGACGGCGGAGCCGTAGCCGCCGGGCGCGCCGGGCAGCGTGACGCGGGCGTGCCCGGGCGAGGTGTGCGGGCGGACGGCGAGAAGCATCCGGTCGGCCAGGTCGGCCCACCGGTCGCGCGTCCAGCCCGTGATCGGCGAGAGGTCCGCGGTCACGCGCTCTTCCCCAGGGTGTCCGGCGTGACGGCGGCACGCGGCGGTTGTCCGGTCAGGTAGCGCTCGAGCTCGTCGATCGCGCTGTCGCTCATGCGCCGCGTCTCCGAGCCGAGCGAGCCCGCGATGTGCGGCGTGATCATCACGTTGGGCAGGTCGTAGAGGACGGAGTCGGCGGGCAGCGGCTCGGGGTCGGTGACGTCGAGGATCGCGTCCAGCCGCCCGGTCGCGCACTCGCGTTCGAGCGCGGCGGTGTCGAGCACGGCGCCGCGCGCGGTGTTCACGACGGTCGCGCCGTCCCGCAGCACCGCCAGTTCGGCGGCCCCGATCAGGTGGCGGGTGGAGCGCAGCGCGGGGACGTGCAGCGTGAGCACGTCGACGGCGCGCAGCAGGTCGGGCAGCTCGACCAGCCGCGCGCCCGCCGCCGCCACCTCGGCGGGGTCGGCGTACGGGTCGGACACGAGCACCGTGACGTCGAGGTCGCCGAGCCGTTCCACCACGCGGCGGCCGACGCGGGAGAAGCCGACGACGCCGATCGTGCGGCCGCGGTTGGTCAGCTCGCCGCGCCGCGCGACGTAGGACCAGTCGTCGCGGTGCGCGCGGGCGTCCTGGGCGAGGAACGGCGCCTTCTTCCCGGCGAAGACGATCGCGGCGAGCGTGAACTCGGCGACGGGGACGGCGTTCTCGTCGGCCGCGTTGGTGACCAGGATGCGCCGCCGCCACACCTCGTCGGTGACGAAGGAGCGCACGCTGCCCGCGCCGTGGAAGACCGCGCGGAGCCTGGGCGCGGCGGCGAGGCGCTCGGCGGTGAGCGGCGGGCAGCCCCACGAGGTCAGCAGCACGTCGACGTCGCGGAGCCTGCGCCGGACGGCCGGCGAGTCGAGTTCGGCGGTCGAGAGCGGGTCGCCGAGGCCGACGAGCCGTTCGAGCCGGTCCAGCTGCGGCTGCTGGAACTGGACCCGGAAGTGGTCCGGCTCCATGACGAGCAGCGCTTGGGGTCGTGGGTGTCCGTGGGTCACGCGGAGTCCTTTGCGGCCGGAGCGCTCGAACAGTGCGCCGATCATGTGTGATCGGCATTTTCAAGTCAATAGCTTGTTTCGATCAGTTACGATCAGATTTATCATCTGATCTACGACAAGGAGCAGTGATGACGGCCAACGCGGGCACCAGCGCCGAACCGAGCCACGCGGGTCCGCTGTCGGCCGCCTGGGGCGCGCGGCTGGAGCCGACGGCCCTCGCCGGCCTGCTCGCGCCTCCCCCGGCCGCCCTGCCACCGGTCGGCGACCCGGACCGGTGGCCTCCGGGCGCGGCGACCAGGCTGGCCGCGGTGCTCGACCGCGCACGCGCCGACCTCGGCACGCCGTGGCCGCAGGCGACCGCCTCCCGGTACGCCCGCTACTTCCGCGACGGCGACCGGACCGCCTACGAGACGCCGATCTTCGAGCAGCAGCACCGGCTCACCCGCGCGACCCTCGCCGCCCTCGCCACGCACGACGACGACCGGCTGGACGAGGTGGCCGACGGCGTCGTGCTGCTGTGCGAACGGAGCACGTGGTGCTGGCCCGCGCACGAGGAGCACCACCGCACGCGCGGCGCGGTCGTGCCCGACCCGGACGTCCCGTACCTCGACCTCGGCGCGGGGGTCGTGGCCGGGCAGCTGGCCTGGCTCGACCACGTCGTCGGCGACCGCCTCGACTCCCGCTGGCCCGGTCTCCGCGCCCGCGTGCGCCGTGAGGTCCGCGCCCGCGTCCTCGACCCGTTCACGACCCGCCGCGACTGGCACTGGCTCGGCCTCGACGGCGACGTCCACAACTGGTGCCCGTGGGTCTGCGGCAACGTCCTGGTCGCCGCCCTGCGCCTCGTGGACGACGCGGCCGACCGCACCCGGATCGTCGCCGACGCGGTGCGCGGCATCGACCGCTACCTGGCCGCCCTCCCGGCCGACGGGTCCGTGGACGAGGGGTTCGGGTACTGGTGGGAGGGCGCGTGCCGGGCGCTCGAAGCGCTCGACGTCCTGGAGCACGCCACCGGCGGCGCGTTGTCCGCGGCGGACGTCCCCGTGGTGCGCGCGACCGTCGGCTTCCCGCGCCTGATGCACCTGGGCGGACCGTGGTTCGTGAACTTCGCCGACGCCGCCGCGCGGTCCCCCTACCGCCTGCCGTGGCACGTGCCGCAGCGGTGGGCCGGCCGCACCGGCGACCGGGACGTCGAGCAGCACGCCTCCGCCCAGCGGGCCACCGCGATCGCCGAGAACGTCGAGCTGGGACGCGCCCTCGGCGACCTGGCCACCCCGATCGCGGAGCACACCGCCGAACCGCTGGTCGGCAGCGCGTGGCTGCCCGGCACCCAGGTCGGCCTCGCGCGCCTCGCCGCCGGGTCGACCGCCGGACCGGCCCTGGTCGTCAAGGGCGGCCACAACGACGAGCACCACAACCACAACGACGTCGGCACGGTGATCGTGGCGGTCGACGGCGTGCCCGTCCTGGTCGACGCCGGCCGGCCCACGTACACCAGGCAGACCTTCGGCCCGGACCGCTACGACATCTGGACGATGCGGAGCAGCTGGCACAACGTCCCCGAGGTGCGCGGCACGGCCCAGGGCGCCGGACGCGCCCACCACGCGCGGGACGTCACCGCGGACGACGCGCCGGACCGGTTCCGCGTCCGGATGGACCTCGCGCCCGCCTACCCCGTGCCCGCGCTGCGGTCCTGGTGGCGCACCGCGACCCTCGACCGCGACCGGCGGCGCGTGACGGTCGAGGACAGCTGGGACTTCGCGGACGACCACGACGGCGAGCCGTCGGTGATCCACTACCTGATCGCGGGCGACGTCGTGCGGGACTCGCCGGGACGGCTCGTCGTGCACCCGCTCGACGGGGCCCGCGCTACCCTGCTCGCTTGGGATCCGGGCCTGGCATCGGCCACGCTGACCGTCCGCGAGCTGGACGATCCGCTGCTCCGGACCGTGTGGGGGGACGAACTGACCCGGCTGGAACTGCGCCTGCCCGACGTGGCGCGAGGAAGTGTCGTGATCACGGTGGAGGTGTCCGCATGACGACGTCGGAACCGGCCGCCATGCTGCCCTCCGAGCGGCGCGCCCGCGTCGTGGAGCTGTTGCGGCGACGCGGGACCGTGCGCGTGAGCGACCTCGCCGACGAGCTGGACGTCTCGACGATCACCGTGCGCCGCGACATCTCCCTGCTCGCCGAGCAGGGGCTGATCCGGCGCGTCCGGGGTGGCGCGACCGTCAGCGCGGCCGTGGCGGACGACGTGCCGCCGCACGCGTTCCCCGCCGAGGTGAACGGCGGCACGTCGCCCGTCGCCGAGCGCAGGCCCGAGGAGCGCGCCGGTCAGCCGACCATCGGCATGGTCGTCCCGTCGCTGGACTACTACTGGCCGGACGTGATCAAGGGCGTGCGCGAGGGCGCGGCCGAGGCGGACGTGCGGATCGTGCTGCGCGGCGCCACCTACGAGGCCGCCGACGAACGCCGCCAGCTCACCCGGCTGGTCGAGTCGGTCGGCGTCGACGGCCTGCTGGTGGCCCCGACGACCACCGGTGACGAGGGCGAGTCGCTGATGCGGTGGCTGCGGTCGGTGGACGTGCCGATCGTGCTGATCGAGCGCACGCCCGGTGAGACGCACGGCGAGTCGGTCGAGTCCGTGGTGAGCGACCACGCGCGCGGGGCCGCGATGGCCGTGCGCCACCTCGCCGACCTCGGGCACCGACGCGTCGGCCTGAGCACCACGACCACGAGCCCGACGTCGCCGCACGTCCGGCGCGGCTGGCGGGAGGCGTGCGAGCAGCTGGGACTCCCGCTCGACGGCACGCCCGACGTGCAGACCGTGGACCGGCCGGACTCGCGGTGGCCCGCCGACCTCGACGCGTTGCTGGACGCCTGCGTCGCGTCCGGCACGACGGCGCTGGTCGTCCACTCCGACCCGGAGGCGATCTCGCTGGTGGAGCGGTGCCAGGAGCGGGGCATCCGGGTGCCGGACCAGCTCGCCGTGGTCACGTACGACGACGAGGTGGCCGAGCTGTGCGACCCGCCGCTGACGGCCATCAGGCCGCCGAAGTCCGCCGTCGGGCGGGCCGCGGTGAACCTGCTCGCCGCCCGGCTGAACGACCCGGACCCGCACCGGCCCGCGCACCGCGTCGTGATCGAGCCCCGGCTGATCGTGCGGTCGTCGTCCTGACGTCGCCGTGAGCCGGGCGCCCGGTGGCGCCCGGCTCACGACGTGCGGGCGTCAGGCGGCCTGGGCCTGGTTGTAGAGGTTCTGGGCGTCCGTGCCGAAGTACGGGCCGAACATCCAGTTCGGGAAGAAATTGATCTTGTAGCTGTTCACGGAGTTGACCGTGCCGGTTCCGGTGGCCTCGGAGAACGTCCGGAACCACGGGCCGCCGCTGGCGCCGCCGGTCATGTCGCACGTCATGCCGATGCCGTTGCTGACGAGCGCGTTGAACGTCCGCCCGCTGCAGTAGACGAGCCTGGTCCCGTCGTACGGCGCGGCGGCGGGGTAGCCGAAGGCGTAAGTGTTGTCCGCGCGCGGCAGGTTGAACGCGATGCCCTGCGCGCCCACGACGTCGGTGAGGTACCGGCCGTTGAGCTGGCCGACGACGATGGCGCCGATGTCGTAGTTGATGTCCTCGGACGCGTGCCACTGCGGCGTGGCGAAGGTGGCGCGCGCGTTCCACGTGCCGTACGGCGCGTTCCCGTTGTCGTAGGCCGGGACGAAGGCGACGTTGGTGTGGTACGCGCCGTCGAGCTTCACGCAGTGCCCGGCGGTGACGACGGTGCTCTTGTTGCCGCTGGTGACGGCGTTGCCGCTGCACGAGGCGTTGCGGCCCTGGTAGGTGAAGAACACGCGGCCCGCGGTCGCCACGACGGCGCCGCCGCCGGTCCACGCGCTGCCGCCGTTGGGGAAGGCCAGCGGCGAGACGGTGGTGGGCTCGCCGGTCGGGACGGTGGCGCGCAGCGCCGAGGCGGTCGTGGTGCGGAGGTCGAGCGGGACGGCGGCGCGCATCCGTTCCGGCGTCCAGTACGTGGCGGGCGCCGTGGCGTGCGCCGCCGGGACGGCGACCAGGGACAGGGCCAGCGCGCTCGCCAGGGTGATCAGTCGTTTCACGGCACGGTTCATGATCTTCCACCTCTCGTGGGTCGATCAACGGCAGGGACCGTGAGGTGGAAGTTACTCAGCGCGAGGCCCCGGCGTTTCCGGCGAACGGGTGAGAAGTCTTCGCGTTCGGACCCTGACGCGGTGTGCCCGGACGACGCCGGGCGTGGTCGAATCGGGTATGCCGTTCACCGCCTCGCACATCGCGGCCGTCATCCCGCTGTCACGTCGGCCGCTCGTGCCGTCCGCGCTGGTCGCCGGTTCCATGGCGCCCGACCTGCCGTACTTCGTGCTGCTGTACCCCGGCGGCAGCGAGTACACGCACACCTGGTGGGGCATGGCGGTGGTGGACGTCCCGATCGCGCTGCTCGCGTTGCTGGTCTACCGCGTGCTGCTGCTCGAACCGGCGGTCGCCCTCCTGCCCGACGCCGCCCGGTCGCGCGTCGCCTGGCTGCCCGCGCCCCGGTTCGGCGTCGCGATGGTCGTCTCCGCGCTGATCGGCGCCGCGACCCACCTCTTCTTCGACGGCTTCACGCATGAGCATCACTGGGGCGCGGAGCTCTTCCCCGCGCTGCACCACGAGATCCTGTCCGTGCCCGTGTACATCTGGGCGCAAGCGACGAGCACGCTCCTCGGCGCTCTCATCGTCGCGGTGTGGAGCGTGCGCAAGCTGTCCCGGATGCCACGCCGACCGGTGCCCGCGCGGTTCGCGCCGCCGCGACGGCCGGCGCTCGTCCGCGCGCTGGTGGCGTTGTGCACGGTGGTGTTCATGGCGTCGACCCTGCGAGGTTACGTGGTCGAGGACGTGCTCGCCGGCGTGTCGATCACGGCGGTCACGGGGACGTTGACCGGGCTGGCGCTGTACGGGTTGTGGCGGCGGGCGCGCCGCCGGAACGGCGCGGAGGACCGGACGGCCGCGGAAGCCGCCGACGCGTCCCGGAGTTAGCGCGCGCCGGGCGCGATCCCGCTGTCACAGCACGGAAAGCGACCCCGAGGACGGCGTGCCGTCACCTCAGGAGTCCTTCGACCACCTCGACCGCGGCCTGTGCCCCGCGCTCCGCGCGGACGTCGCGGCCCAGCGCCTTCGCCCGGTCGCGCAGCGCCGGATCGCCGGTCGCCCGCCGCACCGCGTCGGCCAACCCGGCGGCGGTGAGGCGCTGTTGCCGCACGGGCTCCGGCGCGACACCCGCCTGGTGGACGAGCCGCGCCCAGTGGGGCTGGTCGGCGACGAACGGGCACACGACCTGCGGCGTGCCCGAGGCCAGCGCGGCGGCGGTCGTGCCGGCGCCCCCGTGGTGCACGACGGCGCTGGTGCGCGGGAACAGCCAGTCGTGCGGCGCCTGGTCGATGACGAGCACGTCGCGCGACGACGGCCCGGTGGCGATGCCACCCCAGCCCGTGGCCAGCACCGCCCGCACCCCGGCCTCCCGGACGGCCTCGGTGACGAGCGCGCCGAGGCGGGCGGTGTCGCGACCGGCCATGCTGCCGAACCCGACGTAGACCGGCGGCGGGCCGTCGTCGAGGAAGGCGGCCAGCTCGGGCGGCGGCGACCACGACGCCGACGCGGGCAGGTACCAGAAACCCGTGGTGCGCACGGTGTCCGGCCAGTCCGGCGCGACCGGGGACACCGACGGGCTGAACGCCTGCACGACGGTGCGGGGACGGCCCTCCTCGTCGCGCAACAGGTCGTGGCTGCCTCGACGGCGCGGCAACCCGAGGTCCTCGGTGCGCCAGGCCGTGGCGATCCCGGCGTACGCGCGCAGGGTGGCGCCCACCGTCAGGTAGGTGGCGCGGTTCAACGCCCGCGGCACGCGCGGGAGCGGCACCAGGGGGCACGGGAACGCCGACGTGGGAACCCAACCCGGTTGCAGCGCCGCGAGGACCGCCGGGACGCCGAGCATCTCGGCGACGTGGTGCGCGGGCAGGGTCGGCGAGTGCACCACGACGTCCGGCCGGTGCGCGCGGGCCGCGACGCCGACGTCGCGCAGCACGGCGGCCATCAGCGGCTTGATCCGGCTCATCGTGCGCAGCGCCGTGACCTTGCCCCGGACGCCGCGGTAGCCGCCGTCGATCGCCTCCTCGACCACCGGGTCGTCCAGCAACCGGTTCGGCCCGTCGTCCAGCGCCGCGAACTCGACGTCACGCTCGCGCGCCGCCGGCTCGGAGGAGGCGGGCGCGGCCAGCACCGCGTCGTGGCCGGCCGCGCGCAGCGCCAGGGCGAGGGCCAGGAACGGCTGCACGTCACCCTGGGTGCCGTGCGTGACCAGCAGCGCTTTCACGACACCTCGCGCTGGGCGGCGGTGAACGCGGTGAGCCACCGCTCGTCGGTGAACAACCCGTGGGTCAGCATCTCCAGCCCGGCACGGGCGCCGCGCACGGCCACGGACGTCTCCGCCGGGTCGCCGCCCAGCGCCTCGCCCACCAGGTCTCCCAGCACCAGCGGCGCGAGCAGCCACGACACGTACGTCACCGCCCGCGCCCGCTCGTCCGCCGCCGGGCGCACCGCGCCCTCGGCCTCCCGTTCCGCCAGCCAGCGGCGCGTGGACTCCACGATCCCGGCGAACAGCGCCCGCGCCTCGTCCGTGGCCTCGACCAGCGCGCGGCCGAGGTAGCGGCGCACCGGTGTCGCGGCGCGCAACGACTCCACCAGCCCGGAGACGTCGCTGTCGCCACCGCCGGATCGGATCAGGGCCAGCACGTGCTCGTCGCACGCCCGCCGCAGGCCCTCCTTGGACTCGAAGTGGTGCAGCACCAGGGCCGGGGACACGCCGGCGTCGGCGGCGACCGCCCGCACCGACGTGCCCGCCACGCCGTCGAGCCCGAACCGCGCCAGGGCCGCGTCCCGGATGCGCGCCCTGGCGGTCATGTCGTCGACTGAACGCATGGTCAGTAGACTGATCAAACGTTCAGTCGTTGTCAACCCGGTCGTCGGCGCGCACGAGGTTGAACGCCGAGCGGGGGTCGAGCCCGCCGAACAACAGGGAGATCATGACCGCGGCCATGCCCTCGAGGTGGTGGGCGTGCCGGAGCCCGCCGACCGGCAACGGCTCGCAGCCGGTGTCGCGGATCAGGCGGGAGGCCAGGTCCAGCGCCACCGGGTCGTCGCCGCAGTGGGGCACGACCAGGCGGCGGCCGTCGAACTCCGGTGGGTCCATCTCCCACACCCGCGCGTGGCACAGGTTGAACGCCTTGACGACGTGCCCGCCGGTCACGTGCGCGATGTGCTGCGCCATCGACACGCCCGGTTCCGTGACGAGCGTGAAGTTCCCGACCTCGACCGGGTTGGTGCAGTCGAGCACCGGCTTGCCGCGCACCGCGTCGCCGATCGCGGCGAGCGTGGCCGGCACCCCCTGGTAGAGGACCGCGAGCAACGCCACGTCGCCGAACTCCGCGGCCTCGCGGAAGGTTCCGCTGCGGGCGCCCCACTTGCGGGCCAGCGCCCGCGCCTTCGCCTCCGTGCGGCCGGCGACCATCACCTCGTGGCCCGCCTCGACCCACCGGGTGCCCAACACGTCCGCCATCGACCCTGCGCCAAGAACACCGATTCTCACGACGGCGACGGTAGGAGGCCGTGGGGAACCGGCGGGTTCCCCACGGATCAGCCGCGGACCGGCTCCTCGACGGGATCGCCGGCGGGGTTATCGGCAGGGTCATCGGCGGGGTCGCCGGCGAGTTCGTCGGCGTGCTCCTCGGCCCACCGGGCGAGCGCCGAGACCGGTCCGAGCAGGCTCCGCCCGAGCGGCGTGAGGCGGTACTCCACCCCAGGCGGCGCGGTGCCGAGCCTCCGCCGCGCCACCAGCCCGTTGGCCTCCAGCTTGCGCAACGTCTGCGTCAGCACCTTCTTGCTGATCCCGCCGATGCGGTCGAGCAAATCGTTGTGGCGCAGGGGTCCCGGCCCCAACCCGAACACCACGACCACGGCCCAGGTGTCGGCCACCAGCCGCAACGTCGTGCGGGCCGGGCAGTCGGCCAGGAACACGTCCGAGTCGCTCATCCGCCCCCGCCCCCGCGATACGACACCCGCCGATTGAAGCAGGGACCGCGCCGCGGCGTCAGGCCGGGCGGGAGCGGAACGTCTTGCGGTACGCGTGCGGTGACGTGCCGACGATCCGGCCGAAGTGGTGGCGCAGGGTGTTGGCCGCGCCGAACCCGGTCTCCCGCGCCACCTGCTCCACCGGGAGGTCGGTGGTCTCCAGCAGCTGCTGGGCGCGCCGAACCCGCGCGGCGAGCAGCCACCGCATGGGCGCGCTGCCCACCTCCTGCCGGAACCGGCGGCTGAGGCTGCGCTCGCTCACGCCCGCGTGCCGGGCGATCGCGCCGAGCGTCAGCGGTTCCCGGAGGTTCGCCTCCAGCCACGCCAGGGTGGGCTGCAGCGAGGCGTCGGTGTCCGGCGGGTCGGCGTGGCGGAGGAACTGCGCCTGGCCGCCGTCGCGCTGGGGCGGCATCACGATCAGGCGGGCGACCTCGGCGGCGAACGCGGCGCCGTGGTCACGGCGCAGCAGGTGCAGGCACAGGTCGAGCCCGGCCGCCACGCCCGCCGACGTGAGCACGGCCCCCTCGTCGACGAACAGCACCGAGGCGTCCACCTCGACGTCGGGGTGCCGGCGCGCCAGCTCGGGCGCGTACTTCCAGTGCGTGGTGGCGCGCTTGCCGGCCAGCAGGCCGGTGCGGGCCAGGTCGAACGCCCCGGTGCAGATCGACGCGACCCGCGCGCCCCCGGCCGCGGCGGCGCGCACGGCGTCCAGCGCCGCGGACGGCGGGTCGTGGCGGAAGCCGGCTCGCGCCGGGAGGAACACGGTGTCGGCGCGTTCCAGCGCGTCCAGCCCCCACGGCGTGCGGAACGCGAGGCCGCCCGCCTCGGCGTCGACCGGGTCGGCGGCTGCGCCGAGCGTGCAGACCCGCACCTCGTACCGCTGGTCGCCCGCCACGGCGAGCGCCGTGCCGAAGACCAGGCACGGGATCGTCAGCTCGAACCCCAGGACACCGTCGAGCGCCAGCACCGCGACCACGGACATGGCGAGATCTTAGCGGTGATGGGCGTTCTGGACACTGGTTCGGCGTGCGGCCGCCGGAGACGATCACCGGGTTCCACCCGACGACCGCCCGACCCGCTGGAGGGGCCCATGTCCACGCCACACGAGGAGTTCGACCTGCCCGGGACGGACCTCGCCCGCGCCGCCTACCGGCTGGCGGAGGAGTCCGAGGAGGCGTACCTGTTCAACCACAGCGTGCGGACCTACCTCTTCGCCCGCGGCATCGGCCACGACCAGGGCCTCCGGCCCGACGAGGACTACGACGACGAGCTGCTGTTCCTGGGCTGCGTCCTGCACGACCTCGGGCTGACCGAGGACGGCGAGGGCGGCCAGCGGTTCGAGGTGGCCGGCGCCGACGCCGCCGCCCGGTTCCTGCGCGGCCACGGCGTGGCGGAGGACCGCGTCGAGGTCGTCTGGGACGCGATCGCGCTGCACACCAGCCCCGGCATCGCGGGCCGCAAGCGACCGGAGATCGCGCTGGTGCACCTGGGTTCCGGGGCCGACGTCCTCGGGCTCTCCGTCGACCGCCTGCCCGCTTCGCTGGTGCACGCGGCGCGGCGCCGGCTGCCCCGGCTCGACCTCACCGAGGCGATCACCGCCGCCATCGTGGAGGACGCGAAGGCGGACCCGCGCAAGGCCCCGCCGCTGACGTTCCCGTCCCTGCTCGTCGCCGAGTACGCGCCCGAGCACGCCGGGCCGACGTGGCGGCAGCTCACCGCGACGCCGGACCCCGTGGGCTGACCCCTGGACTACCCTCGGGGTGGTCGGGAGGTGAGGCGCGTGACGGAGGAAGAGCTGGTCGTCGAGTTCGCGCTGGCCCGCCTCGACAACCCGGCCCTCGACCTGGAAGAGGTCGCCGCGCTCGTCGTCCGGAGGCTCGGCGAGGACCGCATGCTGGAGTTCGCCTCCCGCAACCTCGCCACGCGCGGAGAGCTGCGGGGCGCGGTGTTCCCGTCCGCCGTCGAACACGTGCTGCGGGTCGTCCTGACCCTGCGCGACCCACTCGACTAGGTCGCCGTCGGCGCGGTCAGTCGTCGTGGGCGCTCAGCAGGGGCCCGAGGCGGGCGAGGCGTTCGGCCAGGCGGCCGAGGTCGACGGCGGGCTTCTGCAACTCCTCGTCCACGACCTGGCGGACGAGCCCCACCAGGTACTCGATGTTCACCTCGTGGCGGGTGGTGAGGGGGTCGGGGCCGAGGTGCCGCAGCGCGAAGTCGGTCAGGCGACGCCGGGCGCGCAGCACCGCCCCGCGCAGGTCCGGGTCGGCGGTCGTCCCCCAGTCGCACCAGTACAGCCGGGCCTGGTCCGGGTGGTCGGCCAGCCAGGCGACGACCGAGGCGACCACGGCGGCGAAGCGCTCTTCGCACCCGCCGCGACCGTGGCCGGCCCGGTCGAAGCGGCGGTGGAGGTCGTCCACCGCCCGGATGAACACCGCGACCGCGTCGTCGCGCACCACTTCCCGCATTCGGCACACACCAGGTAGAAGGTCCACTAGCATCAGGCGGTCCAGCCTGAGCCGATCACGACCAGTCAACGAGGAACGTGGGCAGCAAGTCACGGAAACCGCACCAGCTACCGCCCGGAAGGCACGGCCTCAGCAGCGACTTCGTGGCGGGCAACCAGCGCGACCGCATCCTGGCGGCGCTGGCGGGCGCGGTGAGTGAGCACGGCTACGCCAACACCTCGGTCGACTCGATCATCAAGCTCGCGGGCGTCTCGCGCCGCACGTTCTACGAGCACCACTCCAGCAAGGAAGACGCGTTCCTGGCCGCGTTCGACAGCGCCGTCGGGCGCATCACCGCCGCCGTGGTCCGCGCCTACAGCGGGCACGACGACTTCGTTGAGGCGACGCGCGCCGCGCTGGAGGTCTGCCTGCGGGTGCTGGCCGAGGACCCCGCCGTCACGCGCATGGTGATCGTCGAGGTGCTGTCCGCCGGGCCGGAGGCGCTGCAACGGCGCCGCGAGGTGCTCAGCGCGTTGACCGACCGGATCGTCCACGCGTCCCAGGGGCTCCCGGAGACACCGATCGGGCCGCAGCTGACCGCCGAGACGATCGTCGGCGCGGTGCTCCAGGTGATCTACAACCGGGTGTCGCGCGGCGAGGCGGACCGCCTGCCCGACCTGCTGCCGGACCTGCTCTACAACGTGCTCGTGCCGTTCCTGGGGCACCAGCGGGCCGCCGACGAACGGGCGAAGTCGCTCCCGAAGTCCGTTTCCTAGCCATTGGCGGAAACCCGCCTACTCCGTGCGACCACTCGCTTCGCGCGGCCACCGGTTCGGCCCAACCGGTTGACCGAACGGCCCCGTCGACGAATGATTCCGCCATGCCCTCGGTAATCATCCCCGACTTTCCTTGACAATTTAGAAACACGACTGTTTCTATATGAGCCCCTGCACCCCTACGGGGATGAGGAAAGGAGATGTTCGTGAAGAGGATTGCCACCATCGGGCTGACCGGTCTTTCCCTGCTCGCCTCGTTCACCCTGATCGCACCGACGGCGGGAGCCGCCGGCACGACGATCCGGAGCGATTCCGCGACGGGCGCGGCCTACTCGGGCAACATCAAGGGAACCCTGATCTCGTCCACCGTGCGGTTCGCCAGTTCCGCGGGCAACGCCACGTGCAACCGCTCCACCATGACGGGGTCGGTGAGGTCGGACGGCACCGCCGCGAGCCTCTCCGCCGCCTCCTTCAGCGACTCCAGCGCGACCAACGGGTCGTGCCCCAACGACCAGGGCGGCCGGACCACCATCACGCCGGCCACCCTGCCGTGGAGCGGCGGCAACGTCACCTACGCGCCGCAGGCGGGCGGCCGTGACGGCACCATCACGCTGAACAACGTCTCGGCGAAGGTGGACTCCTCCAACTGGATGGGCATCCGGATCACCTGCTACTTCGTCGGCGCGGGCGCGAACAACAGCGTCACGGGCAGCGTCTACAACAAGGACAACGCCAACCGCCCGGTCACGTCGGTCGCGGACGCGCAGGCGTCGCTGTCCGGCGCGAGCCTGCGGCTGACCAGCGGCAGCTCGACGTGCCCGAGCACCGCCACGCTCACCGGCGCCTACAAGCTGCTGGGCGAGAAGCAGGCCGGGTCGGGCGCCTTCGACCAGACCCTCCACATCACCTCCTGAGCGACGGGAGCGGCCGGCGGTCGTCCTCCGGGACGGCCGTCCGCCGCGCGTCCACGTCACTGGTAGCTGCGCAGCACCGTCCTCATCAGGATCAGCGTGCCGAGCGCGATCGAGCCGCCCACCCCGCCGACCACCCACGCCCGGAAGCTGCCGGGCACCAGCACCAGCACTCCCCCGAGCGCCGCCAGCACCAGGAACAGGACGAACCCGAGGCTCAGCAGGAGCCGGTTCGCCCGCCTGGTGCGCTCGTCGCTCGCCAGCACGTAGTGCACGAGGTGCACCAGGGCGGTGTTGTTGGTGCGCCGCATGGGCGTCAGCTTGCCCATGTTGACGACGATGTCCCGCTCGTCGTCCACGCGCGCCGGCGGCGGTTCGGCCGGTGGTTCCAGCGCCGCGACCCGCGCCTCCCCGGTCGGGTCCCCGGCCTTCGACCGGCTCGGCGCGGACGGGCCGGCGGCGGACTGGCGCTGCTTCAGCTCGCGCAGGCGGTCCATGACGATGTCCGTGTGCATCGGCGAGAGGTTGCACGCCCGGAGGAAGGCGACGACCTGGTCCGGCTTGTTCGGCAACGCCGTGCGCTTGGCGTCGACCAGGGCGTACGCCTGGCTGCGCGGGATGCCCGCCTTGACCGCGATCTGGCCGCAGCTGAACCCCGCCTCCCGGCGGATGCGGTTGAGCATCGAGCGGAACTCCGTCGAGGACTCGGCCCGGAGCAGGGACCGCTGCACGGTCAGGTACTTCCCCGTGGCCACTACCGCCGCCCCACCGGCTCACTCACGCTCACCGCGCTCGTGGGGTCCAGCGGCGCGGAGGCCGGCGCGCCGCCGAGCGCGACCAGCAGCGCGGCGACCCGGCGGGCGCACCTCGGCGCGGACAGCGCCACGGTGAACAGCCCGAGCGCGGCGGCGGAGGTGGCGACGGCGGCGGGCACCGAGTAGTGCTCGTAGCGGGTCAGGTACCAGGCGGCGGCGAACGCCAGGCCGAGCACCGGGACGTCGGCCCAGGCGAACCGGCCGCCCGGTTGGTTGCGATCGCGGGGGTGCACGCGAAGCCCTTCTGTGGAGACCACTCGGTGTTCCCGCGAATGCGCGGGAACACGGCGGTTTTCTTTCGGTAGCGGTTGAGCTCTCGGCCTGCGGATGCCACTCGGACGGCTGGAGACCGCCGGATCGTGGACATCCAATCGGGTGACAAGCCGGATTTGACCACAACGCGCGAGTGGTGACCAGAGGCGAGATCACGATGCGTGTCCATCCGGACAGCGCGTGTCCACGCGAACGAAAGCCCCGGACGACAACGCGCCGTCCGGGGCTCGACGTTGGTGGCGGAACCCGTCTCCAGCGGGAACCGCCGAAACCCCGCGCTCAACCGCTACCGGCAGAAGGGCCAGGGTGCGCCGGCCGACGTGAATCGGCCCCGCACCGAGTCATCATAGGATCAACGCATGTGACCCGGACCACACATAGATGGTGAGCCGGAAAAGCGCCTCTGAACTGGGTCATTCCATTCGGTAGAGCGTCAAGAGACGTCTATGGACACCGGGCTGAACGGGAGTGGACAGGATCTCTCCGCCGACCCGCCGCGACTCCGGCCGAACGGCCGTGCCGCCCGCCTCCGCGTCAGACGCTGCGCAGCACCGAGACGACCGTGCCGAGCACCACGGCCCGGTCGCCGTCGATCACGTCGTAGGCCGGGTTGCGGGGTTCGAGGTACACGTGGCCGTTGCGGCGGCGGTACACCTTGACGGTGGCCTCGCCGTCGATCATCGCGGCGACGATCTGGCCGGAGTGCGCCTCGGGCTGCTGCCGCACCACGACGATGTCGCCGTCGCAGATCGCGGCGTCCACCATCGAGTCGCCGCGCACGCGCAGGCCGAACACGGTGCCGCGCCCGGTGAGCCCGCGGGGCAGCGTGAGCACGTCGTCCACGTGCTCGTCGGCCGCGATGGGGCTGCCCGCGGCGATGTGGCCGACCACCGGGACGGACACCGAGTCGTCGCCGGACCCGTGCGCCGACGGCTCCCGGAGGAACAGGCGCACGTCGATCGGCCGCGACATCGAGCCGCCGCGCCGCAGGAAACCCTTCTCCTCCAGGCTCGCCAGGTGCTTCGACACCGACGACGAGGAGCGCAGGCCGACCGCGTCGCCGATCTCGCGCGTGCTCGGCGAGTACCCGTGCCTCATCACCCAGTCGCGGATCGCGGCGAGGATGCGCTGCTGCCGCGGCGGCAGCGCCGAGGTGTCCAGGTGCTCGAACGCGTCAAGATCGTCGTAGGCGGTCATCCGCGGAATGATAGGGCCGGTGACCGGACCGGTCGCGCCCGGTGACCGCCGGACCCGCCGCGCGGCGGCCGTCACCACGACTCGTCGGGGATCGCGCGGGCCAGCCGGTCCAGCTCCTGGTCGTCCAGCGGTCTCAGGTGGGACAGGGCGTTGCGGGCGTCGCGCAGGCAGAACAGGAGGTCGCGGTCCGCCTGCGGCAGCCGGATGCGTGACGTCGACACCGCCCACGCCATCACGCCCAGCTCCAACGTCGCGCGCCCGGGCCGCTCGGACCCGGCCGGGCCGCCGCGGGCGTCCCGGCCCATCTCGGCCAGCACGGCGGAACTCGCCCTGGCGCGGACCTTCTCCTCCAGCCTGGCCCGCCACCCGTCGACGAGCGGCATCAGCGCCCGGTTCTGCCCGCGCCACACCAGGTTGTCGAGGTCGACGGCCGTGCCGATCACCCCGCGCACGGCCGGGCTGATCCGCAGCTGCCCGTCCCAGACGTCGGCGAACCCGGCGTTCCACGCGGGCCGCAGTTCCTCGCCGGGCCGCTCACCGCTCCCGCGCGATCGTCGGAGGGCGCGGGGCACGAGGTCTTCCTCCTCGTGCGTGAACGCGGTGATCTGCTCGCGCAACGTCGCCATGCGGCCGTCCCACGACGACGCCAGCCCCTCCGCGAGCAGCAGGTCCGGGCCAGCCACCTCCACGACCACCTCGGCGGCCACGAGCTCCCGCACGTCGACCCGCGTCACGGTGCCCCGGCGGGCGTTGCGGGGTCGGGCGGCGGTGGTGACGACCGCCGTGTCGAGCCGGCCGCACACGCTCCACCACCAGTGCACCCTGGTGGTGACCGGGTCGACCTGGTCGAGCAGCCGGACGGGCAGGCCGCCGAGCGTGGCCGCGACGAGCACCCTGGTCCGCTCCTCCGGCGGCACGCCGTGCGCCTTCGCGTGCGCGGTCACCCTGGTGAGCACCGACGCGACGTCGTCGGGGTCGTTCTCGTCCCACGCCCGCACGACGACCACCTTCCGCCGCAGCCAGTCCGACGACGCCAGCACGGCCAGCGGGTCCTCACCGTCGGCGGGCACGGCGTCGGACACCATCAGCAGGCGTTCGGCCACCGTCGACGTGCTCTCCAGCGTCGGCACGTCGACGGTGTGGAACGACTCGTCCCAGTCGAACACGCCCAGCCCGCCCCTCGCCCACGACGGCAGCGAGTCGTCCGCCGGGGCCGAAGGCCGGGCGCTCCCCCGCTGCCCGCTGGTCCGCCGCACCTCCGGCTGGGGCACGCGGACGGTCTCGACGTGCGAGCCGACCAGCTCGACCAGGTCGTCGGCCGCGCCGCGGTCCACCAGGTCGTCGGGGAACAGCCAGACGCAGCTCAACCCGGCGTTCAGGTCCTCCGCCAACGCCTCCACGTGCCCGCGCGGACCGGGCAGCGACCCCAGCTCCCAGCGACCGCTCTTCACGACTGCCCGCGGACCGTGGTGATGCAGCGGTGCACGACCCGGTCCAGCATGACCCCGTCCGGGCTCTCGTCCAGCACGCCCAGGTTCACCAGCTCGTCCAGCAGGTCGATGGCGCCCGGCAGGTCGAGTTCGAGGATCGCGGCCACGTCGACGGTGTCGATCGGCTCGCCGGGGTCGACGTAGTCCACCCACGGCCCGATCTTGCCCACCAACGCCTGGCCGACGCCCGCCTGGGCCAGGAACCTCCGCGCCCACGCCAGGTCCTTCGACCACTGCACGACCCGGTCCAGCGCCTGCGCCTGGGTGGCGCCGCGCATGACCACCATGCCGATGACGTCCTCCACCAGCTCCGTCCACCCGCCGGTCGCCTCGATCAGCCGCACGCGCGAGTGCAGCACGTCGAACGGGCACTCCGGCCAGCTGCGCAGGCTGCTCGCCGTCCACCGGGCCGGGCGGACCAGCTCGGCGCCCTTCTCCGGACCCAGCTCGCGCACGACGTCCCGCGCGACGGCGGGCTGGATCAGCAGGACCGAGGCCAGCCGGTCCTTGGTCAGCCGGTCCCGCATCTGGACGATCTCGGGCACCGTCCGCTCGCGCAGGTCCGCCACCATCACCGTGGGCCGCTTGCGCCGCGCGGCCGCCGTGACCGCCTTCGCGATGTCCCCCACCGACGTGTGCACCTCGACCCGGCTGCCGCGCATCTCCGCGTAGTCCTTCACCGCGTCCGGCACGCGGTCCACGCCGAGCGCGTCGGTGCCCGTGACGACCGAGACCGCGCCGTCCGCGGTGAGGTCGTACAGCTGGCCGTCGGTGAGCGGGCTGCGCCGCTGCACGCCCTGCACGTTGACCAGGAGCCGGCGCGCGTCGCGCGGGTTGTACTCGTAGGGCAGGTCGAAGTCCGTCTCCCGGAGCTCCAGCTCCAGGCTCGCCTTGGTGCCCAGCATGTTGACGACGTTCGGGCTGCGCACGGCGTACCGGCTCTGCCCGGACAGCCGGATGAGCAGGCCCAGGCCCACCATCTCGTCCAGGTAGATGCTGACGCCCGACGCGGTCAGGTCCTCGAACCCGGCGGGCCAGTGCTTGCGCGCCTCCTGGAGCAGCTGCTCGGGGCCGTAGTCGGTGCTGAACATGTCCTTCAGGCTCAGCAGCGCGATCACCAGCGTGAGCACGCGGTACCGGTCCTCGAGGTTGATCGTGATCCGCAGGCGCTCGGCGATGCGGGCCCGGACGCGGTCGCTGCCCGCCACCGCTTCGACGTCGCTCTCCCGGATCGGCACCGGCAACGTCTGGTGGTGCGACACGCGGTTGTGCAGCGTCCGCACCAGCTCCTCGCAGAAGATCTGGATGAGGCTGGCCTGGTAGTTGGTCGCGGACAGCAGCCGCCACACCAGCTCGGGCCGCTCGAAGCGGTAGCCGAGGGCCGCCAGCGGCGCCACGACGAGCCGCCGCGCGTCGACCTGGTCCAGCGGGCCGACCAGGATGTCCGGCCCGCCGTGCACCAGCGGCACGTTGGACAGGTGCCCGAAGCGCTGCACCTGGTGCAGACCGGCGAACACGACCTTGAACCGCCGGTCCGTCGACTCCATCAGCTCCTTGAGCCGCAACACGTTCGGGAAGTGCGCGACACCGCCCGCCGTGGGCGTGCCGCGCGAGTCCGCGGTGAGGAACGCGTCGGCCTCGTCGGCGAGCAGCAGCAGCCGGCGGCCGGTGTGCTGGTCGAGCCACGTCCGCACCTGGTTCACGACGACGTCGGGCGGCGCGTCCTGGGAGACCCGGTCGGACAGCACGCCCGACTTCTTCAGCTCCAGCACCAGTTCCCGCCAGATGCGGCTCGCCGGCTCGGCCTCGCCGATGCCCCGGCCCTTCAGGTCGAGGTAGACCGCGAACCGGTACTCGCCGTCGTTGAACGTGGCCTCGACGCGGCGCAGCAGCGCCGACTTGCCGAGCTGCCGGCCGCCGTAGATGAACAGCCCGCCGTTCGGGTCGATCACCTCGGCCATCTCGCGGACCCGGCCGACGAACACCTCCGGCGGCACCAGGCCCGCGACGAACGGCGTGTACGGGTTCAACGCGGTCCACGGCAGGGTGATGCGCTGGGTGGCGCGCCACGAGCCAGGCGCGTTCGCCGCCACCCAGCCGATCACCGCGGGGTCGATGACGAGCGCCTGCACGGGGCTGCGCGTCGCCTCCGCGGCCAGCTGGCGACGTGCCGGCAGGTCCATGGTGTGCAGGTACAGCACGACGTTCGCGCGCCCGGCGTCCTCGGTGCCGAGCACGTCGAGCACGGACCGGCGGCCCCGGTGCTCCTCGACGACGACCGTCACGGTGTAGTTGCTCGCGGCCGACCCGAGGGTCGAGATGTACGAGCCGTCCGACGGCGTGCCCTGCACCCGGAACTTGCGGAAACCCCGCCGTGCGCCCCGGTTGATCTCCTGGGGCCGGTTCGCGGCCTGCAGGCCGAGCGTGCGCAGGATGTCGCGGACGGCGTTCGCCCACCGGTCGCCGCCCAGGCCGTCGTGGTTGCGCAGCGAGTCCCACGCCTGCACGCCGGTGTTGGCGAGGGCGGTGAGGGTCGCGCCGTTCGCCGCCAGCTCGGCCCAGCCGAGCGCGCTGTCCCGCATGGCGTCGTTGCCCTGGGCGACCGTCTCGGCGAAGCTGCGGACGTCCTCGGCGGCCTCCTTCGCGTGCTCGGGCAGCGGTTTGCCGGCGCGGATGAACGCGATGAACTCGGCGGCGGTCACCGTGTCGCCGTCGTCCAGCAGCGCGACGATCCGGTCGTGGTCGGCGGCCGGGACGCTCAACGTCTCGATCTCCGTGCGGAGGTCGGCGACCCGCGAGCGGTGCTTGGCCTCCAGCTCCTTCGCCAGCTCCGCCAGCTTCGCCGACGCCTCGTCGAACGCGCCGTCGTCCACGGCGGTCAGGGCTTCCAGCCGGCCGGCCACCGCCGTCTCGTCCTCGGGGTCGAGGAGGTTCTGGGTGCGGATGCGCGCGAACAGGTCGCGGGCCTGGTTGAGGGCGGACCGGTGGAGCTTCGTCCACGAGCGCGTGGCGTCCTCCACGACCTGGCGCAGCGGGCCCACCGGCTGGTCGACGTCCCAGAAGCCGTCCGCCGCGAGTTCGACCACCCGCCGGGCCCGGCGCAGGTCGCCGCGTTCGCAGTAGACGGCCACGGCCCGTTCCAGGTCGGGCGTGCGGGTAAGCCCGGCCAGCACCACCGACGTCCGCAGGTCCTCGGGGTTGGGGCGGCCGTCGGCGTCGCGGGGCAGGTCCGGCAGGACCAGCAGGACGTCCGGGCTCGGCTCGGCCAGGCTGAAGGACGCCTCACCCCCGCCCACGGCGGCGTACCCGGCGCGGACGGTCTCGGTGGGGCGCTGCAACCAGCGGCGGAACAGCTCCATCGCCACACCGGTCATGCCCGGCGGCGGTTCTGCCGACTCGACGTCCGCGAGCGCCTTGGCCAGCCGTGCGGCCACGGCCTGGTCCTCCGACTGGGTGACGGTCAGCCGCCGGCTCACCGCGTCGGCCTCGCGCAGGATCGTGCGCACCTCCTCGATCGCGCGGACCAGCGTGCGGAGGGCGATCGCCACGATCGGCTCACGGGCCTGCTTCGGGGTGCGCATGGCGGCGTCGGCGGACTCGATCATGGCGTCGATCGCGCCGGGCGCGTTCACCTCCGCCAGCGCGGCGGCGACGGCCTGGCTGTCACCCGTGCCGTCGGCCCACTTCGCGACGGCGTCCAAGGCGGTGGCCAGCGGCTCGCCGGTGTGCATCAGCCGTTGCAGCACGCGGGTGGCGCGCTGGTAGCTGTTCTTGCGGCGGGGCAGCTCCTCGGCCAGGTTCCGGGCACGCCGTCCCAGCTCGGTGCGCGCCTCCTGCGCGTCGTTCTCCAGCAGCGGGCCGCCCAGGCCGTCGTCCGGCCGGAAACCGCGCCGGACGGCGTCGATCGTCGTGTCGATCAGCGCCGCCCAGTGGGTCGGGAGCACCAGCTCCGGCCGCAGCTGGGTGAGCATCGGGTGCCCCCAGCCCGCGATCAGCGCGGCCCGCAGCGCGGCGGTGGTGGCGAGGGCGGCGGCGTCGGGGTCGCCGGCGAGTTCCTGCGCGTCCAGTTCGAGCCCGGCCAGGACGGCGGTGGCGTCGGCGTTGTTGTTGATCGCGTACGCGGCGGCGGCGAACCGCAGGACGGCGATGCGCTGGTTGGGCTCGCCGGACATCGCGGTCACCCAGTAGGCCTCGACCAGCCTGCCGTCGCGCGCCAGTTCGACGGCGAGCGGCGGGTTGCCCTCCTCCCAGGGGAAGCCGATGGCCAGCTCGTCACGGTCGGGCCCGGTCGTTG
This sequence comes from Saccharothrix hoggarensis, assembly GCF_052936025.1. The sequence goes on along the minus strand of NZ_CP193624.1, from coordinate 2,608,160 downwards.
CGGCCGACGCGGTGGTTTCGGTCGGGGTGGTTTCGGTCGGGGTGGTGGTTTCGGTCGCCGAGGTGGTCGCGGTCGCCGAGGTGGTCGCCGTCGGCGGGGTCGAGGGGGTCGGCGTCGGCGGGGTGGGTGGCGGCGGTGTCGGGGTGTCCTCGGTGCCCTCCGGCTCGGCGTCCTGCTCCGGGGCCGCGCCCTCGGCCGGCCCGGTCTCCGGCTCGGGTGGTGCGTCCCGGTCCGCTGCGGCCTGTTCGTCCGCTCCGGCCCCATCCGGTCCGGCGTGCCGGTCTGCCGCGGGCTGCTCGTCCGGGCCGGGCTGCTCGTCCGGTCCGACCTCCGGCGGCGCGCCCGCGTCCGACGCCGAGTCGGACTCCTCGGCGGGTGACGGGTTCCGGTCGGTCTCGGTCGGTCGGCCCGCTGCGGTCGCGTCCTCGGGTTCCGCCGCACGTGCCGCGGGGGCGGGATCGTCGGTGGTCGCTGCCTTTCCTGTAGTCGCCGGCTTTTCGGGCAAGCCGAGTTCCGCCAACGACGCGTCGGCGGCGGCCGCCAGGCGTTCGGCGATCTCGTCCCGCACGGCCTGCGCCGCGCTCCGCACCGACTCGCGGGCGCTGTCGGGCACGGTCTCCGCGAGGGCTTCCAGCTCGACCAGCTGTTGCCGCAACCGCGCGACGTGCGCGGCGTTGGCCTGCTGCTCCGCGGCACGCCGGGCGGCCTCCTCCTTCTGCCGCAGCACCTCGGCGCGGAAGGTGACCAGGTCCGCGTCGACGTGGCCGAAGTCGGCGTACTCCTGGCCGGTCAACCCGGTGAGGGAGTCGAGGAACGCTCGACGCTCCTCGCGGTACTCGGCGAGCCGGTCGGCGACGTCGGCCGGTTCGCCACCGCGCTCGACGTCGTCGGCCGCGCCGCGGAGCAACGCGGCCACACCGGCGGCACGGTCACGCACCGTGGCGAGGTCCGTCTCGAACCGGTCGACCTGGGCCACCACCGCGTCGAACGCGTCTTGGTGGTCCCCGGCCTCCGGCATGGCGGACGGGTCGGCCTCCAACGGCTGCCGGAGGTGGTCGAAGGCCTCGATGAACGCCGTGACGGGCGACCGCCCCGCCGCCTGCACCGCCACTTCGAGGTCGGCGCGGTGCTCCGTCGCCAGGTCCGTCGCCGGCACGTCCTCCTGCAACAGCCCGAACAGCACCAACCGGCCCAGCGGGTTGCCGAGCGCGACGAGCATCCGCCGCAGCTCGTCCAGGTCGGGGCTGTGCACGGTCCTCGGCTCGAACCCGCAGTGCGCGGTCAGCACCCTGGTGGCGATCGACAACCCGCCGAGCGCCAGCCGCGACAGCTGGTGCGACGGCATCTTGGCCGCCTGGGCCCGCGCGGCACGCAGTTCGCGCCGGACGGGCGGCCTGGCGTCCTTGCTGGGCGGCGGCATCTGCGCGGCGTGGCGGAGCGGGTCGCACACCGTCAGCAGGACGCTGAAGTCCGGGTCGTTGAGCGACATCAGCCACTTGCGCAGCTCGGCGGGAACGTCGGCGGTCACGGAGCGAAGTCTTACCCCATCGCCTGGCACCCACGAAGGAGTGAAGCGTGTCCCTACCGGGCGGTGATCGAATTTCCCACTCGAACGGCCTAGCCCCGATCAGTCGATGTGCGCATTATTGCGGCGGTGTCGCGCGGCCCGGACACGCGGTGTCAGAACAGGGGCGTGAAGACGCACTCGAACCCGGCCTTCAGGCCCGGGCGGTGGGTCGCGGCCATCCAGTACTCGCCGGGCCGCACGATGCCGCCCATGTACGAGTTGAGGTCGGAACCCGAGTTCGCGTAGCCGACGCTGGTGGTGGGCGGGCTCTCCGGTCCCACCAGCAGCCGCACCCGCGCCGTCCGGCCGCCGACGAAGTACGTGCCCGACGACGAGTCGGACGTCGCCGTCCTGACGACCCTGATGCCGTGACGTCCCGCGCGGCGGCGGTGGCGGTCGCCGCCCGTCAGCCGCCGCGGGGTGGCGCCCGGTCGGCGAGCGGCGGGCGTTGGAACAGCGTGTAGAGGTAGACGAGGGCCGGGACGATCACCAGCGCCCCGAGGCCCAGCGCGAACAGCAGGGCCACGAGGGTGGGCCGGCCGCGCGCAGCCTCCTCGACGGTCAGGCCGGGCAGCAGGACGTACGGGTACTGCGCGACCGCCCAGCCGACCAGGATCGTCACGACCGCCGAGGCGGACGCGACGCGTGCCAGGGCGTACCGGCGGGTCAGCAGCAACGCGATCGCGGCCAGCCCGGCGACGACCGACAGCACGACCACCGGCAGCCCGCGCCCGGTGAGGCCCGCGTAGAGCAGGGGCGCGTCGGCCCGCAGCACGGCGATGCCCGCCAGGCCCACCGCGCCCGTCACCGCCGCCGTGACGAACGCGCGCAGGCGGAACGCCTCGGCCAGGTCGGTCTCCCCCTCGCGCCGGGCGTCGGCGCACAGGAACACGGCCGCCAGGTAGGCGCAGACGAGCACGGCGAGCGTCCCGCCGAGCAGCGACGTCGGGTTGACCCAGCTCGTCACGACGTCGCCGGCCGCGATGCCCGGCGGCACCCGCCCGGACGCCACCCCGCCGACCACCGCGCCGAAGAAGAACGGCGTGAACAGCGACGACAGCGCGAACGCCGCACCGAAGAACCGGCGCATCCCCACCGTGCTGACGCTCTTGCGGTACGCGAACGCGGCGCCCCGGGCGATCATCCCGAACGCGGCCAGCGTGAGCGGTATGTAGAGCGTGGTGACGGCGGCGGCGAACGCGCCGGAGAACCCGGTCCACAGCACCACCAGCACGAAGATCAGCCAGACGTGGTTGGCCTCCCACACCGGGCCGATCGAGCGTTCGATCAACGCCCTGGTGCGCAGGCCGCGCCGGGTGCCTCCGGCCAGCAGGTCCCACACACCGCCGCCGAAGTCCGCGCCGCCGAACAGCGCGTAGGCGAGCAGCCCCGCGAACGCCGCGCCGAGCACCACCTCCGCCAGCGTCACGACGGCTCCCCTCGACGCGATTCCCCTGGCGATGACTGCTCCGGGGGCGGCTGGCGTTCGGGCGACTGGTGCTCGGGCGGCTCGAGTCCGGGCGACTCGTGCTCGGGCAGGTGGAGTCCGGGCGACTCGTGCTCGGGCGACTGGCGGTGGGGCGACTGCTCCTGCGGCGCGAGGGTGTCGTGGCCGCGGGCCAGGCGGCGGAGCACGACCGCGGTGAACACCGTCAGCACCGAGTACACCGCGACGACGGCGACGAGCCCGTACCCGAGGCCCGGCGCGGGGCTCACCGCGTCGGCCGTGCGCAGCACCCCGTACACGATCCACGGCTGCCGGCCGACCTCGGTGGTGATCCACCCGGCTTCCATCGCCACGACGGCCGCCAGGCCGGACACCGCCACGGCACGCGGGAACCACGCCGTCACGGGCAGCCGCCGACGCCGCCACCACACGAACCCGAACCACCCGGCGAGCAGCAGCAACCCCGTGCCGAGACCGACCATCGCGTTGTACGCCAGGTGCACGACGTTGACCGGCGGTCGTTCGTCGACCGGCACCTCCTCCAGCCCCGGCACCACCCCGTGCGGGTCGTGGTGGATGAGCAGCGACAAGGCGTACGGGACCTCCAGCGCGTAGTGCAGCCGGTCGTCGCGGTAGATCCCGCCCAGCGACAGCCCCGCGCCCGCCGTGGTCTCGTACTGGGCCTCCATCGCGGCCAGCTTGGCGGGCTGGTTGTCGGCGACCGCGTTGGCGATCCAGTCGCCGACGCCGATCTGCACGGGCGTGATCACCGCCGCCACCGTCAGCGGGATGAGCAGCCCCAACCGGTGGTAGCGGTCACGGCGGCCGCGCAGCATGCCCACCGCGTACACCGAGGCGACGAGGAACCCCGTCACCATGAACGCCGCCAACCACATGTGCACGAACTGCGGCCACGTGGACGGGCCGAACATCGCCGCCACCGGCCGCGCGTCGACGACCTCGCCGTTCGCGTCGAGCCGGAACCCGGTCGGGTTGTTCATCCACGCGTTGGCGGAGACGACGAAGAACGCCCCGGCGATGCCCGCGAGGATCATGGGCGCCGCGCTGAGCATGTGCGCCCGCGGCGACAACCGGCTCCACCCGAACAGGTACACGCCGACGAAGATCGCCTCCACGAAGAACGCGAAGCCCTCCAGCACGAACGGGAAGCCGAACACCTCGCCGAAGCGGTCCATCAGGCCCGGCCACAGGATGCCCATCTCGAACGACAGCAGCGTGCCCGACACGGCCCCCGCGGCGAACAGCACGCCCATCGCCTTGGCCCACGTGTGCGCGAGCTCGGTGAGCACCGGGTCGTCCCGGCGGTGCCCGCGCCACTCGGTAAACACGACGATCGCCGGGAACGCGATGCCGAAGCACGCGAACACGATGTGCCAGCCCAGGGACAGCGCCATCTGCGTCCGTGCCGCCAGCAGGTTGTCCGCCGCGCCCGAGGCCACGAGCTCCAGTGCGGTCACCCGACCTCCTCGCCGTCGCCCGGGCAGTCGCCACCCACCGGGCGGCCCGGTCCGTCGGACGCCCCGGTCCGCGGGCCGCCCGGTCCACCCCACCACGCCGGCACGCCGGCCGCCCCGCGAGCGCCACCCGAACGGACGACGCTCACGCCACGCCGGCGACGTGCCGGTACAGCCCCAGGTAGGCGTCGGCCATGACGGCCGGCCGGAACCGCCGCACCGCCTCGCGCACGCACTCGGCCGGGTCGATCCCCTTGCTGCCGGTGAGCTGGCGGGCGAGGTCGGCCTCGTCGTCCGGCTCGGCCAGCAGCCCCGTGCGGCCGTGGTCGACCAGCTCGGGCAGGCAGCCGCGGCGGAAGCCGACCACCGCGCAGACCAGCGCGAGCGCTTCGGTGACGGCGGTGCCGCCCGGTTCCTCCCACGTGATGGGGAACAGGGCGGCCGCGGCGGTGGCCAGGAGGTGTTCGCGCTCGCCGCCGCGCACCGTGCCGACCCACCGCACCCGCGTGCCGTCGACGTGCGGCGCGATCTCCTCGTGCCAGTAGCGGACGTCGGGGTTGGCGAGCGCCCCGGGGTCGGCGGCGACGGCGCGGTCGAGGTCGTCGCGGCGGTGGAACGGGCCGACCGGCCCGGCGAGGACCAGCGGCCACCCGACCTCGCGGGCCACCCGCACGGCGACGTGCTGGCCCTTGCAGCGGGTGACCCTGCCGAGCACGACGACGTGCTCCTCCTTCGGCGGCAGCGGGCGGGTGTCGGCGTCGTCGGCGAGCGGCGTGGCCAGGTGCACGTGCCCGAGGCTGTGCCGGAGCAGCGACGGCGGCGCGTCGCGCAGCTGGTTGGCGGAGACGCCGTTGACGAAGAGCCGGGGCCCGGCGTCCACGGCGGCGTAGAAGCGGCGGTGCTTGGCCAGGTCCCAGTGCAGGGTGTGCAACGTCGGCACGCGGGCCGCGGCGAGCGTGCCGAGGCCGGTCACCTCGACGTGGTCGTGGACGAGGTCGATGTCGTCGCGCGACCGCAGCTCGGCGAGCACGCGGTGCAGGTGCGCGGGCGCGATGCCGGACACCCGGTTGTAGGGCGCGAGCAGGTGCTCGAACTGGCCCTCGGGGAACAACGACACCCGCTCGTCCACGGGGAGCGTGCTGACTCTCGCGGACGGGGTGCGCGGTCGACGGGTGGCGGTGACCGGCGGCGGCGTGGTCGGGCTGCTCACGGCGCTGTTCGCCCGGCGCCACGGCGCGGCGGAGGTCGTGGTGGTCGACCCGACGCCGCGACGGCGTGCCGCGGCGACCGCGCTGGGCCTCACGGCCGCCGACCCGGAGGCGGGCGACCTCGCCGTGGAGCTGAAGACGCGCTGGCGGCACGGACCGGGCGACCGGGGCGCGGACGTCGTCTTCCAGTGCCGGGGCCGGTCGTCGGACCTCGCCCTCGCGCTGCGCCTGCTGCGGCCCCGGGGCACCGTCGTCGACCTGGCGTTCTACCCGGACGGCGCGCGGGACGTGCGGCTGGGCGAGGAGTTCCACCACAACGGCCTGACCGTGCGGTGCGCGCAGATCGGCCGGGTGCCGCGCGGCACGGCCCACGCGTGGGACCGCGAACGGCTGTCCGCCGAGACCGTCGACCTCCTCCGCGCCGAGCACGACGCCGTCACCCGGCACCTCATCACGACGTGCGTGCCGTTCGAGGACCCGCCCGCCTTGCTCGCGGACCTCGCCGCACGCCGGACCCACGTGCTCCAGGCCGTCTTCACGTTCTGACGCGACGGTCCGCCGGCCGCGTCCCGGAACCCGCCGACCGGCGCGGACGAGGACGCGGGGCCGCCCCCTCCAGGGCGACCCCGCGTCCGTCGGTCGTCAGCGGAACAGGCGCAGCGGCACGGCCGCGGCCATCGCCGCCATTCCCGCGTCGTTCGGGTGGAGGTGGTCGCCGCTGTCGTAGGCCGGCAGCAGGCGGTCGGGCTGGTTCGGGTCGCGGACGGCGCGATCGAAGTCGATCACGCCGTCGTACTCCCCGCCGGTGCGGATCCAGTGGTTGACCGCTTGGCGCGCGGCCTCGTTCTCCGGGCTGTAGAAGCCGAACGTGTCGCCGCGGAACGGCGTGATGGTGCCGCCGTGGATGCGCAGACCCCGGACGTGGGCACGGGCGATGAGCTGCCGGTGCGCGCCGATGATGTCCTCGGCGGTCACCTTCTCCGACAGCGGCGCGCTCGTGCCGGGGTGGCCGAGGTCGTTCACGCCGAGCAGCACGACGACGTGGCCGACGCCCGGCTGGGCGAGGACGTCCCGGTCGAAGCGGCGCAGCGCCGCCTGCCCGAAGTACGCCGCGTACGCCTCGGCCTGGTGGCCCGCGGGCGGGTTGGGGTCGTGCAGCAGGCGGTTGCCGCTGATGCCCGCGTTGACCACGCCCAAGTGCCGCAGGCGCCGGTCGTCCTGGAAGCGGCGGGCGAGGACGTCGGGCCAGCGCCGGTTCGCGCCGCGCGTCGTCTCCGCGCCGTCGGTGATCGAGTCGCCGAACGCCACCACGGTCGACCCGCGCTCGCCCGTGACGCTGACCCCGGTGAGGAAGTGCCACTTGCCGAGCACGGCGGTCGGCGTGATCTCGGCCCGCCCGGTGACGTTGCCCGCCGCGAGGTAGCCGTCCTGGTAGGGGAAGGCGTGCACGGTGTTCCCGGGCGTGCGGTGCGGCAGGTGGATGCTGACCACGAGGTCGGAGTCGGCCGCCACGGGCAGCGCGACCGGGTCGCTGAGCAGCGGCGCGCCGGGCGGCACGGTGGCGGACGCGCGCCCGCCGAACGTGAGCCGCCGGTCGCTGCCCGGGTCGATCGCCGAGCCCGTGCCCGCCCGCCGCGCCACGCGGGCCTCCCCCACGACCAACGGCTGCGTGCCGAACTCGTTGGAGAGGCGCACGCGGACCGTGCTGCCGCCGACGCTCAGGTGCACGACCTGGCGCAACGTCTGGTCCTCGAACGCCGTGGTGTCCGACGGGGGCACGGTGGTGGGCGACGTCGCCCACGCGCCGACCCACGTCGCCTTCGGTGACGCGGACGCCGCCGTCGGCAGCAGGAGCAGCAGGGCGGCCAGTGCCGCCGTCGCGGAACGCTTCACCGCGGTCACCTCAGCCGCGCGCGGGGCGGTCGAAGCGCCAGCCGTCGGCTCGCAGCTCGGGGATCAGCCGCTCGACGGCGTCCACGGTCTGGCCGCGGTCGTTCGGGCCGTCGTGCATCAGGACCACGGCTCCCTCGGTCAGGCCTTCCTTGACCCGCCGCACCAGCTCGTCCGTGCCCGGCGGCTCCCAGTCGCCGATGACGAGCTTCCAGCCGAGCGACGTCATGCCGAGCTTCGCGGCGACCCGCGGCGACTGGCCCCAGCTGCCGTAGGGCGCGCGGAAGTAGCGGATCGGCACGCCCGGCGCGGCGCGGTGGATGGCCGCGCTGGTCTGCCGCAGGTCGGCCTCGATCCGCTCCGGCGTCCAGTCACCCATGTTGTCGTGGTGCATGCTGTGGTTGCACAGGGAGTGGCCGCCGGCCACGATGTCGCGCACCAGCTCGGGGTGGGCCTCGACGAAGTCGCCCCACAGGCAGAACACCGCCTTGACGTGGTGCCGGCGCAGCACGTCGAGCAGGCGCGGGGTGTCGGCCGGGTTCGGGCCGTCGTCGAACGTGAACGCCACCGTGCGCCCGCCGTGCTTGGTGGAGTCGACGATCACCGGTTCGGCGGCGCCGGCCGGCGCGGCCGACAGGCCGAGCACCAGGCCGGTGGTCAGGAGCACCGTTCTCCACCTCATTGTGAAACCCCTTCCGTCGGACGAGCGTTGACCACTATCAGGTCGTGATCTGCCCGCCTACCAGAGGTTTCGCGGATGTTTCGAGTCTCAACTGGCCCGCGCGCGAGACCCCGGCGCGGACGGCGTCAGAAGGTGTGGTTGACGACGAACGCCGGGTGGTCCGTGCGGTACATGGCGAATTCCTGCGTCGACACGAACGTCAGGGTGCGCGCGATGACGTGCTGCACGTCGCCGTCTCCCTTGCGGAACCAGCCCGACGGGACGCAGTTCTGCGCGTTCGTCGCGGAACCGGGGCTGTACCTGAGGTTCAGGTCGCCGACCACGACGTGCCGGGTCGTCGGCGAGCCGGTGGGGTCGTGGGCCAGGACGATGCCGGGCACCAGTTCCCGGCACTGCGCCAACGCCGTCGTGCCGGTCGTGCTCAGGTGGGTGGTGCACGCGGTGAAACCGCGCACGGCGCTCAGGGCGCAGGCCCACGCCCGGATCTCGTTGCCGCCGTCCTGCGCCGAGTAGGTGCCGTGACCGCCGGTCCGGACGCCCTCCTTGACGATGATCCCGCTGCCGTAGGCGCCGCGGCCGTCCGTGCACTGGTAGTCCGAGTTCGTGGACCTGTTGCGCACGAACGCGAACCGGTACTGGGCGGACGCGCCGACCGCGGCCGTCAGCCGGGGCAAGTCGGACAGGCACACCTCGTTCACCGAGACCACGTCCGGCAGCCGGCGCTGGATCATCGCCACGGCCTCGCCCACCGCGCGCCCGCCCTGGTAGCAGCCGGCGACGCCGCTGTTGCACAGGTTCATCTGCAACACCTTGAACGCGGTGGCGGCGGCGGCCGGCGCCGGCAGGAGGCCGCAGAGCAGGAACGCCGCCAGGACGAGGCCGGCGGAGCGGCGCGGGGAGCCCATGCCGTCCATGATCACACCCGACCGGCGGGCGCCGTACCGCCAAGCGGGCGCGCGTCGGAGCACCCAACGTGACCTGGGTTGATACCTTCCCGGCATGACGTTCACCCTGGAGCAGCTGCGCGGGTTCGTGGCCGTCGCCGAGGAGCTGCACTTCAGCCGTGCCGCCGCCCGGCTGGCGATGACCCAGCCGCCGCTGAGCAGGCAGATCCAGAAGCTCGAACGGGCCGTGGACGCGCAACTGCTGATCCGGGACAACCGCCGGGTGACGCTCACGGCGGCGGGCGAGGTGTTCCTGGTCGAGGCGCGCCGGCTGCTGTCGCTCGCGGAGACCGCGCCCGAGCTGGCCCGGCGCGTGTCGTCCGGGTCGAGCGGCGTGGTGCGGGTCGGGTTCACCGCGGCGGCCACCTACGGCATCCTCGGCCGCGTGCTGGACGAGCTGGCCGACCAGCTGCCGGACGTGGACCTCGAGCTGGCCGAGATGGTGACCCGCGAGCAGGTCGCCGCGCTGGTGAACGAGGAGGTCGACCTCGGCCTCGGCCGCCCGCCGGTGGACGACGCCACGTTCGGCTCACGCCTGCTGCACCGGGAGGGGCTGCTCGTCGCCGCGCCCGCCGGCCACCCCCTGCTGGCGCTGGACCGGGCCGCGACGGCCGCCGACGTGGTGCGCGAGCCCGTGATCGCGCACTCGCCCACCCAGGCCCGCTACTTCTACGACCTGGTCGCCGGGACGGTGCCGATCGCGCACGAGAACACCGTGCACTCGGTGAGCCAGGTGTTGACGATGGTGTGGCTGGTCGCGGCCGGGCGCGGCATCGCGTTCGTGCCGGAGTCGGCGGCACGGCTGCGCATCGAGGGCGTCGGCTTCGTCCGGCTGGAGACGGCCGTGCCGAAGCCGGTGGAGTTGCACCTGCTGTGGCTGCGGGAGTCCGCCAACCCGGCGTTGTGGCGCACGCTCGACGTGCTGGAGGCGTGCTCGCCACTGGAGTGATGCCCTCCGGGTATTGAGCAATGCGAAACAACTCTTGGACAGGCATCACCCCTGGTTCCTACGGTGGCACCGTGACGACGCACCCCGACGCCCTGGCCGACCGACTCGCCTCCGGGCTGCTGTCGTTCCCGGTCACCCACTTCGACGCCGACCTGCGCTTCGACGAGGCCCGCTACCGGGAGCACCTGGACTGGCAGGCGGGCTTCGACGTGGCCGGCCTGTTCGCCGCCGGCGGGACGGGCGAGGGCTTCTCGCTGAGCCCGGAGGAGATCGACCGGGTGGTCCGCGTCGCCGTGGACGAGGTGGGCGGACGGGTCCCGGTCATCGCGCCGGCCACCGGCGCGACCGTCGTCTCCGCGGCGCAGGCGCGGGCCGCCGAGGACGCCGGGGCGTCGGGCGTGCTGCTGTTCCCGCCGTACCTGACGGAGGCGAGCCAGCGCGGCCTGGTCGAGCACATCACCGCGGTGTGCCGGGCCACCGAGCTGGGCGTGATCGTCTACAGCCGCGCCAACGCCGTGCTCACCGACGCGACCGTCGCCGAGGTCGCCGACCGCAACCCCAACCTGATCGGGCTGAAGGACGGCGTCGGCGACATCGAGCAGCTGACCCGCACGTACGCCAGGGTCGGCGACCGGCTGGTCTACATCGGCGGCCTGCCCACCGCGGAGACGTTCGCGCTGCCGCTGCTCCAGCTCGGCGTGACCACGTACTCCTCGGCGCTGTTCAACTTCCTGCCCGAGTTCGCGCTGCGGTTCTACGCCGCCGTGCGCGCCCAGGACCGGCCCGCCGTCTACGGGATGCTGTCCGACTTCGTCCTGCCCTACCTCGACCTCCGCGACCGCGCCCGCGGCTACGCGGTGTCGATCGTCAAGGCGGGGCTGACCACCGTCGGCCGGGACGGCGGCCGGGTGCGCCCGCCGCTGACCGACCTGACCGAGGACGAGCTGGCCGACCTGGCCACCCTGGTCCGCAAGGTCGCCTGAGCCCACCCCGAGGAGCACCATGTCCGCAGGCCCGTCCCCAGTCGACCGGATCAGCTCGGTGACGGTGTCGTCGGTGACGCTGCCGCTGCCGGCCGGCATCAGCGACGCCAAGGTGTTCACCGGCCGGCAGCGGCCGATGACCGAGGTCGCGATGCTGTTCGCCGAGGTCCGCACCGAGGCGGGGCTGGAGGGCCTCGGGTTCGGCTACTCCAAGCGGGCCGGCGGCCCGGCGCAGTTCGCGCACGCCCGCGAGGTCGCGCCGGACCTGATCGGCGAGGACCCCAACGACATCGGCCGGCTCTGGACCAAGCTCGTCTGGGCGGGCGCCTCCGTCGGCCGCAGCGGCGCGGCGACCCAGGCGCTGGCCGCGTTCGACATCGCCCTGTGGGACCTCAAGGCCAAGCGCGCGAACCTCCCGCTCGCCAAGCTCCTCGGCGCTCATCGCGACTCCGTCCGCTGCTACAACACCTCCGGCGGGTTCCTGCACGAGTCCGTCGACCGGATCAAGGACAACGCCACCCGCACCCTCGACTCCGGCGTCGGCGGCATCAAGATCAAGGTGGGCCTCCCGGACCACGCCGAGGACCTGCGCCGGGTCGCCGCCGTGCGCGAGCACCTGGGCGACGGCGTGCCGCTGATGGTCGACGCCAACCAGCAGTGGGACCGCCCCACCGCCAGGCGGATGGGACGTGCGCTGGACGAGTTCGACCTGGTCTGGATCGAGGAACCGCTCGACGCCTACGACGCCGAGGGCCACGCCGAGCTGAGCCGCGCGCTGACGACCGCGGTGGCGTCGGGCGAGATGCTGACCAGCGTCGCGGAGCACTACGAGCTGATCCGCCACCACGCCGTCGACGTCCTGCAGCCCGACGCGCCCCGCGTCGGCGGCATCACCCAGTTCCTCAAGCTGGCCGCCCTCGCCGACCACCACCACCTCCAGCTCGCGCCGCACTTCGCCATGGAGGTCCACGTGCACCTGGCCGCGGCCTACCCCCGCGAACCGTGGGTCGAGCACTTCGACTGGCTCCACCCGCTGTTCCCCGAGCGGCTGGAGATCCGGGACGGCCGCATGCGCCTCTCCGACCGCCCCGGTCTCGGCATCACCCTCAGCGACCAGGCTCGCGCCTGGACCACCGACACCGCGACCACCACCGGGTGACCCCGCCGTTCATCGGGACTCGGTGAGGATCTCGTCGATGCGGCGGGCGGCGGCGGCCAGTCCCTCGGCGGTGTCGACCTTCCCCGCGACGATGTCCCTGATCGCCTGCGCGAACACGTCGTCGTGGATCTTGGCGAACTCGACCGTGCCCGGCATGAGGGGGCGGGCGATCCGGGCGTCGTCGGCGAACTCGGCCACGAACGGGTTGCTCGGCAGCGAGTTCTGGTCGAGCCGGATCGACGGGTAGCCGGACCGCTCCATCCAGTGCTCCTGCGCCCCCTCGCTGACCCAGAACGACAGGAAGGCGTGCGCGGCCTCCTTCTCCGCCGGCGAGAGCGACGCGTTGAGCGCCAACGACGTCGTCGCGCCGAACGTGGCCTGCGTGACCGGCCCGGCCGGCACCGGCGCGACGTCGAAGTCCACCCCGGCCTCCTGGAAACCGCTGATCGCCCACGGCCCGGTGATCACCATCGCCGCCTCGCCCCGGCTGAACGCCGCCTCCGCCTCCAGGCCGCTGAGCCCGATCGGCGACACGTGCTCCTCCCGGATCAAATCCACCCACGTCCGCACCGCGGACACCGACTCCGGACGGGTGAGCGCCGACCTGCGGCCGTCGGCCTCCAACACGTCACCACCGCCACCCCACAACGCGATCGGCCACGTCGGCGTGGTGTCGTGGTCCGGCAGCGCCAGACCGTACTGCTCGGGCCTCCCGTCACGGTCCCGGTCCACCGTCAACCGGGTCATCGCCTCACGCCACTCGTCCCACGTCGTCGGCGGCCGGTCGGGATCCAACCCCGCCCTGGTGAACAACTCCCGGTTGTAGTGCAACTTCAGGCTGGTGAACGTCATCGGCACGGCGTACTTGCGGCCGTCGTACGCGACCGCCTCGGTGGCCGCGGTGACCAGCACGTTCGACGCCGGATCCGCCGCGAACCAGTCGTCCACCGGCGCCAACACGCCCTTCTTCGCGTACTGCGCCACCCGCGTGCTGTCGAACGCGGCCAGGTCCGGCCCGCCACCCGCCGAGTACGCCTGCAACAGACTGCGGAAGAAGACGTCCCACGGCATGAAACTCATCTCGATCCGCACACCCGGGTTGGCCGCGTTGAACTCGTCCACGATCGACTCCAACGCCGAGGCGTTGGGCCCGGCATACCCACTCCAGAACGTGAGACGGACCAACTGCCCGGACGGCTCGACCGCCGGCGACCCACACCCGGCCAACAAACCCACGACCGTCACGAGGACGGCAGCCACCAGACGGAGGCGACGACCCCGAACCCACGTTCTCGGTGCCAACAGACTTTCCTTCCACGACGGAGACGACCGGTGCGCGGTGGAACGGAGCGGGGCACCGGGCCGTGCTCGTCCCGGTGCCCCTGCCACGCCGTCCTCACCGCGCCCGAGGACTGGCCGGCCGACGATCCGCCGCTAGCCGACCATCCACTGCTGCGCGTTGTTGTTCAGGCACGTCCACTGGCGCACCTCGGACCCCGGCGCGGTGCCGAAGTTGTAGTTGTCCAGGCACAGGCCGCTGTGCCGGTTGACGAGCGTCGAGTAGCCGCCGCCCACCGGGTTCAGCCGCCACTGCTGGACGGCCAGGCCGTTGCACGTCCACTGCTGCACCACCGAGCCGGGCGCGGTGGCGAAGTCCTTGTTGTCCAGGCAGAGCCCGCTGTGGCCGTTGGCGAGCGTGTAGTAGCCGTCGCCGGTGGGCTGGAGGTACCAGTCCTGCACGGGCAGGTCGTTGCAGGTCCACTGCCGGACCTCGGCGCCGGGGGCGGTGCCGAAGTTGTAGTTGTCCAGGCAGAGGTTGCTGTGCCGGTTGCGGACCTCCACCCGCGACGGGCCGCCGGTCTCGCCCGACGGGCCGGGCAGCACGGTCGACGTGGACACCGGGACGCCCAGGTTCGGCGTGCCGTCGGCGTTCCACGAGATCTTCTGCACGCGGGTGGTGCGGGTGGTGCCGCAGCCCTGCGACGCGGACGAGTTGGCGTGGTAGGCGATCCACGTCTCGGTGCCGTCCGGGGAGGTGAAGAACGAGTGGTGGCCCGGACCGTAGACGCCGTTGGCGTCGCTGCGCTGGAAGATCGGGTTGCCGTGCTTGAACCACGAGCCCTGCGCCAGCGGGTCGCCGCCCCGGTACTCCAGCATGCCGAGCTTGTAGTTCGGGCCGTTGCAGTGGCTCGCGGAGTACGTCAGGAACGTGCGGCCGTTGCGCTGCAACGCGAACGACCCCTCGTTGACCGCGCCGTCCTGCCGCTCCCACGCCAGGGTCGGCGCGGAGATGCGGGTGCCGAAGGCGCTCGCCTGCACCGGGCTCGCCATCGGCGCGATGTAGAGCGACTGGAGGTTGTCCACCGGCGAGAAGGCGGAGAACGTCATGTACAGCGCGCCGTTGAGCCGCAACAGGCTGGCGTCGATCGCCCACCCGTTGTTCGGCATCAGGTTGATCACCCCGCGGTAGGTGTACGGGCCCATCGGGTCGGAGCCGGCGCTCTCGGCGACGTGCGTGCGCCGGGGCGCGCCGGACTGCTCCACCGAGTAGTACAGGTACCAGCGGTTGCCGACCATCTCCAGGTGCGGCGCCCACATCACCGTCCCCGGGGTGCGGTGCACGAGCTGCTCGGGCGCGCTGCGCAGGCCCGCGATCGACGTCGACCGGCGCATGACCACATCGGACGACCACGTGGTGGCGACGTAGTAGTACGCGCCGTTGTACTGCACCAGCGTCGGGTCGGCGCTGTTGGGCGCGCCGACGACGGGGTTGGTGAACGACGGGCCGGGCGCGGCCGCCGCCCGGTCGTGACCGACGGGGCTCAGGACGAGCCCGAGGACGACCGCGGCGACGAGCAGGACAGCTCGGGCAACCGTTCCTCGGCGTTGAGCGAACAGCACAACCACTCCTCAATGAGGTCGGGAGAGCGGACGGGAGGACGAGGCGGCGGCGTCCCCGACGAGGGTGACTCACGTCACTCGCATGTGTTAACGCTAACAGCATCCGCGCGGAAACCTCAAGGGGCGATTGTGCGCGAGCGGAAAGGCGTCGATGGTTGACAACGCCCCGGCAGCGGGTTTATCCATACCGCACACCCGAAGCACGACCACGAACCGCTCAACCCGAAATGTTAGCGATAACATTGCGCCGGATTCCGCAGCGACCAGCACAGATGCCCTGATCCGCGGACCACGGCCGGCCAATGTTTGGACGCCACTGGCGCACGACGGCCAGCGTGCGACGAGAGGACAGCTCAATGACGAGTGCGCGTCTTTCCCCGCGCGGACGACCGAGAACCGCGATCGTCTGGGTGATCACCGCCCTGCTGGCGGGGCTCACCACCGTGGTGGCGGCTCCGGCCGCCCAGGCCTCGCCCGCGGTGCAGTACACCAACCCGTTGGCCGACCAGCGGGCCGATCCGCACATCTTCAAGCACACCGACGGCTACTACTACTTCACCGCGACCGTCCCCGAGTACGACCGGATCGTGCTGCGCCGCGCCACCACCATCCAGGGCCTGGCCACCGCGCCCGAGACCACCATCTGGCGACGGCACACCACCGGCGAGATGGGCGCCCACATCTGGGCGCCCGAGATCCACTTCATCAACGGCCGCTGGTACGTCTACTTCGCCGCCGGCCGCACCGACGACATCTGGCGCATCCGCCCGTACGTCCTGGAGACCACCAGCGCCAACCCCCTCACCGGCGCCTGGACCGAACGCGGCCGCGTCAACGTCCCGTGGGACACCTTCTCCCTCGACATGTCCACGTTCGTCGTCAACGGCGTCCGCTACCTCACCTGGGCCCAGGCCGAACCCGGCATCGCCACCAACTCCAACCTCTACCTCGCCCGCATGGGCGCCAACCCCTGGTCCATCACCGGCCCCGTCGCCCGGCTCACCGTCCCCACCCTCGCGTGGGAGACCCGAGGCGGGGTCAAGGTCGCCGAAGGCCCCACCGTCATCCAGCGCAACGGCCGCGTCTTCATGACCTACTCGGCCAGCGCCACCGACGCCAACTACTGCCTCGGCCTGCTCACCGCCTCCGCGACGGCCGACCTGCTCAACCCGGCGTCCTGGACGAAGACCCCCCACCCGGTCTTCGAGTCGAACGCGGCCACCGGCCAGTACGGGCCCGGCCACAACTCCTTCACCGTCTCCGAGGACGGTCAGAGCGACATCCTCGTCTACCACGACCGCAACTACCGCGACATCACCGGCGACCCCCTGCGCGACCCCAACCGCCGCACCCGCGTCCAGAAGCTCTACTGGAACGCCGACGGCACCCCCAACCTCGGCATCCCCGTCCCCGACGGCGCCACGCCCGTCCGGCTCAAGTCCTACAACATCGCCGACGCCTTCGTCCGGCACTGGGAGTACGCCGCCCGCCTCGAGACGAACGTCAACCCGCTGGCCGACTCCCAGTTCCGGATCGTGCCCGGCCTGGGCGGCTCCGGAACGGTGTCGCTGGAGTCGACCAACTTCCCCGGCTACTACCTCCGGCACCGCAACTACGAGTTCTGGGTGGAACGCAACGACGGCTCGGCGACGTTCCGCGCCGACGCCAGCTTCTTCCGCCGAGCGGGCCTGGCCTCCAGTTCCGGCGTCTCGTTCGAGGCGCAGAACTTCCCCGGCTACTTCATGCGCCACTACAACATGAGGCTCGTCGTGCAGCAGGTGCCCGACGCGATCGGCCGGGCGGACGCCACGTTCGTCCTGGAGTGACGCCGCTGCGGACCGGGTGACCCGGCGGGGTCACCCGGTCCGCAGTGGACTGGTCGGCCGGCGTGCCCGCGGGCGCGCCGGCCGGCGACGTCCTACTCCCCCGTGCTGAACGCGGCGTCGAACGACGCGGCGGGCGGGTCGAACAGGTGCCGGCGGATGAACCCGACGGCCTCCTCCGCGCCCCGCAGCCGGTCCATGCCGGCGTCCTCCCACTCCACCGAGATCGGCCCGCGGTAGCCGATCGCGTTCAGCGCCCGAAACGACTCCTCCCACGGCACGTCGCCGTGACCGGTGGAGACGAAGTCCCAGCCGCGGCGCGGGTCGGCCCACGCCAGGTGCGAGCCGAGCCGCCCGTTGCGCCCGTCGAACCGCTTCTTCGTGTCCTTGCAGTCGACGTGGTAGATCCGGTCCGCGAAGTCGAGGATGAAGCCGACCGGGTCGAGGTCCTGCCAGACGAAGTGCGACGGGTCCCAGTTCAGGCCGAACGCGGGCCGGTTGCCGACCGCGTCGAGCGCCCGCCGCGTCGTCCAGTAGTCGTAGGCGATCTCGGACGGGTGCACCTCGTGCGCGAACCGCACCCCGACCTCGTCGAACACGTCCAGGATCGGGTTCCAGCGCCGCGCGAAGTCCTCGTACCCGCCGTCGACCACCTCCCGCGACACCGGCGGGAACATCGCCACGTACTTCCAGATCGACGACCCGGTGAACCCGACGACGGTGTCCACGCCGAGCCGGGCGGCGGCACGGGCGGTGTCGGCCATCTCGGCCGCCGCGCGCTGCCGCACGCCCTCCGGCGAGCCGTCGCCCCAGATGCGGGCGGGCAGGATCGCCTTGTGCCGGAAGTCGATCGGGTCGTCGCACACGGCCTGGCCGACGAGGTGGTTCGAGATCGCCCACACGTCCAGGCCGTACGACCTCAGCACCGCGCGCTTCGCCTCGACGTAGTCGTCCTCCGCCAGGGCCCGGTCCACCTCGAAGTGGTCGCCGGCGCACGCGATCTCCAGCCCGTCGTAGCCCCAGCCCGACGCCAGCCGGCACACCTCCTCGAACGGCAGGTCGGCCCACTGTCCGGTGAACAGGGTGACGGGGCGGCTCATCGGGCGTCTCCAATCGTGGTCCACGTGGACTGCCGCGCGGCGCTCTCCTCCACGGCGGCCAGGACGCGCTGCACCCGCAGGCCCTCCGCGAAGCCGGGCGACGGGTCGGCGCCGTCGCCGATGGCCGTGAGGAAGTCCGCGATCTCGTGCGTGAAGGTGTGCTCGTAGCCGAGGAGGTGGCCGGGCGGCCACCACGCGGCCAGGTAGGGGTGGTCGGGTTCGGTGACCAGGATGCGGCGGAACCCGGCCTCCCGCCCGTCGGCCTCGAACACCGACAGCTCGTTCATCGACTCGAAGTCGAACGCCAGGCTGCCGCGCGAGCCGTTGACCTCCAGCCGCATGGCGTTCTTGCGCCCCGACGCGTACCGGGTCGCCTCGAAGGTGGCCAGCGCGCCGGACGAGAAGCGCGCCAGGAACACCGCGGCGTCGTCCACCGTCACCTCGCCGCGCCCGTCGCCGTCGGGCCGGGACGTCACGAACGTCTCGGTGGTGGCGCTGACGCCGGTGATCAGGTCGCCGGTGACGTACTGCGCGGCGTCCACGATGTGCGCGCCGAGGTCGCCCAGCGCGCCGGAGCCGGCCAGCTCGCGCCGCAGCCGCCAGGTCATCGGCGCCTCCGGGTCGGACAGCCAGTCCTGCAGGTAGACGGCGCGGACGTGGCGGACGTCGCCGATGCGGCCCTCCGCCACGATGGCGCGGGCCAGCGCGATGGCGGGCACCCGGCGGTAGTTGAACGCGACCATCGACCGGACGCCCCGCCGGGCCGCGTCCTCGGCGGCGGCCGCCATCGCCTCGGCCTCGGCGACGGAGTTCGCCAGCGGCTTCTCGCACAGCACGTGCTTGCCGGCGGCGAGCGCGGCGAGGGCGATCTCGGCGTGCGTGTCCCCGGGGGTGCAGATGTCGACGACGTGGACGTCGTCCCGGGCGACGAGCGCGCGCCAGTCGGTCTCGGTGGCGGCCCAGCCGTACTTCGCGGACGCCTCCTTGGTGCGCGCCGCGTCACGTCCGCCGAGCGCGGCGAGCCTGGGCGTCAGCGGCACGTCGAAGAACCGGTGGACGCTGCGCCAGGCGTGCGAGTGCACCGCGCCCATGAACGCGTGGCCGACCATGCCCACGCCGATCTCTTCCGTCATCAGCAGCCTTTCGAGCGGTGCCCCACGAGGCGATCGGACCGGGTCAGGAGTCGAAGCCGACGTCGAGGTACTGGTCGACGTTCTCCTTCGTCACCACGGCCGAGTAGGTGGTGATCGACGCCGGGACGTCGTGCTCGGCCAGGTCGCCGATGCCCTTGGCCTGGCCGAGCAGGCGGGCCAGGGCGATCGCCGAGGACGACATCGACGGGCTGTAGAGGACGGTGGCCTTGACGACCCCGCTGTCGGCCTTGATCAGGTCCATCATGTTGCGCGAGCCCGCGCCGCCGACCATGACGAACTCCTTGCGGTTCGCGCTGTCGATGGCCGCCATCACGCCGATGCCCTGGTCGTCGTCGTGGTTCCACAGCGCGTCGAGCTTGCTCGCCGACTGGAGCAGGTTGGCGGTCTGCTGCTCGCCCGACTCGGACGTGAACGACGCCGAGACGCGCGGGCCGACGGAGAAGCCGGCGCGCGCCAACGCGTCCCGGAAGCCCTTGCTGCGCTCCTGGGTGAGCGGCAGGGAGTCGATGCCCGCGACCTCGCCGATGACGGGGTTCGAGATGTTCTTGGCCTTCATCTGGGCGGCGATGTACTCGCCCGCGTTGACGCCCATGCGGTAGTTGTCGCCGCCGATCCACAGCCGGTAGGCCAGCGGGGTGTCGAAGACGCGGTCGACGTTGACGACCGGGATGCCCGCGTCCATGGCCTGCCGGCCGACCTCGGTGAGCGCCTTGCCGTCGAACGGCAGCACCACCAGCACGTCGACCTTGTCGTTGATCAGCGTCTCGACCTGGCCGATCTGCTGGTTGACGTCGTTGGTGCCCTCGGTGGCCTTGAACGTGACGTCGGAGAACCGGTCGGCCTGCGCCTTGGCGTTCTTCGTCATCGCGGCCATCCAGCCGTGGTCGGCGGCGGGCGCCGAGAAGCCGATGGTGACCTGCTTGCCGGGCTGGGTGTTCTCGCCCGAGCCGCCCGCGACGGCGTTCGGCGCGGTGTTGGCGCTCTCGTTGGACGTGCAGCCGGCGAGGAGCGCGGCGGTGCCGACGGCGGTGGTGCCCCAGAGGAAACGGCGTCGGTCGAGTGCGGGCATGGCTGACTCCCGTGCGTTGGGTCGGGTTGGGACGTGGTGTACCCCGTGCGTCAGGTGGCGTGGGCGCTCCGGCGGCGCGCGGTGGTGCGCTGGAGGAGCACCGCGGCGACGATGATCACGCCCTTGGCGATGTTCTGGATGTCGGTGTCCAGGTTGTTCTGCGTGAAGATGTTGCCCACCACGGTGAAGATGAGAACGCCGATGAGCGTGCCGATCAGCGAGCCGCGGCCACCGGTGAGGAGCGTGCCGCCGATGACGACGGCGGCGATGGCGTCGAGCTCGTAGAACATGCCGTTGGTCGACGCGCCGGACGTGGTGCGGGCGACGACCATGAGGGCGGCGATGCCGCAGCACAGCCCGGCGATGCCGTAGACGAGCGCGGTGTGCCGCCGGACGTCGATGCCGGCCAGGCGGGCGGCCTCGGCGTTGCCGCCGACGGCGAACGTGCGGCGGCCGAACGTGGTGCGGTTGAGCAGCACCCAGCCGACCGCGAACACCGCGGCCAGCATCCAGATCAGCACCGGCACGCCGAGGACGTCGCCGCGGAAGAACGTGGTGAACCCGGTCTCGGTGACCACCTGGGTGCGGCGGCCGGACAGCCGTTCGGCCAGGCCCTTCGCCGAGGCGTACATGGCGAGGGTGGCGATGAACGGCACTATCTTCCCGTACGAGATCAGCAGGCCGTTGACGAGCCCGCAGCCGAGGCCGACGAGCAACGCGCACAGCACCATCACCACGGGTCCGTAGGACTGGGTGGCGACGGTCGTCATCCACACGCCCGCCAGCGCCACGATCGACCCGACGGACAGGTCGATGCCGCCGCTGATGATCACGAACGTCATGCCGACGCTGACCACGCCGATCGCCGCGGCCAGGCGCAGCATGGTGGAGATGTTCGCCTCGGTCAGGAAGCTGTCCGGCCGGGTCGCGTAGCCCACCGCGCACAACACCACCAGCACGCCCAACAGGCCGGTGAGCCGCAGGTCGAGGGCACGCCGGTGCTTCCGCTCCGCCCTCGGCGGTGCGGACTTCGGGTCGAGCACGCGCACTTCCGTCACAGGACCTCCTCGGTCGCGGTCCCTTCGGTAATGGCGCTCCCCGCCATCACGATGTCCAGCACAGCGGCCTCGGTCAGCTCGTCGGCCCGCCGGTCGGCGACCACCTCGCCGTCGCGCAGCACCAGCACCCGGTCGGCCAGGCCCAGCACCTCGGCCACCTCGCTGGACACCAGCACCACGGCGACGCCGGCCGCGGCCAGCTCGTGGACCACCCGGTACAGCTCGGCGCGCGCGCCGACGTCCACGCCGCGCGTCGGCTCGTCCAGCAGCAGCACGTCGCAGCCCCGCACCAGCCACCGCGCCACGACGGCCTTCTGCTGGTTGCCGCCGGAGAACTCGGCGACCAGCCGCCTCGGGTCGGCCGGCCGCAGGTCCAGCCGTTCCAGCGTGGCGCGCGAGTCCGCCAGCTCACGGGCGCGGTCGACGAAACCGGCGCGGCTGTAGGCGGGGAGGCTGGACAGCGTCACGTTGTGCGCGACCGACAGGTCCAGCAGGAGGCCCTGCGCCTTGCGCTCCTCCGGAGCGAGACCGATGCCCGCCCTCACCGCCGCGACGACGCTGCCCGGCCGGACCGGTTTCCCGTTGACGGCGACCTGCCCGGAGTCGGGCTTGCGGGCGCCGAACACCGTCTCCAGGATCTCGCTGCGCCCGGCGCCGACCAGGCCGGCGATGCCCAGCACCTCCCCCGCGCGCACGCGGAACGTGACGTCCTTGAACTCGCCCTTCCGGGTGAGACCGGTGACGGTCAGCACCTCGCGGCTCTCGTCCACGGTGGACGTCTCGCGGTGCGGGAAGACGGTCTCGACCTTGCGGCCGGACATGAGGTCCACCAGCTCGGCGGTCGGGGTGGTGGCGGGGAGGTTCGCGGCGACCGTGCGGCCGTCCTTGAGGACGGTGACCCTGCTGCCGATGCGGCGGATCTCCTCCAGCCGGTGGGAGATGTAGAGGACGGCGACGCCGTCGGCGGTCAGCTCGCCGACGATGCGGAACAGGTTGTCCACCTCGTCGGCGGCGAGCGCGGCGGTCGGCTCGTCCATCACGATGAGCCGGGCGTCGTGGGCGAGGGCGCGGGCCATCGACACCAGCTGCCGACCGGCGGCGGACAGCAGGCCCACCTCGCGGTCCGGGCCGATCTCCGGGTGGCCGAGGCGTGCCATCAGGGCCCGGGTCCGGGCGTGGGCGGTCCGGCGGCTGGTGAAGCCGAAGCGGGCCGGCTCGTGGCCGAGGAAGACGTTCTCCGCCACCGTGATGTCGGGGACGAGGTCCAGCTCCTGGTACATGGTCGCGACGCCGAGCCGCAACGCGGCCACCGGCGACGGGAGGCCGGCCGGCGCGCCGCGCCAGGTGATCGTGCCCTCGTCCGGCTGGTGCGCGCCCGACAGCACCTTGATCAAGGTGGACTTGCCCGCGCCGTTCTGCCCGAGCAGGCAGTGCACCTCTCCCTCGGCGACCTCCAGGTCGACCCCGTCCAGCGCGCGCACGCCGGGGAAGGTCTTGCCGATACCCGTCATCGTCAGCAACGTCATGCCGGATTACCTCCCTTTGCGGCGTTGGTGAGGGAGTCGCCGGAAGGTGGTCCAGCTCACTTTCCGGGGCGAGTTGCGGCCGATCTTGACAGTTCCACGCACCTTCTGACAAGAACTTGGGCCAACTTTTGTTCGTTCTTTGCGAAAGTCCTGCCACTTCTGACGGAAGCCGCCCGAAGTCCGAGCTTTCGGCAGGCCGGTTCGAGGCGCGGGGGTTGAGAGGTGATGCGGGCGGAAGCGGTGGGCAGGCCGGCGCGCTGGCGCGCTGGAGGGAGCAGCCGACAAGGCCGCCGGGCCGGATCGACGGATCGACGGATCGAGGCAAGGGCGGGGCGGCGGCTTGGGCAGCGGCGGCGAAGGGCCGGCGGCGAGAAGCAACGGTGGCGATCGGACGGCGGCTGCGGCGAACAGGCAGCGACGGCAGTAGCGGCGGCGGTGAAGTAGCGGCGGTGAGGCAGCGGCGGTGAGGCAGCGGCGGTGGCGAACGGGCGGCGGCTGCGGAGAACAGGCGGCAGCAGTGGCAGCGGCAGCGGCGGTGAGAGGTGGCGGTGAAGAGGTGGCTGCGGGTGGGTCAGCCTGCCGGTGAGAAGGCCCGGTCGGTGGCCGACCAGGCCGCGCCGGTCACGCCGGCCAGGTCGCCCAGCTCCGACAGCACGATCGGCAGGTTGCCGGTCGCCAACGGCAGCGAACGGCGGTAGACGGCGCTTCGCACCTCGGCCAGCAGCGAGTGCCCCAGGCGTGACACTCCCCCGCCGATCACGACCATGCCCGGGTTGAGGAAGCTGACGAGGGACGCGACGACGTGCCCCAGCCGCCGCCCGCCCTCGCGCACGAGGTTGGCCGCCGCGAAGTCGCCGGCCGCGGCCGCCGCGCCGACGTCCTCCGCGGTGAGCACGCCCTTGTCGCGCAACGCGGTGGCGAGCGCGACCGAACGGCCGCCGCGGGCCAGCGTGGTCGCGTCACGGGCCAGCGCCGAACCACCGAAGTACGCCTCCAGACACCCGACCTCGCCGCACGCGCACGCCGGGCCGAAGTCGTCCAGCCTGATGTGCCCGATGTCGCCCGCCGTCCCCGCCACACCCCGGTACACCCGCCCGCCGAGGACGATCCCGCAGCCGATGCCGGTGCCCACCTTGACGAAGATCAGGTCTTCGAGCGACCGCGCGACGCCCGCGTGGCGCTCGCCCAACGCCATCGCGTTGACGTCGTTGTCCACCGTCACCGGGCAGCCCCAGCGGCCGGCCAGCTCGTCGCGCACGGGGTACCGGTCCCAGCCCGGCATGATCGGCGGCGCGACCGGCATGCCGTCGCGGAAGCTCACCGGGCCCGGCAGGCCGACGCCCGCGCCGATGAGCCTGCCCGGCGCCTTCGCGTAGACGAGGTCGGCCAGCTCCGCGACCCGGCTCAGCACGGGCACGGGGCCGTCCCGCACGTCGCACTCCTCGCTGCGGCTCTCCAGCACCTCGCACCGGCCGTCCGTCACCGCCACGGTCACCGACGTCGCGCCCACGTCGATCCCGAGCACGCGCAGGTCGTCCGCCAGGTGGACGAGCGTCGACCGCCGCCCGCCCCGGCTCGCGGCGGGTCCGCCGATCTGCGCCAGGCCGACGTCCACCAGCCGGGCCAGCTCGGCGGTCAGCTTGGCCCGCGGCAACCCCAGCCGCTCGCCCAGCGCCACCCGCGACATCGCGCCCTCGTCGCGGAGCAGCGCCAGCAGCTCCGACTGCCTGCCGGAGACCACCCGCGGCTGCTGGCCGCTGCCCGTCGCGCTCATGCGCACAATTTACGGCCACCGGTCGCCGGCCACGTCCCGGCGGACCGGACCCGTCCGGCGGCCATCGGCCCACCGACGTGACGCCGGTCGGTCCGGTGGCTCAGCGGGGCGTCACCGGGCACCAGGACGCCCGTCGCAGGTCGATGTCCTTGCGGTTCGGGTAGTCGCCGCACGACGCCAGCACGGTTGGTGACGCGCCGTCGGCCACCCGCAGCACGGCGGTGAACTTGTCGATCGGCACCTGGCCGCCGCCGAAGTCGAGCACGCCGCTCTCCCCCGACAACGCCTTCGCGCCGCCGATGTCGCTCATCTCCTTCCAGATGTGGCCGGGCGACACGGGGATGCGGCCGAGCTGGGTCATGGCGTGCACGAAGAGGTACAGGGCGTCGTACGTCAGCGCGGCGTGCCCGTCCAGCGACGGGTTCCCGTCGCCCTCGCAGTCCTCCGGGATGAGCTTGCGCAACGTCTGGTGCATCTCGGTGGCCGCGTTGCAGCCCTGCGCCCCGATCGCGAACGACACGTACTCGAACGGGATCTCCGGGTGCTGGCCGCGCAACGTGTCGTCGGCGGCGTACCGCGCGACGTCGTCGCCCGCGAGCAGGCTCGGCGGGTCGCTCTTGCAGCCGGCGCTCAGGCCGTCCATCAGCTTGCCGAAGTCGGCGGGCCGGCCCGCGAAGAACACCACCTCGTCGTCGGGCACGTCGCACAGCCGCTGCCCGAGCCGCCTGGCTTCCGCACCCTGCTCGCTGCCCACCGGCCGGTACGGCTCCTCCCGCACCCCGAAGCCCAGCTCGCCGAAGTGCAGCGCCACGTCGGCCCGCAGGTTCGCCGCGTACGAGTCGGCCTCGTTGTCGGAGTGCACGATCACCACGGCCCGCTTGTCCGGGTGCGCGGCGCGCACGTGCCGCGCGGCGACCTGGGCCTGGCGGTCGTTGGTCGGCGACACCTGGAAGTACATGCGGGACGCGGTGGGCATCTCGTCGTCCGACAGGGTCGCGGCGACCACGGGGAGGCCGACCTCGCCGAGCTCGGCGATCGTGTCGCGGGTCGGCTTGCTGCTCAACGCCATCCCGAGCACGCCGACGATGCTCTTGTCCCGCTCCAGCAGGGACGCCAGCTTGGCCGCGACCACCTCGCCGTGCTGCATGGCCACGCCCGCGTTGCTCAGCAGCACGCGGATCAGCGGCTCGTCCGAGTCGGTGCGCTCCAGCAGCCGCGACTGCCGGGCGGCCACGCCGACGAGCCGCGCGGTGTTGCTGGCCAACGCCTCCCGCGCCGTGCCCATCGCGGACACGTACACCACCGTCGCGTAGGGCCGGTCGGGGTTCTCCCGGTGCGCGTCCAGCACCCGCCGGTTCTGCTCCACGATCAGGTTCTGGACGCGGTTGAAGCGCGCGATGTCCTTGTCGTCCGCCTTCCCGAACAGCGGCACCGGCCCCGTGGTCACGCCCACGCAGTCGTCGCCGATCCGCTGCACGGTGTGCGCGTCGGGGTTGTCCCGGTCGAATCCGCAGTGCTCGTGGCGCCACTGCTCGTCCGCCACGACGATCCCGCGCACGTGCCGGTAGCCGACCGTGGCGACCGACGCGAGCAGCATCACCACGACCAGCGCCAGCACCGACGTGCGCGACCAGATCGGGGCGGCGCGCACGGACAGCGTCGCCGTGGGCGGCACCTCGCCGCGCACGACGGTGACGGCGGGGACCTTCAGCGGCAGGAACCAGGCGGTGGGCCGGCGCGCGCGGCTGTCCGTGGCGAGCTTGCGCGTCCACATCTCGTAGGCGTGACCGGCCTGGCTCACCGGGGCGGGTTCGCGCTCGGCGGTGGTCTCCGCGTCCGGCGGCACCTTGACGCTGCCACTGATGATCACCAGGGGGTCGAACGCGCCGGTGTCGTTGCGGACGTCGTTGATGATCTTGAGGAGGGCGTAGCCGCCGTTGTCGCGGCGGATGCCGTCCAGCAGCACCACCGGGTACACGGTCCGGCGGGCCGACCGCAGCCGCCACCACGACCGGCGGTAGGTGCGGCGGACGTCCTCCAGGAACGCGTTGACGAGCAGCTTCGCCAGCTGGCCGGTGTCCTCGCGCGGTTCGGCGTTGCGGCCGGGGACGAGGGCGGACGTGAGCCGTTCGGCGAAGCCGATGAACGTGCCCGGGTCGTGCGGCGCGAGGTAGGGCTGGCGCAGCAGCCACCGGTACTCGCTGCCCGGCACCAGGCCGCGCAGCTTGGCGCGGAAGAGGAAGGACGGCACCAGCCTCACCACGACCCGCACCCACCAGGGCGCGGTTTCGGTGGCGGTGTCCAGCACTTCCCTGGGCAGCAAATCGTCACCGCTGCGACGGCGCAGGTCACGTTCCCGCAGCCGGGTCAGGAGGGTCGCGGCGGACTCGGGGTCGGCCCCGTCCAGCCGTTGGTTCATCAGCCAGTAGACGAGCTCGAACCGCCGGAACTCGTGCTTGCCGTAGCGGCCGTTGACGCCGGCCGACAGCTCGCGGGCGATCCGGACCAGCACCGACCCGACCGCTTCGAGCGTGGCCGGTTCGGTGGACGGCCCGCTGTCGAGCCCGCGGCCCGCGCCGGAGTCCGACTCGCGCGCGTCCGACTCGCCCGCCCGAGGGCTCGGGATCGCACCAGCCGCCGGGTCGAGCACCGAGCCGCCCGCCCCGGGACTCGCGGAGCCGGGGCCGGGGCCGGCGTTCGGACCCTGACCACCGGCGCCCGGCTCGGCCGTCCGGCCACCCGGACCGGGGTTGGGCGCCGCGCCACCGGCGGGGATGCCCGTGGCGCCGCCCGGACCGTGGCTCGCGCCGGCACCGGGACCAGGGCCACCGCCGGGAGTCGGGACCGAACCGCCCGCGCCGAGGTGGGAACCACCGCCGCCCGCACCGGGATGTGCGCCCAAGCCACCGTTGCCCGGGTACTGGCCCCCACCCCCCGTACCGACACCCGCGCCACCGTTGCCCACGCTGAGGTTCGCACCCGCGCCACCACCACCCGCAACGCCGCTCGCGCCGTGGTGCGCGCCCAAGCCACCGTTGCCCGCGTTCGCGACGGTCGGACCGCCGGCCGCACCACCCCCAGCGGCCGCATCGCCGGTCCCCGGACGCCCGGACGGGCCGCCGGGCTCGGGCGACGGGTCGGGGAAGCGGTGGTAGGCGTGCGGGACCCGACCGGGGTGCGCGCCTTTCAGGTGGGCCTGCAGCGCGCCCAGCAGGCCGGCCGCCTCGACGCCCCGGACCAGGCAGACCAGCGGGATGCCGCGGTCGCCGCTCGCCCGGGCGCCCGCACGGCCGCCGGGCAGCTCGCCGAACCGCGGCCGCTCGGTGAGGTCCTGCAACAGCTTCACCAGCTCGTCCACGACCTCGACGGACTGCACCCGTTCCCCCGCACCGTGTTCGACCACCGGACTCCTCGCGCGGACGTCGACCTCGTCGCACCCCTGTCCGGCGTGACGCAGGAGCCCTCGACTGTAACGGTCGGGACCGACGAATCCCGGCACTTCCGAACCGATTCCCGCACGTCACCGCACTAATGCGGCCTCACGGGGACGATCATGAGACCCCCGGCGTCACCCGTCCGGGCACGGTCTCCGACATCGGCACGGCCTGGCCGTCACCCATCCGGGTGACGAGAGACCGGTCCACGAGCAGTGCCGTTACCGCTCTGACACCTCCGTGACCGGCTGAGCAACAGACAGTAGCGGCAACCACCTACAAACGTGACGCGGGTCACCCATTGGGGACGATGCCTTGCCTCTTCAAAACACGAACGGTTACGTTCCTGCCCGCAGATCACGGTTCCGTCACCGAACGGACACGGCCCGACTCCCCGACGGGCACGACCACCTGGATCCCCCGCCAGGCCCGGTGACGGAGCTCCCCGACGCAGGAGGCTGCACCCTTGGCTCGGCACGTCAAAGATAAGAAGAAACGTGGGCAGACCACGTTCGAGGTACCCCCACCGCCGCCCGGATACCAGGGCGCGCACCGGGCCGAGACCGAGCGGGTGCTCCCCCGGCGGATCGCCGGAGTGGCGGTGGCGGTCGGCATCGTGTCCGGTGCCGGCGCCGCCGCCCACGCCGTCAGCGGCCCGTTCAGCCCGATGGCGGGCGGCGCGGACCTCGGCGGCGTGCCGGACGAGAAGGTCCGGACCGGCAAGGTCGACACCGTGCACGCGATCGACCTCGGCTCGGAGACCGCGCGGATCATCCGCCAAGAGCAGCTGACCGCGCTCCAGACGTTCAACCAGGCCAGCGGTGTGGCGGCGGACGGCTACGCGGCCCGCGTCGCGGCCGAGCAGAAGGCCGCCCAGGAGGCCCGCGAGGCCGCCGAGGCGCGCAAGCCGCCGAAGCAGCGCCAGGTCGAGGGCTGGATCCGTGAGGCGATCGCCATCCTGGCCGCCAACGGCACCCCGATCACCGAGGACAGCCTCGACGAGATCTACACGATCATCGTCAAGGAGTCGAACGGCAACCCGAACGCCGTCAACACCTGGGACTCCAACGCCGCCCGCGGCACACCCTCCAAGGGCCTGATGCAGTGCATCGACCCCACGTTCCAGGCGTACAAGCTCGCGGGCCACAACGACATCTACAACCCGGTGGACAACATCATCGCCGGCGTCCGCTACACCTACGCGCGCTACGGCGGCTTCCACAACCACCCCGGCCTGGTCTCCATGAACGCCGGCGTCGGCTACGTCGGCTACTGAGCCCGGGGCGCGGGACGGCGGACCGCCGAACGGGGACCTCCCGGAAGAGACCCCCTGCCGGTCGGCCGCGGATCGGCCCACGCGGACGTCGGCCACCCGGATCGCCCACGGCGTGGCGCCGCTGGAGCCTGCCGGAACCGGCCCCGGTCGTCGCTGTAGACGTGACCGTGCCCTGATCAGTCCACAGTAGACGGTGGCGGTAATTCGCACGGCGTGCTGGAGAACTGGGTGCCCGCCGAGGAGCTGGACGAGTTCAACGCGAACATCGTCGGCGAGATCGTCCGCGAGGCCGAGTACCGCGGTCCGGTCGCGGACGCGGAGTTCGAGCGGGCGGAGGCCGAGCTGGGCCGTCCGCTGCCCGCCGCGTGGCGCCGGTACCTCCAGGGCGAGTCGTGGTTCCGCAGCGGTCGGCTGGGCGGCACGGTCGTCACCCTCCACCCGCCGCGGGAGACGGTGCGGGCCGGCGGTGCGCACCTCGCGATCATCGGCGACGACGGCTCAGCGCGCCGCCTCGCGTTCGACCTGAGCCACGACCCCGCGCCCGTGGTGCTGGTGGCCCCCACGAGCACCGATCGGCCCGACATCGTGCCGCTGGCGCCGGACGCCGAGGCGTTCGTGGCGCGCGTGGAGTCCGGCGAACTCTTCTGACGATGGTGCATTCGGGCGGCTGAACACCCTGCCAAAGGGAGCTGACCGCACGCGACGGGGATGGCTAGCGTCGAAGCCGTGGGGGGCTTCGCCACTTCCGGTCCACCGCCACCGCGGGTCTGCGGTGCCCCCTGGAGTGCGCGATCCGCGCGCACCCGATTCGGGAGGTACGTGTGTTCAGACCACGAAAGCGCGGTAAAGCCCTGGGAGCCGTCGTCCTGGCGGTAGGGCTGGTCGCTCCCGGGGTTCTCGCCTCGGGGACGGCCGGCGCGGAGATCGTCGAGGGCACGGCCGGTGCGAGGGTCGCCGCGGCCGGCGTGGGAGCGGCCGGCGCGGAACCCGCGGTGGTCGGCGGGGCCGGGCAGGAGGCGGGCGATCCGCGGCCGCGCACCGTCACGCTCGTCACCGGCGACCGGGTCGTGGTCACCGGCACGGCGGTCGGGTCGTTCCAGCCCGGTCCCGGCCGCGAGAAGGTCGTCTTCCACTCGACCCACCGGGACGGTCGGCTGAGCGTGGTCCCCGAGGACGCGGCCAAGGGCGTCGCCTCGGGCAGGCTCGACCCGCGCCTCTTCGACGTGACGGGCCTGATCGAGGCCGGCTACGACGACGCGCGCACCGACCACGTGCCGCTGATCGTCACCGGCACGCCCACCGGCCTGCGCTCCGCCCGCGCGCTGCCCGGCGCCCTGGCCACGCGAGCGCCGAAGGCCGACGCCGGGGCGACGTTCCGCGACCTGCTCGCGGACCCCGGCGTCACCAAGGTGTGGCTGGACGGCGTGCTGCGCCCCACCCTCGACCGCTCCACCGCCCAGATCGGCGCGCCCGCGGCGTGGCAGGCCGGGCACACCGGCAAGGGGGTGAAGGTCGCCGTGCTGGACGGCGGCGTCGACGGCGCGCACCCCGATTTGAAGGGCAAGGAGGTCGCCGAGCGCAACTTCACCGACGACCCGGACGCCACCGACACCACCGGTCACGGCACGCACGTCGCCGCCACCATCGCGAGCGGCGACCGGACGTACCGGGGCGTCGCGCCCGACGCCCGCATCCTCGACGGCAAGGTGTGCGGGAGCGGCGGCTGCCCCGAGTCCTCGATCCTGGCCGGCGTGCAGTGGGCCGTGGACGAGGGCGCGGACGTCGTCAACCTCAGCCTCGGCGGTTACGACTCCCCCGGCGTCGACCCGCTGGAGGACGCGATCAACCAGCTGACGGCCAAGACCGGCACGCTGTTCGTCGTCGCCGCGGGCAACGGCGGGCGGTCCCGGTCGATCGACTCCCCCGGCAGCGCGGACGCCGCGCTCACCGTCGGCGCGATCCGGCACGACGACGACCTGGCCCACTTCTCCAGCCGCGGCCCCCGCAACGGCGACGACGCGGTGAAGCCCGACATCACCGCGCCCGGCCTGAACATCGTCGCTGCCAAGGCCGCCGGGAGCACCTCCGGCACGCCGGTCGGCAGGCGGCACGCGGCCATGTCCGGCACCTCGATGGCCACCCCGCACGTCGCGGGCGCGGCCGCGCTGCTCGTGCAGCAGCACCCGGACTGGACCGGCGCGCAGCTCAAGGCCGCGCTCATGGCCTCCGCCAAGCCGAACCCGGCCCTGGGCGTGTTCGACCAGGGCGCCGGCCGGGTGGACCTGACCCGCGCGATCACGGCCACCGTCGGCGCGGAGCCGGTGAGCGTCACGTTCGACGAGCAGCCGTGGCCGCACCACGACGACGCGCCGGTCACCAAGACCGTCACCTACCGCAACAGCGGCCCGGCGCCGATCACGTTCGACCTCACCGCCGACCTGCGCGGCCCGAACGGCGCCGGCGCGCCCGCCGGCCTGCTCACCGTGAGCCCGGCGCGGGTCACCGTCCCGGCCGGCGGCACGGCCGACGTGGCGGTCACCGCGGACACCAGGGTCGGCGGGCTCGACGGCGTCTTCTCGGGCGTGCTGGTCGGCGGACCCACGCGCGTCCCGGTCAGCCTGGCCCGCGAGGTGGAGAGCTACGACATCGCGATCGAGCACATCGACCCCGACGGCAACCCCGCCCTGGACAACTCGGTCACGCTCGTGGGGATGGACAACGACGTCTACGAGACCTTGTACGGCCCCGACGGCACCGCCACCGCACGCGTGCCCAAGGGCGAGTACATGGCACGGGCCGTCATCCGCACGTGGCCCAGGTCGACGGTGCTGGCCCGGCCGACCCTGACCGTCGACGCCGACCGCACCCGGTACACCCTGGACGCCCGCGTGGCCAAGCCGTTGCAGGTCACCGCGCCCGATCCCGAGGCGATGCCGATGCTGAGCGACATCAACGTCTCGCGGGTCCTCAACGGCAGGCGCGTCGTGCTCAACACGGCGTTCCTCGGCGGTTTCGGCGACATGGCGATCGGCCACGTCGGCCCGACCCTGGGCGAGCGGGAGCTGACCGTCTCGGTCGGCGCCCAGTTCCAGGGCCCGCCGGTCGACGGGACGCCGACCCACTACCGGTTCCGGTGGATGGAGCAGGGCGCCGTGCCCAACGGGTTCACCCGCGCGCCCTCCCGCGAGGAGCTGACCGAGGTGCGGACGACGTTCGCGCCCGGACCGGCCGACCGCCAGTACCGGCACAGCGGCAACGCCAGCCCGCCGGACGGCTCGGGCGGCTGGTCGGTCGGCCTGCCCGTGCCCGCGGGCGGCGCGGTGGTCGACCTGATCACGCCCGACCGGCTCACGTGGAGCTGGGGCTACCAGCGGATGTCGCCCCAGTACCGGACCGAGGCGGACTACTCGTCGTTCAACCGCGCGTACCGGCTGGGCGAGCGCTACGCGGAGCGGTTCGCGCACCCGGTGCTCGGTCCGGGTCTGGCCGGGTACTCGGCCACCTACCTCGGCGTCCACGAGGACCGGGTGACGGCGCAGGTGCCGCTGATCAACGACCGCGACGGCAACCTCGGCCGGGGCGCCAACGAGTCGGCGCGCACCTCCGTCCACCGGGACGGGCGGCTGGTCGGCCAGGTCCGCGACCAGTGGGGCGAGTTCACCGTGCCGGAGGGCGAGGGCCGCTACCGGGTGGAGCACGACATCGTCCGCGACCCGGCGGCGCACGAGCTGACCACGCGGGTGACGGGGGCGTGGACGTTCCGCATGGCGACCCTGCCCGACGGCCACGGCCGCCGGCTGCCGCTGTCGGTGGTGCGGTTCGGTCCGGAGCTGGACGCCGGCGGCGGCGCGCCCGCCGGACGCGTGCTGCGCGTGCCGCTGACCGTGGAGCAGCAAGGCGGCGCGGACAACGGCGAGGTGGGCCAGGTCCGGGTCGACGTGTCGTTCGACGACGGCGCGACGTGGCGGCGGGTGCCGGTCGCGGGCGGCGCGGCCTTCGTGCCGCACCCCGACGCGGCCGGGTACGCGTCGCTGCGCGCGTCCGGTGCGGACAGTGACGGCAACACGTTCGAGCACGCGGTGATCCGCGCGTACAAGATCACGCGCTAGCCGGGTGCGGCCGGCGCCCCGGGTGGTCCGGGGCGCCGGCCGCGCGGTCCGGCGGCCGTCACGGGGACGGGTGGCGGCCGAGCACGTCCGCCGCGTGCACCGCCTCCAGCGACAGCGTCTTGTACCCGACCTCCTCGAACAGCACGGTCAGCCGGTCGGCCTCGCTCTGCACCACCGTGCCGGAGCCGAACTCGGCGTGGTGGACGCGGGACTGCGCCGGGTACTCCGGGTTCGCCGACACGCCCGTGCCCGCGTCGCCGCTGTGGCACGTGTCGCAGTTGCCGCAGGCCCGTTCCAGCACCTCGCCGAAGTAGCCGAGGAGGTGCTGCCGCCGGCACGCCCTGGTCTCCGCGTAGGCCCGCATGACCTCGATCCGCGACCGGTCCAGCCGGTGCAGCCGCTCGGCTTCCCCGACCGCCTGGTCGGCCGCGCTGGACGGTTCGGCCACCAGCCGGAACCGCGCCTTCTCGGCCACGGCGGCGCCGGCGCGCTCCAGCAGGTTCACGCCGGTGGTGACCTTGCGCCGGGACTGCCCGATCTCGCGCGCCAGCTCGGTGACCCGCAGGCCGGGGTGGTCGCGGATGACCTCCGCCAGCGCCTCCAGGCCGTCCCGGTCGACGTGCCGCGACTGCAGGAACCGTTGCAGGCCCAGGTCTTGCGGCCGGTAGAACAGCACGGCCCGCGCGGGCTCGTCGTCCCGCCCGGCCCGGCCGATCTCCTGGTAGTAGGCGTCCAGCGAACCGGGCGCGGACGCGTGCGCGACGAACCGCACGTCCGGCTTGTCGATGCCCATGCCGAACGCGGACGTCGCCACCACCACGTCGACCCGGCCGCGCATGAAGTCGTCCTGCACGCGTTCCCGGTCGGCGGCCTTCATCCCGGCGTGGAACGGTTGCGCGGACACCCCCGCGGCCGCCAGCTCCTCCGCGTACCGGCGGGAGTCCTTGCGGGTCGCGACGTAGACCAGCCCCGGCTTCGGCGCGTCGACCACCCAGTCGCGCACGGCCCGCCGCTTGCCGTCGTCGTCCGTGAACATCCGCACGTCCAACGACAGGTTCGGCCGGTCGAAGCCGAGCGCCACGACGACCGGGTCACGCATCCCCAGGTGGGTGATGACGTCCTCGCGGACGGTCGCGCCAGCGGTCGCGGTGAGGGCCAGCAGCGGCGGCCGGCCGACCCGCTCCACCGCCGTGCCCAGGCGCAGGTAGTCGGGCCGGAAGTCGTGGCCCCACGCGGACACGCAGTGCGCCTCGTCCACCACGAACAACGCGGGCCGCCCCAGCCGGTCCAGCACCTCGGGCTTGGCGAGCTGTTCGGGCGACACGAACAGGTACCGCGCCTCGCCGCGCTCCACGGCGTCCCACGCGGCCTTGTTGTCCACTTCGGACTGCGCCGAGTTCACCAGCACGGCGGGCGGCGCGCCGTTCTCCCGCAGGGCGGCCACCTGGTCGCGCTGCAACGCGATCAGCGGCGACACGACGACGACCAGGCCGTCCAGCAGCACGCCGGGCACCTGGTAGACCGCCGACTTGCCCGCGCCGGTGGGCAGCACGACGAACACGTCCCGCCCGGCCAGCACCTGTTCCATGGCGTCGATCTGCTCGTCGCGCAACCGCGGCCAGCCGAACACGTCGGCCGCCGCCCGGCGGAGGCGTTCCCGGTCACCCACGGCGCCCGGCCTTCGCCAGCAGCCCGCCGACCACGACCAGCAGCAGTCCCAGCGCCAGGAACCCGAGGTCGTAGGCGAGCTGGTCCGGTCCGGACCGGACGTGGTGGACGCCGAGCAACTGGTGGTCGATCAACCCTTCGACCAGGTTGAACACGCCCCACCCGGCGAGCACCCCGCCCCACAGCACCCGGGACGGCAGCGGGGCCGCGCGGTTGAGCAGGCCGACGCCGACCAGCACGAGCACCAGGCACAGCAGGTGGAACAGCCCGTCACCGCGCATGTTGAGCGCCATGTCGTCGGGGTACCAGCCCGACAGCATGTGGTGCCAGCCGAGCAGTTGGTGGGCGACGATGCCGTCCACGAACCCACCGATCCCCAGACCGAGCACCAGGGCCGGTCCCGCGCGTTTCACCATGGCGGGGGAATTGCCCGCCCGGCACCGATCAAACGGGTGTGACGGAGTCCACCGTCGAGGTGGCGCCTGGTCACGGGCGTGGACGCGGGCATGGTCGCGTGCGTGCCGCCGGCCCGGTCGTGGGCGTGGACGCGTGCGTGCCGCCGGCCCGGTCACGGCAGGGTGTGAGGATCACGGCATGAACGCGATCTTCGTCTTCGTCCACGGCACCGGCAGCAGCTCGTTCCACTGGTCCCCCATGATCCGCGAGCTGACCCTGCGCGGCCACCGGGCGCTGGCCGTGGACCTGCCCGGCCACGGCTTCGGCGCCACGTTCACGGCGGCCTACCAGGCGCCGCAGGACCCGGCCGCCCTGGCCACCGCGCCGGCCGGCATCGCGGGCGCGAGCCACGCCGACGCCGTCGCCCACGTCATCGACGTGGTGCGGCGCGCGGCGGAGCACGGGCCGGTCGTGCTGGTCGGGCA
Organism: Saccharothrix hoggarensis; assembly: GCF_052936025.1. The sequence goes on along the minus strand of NZ_CP193624.1, from coordinate 2,572,083 downwards.
CAGCCGGGGCGGGATGACCGTGACGTCGGTCGCGAACGCGGCGCCCGACCTCCTCCACCGGGTCGTCTACCTGTCCGCGTGGTGCTGCGTCGAGCTGGGCGCCGCCGGGTACACGGCGGCGCCGGAGAACGCGTCGAGCCTGCTCGCCGACCTCGGCGGCCTGCTCGCCGCGAACCCCGCCGACCTCGGGGCGCTGCGGCTGAACTGGCGGACCGCCGACCCCGCCGTGCTGGCCCGGTTGAAGACCGCGCTGCTGGACGAGGGCACGGAGTCGGAGTTCCTGGCCGCGTTGAACACCTTGGAGCCGGACGACAGCCTGGACTCGGGCGACGACCGCGTCGACCCGGCGGTCTGGAGCCGCCTGCCGCACACCTACGTCCGGCTCACCGCCGACCGCTCGCTCCCGATCGAGCTGCAGGACCGGTTCATCCGCGAGGCGGACGCGCTGACGCCGGACAACCCGTTCGACGTGCACAGCCTCCACACGAGCCACCTGGGTCCGCTGGTCCACCCGGAGGAGGCCGCCGCGCTGCTCGCCGGACTCGTCTGAGATCCCGGCAGCGCCGGCCGGGATCACCGTCGCAGGGACGCGCGGGACGACCGGCGCCCCGTCCAGCCACGTCACGCCGTTCCCGGCACCGCCAGGGCCGGGCTCGACCGCGTCGCGAAGCGCTCTGGGAGCGCTCCCACTGTAGGCTGCGGCGCATGGTGAGCGTTCTGGTGACGGGATCGTCGGACGGTATCGGTCGGGAGACGGCGGCGACGCTGGCCGCACAGGGTCACCGGGTGGTGCTGCACGCGCGCGACGCGGCACGGGCCGGGCAGGCCCTCGCCGCCGTGCCGGGCGCCGCCGGCGTCGTGGTCGGCGACCTCGCGTCCCTGGAGCAGACCAGGGAGCTGGCGGCGGCGGCCGAGCCGTGCGACGTGGTGGTCCACAACGCCGGGCTCGGCGGCGGGCTGGCCGAGCGCACGGTCACCGAGGACGGCCTGGAGCTGCTGTTCCAGGTGAACGTGCTGGCCCCGTACCTGCTGACCGCGCTGATGCCGCGTCCCCGCCGGCTCGTCTACCTGACCTCGGGGTTGGAGGCGCAGGGCGTCGCGGACCTCGACGACCTCCAGCACGAGCGCGGCCCGTGGGACGGCATGCAGGCGTACTCGGACTCGAAGCTGCTGGACGTGGCGCTGGCGTTCGCGGTGGCCCGCCGGTGGCCGGACGTGCTGAGCAACGCGGTGGACCCCGGCTGGATCAAGACCAAGCTGGGCGGCCCGAACGCGACCGACGAGCTGCCGAAGGGCGCGGACACCCAGGTCTGGCTCGCGACCAGCGACGAGCCCGCCGCCACCGTCACCGGCCGCTACTTCAAGTGGCGCGAGGAGCTGCCCGCCAACCCCGCCGCGTACGACGTGGACCTGCAGGAAGGCCTGCTCGCCGCCTGCGCCGCGATCACCGGCGTCAAGCTGCCCTGATCACCCGTCGGCGGCCGTCCGGACCCGGCCGACCCCGTCGGACCGGCGCACGGCGGCGCGGCGCGTGCCGACGAGCTGGCGGCTCAGGTCGCCGCGCAACGTGGACACGGCGTCGAGCACGTAGTTCTGCCGCACCCGCCACGGGCCGCGGTCGCCCTGGCGCGGGAACGCGTCGATGGCCCGCTGGATGTACCCGGAGGCCAGGTCGAGCAGCGGGCGGCGGGCGAGTTCGCGGTCCGGCGTGGCGACGACCGACGCGTACCCGTGCCGGTCCATGTGGTTGACCACCCGGCACACCAGCCGTGACGTCAGGTCGGCCCGCAGCGTCCACGACGCGTTCGTGTAGCCGACGCACACGGCGAAGTTCGGCAGCCCGGTGATCATCGCACCGCGCCAGATGAACTGCTCGGACAGCACGACCGGCCGCCCGTCCACGCTCGGCGCGATCCCGCCGAGCGCCAGCAGCCGCAGCCCGGTGGCGGTGACCACGACGTCCGCCGGGAGGACCCGGCCGGACGCGAGCCGGACGCCGTCGGGCGTGAACGCGTCGACGTGGTCGGTGACGACCGACGCCCGGCCCGCCTTGACCGCGCGGAACAGGTCGGCGTCCGGGATAGCGCAGAGCCGCTGGTCCCACGGGTCGTAGGTCGGCGTGAAGTGCTCGCGCACCGCGTCGGCGTCGCCGAGGACCTTCGTGGACAGACCGGTGAGCACCTTGCGCGCGGCCTTCGGCCAGCGGCGGCAGAACTGGTAGAACGCCAGCCCGAACAGGATGTTCTTGGTCCGGATCAACCGGTGCGCGGCGTTCGGCGGCAGCAGCTCGCGGACCTTGTCGGCGAGCTTGTCGCGGCCCGGCACCACGCCGATCCACGTCGGCGAGCGCTGGAGCATGGTGACGTGCGCGGCGGTGTCGGCCATCGACGGCACGAGGGTCACCGCGGTCGCGCCGCTGCCGATGACCACCACCCGCTTGCCCGCGTAGTCGAGGTCGTCGGGCCAGAACTGCGGCCGCACGACCTCGCCGCGGAACGACTCGACGCCGGGGAACACCGGGTCGTGGCCCTGGTCGTAGTCGTAGTAGCCCGCGCACGAGTAGAGGAAGTCGCAGGTCAGCGTGCTCTCGGTGACGGCGCCGGACTCGTCGCGGCGGCTCAGCGTCAGCGTCCAGCGCGCGGCCGCGGTGTCGAAGTCGGCGGCCACCACCTTGGTCCGGTAGCGGATCAGCCGGTCGATGCCGAACTCCTCGGCGGTGGCGCGGATGTAGGCCAGGATCGACGGCCCGTCGGCGATCGACTTCGCCTCCCGCCACGGCTTGAACGGGTACCCGAGGGTGAACATGTCCGAGTCCGACCGGATGCCCGGGTACCGGAAGAGGTCCCACGTCCCGCCCAGGGCGTCGCGGGCTTCGAGGATCGCGACGGACTTGCCGGGGCACTCCTCGCGCAGCCGGTAGGCCGCGCCGACACCGGACAGTCCGGCGCCCACGATCACGACGTCGAGGTGCTCGGGGGTCGTCATGGGTCCAGTGTGCTGGAGGCCCCGGCGCGGTTCTTGACCGGGGACGACAACTATTTGACCCTGTACGACATGTCGGTGATCCGGTCGGCGGGCCTGCGCGGGTTCCGCGCGACCGTGGCGGAGCTGGGCGGCCGGGCCGAGGACTACGCCCGCGCGGCCGGCCTGCCCGTGGCCGCGCTCGACGTGGACGACCTGCTGGTGTCCGACCGGGTGATGGCGGACGTGCTGGAGGTCGCCGCCGCCGAGCTGCGGTGCCCCGACCTGGGGTTGCGCGTCGCGGCGCGGCAGGACTTCGGCATGCTCGGCCCGCTGGCCCTGGCCATCCAGAACTCGCCGACCGTCGCGGACGCGCTGGAGTGCACCTCGCGCTACCTGTTCGTGCACGCCCGGTCGTTGAGCCTGGCGATGGTGGACGACCCGTACGGCGCGCCGGACCTCGCCGCGCTGCGCTACGGCCCGCCGCCCGGTCTGCCGGTGTCGGTGCAGGCGACCGACCTGGGGCTGGGCTTCCTGCACCGGTCGATCACGTACCTGCTGGGCGGCCGGTACGGGCTGCGCAGCGTCGAGCTGCCGTACCACCCGCCCGCGCCTCTCGCCGCGTACGAGGAGTTCTTCGGCGTGACCGTCCACATCGGACAGGACGCGCCGATGCTGCGGATGCCGCGGGCCCTGGCGCACCAGCCGCTGGCGGGCGGCGACGAGCGGGTGTGGCGGCTGGCGCTGGCGTTCCTGGCGGAGCAGTCGCCGGGCGAGGGCGCGAACCTCACCGCACGCGTGCGCGGCGTGCTGACCCGGTCGCTGGGCACGTTCCCGCCGGAGATCGGCGCGGTGGCCCGGCTGGTCGACCTCCACCCGCGCACGGTGCAACGCCGACTCGCCGCCGAGGGCACCACGTTCGCCGCCGTGCTGGACGAGGTGCGGCAGGCGGCGGCCAAGCGGTACCTGACCACCACGGACATGCCGATGAGCCAGGTCGCGGGCATGCTCGGGCTGTCCGAGCAGTCCGCGCTCAGCCGGTGCTGCCGCCGGTGGTGGGGCATGACGCCGAGCGCCGTCCGACGCGGCACGTGACGTCGGACGTCGTCACTTGCGGGTCGGGAGTCGTCACCCGAATGTCGCGCGAGGTCAATCTCTGTCGCCCGAAGTCAAGCCCGCGGACCCCGTCCGCGCCACACTGGTGTCACCGACACCCTGAGGAGGCCCGATGTCCCAGCTCTCGCGCTACCGGTTCGCGAGCGGCACGGCGGTCGTGACCGGCGCGGCCGGCGGCATGGGCGAACACCTCGCGCACGGGCTGGCGCGGCGCGGCAGCCACCTCGTGCTGATCGACCGGGACGCCGAGCGGCTCGCCGCCGTGGCCGCGAAGATCCGCGGGGTGCGGGTCGAGTCGGTGGTGGCGGACCTGGCCGACGTCGCCGGGCTGGACGGCGTCGCGGCGCGCGTGCTCGCCACCAACCCGCGCGTCACCCTGCTGGTCAACAACGCGGGCGTGGCGCTGAGCGGCACGTTCGAGCAGGTGAGCGCGGACGAGTTCGACTGGGTGATGGACGTCAACTTCCGCGCGCCGGTCGCGTTGACCCGCCTGCTGCTGCCGACGCTGCTCGCCTCGCCCGGCAGCCACGTGGTCAACGTGTCGAGCCTGTTCGGCCTCATCGGACCGCCCGGCCAGTCCGCGTACTCGTCCAGCAAGTTCGCGCTGCGCGGGTTCACCGAGTCGCTGCGCCACGAGCTGGCCGACCGGGGCGTCGGCGTCACGTGCGTGCACCCCGGCGGCATCCGCACCCGGATCGCGGAGAGCGCACGGGTGGCGTCCGGCGTCGACGAGGCCGAGGCCGCGCGGGGCAAGGAGAACTTCGCCAAGCTCCTGACCTACCCCGCCGACAAGGCCGCCGAGCGCATCCTCGCGGGCGTCGAGAAGCGCAAGGGCCGCGTGCTGATCGCGTGGACCGCCGTCGCCCCGGACATCCTGGCGCGCCTGTTCCCCACGTCGTACCTGGCCGTGATGAACCGCCTCAGCCCGAGCACCGCCCGCCACGCGGCTCAGCGCAACAGCACCTCCACCGGCTCCTGACCGGGGCGGTGCGAGGTGACCACCGGCGGCACGCGGTAGGCGTCGGTGTCGAACGCGGCGCGCACGTCGTCGTCGTCCGTCGCGGCGGTGAAGGAGGGCCGCCGGCTCGTCCTCTTCGGACACCTCCGGCTCGTCGCCCACAGTCGACGTCCGCCAGGAACCGGTCCCTCGGCACGTCCAGCACGTCGACGCCCGCGCCGTCCGGAACCGCGGCTCCACCAACCGCCACCGCTCGGTCGGGGCGCGATCCCGGCCGAGCGGCGCGTGGTTCAGCTCGTGCGGGCGGGCGGGGATGTCCGGTCAAGCGACCACAGTGGAGGCCGGGCCGTCGCGCACGGCGATGCGCGGGTCACGGGGAGGAAATTTTCCTGGCGACAGGTGCCGCCGAACGGGCACGACCGGGCACTTTCCCACTCGGATGGATTAATACATCCGGAGCAACCCGCTAGTCCGTGTATCTGATGGACAGAACCTGGTACATGTGTAGTACAGGGCGGCACACAGGGGGTGCGTCCGTCCTGCCCGGTGCTTCCGGGAAACACAGACCTGGGGGGGTCTATGAAGCAGCACGGTGCGAACAGCTTCTTCGTCGTGGGCGAAGGAGTCCTGGAGTTCGACCGCAACGGGGCGGCGACCACGCGTCAGCCGCTCACCGTGGAGGAGTTGCGCCGGTTCCGCTTCTCGCGGCTGGGGCCGGAGGGGACACCGCTCGACGAGGAGACCAGGACGGCCCTGGCCACCGCCATGACGGCGGACGTCCCGCAGCTCGACTCCGCGAACCCGCCGATCCCGGCGGGGTTCACCTACCTCGGCCAGTTCGTGGACCACGACCTGACCATGGACCGCACCGAGTCGCAGCTCGGCGACGACGTGAACCTGGGCGACCTGATGCAGGGCCGCTCACCGGCGCTCGACCTGGACTCGGTGTACGGCCGCGGTCCCGGCGACCGCCACGACCGGGTCTTCTACGCCGCCGACGGCGTGAAGCTGAAGGTCGGCACCACGTCGCCGACACCGTTCCCCGACGAGCGGGTCAACGTCCCGCTGGAGGGGTTCGACCTGCCGCGGTTCGGGGCCGCCGGCACGACCGGGGCCGACCGGCGCAAGCCGCTCATCCCGGACACCCGCAACGACGAGAACCTCGTGATCGCCCAGACCCACCTGGCGTTCATCAGGTTCCACAACCGGGTCGTGGACGAGCTGGCGCTGCGCGGCCTGACCGGGCGGCGGCTGTTCACCGCGGCGCGCGAGCAGGTGGTGCGCCACTACCAGTGGATGCTCCGCACCGACTTCCTGCCGCGGATCGTGGACCCGGCGATCGTGGACGACGTGTTCGCCAACGGCCGGCGCTTCTTCGAGGCGCCCGGTCGCGGCAAGTCGCCCCACGGGTTGCAGCCGACCATGCCGCTGGAGTTCTCGGTGGCGGCGTACCGGTTGGGCCACAGCATGATCCGGGGCGCGTACCAGTGGAACCGGGTGTTCAACACGGACGGCCCCGGCGGTGTCGCCACGCTGTTCCTGTTGTTCGTCTTCACCGGGACCTCCGGCAACTTCGACCCCGGTTCGCAGCTGCCGGACCTGGACAACCCGAACTCGGGCACGGTGGACACGCTGCCCACCAACTGGATCGCGGACTTCCGCCGGCTGTACGACTTCACCGAAGCCGACCGGCCGGACCTCGTGCCGCCCACCGAGGACGGCGGCAACGTCACCAAGCGGGTCGACAGCCTGCTGGTGAACCCGTTGCGGCAGCTGCCCGCCGGCTCGTTCGACGGGCGGGGCACGACGTTCCCGGAGATCCAGCGCAACCTGGCGTTCCGCAACCTGACCCGGGCCAACATGGTCCGGCTGGCGAGCGGGCAGCAGATGGCCGAGTTCTTCGGCGTGGAGCCGTTGACCGACGAGCAGGTCCTCGTCGGGAACCAGGGCGCCGCGCTGGACTCGCTGACCGACGCGCAGAAGGCCGCGGTGACCGCCGCGACCCCGCTGTGGCTCTACGCCCTGCGGGAGGCGGAGTTCAACGGGGGCCTGCTCGGGCCGGTCGGCGGCCGGATCGTGGCCGAGGTGTTCCACCGCGCCATGGAGGGCAGCCGCACGTCGATCGTCCGCGAGCCGTCGTGGCGGCCCGCGTTCGGTCCGGACTCGCAGACGTTCCGGATGACCGACCTGCTGCTGTTCGCCTTCGAGGGCAAGGCGGACCTGCTCAACCCGTTGGGAGACTGACCGTGACGGCCCGCTTGGGGGAGCGGACCATCCCGTGGCGGCACCTCGACCGCGTGGCCCCGCCGGCCCTGCGGATCTCGATCGGTGTCGTGTTCGTCTGGTTCGGAGTGCTGAAGGTGACCGGTGACTCGCCGGTCGCGCACCTCGTCGGCGCCGCCGTGCCGTGGGTCGACCAGGGTTTCCTGGTGCCCGCGCTGGGGTGGTTCGAGGTCGCGTTGGGGGTGGCGTTGCTGATCGGGCGGCTGCCGCGGCTGACGTTGGTCGTCGTGGCGGCCCACCTGGCGGGGACGTTCCTGGTCTTCGTCCAGGCGCCCGCTCTGGTGATGACCGGGGGCAATCCCCTCCTGTTGACCACGAACGGCGAGTTCGTGCTGAAGAACGTGGTGCTCATCTGCGCCGCGCTGGTGCTGCTCGGCCGGGTCGAAGAGCGACGGACGGGCTAGCCGCGCGGTGGAGTCCGGTCCCCGGCCCTCCCGGGGGCCGGACTCCGTCACGTCCGCCCGGCCCGCCACCGACCTCGGACGCGTGACGGGTTCGGACGGCGATCCTTGACACGGGTGGGGCACGGGCGCTTGACTGCTGGGTGTTTGAAACGATTCAAGCATCCGTGGAGCAGCGCATGTCGTCCGTCGCGAGGGTTTTCGGAGCTGTCGACATCGGCGCCTCGGGCGGGCGGGTCGTCGCCGGCGTGGTGGACGGCGACCGGACCACGCTGCACGTGGTGCACCGGTTCCCCAACGGCGTGGTCACGCTCGACGGGCACCTCCGGTGGGACTTCACGAGGCTCTACCGGGAGGTGCTGACCGGCCTGCGCGCCCTGGCGCGCCGGTTCCCGGACGTGGTGTCGATCGGCATCGACACGTGGGCCGTCGACTACGGCCTCCTCGCCGAGGACGGCACGGTGCTGGCCGAGCCGGTCGCCTACCGCGACGGCCGGACCGCCGACGCCGTCGCCCGCGTGCACCGACGCACGTCACCGGAGGCGTTGTACGCGGTCAACGGGCTCCAGCACCTGCCCTTCACCACCCTGTACCAGCTGGAAGCCGAACGCTCGTCGCCGCTGTGGGACAAGGCGGCGCACGTCGTCCTCCTGCCGGACCTGCTGGCGTACCGGCTGACCGGAGAGCTGCGGACGGAGATCACGAACGCCTCCACCACCGGCCTGCTCGACGTGCGGACGCGGACGTGGGCCGCGGAACTGGCCCCCGACGTGCCGTTCCCGCCGTTGCAGGAACCCGGCGAGGTCCGCGGCCCGCTGCTCCCCGAGGTGCTGGCCGCGACCGGTCTGCCCGCCACGACCGTGGTCACGTCCGTCGGCTCCCACGACACGGCCTCGGCGGTGGTGGCGCTGCCCGCCGACGGTCCGCGCTTCGCCTACGTCTCCAGCGGGACGTGGTCGTTGGCGGGCGTCGAACTGCCCGGACCGGTCCTCACCGACCGGGCCCGCGAGCTGAACTTCACCAACGAGGGCGGGGTGGACGGCCGGACCAGGTTCCTGCGCAACGTGGGCGGCCTGTGGCTGCTCCAGGAGTCGCTGCGCGAGTGGGGCGTGGACGACCCGGCGGAGCTGCTGGCGCGGGCCGAGGCGCTGCCGCCGGGCGGCCCGACGGTCGACGTGGACGACCCGGCGTTCCTGGCGCCGGGCGACATGCCGCGCCGGATCGCGGCGGCGGCGACCGGGCCGTTGCGCACGCCGGCCGAGACGGTCCGCTGCGTGCTCGACTCGCTGGCCGTCGCCTACGCCCGCACGGTCGACCAGGCCGTGGGACTGACCGGCCACGACGTGGACGTGATCCACATCGTCGGCGGGGGATCGCGCAACGACCTGCTGTGCCGGCTGACGGCGAGCCTGTCCGGGCGGCGGGTCACGGCGGGTCCGGTGGAGGCGACCGCGCTGGGCAACGTGCTGGTGCAGGCCAGGGCGCACGGCGCCGCGCCCGACACGCTGGAGGCGATCCGCGCCCGGCTCGCGGCCGCGGAGGACGTCCGCCACTACCTGCCGGAGTGACGGACCCACTCGCGGTGGAAGCCCTCGACGTGCCGGGTGACCCTGGTGGCGGCCAGCTCGCCGTCGCCCGCGCGGACGGCGCGCAGGATGGACCGGTGCTCGCGACGCAGCCGGACGGCGGTCCGCGACCAGTCGGGCAGCTCGCGCACGGCGTCCAGCACGGTCGTGTGGATGGCGTCCCGCAGCGCGGCCATGATCGCGGTGTTCACCGCGTTGCCCGCGGCGGCGGTGAGCGCGACGTGAAAGTCGGCGTCGAGCCGGTGGAACGTGCGCGCGTCGACGTCCGGCGCGTCCATGCGGGCCAGCAGCTCGGCGGCGCGGGTGAGGTCCGGGTGGTCGGGGTTGCCGGCGGCGGCGCGCACGGAATGGCTCTCGATCATCACCCTGGTGCCGACGAGGTCGGCCATCGGCAGCCTCCGGGTGGCGAGGTGCAGGCGCAGGGCCGCCCCAAGGCCGTTCACCGGGTCGGCGATGACGGTGGTGCCCGCGTCCGGCCCCGAGCCGACGCCGCTGCGCACCACGCCCATCGCCTGCAGCACGCGGATCGCCTCGCGCACGGTGGCCCGGCTGACGCCGAGGTCCTCGGCGAGCCTGCGTTCGGCGGGCAGCTGCTCCCCCACGCCGAGCCGGCCCGCCGTCAGCTCGGACTCGACGTGCCGCAGCACGGCGTCGTACCCGGACAACCGAACACCTCCGAAGTGTGGTCAGACCACAGGGTGGTGTGGTCAGACCACACAGTCTAGGCTCGCCGACGTGAGAGTCGCGCTGTTCGTCACGTGCCTGGTCGACGGGCTGTTCCCGGACGTCGGCAAGGCCACCGTCCGGCTGCTGGAGCGGCTGGGCCACGAGGTGGTCGTCCCGAGTGCCCAGACCTGCTGCGGGCAGATGCACATCAACACCGGCTACCCCGGCCAGGCGCTGCCGGTCATCCGCAACCACGTCGAGGCGTTCGAGCACGCCGACGTGATCGTCGCGCCGTCCGGGTCGTGCGCGGGGTCGATCCGCCACCAGCACGCGGACGTGGCGCGCAAGCACGGGGACGCGAAGCTGGCCGAGGCCGCGGCGGCCACGGCGACGCGCACCTACGAGCTGTCCGAGTTCCTGGTTGACGTCCTGAAGGTCACCGACGTGGGCGCGTACTTCCCGCACCGCGTCACCTACCACCCGACGTGCCACTCGTTGCGGGTGCTGAAGGTGCGGGACCGCCCGCTGACGCTGTTGCGCGCGGTCGAGGGCATCGACCTGGTCGAGCTGCCCGGCGCCGAGACGTGCTGCGGGTTCGGCGGCACGTTCGCGCTGAAGAACTCCGACACGTCCACCGCGATGCTCGGCGACAAGATGAGCGCGGTGCTGAGCACGAAGGCGGGCGTGCTCACGGCGGGCGACTCGTCGTGCCTGATGCACATCGGCGGCGGCCTGAGCAGGCTGCGCAGCGGCGTCCGCCCGCTGCACCTGGCGCAGATCCTGGAGCACACCCGATGACGTTCCTCGGCATGCCCACCGGCGGCGGCAACCTGACCGGCGCGCCGTTCCCGAAGGCGGCCCGCGAGTCGCTCGGCAACGCCCAGCTGCGCCGCAACCTGGCCAAGGCCACCACCACGATCCGCGCCAAGCGGGCCAACGTCGTCGGCGAGCTGCCCGACTGGGCGGAGCTGCGCGCGGCCGGCGCGGCGATCAAGGACGAGGTGCTGGCGAACCTGGACGAGCACCTGGTCCGGTTCGAGGAGGCGCTGACGAGCCGGGGCACGCAGGTGCACTGGGCGCGGGACGCCGACGAGGCCAACCGGATCATCACCGGGCTGGTCAAGGCCACCGGCACGCGCGAGGTCATCAAGGTCAAGTCGATGGCGACCGTCGAGATCGGCCTGAACGAGGCGTTGGCGGACGTCGGCGTGCATGCGGTGGAGACCGACCTGGCCGAGCTGATCGTGCAGCTCGGCAAGGACCGGTCGAGCCACATCCTGGTGCCCGCGATCCACCGCAACCGGTCGGAGATCCGGGAGGTGTTCCGGCGCGAGATGCCGGGCGTCGACCCGGACCTGACCGACGACCCCGGAGCACTGGCCGAGGCGGCCCGCAAGCACCTGCGGCAGAAGTTCCTGACGGTGGACGTGGCGATCTCGGGCGCGAACTTCGGCGTGGCCGAGACGGGGTCGCTGGTCGTGGTGGAGTCCGAGGGCAACGGCCGGATGTGCCTGACCCTGCCGCGGACGTTGATCAGCGTCGTCGGCATCGAGAAGCTCGTGCCCCGCTGGCAGGACCTGGAGGTGTTCCTGCAGCTGCTCCCCCGCTCGTCCACGGGCGAGCGGATGAACCCGTACACGTCGGTGTGGACGGGTCCGACCGAGGGGCAGACCAGCCACGTCGTGCTGGTCGACAACGGGCGGACGGCCACGCTCGCCGACCCGGACGGCCGGGCGGCGTTGCGCTGCATCCGGTGCTCGGCGTGCCTGAACTCGTGCCCGGTGTACGAGCGCACCGGCGGCCACGCCTACGGCTCCACCTACCCCGGCCCGATCGGCGCGGTGCTGTCGCCGCAGCTGACGGGCGTGGACAAGAACCCGACGCTGCCGTTCGCGTCGTCGTTGTGCGGCGTCTGCTACGACGTGTGCCCGGTGGCGATCGACATCCCGTCGATGCTGGTGCACCTGCGCGCGCGGGTGACGGAGGCCAAGCCGACGACGCCGGAGTCGACCGCGATGCGGGTGCTGGCGTGGGCGATGTCGGACGCCCGCCGGTGGCGCCGCCTCGTGCGGCTGGGCAAGTTCGGCCGGGTGGCGAGCAGGCACGTGCCGCTGCCGGGCTGGTCGACCGCCCGGGACCTGCCGCAACCGCCCAAGGAAACGTTCCGCGACTGGTGGGAGTCCCGATGAGCGCCGCCCGTGACGAGGTCCTGGCCAGGGTGCGGCGGGCGAAGGGCCCCCGCGATCCCGCCCCCGTGCCGCGCGACTACCGGGCGGCCGGCAGGCGCGGCCCGGGTGACCTGGACGTGTTCGCCGAGCGCCTGCGGGACTACCGGGCACGGGTCCGCGTCGTCCCGGCGGACCGCGTGCCCGAGACGATCGCCGAGGCCCTGAGGGAACGCGGCGCGCGCCTGGTGGTCGCCGCCCCCGGCACCCCGCCCGCGTGGACCGAATTGTCGTACCCCGTCGGTAGAATCGAATTCAGGGTTCCCCTGGGCGGGGACCTCAGCGAAGCCACGGGCGTTGCGGTCGGCGAGGGCGGCGAGCCTGGCCGGAACGCCGAGGACAGCACCGGTGGGCAGCCTGGCGAAGACCACAGCGCACCCGCCGGCGCACACCCCGGCGGAGCCGCGGGCGGGGATCGCAGCGGAGGCGCCAGCGGGCAGCCCGGTGACGCGGGCGGGGACCTCGGCGAGGGCTCGTGGGAGGTCATCCGCACGGCCGTCGACGTCGCCACCCTCGAACGCACCGACGCCGTCGTCACCGCCTGCCACGTGGCCGTCGCCGAGACCGGCACGATCGTCCTCGACCACGACGCCGCCGACCAGGGCCCGCGCGTCCTCACCCTCGTCCCCGACTACCACCTGGTGGTCGTGCGGGCGGACCAGGTGGTCGCCGGGGTGCCGGACGCCATCGCCGCCCTGGCCGGCGTGCGCACCCAGACGTGGATCAGCGGCCCGTCCGCCACGAGCGACATCGAGCTGGAACGGGTGGAGGGCGTGCACGGTCCCCGGACGCTCGAAGTGGTGATCGCGACCTGATCCAGGCACGCCCTCCCACACTCTGGACGGAGCTGACCAGAAACGCGAGGGCCGCTAGGATCGGACACCCGACGAGAGGCGCTGCAACGGGTGACGAGCCCGCCACGCTCGGCGGGCCTCGGAACACCGCAAGGGCGCCTCCCACGATGGGAGGCCGCGTGTCGGAAAACGCCCTGCGAGAGCTGTTCGACCAGCGGGTCGCGGTGTTGGACGGCGCCTGGGGCACGATGCTCCAGGGCGCCGGGCTGTCACCGGCCGACTACCGCGGCGACCTCCTCGGCGACCACACGCACGACGTCACGGGCGACCCGGACCTGCTCAACCTCACCCGCCCGGACGTGGTGCTCGACGTGCACCGCCGGTACCTCGCGGCGGGCGCGGACATCACGACGACCAACACGTTCACGGCGACGGGCATCGCGCAGGCCGACTACGGCCTGGAGAAGCTGGTGCGCGACATGAACGTGCGCGGCGCGCAGCTGGCCCGCCAAGCCGCCGACGAGGCCGGTGGCGCGGCGGGCGGCAAGTTCGTCGCCGGGTCCGTCGGCCCGCTCAACGTCACGCTCTCGCTGTCGCCGCGCGTGGAGGACCCGGCCTACCGGGCGGTGACGTTCGACCAGGTCCGGGCCGCGTACGCGGAGCAGATCGCCGCGCTCGCGGAGGGCGGGGTCGACCTGCTGCTCATCGAGACGATCTTCGACACGCTCAACGCCAAGGCCGCGATCGCCGCCGCCCGCGAGGTCGCGCCGCACCTGCCGCTGTGGATCTCGGTCACCATCGTGGACCTGAGCGGCCGGACGCTGTCCGGGCAGACCGTCGAGGCGTTCTGGAACTCCGTCGCGCACGCCGACCCGCTGATCGTCGGCGTGAACTGCGCGCTGGGCGCGGCCGAGATGCGGCCGCACATCACCGAGCTGTCGCGGATCGCGGGCACGTACACGGCGAGCCACCCCAACGCGGGCCTGCCCAACGCGTTCGGCGGCTACGACCAGACCCCGGACGAGACGGCGTCGCTGCTGCACGAGTTCGCCGAGGACGGCGTGGTGAACATCGTCGGCGGCTGCTGCGGCACGACGCCGGAGCACATCGCGCGCATCGCGACGGCGGTCAAGGACATGCGGCCGCGCCCGGTCGCGAAGGTGCCGGACCGGACCCGGTTCAGCGGGTTGGAGCCGTTCGAGATCGGCGCGGACACCGGGTTCGTGATGATCGGCGAGCGCACCAACGTGACCGGTTCGGCGAAGTTCCGCCGGTTGATCGAGAGCGACAACTACCAGGCGGCCGTGGACGTCGCGCTGGAGCAGGTGCGCGGTGGCGCGAACCTGCTGGACGTGAACATGGACGCCGACCTGCTCGACAGCGAGCGGGCGATGACGACGTTCCTCAACCTGATCGCCACCGAGCCCGAGATCGCCCGCGTGCCGATCATGATCGACAGCTCGCGGTGGAGCGTGCTCGAAGCCGGGCTGAAGTGCGTGCAGGGCAAGGGCGTGGTCAACTCGATCAGCCTGAAGGAGGGCGAGGAGCAGTTCCTCGCGCAGGCCCGCCGCATCCGCGACTTCGGCGCGGGCGTCGTGGTGATGGCGTTCGACGAGAAGGGCCAGGCCGACACCGCCGAGCGCAAGGTGGAGATCTGCGGGCGGGCGTACGACCTGCTGACGGGTCAGGCGGGCTTCCCGGCCGAGGACATCATCTTCGACCCGAACGTGCTGGCCGTCGCGACCGGCATCGCCGAGCACAACGGGTACGCGAAGGCGTTCCTGGACGCCGTCCCGCTGATCAAGGAGCGGTGTCCGGGCGTCCGGATCAGCGGCGGCATCTCGAACCTGTCGTTCTCGTTCCGCGGCAACGACACCGTGCGCGAGGCGATGCACTCGGCGTTCCTGTTCCACGGCGTGCGCGCGGGGCTGGACATGGGCATCGTCAACGCCGGTCAGCTCGCGGTGTACGAGAACATCCCGAAGGACCTGCTGGAGCTGGTCGAGGACGTGCTGTTCGACCGCCGCCCCGACGCGACGGACCGGCTGGTGTCGTTCGCCGAGACGGTGTCGGGCTCGGGCACCAAGCGCGAGGTCGACCTGTCGTGGCGCGAGGGCACGGTCGGGAAGCGGCTGGAGCACGCGCTGGTGCACGGCATCGTGGACTTCATCGTCGAGGACACCGAAGAGGCGCGGCTGCAGGCGGCACGTCCGCTGGACGTGATCGAGGGTCCGCTGATGGACGGCATGAAGGTCGTCGGCGACCTGTTCGGCGCGGGCAAGATGTTCCTGCCTCAGGTGGTGAAGAGCGCGCGGGTGATGAAGCGCGCCGTCGCGCACCTGGAGCCGTACATGGACGCGGAGAAGGAAGCCTCCGGCTCCACCCGCGGCAACGGCAAGGTCGTGCTGGCCACGGTGAAGGGCGACGTGCACGACATCGGCAAGAACATCGTCGGCGTGGTGCTGGGGTGCAACAACTACGACGTGGTCGACCTGGGCGTGATGGTGCCCGCGGCGAAGATCCTCGACACGGCGATCGCCGAGAACGCGGACGCGATCGGCCTGTCCGGGCTGATCACGCCGTCGCTGGACGAGATGGTGTCGGTGGCGGCGGAGATGCAGCGGCGCGGGATGAAGCTGCCGCTGCTGATCGGCGGCGCGACGACGTCGCGGCAGCACACCGCGGTCCGGATCGCGCCCGCGTACGACGCGACCACGGTGCACGTGCTGGACGCGTCGCGGGTGGCGGGCGTGGTGTCGGCGCTGCTGGACGAGGAGCGCGCCGAGGAGCTGGGCGTGGCGACCCGCGTGGAGCAGCAGCGGTTGCGCGAGGAGCACGAGAACCGGCAGAGCACGCCGATGCTCACGGTGGAGCAGGCGCGGGCGAACGCCGAGGCGGTGTCGTTCGAGGAGCTGCCGACGCCGGCGTTCACCGGGTTGCGGGTCGTGGAGCCGTCGTTGGCCGAGCTGCGCGAGATGATCGACTGGACGTTCTTCTTCCTGGCCTGGGAGCTCAAGGGCAAGTACCCGAAGGTGTTGGAGAACCCGGTCGCGCGTGACCTGTTCGAGGACGCGAACGCGATGCTCGACGGGATCGTCGCGGACGGGTCGCTGTGGGCGAAGGGCGTGTACGGCTTCTGGCCCGCGCACTCCGAGGGCGACGACATCGTGGTGGACGGGCGGCGGCTGCCGATGCTGCGCCAGCAGACGCAGAAGCCGCAGAGCAGGCCGAACCGGTGCCTGGCCGACTACGTGGCGCCGGAGGGCGACCACCTGGGCGGGTTCGCGGTGGCCATCCACGGCGCGGAGGAGCTGGCCCGGCGGTACGAGCAGGAGCAGGACGACTACAAGTCGATCATGGTGAAGGCGTTGGCGGACCGGTTGGCGGAGGCGTTCGCCGAGTACGTCCACCTCCAGGCGCGGCGGGACTGGTTCGAGCCGGACGCCGACCCGGCGCTGGAGGACCTGCACGCCGAGCGGTTCCGCGGCATCCGGCCCGCGTTCGGCTACCCGGCCAGCCCGGACCACAGCGAGAAGCAGGACCTGTTCTCGTTGCTGGAGGCGGAGAAGATCGGCCTGGCGTTGACGGAGTCGTTCGCCATGACGCCGGCGGCGGCGGTGAGCGGTGTGATCTTCGCGCACCCGGAGTCGCGGTACTTCACCGTGGGCCGGATCGGGCGTGACCAGGTGGAGGACTACGCGGCGCGGCGCGGCATGCCGGTGGCGGAGGTCGAGCGCTGGCTGCGGCCGAACCTGGCCTACGAGCCCGAGGCGTGATCCGGGAGGCCGCCCGGTCCTGCCGGCCACGGGTTCCGTCGTCACGAAACGCGGGCTGATCGACGGCCTGCGCTGCGGCGCGCGGAAGTGGTCAGAGGTCAAGGGGCGGACTGATCACCAGCCGCCGGTCCACGGCCTCCACCAGCCGGTCGGCATGGGCGGGCACGGTGACGCGCGCCCACTCGCCCAGGGCGTCGAGGAACCCGAGCAGGTCTCGCCGGACGTCCTCGAGGAGTCCCGGCAAGGCGTCGCGCTGAAGGTCGACGTGCGGCCCGGTGAACCCGGGGTTGGTCAGGTCCTCGTCGCACCAGACGCGCACCACAGGGCCGAGTTGCTCCACCTGGACGTCCGGGCTGTGACCGAGCCAGATCACCCGGCCGGCGAGCACGTCCACCCAGTCTCGCCACTCCTCCAGGCCGACGCAGCAGCCCGGTTCGACCACGACCCCGTCCGAGGTGATCCGGAGGCCGCCGGGGACGCTGAAGTGGTCGTCGTCGTAGGCCAGGAAGGCGTCGACCGCCTCGGCCGCGTCCACCGCCTCGGCCACGTCGTCGACACGGCCGATCAGCGCCCAGGCCAACGCGCCGACCTCCCCCGGCGTGGGCGTGCGTGAGACGGCCGGGTGGAACGGCCCCGGCTCGACGGCCCAGAACGGGCACTCCACGACCACCCAACGCTCCAGCACCGGAACCATCGTGACCATGTGGCCATTGTGGGCGGTGCGGCAACCCGATTCGCCGTCAGACGACGAAGGTCCCGCCACCCGGGTCGGGCAGCGGGACCTTCCACCAGGCCGAACTAGACGGTGACCGGCTCGCGGTCCTCGACGGGGCGCTCGGTCTTGCGCGCCTGGCGGCGCTCCTTGCGGCCCTCGACCATCGAGTACAGCGTCGGCACCAGCACCAGGGTGAGCAGCGTCGAGCTGATCAACCCGCCGATCACCACGATCGCCAGCGGCTTGCCGATGAACGCGCCCTCGCCGGTGATGCCCAGCGCCATCGGCAGCAGCGCGAAGATCGTGGCCGCGGCGGTCATCAGGATCGGCCGCAACCGCCGCCGGCCGCCCTCGACCACCGCCTCCCGCACCGGCATCCCGTCCCGCCGGTACTGGTTGACCAGGTCGATCAGCACGATCGCGTTGGTCACCACGATCCCGACCAGCATCAGCATGCCGATCAGCGCGGGCAGGCCGAGCGGCGTGCCGGTGAGCAGGAGCAGGCCGATCGCGCCGGTCGCCGCGAACGGGATGGACACCAGCAGGATCAGCGGCTGCACCAGGCTGCGGAACGTCGCCACCATGATCAGGAACACGATCGCGATGGCCGCGAGCATGGCCAGGCCGAGGTCGGCGAACGTCTCGGCCTGGTCGGCGCTCACGCCGCCGAGCTCGTGCGTCGCCCCGGCGGGCAGGTCCAGCGCGTTCAGCCGCGACGTCAGGTCCGCGGTCACCGCGCCCAGGTCGGACCCGGTGGCCTTGGCGGAGATCGTGGCGCTGCGCGCGCCGTCGGTGCGGCGGACCTGCACCGGACCGTCCACGACGGACACCTCGGCGACCTGGCCGAGCGTGACGCCGCCGGGCAGCGGCAGCGCGCGCAGGGCGGTCACGTCGGCGGGGGCCGTGCCGGTGCGCAGCACGATCCGCTGGGACCGGCCGTCGACCGGCAGCTCCGCCACCGGCACCCCGCGCAAGGCCTGCGCGGCGAACTGGCCGATGGTCTGGCCGCTGAGCCCCCGTGCCGCCGCGGCCTCCTGGTTCACGGCGACCTGCACGCGCGGCGCGCTCACCGACAGGTCGTTGGTGACCTCGCCGACGCCGGGCGCGCCGGCGACGGCCTCCCGGACGCGCTCGGCGGCGTCCCGCAGCGTCGCCTCGTCGGGCGCGGTGACCAGCACGTCGATGGTGTCCGAGCCGAAGCCGGACGCCGCCGCGCCGAACGCCACCTCGCCCGCGCCGGCGGTGTTCGCCAGCCGCTCGGTCAGCCGGTCCTGCACGGCTTCCAGGTCGGTGCCCTCGCGGACGGTCGCGCGGACCCGGGTGTCGCCGTCACCGCCGAACCCGAACGCGGCCAGGCTGTTGTCCGTGCCGATGGTGACCTGGTAGGTCTCCACCTCCTCGGTCTCCGCCAGCACGCCCTCCAGCTTGCGCGCCGCGTCGTCGCGGGCGGCCAGGCTGGTGCCGGGCGGCATCTTCTGGGTGCCCTGCAACGCGGTGCCGCCGCCGTTGTCGATGAAGTTGGTCTCCAGCGAGCCGGCCAGGCCGAGCGTGCCGCCGAAGATCAGCACCGCGATCAGCAACGTCACCCAGCGCCGCGTCGTGGCGAACCGCAGCACGGGCACGTAAGCGCGCTGCAACGGGCTGCGCTTCTCCTTCTCCAGCGCCGCCTGGAGCGCGCGCTCGGCGGCTTCCGGGTCGGTGGGCACGGCCGGGCGCTTCAGGAACCAGAACGCCAGCACCGGCACGATCGTCAGCGACACCAGCAGCGACGCGAGCAGCGCGACGGTGACCGTGATGGAGAACGGCCCGAACAGCTCGCCCGCGATGCCGCCGACGAACGCGATCGGCAGGAACACCGCGACCGTGGTCAGCGTGGACGCCGTCACCGCCCCCGCGACCTCGCGCGTGCCGTCGAGCACGGCGCGCTCCTTGTCCTCGCCGTACCCGAGGTGGCGCTTGATGTTCTCCAGCACCACGATCGAGTCGTCCACCACCCGGCCGACCGCGATGGTGAGCGCGCCGAGGGTGAGCAGGTTGAGCGACAGGTCGCCGGTGTAGAGGGCGATCAGGGCGACCACCACGGACAGCGGGATGGACACCGCCGTCACCAGGGTGGACCGCACCGACAGCAGGAACAGCAGGATCACGATCACCGCGAACAGCAGGCCGAGCAGGCCCTCGGTGGTCAGGCCGCTGATCGCCTTCTCCACCTCGGGGCCCTGGTCGAACGCGACGGTGAGGGTGGAGCCGGTGGCCTCGCCCCACTCGCCGAGGCGGTCGCGGACCTGGCGGGAGATCTCCACCGCGTTGCCGTCGGACGTCATGGTGACGCTGACGCCGAGCGTGGCCTGGCCGTCGGTGCGGGTCAGCACGGTGGCGGCGGCGGGCCCGGACTCCACCGCGGCGACGGCGCCGAGCTTCACCGGGCCGGCGGGTGAGGCGAGCACGAGGTCGCGCAGGTCCTCGACGGACCCGACCGGGCTGCCGATCTGGACGGTCAGCGTCTTGTCCGCGTCCGGCACGGTGCCCGCGGGCACGACGGCGCCCGCCGAGGTGAGCGCGGCGGTCAACGCCTGCGGGTCGACCCGGGCCGCGCCGAGCTTGGCGTAGTCGACGGTGACGGTGACCTGGCGGTCCCGTTCGCCGCTGACGGTGGCCTCGCGCACGCCGGGGATGGCTTCGAGGTCGGGCACGACCTCGGCGCGCAGCCGGGCCGCGGCGGCGAGGTCGTCGTCACCGGTGGTCGCGGCGAGCGCGATGACCGGGATGTCGTCGGTGCTGCCCTGGGCGACGGTCGGCTCGACGCCCTGCGGCAGGCGCGGCTGCAGCCGGTTCACGGCCTGCTGCATCTGGGCCACGGCGGCGTCGACGTCGGTGCCGTAGGTGAACATCACCTGCACCGTCGCGGAGCTCTCGGCGGAGCGGGTGAGCACCTGCTCGACGCCGTCGACGCCGCGCACGGCGGCCTGGATCGGCTCGGCGACCTGGCTGTCCACCAGGTCCGGCGACGCGCCGGGGTAGGGCGCGATGACCACCGCGGCGGGCAGCTCGATGGACGGGAAGAGCTGCTGCTTGATCGAGGGCAGCGTGAACACGCCGAAACCGATCACGAGCAGGCTCAGCAGCCCGACGAGGCTTCGGTTGGCCAGGCTCAGTCGAGCCAGCACGGACATCGTGGGAATCTCCTTGGTGAGCGGACCTGCCGACGCGTGGCGATCGGCGGGGGCCGACGACCGGACGACGCGCGGGGGCGCCGCGGGCGGATGCGACGAACGCTCGCACACGGAACCTGAGAACAGGCTCAGACATGGGTTGATTCGCCGACCGCCCACCTGCGGTCTGACCAGCGTCAACACTGTCCGCGGCCTCGCCGTCGCGGCCAGGTGATCTTCATCACGAGCGATCTTCGAGCGGTCCTCGACGGACCCCGGGACCGGTCCTCGGACGCCGCGGAGGCCGGGGGACGCGCCCCCGGCCTCGGGCTTCCACGACGGCGTTCCCTGCCGGACGCCCTTGGGGTCGGCCGCCACCGCGGAAGGGCCGCCGGGGCGTGGCGCCCGGTGACCCGACTGCATTACGCGGGCGGCGTGCCGCCGGGTTCAGCGGCCCGGTTCGGGGTTCCGCAGTGCGGTGCGGCCGGTGTGCCGCAGCCACAGCAGGCCGAGCACCGGCAGCACGAGCGGCACGAACCCGTAGCCGCCACCGAAGTCCGACCAGACGGTGGCGTCCGGGAACGCGTCGGCGAACACCAGGCTCGCCGCGCCGACCACCAGCACGCCGGCCAGCTCGACGCCGCACGCGAGGTAGGCGATCCGCCGCGGCACCGCGCCGGCCAGCGCGGCCGTCGCCACCACGTACACGGCGGCCGCGAACGCGGACAGCGCGTACGCCAGCGGCGCGTCGCCGAACCGGGTGGCGATCTGGACCGCCGACCGGGCCGCGGCCGCGAGCGCGAAGATGCCGTACACGGCGATCAGCAGCCGTCCCGGACCGGACCGGGTGGCTTCCGCGAGCCGGTCACCCATGCCCGGCCCAGACCTGGTTGAGCCGCAGGATCATCACGGGCACGCTCAGGCACGCCACCGCCAGCGTCCCGGCGCCCCACCGGGACCGCTCCGCGAGCGACCAGAACGCGCCGAGCGGCAGCACCACGGCCGCCCCGATCAGGTAGCCGACGAACGTCGCGCGGTCGAGCTCCCGGTCGGCGCCCAGGACGTTGACCACGCCGACGACCGCCTGCGCGAGCAGCCCGACTTCGAGCAGCACGACGACGGCGGCGAGGCCGAGGGTGGGCTTGGTGGCGAGCGTGATGGGCCGGTCCGCGATCATCAGCACCAGCGACCACAGGGCCGCGACGAGCGCCACGACCGTCAGCGCGGTGGCGAGGACTTGGATCATCTGGACTTCCCGGTCGGACGGCGAGCAGCGAACGGCAACCTACTCCGCGCCCGGACCGCGCCCGCGCGAAGCCCCGCGTGGTGCTCCGCATGCGACCGTGCGTGCTGCCCGGCCTGCAGGCCTGCGTGCGGCCGTGCGTGCGGCCTTGCGTGCGGCAGGGCGTGCGGCAGGGCGTGCGGCAGGGCGCCGCTACCGCCCCAACGGCTCCCCCGCCAAGGCCGGCCCGGTGACCACGACGGTCGCGCGCGGGTTCGCGACGGCGTCCGCCACGCGCGCCACCACCTCGTCGAACACGGGGTCGTCGTAGTAGTCGCTGTGCCCGCGCAACGGCGAGGCGACCATGTCCGGGTCGGGGTCGAGGAACTCGGGGTCGCGCAGCCGGACGTCGTTGCCGCACCGCACGCCCCACAGCTTCGCGCCCGCCGCCACCGGCTCGTCGTCGGTCTTCGGCCACACCTGCACCGGCCCGCCGAGCGGGTCGGTCAGCCGGTGCAGGTTCCACCACCGGTCGCCGAGGTCGTGGTGCAGGCGGGTCAGCTCGGCGTGCCCGAGGTAGTGCGGGAACAGCCGCGAGTACGCCCACTGCAGCTGCGAGCCGTAGGTGACGAGGCCGACCCGCCGCAGCGCCGCCGCCGCGTCCGCCTGCCTGATGTACCGCTCGCCGTCGGCGGGGTCGGGCCGCTCGCTCTCCCGGCGCAGCAACGACAACGCGGCGACGCACACCACGCTCCCCTGGCTGTGCCCGGACAGCACGACCGCGCTCACGTCGTGGTGCCCGGCGAGCCGGACGGCGCGCGAGGTCAGCTCGATGGTGGCCCTCCCGCCGTAGGGCGGCGGGCAGATCGGGTGCGCCAGGCGCGGCCAGAACGCCACCAGATCCCAGACGATGCCGACGGCTGTGCGCATGCGGGGGCTCTGCCACGTCCGCACACCCAACAACAACAGCACCACGACGAGTCCGGACACGACCAGGCTGCCCAACGCGCCGAGTTCGCGCGCGGGCAGGCTCGACAGCCACTCGGCGAGCCCCGGCGCGGGCGCGGACCGCCAGTCCGGGTGCGCCAGCCGGGCCAGCGCGACACCGCCGCCCGCCGCCACCAGCACGCCGCCGAGCAGCGCGACCGCGCCGAGCAGCCAGTGGTAGCGGTACTTGCCGGAGGCGAGCCGCTGGTGGAACGCGACCTTGCGGACGCCGGGCCGGTCGGGCCGCCCCGGGTAGTCGGCCAGCACGCCGTCGCGGACCGCCGCGCCGATCGAGTGCCGCAGGCAGGAACCCACGCCGACGACGTACAGCAGACCCGCCACGACGGCCGCCGCCCAGAACGCCCAGCCGGGCACGGACGTCCACCGCAGCAGCACGGCGACGCCCGCCGCCAGCGACCCGGCGGCGAACCACGACGCGCTCGACACCTGCCGCACCATCGCCGCCACGACCGGCGCGACGAGCAGCGGGAACGCGATCGCCAGCACGCCCCACAGCCCGGCGCCGACCAGGTAACCCGTGCCCAGCACCAGCCCCGGCCGCCCCGCCTCCGGCACCGGGTCGCCGACCCAGTCGACCACCCGGTAGGCCAGCCCGCCGCTGAACCCGACCGCCAGCGTGGTCGCGACCGCCGCGATCACCACGGCCCCGTAGCCGTGCCACATCGGCCGGAACCTCTTGTCCGCCACCATCAACTCGACACCGCGCGGCGCGTGCCGCATGCGCACGCACGCCACGAACAGCGCCACCAGCAGCACCACCGCCAGTGCGGACAGCACGTTGGTCACCACCTCGAACCCGGCCAGCGGCGTCACGGACCCGGTCGCGCCCACCGGCAGCCGCCACAGGACCGCGGTCGCCACACCGGCCGCCACCAGCAGGTACACCGCCGACGTCCACTTCAGCGCCCGCGAGTTCACCTCCCGCCGGTCCGGCGACATCACCACGCAGCCGACCGCCCACAGCAGCACCAGCACGCCCACGCCGACGACGGACCACGACAGCGCGTCCGACGGCCGGCCCGGCTGCGCCGTCCGCAACGCGCCCGCGTACAGCACGCCGACCACCGCGCACGCCGCCGCCACGTGCGCGTCACGCAGCACCGGCGTGCGCGGCGACGTGTGCCAGAACGCGTAGTCGCCCAGGCTCCCGGACCGGGTCTCCCACACGTGGTGGGTGCCCTTCGGCTCGTACAGGAACGTCTGCCGGCCGAACCACCACAGCACGGTGATCACCAGGCCCGGCGGCACCGCCCCGACCAGCAGCATCGCGCCGAACGGCCAGCCGGCGAAGAACCCCAGGCGCTCCGCGCGGCACGCCGCCGTGCCCGCGCACTGCCGCACCAGCAGCTCCAGCGAGACGTACGCGGTGGCGGTGACCAGCATCGCCGTCAGCACCAGCCCGAGCAGCCGCAGCACCGCCTCGGCGAACCGGTTCGCGCCGAGCAGCGCGTACCGGGCCAGGTTGAGGATCGCGAACGGGATCAGCACCAGCCACAGCGCCCGGCTCGCGCCGCCCGAGGTGAACCGGCCCCAGTGGAACGCCTCGACGGTGCGGGTCCGCCCGCTGGACGGGGCGCGCGCCGGCGTGCCCGCCCGCAGGAACCGGGCGACGTCGTCACCGGCCACCGGGGTCGGGTACGGGTCGCCGAGCATCGTTTCGGGCGGGGTGCCCGACACCCCGTGGACCCGCAGTTCGACGACGTCCTCGGGACGCATGCTCTTCCCCTGCCGTAGTAGCCGTGGGGTGTTGCCTACCGGATCGCCCGACCGGGGTAGGCCGTTTCGGTCATCGAGCCACCCGGTCGGGGCACCACGGGGCTGGTGAGAGCATCGTGGGTGACGCCCGGCCGCCGATCGCGACCGGGCGGACCACGGCCACGACCCGAAAGGCTGCCCACGGTGACCAAACCCGCCCGCCGCGACCCGAGCAAGCTCGTCGACGCCTCCGGGTTCCGCGAGTTCGTCCAGCACGGCTGGGGCCCGGCCGACCGCGCCGCGCGCGTCGCGCCCGGCGCCGCCAAGGCCGCCGCCGCGCACCGGGAACGGCTCAGCGCCGCGCTGCCCGGCGCGCGGATCGCGGTGGCCGCCGGCTGGGCGCCGGTGCGCTCGAACGACACCGACCACGGCTTCCGGCCCGACAGCGACTTCTCGTGGCTGACGGGCTGCTCCGCCGAGGGCGCGGTGCTGGTCATGCACCCGGTCGGGGGCGGGCACGACGCCGAGCTGTTCCTCCGCCCGCCGGCCGGGCCGGACGAGCCGGACTTCTTCGCCAACGCCCGCGACGGCGAGCTGTGGATCGGCCCCGTGCCCGGTCTCGCCGAGTGGACGGAGGCGCTGGGCGTGCGCTGCCGGCCGCTGCACGAGCTGCCGTCGGCGTTGCGCGGCAGGCTGCCCGCCGTGCACGCGACGGCGGGCGTCGACCCGCTGCTGGACGCCTTGGCGGGCGCGGACCACACCGCCGAGCTGCGGACCGTGCTGGCCGAGCTGCGCCGGATCAAGGACGACTGGGAGGTCGGCCAGCTCCAGGCCGCCGTGGACGCCACCGTCCAGGGCTTCGCCGACGTCGCCGCCGAGCTCCGGACGGCCGTGAAGGGCGGCGGCGAGCGCTGGTTGCAGGGCACGTTCGACCGGCGCGCCCGCACTGCCGGCAACGGGCCGGGTTACGCCTCGATCGTGGCCGCCGGTCCGCACGCGCCGGTGCTGCACTGGGTGCGCAACGACGGCCCGGTGCCCGAGGACGCCGTGCTGCTGCTCGACGCGGGCGTGGAGCTGGAGACCCTCTACACCGCCGACATCACCCGCACCCTGCCCGTGTCCGGCCGGTACAGCCCGGCGCAGCGGCAGGTGCACGAGCTGATCGAGCGGGCGTCGGTGGCCGCGCTGGCGGCGGTCCGGCCGGGCGCGGCGTACCGCGACTTCCACACCGCGGCCATGCGCGTGCTCGCCGAGGGCCTGCACGACTGGGGCCTGCTGCCGGTGTCGGTGGACGAGTCGCTCGACCCGGACGGCCAGCACCACCGCCGCTACATCACGTGCGGCGTCGGCCACTTCCTCGGGCTGGACGTGCACGACTGCGCCAACTCCCGGTCCACCGCCTACCACGAGGGCACGCTGGAGGTCGGCATGGCGCTGGCCGTCGAGCCGGGCCTGTACTTCCACCCGAACGACGAGACCGTGCCGCCGGAGCTGCGCGGGATCGGCGTGCGGCTGGAGGAGAACGTCGTGGTGACACCGGAGGGCAACCGGGTGCTGTCGTCGGCGCTGCCCCGCGACGTCGCCGGGCTGGAGGCCTGGGTGGCCGCCGCCGGCCGCTAGGGATTCGTCCCGGAGCTGGGGCGGGCCCGCCCGCCCCAGCGAGGTCGGCGGGCCTCATCGCCTCCGCAGGCGCACCGACGTGATGGCGTGGTGCTCGACCTTCAGCACCTCGACCGTCCAGTCCGACACG
The DNA here is from genome assembly GCF_052936025.1 of Saccharothrix hoggarensis. The sequence goes on along the minus strand of NZ_CP193624.1, from coordinate 2,545,775 downwards.
GTGACCCGGTCTCCCGGCGCGTCCGGGATGCGGCCGAGCAGGACCAGGACCAGGCCCGCGATGGTGGCGTAGTCGCCCGCGGGCGCGTCGGGGAGCTCGACGCCGATGTCGGTCAGGTCGTGCATCGGGAACGTGCCGGGCAGCACCATCGACCCGTCCGCGCCGCTGCGCACGGCCATCACGTCGCGGTCGGTCTCGTCCAGGATCTCGCCGACGACCTCCTCCAGCAGGTCCTCCAGCGTGATGATCCCGGCCACCGCGCCGTGCTCGTCCACGACCAGCGCCAGCTGCTCGCGCGCCGCCTTGCAGCGCCGCATGGCGTCGGACACCCGGACCGTGTCGGGGAACACCAGCGGCGACCGGGTCACGTCGACCAGGCGGACGCCGTCGTCGAGCAGGTCGCGCAGGTGCACGACGCCGACGACGTCGTCCAGGTGCCCGCCCTTGGCGACGGGCGCGCGGGAGTGGCCGGAGCGGGCCAGCTCGGCGCGGGCGGACGGCACGTCGAGGTCGGCGTCGAGGGTGACCACCGCGCGGCGCGGCACCAGCACCTCGCGCAGCCGCCGTTCGGTGATGTCCAGGGCCCCGGTGATGATCCGGTGCTGCTCGGGGTCGAGGCCCTGCTGGACGGAGACCAGCTCGCGCAGCTCCTCCGCCGACATCTGCTCGGACTCCGCGTCGGGCCGCCCGCCGAACATGCGCACGACGACGTTCGTGGACGCGCTCAGCGCCCACACCACCGGCCGGGACGCCGTCGACAGGGCGTGCAGCGGCCGGGCCACCAGCAGCGCCCACGGCAACGCGTACTGCATCGCCAGCCGCTTCGGCGCCAGCTCGCCGAGCACCAGCGTCAGGAACGTCAGCACGACCGTGACCAGCGCGATCGCGGCCGCGTTGGCCCCGCCGCCGAAGAACGACAGCGCGGGCACCAGCGGCTCGGCCAGGGACACGGCCGCCGTCGCCGAGGCGAGGAACCCGGCCAGCGTGATGCCGACCTGGATGGTGGCGAGGAACCGGTTCGGGTCGCGCGCGAGGCGGACCAGCGTCCGCGCCGCGGGCCGGTCGTCCCGTTCGAGCGACCGCAACTGGCCCTCGCGCACGTTGATCAACGCCATCTCGCTGCCCGCGAAGACCGCGTTGAGCAGCACCAGCACCGCGACCAGCGCGAGTGTAGATCCGTACCCGTTCACACCCCCTCCGTACCCCGCGCGACCCGCGACCTACCCACGACCGGCGCCCGTGGCCGCCGGGGGTCTGCCGGTGGCGAGGGCACGGCCGCTCGTCGTCAGTTCGGTGGCCACCCGGTCCACCGCACGGGTGAACTCGGCGTCGTCGCAGTTCCAGTCGGTGAGCTTGACCAGCAGCCAGCCCCGCCAGGCGTCGACCAGGCGGGCGAACACATCGGTGCCCTGCGGGGTGAAGCGGTACCGGCCGTCGTCCTCGGTGAGGTAACCCCTGGTCAGCAGCTGCCGGGCCACGGGCTCGAACACGCCCGCCGGGACCTTGGTGGCGTCGGCCAGGCGGTCGAGGGTGGCGTGGCCGTGCTCGACGCTCTGCCGGAACACCCGCACGACCAGCCACGCCTGGGCGTGCGTCAGCGGCACGTCCGACGTGGTCAGCACCTCGGGGGTGGGGTCGCGGCGCTCCCGGCTGACGATGAGCGCGACCAGCCTCTCCAGCCCGTGCTCGGAGTCGGCGTCCTGGGGCGCGGCGAAGTTCTCGCCGACACCGGTCGCGGCGGCGCGGGCGGTGTCGCGCAGCGGCACCTCGCGCAGGAACAGGGCGACCACGAACGCGACCGCGGCGACCGGCGCGGCGGCGAGGAAGACGGTCTGCAGCGTGTCCGCGTAGGCCGCGACGATCGGCGCCTTCAGGTCGTCCGGCAGGGCGTGCAGGGCGCGCACGTTCGAGGCGACGGCCGGGTCGACGCCGGGCGGTGTCGCGGCGGCGAGGTTGCCCGGCAGGTTGCCCGCGTACACCGTGCCGAAGACCGCCACGCCGAACGAGCTGCCCAACGTGCGCAGGAAGCTCACGCCGGACGTCGCCACGCCGAGGTCTTCGTAGCTGCTGGTGCTCTGCACGACCACCATCGCGACGGGCATGCACATGCCGACGCCCAGCCCGAGCACGAGCATGGACGCGGACGCCTGCCAGAACGACGTCTCCGGCCCGAGCCGCGACAGCAGGAGCAGTCCCGCGACCATGAGCGCACTGCCGACCAGCGGGAACACCCGGTAGCGGCCGGTCTTGCCGATCACGTGGCCGGTGGTGACCGAGGCGATGAGCAGGCCGACGACGAGCGGCAGCATCTCCAGCCCGGACCGGGTGGCGGACGCGCCGTGCACGTACTGGAGGTAGGTCGGCAGGAACGTGACGCCGCCGAGCATGGCGAACCCGACGACGAAGCTCAGGGTCACGCACACCGTGAACACGCGCCCGCGGAACAGCCGCATGGGCAGCACCGGTTCCGCGGCACGCGTCTCGACCAGCACGAACAGGCCGAGGGCGACCAGGGAGCCGAGGGCCATCCAGACGATCGTCGCCGAGCCCCACGGGTACTCGACGCCACCCCAGCTCGTGACGAGCGTCAGCCCGGTCGCGGCGAGTCCGATCAGGAGGATGCCGAGGTAGTCGATCCGCGGGCGGGCGCCGCCGCGCGACCCGGGCAGGGCCGCCGCGCCGACCGCCAGGACGACCAGGCCGAGCGGCAGGTTGACGTAGAACGCCCAGCGCCAGCTCAGGTGGTCCACGAACAGGCCGCCGAGCAGCGGGCCGACCACCGTGGCGACGCCGAACACCGCGCCGATGAACCCCTGGTACTTGCCGCGCTCGGCCAGCGGCACGACGTCCGCGATGACGGCGGCGGAGGTCACCATGAGCCCGCCCGCGCCGAGGCCCTGCACGGCGCGGGCCAGGATGAGCCACGTCATCGAGTCGGCCCAGCCGCACAGGAACGAGCCGACCAGGAACAGCGCGACGCTCGCCAGGAACGCCCGCTTGCGGCCGAACAGGTCGCCGAACTTGCCGATCAGGGCGGTCATGATCGTCTCGGCCAGCAGGTAGGACGTGACCACCCAGGACAGGTGCCCGCCGCCGCCGAGGTCGCCGACGATGGTCGGCAGCGCGGTCGCGACGATCGTCTGGTCGAGCGCCGCGAGCAGCATCCCGAGCATGATCACCGCGATCACGGCGCGCCGGGCGCCGGGTCCGACCTCGGCCCGCTCCACCCGTTCGGCCTGCTCGACGCGCTCGACCACGTGGACCTCCCGGACCGACGATAAAACCGGCGCCACCGGCCCGCCCGCTCACGCGTCCACGCCCGGGTGACAGGCCGTGCCCGAATCCGGGCACGGCGTTTGGCCTGGTGGTTGGGTGGTGACCATGCTGGAGCGCGTGAGGGACGAGGTTCCGGAGGACCTGCTCCGGCACGTCGTCAGGACGACCGGCCTGCCGCCCGCGCTCGCCCGGCGGGTGGTGTCGGACGTCATGGGCTACTTCGTCGAGACGGCGGAGGAGTACGTGCTGCGGCGGCACGCGGAGCTGCGGCGCGACGGGCTCGGCAACGCGCGGATCTGGGCCCTCCTCCTGGAGGAGCTGGACGTGCGGCCGGTCGCCGCGCCGCCGCTGTCCGAGCGCCGGCTGCGCCGCATCGTCTACGGCTAGCCCGCGCACCACACCTACGGCTGAGGGAGATCACGGAGCATGTGCGGAATCGTCGGATACGCCGGTCCCCGGGACGCGGTGCCCGTGCTGCTGGAGGGCCTGCATCGGCTGGAGTACCGGGGGTACGACTCGGCGGGCCTCGCCGTCGCCGACGAGGACGGCGGGCTGCGGGTCGTCAAGACCGCCGGACGGGTCGGCGACCTGCGCCGGGCCGTGCCGGACGGCACGGCGGGCGCGACGGGCATCGCGCACACCCGGTGGGCCACCCACGGCGAGCCGAGCGACCGCAACGCCCACCCCCACGTGGACGCCGCCGAGCGGATCGCGATCGTCCACAACGGAGTCTTCGAGAACTCCGACCGGCTCCGCGCCCGGCTGGTCGCGGAGGGCGTCGACCTGCGCTCCGACACCGACAGCGAAGTCCTCGCCCACCTCGTCGCCCGCAGCACCGCCGACCGGCTCGAAGACGCCGTGCGAGAGGCGTTGGCGCAGGTCGAGGGCACGTACGGGGTGATCGTGATGGATGTCGAGCGGCCGGGCGAGCTGGTCGCCGCGCGCCGGGGCAGCCCGGTCGTGCTCGGCGTCGGCGAGCAGGAGATGCTGATCGCCTCCGACGTCACCGCGCTGGTCCGCTTCACCCAGCAGGTGATCTTCCTGGACGACGACGAGATCGCCACCGTCACCGCCGGCGGCTACCGGACGTCCACGATGGACGCCCGCTCGACCACCCGCTCCCCCACGTCGATCGACGTCGCGAGCGCCGAGTACGAGCTGGGCGAGCACCCGGACTTCATGTACAAGGAGATGCGCGAGCAGCCGGACGCGGTGGACCGGTGCCTGCGCGGGCGGCTGGACCACCGGTTCTCGTCGGCCCGCCTCGACGGCGTGGGCCTCACCCCGCAGGACTACCAGCGCATCCGCCGGGTGAAGCTGCTCGGCTGCGGTTCCGCGTACTACGCCGGGCAGCTGGGCGCGCAGCTCGTCGAGGAGCTGGCCCGCATCCCGGCCGACGCGGAGCCCGCGTCCGAGTTCCGGTACCGCAACCCGGTCGTGGACCCCGACACGCTGTACGTCGCGATCAGCCAGTCGGGCGAGACGCTGGACACGCTGGCCGCCGTGCAGGAGTTGAAGCGCAAGGGCGGTCACGTGATCGGCGTCGTCAACGCGGTCGGCAGCACGATCGCCCGCGAGTGCGGGCACGGGATCTTCCTGCACGCGGGCCCCGAGGTGTCGGTGGCGGCGACGAAGTCGTTCACCACGATGGCCGTCGCGCTGGCGTTGCTGGCGCTCGACCTCGGCCGGGTGCGGGACCTGTCGATCACCGAGGGCCGCCGGCTGGTGGACGGCCTGTCCCGGCTGCCGGACCAGCTCGCGCGGATCCTCGCGGCCGAGGACGAGGTGGCGCGGATCGCCCGGAAGTACGCGGACGCGCGGCACATGTTCTTCGTCGGCCGGGTCCGCGGCTGGCCGGCGGCGCGCGAGGGCGCGCAGAAGCTGAAGGAGGTCTCGTACGTGCACGCCGAGGCCTACCAGGCGTCCGAGCTGAAGCACGGGCCGCTGGCGCTGATCAACCCCGAGATGCCGACCGTGGTGCTGGTGCCGGACGACGAGCTGCTGGCCAAGAACACCGCCACCATCGAGGAGATCAAGGCGCGCGGCGGGCCGGTCATCGCGGTCACCGACGCCGACCTGCCGGAGGGACTGGCGACGGACGTCATCCGCGTGCCCAAGGCGCACGACGCGCTGGCCCCGATCACGTTGTCGGTGCCGTTGCAGCTGTTCGCCTACCACCTCGCGCACGCCCTGGGACGGGACGTCGACCGGCCGCGGAACCTGGCGAAGAGCGTGACCGTGGAGTAGGCGTCGGTCAGGCGCCGAGGGCAGCGCAGGCGTCGGTCAGGCGCCGAGGGCAGCGCAGGCGGCGTCCACGGCGGCCGTGCGCAGGGCGTCCAGGGGCTCGTCGGCGAACACGAGGACGCAGTCGGCGAGCCCGCCCAGCGCCACCGTCGCACGCGTGGCGTCGGCCAGCGACGGGTCCTCGCCGACCAGCAGCGCCGCCAGCCGGAGCCGCCAGTCCAGCACGCGGTCGACCAGGCCGAGGTCGGCCAGCGCCACCAGCTCGCGCACCACGAGCGCGACGACCTCGCGGTGCTTGAAGTGGAAGTCGAAGTAGCCCTCCAGCAACGGCCGGGGGCCTCGCGGCGGGCGGGACTCCAGCTCGGCCACGAACGCGTCGCCGTCGTCGATCAGCGGTTGGACGATGCTGCGCACCAGCTCCTCGCGTGACGCGAAGTGGTAGTAGAGCGCCGGTTTGGTGATCCCGAGCCGGTCGGCGATCTCCTGGAGGCTGGTCTGCCGCACGCCCTGCCGGAGGAACAGCTCGCGCGCCACGGCCTGGGCGCGTGCCTTCGTGTCGGAGCCTCTCGCCATGAACCCCAGCTTACCGACTGGTCAGTAACCCGTTGTGCGGCCGCACTCCTCCACTTACCATCCGTTAAGTAAGAAAGGGGTGGTCATGGGGGTTCTCATCTCCGGCGCGAGCGTCGCCGGACCGGTGCTCGCGTACTGGCTCACCAGGTACGGGTTCGAGGTCACCGTCGTCGAACGCGCGCCGGGGCCGCGCAAGAGCGGCGGGCACGCGGTCGACCTGTTCCGGCCCGCGATGGACGTCGTGGAACGCATGGGCGTGCTGCCGGGGATCGTGGAACGGGCCACCGGCACCGACCGGATGGTGGTGCACAGCAAGGGGCGGCGTCCCGTCGAGGTCGACCTGGGCCGGCTGTTCGGCGCGGTGTCCGACCGGCACGTCGAGATCATGCGGGACGACCTCGCCGAGGTGTTCCTCGAAGCCACGCGCGACGACGTGGAATACGTGTTCGGCGACTCGATCACGTCCATCGCCGACGACGGGGGCGGTGACGTCGAAGTCACCTTCGAGCGCGGCGAACCTCGCCGGTTCGACCTGGTGATCGGCGCGGACGGGCTGCACTCGACCGTGCGGCGGCTGGTGTTCGGCGACGTGCCGGAGCTGTTCATCGGCGCGTACCTGGCCGTGCTGTCGCTGCCGAACTACATGAACCTGGAGAACACCACGGTCGCCTACTCCGACGTGGGCCGGATGGCGGCGATCTACAGCGCCGACCACCTGCCGGACGCGCGGGCGGTGTTCCTGTTCCGCTCGGAGCGTCCGCTCGACTACCACCACCGGGACGTGGCGCGGCAGAAGGAGTTGCTGCGGGAGGCGTTCGCGGGCATGGACGGCGAGGTGCCGCGGTGGCTGGAGGGGATGGACGGCGCGTTCTACTTCGACTCGATCACCCAGCTGCGGCTGAACACGTGGACGCGGGGCCGGGTCGGGCTGGTCGGCGACGCGGGCTTCTGCCCGGGTCCGGCGGTGGGCGGCAGCACCAGCCTCGCCGTGGTCGGCGCGTACGTGCTGGCGGGCGAGCTGGCGGCGGCGGGCGGCGACCCGTCGACCGCGTTCCCCGCGTACGAGGCGGAGATCGGCGACTACGTGCGGCGCAGCCGGGCGTTCGCGATCGGCACCGCGAAACGCCTCATCCCGGCGACCGCGCGCGAGCTGTGGGCGATGCGGCAGGCGATGCGGCTGTTCGGCCACCTGCCGCCGTCGTGGGGTCGGTTGCTGGCCAGGATGAACCGCAACGGCGTGCGGCTGCACGACTCCGTGACGCTCAAGGACTACACGCTGGTCGGGTAGATTGCGGCTTCATCGCTCGACGGGGGGTCGTGGTGGTCAGAGCTGTCGCGTTCATCGCGGTCGGTCTGCTGTTCGTGCTGGTCGGCCTCTCCGGCCTCGGCAGCGACGGCCTGGTCGACACGGAGGCCGAGGTCGTCGCCGTCCACCAGGTGAGCAAGACCAAGCGGATGGCGACGGTGGAGTTCACCACCGTCGACGGCGTGCCGGTCACCCGGCACCTCCCCCAGTCCACCCGGTCCCCGCAGCCCGGAGACCGGGTGGAGGTCCGCTACAGCCTGCACGACCCGGAGTTCATCGACTACACCGACAACCAGTCGGGCCTGATCTTCATCCCCGTCATGGGCCTGGGGGCCGTCGGGGTCGGCGTGTGGCTGCTGGTGGAACGCCGCCGCCGTTCCCGGTGAAGCACAGGGGGTGACGCTCGGTAGGGTTGCCGTGATCGCACGCGCGGCAGTGGGGGAACGTGGTGTTGAGGGCTGTGCTGTTCATCTTGTCCGGGGTGATGCTGATCGGGATCGGCGGCTGGGTCGCGCTCACCGAGAGCCGCCTGCCCACCGCCCAGGCCGAAGTGGTGAGGGTGCGCCAGGCGGACGACGGCGAGTGGCGGTCGACGGTGCGGTTCACGACCGCCCAGGGGAAGCAGGTCACCGGAGACGTGGAGCCGTCCGCCCGCCGGCCCCGGGAGGGCGATCGGGTGGAGGTCCGCTACCGGCCGCGGAAGCCGAGCGTCGTCCACTTCCCGGAGGACGGGCCCAACCTCTACCGCTGGCCCGGACTCGGGCTGGCGTTGATCGCCGTCGGCGCGTTCTGGGTCGTGCGGATCAAACGCCGTCCTCGCTGACTCCACCCCGGGTCGAGCGACGCCCGGGCTGACGTCACCACTGGATGTCGGTCAACGCCTCCAACGGCTTGCGCTCCTCCACCGACTCCGGCAGCACCAGGGTGTCCGCCGACGCCAACGCCGCCGGGAACGTGAAGCCGCACCGCTCCTCGACCTCGCCCAACGCCACCTGGAACACGCGGAACTCGTCCAGTTCCAGCGATTCCAGCTGGTTCAGGTTCTGCGTCAGCACGAACGCCCGCGCCTTCAGCACGCCGCCCGACGTGAACGCGATGACCTTCCAGTACTCGCGGGGCAGCCGCACGCCGCGGAACACGCGGTCGTCGGAGCGGAACACCGGGCCCCCGTAGACGCTGACGCGCAGGTCGTCGACGTCCACGTCGGCCAGCACGGCGTCCTCCAGCCGACCCCACAGCCCGCGCCGCGCGCTCTGGTTGAAGTCGTCCATCTGGGGCGTGATGTTGGTGAAGAAGAACGAGTCCTCGTTGGCCCGCTCCGCCTCGGACCTCGTGCCCCACAACAGGTCCGCGCGCCGGGCGAGGTGCCCGCGGTCGAGCCGGTTGTCCCGGTACAGCTCGTCGCCGACCTGGAACTCCGCCGGGACGCGCGGGTCGAGCAGGAACGGGATGCCGCTGCGGTTGAGCTTCTTCAGCCCGCCGCCGTCGATGTTCCACGCCACCCAGAACGCGAACCGCCGGGACTTGCTCTGCGCCAACGAGAAGTGCGTGTAGTCGATCACCGTCGACCCGTTCAGCTCGACCGCGTCGGCGCGTGCCGCGTCACCGAGCTCCGGCACGCCCACCGGCGTGCCGAGGAAGTTCTCGTCGAACCCGGCCCCGATCCCGGCCACCTCGGGCCGCAGCGGCGGCCTGACCGTGATGCCGAGCTTCTCGAACACCGAGCCGGGCAGGCACGCCAGCGCGTGCTCGTCCGGGCTGTCACCGGCCTCGCCCGCGAAGTGCAGGCCCGCCAGGGTCCGCGCGGTGCGACCGTTGGCGGACTTGAACACCCACGCCGCGCCGGAGTCGCCGCCCATGCTGATCTCGCCGTCGGCGGCGGGCCGCGCCGGGTCCGGCCCGATCTCGAAGCAGCCGATCTGCCGCTGCCCCACGCCCGGCCCGTAGTCGAGCTTGACCAGCGTGTCGACGCGCCGGACCACGCCGTGCGTCACGCCGGTCGTCCGCCCGCTCTTCACGACCTTGTCGCCGAGTTCGGGCTCCCCCAGCTCGTCCACGGCGACGCCGAGGTCGAGGATCTCCGGCGCGAACCCGCGGTCCTCG